>OZ242379.1:0-2276242 GCA_965209225.1 Thermodesulfobacteriota bacterium | reverse complement strand
GGAAGTTGAGAAGATGGACGTGGTGCACAAGGCAGAGGATCTGACGATGGGGTTCTGCATATCGTGTCATGAAGAAAACGCTGACAACGAGCAGCACAAAACCGAACTTAAGGATTGTCTGACCTGCCATTACTAGGCCGGAGGGGATATATGTCTCGGAAAGAAAACAAAGGAAAAAACGGCATGAAGAGAAGGGATTTCCTGAAAGTGATCGGGGTAGCCGGCGGCACGGCAGCCGTTGCCGGAAGCTGTTCAGAGCCGGTGGAGCAGATAATCCCTTACGTTATTCCTCCTGAAAACATTATTCCCGGAATACCCAAGTTCTACGCGACGACCTGCAGGGAGTGCTCGTCGGGCTGTGGTCTCGTGGTGAAAAACCGCGAGGGACGGGCCATCAAGGTTGAAGGCAGTCCCGAGAGCCCTATAAACAGGGGAAAGACGTGCGCCATGGGCCAGGCTTCCCTACAGGGTCTCTACAACCCCGACAGGGTCCGCTCCCCGCTTGTACGCAACACTGAAACCCAGAGACTCGAGGCCATAGGCTGGGAACGGGGGGAAGCGATACTTGCGGAAAAACTGAATTCTCCCGGCTCGGGGAAGATCGTCTATCTGAGCAACAACGTGTCGGGAACTTACTCGAAGTTCGTGGCGGAATTCCTGAGGCCTCTTGGAGGAAAGCATTACGTTTACGAGACTTTCTCCCATGAACCCATCAGAAAGGCGAATTCAATTGTTTTCGGAAGAGACGAAATCCCTTCCTACAGAATAGATAAAGCGGACTACCTTCTCTCATTCGGGGCTGATTACCTTGAAACGTGGCTTTCTGCGGTTTCAAACTCCATAGGATATTCAAAGCTGAGGGACATAGACCACGGGAAAACCGGTCAGGTTGTTCATGTAGAGCCGCGCTCCGGAATGACCGCTTCAAACGCCGATACGTGGGTTGCGGCGAAGCCGGGCACGGAGCAGTATCTCGCTCTCGGAATTGCCAACGTGATGATCTCAAAAGGTCTTAACAAGGTTGCCCCGGGGCCGATAGCCAGAATGGTTTCGGACTACACGCCCAAAAAAGTTGCGGCGCTCACCGACGTGTCCACGGACACCATAGAGAAAATCGCCCGGGACTTCGCGACCTCGAAAAGCCTGGCGATAGGGGGCGGAGCGGCCAATACGGGATCGAATGCCACCGAAACCATGGTTGCCGTGAACATACTTAACTACCTTGCCGGAAACATCGGCAAGACGGTTGATTTCTCCGATTCTCTTTCAATCTCGGATGCAAACAGCTTCGGCGACATGAAGAAGCTGGTGAAGGAAATGAGGTCGGGCAAGGTGGAAGTTCTCATCGTTCATAACGTGAACCCGGTTTTCACGCTTCCGGGAGAACTGAAAGTTGCCGAGGCTCTTGAAAAAGTGCCGTTTGTCGTAAGTCTCTCCCCGTTCCTTGACGAGACTTCCGAGAAGGCGCATCTCGTACTTCCCGAAAGCACTTCCTTTGAGAGCTGGGGAGACTACAGCCCGAAAAAGAGCGTGACCGGCATCACTCAGCCCGTCATGAGACCAGTTTTCAATACCAAATCCGCGGGCGATACGCTGATATCTGTTTCAAAGAATGTCGAGGCGCTTAAAAACACGTTCGCAGAGAAAAAATACTATGACTATCTAAGAAGCGCCTGGAAGAAAAGAGCCGCGGCTCTCTCTCCCGGAACAAGCTTCGAGAAATTCTGGAAAGAACTTCTTGTAAAAGGTTCGGTGACGACCACACCCGCTCCTGTCAATGTCGCTCTTTCATCCGGGGTAAGTTCCGTTTCTTTCAGCGATCCGCAGTTCCGGGGAGAAGGAGATTTCCACCTGATTGCTTATCCGTCCCACAGGTTTCTTGACGGAAGAGGGGCGAACAAGCCTTGGCTTCAGGAACTTCCCGATGCCCTTACCACTTCGGTGTGGGATTCATGGCTTGAGATAAATCCCGCCGTCGCGGCGAAAATGGGTTTTGAAGACGGTTCTTACGTGAAGGTTGGTACCCCCGGGGGAAGTTTCGAGGTACAGGTTTTCGTCTATGAGGGAATAAGGCCGGATACAATTGCCATTCCAATTGGGCAGGGACACACTTCCTACGGAAGGTACGCGAAGGGAAGAGGGGTGAATCCCTTTGCTCTGCTGCCGGCGGCTACCGATGCGCTTTCAGGTGGACCCTCGCTGCTTTCAACCAAGGCGAACGTTTCGTCCCTTAGGAAAAGAGACCTGCTTGTAAGGACACAGTACACAAAGAGCCAGGGAGACAGGCACGTCGCCAAGACCATCGCTCTTGACCAGATTGGCCATCATAACGGCGCCCATGGAGCGCACCACTCGGAGCACCCTGACTTCTACCCGGAAAAAGAATACTCGAAATACAGATGGGGAATGGCCATAGACCTTAACAAGTGCACCGGCTGCGGGGCCTGCGTGACCGCGTGTTCCGCGGAGAACAACATTCCCTTTGTCGGGAAGAAGCAGATGGCGAAACGCCGCGAGATGAACTGGATTCGCATAGAGAGATTCTTTGAGAAAAACAGCGACGGAAGCCTTGACGTGAGGTTCCTGCCCATGCTCTGCCAGCAGTGCGGAAATGCCCCCTGTGAGCCCGTATGTCCTGTTTTCGCGACTTACCACAACCACGAGGGCCTAAACGGCATGATATACAACCGCTGCGTGGGCACCAGGTACTGCGCGAACAACTGCACCTACAAGGTAAGAAGGTTCAACTGGTATACCTACAAGTTCCCCGAGCCTCTTAACTGGCAGCTTAATCCCGACGTGACGGTAAGGTCGAAGGGAATCATGGAAAAATGCACTTTCTGCGTTCAGAGAATAAGTTACGGGAAGGACCTCGCCAAGGATGAAGGAAGGCTTCTTCGCGACAGAGAGGTTCTCACGGCCTGCGAGCAGGCTTGCCCGAGCGATGCGATAGTGTTCGGCAACCTGCTTGACGACAAGAGCAGGGCGTCGGTGCTGTCCGAGGACGATAGGGGCTACAAGGTTCTCGAAGTGGTAAACACCAAGCCCGCGATTACCTATCTTAAGAAAGTCAAACAGGAAAGAGTGTAATGAGCCAGACGCAGCAGACACCTTTAACTTACGCGAGAATAACTGAAGATGTAGTCAGGATGGTCGACAAGCCGTCTGCGAAATGGTGGGCGCTTTTTCTTCCCACGGTGGCGCTCGTCGGACTCGGCGTCACGTGCTTTTTCTATCAGGTGGCCACGGGACTTGGAGTTGCCGGCTATCGTCACCCGGTTTTCTGGGGAGTCTACATAACCGATTTCGTTTTCTGGGTTGGAATAGCGCACTCGGGAACCCTTATCTCGGCCATACTTTATCTGTTCCGCGCAAGGTTCAGGATGTCCATATACAGAATCGCCGAGGCCATGACGGTCTTCGCGGTTCTCACGGCGGGACTTTTCCCCATAATCCACCTCGGAAGACCATGGAACTTCCTGTGGCTCATACCATATCCGAATTCAAGGGAGCTGTGGATAAACTTCAAGTCCCCGCTTGTGTGGGACGTGTTCGCGGTGGGTACTTATCTTACGGTGAGTTCGGTGTTTTTCGTGGTCGGAATGATTCCCGATATAGCGGCGATAAGGGACAAGGTGAAGGAAGTTCCGAGAAAGATCATATACTCGATTCTCTCCTTCGGATGGAAGGGTTCAAACAAGGAGTGGCTTCACTACACGAGGGCGTATCTCTACTTCGCGGCTCTCGCCACGCCGCTTGTTCTCTCGGTTCACAGCGTCGTGTCCTGGGACTTCGCGATGGGTAACGTTCCCGGATGGCATACCACCATATTCCCTCCGTATTTCGTTGCGGGAGCTATTTTCTCGGGACTCGCGATGGTTATCACGCTTACCATCCCTATAAGGAAGATTTTCCACCTCGAGGACTACATAACGCTTGATAACTACGACGGCATGGCGAAGCTCATAATTCTGACCTCCTGCATAGTCACCTACGCGTACGCGGCGGAACTTTTCATGGCGTGGTACAGCGGAAGTCCTTATGAATGGGGACAGTTTGTGTACAGGATGACTGGAGAGTACGCGTTTTTCTACTGGACGATGGTGGTGTGCAACTGCGTTGTTCCGATAGCGTTTTGGTGGGAGAAGGTTAGAAAAAACATAAAAGCGCTTTTCGCCATTTCCATACTGATAAACGTAGGTATGTGGTTCGAGCGGTTCAATATCATCGTGATATCGCTTTCAAGAGATTTTGAGCCCGGCGCGTGGGGCATATACAAGATATCGTTTGTCGAGGCCGGCATAACGATCGGAAGTTTCGCGTGGTTCTTCATGTTCTTCTTACTGTTTGTGAAAACTCTTCCGGCAGTTTCCATAGCGGAGATGAAGGAGATACTTCCGGTGCCGAAGAAGGGAGGTTAGCAGGAAATGGATCAGGGCGTAATCGGAATTTACTCGTATCAGGATTCGGTTCTTGAAGCCATTGGCAAGCTCAAGGAAGCGGGTTACCGCAACATGAGGGTGTTCTCCCCGTTTCCAGACCACGAAATTGAGGCGGCGGTTGATCTGCCTGAGAGCCCCGTGCGGTTTTTTACCCTCTTCGGAGGTCTGCTGGGGGCGACCTGCGGAATCGGTTTTACGGTTCTTACTTCAAGCTCCTGGCCGATAGCGGTGAGCGCCAAGCCCATAGTTTCGATAATTCCCTACATGGTTATCGTTTTTGAGCTTACGGTGCTTTTCGGCGCGCTTTCAACCTTTCTGGGGCTGATAGTGAATTCCCTTATAAGACAGAGAACCCCGGTGAGGCTCTATGACGAGCGTTTTTCGGATGACAAGTTCGGGGTCGCCGTTATATGCGAGAAGGAAAATATAGGTGCGGTTGAAGCGATACTAAATTCTACGGGAGCTGAAGAAATCAAGTTTGATGAGGCATAAAAAGTTTTTTCGGACAGTTCCAGGAGGAGTTTGGGATCTTAACTTCCTCGGGGGATTGAAAGTATGTGCCGCCGTTGCTTTTGCGGTTGCGCTTTCCGTTTCCTCTGCACACTCGCTTCCGTGGTCGTGGGACATGTGGTCTCAGGACTCGATTCAGCCCTATGAGGAGCCCGTGCTTTTTCCGCGCAACTCGATTTCCACCGACGGGAAGCAAACAAAACTTGAAGACAGGGGCGAGGTCGAGCAGATAAAAAAGGGACCGGTTCCCGAAAGCGGCGAGTCGGTAGCCAGGGGAGCGAAAGTTTACAAAGAGCAGTGCGCCGTGTGTCACGGCCCCGGGGGATTGGGAGACGGAATCATAATAAAGAAAGGGCTCGGTTTTTACCCGGTTAACCTTACCACGCCGACCGTGGCGCAGAGAACTGACGGTTACATCTATGCCTATATACGCTACGGGGGCAAGGTGATGATGCCTTCTTACAGCGAGAACATTTCGGAACAGGACGCATGGCACGTGGTCAATTACGTGAGGAAGCTTCAGAACCCGGGTTCTGTCAAGGAGAGTCAGTAAAACGATGGATCAGTCCATAAACCAGGAGATACTAGCGAAGAGAAACCAGATACCCGGCTGGGTATTCAAGGTTTTCCTCGCTCTGGCGGCTGTGGGTGTAGTGGCTTTTGTAATTAACGCCAGGGGGGAGAGGGCCGAGGAGGTCTGGCAGCTCTTCCTGGTGAATTTTCTTTTCTGGACGGGAGTGGCCCAGGGCGGGCTCGTGTTCTCCTGCATACTGAGGATAACCAACGCCAGGTGGGGCAGGGGGCTTCTTCGCATAAGCGAGGGTTTTGCGAGCTTCACTTTAGTCTCCTTAGTGCTCCTGCTGGTTCTTTTCATCGGACAGGAATTCGTCCTTCCTTATGCGCATCATCACTACCACAGTCCCAAGGACATATGGCTTAATATGAATTTCGTAATGGCGAGAAACGTAATAGGTTTCTCGATCCTTCTCGTTCTGAACTACTTCTACCTGAAAACCTCAATTGAACAGGACCTAAACGGCAAGGAGAGGATCGTCAGGTTAAAGAAACTGGCTCCTGCTGTAATCGGGGTCTACGCTCTTGTTTTTTCCCTTTTCGCCTGGGATTTCATGATGTCGCTTGATCCTCACTGGTTCAGCACGCTTTTCGGACCCTACTACTTTATTGGAAGCCTAATAGCGGCCATAGGGGCGACGATAATACTTTCGGTCCCCCTCAAGCGTTACCTGGGACTTGACGACTACCTTTCCCTTAATCATTACTGGGATATGGGAAAGATACTTCAGGGCTTTTCCCTTTTCTGGGTTTACCTTATGTTCTCCCAGCTTCTTACGATCTGGTACGCGAACATGCCCGAAGAGACCGGGTTTGTGATAAAAAGGGTGGTGGATGAGCCTTTCCGCTCGCTTGCGTGGGCTATCCTTACCTGCTGCTTCATATTTCCTTTTGTTTCCCTGCTGCCCCGAACGCACAAGATAGTTACCCCGATAGCTGTCTTTATCGCTACGGTTTCTTTCTCGGGTCTCTGGATGGACAAATTCCTGCTGGTTATCCCTTCGCTTACCAGCGAGCTGGTTTTCAGTATCAATCACTTCCTGATCACTCTCGGTTTTCTTGCGGGATTTGTGGCGACTTTCCTTCTGTTTATAAACAAGTTCCCGGTAATACCTTTCGGCGACCCGTACTTTGACGGCAAGTCAAAAGGAGGAGGACATTAAGATGAGGCTTACTCCTGAACAGCTTGACAAAATAGTTCTGCTTTTCACTGTGAAAGTGGCTATCGGCATCGCGGCTTTTATAGGTATAGTGGCTACTGTAGCGCTTTTCGGCACCAAGATAGCCCCATTGATGGGCAAACTTCCCTGGTAATTCCTTCTTTCCTTCCATTGTGCGTTAACCGGGCGACGCAGAATATGCCTTAAGACGCTTTGCTCGAAACCGGATATAATTTCCGTTCGGGATTTTCCCATTTTTCATAAAAAATCTTCTAAGGAGTTTTCCATGTCCAAAAACGCCGAAATCAAGCTTAAGGTAGTGCTGGGGGACGACAATGTTCCCGAGGGGCTTTTCTGGGAGGCTTCCCAATCTGAGGAACCGGGAGAGAAGCGCTGCGAGGCGGCTTTTCTCTCCATGTGGGATGCCGAGAAAAAGGAATCTCTTGTAGTAGATCTTTGGACAAAGAAAATGGAAGTGGGGGAGATGAACTATCATTTTTACTATACGATGATGAAAATGGCCGACACATATGAAAAGGCTACCTCCGAGAAGCAGATATCAAACAGAATGAGAGAATTCGCGGGCGAGTTCGCCGAGATGGTCCTTGAGTCTTTCGGAGGCCAGAACAATTCCTGACCAACATCCCTAGGCCCCTGCAGGCCAGGGAAACGCCGGTTTTCCCCGACATTTCCCTAATCTTGTGACCCGAAAGAAATCAGTAAAAAACTCTCGCGGCGATAAAAGCGAAGAAAAACCCCACGCACCATAGGAGCACGGATAACAGGTATATCCAGTTGCTTGTCTTTCGTAATCTGGCGCACGCCATTGCCTGCGCCGGGTCAATCGGGCAGGGGGCGTTTCTTGAACTCCAGAGCGCGAATCCGGCGATTAGAAGCATCGCGCCGGAGATTCCAAACGTCCATATCTTATATTCTGACAACGCAATCAGCCAGGGTGCGGTCCCTACGATTCCCGCTAGGACTGCGCCGGCGCCGATTGTCACTAATAATGCGGGAAGGGCGCAGCACACCAGCGTCCCAGCGGACGTAAGCAGACTGAGCGAAGGGAGAAGCGTTTGCTTCACTCCATAGCCGGGATCTGTGTTATCCATGTTCGCACCCCCTGCGAATGGCGCTCACGTTGTACCCTGAGTCCGCTATAAGCTTCGTAAGCGTTGCATCGTCAATGGTCAATCCGGGTTTCATGGCGACCACCACGGAGCCTTTGCCCAAGTCAACCTTGACTCCCCCAACATCGCCGCGTTTTAGGAAGACTTTTTCCAGGGAACGGGCGCAGAAATCGCATACAAGCCCGGTTACCTTGATATTGATGGTGTCTTCACATGCGACGTTTTCCATGTTGTTTGAAACGACAGAGGTACCCACTACCTGATCTTCATGGTTATGTTCGTGTTCTCCATGCGCAAGGCTTTGGAACGCGAAAAAAAGTGTCATAAAAAAAATCACTCTGATTGATATTTTCATAGTTTTCTCCTTAAAATCTTATTATTAAATTGAACAAAATCCCACCTTTGTCGCTGATTCCGACCTCAGCGAGATATTCGTTCTTAAAAAACCGTACAAGAGGCGTAAACGAGATGTTATCTCTCTCCCCCGTGATGTGGTCAACTTGCAGCATGAGCCAGGTGTGGATATCGCCGTAGTCTCCGATATAAGGGGCGATTCCCACCCGCGCTTTCTGCCTGAAGAACTTTGCTATGTCTTCGGCGTAGTAGACGCGGTTCTCATAACTCGTAAAGTACCGTCGAGTTTCCCAGTCAAGGGCGATATCGGCAAAGGCAGCGGGCTGGAGTTCGCCGTCGGGCACTCCAAGATCACCGTAGGCTGTGCCAAGGCCGCCTTTAAGATAGAAGTTTGCCTGCGAGGCCGGCGCGTTGTGGCGCTTCACCAGATAGTTAATCTGCACACCGTGGAACTGCCAATCCTCCTCGCGCCAGTATTCGGTTCTGTATCCTATTGAATACTTTGCCGTCGGCGAATAATGAACGTGAAGAGAATGCGCGTTCTTGTCGTTTTTCTGCATGACCGTCCAGCCGCCCGGATATGAGACCGGACGAGACAGTGACTGAGGGGCGTAGCCCATCAGGATCACGCAACATAAAGTGAAAACCGTTAATTTCATGTTTCCTCCTGAGTATCGATTATGGCTTGGCGACGCCGAAGCGAAGCCGCTTGTAGCGCGCGGACGCGCGCAGATTTGCTCAGGAGAGGTGTTTTGGAGGTCGGAAATGGGTTTTGATCTGGCGGGAGGACAGGAGCTGACCGGCAAGAATTCCGACAGCATCTCCACCATGATGATCTTTTAACTCTTCAACCGGCAGTGCGTTTATCTGGACGCAATACTGACAATCACAGCCATCGCACTGGTTGGAGCTTCGATCTTCCGAATCTTTTGTTTCATGGCAAGGCATTTCCATGTCGGCGTCCATCTGCATTTCGGCGGAAGCCTTGTCCATTTTCATTGGACATGTGGAGAGGGCGTTTGCCATGCCGCCGGTAAGAAACAATGCGATGCATGTTGCCAGTAGCAGTGCTGTCTTCATAGTGTCCACGTCCTAATTATAAACTATTCACTTTTAGTTCAAACTTCAATGGCGGAGGTTCGAAAGAAGCAGATTACGCGGGAGTGGTTGCAAATTAATGAAGAACTGCAATAATCCGTCTTTATCTGAATTCGGGTATTACTTCCTTTCCGAAAAGTTCTATGGTCTTGGGGTTCATCACGTCGGAGAAGAAAATCGTGTATTTGGATATTCCCTTCTCCAGATCCGTGTTGATTTTTTCTACGCAGTCTTCCGGGGTTCCCACGATCCCGAGTTTTTCTATGTCTCCGAAGAATCCGTAGCGTCTCTGGGCCTTTTCGAGTTTTTCGGGAAGATCTTTTCTGTCCTCAACCAGAACGCAGACTGTCTGCTGAGATATCGTTATATCTTCTATGTTTCTGTCGACTTCCTCGCAGTGCTTGCGGAGTATCGAGTGCTTACGGTCGAATTCAATTGCGCTTGTCGCAGGACAGTTCCATTCATCGGCGAGTTCTGCCACTGCTCTTAAGAGGAATCTTTCTCCGGAACCTCCGATGCATACTGGAATGTTGGGACGCTGAACGGGCTTGGGGTTGCAAAACGCGTTTTCCACCTTGTAGTGTTTGCCGGCAAAAGAGGCGGTCTCATCCGTCCACATCAGTTTGAGTATCGTGACCGCTTCTCTCAGCATCTCTATTCTTTCTTCCGTTGAGGGGAAGGGATATCCGTAAGCGCGAAATTCCTCTTCAAACCACCCGGCTCCTATTGCGAATTCCAAGCGTCCGTTGCTTATCACGTCAAGCGTTGAAGCCATCTTGGCGAGCAGGGGAGGGTGCCTGAATGGGTTGCAGAGCACCATCGTTCCGAGCTTAACGTTCTCCGTTACTGTCGAGAGAGCTGACATTAGAGTCCAGGGTTCATAGATGTCGATACCGATTATTCCCTGACCTAGAACGTGATCGTAGAACCAAACGGAATCATATCCGGTCGAGTCGCATAACTGCGCCGCAGCCTTTATGTCTTCAAAATCTATTTTTTGCTGTCTCAGCATTACTCCGAATTCGGGTCTGCCCATTGTCTGTCTCCGTTTTTTGGTGTTCGCGCAGGGTTGTAAAGCGCACGGGTAATTATCCCTTTAGCTGAGGATGCTGTAAACATGGCAGCGCCCCTTCGCTTGCCTGGGCAGGGAAATAAAAGTTCACTGTTTCACTTCTTTGTGCTATCATTACGGGCGGCGGGAAGAAGAAAGCCCACAGTGTCTGAGGAACTTTTTACCTCCTGTTTTAAATAGAATGAATTCCATTTCTTCTTAAATCTACGATCCAGGGGTTTCCAATGAAAAACGCAGTTGTTTTCGCTCTATGCTTTATTTTCGCTTTGATTGCTTTTCCCGGAGATGGGTACTCTAATTCTGATTCTAGCAAGAACAAAAAAACGTCCGCTGAATCGAGCGGGAAGAAAGAAAGGAGAAAACCAATGGTTCTTATTTCAACTTCGCTGGGCGACATAAAACTTGAGCTTTATGAAGAAGAGGCGCCGATTACCGTGGCGAATTTTCTTTCCTATGTGGAAGAGGGTTTTTACGACAACACCATATTTCACAGAGTGATAAATAATTTCATGGTACAGGGTGGCGGTATCACCGCGGACATGAAACAGAAGCCGACTAAAGCCCCGATAAAAAACGAGGCTGAAAACGGCCTTAAAAATGAACGCGGCGCCATAGCAATGGCCAGGACCGCCGATGTTAATTCCGCTACGTCGCAGTTTTTTATAAATCACAGGGACAACTCTTTTCTTGATCATGGTGTCCGTGATTTCGGTTATGCGGTGTTCGGAAAAGTGGTCGAGGGAATAGAAGTTGTTGATAAAATAGCCGCTGTTCAGACCAGACCGGGAGATGTTCCCGTCGAGACGGTGTCTATTTTGTCCATGAAGGTCGTCAATTAACAGACGGTCTCTTTTTTCGTGTCGGAAGAGATTACTTACAAAAGCGCCGGAGTTGACGTGGAGGAAGGCGGGAGGTTCGTGCGGCTTATAAAACCTCTGATCGAGTCGACTTACGGCGAAAGCAAAGTAAGCCCGCTCGGGGGTTTTGCGGGCGCTTTTCCGCTTGATGCGGATGCTTTTCGCAAGCCCCTGCTTGTATCGGCCACAGACGGCGTCGGCACGAAGCTCAAAACGGCCTTTTCCGCGCGCAGATTTGATACGATAGGCATAGATCTGGTTGCCATGAGCGTTAACGACGTGATTACGTGCGGGGCGAAACCTCTGTTCTTCCTTGACTACTTGGCTACCTCAAAGCTCGATTCAGAGCAGGCGGCCGAGGTGGTAAAAGGTATCTGCGAGGGATGTATCCAGGCGGGATGCGTGCTTATCGGGGGCGAGACGGCGGAGATGCCCGGATTTTACGCCGAGGGGGAGTTTGATCTTGCGGGTTTCTGTGTCGGAGTGGTGGAGAAAGATCTTTATATTGACGGCGCCGGGGTAGGGCCGGGCGACGCGGTCATCGGTCTTGCTTCAAGCGGTCTTCATTCAAACGGCTACTCGCTTGCGAGAAAAGTGCTTTTCGATATCGGAGACTACTCGATTGATTCGAAACCCCAAAGCCTCTCAAAAACCATTGGAGAGGAACTTCTCACACCCACGGTCATATACTCAAGAGCCATTCTCGGGCTCTGCGCGGAATTCGACGTAAGGGCTCTTGCCCACGTGACGGGTGGCGGGATTCCGGGAAACCTCTCAAGAGTCATTCCTGACGGACTTTTTGCGGCAATTGACAGCAAGAGCTGGCAAGCCGCTCCCATTTTCGATCTGATAATGAAAACCGGGAACATAAGCCGCGACGAGATGTACTCGACGTTTAACTGCGGGGTGGGAATGATAGCGGTGCTGCCGCGGGAGCAGGCCGAAGAAGCTTTGTCCTTCGCGCAGGATCTGTCTGAAGCGGCTTACCTTATGGGGGAGATAAGAGAACCTGACACCCCCGGCCCCAGGGTCCGCATTCTCTGAGAGTGCGGGTTCAGTTATAGTACCTTCTTACCCAGGTGGGAAGCTTGTAATCGAAGGTAGCGGGTATTCTGAGTCTTTCTTCCTCCCAGCTCTCGGGGAAGGGGTTGTAGGGGGAAGCCACTCTTATTGTGCGCAGCACTTCCCTGTCCAGGTTCTCGAAACCGGAGGGCTGGATTATCCTCACGTTTTCAAGATATCCGTCTTTTCTGAGAGTGAAAACGATCCGTACGTTTCCCTGTTCCCTTCTTACCTGCGATTCCCTGGGGTATTTCCAGACCTGGTAAATCCTCTCTTTCAGTTTCGTGAAATAGGAGATGTACTTGTACTCCGTCGTGTTGAGATCAACGGTAATTTCCTTCTCGACGTCTTTGGTGCCAAGAAGTTGCTCTTCTGTATTGTAGTCGAAGGGAACATCTGTTATGCTGGGGTTGACCATCTGGGAAGCGGAAGCGCTCGGGTCGCTTCTAGGCAGCTGATCGGGACTGGCCTTTCTTTTTTCTGGTTTGTCTCTTTCCCCCTCGGGTATTATGGCGACCCGGTCTTTTTCGGGAGAGAACCTCTCCGTGCTCTCTTCCCGCTCTCCGGGTTGAATTGCTCCTGCGGGTTTTCTCTGCGCCGTGCTTTTCTTTGTCGGCTGCGGGGTGGACCTTGAGAGTTTCGTCGTGTCATCTATGGTAGTTTCTTTTTCCGCCCTGTGAGACTTATCGGCGAGCCTTGACGGTTTGTCTGGAGGTTCGGTCTCTTTAACTGGTATCTCGATAAGTTCTATGTACGTTCTCTCAAGCGAGTCCTTAAGACTTTCGGGGTCTGGAAGTATCTCTGAGAAAAGAAACTGAATCAGTATGAAATTCAGCACGGTTGAGATCAGAAGAAAAACCGGAAAAGGGACTTTTCTGTTTCTGTTCATCGGGGTTTACCAGCATTTTGCCGCGCGGGAGGCGGGGCCCGCTTATATCTTCAGTATATTCTGTATAAGAACCCTGGCAAAGTCGGCCGTCTTGAGGTTGCCTCCCAGATCCCGGGTCTTGTCACCGTTTGAAAGGGCTATGTTGTAGGCTGTCTTTATCTTGTCGGCCGCTTCTCTCATGTCCTCTCTTCCTTCTGAATCGGCCAGATACCTGAGCATCATTACCGCTGACATTATTAGAGCGAGCGGATTTGCTATTTCGAGTCCCGCTATGTCCGGCGCAGACCCGTGCACTGCTTCAAAGACCGAGTATTCATCCCCTATGTTGGCGCCGGGAACAACCCCGAGTCCTCCGACAAGGCCGGCGCAGAGGTCACTCATCACGTCGCCGTAGAGGTTCTCAAGCAGCAGCGTGTCAAACATGCCCGGGTCCTGAACCAGTCTCATGCACCCCGCGTCTATGATGTACTCTTCATACTCTATGTCCGGGTACTGTTCGCTCACATCCCTTGCCTTGCTGATAAAGAGACCGTCGGTGATCTTCATTATGTTGGCCTTGTGAAACACGGTTATCTTTTTTCTGTCTCTTTTTCTCGCGTATTCGAAGCCCCACCTGGCGATTCGCTCGCACGCTCTCTCGGTCGCGACCTTCATGCTCATCACGACTCCGGGGGAAACCGTGTTTTCAACGCCGCTGTAAAGACCTTCGGTGTTTTCGCGCACGATGACTATGTTAACGTCGGAGAACCTGGTCTTCACGCCCTTGATGCTTCGTACCGGTCTTACGGCCGCGTACAGGTCAAGTTTTTTTCTCAGTTCCACGTTTGCCGATGAAAATCCCTCTCCTATCGGGGTCGTGCATGGTCCCTTGAGCGCGACTTTATGTTCCCTTATGGCGTCCAGGGTAACTTCCGGCAGGACTTCCCGGTATTTTTCTATGGCCGATACTCCGGCCCTTCTTATAACCCATTCGATCTTGGCTCCGGAAGCGGAGATGACGTCCTTTGTCGCTTCGGCGATTTCCGGGCCGATACCGTCTCCCGGAATTAAAACGACTTTTCTAGCGCTCATAATCTCTGCGTGTGATACGGTTTGAAACCAGATTTCTATGAAACATATATGTTCTTATGTGGCAAGTTACGTGCCAACAAGTCACTTTCCGTGTCCGCATGTCCGCGAAGCTTTTGCCAGGCACTTCAGCCCAGTTTCTTTAGAAGCAATACCCCAACCAGAAGCAGCATGAAAAATATAACCGTAAATATGTTGAAGTATTTGTCGATAAGCAATTTTACTCTTTCTCCGAAAACCGAAAGAAGGAAGGCGATTATCGCGAACCTGGCAGTTCTTCCCACGGCGCAGGCGGCTATGAAGGTGAGGAAGTCGACCTTGAAGACCCCCGCCGTCACGGTGAACGCCTTAAAGGGTATGGGAGTGAAGGCCGCGGCCAGAACGGCTTCAAAGACATTCTCCGAATATTTGTCGCCTACAATCGTAAACGTCTCCGGGGTTATTATGTGGGATGTGAAAAAGTCCCCGACAAGCTCCCACACCCAGTATCCTATGAGATACCCCGCTGCCGCTCCCAGTATGGAGAAAACGGAGCAGTAAAGAGCGAAGCGGTATGACTTTCTTGGATTTCCGAGACAAAGCGCCATGAGAAGCGGATCCGGGGGGATGGGGAAAAAAGAGGCTTCCGTGAAGGAAACCAGGGAAAGCGCGAAGGGGCCATGCTTTCTGTCCGCCCAGCCAAGAACCCATTCGTATAGGCTTTTAAGCATGGTTCTCTAGCTTTTGCCTGAGCTCTTTTATGTACCCGTAATCCGTCATGTCAAGCTTTATCGGGGTTATCGAGACGTAGCCTTCAAGGACGGATACTATGTCTGAGTTCTCAATTCTAAGGGAGTCAAGTTCGTTTCCGCCTATCCAGTAATACTTTTTCCCCCTGGGGTCCGTATTCTCCACTATCGGAGCCTCGTAAACCCTTTTGCCCTGGCGCGTAACCCGTATTCCCTTTATTTCCTCAAGGGGAAGGTTGGGAACGTTCACGTTTAGCAGGGTGTTTTCGGGAAGACCGGCCTTAAGAACGAATTCCGCGGCCACTCTTGAATAGTGGGCTGCGGTTGAGAAAAGAAAGTCTTTTTTCGCCGCGAGCGATACCGCTATTGCGGGGATTTTCATAAGGGTTGCCTCTATCGCAGCGCTTACGGTTCCCGAATACGTTATGTCGTCCCCCATGTTCGCGGCCATGTTTATTCCGGAGACCAGGAGATCGGGTTTCCTCTCGCCCAGAATTCCGTTCACGGCGAGATTCACGCAGTCAGTCGGAGTTCCGTCCACGGAGAACACCCTCTCTGAAATCTCCTCGATTCTAAGAGGTCTCATGAGGTTAAGCGAATGGCTCGAAGCACTCTGGTCGCGGTCAGGAGCCACCGTGTAGACCTCTCCAAGGTGGGACAGGGCATCTTCAAGCGCCTTCAGGCCTTCCGAGTTTACCCCGTCATCGTTTGAGAGCAGTATTTTCTTAGGTTTCATGTCTGGGAATGGTCGGGGTGACCGGATTCGAACCGGTGACCCCCGGCTCCCGAAGCCGGTGCGCTACCAAGCTGCGCTACACCCCGAACAAAAAGTTCCGGCTAGATTTTAACCCATCAGGGATTTCTCGCAACAGCCAATCCCGGCGTACTGAGAGAGTTGTATGGACAATTGAACTTGACTTGGAAACTGACTTGCGGGTTTGATTTGGTCGGGGTGACCGGACTTGAACCGGTGACCCCCGGTCCCCCAGACCGGTGCGCTACCAACTGCGCCACACCCCGTATTTAACAAGAAACCGGATCAGAGGCGAACAGGGCGCGAAGTGGCCCGTTCAGAAATCCTGCCTCAGGGATTTTAACTCATTTAGAATTTCGCGCAACAGTACTTTGTCCGAATAGAGGGGGGATATATCTCCGCTTCCGCTTTTCTCATCCCTGAGTCTTTTCTGAACCCCCGCTATGGTGAATTTCTGATCGTGGAGCAGGTGCTTTATCTTGTGGAAGAGATAAATCGTGTCCTTGTCGTAAAGTCTCTGGGACTTCCTCCTGATGGGCCTTACTTCTTTGAATTCGGTTTCCCAGTATCTGAGAACATAGGGTTTCACTCCTATGATCTCGCTTACTTCTCCGATCTTGAAATAAAGCTTGTCCGGCAGAGACAGATCTGAAAGCATCCCAGTCATACGTATATTATCGTTTCAACGCTGGGAAAAAGTCAAGATATAATTATGTCAATCAGTTATAAGACACCTTTAAAGGATTTTCTATGTATCGGGCAGGGTCCCAGATTTCGCAAGGCACCGAGGTGTTCTTTTGTGGGATAACCCTTGTGACGGGAAAAGCCGTATCCGGGGTATTCTCTTTCAATCTCGGTCATCATGCGGTCTCTTGTCACTTTTGCGACAATTGAAGCGGCTGCTATTGAGGCGCACTTTGAGTCACCCTTTATTATCGCTTTTTGCCGGATAGGGAGAGAAGTCTTCGAGTTGCCATCTATGAGAAGGAAGTCCGGTCTTCTCCCCAGAGACAGAACGGCTTTTTCCATTGCCAAAAGCGCCGCCCGCAGGATGTTTATGCGATCGATCTCCTCGGCCGCGGTCATGCCGACCGAGTAGGCGAGGGCCTTTTCCCGGATTTGCTCAAAAAGCTCATTGCGCCTTTTTTCGGAAAGCGCCTTGGAATCCCTGAGTCCGTGAATAGGCCGGTTCTCATCAAGTATTACTGCGCCTGCCACTACCGGCCCGGCCAGACATCCTCTTCCGGCTTCGTCGACGCCGGCTACGATTCTCCCAGATCCTGAGATTCCATCTTCAGTGTGTAAAAGGCAGTCGGATTCAGACAATTTCCGTGTTATGTGAGCCCGTAGCTCTCAAGTTCTCTTTTCAGCCTCTCGAGGTTTTCTCCCGAAAGCTCGTAAAGAGGGGCCCTTATCCCGGGGCTTATTTTCCCCATCACGGCAAGAGCGGCCTTTACGGGTATCGGGTTTGATTCCACGAAGAGAACTCTGCTAAGCGGGAGAAGGCGGTAGTGAATCTCTCTGGCCCTCTCAAGTTCCCTTCTTGCAAAGGAGTTGTACATTTCCGATACGTCTGCGGGAGCTATGTTCGCTGTCACGCTTATGAAGCCCTTCCCCCCGACCGTTAGAAGGGGGTAGTTAACCGCGTCGTCTCCCGAGAGAAGGATCAGATCCTCTCCGCAGAGAAAAATGATTCTGCTTGCCTGCTCAAGCGAGCCCGAGGCTTCCTTGATGCCGATTATGCTCTCGCAGTCGCAAAAAAGTCTCTCCACGGTTTCCGGCTCTATGTTTACGACCGTGCGCCCCGGCACGTTGTAGAGTATCAGGGGAACGGCTGTCTCGTCTGCAATTGTGCGGAAATGTCTATAGATTCCTTCCTGAGACGGCTTGTTGTAGTAAGGGGTCACCACCAGAGCCGCGTCCGCACCAGCCTTCTCCGCGAATTTCGTGAGTCGCAGGGCTTCCTCGGTGCTGTTTGACCCGGTGCCCGCGACCACGGGAATCCTCTCCTTTACCGTATCCACGGTGAATTTTATTACTTCTTCATGCTCAGCGTGAGAGAGGGTGGGGGATTCTCCTGTGGTTCCGACCGGAACTATGCCGTGGGTTCCGCTCTCTATATGGAACTCTATTAACTCCTCTAGCTTTCCGTAGTCAACGGCGCCGTCTTCAAACGGCGTTACTATCGCTACTATAGAACCGTGTATCAATTTTCTCTCCATACCAAGAGGCTGCTATACCCTAACTTTTTTGCCGCAGGAAGAACAGAAGACGCTCGCGGCGGGAATTCTCGCTCCGCAGTGCATGCAGAAAAAAGTCTCTCCGGTTCCCGCGGAGAGTTCAATGGCCTGGGCCATCACCTCTTCGAATTTCCCCGAAAGCTCCTCAAACTCTTTTCTGTACTGCTGGTGAAACATTATCGAGTCTTCCGCGTCGACTGTTTTTATTTCAAGCTTGAGTCCCTTGCTTCTGGTGGAACCGAACTTGTGATGCGTTATGGTGTTAAGCTCTATGTCCCTTAGAACGCTCACTTTGGAGCTGTTTTTAAGTATCAGGACCCTTTTTTTCGTAAGCATCAGGATGCTTCTGAAAAAAGTGTTTCTGTCTATCCACGCCCTCGGTTTGTAAGTGCAGCTGAGGGTCTGAACCGTGAGCAGCACGGAGTCGTCTTCCCCGAGCAGCTCCTTCAGTTCATCGGAGTCGATCCTTGGCGGCGCAAGGAAAAAATCCGAAAGCTTTTTCAAAACACCTCTCTCAGACATGGTTTCTAACCAGAAGCTCAGCTATCTGCACTGCGTTAAGAGCCGCGCCCTTCCTTAACTGGTCTCCGCTTACCCAGAGAGAAAGACCGTTCTTGACCGTGTAGTCCTCCCTGATTCTTCCGACAAAGCAGTCGTCTTTCCCGGAACTTTCAACCGGCATCGGGTAGTCGGAATTCTCCGGGTCGTCAACGAGCGAGACCCCGGGGAAATTCCTGATCGCCTCCCTTGCCTCCTCGACAGTCACTTTTCTTTCCGTTTCCAGATTCAGTGAAACCGAGTGGGACCGGAAAACCGGGACCCTCACGGTCGTCGCCGTGAGGACTATGGAATCATCCCCCAGTATCTTGCGCGTTTCATTATGAAGCTTCATTTCTTCCTTCGTGTAGCCGCTCTCCGTAAAGGAGTCTATGTGCGGGATCACGTTAAAGGCTATCTGGTGGGGAAACGTGTTTGTTTCGCGCGGGGGCTCTTCACTTTCGGACCAGCTTCGCATCTGGCTTTCAAGCTCCGCTATCCCACCGGCTCCCGCTCCCGAGACCGCCTGAAAGCTCGTCGCGACCACCCTTTTTATTCTTGATACGTCATGAATGGGCTTAAGTGCCATAATGGCTACCGCAGTCGTGCAGTTGGGATTGGCAACTATCCCTTTTTTCTCGTGAAGCGCGGCCGCCTGGGCGTTTATCTCGGGTACTACTAGGGGAATTTCGGGATCCATCCGAAACGCCGAACTGTTGTCGATAACCACCGCTCCGCTTGCAACGGCGCAGTCCGCGTACTTTCTGCTTCTTTCGGAGCCGGCGGAGAAAATAGCTATGTCTATGCCACGAAAGGAGTCCTCACCCAGCACCGAGACGGTTATCTCCCTTCCGCGGAAACTGTATTTTCTCCCTCGGGAACGCTCGGAAGCGAGAAGGCGCAGTTCTCCCACGGGGAAATTTCTTTCCTCGAGTATCCCCATCATCTCCTGTCCCACGGCACCAGTGGCTCCCGCTATCGCCACGCTGTATTTTTCCTTTCTTTCCATCTTTCTGTCAGTCCGTCCGGTTGCGGTACTTCGATTCGATCCCGGCCACTTTCTCTATGTTTTCTTTCTCCGAGGGATCGGGTTTGTTGCTGAACCAGGCGTCGAGAATCTCCCTGGCTACGTCGGGGGATACAAGGCGCAGGCTCATGGCAAGTACATTAGCGTCATTCCACATGCGCGCCCCGGCGGCTGTCTTTGAGTCTGTGCACAGAGCCGCCCTTATTCCCGGGACCTTGTTCGCTGCAATGCTTACACCCGTTCCCGTCGAGCAGAACAGTATTCCCTGGTCGCACTCTTTCTCGGAAACCTTCTCGGCTACCTGCTCTGCAACTTCCGTCCATTCCACGTTCTTATCCGCAAGCGGTCCGAAAAGTTCAACTTCCATGTCTCTTTTGCGAAGCTCCTCTATTATCTCGTCGGTCAGAGCGTTTTTTTCATCACTTCCAACGGCGATTTTCATTTTCGGAATCTCCTTTTTCTCGAAATCATTCAAAAAACCAAAAACCGGAAATTAAATGATCCGAAAAGCTACGGAAAAAGCAATGCCTGAAATATATTGTACGCCAAAACAAGCAAAAGAAGAAAAAATCTGGAGAGAGAATAATCCGGTTTTTGTCAGGGGGATTATCGCCTGACATGAAGGTTTCACTGTTCTTGACACCAACTCCCTAGTATTTATAATGATACGCCTAGCGAGGAGTGAGTTTTTCCGCTCCTTTTTTTAGATTTTCATCTCTATTAAATCAGTCCAGCATGGAGGTAGTATCAGGTGAAGATAGTGGTTTTTATAACACAGACGCAGGACACCGAAGCGAGGATAAAGGTTGGTTCCTCCGGCGATTCCATAGACACAGAAGGCATGAAATGGATCATGAATCCTTACGATGAATTCGCTGTTGAGGAAGCTATTAGGACCAAGGAAGCATACGGGGGCGAAGTTGTTCTGATCACGGCGGGCCCGCAGCGCGCCTCGCAGGCGTTGCTCCAGGGGCTTGCAATGGGTGCCGATTCCGCGGTGCATATTTCAGATGAAGCTCTCGGGGAGACCGTTGATTCCCTTGTCCTCTCAAAACTGGTTGCGGCGGAACTTGGAAAGATCGAGGGGGTGGATCTGATTTTCACGGGGATGAAGATCATCGACGAGGAGTCAGTTCAGGTGGGTATACAGGTAGCCGAGGAACTGGGAATTGCGCACCTTGCGCTTGTAAGCAAGGTGATTGACGTGAAGCCGGACGAGAAAAAGCTTGTCTGCCAGAAAGAGATTGATGGCGGAAGCGTTTCCGTCGAGGTTTCTCTCCCGGCTCTTATAACCTGTCCAGACGCTATGAACGAGCCCCGTTACGCGTCCGTTCCCAATATAATGAAGGCGAAGAGAAAACCGATGAAAACAGTTTCCCTCGACGATGTGGATTTCAGTTCTCTTGGCATCAGCAGGGATGCCGTGGGCAAATCCGGGGCGAAGATAAAAACAGTGGATCTTGAGGTTCCCGAAGTGGAGAGAAAACTGAGAATCATAAAGGGAAGTGACGAGACCACCGTCAAGGGAGACGAGATTGCCGAGTCCGCGAGGGAGCTTGTTAAGCTTTTGAGAGATGACGCGAAGGTCATATGATCCGGGATATCCGGTATTGCTTTATCACAAGAAAGTATCGCTAGGAGGCTTGAGTTAAATGAGCAGTGAAATCTGGGTTGTTGCTGATATAAAGGCTGACGGACAGATAAGAAAGGTGACGTTTGAGGTTCTTTCGGAGGCCAGAAGAAAACTTGGAGGTTCTGTCTGTGCGGTATTGCTTGGAAGCGGCGTTGCGGACAAGGCTTCTGAACTTGCAGGCTACGGAGCGGAGAAAATCTACGTGGTAGACAATCCAAACCTCAGGGATTTTAATCCCGACGGTTACGTGAAGGCCCTTTGCGAGCTTATAAAGAAACATTCTCCTGCGGTTGTGCTCTCAGGCAATACGGCTTTTGCAGAGGATTACATGCCCGCGGTAGCTTCAGGCGTGAGCTCGGGGCTTGCCATGGACTGTGTGGATATAGCAATGACCGACGACGGAAGGCTCAGGATAAAAAGGTATTCACACTCAAGCAGGGCGATATCCACCCAGGAATTTGCCGGCGACGGAAGCGCCATGATCGCCACCATAAGGCCTAATTCCTTTAAAGAGGAAGAGTCGGCCGGTGCGGGGCAGGTAGTTAACGAGGATGCGGGGATTACGGATGCCGACATAAGGATCAAGGTCATTGAAATGAAAACCAAGGAATCCGACCGGCCCGAGCTTACCGAGGCGGAAAGAGTGGTCTCCGGCGGCAGGGGTCTTGGGAGCGAGGAGAATTTCAATCACATATACGATCTTGCGGACCTTCTTGGCGCGGCCGCCGGGGCGACAAGAGCCGCGGTCGACGCGGGATACTGTCCATATGACATGCAGGTCGGCCAGACAGGAAAAGCGGTCTCTCCAGTGCTGTATGTAGCGGTCGCCATATCCGGTTCGGTACAGCATTTCTCCGGCATGGGCTCGTCAAAGGTAATAGTTTCCATAAACAAGGATCCGGAAGCCCCGATTTTCGCGAAATCAGATTATGGAATCTGCGGAGATCTTTTCCAGGTTCTTCCACCGCTTACAGAAGAGATCAAAAAAGCCTTGTCCGAGTAACAGGACCCGTCACACTATATCGACGACTTCCGTTTTTTCCATGGGTCTGCCGAGGAACCTCGACGCGGTTGAGGTGAAGGTTTCCGAATCGTCGGTAAGGTAAAACAACATCTCCCGCGCCTTACCGTCTTCTCTTAACAGCCCTTGTGATTTTAGTATGTTTTCGGTCTGCTTTGCGGTCTCTTCGGCCGAGTCGACAAGACTTATCCCTTCTCCCATAACCCCGGCGATCGTGTTTTTAAGAATAGGGTAGTGCGTGCAGCCGAGTATGAGCACGTCTATTCCGGATTCCCTGAGATCTCCAAGATATTTCTCGGCTATGAGGACGGCGCTTTCGTCATCTCCCCATCCCTCTTCTGCAAGCGGAACGAAGAGCGGGCAGGGTTTTGAGTGCACCTCGATCGGAGAGGAGCAGAGTTCCCGCAGTTTTTTCTCGTAGGAGCCGCTTTTTATGGTCGCCTGGGTTCCTATGACCCCTATTTTCCCGTTAACGGTGAGTTCCGAGGCTCTTTTTGCTCCCGGTTCAACTACTCCCACAACGGGAATTTCGAGATTCTCTTTCAGCATTTCTATCGCGTAGGCAGACGCGGTGTTACACGCCACGACCAGGAGCTTTATATTTTTTGATAGAAGGAAATTAGTGGTGCTCTCAACGTATTTTCTTACTGTTCTTTGGGATTTCGTTCCGTAGGGGACTCTGGCCGTGTCGCCGAGATATACGATATCCTCCCCGCAAAGAAGGTTCATTATCTCCTTTGAGACCGTAAGTCCTCCTATTCCCGAGTCAAAAATCCCTATTGCCTGGTTTTTTCTTTCCATTCTGATCCTTCGGAAAATGTTTATAGAGAAATTCAGGGAGAGATTGTTCTCATCTCGATGGAGCCTGGGTGATTTTATAAACCGGTTAAGGTTTCAGGCAAAGTCTGATCTCCACAAATGCACAGCTCTCGCCGCAAGTTGTTGCTGTCGTTTGTTCACGAGTTCGGGTGTCCATTCCTCGGGTGCAATCTCGGGAATCTCTTTGGTAAGTACATATGCGCTGTTTTTATACGTGTCAATTTTTTCATCATATGTTGCATTACTGATTTCTTTGTTTGCGGAGGACTCAATAAGAGTCAGATTGCCGAGGCGATACACTGAGGCTTCCTGAAGTCCGGGTGGGAAAGTTTCATCCCATGCTTCCATCGGATTTTCAGGCAGGATATGTTCAACTGTTCCGGGGTCTGTTTCAAAATCACAGGAACGTCCGCTGGCGTTCTGTTCAAATCGTGCGAGAATGTATTTCGCCAATTTTTTCTTCCGACCGCGGGGGTTGATCACAAAAAGAGAGAAGTCTTGACGCAATTTTTCGTCATCTACGTAAACTGGCTTAATGAGTTCAAACACATCTGCCGGAGATGTCGCGTCTCCGGCTATAATTGCTCTTGCGGCATTGGGATAGACGCGTTCAAGCACGTTGGTATTAAGACTGCCGATCACGTTATAGCGAAACGAAGTGACGCTTAAGAGTTTCAGCACTCGCACAAAATCCTCTTCTGAAAAAGACTCCCAGGCAGCGAACACAAGTGGCACCATCTGACGTACTCGAAAAAGACTAAGTTCCCGTATATACGGTTTTGCGTCGGGTAATTCCATCCAGTAACCATGGTTCGGGTCCGAGACCGCCGCAAACAGTTCTGCTCTGTTTTCCAGTTCATCAAGAAGCGCAAAAACATCCTCTTGTGTCTTTGTTCTGTCTCGTACTAGCTTAAAAAGGCGCTGGCTTCGCACCTGGCTCTGTTTGCAAAGCATGTGGTAGCGTAGAAATTCTGCAAACCGCTCTTGGTCTACCGTTGCAATCAGCTTTGCCCACCGGCGCTGAAGAGCTTTTAGGTCGGTGCGGACTTTTACCAGCGAGAACAGATAATTCTTGAGCAGGTCCGTTGTTGTAAGTTCAAGACCGCGCGCGTTAAGAGTCTCAAAGACCGTATATGCATTCAGTTCGTCATCTACTGTTATAAGAATAAACAGCAGCTGGCGAGCCGCGGTCTCGGACAGTATCCCTGCCACGGCTTTCCCATCGGTTTCCAGACCCCCCAGTTCGTTAAGTCGTTCTGTAAAGTAGAGAAAACATTTCCAGAGCAGGTTATTCGACTTTGGGAGGTTCCTCGGGTTAAGAGGTTCTTTTAGTTGAACCAGATAGTCCTGATAGAAGTCGTTATCTGTATCATTTAGCAGGAGGCGAGTACTCTCGGTGAGTGATGCGGGGTCTTTTTCTCCGATGAAGCGATTGCGAAGCTGTTGCGCACGTTCTTTGTTGGAGTCAGCATCAATTCCCTGATCGGCCATAGTGTTTAACTTGCTTATTACGGCAAGAGCAAACAGACTTAACGTAGCTAATCGCTGCTGACCGTCAATGACCAGGAATTCACGATCGCTTTTTCCCTGAACTACTAAAGCTCCCATGTAATGATGGTCTTGTGCGTCAGGCATCAGTCCAACGATATCATTCCACAGATCTTCCCACTGCTCTTCTGACCAGGAGTAGTCGCGTTGGTATGGCGGTACGCTGTATGATCTGCCGTTACCTATCAGCTCCATATAGCTGATTGTGCGAGTATTAAGCACGTTTGTTTTTGCCATCACAAGTCTCTTTATGTACCAAAGAATATTGTAAACTTATTTAAAGAAAGAAGAAATAACAGTGTTATCTCACCACTTTCATGGGAGTTTGATAAACCTGCCTGGGTTTTATGTTTAGGTGCGGTCAGCTTTTCTTCTTTGATCTTGAGCTTACTTTTTTGTATTCGTTCAGGTAGTCATCGGCAAGACTCTTTGCTCTCTGCACCCTCGCTCTTCTCTTTGCCTTCCTTTTTTCCGCTTCTTTCCAGAGGCGGATCTCGTAGGGAGTTTCAGGAGTGAATTCTGGGACCGGGACGGGGTTTCCGGCTTTGTCGACTTTCACGTAGGTGAGAAACGCCGTGCACGCGTGGGATGACTCTCCGGTCTGGGTATCATACGAATCAACCTTGATCGCCAGTTCAAGGGATCTTGTTCCTACATGGGTAATGCCCGCCTTGAATTCGATCAGATTCCCGACATTAAGCGGCGAATAGAAAAAAAGATCGTCAAGGGACCCCGTAACCAGAACACCCTTGGAGAACCTTTTCGCCAAAATGGCGGCGCTCTCGTCAATGTACTTCATGAGCTTTCCTACGGACATGAATTTCCCGTAGAAGGCGTCTTCCGGGAGCACCATCTTGGTAGTATTGAAAACAAGCCTCGAATTCTCCGTCTCATCCGCTACGTTTGAGACGTTTCTCCTCCGTTTTTTTATCTCCGGCAATCTCCGCGCCTTCCTTTCCTCGGCCGAGGCTATGAGTTCCCGTTCGACCGTGCTTGACGCGCTTAGCTCTGCTTCTATTTTTCTCGGTTTTACGTTTTCGTCCACGGCGACGAAGGCCATGTAGGATAGGGTTATAAGCTTTTTCTGATCGGTTTCCCCGTCTTCTGAATGCACGCGTACCGCAACTTCGATGGATGAGTTTCCCGCATACTCAACCCAGCTCTCAAGAACTACTATTTCCCCGATCTTTACGGGGTTAAGGAAATCTATGCTGTCTGTGGCTCCCAGAACCGCAGGCCCGTTTGTGAACTTAAAGGAAGTGATGCTGCCCGTGAGCATAATCCAGTCCATGAGTATTCCGCCGTGCAGGGTCCCGTGGTTGTTTGAGTGTTCGGGAAGCACGTACTGGACCATTTTGTTAGCGGTTTCGCGTATGGAGATCATGGGTTTTCCGGCCGCGCGCCGCCGCGGCATGCGCTCCGGGGGAAGTTCAGTCAGTTTCCGCCCGGAGAACTATCTGTTCATCTTCAATGGATACAATCGCCTTGCCGCCGCCTGAGAGTTCGCCGAAGAGGATTTCCTTTGAAAGTTTCTCGGCCACCTCGGAGTTTATTACTCTCTGCACGGGTCTTGCGCCCAGATGGGGATCGTAGCCATTGCGTGCGAGAAAAAGCCTCGCTTCCGGCGTAAGACTGATCGTTACTTTTTTCGGGACGAGCCTCTGCTGAAGCTCTCCGATCATCTTGTCGACTATTCTCTCCACTATTTTTATATCAAGAGGATTAAACCTGATGATTTCATTCAGCCTGTTCCTGAATTCCGGGGAGAAGTACCTGTCTATGGCTTCGGGGCTTTTATCCTCAAACTCTTTTTTCGCGAATCCGACGTTGCGGTTCATGCTTTCCCTCGAACCGGTATTCGTCGTCAGAATCAGAATTACCTGGCGGAAGTCCACTTTCCTTCCGTTTGAATCGGTGAGCGTCGCGTGATCCATTACCTGAAGCAGGATGTTGTATATGTCCTCGTGCGCCTTCTCGATCTCATCGAGCAGAAGTACGCAGTGAGGAGATTTGTATATGGCCTCGGTAAGCTGCCCTCCCTGGTCGTAGCCGATGTATCCCGGCGGCGAGCCTATGAGGCGGGAGACGGTGTGTTTTTCCATGTATTCACTCATGTCGAAACGTATGAATTCAACTCCGAGGGTCTCCGCGAGCTTTTTCGCAAGCTCCGTTTTGCCGACCCCCGTAGGTCCTGAGAACATGAAGGAGCCCACGGGCTTTTCCGGTTCGCTTATGCCGGCGCGCGACATCTGTATGGCGTTTACCAGCTTGTCTATGGCTTCGTCCTGGGCGTAGATGAATTCTTTTAGGTTGTCCCCGAGGTCGTGGAGAAGGTTTCGGTCCTCGACTTTTACCGACTTGGTCGGTATTTTAGCGATCTTCGCCACCAGCTTTTCCATATCGGATACTTTCACCTGTCTCGTTATCTCGGGATCAGGGTTGCGGAGCTTCACGGCGGCTCCGGCCTCGTCCATGATGTCGATAGCCTTGTCCGGGAGTTTTCTGTCCACTATGTACCTGTCGGAGAGTTCTATGCACGCCCTTATCGCTCCCCGGGAGTATTTCACGTTATGGTATTTCTCGTAATGGCGCTTAAGCCCGAACAGGATTTTTCCGCAATCCTCAACCGACGGCTCATCCACGGTTACTCTCTGGAATCTTCTTGAAAGCGCGTGATCTTTCTCGAAGATGATCCTGTATTCCTTAAGCGTCGTCGTTCCTATGCACTTTATGTCTCCTCCGGCAAGGGCGGGCTTAAGCATGTTAGATGCGTCAAGGCTTCCGCCGGAAACCGCTCCGGCTCCTATGACCGTGTGGATCTCGTCTATGAAAAGCACGTTGTCCGGGTCCTTCTTGGTTTCGTCTATGACGGCGTTAAGCCTTTCCTCGAAATCTCCCCTGTATTTCGTCCCGGCCGTAAGGGTCCCTATGTTGAGAAGGTGTATCTTGAGGTTTTTCATCGCTTCGGGGACTTCCCCGGAAACCACGCGGTGAGCCACCCCTTCAACGATTGCTGTCTTTCCCACCCCCGCATCCCCGACGAGCACCGGGTTGTTTTTCTTTCTTTTGCCGAGAATATGGATTATCCTCTGAACCTCTTTCTCTCTTCCTATGAGGGGGTCGATGCTTCCATTCCGGGCCTTTTCGATCAGGTCCGTGCAGTAAAGCTCAAGGGGGTTCTTGGTTTCGGCCTTTTTTGCTTCCTTCTGTTGCTCCTTGGCGGTTGCGGGTTTTTGCTGATGTTCCTCGGCTTTTCCGTGGGAGATATGCTTTATGACGGCAAACCGGGTAAGTCCCTGGCGATTCAGAAAGTACACGGCGTGCGATTCGGGAACCCTGAACATGGCGACCAGTATGTTAGCCCCGGTTATTTCTTTTTTTTCCGCGCTTTCGGCGTGCATTGAAGCCACCCTGAAGATGTACTTGCTTCCTTCGGAGTAGGTAGGTTCGGGAAGATGGAGGGAGTCGATCGAGGACATGTTTTTAGTGAGGTGTTCCTCAAGATCGTTTGAGAGAAGCCCGGTGTCGATATCGCATTCTATCAGCACTTCAGCGGCAACTTTGTCCCTTGTGAGTTCTAGAAGTATATGCTCCGGGGTGATGAACTCGTGCTTGCGGTCTTTTGCCTGCTGGTAGGCGCGGTAAAGGGTTTTTTCGAGTTCTTCTGATGCTACCATGTCAGCTGTCCGCCTTTTGGACTTCAAGTATGCATTTCAGCGGATGCTCATATTTCTCCGCCAGGCCTTTCACCTGCTTTATCTTCGTGGTAGCTATGTCGTAAGTATAACAGTCGACGACGCTTTTTCCCTTGGTGTGAGCTTCGAGCATTATGTTTCTGCTGTCGTTTTCACTTTTGAAGAACACCTTCATTAGAACCCAGACTACGAAGTCCCTCGGAGTGTAGTCGTCGTTCAGCAGGACTATCATATACATATCCGGCCTTTTTACCCGGATATCTTCCCTGACGACCTGCTGGGGATCCTTGGTATGAGTCGTTGGGTTTTCGCTCTCAGACATGCACAGTATTTTATACGATTTGTTCCGGTTTACCACTGCGGGCACGCTTAAGCGGGGAATGTCTGTTGTACTCTGAGATAAGCGAGCGCATATAGGGTCTTTCTCCCCTGAGAAAGTTCTCTATGGAGTCCTGTGCATGAGGGTTGAAAAAGATGTGCGAGCTGTGAACCGGAACCGCTTCAAAACCGCGGAGAAATTTGTGTTCGCCCTGCGCGCCAGCCTCGAAGACAGTTATTCCGTTGTCTATGGCAAACTCTATCGGTCTGTAGTAGCAACACTCAAAGTGAAGGTAGGGAATCTCTGTATTGCATCCCCAGTACCTGCCGTAAAGCTTGTCGCCTTTTCTGAAGTTGATTGTGCCGCCGACCGGATGGCCATCTATCTTGGCGATCACAAGAACTGTTTTCTCCCTGTACGTCTCAAAGACCAGATCGAAAAACTCCCTGTTAAGATAAGCGTTTCCCCATTTCCTCGAGTTGGTGCTCACATAGAATTCCCAGATGTAGTCTATGTGCTCCCGGCGTATCTGCTCTTTTTCAAGGACCGATATCTCAACGCCCAGATCCCCTAGGCGGCGGCGTTCCTTTTTTATCTGCTTTCTTCTTCCCGAGCGCAGACCCCCGAGAAAGTCATCGAAACAGAGATAGCCCGAGTTATGCCAGTGGTACTGGTGGGTGAGCCTCGGGAGAAACCCGCAGTCAGAAAGCAATTCCTGTTCCTCTTCTGTTACGAACAGAAAATGTATTGAAGAGAGACTCTTAAGAGAGCATACTTCAACCAGTTTCTTTGCAAGTTTCCGTGCGCATGCTCCGTAATCGTAATCTTTGCGAACGATTATTCTCGGGCCGGTTGTCGGGGTAAACGGCACTCCTGCGACCGCCTTGGGGTAATATCTCAGCCCTGCATTCTGGTAGGCCCGGGCCCACTCCCAGTCGAATATGTACTCGCCGTAGGAATCGGTTTTCAGGTAGAAGGTAATCGCCCCGATGAGCTTTTTCCCCTCGCGCAGCAGAAGATGGCGTGGGTCCCATCCGGTGCCGGGACCCACGCATCCGGATTTCTCGAGAGCAAAGAGAAAATCAAACTCGAAAAATGGGTTGTTATCGGGCTGGATGGAATCGTATTCTTTTTTTTCGACTTCTGTTATTGAACTGCATATCTGGAATGCGGTTTGTTTTTTAGATAGCTTTTTCTGTGTTTTCATTATTCACACAGACAGCAAGCGGAGCCTCAATTCGTTTCGAGCCCTCGGGCTTTCGGTTAGAAAACTACCTTGTGGACTTCCTGTCTCCATATCCTCTCACTCGGGAATCCTGCCGTTGCCTTGTCTGGTTTCAGTTATATGAGCTATAATGATAGCCCGTGTAAGAGGAAAATATAATGAAAATATCTATTAGTAAGGCGAAAGCGAAATTATCCGCCCTGATAAAAGCGGCTCTGGCAGGCGAAAAGGTGTTTTTGACAAAACATGGCAGGCCCGTGGCCGAAATAAAACCTCTTGCTAACACAAAAACCCCCGCCGAGAAGCTACCTGCTCTGAAAAAAATACTGATAGAAACCAGAACCGAGCGTCTAAGCGGTGTTTCTGCGGCAGAAGCCGATAACTTTCTGTACGATGATAACGGACTGCCTTCATATGATTTCTGCCTCCACCTCCGCAGTCAAGTGTCCGGGTTTTCTGCTGCAAGCTCGTGAATGGGGTTGATGTCACACTGAAAAATAGCATCTGGTTTGTTTTGTTTCTGTAAAGATGATCAGTCTTTCCCGCATATGTCACTCCTTTGTCGGCAAGGAACTTTTCCGGAACCTTGAGTGGAGCGTAAAAAAAGGAAGAAAATACGGTCTTATAGGTCCGAACGGCTCGGGTAAAACCACGCTGCTTGAAATCGTGATGGGACTAATGGAACCGGAAAAAGGACAGGTTTCCATCCCCTCAGCGCTCAGCGTGGGTTATCTGCCGCAGATAATGGATATTGGAGCAGGCGATCTTACGGTGCTCTCTGCGGCCCGCGCAGGTGATCACGACCAGAGCGAGGACGGTTCCGGAAAACCCGCACACGAAGCCGAGAAAATCCTGTTCGGGCTGGGTTTTACCGGGGGGCAGATCTCCCGGAAAGTTTCTTCTCTTTCGGGCGGCTGGAGGATGAGGGTCGAGCTTGCGAGAATACTTCTTGCAGAACCTCAGGTGCTTCTTTTCGATGAGCCGACCAACCATCTTGACATAAGAAGCATAGAGTGGCTTGAGGGGTACCTTGGAAACTACCGCGGAACCGTGGTTCTGGTATCTCACGACAAATACCTCCTTGACCGCATGGTTGATACGATAGCGGAACTTGAAGGCGGGGCGATAAGGGAGTTTCGCGGCGGTTATTCCTCTTACCTTGAGAGAAAAGAGCAGATTGCCGCGGTCACCGAAGCGACCGCTAAGAACCGGGAGAGAAAACTCCGGGCGCAGCGCCGTTTCATAGAGCGTTTCAGGTACAAGGCTTCAAAGGCAAAACAGGTGCAGAGCAGGATAAAAATGCTTGAGAAAATGGAGCCGGGAACTGAGTCTCCGCAGAACCGCAGAACCCTTGAATTTGATTTTCCCGCCCCCGAGCGGGGTGGACGCGTGGTTTACGAGATAAGCGATTTCTCAAAGGAGTATGAAACTCCCGGCGCTGAGAGAAACGTCGTTTTCCGAAACTGCCCCGCGCTTAGGGTGGAGCGGGGAGACAGGATAGCCGTCACGGGGAAAAACGGCGAGGGAAAAACCACTCTCTGCAAGATGATTGCCGGGGTGGAGGGTTTCTCCGGGCAAAGCCGCACTGGTCACAACGTAACCCTAGGCTATTACGCCCAGAATCAGGATGAGATGCTTAATCTCGAAAATACTGTCTACGAAGAGTTCATCGGAGCCTATCCTCTTTTCTCCGAGACCGAGGCAAGAACTCTTCTCGGCTCGTTTCTTTTCGGTGCTTCCGACATAACAAAGAAAGTCTCGGTTCTCTCAGGCGGGGAGAAAAGCCGTCTTTCACTTCTCAAGATTCTTGTTTCCCGTTCGAATTTTCTGGTTCTCGATGAGCCTACAAACCACCTTGACATGGCTTCAAAAGAAGTGCTTTGCCGCGCTCTTGAGGAATATTCCGGCACTTTTTTACTGATAAGCCACGACAGGTATTTCATTGACAGACTGGCAAACAGGACATGGTACGTGGAAGGGGGAGGGGTTGAGACCTTTATAGGGAATTACTCGGAGTTTCTCGAGAAAAAGTCCCGCGATTCCGATGAGGCGCGGATTCCTTCTGAAGCCCAAAACGGCGAACACAGAAAAAAAAGCGTAAAGGCCATTGAGGCGCAACGGCGCAACATGCTTTACAGGGAACTTCGCGAGAAAGGGATAGAGAACATGGAGAACTGGAGGCTTCTTTCAAAAAGACAGATGGAGAGAGCGCTCTCGGACCTTGAGAGCAGGATTTCTGAGTGTGAGAGAGAGAAGGAGGAGATGGAAAAGCTCCTCGCGAGTCCCGAAACATCTTCCCGGGATACTGACTGGGAAGAGAGAACAAGGCAGTTCAGCGAGCTTGAGACAAAGCTCTCCGCTCTTTACAGCATGTGGGATAAAGCAAGCGAACACATACGCGGGAATTTCAGCTGAGAGCGGTTCAGTTTCAGTGCCGCAGTTTTTTCTTTATAATTACGGAACCCGCGATTTTCTTGTTTCAGGGGACTTTGGATGAACGCAGCCGTAATAGCGATAGCCGCAATAGCCCTTTACCTGCTCGGGTACAGGTATTACTCGAAATTTATTTCCGAAAAAGTCTATGGAGTAAGGGACGAGGAGCCCACTCCCGCCCACCACATGCGGGACGGCGTGGATTACGCTCCGGCCGGAAGACATGTTCTTTTCGGTCATCATTTTGCGTCAATAGCGGGGGCCGCGCCTATAATAGGACCGGCCATAGCAGTGTTCTGGGGGTGGGTTCCGGCGATTATCTGGGTTGTATTCGGGACGATTTTCATCGGAGCCGTTCATGATTTCGGCGCTCTGGTTATCTCGGCCAGGAACAGGGGAAGATCCGTGGGAGATCTCGCCGGAATATTTATAAGTCCGAGGGGAAGAACCCTTTTCCTTCTCATAGTCTGCTTTCTGGTCTTTTTCGTTATAGCCGTTTTCGCCTACGCGATCGCGGTTCTCTTCGTGAGTTTTCCCGCGAGCGTGCTTCCCGTGAATTTCCAGATACTGGTGGCTCTTGTTATAGGGTTTCTTTTCTACAGAAAAAAAGTTCCCATCCTCTGGCCGTCAATAATTGCGCTTGCGCTTCTTTACTTCATGGTCTGGGCGGGAACCAGGGTTCCCCTGACCATCCCCGAGGTGATGGGAAGCCAGGTGGTGACGTGGGTAATTATTCTCATGGTCTACTCCTTTGTGGCCTCGGTTCTTCCCGTGTGGGTGCTTCTTCAGCCCAGGGACTACATAAACGGAATGCATCTTTTCGTGGGTCTCGCGATATTGATAACCGGGATAATGGTCGCGCATCCCGAGATGCAGGCTCCGGCCATTAACTTTGCCGCCGACGGGCTTCCCCTGCTTCCGTTCCTTTTCATAACAGTTGCGTGCGGAGCTGTAAGCGGGTTTCACGGTCTTGTCGCGAGCGGAACCACCTCAAAGCAGCTTGACAGGATGTCGCACGCAAGGTTCGTGGGTTACGGAGGCATGCTGGGTGAGGGTACGCTCGCCATGATAGCGACTCTGGCGGTCGCGGCGGGAATAGAGCGCAGTGAATGGCTTGAGCACTATCATTCGTGGGAATCAGCCTCAAGCGGCGGCATAGCGAATTTTGTTATGGGAACTTCAAGTTTTCTTACCTCGATTCATATCCCCGAGGTGCTGGGGACCACTCTTATAAGCGTGATAGTGATAAGTTTTGCGGCTACATCCCTTGATACCGGAGCCAGGATACAGAGGATTGTTATAGGCGAACTGGGGGAGGCTTACGGAATCAAGGCTCTTAAAAACAGGTATATAGGGGCGTTTTTCGCCATCGTGCCTCCGCTTGCCCTTGCGCTTTTCGCACAGGTTCCGGGAAAGGGGCCGGGCTCGGGAGGATTTCTGCTCTGGCCTCTTTTCGGCGCTACAAATCAGCTGATAGCCGGAATCACGCTGCTTCTTATCACCCTTTATCTGAGAAGATCGAAAAAACCGTTTATCTACACTCTGGTGCCGATGGTTTTTCTGGTGGCCATGACTACCGCCTCCATATTCTTTAACCTTAAGTATTTTCTTGATAACACGCTTCTTTTCAGCCTCTCGGCGATAATGCTGGTTCTTGCCGTCTGGCTTGTTTTTGAGGCCGCGGTCGTGTCGAGGAAAACCCCCGGCGACGGCTGAGATGCCGCGTTACATCTCTTTTCTGTCCCGAAGTGCCTTGCCGAGCGTGAGTTCGTCTATGAACTCTATGTCTCCGCCGACGGGTATTCCGTAGGCTATTCTCGAGGTTCTGATCCCAAGCGGCTTTATCGTTCTTGAGAGGTAAACCGCTGTGGCCTCGCCTTCGACGTTCGTTCCGGTCGCGATTATTATCTCTTTTATATCCTCACGCCCCGCTCTCGCCAGGAGTTCTTTTATCCGGAGGTCTTCCGGGCCCACGCCTTCAAGAGGAGAGATTACCCCGTGGAGGACGTGGTATTGCCCCCGGAACTCCCCGCTTCTCTCTATAGCCAGCAGGTCGAGGGGTTCTTCAACGACGCAGAGGACCTGAGGGTCTCTTGATGTGTCGGAACAGATATCGCACGGATCCTTTTCCGTGAAGTTAAAGCACACACTGCACGTGCTTACGTCGGACTTGGTTCTGATTATCGCGCTTGAGAGACTGCGCGCGTAGCCTTCTGGTGATCGGAATATGTGAAATGCAAGGCGTGTCGCGTTTTTCTCGCCGATTCCCGGAAGCTTGGAAAGTTCTTCTATGAGTCTTGAGATCGGCTCGGGAAGGCCGGTTCTTTGCATCTCAGATAAGCCCCGGCGGAAGCCCCATGCCGGCGGTAAAGCGCGAGACTTCGTCTTTCATAAGCTCCTGTCCCTTGTAAAGGGCCTCGTTTACGGCGGCGGTTACCAGGTCCTGGAGCATCTCAATGTCGGTTTCGCTTATTATTTCAGGCTCTATCGCTATTGATACTACCTCTCCCTTTGCCTTTGCGGTAACCGTGACCATTCCGCCCCCTGAGGAAGCTTCCACGGTCTTCTCCCCGGCCTCGTTCTGAAGGCGCTCCATCTGCTCCTTCATCTTTCCCATCTGCTTCATAATGTTTTTCATGTTTCCGCCCAGTTTCATTTCTTCACCTCTGGCTTAAATTTTTTCTTTTTATCACGCTGGCGTCAAACTGCCGGATGGCGTAATTGACTATCTCGTCTTCCGAAGGATCAGGCTTTCTCGATGCTCTGCCGGTTCCGTTAGGTGGCTCGTCATTTATGGTATCTATATCGAGCCTTACTCTCTTAACGCCGAGCATTTCCCTTAGTATATCTCTTAGCTTTTCCGATTTTTTAAGCTCTTTTTCATGATTTATGCCGTTTTTAAGAAATTTCACGCTCACCCGGTTCCCGCTTACTTCAAGGAGGTGTGCCTGGGCAAGCTTTCTTGCCAGAAACCTGTCTTTGCCGTGCACAAAGTCGACGACCTCCTGCTTTTCAGGACCGCCGCCTGAGTCTTGCTCTCCGGCAGCGGCCGCAGGAGTTTGCTTTGCAGGCTTTTCACTCTCGCCCGTATTTTTTTCTTCAGCAGGCTTGCTCTTTTTCTCCGCAGGCTTGTCTTCCCGTTTCCCGCGGTCTTGGGCCGCGGTTTTCATCCCCCCTCCCCGGGAACCCGGTGTTCTCTCCGTGCCGGAACCCTGAGGCGACAGCTTCTCAAGTCTTTTCAGAATGTCATCTATTTTTTCGACCTTTCCGACAGTGCTCATCTTTACAAGCGCGAGTTCAAGGACGATTTCCGGATAAAACGAGCCCCGTATTCTCTCTCCCCCGTCAATTATTACGTTAAAAAGAAGCTCCACGGTCTCCGCTGATTCGTCTTTTACCAGTTCTGAAAGCTCCTCTTTTTCATCCGGGGACAGGTCGGAGTTGAAATTATTGCCGCAGATCTTAAGGTAAAGCAGATTCCTCATCATGTAGATGATGTCCTGGGCCATTCTCCTCGGGCTTATACCCTTTGATGCGGCGTTTCGCGCAAGTTCCACGCATTTTGCCGGTTCCTTGGCGAAAACCGCTCTGAGGATGCTTTTAAGCGACTCGTTATCCGGTATGCCGAGCAGGCTTATCACGTCCTTGTGGGTTATTTTGTCTTCAAAGGACACGGTCAGCTGGTCAAGCAGGCTCAGTGAATCCCTCATGCTTCCCTCGGATTCCCTTGCGATCAGGTAGAGGGTTTCCGTATCGATTTTTATCCCCTCCGCCTCTGTTATCTTCAAAAGAGCCTCTTTTATTTTCTCGACAGGTATTTTCTTGAAATCGTATCTCTGGCAGCGGGACATTATGGTCGGGGGAACCTTGTGGACCTCCGTGGTCGCCAGTATGAATATCGCGTGCTCCGGGGGCTCTTCCATTATTTTAAGGAGGGCGTTAAAGGCCGACTGGGAGAGCATGTGCACCTCGTCGATTATGTAGACCTTTTTTCTCGCCGAAGCCGGGGAGTATTTAACGCTCTCTATTATCTCGCGAACATCGGCCACGCCCGTGTGCGACGCGGCGTCGATCTCCTGCACGTCAAGTGATTTTCCCTCGGATATCTCCTTGCAGATTGAGCACTGGTCGATTGAGCAGGGGTACGTCTCTCCGTCTTTTTTATCGCAGTTTACGGCCTTGGCGACGATTCTCGCCGTGGATGTCTTTCCAGTGCCTCTCGGGCCGGTGAAAAGCAGAGCATGGGCTATTTTCCCGGATTCGATTGAGTTTCTAAGGGTGACAGCGGGGAATTCCTGACCTATCAGGTCTTCGAAAGTCTGTGGACGCCACTTGCGGGCGAGTACTCTATAAGCCATTTTATTAAAACCAGCGACCAGGTATCCGTAACGCACGGAGGTTGTTGCTACCGTTGCTCCCTTCCGGGCCTGGCGGGGTTCGCAAGCCCCCGTCGTACGGGCCCGGCCACTGGATTTGATTCTCCAAACTGATAAACCGTCGCGACTAGTTAGCCAATCAATTTACACAAAAAAGGCTTTTTTAGAAATGCGCGGTGGTGAATTTCCTTTTATATCAGGGGAAAACGATATGATCTTGCGGTTGGCGGATTTTCCTTCCAATGCCTTTTCACTTGAATTCCTTATTTCCCTGCGGGGCCTCACCTGCATTAAACGAAAGATAAATAAGTTTTCACTACTGTCCCAACGTTTTGAGCTGAGTGTATTGTAACCATTTGATTACAGGGATAAAACAGCCATTAACAGATACGTCTGACTTGAAGTCCAAAATCCGTTTTCTCATGATGCCCGTATCTACCCTAGAACAAGCCATTTCCGGAATCTCAAAGGCATCGTATATTGAGTGAAACGACCCTTCTTTCTGTGTTATAATGAATATCATGTATGTGAAAAAGCTTAAAGATGTAGAGAGTACGGTTATCGGAGCGGGGCAGGGTACTTCAAGGCAGGTTCTCATCAGTCCGGAAGAGGGTCCGAACTTTGCGATGAGGAAGTTTGTCATGCAGCCAGGAGGGGATATCCCGGCTCATACAAACGCTGTTGAGCATGAACAGTATGTGCTTGGCGGCAGGGCGCGCATTGGAATAGGTGATGAAGTGTACAGCGTCGAGAAAGATGACGTGGTCTTTATTCCTGCCGGGGTGCCGCACTGGTATGAAGTGGATGGCGACGAGCCTTTTGAGTTTCTGTGCCTTGTGCCGAATCTTGAAGACAAGATAGAGCTTATAAAATAATCATACTTGGGCTTTATCTGAGTCTTGCAGTGTGTTTGAACCATGCGGGAATCAGCAATCGTCGTAAATTATGCTGTGATTGACGTTCACCTTGGTGACTTCAGACCTTGCGGACAATGTAAAAGCCATAGCTGTAATAGCTTCTATATTTTTCATAGAGCGCGATCTCGTTTGCTTCCGCGTCAATTAATGACCTTGCTTCCTCGGTATCGTGCTTGGCCAGAAATGCATCAAAGCCGCTTTGCAGAGGATCGTAGTAGTTATCAATCCAGCAAGATACAGGCAAAGGGAAATAGCCCCTCAAAATAAATCCCTCTTCCTCAAGCACCCTTATTTTATCCGTAGCGGTGGCAATTTCCGGATATTCCTTGTCCCAGTAGGATCTGATTTCATCCGGGCGGTTCTGCGTCAGCCACGTGATTTCAGATGCGGCCAGTATGCCGCCTGGTTTTAAGAAGCGCTTGAAGTAGGCAACGCCTTTTCTGAAACCCATGTTGTAAACCGCGCCCTCGGTCCATATGGCATCAAGGCTCTGTTCTCCAAATGGCAGATCATCCATGGAACAGGCCAGAGTTCTGATCTTGTCGGCCAGTCCTTGTTTCTCGGCATTGGTCGCAAGGACACTCAGAAATTCAGGGAACAGATCAACGGCTGTGATGTCGGCATTCAGATTTTCCGCCAGTACCAAAGTTGAGACTCCGGTTCCACACCCTATATCGGCAACCTGCAATGTCTCGGAAGCACCGGATAAACCCGACAGGGTTATCGCCATTTTCGTTTGCTCTTTACTTCCTGGACCCTGCCGGTCGTTGCTTTTGTGCAAATCAATCAATAATTTGCAGTTCATCTTTAATTCCGCATTCTGATTTTTCTTGCAATTGAGGTTAGTACCAATTTCTGGCTTTTGAAATTATACCGTCAGGGGCGTAAAAAATTCGTTTAAAGTCAATGGCGGAGAGAGTGGGATTCGAACCCACGAGGGAGCGTAAACCCCCTACACGCTTTCCAGGCGTGCACCTTCGGCCACTCGGTCATCTCTCCGCGTAGTTTCTGTTTTAATGACACTACGGAACTGTCATTTTTCCGAGAGTTTTATAAACAAATTTCCGCAGTTTGTGAAAAACCCTCTCTAGTTTAACAAGAGAATCGGGGTTTGTTAAACTATCGAAATGCCAGAAAAATGGAAGCTCCAAAAGAGCACTTCGCTCAACGACTACAGAATCTTTTCGACGAGAAGGAAAAGCTCCGTCTCTCCCAAAGACGGTACCACCTACGACTTCTACGTAATGGACGCTCCCGACTGGGTTAACATTATTCCCGTTACTCCCGCCGGTGAAATCGTTCTTATAAAGCAGTTTCGCCACGGCACAGAAGAGATCACTCTTGAGATCCCGGGCGGAATGATTGACCCCGGTGAGATTCCTGCTGAGTGCGCGCGCAGGGAACTCCTTGAGGAAACGGGGTTCACATCCACCCGGTGGGAGCAGATAGGACGCGTCAGGCCGAACCCGGCTTTTATGTCGAATTCCTGCTATACCTTTCTCGCATCCGACTGTGAGCGGACTTCGGAACCGTCTTTTGACACTACAGAAGACATAGAAACCCTGCTTGTCGCTCCGCAGGAAATAAAACGACACATAAGGGAAGGCACCATAGATCACTGCATAGTGATAGCGGCGTTCGGGTTTTACTTCCTCAGGGAGTGATTCTGTTGATTTCTCCGGGTTTAGCGAGAATAATAGTCCCCTATGTTAAGGGCGGGTGGCGGAATAGGTAGACGCGACGGCCTCAAAAGCCGTTGGGCTTTAGCCCGTGAGGGTTCGATTCCCTCTCCGCCCAGAAAAAAGCTTCCGCTTCCCTCTCTCTGAACCCGGTATCCTCAGTATCTGGCCATTTCCGAGTCGTATTTCTCGGCCCACTCGTCTATGCCGCCCTTGAGGTTCTTAACCTTGCTGAAACCCTGCTCGGCAAGGAAAGTCGCAGCCTTCATGCTTCTCCCGCCGTGGTGGCAGTGAACGACTATGTTGTCCTTGGGGTCAAGCTCGTCCGTTCTGTCCTTAAGTTCTCCGAGGGGAATAAGCCTTGAGCCCTCGATGTTGCATATCTCGTACTCATGGGGTTCTCTCACGTCGATCAGAACAAAGTCGGCCTCGTTTTCCTTGATAGAGCTGAACTCCTCAACGGTTATCTCCTCGACCTTGGGTTTTTCCTCTTCAACCTCTTCGCCTCGGCCGATGCCGCAGAACTCCTGGTAGTCTATGAGTTCGGTCACGGTTGCGTTCTCGCCGCAGACGGGGCAGTAAGGATCTTTTCTGAGCTTCAGTATCCTCGGCTCCATGTTAAGGACGTCAATAAAGAGAAGCCTTCCTATAAGGGGCGTTCCCTCGCCGATTATAAGTTTTACGACCTCTGATGCCTGAATGGTTCCCACGACTCCGGGCAGTATTCCCAGCACTCCTCCTTCGGCGCAGCTCGGTACCAGTCCCGGGGGAGGGGGCTCCGGATAGAGACACCTGTAGCAGGGGCCTCTTTTTGCGTCGAACACGCTTACCTGACCCTCGAACCTGAAGATGCTTCCGTAGACGTTGGGAATTCCGAGGAAAACGCACGCGTCGTTTGTGAGATACCTCGTGGCGAAATTGTCCGTTCCGTCGACGACCACGTCATAGTCTTTCATTATGTCCATGGCGTTGTCCGAATTCAGCATCTCGTTATAGGTAACGATATTGGTATCGGAGTTAAGCTCCAGGAGACGGTCCCTTGCGGATTCCACCTTGGGAGTGCCAACGGTCTTCTCGCTGTGGATCACCTGCCTTTGCAGGTTGCTGAAATCCACAACATCGAAGTCCAGTATTCCCAGTGTGCCGACCCCCGCGGCCGCGAGGTATAGAGCAAGGGGAGATCCGAGCCCTCCGGCGCCGATACAGAGGACCTTTGAGTTTTTGAGTTTTCTCTGTCCCTCAATGCCGACTTCGGGCATTATAAGGTGCCTGCTGTACCTTGTTATCTCCTGATTGCTCAAGTCCATTTTGAATACCTTCCTTGCGATTTAAAATGTATCAGACAGTAAAGTTAGTACATGATTTGTCTGTTTTCAAACCGCAGACGCAACTTTCCCGTCAGTCAAGAAACGGGATTTTCCCCCGGGGGAAAAATTAACCGGATTCCGAATTCCCTCAGGAAGTCTTTACTACGTTTGTTGCGGTGGGTCCTTTTTTGCCTTGAGTGATCTCAAAGCTTACTTCGTCACCCTCATTGAGAGTTTTGTAACCCTCGCCCTCAATAGCGGTGTAGTGAACAAAAACATCATCCTGCACTTCGTCGGATGTTATAAATCCATAGCCTTTGGAGCCATTAAACCATTTTACAGTTCCCTGCATTTACAAATACCTACCTCTAGATTAATATTTGCGGGAGTATTCCACACCTGTACTGCTTTGTCAAACTGCAGTTCCTCCGTCTCCGGAGAAAATTCCGGGTTCGGAGGAAACCATACAGCAGTTCTCAGAGCGTTTCGCGGTATACCTGCGTGCATCTTGAATCCGCGCGAAGCGGATTGCTAAGCAGGCACAACGTTTGTTGCGGTGGGTCCTTTTTTGCCTTGAGTGATCTCAAAGCTTACTTCGTCACCCTCATTGAGAGTTTTGTAACCCTCGCCTTCAATAGCGGTGTAATGAACAAAAACATCATCCTGCACTTCGTCGGATGTTATAAATCCATAGCCTTTGGAGCTATTAAACCATTTTACAGTTCCCTGCATTGTAATACCTACCTCTAGAAATTTAATATCCGCGGGATTATTCCAGACATGTCTCGTTTTGTCAAACGGAATTTTTCCGTTCCCAGGAAAAATTCTGGGTGAGGAGGGAATAATATAGTGGTTCTCAGAACTTTTCGCAGTATAATTACGTGCATCTCGAATCCGCACAAAGCGGATTCTTAGGCGGGTATAAGATCAATGGGAGACAGCAAGAAAAAAAGAATCTACATTTTCTGCGTAGTGCTGTTTCTGCTCGGCGGGGGGCTTTTCTTTTATAACGTAGTGAAAAGCTTCACCGGGCTCGGCGCGACGCTTAACGAATACACTTTTCCGGGAAGCCACTCAATCAGGCTTGAGGAAAAAGGGCTTTATTCAATCTATCACCAGTACGAGGGCGCTTTCGATGAAGGAAGGACAAGCGGGGACTCAGTCGATGGAGACTCGATAGTCGTTTACCTCACAAAAGCTTCCGACGCGGAGGTCGTGGAACTCAAGGTGCCCGATTCCAAGAAAAGGTACAGTTACATGGGAAAGAGGGGGGTGAAGATATTTGAGTTCGAAAACCCCGGGCCGACAGGTTACTCGATCGAGTCTTTTTCAGATGCTCCTTCGCAAAGCTCCCGGTACACCCTGGTTGTTGAGCGCGGCTTCGAGATAACCAGGCTTAGGGGAATACTTGTCTCCCAGGCCTTTCTGCTTTTCCCGACCCTTTTCGCGATAATAGTTTTTATGCGCACCTACATAAGGAGCTGATCCGATGTTCAGAAGGATAGAATCCCGCGTTCTGGCTTTTGATATAGAATGGGTTCCGGACCCGGAATCCGGCAGAGCCGTTTACGGACTCCCCGAAGAGATGCCTGACCGTGAAGTGATCGAGTTCATGTGGAAAGAGGGCGGAGCGACGGAGGAAGAGCCCATGCCGTTTATAAAGACGGTTCTCTCCCGGATAGTTTCGATCTCTATGGTTTTTCTGAAAACAGATGAGGAAGGAGGGGAACCGCCGAAACTTGTCCTGCACTCGATTCCGTCAATTCCCACTTCGGAAGAAGACTGCTCCGAGAGGAGAATCATCAGGGAGTTCTTCGGGATTCTCGAAAAGTACCACCCGCAGCTTGTCGGATATAACACATCGGGGGCCGACATTCCTATTCTTGCCCAGAGAATGATCAAGCACGGACTGCGCTGCCGTTACTTTGCCGAGAGGCCGCAGAGAGCCTGGGAAGGTGCTGATTTTTTTGTCAGAGGAAGCGACCGCAATGTTGATCTGATGCGCTGCATAAGCGCCTGGGGGAAGGGCACGCCGTCTCTTCACGAAATATCGGTCATAAGCGGAATCCCGGGGAAAATGGATGGCGTTGACGGAAAGCAGGTTGCTCCCATGTGGCTTGAGGGCAGACTTGATGACATAGTCGCCTATAACGAGTGCGACGCCCTTACCACCTATTTGCTGTGGCTGAAAATGGCTCATTCAATCGGCCGCTTCAATTCCGGCAAGTACGAATTCGATTCCGCCCGGTACGATCATGAGATCAGGCGCCTGCGCGACTTGATAATAAAAGAAGCGGGAGGGGAGGGAAGAGGGCACCTTTCGGCTTATCTCTCCAAATGGGAGAGTCTCGGAGGATCCCCCGGGGATGAGTAAGCAGCCCGACAGCCGCGACATTGCAGTTCTTTCCTTCTACAAGTTCGTTGATCTTGACGGCCTCCCGGAAATAAAGAACTCCCTGCTCTCGCTTTGCGGGGAAAACGGCATAAACGGCACTTTCATTCTCGCTTCCGAGGGAATAAACGCCACCGTGGCGGGCCCACGGGAGGGCATAGACGGACTTGCTGCCTATCTTGAGAGCGACACCAGGCTCTCGGGCGCGCGGTACAAGCTCAGTCATAACCAGAAAACTCCCTTTCACCGGCTCAAGGTAAAGGTCAAAAAAGAGCTGGTTCCCATGGGCGTAAGCGGCATAAGGCCGCAGCGCCTCTCGGGGCGGCGCGTACCGCCCGAGAAGTGGAACGCGCTTGTAAGCCGCCCAGACGTGCTTCTTGTAGACACGAGAAACGATTATGAAAACCGCGTCGGAACCTTCAGGGGCGCCGTGAACCCCGAAACTGAGCACTTCAGGGAGTTTCCCGAGTACGTGAGGAAAAACCTCGACCCCGCAGAGCACAAGGAAGTTGCAATGTTCTGCACGGGCGGGATAAGGTGCGAGAAAGCGACATCCTATCTTCTCGAACGGGGATTTCAGCGGGTGTACCAGCTTGAAGGGGGAGTGCTTTCCTACCTCGAGCGGGTTCCGCGTGAGCAAAGCCTCTGGGAAGGGGAGTGTTTCGTGTTCGACGACCGCACCTCGGTCGGTCACGACCTTTCCAGGGGGACCTGGAGCACGTGCAGGAACTGCAGGGCACCCGTATCTGCGGAGGACAGGGAATCCGAAGAATTCCGTGAGGGGGTATCTTGTCCCCGCTGCCACGCAAAACTTACTCCCGAGAGGATTTCATCGCTTGAGGAAAGACAGAAGCAGATGAGGCTTGCCAGAGAAAGAAACGGCAGACATCTCGGGGCCGTAATAAAAAGAGGGGGCGCGAAACGGGCGCAGGGTTAATCCCGGTCTCTGAGCTCGTCCTTTAATATCTTGTAGTCTATGCTGTCTACAAGAGCTTTCCAGCTCGCTTCCACTATGTTGTCGGAAACCCCCACAGTGCTCCATCTCCTCTCTCCGTCTCCCGATTCCACAAGTACCCTTACCACGGAGTCGGTGCCGCCCGATCTCGACACCACCCTTACCCTGTAATCAAACAGCCTCAGTGTCTTAAGACTCGGGAAGAATTTCTCAAGCGATTTCCGAAGCGCCCTGTCTATCGCGCTTACGGGGCCGGTTCCCCTTGCCACTGTATATTCCGTGACGCCGTTTACCTGCACCTCGGCGGTCGCTTCTGAGAGCGGTTCTTCGTCTCCATCTCTCTTTTCGACCAGCGTCCGGGTGTTTTTGAGATAGAACCGCTTTTTATAAGTACCCATGGTTTTTCTCACCAGCAGTTCAAAGGACGCGTCAGCCCCCTCGAATTCGTAGCCCCGGTTCTCAAGTACCTTGAGCTCGTTCAGTATCTCGAGGATTCTCTCGTCCTTGGGGTCTATTTCCACTCCCAGTTCCTGCGCCTTATAAGCTATGTTGGCCCGTCCGGAGAGGTCAGAGACCAGTACCCGCCTCCTGTTGCCGACGCTCCGGGGCTCCACGTGCTCGTAGGTGTCTGAATTCTTCATTACGGCGCTTACGTGTATTCCCCCTTTGTGAGCGAAGGCGCTCTCACCGACAAATGCCTGTTTCTTAAGAGGTGCAAGATTGGTGAGCTCATGGATGAAATGGGACACGGAATAGAGTTTTTTCAGGTTCTCCGTGGAGATGGAATCCATCTCGAGCTTTAAGGCTATATTCGGTATTATGGCGCAGAGATTGGCGTTTCCGCATCTCTCCCCGTAGCCGTTCATTGTTCCCTGGACCTGAGACGCTCCTCCCCTTACCGCGTAAAGCGTGTTGGCGACCCCGACTTCGCTGTCGTTATGGGTGTGTATTCCGAGGCTCGGGTTATCGAACATGCCGTTAACTTCCCTTATGGCGCCCTCGACGTCCCAAGGCATGGAGCCGCCGTTTGTGTCGCAGAGAACGACCGTGTCGACTCCCGCTTCGTAGGCGGTCTCAAGAACCTTCGCCGAATACTCGGAATTTCTCTTCCAGCCGTCAAAGAAATGCTCGGCGTCAAAAAACACCTTGTCCACGTGGCGTTTCAGGTACTCGATCGAGTCATGTACGAGATCGAGGTTCTCTTCAAGCTCTATTTTAAGGGCTTCGGTGACTTGGAAGTCCCAGCTTTTGCCGACAATCGTCACGACCGGGGTTTCGGCCTCAAGAAGCGCCTGTATGCTTGCGTCTTCCTCGCAGCTTTTCCTTGCCCGTCTTGTGCTTCCGAAAGCCGCGACGCTCGCGTTTTTAAGCCCAAGTTTCTTCGCTTCCTCAAAATACCCCTTGTCCCTCTCGTTAGAGCCGGGCCATCCTCCCTCGATGTAATGCACCCCGAGGTCATCCAGTCTTTGCGTTATCCTGATCTTGTCGTGTATGGAAAAGGATATGTTTTCCCCCTGGGTTCCGTCACGCAGGGTCACGTCGTATATCTCAACGGTTCTCGAATTACTCATCGGTTTTTCCAAGATTAAAGGCGTCGTGAAGAGTTCTTACCGCGGTCTCCGTGTCTTTTTCCTCAAGCACGCAGGAGATTTTTATCTCCGAAGTGCTTATCATCATAATGTTAATTCCCTCGTTTGCAAGCGTTTTGAACATGCGCGAAGCCACTCCGGAGTGGGTCTTCATCCCCACTCCCACCAGGGAGACCTTGGAGATATGGTTGTCGGAGAGCACATGCTTTCCGCCTAGCTCCCGGGCCATCTTCTCAGAAAGTTCTATTGATTTTTTAAAATCCGAGATGGGTACGGTGAACGTAAGATCCGTGAACCCTTGCGTGCTCATGTTCTGAACGATCATGTCGACCACTATGTTATTGTCCGCAAGCGACGAAAAAAGCCTTGCCGCTATGCCGGGCTGGTCGGGCACCTGGGTCACGGTGATCTTGGCCTGGTCCCTGTCGTAAGAGACTCCCGATACCAGAACTTCTTCCATGGATTTCATGACTTTTTCCTCATCAAGGACCCACGTTCCCTCGTCCTCGGGCCTCGGAGTTGACTTAACATGTATAGGCACTTTAAATTTTTTTGCAAATTCCACCGCGCGGGCCTGAAGCACCTTGGAGCCCAGAGACGCCATCTCGAGCATCTCGTCATAGGAGATACGGCTGAGTTTTCTCGCGTCGGAACAGATCCCGGGATCCGTGGTGTAGACTCCGTCCACGTCATCCTTGTAGAGTTCGCAAGCGTCGGCCTCCATCACGGCCGCGAGCGCCACAGCGGTCAGGTCCGAGCCTCCCCGCCCGAGAGTGGTGAGATTGCCGCTCTCATCGACTCCCTGGAATCCCGCCACTACTACTGCCTTTTTTTCACCCAGAGCGACACGGATGTTCCTGTCGTCAATTGACTTTATCTTCGCCTTGGAGTAGATGTTGTCGGTGGTGATCCTTATCTGGTGTCCCTGAAGGGATATCGCGTCCTGCCCGAGCGATTTTATCGTCATCGCCACGAGGCCGGAGGATACCTGCTCCCCGCTTGAGGTTATAACGTCAAACTCCCTTTCATCGGGAGGGTCCATTATCTCTTTTGCGAGGCCGACCAGCCTGTCGGTTTCCCCCGCCATGGCGGAAACCACCGCTATCACGTCGTTTTTCTTCTTTTTAGTCGCTACTACGTGCTCGGCTACGCGCCTTATCTTCTCGATGCTAGCAACGCTTGTTCCGCCGTATTTCTGAACGACAAGAGCCATTTTCCCTTACCTGCAACCTTTATTGTTCTCGATTCCTCGTCCCCTCGGGGCGGGAATTGGATATCAATTATAACAGCGTTTCCCGGTAATACATCCCGCACCTTGTCCGCCCATTCAACGACGGAAACCCCGTCTCCGTAGAAAAATTCCTCATAGCCCGTATCCTCAAACTCCGCGCCGCCAGACAGCCTGTAGACATCGAAGTGAAAAAGAGGCACGTCGCCCTCGTAGCAGTTCATTATGACGAATGTCGGGCTGTTGGGTTCCTCATTTGTGCCCAGGCCGCGGGCAAGACCCTTGGCGAAGACCGTTTTCCCCGCACCGAGATCTCCCGTGAGTCCCACTACGGAGCCCCGGGGTATGAGTTTCCCCATTATCTCGCCGCAAAGCATGGTCTGCTCGGGTTTGCTTACTTCTAGGAGGAATGCGGGGTCCATGGGAGCTATCTTACCGTGGCGAAATGCCTTTCTTCCGTGGATGAGATGACGGAATTTCTTGAAGCGGGGATTTTACGCGATATTTCAGAGGCGGTAAAGCCCGCGGTGCCCGTTTCATCTAAAAGAAGGTCGGCCGCGTGGCCGTGCAGGAAAACGCCGAGCAGGCAGGAGCAAAGCGGGTCGTATCCCTGGGCCGCGAGTCCCCCGATTATTCCCGTAAGCACGTCTCCGGTTCCGGCCGTGGCCATGGCTGAATTTCCAGTCGGATTTATGAACACATCCCCGCCGGGGGTGGAGACGACTGTTCTCGCCCCCTTAAGAACGACGTAGCAGCCGTATTTTTCGGAAAACCGGGCCGAGACCCCGACGCGGTCATCCTGCACCTGTTTTGTTCTTACGTCGCAGAGCCTTGCCATTTCCCCGGGGTGCGGAGTTATCACCGCGGGAATTTTTGTTTTCCTCAGAATCTCGGGGTCCTTTGAAATTATGTTAAGAGCGTCGGCATCGAGCGTGACCGGCACTTCGCACTGAGTTATCACCTTCTCAAGAAACTTCCCTGCGCTTTCGGATGTCGATATTCCCGGGCCGGCGGCAAGCGCCGTCTTTTTGCCTTCAAGTTCCTGGAGCACCTCTTCGCAGGAGTCGGGATGGAAGGTTCCGTCCTTTGAGTCCTTAAGCGAAACGGACATTACCTCAGTTGTTTTTTCCTCAACGGCCGAGGATATGCTTTTTGGAACCCCCAGGGTTACGAGTCCGCTTCCGGCGCGAAGTGCTGCCTCAGCGGAGAGGACAGCGGCCCCGCTTTTTCCCGGAGAGCCTGCGAGCACGAGAAGATGTCCGTAGGTTCCCTTGTGTGAGTCGGCGGCCCTTTTTTTAATGAGGCCACGGCATTTTTGAAACGTGAGAAGCTCAAGGGGAAGATCCTCCCAAAGGGCCCTGGGGATTGTTATGTCCGTTACGCAGAGTTTTCCCGAGTAATCCACTCCCGGGTGAATGCACATCCCGAGTTTCGCCGGGGCGAAAGTGACTGTGACGTCGGCCTGCACCGCTGCCCCGAGAGGCCGCCCCGTATCGGCGTCAAGTCCCGAGGGTATGTCGACGGAAATGCGCCGGGCGCTCTGGCGGTTTATGAATTTTATAAGCTTCTCGTAAAACCCTTCCACTTTCCTGTCGAGCCCGGTACCGAAGATGGCGTCGACTATGACTTCCGTGTCTTTTATCCTGGGAAGTTTTCCGCCGAGCTCCCTTACGTCGGCTTCGATCTCGAGAAGCGAGTCGAGATTCGTTTTCGCGTCACCCCTGTAGCGTTCCTTTTTCTCCGCGATGTGCACGCTTACTTCTTTTCCCGAAGAAATAAGATGGCGCGCGATTACGAAACCGTCCCCGGCGTTGTTTCCGGCTCCGCAGATAACCGCCATCTTCTTTGCGGAGGGACACTCGGCGAGGATGACCGATGCCACGGCTCTTCCGGCGTTCTCCATCAGCACGACGCCCGGAACTCCGAATTCCTCAATCGTCCTTCGGTCTATTTCTCTTGAGATCTGCTTGGTCGAGAGTTTCATGGTGCTCTGGGGCCAGTCCCCGGATCTGCCTATTTCCCCATACCGCCCGCTCCGGTGGGTCTTGTATCTCCGAGGTCTTCTATGTGTCCGCTTATGAACTCCTCGGCGTGGTCAAAGCAGAAATAATAGGAAAGAAGTGTGCTGCCGCTTCGGTTGACCGTGATCAGCTGGTAGTGGCGGCTGCAGATGTCCATTCCGCATCTGATGCACTGCTTGATCTGGTTTCTTTCTCCCGAGAGTTCGCATCGCTCTCCTCCGGGACTTACGTGATCACACTGATAGATTTCAACTTCTATAGTTTTTACCGACAAGTGCTTTACCTCCCCTTGTGGTTTCTTCATTAATTATACAGTTTTACGTAGGCGTTTGGTAAATCACGCGGATAATTTATAATAGACGGGAAGGATAGAGTTGATGATACACCCAAGACAGGCCGTAAACGGCACATTAAAATATTTCTACATAAAAGCCACCGGAAGGCCGAAACTCCTCAATCTTGAGATAACCAAGCTCTGCAACGCCCGTTGCGATTTCTGTGACTACTGGCAGACAAAGCACGAAGAGCGTCTTTCTGACTACACTCCCGTAATAAAGAAAATAAATCCCCTCGTCACGGTTATCACGGGCGGGGAGCCCATGATCAGGAAGGACCTTCCCGATATCGTAAGACAGGTAAAGGGATGCTCAATATTCATTTTTACTTCCATGGTTACCAAGGGAGATTTTCTTACCGAGGACAAAACCGAAGAGCTTTTCGACGCGGGGATGGACCAGATCGCTGTTTCCCTTGATTTTCCGGGTGAGAAGCACGACACGTACAGGGGGATTCCGGGTCTCTGGAAAAAACTGTCGGAAACCCTGCCCGAACTGGCCGAGCGGTTTCCTGACAAGAGCCTCGTGCTCAACACCATAATAATGGAAGACAATCTCGATGAGGTGGTCGAAATAGCAAGGAAGGCAAGGGAGTGGGGCATAGCCATATCATTCAGTTCCTACTCGGTCATGAAGACTAACAACGAGGACCATTTCGTTAGAAAGGAAGCTCTCTCAAAGGTAAGGGACCTTGTTGAGGAACTGGTAGCGCTTCGAAAGCAATGGAAGGGCACGATACTCTCGACCGAATACTACCTGAGGGAAATCCCGGGCTATTTTGAGAGGGGAAGCGTTCCTGACTGCCTGGCAGGGATAAATCAGATACACGTTACCCCCAGCGGTCACCTGAAGCGCTGCTCGGAGATGCCGGTAGCTGCCCACTACAGCGAGTACAGTCCGGGTCTTTACGAAAAAACAAAGTGCACTTCCTGCTGGTACAGCTGCAGGGGAGAAACCCAGAGCCCGGCGAATGTCAAAAGAGCCATGGAATACATGGGAATCTATATTTAGCCCGGACGTTCAGTGTGCTTTTCAGTACTCTCTGTGTTTAATCTCAGTTGCAGGTAAAGGATGTGGGATCAACAACAGTACTATGGTATTTTTGCCCCTCGTATCTTCTGAGCGGCTTTATCAAAAGTATAGCAACCGGAAAATGAGATACCCTGTGCTTTGGCTATCGCACGGGCCTTATTTATTATCAGAGAATCTGCAAAATCGGTCCTGTCAGATTCCAGATAGTCATTTAAAGCCATCCACACAGCCCATCCGTTTTCAAAGCGTATGTTCGACTCCTCAAATAATGCGAGGACCACTCCAGCCAGTTGATACCTGTTAAGACGGTACCTCTTCCCGCTTAACGTCCAAAGGGTTTCTGCCAGCACCACATCAGTTACAAGAACAGTATCTTCGCCTTCAATCAGACTGGTCGCTATATCGGACTGCACCGCATCATCATTCAGGAGGCGACGCAACAGCACATTGGTGTCGACCGCAATCATGGAGCCAGCGCATCTTCCAAGGATTCCTGATCCGTTACTGAAGGATCACCCTTAATGTGCTGCAGCATGCCCCTGGTGGCTCCTTTCACTTTTTTGACAATGGTTAAGCAGCCACCAGCGGTAAAGATTTCAACCTCATCACCGGGTTTGATGCCAAGTTGATCGCATTGGCTGGCCGGGAGTGTGATTTGTCTTTTGCTACTGACTTTTGGCATTCTGCACCTCTTTACAAAGTTGATGATAATAAAGATAACATATTCTTTACCTTGCGGCAAAAAGCAAAGAATATATTGTTTTAAGATGTTCTGCAGCAAGTTCGGAAATGACTTTCCAAGAGCAGTCTGTCGCGACTTGGAAAGAAAATTCCGGTCGCTCTTTCCAAGCTCAGGTGTCCGTCTCGTACATTCTTGTAATCACCTTGACAATATCCGGGGCTCCGGCGAGGTACTGATCCACAGCCTTTGCCACCAGATGATCGGGAATTCCGTGCATAGCTTCGGCAATCGATCCCGCTATGGCAGCGAGCGTGTCGGAGTCTCCTCCGAGCGAGACCGCGTTTCGAACGGCATCCTCGAAACTTGTTGATTCAAGCGCGCACGTGATGGCTTCGGGGACGGTTTCCTGACAGGTTTCGTTGAAGGAATAACCAGGTCGGATATCATCGACGGTCCGATAGAGGTCATATGAGTATGTGCGCTCGATAATCCGGCGGATGTCTTTCGGTTCATGTTTCTGAAATGCAAGCCAGATGGCGTGCGTCGCAGCCCTCGCTCCCTTAATGCCTTCTGAGTGATTGTGGGTAATCTCGGTTACACGGTCTGCTGCCGCGAGGGCCTCTTCGAGCGATCGGTTGCAGTTAAGGAAGGCAGCCGGCGACACCCGCATTGCCGCTCCGTTTCCATAGCTTCCGTACGGTTCGGGATCGGGGCGATTGATCCAGAATGAGAACATATATCCATAACCTCGACCCGGATGGTTCCGGCACCACCACTGCAGGGTGGATGCGGCGGGCAGATCACCAAGGAGTATTTCCGCTACTGCGGCGGTACAAACGGAATCATCGGTGTATCTGCAATCGGGCCCAAGGAACTCAAATTCCTTCGTCTTTATCCGGTCCCATTCATAGACGGAACCTGCTATATCTCCGATTATGGCTCCCCACATGATATTGACTCCTGTCCGTGTTTTTTTTCTGCTTCGCCCGGCTGCGGGCCGTCAATTTCCGTCAAGCGGAAAAGAATGCAGCGTCTCTTCAAGTGCCGGTATCAGTTTCTCTGCGCCTTCCACTCGGTGCCGTCCGCGCGGTCTTCAAGCACTATTCCCTTTGAACTGAGGTAGTCCCTTATCTCATCGGCCTTTTTCCAGTTCTTCTCCCTTCTTGCCGAGTTTCTCTCGTCTATGAGTTTTTCTATCTCAAGGGGGTCTATGTCGGAGAGATTCGCGGCTGACTTTCTTTTTTCCATGTACTCGGCCGGCTCCTCTGAGAGCACTCCTAGCACTCCGCCTATTTCCTTTATCTTCTCAACGGCGAGAGTCGCGCTTCGTGTCTGCCCCACGGAATCAAGAGACCTGTTTATTGAGCGTATGAGATCGAACAGGTTTCCTACCACGTCCGCGGTGTTGAAGTTGTCGCTCATCGAGGAGTGAAAGTCCTCTTCGAATTTTCCGACCGAACCCTCAAGCGCGGGATCGGAACCCTTTGCCTCCTTTGCCTCCGCGGCTCTAAGCATAGTGAGATATATTCTTTCAAGCGCCGTTTCGCTGTCATGCATGCTTTTTTCCGAGAAATCGGCGGGGTTCTGGTAGTGATGGGAGAGGAAGAAAAGCCTTATGGCTTCAGGCGACCACCTCTTTGTCGCTTCTGAGAGTGTGAAGAAATTCCCGAGGGATTTTGACATCTTCTCCTTGTTTATCCTTATAAGACCGTTATGAAGCCAGTACTTTGCAAACGGCTCTCCGGATGCGGCCTCTGACTGGGCTATCTCGTTTTCGTGGTGGGGGAAGATGAGGTCCTTTCCCCCTCCGTGTATCTCGAAATTGGTTCCAAGATATTCCATGCTCATAACCGAGCACTCTATGTGCCAGCCGGGGCGGCCTTCTCCCCAGGGACTCTTCCACGCGGGCTCCTCGGGTTTTGATTCTTTCCAGAGCGCGAAATCAAGGGGATCTTCCTTTTCTTCGTTTATGTCTATCCTTACCCCTTCGAGCATGTGGTCAAGCGACCTGCAGGAGAGCTTTCCGTAGTCCGGGAATTTTCTCACGGAGAAAAAGACATTGTTCCCCGAGCGGTAGGCGAAGCCTTTTTCTATTATTTTTTCTATAAGTGCTACTATCTGCTCAACATGCTCGGTTACACGGGGCTCTACGTCTGGAGTCTCAACCCCTATCGAGGCCATGTCCTCCCTGTATTCCTTTATGTACTTCTCGGATATCTCCTCGCAGCTTACCCCTTCTTGGTTTGAACGAGTTATTATCTTGTCGTCTATATCGGTATAATTCCTCGCAAACAGCACGTCGTATCCGGCGTGTCTTAGGTATCTTTGTATCACGTCAAAAGACACCGCTGAGCGGGCGTGTCCCAGGTGGGCCGAGTCATATACCGTGGGGCCGCATACGTACATCCGGACCTTGTTTCTTTCGAAGGGGACGAGATCTTCTTTTTTCTGGGAGAGAGAATTGTAGATTTTTATTCTGGGAGGTTCTTTCTGCATGTTTATAGGAGAGATTGCGCCGGGCTTTTGATGCCCTGCTGTATTTTTCGAGAAGAAGATTCTACGTATTCACCGCTTAAATTCAAGAGACAGTCTGGGCCTGTTGTAAATGCAGTGCATATAGGTTGGATGGAAAAGGTGCTGTTACGCGTCATCTCGATTGTAGCAATATGACATGTGAAGAAGAACTTGATATGGTTAATAATTGTAGCTATAATGAGGACACAAGTTTGGGAGGTTTAATATGGGTAACGATACTGTCGTGAGAGCTAGAATTAGCAGCGATGTCAAAATAGAGGCTATGGAGGTACTTGACGCTATGGGCTTGACAATCTCCGACGCGATTCGTCTGTTGTTGTTGCGGGTTGCGGAGGAGAAGCAGTTACCATTTGCTGTTAAAGTGCCTAACGCTACTACTGTCAGAGCCATGAAAGAGCTTGAGGATGGAGACGGTACGCGTTATAGCAGTGTTGAGGAAATGTTTAAAGACCTTGGCATCTGATATGCTTACTCTTGTTTTGTCCACGCAATTCAAGCGTGAGGTGCGAAGAGCGAAAAAGCAGGGGAAAGATCTGGTTAAGTTGCAGGAGGTGATAGAATTTCTCAGGCGGCAGAAATTATTGCCCGAGGGGTATCGGGACCATTTATTGAGAGGAGACTGGAAGGGTTATCGAGAGGTTCATATTGAACCAGACTGGCTTCTTATTTACCGCGTTAAGGGGAATGAATTGCACCTGATTCGCACCGGATCCCATTCAAGTCTTTTCAGCTAGCATCAAGACCAGTTGGACTGAATACAGAACCTGTCATCCTACCACAGTTGACTCGAGGATTCATGTGTGGTATATAAACACACATGCGAGTAGGGCTTCGACATTTTTCCGCAGAATCCATAGAATGGCTTAAAAAAGAGTCCCGGAACCCAGCACAGACCCGCTGTTCTCTGGCAAAAACACTGTGCGAGCTTGAGCAATGGAAAAATTCCAGAGGAAAACTCTGCCTCGCTTCAGCCCGCAAGGCTCTTCCCAGAATAGCAGACAAAGCGGGCTTTTCCCTTCCCCCTTCAAAACCCATGGTCACAGGCATATCCTGCGGAGCGGGAAGCGTGGAGATAACAGCCGATTTCCCCGACAACAAGGTTTCATGCCGTATCGATGAACTCCGGGGCATATCCCTTGAGATTGTGGAGGACAAAGACAAGAGCCTCTGGCGTTCAATGATGGCCTCTCATCATCCCCGGGGATGGAGCAGAACTCCCGGCAAGCAGATAGAGTACTGGATAAAGTCTGAGAACCGCGGAGTGCTGGGGGGCATAGGGTTCTGCGCGGCAAGCTGGAATCAGAAGGCAAGGGACGACAGTATAGGATGGTCCCAGAGGGCAAGAGCTCTGAATCTTGAGTACGTGGTGAACAACCACAGGTTTCTGCTGCTTCCGGGGGTGGATGTGAAGAATCTTGCTTCCTTCGCGCTCGGCGCGTCGGTAAAGCGGTTGCGGTATGACTGGGAGGAGAAGTTCGGAGTAGAGCCGTTGTTTGCCTACAGCTACATATCCTCTGACAGGGAAGGGACGGGTTACAGGGCCGCGGGGTGGGAGATGTGCGACGGGAAGACATCGGGGAAGCCTCCGGGAACAAGGGAACCGGTTGAACGGAAGACGGTATGGACAAAGGAGCTTTGCAAGGGAGCTTCGGAGACGCTTTGCGAAGAGGGGCGAAGGAAGATGGGAACGATACCCTCGCCTTTTTACGCCGAAGACACTGACTGGGCGCGGATGGAATACGGGCGGAGCACTCATCCTGACGGCAGGGTGAGAGAACTTGTTATAAGGATGGGCAGGGCATGGGAGCGGAGACCGGGAGCGCCGCTGCCGCATATTTTCCCTGGTAAGAACGAGCAGCGAAGCGCGTACAGACTGCTTTCAAGCGGCAATGTGGAAGAGGATGACGTAATGGAACCCCACAGGGAGGCGCTTGTTGAGAGAATGAGGGTTGAGAGGAGAAGGGTGATGCTGGCCGTGCAGGATACCACGACGCTTAATTACAGCAATCTCGGCGAGGTGGAGGATCTTGTGAGCATAGGGGGCAAGGGTGAGGGGCTGTTTGTTCATATGGGGCTTGCGGTGACGGAGAGTCGTCGTCCGCTGGGGATTTACGAGGTTAATTCCACCATACGCAATAACGAGGAAGCAAAGAGCGAGAGCGCTCGCTGGCGCCGGGGGCTTCAAAGAGCGCTTGAGCTTGAGGAAGCGTGCGGAGGAACAAGGGTGGTGACGGTGTGCGACAGGGAGGCTGACATATGGGGTCTCATAGCGGAGGCGAAGGGTCGCGGGGCGGGTTTTCTTGTTCGTTCGAACAAGAGAAACCAGCGGAAGGTATCTGTGGACGGCAAAAGCGTGGATTTGTGGGAGCATATGGAATCTCTCGGTGTTCTGGGCACAAGGAAGGTAAAGGTCAAGGCGAGAGGGGGGAAGCATAAGCGCAAGCGCAGAGTGGCGGAGGTTGAGATCAGGGCGGATGCAGTGGGGCTGCTGCCCATAAAGAAGGAGGAGAAGAACACGCCGGAGCCTTTGGAGATGATAGCGGTTTCCGCCACGGAGAAAGGGGGTAAGTCGAAGGAGCCTCTTCACTGGGTGCTGCTGTGCACGGAGGGGAGCGGTTCTTTTGAGGAAGCGAAGCGTATTGTGAAGTGGTATGAGGCGAGGTGGACAATAGAAGAGTATTTCAGGGTTCTTAAGACGGGAACCCGTATAAAGGACAGACTTGTCAGGCATGCGTTCAGTCTTCGCAAGTGTCTTGCGTTTGACGCTATTACCGCTGTAAGGGTGTTTGATCTTGAGCGTCTCGCGAGGGACAAGCCGCAGATGCCGGCTGTGGAAGCGCTGTCGGAATTTGAGATAGATGTTCTGTACACACTGCTTTTGCACAAGGGGATAATTCGCGGCAGACCGCCGCCGGGGGAGATTACGATCAGGGAGTTCGTAATAGGTCTTGGGATGTACGCGGGATTCATACCGTCGAAGCGACAGCCTCTGCCCGGTACGTTGAAGATATGGCAGGGTTACACTTATTACCAGGCGGCCCTGGAAGGTATTGAGGCAGCAAAGGGTTCTGATCTGTTGTCGCATTAAGCAACGGGGGGGGGGGCCGGTGCGCGTAAAATCACCGGCTTTGTGGTGAAACTGTTCGATAATCCGGAATTCTCCTTCAAATCATCCATCCGCAACTTCTTATCTTCTTTCCAGTGACTTGATCTTATGTGTTATGATTGAAAATGAACGCCTGTTTCGGCTGGAACCGCAGAAAATCACCCGATTCTTCGAGTCAACTGTGTGGTAGTGACAGATACAGAACTGATAGCAATTGATGGGAGTTGCCACTCGCACTTGTCGCTTCAGGCTTTTTGTTGCGTATAGAAAATTTTTCCACAAACCCCTTGCCAAAGCAAAACCATTCGTTAGTATGATGATCCACTTTCATTTTTTTGTTTGAAACTGGTTTTGTTCTCTTAATTCATTCAAGTTGACAATTCCCGGTGGGTGAGTACGATAGTAAACCCACTTTTTTACAATAGATCTTTGAAAATTTAATAGCAGATGATAGCGGGCGAACTAGAGCAGTATCCGTAAATTCTTTTAAATTCTTATGAAGAGTTTGATCCTGGCTCAGAGCGAACGCTGGCGGCACGCCTAACACATGCAAGTCGAGCGAGAAAGTGACTTCGGTCGCGAGTAAAGCGGCGAACGGGTGAGTACAACGTGGATAATCTACCCTAGGGTCTGGGACAACCCCGAGAAATCGGGGCTAATACCGGATAAGACCACAGTATCCGAGGATACAGCGGTAAAAGATTTATCGCCCTTGGATGAGTCCACGCCCCATCAGGTAGTTGGTAAGGTAAAGGCTTACCAAGCCTAAGACGGGTAGCCGGCCTTAGCGGGTGAACGGCCACATGGGGACTGAGACACGGCCCTGACTCCTACGGGAGGCAGCAGTGGGGAATATTGGGCAATGGGCGAAAGCCTGACCCAGCGATGCCGCGTGAGGGATGAAGGCCTTCGGGTTGTAAACCTCTGTCAGGAGGGACGATGGGACACTTGTGTCTTGACGGTACCTCCAGAGGAAGCCCCGGCTAACTCCGTGCCAGCAGCCGCGGTAATACGGAGGGGGCAAGCGTTGCTCGGAATTACTGGGCGTAAAGGGTCCGCAGGCTGTCAGGCAAGTTGGTTGTGAAAGCTCAAGGCTTAACCTTGGAATTGCATCCAAAACTGCCTGACTAGAGTCCAAGAGAGGTTGGCGGAATTCCCGGTGTAGCGGTGAAATGCATAGATATCGGGAGGAACACCAGAGGCGAAGGCGGCCAACTGGCTTGGTACTGACGCTCAGGGACGAAAGCGTGGGTAGCAAACCGGATTAGATACCCGGGTAGTCCACGCCCTAAACGATGGATGCTAGGTAGGGGGAATTTATTTCTCCCTGCCGTAGTTAACGCATTAAGCATCCCGCCTGGGGAGTACGGTCGCAAGGCTGAAACTCAAAGGAATTGGCGGGGGCCCGCACAAGCGGTGGAGCACGTGGTTTAATTCGATGCTAAGCGAAAAACCTTACCAAGACTTGACATGTTAACTTAAGCCTATACGAAAGTATGTGGTGGTTCCGGGCTTGCCCGGAACAGTTATCACAGGTGCTGCATGGCTGTCGTCAGCTCGTGCCGTGAGGTGTCCGGTTAAGTCCGGTAACGAGCGCAACCCCTATCTTTAGTTGCCATCACTTCGGGTGGGCACTCTGAAGAGACTGCCAGCGACAAGCCGGAGGAAGGTGGGGACGACGTCAAGTCATCATGGCCCTTACGTCTTGGGCTACACACGTGCTACAATGGCTAGTACAATGGGTCGCAAACTCGCGAGGGTGAGCCAATCCCATCAAAGCTAGTCTCAGTTCAGATTGCAGGCTGCAACTCGCCTGCATGAAGTTGGAATCGCTAGTAATCGTGGATCAGCATTGCCACGGTGAATACGTTCCCGGGCCTTGCACACACCGCCCGTCACACCACGAAAGTCGGTTCTGCCCGAAGTAGCCGTGCTAACCTTCGGGAGGCAAGTTCCTAAGGTAGGGCTGGTAATTGGGGTGAAGTCGTAACAAGGTAGCCGTAGGGGAACCTGCGGCTGGATCACCTCCTTTTTCACGGAGATATCTGTCTCTTCTTCGCTCGTCATCTGCTTTTTACGAAAAAGTATTTCCTGCGCTTATAAAGCAACAGGGGGCCTATAGCTCAGCTGGTTAGAGCGCACCCCTGATAAGGGTGAGGTCGTTGGTTCAAATCCAACTAGGCCCACCAGTAGGGGGTGTAGCTCAGTTGGGAGAGCGCCTGCTTTGCAAGCAGGAGGTCGACGGTTCGAGCCCGTTCACCTCCACATAAAAAGAATTTTAGAATGCTTTTTTGATCTTTGACAATTGAATATAACGCTGAGAAACAGAATTGATCGTGTTGTTAGTATTATCGAGGATTTTCACGCCTCGCAGATAAGATATGTAGAGCAGAAGGTGGATGCCTTGGCAACGGACGGCGATGAAGGACGTAGTAAGTTGCGATAAGCCTCGGGGAGTCGCTTAACAGGCTTTGATCCGGGGATTTCCGAATGGGAAAACCTGACCGAGCAAACCTTGGTCATGCCATTGTGAATATATAGCTATGGCAGGCTAACGGGGGGAAGTGAAACATCTCAGTACCCCCAGGAAAAGAAATCAACCGAGATTCCCTTAGTAGCGGCGAGCGAACGGGGATCAGCCTAAACCGAAGGGATTTTCCCTTCGGGGTTGCGGGACCTCAGCATGGGACTTTGATAGGTAGCGGAATAGTCTGGAAAGTCTTGCCACAGAAGGTGACAGCCCTGTACGCGAAACTTTGATGAGCCCTAGATGTATCCCAAGTACTCCGGCACACGTGGAATGTTGGAGGAATCTGGGTGGACCACCATCCAAGGCTAAATACGTGCCGTTGACCGATAGTGAACCAGTACCGTGAGGGAAAGGTGAAAAGAACCCCAGTGAGGGGAGTGAAATAGAATCTGAAACCATCTGCTTGTAACCAGTGGAAGGGCTATGTCCGTCAGTTGGATTTTGTGAAAACGAAATTCAGCCGGCAATAAGGAAATGCCTGACCGCGTGCCTTTTGCCTAATGAGCCTGCGAGTTATCTTCAGTGGCCTGATTAAGCCGAATAGGTGTAGTCGTAGCGAAAGCGAGTCTGAACAGGGCGCCAGTCACTGGGGATAGACCCGAAGCGAATCGATCTATCCATGGCCAGGGTGAAGCAGAGAGAAAACCTTTGTGGAGGCCCGAACCGGTCAGGGTTGAAAACCTGTCGGATGAGCTGTGGATCGGAGTGAAAGGCTAATCAAGATTCGTGATAGCTGGTTCTCCCCGAAATATATTTAGGTATAGCCTTGTGTGATGACTAGCGGAGGTAGAGCACTGATTGGACTAGGGGGTCGAAAGATCTACCAAACCCAGACAAACTCCGAATGCCGCTGGGTTAGCACAGGAGTCAGTCGGTGGGAGATAAGTCCCATCGGCGAAAGGGAAACAGCCCAGACCGCCGGCTAAGGCCCCTAAATACGAACTAAGTGGTAAAGGATGTGAATTGGCATAGACAGCCAGTAGGTAGGCCCAGAAGCAGCCACCCTTTAAAGAGTGCGTAACAGCTCACTGGTCGATGCGGATTTGCGCCGAAAATGAACCGGGGCTAAGTTCGTTGCCGAAGCCGCGGGTTGCGTACTTGTACGCAGCGGTAGGGGAGCGTTCCCAACGGGTTGAAGGGTTACCGTAAGGAAGCCTGGACTGTTGGGAAGTGAGAATGCAGGCATGAGTAGCGATAAAGGTGGTGAGAATCCACCTCGCCGTAAACCCAAGGTTTCCTGGGCAAGGCTCGTCCTCCCAGGGTAAGTCGGGACCTAAGGCGAGGCCGAAAGGCGTAGTCGATGGAAAACGGGTTAATATTCCCGTACCACTCGATCTGAGTGATGGAGTGACGGAGAAGGATAGGTCATCCGGGTGCTGGATATCCCGGTTCAAGCTTGTAGGGGGAAAAGACAAGAAAAACCTCTTTTCAATACCCTGAGAAGCGAGTACGAGAGGCATTCGCCTCGTAAAGTGATTGAGTCCATGCTTCCAAGAAAAGCTTCTAAACGTTGACGGTTGAGTGCCCGTACCGAAACGGACACACGTGGGTGAGTTGAGAATACTAAGGCGCGTGAGAGAACTTTGGCTAAGGAACTCGGCAAATTAACCCCGTAACTTCGGAATAAGGGGTACCCATATGTACGTGAAAGCCCTCGCGGCTGGAGCGGAAATGGGTCGCAGTGAATTGGCGGTAACGACTGTTTACTAAAAACACAGGGCTCTGCAAACACGCAAGTGGACGTATAGGGTCTGACACCTGCCCAGTGCCGGACGGTTAAGGGAATGGGTTATCTTCGGAGAAGCTCAGAACCGAAGCCCCGGTAAACGGCGGCCGTAACTATAACGGTCCTAAGGTAGCGAAATTCCTTGTCGGGTAAGTTCCGACCTGCATGAAAGGTGTAACGATTGCCGCACTGTCTCGGCCAAAGACTCAGCGAAATTGTGGTTCCGGTGAAGACGCCGGATACCCGCTACGGGACGGAAAGACCCCGTGCACCTTTACTATAACTTAGCATTGAGTTTTGGTGCTGCATGCGTAGGATAGGTGGGAGCCTGTGAAACTTCGCTTCAGGGCGGAGTGGAGGCAATGGTGAAATACCACCCTTGTAGTTCTGAAATTCTAACTTAGGTCCGTTATCCGGATCAAGGACAATGTTAGGCGGGTAGTTTGACTGGGGCGGTCACCTCCTAAAAGGTAACGGAGGTGTGCAAAGGTTCCCTCAGCTTGATTGGAAACCAAGCGCAGAGTGCAAAGGCATAAGGGAGCTTGACTGTGAGACTGACAGGTCGAGCAGGTGCGAAAGCAGGTCTTAGTGACCCGGTGGTTCTGTGTGGAAAGGCCATCGATCAACGGATAAAAGGTACGCCGGGGATAACAGACTTATCTCCCCCAAGAGTTCACATCGACGGGGAGGTTTGGTACCTCGATGTCGGCTCATCGCATCCTGGGGCTGGAGAAGGTCCCAAGGGTTGGGCTGTTCGCCCATTAAAGCGGTACGCGAGCTGGGTTTAGAACGTCGTGAGACAGTTCGGTCCCTATCTGTAGCGGGCGAAGGAGATTTGAGAGGATCTGCTCATAGTACGAGAGGACCTGAGTGGACGAGCCTCTAGTGTACCAGTTGTCGTGCCAACGGCAGTGCTGGGTAGCTATGCTCGGAAAGGATAACCGCTGAAAGCATCTAAGCGGGAAACCTGCCTCAAGATTAGATCTCCCGAACGTAAGTTCCTAAAGGTCCCTTGAAGATTACGAGGTTGATAGGCTCAAGGTGTAAGTCCTGTGAGGGATTAAGCTGATGAGTACTAACCGACCGTGAGGCTTACTGCGGGGCTTGAAAATTCTCGAGACCGACACGCAATTCACTCAAGCGTTATATTCAGTTGCCAGGGATTCCTCCCAAGTTGAAGGCGACTTTTCTAAGCAGGGCTTTCCCCTGAAAGTGTTATCTACTGCGTTTCCCAGGGATTTGTGACATTGACATCCAGTCCGGCAAAATCTTCCGTGTCTCGCGTTACGACCGAAAGATCATGAACTTTGGCTGTTCCCGCAATCAGCGCGTCGCCCAGTTGAATCACGCGACCGTCCCTGCGGGCTTGAGACCGAAGTCGTGCGGCAGACTCCGCTTCTTTTCGGCCCAGTGGCAAAATATGGTCTTGTTGCTCTATGTCCGCGATAAACTCTGACAGCACAGACTGCAAACTGTAACGACGATTTCCTTGTGGAAGAAGTTGCAGACCAAACTCCAGTTCGTGCACAACAATCGTAGAAAGCCAAAGGTTCTCGTGTTTTGACAGAAACTCGATTACTTTCGGGTCTGGCAATTGTTTGGTCAGTTCCGATATAACATTGGTGTCCAGAAGATAACCTTTCATTCGAGATCATTCTCATCAATGAACGGGATTTTGCGTCCAGGCTCGCGGCGGTCGGGGACCGGGAGATTCGTCCCACGCGGCATATTTTCGACCAGCCATTTACCCATATGTTTTTTAGGCGGTTTTTTAGCTTGCCATAACTTGTCGGGTACAAGGATAAAGGACCTCCGTACTCCGATACGCTGAGGACCTTCCGTCTCAGCAAGCGAAAGTATTTCGGAAAGCTTTGCCTTGGCCTCAGCAACAGTCCAGACGCGCTGATTTTTGGAAATGTTCATAGCAGCAACTCTTCCAGATAATATATACTAGTCTAGTGTAGTCTAGTATATATGCTGGGTTTTTATTATCAACTCCGATCATTTATAATATCAGGCACGTCATGAATATCCCCGGTCTACTTACCCACCTAGGCGCAATTGCCATTGTCGCTGTTCCGTTGTTCTACTACCTGACCAGAGAGAAGGGGCGTCGCGAGGCGACCGAGGCGGAACTTTCCTTTATTAAAACTGAGCTGCAAGAGTCACAGAACAACGGTGTCCTGCTGGAAGGGGAACTTAAAAAGTCAGTCGAGGCCGCAGGCGCTCTTAACGCCGACAAAGCATCACTTCAGTCCAGCTTAAAAGAAAAGGAAGCTACCATTTCAGACCGCGACTCCAGGATTTCCGGGTTCGAGAGGCAGGTGAGGGAACTCACTTCCCAGGTTAGCGAAAAAGAAAGTCTTCTCTCAAGACTCAGCACGACCATAGAGCAGGAAAGAAAGGGTTTCGAGGAAAAACTGTCCATCCTGAATGAAGCGAAAAAAAGACTCGGAGACGAGTTTGAGAACCTCGGAAACAGGATTTTTGAGGAGACGACCAGGAAATTCACCGACAAGAACAAGACGGATATGGAAACCCTCCTGAACCCCCTCCGCGAGCAGATAAAGGATTTCGAGAAAAAGGTCACCGATACCCACAAGGATGCGAGCAGTGACATGGCTTCCCTAAAAGCCCACATAGAGAACCTCAAGAACCTGGGCGAGCAGATGAGCCGGGAAGCCGTTAATCTTACCACCGCCCTCAAGGGAGAGTCGCAGACCCAGGGCGCCTGGGGGGAAATAGTGCTTGAGAGGGCCCTTGAGATGTCTGGCCTGTCCGAGGGCAGGGAGTATCACTCACAGCCGAGCTACAGGGGTGGGGACGGCAACACGCTGAGACCTGACGTGATAGTTCATCTTCCCGAGGGAAAAGACGTCGTGATCGATTCCAAGGTCTCGCTCACCGCTTATGAGAGATACATGTCCTGCGAGAATGAGGAGGACAAGGGGGATTACCTCAGACAGCATATTCTCTCGTTTCGAAACCACATAAAGGAACTCAGTTCCAAGGGATACCAGGGTATTTCCGGAATCACGAGCCTTAACTACGTTTTGATGTTCGTTCCGCTTGAATCCGCTTTCATGCTGGCCATAGAGACTGAGAGGGATCTTTACTCTGAGGCTTTCGAGAAAAACGTGATAATCGTCTGCCCCTCGACTCTTCTTGCGACGCTTAGAACAATACACAGCATCTGGCAGTTTGAGTATCAGAACGCAAACGCCAGGGAAATAGCCGAAAGCGCCGGCAGGATGTACGACAAGTTCGTGACTTTCACTGAGCATCTTGAAGAAATCGGAAAGCGCATAGAACAGTCCGACCAGGCTTACCAGAAGGCGATGAGCAGTCTTCGCGACGGCAAGGGTAACCTAGTGAAAAGAGCCTTGGATCTCAAGGGGTTAGGAATAAAAACCTCGAAGGAACTTCCCTCTGATTTCTCGGAGAGGTCCGAACTCTCGGGATACGCGGTTTCTTCCGGCAAGGAGACGGACGAGGGATTATAGTGATCCGTCGTGTTTAGAAAAAGGAGGGGAAATCGTGTACGATTCCACTTCCTAAATTCGATATCTAGAGAGGTAGCATAGATTGTTTGAGAATTCTATTAAAGGCAACTGGGCTCTGGTGCTCGGTTCTTCAAGCGGTTTCGGGGAGGCCTGCAGTCTTGAGCTTGCGCGCCGGGGAATGAATATTTTCGGCGTCCATCTTGACCGCAGAGGCACGATGGCGAAGGTGGAGGGCATAGTTGAGGAGATAAAAGCTACGGGAAGCGAAGTGAAGTTCTATAACGTAAACGTGGCCGACGCGGAGAAAAGGCAGGAGGTCATTGCGGATATAAAGGATGTGGTGCAGCAGGGTGGCTCCCAGGTAAAGGTGATGATACATTCCGTTGCCTTCGGGACGCTAAAGCGCTACGTTGCGGATGAACGCAGAGACGTTCTTAACAGCAAGAATATTGACATGACTCTGGACGTGATGGCCCACAGCATCGTTTACTGGGCCCAGGATCTTGTTATGGAAGGAATAATGGGCGAGGGCGGGAGAATATTCGCCATGACAAGCTCGGGGAGCCACAGGGTATGGCCTACTTACGGCGCGGTATCGGCCGCCAAGGCTGCCATAGAGGCACACATACGGCAGCTTGCCGTTGAACTCGCTCCAAGCGGTATTACCGCGAACTCAATAATGGCCGGAGTAACGGACACTCCCGCGCTGAGAAAGATCCCGGGAAAGGACAAGCTCATTGACCACGCTCTCGGGGCAAATCCTTCAGGAAGACTGACGACACCGGAAGACGTGGCAAAAGCCATCGCGCTTCTCTCTCTCGACGAAGCCTCCTGGGTCACGGGTAACGTAATAGGGGTTGACGGCGGGGAAGATATTGTTTGATGAAACCGATTTGGTACAAATTGACCACGGGGGAACTTGTCTAACAGATCCTCTTAGTATAGAGTATAAAGCATGTTAAGTTACGGCAGAGACAGGGACTTGGATTTAGGACTTTTTCTGCTCAGAGTGGGCTTCGGCTTCTCGATGCTTATTTTTCACGGCTACGGAAAACTGATCGGGGGTCCCGAGAGATGGGCTAAAGTCGGGGAATCGCTGCAGACCTTCGGCATTGATTTTTATCCGGTTTTCTGGGGCTTTATGGCGGCTTTTGCCGAGTCTTTCTGCTCGGTTTTCATAATCGCGGGGATTTTCTTTATACCTGCGACTTTTCTTCTGTCCGTTAACATGATCGTAGCGGTTCTCTTTCACCTGTATCTTCCGGAGGAGTCACCCGCGGCGGGATGGTCGGGGGCTTCACACGCGATTGAATATCTTTTCGTCTACGTGGTGTTGATGATTTCCGGTCCCGGAAAGTACAGGATAAACCTGGGCTGACGGTCTTCGTTGGTTTTTTCATGCAAACAGGTCTTGGATTTTTAAAAGCGTAAGCTATAACCATGTCCAAAAATCGTAGAATCAGTTCCTTTATCTTATTTGCAGCTGTAATGTCAGTCGCTTTGGTGCTGTCCGGCTGTCAAACTCTGAATTGGAACGAAAAATGGCAAAGCAACTTTATTGATCAGATGGCTGTTGCCAGAGACAGTCAGATGCTTAAAAACCTGGTGCGCATGCGCTATGGAGCACCCCCTGTATTTACAACTGTTGGAACCGTAACGGAAAAGTACAGACAGGCACCGAGTCAAATTTCATTAACCGGCGCGGTAACCAGCGTCCTTGGCTCCTCAGTAGAAGATAGCGTGGGAAACGAAAACAATCTCTTAGGGCAGGTGGGGATAGGCGGCGCCCGTGAAACTACCGTTCAATACAGTCCGCTTACCGGCAAGGAACTGAATACGACCATGAACCAACGTCTGGGGTTGGAGACGGTGTTTTATCTTACCCAATCCGGGTTTTCGATAGAACGCGTTCTGGCAATAACAGTTGAGCGTTTCGGCCCTGCGTTAAATGCCCCGTTTGCATCCGGACCTACCCCGGATCATTTACCAAAGCAGGAAGAATTCGACAAATACGAAGATATGCTTAACGCATTAAAAGATTTGAGACAACAAAATAAAATAAGATTTCTCCAAGCCGCCAGCACTGATGATATCTGTCCCGAGCTTTCCATGCCTGCCAAAACCAAAAAAGAAGAATCGCAGACAAAGTTAATAGCCTGCTTTTTGGACGACAACTTTGATTGCTCGTGCGAAAACAATAATGACCCGCAATGGAAAGAGTTGACGAATCTTTTGAAGGTTGAAGATGGAGAAGGAATTTTAATGCTGACCGACTCTGAAGCCAGGTCCGGCACTGAAACAAACGAGATAAAGGTGAGAACCCGCTCATTGTTCGGAATAATGCACTACCTGTCGCAGAACGTGAAAGTACCGGATGGGGACAGGGAAATAGTCAAAATCTCAAAGATCAAGAACGGCGAAGGCTACAGTAAAGAAGGCGAAAAGCGGTATGGTTGGAGCGACAGTCCCGCTGGAAAGCTATTCAAAGTCATGTCAAGCGATACGCAACCTCAGCTGATCTGTCCAAGTCCCCGAACTGATGGAGACTGCGCTTCGGTTTTTACCAGACATAACGGTCGCTGGTTTTACATCGACGCCAAGGATCATGACAGCAAGGCGACTTTCGCGCTGCTGACGAAGTTATTTGAGATACAAATCTCTGGCAGGAAAACGAATCAAGGCATTCTTCTTGTTCAGTAGCCTGCCCACTTGAGCAGAAAGATACGGGGAGTCGCGCAGAGCGGAGACAGGGCAGTGCGGAACTCAGAAATCGGCAGGCATCCGCTCTGGATAAAGAAATCATCTGCGACACGTTACTCTATGTCGTCCGGTGCCTTCTCAAGATTCGTTTTTATTACCCGAAGGAAGTTTTCCCCCATTATTTTTTCCACAACCGCCCTAGGATACCCCTTGCCGAGGAGATACTCGGGGAGTGCCGGGAGTTTGGATATATGTCTCATTTCCTCGGGGAAATCATTTATCGGCGCTCCATCCATGTCGGTTCCCACTCCCACGTGACCCTCGCCGCAGACACCTATAATGTGGTCTATGTGGGCGTATATGTCTTCAAGGGTGGCGCAGCTTTCTCCTTTCCTTAAAAATTTCCCGTAGAAAACAACCCCGATTACCCCGCCCCTATCGGAGATGGCACGAAGCTGCTCGTCACGCAGGTTTCTTGGATGGTCCACAAGCGTTCTTGAATTAGAGTGGGTCGCAACGGGTATGAGATCGGTTAGTTCCACGCTTTCCCAGAAACAGCGTTCGTTGAGGTGGGAGAGATCAAGCGTGATACCCAGGGTGTTCATCTGCCGCAGAAGCTCCTTTCCCTGCTCGGAGAGTCCTTCACTGCTTTCGGGCCCGGAGGCGTAGATGTTCCTGTTGTTCCAGGAGGGGCCGATAGCCCGGACGCCCCTTTTTTGGTATTCAATAAGATGTTCCGGGTTCAATACGGGGTCAGCTCCTTCCATGAGAGTGAAAAACCCGATTTTTCTGCCTTCCAGCAGTTTGTCTATGTCCCCTCTGTTTTTTATCTGAAAAACGCTTTCTGAGTGTTCGCTGTATATCTTGTCGTAGATGTCAAGCTGGGCCATGGCTTCTGTAACGGAACCCGCGGGTTTGTGCTTCGGGTGTATGAAAACGGTGTTGAAAACAACTCTGGTCCCGCTCTGTCTGAGTCCGGGCAGGGTTATCATGCAGGGAACCTCGGGATTCTCGAAATCCCTTTTGTAGTGGCGCAGGTGAAAGGCTATGTCCTGGTGGGCGTCGACGGTGAAAAAATTAGCCGGGACGGACGCTCCCCATCCTCCTCCTCCCGGAGTCTCGATTCTCACAGCTTCTCCGGCCTTTACCGCAACAGAGCATTTCGCGGGCAGCTTTTTCTCTTCCCCACCCGACACAAGCGTGTTCCGCCCGCTTTTTCCGTCTTCTCCGCCCCGGGCTCCCCAGGGCCGCTTCTCCCTTCTCTCGGTTATTAGGGAGACGTGGGAGTCTTCGAGGAACCTGTACTGCCTTATGATTCCGTCCCCGCCCGGGAACCTGCCGGCGCCTCCTGACCCCTTTCTCACGGAATATGATTCCACCATTACGGGAAGCTCCCTCTCGATTGCCTCAACGGGGGTGTTAAGCGTGTTTGTCATGTGCGTGTGCACCGCGTTTGCCCCTTCCGCCCCTGAGCGTCCCCCCATTCCGCCGGCTATGGTTTCGTAGTAGGCGTAGGATGCATCGGAGGGTGCGTCTTGCGGCGAGCCGAACGCGATGTTGCTCATTGTTCCCGCGCTTGCCGCCTGTATCGTTTCGGGTATTGCCTCCGCGAGTGCCCCGAACACCACGTCCACTATCCTCTGGGACGTCTCTACGTTTCCGCCTACGACCGCGCTCGGGTACCTGGCGTTAAGAATCGAGTCCTCATCGACCCTGATCTCAATCGGCCTCAGGGTTCCCGAGTTAAGAGGCGTGTCTTCGCCCGAGAGACACTGAAAACAGTACAGAACCGCGGAGGTGGTTACGCTCAGGGGAGCGTTAAGACATCCTTTTACCTTCTTCGAACTTCCTCTGAAGTCCACCACCGCCGCGTCCCCGCTTATTTCTATCTTTACATGTATCGGTATATTCCCCGTTCCCGCGCCGTCGTCTTCAAGGTAGTCGGTAAAGACGTAATCGCCGTCCGGTATTTTCTCTATGGCGCCCCTGACGAGCCTCTCCCCGTAGTCAAGAAGCCCGGAAGCTGCCTGGTTTATTTTCGAAAGAGAATATTTTTCGAGAAGCTCCCGCATTCTTTTCTCCCCGGTATCAAGCGAGGCTATCTGCGCCCGAAGATCCCCTTCTCTTTCCTCATGATCCCTGGTCGAGAGGATTATTTCCTGGAGCAGGGTTTCTTTCAGCACTCCTTCTTCCCGTATCCTGGTCGGGGGTATTATGATTCCCTCTTGGTGGATTGTCGTTGAAAGCGGCATGGACCCCGGGGTATCGCCCCCTATGTCGGCGTGGTGGGCCCGCGAGGCGAGCAGAAACTCGGGCTTCCCATGAACGAACACGGGTGCTACGCACGTTACGTCGGGAAGATGCGTTCCGCCGCGGAAAGGGTCGTTAAGCATGAAAACGTCTCCCGGAGAGAGGTTTTCCGTTGCTACCGACCTTGCGGCAAACGACATTGATCCCAGGTGTATGGGGATATGGGCCGCCTGGGCGATCATTTCTCCGTCTGAGTTGAATATGGTGCAGGAAAGATCCCTTCTTTCCTTTATGTTGGGAGAGAATCCCGCCCTTACGAGCACGGAACCCATCTCCTCGGCGATTGTTCCGAGAAGGTTGTTGAAGATCTCGAGCTCGAAAAGTTTTAGTTCCATACGGGCAAAAGAATAACCAAGGGAATCATATAACCAGGAATTCCCACTATCGGCAGATTGATCTTTGATTTTTGAGTGTCCGGGAGGTTTCCCTATCGTCCGAGCTTAATCAGCTCCATTATAACACCGCTTTTTCTGCATCACACTTGATTTTCTGCGCACATCTCCATGCTTTGGACAAACCTCTCCTCCCCACGCAAAGCAGACCCCGTTGAACCCCCTACCACTTATTATCATCAACATACCTACGAAGTGTTCGGTGTGAGATGAGACTCGTGACCATACGCTATACTCTGGTAAAGAACTTCCCAATCCGCAATAACCAAAACCGTAAAAAAGCTCCTTATCGTCTCTCTCAGATACTTGAGCCTTCCCACCTTCCCCAAAGCCGCCTGAAACAACTTGCAGCAATGAGCTTCTATCTGATCAATAAGAAACGCAAGCAGCATCAGATTGCCAAACACGCTCGCAAGATTCCTGTTGCCGTGTCCGAAGTTGTGCTCAAAATGATAACCCTGTCTTTTAAAACATCATAACACCACTTCTTAATAGTTCTGATTGCTTAGGGCGACACACAATTGAAAGTTTGTTGTGGCGGAACCTTCTTCCCATCAGTACCCGAGAAATCATAGTATGCTCCTCTACCGCTTGGATCGATGACAAAGGCGTAAAGGTACGGGTCCCATATTGATTCATCACCGAAATCCCATCGTCTATGAAACCCTTCAACCTTAAAGGATGCTTTGTGAGTGATTCCAGCTACCGACACCTCACCAAGGCCAGATTTCTCGCCATTTTTTGTTGTCCGAGTCAGTTTGACTACCGCTGTTTTCTTGCCAGAGTCAAATATATCAAAGCATCGCCATTTCTCAGTTGTAGTGCCGCTACTTTCTTGTGCTTGAATAGAGATGTGGACCCCCGTCAGCGCGACACATACAACAAGTCTTAAAATCATTCTCATAACGAGAACAAAATACAGCTAAGGCCTTTCAAAATCAAGCTCATCAACATAGCTATGGTTTGAAAAAGCATTTAGAATTTAGAGGTGTCGTCTAGTCGCCTCTAGAGTGTGCGAGGATAGCTGTCACCCTCCTACTGCGGAACTTTGGGCTCAGAGATTTTCAGCGGTTGCCAGCAGTATTTGCCACATATTCTTAATAAGCGATTAAGTCTGGAGACGTTAGGAGATTACGCTTTTGAGCGCTTTTCCCATTTCGGCCGGGCTTTTGCAGGTGGTGACACCGGCGCGCTCAAGCGCCTGGAACTTGTCTTCGGCGCTTCCCGAGCTCCCTGAAATGATGGCTCCCGCGTGACCCATTCTTTTCCCCTTGGGCGCCGTGGCTCCCGCGATGAACGCGGCTACGGGCTTCGTGAAGTTCCGGCCTATGTATTCGGCCGCCTCTTCTTCGTCGGACCCACCGATTTCCCCTATCATTATCACCGCGTCTGTGTCCGGGTCGTTCTCAAAGAGCGAAAGCGCGTCGATAAACGTGGTTCCAATAACTGGGTCGCCGCCTATGCCTATGCACGTGGATTGTCCTATGTCGAGGTTGGTGAGCTGCCATACGGCCTCGTAGGTGAGAGTTCCGCTTCTTGAGATTATTCCCACTCTTCCGGGTTTATGTATGTAGCCCGGCATTATCCCCACCTTGGCCTCCCCGGGGGTTATCACGCCCGGGCAGTTGGGTCCCACGAGCCTTGAGTCAGAACCCCTCATGTACTCCTTTACCCTTACAACGTCCAGGGTGGGTATTCCCTCGGTTATGCAGATTACGAGCTTGACGCCGGAATCGAGGGCCTCCAGCATCGAGTCCATCGCAAACGCCGCTGGAACGAACACAAGGGACACGTCCGCTCCGGTTTCCCGCACCGCTTCGGACATGGTGTCGAAAACCGGGAACCCCTCGACGCTGCTACCGCCTTTTCCCGGAGTGACGCCGCCAACGATGCTGGTTCCGTACTCGCGGCACTGGGTCGCGTGGAAAAGCCCCGCGCTTCCGGTTATTCCCTGCACGAGGACTTTCGAATCTTTATTTACGAGAATGCTTATTTCCCGGCCCTCCCCGGTGAGTTTTTCAAATGAGGGGGAACTATAACATGCACAGTCCGTTTTTTCAAAATCCTTCGCTACGGGTTAGGAAACCTCGATATCCAGGACTGCATATTTCTTAAGCGGGCTTCCTTTTTGAAATATATGTTTTCCCGTGTTACAGTAGCAAAACAGCTTCTTTAACTGTAATCCGGCTGCGGACCCTGAAATGAAAAAAACCTGCTCGGTTCTCTGCGTTTTCATCCTGATCTGCATTCTGGGCCTTTCAGGGTGTCGGGGCAATGACTGCGCGGATGCCTCTCTCTGCATAGGGGTGCTCATCCCCGAGAGGATTTTTGACGGCAGCTATGACACCAGGCGACAGGCGGCGGTCTCGGCCGTAGAGCACATCAATGCCCAAGGCGGTGATGTAGAGCTTGTTTTCGGCCGCGACACTGACCGTTCCTTTGATTCAGATGCCCTGAGGAATGTTCTTGACAGGGGGGTCAACGGGATAATAGGTCCGGCTACCTCCGCCGATTCCGTGGGTCTTGCGGATGATTTTGTCCGGGCAGAGATGGTTACGATATCACCCTCGGCCAGCTCGGTCGAAATAAGCACTTTTGCCGATGAAGGCTATTTCTTCAGAGTTATTCCATCGGACGCGTTCCAGGCGCCCATACTTGCGAGACTGGTAAGGCAGGCCGGGGGGAAACGAGCGGCCATACTGTTTCGCGACGACAGTTAAGGAAGAAACCTCAAGGACGGTCTTGTAGAATCCCTGAAACAGGAGGGAGTAAGCTCTTTTGAACCTGTTGAGTACGGAGAAGGTGCAGAGGAGACGGTAAATGCCGTGGTCAGCGCGGTAAATGACGAAGATAATCCTGTGGACTCCGTGGTTCTCGCTCTGTTTCGTGAAAGGGGAGCGAATTTCATGGCGGACATGCTCAGGAGGAAGGAACTGAAGGGGAAGGTGAGATACTACGGGGCGGACTCATTGTCAATCGAGGGCTTTGCGGAAGCGGTTGTCGCCCTTGACCCCGAAGCGCTTTCCCTTGAGGACATGGAAGGTTTTGTGACCACCATCGCGGGTCCTGACCCCTGCAGACTGGAAGACGGGAAGGAGATTTTTGATGAAGCGGGGAGATATGCGAGGCAGATATACGACGCCGTTGCGCTTATGAAGCTTGCGTCCGTTAAGAGCGCGTCTTCTGATCCCGCCGTGTATGTCAGGGAAATGATAGGGGTAAGCAGGGACGGGACCAAGTGCAGAACTTATGCCGAATGCGCGGGGTTTCTCACCGACGGCGACAGTACAAACGATGATATTGATTATCACGGTTTTTCAGGCGAGATTGATTTCGACGCTAACGGCGACGTAACGAAGGGTTTTTACTACGTACACACCTATGATGATGTGGGCGGAAGGCCTGACCCTGTTCTCGTTGACCTGGAGGGGAATCCCGCGGGCGCGTGCGAGGCGGATGACTGACCGGGGCTGCTGAGAAACCCGGGGGGCCGTACCCCGGTCGGAATATCCGGCCTGCTGTTCCCGCAAGACCGAGTTTCGTCCGGCAAGTGAGACTGGAACACGTAGCGGCGGGTCCACGCACGACCATGCGCCGGTGGCTATATCGAAAGCACGAGATAAGACTGGCGGAATTACTCTATGTTCTGAATCTGTTCCCGTATTTTCTCGAGTTCAAGGCGTATTACTATGGTGAGGTGCGAGATTCCCGCGTCCTTGCATTTCGCCGATATCGTTCCCGCCTCCCTGTTCATTTCCTGGACCAGAAAGTCAAGCTCTTTACCGACGGGACCCTTTTTCCTGGCGGTTTTCCTGAACTTTGAGATATGAGCATCAAGCCTTACTGTTTCCTCGTCAATTTCGCTTTTCTCCGTGATTATTGCCGCGGCTTCCTGGGAGAGAACAGGGTCGTTCTTATGCTTTGAAGAGAGTATCTTCTCGATTTTCTCCTTAGTCTTTTTCTCGGATTTCTTTACGAATTCCTTTCTTTTTTTCTTTATGCCGTCAACCGCCTTTTTTATGTTCTCAAGACGCCCGAATATGGATTTTTCAAGTTTCTGCCCCTCGACTTCCCGGCTTCTGTTGAACTTTACGAGAGTTTTTGCGACCGCTTCCCTGATTCTGGCTTCCGTCTCCCTTGAGACCTCCGGTCCGGCGGGGCTTTCAAAGGAGTTCTCCATCATGAGCAGGTGCTCAATTCCTATCTCAGTTTTAAGCCCCAGGGCGGAATTGATTCTCCTGAGGGAACTGTGATTTTCCCGGAGAACTTTTTCGGATAACCGCTGTCTCTCCTTTCTGTTTGTCTGCACTGAAAGTCTGAGGCGGAGCTTTCCTCTCTGAATCGAGTTCTTCAGTCTGTCTTCAATGGAGGTTTCCATGTGGAGTAACGATTCGGGGACGCTGGCCTTGACGTCAAGGAACCTGTGGTTCTCCGACCGCATGTCCACCATGATCTTTCCGATCTCCGTGCTTACGGATGATTCCGCGAAACCTGTCATACTTTTCATGATAGTTTCCCCTTTATTTTGTATCCGTTCTCTTTTTTCCCAAGCAGGATACCCGCAACGGGTTCCGCTTCGCAACCGCCTCCGGGTACGCGGAGAAACCCGCGGCGCATATCGCCGAAACTTGCCTGCGCCATTTTTCTCGTTTAACTTCTTAGTTTATTAACAGGATATTCAGTTCCCGCTCCATGAGAAAAGCTTATCTTTTCGTTCTGCCATTGCTGATTCTTTTTGCTTCCTGCGCCATTTCCGTGCCAAGTCAAGACGCAAGAAGGCCGCAGCCGAAGGTCTCTGCCACCAGCGTCGTGAACTCTTTTCTCGAGGCGCTTAGTGAGCAGGACTTTGAATCCGCTTACGACAAGATTCATATATTCAGTTCGGACCGCGAGGGTTACGTGAGCAGATTCGAGCTTCTTTACGAGCGCTACGACATCAGGATAGTTGACTACAGGGTCCTGGCGACGCAGCTCTTCAAGGACACGGCCATAGTGGTTGCGGAAGTGGAGGTTGAGTACAGGGAGCCGGGCGAAGACAAGCGTCAGAGGGCCAGATACACAAACCGCTACGATCTTTCCATACCCGAAAAAGAATGGAAGATAATTAAGGACGAGTGCATTGAGAACTGCAGTTACGGACCGCAGGGCGGAGACGGAGGAGGCTAAGGTGATAAAAGTTGCGGTAGCGGGGGTGTGCGGGCGCATGGGAATGAGCGTGGCTTCGCTCGCGGGCACTGACGGGGATATCGAACTCGTGGGGGGGACTGAGGCGGCGGGACACGCTTCGGTCGGCCGGGGTCTGGGGGATCTTGTCGCGGGCGCGGGGCCGGGAGTAACCCTGAGCGGCAGTATCGAGGAAGCGGCCGGGGACGCGGAAGTGATAATTGACTTCACCGTTCCCGAAGCGACCCTCGCCCACGCCGAATATTCGGTCCGGAACGGAAAATCGATGGTCATAGGGACAACAGGCTTTGAGCCCGGGCAGAGGGAAGAACTCCTTGGACTGCTTCGGCGGATACCGTGCGTTTTCTCTCCCAACATGAGCGTCGGGATAAACGTTCTTTTCGAGATATCGAGGCAGATGGCCTCTCATCTGGGAGAGAGCTACGACGCCGAGATTTTCGAGGCCCACCACAGAGGGAAAGCCGATTCTCCCAGCGGAACGGCAATCGCGCTCGCAGAAGCGGTCGCCGCCGGTCTCGGATCACAACTCAAAGACGTGGCGAAATACGAAAGGCACGGGCGGATAGGGGCGAGAAGAAAAGGGGAAATAGGCATCCAGACCCTTCGGGGAGGGGACGTGGTCGGGGACCACACCGTCATGTTTCTCGGTGACGGAGAGAGGGTGGAGCTTACCCACAGGGCGACCACAAGGGAGAACTTCTCCGCGGGCGCGATTCGCGCGGCGAAATGGATTCCGGGAAAACCCCCGGGAGTCTACGCCATGAGGGACGTGCTCGGATTCTGATCCCGCCGCGTTTGTCCACAATGTACCAGTTCAGGCTTATCGAAAAGGAAAAGGGCGGTTCCGCCAGGCTGGGAGAAATCCGCACTTCACGCGAAACTGTCAAGACTCCGGCATTCATGCCCGTGGCGACCCAGGGAGCGGGCAAGGCCATAACGCCCCTTGATCTTCGTCGTCTCGGTTTCAGGGCTCTTATAGCAAACGCCTACCATCTCTACCTCAGGCCCGGCACGGATATAATAAGTTCCCTGGGCGGACTTCACCGCTACATGTCGTGGGACGGCGCGATCGTCACCGACAGCGGCGGCTATCAGGTACTGAGCCTCGCTAAAAGCAGGAAAATAACGGAAGACGGGGTCTCCTTCCGCTCCCACATAGACGGAAGCGAGCATTTCTTCTCCCCCGAGGTCTCTGTGGCCGTTCAGGAGGACCTGGGCTCTGACGTGATGATGTGTTTTGACGAATGTCCGCCCCATGAATCCCCCTACGGGTACATGGAGAAGTCGGTTTCCCTTACGACGCGCTGGGCGGGGCTCTGCAAGCAGGCGCGGCGGGACCCCTCCAGGGCCCTTTTCGGGATCGTGCAGGGAGGTGTGTACGAGGACCTTCGGGCGCGCTCTGTGGGAGAGCTTGTGGACATAGGATTTGACGGCTACTCGATAGGCGGGCTGGGGATCGGCGAAGAAAGCGGGGCGACTTTTGAGATCACCGAACTCTGCGCCGGGCTTCTGCCCGAGGACAGGCTCCGGTACCTCATGGGCATCGGGAATCCGGCCGACATAGTGAGGGCGGTAGCTCTCGGAGTCGATCTTTTCGACTGCGTGATCCCGACCCGCAACGCCCGCAACGGCACTCTCTTTACAAGCCGGGGAAAAGTGGTTATAAAAAACTCCCGTTACGCGTACGACGGTTCGGTTCTTGATGAGGATTGCGGCTGCTACACGTGCGAAAATTTTTCAAGGTCGTATCTGAGGCATATATTCATGGCCGGGGAGATTCTCTCTCTTCAGCTGCTGACCCTTCATAACCTCTATTATTACTCCGAACTGATGAGAAGAATAAGAGAATCGATAAAAACCGGCACCTTCAGGCAGTTGTGCTCGGAACTCAGCGACGCTGAGGAGGAACAGTAATTGAAAAAACTAGCTTTTGCCGCTACTTCAGCCTTTTTTCTTTTATCATGCATGCCTCCCGGGACCGGGCAGGGGGGAACGGGTGGAACTCCGTTTTCGGCCATACTCCCGTTTGTTCTGATATTCGCACTTTTTTACTTTCTTATAATAAGACCCCAGCAGCGTCAGAGCCGTGAGCGCAAGAAGATGCTCGCCGAGGTAAAAAGAGGCGACGGCATTGTTACCACCGGCGGCATATACGGCAGGGTGATAAACGTCGACGGGGACGACCTCACGGTCGAGATAGCTAAAGGCATCAACATAAAAATGGTCCGCTCAGGAATCTCGGAGAAGACCGATTCCGGGGCCGCTGAAGGCAAATCCAAAGGGGGCGGCTGATTAGATGAAAGGCGTGTCCCGTCTTTGGATTACCGTTATCGCACTTTTCTCTTTTCTCTGCGTAATACTCCTTACGCCCACCTTCATGGGCGACAAGCTTCCCTCGTGGTGGGGAAAGGTTTTCTCAAGCAAGGGGATAAGCCTCGGGCTTGATCTTGAGGGAGGGATATTTCTTCTTCTGGGAGTGGAGACCGAAGAGGGCGTGGAGCAGGAGATGCTCATAGTCGAGGAGGCCCTGGTATCGAAATTCAGGGAGAACAGGATTCTCGTTAAGAACTCCTCAGTTTCCGACGGAACCCTCGCTGTCGGCCTTTTCCCGGGCGCGGATATGGACAGGGCGCTTGAGATCGCGCGCGACGAGTTTGAAAAGGTGGCGGATATAAATTCCGACGGCTTTCTTGTCAGGCTCTCGATAAAATCGTCCTACGTGGATGAGCTTGAGCGGAACTCAATAGAGCGGGTCCGCAACATAATAGAAAACCGCGTAAAGGATTTCGGCCTCGTCGAGCCGAGCATACAGAAATCAGGCGAAGACAGGATTCTGGTGCAGGTGCCGGGCGCTTCCAAAAAAGACAGGCAGAGAATAGTTAACCTGATCAAAAAGACGGCCGTTTTGGAATTCAAAATCGTAAGAGCGGTCGGGGCCTCGCAGGAGAACCTGCTTGCCGCCGCCGAAGCCGGGACCGAGAGGCAGCTCGCGGAAAAAGGCCTTGCCATCCACGAGGGAGACACCGGGAACGAGAACGAGAAGTTTTTCCTGACCGAAAGGCTTGCGAGCGTGACGGGGGAATATATCTCGGATGCCCGGATAACGTTTGACAATTACGGAAACCCCGCGGTCGGATTCACGTTCAGGGGGGAGGGCGCGAGCAAGTTCGGCAAGCTTACCGAGGCTAACGTCGGCGAGCGTCTGGCGATAGTTCTTGACGGCGTGATAAAGTCGGCTCCCACAATCCAGGACAAGATAACCTACCAGGGCACGATAACCGGCACTTTCACCACGGAGGAGGCAAAAGACCTCGCGCTTATTCTCAGATCAGGCTCCCTTCCGGTTCCCGTGAGGGTCGAGCAGGAAAGGACCGTAGGTCCTTCCCTGGGGCAGGACTCGATAGAGAAGGGAAGATTCTCCATGATCGTCGGCGGCATACTTGTTCTGGTGTTCATGGTCTTTTTCTACAGGATGCAGGGCGTTGTAGCGAACGCCGCGCTTGTGCTCAACATACTTTTCATAATGGGTTTTCTCTCCGCCTTCGGAGTTACGCTTACGCTTCCCGGCATAGCGGGACTCGTTTTGACGCTCGGCATGGCGGTTGACGGAAACATCATCATATTCGAGAGGATAAAAGAGGAACTCATGGCGGGCAAAACCGCGGTTCACTCCATTGAAACGGGATACGCGAGGTCCGTCTGGACCATACTTGACGCGAACGTCACGACGCTTCTCACGGCGCTTATACTTTTCTGGCTGGGCACCGGCCCCGTAAAAGGCTTTGCGGCAACGCTTTCAATCGGAATAGTGTCGACCGTTTTCAGCAACCTGATTGTGGCGAGAGTATTTACGAACATGCTTTACAGAGACAAGAACCTGACGGAAGTAAGTATCTGAGGGTGCGCGAGTGCGGATTATAGGAAAACTGAGTTACGATTTTGTGGACAAGATGGGGGGCGCGATGCGTATTTCCATCGCGCTTACGGTTATCTCCATCGCATCCCTTCTGTATCACCAGGGGCCTAACTGGGGAGTAGAGTTCACGGGCGGGACGGAGATACATATAAAGCTCGCGAAGAGCCTTGATACCGAGGTTCTCAAAGGTGCGCTTGCCGACAACGGCTTTCCCTCGGAATCGGTTCAGCGCTTCGGCCTTCCGGGCGACAACGAGCACCTGATACAGTTTGCGCCGGAACTTGCGACTTTTGACCAGATAGGAGATTTTCAGAGGAAGCTTGAGGACCTTTTCGCCACGTCAGAGAATTTTGAGGGAGCTTCCATCCAGAGAATAGACTACATAGGTCCCAGGGTGGGCAAAGAGCTCATAACCAAGGCCCTTTTATCCATACTGATCGCGTGCGTCGGCATACTTGCCTACCTGGTGTTTCGGTTTGAATTCGGTTTTGCCGTGGGGGCGGTTATCGCCCTTATTCACGATACCCTTATAACCGTCGGGGCCATATCGCTTGCGGACAAGGAATTCACCCTTGCGATCGTAGCCGCGCTTCTTACCGTGATAGGTTATTCGGTTAATGACACCATTGTCATATTTGACAGGATAAGGGAGAACATGGGGAATTTCCCCGAAAAAGGGTTCAGGGAGCTTGTTAACGATGGAATAAGCCAGACGCTCTCGCGTACGTTGCTCACGGCCATAACGGTGTTCATAGTTCTCCTTCCGCTCTTTTTCCTGGGCGGCTCGGTAATACACGATTTCGCTTTTACCCTTATGGTCGGGGTCGTTATAGGAACCTACTCGTCGATTTTCGTGGCGAGCGCCTTTGTGGTCTACTGGAGAAAAAGAAAGGCGGCCGGATAGAAGCCGCGCTTGCTTTGGCTTTGGCGGATGCCCCGTCAAAAGCTCCATCCGCGCTTTGATAATCGCTCTCATAACGGTTAAATATTTTCCGTTTTGTTTCTTAAAACAGATAACTCGTTCACATCATGCAGGAAGTGCTTGAGCAGATAAGAAACCAGATAGATTCTGACCTTGAGGGGGTCTCCACGGAGACCGATCTTGTCAGGGTGAAGGCAGGCTACGTCGGAAAGAAGGGGTCTCTCACGCAGCTTCTGAAATCCATGAAGGACCTCCCCGCTTCCGAGCGCCGCCAGGCGGGCATTCTCATAAACGGAACCAAAAAGGAAGTCGAGGAGCTGATCGAGAGAAAATCCGACGAGATAAAGCGCAGAGCGATGGATGAAAAGCTCCTTGAGGAGGCAACCGACTTCACTCTTCCGGGGCGCGGAATGCCGGTCGGAGCCAAGCATCCCATAACCCAGGTGATGGAGCGCATCGTCTATGATTTTGAGAGGATGGGATTCGAAGTCGCCGAGGGTCCCGAGGTCGAGCTTGACTACTACAATTTCGAGGCGCTAAACATACCGAAAAACCATCCCGCGAGAGACATGCAGGACACTTTCTACATAACTGACGACATGGTATTAAGAACCCATACCTCGCCGGTGCAGATACGGATCATGCAGACCCAGCAGCCTCCCGTGAAGATAATAGCTCCCGGAAAGGTTTACCGGTGCGACAGCGACGTTTCCCACACCCCCATGTTCCACCAGATAGAGGGTCTTCTCGTTGACAAGGGGATAACTTTCGGAAACCTGAAATCCGTCATCATTCAGTTCGTCAAACTCACTTTCGGCGACGATACGAACGTAAGGTTCCGCCCGAGTTTCTTTCCCTTCACCGAGCCCAGCGCCGAGGTGGACATAGAGTGTCAGATATGCTCCGGCAACGGATGCAGGGTATGCAAGGGTACCGGCTGGCTTGAAATAATGGGATGCGGAATGGTCGACCCCGCGGTTTTCTCAAGCGTTAACTACAACACTGACATCTATTCGGGTTTTGCCTTCGGCATGGGGGTTGAGAGAATCGCCATGCTTAAGTACGGGATAAACGACATAAGGCTTTTCTTTGAGAACGACGTAAGGTTTTTGAGGCAGTTCGTATAATTCTTTCCGAGTTCATGCCGGATGCGGGCCGCATTTTCAGGGTAATACGAATCATTAAAAGAGATTCAGGAATGTAAAAAGGAGGACACCCATGGGGATCAAACCTGATCACTGGATAAGGAAAATGGCGCTTGAGCACAAAATGATAGACCCTTTCGTGGAAGGGCAGGTAAGCAAGGGCGTCATATCGTACGGCCTTTCCTCTTACGGCTACGATATAAGGGTAAGCAACGAATTCAAGGTGTTTACCAACCTGCACAGCGCCGTCGTTGACCCTAAGAATTTCGACCCCAACTCCTTTGTGGAGATAGAGAACGATTACTGCATAATCCCGCCGAATTCCTTCGCGCTTGCAAAGACCGTTGAGTATTTCAGGATACCTAGGAGCACTGTTACGGTGTGCGTCGGGAAATCCACTTACGCGAGGTGCGGAATAATCGTGAACGTCACCCCCTTTGAGCCCGAGTGGGAGGGATACGTGACGCTTGAAATTTCGAACACGACCCCCATTCCCGCGAAGATATATTCAAACGAGGGAATCGCCCAGGTGCTTTTTTTCGAGGGAGACGAGGAATGCGAGACATCCTACGCGGACAAGAAGGGGAAATACCAGAAGCAGACCGGAATCACGCATCCGAAAATTTCTCAGGCTTGACCGGGCTATTCCACCGCAAGCTAGCCTTTCCCTGTAGGTTTCTCTTTATCATTCTGATTCTTTCTCGCATTCATTTTCCAGGCTTCGCTGGGTTTCAGAAAAATGATGTGCTTATATGTTACAATGTAGGCTTGAATCTCTGACTGAAAATTATTGTTGCACAGGATGATTGAGCTTGAACGAGGAATGAAAACGAAATGGAAAACTTGCAGCCTGTTCCCGGTTTGGAGGAACAAATAGAAGGGATAGATTCTGAGGATAATTCCTGGGGGGATTATCCTATAGACAGTTTTCTTATCCGTACGGAAAACAGAACTATCCATGACGTCGTACGGCGGATTGATCAGGGAGGTTATATTATGGATCCCGATTTCCAGCGCGATTTTATCTGGGATGAGGGCAAGCAAAGCAGATTGATTGAATCCGTAATCATGCGGATACCCCTGCCTGTTTTCTATTTGGCGGAAGACGATTCGGGGAAAATGGTTGTCGTCGACGGCCTGCAACGGCTTACGACATTCGATCGGTTCGTCAAAGGTAAACTGAAATTGAAACTGCCTGACCGCGAAGAGCTCGACCGCAAAAGATTCTCTGATTTGGAAAACAAGCTTAAAAACCGGATTGAAGACTGCAATTTGATTTTGTACACAATCGACTCGAAGGTGCCGGAGAGGGCGCGTCTTGACATATTTGAGAGAGTTAATGGAGGCGTTCCCCTTACCAGACAGCAGATGCGTAACTGCCTGTTTATGGGAGAGTCGACCCGCTTTCTGAAGAAAGAATCACAGACCGACATATTCCTCGAAGCGACAGATGGAAGCCTGAAAAAAGACAATATGCGCGACCGGGAATTTGTAAACCGGTTCTGCGCGTTTCAACTCCTGGGTCTTGATGCCTACCGCGGCGATATGGATGATTTTCTCGCTGCATGTCTGCGCAAAATGAACGGTATGAGTGAATCTGAGCTGTCTTGCTTGTCATCTGAGTTTCGAAGAGGACTGGCCAACAATCTTAAGCTGTTTGGCCGTAACGCGTTCAGAAAACTTCCAAAAAATAACGGCAGACGCAGCGTTTTAAACGCTTCCCTCTGGGATGTGATGTCCACGGGACTGTCCCGATACTCGGATGATCAGATAGAGGGGTTGAAGGAACCTCTTTACGAATCTGTCTGCGAACTGCTGGATGATGACGAATTTCAACGAGCAATTACGTACGCAACAAATGGCACCATAAGGGTGAGAAAACGTTTCAGCGAAATGAGCAGGGTTTTCAAGGAGGTCTTGGGTGCTCACGAGGATTGATCTTCAACATTTTAAATGCTTCGAAACACTGAAGCTGCCGTTGCGTCCACTGACCCTGCTCTCTGGTGCCAATGCGTCCGGGAAATCGTCTGTTGTGCAGGCCTTGGTTCTTCTGCACCAGACGATGCGGGAACATGAGTGGTCATCGCGTCTTATGCTGAACGGCGGCGGGGTTCGTCTCGGCACTGTGGCTGATGTTGTCGATCAGGTTCACGGACAGCGGCAGTTTGCGATTACGCTTCTTGATAACGATTCAGGCTGGTTTGAATGGGAGTTTCAGGGCGAACGCGATGAAATGTCTATGATTGTGCATAGAGCACGCGGGGAAACGGGAGATGGTAAAGGCTGGGATATTGACAGGTCTGTATCTCTTCACAATCTGTTGCCGTCACAATCAGCAGAAAATCCTATTTGTCATTCACTGACAAGCCGACTTCGCAATCTTACCTATCTATCCGCTGAGAGGCTGGGACCACGTGAATATTACATGTTCGACGACCCTCAGCTTACCCCTGTTGTCGGCCCCCAGGGAGAATACGCTGTCAGTGTTCTTCACTCAGGCAGGGATGCTCATGTACGTGACAGTTTGCAGCTTCGCGACATTTCTTCTCCGAATCGTCTCCAGCAGGTAGAAGCACGAATGAAAAACTTTTTCCCTGGATGCGTACTGGAGATCAAAAAGATTCCTGGAGCAAGCGCGGTAACGCTGGGCATTCGTGTATCCGACGACACGGAATTTCACCGCCCCGCCCATACCGGTTTTGGTCTCACTCAAGTTCTTCCGATTGTGGTTGCGGCACTGTCAGCAGACAGTGAGGATCTACTGCTGATCGAGAATCCCGAAGTGCATCTCCATCCCGCGGGACAGGCCGCGATGGGAGAATTTCTTGCTGAAGTTGCGTCATCTGGCGTTCAGGTCATTACAGAGACTCACAGCGACCACGTGTTAAACGGCATTCGTCGATCAGTCAAGAAGAGTGCTTTGTCAAGCGAAGATGTCACCTTGCATTTTTTCCGGCCACGAGGAGGGGACCAAGCGAGCGATAAACCGCAGGTTGAGAGTCCGACTATTGATTCTGGTGGCAACATAGATAGCTGGCCCGAGGGGTTTTTCGATCAGTTTGACAAAGACATGAACTATTTTGTCGGATGGGATTGACGTGGATCTTTTGGTCAATGATTTGTCAATTCACGAGCAGTTTCGAGACATAAAATCTTTTCGGAATGCTTTTATACGCCTGATGGAGATAAACAGGGTTGCTGAACGCTTCAATCACGAACTTTATTTCAACAGGTTGATTGTGGATGCCAGACCGATACCTAGAGTAACTATGCGAGAAGCCATTGGCAGGTTTGGTAAAGACGAGCAGAGAGTGGCGATGTCCCGGCTTACCAGAGGTGGGCCGTTCTGGGATGATCTTCGAAAACACGGGCAAAATGATTGGATGGAGGATGGAAAAAATGGAGAGATTGTTACAGATTCGGCGGTAGGCGAAGCGGCTTTTCGAATTTTGCATGGTGTACATACAAATCTTGTCAGCGTCAGACCGTCTAATTGGGATTACTCTCCAGTACATGTGATCTGGAAACATAGAGCGCAAGGACTCCAAGATTTAAATGTAGATGTTGAAAACTGGCGAGACGCGATTAGTCTGGAAAACAAATTGCGTAGTGCTCCTTCTTCGGTCTTGTCATGGTTCGATTTGCGGAGCGTCTCAAAAAAGCGCTATGAACGGTTAGTATTCGCCGACAACTGTTTTGAGCCGCTTGAGGGGGTGCCGTTTTCGAAAAGTTCTGCGAACCGAATTATATTTCTGCTCGGCATTCTGGATCGTCTGGCTGGTGCTTCTGATGATGCGGGGAATCGTACATCTGAAGGCAATCGAATATATCAGGAGTATTTTACCGGTGACAATGCGCTGTTTTCCGATTCATCGGATACGGAAAAACGGAATTTCAAGGAAAAATTGACATTTCCTCATCCTGATAATCCTAAGGAGTCTCTGTTCTGTCCTCAGCACGGCAAGGAGAGACGGAATATTATCCGTCTGCACTTTTCATGGCCTATTCAAGCGGGCAAGCCGGTTTACCTGGTATACATCGGTCCGAAGATCACTAAAAAGTGATTTCAGGACATGTAGCGCGACAATCTGGATTGAACTCTGAGTGTCGCTGATTGTGAGACGATACCGGCATATCTGACAGATATCAATCTCCAGTATTCGAGGTCAGACCCTTTGAGTTGTTCTCCTGTCATCCTACCACAGTTGACTCGAGGGTTTATGTGTGGTATATAAACACACATGCGAGTAGGCCTTCGACATTTTTCCGCAGAATCCATAGAATGGCTTAAAAAAGAGTCCCGGAACCCAGCACAGACCCGCTGTTCTCTGGCAAAAACACTGTGCGAGCTTGAGCAATGGAAAAATTCCAGAGGAAAACTCTGCCTCGCTTCAGCCCGCAAGGCTCTTCCGAAGATAGCAGACAAAGCAGGCTTTTCCCTTCCCCCTTCAAAACCCATGGTCACAGGCATATCCTGCGGAGCGGGGAGCGTGGAGATAACAGCCGATTTCCCCGACAACAAGGTTTCATGCCGTATCGATGAACTCCGGGGCATATCCCTTGAGATTGTGGAGGACAAAGACAAGAGCCTCTGGCGTTCAATGATGGCCTCTCATCATCCCCGGGGATGGAGCAGAACTCCCGGCAAGCAGATAGAGTACTGGATAAAGTCTGAGAACCGCGGAGTGCTGGGGGGCATAGGGTTCTGCGCGGCAAGCTGGAATCAGAAGGCAAGGGACGACAGTATAGGATGGTCCCAGAGGGCAAGAGCTCTGAATCTTGAGTACGTGGTGAACAACCACAGGTTTCTGCTGCTTCCGGGGGTGGATGTGAAGAACCTTGCTTCCTTCGCGCTCGGCGCGTCGGTAAAGCGGTTGCGGTATGACTGGGAGGAGAAGTTCGGAGTAGAGCCGTTGTTTGCCTACAGCTACATATCCTCTGACAGGGAAGGGACGGGTTACAGGGCCGCGGGGTGGGATATGTGCGACGGGAAGACATCGGGGAAGCCTCCGGGAACAAGGGAACCGGTTGAACGGAAGACGGTATGGACAAAGGAGCTTTGCAAGGGAGCTTCGGAGATGCTTTGCGAAGAGGGGCGAAGGAAGATGGGAACGATACCCTCGCCGTTTTACGCCGAAGACACTGACTGGGCGCGGATGGAATACGGGCGGAGCACTCATCCTGACGGCAGGGTGAGAGAACTTGTTATAAGTATGGGCAGGGCGTGGGAGCGGAGACCGGGAGCGCCGCTGCCGCATATTTTTCCTGGTAAGAACGAGCAGCGAAGCGCGTACAGACTGCTTTCAAGCGGCAATGTGGAAGAGGATGACGTAATGGAACCCCACAGGGAGGCGCTTGTTGAGAGGATGAGGGTTGAGAGGAGAAGGGTGATGCTGGCCGTGCAGGATACCACGACGCTTAATTACAGCAATCTCGGCGAGGTGGAGGATCTTGTGAGCATAGGGGGCAAGGGTGAGGGGCTGTTTGTTCATATGGGGCTTGCGGTGACGGAGAATCGTCGTCCGCTGGGGATTTACGAGGTTAATTCCACCATACGCAATAACGAGGAAGCAAAGAGCGAGAGCGCTCGCTGGCGCCGGGGGCTTCAAAGAGCGCTTGAGCTTGAGGAAGCGTGCGGAGGAACAAGGGTGGTGACGGTGTGCGACCGGGAGGCTGACATATGGGGTCTCATAGCGGAGGCGAAGGGTCGCGGGGCGGGTTTTCTTGTTCGTTCGAACAAGAGAAACCAGCGGAAGGTATCTGTGGACGGCAAAAGCGTGGATTTGTGGGAGCACATGGAATCTCTCGGTGTTCTGGGCACAAGGAAGGTAAAGGTCAAGGCGAGAGGGGGGAAGCATAAGCGCAAGCGCAGAGTGGCGGAGGTTGAGATCAGGGCGGATGCAGTGGGGCTGCTGCCCATAAAGAAGGAGGAGAAGAACACGCCGGAGCCTTTGGAGATGATAGCGGTTTCCGCCACGGAGAAAGGGGGCAAGTCGAAGGAGCCTCTTCACTGGGTGCTGCTGTGCACGGAGGGGAGCGGTTCTTTTGAGGAAGCGAAGCGTATTGTGAAGTGGTATGAGGCGAGGTGGACAATAGAAGAGTATTTCAGGGTTCTTAAGACGGGAACCCGTATAAAGGACAGACTTGTCAGGCATGCGTTCAGTCTTCGCAAGTGTCTTGCGTTTGACGCTATTACAGCTGTAAGGGTGTTTGATCTTGAGCGTCTCGCTAGGGACAAGCCGCAGATGCCGGCTGTGGAAGCGCTGTCGGAATTTGAGATAGATGTTCTGTACACGCTGCTTTTGCACAGGGGGATAATTCGCGGCAGACCGCCACCGGGGGAGGTTACGATCAGGGAGTTCGTAATAGGTCTTGGGATGTACGCGGGATTCATACCGTCGAAGCGACAGCCTCTGCCCGGTACGTTGAAGATATGGCAGGGTTACACTTATTACCAGGCGGCCCTGGAAGGTATTGAGGCAGCAAAGGGTTCTGATCTGTTGTCGCATTAAGCAACGGGGGGTCCGGTGCGCGTAAAATCACCGGCTTTGTGGTGAAACTGTTCGATAATCCGGAATTCTCCTTCAAATCATCCATCCGCAACTTCTTATCTTCTTTCCATTGACTTGATCTTATGTGTTATGATTGAAAATGAACGCCTGTTTCGGCTGGAACCGTAGAAAATCACCCGATTCTTCGAGTCAACTGTGTGGTAGTGACAGGTTGTTCTCGGTAGCGTATTTCGCGTCTTTATTTCAAAGAAATTCACTCGCCTTAAGAATTTTGCAAGAGGCTCAATATGGCAAAGATTAGATAATGTCAAATTTTTGCCACATTAAATCTATTCCATAAAAACGCAAATTTACCTTCAAAAACATTATTCGTACAGCAGGTGATGTCTCTTGAAGTTCTGTGCGACTATGATGGTCTGAAAACAAGGATTTCGGCTGAGATAACCAGATTTGAGAGAGCAGGACTGCTCGTTGATGACCGCACAGCAGATTGTTTTGGAAGAAATATCTGATTTTTATTTAAACTGCCGGATATTACGGACTTTTTTCTTTTTTTTCAGGTATTATAATAAACATATTATCTCTGACCGGGAGGTACTTGTTTTGAGCGAGTCTCAAGAATCCGAAATAATGGGTGAATTGCGGCAGGATAACGGTTCCGGCGATGATTACACGGCCGAGCAGATAAAGGTTCTTCCAGGTCTTGAAGCCGTAAGAAAACGCCCTGACATGTACATAGGGGATACCAATTCCCGGGGATTCCACCACCTAGTCTTTGAGGTTCTCGATAACAGCGTGGACGAGTCCCTTGCGGGCTTCTGCGACAACATCTCCGTTACCGTGCACGTAGATGAGAGCATTACGGTTGAAGACGACGGAAGAGGGATTCCGGTTGATGTCCACGAGGAGACGGGAAAACCGGCCGTTGAGGTCGTGATGACCATGCTCCACGCCGGGGGGAAATTCGACAGCAAGGTCTATCAGGTTTCAGGGGGACTCCACGGCGTGGGAGTCACGGTGGTAAACGCGCTCTCGGAGAATCTCTCAATAGAGATCAAAAGGGAAGGGGATGTCTGGTACCAGGAATATGAAAAGGGAGAGGCGGTAAAAGACCTTAAAAACACCGGGAAAACGAAAAAAAGCGGAACGAAGATACATTTCAAGCCCGATTCTGGGATATTCGAGGTTAGCGAGTTCAATTACGACATCCTAGCCCACAGGATAAGGGAGCTTGCCTTTCTTAACAAGGGCCTTCGTATCACTCTTAGCGACGAGAGAACGGACAGGTACCAGGAGTTTTTCTACGAAGGGGGGATCGTCGCTTTCGTCGAGGAGCTTAACCAGAACAGAAAAGCGCTCCATCCCGAGGTGATCTACGTCGCTGGCGAGAGGGACTCGACCGTGGTTGAAGTCGCGCTGCAGTACAACGACACTTACAGGGAAACAATATTCTGCTACGCGAACAACATAAACAACGTGGAGGGCGGAACCCACCTCTCGGGCTTCAGGACTTCTCTTACGAGGACCATAAACAGGTATGCCGAGGAGAAGAACCTTCTTAAGAACCTCAAGATGGCCATTGCCGGGGAGGACGTGAGAGAGGGTCTCGTGGCTGTCGTGAGCGTAAAGATCCCGGATCCGAAATTTGAAGGCCAGACCAAAACGAAGCTCGGGAACACTTCCGTAAGAGGTATCGTCGAGTCTTTGCTGAACGATAAGCTTCGGGTGTTCTTTGAAGAGAATCCCACTGTAGCCAGAAGAATCGTGGAAAAAACGATAGAAGCCGCAAGAGCGAGAACCGCCGCGAGAAAGGCAAAGGAGCTTACTAGGAGAAAAAGCGCCCTCGAGTCCGGATCGCTTCCAGGGAAACTGGCCGACTGCCAGGAGCGCGATCCGGAGAAAAGCGAACTCTACATAGTCGAGGGAGAGTCGGCGGGCGGATCCGCGAAACAGGCAAGAGACAGGCACAATCAGCCATTTTGCCACTTAAGGGAAAAATCCTGAACGTCGAGAAGGCCAGGCTTGACAAGATGCTTGCCAATGAGGAGATCCGTACCACGATCACCGTTCTGGGCACCGGAATAGGGGAAGAAGAGGGCGAGTTCGACATATCGAAGATACGCTACCACAAGATAATACTGATGACCGACGCGGACGTTGACGGATCGCACATAAGAACTCTTCTTCTAACGCTGTTTTACCGCTATTTCAGAGAAGTAATAGAAAAGGGATATCTCTACGTCGCGCAGCCTCCTCTGTACCTTGTGAGAAAGGGAAGAAAGGAAACTTATCTCAAGGACGATCAGGAATACGAGGAACTTCTCGTCAAGCTCGGAGTCGAAGGCCTTGAAATTGCCTCCGGAGGCACAAACGGCCACGCAAGGCAGATCAAAGGGTCAAAGCTTTTCGATCTCGTGCAGAAAGCCATCAGGTACGGAAAACTTCTTGACCGCATGAGCAGGTGGGGGAGAAACAGGGGGATAGTTGACGGTTTCGCCAGAAGAGCCGATCTCGGCAAGACCAACCTAAGGATTGGCAACGAAGCCTCTTTGGACACTCATCTTGTTGCAATAAAGCAATGGCTTGCAGAAAGCTATCCCGACATAGTTGATCTTGACTGGACGCTTGGAGAGGACACCGAGCATAATTCAAACAGCATTGAATACGGCTTCAGGGAAAACGGAAGGATAAGCTCCTGCCTGATTGATTTTAACTTTCTTGCCTCTCCCGATTTCAGGGAACTCAGGAAGCTTGCCGAATCGCTTAGCCCGCTTTGGGACTCTGCCTGTCATATAGTTGATGATGGCGTCGAAAAAGAGATCGGAAGCCTCGAGAAATTTGTTGAGTTCATCATGGAGAGAGGGAAGAAGGGTCAGTTCATACAGAGGTATAAGGGTCTCGGGGAGATGAACCCGGAGCAGCTCTGGTCGACGACCATGAACCCCGAGAACAGGGTGCTGAAGCAGGTCCAGGTTGACGATGCCGTTGAAGCAGACGAGATATTCTCAAAGCTTATGGGCGATCAGGTAGAACCCAGAAAGGAGTTTATTGAATTAAACGCCCTCAGGGTAAGCAATTTGGACATCTGAAAATTCCCCGTTACCGCGCGCGTAGGAAAAGGGCCCTGTCCGTTGTCTCCTTACCTCAGGTTCGGGTAAACATGCTTGCGTGCACTACAGCTTCCTTGAGCATAAGAGCCTGTCCTACCATCACCCTGTCCGTCATGCGTAGCTCCGTTCCCATACCGATTCCAGGACAGGATTTCTGGTTCATGGATCCGAACCGTTTGATTGCCCACAAAGCTCTTTCCGCTGAGTGGGGACCCGGGTCATCCAGAGATTCCAGCATATGGGAACGTACGAGCGTGTTCCAGTAATGCGCCAGAAGGTCCCGGGAACCGAAGAGCTCAATTGCCTTTACGTTTGTTCCGTGCGTGACTACAATCCCGTTCTGTTTCGGCAGAGGACCGAGCTTGATAAGATCGTCAACCGCCGCGAACAGTGAACGGTCACGTCTGTATGCCTCTTCTGCGTCCGAAGCGGCTACTCTACCGCGTCAATCAACTTTGCACTAGCCTGAATTCCCAACAATAACAAACAGCCTGACATTTCAGAGCAATAATTTCAGCTTCCGCAGGCCTTTCAGCACCACAGTTATACTTTTATCTGTAGATATTAGCAATCACTATCCACTCTGCTATCTATGCCATGTTCAGCTCTCCGCATCACTCAACAGACCGGATTTTTCCTCACCTAACATCTTTCTATAACTGCCTTTTTCCGTCTTCCACGCATTCAGACAATAATCGACACCTTCCCGCACTTCATTTTGTGGTTGCATTTTATATCTATACATGGTATAGTGGTATATACTCTCTAATTCAAGGAATTAAAATGAAACCGCTCGCCCACTGCTTCCTCGAACCCGCAAACCCCACCCATAAACAATACGAAGCCCTCAGAGCCATATTCGTTGAAGGCAAATCCATTGACGAAGTCGCCGCACTCTTCGGATACAAACCCTCGACCCTTCGCAATCTGTGCACGGAGTTCCGAAAGAATCCCCAACGTTGTTTCTTCCAGGTAAACAAGCCGGGTCCCAAGCCCCAGACCGATGAACCCGTAGCCCTCAGGCGCCGACGGCGCACAATAGCTCTGCGCAAGGAACTTAATCTTTCGGCAAACGAGATAAGCAAGAGACTGGCCGACGAGGGAATGGCCGCCAGCATAACGACCGTTTCCCGCATTCTCAAGGACGAGGGTCTTCCCAAGCTGTGGAGGCGCACGGCTGTGCAGAGAGAAGCGCTCAGAGCTGAGAGGGCAGCGGTCTCAGATCGAGAGAAGCTGGAACTTGGGCCCAGGAGGTTCCGCACCGATTTCGGAGGTCTGTTTCTGTTTGCCCACGATCTTGCGCGTATTGATCTTGACAGCATTCTTGAGAGAAGCTCGATGCCGGGAAGCGGCATGATACCCGCTGGATGCGCCTTTCGTTCTCTGCTGGCGCTCAAGCTCTGGGGGATAGGACGTCCTTCGCACGTAACCGCCGACACGCTTGACGAGGGGCTTGCCCTGTTTGCGGGGCTCAACGTGATTCCCAAGCGTTCCACTCTTACCGAGTACTCATGCAGGGCTGATCCCCGAGTCACTTCCGAGCTGATGGACATGTGGCACAAGGGGATGGACAGTCTGGGAGTACAGCTCGGCGCAGGGCATTCGTTTGATCTTGATTTCCATACCATACCCTATCACGGAGACGACGCGCTGGTGGAGAAGCATTACGTGTCGAAGCGTTCCCGTCGGCAGAAGGGGGTGCTGGCGTTTCTGGCAAGAGACGCTGACGCCAGTGTGTTCGCCTACGCCAACACCAATTTGCGCAAGGGGGAGAACAACGACGAGATACTGCGTTTTGTCGAGCTTTGGAGGAAGCGCTCGGGCAGGGTTCCCTCGGAGTTAATCTTTGACAGTCAGCTTACCACCTACGCCAATCTGGCGAGGCTCGAGGAGATGGGAGTGAGGTTCGTGACTTTGCGCAGGAGAACACAGAAGATGGTCTCCGATCTGCTGTCTGAGCCACAACAGAAGTGGAGGAAGATCAGATTGACCAACGTGGGACGCGTATACAGGACGCCCAGAATTCTTGAGCAAAGGGTAAGGATAAAGGACTACCCGGGAGATATCCGCCAGATAGCGATTGTGGATCTCGGTCACGAGAAGCCCACGTTGCTGCTTACCAACCAGATGAAGGAGTCGGCTGTGAAGCTCATAGACCGTTACGCGAGGCGGATGGTAATAGAGAACATGATTTCTGACGCGGTAGACTTTTTCCACATGGACGCACTTTCATCTGCTGTGCCGATGAAAGTGAATTTCGACGTGCAGCTGACGCTTATGGCAAGCGGTCTGTACAGGGTTCTGGGCAATCGCGTGGGAAGGGGTTTTGAGAGTGCCGAAGCAAGGAACATCTTCCGCAAGTTTGTGAGGACAAGCGCTAAAGTAGAAATCACGGGAAGCGAGATTGTCGTCAGCCTCGGGCGCAGAACCAACAACCCCCTGCTGATTTCCGCAGGTTACGGGGAGATGAGGGAGAAAATCCCCTGGCTTGACAATAAAACGCTTGTAATCCGCTTCTTCTGAAACCCAATCCTCATATCATCTTTTCCAGTTGGGAATTCAGGCTAGCGCGACAATCAAGATGACACCATCCCGGGGGAAGAATTTCCTTCATATTCGTCGCTGATTTGGTAAAGCCTTTTGTTCATTTTACTTGAACAGGAGGTTTCAAGCTCGCTTGAGGGAGGAACCAGAACCGTCGAGTTGACAGCACGGTTCTGCTTGCCTCCTACGAGATGCTCTCCTTCCGTAATCAGAATCGGTTTTTCGGTAGGATTGCGTACCGACAGCGTGGATACCGTTTCCGAGTCAAGCTCGTCAATTATGAGTCCCTCGGTCGAAATTTCAGGCAGCTCGTTTGCCGCCAGATAAACCGGGAAAAACGAGACGCCGAACCGTGTTACGGGATAGCCAACCGATGCAGTGCCAATCTTGGTGTTCATTTATTTCCTCCTTATGCAGTTTCAGCCGATGAGTTATGTATATCTTTTCTGCTGTATAATCTTTCTATCACTTCAATAATGTCCGAAGTGAGATATTGCTTTGCCTTTTCCACAAGGTTCTCCGGGACACCATGCAGAGCTTCCGCGATCGACCCGGCTATTGCCGCCTGTGTATCGCTATCGCCTCCGAGCGAAATCGCGTTCCGAACGGCGTCTTCAAAACTTGTTGATTCAACTGCGCACGTGATGGCTTCGGGAACGCTTCCCTGGCAGGTCACGTCAAAGGAATAGCCGGGCCGGATATCATCGACGCTCCGATGGAGATCGTATGAATATGTGCGCTCGATAATCCGTCGGATGTCCTTCGGTTCGTATTTCTGAAAGGCAAGCCAGATGGCGTGCGTGGTGGCTCTCGCTCCCTTTATGCCCTCGGGATGGTTGTGGGTGATCTCGGTTACCCTGTCGGCAGCCACGAGCGCCTCTTCGAGCGGACGGCTCCGGTTAAGGAAGGCAGCCGGAGATACCCGCATTGCCGATCCGTTTCCATAACTGTTATACGGCTTGGGATTGTCTAATGTAATCCAGATCGTAAAATGACCGCCATAACCCCTGCCTGGATGCTTCCTGCACCATTTCTGTAGAGTTTCCACACCGGGCAGATTGTCAAGCAGTATCTGCGCGACCGCTGCCGTGCATACCGTATCATCAGTATATGTGGAATGCGGTTTAAATAACTCGAAATCTTTTGTCTTAATGGGCTTCCACTCATGCGCAAAACCTGCAATATCTCCTATAATGGCTCCGTATGCGAATTTACTGTACCTCCTGATTAAGTTTATTTTTCATTTCCAATGCTGTACGAAAAGCCGAATCGCCTGCCCGCAATATATCCCGTTCCCCGTTGGCAATGTCGGGATGCTGAACCGTGTTACGGGACAGCCGACCGATGCGGTGTCAAGCTCAGTGTTCATTTGCTTCCCCTTTGTAAGGAGGAGTGTTCGCTAGGCGCTCTTCCTCAAGTTTCAGGAGATGAAACTGGTATGATGTCGTATACATCATCTTCACGCACTCAAGCTCAAGCTTTGCGCATTCAATCTTTTCTGTAAATTCGAGCTTGTCTGATTTGCTCAATCTGCGTATATGGTCCTTCAGCTCGCGTATTTCGTCGCTGACTTTGTTTAATTCGTCCATTGTGCTGCACCTCCTTTTTCTGTGTCTAATATGCAGTTATTGTCTTATAGATATTATCTATTACACAATAACTATAATGGATATTGTAATTCTGTCAATATCTGATTAGATTTTTTTCATGAATTCCTCAGACGAGTATAATCCCGGAGATTATCCCCCGGTTGCCGTCACTGTGGACATAGTGATATTCACAATTCGGGAAAAGGAATTGCAGGTGGTGCTGATCGAGCGGGGAGAAGAACCGTTTCTCGGCAGATGGGCATTACCCGGGGGTTTTCTCAAGCCGGATGAGGATCTGGATGCGGCCGCGGAAAGAGAGCTTGAAGAGGAGACGCACGTTAGAATTGAAGCGGATTATCTGGAGCAGTTTGGCGTGTACAGTTCCCCGGAACGCGACCCTCGCATGCGAGTGGTTACAGTTGCTTACTGGGCGATCTGCAGTGATCTTCCCGATCTTGTAGGCGGGGGCGATGCCGCCGATGCGCGGCTGTTTCCGGTGTCAGAGATTGAACAGGAGAAGGTCGAACTTGCCTTTGATCACTACGAGATTGTGTGTGACGCGGTTAAGCGCGCGCATAGCAGTCTTGATCCGCTGATTGCGGCCAAGTTCTGTCCTCCCCAGTTTACTATAAGCGAACTTCGCAATGTGTATGAGGCCGTACGGAACAGGCCCATTGATAAGGGCAACTTTCAGCGCATGGTCCGGGCGAACAGCGGGCTTCTGAATGTTTCCGCCGCAAGAATTTCAGAGGGGCCGAGGGGAGGGCGTCCCGCTTCGCTCTGGTCCCTAAGTGAAGTGGGCACCCTGCAGAGCGCGGGTGCTGCCAAGGATGCGGAATCCGGAAAAAGTGCTGTCAGAAAAAAGAAAACCCGGAAGAAGTCATCTCGGAAAAAAACCCGCTAAACGAGGGGTGGCGCCCGAGGAGTGCGGATTGGCGAATTCGATGCCGTTCAGTCGCCTGCCGTCCTGTCTGCTGCAATAGCTTTATGGAATTTCTCAGAAACCGCTTACCCCATTGCCTTGAACTCGTTATACCGTATTTCCAGGCGTTCTCTGTCAGGGTAGTCCTGTATTCGTTTTGGAAGTCTGAGCTTCTTGCCCCCGAGCTGCTTTAGAGCTTCAAGAGTCGGGCCGTCATCTTGATCAAGCAGACGTTTTGAGACATGAATCCTGTAGTCAGGATCAATTCCTATGAGATGGCTGTCAAAGGCCGCGTGATGGATTTTGGATAGCAGCAGGCCGTTTGGGATGACCGGTTGTCCAAATCCTGTATCGGCATCCGGGATTATATGAGCCGCGTCAAGCAGGCGTCTTTCCGGAATGCCCGACAAGGCGCATCGTTCTCTGTAAGCGGTGAGAATTGATTCGCGAAACCATCCTTGGTGAACCCGCTGTTTCACCATATGTAGTGTGTAACGTCTTTCCTCCGAAGTTTCAGGGCGAGACATTTCCATCTGGTTAGATTTGCCGAAGAAGACCTTGACCTTACGGGCATCTTTATCCCATCCCCCGATGAAAGCCGGGACTATTGCCTGATATTGACCGGGAGCAATTCCAAGAAAATAGATAATGGGAATTTGATTTTCAGACGCTTCGCGAAGCAGTTGATTATCCCTGGCCTCAGGACCACCTTTTTTCATAAAGTCGTAGCTTATATATCCTGTCTCTTCTTCAAGAATTTCCTTGTGTGCGTCTATCTGGTCTTCGTACCAGACCTTGCGTCCTGATCTTGGAATGGTAGTTTTGATCGAGAGAAGGAATTTCATTTCCTTCGGCTTGAATATACCCCGTGGGCGGCTTAGAAGGGAGATACTGTTCCCTTTGAACTTAAACCCCTTCGAGATTTCTTTTGCGGGTATATGGCTATAGACTACGCTCAGCTTTTTGACTTGTGCAAAAGCCGCCATTCGTATGGAACTGTCATGCTCAAGGCGTGAATCCCTCATAAACGCAATTATACTAGAGGATTCCGGAAACTATAAGAAAACTTATGAGAAGCAGATTGGCTACTGCCAAGGGAAAAAGCCTCTTCCAGCCGAGACCCATTACCTGATCATACCTGAACCTTGGCAAAGTCCATCTTACCCAGATAAACAGGAAGAGTAAGAAAAGGACTTTGCCGATAAAGACAGCCGGCGGCAGATACCAATGTGTGTTGATATCAATGCCGAACCACCCTCCGAACGGTAAGGGATACCAACCACCCAAAAACAAACAAGTTATCATGCACGAAGCAACTATCATATGAGTATATTCAGCCATGAAGAACATTGCAAATTTCATGCTGCTGTATTCGGTGTGGTAGCCGGCGACTATCTCGGGTTCGGCTTCCGGCATGTCAAACGGAAGCCTGTTGGTTTCGGCAAACGCGGAAACTACGAAAACCACAAAGCCTATAAAGGAGGGGATTAGGAACCACATCTGCTCCTGCGCTTCGATTATGTCCCCGAGGCGAAGCGATCCCGTTATGGCGATTACCCCCAGTATGGACAGGCCCAGAGCGAGTTCATAGCTTATCATCTGCGCCGCGGCCCTGAGGCCTCCGAGAAGCGAGTACTTGCTGTTAGAACCCCACCCGCCGAGCACCACGCCGTATACGCTTAATGAACTTATTCCGAGCACGTAGAGAAGGCCGATGTTTATGTCGGCTATCTGGAACCTTATGAACACGGGATCCTGGAGAAATCCGAAGAGATCCGTGTGAACCCCCCTTCCTATGGGAATCACGGCGAGGGCCGCAAGGGCTGTGACTAGCGCGAACGCAGGGGCCATTATGTACATGGTCTTGTTCGCTTTCGGGGGGATGATGTCTTCTTTGAAGACGAACTTGATGCCGTCTGCAAGAGGCTGGAGCAGCCCCGAGGGTCCGACCCTGTTCGGTCCGTAACGGTCCTGTATGAAGGCGCTTAACCTTCTCTCTGCGAAGGTGAGATAGGCGACAACCGTCAGGACGACGAAAAAAACAAGCGCTATCTTTGCGACCGCTATTGATATTAGAAGTGGAGTCATCTGCCCGCGCCGTGTTCAAGAACTCTTCCGACGGTACCTATCCTGTCATAGCTGATCCCCCCGTATCCGGGGGTATTGAGGCTTATGTCATCCATCACTTCCGACGCGGATGCGTAGCTGAAAAGGGTCTTGTCGAGCCGCTCCCCGATCATGCACAGTATTTCGCATGCGGACTTGGCGTTCCCGGGAGGAGGAATGGCCTTTCTTATCCTCTGAACCCGTCCGGAGTCGTTAGTGAAAGTCCCGTTTTTTTCATAGGGGCTTGCCGCCGGAAGTATTACGTGAGCGTGTCTCGCGGTCTCGGTGAGTCTGTAGTCGATAACGGTAAGGAAGCTGATTTTCTCAAGCGCGCGCGAAAGCGCGTACTTTTCGGTGGAGGAAACCATCTCGAACAGGTCCGCCTCGATGACTACCAGCGTACTGATCCTGCCGGCAAGCAGCGAGTCCATCGTGGTTTTCGTATCGTTTCCGTTTGCCCGCGTAATGAAATTCCTGGCTCCGGCGCTGTTTGGATACGGGTCGTTGCTTACGAGATCGAATTTTTTCTCTGTTTCCCCGGTTCCCGCGGCGCAGATTACCGGGCAGTCTCCAAGTGTGGACGAAAGCTTCGCCGCGAGAAACATTTCCTCGTTTGTGAGCCTGGCAGATCCCGCGATCGCGCAGGCGCCCGCGCCGCCCGACTTTATTCCCGAAAGCCTGGTGCCGACGCTGTTAACTGCGTTTTCCCAGGAGGCTATCTCGTAGTCCCCATCGCTTTTCATTATGGGGTCCTTAAGCCTGGTCGACTCCTGGACCTTCTTGTAGTCGAATCTTCCCCTGTCGCATATCCAGTGTCCGTTAACTTCCTCGTTTATTCTCGGGCGTATGCGGGAAACCTCTCCCTTTCTCGGATCGACGCCCACGGTAATGTTGCACCCGGTGCTGCAGAGAGAACACACGGAGTCCGTGAATTTCATGTACCAGACCCTCTCTTCGTGAAGGTTGTCTTTGGGGAGCAGGGCTCCGACCGGGCAGATGTCAATCACGTTTCCCGCAAGTTCATTATCGAGCGTTTTCCCGGGGAAAACGGAGATCTTCTTCCGAAATCCTCTTCCTGTGGTTCCAAGTTCGTGGGTTTTTGTCACCTCATCCGTGAAACGCACGCATCTGGTGCACATGATGCATCTGTTGGCGTCGTACATTATGCGGTCGCTCAGGTAGCTTTTCTGCCTTACCTTCTTGTTCTCGGGACCGCCGACCCTGCTGTAGCCGGGACCGTGATCGAATGTGGTCATCTGGAGCGGGCATTCTCCGCCCTTGTCGCATATGGGGCAGTCAAGCGGGTGGTTTATCAGCGTGAACTCGACGGCAGCCTTTCTGGCCTCAAAAGCTTTTTCGGTGCCCGTCTTGACCACCAGGCCGTCTCTCACGGTCGTGTTGCACGCGGGGAGCACCTTGGGAACGCCTTCCACTTCCACGAGGCATTGCCTGCACTGGGCGACCACGCTCAGCGAAGGGTGATAGCAGAAGTGAGGGATCTCTATCCCGGCCACCGCGGCGGCCTGGATGACGTTTATTCCGTCGTCCACATCAAGTTCAATTCCGTCGATGGTTATCTTGGGCATAAAGAGGACTCAAAGGAAAAAACGATTAGCGAAAATACTATCTGAGAAAGTGCTTTTGACAAGTCAGGATTTCCGCTCTTCCGGGATGTCTAGGACTTGGTCTTCTCGTCAAAATCGTCTTCAAACTCTATGTTTTTCTTGAGGTCATCCTTGGCTCTCTGAAGCTCTCTTATCCCCCTGCCGAGGGTTCTCGCGACTTTAGGAAGTTCCTTAGGCCCGAGAACTATCAGGGCGATAAACAGTATTATAAGTAATTCAGCCGTGCCGAGTCCGAACATCTTTTTTCCCCCATGTCTAATATAACCGAAACCGGGGGGCTAAGCAGCGATTCTGCCAGTTTTTTTTGCCGGAGTCTTTATAAGAAGCGTTAACAAAGCCGTTATGAAAGACGCCGCCATCGCCACGACGAGGGAGTTATAGTAGCTCTGGGTCATGTCGAAGAGGAGTCCCGAGATAAGGGGACCGCTGATTGCGGCCAGTGAGAACGCGGTGCCGAAAACACCGAAGATGCTTCCAAGCGACTTAAGTCCGTAGAATCTTCCCAGTATAGTCGGAAACATCGGTACCCATCCGCTGTAGAAAAGGCCGAACAGAAAGCCGAACAGGTAAAGCGACCATACCTCCACGACCAACAGAATCAGGATTATTGAACTTGCCTGGAGGAGATAGCAGAGAAACAGTATGCGCACATCCTTCAGGATATTGGTTACCACTCCCGAGAAGAAAATCCGTCCGATAATGCTTCCGACCCCTATGAAGGCGGGCGCCCCGGCCGCCACAAGCGGCGTTATTCCCGACCCTACCGAGAAGTTAAAAAGGTTGACTACAATAATGAGAAAAGTGTTAAACCCGAAGAAGAAGGCGGCGTACATAAGCCAGAAGCTTGAGTGTGAAAACGCTTCCTTCGGACTCCAGTCAGAAGTTCCCTTCTGCTCTGCACCATCTTCTGAGTCCTCTCCATAAGCCTTAAGGTTCATGTCTTCGGGGCGGCTTTTCACCAGGAATGCGGAACAGAGTATCACGGTAAAGATCACGGAGAGATAAACAAGGGCGCGTTCGTAACCGAATGATTCTATAAGCCAGGTGGTAAGCGGGTTTACCAACAGCCCGCTAACCGGAACTCCCGCCGTGGCGATCCCTATGGCAAGCGCCCTTTTCTTAACGAACCACCTGCTGATGATGGTGACGGGCAGTATGTAGAGAAACCCGTCTCCTATTCCCACCATTACGCTGTAGGTCAGGTAGAGTTCCCATGTGGTTTCAGCATAAGCGGAGAGCAGAAAGCCGAATGCTCCTACGAGCCCTCCAAAGAAGGTTAGGTACCTCGCGTCGTGGGTGTCTATGAGCCTTCCCGCGAACACGAATGAAAAGGCCATGCAGACGCATCTCAGGGAAAAAAATGACGATCCGGCGGCGTTTGAGAGACCGAAAGCTTCGTTTAAGTAAGGGAGAAATATCCCGAACGAGTAGAGAACCATCCCGTCAAGCGTTATGAGCAGGTGTCCCGCCAGGACTATGATCCATCCGTAAAAGATTTTTTTTCTAAGCATAAAATTTCTGTGTGGAAAAGGGATTTCGCCGTTGCGGGCGAATCAGAGAAGCTTCCGAAAATCGCCGTGTCCACCAAGGTCGGCGAGTTTTTCGAGGGGAAACGACTTCTCTTCTCCGGTTTTCATGTCGCGAAGCGAAAAGACTTCCCTCCGAAGCTCGTCCTCTCCGATGATTACGGAGTACGCGGCTCCGGTCCTGTTCGCTCTTCTCATCTGGCTTTTCAGGCTTTTGTTTTCGTATTCGATCTCGACCCGTATGCCCTTTTTTCTCAGGTCGTCGGCTATTTTCGCCGCTTTGCCCCTGGCCTCATCGCCGATATGTATAACGCACACAAGCTTTTTTTTCCCGGGGGAATTCTTCCGCGTCCCGGTCTTCTCAAGCAGAAGCAGTATCCTCTCAAGTCCCATAGCGAAGCCCACCGCGGGGGTTTCCGGCCCTCCCATCCGCTCCACAAGAAGATCGTACCTTCCCCCGGCCGCCACGGCGTTCTGGGAGCCGAGCTTGTCCGTCGTTACCTCGAAGACTGTGTCCGTGTAATAGTCAAGCCCTCTCACTATCCTTGGGTTGAGTCTGCAGGGTATGGATTTTTCAGCAAGAGAGGATGTAAGAGCGTCCAGATGCTCGCTGCTTTGCTCCGAGAGGTAATCCTGGATCGAGAAGGGTATCTCGGACGTTATCTCGCGGCACGTTCCGGTTTTGCAGTCAAGTATACGAAGAGGGTTCGTGCCGAGTCTGTTCCGGCAGTTCTCGCAAAGAGAGTCCTTATTCGGGGAAAGGAAGTCCGTAAGGGCTTCTTTATATTGCTCGCGTTCAGCCGGTCTTCCTATTGAGTTAAGTTCAAGCTCCACGTGATCTGAGAGCCCGAGTTCCGTGATCCCAAGCCAGAGCATCGCGATTATTTCTGAATCCGCAAGTGGGTCCCGCGAGCCGAAAAGCTCCGCTCCTATCTGCTTGAAGCTTCTCTGCCTTCCTTCCTGGGGTTTTTCGTGCCTGAACATCTCTCCCGAGTAGTAAAGCTTCGTCACGGGCGATTTTCTGTGAAGAGAGTGCTCTATAAAGGCCCTCACGACTCCAGCCGTACCTTCTGGTCTCATCGAGACCCATTCTTCCCCCTTGGTCTCAAAGGTGTACATCTCCTTCTGGACTATGTCTGTAGTGTCGCCGAGACCCGTTGAGTAGACTCCTGATAACTCCAGAACCGGAATGATTATCTCGGAAAAACCGAAGCGTTCGAACACTTCTCTGGTACTGCTCTCTACAAGCCGCAGTTTCTCCGTTTCGGGGTGGAATATGTCCTTGAATCCGTGAAGACGGGCCCTTTTCATGGTGCGCTTGCCCTAATGAAGCAGTTCTTTAAGAGGGCTGATTAAAGTTATACGCTCTTTGATCAAAAATAAAGCTGAGCATGCTTCTGGAAGCAATTAAAAGGCCGGTGAACACTGCTAATCGGTGTTAGAACACGGCAGTATTCACCCAGCCCTTTAAATCTGTTTTTCCGAGCCCCTGGCGAGGATTTATCGCCAAAGAAGTTAATTCGTATTCACTTCCTCGCCTTCAAAGTTTAAATATGCCCTTTCCGGGTTTCCCTGAGCATCGTATGTGTCAACCGCGTAGAGTCCGTCCGTTATGTCTCCGTATTGATTAAGATCGATCGGACCCGAGATTCCTTCGTAGTCAATGTCGTCGTTAATCGTGGTTTCATCAGTAAGAGCCGCCGCGCAGGTAGCGTAACTGTGACACTCTGTTCCTCCTGCCGAGACTTCCTGGATATTGGAGACGTAATCGGAGGGATCATTGCTTCCGGCGCTTAGAGCCGCGAGCCTCAGTATGACCACCGCGTCGTAGGCGTGTGCGGAATAATCACCGAAATCGAACCGTTTTTTAAACTCATCAAGCCTTGGGCCGGGAGTCGGAGTTGAGATTACCTGCTTGAATCCATCAATTTCGCCATTCCCCTCATCCACGTGCCGGAAAAGGGCGTCATCAAACGTGAGCCCGTCCCCGAAGTAATATCTGACCCCGTCGGGAATTTCGGTGGAATCCAGCAGTCCCCTGACTATCGCCCCTCCCTCGACGTTAAAAACAAGCAGCACTACTGACTCTACGTCCGGGGTTTCCTGTACTGCCGCTTCAACCTCTGAAACCACGTCGGCAGCCCGTTGCGAAACCGTTGGGTCATCGGCGTTATCCGGGAAATCGGCGGGGTCATAGCTGACGACCTTGGCCTGTCTGCCGTCATCGGTTATTGCGTCTTCGGCATCTGCCGCAAGGCTTCTTCCCCACGCGTCATCACGATACACTATGACCGTGTTGCCTTGGGACTGCTTTGCCAGTATCGGTGCCTGAAAACGATCAGAGGGAGCTACTCTGAAGAAAAAAGGCTGGTTTCCACTGTTTACGACCTTTTCGTTTTCAGTTGTAAGTTCAACGGAAGTTGCCGAGGGTGAAATACCGACCATTTTTTTTTCACTCAGAAAAGGATGAATCACAAGAGAGTCTGAAGAGTATGAAGGCGCTACCATGCCGTGGACACCCATTTCAAGAAGCTGCTCAGCGCTTGCGGTCACTTCGTCCGCTCCCGCCTGGAAAGAGTCTCCGCTTATGATCTCTGCATTTCCCCCCGCCTTGTTAATGTCTTCTTTGGCGAGATTCACGGCTTCTATGAGAGAAGCGTTAAACCCTTCGCTATCAGTCAGGAGTGTTCCTATGCAGAAAGTTTCCGCACAGTCCACTTTCGCCTCATCCTCTTCGTCATCAAGGCACCCCGAAGAGGATATTCCCATAAAAACCAAAAGCAGGGCAGAACCCAAAATGCTTAGTTTTTTCACGACCATATACCTCCAATTGAAATACGAATTGCGCACCACCGAATCTCCGGTCCGTTGATGCGCCTTATTATACAACAAAACGGGACTAATCGGTTGAATTCTTTGCGGCGACTTGTCTCTGAGTAAAACTTTCTTTTCGTTTAATGCTTCGGGAAAGGAGAGGGCTATTCGTTTATGAGTTTTTCCTCGAACTCTCCTATGGGGATTGCGGCAAGCGTCTCTATATGGATTGTGCCCCTTGAACCGAGTTCTATTACGATTTTCGTGATCGTTTCGTTATCGGGGGCTTCCACTATGTTAACAAAGTCGTAAGGACCGAGCGCCGCGTACTGGGCTTCAACCTTGGCGCCCATTTCCTCAAGCTCCCTGTTAACCTCGTTTATTCTCTCGGGCCTCATCTTTATTGTCCTTCTGCCCTCGTCGGTGAGATTGCTTAGCATGATGTATTTGCCCATTTTTCGTGCCCGTGCCCGGAACGTATCAGTCCAGGGTCTTGTTCAGCACTTTTTCTATTTCACTTTTCGGAACGGCGCCGACTATCTGCTCGGCGACCTCTCCGTTTTTAAAAACTATCAGCGTGGGAATGCTTCTTATGCGGAATTTCATGGTCGTCTGGGGGTTCTCATCCACATTCACCTTCCCAACCTTAACGCTGCCTTCGTAGTCGTTGGAGATTTCCTCGATGACGGGGGAAAGAGCCCTGCAGGGACCGCACCATGGGGCCCAGAAGTCGACCAAGACGGGAACTTCGCTTTCCATTACTTCCTTATCGAACGCGGAATCTTCTACTTCAACTATGCTTGAGGATGCCATTTCAATCTCCTTTGGGGCTTTTATGCCTATATGCTAATACCAATTTGGAATAATACAAGGAGAGGACCGGAGATGTTCTTTGTCTATAGTACGGGTTGTTTAGTCGTGTATAATTTGGAAGATTTCAGAACGCACACGTGCCGTCCCTCGTCTTTAAAACGGTGTGGGAGTTTTTTGCGGCATCCTGAAAGAGATGTTCCGATATCTGGAGAATGAACTGTGGTTATACGAACAAAAATCTTTCTGCTTTTTTTATCTGTCTGCTTTTTCCCCGGGCTCTCGTCCGCCCAGCCTCCCGACGCTCCGGTGGCGGTATCCGCGGTTGTCGAGAGGGAGGTGAAGAAGCCTCTCAGGCTTGTCGGCGCGACATTTCCCGCGAGAAAATCCGTCATATCGAGCGAAGTCGAAGGAGTCGTCGGGAAAATAAACGCCGAGGAAGGTCAGTACGTAAAAAAGGGCGAGACCCTTGCCGAGATAAAGAACGACAAGATCCGTTTTGCCCTTGAACAGCTTAAGAACGAGAGAAAAGAAGCCCTTGCGAGGGCTGAGCTTTCGGAAAAAGATTTTGCAAGAATGAAAGAACTTTACGAGAAGGGAATTATTTCTGACGGAGATTTTGACAGGGCGAGTACCCAGAGGGAGTCCGACCAGGCCGGGCTGCTCAGCCTTGAAAGCCGTATCGAAATCGCCGAATACGATCTCGCGGCGTCGAGAATCGCCGCCCCTTTTAACGGCTACGTGACCAAGCACCACGCCGAAGCGGGACAGTGGCTCGGTCTCGGGGGCCAGGTGGTCTCTTTTGTTGATATAGACACAATAGAGGTGATGGCCGGGGTGCCCGAGAGATACGTAGACGACATAAGCGAGGGCATGGAGGTCGAGGTGATACTGCCCTCCCACGACCGGCTGACTGTCCCCGCGAAAATCTCTTCTGTAATTCCGGACGCGGATCCCAGAGCCGTATCCTTTCCGGTAAGGGTTACGCTTGAGAATCCAGATCACGCGATAAAGTCATCGGCTTCAGCCGTAATCATGGTAAGGGTCGGCGAAACCGAGAAAATAAAGCTCGTACCGAAAGATTCCATAGTCAGATCTCCGCAGGGCACCATGGTTTTTGCCGTGAGGGAAGGCCTCGCGCACCCTGTGCCGGTGGAAGAAAAGGGCTGGTATGAGGGCTTCACTCGCGTTGAAGGGGGAATAAGCGTGGGCGAGAGCGTGGTCGTGAGAGGAAACGAGAGGCTCAGGCCCATGCAGAAAGTCAGGATTGCCGACACCACAGAGCAATGAATCTTGTCGAGACCTCTATAAAAAATCCCGTAACCGTAGCCGTCGGCGTTATATTCCTCGTTATTTTCGGGGTTATCTCGCTTTTCAGGATTCCCGTTCAGCTTACCCCGGACGTCGAGACGCTCAGGGTTACAGTGAGCACCTTCTGGAGAGGGGCAAGCCCCTTTGAGATGGAAAGCGAGGTGGTAAACGAGCAGGAAGACGAACTTCGGGGAATAACGGGACTCAGAAGGCTTGACAGCGAGAGCTCGGAGAACTCCTCCGAGGTAATACTCGAGTTTGAAGTCGGCGCCGACATTGACTCCAAGGTGGTCAAGGTGTCGAACAGGCTTGATCAGGTAAGGGAATACCCGGACGAGGTCGAGCGGCCCGTGATAACCACCGTAGATCCCAGGGCAAACGCCATGGCGTGGTTTATACTGAAGCCTCTTCCCGACAATCCCGCTGATATAAATCTCTACTACGACTTCGCGGACGAGATGATCCGCACCAGGCTTGAGAGGGTTCCAGGAGTCGGGGCCTCAAACGTGTTCGGCGGAAGGGAGCGGCGCATAGAGGTTCTTTTCGAACCCGCCGCGCTTGCCCGAAGGAATATCACGATAGCCGAACTTGCCGCCTCAATTGACAGGGAGAATGAGAATTTCAGCGCCGGTTCCTTTAACGAGGGCAAAAGGCAGTATCTCGTTCGGACCGTCGGAGAGTACAGAACCACGCGGGACATAGAAAACATCGTAGTGGCTACCGCGCAAAGCGGTCTTCCCGTTTACCTGAGGGACGTTGCCACTGTCCGCCTCGGATACGAGGATCCGGGCTACACCGTGAGGCAGAACGGAGAGCCCTGCATTGCCGTTAACGTGCTTCGCGAAAGCGGGGCTAACTCGATAGAGGTTAAGGAGGGCATCTTTGCGGCCGTTGAGGAACTGAATGAGGGAGTTCTCAAGGAAAACGGACTTCGCCTCCGAAATGTCTACGAAGAGACCGGGTACATAAAAAACGCGATAAAGCTCGTGAGGGGGAATCTTATCATAGGCGGCGTGCTCGCCATAACCGTTCTTCTTCTTTTCCTTAGAAGCGCGAGCAGCACGATCATTGTGGCAATCGCCATACCGTCAAGCGTCATAGGGACTTTCATAGTTTTCGAGGCGCTCGGGCGCACCATAAACGTGGTCAGTCTCGCGGGGATGAGCTTCGCCGTCGGCATGGTCATAGACAACTCGATCGTGGTTCTTGAAAACGTGTACCGCCACATGCAGATGGGAAAATCGAGGATGAAGGCGGCCTATGGCGGCACGACCGAGGTCTGGGGGGCGGTGCTCGCGAGCACCCTTACCACGGCCGCCGTGTTCATTCCGATCATGTTCATTCAGGAGCAGACGGGACAGCTGTTTCGCGACATAGCCATAGCGATCAGCGTCTCCGTCATACTCAGCCTTCTTGTTTCCATAACCGTCATACCGTCTGCGTCTTCAAAGTACCTCTCCGCAAAGGGCGCGGAATCCCTTGAGCGCCTTCGTGTCATGTCGCGGCTGTTCGGTTTCGCGGGAAGGGTATCCGGCTTTATAAACCGCTTTACCGAGCAGATAATGACAAGCGTCAGGAAAAGAGCGGTTCTCGTGGGTTCCTTCACCCTCCTGTCAGTGGTGCTTATAATCGCCGTCTTTCCCAAGACCGAGTACCTGCCCACGGGAAACAGGAACCTGCTTTTCGGGATACTTATCCCGCCTCCCGGATACAATGTCGAGGAATATACTGCCATCGGAAAGCAGCTCGAGGCTGATCTAGAACCCTACATGAACGGAAAGACCGCGGCGGGGGAGTATCTCCCGCGGATAAAGAATTTCTTCTACGTCGCTAGGGGAAAACAGATTTTCATGGGCGCGGTCGCCGAGAACAGAAAGGAGCTCAAGGAACTTTTTCCCGTTCTTCAGCAGGCCCTGTCAAAGATTCCGGGAACGTTCGGAGTGATAATCCAGCCCAGCATCTTCAACGCCAACATAGGCGAGGGGAGGTCAATAGACGTTAACGTCACGGGAGATGATCTGGATGAGATACTGAGGACCGCGAGGAGCGTGTTTTTCATGTCCATGGAGAGCATTCCCGGGGCGCAGATAAGACCGATTCCGAGCCTTGATCTCGGAAACCCCGAGCTCAGGATCGTTACCGAGCGGGAGGCGGCTTCCCGGGTCGGGATCACCAACAGCGAGCTAGGGTTTACCGTGAGATCCCTGATAGACGGAGTCTCGGCAAGCGAGTTTAACCTCGAGGGACGGGAGGTCGACATAGTCTTGCGGGCGGAGCAGGATTTCTCCGAGAGAACCCAGGATATAGAGAACATAATGATCACTTCTCCGAGCGGGCAGGTGATTACCGTGGGAGCACTTGCCCGGGTCAGTCTTGAGAGCGGCCCGGAGCAGATAAACCACTACGAAAGACAAAGGGTGATAACGATACAGATAACTCCTCCCGAGGAAGTTGCGCTTGAGGAGGCTATAGAGACCGTTAACGACGATGTAATCTCCGTGCTTCAGCAAAGCGGCCAGGCGGGGGAGCGGACCGGTTTTGTCCTTGCCGGGACAGCGGACAAGCTCGCAACGGCAAAAGACGCGCTTCAGTGGAACTTTCTTCTGGCCGTGGTGATATCGTTTCTGCTGATGGCGGCTCTTTTCGGGAGTTTTCTCCATCCGCTTGTTATTCTGGTCACGGTTCCGTTTGCCTCCCTCGGAGGGTTCCTCGGGCTTTTTATCCTTAACCTGTTCACGTACCAGCCGCTTGATATACTGACGATGCTGGGTTTTGTGATTCTCATAGGGATAGTCATTAACAACGCCATACTCATAGTCCACCAGGCGCTTAACAACATCCGGGGCGGAATGGAGCAGCAGGAGGCCATACGCGAGTCGGTAAGGGTGAGGATAAGGCCGATATTCATGAGCACCCTAACGAGCGTGTTCGGCATGCTTCCCCTTGTGCTCGCTCCGGGGGAAGGCTCTGAGCTTTATAAAGGCCTTGGAAGCGTAGTGGTCGGCGGACTCGTTCTCTCCACGGTCTTCACCTTGTTTCTGATCCCTTCCGTTTTCAGCCTCATGCTCGAGTTCCGGAAAAGACCCTCAGTCTTATGACATGCGTGAAACAGTTTCTGAGTTTTCCTGCAGACGGACTGTCTTGTATTATTTGCGGGCCATGAGGTGTTTCATGAAGCGGAAAATGTCTTCAGAGAACCCGAAGCATACGGTTTTGCCTGATGGAGAAGGCGAACGGGAATTTCTTTCCCGCTCATTTCGCTTTTTCCTCCATTACCCGTTTTGCTGCCCTTTAACGAAACCCTCAAAGGCCCCTTCAAGTTTGGCCATTCTTTCACGAAGGTCTGCTATCTGTCGGTTCGTATCTTGAGAGATTCTCCAGAGGAAGCTGAGAACTGCTACAAACCCGGCTATCTGTATCCATATTTCAGTGTTCATTTCGCCTTCTCCTCGATACTGTACAATAGCATTTTAGCCCAAATCCGATATAATACAAACCGTTCTGAGTAAGTAGTTACGCATATAATTTCAGACCTTCTGACTTAACACCTACGATTATTCTGGAGGAAATCTTAAATGACTAAGACTAAATACAGGGTGGAATCCGACTCGATGGGAAAGATGAAAGTTCCCCAGGACGCTTACTACGGGGCGCAGACGGCAAGGGCGGTTGAGAACTTTCCCATAAGCGGACGCACTCTTCCAAGAGAATTCATAAGGGCGCTGGGTCTTGTGAAACTGGCCGCCGCGCATACAAACGCAGAACTCGGATTTTTGAAGAAGGGTGCCGCGCGGGCCATAGCGAGAGCGGCGCAGGAGGTTGTCGACGGGAAGCTCGACGATCATTTCGTGGTGGATGTTTTTCAGACGGGTTCAGGCACCTCGACAAACATGAACACGAATGAAGTGATAGCCAACAGGGCGACCGAGATGCTTAAGGGAAAGACCCGGGTGCATCCGAACGACCATGTGAACATGGGCCAGTCAAGCAATGACGTGATTCCCACGGCCATGCATGTCTCTTCCCTTGAGGCGATAGAAAAAGATCTTATACCGTCGCTTGAGTATCTTCGCGACGCGCTCTCGAAAAAGGCAAAGGAGTTTGATCACATAGTAAAGATAGGGCGCACCCACCTTATGGACGCTACCCCTATACGGCTCGGCCAGGAGTTCAGCGGGTACGCAAGCATGGTTGATCACGGGATCTCGAGATTAAAGGGCATAAGAAACGACCTTTCAGAGCTTGCCATAGGAGGGACCGCGGTCGGCACGGGGATAAACACTCACAAGGATTTCGGAAAAAAGGTGGCGGCGAGGATAACCGAGGCTACGGGGGTTAGGTTCAGGGAGGCTAAAAATCACTTCGAGGCCCAGGCGTCAAAGGACGCGGTTGTTCAGGCAAGCGGAGCGCTCAAGACCGTTTCCGTAAGTCTCATCAAGATAGCGAACGACGTACGGTGGCTTGGAAGCGGCCCGCGTTGCGGCTTCGGAGAGATTCTTCTGCCCGCTATACAGCCGGGTTCGTCCATTATGCCGGGGAAGGTTAACCCGGTGGTCGGCGAGTCGGTTACGCAGGTCGCGGCCCAGGTGATCGGGAACGACGTTGCGATAACGATCGGAGGACAGTCGGGGAATTTCGAGCTTAACGTTATGATGCCGATGATGGCCGACAATCTTCTTCAGTCGATAAGGCTTCTCTCGAGGGTATGCACCGTTTTTGCCGACAAGTGCATCTCTGGTATAGAGGCGGATGAGGAGCGCTGCGGGGAGATCATCGAGCAGAGCCTCGCCATGTGCACGAGCCTCGCGCCGATCATAGGCTATGACAACGCGGCTGCGATTGCCAAGGAAGCCTACGCTTCGGGGAGCACCGTAAGGGAAGTTACCAGAAAAAAGGGAGTGCTTTCAGACGAGGATCTCGACAGGGTTCTTGACCCGCTCTCGATGACGAAGCCGGCTTCGTAGCGCCATGGGCTTGGATGGCCGCTTGGTGGTACAGAGTATTTTCGGCGATTGGAAGAATGAGGAAAATCCTTTTAGTTTTTCTGCTTTTTTTGATGGTTCCGGTTTCTTCTTACGGAAAAGAAGATGTTTACAAGACCTATACCGACATCGGAGAACTTGAACCGCCAACCGTAACCATCTCGCAGGTTCTTTCCTCCCGGGATGAGTTTCACAGAAAAATATTCACCCTTGACGGATGGGTGGGTGAACCGCGATTCAAAAAGATGGCGAATGGAAGGAAGTTCACCCTGTTTCGGTTCTTTGAGGATGATCCGGAGAGAAGAATAAACGTTTACGCGAGAGGGTTCGTGGAAGGCATCGAGAACGGAAGCAGAATAAGGGTCTGGGGCCGATACAGCAAGCATAAAAGGTATTTTATCTCCAAGCGCAAGAACATCATGAAGGCGAAGAAGATCCATATCCTTCAAGAAGTTCCGAGGACCGTAAGATAATCGGTGATGATATACGCACGGCTGAGTCTGGATGGTACCTTGGAATGCCGTTACGTCGTTCAATCAAATGACTGATAAACCTGAGAAAGGAAAAGTTGGAGACCTGTTTGAGGATTTTATTAAAGAGCAGGGAACTTATGAAGAAACGACCGAACAGGCAGTAAAGCGGATTTTGGCATTCCAGATTGCCCAAGCCATGAAGGAACAGAATATAACAGAGATGGAGATGGCTAGACGGCTCAAAATGAGTCGCTCGCAACTCGACCGGCTTCTTGACCCGGAGAATGAGAGGGTAACGCTGGGTGTTTTGTCGCGTGCAGCACGAGTTTTAGGACTCTCTTTGAAACTTGAATTGCGGTGAGCGTATTTTTATAGAACAGTATCGGGAGTTTTCTGAAATTCGAATTTATGGTGTTATCTGCAAGACATTCTGCCCCTTAGGAAGCTTTAGCCCGGATTATTCACGTAAGGTAGCAGCATACCACAAGGCGAGGAATTTTCCGTATTTTGCGTAGCGCATAAGGAGAATTACCGGGATTTGAGAACCTCGACGCTCGATTTGTGCTACGGAAACAGTCTTTTCACAGGATTTCCCCGAATTCGGACTTCTTCAGACCTTTTCTGACCGCACCTCTCCCCCAAAGCCTGACAATATTTTTACAAACCGACGCCTTCGGGTCTCAGGCGCCAACCCATTGCATGGTACTGAGCTTCTCCCACAGCATCAGCCAGTACTCCTTGCCACTTCGGGCCACCGTGAAGACTATCCTCCTCGCGCTTCGCGCCACCCTCGCCGCGCAAAGCAGAACACGTTCCCTGTAGCGCCTGAGACTGAAACCCCTTCCGCCGACATCCTCAATAAGACACCGCCCCGTGTGCATTACTTCATACGCAAGCAGATTGAGCAGGAACAGCGCCTGATTCTGAGGATAAACTTCTTCCTTGTCCTCCTCCCGCTTCTCTTCTGTTTTCTCACGCTCTATATCCTTGCCCCTGTAATGGCTCTTCTCTCTGGGTGAAGAGCTGAGAGAAGGATTCAGCACGTCCATCATCTCTCCCATGTGCGCTTCGGTCTTACCTCTCTTCCTGTACAGAGCAAGAACGTCCCCCACGCTGTATTCTCTTCCAAGACTGGTTACGAGGAAGAAATGGTTTGTGATGAAAAAATCTTCAGAACTTTTCACCATCACAAGAATTACCCGTCTTTTGCGATTCCATGATTTAGCTCCGTACTCAAGCTCCTCACACCACGTTCCATGTTCATCGTAACAGGTCAGCAGGTTCCGATGTCTTACCCATGGAGCCGCCATGGTTTCAAGAACATTGTTTGATTTTATGCGCATCATGTACTCAACCCCCATACCCTCAAGCTCACCGCACATATCCCCGTCGCAGAAACCGGCGTCCATGCGAAGCGTTATGCTTTCACTCAGACTTTTTTTGCAGCGCTCTACAAGATCGCGTATGAATTCCACCGCTCCGTTCTTCGAAGAGACGTTTCCGGGACGCACAACTCCCCCGAACATGTCTCCCTCTTCGGCGTTGCTTGCAACCAGAGTGTGGTAGATGGTTTTTCTGTAGTGTCCGTTGTATACAGACCCAGGCTGATGGCCTTCGGTTTGTACCGGGAGTCCGTCAACGTCAATAATCATTGAATCTTTCTTTTTGCCGTTGTTTGCAAGAATAATGCGACGTCGGGCAAGTTCAAAGACACACTCATTGAGCACCCTCAGATTTTCCCTGGAACTCAGAACACCAAGAGCGCGAGAGAGTGTCGGCTGAGAGGGAAGATTCTTCAAAAGGGATTTTGCGCCTCGCTCGGTTTTGTTGCTCACAAGCATGGCGGGGTCGTCTGTTACCCTTTCTGTGTCCTGCTGGTCTGAGAGTCCTTGGCAGAGCAGGAGCATATAAGTGTGGAGGATCTCAGTGAGAGAGTGTTTGACTTTGTTTGGTTTGCGCGGGTCTTTCATCCTGGAAGCAAGCCACTTCATTATTCCCGTAGCTTCCATTGTTTCGCGGATAAGGAGGGAACCTGAGTGGGAGGTGAGGTTTTGTTCACCGAAGTTTACCTTGATTGATTTGTTGAAAGACGGGGAAATATCTGATAGAGTTTTTTCACCCATGGGATGATCCTCCTTTTTTGTGTGTTTTTGAGTTTAACTCACTTAAAACACTACATTATTAGGGGGATCATGTCAAGGGTTCCCGCCCCTACGTGAATAATACGGGTTTAGTCACAAGTTAAGAAGTGGTCTTTTTTGCGATGAAACGGATGCTCGCTTGAAAGTGCTTCAGTTGATATTTCAGTTACAATTCCGTACTGTTGTAAGCATAAGATAGAGAGGCCATCATGGGAGACAGGTTAACCGGAAAAACAGTGTCGCCGAACGAATTCGGCGATTCTAAAAAAATTGCCAAAAAAGCTGTCGAGGTATCTTCGGCTGTTTTGGATAGTTATGAGGAAGGGAACTCTTCGACCACCGCTTCCGTAGTGGATGAACCCCGCTTTGAACTTGCCACTCCCGAGGAAGTTGATGCTGCTATTGCGAAGCGCAAAGACAAAACACAGCCGATACTGGATTACCTCAAAGACAAATAAGCATGAAATACTTATCACCCGAGAAGGTGATTGCCGTGCATGAGCAGGTTGTTGAAACTGGCGAACTGCAGGGCATGGCCCTGAACAAGTCCATTGAATCCGTTTTAGCCCGTGTTGGCAACCGCGTTGCCTACGGGATGATTGAGGATGTGTTTGAACTCGCCGCCTGTTGTGCGTGTTGTATTGCGGTTGGTCATGCGTTTAATGATGGCAACAAGAGAACCGCATTTAAGACTATGGATACTTGCTTGGTTATAAACGGTATAGAGTTGGACTTTGACACGGTGGAAGCCGGTGACACGATGATTAAAGCCGCCCAGGGCATTATTGATGAGAAAGAGCTGGCGGACTGGCTCAGAACTCTGTCTCAACAAAATTCCTGAACCCAGGGTGATAAAATCACTGCCTATACTGAAAGGGAAAAGTTGTTGCCGCCTCTGTATTCCTCTTGACGGCTTCTCTTTGCTGCTTGTATCATTCAATACCTGTACCAGAAAGCAGCTTTGGAAAAAGATGCGAATCATCTGAGTTTGTGTGGTAACCAGAAAAAACGCCTTGAGCCAGAAACCTGAAAACAGCGACGCAACCGACGGGCGTTCCGAGTCGGTAAAAGCTCTTGACAGTGCTCTTGCCAAGTGGCGGGTTGAGGCAAGCAGCCCTCTTTTAAGAAGGGAATACGACAAGGGCAAGGCGTTTGAGCGGCTCTGCAGGGTATTTCTTACCCACGACCCTGTTCAGTCAATGCAGTATGAATCTCCGGTTCCGTGGGAGCAGTGGGCGGAACAGCATGGGCTGCTTAAAATAGATACCGGTGTTGATCTGGTCGCGAAACTGCGAAACGAAGACGGCTGGTGCGCCATTCAGTGCAAGTTTTACGCGGAAGGAAGAACAATACCCAAGGCCGAGATCGACTCATTTCTCTCCGCGTCAGGTTCAGAACATTTCAGAAGGCGTCTCATCATAGACACGACGGGCCGCGGGTGGAGCAGAAACGCGGAAGACGCGCTCCGCAGACAGGCTGTGCCAGTAAGCAGGATAGGTCTTTCCGACCTGCGCGGAAGCAGTATCAGGTGGAAGGATTACCTTTCCGCGGAAAAAATCCGGTTCGCGCCGAAAAAGATTCTTAGGCCTCACCAGGAAAAGGCTTTGGAGAAGGCCACAGCGGAGCTTTCAGAACCCCGAAGCCGCGGGAAAATGATTATGGCCTGCGGTACCGGAAAAACGCTCACGTCGCTTCGCGTCGCGGAAAAAATCGCGGGCCCCGGCCGTCGCGTTCTCTACATGGTGCCGAGTCTTGGGCTTATGTCCCAGACCGTAAGAGAGTGGACGCAGGACAAGGAGGTTCCCATTCGCGCTTTTGCCGTGTGTTCTGATTCCCAGGTCGGTAAGAGAAAAATCAGACAGGACGATCTTGCAGACATAGACGCGCTTGATCTTGTTTTTCCGGCTACCACTGACCCGGAGAAGCTTGCTGAAAAAACGGAGGCCGCGGCGGCGGACGCACCTCAGGCGATGATCGTCGTCTTTGCCACTTATCAGTCAAGTCCCGTTATTGAAAAAGCGCAGAAAGATTACGGGCTTCCCGATTTTGATCTTGCCGTCTGCGACGAGGCTCATCGTACCGCCGGGGCTTTTTCCAGCGACACCGAGCAGAGCAATTTCGTGAGAATTCACCGTGATGAACACATAAAAACAGAACGCCGTCTCTACATGACCGCGACGCCCAAAGTCTACGCGGAGAGCGCGCGTACGCGCGCGGGAGATCTGGCGGCGGAGCTGTGTTCCATGGAGGATGAGTCAATCTACGGCCCCGTTCTTTATGAAATCGGTTTCGGCGAGGCGGTGGACCTGGAACTGCTTAGCGACTACAGGGTGCTTGTGCTTGTGGTGGGGCAGGACGAGGTGTCGCGCGTGATCCACCGAAGCCTTGCGAGCGAGGAAAACGAGCTTGAGCTCGACGACAACGCCAAGCTTCTCGGATGCTGGCGGGCACTTGCCAAAATTGACAGTGAAGAATTTCCAGAAAAAGAAAAAAATCCGATGCGTCGCGCGATTGCGTTCTGCAGCAGAATCAGGACCTCGGAGCAGGTTGAGAAGAATTTTGCGAATGTAATAGACGAATACCGGGAACATCACGGTCTCTCCGAATACGGAATCTACGCAAGACATGTGGACGGCAGTTTCAACGCTTCGCGCCGCTCGGAGCTCCTTGACTGGCTTGCGGATGAGGGAGCGGAAGATGGATGCCGGGTGCTTACGAACGCCAGGTGTCTTTCTGAAGGAGTAGACGTTCCAGCGCTTGACGCGATTCTGTTCATGCATCCGAGAAAAAGCCAGATAGAAGTGGTTCAGGCGGTCGGGCGCGTAATGCGCATATCCCCTCGAAAGAACATGGGCTACGTGGTTCTTCCCGTGGTGATTCCTTCGGGGGTTGCCCCGGAAGACGCGCTTTCAGACAACAAGCGGTTTCAGGTGGTCTGGCAGACCCTTAACGCAATAAGAAGTCATGATGAACGCTTTGAAGGAATTCTTAACCTTATAGAACAGGGAAGCGAAGGAGACCGTATCGGGATAATCACGCTTTCTGGCTGGACGAGACCGAGGCCGGATTCTCCGGTTCCAAGGAACGGAAGAGAGGATGATCCGTATGACAGGCCGAATAACGTTCATCCCTTACCCATACTGTTTGAAGGACTTCCGGAAGCCATCCGCGCGAAGATTGTTGAGAAATGCGGAGACCGCAAGTACTGGGATGAGTGGGCTTCTGACGTAGCCGACATAGCCGGAGGCCATATAGCGCGCATACGGGCAATAGTGGAGTCGGGAGAGGCCGAGCGGGAAATATTCGGGGAATTCGTTACGGAACTGCGGGACGATCTTAACGAGGGAGTCACGGAAGACGACGCTATTGAGATGCTGGCGCAGCACATGGTCACCGGGCCTGTGTTCGACGCTCTTTTCGGAGACGCTGAGTTTGTTTCGCGCAATTCGGTGAGCCGCGGCATGCAGACCGTTCTTGATGTTCTTGAACCAAGAAACATCCAGAAGGAATCGGAGAGTCTCGAAGGTTTTTACGCAAGCGTCAGAAGACGCGTGCAGGGAGCTTCAACGGCTGAAGCCAGACAGAAGATAATCGTTGAGCTTTACGACAAGTTTTTCCGAAACGCTTTCCCGCTTACAACTCAGAAACTCGGAATCGTCTACACGCCCGTTGAGATAGTGGATTTTATAATTCATTCTGTAAACGATGTGCTTCAGGATGAATTCGATCTGTCTCTGGGTTCTGAGGGCGTGCACATACTGGATCCTTTCACCGGCACCGGAACATTCATAACCCGACTGCTTCAGTCAGGTCTCATTGCTCCCGGCGATATCCAGCGCAAATATGAAAAGGAGATTCACGCAAATGAGATAACGCTTCTTGCCTACTATATCGCGGCTGTAAACATAGAGTCCGTATATCATTCCGTCGCAGACCGAAAAGACTACGAATCATTCGAAGGCATATGCCTCACTGACACGTTTGAGATGCACGAGGGGAAGCCCGATCTCTACGCGCAGATAATGCCCCGGAATTCTGACCGCAGAACAAGGCAGAAAGAAACCGATATACGAGTGATCATGGGAAATCCGCCGTGGTCGGCGGGGCAGAAAAGCCAGAACGATAACGCCCAGAATCAGTCCTATGAAAGACTTGACGGACGCATTGCGGAGAGCTACGCATTGCATTCACAGGCAAGCAATAAGCAGAATCTTTACGACAGCTATATCCGGGCTATCCGCTGGTCAAGCGACAGGATCGGAAGAGGCGGTGTAATCGGATTCGTGACCAACGCCGGCTGGATAGAGAGCCGGGCGATGGACGGGATGCGCAAGTGTCTCGCGGAGGAGTTCAGCAGTATTTACGTGTTTCATCTGAGGGGAAATGCACGCACTCAGGGAGAGGAGCGTCGAAAGGAAAAAGACAATGTTTTCGGGGAAGGTTCCCGCGCTCCTGTTGCAATCACAATCTTGGTAAAGAATCCAGAAACAGAAGAGCGGGGCGGGATATTTTTCCATGACATAGGTGATTATCTGAGCCGTGAGAAGAAAACAGAGATTATCAGTAAATTCAGAAGCATAAAGGGTATCTCTGAAGGCAGGGGATGGAACCGGATACTGCCCGACAAAACCCATGACTGGCTCAACCAGCGTGACCCCGAATTTGACCGGTTTCTGATGATAGGGAGCAAGGATAAAAACCGAAACTCGGAACCGAGGATTTTTGAAAATTATTCAATGGGTATTGTCACTAACCGGGATGCTTGGTGCTGCAATTCCTCAGCGGAAGCTCTCAAGACGAATATTCAGGCGACGATCGAGTTCTACAATTCAGAAATTGCACGCTACAAAACTGAACAGCCGGGAACATCAGCACAGGTCATAAATAATTTTGTCAACAATGATTTAAGAAAGATCAGCTGGACTGTAAATCTTAAGAGTGATCTCAGTCGAGGAAAACCACTGGATTTTTCCGAAGGGAGAGTTGCGAGTTCAATCTACAGACCTTTCACAAGACAGTGGCTTTATTTCAGCCGACGTCTCAATGAGAGAGTTTCCCAGATTCCGCAGATATTCCCGCATGAAGATGCGGAAAACAGGCTTATCTGTGTGACCGGAATCGGAGCAGGAGTTGATTTTTCCGCTCTTATGGTTGACTCCGTGCCAAATCTTGATACCGTGGAGAAGAGCCAGTGTTTTCCGCTCTATCTTTATGAAAAACCACAAGATGGAAACCTTTTTGACCAGGAAAAAACTGACGAGCACGGCTATGTCCGCAGGGATGCAATAACCGAAGAGGCTCTTTTGATGTTCCGGGAAGCATACGGTACTGAGATCACAAGGCAGGAAATATTCAATTACATCTACGGACTGCTTCACGTTCCTGCCTACAGAGAACGCTTCGCGAACAATCTCTCCAAGCAGCTTCCCCGAATCCCGCTTGCGGCCGATAAAGAACATTTTTTACGAATCGCGGAAGCGGGAGAGAAACTGGGCGGTTTCCACACGGGATTTGACCGTGCAGAACCATGGCCGATTGAATTCCGAGAAGGCGGGTGGGAAGTCCCGGATGGGATATCGCCTGATAAATGGTTTCAGGTGAGTAAGATGAAGCTCGCGGGCAGCCAGAAATCTCCCGACAGGACTTCGATTGTCTACAACGACAACATAACAGTATGCGGAATTCCTGAAGAGGCCTGGGAGTACGAAGTGAACGGGAAACCGGCTCTCAAGTGGGTTATGGAACGGCAATGCGTAAGCACAGATAAAAAAAGCGGTATCGTGAACGACGCCAACATTTACGCGACCGAAACTGCGGGTGACCCTTCTTACCCGCTCAGGCTGCTTGCCCAGGTTGTCCGCGTCAGCATTGAAACCACGCGGATCATAAAAGCGCTTCCGGATCCCCAATGGCGAGGAGTTGACCCTTAAACCTGACAGTGCCTTTTTTCGGCCACCACTTTTTCTATGAGGATAATTCACCATCCAAGAGAGTCTTCTTTCATACAGCTTTTCAAAGAATACGGACTTGACCCTAGCGACGAAACGACCCTGTTCCTTCTTCCCGGGGTATCGGTTGTACAGGAAATAGAAGATTGCTACTCCGGCGAAGGGGTGTGGGGAAAAAACCTGCTTACGTTCAGCGAACTCTCGGATTTTGTAAACGAGGCATCCCCGAATCTGAAGAAGAAAAGGATATCGAGAACCCAGATACTGTCTGTAACCAGAAAAGCAGTGGAACTGGTCTCGGGCGACCTTGAGGTTTTCGGGGAATTCTCGCAGAACCGGGATTTTCTCGACGCCGCGGCTTCAATTATCTCGAAACTGAAGCAGGGTGGAATTTCTGTAAAGGAGCTTGCCGGGTCTGCCGGGACGATCAAGGCGCGGAGCCTGCGGAAAAAACTCTCGGATATAGGGCTTGTTTACGAAAAATACGGGGAACTCATCTCTGAAACAGGTTTTCTTGATGACGCGGATTCCGTCCGTGTAGTTTCAAAAGAGCTTTCTCGGGAAGGAATTGACAGGTTTTTCCCGTCGGCGAAAAAACTTGCCGTCTTCGGTTTTTCCGATTTCACCCTCTGCGAGCTTGACGTGATAAAAAGCCTTTCCTCCCGGGTTGCCGAAACTTTCTTTTTCGTAAGCGATTTCGGCGGTCTTAACGAATACAGAGACTGCTTTTCGGGCAGGCTCGGCGAAGCCTCGGTTACCTGCGAAGAGGACCTCGCCATGGTCAGTCAACCCGGGGGGTCAGGGCCGAGAACCGAGTTCAGAGATTTCTACGACTCCCACGAAGAGATTGAACATGTCTCGAGGACGATAAAAAAGCTTGTTGTTGACAAGGAACGCGAGCCGTCTGACTTCAGGGTGCTTGTGAGGTCGGCGCAGCGCCGCGGCCGCTCAGTAGCTTGCATATTCGAGAAAAACGGAATCGCGGTCAACCTGAGAAACTGGGGTACTCTCGCGGAGAGCGCGTACGGACAGATTGTGCGTGATATTCTCTGTCTCAAATCCGGCAATTTTCACAGAGACGACCTGATACGCCTTTTTCAGAGCCCGCTTTTCATCTTCTACCTGGGAGAGTCAGAGCCCGCGCGGCGTTGCGTGAACCTTGTGAGGACGCTTTCATCCGCCAACGCGAAACACACGACCATAAGCGGAATCCCGGGCTGGAAAAGGGTTCTCGGACATATAACGGATATTGACGGCCGGCTTGCTTCCGTCGCGGGCGCCGTAAATCTCGCTCTTGACTCCGTGTCGTCTAAGTTCGGAAGAAAGAGTTTCGCCTCCATGACTTCTGACCTGAGAAAGCTCCTCTCCGAACTCAGGGTCTCTGAGAGTTCCGCGCTGCTTATGGAGAAAAACGCCGTGACAAGGGAGAGTTTCGATGAATTCTTCTCTTTTCTGAGAGAGCTTTCCTTTTCTCACGGAGAGTTTGATTTCAGGGTTTCGGGCCCGGCAGAGTACCTGCGACTTCTCGAAGATGCCATGAGGGAGCGGACGATACCCTACAAAACCCCCGGCGCGCCCGAGACGCGGAGGGTAAGCGTTACTGATTTTTCCTCGGCCCGGGGCACAAACCCGGAGTTTGTTTTCATGACGGGTCTTTCAGACGGTTCTTTTCCCTCTTCCCAGCCAAATGACCCGGTGCTGAAACCCAGGGAAAAAGCCGAAATAAACCGCGCGCTCGGAAAGACGGTTTTTGAGTCAGAAGGTTTTCATTACGAGAAGGAAAAGCATCTTTTTCTCTGCCTCTCCGCGGCGGCAAGAGAGAAAGCGTTTTTGTCCTGCTTCCGCTACGACCAGGCGTCAAAGGAGGTTAACCGCTCCGATTTCCTTGAGGAAGCGATGGATGTCTCCGAAATCAAACGCCCAGCGAGCATCTGTGTGCCGGAGAATCTGTTCTCGCCGGAAGATATTCTTTTTCACTGTCTGTCCTCCTCAAGCAGCGGAGACGGAGACCGGGAAATCCCCGGGGATATTGTTCCCCACCACGGCTCTTACATTCTGGGCCACCTTCGCGCCGGTGTTTCCGCCGAGAGAAAAAGGCTTGAGGCGGGTGGAGATTACACTGAGTTTGAAGGGGTGCTTCTCTCTCCTCCTCCGCGGCCGGATGCTTTTTCTCCCACCGCGCTTGAAGATTACGGTACATGTCCCTTCATGTATTTTTCAAAAAGGCTCCTGGGACTCTCAAAGCCGCGACCCCCCGAGGAGCAAAGGGCCTCCCGGCTCGACCTGGGTTCGCTCGCCCACAGATTCCTCGGTGAATTTATGGAGAGTCTTTTCTCCGGAAGTCCGGACCGCGACGGAGCAGTCGGTGCGGCCGCTCTCTATGATGAACTCAGGCGGAAGTATGAAAGCGGCACAAGGATTTTTTCCCATCTTCCCGAAAATGTCGCGGCCGCGGAGAAAAAAGCGTTTTTTGAACACACGCTCTGGAATTTTATCTATGATGAGGTGTGGAGAATCGAGAAGGACCTCCACGTGCCGTCGTTTTTTGAAAAAGAAGTGGAATTTCATATAAAGGATGGTCCTAAGATCAGGGGGAAGGCTGACAGGGTCGATGTCCAGACCTCGTTTGAACACGGAACCAAGGTCGAAGTCGTGGATTACAAGATCGGAGGCATCGGGGAGAAGAAATTTTTTGATTTCAGGAATCTCCAGCTTCCTCTTTACCTAAGAGCGCTGCTTGATGAAGGGATGTATCCGGTCCGCGGATCCTATCGTTCAATCTCAAACCCGGAAAAGGTCGTTGCGTCAAGAAAGATTTCCGACATTTCTTTTCGCGAAGCGGTTTTTCTGGCGGGGTTCTACATAAGCGGCATAGAGAGAGGATTCTTTCCTCCTTACGTTGGGAAAAAACCGGCGGAACATGGAGAGCACCTGCTTCAGATGCTAAAGAGTCAGCCCTGCTCATACTGTGATTACTCGGATCTCTGCAGGGTGAAAAACGGGACGAAAAGAAAAGCGGCATCTTCTGCGGAGGAGGGCGATGCGGAGAATATCTGAATTTCTGAGCCTTAACGAGGAGCAGGGCCGGATATTGGAGGTGGCCGGGAAGGCGGCTGTGAGGGCGGGAGCCGGGTCGGGCAAGACAAGGGCCATAATAGCCAGATATACAGGCATTCTCGAAGCCGCGGAGGCCGATATTCCTCAGATAGTGGCCATTACCTTCACGGAAAACGCCGCGGCTGAGCTCAAGTCAAGGATAATACGCGAGATAGCAGGCTATATCGACAGGTACGGGCACAAGGGGAACATAACGGACGGGTGGCGCAGAAAAATCTCATCCGCTCCCATAGCAACGATTCACGGCTTCTGTTCGGGGGTCCTCAGGGAAAACGCCTTTGATTCAGGGCTTCCCCTCGGTTTCTCCGTAATTGAGGATTCGGAAAAAGATGCTTTTTACGGGCAGGGCGTAGCCAGTTTCTTCCTGGAAAAAACAAAAAGCGCCGACCCACGTTTCATAAGACTTCTGGAACTTGAGTCTTATGATTACGCCCAGATAGTGAGAACAACATCCATGATACTGAAGGAAGCGGCAAGGCTTCACCTCGTTCCTCCCTTCCGCTACTTCGCCAGCCATGCTTTTTCGGAGAAGCCCGACGCCGGGAAACTTGAATGCATGCAGGAAGACCTCCACGAGGAGATCGAAAGGCATATCTCCCTGCTTTCTTCCCGTTCCGAGAGAAAAAAAACCGAGCTCGGAGTTCTTGACGGGAAAATAGACATAACCCTAGGCATTGACAGCAATATCCGCCATCTCAAGGCCCTTTACGGCAACGTAAAAGACAGCGTGAAAACCTATGATGTTGAACAGTCAAGAAAATCGCTTCTTAAGACATTGTTCTCGATAATGGGCCATTACGACCGCGAGATCAATGCTCTTTATCTTGATCTCGCGGGCGAGGCGTACCAGTTTCTGGTCAGGCGGAGAATCGAGGATGAGAAGATTGAATATGAGGACATGATCCGGTTCGCCATGGAACTTCTCAGGGAAAATCCCGAGACGCTCAGTTACTACAGGAATTTTTTCAGGTTCATAATAGTTGACGAATTTCAGGATACGGACTGTCTTCAGCTTGAGCTTCTGGAACTGCTTACGGGGGGCGAAGCGGGCGGGAGACTTATAGCCGTTGGCGATCTTAACCAGTCGATCTACGGTTTCAGGGGAGCGCAGCCCGAGATGTTCGCGGATATACTGGGGCGCGAGGACTTTGAAAAGATTTCCTTTACGACCAACTACCGCTCAAGCGGGTCTCTTATAGGATTTTTCAACGCTTTTTTCGAAGGCGTTTTCCCGACGGGATATTATGATCCGATGACGCTTGCGCCGGGGGAAGCCGACTCCGGAGACCCCGTCGAGGTGATTGTCAGCGAGGGCGCGAATTCCTCTGAGTGCGCCGAGCTCGAGGCGCGCGCCGTGGCTTCGAGGATAACGGATCTTCAGCGGGAATCCTGCGGGAGGACGGCAATTCTTTTCAGGTCGTCTTCAAAGGTTTCCGTTTATGAAAACGCGCTTGCGCGGGAAGGGGTAAGGTTCCAGTCCCGCGTGGGACGCGATTTCTACGATCTCGCTGAAGTGAGGGATGTCATGTCCATGCTTCGGTATTTTCTTGATCCGAAGGATGACCTGGCTCTTGCGTCGGTGCTCAGGTCTCCCTACTTCGGGGCGTCTGATGATGAACTGCTTTCCCATTTCCGCGGCGAACCTCAAGAAAACGGCCGCAGAGTCAGCGAATATATACGCTTTCTTGACAGAAAAAGGGAGGAGAACATCGGCGCCGATACATTCAGGGTGGTTGATCTCGCGGTAAACGGCCTCGGTTATTCCTCCGCGGTCCGCGCTCTTCCTGACGGCGAGGCGAGGTATCTTAACCTCAGGAAAGTTCTTCTCGTGACCGAAGGCCTGATTTCGCGTAAAGGGTGCGGACTTTGCCAGGTGGTCGAACATTTTGATTCAATGTGGCGGGAGGGGGTCGAAGAACGCATGTTTGAAGAAACGGGCGACGACGTGGTGAGGCTCATGACGGTTCACGGGGCGAAGGGGCTTGAGTTTGAGAATGTTTTTATCTGCGATACCAATTCACGGAAACCGACCAAATCCGAAAGAGTGATGGCGGACGTAGAGAGAGGATTTATAATCAGGTATCCTGCCGCCGCTTCGGATTACTGGAATGACCTGAAGGAGAGTATCGAAACAAGAGAAGCGCTTGAAGAGCGGAGGGCGCTTTACGTGGCGATGACCCGGGCGGAGAAAAGGCTTTTTGTATGTTTAAGCGGCAAACGTGCGTCCAAGGAACAGCGGATACTGATCGAGGAGGACAGCTTCGCCGAACTTATCGATTCAAGACTCTCGCTGTCTTCACGGTGTCTTGAAATGCCGGACGGGTTTGCTGATCAGGAGACGGGAATCGTTTTCCCGGGCCTTGGAACCACGGAATCAAAGGAACCTGTCCGAGTCCGCGACATTTCCTCTTTCTCGGGGAAGGAAATTTCCTCCGACCTTAAATATCTTGAACCGCTCTACGAAGGCGAAGAGAAACCGCCACGCACCGGGATATCTCCTCTCCCCGATCTTTTCTCTCCGACCGACCACCTGAAGGACCCGCAGAGAACCGGGAGCATAATGCACAGGTTCCTTGAGACCTGGGATTTCAGAGAGGAAACGGTTGAGAGGGAAATTGAATTCGTTCTGGGGGAATTTCTCGTCTCAAACCCGGACATGAAGGATCTCCTGCTTGAGCTTTCCTCAAACTTCCTTTCCTCGGAGCTTTTTCCCTTTATCAGTGCGGCCGGGATGATCAGAAGGGAACTTAAGTTTGTCTTTGATTCCGGGGAAGGCTCTCCGAGAAGAGGCAGAATAGATATTCTGACTGAAGAGAATGCGGGAATGCGTCTTTTCGATTACAAGTACAGAAAATCGATGGATGACGAAGCCCGAAGCGTTTACGAGGAGCAGATGAACGGCTACTGCGAGGCTGTGCGCTCAAGGTTCGAGAAACCGCTGCTTTCGCGCCACATAGTCCTTATCCCGCAGGTGGAACTTGTCTCCATATAAAAATTCCATGGAAGAGAAGACGGTTGTCATAATACCGGCCTTGAACGAAGAGCGCTCCATAGGTCAGGTAATCGGGGATATTCCCCGGGACCTCGTTACGGAAATAGTGGTTGTTGACAACGGTTCGACCGATTCCACGGCAAGGGTTGCTTCTGGTTGCGGAGCCACGGTTGTAAACGAAGAGAGAAAAGGGTACGGACAGGCTTGCCTTGCGGGAATAAATTACACTAAGAGTTCTTTGTATACGCCTGATATTATAGTATTTCTTGACGGGGATTATTCTGATTATCCAGGGGAAATGAAAAACCTCGTCTCACCGATAATCGAGGACGGATACGATCTCGTCATAGGGTCAAGGACCATCGGTGAAAGACAGAAAGGGGCGCTTCTGCCCCAGGCCCTTGTGGGCAACTACGTGGCTACTAGGCTTATAAAACTGTTTTACGGAGTGAGCTTTACCGACCTTGGTCCCTTCAGGGCCGTAAGATGCGACAAGCTTCTTTCTCTTGACATGAGAGACAAAACCTTCGGATGGACGGTCGAGATGCAGGTAAAGGCAGTAAAGAAAGGATTTCGCTGCACAGAGGTTCCGGTGAGTTACAGAAAGAGAATAGGAACTTCAAAGATAACCGGAACGATTGCGGGAAGCTTTATGGCCGGGGTGAAGATCATCTGGATGATATTCAAACAGCTTTTTTCATAAAACACTTGAAAGCACGAAGTGCAACACTGGCTTTGAGCTAATGGCCGGAACTACGGTTTATCTCGCCATTCTGAACAAGCTGCCAACTGTACGGCATGCTGTTTCTGTTCATCTTGCCTTTCCTTCCCGACTATATTTTCGTCTATATTCAGAAAGATGTCAGTATGGTAGGCATTATCGGCAGTTGGTGTAGCTTCAACTGTTCTTCCGTTTGTTAAAGCGGAGAGCACTGCGATTATAGCCCAGCCGTAAAAATTTTTGCTTGGGACTCTGTTTCTCGCCCGGTCTTCAGCTAATGAAGCCATTTCCGAAATAAGTGCTCTATCCATTCTGTCAACGGATATGGATTCCGCACCGTGACTTTCTAAAAAAACATCTCTGGGAATTTGACCGCTGTTCTGAGCCCTTTTCGACAATCTTCTGGAAAAGACGCTTCTGCCAAGTCGCTCATTGTCAGTAAGGTCGGGAAGCCGGCACATTCTGATTCTTAGTCCGCCCTTTTACGATTCATTCAATAGTTGCAGTTGCTCTCTCACAAACCCGTCAGGAAGTTCAGAGGAATCCTGGTACCGAGCACGCCGATTTTTTCCGTTTATGTAAGAGAAACAGGCTCCTTGCCCATCGTTGTCGAGTTCAATTGCAACTATTGAAGGTTCTACAGGTGATTTAAATTGAATAACAACCTCTCCTTCTTCAGTTGGGTAGATGATGGGTGCCAGACTTTGGTTCTTCAATTCTTTAATAATTATCTTGGCCTGTTGTTTAGTACTGAAACTGATTTCTGGTAATCCTTCTTCAGTTACCTCTGCGTCCAGTTCCTCCAGCTGTTTTAACGCATCAGCGTACCACTCTGCATGCGAATCTTGCGCAGACAGGTTTTGATTCTGCGGATATCCTGTCTCTGTAGTGACTGTAAATCCAGTCTTATATGGACTGCTACCAAAAGAAACCCTTCGTTCTTGAGCAGGAATTTTTTGGAAATCGGACAGGTTCTGGTTAGTTACAGAAAGAGAAAAAAACCGGCCACTTATGCCGTATTGCAACTCCGGCAAAGGATAGGTGGTATTTGTCCCCGTGTTTAATTCGGTTTGGTTCATTGATTGTCCCTGTATTCTATTCCCGTCGATTGATCCGCAAGCCTATAGAGTTTTTCCAGCAGCTGTTTCTGACCGGAAAAATTCATGTTCTGTGCAGAAGACAAGTGTATCTGTGTGTTGATGAACAGGCCATCTTCGATTGCTAACGATACTTCCAGCAATCGGCGAAGCGTCCAGGTGTTGTTTTTGTCCGAGAGCGTCAAATGAAAAGACGGTTGGTATTCAGTTTCCCGTTCTGAATTCATAACATCGACAACTTTTTTATGTGCGAAATGAGACAGGTAGTGATCAGCGGAGTGCCTGCTTACAACCTCCACATGCCTGTTGGATGTGTGTGACATCAGTACCTGTTCATGATTGCTGAAATCTGTTGAACACCACTCCATTGCCCTGCGGAGAACTTCATCAACAGTTGGGTGGTCTTTTCTGGTTATTCGAGTAAAGCTTAGCCTCAGGAAATCTGGACTCAAAACAATTCTGCACGCTCCAGCGAATAACTGGCATGAACACTGGACGTCTCCTAAAGAATCGGAATTTGTCATCCTGAAATCTGATGGTCGAATTCTCAGCCAATTGTCAAATTTATCAACTATTCCGGCGATAAACTTTGATTGTGCTACGGACCAATCCGTAATGAACGGACTTAAAGTCAAGTTGACTTCAATCTCTTCTTCATAAGGATGTGTGCACAGAATATTCACGTATAACAGCCTCCGCTATAAATATAAATCTGATTTTTATACATGCAAGCGGCGGGACGGGAACAGTGCTTTGAAAAAGATCACGATAGGAAAAGCCGAAGCTGGCAATGTCGAGGCAATAGCCGGGACACTGAGGGAAACAGGGTGATTAGTTTTGCAGAAATACAATTATGTATGTATTGGGAACCGGACTAAGAATTCTCTTTTCAGGCAACAGAATACATGGGGATTAGCCCTTTCTTTTTAGCGCGTCCCCGGCAGGATTCGAACCTGCGGCCTCAGGATTAGGAATCCTGCGCTCTATCCAACTGAGCTACGGGGACACAGAAGGGAAAATGAGTCTACCCGCTTAGGTCTCTGCTTCAAGGGAAAGCGAATCTTATCTCGAAGACCTCGGACCAGTTCTTTCCGGTGACAAGGAAAGTGCGGGAGGAGGATTTCCAGGCGATTCCATTTAGCACTCCGGCCTCGTGCGCGAAACTGAGTCTTTCCCTGAGTTCCCCTAGGTTTATCCGTCTCTCCACCATGCCGCTGTGGGAATCTACGACCACTATATCGTCCGAGTTCCATATGTTGCAGTAGATTTTTCCATCCACGTATTCAAGCTCGTTAAGCATGGTAACTGCCGATCCATTCTCCTTTACGCTTAAGACTTTTGTTACCCCGAAGTTCCTAGGGGAAAGAAAATACAGTTTTTCGGTCCCGTCGCTCATTATGAGTTGAGTTCCGTCGTCGGTAAGTCCCCAGCCTTCGGTGAGATAGGTAAACGACCCTTTCTGCTGCAGGCTCTCTTTGTCGTATATGAAACCCTGTCTGGACCTCCAGGTGAGCTGGTATATGCTGTTGCCTATTATGGTAAGACCTTCGCCGAAAAACCTCGCGGGAAGGCTCACATTGACAAGCACCTCTCCCGTGACAGGGTTGATTTTTCTAAGAGAAGATCTTCCGTGAAGCCCGGTACTTTCATAAAGAAAACCGTCTCTGTAGACAAACCCCTGAGTGAAAGCGGTCGGGTCGTGAGGGAAAGAGTAAAGTACATTGAAGGCGGTTCCGTCGGGATAATACCCCTTGTTTTCCGTCGTGAGACATGATGAAAAAATAAGGAGGAAAAGGCAGGCAATACCTGCCACGCCCGCAAGGGGATTTATTCTTTTATGATGCTTCTTCCCCACAGTGCTTATTCTAAGTCATAAATACTTCTTTTGAAACTTCGAATTTCACACCCATAGGAATTTTGAGAATTATATAGAATCCTACCAAGTTTTGATTTTCCTTCTTACATTCCATAGAGCGCGTGCTTGATGTTCCTTGACCTTTCCCCATGTATTTATTGCATTTCAACTTCAGTCTTGATTTAATAAGATGACTGTTGGCCGTCATTGTTTAAGTTCAACGGGCGTTCGGTAAAAAATTTGTTGGAGAGGTAATTAGCGTGAAGATTAAAATGCACGGGATTTTGTTAAGTCTGTTTTTTGCACTTGGTGTTAGTTTCTTATCCGGCACCGAAGCGTCCGCTCATGAATACAGGGATTATTCCCACAGTCCGGACCTCGATATAGATGTGGAAAACGTCGGTGTTGGAGACGAGGTTTCCATAGAGAAAATGGCCCGTCACCTGGCAAAGCACATTGCACTGGTACAGGAGGACTCAACCCTTAGTCGCTCGGAGCAAGCCAGGGAGTTAGTGATATTGGGACAACGGGCTAGAGAGACGGGAGCCTTCAATAATGGTGAAGTCTACTCCATCCTTGTAAACCCCGAAGGATATATAGTAAACCATGGATTGTATCCCGACCTGCATTTCAAAAAATATTTTCCTTCCTTTGAGTTCACAAACGGGGACGGCATGACGACCATAACCATGAAGGCTCTGCTCGACAGCGAGGAACCGGCATGCGTAGACTACCACTATGACGGAGAAGATAGAATGGTATGTGCAATGAGCGTGGACATCTTCTCCGCCGGTGGACGTACAATCAATGTAGTGGGTCTTCATCACGCAAGGGATGACTACAATCTAATCGAGAGGGACAATCCTAACTGTAATGATCCCCTGTTCAGCCTTGCTGTTACCGCGAAGCAGGTTAACGATGAACAAGACCCGCAAGAGAAGGAAGAATCGCTTGTACAGTACGTGAAAGCAGTCGCCGCGGGATTGAAGGCACGCCAGGACAGGATAGCATTGCAGCTATTGAGAGATGAACCCAGACTCGTCTCCATTGCCTCAGGGAGTGTTCAGGGCAGCACACCGGAACAGATACAGTCTGCGGAGGAAGAACTCGGAGAAAAATCCATTCAGATAGCTCTCAGTACAACAGGCTGTCTTGCCAGAGGAGATTACGGGGAGGGTTCCATATATCCCTTCATGCTGTCTCCCGAGGACGGCACCGCAGTAATAAACGGGCTAGATTTCCATCTCTATGGACTAAGCGTCTCATTAACCGACCCTGACCCGATTCAGTGCGACGGAGCAAATATTCTGGAAGCCTTTCGCAATGCGGTGACAGATGGAAGCGGGGACCTGGCAGATTTAGCAGTGGGGAATAACGGCTTCGTCACATATCATTGGGACCATCCCGAGACTCTTGAGGACAATAACGAGGGCTATCTTGAAAAAAACGAAGTCCCCGGTTCCTCTATAAAGAAAAGCTATATTGAGGTGATAGACGTAACACCACCTTTTGCTCCTTCGGATACTCCTCCGTCTTGGCGTGTCGTCGGTTCAGGAATCTATCTCGACAACGCAGAATATTGCAAAGAAGATGACGAAGGGTGCGCAATAGCCACAACCACCCATACGCCTCAAAGTGCTTTGCTTAACCTGTTTTTGACAGCGTCTGTCTTGTTCTCGGCCGTTTTCTTGAGAAAGCGTATTTAGATAGAGCGGGCGAAACAAAGGAACCGGGAATTCTCTCCCGGCTGGATATAATCCCCCGAATTTTCCCTTGACAGCACACAGGTTTTTGCTAGAATTAAAAACAAATTTAGACAAGACTAAAATATTTTTTTTGTCTGTTTGAATCTTAAGCGGCTTTTTCTTGGATAAAGAGAAAAAAAGGATGCTTTCGCAATCAATAGAGGATTACCTGAAGGCCATTTACGAGGTTGAGACTTCCGAGGGGAAAGTTTCGACCAGCGCGCTTTCGGAAAAACTGGGCGTGTCTCCGGCTTCGGTGACGAGCATGATGAAAAAGCTCTCGGAGAAAAAACTCATAACCCACAAGCGCTACCAGGGAGTGAAGCTTACTCCCGCTGGCGGGAAAATAGCTCTTGAGATAATCAGACATCACCGGCTTATCGAGCTTTACCTCAAGGAGGCGCTAGGCGTTCCCTGGGACCAGGTGCACCAGGAAGCCGAGAAATGGGAACATGTGCTCTCAGAAGATATTGAAGACAGGATCGACAAGTTTCTGGGTTATCCGGTGACCGACCCGCATGGTTCGCCGATTCCGCGCCGAGACGGCACCATGATCGTGAGGGAGTGCGACGCTCTTTTGGATGTGGAGCCTGACACCTTGGTGAGAGTGGTTGAAGTGAGCGATCATGACCCGGAACTGCTTCGTTACCTGGGCGGGATAGGCCTTTATCCCGAGACCGAGATGACAGTTGTTTCGAAGCAGCCGTTTAAGGGTCCCGTAATCGTCGAGCTGACCGGGAAGGAATATCCCATAGGGCGGAACGCCGCCAAGTACATACTGGTTGAGAAAGCGAACAACTGAGAGAGGAAAAAGTGAAAACGATACCGGGCATAAGGTTCTTTCTGCTTTCTGCATTGCTGGTGCTCTGCGGAGCCTGCGCTGAAAGCAGCGGAAGCGTAAAAAGGGAAGGCACTATAAAAGTGGTTACTACCACCGCTATGATCGGAGACCTGGTCAAGAACATCGCAGGGCAAAAAGCGGAGGTCATCTCCCTCATGGGAACCGGTGTTGACCCGCATCTTTACAAGGCGAGCGCCGGGGACGTGGAAAAGCTTGCCGAAGCCGACATGATTTTTTATAACGGTCTTCACCTTGAAGGAAAAATCACGGATGTTCTCGCGCAGATGAAAAAAAGCGGGATATTCACCGTGGGCGTCGCGGAGGGAATAGACAGGTCCCTGCTTCTTTCTCCCGAGGAATACGAAGGGTACTACGATCCGCATATCTGGTTTGACGTCGCTTTGTGGAAAAAAGCGGCCAAGGTTGTCATGGAGACTTTCTCACTCTACGATCCGCAAAACGCCGGCATCTACAAGCGGAACGCCGAATCCTATCTAAAAGAACTGAGCCTTTTGCAGTCTTACATACAGAAGAGGGTGGCCTTGTTGCGCCACGAAAGAAAAGTCCTTATAACGGCCCACGACGCATTTAATTATTTCGGAAGAGGTTACGGATTTGAGGTAATGGGGCTTCAGGGGATAAGTACCGATTCCGAAGCGAGCGTTGCGGATATACAGAATCTCTCAAGAGTAATCGCCGAGCGGAAAATTCCGGCAGTTTTCGTTGAAACTTCCATCTCTCCCAGATACATGCGCGCCCTTCGGGCCTCGGTCAAGGCAAGAGGTTTTGATGTCCGGATAGGCGGCAGTCTTTACTCGGACTCGATGGGCAGCCCGGGAACAGAAGAGGGCAGCTACATAGGGATGTTCAGAAGCAACGTGGATACTATCGTGGAGTCCCTAAGCCGCAGTATCGAGGTTGCTGATTTCAAAGCCGAAGCCGCCGGAGATGGGTAATGAGCAGCGGAGAGCAGAATCCGGCCGTTCCGGCGGTACGCGTGACGGATCTTACCGTCGCTTACGGCGACAAGACCGTTCTCTGGGATATAGACCTTGAGATTCCAGGCGGGTCGATGGTCGCCGTCGTGGGACCGAACGGCGCCGGCAAGACAACCCTGATAAAATCCATCCAGGGACTCGTTCCGCGCGTTGCGGGAGTCGTCTCCATCCACGGCAAACCTTACGAGAAACAGAGGAAGGAAGTGAGTTACGTTCCCCAGAGAGGTTCTGTGGACTGGGACTTTCCCACCTCCGTAGTGGATACGGTGAAAATGGGGAGTTACGGAGACCTGGGATGGATAAGGCGTCCCGGAAGAAAGGAGCATGAAAAGGCGCTCAGCGCCCTTGAGAAAGTCGATATGCTTGAGTTTGCCCAGAGGCAGATAAGCCAGCTTTCCGGAGGGCAGCGGCAGAGAGTTTTTCTCGCGAGAGCCCTTGTTCAGAGCGCGTCGGTTTACCTCTTGGATGAGCCTTTCCAGGGGGTTGACGCCACGACCGAAAAAGCGATAGTCAGGATACTTAAGGAGCTTGCCGCCGGGGGGAAGACTGTGCTTGCGGTTCATCACGATCTTAACACCGTTTCCGAGTACTACGAGCGGGTCGCCATCCTGAATGTGGGGCTTGTGGCCTCGGGGAGGGTGGATGAGGTCTTTAATTCCGGGAACCTCATGAAGGCTTACGGAGGCAAGACCTCCTTTTTCCCCGAAAGAAAATCGGCCGTAAGGGCAGTGTGATGCTTGAATTTGCGGTTGAGCTTTTCTCTGACTATACGGCCAGGACCATTCTTCTGGGAGCGGCTTCCCTGGGCATTGTAAGCGGCGTGGTCGGCTCTTACGCGGTGCTTAGAAAGCAAAGCCTCGTGGGTGACGTCATGTCGCACGCGGCGCTTCCCGGAATAGTTCTTGCTTTCCTCATAATGGGAGTCAAGGAACAGCTGCCGATCTTTATCGGGGCCGCGCTCTCAGCCGTCCTGGCGGTTTTTCTGATCAACCTGATCATTAATAACTCAAGGATAAAAACCGACAGCGCGATGGGTATGGCGCTTTCTGTCTTCTTCGGGCTTGGCCTTGTTCTTCTTACCTACGCGCAGAAAATGCCGGATGCCAACCAGGCTGGGCTTGATAAGTTTCTTTTCGGTCAGGCGGAGGCGCTTGTCGAAAAAGATGTCCTTGTTATAGGCGTTACGGGGCTTTTCGCCCTTTTGGTTGTGGGACTTTTCTGGAAAGAGTTCAAACTTCTTTGCTTCGATCCGGATTTCGGGGGCACCATGGGGTTTTCCATTAAGTCTCTGGACCTGCTTGTTACGGCCGTCATAGTTTCGGCGATAGTGATCGGGCTGCAGACGGTAGGGGTTGTGCTTATGAGTTCAATGCTCATTGCCCCCGCGGTTGCGGCCAGACAGTGGACCGGCGGTATGGGTTCGATGGTGATTCTCTCGGCTTTGATAGCGGCCGTCTCCGGCGTTACGGGTGTCGCGCTGAGTGCCGGCCTTGAGAACGTGCCGACGGGACCCGCGGTCATAGTCTGCGTGAGCGTCATCGCTTTTTTTTCGGTCCTTTTCTCGCCGAACGGATTTTTCACCCTGAGATTCAAAGACTCGAGGAGCAGAAGGGAGATAAAGAAGGATTACGTCTTAAAAACCCTTTACGATCTGGGTCTTGAACATAACGATCCCGGTTACGCGCATTCCGAGAGACTGCTTGCGCTTGGAAGCGAGAAGGGTTTTAACGTCAGGAAAAGTCTTTTGCAGCTTCAGACGGCGGGATACGTGGAGAGAGTGGGGGAGGAGAACTGGCGGCTCACCCCAAGCGGTATCCGCGAGATCAGAAAGCTTTCGCCGGTGGGGAATAACCTATGAGCCCGCATCAGCTTGATATACAGCTGGTAGCCGTCATAGTTGCGGCTTCGTGCGCCATACCGGGGGCGTTTCTTGTTCTAAGAAGAATGTCCATGATGACTGACGCGATCAGCCATTCCATTCTGCTCGGCATAATACTCGCTTTTTTTCTCGTGAAGGACCTTTCCTCGCCGATTCTCATAATAGGAGCTGCCGCAAGCGGGGTACTTACGATTTCACTCATAGAGGCGGTTAACCGCGCGAGGCTCGTGAAAAAGGACGCGTCGATAGGGATTGTCTTCCCATTTCTTTTCAGCGTGGCGGTCATACTGCTTTCCAGGTACGCGCGAAACGTGCATATCGACACCCACTCGGTGCTTCTCGGAGAGATAGCGTTCGCTCCTTTTAACCGCCTGATTCTCTCAGGGATGGATCTGGGACCTATGTCGGCTTACGTGATGGGTTCGATTCTTCTTCTGAACCTGTTTTTCATTTGCTTTTTCTACAAGGAGCTTAAGGTGTCGACTTTTGACGAGAGCTTCGCGTCGTCAATAGGATTCCGTCCCCGACTCATCCATTACCTGCTTATGGCTGTCGTGTCGCTTACATGCGTCGGGGCGTTTGACGCCGTGGGATCAATACTGGTTATAGCGCTTATAGTGATTCCTCCGTGCTGTGCTTACCTCCTTACGGATTCGCTTTTCAGGATGATTCTTCTGAGCGTGGTTTTTGGTATCTCGGCCGCCGTTTCGGGGTTCTGGGTCGCCAGCTGGCTTGACGTTAACATAGCGGGTTCGATGGCTTTTGTGTGCGGGGTGTTTTTCCTCGCGGTCTTTCTTCTTGCTCCTCAAAGGGGGCTTTTCGGAATAATCAGAGAAAAAAGAAGGCAGAGAATGGACTTTGCCGAGGCTTCGCTTCTCGTAAGTCTTTACAATCAGGAAGGAGGGGAGTCGGTAAAAAATCACCCCGACAGCAGGGGGATGTTTCGGTCCGCTGATTTCGCCTCAAAAGTGGTTGGATTTCTGAAGCGGAAAGGAGAAATAGCTGTTGCAGGCGGAAAGCTGTTTCTTACGGATAAAGGAAGGGAAAGGGCGCGTATGACCATGGAGGGAAGATAACGGAGGTCTTAGAGTAGGCGGATCGGTTCTACTGCTCTTACGGTCCTGGGTTCATCCGTCAGTTCCCCGTCTCTTATTTCAATCTCGCGTCCAGGAGCCAGTTGATCACACCTGGGGTTATCTTCTCCCTCTATTCCCGTATCATCCAGCCTGACGGTCACTATTACGGTTTCACTACCTTCAGCTGATATCTTAATCAATATTTCTCCGTTTAGTTCATCGTCTTCGTCTGTACAATCTTTGTTCCCTTCAATGTCAACCTCTCCGTTGAAAGTTATTTCGACTTCTCCTCGGTCATAAACTATGCTTTCGTTATCTTCTATATTTATATTTCCAATTTCAATGATAGCTCCGGGGAAAACATCTATTCTCCCTGCACCAATCCGAGAAAATTCGTCCCCGGTCTCAAAAATCTGAACCTGAACTTCCGGGTCGAGGTTTCCTTTTAAGGAGAATTTATCGTCCTCGGATACATCTTCCTCAATTGCTCTTACCTCGCAGTTTCTTAGATCTCCGTTTTCCACGACACAGGCCTTTATGACAAAACTTGCTCCTTCGTAAGCGAACGGCACATCCCTGATGGTGCCCTCTATCGTTTCTTCATGAGATACATCGGCGTTTCCATTGTCCCCGTCTCCGCCGAAATCGACATCCAGTCCGCATCCCGAAACTGTGAATAAGGAAATAAAAAGGAAAAACAGGTAGATTTTCACGGCGCTTGCGCGGGTTTTTGTGTGCATTAATATTCCTCGATTTTTAATTTGCCTGACATGTAAAGATAACATGAAATTCATATTAGTTTATTTTTCTTTCCCGCTTTGACACTCTGGGGGATTTTACCGCAATATCGGCCGATATGGAAAAAACAAATGTACTTTTCATCAATCATTCGGTAAGGGACGGAGGGCCGGGAAGGAGCCTTCTCTACATACTGAAGCACATTGACCGGGACAAGATAAACCCGTTTGTGCTCATCCCGAAACACGACATATTCTCTGAGAGCCTGAAATCCGAGGGCATCTTTGAAAACGTCGTAGTCGACCCCAGGTTTCCCGAGAACATACAGAAATCACCAATGGTGGCGGACACCACGCGGGCCCCGGGTCTCACGAGAATTTTCTCCATAATCGTAAACATAGTGAATATGCTCCGTCTGCTTTGCGATTCCCCTAGGATAATCAGAGAAAACGGAATCGACATCGTCTACTGCAACGGAACCCTTGCAAAAATCGTGGGAACTCTGATCGGAAGGAAAAACAAAAAGCCCGTAATCTGGCACGTAAGGAACATACAGCAGACATGGTTTATGAAATCTTTAATGGAAACCCTCTCGGGGTTTAAGTGCGTGAAGAAGATAATATGCGTTTCCCGCGCCACGGCCAAGCCGTTTGAGAGGGCAAAAAACAAGGTTCACGTCGTCTATAACGGCATTGACCCAGCGGATTTCGACAGGGATTCCGTTCGGGGTTCTTTAAGAGAGGAGTTCTCCATTCCCCCAGATACAGTACTTGTCGGAAACACCGGGAGGGTGGTTCCGAGAAAGGGCTACGCGGAATTCATCGACACCGTAAGCCGGCTCGTTTCAAACAGCAATATAAGCGAGAAAACAAAGTTCGTTATAGTCGGAGATACTCCGTGGTTCTTTCCGGAAAACCATCTGCGGGAGCTTGAGGATCATGCGGAGAGGCTGGGGGTGCGGAATAGCTTTATCTTCACCGGGTACAGAAAGGACGTAAGGCCGTATCTTAAGGATTTTGACCTCTTCGTTATCCCGTCCAATTACCCGGATCCTTTCCCGAGGTCAGTGATAGAGGCGATGGCGTTCAGTCTCCCCGTCGTGGGTTTTTCAATAGGGGGAATAGCGGAGGCCATTGAGGACGGAAAGACCGGTTTTCTCTGCGCACCGGGGGATTTTCAGAAGATAGGGGAGAGCGTCTCGATTCTTGCACGGGACGCGGAGGCCCGGGGTGAAATGGGCCGAAACTCGAGGCGCAGGGTAATGGAAATGTGTTCCGCTGTCGAGCGAACCGCGGACGTACAGAAAATAATACTCGAGGCCCGGTGATCTAGACTTCCTTTCCTTCCCTGTCCCGAAACAGAAGCCTGAGGGGAGATCCTTCGAAGTCCGCGTACTCCCTTAACTTGTTCTCAAGGAACCTTCTGTAGTTCTCGGGGATACCCTTTGCCGAATTCGTGGAGATCGTGAATGTCGGCGGCGCGGTGAAAGGCTGCGAGATGTAGAAAAGCTTGATCTCCTTTCTTTTGTAGACCGGGGGAGGATGGCGTCTTGTAAGGTCTTCAAGGAACCTGTTTAGCTTTCCCGTAGAGATCTTTCTTCTGAAATTTTCCTCCACCCGCTCGACAGCGTCGAAAATTCTCCCGACTTTCTTGCCGGTAAGGGCGGAGATGGCCAGCACGGGGGCGTAGTCAACTCCGGTCAGTTTCTCCTTTGTTACCTCTTCAACCTCTTCGGGGTCCGCTATGTCCTCGGGAGCGAGGTCCCATTTGTTAAGCAGTATTATAAGGGCCCTGTTTCTGCCTTTAATCAGTTCCGCGAGGCGCGAGTCGTGGCGGGTCGGGCCTTCCTGACCGTCTATCGTCAGCAGCACGATGTGGGCTCTTTCGATGGACCTTATTGCCCGGAAAACGCTGTGTTTTTCAACCGGGGCGTCTATTCTTGATTTTCTTCTTATGCCCGCGGTGTCGATGAAGACGTATCTCTTCCCGTCTTTTTCATATACTGAATCAATGGAGTCGCGTGTCGTGCCGGGCGTGGAGCTTGTTATGAGTCTCTGTTCTCCGAGTATCCTGTTCACCAGGGTGGATTTTCCCACGTTGGGTTTGCCGATAACGGCGATTCTCGTCTCTTCTGACTCTTCCGATTCTTCTTCCGGCTGTCCGGATGTTTCTATACAGGAAGCGATCTGCTCCACGAGCTCGTAGATATTCTTGTTGTGAAGCGCGGAAATCGCCATGAAGTCATCCGTGCCCGTCCCGTAGAATTCATATGTCTTCAGCACCTGTTTTATGTTTTCATGGTCGATTTTGTTTACGGCGTAGATGACTTTCTTGTCGGTCTTTCGAAGATACCGCACTATCTCAGAGTCCTGAGGCAGGACCCCGTCCCTGCCGTCAAAAAGCATCACCACGAGATCGGCTTCCGAGATAGCCACGTCTATCTGCTCTTTTATGAGTGAGTAGCCCTGGTCGTCTTCGCCGAGAGAAAGTCCTCCGGTGTCAACCAGGGTGAACTCCTTTTCCTTCCATCGGGTGTCTTCATAGACCCTGTCTCTCGTGACGCCGGGAATATCCTCTACTATCGTCTTGTTCCACCCTATTATTCTGTTAAAAAGGGTGGACTTGCCGACATTTGGTCTTCCGACTATGGCTACGACCGGCTTTTGCCCGTTCATTGCGTTTCTCCGTTACCGCTTCTGGCAAGAGTATGACCGAAGCCCTGTCTTTTAAAAATTGAAATTGTAGAAAAAATCGACTCCGGGGTTTTCTCCGCCCATCTGGCTCTCAACCGAGAATCTTCTGTTCAGTCTCCATTCAAGGTTGAGCTTGTTGCGTATCTGCGCCGTGTGGTCAAGCGAGGTCTTGGAGGGCGACCTCTCGTAGCCGACGAAGATGTCCCTTGTGACGTAGGAGCCGACCTTCAGGGTGCTGTCCTCAAACCCTCGGTCTCCTTCCTGTATGCTCAGCAGGTCGAGGCCGATCTCCGAGCTTAAAAGCTCAGAGATTCCGCCTGCGGCAACCGCGGTCGCGAATTTCCCCATAAATGCCCTTTGCTGGCTCTGGAGCCTGTTGCTCGAAGCTCCGAAGACTATATAGGAGATTATGTCGATTTCTTCGAGATCAGGAGTACTTGAGAGAGACAGGTCCGGTTCCCTCAGGTCTCCCGTGACGTTTACGTACACGTCAACATCGCCGGCGCCGTAATAGGCCTTGACGTTGAGATCCGGGTTGTTCGATGCCCCAGTAAAATTAAGCGTGGCATCCTCTATGTCGAAAAGCTTTCCGAAGACCGCGTAATATCCCTCGGATGACACTATGTTCCCCTGCATGTTAAGGTCGCCGCCCGGTTCTTTTTTAAGCCTCAGCTTTCCTCTTGTGTTGAAGTTGGCCTCCTTGGTTTTGATCCACGTGCCCGAGGAGATGTCGACTGAGATATCCATCGCGGTTTTTTCCCTGTAAAAGCCGGTTTCGTTCTGTGCCTCAAGTGAGAACTCATCGGCCAGACTTTCGGTCTTCTCTGTGAAGCTGATGTCTTTTACTCTTTTTTCCCTGCCCGGGTACAGGCGAATTCTTCCCGCGGTGACCTCGGTCTCTCCCGTTACCCTCAAAAACTCGTCTTTTTTCTCTATCTTGAGATCACCGGAGAGCTCCGTTTTTACCGAATGAGGATTAAAACGGACTTTCTCCATCTCAAGATCCGCGCGGTAGGTGAAATCGGAGATGTTCATTTCGCCTTTCAGGTAGGCTCTCCCCTTTTTTGAACGGATTTCCGTTCTTGGCAGGGAGAGTTCTGTCCCGCTGAACGAGAGCTTCGCGTGCTCGGTGAACAGACTGTTTCTGAGCTGGGCAAGAGAGAGCCTTACGTCATTTAGTTCAAGGTTCCCTTTTACGCGCGGTTTTAAGAGAGTGCCGCTCAGAGAAAGACTGCCGGATGAAAAGTCGCCATCGATTTCCTCTATCGAATTTGAGAAAATTTCCACGAAACCGAGGCCGTATCCGTCCGACTTCAATTCAAGGTCAATCGAAGCTCCCATTATCGCTTCTAGCGGGCTCTGCGCGTTTCGCGGAACCCGCATATCTCCCCGTAAGCTCAGGCTTTCCTTCTGTCCCGGTGAGGACAGCAGGTCCAGGGAAAGTCTTCCCTTCTCCCCGCGAAGACTGATTTCAATATCTCCTGACGCAGGAAATCCGTAAGAGAAGCCTTCCGACCTTATTTCGGCCTCGGCTGAAGGAGCGGCAAGAGGACCGCTGGCCCGGACTTTTCCGTTGAGAGTTCCTCCCAGGTCATGTCTGAGATTAAGAACCTTCGATATGATCAGCGGATTGAAGTTTGTTATGTCGGCCCGCAGGTCGATCGTTTTTTCCTTCCTGTCGATTTCTCCCAGAAAGTCGGAGATTTTCCCCTCTCCGTAGGTAAATTCATCTCCCCGAATGCTTGTTCTGTCAGAAGACATTTCAAGGAAGATATCCCCTCTGTTTTTAAACAGCTTTTCGTTCAGAAGACCTTCAAGATACGTGATCCTTAACTTTTTCTCGTGTTTCAGGAGGTCGCTTACGCTGAATTCTGAAGAGGCGTAGGAACCGTTTTCCTTGCTCAAAAGAACTCCCGCGTCAAAGTGAGTTTCCGTTCCCCGAAGCTTTACCTCGATCGTGTCCGAGTAATTGCCGAGAACGCGGGCCCGTTCTCCCAGCAGGTATATATCAAGCGATACCTTGGGGGTGTTTTTTAAATCAATCCGGGTGCTTGACCGGACGGACATGTCCTGAACTATGAAATCTTCTTCATAGGCGAAGTTCTCTACGCGCGAGTTCGCCTCGATAAGCGGGGTGGAAATGTCTCCGCTGATCTTTCCGCTTGACTCTATTCTTCCTAAGACCAGAGGAATCCTTTCGTCAATCTCGGAGAGGAAGCTCAGGTCCTGCGTTGCGAATTCAAAAACGCAGTCAAGACCCTTTTGCGTTACTTTGGCTTTTTCCGCGGACAGGGAAAATTGATCGGACAGGACGTCAAGACTGTTCACCGTCAGGATTCCCTTTTGAATGCTGCCGTCAATCCGGGAGTTTATGTTCGTTATTCCGTATAGTTCGTCTGTTTCAAGATCGGCGTCTACGCGCAAGTACTTGTCTTCAAAGAATTTGCCTTTTTTCGGTAGCGCCCCCTTAAAAGCCGCGTTTCCGTCAACATGGTTGTCAATCGTGATATCCGGGAATTCGAATTTCAGTTTGAATTCCTCTGCCTTTGAGGTGAAATCGAAATCCGTACCGTCGTTTCTGAGCGTCACGTAACCTTCGATCCGAAGGCTGCTCCGCTCGCTGTCTATTATGTCGAGATAATCGGGTTCAACCCGAAGTGAATAGATTTCCCTGCTCGCCCAGCTGCCGCTTACCCTGAGATTCGAGTTCAGCCTTGAGTCGTTTCCGAACTTAAGCGGGTAGGGGGTGCGGTTAAGTATCTCGGTCAGTTCATCCGTGTTCGCGCCGCTTAGCTCCGCGGTGAGATCAAACCGGTTCTTCTCTCCTCTCGCGAGCCATTTCTTAAAGTCGATGCTGCCCTTCAGGCTTGACTCCCCGAATCCTCCGCCTGCCGTGCCCTCTATAAAAGTCTTTGTCCCTTTAATCCTGACCGGCTTGAGGTCCATCCGAAACGGCTTTCCGTTAAGAAAAGAATCGGGCGTCGAGAGCTCCATCGTGCCTGCCAAGTTGTCTAAGGAATGCATCTTGACTTTCGTTTCCGCCTTGAGGTTTATCTCCCCTTTTCCGTCTATTCCGAGCGTGTCGAAATACACGGTCATGTCGAATTCGGGGTTCCTCAGGTCTCTCGCGGTCCCGCTTCCCCTGACCTGCACTCCCTCAACCTTGAATCCCGCGTCTTTGAATACGCAGTCCCAGGATGCTATATCGATTTTCCCCTTGAGGTTCCTTATCCTGATTCTGGGGGACACGTAGTCGAAATTTATGTCCTTCGCGTCAAGTTCGATTTTTTTCGTCAGTTCAATGATGTTTATCGAGAATAGAGACTCCTCAACCAGATCAAACTCCCAGACCTTGTCTCTGGTGCGGTCAACAATCGTAATGCGGGAATCGCGGATTCTGTTATCTGAGAAAATGAGGCTTGTTCTTTCCCCTTGCGGGCCCTCCGGGTTTTCGTCATTGTTCTTCAGCTTCTTGAAATCCCATACCCCGCGTCTGTCCTTTGCAAGAAAGACCCTGAGGCCCTGTATCTCCGTGTCGGACAAGTAGAGCTTCTTTCTCGAGATCATTGAGTAAAGAAGCGGGATTGAGTAGTTCGTCGAGAGTTTTTCGATCTCCATGTAACTCTCTCCGGCTATTTTTACTTCAATATCGCTTATCTCCAATGCGGAGATTATGCTTCCCTCGATATCTCCGAGGCTGATATGGAAATTGGGGATTGAGTTCAGCCTTCGCTCTATGAGGTTTTTTGCGTACTGGCGGCTTCCCTCGGTCTGGGAGAGCAGCAAAAGCCCCAGGACAAGGCCGCAGATTACTGCCGTGAATATAAAAAAAATCGTTCTTCGACGCACTGTCCTCAGTAAAAACGCAGGGAACTTCTCTTCTGTTACGCTGTAAGTGTCTGGATTTTCCTAACAAGGCTATTATACTTAAAAGCCGCCAAATAAAAACAGGACTCGCTTGAGGTGCCCGGAAGGTTCCTTCCAAAGAAATGTTCTGTTCGCTGCGGGGTTTTCCCCGTGGAACCGGATTGTGCGAGAGGCAAGTTTGAGATTCCCGAGGCGGTGCGGAAACAGGGTTTCTTTCAGGTTCGCTTACGCTATCCGGGCTGCTCTTATGATGTGATAAGCGAAGCTGCTACGGTAATTCGAAGGAGGTCGTTTTAAATGCTAAAGGTGTCCGGAAAACAGGTTGCGGCTGTTTTTGGGATTGTGCTTCTGATCATTGCCCTCATAAAAGTCATCTCCATTGCCGAGATGAGCCCTCCAGTCATATCCCTTGAGCGGGATGTTAAGAGTCTCGGCTTAAAGCCCTTTGAGGTGACGGTGTCTGACAAGGGCACGGGGCTTTCCAAGGTGCGCATCTCTCTGCTTGACGCTTACGGGGAATCCGTTCTTGTTGAAAAAGAATACGGGAAAAGAACTAAAAGCGACGTGATAAGCGTGAGAATCGATCCCGAGAAGCTTGGCATAAAAAGCGGCGCGGCGGAACTTTTAATAGAGGCGACTGACCGTTTCATGAATGGTCTCTTCCCCGGGAAAAATACTGTTTTAAGCCAGAGAGTCACCCTGGATTTCATCCCTCCCGAGATACAGGAACTCTCGCCCGCGCTGTACATAAGACACGGGGGCGCGGGAGTTGTCATCTACAAGGTTTCTGAGGACACGGTCTCAAGCGGCGTTGAAATAAAAGACCTCTTCTTCGAAGGCTACACGGGATATTTCGAAGACCCCTCGGTATATCTTGCCTTTTTCGCCTATCCGTATAATGCGGACAGGGGCGAGAAGATAGAAATTCTTGCGGCTGACGCGGCCGGCAACGAAGCGAGGGAGTCTCTTTATTACAGGCTTCTTCGGGCCTCTTACGTAAAGGATGAGATAAACCTCTCCGAGTGGTTTCTTAAGAGCAAGGTGCTTCCGCTTTTCACCAGGGTCTACGGCTATTCCCCGGTCGGAGATGACGGAAAAACTGATTTGCGTAAGGCGTTTCTGAAGATCAACAACGAAACGAGAAAGGAAAACGACAACAGGATATATGAGATCGGAGGACAGAGCGGGGACGAGATTCTCTGGAAAGGGAAGTTCAGCCAGCTTCGCAATTCCAAGGTGGGCGCGACATTTGCGGATCACAGAAAATACCTTATGGGCGGCAACGTGATCGACAACCAGTATCACCTCGGCTACGACCTCTCGGTTACTAAAAAATACCCCGTTCCCGCATCCAACACCGGAGTGGTGGTCTTCGCCGAGCACCTCGGCATATACGGCAACACTGTCATCATCGACCACGGAATGGGGGTTATGAGCCTTTATTCCCACCTGAGCTCGATGGATGTGAGCGTCGGGGACAGCGTGGGGAAAAAAGATATCGTTGGAAGAACGGGCACTACCGGGCTTGCCGTTGGAGACCATCTGCACTTCGGGGTTTACGTCCAGGGAGTTCCGGTGAGGCCGCTTGAGTGGTGGGACGCCAAGTGGATCAACGACAACATACTGTACAAGATTAACTACGTTAAGAAGAATTTCAGGGTCGTGGAGAGTCCGCGTTGATTGTTTACGGCAGGAACTCGGTCGCTGAATTTCTCCGAAATTCTCCTCGTGAGATAAAGAAAATCATGGTCTCGGAGAATTTCGACGTTTCTTCCGACCCGAGGATTAACGCCTCGGTTAAGAAATTCCGCATAAAACTCACACATCTTCCCAAAAACGCGATTACGGACATATGCAAAAGCCCGAATCACCAGGGCATAGCGGCTGAAATCTCTGATTTTACCTACAGTCCGGTCGAGGAGATTCTCGGAGTGGCAACGCAAAGGCGGGAGAAGGTTTTTCTTCTTGTTCTCGATCATATGGAAGACCCGCAGAATCTCGGCGCCATAATAAGGACCGCGGATTTTCTCGGGGTCCATGGAATCGTGATACCCGCTGATCGTGCGTGCGACGTGAATCCGACGGTGGTAAAAGTTTCTTCCGGGGCTTCGGCCAACATAAAAATTGCCCGGGAGACGAATCTCGGCAGGGTGATCGATACTCTTAAAAAAAGAGGGGTCTGGGTCGCGGGAGCCGATGCGGGTTCCGGAGACGCGGTCTGTGACTGCGACCTCGCTTCGCTCGATATAGCCGTTGTGATCGGGAACGAGGGCAGGGGGATTCGGAGCAAGACAAAGCAGAAATGCGATTTTCTTCTTTCTGTTCCGAGAGAGGGGAAGGTGGAATCTCTAAACGCTTCCGTAGCCGCGGGGATCTTTCTCTACGAGGTGTACAGACAGAGACACGGAACTAAAGCCCTATGAGGCTTTTCAGATGTTCTTCCGTAATGACATCCGTTCCGAGCTCGCGGGCTCTCTGAAGTTTCGTGGTTCCCGGGTCCGCCCCTGAAACCAGAAAATCGGTCTTTCCGGATACCGAGTTAACAACTTTTCCGCCGAGTCTCTGTATCTCGCTTTTTACCTGCTCCCGGGGAACCGATAGAGTGCCTGTCAATACAAACGTTTTCCCGGCGATCTTTTCGTTTTCCCCTGACGGTTCGGGTTCTTCCTCTATTCTCACCTGACGCAAAAGCGCCTCAACCACGCTTTTCCTCTCTGGATTCTCAAAAAATCTGAATATGCTCTCCGCCAGTTCTTCGCCTACCCCATCCACGCGAATAAGGTCCTCGGCCGTGGCTTCCATAAGACTCTCGGGAGTTCTGAATTCGCGGGCGAGCGTCTGCGCGGTTCTTGTGCCCACGTGCTTTATGCTGAGGGAGTTTAAGAATCTCTCAAAACTTACATCCCTGCTTTTTTCTATTTCTTCGAGGAGATTCTCAACGGATTTCTCCGCAAATCCCTCAAGTCCGAGAAGCTGCTCCCTCCTGAGAGTGAAAATATCGGCTATATTACGCAGAATTCCCTCGTTTATAAGCTGTGCAACCCTTTTTTTCCCAAGTCCCTCTATGTCAAAAGCGTTTCTCGAGACAAAAAGACTTATCCTTCCGCTGATCTGTGCGGGGCAGGAGATATCCGGACACAGATGAAAAGAGCCTTCTCTCTCAATCCGGGCTTCGCAGCGGGGGCAGGTCTTCGGCATGGAGAAACTTTCTTTTCCTCTTTCCTGCGAGGGAACCACTTCCACCACCTCCGGGATCACGTCTCCCGCCCTTTGCACTACCACGGTGTCACCGATTCTCACGTCTTTCTCCCTTACGGTGTCTTCTGTGTGAAGGGACGCTCTCTTTATCTCGATGCCGGATATCTTTACCGGCTCAAGCTCGGCCACCGGAGTGAGGTGCCCCGTTCTTCCGACCTGGACTGTTATGTCCCTTACCTTGGAGGTTATCTGCTTGGGAGAGAACTTTATGGCCACGCTCCAGCGCGGGTATTTCGCCGTTGTGCCCAGGATTTCCTGAAGCCTTCTGCTTCTTACCTTCAAAACGGCTCCGTCGATCTCATAATCGATGGAATCTCTTTTCCGCTCAAGCTCCTTCGCGTACTCAATGGCCTGGTCGATGCCCAGGCAGTCTTCGGGTTCTTCAACACGGAACCCCCATTTACGAAAAGCTTTGTATATTTCAAGCTCGTCTCTTAAATCCATCCCTTCGCAGCTGCCCACTCCCCAGGCGTAAAAGTGCAGGGGACGTCGCGCGGTCACGGAGGAGTCAAGCTGGCGAAGCGACCCTGAAGCCGCATTCCTCGGGTTTTTAAACAGCATCTTGAGAGGTTTCGGTTTTTTATCTTCTTTTAAGAGGGTTTCGTTCTCTTTTTCAAGTTCCTCATTAAGTTTTTTAAGCTCCTCGTTCAGCTTTGCGAACAGGTCTTTCGGGAATACGACCTCCCCCCTTACCTCGACCAGCTTCGGCTTTCGGCCCCGCCCCGAAAGAGCCAGGGGAACGGACCTTACGGTCTTTAAGTTCGCCGTTATCTCTTCTCCCGTTTTTCCGTTGCCTCTCGTGGCGCCGTGGAGCAGCCTTCCTTCAGCGTAGGTAAGCGATGCCGAGACTCCGTCGAACTTGGGCTGCAGAACGTATTCGATTTCTTCTTCGGTCCTGAGAAATCTTTTTATCCGCTTGTCAAACTCCCTGGTCTCCTGTTCATCCACCGCATTATCAATGCTCATCATTGGAATTACGTGGGAGAATGGATTGAACTGCTCAGAGACCTCTCCCGCAACTCTCTGCGATGGGGAATCAGGGACGGCCAGACCGTGGTCCTGCTCAAGCTCAACGAGCCTTCTCATGAGCTTGTCGTAATCGGCATCGGGAATCTCGGGGTTGTTCTCCGCGTAGTAGAGATGATCGTGGCGCCTTATTTCCTCTCTCAGGCGGGATATTTCCGCCCGGGCCTGCTTTTTGGTGAGTCGGGCCATTTTACGAGTCGTGGCTTGCAAGCCATTTAAGGAGCCGGGAAAGACCGTAAGTGTTTACGACGTCTGTTTTCTTCACCCATCCCCGCCTTGCCGTTCCCACGCCGAAAATTATCCTTTCAAGGTGCTGTATTCTGTGGGCGTCGGTTGACACCATGATTTTCACCCCGGCCTCAACGGCTTTTCTGGCGTGAATGTCCTTAAGGTCAAGCCTCTTGTAGGATGAGTTTATCTCAAGTGCTTTATCGTGGTCTCTCGCAGTCTCTATAACGGCGTCTATGTCGACCCTGTAGGGATCTCTCTGTCCTATCAGCCTTCCGGTCGGGTGCCCCAGGGCATCCACGTTGGGGTTCTCTATGGCGCCGCATATCCGTTTTGTCATTTCCCTCTCTTCCATAGAGAAAGAACCGTGAACCGACGCGACGACAAAATCAAGTTCTCGAAGCACTTCATCGGGATAATCAAGAGAGCCGTCGGGCAGTATGTCGACCTCGGAACCCATGAGTATTCTTATCGCTCTGCCCTCGGAGTTTATTTTCTTCACTTCCTCTTTTTTCTGCCATAGTCTCTTTACGCTGAGCCCTTTTGCTATTCTCGAAGAGGGCGAGTGGTCCGTCATGGCTATATATTCGTAGCCGAGCGAGGCCGCCTTGTCCGCCATCTGCCGTATGGTTGCCGCTCCGTCGCTCCAGGTTGAATGGGCATGAAGGTCCCCCCTTAAGTCTTCTATCTCAAGTAGCTCGGGAAGTTCCCCTGCGCGTGACGCTTCGATCTCTCCGCGGTCTTCCCGCAGCTCGGGGGAAATGGAGTCTAGCCCGAGGGATTCGTAGATCTCTTCCTCGGAGGAAAAATATCCGCTACCGTTTCGGATGCCCATGGAACCCTTCTCAAGCCCCTTAGCCTCCGCGATCTCCCTTATTCTTGCGTTATGGGAACGCGAGCCCGTCAGGTTCTGAAGCGCTGAGCCGTAGCAGTGGGGCTCTACGACAAGAAGATCGGTCCGCACCCCTGTCTGCGTAAGGATCCGCGCGCCGTTTTCGGTTCTGCGGAGAACTTCCCTGGTGAAGCCGAGGGCTATGAATTCCTCAATCACTCCCGCCCGGTCATCCGCCGAGGCGATTATATCTATGTTCGCTACGGTTTCCCTCATTCTTCGAAGCGAACCGGCAAGCTCGGCCCGCAGGACACCGGGGATTTCCTCTATTTCCTCTTTTATTGCTGTGGCAAGAGGGTGGGCTTCTGTAAGCCTCATTCTCTTTTTCCCGCCCTCGAAAACCTCTATCGAGCGCGATATCTGCTCGATTTTCTTTTTTCCTATGCCGTCTACCTCGAGAATGTCCGGACTGGCGATGGTTTCCTTAAGGCTTCCGATGTCCGCTACCCCGAAGTGCTTTACGAGAGTGCGGAGAAACTTCGGTCCGACTCCTCTTATGTCGAGAAGTTCCGCGAGTTCGTCGGGAACCTGTTTTTTTATCTCCTCGTAGTAGGCGATCTTCCCGGTGAGCCTGTGCTCGATTATTTTCTGGGAAAGATCCTTGCCGACTCCCGGTATCGTCGAGAGTTCCTTTTCCCCGTCGAATTCCTCAAGGGAATCCGGCATTGAGGAAATGTTGCGCGAGGCTTTTCTGTAGGCGTTTATCTTGAAGATGTTTTCATCCAGAATCTCAAGAGAATCGGCTATCCTTGAGAATATTTTCGCGATCTCATTGTTTACGCTGTCCATAAAGCACGTTGGGGCCTCAGGAGACTTTCTGAGTCTGCATTGAGTACTTCTTTATTCCCAGAACTATTCCGTCCACTATTCTATTTATGTAGGCTTCGCTCTTCAGTCTTTTTTCCTCTCTGGGATTTGTTATGAAAGAGGTTTCAACCAGCAGGCTCGGTACATCCGCTCCGATCAGCACGACAAAAGGCGCCTTTTTCACTCCCTTGTTGTTTATGTACTTGTATTTCACGGAAATGTTCTGGATTATGGATTTCTGCACGTAACCGGCGACCTGCTGGGACTCCTCTTTCTTGGCGCTGAGTATATATTGCTTGAGCGTGCTTCCAAGCTCATTCAGTCCCTTGGTCGTGGTGGCGTTCTCCCTGGCCGCGAGCTGCAGGGATGTCTGGTCATCCGTAAAGCCCAGTACGTAGGTCTCTATTCCGTGCGCCTTTTTCCTTCTTGCCCCGTTGCAGTGTATGGATATGAAAATGTCCGCTTTTCTTTTTCTCGCTATTGCCGTGCGCTCCTCAAGAGGGATGAACCTGTCAGTGCTTCTTGTAAGGTAGACGTTTTCTATGCCGAAACTCTTTCCCTCTTCTATAAGCCTCTCCCTGAGCCTCTTGGCTATCCTGAGGTTTACGTCCTTTTCCCTGAGGCCGCTTGGACCTACGGCGCCCGGATCATGTCCTCCGTGGCCCGGGTCGATCACTATGGTTCTCACCTTGAGTCCCAGGGCCTGCTTGAGGCTCGCTATCTCTCCTTCGGGAACCTTGGATTTAAGAGAGGGTCCCTGCTTGGCGTGTGAAGGAGCACCCTCCGCGAATATCTTCTCAGGCTGCGCTCCCGCTCCCTTTATATCCATCACGAGCCGGAAAGAGGGGTTCTGTTCCGATTTTCTCAGGGAAAAGACCTTGTGGCCCTCGAGATCCTTTATGTAGAGGACGACGCGCGACACTCCCGGGCGGTTGCTCGCGAAACTTATCTTCTCAAGAAGTCCTTTCGTGATTGGTTCAATGGCGACCGAGTCCGAAATGACGGTTTTCTCAAGGTCGACGTAAAGACGGGGAGGGGTTTTGAGATCGAGGTCGGCACGCAGCATCCTGGATGTGTACCTGATCTCCCTGTCGGCCTCTATTACGACCCGCGTATAGTCGTCCGTTGACCAGTGCCTTATTTTCTTTACGACGGCGTATCCCTTGGGATATGTTCTGGGCGGGGCTTTTTTCTGCGCCTCGGGCTTTGTTTTCTTTGAAGTCTTTGCTCCCGTGAGTGTCGCCAGTCTCTTCTTCGCTATCTCGTAGGTGTCTGCTTCCTCCATTCCGTAGACGATTCTCTGGTACGCCGTTACGGCTTCCTTTTTCTTCTCCCTGCGCTCAAGGATCTTTCCCATCCGAAGCCAAGAGTCGTCGGCCAGGCTGTCTTTCGGATATCTTTTCACAAACTCGCGCGAGTACTGAAGCGCCTTCTCGGAGTCCTCGGGCGTTTTGAACCTGAGGGATTTTTTGTCGTAGACCCTGGCGGCGGCGAAGAGACAGAGCGGGGCGTTTCTCCACCCGGGGTCCTGCGAGTACAGCCTGTAGAAAGTGCTTCCCACTAGATCCCATGTTTCGCTTCTTTTGGCTTTTTCGGAATTTGATTCGAGCTGGCGGTAAAGCTTGAAATTCTCTTCGAAGAGGGCGCTGTTTTTCTCTTTCGCCGTGGCGAAAGAAAAAGCAAGCAGACATACAGAAGCTATCAGAAAGGGAAAAAGTTTTATGATGCTTTTCACTTTACACAGAAAGTATATTGGTTGTCACGCCGATGTAAATTTCTTTTCGGAAGATTTGTATGTATGTTCTTACAACATCAATTCTACCATGTTTGGCGTGTTCTATGAAGGTCAGAGTGCTCGGATGTGCCACTTCAACCGGCGTTCCCGTAGTGGGCTGCCAATGTGACGTATGCACATCGGATAATATTAAGAACAAACGTACCAGAAGCTCCGTGATCGTCGAGGTGGCCGGAAAGAAAATACTTATTGACACCTCGACCGATCTCAGGATCCAGGCTCTGAGGGAAGGCATAACCAGGATCGATCTCGTTCTCTATACCCACTCCCACGCGGACCACACCCACGGAATAGATGATCTTAAGGCGTTTAACTTCATAAATTCAATGGATATAGACTGTTACGCGAACCCGGCGACCCTCGGCGACATAAAGCGGAACTTCGCCTACATATTCGATTCTTTCCCCGCCGCGGGAGGAAAACCCAGGCTGAATTTCAAGGAGATAAACGGGGAGATCAGGTTCGAGGGAATCAGGATAGAGCCAATCGACATCTATCACCACAACTGGCAGATACTTGGCTACAGGATCGGGTCTTTCGGTTACCTTACCGACTGCAGCGCCATCCCCGAAGACTCCTACGAAAAGCTCTCGGGGCTTGAGCTTCTCATACTCGGCGCGTTGAGGTACAAACCCCACAGGGCCCACTTCAACGTAGAGCAGGCGGTAGAGGAAATAGAAAAGCTGGGACCCAAAAGGGCCCTTCTTACCCACATGGGGTGTGAGCTTGAGTATGAAAAGCTCCTTGGGGAACTCCCGGATCATATAGAGCCGGCGTATGACGGAGCCGAAATAGAACTGAGTGACCCCTGATATTATTCCGCCCGGGTGGCGGGCAAGGAAGAAAAATGCAGGATCTAGTATCAAAACTTGTTGAGAAAAATTCCTCGAAGATAGTCCTCTGCGTTCTTGACGGACTCGGGGGGCTTCCCGTTGACGGAAAGACCGAACTCGAGGCGGCACGAACCCCGAATCTTGACCGGCTCTCTTCGGCCGGGTCTCTGGGGCTGCACGTGCCGGTTGAGAGGGGTATAACCCCTGGAAGCGGCGCCGCGCACCTCGCGCTTTTCGGTTATGACCCCGTCAGGAACGAGATAGGAAGAGGGGTGCTCGAAGCGCTTGGCCTCGGCATTGATCTCGGCCCGTCGGACGTGGCGGTGAGGGGCAACTTCGCCACCGTGAAATACGAGGGAGATAACCCTGTTGTTACCGACAGGAGGGCCGGCAGGCTCAGCACCGGGGAGAACCAGAGGGTGATTTCCAGGATATCGTCGGCCGTCAAGGAGATATGCGGGGTAAAAATAAATTTCTATCCGGGCCTTGAGCACAGGTTTGTCGCGGTTCTGTCGTTTCTGGCGCAGTTCTCGGAGTCAGATGCACTTGTCTGCGACACAGACCCGCAGGCAGAAGGCAAAGCTCCTGTCAGGCCCCGCGGGGAGAATGGCAGTTCCCAGAAGACGGCTGAGATCGCGGGAGAGCTGATTGACAGGGCTTGCGAAGCGATAAGGGATGAGCCCGTTGCTAACTACATGCTTCTTAGGGGTTTTTCCGTGAGGCCGAACCTTCCGACCTTTGATGAGGCCTACGGAGTTCGGGCCGGATGCGTTGCCGCCTATCCGATGTACATGGGAGTGTCGAAACTGCTCGAGATGGACGTTCTTGAGGTCTCCGGAGATTCCATAGGTGATGAGATCCAGACGCTTTCTGCTAATTTCGAGGATTACGATTTTTTCTACCTCCACGTGAAGAAAACGGACAGTTACGGAGAGGACGGGAATTTCGGGGCGAAAGTAGGCGTGATAGAGGAATTCGATTCGCTTCTCCCCGAAATCATGGGACTCGGAGTTGACGTTCTTGCCGTTACGGGTGACCACTCGACCCCGTCGGCGATGAAGTCGCACAGCTGGCACCCGGTGCCCCTCATGATCAGTTCTAAATACTGCAGGGGAAGGGGCGTGGCGGGTTTCTCCGAATCGTCCTGCTCATCCGGTGACCTGGGGATCATAAAGGCGACGGAGATAATGCCGCTTCTTCTCGCTCACGCGGGGAGGCTTCGCAAGTTCGGCGCTTGAAATTTGTCCCTCGCGTGATACTTTTTACAATCCGATTCTGTGCCGAAGTGGCGGAATAGGCAGACGCGCTATCTTGAGGGGGTAGTGCCCTACGGGCGTGCGGGTTCGACTCCCGCCTTCGGCACCACAGCGAAATTCTAACTACCTTAAATTTTTAAGAGCATAAAAAATTCCAATATCGCTTTTAATATGACTTATGGAATGGGGAGAAACCAATCATGGAAAAGAAATACAGCTATCAGAATGGCTTTGGCGGTGGATGTGAGTTCACCGTAACCAGACTTGACGACTGCTCGATTAAAATAACCAAAGATGAGTGTTCTGTAATTCTTTCTGCGGACAGATCGTCAAATATGTACAGAATAGCTTTCTCTGATGAACTAGGTCCCGTTGAGCGAAAGAATTGCAGTGCAAAAATGGCGGTAGGCTCGGCGTGTGAAATGATATTGAATAGAAAGAATAAGAACAATGACTGAAGCAGATATTCTACAAGCGATAACTAGTTTGATTGAGTGTACTCCTGAAACCCTTGAGTCAGTAGTAGAATACATCCGAAATACTGAACAATTTTGTGAGTTTATGGAAGCTCTTGATAATACAGAAGATGTTATTGAAAAGCTCAAAGAAATGCTTCAAGAGATTGTGGAGAAAAAGCCACCCACCGCTGAGCTTGAATTTTCTCTTGTAATTCCGACTGTAACTATAAAAAGGGACATAGAGGTATTAGGGAAGGGGGAGTTAGCTATAAAAGGAGATATTGGAGTAGATCCTGGCGCAAGCCTTTCAGTAGGTCCAGACGTGGTCGTCTCAACAGTAGTTTTACCCAAAACTTAATTCTCTATATTAACATTAGTCAAAATCATCTTGGCGGGAAACCAGTACCACTGTGTTAGCCCATTTGATTCTTTTGTTTTTGTATCACTCCTGTGATAAAATCCACGATTTAGTCGCATTTTTATTAGTATGGCTATTTCAATCTGTAATTATGCGGAATTTTTAAAGGGAGTAGAAATTGAACGAAATTACCCCAATTCGAGTCCTAGATATTTATCTAGATACTGAGAATCCACGTCATGAACCCATTGATGACCAGGACAAAATCATTGAGTATTTGGTATCTAAAGAAAAAGTTAAACCACTCGCCAAAGACATTGCATCTCATGGGTTAAGTCCGATTGAGCCATTTGCTGTGTTAGACAATGGCAATGGAAGATATGTTGTACTTGAGGGCAATAGACGCCTATGTGCTTTAATTCTCCTCAATGATCCCATGAGGAGTCCAAATTCTGACCGTTCTTATTTTCAGAAACTGGCTGATTCTATGTCTTCTCCTATAACTGAAGTTGATTCAATTGCTTTCAACTCTAGAAAAGAAGCGGATATTTGGATTGACAGAAGGCATGAGGGCCAACAAGAAGGTATTGGTGTAAAGCAATGGACTGCTATACAGAAGACACGGCGAAATCTTTCTAGAAAAATAAAAGACCCGAACGCACTTTCGCAAACGTTATTGCAATACGCCACGGAGCACAAATTTCTATCTCTGGATCAAACTGAAAAGATTCTCACAACAGCCACGCGCTATTTGTCAAATCCCTTTTTTCGAAAAACCATGGGGATTGTTAGCAGTAGTAACGACCCAGATGTAGTTATCAATGTAGGTTCTGAAGATTTTGACAAAATTCTCAAAAAGTTCTGTAATGACTTGGTAAATGAGAAGTCCGCGATTAGCTCAAGAAGTACAAAAGCTGAACGGGAAGATTACGCTAGAGGACTCTTTCAAGAGGGCTTTGCTCCAACTGCTTTTCACTCAGACCATAAGTTATCCGACAGGGACAATTTTGACGGAGGCAATTCTAAAAGCAAGGACCCTGAGCAAGATCAAAAAAACAGGGCGAACCAGAATCCCGACAAACGTAAATATATAGTTCCTACGAGCGGATTTATTGCAAAAATAGAAGATAAAAACTTACATAGAGCCTTGGGCGAGCTAAAAAAAATAGCAGTTCGAGATTTTCCTCTTGCTGCAGCGATGGTTTGCCGAGTTTTCCTTGAGAGAGTTTATCTGTTGTTCTACGAAAAAGCGCTTAGTGGGAAACCTGTAAATATTCCCTCAAAAACCCATCTTCTTTTAGAAGAAGTTATAAAACAAATTGAAAAAGATAAAACACTCTCACGCCCTCAAAAGGAAGCTTTAGGTGCACTGAAAAGGGTACAAGCAAATCAAACCAATGTCCTTTCCCCAAAGACCTTGGGAGCGAACGTGCATCTGTCACATTATCCTAATCCAACTGAATTAAATCGAGAGTGGGACAACGTTCAGGAAATTTTATTATATATGCTCGAAAGAATATGAATTTCTTTTGGGTATGGCCAAATACGGAATAGGCTGTTACAATCTATTTTTGCAAATTAAGATAATTTCTAACAAAAACCAATGCCGCAAACACCGTCTCCACTACGTTTCCCAGGTGGTAAAACATCTATTTGGCGAATGATTTCCAAAATAGTCAAAGATAATGGTTTGGAAAGAGGACACTATATTGAACCCTATGCGGGTGGTTGCGGTTTGGCTTTGTCATTAATGTTCGGGGGTTATGTACATGAGCTTCACTTAAACGATATTGATCGCTCTATTTTCAAATTCTGGGAAATGATCACTTGTCACACAGAAAGGTTCATTGCAAAAATACGAGAAACGCCTATTACAATGGATGAATGGTACAAACAGCGTTTAATTCAAGAAAATAGAGAAAAGGCAGAAGATTTCGATCTCGGTTTCTCCACTTTCTATTTAAATCGAACAAACCGGTCGGGGATAATTTTGAAAGCGGGTGTAATTGGAGGATATAAACAGCAGGGTCAGTATAAAATGGACTGTCGTTTCAATAAAGACTCGCTCATAGAAAAAATCCGTCGAATAGCTAAGTACAAACACAGAATTCATTTATACAACCTTGATGCAGTTGATTTCATGCAGAAAATTGATGTTGAATTACCAGAAAACACATTTTATTTTGTGGACCCTCCTTACTATAAGAAAGGACATACCCTATACACCAATTTCTACAGACAGGATGACCATAAACTGTTGACTAATATAATTCTCAGTTTGAAGCATCCGTGGATTCTTACCTATGATAATTCTCCGGCAATACAGCACTTGTATCGGACACAGAATCAATTTCAATTCAACGTAAACTACAGTGCAGCTCGCAAGCGGGTGGGTGAGGAACTGCTTATTGCCAGCAATGGGTTAAATCTAAAAAGAAATCTAGACGATTACGGATGTAGTTTAAAAAAAATCTGTTCTAAAGATAGTGCTGATGTTTAAACTATTTTCTAATTTCCGACCCACCCAAGTCCTTAAGTGGCTTGATCGTAACTAGCATCATCCCCGGCAAATCCGCTAGACTTTCTGCATCAATCTCAAAACCTCTCTTCACCATCGCTTTTCTTATAATTATTCCTTTACAATTGCTATTGCTTGAGTGCCAAAAATCCCGGACGATACCTGTGCAACCTGTTGGAGAAGATTGCGTCCATAGGCAGGTTTTGATAAAATTTTCTCTAATCTCAGAAGATTTTGATTGAGACAATCTTGTAGTTGCCGAATGTCTGAAATCCGAGTACGAGCAGGTAGTGAATAATCAAAGGTCTCGGATCGCAATGAATGGTCTGGTTCTCTACAATACGCGTTCTCGATCGCCGTAGCATATTGTTTACGCACTCGGCTGATCGAGCTTTCCAAGGTATCAGTCTCTTTAGCAACCTCCTTGATCACAAGCTCTGAGAAGCTTTGGAACGGAAAAACTTCAATCTCTTCAGGCTCGGAGAAGAAGTATGCCTGTTTTTTTGCGATAGAAGCGGCGTCAAAGCAAACTCTATGAGGGTTAGGGTCGTGCAGAGTCCCGATTGAACTGGGCTTTGCGAAGACTGAGTTTTGGGTTATCGAATCAGAACTCCAATGCGCATTTATCTCGTCGCTTAGGTGGAATACCGGAGCCGCATAGAACGTCAGTGGTTCGATATTTTCCAACGAAAGTAGCAAAGAGTGTTGTTCTGAAATTCGTTCGCTCGTAATCTCGAACCTGTAATAGGGTAAAAAAAGGCTATGTCCGGAAGTATTGTATTCTCGCGCGCTACGCATTTTCATCCAATCGCTGAGCTTAAACTGAAAATTTAGGATTTTTCCCTTCTTGTAGAGAAGTCTAACGTCGTAACCTCCTCCCTCTTTTCCTTCCTCGAGTAGACTGGGGAAGATAGGTACAGCGGTGCAGGAAAGAGCCTTAGCCAGTTCGTTGACTAACGAAAACCCATATGTGAATTCGCTAAACTCAGCCTTCATTTTTCAATCCTAAATTCTTGTATTCACGCTGTATAGCATCCGTCCTCGACTTTCTCCGCTTGCCCAAGTGCCGCTAGGCTCTCCAACAGTGACTGTACACTCTTTACCCGCACGCGCATGAAGCGACGGGCGATTTGTTCGGGAGTGGCTTCGCCTAGTTCAGACAGTGCTTCGCGGACGGCGGCGATTTGTTCGGGGAGGGCTTTGGGCCAAGGGATTTTTTCCACTTTGGTCGACACATTTAAATCCATTTCGATGGTTTTGCCCGTTCCTACCTGTTTGCCTTTGGGGTTCTGATACTTGGGGCGGAGCCAGCGGATTTGACCTATGGTCTCTTCCTCGGCACGTTCCTTGTTAAGGGCCACAAGGCGGATGAGAATCTCTTCGTCACTCAGGTCCACGGGCCAACCATAGGCTTCGGCCACGGCGGTGTCGATCTGGTCGTGCAGGTCTTTTAGGATGCTGATTAGACCCTGATCGTAAATCTCACGGTCTTTACCTTCGATTGCCTCACTGGCACGAAGCTTTTCCAGCACTTTGTACATCTGAATTAAGGTCAGTTTAGAATGGATGTTTTGCTGTCCTTTCCGATGGACATCCAGCTCCTCCCCTAGCTTGCGGAGACAAGTCTTTTGGGCTGCGGTCAGTTCAGGGAAAGGAAAGGGATCAAAGCAGCGGGATTTGTTATAGCGGGGATCGTTGCCGACACCAAGCCGACTACCTGCGCTTGTAGCCCATACGATGTGGAATCGCGACGACATAACTGCCAAGTGCTCGCCGCTTTCCAGTGCAAACATCACGGTTGTACTGTCGGCTATCGTTTCAGATGGAACGAAAACAAAGATCCTGCTTGAGGCTGTCAGCGATGTGACAATCATACGATTGATGTTGCGTGTCGCTGGTCGATAGTCGTTGCGGGGTCTTGCATAACGCCACCATTCAGCCACAAGACTCACGACTGAATTTGTCGCTCGTTCTGGCTGAACATAATCCGCAAGATGCTGGTAGACCTGCGGCAAAGAGCGCTTCAAAGTTACTTCGTCCAAGTCGCTAACGTCAATGGCGCTCATGGGTTCAACTGACCGCTGAATGCCTAAGCCGTTAATCCATGGATGAACGTAGTCTCGCGTCAACTCATTTTCAAAGATAAATTGTTCGGCCTTGTTAGGAGAAATCAAGAACCCTTTTCCGGTAAGTTGATAGCCGACTGAGCAAAGCTGTGAATTTGCAATCAAGGGCTTAGCAGACAGCAAGTTCACGCCAATTCGTAAGTCTGGGTAAATTGTTCCTCTCTCTTCCGTGAACGAACATTTCACACCCTCAGCTTCATGTTCTGTCTCTGTTTCTGAGATAACTTTGAGCAATCGGCCGTCTCTCTTCCCTGATACTGCCACGGTCATGGCTATGCGGACAGCTGCGCCATCAGAAGAATCTACCCAAGGATGGTCGGGAATAGCGAAAGTCAAGGAAATCGGCATCTTTGAGTCTGCAAGATGTCGTGAAGAAACAACTCTATTAAAAGACTGACTCAAAGAGTTCGTTGTAATCAGGCCAAAGCGGCGCGTTCCCTTATCTTTTTTAGGGTCATAGGCACGAGTCATCAATGCCGCTTTCTCCCACCAATACATCACATAGTCGGCATTTTTGGCAACTTTTGGATAAGCTTCCCTAAGGGCTTCTAGATATCCATCTGCGTAGGCTTTTCGGATGTTCCGAAGACCAATAAACGGTGGGTTTCCGACGATGAAGTCAGCTTCGGGCCATTTGGTGGCTTTGGGGTTCACATAATCATAGACCTGCACGCGTGCGTTTGAGTCTGGTACTTCTTTTCCCGTTACAGGATGTCGCATGGTGGTCACTTCGTCCCAGCGGGTGACAGACTGGCCGCGTTCATCCAGACGAGGTTGGCGATTTTCCCATTCAAGTACCGCATCGGCGTTACGTATATTTCGAAAATCGCGCAGCACGGGTTCTGAAGGGGCGGCCTGCCCATGGGTGCGGAAGTGCCATTGCAGGTAGCCAATCCAGAGGACCAGTTCGGCTACATTTGCAGCCCATGGGTTTAGCTCGATACCCTGAAACTGGTGCGGGTCCACGGTGATGAAACTGATCTGCGTCTCACCCAGTTCGGTAAGCAGTGCGATCACCTCCCCCTCAAGCCGCTTCATCATCTCCAACGCGACATAAAGGAAGTTGCCCGAACCGCAGGCGGGGTCGAGTACGCGAATTTCACAGAGCTTACGGTGGAAGTCGCGAACCAAATTGCGAGCCTTTTTCTCTTTTCCGTCGGCAGCTAGATGTTGCACAGCAGTTTGCACATCACGCCAGTCTTTGCGAAGAGGTTCCATGATTGTCGGTGTGACTAGTCGTTCAACATAAGTGCGTGGGGTGTAATAGGCACCGAGTTTGTGGCGCTGGTCCTTGTCGAGTGCACGTTCGAGAAGTGTGCCGAAGATGGCCGGTTCAACCTGTTTCCAGTCGGCCTCAGCGGCTTCGATCAAAAGGGCGAGTTGGAGCTCATTGAGTGGCAACGCATTGGCATCTTTGAAGAGTCCCCCGTTAAAACGCATGAGGTCTTGCATAAGGACCTGAGAGAAGCCTCCGGTGTTCATTACCTCCCAAAGACCCTTGAGTGCGGGTTCTGCATGTTCAGGGTGTCCGCGAAGTTTGACGAGGAGTTCGGTGAAGCTGTTTTTAGGAATCAGTTCTACATCTTCGGCAAACATGGAAAATAGACACCGCATGAGGAAGCGGGCAACGGTCTCGCTGTCGTGGTTTTGGTCTTCAAAGCTTTTACCCAGTTCGGCTAGACGGACGGCAATGTCCCGTGTGACTTCGGCCGCTGTAAGTGCCGGGTCTAGGCTGAAAGGGTCAGACCAGATGGTACTTAGAAGGTCACGGGTTTCTTCGTTACGCAGGTCGTCGATAAAGATCCGGTAGCGGTTGCCATCTGGAAATTGATTATAGCCCTGCCCCTGCCGCGAGAAATCAGCATAAAGCTCAATCACATGTCCTACGTCCACGATCAAGAGGAAGGGCGGCCAGCCGTCTTCCTTGGAGACCGCGCGAGCATAATTATCAGCTTGGTTGCGGGCCTCGAGCATGGTGCTGTCCCAGCCGGCAGTCCCCCGCACCCCGTGGCCGGTGCGCTTTTGCTTGCGGTCAGGGATTCCCTTGGTCAGATCTCCTTGGCGGTTTTTCTTTTGATCTACGCCCTGCTTTGTCTCCAGCACGAAATGACCGCCGCGATAGACGTCGATGAAGCCAGTGCTGCGCTTGTGGGTGTGGGTAAAGGTAACGGGTCGTTCAAATCGATAATGGTCGTTTGCGTCATCGTCCGTTGCAGGAAATGGGCGATCCAGCCCGAGCATGTCGGTCAGCTCGATCACGAAAAGCTGGTAGTTGGCTTGCTCACTGCCACCGGATGGCTTCCAGCGTGCAACGAACTCCTCGATCTGCGTGTAGGTCGCCATTTAGAAATCGGTTTCTCTAAGCGGGAAATTGCGTTATTCAAAAAAGGTTTCAAACATACCGTTTATTGCCATTATAACGAAAGAAACGGAGAACGCTAGAGGATTGTCCAGTTATCCAAGGTGATTTCATACTTGGGAGTGGATATTTGGGGTGATATGTGAGTGGGAGTGATTTTTCGCAGAAAACCCTGAATTTTCCCCTCAAGATTCCTTGACTTCCATTTGTAGTCACGATATAGTTACACCTGTGGGTGTGAAGTTTTAAACGGTGCAGAGAATCAGGAGGCTGTTTCATAGAATTTGCTTTGCGTCAGGCAAAAGCGCGTCTTTCCGAACTGGTGTCCGCTGCCGAGAAAGGAGAGCGCGTCGTCATAACAAAATACGGGGAACCCGTGGTTGAGCTCGTGCGTCTGCGCGGGCGCGGAGGGATCGACCTTGAGAAGCTTGCAGAGGATTGCAAACGGGCTGGAATCCGGGAAAGCAAGGAGGGGTGGCCGAAGGAGTTTGACGATCCTGCGTTCAGCCGGAAAGTCCTTGGGCTCGAGTAGGAAATCCTGAATCGTCCTATGCGGATACTGCTCGATACGTCTTATGTCTACGCTCTGATGATGGCGCGTTGGGACCTTTCAGAGACAGAGAAGCTGATTTTCTCCAGCAAAGACATCCGGTTCCATGTAAGTGCCCTGTCTATCTGGGAAATGCGCCTGAAATTCAACGCCAGGGACCATTCGGGCAAGCGGAAAAGCGAATTTGACCCCGAAGATGTCGTAGAGCTGCTGGCGACACACGACGTGGTTTTCTTGCCTATGACTGCGGGCCACGCAGCCTGCAGGCTTAAAACCCCAATAGCTCACAGAGACTCGTTTGACGAACTCCTGCTTGTTCAAGCTCAGCAGGAGAACCTGAAGTTTCTCACGACAGACCGCCAGATAATCGGACACCCATTGGCTGTTGGCCCGGACTTCATTCGGTAAAACCGCGTACTGATCAATAATTACCTTGAAGTAGATAATTACGGTTTAATAAAGATAAGTCTGGGTTGTTTGCTCCGGGTCTTGATCAGTTTATGGACCAGTTTCGCTTGGCGTCTCGCTGCGGATTTTCTCCGCTTTCTCGGGTTCTCCGGTCTTTTCGTACACAAGACTCAGCTGCCTTCTCGCTTGGACGTAATAGGGGCTTTCGCTTCTGTTCACTTCGGAGAAGTATTCTATGCTCTTGTCCCAGCTCTCAAGCTCGAAAGCGGACAGCCCGATCACCAGGTTCGCGCCGTCGCGGAAAATACCGTCTTCGGGGTCATCGCCGAGGAAAAGCTCAAGATGCTTTATCGCTTCTTCGAATTTCCCAAGCTGGTAGTTGATCATCCCCATCTGGTAAAGAGCCAGAACCGACACGTCGGTTCCGGAATGCTCCTCACGTAGCGTTTGCAGCAGTGAAAGAGAGGTCTCCATTTCTCCGCTGTTGTAGCTCTTAATAGCCTCGCGGAGTTGCTCGTTTGCCAGGAGGTCTTTTTCTTCCTGTTGCGAGGAAACAAAGCAGACTGCGAGCAGGGCCACCGCTATGACGCCCATGCCGACAAGTATCTTGTTGAAGTGCTCCGAGAGACCTTCGAGGGATTCCGCCAGGAACTCTCTGAATTTGTCGGGGCGTTTAAGTTCTTTGGTCGTATATTTTATCTTGGGCATGAATCGTAAATTCTTGCCTTGTAGAAAAGCGGCAAGCCTGTAAATTCCGTTTTATTGCTGCCGGATTTATCTGCTGTGTTAGAATATTTCTCGAGTGAACATGATACGTTGTTTCTTAAGACAATGTCAAAGGCTCTCGGGGAATTATCCGGGGAATCGGCTGAGGCTTGATCTCCCGGCCCGAAAGTCCGGACGAAAAAGGGTTATGCCCAAGGCGGGTGGGAGTCCGCTTCTTCGCGTTTCAGTCTTTTTCCTGCTTCTCTCCGCGATCTTGGGTTACCAGGTATCCGCCGCCGACCCGGAGGCTTCTCCCCGGACGGCAGAGATAGTCGAGATCGAGATAAACGGTTCCATAAACCCCTCGACAGTGGACTACATTAAAAGCGGTCTCACAGAGGCTCGAACCCGCAATGCCACCGCTCTGCTTATCCTCCTCGATACTCCCGGGGGGCTTCTTAATTCCACGAAGGACATAGTGAAGATCCTTCTTAATTCCGAGGTTCCGGTGATAGTTTACGTCTACCCGAGGGGAGCGACAGCCACTTCCGCGGGGGTTTTCATCACGCTCTCAGCCCACGTGGCGGCCATGTCTCCCGGAACAAGCATAGGGGCGGCCCATCCCGTGATGCTGGGGCGTGGCCAGCAGAGGGGCCCGGCCCCCGGGAAGCCGGAAAAAAAGAAAGAAGACGACAAGTCTTCTGACGTGATGAACGAGAAAATCGAGAATTTCGCATCGTCTTTTATCGAAAGTATAGCCCGAGAAAGGGGAAGAAACGCGGAATGGGCAGTTGATTCGGTGAGAAAAAGCGTTTCGGTGACCGCCGATGAGGCGCTTAGCAAGAATGTGATTGATATCATATCTCCCGATATTCCCTCACTTCTCTCCGAGATAGACGGCAGGGAAATAAAAACTAGCGGCCGGAGCGTCCGTCTTGAGACGGCCGGCGCGAGCACGCAGCGCCTTGAAATGAGCCTGCTGCAGAAAGTGGTCAATATTCTAAGCACCCCGGACATAGCGTTTCTGCTTCTCTCCCTGGGTTCGCTCGGAATATTCCTTGAGTTCTACAATCCGGGACTGATTTTTCCCGGGGTCGCCGGACTTATCGCCCTGCTGATCGGGTTTGTCTCCCTTCAGATCCTCCCTTTTAACTATGCCGGACTCATACTGCTTTTCGTCGCAATGGCGCTTCTGATATCGGAGGTGTACGTGACGAGTTACGGCCTTTTGAGCCTTGCTGCGCTTGCGTGCCTTGTGTTCGGGGGGCTTTTGCTTTTCGATACGCCGGAATCTGATCTCGGCGTGAGCAAGGGGACCATAGCGGCAGTGGCCGTAGCCATTGGATTGCTTTCGGTTTTTATTGTATATTTAGGCCTGAAATCGTTCCGAGTTCCCGTTCAGGGCGGTTTCGAGGGGATGGTGGGTCAGAAGGGGGAAGTTGTTTCCTGGTCCCATAAAAGCGGAAAGGTTTACGTCGGGGGAGAGTACTGGGAAGCGACGGGCGAGCGCGAGTTTTCACCCGGGGAAAAAATAAAGGTAATAGAGAGCACAGGAGATCTCGTCGTCAGGGTTTCAGATTATGACGACAAACAGTGACGCACAATGTCGATAACCGCGATTGTAATTGCCGTAATTGTTTTTCTCATTGTAATATCGGGACTTAAGATTCTCTATGAATACGAAAGGGGAGTGATATTCCGTCTCGGAAGAATAGTCGGAGTCAGGGGTCCCGGATTCATAATTGTCATCCCGTTTCTTGAAAGGATGGTCAGGGTGAGTCTGCGGCTTGTAACCATGGACGTGCCTCCCCAGGACGTGATAACCAAGGATAACGTTTCGGTAAAGGTAAACGCGGTTGTCTACTTTAGGGTTGTTGAGCCGAACAGGGCGATCCTTCAGGTTGAAAACTATCTCTACGCCACTTCCCAGCTTGCCCAGACAACCCTGAGGAGCATCCTCGGGCAGGTAGAGCTCGATGAGCTTCTCTCCGAGAGGGAGAAACTTAACGTCAAGCTCCAGGAAGTCCTCGACAAGCAGACCGACGCATGGGGAATCAAGGTTACCATGGTTGAGGTCAAGTACGTTGACCTCCCGCAGGAAATGCAGAGAGCGATGGCCAAGCAGGCGGAGGCTGAGAGGGAGAGAAGGGCGAAGGTGATAAGCGCCGAAGGAGAGTTCCAGGCATCGACTAAGATTGCGGAAGCCTCAGAAATACTGTCGGCAAACCCTGTTTCCCTGCAGCTAAGGTTCCTTCAGACGATAAACGACGTGTCTTCCGAGAAGGCTTCAACGATCATCCTGCCTCTTCCGATTGACATGTTGTCGGCCTTTACAAAAAAAGACGAAAAAACGAATTCATAAGCTTTTTGCCGGACCGAAACTCTTTGTAAAAACTTCATGAGCAAATTTCTGCGTCTCTTTGTGTTCGCGCTGCTGGTTGCGTCCGCGGGGTTTTTCTCTGCCGGATGCTCCCGGAGCGCGGACTGTCAGAATAAAAACGACAACGCCTCACTTGTCGGCAACGCTGACCCGAAGGCTTTTTCCGCCGGGGGTTCGCTCATAAGGGAACTCGGCGAGGAGCCCGCGACCCTCAACCCCGTTATAGCGACTGATGTTTACGAAGGCATCGTTAACGGCGGAATCTACGAGACTCTTATAAGAAGAAACAACGAAACCCTTGAGTTCGAGCCTCTTCTTGCAAGTTCCTGGAAAGTTTCTGAGGACGGGCTTTCCTATACTTTTCATCTCAGAAAAGACGTGAAATGGCATGACGGCACTCCGTTTACCGCCGATGACGTGGTTTTTTCCTATGAATCCATAAGAAACCCCAAAGTCGCCGCCGCCCACCTCCAAAGCTACTACCAGGACGTAAAGTCCTACACCAAGATTGACTCCCATACCGTAAGATGCGAGTACGGAAAACCCTACTTCCGCGCTTTTGAGTTCTGCGGCGGGCTTCCCATAGTGCCGAAGCACGTGTTCGCGAAAGGGGATTTCAACACGAACCCCGCAGGCAGGAGACCCGTCGGAACCGGACCCTACGTGTTTGAGCACTGGGAGACCGGAAGGGAGATCAGGGTCAGGAGAAACCCCGATTACTGGGGCGAGCCCGCTTGGCTCAGTGAAGTGGTCTACAAGGTCGTGCTTGACCCCACGGTGAAGCTTCAGCTCCTAAAAAAGCAGGAGCTTGACTATGGGGGTCTTCTTCCGCTTCAGTGGTCAAAGCAGAGCTGCGGGAAACCGTTTCGGAAAAAGTTCTACAGGGCTTCTTACACTACCCCGGGGTACAACTACATAGGATGGAATTCGAGGAAGCCCTTTTTCAGCGATAAAAGGGTAAGGAGGGCGATGACCCATTTTGTCGACAGGGAAACCATCCTGAGAGAAATTCTCCTGGGCCTGGGAGAGATAGTGACCACGACTTTTTACGTTAACAGTCCCGAATACCCGAAGGACGTAAAACCGTACGCCTATGATCCGAAGAGGGCCAGGGCGCTTCTTGACGAGGCGGGGTGGCGCGACAGCGACGGTGACGGAATAAGGGACAAGGACGGCGTTTCTTTCCGTTTCGAGTTTCTGCTGCCCACGGGGTCTGAAACCGGTGAGAAGATAGCGACCATACTGAAAGAGGAGCTCTCCCGCTCCGGCATAGAGATGAGCATAAGAAAGATAGAGTGGGCGGTTTTCATCCAGAGCATAACCGAGCGGAAATTCGATGCCGTGACCCTGGGGTGGAGCCTCGGGGTGGAGAGCGACCCCTACCAGCTCTGGCATTCTTCCCAGGCAGGAAATGGCTCGAATTTCGTGGGCTTTAAGAACCCCCGCGCGGATGTTCTGATTGAGGAGGCGAGAGAGGAGTTCTCAAGACCGGAGCGGATTAAAAAATATGAGGAGTTCTCAAGGATTCTTCACGAGGAACAGCCGTACACGTTTCTGTTCGCGAGAAAATCCACCGTGGTTGTGCACAGAAGGTTTAATAACGTAAGGCTTTATCCGCTGGGGTTTGATACTAGGGAGTGGTCTGTTCCGAAGGATTTGCGTAAATACTCGAACTAGTATTTTTTTACCTAGGTGATCAATGAGGGCATAGGGCCAAAGATTTTTTAATCAATCGGTTCTCCAGCCCTTTGCCTGAGTTTTTCAAAAAACAGTTTTTTCCCTTCCGCAATAAATTTTTCTATTTCCGAATTTGTCCACATACGAGCGTATATTTTTTCTCTAAAGATTGCTTCGGGTTCCGGTGAAGAATGTAGATATGTACGTATCTCTACACGGTACTCGAATTCATGTAATGTTACCGAAATAGATGCCCCCATATCAAAGGGTTTCTCACTTTTGTGTGTTTTATAGGAAATTTTCAAAAGTGCGACATTCCCATCCTTTTCCTCGAAAACCGCTTCTCCATCTATCATGAAAAGGAAGAGATGATCCAACATCTTCCGCGAACCTTGTACTAAAATTTCACTTGAGTTAAAAAGATCATTGAACTGTCTAAATCGGATTTCAAATGTTTCAAAAAGAGGCATGAGCAGTTGTTTGCAAAGTTCTTCTTCAATTTGTTCCGATAACGGTTCTACTTCTGGCAACCCTCTGGCCTTCTTTTCCCTGATGAAGATATCCACCTCCTTGTCAATATCTTCGGGTTCGGAGATATCTTTTCCTTCGGCTGCCTTAATCCCGATCTCAAGCCATGAGGCCAAGGTTCTGCCGAGATAACCGGTAAGAGCATCTATATTTCCTTTGTCCGCTTTCTGCAGGGTGGCGAAATAGGTTTTTCTGTCCTTGTTTTTAATCACGAAAGGCGGGTAGCCAAGACGTATCAGAGTGTAGTTGAGCAAAAGGCGCACTATGCGGCCGTTACCGTCGTCAAACGGATGAATAAGGATGAATCGGTGGTGAAATTGCGCTAGGAAGGTGGCGATTGAAGCTGGAGGAGATTCAATGCTTTGTTTGAACCATTCCATCAATTCCTCCATTTTTGCGGGAACTTCTTCGGGAATGGCGAATTTAAAGATTTCACCAGTTTCAGTCCTCACGTGATTGGGCTGAGTTTTGTACTTGCCTGGAGATATTTTCTTGCGGGTAACCTGGCCGTCTTCAGTTTCAGCTTCTTTCCAGAAAGGTTCTTTTAAAATAATGAGATTTAAGTCACGTATATCTGCTTCGGTTAAATGACGCTGTTTATCTCCGGCAAGTTTTCTGACTTTTTCTACTGCTAAATCGTGGGCTTTCATTTCCTTTAAATCACGCTCTGAGTGACTGCCTTTAACCGGTTTTTGATCTAATAACAGTTCTGTCTCTCTGTAAGTAAGCGTGTTTCCCTCTATGCGGTTTGAGTTGTAGTTCCAATCAAGCCGGATTTTTTCCCAAAGCCGCTCATTGTCTTGGTTGCTGAGCGGCTGTAGTGAAAGCCATTGCTTGTATAACCCTTCAATGTGTTTGTCAATTCTTTCAAGAGACATATCTACTTTTATCCTTTCACGGCAGTGCTGTAGTCGTTTGAGCTATGCACTAATAACAATACATAATTTTGAATTGAGTGGATCTGACACCGGGGCGGTTCAGGAAAAGACAACCTGAATATCCGTGTATTCCACCAGACCTTCCTCTGCGAATTCAACACCGAAGCCCGAGCGTTTTACCCCGCCGAACGGGGCGTTGGGCTGGATCATCCCGTGCTTGTTTATCCAGACCGAACCGCATTCCATCCGGTTGGCGATCTCTCTTGCCTTTTCTATGTCCCGGCTCCAGACCGAACCTCCGAGACCGTTCGGATTGTCGTTTGCCTTCTCGATTGCCTCCTCGATATGGTGATAGCGGATGATCGGCAGAACGGGGCCGAACTGTTCCTGGTCAACCAAGGGGTCTCCGTTTTCAAGATCTGCTATAATCGTGAGCGGATAAAAATATCCCTTCCCGCCCATTTCTTCCCGTATCTCTCCGGGGTCTCCGCCCAGGAGCACGCGTCCCTTGGACTCCGCGCTTCGCACCAAGTCGGCCACGATATCGTACTGCTTGCGGTTCTGGACCGGACCTAAAACGACATCCTCGTTCGTACCCTTGCCAACCTTCATCTTTCGGGCGAGTTCAACCAGTTCATCGCAGACCTCGTCGTACACGTCATCATGAACGTAGAGCCGTTTTAACGCCGCGCAGGTCTGGCCGCTATTGATGAACGCGCCCCAGAAAAGCCCTTCGGCGATCTGCTTGGGGTCGACGTCCGGAAGAACGATTCCGGCGTCGTTTCCGCCGAGTTCAAGAGTAAGCCGCTTCATGGTTTCCGCCGAGTTCGCCATGATTTTCTGGCCGGTCGCGCAGGAACCGGTGAAAACGATCTTGCCGATCCCTTCATGCGCCGTCATTGCGGCGCCCAGCCTGTCTTTGCCGGCAACGCAGTTGACCACGCCTTCCGGCAGTACCTCGTTCATGAGTTCAACTAGGCGCAGTGTTGACAGGGGCGTAAAGGGGGAGGGCTTGCTTACTACCGTGTTGCCCGAGAGAACAGCGGGAACGATATGCCAGATCGCGATCAGAACCGGAAAGTTCCAGGGAGTAATCGAGCCCACGACGCCGATCGGTTTGCGGTGAAGCTCGACCCTTCCCTCATCGTTGTCCTGGAGGACCTTAACTGGCAGGGAAAGGCTGGCCGTGTAGCGGGTCCAAGCTACCGCGGCGCCGATTTCCCAGCGTGAGCCCAGGCCATTTAGGGGTTTGCCCTGCTCAGCGGTCAGAATGCGGGCGAGTTCCTCTGTGTTTTCCTCGATCTTCGAGGCAATTTCCAGACATGCTGCCTGTCTTTGCGATTCGGGCACTTCACGCCATTTTTCAAACGCCGTCTGGGCGGCTCGCACGGCATCATCCAGATCTTTCTTCCTTGCCAGCGACGCAAGCCCGGCCACTTCTTCGTTGGCGGGATTAAACACCTCAAAGCATCGCCCGGTAGGGACCTTCTTGCCGTTGATGATAAGGTGGAATGGTTTTGTTGTTGAGTTCATTCAGTTTCTCCTTTAATCGCTGCAATAAGTGCCGAGATATCGATCACAATATCTGATACTACCACATTCCTGCTTGTTGGTAATGTTTAGACCGAATGTAAAGGGGTTTCGACTTTTTCCCAACATTGTATGATTACCGTTACTCCCGACAATATTTCCTCTGCGTTAAACAGGTTTGGATTGCTCCTTATTGTTTAACCGGGTTAAAAAAGGGAGAAAATTAATAAAAATTTCAGCAAAAATGTGTTCCACTGTAGAAAGCAGAAGCGGACAGGCACTTTTTATACTTGCGCCCGCATTGTTTGTTTTCTTATCCGGCGCACTTCACCTTTATGCCCGTGAGGACATGCGATGAGCAAAGCAAAAGACGGTGATGGCGGGGTCAAAAGCGATCTCAGTATGTCACCGGAACAGATGCTGGAACTTGCACGCCAAACGGCAGAATTGGTAGTGCAACGCATTGAGAACTTGCCCGGAGAAGGTGCATGGGATGGAGAGTTCCGACGAGAACTTGAGGACCGGCTGCTCAAGCCTCCACCCGAGGAGAGCCGTTCGGCCTCGCAAGTGATCGAGGAGGCCGCAAACGAGATCCTTCCGATCGCACTGCGCCTGGACCACCCGCGTTGTTTTGGATTTATCCCCTCGCAGCCCACTTGGCCCGGGGTGCTGGCCGATTTTATGATTGCCGGATTTAATGTCAACCAGTGCTCCTGGCTGACTTCGAGCGGTCCGAGTCAGCTGGAGCTTGTCGTGATCGACTGGTTTCGGCGCTGGATTGGCTATCCGGAGAGTGCGGGCGGACTGCTGACGAGCGGAGGCTCGGCGGCGAACCTTGATGCCCTTGTCGCGGCGCGGGAGGCCGCAAACCACCCGGAGCGTGCCAGCTTGTACATGAGCGACCAGAGCCACAGTGCGCTCGTCAAAGCGGCCAGGGTTATAGGTATTCGTCCAGAATGCATTCGTATGGTTCCAGCCGATGAGCATTTCCGTATGGACATGGATGCGCTTGTCGAGACCGTGGCCGAGGACCGGGCCGCCGGACTCAGTCCCATCGCGGTGTGTGCGAATGCTGGAACGTCCAGCAGCGGAGCTGTCGACCCGCTGGAAGCGATGGCGGACTATTGCGAGGCCCAGGATATATGGCTTCACGTCGACGCTGCGCATGGAGGCTTTGCTATCGTGACCGAGGAAGGCAAGAATATCTTGAGTGGAATCGAACGCGCCGATTCAGTTGTGCTGGATGCACACAAGTGGTTCTTTCAGCCTTATGAGATAGGGGGCCTGATGGTAAAGGATGTACGCACGCTCGAGCGGGTGTTTGCCACCAAGCACGATATTCTTCAGGACACGATTTGGGGTGCTAACCATCCGAATTTTTCGGACAGGGGCCTGCAACTCAGCCGCTCCGTCCGGGCGCTTAAGATCTGGATGTCGGTTCAGGCTTTCGGAATGGCCGCGTTCCGGCAAGCCGTATCGAATGGGATGGCGCTGGCGCACCGGATTGGGGAGTACGTCGAGGACAGTCCCACCCTGGAGATGTTAACTCCTGCGACATTGGGGATCGCATGCTTCCGCGTAAACCCCGCAAACACCGACCTTGGCGAAGACGTGCTGGAAGAAATCAACAGGACCGTACTCGCCCGTGTTTTCTGGGAAGACCGCGCGTTCATATCATCGACGCTTCTTCACGGGACGTTTGCGCTCAGGATGTGCGTCATCAACCACTCGACGACCTGGAACGACGTACGCGAGACATTGGAAGTCATCTCGAAATTCGGGACGGAGAGTTTGACTCGAACTGATTGATTCCGGTTAAGTGGACTCAATAACCCAAGAAAGTAGTTTCTTCTATTTATTTTCTTTCTAAATGCTTTTGTACTAGTTTTCCACCGGTAGCAGCACCGACCAGGACTGTAATCGTTCCATCATAACTTTTGTCGCAGTCTACCAGTCCGAACATCTGACCTAGTAGTAGCGTACAGGCCGTAGTCATGGCCATCACCGCCATGACCCTTCCAGAAGATAGACGCTCATCGTCGTCCGATAATATTTCTCTGAGAATATTTCCTGGTAGTCGGATAAAATAAAGCAGCTTACTCATAAGACTTGCCTCCTAGAAATATCTTAGTACATGCCGGTATAACGTTAACAGAGGCAAGACAATAAGAGAAGCAAGAGCTATACCCAAAGCAATGTCAGTTATTTCTTCTCTGTAAGATTTAGCTTTCTCCATTGCAATCTACTTGCCTTGAAGGAATAATTACCAAAATTTTTAGGTATTGTGGCGGCAAAGACGAATTCTAAAGTGGCTGTCACCAACTCTCTCTCCTTCGTAAAAGATAGTGTAAGGAGTTTCCTGATTTTTCAATCTTGTTGTGTGTATAATTTTCCCCCTAAGGTTTTTTCCCAATGAAAGACTACATCCTGAAAAGACTTCTGCTGATGATTCCCACGCTGTTCGGGATCACCCTTATCACTTTCCTGGTGATACAGCTTGCGCCGGGGAGCCCCGTTGAGAGCAGGATGTCGCTTGATCAGGGAATAAAAAGCGATCAGGTGACCAAGGAGATAGTAGAGCAGACCAAAAAGCTTTACGGTCTCGATAAGCCCGTTCACCAGAGGTATTTCATCTGGCTCGGCCAGATCGTGACGCTTGATTTCGGAAATTCCTACAAGGACCACCGCCCGGTAATAGACAAGATAGCGGAAAGACTCCCGATCACTCTCATACTGAACGCTCTTTCGATCTTCCTCGTGTACCTGTTAGCCATACCGATCGGGGCCTGGTCAGCCGTGCGGCAGTGGAGCTTTGCGGAGCGCGCAACGACTTTCGTTCTTTTTCTTCTCTACTCGATTCCGAGCTTCTGGATGGCCGTGGTGCTTATCTATTTCTTCGGCGGCGGGGGAGCTTTTGATATCTTCCCCATATACGGAGTGCACTCGAGGGGATATGAGGACCTTCCTTTTTTCGAGAGAACCCTCGATTTCCTGTGGCATCTTGTTCTCCCCGTGTTCTGCCTTACCTATGCTAGCCTCGCCTCGCTTTCGCGCTACCAGAAGGGAAGCCTTCTTGAAGTGCTCAGGGAGGATTACATAAGGACAGCTAGGGCCAAGGGACTCGCGCCCAGCAGGGTGCTTTTCAAGCACGCCCTGAGGAATTCGCTTATCCCGATAGTTACGATAATCGCCTCGATTCTTCCCGCCATGATAGGTGGAAGCGTTATCATAGAGACCATCTTTTCGATCCCCGGGATAGGAAGGCTTGGCTTTGAGTCCGTGCTTTCAAGGGACTACCCAGTCATAATGGCCGTCGCCACCATCTCCGCTTTCCTTACCCTGATCGGCATTCTCATATCGGATTTAACCTACGCCGTGGTTGACCCCAGGATCGGCTTTGAGAGGAAGTCATGAAGCAGGGTTCAGGCATCGGGTACTGGGACAGGGTGTGGATCGAGTTCAAGAAGGACTCCCTCGCGTATGTCTCGTTTTTCTTCATAGTTCTCCTCGCGGTGACGGCGCTTTTTGAAAGTTTCCTCGCGGGCAACAGGCCCATAGTGCTCGTTGAGGAGGGCAAGTACTATTTCCCCGTGGTTATCGATTATCCCGAGTTTCGCGGAGAGGACCTTCGGGGCATGTATCTTGACGATCCGGATTCGTTCGCGATCTTTCCCCCCGTAAAGTACAGTCCCACGGAAAGCGATTTCTTCTCCGTTCTCTCGGCTCCCGACGGGAACCATTTTCTTGGCACGGACGACAGGGGAAGGGATGTTCTCAGCAGGATGATTCACGGGGCGAGGATATCGCTCTCAATAGGGGTGGTCGCCGTCGGGATAGCCATGGTGATAGGAATAATACTGGGGGCGATCGCGGGTTATTACGGCGGCTGGATTGATTTTGCGATTTCAAGGCTGATAGAGGTGATGATCACTTTCCCTGTTTTCTTCCTGATTCTCACCATCCTCGCCTTTACGGAACCCAGCATTTACAACATCATGATAGTGATAGGCATAACGGGCTGGACGGGCGTGGCGAGGCTCGTTCGCGGGGAGTTTCTGAAACTTCGCCAGACGAACTACGTCGAGGCTGCGTGGGCGCTTGGAAGCGGCGACCGCAGGATTATACTAAAGCACATGCTTCCCAATGCTCTAGCGCCCGTTCTGGTGAGCGCCACCTTCGGAGTGGCGGGAGCGATACTGGTTGAATCGAGTCTCAGCTTTCTCGGGTTCGGGGTAACGCCCCCGGAACCCAGCTGGGGAGAGATAATCTCGCAGTCCCAGAAGTACGTGGATTTCGCGTGGTGGCTTGTTCTTTTCCCCGGGCTTGCGATTTTCGTTACGGTTACGGCTCTTAATCTTGTGGGGGAAGGATTCAGAAACGCGATAGACCCCAAACTAAAGGAAAGATAATATTACGTGATGGCAAGTTCAGATCTGCTTGAGATAAAAAACCTTAATGTGTCCTTTCCCTCAGAAGGCGGGGAACTTGAAGTCCTGGGAGACGTGAGCCTCAGCATAGGAGAGGGGAGGATAGTCGGGGTCGTTGGGGAAAGCGGCTGCGGGAAAACCCTCACCGCTCTTTCCGTCATGGGCCTTCTGCCCGCCCCGCCTGCCAGGGTGAACTCGGGGGAGGTTATATACAAGGGAGAAAACCTCCTTTCGCTCACCGAGCGGGAACTCAGGCATTACCGAGGAAACAGGATCTCCATGATATTCCAGGAACCGATGAGTTCCCTTAATCCCGTTTACACCGTGGGAGACCAGATAGGCGAGGTCATAAGGGTTCACGAGAACATCTCGAGAAAAGAGGAGAAGAGAAGGGTGGTTGATCTGCTCGACACAGTCGGCATTCCCTCTCCCTCGGAGAGATACTCGAGCTACCCGCATGAAATGAGCGGGGGAATGTGCCAGAAGGTGATGATTGCGATGGCCCTTGCCTGCAGTCCCGAACTGCTGATAGCCGATGAGCCCACAACCGCCCTTGACGTGACCATTCAGGCGGGGATTCTCTCTCTTATAAAAAGCCTGCGGGACAGGATGGGGATGGCGGTTATGCTTATATCCCATGACCTCGGGGTTATCTCCAACGTTGCTGATGATGTCTATGTTCTTTACGCGGGGAAGGTGGTCGAGCAGGGAAGCGTCGAGCAGCTTTTCTCAGCCCCTGCCCATCCTTACACGATAGGGCTTATAAACTCGATTCCCGGCCAGTCGTCAGGCGAGGAGCTTCACTCGATAAGAGGCACGATTCCGTCTCCCGGGGAATTTCCCGAGGGATGCAGGTTCAACAACCGCTGCGAGTACGCGGAAGGAAAATGTTTCGAGGCGCAGCCTGATATCTGCAGCGTTTCTGACTCGCACGGTTCGGCATGTTTCCGATATGAGATGTTTTTGAAAAACGGATCAGAATAACGCGTTTAAACGAGAGGAGATTCCTCTTTGTGAGAATTGGTGTTATCTCAAGACCTGTACATGAAGTTTTACGCCTTCTCTTTCTTTTAAGGATGTTAGCAGGAAGGAGATGTTCTTAAGACTCGGATTTCCTTTCGGACCGAGCATGCGCATCAGGCTTTTTGGGTTTTTTTTCGTAAGGGTTCCAAGTTCCTGAAAACCAATAGTCGCGTTAACGTAGTCTCGTAACAACTCTTTGGCTACGTCAATTTCATCATTGAGCACACACTCAATCGCTTCGGTCAGAAGACCGACTCGGAACTCCGGATCTCTCCTCGCCCGTTCCATTACGGTATCTCTAAAGTCGCGTGTCAATGCCATTATTAACTTCCTAAGTTTTTGGTTGTTCTATGTGAGCTTTTGTTTTCTATCTTTGTAGTCTTTCCAGCATTCTTTTGCCTTCTTATATGTCGCTTTGCTGACGTTTCTTCGTCCCACCGCCTAAAAGAATGATCAGATCGTCTCCATCTTTTGCAAAATAAATTCTGTAGCCGGGTCCAAAGTCTATTCTACGTTCGCTTACTCCGTTTCCCACTGGTTTGACATTTGAGAAGTTCCCATTTCTCATTCGAGCGACAGCGGTTCTGATTTTCAGGGCAATAACGGAGCTAAGAGAATCGAACCATTGCTTAAACGGTTTAGTTCCATTTTCCCGTTCGTATTCTACTGTTATCATTTCCTCCCCCTATTTGTTCCTCTCCCCTGCCTTCCGGTCGCGTCATATGGTAACTTATATTACACCATTGTCAAGTCATATCAGATGCGCAGCAGAAATGACGCATGAAACAGGTTAAAAAGCCCCGCCCGAAATTAGGATAACCAAAATCGGAAATCCTGACCCTGATACTGGATTCACAGAACCGGATCTGGTACTTTCCCATCGGCACCTGGTTTTTGTACCGTAAAAGCAAAGGAGGATGTCCATGCAGATTGAATCCAGTCATTCACATTTAAACGGCGAGGAATGTATGCTGGTTCAATACCAGAAGCTGTGGACGGACATAAGGGCCGTGATAGAGAGCGTTGACGTCGAGGTTTGTCGAGTCAGGGCTTTTACGGAAAAAGACGGGCAGGAAAATCTGCTGGTTTCCCCCGAAGAAATTAACAAACGATTCAAAGACGGATTTGAAAGCAGAGGGTGGCAACAGCGAGGTGCTGCATTCTGGGTAATGCGCAACGAAGATTTTCTTCGCAATGTACGCGGGATGTCTGGAGATGGTCAAAGATGTGAAGTCGAAGAAACAGAGCATGAAATGGTCAGACTTTACAACCGAACCTGTTTCTTCAAAGATCGCGTGGCGGTGGAATTGCAGTTTGATGATTACGCTTTTACCGCCCGCGAACTGTTCTCAGAACATCTCAGTTCCTACCTCTTTGACATAATTGACGTAGGGATTGAGATACTTCCCGTTAAGGAACTGGAGCGGGAAATGTCCTCTGGTGTTCCCTGTTATGAACGAGATTTGCCGAATGTGTTTCGACAAGGGCGGGGAATCCCGACAGTTCCTCTGGTCTTCATCGGAATAGGCTCTTGATTCTTCCGTGCCCGAATTTTATTCGGTGAGAAAATTATGGAAAACCAAGAAGACTGTTTTCGGCAGTTCCCTGCTTTTTTTGTTTTTCCTCTTCCATGCGTGACACAATAAGTTTCCCGTAAGTGCTTTTCTGATCTCCTGAAAATTGGGTATACTCCTCATGAATGATTCGCAGTTTCAAGGATCGCAAAACCCAGCGTTTTTTCGAGGGTAACCGTGTTGCAGCGTTTCAAGGATTTGCCGATCAGGCGGCACGACGCTTGATTTTGCTTGACAACGCCGAAACGCTGAGTGATTTGGCGGTTCTGCCAAGCAACCGGTTGGAGGCAATGCGGGGAGAACGGATCGGTCAATACAGCATACGGATCAACGCACAGTGGCGGATTTGTTTCCGTTGGACCGATGACGGGCCGTACGATGTGGAGATTGTAGACTACCACTAGGGGGTATGGGAATGAATGCTAGAAACGGAATGAGGCCGGTACATCCGGGCGAGATACTTCGCGAGGAACTTAAAACGCTCGGGCTGTCGGCTAATGCGTTATCGAAAGAACTGGGGGTATCGGCAAACCGAATTAGGATGATTCTTAATGGTCAGCGGAGTGTGAGTGCCGACACGGCACTACGGCTGGCTAGGTATTTCGGGACGACGCCACAACTGTGGATGAACCTGCAAAAGACATGGGAGCTTCGTCAGGCGGAAATCAAAGCGGGCCGCAAGATTGCTGAAAGCGTTACGCCCCGCGATACGGTTGCTTAACGAAGGGGTGATTTCCATGGCTGTTCCAGATTATCAAACTCTGATGCTGCCGGCTCTAAAGACGCTTTCCAGCGGAGCTGAAACACACATTTCTGAGGTGCACGCCCGCGTTGCCACCGCTGATTTCACGCGCGGTGCCCGGGATTATGTGGCACGGAGCCTGAAACGTATTGTCCTGATCGACGGAGAGAAACTGGCGCGTCTAATGGTAAGCCGTGATATAGGCGTGAGGATGCGGATCTGCCATCAGGTCAAGCGAATTGACGAGGATTATTTCACTCGGGATGTCGCATAGGTCATATGCTTGTTGATGAAATGAGTTTTGTGTCCACTGCGCTACTTCTATAAATTACGGGACGCCACCTGCTAAAATGGCGAAATGCCGGGTTGCTACAGTGTTTTCATGAAAATGAGTGAATCAATAGTAAGTGTAAGTGGACTTAAGAAGTACTTTCCGGTTCGCAAGGGTATTTTATCAAGGGTTTCAGAATACGTACGCGCCGTTGATGAAGTAGAACTTGAAGTGAAAAAAGGCAGCACGATGGGTCTTGTGGGAGAGAGTGGCAGCGGAAAGACTACGCTTGGAAAAACGGTACTGAGACTTCTTGCCCCGACCGCCGGGAAGATATTCTTCGAGGGAGAAGATATCACCGAACTTGACTCGGCCCGGCTTCGCTCGCTCAGAAGAGAAATGCAGATGATATTCCAGAATCCCTACGGTTCCCTCAATCCCAGAATGAACGTGGGCTCGCTTGTTTCCGAGGGAATAAGCATTCACAACACGGTAAAAAAAGAAAAACGCCACGAGTTCGTGGTCCGGCTTCTCGGCGAGGTGGGTCTTGGGGCTGACGTCATGGGTCGCTACCCTCACGAGTTCAGCGGGGGACAGCGCCAGAGAATAGCCATAGCGCGCGCGATCTCTCTTCGCCCGAAGTTTGTTGTCTGCGACGAACCGGTCTCGGCGCTTGATGTGTCCGTGCAGGCGCAGATAATAAACCTCCTTAAGGATCTCCAGAAAAAACACGGTCTCTCCTACCTCTTCATATCCCATGATCTCCGCGTCGTAAAGCACGTAAGCGATCTGGTGGCCGTAATGTACCTTGGAAAAATAGTCGAGATCGCCCCAAGCGAGGAGATATACTCAAACCCTGCGCATCCCTACACCAAGATGCTTATCTCCGCCATTCCCGAAGTAAAAAGAACCAAGAGCGAAAACGGCAGCGAGGCATCCATATCGGGGGAGATACGGAGTCTTGCGGATATTCCGTCGGGGTGCAGTTTCCACCCGAGATGCCCTCTTGCGACCGAGGTGTGTTCAAGAGAGATTCCACAGCTCGAAAAGAAAGGAACCGACGGGCGAAGCGTCGCCTGTCATAACGTCTGAGTGGTCCGTCTTTTTCTACTGAATGTTTTTTCTGAATCCGTGTTCTCAACTCTGAAACCAAAAACTAATGAAGATAAAACATTGAGAAAAACCCTGATTGTTATTGTTTTTGTCGGTTTGGTTGCTTCAGGTGCTTGTTCTAAATCGTCGGAGGGATATTATTTCGCGGCGGAAGGGGAGACAGGAGATGCTCTAAAGTCTGCTCTCCATGAAATCATTGACGACCACAATGTTCTTCCCTATACACGGCCTGGGAATGACGACTGGCACGACGGAGAAAACATTGATGTCTGGGAAGCCCTTGTCTACACTGATTCTTCCTGCCCCGATGCCAACCCAGAATGCGAAGAGGTTCGTCTTCTCTATCTTGAAGAGGACCGTTCCATTGACCAAGCAAACAGAGGCAAAGGTGAAAACGATTCCTGGGAACGTGAGCACGTCTGGCCAAAATCCCGGGGATTTCCGGATGAAAACCAAGACGGTTATACAGATCTTCACCATCTTCGACCCGCCGACAGAAATATTAACTCAGAACGTTCAAATTACGGATACAACATGGGCGGAAAAACGGTAATGGATAAGTTGAGTGATGGGGAAGAGGTTCCAACAGCGGCAAAAATCGATGCGGATAATAATTCCTTTGAACCCCCTGACCCAGCAAAAGGTCAGGTTGCACGAATGATCTTCTACATGGCTGTCCGGTACGAGGGGGGTCCTGGTGAGAACATGCCAGACCTTGTTCTGCGCAACGAAAACAATAGAGTTAGTGAACCCTGGATAGGCAGCCTGTGTGCTTTGATAGAATGGAATAACAGTTTCCCTCCGACTGAATTCGAACGCCGCAGGAACAATCGAGTTATGGAACTGCAGGGCAATCGCAACCCCTTCATTGACGAGCCGGACTGGGCCAATCTGATTTGGGGCCACAGATGCATATAAACAGGCTGTTGGTTCGTGGTTAGAAGCTTGAAACGGAACTTTTAATTTATTTCTAAGGCTGCATTTGGTGCTTGAAACCACAAAATGTTCTTTTTTTGTATTTGCAATAAAGCGATTGTGGTTTATATTAGAGCAATTTTTACAGGCGGGGTTTCCGCGCGATGGTAGTTAACATATCGGAAATAAAGGACGGGGGATTGAGTCTTAATCTCACGAGGGGGCCGGGATGGCTCGGCGGTTCCGAGAAATCAGAAGTCGCGAGCGTGGATTCCGATATAGAGTTTCATATTGATCTTTTGCGTACGGCGGGCGAGATAAGCGTGCGGGGGAAAATCGGATTCATAGCGGTCGCCCGGTGTTCCCGCTGCCTAAGCGACGTAAGGGTTGATACGAATCTTGAGGTGAAACTCATTCTTTCGCCTTCTGAGACGGAGAAGAAGGAAGCGGGCGGGGACATAGATTATGAAACTTACAAAGGGAGAAAAATAGACCTTAACGATTACATGAGAGAACAGGTAAATCTTTCGCTTCCCTACAAGGTGGTCTGCGCTGAGGATTGCAGGGGACTTTGCAGCGGGTGCGGACAGAATCTTAACGAACAGCAGTGCGGCTGTGAGACCCACCAGGAGGACTCGCGCTTTGCCGTGCTTAAAGATATAAAGATATAGCGTCAAGCCAGGAGATTGAGATGGCATTACCCAAGAGAAAGACTTCCAGATCGAAATCAAGAAAAAGAAGAACCCATTATAGAGTTGCGGTGCCGGGGGCTTCTTTCTGTCCCGAGTGCAACGAGATGAAACCTCCCCACAGGGCGTGTCCCAGCTGCGGTTATTACAAGGGAAGGAATTTCTTCAGACAGGCTCCCGATACGGAAGTCGTTGCGGAAGACTAAACACACACTGAATTCATGGTAGCTTTTCTTTTTCCAGGTCAGGGATCCCAGTACATCGGCATGGGCGCCGATTTCTGCGCCGAGTTTGCTGTCGCGAGGGGGACTTTCGAGGAAGCAAGCGACGCTCTGGGGATTGACGTGGCGAAGCTCTGCTTTGAGGGTGAGGCGACGACCCTTGCCCTTACCGCGAATGCCCAGCCGGCGATACTTACAGCGAGTGTGGCTGCGTTGAGAGTGGTCCTTGAGGAGACGGAAATAAGACCCGATCTGGTCGCCGGACACAGCCTCGGGGAATTTACGGCCCTTGTCGCTTCGGGGTGCCTCGAGTTCGGTGACGCCGTGCGCACCGTGAGGAAAAGAGGAGAGTTCATGCAGGAAGCGGTTCCCCCGGGAGTCGGGAAAATGGCTGCCGTGCTGGGTCTCACCTCCGAGGAAGTAAGCGAGCTTTGCGCCGAAGTTGCGGGGGAAGAAAACGTGGTCTCCCCGGCTAATTTCAATTCGCCCACGCAGACCGTTATCTCTGGAGAAGCCCGGGCCGTAGAGGCCGCGGCGGAGCTCGCCAAGGAAAAAGGGGCAAGACGGGTTGTCCATCTCGAGGTGAGCGCGCCTTTTCACTGCTCCCTTATGGAGCCCGCGGCCGCGCGCCTCAGGGATGTTCTCGAGGAAACAGATTTTCACCCTGTTAAGTATCCCGTGGTCACCAATACCGGGGCGGAGGCCAATTCCGATTCCACGAGGGTGGCGGACATTCTGGTTCGGCAGGTGGTGAGCCCGGTGAGATGGGCTGAGTCCCTTGAGTTTCTGAAGGACTCCGGGGTTTCTGAGTTTCTTGAGATCGGTCCTTCCAAGGTTCTGAGCGGTCTTGTGAAAAGAACCCTTAAGGGCGTTCGTTGCGCCGGTATTGAAAAAATTGAGGAGTTAAATCATATTAAGACAGATGGAATTCAGTAACCAGGTTGCGCTTATAACCGGCGGGTCGCGCGGGATAGGAAAGGACATTGCGAAAAAACTCGCTTCGCGCGGGGCGTATGTTCTGATTAACTACGTCAGCAACAGCCAGGCGGCCGAGGAGACCCTCAAGGAGATAGAGCAGGAAGGGGGCAAGGGCAGGGCGGTCGGCTTTGACGTCTCCGATTTCGACGAGGTTCAGCGGTGCGTGGGGGAACTCTCGGGTGAGCTGGGCGGAATACATATACTTGTTAACAACGCGGGAATAAGGAATGACGGGCTTTTGATGAGAATGGGGGAGGAGGACTGGGACCGTGTCATGGACATAAACCTCAAGGGAGCGTTTAACTGTACCAAGGCGGTCACAAGGGGCATGTTCAAGAACCGTTACGGAAGAATAATAAATATCACCTCGACTGCCGGTGAGGCCGGAAACCCGGGGCAGGCGAATTACGCCGCTTCAAAGGCCGGGGTAGTGGGTCTCACGAAAGCAACCGCCAAGGAATTCAGCTCAAGGGGTATAACCGTGAACGCCGTAAGTCCCGGTTTTGTTGAAACTGATATTATCGCGGACCTTAACGAGGAGATGAGAAAAAAATATCTGGAAGCTATACCTCTCGGCAGATTCGGGCGCGTTGAGGACATCTCAAACGTGGTGTGTTTTCTGGTTTCCGAAGGCGCGTCGTACATAACCGGGGAGGTTATAAAAGTTAACGGCGGAATTTACATGTAAAATTTAGGAGGTTTGACTCACATGGCAAAGGATAATGCTGAAATTTTAGCTAAGGTAAAGGAGATGATCGCGAGCCATCTCGGCAAGGCCGAGGATGAGATAACTCCCGATTCTTCCTTTATAGAGGATCTCGGAGCCGACTCGCTTGACCTCGTGGAACTTATAATGTCCATGGAGGATGAGTTCGGGCTTGAGATTTCGGATGAAGACGCGGAGAACATAATAACCGTTCAGGACGCGATCAACTTTATCCAGAGTTCAGTTGAAGCCGCTTCGGAGGATGAATAAGGGGAAATGGGAAGAAGGGTAGCGGTTACAGGTATAGGGCTCATAACGCCCGTCGGGGTGGGGAACGACGCCACGTGGTCTTCGGTCTGCGAGGGGGTTCCGGGAGTGAGCAGGGTTTTGTCCTTTGATCCCTCGGATCTTAAAACGCAGATCGCGGGGCAGGTGGAGGATTTCGATCCGACGCTCTACATGGAGCCGAAGGACGCGAAGAGAAACGACAGGTTCATCCAGCTCTCCATCGCGGCCACCAAGCTCGCGCTTGAGGATGCCGGGCTTGAGGTTACCGACGATATCTCCGGGCGCACGGGGACTTTTATCGGATCGGGAATCGGCGGGATGAAGACCTTCTACGACACCGTCCTCACGATGGAGAACAAGGGTCCTAACCGCGTTTCTCCATTTTTCATACCGAACATAGTGACCAACATGGCTTCGGGGTACGTCTCGATAAGGTTCAACGCCAAGGGTCCCAACTGTTCTTCGACGACCGCGTGTTCCGCAAGCGGTCACTCGCTTGCGCTTTCCGCCAAGATAATACAGGACGGCAAGGCGGACGTTATGATAGCCGGCGGGGCCGAAGCTCCGCTGATCCCCCTTACCTTCGCGGCCTTTAACGCCATGAAGGCGCTCTCGACCAGAAACGACGAGCCCGAGACCGCGTCGAGGCCTTTTGAGATGGGGCGCGACGGGTTTATCCTCTCGGAAGGGGCCGGAGTGCTGATCCTTGAAGAGCTCGAGTTCGCGAAAAAAAGGGGTGCCAGAATATACGCCGAGGTGCTCGGTTCCGGAATGAGCGCCGACGCCTTTCACATCACGGCGCCTTCGCTTGAGGGGCCGTCGAGTTGCATGAGCACGGCTTTGGAGGATTCGGGCCTTAATCCCGGGGACGTGGATTACATAAACGCCCACGGGACCTCGACGCGTCTTAACGACGTTAACGAGACCAACGCGATCAAGGAAGTGTTCGGCGAGGACGCCCGGCGAATTCCGGTGAGTTCCACAAAATCCATGACCGGCCACTTGCTCGGCGCGGCGGGGGCGGTGGAAGCGGCAATCTGCGTGCTTGCGCTACGGGACGGCGTTTTGCCGCCGACTATAAACCTTTTTGAGAGCGATCCCGAATGCGACCTGGATTACGTTCCGCACACCGCAAGAGACAGTAAGATAAAAGTGGCTCTCAGCAATTCCTACGGTTTCGGCGGGACGAACGTAAGCGTCGCGCTTGGCAAGTTCAGCTGACCCCCTCCGGCGGTTTCCAATTGCCTGGCATGAGCAGGTAGCGCCAAGACGATCTCACTCTGTAGAATCAGCAGGTGTTTTTTGAGGTGTCCAGTTGACTTAATCTAATAGACCAGTATGCTGGTCTACAAAAACATTTTAAGAGGGTATGACCAAATGTCCAAGGAGAATATAGGATCCTACGAAGTCAAGACTAGGTTGTCGGAAATACTGAGACGAGTACAAGCGGGGGAATCCTTCACGATCACCAACCGCGGCAAACCCGTCGCGGATCTTATGCCGAGCAAGGCTGCTTCAAAACAGAAGACGGCAGCCGCCATTGCCGCCATTCGCAAGATAAGCGGAACAGTTGCGTCTATTTCTGATGAGCGCTTGGAGGAGTACAGAAAGGAAGGACGTAAGTGACGCGCTTCGTGCTGGATAATTCAGTGGTGATGCGCTGGTTCACGCCAAGCAGCAATCAGTCAGACCGGCATTATGCTGACCGGGTGCTGGAAAGCATGAACGAATCGGAAGCCGTGGTGCCCGGATTATTTTATCTTGAGGCGTCAAACGTCCTGATTTGTTCTGAAAGAAGGGGTGAAACAACAATTGCGCAGACAGAGGATTTCACTTCGCAGTTGGAAAACTTGCCCATCTCGGTTGATTCTTCCACCTGGAGGCAGTCATTTGGTCGAACCATGGTTCTGGCTCGTTCCTACGGCCTCAGCAGTTATGATGCGGCCTATCTGGAGCTTGCCGTCCGGGAGTCCCTGATGCTTGCCAGTCTGGACAGAGCACTCATAAAGGCGGCGGAAAAGGCGGGCATAGGTATCTATCTCGCAGAAGAGAAAGAGAACGCGTAGGCACACTGTATCTCGTCGGAAAACGCGTGCAATACTGGAAATTCACCTGCAAGCATAAGATAGTCTTGCTGGCCGGCGCAGGGAACTGTTTTATTTTTTTCTCCTTCGAGGAAGACATGCAGATGTCATATTGCTAGGGGAACAATCTCAAGATGATCCTCTATGGCCTTGACGGCATTGCCCGACAACGGAAGATTTGCTTTCTCCGCATTCCAGTGCTGATAAAACAGCGCGACGGTTTCACTCGCAGTATCCAGAACAAGCTTCTCCGGCAGCAAGGCCTTGGCGGCAAGATGGGAAAGCTCATCCTCTGAATAGCGATCAAAGCGTTTGGTCCGGCTGAATTTCAAAGCGGCCTCGTTGTCCTCCATATAGGCAATCGTGGAAACAAAATCATAGGCTGGCGCCAGTGCCGCATTGCGCCTGTCGGGATAAATGAGGGACCAGTTCTTAAGGTGCATGTCGGCATTGCCGATAAGCGTGTTGAAGGTCAGGCGGCGGATAAACTCGGCAATTTCATCCTCGCCGCATTCGGCCCCGACCACCGTGGCAATGTTGCGCGCGCTGGCCTTTTTATACTTGTCCTCCGGATAGACGCCGAAAACCTGCGCGAAGTCCTCTACGTGAACCGTGTCGCCGCCATCTGACCGATCAAAACGCCTGACGGCAAGCGCCTGTCCGCTTAAACGACCGACATCTTCGGGCAGGTTTCCGATCGTGTCAACGCTGATGAGGCGCACCTCCGGCACGTTTATGCCGACGAGGCGGGCAAGTGTCACCATCGAGAACTCGTTCTCGGGCACGCCCGCAAAACGAAGCGAAGGCAGCTTGACTATCCATGAACCGCCGACACCTCTGGCCGGGAGGGAAAGACCGCCGCGAGCCTTCTCGACGGCTGAAAATTTCAGTTGTACGCCGGCCAGAGAAAATCGCAGGGCATTCTCACGCCTGCCGCGGTCGCTGTCGTCGGGGACATCCGACGGCCATGATTCCCCGCCCGAGGGTGCGACGGTGACCGCCCCCGGCAGGTCTGCGCCAAGGGCCCAGAGCAGGAAAAACTCGCGGATGGGTTTTACCCCCGCACGCTCCGCGAGGTAGGTACGCATGTGGCCTTCCGGAAGCAGGTTTGAAAAAAACGGTATAAGCCGCGTCTGCGTGGGCGGAAATCCGGTAATCAGTTCTCCGAACCGGTCCTTGAACCCCAGACCGAGCGTGGGCCTTGCGGGGTCCCCGATATAGGAGTCGTTGAAAGCGAACAAGGCGCGGTCGTCGCCGACGCGTGTCAGCGTGCCTACGGGGTCGCCGTAAAGCAGGACATCCAGAACATGTACGTCAGTCATCTCCTTCCTCATCAAGGCTGTAGAGCGGCCGCGGGGTTACCCTTTCCCGCAGTGCGTCCGCGGCGCTGCTGCGCGCAAGCGATTTCAAGGCGGGAACAACCTTGCGCGGGGCGAGCGCGAGCTCCAGGTCAAGGGTGCGGGCAAGCGCTACCAGGCTTGAGAGCCTGAGGTCGACCGCGCCGTTCTCAATCTTTGAGATATGGCCCTGTGGAACGCCCGCTTTTCTGCCGAGTTCACGCTGGCTGAGCCCCTTTGCCTCGCGGGCCTTCCTCAGCGCGCTGGCTATATATTCAATCGCATAGCTCATTTTGATATCCAGTTCTATATTGAAAGCGATTCTTAATATAGCTTAATATATCATACCGAGAGAGATAGGCAAGAGTTAATATGCTAATCTATATAAAAATTATATTTGATATATCATTAGATATCAATATCGGACCGCTGCCGGAAAGACCAGGACAGGAAATATTCTTCCAGAGGTGATTCTCCGGCCAAAACGGGGGAAGAACTGTTTTATTTTTTCTCTCTTTTTGGTAGAATACCCGGCTAACTTCCAAAAAATGTGAAACTGTGTAAAAGAGGTGCCATATGGCTTTGACTGACAATCTCGATACTCTTTCCGACCTTACAGTCGGGGACAAAACCTACAAGATATATTCCCTCGCAAAACTTGAAGAGCGCTACGGCGTATCGATTTCAAGACTGCCTTTTTCAATAAGAATACTGCTTGAGAACGTGCTCAGGAATTTTGACGGAAAAACCGTGACTGAGCAGCATGTGGAGTCCCTTGCCAATTGGGACCCCTCAAATAGCGAGGCCAAAGAGATTCCCTACAACCCTGCGAGGGTGATACTTCAGGATTTCACGGGAGTTCCCTGCGTGGTCGACCTTGCCGCGATGAGGTCGGTGGTCGAGAAAAAAGGGGGAGATCCCTCGCTTGTGAATCCCATAGTTCCCGTTGATCTGGTAATAGACCACTCCGTTCAGGTCGATTATTTCGCAAGCGGCGACGCTTTCGGCAAGAACGTGGAAGTCGAGTACGAACGAAACAGGGAAAGGTATACATTCCTCAAGTGGGCCCAGGGGTCCTTTGACAATTTCAGGGTCGTGCCCCCGGGAACCGGAATAGTGCACCAGGTGAATCTTGAGTGTCTTGCGAGCGTAGTCGTCTCAAAGCAGGCAGGTTCCGAGTCGGTTGCTTACCCGGACACCCTGGTGGGAACGGATTCCCACACGACCATGATAAACGGTCTGAGCGTCATGGGCTGGGGAGTAGGGGGAATAGAGGCAGAAGCCTGCATGCTGGGGCAGCCGCTTTACATGCTTATCCCCGACGTCATCGGATTCAGGCTCACCGGCCGGCTCTCAGAGGGTGTTACCGCAACGGACCTGGTTTTAACGGTGACCGAGATGCTGAGGAAAAAGGGCGTTGTCGGCAAGTTCGTCGAGTTCTTCGGGCCTGGAGTTAGCAATCTCGCGCTCTCTGACCAGGCCACGATAGCCAACATGGCTCCCGAGTACGGGGCCACCATGGGATTTTTCCCGGTAGACGCAGAAACCCTAAGATACCTCGGGACGACGGGCAGAGACGACGCTGCCACGCTGGTTGAAGCCTATACCAAGGAACAGAAGATGTTCAGAACCGACGACGTGAAAGACCCGGTTTACACAGATACGCTGGAACTTGACATATCAACCGTCGAGCCGTCTCTTGCCGGCCCGAGCCGCCCGCAGGACAGGATATCGCTCGGGGACATGAAAAGCTCCTGCCACGAGAATCTTCAGGCCAGGGGGCTCGCCGCAAACGGAGACGCCTCGCGCGCCGCGAACGGAATTTCAGACGGCTCCGTCGTAATAGCCGCCATCACGAGCTGCACTAACACCTCGAATCCCTCCGTTATGGTAGGGGCGGGGCTTTTCGCCAAGAAGGCCGTTGAGAGAGGGCTTTCCGTTAATCCTTACGTGAAAACGAGTCTGGCGCCGGGATCTAGGGTGGTAACGGATTACCTGAACGCCGCGGGACTTACCCCGTATCTTGAAGAACTGGGTTTCGGTCTGGTCGGATACGGATGCACGACCTGCATAGGCAACAGCGGCCCGCTTCCAGAAGACGTGGACGCGGCCATAAGGGAAAACGACCTTGCCTGCGCCGCGGTTCTAAGCGGAAACAGGAATTTTGAGGGCAGGGTGCACCCGCTTGTGAAATTCGCTTACCTGGCGTCGCCTCCGCTTGTCGTGGCGTTCGCCATAGCAGGCAAGGTCGGAATCGACCTCTACAGCGAACCTCTCGGGGTTGGAAGCGACGGAAACGAAGTGTTCCTCAGGGACATATGGCCGACGCAGCAGGAGATAATCGATACGGTAGCGGAGTCAATCACCCCCGAAATATTCAACACTCAGTACTCCCGGGTTTTTGAAGGCGATGAGACCTGGAAGTCTCTTGAGGCCCCGCAGTCGGGCATTTACGAGTGGGATACGGAATCGACTTACATACAGGAGCCCCCGTTTTTCGATGATTTCCCGCTTGAGCCTGAAGACCTAGGAGACATAGAAGGGGCGAACGTGCTCGCGCTGCTCGGAGACTCGATAACGACGGATCATATTTCCCCCGCGGGCTCAATCCCCAAGGACGGCCCCGCAGGCGGCTATCTCATCTCGAAGGGCGTTACCCCGAGGAGCTTTAACAGCTTCGGCTCAAGGAGGGGGAATCACGAGGTCATGATCCGCGGGTCGTTTGCCAACATCAGGATAAGAAACAAGATGGTCGGAGGAAAGGAAGGGGGGTGGACGGTTCACGTTCCCACGGGAGAGGAAATGTCGATTTACGAAGCGTCCTCAAAATACATGAGCGACGGGACGGACCTTGTCGTGATCGGAGGGAAGGAGTACGGAACGGGAAGCTCCCGGGACTGGGCGGCAAAGGGAACCGCTCTTCTGGGCGCGAGGTGCGTCATAGCGGAGAGTTTCGAGCGGATTCACAGGAGCAATCTGGTGGGAATGGGAGTTCTGCCCCTTCAGTTTGAAGAGGGGGAGAGCGCCGAGTCTCTCGGCATCACGGGCTTTGAGACCTTCAGTGTAAGCGGGATTTCAGAGGATCTTTTTCCGGGCAAGCGGATGGCCGTAACCGTGACGGCCACAGACGGCGGGCAGAGGGAATTTCACGCCACGTGCAGGCTCGATACGCCGGTTGAGGTCGAATATTACCGAAACGGCGGGATACTTCAGACCGTCCTGCGTCAGATGATATCGGGGTAGGTGGAGAGACAGATTTGAAAAGGGCGGTTTTTTTCATTATATTGTAAGATTTAAATTTTCGTTTAGCTCAAAAGGAGAGGTGTTCAATGACAGTCCCAAGCGGAGAAAAAATACAGATTGATGAGGAAAGCAGAAAGCTTGTAATTCCGGATAACCCGATAATTCCCTTCATAGAAGGCGACGGGATAGGCCCCGACATCTGGCGCGCGTCCCAGATAGTGTTTGACGCCGCGGTCGAGAAAGCTTACGGAGGAAAGAAGAAGATAGAGTGGCTTGAGGTGCTGGCCGGAGAGAAAGCTTACGAACAGACCGGCGAATGGCTTCCCGAGGCGACCACCGAGACGATAAAGGAGTACATAGTTGCAATCAAGGGCCCGCTTACCACTCCGGTCGGAGGTGGAATAAGGAGCCTTAACGTCTCGCTCCGCCAGATACTTGACCTGTACGCCTGCGTAAGGCCCGTAAGATGGATCAAGGGAACCCCCAACCCGCTTCTTGTACCCGGCAAGCTTGACGTCGTGATATTCAGGGAGAACACCGAAGACGTGTACGCGGGAATCGAGTGGGAGAGCGGTACCGAGGAAGCGGCCGCCGTAAGGGAGTATCTCGTCGAGACTTACGGGGTTAACATCCGCGAGCTGAGCGGAATAGGAATAAAGCCCATAAGTCCTTTCGGAACCAAGAGGCTCGTCAGAAAGGCGATCGAATACGCAATAGAATACAAAAGAAAGAGCGTCACCCTCGTCCACAAGGGCAACATAATGAAGTTCACCGAGGGTGCCTTCCGCGAATGGGGCTACGAGCTTGCGAAAGAGGAGTTCCCGGAGATCACCATAACCGAGGACGAGCTCTGGGACGATTACGGCGGCAAGCAGCCCGATGGCAAGATTGTCATGAAGGACCGCATAGCCGACAGCATGTTCCAGCAGGTTCTCACGAGACCCAGTGAATACGACGTGATGGCCATGCCTAACCTAAACGGCGACTACATGTCGGATGCCTGCGCCGCGCAGGTGGGAGGTCTCGGAGTTGCCCCGGGCGGCAACATAGGCGATTACTTGGCGGTTTTCGAAGCCACCCACGGAACCGCTCCCAAGTACGCGGGACAGGACAAGGTGAACCCGGGTTCGGTGATACTCTCGGGAGTCATGATGTTCCAGTACCTTGGATGGCACGAGGCTGCGGAGCTTGTTTTCAGAGCGATGGAGGAGACTGTTTTGCAGAAGACGGTCACCTACGACCTCGAAAGGCAGATGGAGGGGGCGACCCTTCTTAAGTGTTCCGAGTACGGAGAGGCCATCGTGTCAAACATGGACAAGGTAATGGACTAGAGGGGCTCGCGGCACGCAAATCTTTTAAAAAGGAGTGGGATCTTGAAGAATGGCAGAGCGAAAATTTCTGTGATAGGTGCGGGAAACGTCGGCGCGTCGGCGGCGTTTCGGATTGCACAGCTTGAACTTGCCGACGTGGCTTTGATTGACATAGTGGAGGGAATTCCCGAGGGGAAGGCGCTTGACCTTGCCCAGATGTGCCCGATTACAGGAAGCGACGTAAATCTCGTCGGTTCAACCAACTACGAAGACACGGCGAACTCAGACGTGGTGATAATCACCTCCGGGATTCCGAGAAAGCCCGGGATGAGCCGTGATGACCTTATCTCGACAAACACCAAGGTGGTAAAGAGCGTTACGGAGCAGGTGGTTGCCCATTCCCCGGACGCGATACTCATACTGGTCACCAACCCGCTTGACGCCATGGTTTACGTGGCGCACAGGGTAAGCGGCCTTTCGGACAACAAGGTGATGGGGATGGCAGGGGTGCTTGATTCCGCGCGTTTCCGGGCGTTTATCGCCATGGAGCTCGGGGTATCGGTTGAGAACATAAACGCCTCGGTTCTCGGCGGACACGGAGACACGATGGTTCCGCTTCTAAGCAACACCACTGTGTCGGGTATTCCCATAGCGCAGCTTGTCCCCGCCGACAGGCTCGAAGCGATGGTCGACCGCACCAGGAAGGGAGGGGCCGAGATAGTAGCGCTTCTTAAGACCGGAAGCGCTTTTTACGCCCCCGCGGTAGCAGCGGTGGAAATGGCCGAGGCAATCATAAAGGATAAGAAGAAGGTGCTTCCCTGTTGCGTGTACGCGGACGGGCATTACGGGGTGGAAGATACGTTCGTGGGTCTTCCCGTAAGGCTCGGCTCAGAAGGGGTTGAGGAGATAATAGGGGTTGAGATATCCAGTGAGGAGATGGAGGCTCTGCACGTCTCGGCGGGCAAGGTGAAAGAGCTTTGCGAAATAATTGACGGAATGGGGATCCTCTAGGGTTCCGATTGCGTTCCGCCCCCCGGCGCCGTTTATGATCTCGGATGGACGCTCCGGAAATATTTTTTGGAGGTTTCTACAATATGGCTAACGGTACGGCGAGCAAGGCGCTCACCATGAGAAAGGATACGTGGTGGGTTGAGCCTCTCATAACCGGGGTGGTACTTGGGGCTTTCGGAATCTACTCCACGTGGAGGGCTCTTTCGAACCAGTTTTTCTACACCGAGCCCTATCTCTCGCCTTTTTATTCCCCGCTTCTGCTCTTTGACTGGTGGCCGGCTTCCCCGGCAATACTTATTCTCTGGGCGCCGCTTGGATTCCGAGCGACCTGCTATTACTACAGAAAAGCATACTACCGGGCGTATTTCTTCTCGCCTCCGGGCTGCGCGGTAAAACCGGTCGGCAAAAGGGGCTCCTACAGCGGAGAGTCGAGCTTTCCGTTCATCCTGCAGAACATCCACAGGTTTTTTCTCTACGCCTCTATAGTCATTCTGCTGTTTTTGTGGATTGACTCGTACGAAGCCTTTTTCTTCCATGACGGGGCCGGAGTGGGCGTCGGAACCATAGTTCTAACATTAAACGCGTTCCTGCTTACCATGTATTCGTTTTCCTGCCACTCGTTTCGCCACCTGATGGGAGGGAACCTTGACGTGTTCTCAAAGTGTCCGACCCGCTTTCGTCTCTGGGGCGCCATAAGCGTCCAGAACGAAGTACATATGAAATGGGCGTGGACAAGCCTTGTTTTCGTGGCTCTCACGGACCTTTACGTATTCCTGGTAGCGAACGGAACAATTACCGATCTGAGGTTGATATAAAAGTGGAAAAATACGAAACACACACTCATGACGTTATAGTTATCGGCGCAGGCGGGGCAGGGCTTCGGGCCGCCATCGAATCTTCCGCAAAGGGCGCCTCGACAGCTCTTATATGCAAATCCCTGCTCGGAAAGGCCCACACCGTGATGGCGGAGGGCGGCGTTGCTGCCGCCCTGGCAAACGTCGACACCAAGGACAACTGGGAAACCCACTTCAAGGACACCATGAAGGGCGGGAAGATGCTTAACAACTGGCAGATGGCCCTTTACCACGCGCAGGAAGCCCCGGAGAGGGTGAGAGAGCTTGAATACTGGGGAGCCCTTTTTGACAGAACGAAAGAGGGAAGAATAAATCAGAGGGCATTCGGCGGGCACACGTGGAAGAGGCTTGCCCACGTGGGCGACCGGACCGGTCTTGAGATGATAAGGACCCTCCAGGAAAAGGGAATACACTCAGGCATAGACGTCTACATGGAATGCACGATAACCCATCTCGTAAAGGACGGAGACAGGGTCGTGGGCGCCTTCGGCTACTGGAGAGAGAGCGGAAAATTCGTCCTTTTCCGCGCAAACGCCATTGTTCTCGCGACTGGCGGGGTGGGCAAGGCCTACAAATACACCTCAAATTCCTGGGAATACACCGGCGACGGCCACGCGATGGCGTATGAGGCGGGAGCCGAGCTTATAGACATGGAATTCATACAGTTCCATCCCACGGGGATGGTCTGGCCCCCGAGCGTGAGGGGAATCCTGGTTACGGAAGCGGTGCGCGGCGAGGGAGGCATACTCACAAACAGCGAGGGCGAGCGCTTTATGGAGAGATACGACCCCGAACGCATGGAGCTATCGACCCGCGACGTGGTCGCAAGATCCATATACACAGAAGTTGAGCAGGGACGCGGTTCTCCCCACGGCGGAGCGTTCCTTGACGTCTCGCACAGGGGAGCCGATTACGTAAAGCGGAAGCTTCCGAGCATGTACCACCAGTTCATGGAGTTTGCGGACATAGACATAACGAAAGGCCCTATGGAAGTGTTCCCGACCACCCATTACGTTATGGGCGGAGTCAAGGTTGAAGGAGACACCTGCTCGAGCACGGTCCCGGGGCTATTTGCAGCGGGCGAGGTCGCAGGAGGAATGCACGGCGCAAACCGTCTAGGCGGAAATTCCCTGTCTGATCTTCTCGTCTTCGGGAAAAGGGCGGGCGAGGGTGCCGCAGCCTACGCGAGCGGAAAATCCCACGCACAGATACCCGCCGAGCTCGTTGAGGGATACGCAAACGAGCTCAGGGAGCCTTTTAACAACACCCAGGGGGAGAACCCCTACACGATCCACCAGGATCTCCAGGATGTGATGCAGCTCTACATAGGGGTGTTCCGCACGGAAGAGAACATACAGAAGGGCATAGACGAGATAGAGGGACTGAAGGAGAGGGCAAAAGTACTCAAGATAGAGGGCTCGGTGATGTTTAACCCGGGATGGCATCTCTGCAGGGACCTCAAGTCGATGCTGATCGTCTCGGAGGCGCTTGCGAGATGCGCGCTTGCGAGAAAAGAGAGCAGGGGAGCTCACAGCCGGGTCGATTTCCCTGAGAGCGACGACGAGAAGTGGGGCAAGCTCAATTTCATTGTCTCCATTAAAGACGAGACAATGGACATCGCAACGTGGCCGATCACAGAGATGCCCGATGAGCTTTCGAAATTGTTTACGGAGGATAAGTGATGTCGGTAGCCAAGCTAAGAGTTTTTCGCGGAGACGCGCAGGGCGGAGAGGAAAAGGAGTACGAGGTCCCGGTAGATGAGGGGATGGTGGTCCTCGACGCGCTTTTCTACATACAGGCCAACTACGACGGCGACCTGGCGATAAGATGGAACTGCAAGGCGGCCAAGTGCGGCTCCTGCAGCACCGAGATAAACGGAAAACCGAAGCTTGCCTGCAAGACTCGCATGGACAGTTTCGCCGAGGGCGAAACGATCACCGTCTACCCGATCAAGGCGTTTCCCGTGATAAAGGATCTCGTGACCGACGTCTCTTGGAACTACGAGGTAAGCAAAAAGATTCCTCCGTTTACCCCCGCCGAGGACACCGAGTGGATCATGTACCAAGAGGACGTGGAGAGAGGACAGGAGTTCCGAAAATGCATAGAGTGCTTTCTCTGCCAGAACGTCTGTCACATACTTCGCGACCATAACCGAAAAGACGCCTTTGCGGGCCCTAGGTTCATGATAAAGATTGCCGAGCGGGAGATGCATCCCCTGGATGTCCTTGACAGAAGAGAGTTCGCGCGCGAGGAAGCGGGGGTCGGCTTCTGCAACATCACGAAATGCTGCACGGAAGTATGCCCCGAGGACATACACATAACGGATAACGGAATCATTCCGCTTAAGGAGAGAGTGGTCGACAAGTACTATGATCCGCTTTCCTGGCTTTTAAGGAAGATCAAGGGGAAATAGGAGAGGGCTCCAGATTGAACGTACACGAATACCAGGCCAAGAAGCTTCTCTCGGATTTCGGAGTCAGGGTCCCGGGAGGGCAGGTTGTTTTCAGCGCGGATGAGGTGTCGGAGGTGCTCGATACCCTTAACTCGGCAAAGTACGTGGTGAAAGCCCAGATTCACGCCGGCGGCCGGGGCAAGGGAGGCGGAATAAAGGTAGTTGACAATTCCCACGACGCTATGGCGGCCGCGGATGAGATAATCGGCATGAACCTCGTAACCCACCAGACGGGCCCCGAGGGCAAAATCGTGGGAAGCGTTCTTATCGAGGAAGCCTCAAGCATAGAAAAGGAGTTTTATCTCGGCATGGTGATTGACCGCTCCCGGGAAAAAGTAGTCGTTATGGGAAGCCCCGAGGGAGGGGTTGAGATCGAGGAAGTGGCTGCCAGATCCCCCGAGAAGATAATCAAGGAGCATGTCGACATCTCTCTTGGCATTCAGCCTTACCAGTGCAGGAAAATCGCTTATTTCATGGGTCTTGAGGGCGGCGCCGTGAGGCAGGCTGTGTCGTTTATCTCATCCCTTTACCGGGTTTTTATCGAAAAGGACTGCTCCCTTGCTGAGATAAACCCGCTCGTTCTTACCTCAGACGGAAACGTAGTTGCTCTTGACGCGAAGATTAACTTCGATGATAACGCGCTTTTCCGCCACCGCGATATCGCGGGGTTAAGGGACAGGGACGAAGAGGACCCGCTTGAGCTTGAAGCAAGTGACGCGGGGATAAGCTTCGTTAAGCTTGACGGGAACATAGGGTGTCTGGTTAACGGCGCGGGGCTTGCCATGGCGACCATGGACATCATCAAGCACCACGGCGGAGAACCCGCGAATTTCCTTGACGTCGGGGGAGGGGCTACAACCGAGCAGGTGACGAAGGCGTTTAAGATGATCCTGAGCGATGAGAACGTAAAGGCCATCTTCGTTAATATTTTCGGCGGCATCATGAAGTGCGATACCATCGCCGATGGCATCGTGGAGGCCGCGGGAGAGGTCGGAATAAACGTTCCTTTAGTGGTGAGGCTTGAAGGAACCAACGTTGAAGCCGGAAGGGAGATTCTTTCAAACTCGGGTCTTGACATCCAGACCGGAGTCGGCATGAAAGAAGCCGCGTCCAAGGTGGTTGAGGCTGCTAAAGTTGGCTGATTAAAGGAGGCTCTATTATGGATTCTGCTAAACCTAAAGGCATTGTTATGATTAACCCCGCAACGGGGATGAAAGAGCTGGTTACAGATGGATATGCAGGGCTTTGGGCTTTCCTGTTTGGACTTTTTTATCTCTTCTATAAAGGAATGTGGATGGAATCTGTGCTGTGGGTAATAATCGCACTTATCGCAGGGATAGTAACAATGGGCATTGGGGCAATTGTTCTCCAGATTGTATTAGCGTTTATAATTGGCAATCTGATAAGGAATCACTACCGAAAGAACGGCTGGAAGGATGTGGTTCAATCGGTAGGGCCCACAGAAGAGTGAAATTTCCACGGGGAAGAAATTGGGTTATTTAATTCAGCATCAACCTGAATTCCCAACTACAAAAACTGAGATGACACATTGAGGGTCAGAAGAACCGGATTCTGAGAACACGGTCATCAAGCCAAGGGATCGGTTCTTCCATCTCCTCGTAGCCAGCTGCTATAAGCAGCGGATTGTTCGCCCTGCGACCCAGACTTACTATTACTTCCTGCGCGGTTATCTCAATTCTTCCGCTCGTATTCACAAGATCACGGAATATAGTCCGTGCCCTCGCAACCTCATACCCCCTGCCTACTCGCTTCCCCAGCAACCTGTACAACCCACTTGCCATCACCGTGAGCTGAGTGTCCACATTTACCTTCATAGCCACAGCCGCACTCAGCGCATCCATGTGAAAAAAGTCTATAGCGTCCGATATCGTATTCTCTATTATCATCCGCCTCGCGTAACGGTCTATAATATCCGACGCACTCTCCTCCATCTGGTTGGTCAAAAGCAACGGCTTCCTGCACCCAAGATCCCTTTCGCTATCTGACGTACATCCTCCGGATAATCCTTGATCCTGTCTGATTGGGCATACGACTACAAGAAGTGGTCTGAGGATTCGTTCGGAACTTGATGAGGGAAGTTATACGAAGGGGCGCAAGATAACCAAAGAGCAAGAGGAAAGTTTATCCATGAAGCGGGACAGTTTTCATGGAGAGTGGAACTACAGGATGTTCCCACAATAAACAAATAATTATGGCGAGACCCCTATAATGAAGTTCGGTCAGCAATTCCCACTATCGGTGTATTGGGTACCAGTTGCTGAGCAACTGGTAGTTTTTCATGATTTTCATCCATGATTCAAGCATCACAGATCTGAATAATCCCTCAATTGCCGTAGCCATTCACATATTCCAACCGATTTTTGAATACCATTTTAACCTCTGCACGCAACTATCCATCTCTACAGAAACGGAATCCACCCCGGAACCCACTACTCGTTCGGGGTGAGTTCAGTGTGCTGATGACCATGTACAATGCTCATATACAAAGTCTCCCAGTCAGGGACGATAAAATCCAGAATAAACCTCCTTATCTTGTCCCTCAGGTACTTGAGCCTCTCCATGTTCTCCAAGGTTGCCATAAATAATCCGCAGCACCTCATCTCTATCTGATCAATCAGAAACGCAAGCAACATCAGATTGCCGAACACTCCCGAAAGATGCTTGTTGCCGTGCCCGAAGTTGTGCTCAAAATGATAACCCTGATTCTTAAGCGTATTGAATGTCTCATTCTCTATTCTCCACCTCGCTCGCCCCGCCCTCATTATCTTCATCACATTATTGCGGTTCAACTCTATGTCAGTAACCCAGGAAAAACGCATGGTACTGCTCTGTGGGTTCTTCTTTGTCCCGGGCCTTGTCTCATGATACTCAAGGAAATTAACCTTCAACCCCTTGTTCGACGCGTTAAGCGATACGTTGTTTACGTATCTGAACCTGTGCCGTATTCCATTCTCTCCCTCCATCTCCACTTCCTCGGTATCAGCTCTGCTGTCTGCCTGTTTGAACAAATACTTGTTACCTTTCTCCTTCGCCCCAAGTATAAACCTCAGATCATTGCTGATCAGGTGCCTTATATGCGGAGCGTTTGCAGCTAGCGCGTCTTCAAGCACTATGAGCTTCAGATGTGGATGCTCCCTCCTTAAATCCTCTATGAACCTTTTTGCCGCGTTTCTCTCGCAGTCGTTCTTTTTTGCCCCGTCAGTTTTCAGTATCCCCTCGGGAGCTAACGGAAATACTTGCTTGTGCTCAGGGTGCACTATAGCCCCGCACAGCATTTGATGATAATACGTAACGCTGCCGTCGCGGTGATGCTTCTCACAGCAGTTCTCGCAATGCACACTCGGAGAAGAGAAAAACCCCGTGCCGTCTAATGAGAGCAGGTAGTGACCGTCTATATACTCGTATCCACAAAGCCCCTTTCCCCTTTGCAGTTCACTCAGCAGACGCTTGAAAGCTCCGCGCAGTGTTGTGGGCGAAAGCTCGTCAAGACGCTTTCTCATCCCCGAATCCGATGGAGCTTCTTCGATTCCAAACAGATTCTTCAGATTGGCACGCACTGTTTTCTCTGAGTGGACGGCTTTATCGAATTCAAGAAGGGAAGAGTGTTTGAGGGAAAACACCGCAAGTCCCGATATAAGGTAATCCGCAAGAGTGAAACTCCGGCCCGTGATGGTGTCATCTATTTCTTCAAAACAGTCACGAACAGTTTTAAGCAGACCGGGTTTGCTCAGCTTTTTGCGCAATTTGCGCACAGTTTTTTTCTTCACAGTCCACCTCCGGTAGCAAACTATGGTTGTTGTTCCTGAAAATCAGTTTACCATATATTACGAACACAGTCTGTGTTGATTTATGGGGAAAGTGTCGGAGATTCGGGGAATTCTGCCTGAAAACGGAGTGAAAGTTTACGAAAACAAAATCCCCAACCCCTTTGTTTTAAGGAGTTTTAGGACTTAGTGGGAATTGCTGAAGTTCGGTCTAAACGGTTGCGAATATAAGTGATTTTATCGTAACAAAGAAGTAGACCCCAATTATACTGTTTTTGTATATTGTTCTTCACACTTAGCCAGAAATAATAAATTTGAGGCTGTTAGATGTAGAGTATAGCTTGCTAAGTACTCTGGCACGGTTGATACCTCCGTGCCCTGACCATGACCACCTTTTTTGTTTCTAACAGTAGGTATACCGCTTTCTAAAAGAAGCCTTACTGAAGAAAACTGATTTTGAAGATACTCTGGAACCAGTTTGTTTGCCAGACAGCTATTAATCAGCCTTTTAGCCGTAGCGCCTGAGTCGTAAGGCCATGAATGTTTTTCGTGAATGGCTTTCATCAAGCTCTCAAATGACTTAAGGCAGTCATTAAGACATTCTTTATATCGTTTGTGTCTATAATGCTCATATGCTGATAGAAACTCGTTGTTTGCACCAGCATATATTTCGTCTTTCCCGAGAAGATGTAGTACCGGTTTTACCGCTTCGGAGTGAATAAATTGAGAGTCAATTTTTATTAACTCACCGGCTTCAAATTGATATCCTATACCAGATTCTTTAAATCTTGTGTTTAGTTCCTTGATTGCATCATTTGGTTTCTGTATAACACCTGTAGCCACACCAAAAAAACGCCACTCATTTTGCCTTACATGTGTATCAATCACTTGGAAACTCAATTCAATAACGTCGAGGCATTTCTCATGATCTTCTTCGTTGAGAAAATAATTAAATATCCCCGAAGAATATGATTCCCTATTTTTCCCAAGTCTAAAGACACCGTATTCTTTGCACAATATTTGATGAATATCTTCGTAAACTTCGTTTGTTGCCTCGTTATACCGTTCCTCAATACCAATTGTGTCCCTGATTATATGCACTACTTGAGTGCGAAATTTCTTATCAATATTCTCATATTGATACACATCGGGGTACTCTCCTCTTAATCTTTTTTGTCTTTTGGAAAATAACTCAAAAACCGACATGTGTCCTCCTATACGCGCTTAGATTTTTAATAGTGAATATTCGTAAAAGCGGTACTTGAAACCACTCAGTTTCTTGATTGTCGCGCTATAATGACCATTTCGAGCAGAGTTTCTTATACTTGTATTCATTTCGAAACCCTTTTAGTGTCCGTTCCGTATCATTATATGACTTCTAGCGGAAAAACAAAAAATTCTTCCCGCTTGAACGCAAAGAAGCATTGCTTTTTAAGGTAAATGCTTTGTGAGTGTTAATCCTCACTTAGAGGAAGAAATCATTTTGTTTCAGAAGATTACGATAAATATTTAACCTGATTTCTATCGATTTCTTCTTGTCTTTTGTTTTGTCTTAAAACCTTGACATACACCTTTTGATGATTAGTTTGAGAAATAGAGGTACATGTTAGATGCAGACGGTAGTTGCAACATGCGATTCTCTTTCGGTTTTCATGCGGGAGATGGAAAAACATCCGCTTCTCTCAAAAGAGGAAGAGTACGCACTTGCGGTCAGATATTACGAAAACGAAGATCTTGAAGCGGCTAACAAACTCGTGGTGTCAAACCTAAGGTTCGTGATGAGAATCGCTTCTGAGTACAGATCTTACGGTTTTCCAATGATGGACCTTGTTCAGGAAGGTTCGATAGGACTGATGCGCGCCGTTAAGAAATTCAATCCTTACAGGGGCTACAGGCTCATATCCTACGCGGTGTGGTGGATCAGGGTAAGGATCCAGAACCACATAATGAAGTTCTGGAGCAACGTTAAGATCGGAACAACGCAGTCCCAGAGAAAGCTTTTCCAGAGGATAGAAGGGGCGAAGCGCAAACTCGGGATAACAACTACCAGCATGGAAGATGACGACATAAGCCGTCTTGCGGACCATTTCGGCGTTAAGGAAGAGGAAATCTCCGAGATGCAGGTCCGTGCTTCTAAAAGAGATCTTTCCCTCTCGGAGCGTCCCGCAGGGGATGGCTCCTCGGCCACTTACGGGGAGATGCTCCCTGACCCGTCCGATAACCAGGAGCAGGTGCTCGGTGAACTCGGGTTTGACAGCCTTGCCAGGGAGAATCTGCGCGAAGCCCTCGAGACGCTTTCCGCGAGGCAGAAAAAGGTGATAAATGAGAGGTATTTCACTGAACCTCCAAGAAAACTCCATGAAATAGCCCGTGACCTCGGGGTTTCCCAGGAGAGGGTAAGGCAGATACAGGCCGAGTCCATAGGGAAACTCAGGGGATACATGGCCGAAAAACTTGAAATTCACATCTAATAAGAAGAAAACCCAGGAGGAATTAAATGGCTTCTAAGATAATAGGAATAGACCTTGGAACAACTAATTCATGCGTAGCCATCGTTGAGGGCGGCGAGCCGAAAGTGATAATCAACGAGGAAGGCACGAGAACCACTCCCTCGGTGGTAGCGTTTCTAAAGGATGGAGAAGAGGTTCTGGTCGGCGGGCCCGCGAAGCGCCAAGCCGTCGCCAACCCCGAGAACACCGTCTACTCTACCAAAAGGCTTATGGGCAGAAGGTTCGAGGAGGTATCGAGCGAAGCGGAGAGCCTTGCCTACGGCGTTGTAAAATCAGGAAACTCGGATGCGTGGATAGAGGTCGAGGGAAAAGAGTACTCACCCCCGCAGGTCTCTGCGCACGTGCTCATGAAGCTTAAGAAAGCCGCAGAGGATTACCTGGGTTCCGAAGTCACCGAAGCCGTTATAACCGTTCCCGCGTATTTTAACGACAGCCAGCGCCAGGCGACAAAAGATGCAGGGAAGATAGCCGGTCTTGACGTAAAGCGCATAATAAACGAGCCGACCGCGGCGGCTCTTGCCTACGGGTTTGACAAGAAAAAAGAGGGAATGATAGTGGTCTATGATCTTGGAGGCGGAACTTTTGACGTGTCGGTGCTTGAGGTCGGAAACAACGTGATAGAGGTTAAATCCACAAACGGGGATACCCACCTGGGCGGAGACGATTTTGACAAGAGGGTCATTGATTACATTGTCTCCGAGTTCAAAAAAGATTCCGGAATAGACCTCGGAGCGGACAAGATGGCCGTGCAGAGGCTGAGAGAAGCCGCAGAGAAGGCCAAAATCGAGCTTTCAAACACCGTTGAGACGGAAATAAACCTACCGTTTATAACGGCCGATGCAAGCGGTCCCAAGCACCTTGTGATGAAGATAACGCGTTCAAAGTTCGAGCAGCTGATCGAAGATCTCATAAAGGGCACCCTTAAGCCCTGCGAGCAAGCCCTTAAGGACGCGGGGCTTCGCCCGGGCGAGATAGCTGAAGTAATACTGGTCGGCGGATCGACCAGAATCCCGCTTGTCCAGAAAGTCGTGACTGACTTTTTCGGGAAGGATCCGAGCAGGGGAATAAACCCGGACGAGGTGGTCGCCATGGGTGCCGCCATACAGGCGGGTGTGCTTGGAGGAGACGTAACTGACATGCTTCTTTTAGATGTTGTTCCCCTCTCCCTTGGCATTGAAACTCTCGGAGGGGTCATGACCACCATCATCGAGAGAAACACGACCATTCCCACCAAGAAAAGCCAGATTTTCACCACGGCCGAGGACAATCAGAGCTCGGTTGAGATCCACGTACTGCAGGGAGAAAGGCAGATGGCTGCGGATAACAGGACGCTTGCGAGGTTCATTCTCTCGGGTATCCCCTCGGCAGCGAGAGGCATTCCGCAGATAGAGGTCACTTTTGACACCGATGCTGACGGAATACTCCATGTTTCCGCGAAGGACAACGCGACCCAGAAGGAGCAGAAAGTCAAGGTTGAGGCCTCAAGCGGGCTTAGCAGCGACGAGATCGACTCCATGGTCGAAGAAGCCGAGAAGATGTCTGACAAAGACAAGGAGAAAAGCGAGCAGGTTCAGAAGAGAAACCAGCTTGACGAGCTTGTCTACAGGACCAACAAGAGCTTCCAGGAGCTTGGCGACGGCCTCTCCGAGGATGAGAAAAAGGAGCTTGAGCAGGCCCTTGAGGAAGGAAGGGAAGCCCTTAAGTCGGATGACCTAGGTAAAATCGACCAAGCGACGGAGAAAATAACCGCCGTCTCTCACAAGCTTGCGGAACTGATGTACAAAAAGCAGCAGGAAGAAGCCGCCGCAGGTGCCGGGGAGGGTGGGGCTGAAGGCCAGGCCTCAGAGCAGGGAAATTCCACCTCGGGCGACGACGTGATAGACGCTGAATTTACAGAGCAAAAGTAATAGCACGAGGTCTCAGAAGACTGAAGAGATGACCAAAATTTTTGGGTGCATTTCAGGTAAAGGGAATTTGAAATACGTATAGATTAGGGGAACCTAAACTATCACAGTTTAAGCTTGCTTTTGGTCTGCTATTGCACTGATTGCGCTATAATAATTTTCGAGCTTCAAGACAACGAATGAGCCAACATCGTATACATGTTTTCATAAGCCACTCATGGTCCTATTCGGACCACTACGATACTCTGCATAGTTGGATATTTCGTGAAAAATGGCGTGTTGGTCAAGCCTCGTTAAAATTTTACGATTTCTCAGTACCGAGGGATGACCCCATCCATAAACCGGCCAACGCCAAGGTTTTAAGGGAAGCCATCTACAGAAAGATTGAAAGAAGCCACGTTATAGTTATTCCGTTGGGCATGTACGCAAGCTACAGCAATTGGATCCAAAAGGAGATTCAAGGTGCGAAGCTAAAATCAAAGCCGATTCTGGGTGTCAATCCTTGGGGCCAGCAGCGAAGACCGTCAGTCGTAGGGGATGCTGCTCAAAATACGGTCGGTTGGAACAAAAAAAGTATCATCCGTGGGATATGGGAATTGTATCGCAATGACCGATCTTGATCGCAAGCTTGGGATCTACAAGGTTTTTATTTCTACTGTTACGGCCAATGAGAACCGCCGGCAGCAAGCATCGGTGGTATATCTTGGTATGATTGCGGCGATTGTTACTGCGGTCGGTGTCGTTCGCAGCAACATGCCGCCGATTTATCCGGCTTTGCTGATCTTCTTGATATCAGCGATCTGGTTTCTAACTATCAGGTATTTTCGCAGACTAGCGAAGGCGAAGTTCGCTGTGATTTCCGAGATAGAAAAAGACCTTCCGATTGCTGCATTTGAGATGGAGTGGAAGATATTGAGTGACGAAAAGAACAAACCAATCGATTTGACTCACTTGGAGATGCTTCTTCCCTTGCTGATTGCTTTGGCTTGTGGTGGTTACATTGCTTTTTCTTTAGTCTCGCATTGCTACATTAGCTAGCAGTTATGTACCTAGCCCTTGGGATAAGTTGTTGGTATTTCCGTTCACAAAAGATTCAGTGAAAGAGGAATGTCCTAAGCTGTGGTGACTGTGCAGGATTAAAAGGCCGTCAAGGGGCGTGGAACCCAGAATTTTATTTAGCACAAAATTAGGTTTAAATCACGGGCTGAGAAGTTGACCATATTTAGCTCTGTAAGTAGAATTCCGGCAAAAATTCCATTTTCTTGCTCTAGGTAACCAATCTTTTTATTGATGATATACAAGAGGTGGTTAAGGATTACTATGTATGAAATATAAATATGATGTTGCTTTATCATTTGCGGGTGAAGATAGAAATTTCGCCGAAGCTATAGCCACTGGGCTGCAGGCGGAAAATATCGAAGTTTTTTATGATGAATTCAATTCCGCTGAATTATGGGGAGAAAATCTATCGGTTAAATTGAGAGAAATATATTTCACTGATAGTCGGTACTGCATAATAATTCTTTCAGATTACTACCTAGAGAAAGTGTGGACTGTATGGGAACTTAGAAACGCTATAGAAAAAAGCATTCAAGAAAAAGGAGAAGCATATATACTTCCAGTTCGTCTTGATGGTTTTTCCGGCGATGTTCTAGGGCTTCCTAGCACGATCGGATATGTTTCTGCAAGAAGTACGGAACCTGAAAAAGTTGTGAACCTTTTTCTCCAGAAAATCGGAAGAAAAAAACAAGATGAGGAGCGGAAGCTGAATGAACCAAGTTTATCAAAATCCCATATACCCAAGCTTAGAATATCCTTTTCCGATCAGGAAAAGAAAAAGTTTCTTAGGGAATCTTTTGAACATATAGTTTTTTCCATCGGTGGATTTATGCGTGAAACTAAAAATGAATACCCGAACTTTGAATTTGAGGTCGAAAAGATAACGACGAGGAAAGTGCTGTTCACTCTTTACAATGAAGGAAATATATTGACCAGCCTGAAAATATGGATAAACGGGGGAATGGGGAGAGATGAAATTTGGATGCTACATGGGACCCGCATAGATGTGAGTGAAGATAAATCAACAAACGAAATGATTTATGTAGAAGAACACGAAGGAGAACTTAAATTAAAACCCATGGGAATGCTAGCTTTTACGCATAATGTAGGTTCTATGTCTCCGCAAGAAACAGCAGAATACATCTGGGAAGCTATCTGCTCTAAATTTTCATATTAAGTTGAAAACACATAAGGAGTATTCTTGAGATAAATTTCCCAATGAGGCCTATACATCCATTTCCAGCAAGAATGGCTCCAGACTTAGCAAAGGAGAAGCTAGCCTGTTTCCCTAGAGGTTCTAGGGTTCTTGATCCAATGTGTGGTTCGGGAACAACTTTGCGGCATGCCATTGATGCGGGACATAGCGCTGTTGGGTGGGATATTGACCCTCTTGCGGTAAAAATGTCTCGCACATGGTGCAGACGGTTCGACCTAGACAAACTCGAAGAAGAAACTCGTGTTTTAAAGGAAAGACTAGAAGCTCAACATGAACCAATTAAGTGTCGTTTCTCAAGTTGTCCGGAGACCCGAGAGTTTTCTCACTACTGGTTTGCCGAGCAGCAACGGAATGATCTAAACAAACTATCTGTTTTAATCGAAGACCTTTTTCCTCTTGGACGTAGACGTGACTTTTTCCAAATAGCGATGAGCCGGATAATTATCACTAAGACCAATGGGGCATCGTTGGCTTGGGATATTTCACATAGCCGCCCACATAAAAAGAAAGACGTCAACGATTTTCAAGTAATTCCCGAGTTTTTTAAATCGATAGACAGATTGATTCGTATATTTAGAGAGTTTCCTAATCAGTCTGATGCCAGTGTAAAACTTCAAGATTGCAGAAAAGCGACCACTTCAGAAAAATTTGATGTAGTCATCACAAGCCCTCCCTATCTTAATGCCATTGACTACATGAGGGGGCATAAATTTTCGCTGATCTGGATGGGTTATACGATACCTCAGTTGAGAGAGATAAGAAGTGGTTTTATTGGTGTGGAGCGAGGCATGCCGGAGCTTTCAGGTGATGTGGAGTGTAGAGATATTTTAGAAAGTGTTTCTAGCGGACGTCTTTTGCATCCTCGGGTAAAGAAATTCTTATTACGGTATATTTTCGACTGTAAAAACACAATTGAGCGAATGCGATCTCTACTGGTTTTCAAAGGGAACCTAATTGTCGTTGTTGGAAATTCGACACAATATGGGACAAGAATCTTGAATGACAAAATATTTGAAATTCTTGGGTCGGATCTGGGCTTGGAGCTTGTTGATAGCAAGACCCGTAGAATTCGAAGGCAGTCAAGGTACCTACCGATTACAAGCAACGGCAACCAGATATCCAACCGAATGAAAACGGAAACGATTCTTCATTTTGTCAATGCGTGAATCATTTCTTCTGTAAAACCCCGCGCTTTGCTGTTTTCCAGTCTATCCCGTCCCCCTACGGCGTACATATGCCGTTTACGCCTTTTTACGTGAATAGTCAGTGAATCATCTGATTGTTTCTTACCAGACAGGCGTTGGAGTTCCTCCTTAGACAATGTTAAAAATCCATCGTGTCCACAGACAAAAGATATAAAAGTTAGCTGAGCACTTTCTTCGAGCAATTTAAGTTCCAGAAGATTATCTTTTGTGAAAGAAAATAGCCAAGGGCTCATTCGTTTTGAAGAATGCTTAATGTATAGACCAATCGAATTATTAATTAGAAAACTGTTCAATATTCCATGGGCGTCGTGGGCTTTAACGTGTACTCCTTCCTTCAATTCTGCTACCAGAGCCCTAATAACTATCCCGTGATATTGTTCGTATTCAGCCATGGCCTTTTATATTCCATAAGAATGTTAATGATTTGATATCATCGCAATCATATTTATAGAACAGTTTGCCTCTAAGCCCCCTGTAGTGAAAAATCTTAAAATGATGTACGGCTGATGCATCTTTATCGCGGTCAAATTGCCCCCAAAAACCTCGTGAACGAGATATATTCTCAATATCGTCATTACGGTTAGGATCTGGGGAAAAACTGCTTACATCTGTGGGTTCATAGACAGCGATTTTTTCAATGCTACCTGGTTCACCAAAAGTTCTTATAAACTCTGTAAGATGGTCTGGGAACGCATTTTTTGGTAGCAGGCTTTTTAGGAGTTCTAATTTTTCATTTGAATCCAGATCTTCATCTTCAGAAGCTTCAATGACATCAGTTAGGCAGTCAGTGAATAAACCGAACGAAAGCTCGCCCCTCTTTGTGTGATAGACATTGTCTTTATCGATACTGGGACTAGCGACTGCCGACACTCTCTGGTCAGTTATCCAGATGGGCGGATTGCCATTTCTGGCACCATCAAGTGAAAGTTTATGGTAAACAAAACAACGATGCCAGTCAGCATATAATCCAATAGGTATTGATAGTTCGAAATGTTCAAGATAGTCGTTGCGCAATCCAAACATTCGCGCTCTCTGGATATATGTATCTTGCTGAATCTTGTTCCTTACATCTCGCGTGAAGTACATAGAGAGCAAATTATTTAAAGTAACGCCACGAGAAACGATATTTCCTCCAATTACTATAGTAAACAAAGACTTTGGATCAGTTGCGTCTTTTCCACTTATTGAGATGTCTCTTTTTGAGTTAAGCACAATGAGCTTATGCCGTGAAATATTGTTCAATACAAAGGCTGTCAGCAAGTTTAGATTCTCTTCTGGATAACGCTCTTTTGCCTTGTTCCAGATACTTTCTACGTAGGATTCATATTTAGGTGAATTCTGGTCCATCAGAGCTGCAATCGTTTTTTCTATTTCGACTTTGTCTTTTTGGTGGTCATATATTTTTCCACTGGTGTGCACAAGCATTGAATAATTGACTTGTTGGCCATTTCTACCACGATGTAAATTCAAATATGCATTTGCCACTAGAAAGCTGAACAGAGCTTCCCTTATATAATGAGGTTCGTCTCCAGTGTCCGGCAAGAGTTCCAGTCGATATTTATTAACATCTCCATTTACCGGGAAGAAGATGTCCTGTCCCGTATAATTCTCATGTGTTCCGAACTCCACCCACTTTGCGGTGACATTGCCAAAAGTATTGTTTAGATCCAGTCGTGCGGGGGTAGCTGTCACGCCGATATATATTCCTTTTATACCTAGTAGCTTCTCAATCAGTTCATTTATTTTGGTTTTATCTTTTCTGTTTATCTTTGCATTTGGAGTGGCATAATCAGCCTCATCATCAATTACGATAACTTGACCAAGGGCATCTATCTTGTCGATCAATTTTTCCAGATCTCTAGCATTTTTCTTGCAAAACACTACGTGTCTAATTCCTTGTATTCGATGGCTGGGGTCTAATATCTCGGTGAAGTTGTGGGGGGAAGGAGCAAGGCCGCTACTTTGAAATCGCCCCAGATTTTGAGATAACAGATCTATACTATCGTTTAGAAGTAAAACTATGAATTCATGCCCTTCATCCAAGAGTTTGGCAGTAAGGCATATCATCATTTCGGTTTTACCACTCTGCGGCTCACCGTAGATTATAAATGGGGAGGGATTTGGATCGGATAAATTCTTGAGAGCAGATTCAACTGTGACTTCTATCTTGTCTGTGTTGAAGCCACGGTCATTAAGTCGTTTAATTTGCTCGTCAAATTGATCTCTTTTGACTTCCAGAGCTTTGAAATTATCTATATTGAACTTTTGCTCCATAGTGTATTATCACTTGACCTAGAACTGTTTAATTTTCCAATTATACACTAAATGATGGGGCCACTGTATCGGTTATTTCGTGTGACTGTAACAGATAATGGAAAGAAGTGGACCCTTTTTTTAAACAGCTTTTTTCTTTTTTTAAGTGTATTCCGACCAACGCAGAAAAGCTTTCGGGAGTCTGAAACGGAAGGAGGGCGTAGCCCGACTGGAGTTTCAGACTCCCGGAACCATAAACTCTGTTCTATCTCTCTCATCACTTCAAGCCACCTGCTTCCCCACCACCCCCAAACCATAGTAAACCTGATCCGGAGTTTCCATATCAAGCCCCTGATGTGGCCTCCTCTCATTGTAAAACCCTATCCACTCCCCTATACCTGCCTTCGCCGAGGCTACTGATTCATACGCCTTCATATACACTTCCTCGTACTTAAGACTCCTCCACAGCCTCTCCACAAAAACATTGTCCCGCCAACTCCCCTTGCCGTCCATGCTTATATCAATACCTCTGGCGCTGAGCACCCCCGTGAACTCGTCGCTTGTGAACTGGCTCCCCTGATCCGTATTGAATATCTCAGGTTCATCGTACACGTATAGCGCTTCCTCCAATGCTTCAACGCAAAACTCCGTATCCAGCGTGTTCGATAACCTCCAGCTCAGCACCTTCCGCGAGTACCAGTCCATTACTGCCATCAGATACACAAAACCCCTGCTCATCGCTATATACGTGATGTCAGCGGCCCATACCTGCCCAGGACGCTCTATCGCCTTCCCTCGCAGCAAATACGGGTATATCCTGTGCTCAGCGCCCCCTCTCTTCGTAGTCTCGGGTCCAGGGGCCAGCCCCCGTATCCCCATAAGCTTCATGAGCCTCATCACCCGCTTACGGTTCACCTCCACGCCTTCCATCTTCCCAAGCGCGTACACTATCCTCCGAGAACCCTTGAACGGATACTCCGTGTGGATCCTGTCAATCTTCTTCATGATCTCCTCGTCCTCAGGGGATACCACTGTTCTCTCGTAGTACAGGCTTGAACGATTTATATCCAGCAACTCGCATTGCCTCACCATGGAAAGCGCCTGGCCACGCACTACGAATTCCTTGCGCCGCGCCCGATCTAACGACCGAGCGCTTTGGATAAAAAATCGTTCTCCAAGGTCAGCTGACCTACCTTGGCTTCAAGCTCCTTTATGTACTTCTCCCCCGCAGCCTTCTTGTCCGCTCCCGAACCGAACACCTTGCCCGCGTTCCCAAGCAGCTGCTTCTTCCACATGCTTATCTGATTGGGGTGAATATTGAACTGCTGGGCAAGCTCCGCTACCGTCTTATCTCCTCTTAGCGCTGACAACGCTACCTTCGCCTTGAATTCCGGTGAATGATTACGCCTCTTACTCCTCATTGTGTACCTCCTGTACTTATTAAAATATCAAAGAAATACACTTAAGACGCTGTCTAATTTTTGGGGTCCACTTCTATTGAAGAGATAAATAGAAGTTGGAAGATTTGTTGTGATGTCTAGCTGTTAACCTACCCATAGTTAAGTATATAGTGCCTGTCAGAAAAGACCTTTTTCCGCCGATTTTCCGACAGAATTTCAGATAGCACTCGAGCTCCGGCTCCTTCCAGAACTCAAGTGTCCTACAAAATCACTAAATCATCCGTTTTCTCCAATTTTCGGACAGACCTCTCCCCGTGCCCCCCGCCTGACATCTTACCTTTTCTGCTCCCAGTCTGCCTAAGCAGCTACAAGCAAGCACGGCTTGAGCTTTTTCTTCCACTTCTCCCTTTCTTTGTTCCTCACCAATACCCCAAGACGATGAATGTTGTACGCCAGAACCGATAACGCCACGCTCCTCGCAAACCCATCCTTCCCGTGAACCCTTACCTTCTCACACCCCTTATGATTCAATCCGTTTATCGCAGATTCCACTGCGGGATGCTGCTTCCTGGCTTTCACAAACCCCTGTTCACTCTGCCTCTCCTTGTCCTTTTCCCCGAGCTTCCCTTTCTTCGGCAGATAATTCCCCTCCAGTATCTCATCAAGCCTCTTCCTGTTCTTCGGACTGTGAAACCCCTGATCAAAACTGCAACTCTCAAGCTCAGGGTACATCCCCCTGGTTTCCTCCATAATCGGCACGCACACATCCACATCGCTCTCTTCCCACATCACCCTGTGATTAAGAATGAACTGGTGCTGATCCTCCACTATGCACACAGGAACCCCGAATTCCACCGGCACTCCCGCCTTCCCCTTCGCTATCCACCTCGTATGAGGTTCAAACACCGAGAACACCTTCTCCTCCTGCGGTATTACTTCCCCATACACAATACGCCTGCGTACCTGGTCAACCTGCCGTATCGCATGCCCCTTGCAGTAGTTTATCCTCTGTATCCGCCACGCAGGCGCCCCCACCGCTAGAAGTTCGCAGACAAGCTCGTTCGCGCGTCTTACCATCTCCTCGCATAAACCAAGATACTTCTCCAGACTCCCCGGATTGCGGTTCCTTGCTTTCTTCGTCCTTATCTTGTTATAGAACTTCCCTAACTTCCTGGTCAGATGCTTGCGCTGACGAAACCCCGGAAGCCTGTTCGCCACGGCGGCCTTCCCGCATTCCCGTATCATGCTCCCCACCGCATCCTGACATAACCCCACATCAGTCGGATATTCCACGTCGGTTTTAACCGGAAACGAATCACACCGACTTCGCAATCCTTCTCCAGACTTTTTTTTTGCCACGGCGTGTCCACTTCCGACCACTATGGAGTTTATCTCCCCCAGCAACTCCGGACTCAGCAGCGACACGTTGTCTATTATGGTCTGAAGTCCGTACTCATAGTTGTCCGCGTAACCGCTGTGACCCAGCATCTGGCGCAATTCCAGGTAACTGTTGGCAAGAGAGTGCAGCCGGTCATAATCACAGCCGAGTCCCTGCTTCAACACTCCGAGCACAACGACTCTCCAGATGTCCATTCCGGGACGGCCCGTGTGAAGGTCGATCTCAGGAAGAAACTTCTCCTCAAGCAGGGAAAACAGCTGCTCCCTTGTTTGGGGATTCGTGTATATGTGCTGCAGTCCTGTCAGTATTGCCGGAATATCATCCCGGGATTTCGGATTGAAGCGTATGTTCTCAATCGACGTTCCCGCGAGTTCGAGCTGAAGGTTCTTTATCTTTCTCATGGTGAGTTCTCCGAAGATTTTGTAAAAATGCCCAATATGTTGATAATTCAAGTATAATTCTACCACATATGGAGAATCTTCACCAGGGAAAATCAAGAATATTTTATTTTATTTCAGCGAGTTAGACCCTTTTCTGGCAGACACTATATAATCCCTGTTTAGAACAGCGTTTTGGTAAGTTTCATGACACCACTGATAAGGTCAGTTACTTCATCCTCTGAGGGTTCTCTATCCTTGTTGTGGTCACATAGGTTTCTAAGGTCACCGAGATGCTGATTTGATCTCCACTGAGGAGTATCAATTACATTCGCTTTTTTCAGTGCATCATTAAAGTCTGCAATTGTGAGTTTCTTTTTCCTGAATCTGATTTGATGATTTCTGGAGACTTCCGCAAGATGTTTTTCCATAACAACTCCTGCTATCGCACCCCCCGCTCTGAGAAAACCATGCTTCACAAGTGCCGTTGCGCCTTCTAACTCAGAATCGAATAGATCTGCTTGGACAATTTGTTTCATATCGAAGAGCGAACTCTCAAAACGCTTCTTGATGGCTTTGACCATAGCAAATTGCTGTCTGAACCGAGGGATTGCTGAGTTAGTACCAACGACAACAACTTTGTTATATTCACTGCCACGAGTTATCTGAAGTCCCACAAGGTAGTCGGATATACGATAGGTTTCGTAGTCTATCTCCTTACGTGCCTTTGGCTTTTCATAGTAACCAACGAAATCATCCAGACGGTCTGGAAGTAATTGACGTATAAGTGACTTTGCTTCTGAATACCAAGTTTCGTACTCCTCAGAAAAATTCGGTAAGTTGTCTAAGAACTCTGAAGTTTTATCTTTTAGCTGTTTTTTAATAAGCTTTTCATAACCTTCCGGGTCACATTCATAGTGCATAGCATTAAGTAGTGTTCTGCCCGTTTTTATGAGGTTTTCCAGGTCACTCTTGTACCGTTCTAAGTTTTTCAATGGTAAGGTTCTCCCCAGAAGATGCGTTGAAATAGAATCACTGTATCTGTTATTTCTCTGTGACTATAACAGATAATGAAAATCTTCACCAAAATTAAGCACACATAAAGATTTCTGACTAGCTTATGTATATAGTTCCCTCATGGGAGTAGTGATATTTTTTCCCGTGCGGTTAAAATGCTTTTCCGAATCCGGGTTCCCGCTTTGGATCCGATCTGGCGTTCTGAGCTTTTGAGGCCGGGTTTTTGTTTGTAAGGACGACATGGTTTTTCCGTGTTGAAAATTCCCCAGCGGCCTCGCTTCGCCGCGTTCTACATGAATAATGGAAGAAAATCCTCAAGTATCGGAAGAAGAAGCTGAAGACCGGGAATGGATCGAATCGCTTGAATACGTGATCCAGAATTCCGGGCGCGAGAGGGCAAGCGACCTGCTCAGAAAGCTTAGGATTTACTCCCAGAAAAAAGGCGTACAGATTCCCTACGCCGCAAACACCCCTTACGTGAACACCATTTCCCTAGAGGACCAGCCTCCTTACCCAGGCAACTACGAAATAGAGCGCAACATAAGAAGCATAATAAGGTGGAACGCCATGGCCATGGTCGTGCGCGCAAACAGGATAAGCGACGGCATCGGCGGACATATCTCAACCTACGCCTCAGCCGCCACGCTCTACGAGATAGGTTTCCACCATTTCTTCAGGGCAGGCGACGAGGGCCGGGAAGGGGACATGATCTACTTCCAGGGGCATGCCTCGCCCGGCATATACGCAAGGGCTTTTCTCGAAGGCACGGTCTCAATCGAGCAGATGCGCAATTTCAGGAGGGAACTCGGCGGAGACGGCCTCTCCTCCTATCCCCACCCCTGGCTCATGCCGGGCTTCTGGGAGTTCCCGACGGTCTCGATGGGACTTTCTCCCATAATGGCGATTTACCAGGCCCGTTTCAACAGGTACCTCGAGGACAGGGGGCTAAAGCCCAGGACCGACGCCAAGGTGTGGGCCTTTATCGGGGACGGGGAAACCGACGAGCCCGAGACCCTGGGGGCCATCACCCTCGCGTCTAGGGAGAGACTCGAGAACCTCATATTCGTAATCAACTGCAACCTCCAGCGCCTTGACGGTCCGGTGAGGGGAAACGGCAAGATAATACAGGAGCTCGAAAGAATCTTCAGAGGGGCGGGGTGGAACGTGATAAAGGTTGTCTGGGGAGGCACATGGGATCCGATCCTGGCGCAGGATAAAGACGGATTTCTGGTCGAGAGGATGGAGGCGGCCCTTGACGGGGATTACCAGAGGTACACCATTTCTCCCGGAGAGTACATAAGGGAGCATTTTTTCGGCACCCGCCCCGAAATCCTGAAAATGGTCGAGAACCACACGGACGAGGAGCTTGAGAAACTCGCAAGAGGGGGCCACGACTCGGAGAAGGTCTACGCCGCCTACAAGGCCGCGGTTGAGAACACCGGCTCTCCCACGGTGATTCTCGCAAAGACCATAAAGGGTTACGGCCTCGGGGAAGCGGGGGAGGGCAAGAACATAACCCACCAGCAGAAAAAACTTAACGAAGAAGAGCTAAAGCGTTTCAGGACCCGCTTTTACATACCGATTACGGACCAGGAAATCAGAAGAGCTCCCTTCTACAGGCCCGCTCCAGACAGCCCGGAGATGAAGTATCTGCGCGAGAGAAGGGAGGCCCTCGGCGGAACCATCCCGAAGCGGACCGTACGGGCAAAGCCCCTTCGGAAGATCCCGGAGCGGGTGTTCGAGGAGTTTAAAAAGGCTTCCGGATCCAAGAGAAAAGTGGCAACGACCATGGTAATCGTCCACATGCTCTCAAGGCTCATGCGGGATAGGGACATAGGAGATCTGATAGTCCCCATAGTTCCCGACGAGGCGAGAACTTTCGGAATGGAGGCGCTTTTCCGCCAGGTCGGCATCTACTCAAGCGTGGGACAGCTCTACGAACCCGTCGACGCGGACACCCTTCTTTACTACAAGGAGGCAAAGGACGGGCAGATACTCGAAGAGGGCATAACCGAGGCGGGCAGCATGTCCTCCTTCATAGCGGCCGGCACGGCCTACTCGACACACGGCATAAACACCATCCCCTTTTTCATTTACTACTCCATGTTCGGCTTTCAGAGAATAGGGGATCTTATCTGGGCCGCCGCCGATATGAAATGCAGGGGTTTCATGGTGGGAGGCACGGCGGGGCGGACCACCCTTGCGGGCGAAGGTCTTCAGCACCAGGACGGAAACAGCCATCATTTCGCCTACGCCTATCCGAACCTAAAGGCCTACGACCCTGCTTTCTCCTACGAGATAGCCGTGATAGTCAGGGACGGGATAAAGAGGATGTATCAGTACGGGGAGGAGATATTCTACTACATAACGGTGATGAACGAGCGCTACGTGCAGCCCGCCATGCCGGAGGGGGTCGAGGAAGGTATAATAAACGGGATGTACAGGTTCGCGTCTTCTTCGCTCAAGGACTCGGGGAAGAAGGTCCATCTTTTCGGAAGCGGCGCCATCATGAACGAGGTTCTCTGGGCGAGGGAGGTTCTTGAGAGCGGCTACGGCGTCCCGACCGACGTCTGGAGCATCACGAGCTACAAGGAGCTTTACCAGGACGCGAAGGAGACAGAAAGGTGGAACCGCCTCAATCCCGGAGAGAAGAAGAGAAAAAGCTACATTTCAGAGTGCATGGAAGGGGAAGACGGGATCTTCGTTGCCGCGACCGACTATCTTAAGAGCCTTCCCGATTCCGTTTCCGCCTATTTCCCTAAACCCCTTGTGTCTCTCGGCACCGACGGGTTCGGAAGAAGCGACACCCGGGAGGCGCTCCGCGACTTCTTCGAGGTCGACTACCGCCACATCGCGATTGCGGCGCTCCATGAGCTTGCGAGGGAAGGCAGAATTGACGAAGAAACCGTCAGCGAGGCGATAAGCGAATTTGGAATCGACCGGGGCAAGCCCAACCCCGCGGTTACGTGACGAGGAAAGTAAGTTGATAGAATTCAGGCTTCCCGAACTTGGAGAAGGAATTGAATCCGGGCAGGTGATAGAGGTTTTCGTTTCGCCCGGAGACAGGGTCACGCTCGAGCAGCCCCTGCTTGAGGTGGAAACGGACAAGGCAGCCGTTGAGATTCCTTCCCCGGCCGACGGAACGATTGTCGACGTGTGCGTAAGCGCCGGGGACACGGTGGAGATAAGCCAGGTGCTCGTGAGAATGAACGGGGATGACGAGGGCAGGAAACCCCCGGAGGATGCTCCCGCGGCCGAAGAAGAGGAAAAACCCGCCGCGGCGCAGGCGCCCCTCCTCGAAAAAGAACCCGAAGAAGAGAAAAAAGAGACCTCACCGCCCAAAAGCGCGCCCGCGGACGATATCGCTCCGTCGGGACCTCTAGCGGTGGCGGCGGCACCTTCCGTGAGACGTCTTGCGAGGGAACTCGGCGTGGAGCTTTCATCCGTTTCGGGAACGGGTCCCCGCGGGAGGATACTTGAGAGGGACGTAAAGGCTCACGCAAAGGCCATAATAAGGTCTGCTTCATCCGCCCAGCCGGCGGCGCCCGAGGAACCCGACCTTCCCGATTTTTCAAGGTGGGGAGAAACTGTTACAGAGAGTTTCTCGACCGTGAGGAAGCTTACGGCCGAGCGGCTTTCCCAGGCGTGGGCGGCACCGCACGTAACGCAGTTTGACAAGGCGGACGCCACGCGGCTTGAGGATCTCAGGAAACTTAACAGGGACAAGGTGGCGGAAGCCGGGGGGAACCTTACCGTAACCGCGATCCTGGTAAAGGCCCTTTCCCGGGCGCTTTCTGAGTTTCCGAAGTTTAATTCAAGCATACACATGGGCAGCCGCACAATCGTTTACAAGAAATACATAAACATCGGGGTCGCGGTGGATACGGAAAGAGGACTTCTTGTTCCGGTGATAAGGGATGTCGACAAAAAGGACATAACGCGGATATCGGTTGAGCTTACCGAAATATCTTCTGCGGCGAGGGAGAAAAAGCTCTCTCCTGACAGGCTCAAGGGGGGAAGCTTCACCATAACCAACCTCGGGGGAATAGGGGGGACTTTCTTTACCCCGATTCTCAATCCGCCCGAAGTCGCCATACTGGGAGTCTCAAGATCCTCCTTTGAGCCCGCGTATGTTGACGGGGAGTTTACGCCGAGGTTCATGCTCCCGCTTTCGCTTTCCTACGATCACAGGATTATAGACGGGGCGGAAGCTGCCAGGTTCCTAAGGTGGCTTTGCGAGATGCTTGAGCGCTCTCCCGAGAGCATATTTGAAGGGGTGTAGCACGCGATGGAGAGAGTAGAAACGGAAGTAGCGGTAATAGGAGCTGGCCCCGGGGGATATCCCGCGGCGTTTGCGCTTGCCGACAAGGGAAAAAAAGTAACGCTTATAGATCCTGAGCTTAACCCTGGAGGAGTCTGTCTCTACAGGGGATGCATACCTTCAAAGGCACTTCTTCACGCGGCAAAGGTGGCCGAGGAGGCAAGGGACGCGGCGGATTTCGGGCTTAGCTACGGGGAACCGGAGATTGACCCCGAGAAGCTTTTTTCATGGAAAGACGAGGTGGTCTCGAAGCTTACGGGCGGGCTCAGGACGCTTGTGAGGGCAAGAAAAGTGAATTACCTGCGAGGAAGGGCGTCTTTTACCTCTTCCGGCACCCTTTGTGTCGTAACGGCTTCCGGCGAGGAGCGGGAAGTCGAGTTTCAAAACGCCGTTATTTCCACGGGTTCTGTTTCGAGGAGAATCCCGGGAGTGGATTTCGGTTCCCCGAACGTGGTCGATTCAGACGGCGCTTTGTCCCTGGGGGAGATCCCGAAGAGCCTGCTTGTGGTTGGCGGAGGCTACATAGGCCTTGAGCTCGGGACTTTTTTCTCTTCTCTGGGTGCGGAGGTCACCGTTGTCGAGATGCTCCCCGGGCTCGTCCAGGGGGTTGACAGGGATCTTGCGGCGGTCCTTAAAAAGAGGCTTGACCGGAAATTCCACTCCATAATGCTTGAAACAAAGCTGGTTTCTATCAATGAGTTAGACAACGAAGTTCAAATTTCATTTGAAGCCGAGGGGAAAAGCTTTCAGGAGAAATACGAAAAGGTCCTGATCTCGGTCGGAAAAGTGCCGAACACGGAAGGTCTCGGCCTTGAAAACACCCGGGTCGGGGTTGACGGAAAAGGCTTTATAGAGACGGACTCCCAGAGAAAAACGGCCGATCCGGCGATTTTCGCCATCGGGGATGTTGCCGGGGAACCCATGCTTGCCCACAAGGCGACGTATGAAGCCAAGATCGTGGCCGAGGTTATAACCGGGGCCAAGACCCAGTACGACCCCAGGGCCGTCCCGGCGGTCATCTTTACCGACCCGGAGATCGCCTGGTGCGGGATTACCGAAAGCGAGGCCAGGGAAGCGGGGATGGAAGTGAATGTGTCTAAGTTTCCGTGGGCGGCCTCGGGCAGGGCCCTTACGCTTAACAGGACCGACGGCCTGACGAAACTCATAACCGATAAGGGGACCGGGAGAGTGGTCGGCGTCGGAATTGTCGGACCGCAGGCGGGAGAACTCATATCGGAATCCGTACTGGCAATTGAAATGGGTGCGACTGCGGAGGATATAGCTTTTTCAATACACCCTCACCCGACTCTCACCGAGACCATTATGGAGGCTGCAGAAGGCATATACGGGGCAAGCACTCACATTATGAAAAGGCGTCCGAGAAAGAAGTCACGGTAGATATAGCACAGAAAAGCGATTATATACCATCCGGGCAGGTAAATATATAATCCCATTTAGTTCTTATTGACAATGCGGGGAGAAGGTGTAGAATTTGAACTTCATTTTTTAAACCCCGGAGGATTCTTATGGGCCTTAGAACCAAATCGGCGCAGAAAAAGCATCGTCAGAACCTGAAAAGACGGGAGAGAAACAGGTTCGTAACGTCAACTCTTAAAACCAAGATAAAGCGTTACTCGGAAGCTGCTGGGAACGAGGATGTCGAACAGTCGCGGGATCTTCTCAAGGAACTGGTTTCCCTTACCGACAAGGCCGCCACTAAAGGGGTTATCCATAAGAAAAAAGCCGCAAGATATGTATCGAGGTTCTCAAAGAAGCTTTCAGATCTCAGCCAGGGCGCTGGTTTCTAGGTCCTCTGGGAGCAGATCCCAAGAAGAAGTTTCTCAAGAAGCACGTAGTTGTCCCCGGAACTGTTTTTGATTCCGAAGTCCGTTTCCTCTATAAGCCCAAGTATCCTGCCTAGATCGTTCTGCCTGAAATTGCGCACGCTTTTTTTAAGGTAAAAGACGGCCCCGCGAGACGTTTTTATGGCCTTGGCGATGGCTTCATCGGATTTCCCTTCCCGAAGATGCTGCGACACCTTGAATATCTGGCGGAATCTCCAGGCTATCATATACAGTATTGAGAGAGGGTCCTCCCTGTTTCTCTCAAGTTCCCGCAGTATCCTGAGAGATCCTTTTAGATCCCTGTTTGAAAGCGCGGTCGAGAGGGAAAACACGTTCTCGGTGCTGCGTTTCTCGATAAGCCCCCTTAACTCCTTCTCGCCTACGGGTTTTTTCCCGTCGACGTAAAGGGATATTTTCCCAAGCTCGTTCTTAATGAGGTTCATGTCTTCGCCGAGCATGGTTTTTACGAAACTCACCGCCCCGGGAGTAAGGGAGATCCCGAGTCTTTGCCCGAGGCGCCTTATTTCCTGCTCGGGCTTGCTCCCGCCGTCAAGATCGACGAGCTTTATCCCTTCTGCGGGCTTTGTCTTGGCCTTCCGGGTCCCTCCGGAAAGCAGGACCAGCACTGATGAAGAGGCCGGGGTCCCGGCGTATTCGTTCAGCAAATCGAGATCGTCTTTTCCGAGACCGTCATACCCCTTAGCCACGATAAGTTTTCTCTCGTGAAACATGGGAAGGGTCCTCGCGTCTTCGACTATTTCCTGAAGAGATGTATCGTCGAGATTCCTGTTCTCAACCAGAAGCTTGGGAGAACCGCTTGAGATCTCCTTTTTAAGCTCCTCGATAAAGTCCTCGACGAGAAGGGTCTGCGTGCTTTTAAGTACGGTGACCGGATGGATGTCGGTTCTTTTCCCAGAAGGCACGACCAGCTTTTTCTCCCTGGCCGAGGGGGCCCGCGGGCGGGACCCTATCGGCTGTTTATTTCAAGCTCGCTGAAAAAATATCCTATTTCGTAGGCGGCCGATTCCGGGGAATCTGACCCGTGCACTATGTTCTTTTCTATGCCGGACGCGAAATCCTTTCTTATGGTTCCGGGATCCGCTTCCTCCGGGTTCGTGGCGCCCATGATCGCCCTTACCCTGGATATGGCGTCTTCTCCCTCAAGAACCATTACCACGCACGGTCCCGAGGACATGAAGTCCGTGAGGCTTGGGAAAAAAGGTCTTTCCCTGTGCACGTTGTAGAACCCCTCTGCCTGTTTTTTTGAAAGGTGTATCATCCTGAGCGCCACGACGCTTATCCCCCTCTCCTCGAACCTTCGAAGAACTTCACCGATGAGGTTCGCTCCGACTCCGTCAGGCTTTACTATTGACAATGTTCTTTCCATCTCTTGCCTCCGTGTTTATGTGGTTGAAGTGACCGTTTGGGTATCGGCGGGGCCTAAAACGGATACGCCGCTTCAAGTGGAATCTCTATCGTATATCTAGTATTCCTTCTCAAGCTTCCCTACCAGGTTTTTTCTTCTCCTTCGGCTTTTTATCCTGAGATACACCTTGTGCTTCAGATCAAGATTGATCGGGAGGTCAAATTTCTCGCTTACCATTTTACAGAGTTCTTTTCCCTTGATACCGGGTTTCAGGGAGATCGTATCGTTTATGAAAGACCTTATTCTCCTTTTCCGGGCACCCTCCGCCTTGTCTATGATCTCGTCTCTTTCCGAGGCGCTTAGGTTTTTCAGATAAGCGATTACCTCGGACCCGGTAGGTTCGTTACCGTCGCTACGAAGCTTTTTTATCGCTGTTCTTATAATTTCGCTTGAGCTAACGTCTTTGCTGTCTGCGGTAGAGCATACGTAGTCATAATCACTTTCGGGAATCCTGAAACTCACAAGCTTGTCTTTAGTTTTAGAAGCCATAAGTTACTCCGGAAAACCGGATTCCGGCCATTGAGCGAAATCTGCAACTGATAATCCCGCCTACGGTTTCGGAACTAGATTCTAATTATTACGATATTAAGAATCAAGTATTATATGGTTTTCAATGCATGTTTGGAATTCCGTCTTTGGTCTGAGGGGATTAACTGCTCTTCTGTGACAAAAGAAACAGGAACTTTCCTGCAGGCGAAACAAAGGGGCGGTCTGATTATGACGCTGAAATCGGGATTACGCTTCACTGAGCGGAACGAACAAGTTTCCCATCGGAGTTCTTTTCTTTCTGCTGACCGTTTTCCCCGCGGTTTTCTGTAGCGGGGCGGTTACGATCAAGCCGGTATACGCTGACGTTCCCGGAGAGGGGTTTAATGATACGGCCGGGTTGACGGAGGAGGAAAGGGGGCTGTTCGGCGATAACGGCAATAACGCGAGCACGCTCGGGGAAGCGGGAAAAAACGCCTTTGAGCACGTCGCCGGTCTGCTTGAACCGAAGTTGCCGGGTCCGAACACGATCCGGGTCGAGGTGTCGCTCGGGTCCTTTGAGGATGAAAACACGGTTACCAAAACTTATATGAGGAAACCTGTAAGCTTCGGTCCCGAAGAGTTGCCGCGAAGACCGGGACGGTAACCGGCATGAACGACAGCAATGAAAATGGCGCCAGGCGCTACGCTATCGCGCTTGAGCGGGCGCGGAGCCGGGACAGGTTCTATAATGGCTTTGACCCTGACGACGTGTCGTTAACCAGCCAAGACAATGATCCGGAACCGGATACCCCTTTACCGGGTTCCATGCCGCTGCCGGGGGAGGAAACGGGACAAGGCGGCCCCGGGTGCGCAATTGCCGCGAAAGAGCCGGTGCGGGATACGTCTCGAAGCGGGATGCTTGCCCGGTTTCTGCGCGCTGCGCTCCTTGTTTTCGCAATTTCATACAGAAGCCTGCGAAGAGAAAAGCTGCACCTCCTCCGGATGGATTTTCTCTCTGATTAAGCGAATTCCCGATGGTGTGGACAACCCTTGTTTCCGTGCTGTATAATGTTGCCCCAAGAGCTTTGGGAAGAAAGAGGAATTAGCACGAAAAGCCTGACTGTCTTAACCTGCTTTCCCCTTCTCTTTTTTAAATCATATCCGCATCTTACAATCATTGGAGGCAACATAAATGGAAAGGTTTGTTATTCCCCATCAGCATGAAATCACTAAAGAGGACAGAAGAAGGCTGAACGGCCACGGTTCCTTGATCCTATGGTTCACCGGACTTCCGAGTTCAGGAAAATCCACTCTTGCCAATGAAATTGAAAAAGAACTCATACAGCGAAATCACCGCACCTACATACTGGACGGAGACAATGTCAGGATGGGCCTCTGCAAGGATCTCGGTTTTTCCGCCGAGGACCGCGAGGAGAACATAAGGAGAATAGGGGAGGTATCGAAGCTTTTCATGGACGCAGGAGTTCTCGTTCTTTCCGCCTTTGTTTCTCCTTACCGCGCCGACCGTGACGCGATAAGGGAGCTTGTCGAGGAAGGGGAGTTCGTCGAGGTATTCGTCGACTGCTCCGTTGAGCAGTGCGAGCAGCGCGACGTTAAGGGGCTTTACAAGAAGGCGAGGGAGGGGGTTATAAAGGGATTTACGGGGATTGACGATCCGTACGAGGAACCCTCAAGCCCCGAAATAGTGGTTGATACGGAGAAACACTCAATCGAGGAGTGCAAGCAGCAGATACTTGATTACCTGGTCGCGCGCGACGTGGTAAACATGGGGTAGGGAGAATCCGGCCGCCGTCTCCGCCCGGCCGCTTCTTTTATCCGCGGTTATAGATCATAATAATAGGATTGCGTTAAAGTTTTTCTCGGAAACACGGATGTCTGCTTCAAACAATGAATCGGGGTCTTCTCCTTCAATGAGTCCTGCGGAGCTGATAAGCGGTATTGCTGAGAATTCAAGAAGAGCCTCAAGAACCCTGGCTTCCGCCCCGTCTTCCCGGAAAAACGACTTTCTTCTGCGCTTCGCGGATCTTCTGGTCGGGGAAACCGATAACCTGCTCTCGGAGAACGCGAAGGATGTTTCAGACGCCGAGGAAAAAGGTCTCTCGGCCGCCCTCGTGGACCGCCTGAGGCTTAACCCCTCGAGGATAAGTTCCCTGGCCGACGGACTGCGGGAGATAGCGGGGCTTCCCGACCCGGTGGGCAAGGTATCGGCAAAGTGGGACAGGCCGAACGGGCTTTCCGTCGAGAAAAAAAGAATTCCCCTGGGCGTTATAGGAATTATCTACGAGTCAAGGCCGGGCGTTACGGCCGACGCCGCGGGACTCTGCGTTAAATCCGGCAATTCCGTAATTCTCCGCGGCGGTTCTGAAACGATAAGATCGAACCTCGCCATTTCCCGGTTCATGGCCGATTCCCTTTCCCAAAGCGGTCTTTCGCCGTACACAGCCCAGGTCGTCCCGGTCGCCGACAGGGATGTCGTGACCGAAATGCTCAAGCTTGAGGACAAAATAGATCTCATTATTCCCAGGGGAGGGGAGGGGCTTATAAGGTTTGTCGCGGAGAACTCAAGGATTCCGGTTCTAAAGCACTACAAGGGGGTTTGCCACGTTTACGTGGACGAGCATGCGGACCTCGGGATGGCCGAGGAAATCTGCCGGAACGCGAAGGTCCAGAGACCCGGCGTGTGCAACTCGATGGAGACAATGCTTGTGCACTCCTCCGTGGCGCGTGATTTCCTGCCGGCCGCAATAGAGAGGCTTGAGGGAGAAGGAGTCACAATAAAGGGCTGCGAGAACACCAGGAAACTTGTTCCCCACGTGGCCCCGGCGGAAGAAGAGGACTGGTACGAGGAGTATCTTGACCTTGTCCTTAACGTAAGGGTCGTTTCGACGATTGACGAGGCTATAGACCACATACAGACTTACGGCTCCATGCATACTGACGCCATAGTTACGAAAGACACTGAAAACTCTGAGAAATTCATAAAAGAAGTGGATTCCTCCGCGGTCATGGTCAATACGTCGACCAGGTTCAATGACGGTTTCCAGCTGGGTCTTGGCGCTGAAATAGGCATAAGCACTTCAAAACTGCATGCGTTCGGTCCCATGGGGCTTGAGGAACTGACCACTTCGAAATTCGTGGTGACGGGAACTGGTCAGGTAAGAAACTGAACCTTTCGGTGGCTCGGGGGGATTTTCGCGGAATTGCCCGGTTCCGCGAAGCTATGGCGGGGGGCTTTGGAAACAGATGCTTGTTGAACTCAGGCTTAAGAATTTTGCCATAATAGACGAAATTTCGATCAATTTCGGGGCAAACTTGAACATAATTACCGGAGAGACGGGCACGGGGAAATCCCTGATTGTTGACGCCATAAACATAATCCTCGGTGACAAGTTTACTGCGGACCACGTAAAATCAGCCGACAGGCAGACATCGGTAGAAGCCCTTTTCGAGGTTCCCGGCGTCCGCGGTATCGGGGAGAAGCTTGAGCAGCTGGGTATCGGGGACCAGGAGGGCGAGCTTGTCATAAAAAGGGTCTTTAACCCGGGCGGGAGGAACAGGATTTATATAAACGGTTCGATGGCGACGCTCGGGACGCTCTCTCGGGTGACCGACGGGCTTGTTAACATGTTCGGTCAGCATGAACATCAGAGTCTTCTTAAGAAAAGCAATTATTTAAGTTATATAGACGCTTTTTCTCAACTTGAACATGAAGTCTCCGCATACAAAGCCTCCTACGCAGAACTCGTGCGCGCGGAGAATGAGCTTGAGGCACTCAGGAAAAAAGAACGGGAGGGGGCGGAAAAAGAGGATTATCTGAGGTTCCAGGCTGAAGAGATAAAAAAGGTATCTCCGGCGCCGAACGAGGATTCCGAGCTTGAGGCGGAGAGGGTAAGGCTTGAGAACTCAGAGAAGTTCTCATCTTCGCTCACAAGCGCGACCGGGCTTGTGTACGAGGGAGAGAACTCGGCGATTGGTTTTCTAAAGCAGGCTCTTTTGGATCTTGAGCGGGTTTCAGACCTTGATTCATCTCTCGGGGATCTTCGCGACAGGGTCGCGGCCGTACTTATAGAAACCGAAGATGTTTTCTACGGTCTGAGTGAATTCGCGGGAAAGATAGAACATAACCCCCAGAGGCTTGAAGAGGTGCTCTCGAGGCTTGAAGAGATAAGCAGGCTTAAGAGGAAGCACGGGGATTCGATTGAGGAGATAATAAAAAAGCAGCACGAGATCGAATCCGAGCTTGGGGGCCTTGCGAATTCGGCAGAGATGCTTGAGGAAATTGAGCGAAGAAGGGATTCCCTGAGGGAAGAGGTTTCCGCTGTCGCCTCTTCGATTTCGGCCGCAAGAAAAGCGGGAACCGGGCGGCTTCAGGAACTTTTCTCCGGGCAGGCCGAGTCGGTCGGGCTTAAAAACGCCCGTTTCGAGGTGGAATTCTCGGAAAAGGATCTCTCCGGGGACGGCAGAGACAGCGTGCAGTTTCTTTTCTCAGCCAACCCGGGCCAGCCCCCCAGGCCCGTCAGCAGAGTCGCTTCCGGAGGAGAACTCTCAAGAATAATGCTTCTGCTTAAAAGCTTTGTTTCCACCGGCGATGCCGGTTCTATCTTCATATTTGACGAGGTGGATGCCGGCATAGGGGGAGTTGTGGCCGAGAGCATAGGGGAGAAAATAAGGAGTCTCTCGAATGAAAGCCAGGTAGTGTGCATAACGCATCTGCCTCAGGTCGCGAAATTCGCGAACACCCACCTGCTTGTGGCGAAGGAATTTGGCGAGGGCGGTACGGATGTCTCGGTTAATGCGCTTGGTGAAGAGGAGAGGGTCTTGGAAATTGGCAGGATGCTTGCCGGGAAAAGCGTGTCCGAAAAGACCTTTGAAGTCGCCCGCGAACTCATAAAAGAAGCCGCTCGAGGTTCCCTGCCCTAAAGCGGTATGGAAAAACCGACCTGAATTCAGGCGGCTTCACTCTTGGTCGAAACCGGCGAACCCCTCCGCCACTATAGTTTCAAGTGTGGCAACATGGCCTCCGGTAAGCTCCGGGAATTCTTTTTTGCGGCGTTTCCTGGGAAAGATGCCTCCGTTTTGGCGAATGAACATGATGATGTCTTCCGCTGTCCGGTTCGGCACATCAAAGGCGTTTATGATCCGCCTCGCGGTGGCATCATGGCGCTTCAGATAGTCAATTTCGCGCGGCAGGTCGGATTCTATCGTTTGCAGGATACAGTCGTAGAGAAATTCCGCTTCGTTCGTGCAGTCGTAATAGCGGTAGAGATCCGAGGTATCGTTTGTTATTTCCACATTGCCGCCCGGCAGCGCCCTCCAGTCTATGAACTGCATCAGGGGGCCCGAATGCGCCCGTAGCGTAGCTCCGTAGTCGTCTATACGGTTCAGCATTACCGATGAAACGGGAAATACCATCCGTGGAGGCGTGAATCTGCGCTCCGCGAGGACTTGATGAATCAGGCAACGGTGCAGGCGCCCGTTTCCGTCGGTAAACGGATGGATATATATAAACCCGAACGCCACGCAGGCGGCATGAAGAACGGGGTCGACGCCTGGGTTGCGCATACGGTCTCCGCATTCGTTAAGTGCGGTCATTACACGCTCAACATCGTCGTGACGCGCGCCGATAAACTCGGGCAGGGGTTCATAGTTGCGGTTACGATCGCCGAGAAACACCTCTTCGGTTCTGTATCCCGTGGTTCTGGATCGGTCGTTGCCGATCAGGATGCTGTGGAGGCGATAAATTTCCGTATGCCGAAGGGGTCTCTTTCCAGCCTCCATAACCGCGCGTCCCCATCCCTCGAGGCGATTGACCGGCGGACGTTCCCCCTCAATCTCAAAGCTTGCCCGGCTGTCTTCAAGCAATACGAAGCTTGCGGCGCGAGCGGTGAGTTGCGCGCCGGCTTTCCCGATTGTGTCCCGGGTTTTTGCTGAAAGGTCGAGAGCAATCATTTTTTCAAGCTTCGGAGTTCGCCTTATGACAGGACACAGCTCCCCGGTACCCAGAAGATTGTCACGGACGCGGTGTCGTGGTGAAATCAGCCTCTCGCCCGTATAGTAGCGGTCCGGGTCGATGGCTTCGACGGCCGTGGCCGCCGGGGCGTCTGCAATGTCAAGGCGCCTGCCGGTCAGAGTCTCAAAGAAGAACCATATCCTCCGTGTGGTGACCCCCCTCGGTTTAGCGCGGATCATTTTGACAAGCGCGGTTTCGGGAACCGCCTGGAGAATTCTTTTAAGGACCAGAAGATCGATCGTTTCATGCCGCATTGCGAAGGTCAGGTGTCCTTCGAGCGTCGACTCCGGGCGATACCTCTTGTCATAGATATTCCAGGCTCCGTCGCTTCGTCTGTTTCCTCGAACGTGCCTTTGCGAAACGCAGGAGAGATTGCGGACTGGCGCGGCGACGTCAAGCGAGTGGACCAAGGCGGACCAGCCGACCAGCTCTGTACCCTGTGGAAGGGGACTGCCCTGAAAGAAATCCGGTGTTACGCTCTGTATTCGTATTGTTCGAATATCCTTTATGTCTGTCGAAATATGCTATATAAATTCCAATTATGTCGAGTTTCTGTATTTTATCTTTCATAATGTCGAAAATCAAGGATTTATGTCGAAAATTATGTTATTGGTGTTAGAAATGTCGAAAACCGATGTTCAGGTGAAATCCAGAATCTGATCTCGCAGAACTCTTCTGCTTTGCCTTTCTATGTGGAATGGGAGTTAGCTGATCGTCTTCGTCTCATAGGAGCAGAAAACCACCGCGGTGAGAACCGTTGTCCAGAGCCCGTTTTTATCTCCCACTGCAGTCTGCGTTACGTTTCTGCTTTTTACCTTGTGCCCGCTTATCTCCCATATGTCTTTCTGTTCGTCGTAACTTTTATCGGGGTCAAAGGGGGCGTTAAGCGTGGTGGCGAGCATGTAGGCGGCAAGATCCTCGGCGTATTCTCCTGCGAGGGTCTCTTTCTGCCCGTAGCTGTGATGTTCAGAGATGTATCCGTAGCGCGTTTTATCCTTCGGGATCGCGAGGCCGGTGGACGCGGCGATAAGCCTGCTGGGCTCGTTTGTGGAATTCTCGCTCATTACCACAAACGTTATCTGCCCGGGAGAGAGCATGGTGAGTCCCTGGTTTCTGCTTACCAGCTGGCAGCCCGGGGGGAATATGCTCGAAACTTTGACCAGGTTGAACTGCGCGATACCCGCGTTCCTCAAGGCGAGCTCAAAGCTTGAGAGCTTTTCCTTGTGCTTGCCCACGCCCTTGGTTACAAAAGCTTTCGTAGGGGTCAACTACCCACTCCTTCTAAGTCTGCATTCAAGTTATATTTACGGGGTGAATTTGTCAAACGGGGGTAAAACGCGATGAAATTCGGAGCGCATGTTTCAATAGCCGGCGGGATTGAGAATGCCCCGCTTAGGGCGAGGCAGCTCGGATGCGAATGCTTTCAGATGTTCACCCGCTCTCCAAGAGGCGGCAGACCCCCGGAACTTGAAGATCGCCTGCTCGAAGCCTTTTTTCTTAACTGCTCCGAGGTCTCCATAAGCGATTACTACGTTCACACTCCTTATTTCATAAACCTGGCTTCAGGAAAAGAGGACCTGAGGGAAAAAAGCGTGGCTCTGGTAAGAGAGGAGCTTGAAAGATCAAGCGCCCTGGGGGTGAAATACATGATGACCCACATAGGAAGCGCCAAAGATATCCAAAGAGATACAGCGATAAACAATGTGGTTGACTCCCTTTTGAGGGTTCTCGAGAACTACAGCGGCACAACTCAGCTTCTGCTTGAGAACACGGCGGGCCAAGGGCATACCATAGGTGCTAGCTTCGAGGAGATCTCGCTCATACTGCGACGCGTTGCATATGACGATCTCGGAGTCTGTATAGATACCGCCCACATGTTCGCTTCCGGCTACGATATAAGGACCCGCGAGGGCGTAGAGGAGCTGGTAGAGAGCCTCGGCGCCGCGTTTGCCCCCGAAACGGTGAGACTTGTTCACGCGAACGATTCCAAGGTCGAGTTCAATTCCGGCAAGGACCGTCACGAACATCCGGGGGAGGGGAAGATAGGAATTGACTGCTTCAGCGCTATGATCGGAAACCCGTTTTTCGAGGATCTTGATATGATAGTGGAAATGCCGCCCCCCGAAGTGGCAAAGGACGTCGCGCTTCTTAAGAGACTGAGAGACGGAAGCATCTGATTTCAGGGCGAGAGCGAAAAGCCTCTTTCACCTATCCGTTGACCGTCAACGTAAATACTGTTCTCCTCGTCAATCGCGACCCTCCCGTTTGCGATCAGGTGATGGACCACGAAGGGAAACAGCTTCCATTCGCCTTGTTCTCTGATTTTCTCTTCCATCGCCGACATGTCCTCCATACCGAAGCCCTCAAGCGATATGTCGGCCGACTGGGCGATCACGGTTCCGAACCTTGTTTCGGGGTCGTTTTCAAGATAGACGGTGCATCTTATGGTTTTCTCGCCGTTCTCTATGGCCTGGACGCATGCGCTTTTTCCTCTTACGAGATAGTTCTTTGTTGTGTCTCCCGGGTAGAGGTTTAAGATCCTGTTTGCGAATCTATCGGTAAACATGCGGCTTAACCTCCTCCTGTATCCGGCCAGCACCACGAGATCTGGCTCAAAAAGCCCTTCGATATGCGAAATTACGGCCGAATCATAAAGCACTCGTCCATCTTCGTCTGAAGGGGGCTTCCCAATATCTGCGAAGAACTTCTCGGAACTTATGGAGGAGGTTCCGATCTTTAGCGTTTCCGCTTTGGCGAGAACCGGGGCCTTGGGGTCGTTTGAAAAGACATGCTCTATGGTTCCGTAGTTTTTTCCGCCGTTTTGCTCAAGTTCCATCTGCCTTGAGTGTATTTTCTCAAAATTCGTTCCTCTGCTCGAGGCAAGAACGAGAATTTTCATCGGGCGGCGGGTATTGGGGTAAAGCGGTGTTATCTGCATTGGAAATTATATATAATTCTACCAAGCTTCCCCGATAAGTCTCTCCCGATTAAAGAAATAAGACAACATTGTTTTTTAACCGGAAAGGCAGTACCCAGCCACTTAGCAAGCATGAAGTGGAAATATCTATACAGCGTGAGGGAGCAAAATAGCCAGTTCAGGCTTCAGCTTTTTAGTCCGCTAACCAGTAAAAAAGAGATTAGATCAGCGACTTCTGATACATTGCCATTAAAGAAAGCGGGAGCAAACTGGGTTGATGGAGATCGCTTCTTTGATCGAGAGGTCGAGCTTGAAATACTTGCCGACCGTGCACGGGACGGAACACACACATTGTTGACTGCACCGCGGCGTATGGGAAAAACAAGCCTGGTCAGAGAGTCGTTACGTCTCCTGGCAGAGAAAGAGGGTTTTGAAACCATCTTTGTTGATTTGGAAGATGCCTCCGATGCCGCGGATGCTATCGCCGAAATCACGGTCCAGGCGAGATCCGCAAAAGGGGTATGGAATCGGATCCACTCCGATCTCTCCAGTGCTGCGAAAGAAATCGGGAGCCGGGTGGAATCCCTATCCATCTCCGAATTGCGGGTGCAGTTGCGTGCAAAGATATCTTCCGGCAACCAGTGGCGGAAGGGTGACGAGATTCTTTCGGCCCTCGCAGAGAGCAAGCGCCCTGTTGTGCTGGCGATTGACGAACTGCCGATTCTCGTGAACTGGCTGTTCCGGAGGAATGGCGATACCATCACATCTGAGGGTATTCAGGTAGTCGAGGAATTTCTGAGTTGGTTGCGCAAGAACGGCCAGACGCATCGCGGTCGTATCGTTATGGTTCTCTCCGGCAGCGTTGGCCTCGAACCGATTCTCAGGCGGGCCGGGTTAAGCGCCCAGGCAAACATCTACACGCCTTTAGATCTGAAGCCGTGGACCGAGGATATAGCGATTGGTTGTCTCGCCGAGTTGGCGGAAACCTACGGCGTTGTCCTCCCCAAAAATGTCCGCAGAGAGATGTGCCGCCGCCTGAGGCATTATGTACCACACCATATACAACAGTTCTTTGACCACATGCATGAGTATTTGCGGCGCGAGGGCAGGGTAAAAGCCTCGTTAAATGATGTGGAGCAAGTGTACAAAAATGAAATGCTGTCAATACGGGGACAGGTAGACCTCGAACACTACGAGGGCAGGTTGCGAATGGTCCTCGAAAGAAGGGAATATGAAATCGCTCAGGAATTGCTTACAGAGGCCGCTATTGGCGATGGCGAGCTCAGCGATGATTCTATCGGCTCCTATTGCAGGTTTATCGAAGCAGGAGGCAGCATCAACGATACCCGATCTGTGATCGAGAATGTGCTTCATTTGCTTGAGCATGACGGGTACCTGGAAAGGCAAAGCGGCGGCTATCGATTCATATCCGGGCTGCTTGAAGATTGGTGGCGCGCTCGGCACGGCAAACATTTCGTACCCATCCGGAATCGCCGATTCAAGGCGAAGAGGAGGGTTTAGTCATGGTAGTGATGAAATACAATCCGGGCTTCCTTACCGACGATGAATTGGTCGAATCGTTCTGTATACGGATACCCGAGTTTACGTCAATCATTGAAATGCTGCGCGAATGTGATGGGAGCTCAAATCCGCACCGACTCGTGATCGGGCCCCGTGGTTACGGCAAGACAAACCTTCTGCTCCGGGTCGCAATCGAGATTCGCCGTAACCTGGAACTGTCGCTGTCTTTCTTCCCGATAGTTTTCGCGGAAGAAAGCTACCGAGTTCTCACTGCAGACGAATTTTGGCTGGAAGCCCTGTCCCTGCTGGCGGAACAGGCACCATCCCTTGAGGACAAGAACGACTTGCGTCTCACCTTTGAGGAGCTACGAAAAATCCGTAATGACCCTACACTTGGTAAGCGTTGCCTTGGCCATCTGCTGGATTTCTCGAATCGACATGGCAAACGTCTTGTCCTGATCGTCGAGAACCTGAATATGATGTTTAGAGATATGGCAGAACAGGACGGGGGATGGAAATTGCGCCAAACACTGCAAACAGAACCCAGAATCATTCTGTTAGCCAGTGCGACCAGCCGTTTCAGCGAAATTAGCAATCCAGACCATGCTTTCTACGATCTCTTTGTAACCCGTGTTCTGCCTTCTCTCTCCACAGAGGAGTGTGCAACTCTTTGGGAAAATGTCTCTGGGCAATACAGGTCGCCGGAGGCAATGCGTGGATTGCGGATTCTTACGGGAGGCAACCCCAGACTTCTTTCTATCGTTGCTCAATTCGGAGCCAGGTTATCGTTCCGCGACCTTATGGGAGACCTGCTCAAATTGATAGATGACCTTACGGAATATTTTAGGAACCATATAGAGGCACTTCCACCGCAGGAACGGCTTGCGTATCTGGCACTTGCAGAACTATGGGAACCGGCTACCGCACGGGAAGTTGCTGTTCTGGCCCGGCTCGATACCAACAAGTGCAGTGCCCACCTCAATCGCCTCGTCGACCGTGGCGTTGTTGATATTGCAGGAGGCAGTGCCCGAAGAAAGCTGTATTACCTGGCGGAGCGACTTTATAACATATACTACCTATTGCGGCGTTCTCGCACACCAACTCCATTGATTGAAGCCTTTGTTCGCTTCATGGATGCATACTACTCGCCGCCTGAACTCAAGGACATTGGTTCCCGCATGGTACGGGATGCCGGTGGACTTGAACCGGAGAGAAAAACTCTTCACTGGACCGCTTTTGCCCGGTTGATCGACCTTCCTGTGCTGGCATCCTATCGCAACGAGTTACTGTCAATTGCCCCCGAGGAGTTTACAAAGAACTTCCGTCTGGAGGAAAAACCCATGAAAACGGAGGAATCCTTGACAACCGGACAGAGGCAAGCTGGTGACATGACAACAGCAACTGGCTCTATATTGCATCGTTCGGAAACCAACGATTTGCCATTATCTAGTGTGGAGGACGCGGAAGCAACCGTCAATAAGGGTATCTCGTTTATCCAGAGGCATAACTATGCGGAAGCAGTTGTTACCTTTGAAGAGGTTGTTCGCAGGTTCGGGAACAGCACTACGCCTGCTGTATATGTGCAGGTTGCTCGTGCACTTCTCAATAAGGGCTTTGCACTCGGCGAGTTAAACCAGCTAGATAGCGAACTTGCCGCCTATGAAGAGGTTGTACATAGATTCAGAGACAGTTCAGAACCGACACTCCTTTACATGGCTGCAAACGCAATTGTCAGAAAAGTATTCGTGCTTGGCAAATTGGACCGGCTTGAGAAAGGGGTCTCCGCCTGTGACGAACTCGTAGAGCGGTTCGGCGACAGCAGTGTGCCAGAGGTTGTTGAGCAGTTAGCGATAGCATCCTTGCTTAAGGGAATCAAGTTGAATAAATTGAGCCGGCTTGAGGAAGCAATTATCGCCTATGATAAACTTGTAGCACGTTTCGGTGACAACGATGCACCTACAATCTGTGCACTGGTTGCAGAGGCCCTTAATAACAAGGCAACCATACTTAGTCAGTTGAACCAACTGAATGAGAAACTTTCCGTTTGTGATGAAATTATAAGGCGGTTCGGCGACAGTAACGAGCCATTGTTCATTGAACATCTCGCAAGAGTTGTTCTTTTTAAAGGAGCTACACTCGGCAAATTGAACCGACCCACAGAAGCAATTGCTGCTTATGATGAGATTGTAAGGCGGTTTGACAGCAGCGATGCACCCGTAGTTCTTGAGGGAGCCGCCGCGCAGGCTCTTTTTGATAAGGGTCGTGTGCTCAACGAGTCAAGCCGATTAGAGGAAGCTATTGCTGTCTCTAACGAGGTTGTACAACGCTTCGGCGATAACGAATCGCCTGAAATCCAAGAGATAGTTGCACGCTCCCTCTTCAGAAAAGGAGATGTGCTGATCAATTTGAACAATCCCGAAGAGGCAATTGTCGCATGTGACGAAGCCGTGCGGCGTTTCTGCGATAGTGACGTGTCCGGGATGGACGAGATAGTTGCACAAATTCTTGTTAACAAAGCCAGTGCGCTTGTTGGGCTTAATCGTCTCGAAGATACAGTTGTTACCTGCGACGAGGTTGTGCGGCGCTTCGGCACATGTGACGCACATGTGATTAACGCACAGGTTGCATATTCTCTTGTTCTTAAAGGTTCTGCTCTCATAGGGCTTAATCAAATTCAGGAAGCAAAGATGGCTTGGGAAGAAGTAGTGAAACGTTTCGGAATGAGCGAAAACACCGAATTGAATTCTGCCGTGGGGACTGCCTTTCTTCAGATAGCTGATAGTGCCAGAGAACAAGGAGACCTCGAAGAAGCAATGAAGGCAGTGGAGCAGCTATTTGATCGAAGTAACGAGCAAACTTCTAGTCACTGGTGTGAAGGCTATTTGATTCGGGCGCAGGCAAGTGTGGCGGATGGAAATGTATCTCAAGCAGAAGATGATATCAAAGAAGCTCTTGCGCTCTTGCCGGATTTTGGGTTTCTCCTCAACAAGACCATTGACGTATTGATGGATTTCACGGTACTGCAGGGGGCGATACACACAAACGAGCTTATCCAAGCATCGCCGTCGGCCGAGCAACTTTTGCCATTCACTACAGCACTTGACAAGGAGTTGGGTAATAAACCTCGAGTGGCACGTGAAATTGAGGAGATTGCAGAAGACATTCTAGAGGATCTAGGAAAGCGAAGGAAAAGCCACTAATTCCCTTTGCATTGATTGCTTTATCGTTTAATTTTTATGCGATTTCACCTAAGTGTGTGACGCAGTATGACAGAAAGCAGAAACCTGATCATGAGAATCATTACGGCTGTTGTGGCCGTACCGATTCTTCTTCTCATATTCTACCACGGGGGAGTGTACTATCTCGCTTTGATGTGCCTGATCGCGGTTCTGTGCTCCATAGAGTTCTTCGCGCTTGCGGGCCCGGACATACGGAAGACGAGAAAGATTTATATTACGGCCATCTCCCTGCTTCTGATCGTGAGCGCGTTTTTCGACTTCAGGCTTATGAGTCTTTTTTTCACCTTCCTGATATTCCTCTCTATAATACTCGAATTCCGCAAAAAGGATTTCAGCGACTGCCTGCGGGACCTGGGCATGACCCTTCTGCCGCTTGTATATTTCGGCTGGATGCTTGCCCACGGGGTGTTGCTTAGAAATATCTCGGGCGGCGTGGACGTGGGGGACTACGGTTTCTTCAACGGAGGTTCCGGGGATGTCGGCTTTTTCCTCGTGGTGCTTACGGTTTCATGCACTTTTCTTAACGACGCCGGAGCGTATTCCTTCGGAAAAGCTTTCGGGAAAAAGAAGCTTGCCAGTCATATAAGTTCAGGCAAAACCGTGGTGGGGCTCATCGGGGGATTCTTTGTTTCGGTCGTAAGCGCCTTCGTGGTGAATTTCATATTCAGCAATCCCCTTCCTTCTCTCTGGGTGGTTCTTTATGCGGTAATAATAGTCGCAGCCGCAGTTGCGGGAGACCTTTTCGAATCCACCATAAAAAGGGGGGCGGGGGTAAAGGATTCCGGCTCCTTGATTCCCGGACACGGCGGGGTGCTTGACAGGTTCGACAGCCTGATATTTGTTTTTCCTTGTACATACTATACTTCCTTGGTTTTCTTTCACCTAAGCGAGACAGGTGCCGTCCTGTAAGGAGGGGTTAGAATGGAAATATCCATAGTGGACAGGGAGGAATTCATTGACGGACCGGGGAGGGAAGAACTGGTGCGCTTGGTTGAAAGAATACTTGCGTATCTTGATCTCTCCTCCCGAAGCGAGCTCTGCGTCTCGCTTGTGAGCGACGTTGACATGCGGGAGCTTAACCGGCGTTACAGGCAGATTGACATGACTACGGATGTTCTCTGCTTTCCACAGAAAAGTGATGTAACCCCCGATCTTCTAGGCGATATAGTGATATCCTACCAGACGGCCCTCCGTCACTCCCGGAGGCTTGGGATCACGGTTGAAGAAGAACTGCGTTTGCTTATAGTCCATGCGGTCCTGCATCTGCTCGGATTTGACCACAAGAAGAAAAAGGAAAGAGAGACAATGCGTGAGAAAGAAAAAGAGGTGCTTAGCTACCTTGCTAAAACGGGAGCAACTTTTTTGTCGGCTTGACAAATAGTATCACGTAGGTTACTAATATATCGTGGAGCTAAGAGCTTACGAACAGGAAAATGGGACAAAACCGTTTGAGCGATGGTTTGATTCTCTCAGTCCTGATCATGCGCCGAAAATCATAACGGCATTAGCTCGAATGGAAGTGGGGAATTTCTCAAATATTAAACCGGTGGGAAGCGGGGTGAGTGAACGCATTATAGATTTTGGACCCGGCTACAGGGTTTATTTCGCAAGGGATGGAGAAGACCTGATTATTCTTTTAGGCGGTGGCACAAAAAAACGTCAGCAGAACGATATAGACAATGCGAAGAAACGCTGGAGGGATTACAAAAACAGGAAATAAAAGTTAGAAATTCTGAGAATTTATCTGAAACTCAAAAAACCAAACGAGGGAGATAGGAGTGGCATTAACGCATAGTTTCAGGGAAATAGTAAAGGAGCGTGCGATGAGAGACCCTGAGTTCCGCATTGGACTTCTGACCGAAGCGATTGAGTGCGTACTCAATGATGAAATCGACGTGGCGAAAGTGTTGCTGAGAGACTATGTTAACGCGACAGTCGGTTTTCAGGAACTTGGTATTCTTACGCAAAAAAATCCGAAGAGTCTTATGCGCATGCTCAGTCCGAGAGGAAACCCGAGTCTTAAGAATATTTCCTCTTTGCTTGCATCTTTAAAGGAGCATGAAGGCGTCAAGCTTCACGTGCGGGCCGCTAGGTAATTAATCAATTTGTGCAGATTGGCTGTCTGACATTCAGATAGCTGTGCAGTGGCGTCTTTGATTTACAACGGGAGAAAGGCGAGAGGTGCTTGGTACCTTTTTACCAAAGTAGTTCCAGGCGGAGTAGGGAATTCCGGTTACCCGTGTTCTTTCAGATCCTCTTTAATCTTCTCGATTTCCTTTACTGTAGGCAGGTCCTTCAGGCTTTTAAGGCCGAATGTTTCAAGGAAAAGATTTGTGGTTTTGTAGAGAAAAGGCTTTCCCGGAACTTCCTTTCTTCCCGCGATCTCGATGAACCTTCTATCAAGGAGCATGCTTACGCTGCTTGAGCAGTCCACCCCTCTTATCTTTTCAACCTCGATCTTCGTAACGGGTTGCTCGTAAGCCATTATGGCAAGCACTTCGAGGGAGGCCTTGGAGAGCCTGAACTTCTTTATTTCCTTGTTAAACTCGACTATGTATTGCGAATACTCGGGGCGGGTCCTGAACTGATATCCCTCGGCGACGCTGCTTAGAATGAAACTTCGCCCCATTTCCTCCCAGCGCCCCTGGAGTTCGCTCAGGGCGTCGGTTATCTCTTTTTTCTCGATGTCTTTAAGAAATTCGGAAATTTCCTGAATGGTTAGAGGTTGTTTCGAAACGAATATCAAGCATTCTATTATATTTTCAAGAGAACTTCTATCGTCCATTTTCCTCCCTCAGAATTATCTTTATGGGTTCTTCGAAGGTCGGCTGAAAAACATCCAGGATGCCGTCTTTCAGCAGCTCCAGTATCGAGAGAAAGGTTACCACGAGTTTCATGCGGTTTTTATCCCCCTCGAAAAGATCCTCGAAGAGAACCTCTTTTTCCCTTCTCATTATTTCGATTACCTGGTTTTTTCTCTCGTCAACGGTGTAAGTCTGCGGGGCTAGGGATATTTCCCTTGTCTCGGCCTTCTCCCTGTCTTCGCATATCTTAGAGAAAGTGTCCACCAGGGACCAGAGGTCGAATTTCACGAATTCCGTTTCTTCTTCCGGTTCTCCGAACATTTCCCTGCGGTCGTAACCCGCCAGGAAAACGTCTTTTCCGAGAATTTCCATCCCCCCGAGCTCCGCCGCCGCGCTTCTGTACTTTTCATACTCAAGCAGGCGCCTTACGAGTTCCTCTCTGGGGTCCTCTTCCTCCTCTTCGCCTTCCTCCTTTATCCTGGGAAGAAGCATGCGCGACTTTATGTACCCCAGTTCGGCCGCCATGGACATGTAGTCCCCGACGATCTCGAGGTTCACGTCCTTCAGGAACTCAAGATATTCAAGGTACTGCTCGGTTATGAGCGCGATGGGTATGTCGTAGATGTCCACCTCGTGTTTCTTTATGAGGTGAAGCAGCAGGTCAAGCGGGCCGTTGAATATCTCGAGCTGTACGCTGTAGACTGACTGAGGATCTTCCATTTCTTCCTTTCTCTCGGCAATCACTACGGGTTCATAGCCCGGATCACGATTTCGAGTTCGCTCGGGCTGAAATTGCACATTTGTATAAAGATAACCACAGGAATGCGTATGAAGTAACCCAGGAACTGCCCGCCGAACAGGAAAAAGGCGAAAAGAATGAATATTCCGTAAGTTTCAAATCTTGCGTACCTGTAGGCGAGGCTGTCGGGAAGCAGCCCGTAAAGCACCCGCGAGCCGTCAAGCGGCGGAACGGGGATCATGTTGAAAACGGCAAGCACTATCCCTATGTACATGAACCACACGAGCATCCGCGCTGCAACGTCGGCCCCGCTTCCCGGGGGTATGGCCGCAAAGTTCTCAAACAAGGCCTTTAGAATCACAGCCGCCGCAATCGCGGTCAGAATGTTGGATATGGGGCCCGCAATCGCGACCATAAGCATGTCTTTTTTCGGGTTCCTGAAGTTCCTCGGGTCAACGGGAACCGGTTTCGCCCATCCGAAATGCACGATGAAAAGCAGCAGGGTTCCCAGAACGTCAAGGTGCACGAGAGGGTTAAGCGAGAGTCTTCCCTGTCTCTTCGCCGTGTCGTCCCCGAGCCTGTGGGCCACAAGCGCGTGGGCGTACTCATGTATGGTAAGGGAAAAAAGGATTACGGGGACCAGTATTATGAGAAATTCGTAGTTCATATCGATAGTTTACGCTCTTGGATGAGATTTTTCGTGTATGCGTTTAAGCCTCTCCTTTTCAACATAAGTGTATATCTGGGTCGTGGATATGTCCGAGTGGCCGAGCATGGCCTGTATGGACCGCAGGTCGGCCCCCCGCTCAAGCAGGTGCGTGGCGAAGGAGTGGCGGAGCACGTGGGGGGTTATGTGGGAGTGTATGCCCGCGGTGAGCGCGTAGTTCTTTATCATGCGCCAGAAGCGCTGGCGGCTCATCCTGGAGCCGGTTCTGGAGGTAACGAAAAGGTACTCCGAAGTTCTTTCGCGAAGAAGTTTTGGCCTTGAGTCAGAAAGGTAGTCCCTTACTTTCCTGATAGCGGCATCGCCTATGGGAACTATCCTCTCCTTGCTCCCTTTGCCGAGGGTGATGACGTAGCCGTGGTCAAGGTTGACGCGGTTAAGTTCAAGTGCTATAAGCTCCGATACCCTGACCCCGGTGGCGTAGAGAACCTCGAGCATCGCGCGGTCCCTCAGCGCTTCTGCGGACTTGCCTCCTTCGGGCTCCCGGAGAAGCCTCTCGACCTCCTCCAGTGAAAGAGTGTGGGGGAGGGTCTTCGCGGGCTTGGGAGAGACGGTGTTTCTTAGCGGATCTTCGGTTATGACGCTTTCTGTGAGAAGGAACCTGAAGAACTGCTTTATGGAAACTATATTTCTCGCCACACTCCTCGGGGAGAGCTTCTTTTTCCTCAGGTGGTCGAAAAAAGCGGCTATTTCGCCTTCGCTTACGCCGGCGGGGTCGGATATGCCCCTTTTGTCTAGAAAGGCCACGAGGGATGATATGTCCCTTGAATATGACTGAATGGTATTTTTCGAAAGGCCCCTGTTCACCGTAAGATATACAAGGAACGAATCGAGGTGCTCATCCATTAATCTTATGTTCCGACCTGCCAGGAACTCAGATATTTCTTCTGTTCGGCCGTCAGGGTGTCTATGGTGACTCCCAGGGTTTTAAGCTTTATCTTGGATATCAGGCTGTCTATTTTCTCCGGGACGTCGTGAACATCGTTCTCAAGTGTCCCTCCGTTTTTCACCATGTACTCGCAGCAGAGCGCCTGGTTGGCGAAACTCATGTCCATCACGCTTGAAGGATGCCCCTCGGCCGCGGCGAGGTTTATAAGCCTTCCTCCGCCAAGAACGTTGATTCTTCTTCCGTTTTTAAGCGTATGTTCCTCAACGTATTCCCTTATGGCTCTTTTCGAGGTCGTTATCTCGCCGAGGGCGTCTAGATCAAGTTCCACGTTGAAGTGTCCTGAATTGGCTACGATCGCCCCGTCTTTCATTTTCTCAAAATGCTTTTTCCTTATAACGTGTATGTTGCCCGTAACGGTGCAGAAGAAGTCTCCAAGCGGCGCTGCCTTCTCCATCGTCATTACCCTGAATCCGTCCATGGTGGCCTCGAGTCCCGCAAGCGGCTCAACCTCGGTCACTATGACGTTCGCTCCCAGTCCTCTGGCTCTCATGGCAAGCCCTTTTCCGCACCAGCCGTATCCTGCGACTACGAAGGTCGTGCCGGAGACAAGCCTGTTGGTGGCGCGTATGATTCCGTCAAGAGTACTCTGCCCCGTACCGTAGCGGTTATCGAAAAGGTGTTTGGTATCCGCGTTGTTAACGGCGACTATCGGATACTGAAGCACTCCGTCATCCGCCATGCTCTTGAGTCTTATCACTCCGGTTGTCGTCTCCTCCGTTCCCCCGATTACGTCGTCTATCAGGTTTTTTCGGTCCGTGTGAAGGGTTGATACCAGGTCTGCCCCGTCATCCATGGTTACGTGCGGGCGGGCGGCCAGCACTGCGTTTATGTGCTTGTAGTAGGTTTTGGTGTTTTCCCCTTTTATGGCGAAAACGGAGATTTTATGGTTCTTTACGAGGTGGGCGGCGACGTCATCCTGAGTGCTGAGCGGGTTTGACGCGCAGAGGTACGCTTCTGCTCCTCCGGCCTTAAGGGTGGTCATGAGGTTCCCGGTTTCCGTGGTAACGTGAAGGCACGCGGCGACCCTTACTCCCTTAAGCGGCTTTTCCTTCTTGAATCTTTCCTCTATCTGTTTTAAAACGGGCATTTCCTGCGCGGCCCATTCGCTTCTCAGTTTCCCCTGGCGGGCAAGCTTTAAGTCTTTTACGTGGTAATCCATTTGTTCCTCCGTTACTTTTTCACCGTCCGCGGCCCGGATGTTTCTTGCTCAGGCCCAGTGCTTTTCTAAGTCTGGCCGCTTTGTCTGTCTTCTCCCACGAGAAAGTCCTTTCATTCCTCCCGAAATGGCCATAGGAAGCGGTTTTTTTGTAAATAGGTCTTTTGAGTCTGAGTTGTGAGATTATTCCCTCGGGAGTAAGCTTGAAAATCTTTCTTACCTCTTCCGAGATCTTTTCTTCTGCCACAACGGCCGTGCCGAACGTGTCGATCATCACGGAAACCGGGTCCGCGACTCCTATGGCATAGGCAAGCTGCACTTCGCAGCGCGAGGCCGCGCCGGCCGCGACTATGTTTTTCGCCACGTACCTTGCCATATAGGCCGCGCTCCTGTCAACCTTGGATGGGTCTTTTCCCGAAAACGCCCCGCCGCCGTGTCTTGACCATCCGCCGTAGGTGTCGACTATGATCTTTCTTCCCGTGAGGCCGGTGTCTGCCACGGGACCCCCGGTTACGAATTTCCCTGTGGGGTTTATATGGATTTTCGTATTTTTCGAAATAAGGTCTCCCATGCAGTGGTTTATTACTTCCTGCCTGATTTCTTTTCTAAGGGTCGCAGTCGAGACGTTCGCTGAGTGCTGCGATGATACGACTACCGCGTCCACTCCGACCGGTTTCCCGTCTTTGTACCTGAAGGTGACCTGGCTTTTTCCGTCCGGTCTCAGAAACGGCAGAATTCCCTTTTTTCTTACTTCGGAGAGACGCTTTGCCAGTCTGTGAGCGTAGAGTATGGGGGAGGGCATGCGTTCCCGGGTTTCATCGCACGCGTAGCCGAACATGAGTCCCTGGTCTCCGGCTCCTTGCTTGCTCTTGCCCCCTTTTTTGTTGACTCCACGTGCTATGTTCGCGGACTGCTCGTCTATTGCTAGGAGAACCGAACAGGTGTTCGCGTCAAAACCCATTTCGCTGTCCGTGTAGCCGATCTCTTTTATCGTGTCTCTTACCAACTTCTGTATGTTGACCTGGGCTTCTGTAGTTATCTCTGCGGAGATCACCACGAGTCCGGTTGTGATCAGTGTTTCGCACGCGACCCTGCTATCGGAGTCCCTCTTGATCATGGCGTCGAGTATCGCGTCTGATACCTGATCCGCAATCTTGTCCGGGTGGCCTTCCGTTACGGATTCTGACGTGAATATGAAGTTTTTAGGGGACATTAAGTGACCTCAAAAGTCCAAGTAATATAATTATTCTGGTTTTCCTGTCAAACAGGGCCGTTGCCTTGCTGCCGCGGGTTCCTTGGGGGTGTGTTGCTGTGGCCGGTTTTTCAACTGAACGGGGTGCTTGGATTGGTATTATGGCTGCCTGATCCATGTAGGGGCGCGTGGGTTTTTGCCGTTGTTCGGGTAAAATACAAAGGAATCCCACTTGCACCCTGCGGAGAAAATGAAATGAAGAAACTCCTGGCTCCTTCGATACTCTCGTGTGACTATCTTCGTCTTGAAGACGAGGTGACCGCCGTCTGCGAGGCGGGCGCCGATCTAATACACGTGGACGTGATGGATGGGCATTTCGTTCCGAACATAAGCATAGGAATACCCATAGTGGAGGCGATTGCCCGGATGGAATCGCCGCCCCAGATGGATATACACCTGATGATTGATAGCCCCGAGAAATTCACGGAGAAATTCATAGACGCGGGTTCTCCTCACGTGAAAATTGTCACGGTCCAGATGGAGGCCTGCAACCTTCTCTACAGCGCCCTCTCATCCATAAGGTGGAGAGGGGTTATGACCGGGGTGGCCCTTAACCCCGCGACCCCGATCGGCGTGATCGAGGAAAAGCTGATGGAGCTTATAGACGTGATAGTGATAATGACCGTGGAGCCGGGGTTCGGGGGTCAGAAATTCATTCCCGAGATGCTGTCGAAAATAAGAGATCTAAGGTCCCTTCTTGACAAGATGGATGGAGATGGAAAGAAGCCGCTTATTGAAGCTGACGGCGGGATAAATCTCGGGAACATAAGGGAAGTTATCGAGGCTGGAGCGGACATAGTGGTAACGGGATCCGGAATATACAAGACGGAAAACTATGCCGATACGATGTCGGCCATGCGCGAGATGATGGAGTAGGGGCCAGACCCGAGGGCTGCGTGTTTTTCCGGGGGAAGATGAAGTCTCAAGAGCGAAACTACATAGCCGACATAGAGCGGTATTTTCTCGGGCTTGCGGGAAAGGGCCTTATGCTTTCAGCCAGGGACTACAGTTTTATAAGGGAACTTGGCGAAAGATCAGTCTCAAAGGAAATGGTGATTAAGGCTATAGCTTACGGCTTTGAGCAAAAGAGGCAGAGGGGGGCCCAGGAGCCGAGAGGGCTTTTTAGCATAAGGCATGAAATTGAAGATTACCTTGGAACGCATTCGGCGGAACGGGAATCAAAACAGGCAACGCCCCGGAACGCCGCTTTTAGGAGAAGCAGTATAATAGAACAGGTACTAAAGAGGCTTGACAGGATCATAGTTGAGGAAAAAAGAGAGGATATACGGGGGAAATACGAAGAACTCAGGCGCAGGGTTCGCGAGACGGACGGCGCGGGGTCCGCTAACATATACAAACAGTTTGATTTGCTGTGGCGGGATTTCTTGGGAGATATTTTCTCAGGTCTTTCCACCGAGAGGCAAAAGCAGATAACCGACGCCGCGCTAAGCAGGCTTCCGGAGGAGGCAAAACTCTACGACGAGGATGCCAGGAGAAAAACCCTTAACGCCTTCAGGGATGAAATCGTATGCGAAACTTTCGGCATAAATAATGTTTTCACGATGAAGTAACATGGCTAGAAGAAAACGGATCATTGTTGATTGTCGAAAATGCTCCGGGAGTGGGTACACGATCTCCTCCGAGAACGGTCAGTACGCCCGCGCGCAGATATGCGACTGCGTTTCCGAATGCGGTGACTGTGGGGGGACTGGAACGGTATTTTTGGTGAACGAAAGGGGCTACAGGTATCTTGAGCGCTGCGGGCTCTGCGGAATGGTGAGGCTTAAGGTCAGAAGGTACAACAACGCGAAGATTCCATCGAAGTACGCCGGCGTTCTGCAGTCAGACGATATAGACCCCCGTGACAACAGCCAGTTTGAGGCAATGACCTACGTTAAGTCGTTTGTCGACAAGTACCCGGAGGAAAGAGGCTTTCTGCTTATGGGAGGTCCCGGGCTTGCCAAAACACGCCTGGCCGTAGGGGCCATAGCGGAGCTTACGCTTCAGAAAGCTGTTGAGTGCGTGTTTACCGACTTCTTCTTTCTGCTTGGAGACCTGAGGAAGGCCTATTCCGAGGGAATTCCCGAAAACGAGATAATAGGACCGCTAACAAACGCGGAAATTCTGGTTATAGACGAGATGGGAAAAGGCAAGAGTTCCGAATGGGAGCAGAACATCCTCGATCAGCTTATCTCCAAGCGTTACAACTCCTCAAAGAAGACTCTTGTTACCACCAATTATGTGGCCAGGGAGTCGTTGCCCACAAAATCTAGGAACAAAACGGAAATACTTGAGGACAGGGTGGGGGAGAGGATAGCTTCAAGGCTTTATGAGATGTGCACCCCGCTTTTCATCGAGGGAAGCGATTACAGGAAAGGGAATTAAGCTAAAAATTCCAGTATTTCGAGTAAATTTTCCTGATCTCCGAGACGGTATGTTCGCAGGTTGTCCGCTTAGGGTCAAAACCGGCATCCGACACTTTGAGATCGAGTATCTCCTCGATGACCGACCGCATGATCAGTCCCATCTCCGCGGTGTTGTAGCCGCCCTCGAGCAAAAAGGCGATATTTCCACTGCAGTGTTTTTCTGCAAGTCGCATGACGAATCTTGTAAGCCTGGCAAAACCTTCTGAGGTAACCAGCATTCCTCCCAGCGGGTCGACCTGGTAAGCGTCAAAGCCTGCGGAGATGAGAATGAATTCCGGGGAGTACTGCTCCGCCACGGGTTCGAGTATCTCGGCGAAGATTCTGAGGTAATCTTCATCTCCCAGCATCGCGGGGCAGGGGACGTTAACCGTGTACCCGAGCCCCTCTTTGTATCCTAGTTCCTTTAAGCTTCCGGTGCCGGGATAAAACGGGAACTGATGCAGTGAGAAGAAGAGCACGCTGCTTGAATCATAGAAAATGTGCTGGGTGCCGTTTCCGTGGTGCACGTCCCAGTCTATGATCAGGACTCTCTCAAGACCGCGGTTGGCTAACAGATGGGCCCCAGCCACCGCCACGTGATTAAACAGGCAGAACCCCATCGCCCTGTCGTGTTCGGCGTGATGTCCGGGAGGGCGGGGGAGTACGAACGCGGTATCGATTTTCCCTGAAAGAATATCGTTTACCGAGCATATAAGCCCCCCGGAACCCGCAAGCGCGGCGTCAAATGAAACCTCGCACGTAGAGGTGTCGGCATCAAGCTGCGAGAACTCCTTGCCGGAGGTGCTTTTGACCATGTCGAAATAGGGCTTGCTGTGTACGAGGGTGATCTCTTCCTCCGTCGCGGGCCTTGTGTCGGCGGAAACCGTTTTCTCCATAAGACCCGAACTCTCAAGATCCCCCAGAATGCTGGTCAGTCTTTCCGGACACTCCGGATGTCCGGGAGGGTTCTGGTGAGCCAGGAAAAGATCATTACTTACTATCGAGAGTCTCTTCATTTTTGATCACTTCTTCAGCAATTCCCACTATCGGTGTATTGGGTACCAGTTGCTGAGCAACTGGTAGTTTTTCATGATTTTCATCCATGATTCAAGCATCACAGATCTGAATAATCCCTCAATTGCCGTAGCCATTCACATATTCCAACCGATTTTTGAATACCATTTTAACCTCTGCACGCAACTATCCATCTCTACAGAAACGGAATCCACCCCGGAACCCACTACTCGTTCGGGGTGAGTTCAGTGTGCTGATGACCATGTACAATGCTCATATACAAAGTCTCCCAGTCAGGGACGATAAAATCCAGAATAAACCTCCTTATCTTGTCCCTCAGGTACTTGAGCCTCTCCATGTTCTCCAAGGTTGCCATAAATAATCCGCAGCACCTCATCTCTATCTGATCAATCAGAAACGCAAGCAACATCAGATTGCCGAACACTCCCGAAAGATGCTTGTTGCCGTGCCCGAAGTTGTGCTCAAAATGATAACCCTGATTCTTAAGCGTATTGAATGTCTCATTCTCTATTCTCCACCTCGCTCGCCCCGCCCTCATTATCTTCATCACATTATTGCGGTTCAACTCTATGTCAGTAACCCAGGAAAAACGCATGGTACTGCTCTGTGGGTTCTTCTTTGTCCCGGGCCTTGTCTCATGATACTCAAGGAAATTAACCTTCAACCCCTTGTTCGACGCGTTAAGCGATACGTTGTTTACGTATCTGAACCTGTGCCGTATTCCATTCTCTCCCTCCATCTCCACTTCCTCGGTATCAGCTCTGCTGTCTGCCTGTTTGAACAAATACTTGTTACCTTTCTCCTTCGCCCCAAGTATAAACCTCAGATCATTGCTGATCAGGTGCCTTATATGCGGAGCGTTTGCAGCTAGCGCGTCTTCAAGCACTATGAGCTTCAGATGTGGATGCTCCCTCCTTAAATCCTCTATGAACCTTTTTGCCGCGTTTCTCTCGCAGTCGTTCTTTTTTGCCCCGTCAGTTTTCAGTATCCCCTCGGGAGCTAACGGAAATACTTGCTTGTGCTCAGGGTGCACTATAGCCCCGCACAGCATTTGATGATAATACGTAACGCTGCCGTCGCGGTGATGCTTCTCACAGCAGTTCTCGCAATGCACACTCGGAGAAGAGAAAAACCCCGTGCCGTCTAATGAGAGCAGGTAGTGACCGTCTATATACTCGTATCCACAAAGCCCCTTTCCCCTTTGCAGTTCACTCAGCAGACGCTTGAAAGCTCCGCGCAGTGTTGTGGGCGAAAGCTCGTCAAGACGCTTTCTCATCCCCGAATCCGATGGAGCTTCTTCGATTCCAAACAGATTCTTCAGATTGGCACGCACTGTTTTCTCTGAGTGGACGGCTTTATCGAATTCAAGAAGGGAAGAGTGTTTGAGGGAAAACACCGCAAGTCCCGATATAAGGTAATCCGCAAGAGTGAAACTCCGGCCCGTGATGGTGTCATCTATTTCTTCAAAACAGTCACGAACAGTTTTAAGCAGACCGGGTTTGCTCAGCTTTTTGCGCAATTTGCGCGCAGTTTTTTTCTTCACAGTCCACCTCCGGTAGCAAACTATGGTTGTTGTTCCTGAAAATCAGTTTACCATATATTACGAACACAGTCTGTGTTGATTTATGGGGAAAGTGTCGGAGATTCGGGGAATTCTGCCTGAAAACGGAGTGAAAGTTTACGAAAACAAAATCCCCAACCCCTTTGTTTTAAGGAGTTTTAGGACTTAGTGGGAATTGCTGTCACTTCTTTAAGATAACCTATGAGATAAAAGGAACCACAAACACAAGCTGCTTCTCCGTAGCCGAGAAGCTTCTCATATGCCTCCGGAGGGTCTTTTACCGTCTCGACCGAGTCGAATTGTCCTCGGGTAAGGGTCAGAATTTTTTCCGTTCCCAAAGACTTCCTGACTCCGGCAAGTTCCGTTATGATCAGTTTTCCCGAAACGCGGGAGAGCGTTTCGGTGAACCCTCCGATGTCTTTGTTCTCAAGCATTGTTATAAGGAAATTGAATTTTTTCCCCGGATGATAAAACTCAAGAGACTTAACAAGATTTTCCCCCGCGGCGAGGTTATGCGCGCCGTCGATTATAACGGGAGTTTCCCTGTTTAAGTATTCCATTCGCCCCCCCAGGCTGACTCCCGCAAGAGCTTTTTTTATTTTTTCCGGATCCGTTTTATAGCGGGTATGCATTGTCAGCAACTCGGCCGCCGCTATGGATATGACGGCGTTTTCCACCTGGTGCGTGCCTGCGAGAGAAATTCTGAGTCCCGGAATATTCCACCCGGGCCCCGTGTAATCGAAGCTCATATCTTCTTTTTCCCCGTAAGTGAACTCTTCTCCGATTCTGTGGCATGTTGAGGAGTTCTCCCGGACCCTGCGCTCGATTACCGAGAGGGCCTCGTCCGTGCATCCTGTCACCACGAGGCCGTTTTTTTTGATTATTCCGGCTTTCTCCCCGGCAATCTCACCCAAAGTGTTTCCTAGGTATTCGGTGTGGTCAAAGGACACGTTCGTTATGACGCCTGCCAGATGATCGCATACGTTTGTCGAGTCCCACCTCCCGCCCATTCCCACTTCAAGCACGCCTACATCTATTGCCTTGGCGTTGAAGTGAAGGAATGCGGCTGCGGTTAGCGTTTCAAAATAACTGAGTTCCACGCCGACCCTGGCGCAGGCGGCAAAAACCGTGCCGAGGGTCTCTTCAAGCTGCTCCCTGGTTATTTCCTCTCCGTCTACTTTTATTCTTTCCGTGACGTCGATCAGGTGAGGGGAGGTAAAGAGACCCGCGCGATAGCCGTTCGCCTCGAATATTGACGCGATACAGGCGGCCACGGACCCCTTGCCGTTAGTTCCGGCAACGGCTACGTAATCCTTTTTCCTGTGAGGAGATCCCAGTTCTTCAAGGACCGCGGTGATTCTGTCGAGCCCCGGTTTTACGCTGTCCACTCCCTTTAGGCGGAGTCTGCCAAGATTCTCAAACATTTTGGGCCTACCGGGTTAAAGATAGCACATGCCGGCTTGATATCCCTCCCAAGTTGCAGGAGCGGTTTTTTCGAGTTCGCAAGGGCGGGACGGGGATCCGGGTTTAGGTGATCAGTCCTCAAGTATAACTACGGCGACGGAGTATTCCCCGTCGTGTGATATGGTTGTATGAATTCGGGTCAGGCCCCTTTGTTCGGCGATTTCCTTTGTGCTTCCCCTGAGGTCTATGAAGGGTTTTCCAAGCTCATTGCGCCTGACCGCTATGTTGTGAAATTTTATTCCCCGTCTGAACCCGGTCCCCAGCGCCTTCACGAAGGCTTCCTTGACCGCGTAATTGGCGGCATAGCTTATGTTTCTGTTCTTGCCGTCACCGTTTTGCGCGAGTTCATCATCGGTGAAGACCTTTCGGAGGAATTTTTTCCCCCATCTCTCAATAAGATTCTCTATGCGACTGTTGCGAACCATGTCGATGCCTATGCCTGAAACCATATCTTTTCGCCTTATGCCTCGTTATAGAAAAATACTATAGCAGATTGATCATATCTCTTACGGCTTTCTCCATTCCGGAGAGAATCGCCCGTGAAACTATGCTGTGGCCGATGTTGAGTTCCTCAATCCCGTCTATCTGTGAAACCGCGGTCACGTTAACGTAGTTAAGGCCGTGACCGGCGGATACCCTGAGTCGGTGGGAGAGGGCGTCTTCCGTTGATTTTCTGATCTTGTCAAGTTCCATCATCATCCCGGTCTCGTCGCGGGCGTTAGCGTAACTTCCGGTGTGAATTTCAAGCATATGAGCGCCGGTCTGCGCGGCGGCGCTTATCTGTTCTGGGTCAGGGTCTATGAAAATGCTTACGAACAGTCCCGAGCCCTTCAGTTTTTCAATCCCCGCGGCAATTCTCTCCGTATCCCCGCGCACGTCAAGTCCTCCTTCAGTGGTTATCTCCTGCCTTTTTTCCGGAACAAGGGTCACGACGTCGGGAAGCGTCTCGCACGCAATCTCAATCATTTCGTCCGTTACGGCCATTTCCATGTTAAGCTTCGTTCGCACCGTCTGTCTCAGCAGAAGAAGGTCCCTTTCCTGAATGTGTCGGCGATCTTCACGAAGGTGTACCACTATTCCGCTCGCTCCGGCGAGTTCAGCCTGCGCGGCTGCGGTCACGGGGTCGGGTTCGTCTCCCATCCTTGCCTGTCTCAGGGTTGCTACGTGGTCAACGTTTACGTTCAGCCTGGTTTTCATCTACAGATTTCCTGTTCCTATGTTCTCGCTTATTACGGAAGATACGCGGGAAGCGATTCCGTTTATCAAGGTTTCGTCCTCTCCCTCCACCATTACCCGTGCCAGCAGTTCGGTTCCGGAATATCTGAGGTTTATTCTTCCTTTGTCTCCAAGGATTTTTTCAGATTCCCTGACGATCTCGACAAGCCCCGGGATCTGCTCAAACGGTTTTTTCTCTTTGATCTCCAGACTGCTAAGAACCTGCGGAAACAAATCTATTATCCCGGCGAGCTCAGAAAGCGGTTTCCCCTTTCTTTTCATTATGCCCAGAATCTGAAGCGAGGCCAGCAAGCCGTCTCCCGTTGTCGAGTGGTCAAGAAACAGCAGGTGACCCGATTTCTCGCCTCCCAGGTTTGCTCCCAGTTCTCTCATCGCTTCTACCACGTACCTGTCTCCCACGCGGGTTCTCTCAAGTCTGAGGCCTTTTGCGTTGAGGTAGTTCTCAAGAGCCATGTTGCTCATCTGGGTAGCCACCACGGTGTCCGTTGCCAGGGCGCCGCTCTCAAGCATTTCGGATGAGCAGACCGCGAGCACATGGTCGCCGTCAACCTCATTTCCGTTTTCATCGCAGAAAACCACCCTGTCCGCGTCTCCGTCAAGCGCCACTCCTATGTCAGAACCGCTTCGCACTACCTCTTCGCAGAGTATTTCGGGGCGAAGGCTTCCGCAGTCAACGTTTATGTTCGTTCCATTGGGATCAGTGCCGATCGTGATCACCTCGGCCCCAAGTTCCTCGAAGATTATGGGTGCGACCCTGTACGCGGCTCCGTTGGCGCAGTCAACCACGATCTTCACTCCATCAAGCGTAAGATCGTCAGGGAAGGTGTTTTTGAGAAACACTATGTAGCGTCCGACCGCGTCCTCGATTCTTTTCGCCTTTCCCGTCAGGGGAGGGGGACTTAACTGTTTTTCTCCGAGAACCATGTTCTCTATCTCGATCTCCGTTGTGTCCGGGAGCTTGAAGCCCGTGGAATCGAATATCTTTATTCCGTTATCGGTGTAGGGATTGTGTGACGCGGAGATGACCACGCCGGCCGTGGCTCTCATGTTTGAAGTGAGAAAGGCTATCGCCGGAGTGGGCAGGGGACCAACGAGCAGTACGTCGGCTCCCATGGACGTTATGCCCGAGGCTATGGCCTGTTCGAAGACGTAGCCTGAAAGGCGGGTGTCTTTGCCGACCAGTATCTTCACGTGGCCGCCCGTTTTCCCGGACAGATACTTTGTAAGCGCTTTTCCGAGGGCAAGCGATACCTCGGGGGTCATCGGATAGGTGTTGGTAACCCCCCTTATTCCATCGGTTCCAAAAATCTTTCTTTCGGGAAATTCAGATGCGGACTTCTTCATGATTTACGTCCTGGGGGATTCTTCCGGGGGAGGCTCTTTGACTCTGACCCTGACACTTGCCGGAGAGGTTTTCGTAAGTTTCAGCAGGTCCGAACTTGGGTACTGAACCTTTACCCTGAGTCTTTTCTGCCTGCTCTCGCCCATCTCCGTCCCGTCTATGAAAACCTTGACATCGTTGCTCGTAAGGTCGTTGATGGTCTTGTAGGGACCGTTGAACACCAGCGTGGCCTTAAGCTCAGGAGCTGTGGTGTATTCGACCTCTCCGAAATTCCGGGGAACTATGTCGACGTCCCGGAACTCCTTGGACAGTATTATCTCTTTTATGTGAACCGTTACGTTCACGTGATCGCCTTCGAGGACTTCCATGTACTGGGAGGGCAGCTGCAGCTGAGCCGGCGCCGTGAACTCGGCTTTTTCGCCTTCAAGCTTTATTTTCGCCGTTTCTATGGTTTCCAGTTTGCCAAGCTGCGAAGCGGGTCCTCTTACCTTTACGAATTGCGGGAGTACCTTTATTTCTTTCGATATCTCGTAGCCGGAGTCCGGTTCTCCGAGCACGGGTTTCACCTTGAATCTTTTCGTCATAAGCATGTCTATGTTAAGAGAGAGCTTTGAGGGCCTCGCGGCGACTATATCGATTCCTCTGGGAACTATCTGCGATGCCGCACGCTTCAAGTCTATTTTGAGGACACCCCGTTCCGTTTTCTGCAGGTCAACGGGGATTGACTTGTTCGAGAAGGCAAATGAAGAAAGCAGGTTTCTTGCTCCCCTGAGAGAGAGGTCAACATTTTCGGGGGCATTGTTCACGATGATAAGGTCTTCAGGCAGACCACTTAGGTGAAGCGGAATCCTGACGTCTCTTTCCACGTCAAGTTCGAAGTTCGTAAATGCCCAGAGAATTACCGCCAGCGCAAGCGCGATGGTTTTTTTTGTAAGACCCTGAAAGAAAGGTTTTTTCTCCATCAGGCTTTTCCTGTCTGGCCTATTTTTATGCTGCTCAGGCTCTCGGCGGTAAGTTCGGAAACCAGACTCGGCTTCAGCAGTTTGTTGTTGGCGATTCTTTTAAGTTCTCCGTCCGTCGCCAGCGAGATCTTCCCCGTTTCCTCGGACACAACTACCACGACGGCGTCAGTTTCCCTGGAGAGCTCTATTGCGGCCCTGTGCCTTGTTCCAAGCTCCGTTCCAAGTTCAAGGTCCGTACTGATCGGGAAAAAGCACCCGGCTGAAACAATAACGTCGTCTTTGATTATCACTCCTCCGTCGTGAAGAGGGGATGCCGGGTTGAAAATGCTTATAAGCATCTCGCTTGATAAGCTGGCGTTAATGGGTCTTCCGGGAAACACTCTTAGGCTCTCCTGCCTTTCAATAGCTATCAGGGCTCCGGTTTTTCTTGAGGAGAGAAAAGAGCAGGCATCCCCCAGTTCTTCTATCATGGCTTCGTTCGCGGCTTGTTTTGCAAAGCTGAAGAGAAGAGGTTTTTTCCCTATGTTCGCAAACACTCTTCTTATATCATCCTGGAAGAGAATTATTATTATTAGGATAGCGAAACCGAGAAAGTGGGTGAGCACCCAGTTAAGCGTGAAGAACCCCCATTTCCTCGAGGCAAAGTAGAGAGCTGCCATCGCCACGAGTCCGACCAGGATCTGAGAGCTCCTGGTTCCCTCTATGGCCTTCAGTACGTAGAAAAATATTATGGCGACGATCAGGATATCCAGGCTGTCGGAAAAGAATCGAAAGTTCTGTATGGTAGAGTCTGTCATATGCTAGTTAACCCCGTATATGCTCTTTACCGTCCTAATCGCCTGTATTGTCTCAAGTACATCATGAACTCTTACGATAGAAATACCCTTGAGCATTGATATTATTACTGAACAGACGGAACCTATCAATCTTTGCTCGGCAAGCGGGCTCCCTAGGATTTCTCCTATAAAGGATTTTCGCGAGGTTCCGATGCAGACCGGAAAGCCGAGCTCGCAGAATTCCTCGAGCCTTCTTATGATCTCTAGGTTCTGCGGGGTGGTTTTTCCGAATCCGATGCCCGGGTCGATTATTATATGGTCCTGCGGCACTCCCGCCGCCATGGCCGTCTGAGCCGAATTCAGAAGAAAGTCCGCTATGTCGGGAATAAGCGAACTGTATTGGGTTTTCTCCTGCATGTCCAGCGGTCGCGAACTTGTGTGGGTAAGAACGATTGCGGCTCCTTTCTCCGATACTTTCTGCGCCACCTGCGGCTCGAAACTCAGTCCGCTTATATCGTTTACCATCAAGGCTCCGCACCCCAGGGCCTCCTCGGCGACAGATGCCTTCGTGGTGTCGACGGATATCACGGTGTCAAATTCCACCGAAGCCGCTTCTATTACCGGTATAACCCTGTCAAGCTCCTCTTCTGCGCTCACGCCGAGGGAACCCGGCCTTGTGGATTCTCCTCCTATATCGATAATATCGGCCCCGTTTCTGATTAAAGAGGCGATTCTCCCGAGAGCCTTTTGGGGGTCGTTGTACGCTCCGCCGTCATAAAAGGAGTCCGGCGTCATGTTCACGATTCCCATGACAAGGGGTTTTTGGCTGAGATCCAGTTCTTTTGAACCGAGTTTTATCAAGTGATGTTCTGATGCGTTCTGACTTGCTTTATGGACTGAAGACTTTAGCAAACGGCTCTTACTCCCGGTTTTGCAAAGACAGCTAAAAAACAGCGGCGGGGCAGGGCAGAGCCGTAGGATCAGACCCTGCTTGTTATATCAAACGGCTTTTTCACTTCCGGCCTGAACTCCTGTGTTTTTGACACCAGTTCGTCAAGTTCCGCCGAGTCTACAACTTCTTTTTCAAGAAGCAGGGAAGAGAGGTCATGCAGAAGATTCAGATTGTCTCTGAGGAGCTTCATTACCTCGTCGTAGCTTTCGTTCACGATCTTTTTTGTCTCCTGATCGATCTGCACCGCGGTATCTTCGCTGTAATCGCTTTTTCTCGATATTTCCCTGCCCAGAAAAGGCTGCTGTTCCCCTTTGCCGAAAGTTACCGGTCCCACAACTTCGCTCATTCCCCATTCGCATACCATTTTTCTGGCTATGTCGGTAACTCTCTCAAGGTCGTTTGCGGCGCCGCTGGTCCTTTCGGAGAACACAAGTTCTTCGGCGGCCCTGCCTCCCAGGAGAACCTTTATTGTGGAAAGGAGATAGGTTCTCGACAGGGTGTACTTGTCTTCAAGGGGAAGCTGCTGGGTGACTCCGAGAGCCATTCCTCTCGGTATGATGGTCACCTTGTGTATGGGGTCGGCCTCGGGAGTCAGTTTCGCCACGAGCGCGTGTCCGGCTTCGTGATAAGCGGTGATTTTCTTCTCTTTTTCGCTTATCAGCATGCTTTTTCTCTCAACTCCCATTGTGACCTTGTCCTTTGCGTATTCAAAGTCCTCTATGGAGACCCGCTCCTTGTCTTTGCGGGCGGCGTGAAGAACCGATTCGTTGACCAGATTTTCAAGGTCGGCGCCGGAGAAACCCGGGGTGGACCTGGCGATCACCGAGAGATCCACGTCGTCGGCCATCGGGGTGTCTTTCGAATGAACGACCAGGATGGCCTCTCTTCCCCTGACATCCGGCCTCGGGACGACAACCTGGCGGTCAAACCTCCCGGGCCTGAGAAGCGCCGGGTCAAGCACGTCCGGGCGGTTGGTGGCTGCCATGACTATAATGCCTTCGTTTCCTTCAAAGCCGTCCATTTCGACCAGAAGCTGGTTAAGGGTCTGCTCCCTCTCGTCATGGCCTCCTCCGAGCCCCGCTCCCCTGTGTCTTCCCACGGCGTCAAGCTCGTCAACGAATATTATGCAAGGGGCGTTTTTCTTGGCCTGTATGAACAGGTCTCTTACCCTTGAGGCTCCGACTCCTACGAACATCTCCACGAAGTCGCTCCCGCTTATTATGAAAAAAGGCACTCCCGCTTCTCCCGCTATGGCTTTCGCCAGAAGGGTTTTTCCCGTTCCCGGGGGACCGACCAGCAGAACCCCCTTGGGTATTCTTCCCCCTAGCCGGGTGAATTTCTGCGGACTTTTCAGGAACTCCACTATCTCACTTACTTCCTCCTTTGCCTCCTCAACTCCGGCCACATCCTTGAAGGTGATTTTGTTCTGTTCGTCGGAGAGCATCCTCGCGCGGTTTTTTCCGAAGCTCATCGCCTTCGTGCCCCCGGCCTGTACCTGTCTCATGAAAAAGACCATCAGGGCGACAAGTATGAAAAGAGGGCCCCAGTTTATCAGTATCTGGGTAAAGGAGCTCTGTTTTCTGCGGGAAAAACTGAACTCCACGCCGCCATCCTCAAGCTTTGCGATAAGGAGTTCTCCCGCGGGGCCGGTGGTTGTGAATCCTCGGTCTTCGGGGTCGGCGTTTTTAAGCTCTCCCCTTATTATGTTTTCGCCGAACTCTACCCTTGCCAGCCTGTCGTTATCCAGGTGTTCCAGGAATTTGCTGTAGGATATCTCCGAGTAGACGTTCGCCGAGGTGTTCATGAACTGGTACACGGCGAACACTCCGATGAATATGGCCACCCAGAGCACAAGGTTTTTAAAAATGTTTGCTGACATGCGTTATTCCTTTGTCTTTACGCAACTCTCACGCGGATAAACACATCCAAAGGATAAAATAACACAGTTAAATTTTCATTTCAAACATGTTTTGATGCTGATATCCAAAGTCGATGAAAATCGCTGTTTTCAAAACAGGGGCCTCCCACGGGTTTTAGCCTGTGGAAGGCCCCCACATACATGCCCGCCTACGGGCGTAACGGATAATATCATGATTTTGCTGAAAGGTTTTATTGAAAACGAAACAAAAAATTCCTGTCAAGGCTGCGCGTTTCCTCTTTTATCGGCTTGATTATAATCAATCGCGACGATAAAACAACAACAGGCTTCTGTAAAAAAGAAGGCCGCTTCCTGACTTTGTTGCTCAAACCGGTACCCTAATCGTAAAGGTCGGTCCCCAGATACATTTCTCCGCTGTCGCAGAAAGTTACGAGCACCTGGCCGCCGTCTCGAAGTTCGTCTGAGATTCCAAGGGCCGCGCTGAGGCAGGCTCCCGAAGATATTCCGACCAGTATGCCTTCCTCAGAAGCGAGGGTTCTGGCGCACTCACGGGCATCTTGCGTGGAGACCGCGCAGATCCTGTCGATCACTCCGGTATCGAGTTTCTCGGGAATGAAACCGGGCGATATTCCGCAGATGCCGTGAGGACCTTTCTTTCCCTCGGACAGGGTAGGGCTTTCTGTGGGTTCGACCACCACTACCTTGAGGTCGGGATAGATCTTTTTGAGTTCGGATCCCACTCCCATTACCGTTCCCCCGCTTCCGACTCCGCACACAAAGGCATCGAGATGTCCCGGTATCTGGTTTTTTATTTCTTTTGCGGTTTCCTCGCGATGAATCTTTATATCCGCTGTGTTTTTAAACTGGTCAAGAAAACAGGAATCCGGGTTTTCGCGTTCTATCTCGCGAGCCTTTTCTCTCGATCCTCGAAGCCCCAGGCCTGGGTCGGTAAGAACCACCTGTCCCTTAAACGCTTTTATTACCTGGACTTTCTCTTTTGCCGTATCCCCGGGCATAACAACGATGAAGTCGTAGCGGCCTGCCCGGCAGCAGAGGGCTATTCCTATCGCGGTGTTCCCGCTTGACGCTTCGATCACGGTTGTTTTACCGGGTTCTATCAGGTTTTCATGCTCCGCTTGTCTGAGCATGGCGATACATGCCCTGTCCTTTATGCTGCCAGCGGGGTTTAAGTTCTCAAGCTTCGCCCATATCTTTGAGCGTCCGTCTTTCGGTACGCTTCTGAGCCTTATTACCGGAGTGTTACCGATGCAGTCAATCAGGTTTGCCATTTGCGTGTTTTTCGTGCGGATTTTCCGTGCCCGGTCAATACACGAGAAAAGGGATTATGTCTGTGAGCGCGCTGCCGTCTTTGCTTTTTATCGCGGCCAGTATCTCTCTTATCTGTTCCCACGTCACGTCTTCTTTTCTGATCTCGTTTTTGAGTTTCAGAATAAGTATTTTTATTTCCTGGTCCGTCACGCCTTTTACGTAAGAACTGAGAGCGGCCATCGCTTCATCTTCAGAAAAATGTGTCATTGGTCTAATTGCCGATTAAGATAACCCAAAAAGCTTTTTTAAGGTAACCTTTTTTCACTTTGATTTCCACGGAATTGTATACTTCCAGTGCAAATGAATTTTAATAGAGGAATCAATCTTGCTGGCAAAGAACCGGGCAAGCTTCCCCGGTTCCGTTTCTTTTTGCCTGCGGCCTTTGCGTTTGCCTGTCTGGTCGGGATTTTTGCGGTCTATATTTGTTTCTCAAAAGACCTCCCAGACCTGCGCGATCTCACAAGGTATCAGCCCGCTATTCTGAACGAATTCTATTCATCTGAGGGGGAATTGATAGCGCAGTCCGGGCTTGAGAGAAGGGCGCTTGTAAATCTCGAGGATATGCCTACTCACGTGGTAAACGCCTTCATAGCCGTTGAAGACAGGAGGTTCTACCAGCACAGCGGAGTGGACGCGAAAAGCGTTGTGAGAGCCCTTATACAGAACCTGATTACGGGGAGAATCGTCTCCGGCGGAAGCACCATTACTCAGCAGATAACCAAAAACCTCATTCTGGGTCCCGAGAAGGCCTACAGCAGGAAGATAAAGGAAGCTATTCTCTCTTACAGGATAGAAAAGAACCTCTCCAAAGACGAAATACTCTACCTTTACCTGAACCACATATACCTTGCCGACGGCGTTTACGGAGTTGAGATGGCGAGCCGGAATTACTTCGGAAAGCCGGCAAAAGACATAAACGTAGCCGAGGCGTGCCTGTTGGCGGGAATTCCGCGAAGGCCGGAGCTGTACTCCCCCAGAGTCAATCCCTCGAATGCGCTTAAAAGGCAGAAAACCGTGATAAACATAATGCGCAACCAGGAGTTCATAACCGAAAGACAGAAGCGCAAAGCCTTGGCATACAAGATAAGAATCATTCCGAAGCAGGAACCCAGAGGGGAATACATAGCCCCTTATTTCATTGAGTACGTGAGGGAATATCTTGAGAATAAAGTCGGCAGGAGGGCCTACGAAAAAGGCGGTTACAAGGTTTACACAACCCTTGACATGGACCTTAACCTTGTGGCCTACAGGGCACTTAAAAGGGGAATACGCAACACTGAGAAAAGACAGGGCCGAACCAGATTTACCATTGCCAGACTAAGAACTCTTGAGCAGATTGAGGAATTCAAAGAACAGCAGCGCCAGCTTGCTTTTCAGGACGGAAAAACGTACAGGGCCATTATCACCATCACGGGAGACATAGATGAGAGAACTTCTTTTGCCACGGTGGAAGTCGGCGGCGAGAAACGGAAGTTCAGTTACATGGTCGACCCGGAGAGGTATCTTCCCCCTCCCGATGGCATCTATCTTCTCCCAGAGAGACTGAACCCGGGAGACGTTATAAAGGTGAAGGTGTCTGTAAGCGATGAGAATGTGACCGATATAGTTCCCCTGTTCTGGCCCCAGACCCAAGGGGCACTGGTCGCCATGGACGCAAGGGGCAACATCATCTCAATGGTAGGAGGATATGACTTCGGACTCTCGAAGTTCAATCGGGCTGTTCAGGCGAAAAGGCAGCCGGGTTCCGCGTTCAAGCCTTTTCTCTACTCGGCGGCTATAGACAAAGGGTATACGCAGACGAGCAAGCTCCTTGACGTGCCGATTATCGTGGATGACTGGGTTCCGGAGAATTACGACGAGGAATACATGGGGTCGATCTTCTTCAGAGAATCTCTTGTCAACTCGAGGAACCTTTCTTCGATCAGGCTTATCATGGACGTGGGTCCGCGATATGTGGCGAGTTATTCCAGGCCCTTCGGGTTCGGGTCCAGAATCAATCCCTATCCCTCGCTTGCTCTGGGAAGCTCCGAAGTGACTCTGCTGGAAATAACTGCGGCATATTCTGTTTTCGCAAATTCCGGGATATACAGGAAGCCGAATTTCATACTCAGGATCTATGACAGGAACGGAAGCCTGATTGAGGATAACACCGGGGAGGTGTATCTGCGGTACGAGAGGAGACTTAAGCAGGGTGAGGAGTCGGGGGAATGGCATTATCAGGAGCGTCTTTCGCCACAGTTCAGCGAGAGCAGGTCGCAGTTTTTGGGGCTTTTGGCCGAAGATCAAAGAGATTTCGTTACCGCGGGGGAATTCGGGTTTTTCATCAAGAAAGTTCCCATCCATTATTTTGGCAATACCGAAGAGTTTAAGAGGGTTATAAGCCCCGAGACGGCATATATAATGACGGACATGATGGAAGCGGTTGTATCGGAGGGGACGGGACTGCTCGCCAATTCGCTTAATTCCAAGGCAGAAGTCGCGGGCAAGACAGGGACCACAAATGATTATACGGATGCGTGGTTCATAGGGTACAGTCCCATGGTTGTCGCGGGGGTGTGGGTTGGAAAGGACGATAACACCTCGCTTGGAGACAACGAGTCAGGATCGCTGGCCGCGGTTCCGGTCTGGAAAGAGTACATGAGCAGGGTGCTTGACAAATACAATGAGCGCAAGGAATTCGAGATTCCATCCGGCATAAAAATCAGGAACACTCCCCTGGGGGAGATTTCATTCAAGGTCAAGCCAACCATGTCCAAAGACGAGGTGCTCAGGGGACTCAGGATGATGGTAGTGGAGTCCGGGGATAAGAAAGCGGAGAGTTCAGAAGAATACGACTACAACAGGATAAGGTCTCTTTTCAGACGGGACAAGGAAGAAGAATATGATGAGTAAGCAGGTAAAGGAGAAACGACTGGCTGGAATTCATCTTCTCGAACTTCGGGCGCTTCAAAGCTCCGGGAAGTTTAGAGGGTCATTTATTGAACATTATTGTTCTGTTTTTGTATATCAGAATTTCTCTGTTGATGTGAGACCAGATTGCTTTTGAAAGAACCTGTTTCTCCAGATCCTCTCCCTTTCTCACCAAGTCGTCTATGGAATCGTTGTAGTTTACCCGTATTACATCCTGCTCTATTATGGGTCCGGAATCCAAATCCTCGGTTACGTAATGACTCGTTGCCCCGACGATCTTGACACCTCTTTTGTAGGCGTTGTGGTAGGGACGCGCTCCGGGAAAAGCGGGAAGGAAAGAATGGTGAATGTTGATTATGTTGTTTTTGTAGTGTGAGACAAAATTCTCGCTAAGTATCTGCATGTACCTGGCAAGCACTATGAAATCCACTTTATAGTCCGCGAGAAGCTCAAGCTGACTGGCTTCCACTCCTTCCTTGTTATTTTCCACATCGTTGAACACATAAAAATCCATGCCGTAGCGGTCGGCAACGGGCTTGAGGTTAAGATGATTGCTTATAATGAGGGGAACTTCCACATTCCACTCCCTGACCCTTAGCCTGTATATAATATCGGAGAGACAATGTGGGAGTTTTGAGACGAAAACCGCCATGCGCAACACTTTCCCGGTGAAGAATATGTCGAATTTTATATCGAACTCTGAAGCTACTTCCTCTCGGAAACGTTCGGAGAATTCTTCTTTGGGAATGGAAAATTTCTCCATTTCCCACTTTACACGAACAAAGGTGACCATGTCGTCCATGTCCATGCAGTGCTGCATTTCATGTATGTTACCGCCATATCTGGATATGAAGTCGATTATTGCGCGGAGAAGACCCGGGCGGTCGGGAGAATGCGTAAGTAGTACTGCTTGTTCAGATTTTTCTGGCATGATCAGGGGCAACCTTTCTATAGCTAAGTTCTCATTCTACCTTAAGCAAGCCCCTAAAGTCCAACAAGTATTTAGGGTTCCGGTTGCCATAATGAGAGATATGCTGTTCTAGCCCGTGTCCGGCAATCCGAAGGCGATGTTTCTGATCCATGCGGAATGTACACCAACTTCCGCAGAATCACAGGTCTCCGCCAGCCGGCGTATACAGGAATCTTTGTGCGGATTTCTCTCCTTTGAGGGCTACTGAAACCGTAGGGGCAAGAAACAGAAGGGGAGAGAATGTAAGCGATATTAATAGAATTCTTCTTTACGCATTTTACTTTTGTCTTGTTGAAATGTATGCTGAAATCAGAGACTTGGAGTATATGTTCAAACGTCTGATTAACGAAAGCAGGAGAGAAATCAGGGCAGATGTATCTGGACTGAACTTGATGAAAGAATCAAAGACTTAGTGGAGTATAGAGGTGTCGGAAAACAGCAATAGCAATCTTGTCGCGAATGTTGACTGGATGCGCAGACAACTAAGCGGCGGAAAATTGGACGATACGGAAAAGCTGTCTGTAAAACAGTCAGTCAAAAAACTGTTGCGGACGTCTGGAAAAGAAAACTGGGATGGTGAATTTGCGTTGCCGATAGTTCCAGAGACCGTGAAGGTCGCAGAAGAACTTGTAGATTTTTTCCCGGCTTTTATCGACCCTCCGGATGTCTCCGCATCTCCTCAGGGAGAAATTGATTTTGACTGGATTGAGTCAAGGGAAGTAATGCTGACAGTAAGTGTATGCCCATCCGGAGAAATAGCATTTGCGGGGATTTTTAACGGCTTGAGAATGTCGGGGAGGAAGCCGTGGAGCGATAAGCTTATCAGGCTGTTTCTGCGGGACTGTTTCCGTAACTTGGTTGAAAACACAGTTCCTGAATCCGTGGAATTGTGAGTGGCGTGGATAGTCTGCTTGCCCGGTTTGCTACGGAAAGTGGACGAGTAAGTGATTTTGCGGTCAAGCCGAAGCTGTTTGAACCTAACAGACAACTGTTGTTGTCGGTTTTTCGAACATCGGACCTGAAACACGAGGAGATACAAGACATAGGGGTCGAAGTTGTTCGACGGCATCGTACAGCACGACGCCTCTATGGATGGGCAGAATTATCCGCATCTTCTGTGGATGAAGTCGGTCTTCAACTTGAAAATGATGATATTCCGCCTCGTCACTCAAACATAAAAGGATGGCCAGAGGATCCGGAGGAACGAAAGCTTTTGCGAATGGAGCTTGCCAGCAGGGCAAGTCCGGTCAAGCTTGACCCTGCTGTTGAGGTTGAGCAGAACCCCTCTTAATCGTCTATTGAGATTTGTTGCTTCCTAAGTTTTATCTCGCTTGTTCTGCTTTTTTCGCCGTTTTCTCGATTTTATCTTTGTCTCAAGAGGCGTGCGCATTTTTTCGTAAAGGGTGAACAGATGCTCAATGCGTGCTCGCTCGGAAGTAAAACCTGCACGAAGGTAAAGTCGGTCTACTGCAAGGTCAAGGGTTCTATGCGCGCGACGAAGATTAGGTGGCATTAGGTCAGGGTCATATAGATCCGCTAATGTCGCGTCTGGATGAGCAGCTCGGGCCTCGAGTATACTTTGTGCGAGCGGTTCCAGTTTTGACATCTCTGCGTCTTTTGGAGGCGTTGGAAAAGTGTTGTATACAAGACCGATTGAGTAGCGATAACGACTTTCCAACCGTCCGCCGACATGGTGAAGCCAGGCCATGTGCATCGCCGAGGTCAGGAGAGCGAAATCAGCGAGAGTGGCATTCTCTAGAACACGAACGAGATTGCTTGGAATCACCGGTGGTTCCAACCAGCCAATCGGAACATATTCCCGTCTTTCCGAACTGACTTCTGGAATGACCAAGAAGGAGGTTGTTGGTATGGTTGTAAATGCAAATTCAGTTGGAAACTGGGCGAGTTTACGAGTTACTTCCCGTTTGCTCTCAAGACGAGATTCACGGACTGCCGTGATGCGCTCACGAACTTTTGGCAGGCTTGCTAATATGTTCGGCTCAGTATCATGCAAGACCAAAATCGAACGATCACCGCCTTGCAAATATTCACGTGCACCCACAAAAGGGTGGAGCAAAGGTTCAGCATTGGGTTCTTCTGCTAGAAATCTGGCCCGTTTCTCTTCTGTGAAAATATAGTGTCCCCCATCAATGGGTTGCGAACCATAACGCAACGGAGTCATTCCGTTGATTGGCTTGCTCTCCTCGTACACCGTTAGGTGCGGATTAGAAAGTCCAGCAGCATCAAACAGATAGGGTGAAAGTGTCTTGTGCCGGGTCTCCTCCGGTTCGCCATTAATATCAGGATAGCTGAACAGGCGTTTTTCCGATTTTGCTTTTTCCCGTCTATCCAGCCCGATGATTACGACATGGACATGTGCTTTGCCCCGCACGTCAGAACCCCAAGCAAAGGTGCGGTGGGCGAAGCTGATTTCGAGCTTGAGACGGTCAAACAGAACCGGCCAGAGTTGCGCCACCTGTTCGCCCTGCGTAATGGAATTAGTCGCCACGAATCCGATTTGCGCTGAAGATTTCTGAACATACTCTCCAGCCCTGATAAACCAAGCGGCGACGTAATCCAGACTGCCGCCGCTTTTACCCAGAGCGACTGTCCTATGAACTTGCGCGCGCTGGTCGGCCGTCTGAAATTTCGCACCCACAAACGGCGGATTGCCGAACACGTAGTCACAGCGCTCAGGCGGCAGAATCTTGACCCAGTCAGTCTCCAAAGCGTCTCCGTGCCGAATATTGGGCGATTCTTTCAGCGGAATACGCGCGTAAGTCTCCCCGAACTCCAGGCTCAACCGGTTATTCATGATGTGATCCATCATCCAAAGGGCGGTTTCGGCGACCCTCACCGGGAATTCACCGAGTTCAATGCCGTAGAACTGGTTCACATTCACCAGGGAGAGTATCTCCATATAAAATTCTCTCTGTCGTCCCGATCTGGTTTCCGTCGTGTGAATTTCACGTATGCACAATTCACGGATTACTTCTATTTCAAGCAGACGGATTTCCCTGTAAGCGATGATCAGAAAATTCCCGCAGCCGCAGGCCGGATCGAAAAAGGTAAGGCTGCCGAGTTTCTTCTGAAACTCCCGAAGCCGTTTTTCACGGTTGTTCTTCAATGCCTTGATCTTTTTGAATTCAGCGCGGAGTTCATCAAGAAACAGCGGTTCAATCACCTTGAGGATGTTTTTCTCGGTAGTGTAGTGCGCGCCTTGGGCGCGACGCTCGGCCGGTTCTATGACCGACTGGAAAAGCGCGCCGAAAATCGCGGGAGATATATTCGACCAGTCGAAAAAACAGGCCTCGAGCAACCGCTCGCGCATTGTCTTGGTAAAAGAAGGGATACGCAGAGGTTCACGAAAAAGGTCGCCGTTTATGTATGGAAAGCCCGCGAGGTCTTCGTCAAGCGTTGTAGAGCGCTCGTCATCCGACGTATCCAGAACCTGGAAAAGCTGGGCAAGCAGCGGCCCCAGATCAGAACCGTCTTCTCTGGTACGTGTCTCGACGAAATCTAGGAACATGTCGCGCGGCTCAAAAATACCCGTGTCGTCGGCAAACAGGCAGAAAACGATCCGTACCAGGAAGCGTTCCAGATCGTGGCCGCGATACCCTGCTTCATCAAGCGCGTCGTGCAACCGCCCGACGAGCTCAGCCGCCTTGGTATTGACCGGATCCTGATCGCGGAAAGTCTTGCGTTCCACGCCGATGATAAATCCGAATTTTTCGACATGGGTTGAAAGTTCGGGCAACGTAAAACAAAGCAGTTTCCTTTCGTCGAGGTCGAGAAGTTCGAAGTTTTGGAAATCGCTTACGAGTATGTAACGCGGGCGGTCTTTTTCAGGCAGAACATCAAAGTAATCTCCCGCCTGCTTGCGGGCGGGATTCAGATCACGACCTGCGCTTTTTTGTTCGACCAGAAACATCCCCGGCCAGAACAAGTCAATGAATCCCGAACCGTTGTCCAGTCTCTTCACATGTTCTTCGTAACGTGCGACAGAACGACGTTTAACGCCAAATATTTCAAAAAAATCGTTATAGAAACTTTGCGTTTTCCCTTTTTCGTAGGTAGCGTCCGCCCATTCGCGGGAGAATTCGGCGGCACGGCTTCGGATTTCATTCCAAGACAAGCGCATGGCGGTTTATATTTTCAATCGAAATGCTTCTATAATCGGGGGTTGGTTGTATATATTATGAAAACGAGATCAAAACAGTCCCTTGAGAAGTCCTCCGTCTACTTGGATAGTAGTTCCAGTCATGTAGCTTGCTTTCTCAGAAGCAAGAAAGCAGGCTAGAGCAGCCAGTTCTTCAGAGGATCCTATTCTTTGCAGTGGAATATCTTTCTCCATCTCTTCTATGGCTTTTTCGTATTCAATGCCCGACTGCGCAGCCCTTTTTTCCGCAAGCGCTTTTATCCTGTCCGTGTAGATTCTTCCAGGGCAGATGTTATTCACCAGGATATTGTCTTTTGCGAGTTCGTTTGAAAGAGTCTTCGAGAAACCTATGAGCCCGGCACGGGAAGTGTTTGAGAGTATCAGCCCGTCTATCGGTTGCTTAACGGCTATTGAAGTTATGTTGACTATTCTTCCCCAGCTTCTCTTCTTCATCGGAGGAACTACTTTCTTCGCCAGGTAAATGCCGCTTAGAAGGTTAAGTTCCAAGGCGTTTTGCCAGTCGGGTGAGTCAAAATCTTCGAAAAAGCCGAAAGGGGGTCCTCCGGCATTGTTTATCAGAATATCAATCCCGCCAAGTGTTTTTACCGTTTCTTCTATTACACGGTCAATCTGTTCTGTATTTGTTACATCGGCCGCAGAGGCAAGAACATGGACATCAAAACGAGTTCTAATCTCGGAAGCTGTGCGTTCTATTTCGTCTTCTGAACGTGAGAATATGGAGAGATCTACACCTTCATCCGCAAGAGCGAAAGCTATTGCTTTTCCGATTCCCTTGCTGGACGCCGCCACCAAAGCGACTTTTCCATTTATGCCGAGGTCCATAAGTTATTTTTTCTTCTGCTTTGACTTCGCTTTTTTCGTATCGGACTTTATCGAGTTATATGTCTGGCTGGAGCCTGAAACAGCCGCCTGTTCCGTTGGAAGAACTGGGCTCTCGGAAGAAGCGGCAGTGGCGGGGGCTTCTTCCCCGACATCGTGATCTTTCAGTTGCTTGGGTTCGGATACCTTTTTCTTTCCGTAATCGGTTTCATACCAGCCCGAGCCTTTCAGATGAAAAGCGGAAACAGAGATGAGTCTTTTAAGTCTTCCTCCGCATTCCTCGCACTTTCTTACAGGTTTGTCATTAAAGCCCTGCAGAATCTCGAAGACGCCTTCACACTTTTGGCATTGATATTCGTAAATAGGCATGGCTTATAAAATCCCCCATATTTCCAGAAAATCATCCGCAGATATGAGAAAAAATCAAGGACGCCGGCGAAATAGGGCATTTGTCGCTGATTTGCCTGGATTTGTTCATGGATTTATATGAGTTTACATAATATACATTATCGGACGTTGGGAGTTTCTTGTTCGGAAACAGTGAAAAGACAGTTCATGGGATTTTATTTGATCAAACCAACTTCCGTGAGAAATCTGAATAGGTCGCTGTTGGTTCGGGCTGCACGTTCAATGTCAGTGATATCAAATTTTGAAAAGTATTCCGACGCATCTGGTGGTTTGTTATAGTTTTTCCATTGGCGTTTTAGTTCCTGCTCTGCCAAGTTTGATGTTGCAGGCTTCAAATTTTCACATCCGGGGAAATGATTTAACAGAAGTGCCTCCAGGCATGGTTTTGACCATACAGTTATAAATCCAGATTGCTCAATTATTCTGTCAGCCTTCTGTGTCTTCAGTGAATTTTCAGCACGCAGGTCAGCATCGAGGAATACTGCCTTTTTCCAGAATTTTCTACTATGTTTTTGTTCCCGCTTTACTGCGGTCTTTTCTGCCTCTTCCAAAACAGCCAGATAATCTCCTCCTCGGCACAGTCTTATATCAAAGTGCAGATCAAGCGCGGATTGGGGGGCATTAGCAATTTGATGCAGAAAAGAAACGTAGCCTCGCTCGCTTTCTCCTTCACAAGCAACGAAAACCCCCCTTCGTGGTTTTCGAGACGGACGCCGTGCCATTGTCAACCAATCACAGGCAAAGCGCCGTATTGGCCTCCCATGTATTTGCGATAGAAGTTATCATCTCGCCTCACCGATTTGATATCATTAAGAGAAAAGATTTCTGTCTTTCCTTCCCTGTCTTTCTCGCAGAACACCACTTCATCCTTGTGAAGTTCTTCAAGCAATGAAGGGCTTTGGCAACTCATCCAGATCTGTGCATTGTGCATATTGCGCCGAGGGTCGCGGAACCAGCGCAGAATTTCTTCCATAATTGTCGGGTGTATCGAAGCGTCAAGTTCGTCAATAATTGCTATTCCACCCTTGACTAGCGCATGGGCAATGATGGGGAAATACCTGATGAACTGTTGTGTACCATGGCTTTCAAGTTCAAATGGTATCCCAAGATTCAAACCGTCATGGTAAAGCCTCATCATGTTTTTTCCATTTTCTGTTGATGACACATCCAGGCTGCGAATACCAAAGTCAATACGCCTGATCTCCCGATTGATTTGTGTAAGGATCTCATTCTGGTCTGCATAATTCTGGAACAAATCTTGATCGGATATGTTTTGTTTTGTGACTAAGATGTTTGATTTCATTAACAGTATCTGGTTGGAGAATTCAGTTGAAAACTCATGGTTGAATTGAACCATAGTGGATATAACACTGGCGTTTGGTTTGAGAATTCTAACAAGAAAGTCTTCTCCGTAACTAAGCCCGAATTTTTTTGAAACTTTCACCCTGCCATTCGCAAATCGTTCAAAGATTCTTGTCTTTCTGGTGGTTGCTGATGGCCAGAAAAAGAGACTTTCATAAGTGACAGTTTTTTTCCCGTCGTTTGAAATTTCAAGCTCGTAGAGGTATCTGCTGTATTGCCTATCTGGGTCCTCTGTATTTGTTTCAAGAGACTCTGGGGCAGAGAACCAGAGTCTCAATCTCGTGGGTCTGGATACGTGTTCATTGTCAATATAAGGGCGGAAGGGAAATAAGTGCAAGTCATCACCAGGTTGAGTGTGGAAACTGTGTTTCGTAAACCAGATAATGAAAGTCAGGGCTCGGAGTATGTTTGATTTTCCAGATCCGTTGGCTCCAAAAATGGCAATGACTTTGGGTACTCGTTCCCCCGAACCCGAAAAACTTTCGATAAGGTGATTAGTTCCTGCTGGTGCATTTCCCGGTGCGACCAAGTCAAGCACTTGGCAGTCCTGAATGGAATAAAAGTTTTCAACTTCTAATTTTGTGATCATTGTTTAATCTCACATATAAGCTATTTCTAGAACTGTCATGGTAAGAGTTTAACAAAATTTCTGCAAAAGGCAACTCGAATTAATAATATATGGGAATTAGAAAAATCAAAGACAAAAGCAAGAAAGCACCCCGATGCCTATTCTGTTTATACAATTATCACCGCCACTTTTCCGGGCCCATGAACTCCGAGTGTGAGATTAAGTTCTATATCTGCCGTTCTGCTTGGCCCCGTTATAAAAGAAATACAGGAGCAGACATCACTGATCTGCAGAAACAGGCTGTGAATATCAGGAACTATGTTTGTTCTTTCAAGTATCGCTATATGTACAGGGGGAAGAGCGGACACAAGCCTCGGTTTATTTGAATCCGAGAGAAGGACAAGTGTTCCCGTATCCGCAATAGCAAAATCAGCTTCGGTTATTCCTATATCCGCATTCGCAGTCTCGGACTCATATGTAAGTTCAAGTGATTTCAAAAGTTCGGTATTCCAGGAGGAGACAGACCCGCCGCCGAATTCTTTTATGAGACTGTTTAATGAGTCCCTTATATCTTCTTTTTCTTTAAGAACATAAACCTCACCGGCCACCATCTTAAAGTTTACTATAAAATCAATTTCTAACTGACTTTGATTAATAGATAATTCAGGCTTAACAAAAGAATTTCTGCTGGTTTTTTCTGCATTCCTCTTTTTTGTTAAACTAGAAGATAAGTTTTCGAGTATAACTCCTTTGGATTCTTTAGAAATCATCTAGACAATACCTCGTTCTGCTTGTCATATTTTTCTTTCCATCTTTCCCTGAAAGGTTTTTTCGAGAATGCGGGAAAATTTTTTTCCTTGGTCCATTTCGAAAAAGGGTATGGGAGTCTGCGCAGTTCGTTATCTTTTTTATGGAACATCTGCAGGACGACCATTATTTTTCCCGTTATATTGTAGTAAAACGGCCTGCTGAAAACGAAACTCCAGATCCGGAAAGCCATTTTCTCAATGAATTCCACCGGCTTTGCTTTCCCTACACCTTCTCTTATTACTTTTTCCCTCAAGGAAAGAAGCACATGGGGAAAATCGATTCTGACGGGACACACGTCCCTGCAGGCCCCGCAAAGAGAGGAAGCAAACGGCAGATCCGCAGTTTTATGCAGGTCATTAAGCTGGGGTGTTATGACCGCTCCTATGGGACCCGAATAAACCCACCCATAACTGTGCCCCCCGACTTGTCTGTAAACCGGGCATATGTTGATGCAGGCCCCGCATCTTATGCAGTAAAGCGACTCCCTGGTTTCCTCAGACGCCGCAATATCGCTTCTTCCGTTATCGAGAAAGACGAGATGAAACTCCCGGGGGCCGTCTTTTTCCCCTTCCCTTCTCGGCCCTGTTATAAGGGAAACGTAAGTGGATGATTTCTGCCCCGTGGCACTTCTTGCGAGCAGACTCAGGAAAGCAGGAAGATGGTTGAATTTCGGGATGATTTTCTCTATACCCATGATCGCGACGTGTATATCCGGCAGGGTGGTCGCGAGTCTGGCGTTACCCTCATTCTCCACTATCGCTATGGTCCCGGTTTCGGCCACGGCGAAGTTGACTCCCGAGATCCCCATATCGGCCGAGAGAAACTTCTCTCTAAGCTCTTTTCTTGCCAGGTTTGTGAGTTTCTGGGGTTCTTCATACTCGGGCACTCCGAATTTCTCGGAAAAAAGCTTCGATATATCTTCCTTGGTTTTGTGGATCGCGGGGGTGATTATGTGGAAGGGGTGATCGTCACAGAGCTGGACTATGTACTCGCCTAGGTCGGTTTCCACCGTGCTTATTCCGCTTGATATGAGATGTCTGTTAAGTTCTATTTCCTCAGTCGCCATCGACTTGCTCTTCACGACGTTTCTGACGTTGTTTTCTCTGGCTATATCGACCACTATTGAGGAAGCTTCTTCGGCATCTTTTGCCCAATGCACCTTCCCCCCTACCCTCGTGACGTTTTTTTCAAGCTCGAGCAGGTAACGGCCAAGATTGTCAACCACTTCCTCCTTTACGCGCCTAGCTTCTGACCTGAGTTCTTCCCACTCCGCGACTTCGCTTACCGCCTTCTGTCTCGAGGCCCTTGACCTGTCCGTGAAGTTGACAAGAGCCTTTTTCAGTTTGGGGCTTCGCAGGGCCTCTGCGGAATTTTTCTTGAAATCTATGCGTTCGTTAATCATTCAGTACCCTCAAAAGCGATGAGCTCCGCCAGATGAAATACCTTTACGGGTAGCTTTCTCCTAGACACAAATCCCCTTATATTCATAAGACAGCCCATGTCTGTTGATACCACGGCGTCGGCGCCTGAGCTTATTATTGAGTCTGTTTTTTCCTCAAGCATGGATTTTGACACTTCCGGATACTTGATGGAAAAAGTACCCCCGAAACCGCAGCATGCATCCGCCATGTCCATTTCAACCAGCTCAACCCCGTCAAGCGACCTGATGATCTCCTTGGGCTGGGAACTTATCCCGAGTTCCCGAAGGGCGTGGCAGGAATCATGAAACGTAACTTTGCCCCTGTATCGGGACTCAAGTGTGAGGGTCTCTTTTCTGCTGTAGATGAATTCTGAGAACTCATAAATTCTGGATGAGACTTCTTTTGCCCGGGAAAGTCTTTCAGGATCATCGCGGAAAAGCTCTGAGTAGTAATTCTTTACCATGGAAACGCATGAACCAGAGGGACACACAATCGCTTTATCGCTTCCCCCGAAGACATCGAGAAAATGGCGGGCGACCTTTCCGGCTTCTTTTCTGTGGCCGGAGTTAAACGCCGGCTGCGCGCAGCATGTCTGGTTCTTCGGAAATTCGACACTCACTCCCATTGAGGAGAGAACCCTGAGCATAGCCTCTCCCACTTCTGGAAAAAAGTTGTCTACAAGACATGTTATGAAGAGAAGGATTTCGTTTTCTTTTTCCCGGGATCTCATAACGTTTCTTTGTTCCAGATATCCTGCCACGCTTGGAATTCAGCCAGAGTAACTTTATAACGCGCACAACTTCCTTCGTGCAAGGCAATCAATTCGTTTTCGGCAATTTCTCTGAATGTTTCCCTGTCCTCAAATTCAATGTTTTTTTTCACCCACTTCTCAGTATACTCAAATGCGGACTTTCTGTTCATCGAAGCACTGATGATTTCCTGTACAAGATGAAGAAGCCCTTCGCGATGCTTGATTCGGAACTGATCCGGCTCTACGATCACCTGTCTTACCGCTCTGTACCGTAAAGCCGAGGATTCATAGGCTTTGATATAGATGTTTTTCAGAAGGACAGTTTCTTTAAGCTCATAAACACCCAGAACCGCTTCGGTATATGCGTCGGTTGGTACCTCTATAAAAGACAAAGGCATGAGGTTTTCCCTGATCAGCGGGATGTTGGCGGCAAGACGTGACAAGCGCTTGTTAACGTCATCAAACGGCTGCAGGTAGGGGATTTGTATCATGGTGAAAAAGGATTGCTCAAACGGGTCTTTAATGGCGGTGGCGCTCGCGAGGAGTTGGTCAAAACATTCGTCAACCAACTGAGGCGTTTCGAGTGGCCGGAATGTGGATTTTCCGATTCCCACAGCGATGCGTCGCAGTTTGCCGACCGATTTAGGATCGGCAAGAAGATTATGCGCCAGCAACGCATGGAGATTGAAAATGGTGTAGCGGTTAAAGCCGGTCTCCGCTGCGGAATCGACAAGGAATTCAATCGCTTCTTTGTGGTTCAGGATCATCTGAGCTTCAAGTTGATCCTTTCCCTCGGCCTCTTTGCCGAAATTGATAAGTCGGCCGGTTTCAAGCAGGGAATAGGTGTTACCCTCAAGACGGCTTGAGCTCCATGATATATCTATGAGCAGCCGGTTGAGAATTTGCTTCGCATAAGCACCTGCGGGCTGTTCCACCGTAATCTGAGTGCCGATTTTCCTCAAATGTTCCCGCTCTTTCTTAGAAAGATAGAAGCTTTTGTTCGGCAGGTAGCAGTCAAGAAACTTTCGGTCATAACCTACTCGCTTTCGCGTTTCGATGGGCTGACGAATATATTTCCGAATTTCATTTGCGCTCTCCGAAAATGATTCTCCGGATCCGATGTCTTCTTTAGGAACTTTCCTATATGTTGCTGTTGTGGCAGGAAGTCTGTACTTAACTCCGCGTTTCTCGCCATCGCTAAGCAGACGACCCTCGTCTACGAGATGTTTCAGTCGGTACTGGAGCGTGCGACGAGGAATTTTCTCATCCAGTCTGGTTGCAATTTCCCGAATACCGGTTCCATCCGGGAACACTGACACAACCAGTTCAATGGCTTGAAACTTTTCTTCCGGTATCTTTTTTCCCATTTTTTATCCAGTACCGTTACCGCACATAAAAATATACGCAACCAGAATGCATTATGCGCAATTAAAGGCTCTTATACGCAACTAAAGTACAGTTATGTGTAATTCAAACATGCTTTTGCGCAATTATCAAGGTTTTTTGCGCAACTTGTTGTCTTTAATATATTTGAATTCGAGAAGGCTCCAGCTAATATCGACCATTCTTTGCAAATCCATCCGTTAATGGGCCGAAAGACTTAACAGGGTTTTGACATCAGAACCAAGTTGATGGACAATCACAGCCATGAGCACGATTTTCACACAGATAATAAACCGGGAAATTCCAGCCGATATAGTATATGAGGACGAAGTCTGTCTGGCCTTCAGGGATATAAACCCCCAGGCTCCCGTTCATATCCTTCTGATACCAAAAAAAGAAATAGTTTCGATGGCGACTGTTAAGACTGAAGATCAGACCGTCTTGGGACATCTTATGGTCAAGGCTTCGGAAATAGCCTCGATGCTCGGCCTTAGTGAGAGCGGATACAGGCTTGTCGTAAACACGAACGAGGATGCGGGACAAAGCGTTTTTCACCTGCACGTACATATTCTCGGTGGAAGGATCCTCACCTGGCCTCCCGGGTAATTTCATATGCTCTGAGGTGTTAGCGGGCTAAAGACCAAGCGCTGAAGCATCCCTCTCGCTGAGGAATCTTCCATTTGACCTTTTCTTTACGGTTCTTCCTCTCTTCCAGGACCGCTCGCATCTGGGCTCCTGGGAAAGATCCGTAAGTTCCACGTGGATTTCCTCTCCCGCAAAGACCTCGAATCTGCTTACCCCGCAGAGATCTTCAAGCTCCGGTTCGAACTTCTTTATATCGTCAAAAAGATCTTTGTTGACCGTCACTGAGAGAGCAGAGTCAAGGGGGTTGTTTATGCCGCCCTCCCCCCGCGCATCCTCGAGGGCTTTCAGGCATAGTTTCCTTATATCCATAACATCGTTCCAGGTTTTAGCGGCTTCAACTTTCTCAACGCGTGGGAATGTCTCAAGGTGCACGTTGGCATCGTCGTCTCTTTTCAGGGATTTATAGGCTTCAAAGGAAGTATGGACCAGCACAGGGGCGAGAAACTTTATGATTCCATCGGCTACTTGGTACATGACCGTCTGGGCGCGTCTTCTTTTCCTGCTGTTCTTTTTTTCGCAGTAAAGCCTGTCTTTTATACACGCGAGGTAAACGGCGCTCATCTCATCGCAGCAAAAAGAGAAAATAAGATCGCTTGCCTTCTTGTAACTAAAGCCCGAGTAGGCATCCGCGGTTTCGTTCGCGAACTTGGTGAACTCGCAGTATGCCCAGTGGTCAACCGAGTTCCTGTCATCCTCTTCGAGTTCAATGCTGTCCTGCGCCGGGTCGAAGTCATTTAAGTTTCCCAGCAGAAACCGTATGGTATTCCTTATTTTTCTGTACTCGTCCGCGGCGATGTCGAAAAACTCCCAGTCGACTTTTATATCGTTTGAGTAGCTAAGCGAGCTTACCCACCATCTGCATATGTCCGCCCCGTATTTACTCAGAATATCTTCAACCTCGATCGCGTTGCCGCCGGATTTGCTCATTTTCCTGCCCCGGGCGTCCACCATGAATCCGTGGGTGAAAAGTGCACGGAAGGGAGTCTCTCCGGTTGCTCCCAGAGCCACAAGAAGCGAGGACTGGAACCACCCCCTGTGCTGATCCGAACCCTCGAGGTACATATCCGCCGGATACCCGAGATCTCTTGCGTTGAGGACCGAGTTCCAGGAAGAGCCCGATTCAAGCCACACGTCAAATACGTCACCGCCCTTCAAAAGGTCTTTCAAATTCTCTTTTGACTTAAGCCAGTCCGGGGCTTCGGGGTCGTCTTGCGGATCATAGCTATCAAGAAGCTCGTGCGGCTCAGAGAAAAACCAGACGTCAGAACCCTTCTCCCCTATTTTTTCTGCAACGGCCACAACGATTTTCGCCGTCATAACCGCCCTTCCCTCTCCGTCCGTGAAGTACGGAAGCGGAAGCCCCCATGATCTTTGTCTCGATATGCACCAGTCGGGCCTTGACTCAAGCATGCCGCCGAGGCGGCTTCTTCCCCAGTCCGGATAGAAATCAATTTTTTTCCCGACCGCGTCAATGGCTATTTCTCTCAGGGTCTTTCCAGCCTCGCCAAACGGTTTGTCCATGTGTATGAACCACTGGTCTGTTGCTCTGAATATGGTAGGCGTCTTGCTTCGCCAGTCATGCGGATAACTGTGTGTATAGGGTTCTGAATGAAAAAGGTTTCCACCATCCGCAAGTCTCTGCCTTATTAATTCATTGCTTTCCCAGACCCCCCTCCCTCTCAGCCATTCCGGTACCGTATCGTCAAAAGTGCCATCCTCTCTAACCGGACAGTAGATATCAAGCCCCTCCTGAAGACCGGTTCTGTAGTCTTCATCGCCGTGACCGGGGGCCGTATGGACACACCCCGTGCCGGTTAAGAAAGTCACGTAATCGGCCGTTACTACGACCGATTTTCTTTCAATAAACGGGTGGTTGCACGATACGCGCCGTTGCGACAATTCCTCTCCCAGGCAGGAACCGGCTTTTTCGTAATCTTTTTTTCCCGATTTTTCGAAAACTTCTTCGCAAAGCGCCTCGCCGATAATGAGATTCTCACCTTCCGGGGACCTGTAAAGACCGTATTTCCCCTTCGGGGCTACGGCGACGGCAAGGTTCGCCGGAAGGGTCCATGGCGTCGTGGTCCATATCATAAGGCATACCCTTTCGGCTTGTTCCGCGTTAAGGGAAGGGGGCAGCGCCGCCGGGTCGTCAACTTCAAAGAGCACGTAGACACTCCTGTCCTCTCTTTCGTGGTATTCGAGTTCCGCCTCGGCGAGGGCGGTGCGGTTTTCAATTGACCAGTGGACAGGTTTTAGGTCCCTGTAAACAAGTCCTTTTTCAAGCAGTTGTGAAAAGGCCCTTAACACTCCGGCTTCGTAATCGGGGGTCATCGTCAGATAGGGTCGTTTGTAGTTGGCCAGAGTGCCGAGGCGGATCATCTGTTTTGACTGCATTTTTACGTATTTCGCCGCGTATTTGCCGCAGTTGCGTCTGATTGAAAGCGCCGGCATGGAAGTTGCGTCTTCCCCCAGTTCTTTTAAGACCTTGTGCTCTATCGGGAGACCGTGGCAATCCCAGCCGGGAACGAAATCCACGTCAAACCCTTCCATTATCTTTGAGCGCACGACCAGATCCTTGAGAACCTTGTTAAGCAGGTGTCCCAAGTGAATGGGGCCATTTGCGTAAGGGGGCCCGTCATGAAAAAGGAACTTTTCGCGGTTACGGCTTTTTTCGCGGATTTCTCCGAAGAGGTCTTCCTTTTCCCAGGATTTCTGGATGACAGGTTCTTTTTGCTGCAGGTTGGCCTTCATCGGGAAATCCGTTCTGGGAAGGTTAAGGGTGTCTTTGTAGTTTATTTTCTGCTGCATCTTATTTGTTAGAAGTATTTGCGGGGAGGCTGGGAAACCCTAGGTATCCGGTCAGTTCGCCTATAATAATGGATTATCAGACATTATCGAAAAAAGATTCAAATTCTTCAAGCAGGGCATTTGAAAACTCCACCCATTCTTCCCATTCGTCCATATAATTTCTTGATTCGTCGACTTTTTTCTTGACGATTATTCCGTTGTTGAATTTTTCCACAAGAAAATACCCGACTTTCTGGAGTTTTTTTTCAAGTATCGAAGAGTACCTGTGAAGGATGAGTATTCTTTCTTCCTGGGCCTCCCTGTATTCTGCGATGAAATAGCCGTTATTCTGGGGTGAAGGCATATCCATTGTTACATGCTTGAACATTGTTGGATTTATGTTCTCAGCCTTCATCGATATGTAGAGCTCCATTTTTACCTCCGCCGAAAAAGAATTTTACAATATTTTTCAGATAATTTCTTGGAGTAAGATTCAATGCGGTTCAACGCCCCGTCTTTTGTCTCCGATATCGGAACACATCGTAGCCCGCCGCCAGCACAATGGGGGTGAACTCAAGCGGGCGCACCCATATCGGCTGCTGGTACGGCCCCATGGTGTAGTCGTTGAGGTTAAGCCCGGTTATGTAGCTCGCAAGTACCGCAAGCGATGCCGTCCACGCCCAGGCGGTTGGGAAAACAGCGGCAAAGGGAAGAAGCCACAGCAGGTACCATGGGTTGATAACCGTCGATACCGCTAGAAGCGCTCCGTAGAGCAAGTCACCCCGGGGTATCCGCTCGCCGCTTTTACGGTAGCGGATGCCGTAAGATATCCATAAAGCGGCAAACCCAAGGCCGAGCACGAGTTTGCTCTCAAATGTCCCCAGAAAAACTGAGAGGAGGCCGAAGAGCGCGGAATTGAACTCCCACTCCCGGGCGAAAACCGCAAACGATTGCATGTCGGTTCCACCGCTTAAGACAAACGGCGCGTAGAGCCCCAAGAACACGGCTGTCGACAGCATCCAATATCTCGGTGCGGCACGAAGGAGCACCAGAGGAAGAAGAAGCAGCGCGAATACCTTGGTCGCGGCGGCAATTCCAAGGCAGATGGATGCGGTTTTCCATCGGGATTTTCTTGAGAGAACAATCGCTGCCAGAAGAAAGCATACCCCTACTCCGTCTGGGTGAGCGGTAAAAGCTATCTCCTTTACGACAAGTGGACACCACGCGTAGAGCATGACATTTCCGGCGGATGTCAGGCGGAAAAGCAGAGCTATGGTCGCAAGGTCAAATACTATGAGAATTGCCTGGAGCGCCGTCACGCTTCCCGGAGAGAGGTAATAGCCTAGAAGGAAGACAAACTGGGTCACTGGGGCGTAGATGGTCGCCAGCCCGGGGTTGTTTATCTGATCAAGAATCCCCTGGAACAGCTTCGGAACCGCGGGGTCGGCAAAAAAAGCTTCGGGGGCAATACCGTAAGGAGTGCCGGCCGTCGCGAAGCGGTAGCCGTCCCAGAGATACCTGTAGAAGTCATCCTCAAAAAAAGGTCCGCCCAGAAGGCCGCAGAACCTGAATACCGCCGCCCAGAGAAAAATGCGGCCGACAGGGAATCGCTCACCCCGGCGGGAAATATAAAAATAGAGAAAAAACACCGGAAGCCCCGCGCATGCAGCTGTAAGAAAGAACAAGGACAAAGCGGGTTCTCCGGGCTGGCGGGCGAAAAAGGCCAGAGCGCAGTAGGCGGCGGCGCACCATAATCCGGTTATGTCCGTCAGACGGCGAGCAGTGGCTGAAGACCCGGCGTTTCCATTAAGATCAGGCATCTCGGTTCAGAAATAACGCCAGCTACTTGGAGTTGTTGCGTTGTCGGAAATTTTCAGAATTATTGCGTGCCCGATGAAGCTTTCTTTTCAATCTGCGAGATAAACCGTTTCCGCCGGGGGGAGAGACAGAACAAGCCATCGAGAGATCTGGGAGACTTTTAATTCTTAAGGGTGGTGTTAGCATTAGAAATAATAATACACAATCCGCTTTTTTATTGTTTCCCCAAATTGCCTAATAGAGAGGACGCAAGGGTGATAATCCAAAAAACCGCGAAACATGCAACTGCCGGAGGGGTTTTTGTTTTTATTCTCGTTGTTTCGGCCGTTTTATTTCTTTTTACGTCTCCTGCTTCGGCTAAAACCAAGTCGGTTTCGTTCTGGGACGTAGCGAATGAGTCAAACCCGAAAAAGATTGACCACAGTGCCTGGCAGCAGTTGCTTGACGGGTATCTGCGGATTCACAGCGCGGGAATAAACAAATTTGACTATGCCACGCTCAAGAAAAGCGCCCGGGACAGGGCGAAACTTGAAAGCTATCTTGACTACCTGCAGAAGACCGACCCTAGGGATTATTCGAGGGCCGAGCAGAAAGCATACTGGATTAACTTCTACAACGCTCTTACAGTGAAAGTTGTCGCGGATGCCTTTCCCGTTATGTCCATACTCGAAATATGCGAAGACCGAGCCTCCGGTTCGAAATGCTCGGGTCCATGGAAGGAAGTGCGCGCGAAAGCAGCCGGGCGAAATCTCACTCTTGACAAGATAGAAAACGACATTCTTCGTCTCATCTGGAAGGATAACCTTATCCACTACGGGCTCAGCTGTGCGAGCTATGGATGTCCGAACCTTCTTCAGACGGCTTTTACCGGGAAAAACACCCAGGAGCTGCTAAGCGGCGCGGCGAGAGAGTACGTGAACCATCCACGCGGGGTGAGTTTCGTGGAAAACGATCTGATTGTTATCTCGAGCATCTACGACTGGTATTCAGAGGATTTCGGTGAAAGCGAGCAAGACATCATCCGGCATCTTGCAAACTACGCCGATGAAAAGCTGGCAAAAAGACTTCGGAATTTCAAAGGAACAATGGATTACGAGTACGACTGGAACCTTAACTGCCCATGATTAAAAACTTTTTCCTAGGCGCAATACAGATTCCCGTTAGCGGAGGGAGAATCGTCCTGAACATTATCCGCACAGGTTGGTTACGTTGCGGAGCGACGGTTCCGGCCCGTTTCTCGAGGCGAAAAAAATCCGGTCATACCGGACGAAATCCGCCTAGGACCCCGTCCGGCATGTCGGAGCTGATTTAAACTGACAAGAAAAACAGTCCGCTTATGTCTTCTCTCTCCGGATCAGGTGGCTCAGAAGGAGTAACCGAGAGAAACAGCAAAAATGTTGAATTCCCCCGTGTTGCGACCGGCAATAACCCTTGCGTATGAACCGCTTATGCTCGTGCTGTCACCCGCGAGAAAAGTGAGCGTCGACCCGATGGTGTGAAAGTCTTCTTCTACCAGCCAGAACCTCTTTCGATTTGGAACACCTTCTATGCCGAACCCGGTACCGCCGAGATCAATCGCATCCCTTGCGTTTTCCATCGTGTAGTTAACGCTCACCCCGAACATGTCCGAAAAAATAAGGCTTCCGGTGACGTCGGCGAAAACAACATCTGGAATATCTTGATTGAGGAAACGGTAACCAAGTTCGCCGGATATGGCGAAGTTATCAGAGAGAAACCTGCCGACGATTCCAGAAAACTCAACTCCATCTCCCCCGTCGCCGATCGAGTTTATGTAACCCGTGTCGTAGCTTCCGCCCATTATCCCCCCAATGCGGACGGCGACACTAGGCGCCGACTGGGTTATCGCTTCGTCGACCAGACGAACGGTTACGCCGGCTTTTACGTCCGTTATGCCGTTTTCATCGTCAGATTTCTTCGGTCCAGTTCCGACTTTTGAAGCCCGGGACGCTCCCACAGCCAGATCAAGGGCCACGGAGTCCATAAGCCCGTACTTGACCTGAACCGTAGCGGTTCCCTGGGTAAGGTTGTTACCATCCCCAAGAGCTCCTCCATTGGGAGCTTTACTGCTGCCGCTCCAGTATTCTTCAGCACTCTGGTAAATGAGGGAAAGAGAAACGGAACCTCCTCCCGGAGCCGGAAGCCAGGCGGAATTGCCCGCATTGGCAAGCGGCAGATAGCCGAAAACCGCAATAATTCCAGAAATCGCAATCAAACTTAATTTTTTCATATCATCTCTCCTTTTTTTGTGCTATATGGAATCAGAGCTTGTAGCGGCGGTTTAGATACTCGCTTACAAGTTTCTTCTCTTCACTGCTGAGGTCCTGCATTTCTCCAAGGCTTTCTTTGAGGCCCATGGCACTTTCCTTGTTCAGGTCGCCTTTCTGCATTGAACAGGTGTCGCAGACAAGTTTGCTGAACGTTATCGCCTTTCCCTTGGCGTAATCGCTTCTGGAGCTCGCTCCACTCCCCGCTGAGGCGGAACCGGACGCGAAAGCCGGAACGTTAATGAGCAGCATTGCCACCGCAATAAGAAATAAAACTGTAAAGTATTTCATCAGGTCTTCCTCCTTTTTAAAAACCACGAATAATTGTAACGATTGGGTCTAGCAAATACAATTATCCAGCTACTGCAAAACCCGACAAAAAGGCGTATACTTCCAGACAGATGGCATGCTATTAACGGAAGCATTTAAAAAATGTCTATTTCTGTTATTTTCTTCCCGAGGATGTACTGTGTTTCAGTAAAGTAAACCGAAGAAGAGCGGAACTTCCGCAAGAGGAGAGGAAAGTGAAATTTTTCATAGATTCAGCGAACTTAGAAGAAATCAAGAGCGCCGCGGCTTTCGGAATAGTAGACGGCGTAACAACAAACCCTTCACTTGTCTCCAAGGAAGGGAGCCAGGAAAGCTTCGGGGACCTGGTCAAGGAGATATGCGATATAGTAAAGGGTCCTGTAAGCGCGGAGGTGCTAAGCACCGAGTATTCCGAGATGATCTCGGAAGGCAGGAGACTGGCGGGTATAGATGAAAATATAGTCGTCAAGCTTCCTATGACCGAAGACGGTGTTAAAGCTACGAAGACCCTCTCGGACGAGGGTGTAAATGTTAACGTTACCCTTGTTTTTTCTCCTTCGCAGGCGCTTTTGGCCGCAAAAGCTGGAGCTGCCTACGTAAGCCCTTTTGTTGGAAGGCTTGATGACGTGTCGTCTAGCGGAATGGACCTTGTGCTTGATATCTGCGAAATCTACGCACACTACGCCTATGAAACCGAGATACTGGTTGCAAGCGTAAGGCACCCGATGCACATAGTGGAAGCGGCAAAGATGGGAGCCGATGTTGCCACTTTCCCTTACAGAGTATTTACCCAGCTGTTCAAGCATCCTCTTACAGACATAGGACTTGAGAGGTTTCTTAAGGACTGGGGGAAGAAGTAGGTGCAATCCATGAGGCGCAAACTAAGGACTCTCTATTGCCTCCGGATCCTTTTATAGGGGATTCAACCAAACCTTTAATTTTAAATCCTAACTCACTAAGATAAGATATTATTTTATCGTTAACTTCTTTGAGTTTATCTTCATCTTTCACTATTCCCTTCGCTCCAACGTCTTTTCTGCCTACCTCGAACTGGGGTTTTATGAGGGCGATCAGCGTTGCCTTATCGGCAAGCGCGGAGACGGCAGGTTCTACTATCATCGTGAGAGAAATAAAAGAAACGTCGATCGTGACTATGTCGATTTTTTCTCCGACGTCTTCTGCCCGCAGGTACCTGCAGTTTATCTTTTCCCTTACTATGACCCGCTTGTCATTTCTAAGCTTCCAGTCAATCTGCCCATGTCCCACATCAAAGGCATAGACCCTGGATGCCCCGAAGTGCAGAAGACAGTCCGTAAAGCCGCCGGTTGAGGCTCCTATGTCAAGAGCCACTTTCCCCCCTATATCTATATCGAACTCCGTTATTGCCTTCTCAAGCTTAAGCCCTCCCCTGCTTACGAATCTTCTAGGGTCATGCTCCACAACAACTTCGGAATCTTTTTTTACCGTCGTTCCGGGTTTTTCTACTTTTTTCCCGTCTATCTTAACCCGGCCCGACATTATAAGCGCTCGGGCCTGGTTTCCGCTTTGGGCAAGTTTTTTTTCGACAAGAAGGCTGTCAAGCCTTGTTTTATTCTTCTCTTTCACTTAACCAGATGGCTATTTCTCTTAGAGGATTTGGAGTTTTCTGAAAACTTTCAAGCTCTCCTATGGCCTGGTTTGTAAACTCAGAGACCTTGGCGTTTGATGCTTGAATTCCCATAACCGATACGTAGGTGTGTTTCTTCGCTCCGGTTTTGTCTTCTGACTCCTGTGTTGTGCTGTGACTTCCTGTAACATCCAGGATGTCGTCTTTTATCTGAAAGGCGATACCTATTTTTTCCGAATAGGATTTGAGCTTCAGGACTTCTTCCTCGCCCGCTCCAGCGAGAATTGCTCCGCTAAGAACGGATGCTGTGATCATTTTTGCCGTTTTCATCAGGTAAGTATTCGAAATTTCATTAACTGATAAATGCTGTCCCCCGTCCATTTCAAGGTCAAAGGCCTGCCCGAGAACCATTCCCTTCGATCCCGCGGCCTCGGAAATAATGGAAATTACTCGCAATATAAGCTCTGACGATATACCTTCCTTGAGGGATTTTTCCGTTATCAGACTGAAGGCGTCGGTTAAAAGAGCGTCTCCTGCCAGGGTGGCCACGGCTTCTCCGAAGACCCTATGGTTTGACGGTTCCCCTCTTCTGGTATCGTCATCATCCATTGAGGGAAGATCGTCATGAATGATGGAATAGGTGTGGATCATCTCAATCGCGCACGCCGCAGGCAAAACATTTTTATGGCTTCCGCATATAAGCTCCGCGGTGGCAAGACACAGTATCGGTCTTAGTCTTTTTCCGCCCGGATGTACGCTGTAGGCAATTGATTGATGGAGCTTTGTTTCGGCCTTATCGGGAGGCAGGTATTCGCGTAGGCTACGGTCAATGATCTCTTTTCTTGTGTGAAGATACTCTTTTGTGTCAAAACTCATTTACTGTTCTTCATCGCTAAAATCTTCAAGATCAAAAGTACCGTCGTTTTTTTCCACTATAAGGCTTATTTTCTTTTTTACGCTCTCAAGATTTAAATAACATTCCTTTATAAGGTCTGCCCCACGTTCGAATTTTTCAATTGATTCATCAAGAGGCAGTTTCCCCGTTTCAAGCGTATCGACAATTTTCTTTATTTCATCAAGAAGGTTTTCAAAGGATTGCATCTCGGAACTCATCTTTTCTTCACCCTTACACTTCAATTAGTTTTTTTTCGAATTCCTCAATAATATGAGGGCTTGTTGAAACCGGGTCCACATCGAGTATGGACACCATATCCCCTACCTCAAGACCAAAGTTTTCATGGTAAACAGAAACTTCGTCGGTTCTCGTTCTCTCCACGACAAGTGGAATCATGTGCTCCGGAAGTGACTTTTCAAAATCCATTTTATCGATTGTTTCTTTTTTGATCTGGGACTTGAAGACGACATATTCTTTAGCGGTAATTTTCGAATATATATCCATCACGTCAATTTTTTTTCCGAAAGCAAGGGGAACCCTGAATCTTTCCATGTCCTCAACATCGGAAGGACTCGCCATCCTGTTTATAAGTGCACAGATGTTACTGACTTTGAAATCTATTCTCACAAGACGACAGGCAAGAACATTCACATGATCGCTTGTTGTGAGGGATATAAGGGTATCCGGGGAAGAAATCTCCGTTTTCTCAAGTCCGTCGACGGTCAGGCCGTTTCCCTCAATCGCATTTAGCCCTTGTGATTTGGAAAGCTCGACAAGTCTCCTGTTTGTATCTATTAGGCAGATTTCTTTTCCTGTTTTTTCAAGTAATCTCGCCAGAAGTCTTGCGAGATTGTTGGCCCCTAGTATCACCACTTTATTCCTATTATCGTTAACCCCCAGTACCCTTGAGACAAAACCTCCTGCACCTCCCTGAAGGAAAACCGAAATAGCTATGGTAAGAAATACAAGCCCTTGGACGGTATTGCCACCCTCAATTTCATGTTGATTCAGCTCCAGAGCTATGATCGAAGCTATTGACGCAGCGATGATTCCTCTTGGGGAAACGAACGAAAGAAACATTTTTTCCCTGATCGAGAGATTGGAACGCATGCAGAGAAGAAATATCTCTACCGGTCGTACGATGAAAAGCAGCCCGAGCACAATCAATGGGCCATAGATACCCAAATCCTTTATGTAATCGAGTTCAAGGCTTGCCGCGAGAAAAATGAAGAGCAAAGAAATGACGAGGATTGTAAGCTTGCCCTTGAACTTCTTCATTTCCTCTTCCTCTGGAATATTCAGGTTTCCGACTATAGCTCCTGAGACGATAGCCGCCACGAGCCCGGCATCCAGAGTTACCATTTCTGCAAACCCGTAGACGGCAAGCGCTGAGGCAAGCATGAAAAGATCTACGAAGTCCTCCATGTAGATATAGAATCTCTTAACTGCAAAGGTCGCCGCGTAACCTCCAAGAAGACCAAGAATTCCGCCTACTAGAAACTTGTAAACGACAAGGAGCACAGCTTGGCCGATCTCCCCGACATGACTTATAAATCCGAAGGTTAGGCCAGATGCAGTCTGGGTGCTTCCGATAAGGATTACCTCAACTACAAAAAGAGCTATCAAGGCCCCGATAGGGTCAATCAGAACTCCTTCGTACTCGAGTATGTGTTTTAGGTTTGGCTTAACTTTGAATCTTCTCAACAGGGGCTGAACAACAGTTGGGCCGGTTACTATGACCAAAGCACCGTAAACGAAGGCCATTTCCCAGGAAAGATCTCCTACAAAGTACGCGAAGACCGCCCCACCTACCATCGTAATCATCGCGCCCACGGTTATAAGCAGCAGTATTATGTTCCCGTGGCTACGAGCCTCCTCTTTATTCAGGTTGAGTCCTGCTTCGAAAAGAACGATGGCTACGCAGAGCTTTATTATTATTTCAAGTCCTTCTCCAAACTCCGAGGGATGGACCAGAGATAAGAATTCCGGACCTACCAGAATCCCGAAAATGAGGAAAAACACAATATTTGGAAATCCTGTCCTAATGGAGAGCATCTGGCCGACTACTCCCAGCACCAAGGCAAGGGACACCATAACAAGCAAAGAGATAACCACCCTTTTTACGGAAGTTAGGGTTCGAAAAAGAACCCTTAATGGCAAATTATAACCCGAGCAAGGTTAAAAAAGAAACAAAAATCCCCCGTTTAGCATCGTGAATTTGTCAGAGTAATACTGTGAAGGATAATTGCAGTTCTCAAAAGAAGGCTATAGCAGCAGATTGGTAGCGGGGGCGGGATTTGAACCCGCGACCTTCGGGTTATGAGCCCGACGAGCTACCAAGCTGCTCCACCCCGCGACAGAAGCAATGAACCGAAGAATGTAATCAAGACACCGATTATGTCAAGCAAAAAACCTTCAGGGTATCTCTTTAATCCGAACTTCACAAGGCAAAAAGGCACATTGATCAGTAACGACGGGGGGATTCGCAATTTCAACCTGTAGCTGTACTGGGAACAATCCTTCCCGGTTCAACACTAAGCAGCTCAGACGCCCTTTGCTGAAGAGCCGCAGACTCCGCACAGATATGTGATCTGTGCTCAGGACTTCCGGGCGGAGTCACCTCGTTAAGGCTCAAAGTCCCGAGATCTTCCATCAAGGTACTGAAACTGTGAACACTGAACTCCTCTTCGGTTTTCTTCGTCCTGTGTTTCCTCTTCGCGCTCTCCGACACCTCGGCCTGCTCCACGGGACTGCCTCTTTTGCCCTTCGCCCCCTCCCTGTTCATCATCCTCGAACATAAGAGGCGAAAGACTCCCCCTCAAGTGCCACTCAACATAATAAGCGAGCATGCACAGAAACACATGCCCCCTGACGTGATTGTCGTGCTATAACACGTATATTCTTTCCCAAACCATTTAAAATCATTGATTCTCACGGTTATTTCTTAGCTGATTTGCCGATTGAAATCCGCTGGAAAAAGGAGTTATGCCGACTGTTATTCCCGAGGCGGGTGCCGGTAGACGCTAGGAAAAAGACCTGAAATAATTGGATTTTAAACTCTAGGGGAGTTCTGCCGTTAAAGCCCTGCCCGTTTCATAAGGTCCTTGGCCATAAGAGATCCTTGGGCGGAAGCTTTTTCAGAATCGCACTTCCAGGTGTTCCTGAAAACTGTCTTTTCCTCCATATCTATAAAAACAGAATGCGCCGATATTTTCCCAAGATGCACTTGCGCGCAGCATCCAAGCGGAATTTGACAGTCTCCCCCAAAAGTTTCCAGGAAGGAGCGTTCAAAGGCTGCTACGGTTTCAGTGTCCAGATGCGTGATTGCGGATATGAGGTTTCTCGTTTCCGCATCATCTTTTCTGCATTCTATGGCGATTATTCCCTGACATGGGGCCGGAACCATATCATCCTGCGCAAGGTGCTGGGTAATGCGTTCGGAAAGCCCGAGCCGGTTGAGTCCCGCTACGGCCAGAACGATTCCGTCAAGGTCTTCTGAGAAAATTTTCCTTAGCCTGGTATCAACATTTCCTCTTATGGAAACAACTTCCAGGTTAGGAAACCTGAAAAGCAGTTGAGCCCTTCTTCTTATGCTTCCGGTGCCCACCCTGCCCTTCCCTCCGAGCTGTTCAAGGGTACGTCCGTCTGCTGAGACGAAAACATCTCTCGGGTCTTCTCTTTTAAGCACAGAACCTATGACGAGCCCGCCTAGAAGAACTGAAGGCATGTCCTTCATGCTGTGAACGGCGATATCTATTTCGTCTGAGAGAAGACTCTGCTCTATTTCTTTTACGAATATTCCCTTGCCGCCCATCCTGGAGATATTCTCTTCGGAGTTTATATCTCCCGAGGTCTTTATTTTCGTTATTTCCGTTTCAAGTGAAGGGAAAACAGAGCGAAGTTCTGTTTCGACAAGGTTGGCCTGGCACAGGGCGAGCCTGCTACCCCTGGTCCCAATTTTCAGCTTCGTCATAAATATCTGTTGTATCCTGCGAGGCATCCACCTGGTCGAGCTCAAAAAGTCTTCTCGTTACCTCGGAGTAAAGAGCCGCTTCGTAACCGGACGTTCTTCTCTTCAGGTTGGTGACCGGGTCGTGAAATATCTTTCCGATTATTGAATTTGCCAGGCTTTCTATGATTTCTTTCTGTGCTCCGGTACCGCCCTCGAGTTTTCGAAGCGCCTTCTCAACCTCGGTCTTTTTTATTTTCTCGAATTTTTGCTTGATATCGATTATGATGGGAAAAACCTTAAGGCTTTCCATCCAGTCCATAAAAGCTCTTTCCACATTTGTAACTATTTCTTCAGCTTTCTTTAGATTTTCTTTTCTGGAATTTAAGTTTTCGCCCCGAACAACTCTCAGGTCGTCTATGTCGTAGAGGTAAACCCCGTGAATTCTGTTTATCTTCGGGTCTATATCGCGCGGGACGGCTATATCGATCATGAAGATCGGATCGTTTTTCCTGAGCTTGAGAGACTGTTTTATGTGTTCACTTCTTATTATGTAATCAGAAGACCCGGTCGCGGTAAAAAGAATATCGATGTCTTTCAGACGGTAAAGCATCTCTTCGAACCTTAGAGGTCTGCTCTTAAAGGATTGTGAAAATTTTTCCGCATTATGGAAATTCTTGCTCGTTACATAGAGTTCCCTTATGTTGTTTGAGATAAGGTGTTTTGCGAAGAGTTCTCCCATTTCTCCGGTTCCCACCAGCATGGCGGTGCGGTTTGCAAGGTTCTCGAATATTCTTTTTGCAAGTTCCACTCCGAGGTAGCTTATCGAGACCGCTTGAGAAGATATCCCCGTTTCGGCCCTAACTTTTTTCCCGGTGAAAAGAGCTCTGTTAAAAAGCCTGTTAAGTATGAGTCCGACCGTATTCTCGGAACGCGCTACGCTGTATGAATTTTTGAGTTGGTTCAGGATCTGGGTTTCTCCGATTACCATGGAGTCAATGCTGGCCGCCACCCTGAAAAAATGTCTAACCGCATCAGATCCCAAGCGGGTATTCATATAGGGATAAAGGCTCTTGTCTGGAAGCTTATGAAAATCCAGAAGAAAGGACCTTATTTCCTCTTCGCATTTTCCACGGTTCTCGGTCACCGCATATATCTCAACGCGGTTACAGGTGGACACTATGAAGCATTCAAGCACGTTTTCTCTCAAACGAAGGATTCGGAGTGCTTCCCTAATGTCCTCATCAGAAAAAGAGAACTTCTCCCGCACTTCCACGGGGGTTGTCTTGTAACTTATTCCGACTGAAACTATCTCTACCATCTGCTTTTTCCGAAACCGATCTCGCGTAGTTATAAATTACCCGTGGATGGAACTATATCAATTTCGTCTATATTCGCTTCGAGGGGCTGGTTTATGACCGACAGGACTGTTTTCGCCGTAATTTCAGGAGACATCATCTTTGCCCTGTCCCATTCTCCGGGAAGGGAATTCCAGATGTCCGTCTTGGTCGGACCTGGCAAGACGGCGGAGACCTTTATTCCTCTGTCTCTTACCTCTTCCCTAAGCGAGTTGGTAAAACCCAGGACAGCGAACTTCGAAGCGCAGTAGGCTGTCCACCCGGGAAAGCCTTTTTTTGAAGCGTTCGAACCGATATTTACGATATGGCCTCCTCTTGGCATAAACCGAAGTGAATGTTTTACCATGAGAAAGGTCCCTTTTGCATTTACAGCCATCATCTCATCCCACTGTTCGGTGTCGGTTTTTTCTACCGGGCCGGTGTGGACTACGCCCGCATTGTTGATCAGTACGTCAATTCTCCCCTTTTTTTCAGCAACGCTTGAGATAAATTCCCTGACTTCCTCTTCGACCGATATATCAACGGAGGAAATCATGAAATTCCCGGCAAAAGACGATATTTCAGTCTCAAGAGAAGCCATGGTCTGGCGATTTCTTGAACAGAGCGCCGTAAAGAACCCCGCTTTTAGCAATTCAATTGCGGTTGCTTTTCCTATCCCTCTCGCCGCGCCGGTTACAATCACAACTTTCTCAGTCATCTTGTTTTTCCTCGAAATACTCAAAATAACTTTTCGGGTTCTCCCAGACCCTTATGCTATCAAGCCTGCCCGGGACGATTTCTGCGAATTTCTGCCACAGGTATTTCCCTATATTCTCAACAGTCGATATGTTCTCCTGAAAAAAGTCAATATCCCTGTCTATCCACTTGTAGTTAAGTTCTTCGATTACGGGTGCCGCCTGTTTTTCAAAGTCTATACGGTTTATGAGCATGCCCGTTTCATCGTCTATTTCTCCCCCTATTGCCACTTCCACCGTGTAGTCGTGTCCGTGTCCCGCGGGATTTGCGCATTTGTCAAATATGGCGAAGTTCTCTTCGTCAGATAATCCTTCCATAAAAAGCCTGTGGCTTGCGGAAAACCTGAATATTCTCGTAAGAAGTACCTGCTCTTTTCTTTCTAGCATTTGCGGTAGTCGACGAAAAGATCGTCCGTTTCATAGACCCTTACTTTGTAAAGACTACAGTCATCCCTCTCGATGATTTTTTCCTCAATCGCTTCCCACAGAACTTTTGCTATGTTCTCCGTCGTCGGTATAAGATCCTCGAAACGGGGATTGTCCTCGTTTAGGTTCTTGTGGTCGAAATCAGCCAGAACCGATGAAACAATCTGCTTCAGATCGAAGAGATTGATTATCATGCCCGTCTCCGGGTTTATTTCTCCTTCCACTGTGACTTCGAGCACGAAATTGTGCCCGTGTCCGCCGGGCAGGCTCGATTTACCGTAGATTTCGCGATTTTTCTCCTCGCTCCAGTCTTTATTCCAGTACCTGTGAGAAGCGGAAAACTCGACTTTTTTCGTTATGAGCTTTTTAAAAGACATCGATTTTGATCAATCTGGCAACCAGTTTTATCTGAGGATCGGCCATGATCCTAAGGCCTGTTTTTCCGGATCTCCGGCACTGCGACGTCCGCGCGGAAAGCTTCCTGCTGCGTACCGTCTATCATTCTTGTTATCGTGGGTTCCATTTTTGAGAGAAAGGGCTGTGGGTAGATACCCATAAGGAATATCATAACGGCAAGAGGAATCATAAGGGCTATCTCTCTGGGATTAAGGTCCGCAAGCCCCGTGTTTATTTTCTTTGCTATAGGTCCGAACATCACCCTCTGGTAAGCCCAGAGCATGTAAATGGCTCCGAGTACAAGCCCCGTGGCTCCAAGTGCCGCGTACAAATAACTCTCCGCGAACACTCCAAGCAGAATCAGAAATTCCCCTATAAAACAGTTTAGAAGAGGAAGTCCTATCGAGGAGAGCATGGCAATCATGAAAAACAGCGCGTAAATCGGCATTACCTTCGCAAGCCCACCGAACTCAGAAATCATTTTAGTGTGACGTCTTTCGTATATCATTCCGACGAGAATAAAAAGAGCGCCGGTTGAGAGACCGTGACCTATCATCTGGTAGACCCCGCCCTGTACACCGTGGAGATTGAATATGAACACGCCCAGCATTATAAGTCCCATGTGACTTACGCTTGAGTAGGCGACCAGCTTCTTGAGATCCGTCTGCATGAAGGCCACCATCGCTCCGTAGATTATCCCGATGATGGAGAGGGCTATCAGAATCCCTGTGTATGCCTCTATCGCCTCCGGGAAAAACGGAATAAGAAATCTTATTACCGCGTAGGTTCCCATCTTAAGCAGAACGCCGGCAAGTATTACGCTCCCGGGCGTGGGGGCTTCAACGTGCGCGTCGGGAAGCCAGGTATGGAATGGGAACATCGGAACCTTGATTGCGAAGGCCAGGAAAAACGCCAGAAACACAAGCCCCTGGGGACTCAGTATCCCATTAAAAGCAAGACTGGTCCTCTGGAGGTCGAATAGGTTCATCGACGCAAAGCCGAACTGGTCTATGTGGGCGTAGTACATGTAGATGATCGCAACCAGCATAAGTCCGCTTCCAAGCGCCGTGTAGATGAAGAACTTTATCGCCGCGTAAATTCTTCTGGAGGACCCCCAGATTCCTATGATGAAATACATTGGAATCAGTACCGCTTCCCAGAATATGAAGAAAAGAATCATGTCCAGCGCGACGAAGGTCCCGATAAGCGCCGATTCAAGAAAAAGAGTAAGACTGAGAAACGCTCTCCATCCGCCTCTTATCGCGTTCCAGGAGCAAAGGACCGTGATGGGGAAAAGGAAGGTCGTCAGAAGCACGAGCAAAAGGCTGAGACCGTCGACTCCCAGATGATAAGACACCCCAAGTTCCGTAAGCCAGGGTATCTTCTCTTCAAACTGCATTGTGGAAAGCGAACCGTTAAAGCGGAAAAAGAGTGGAAGGGATATCAGAAATTCCACCAGTGTTATTACAAACGCAACCGCTTTTAGCTGATAACCGGAAACCTTCTGAAAATACGGCAGAACGGCGAGCACAACGGCTCCCAGAAGAGGAAAAAATATGAGCAGGGACAAAATGTTATTATCGAGACTCACGTTCAGACGGACCGAAGCAAAGAGAATAAAATTGTCGTAATTATACTTTTATAAAATTTTGTTCACAACCCAGCGTGTGCAAGAAATCATGGGACAATCGGAAAACCATCCCGCGAAAACCTTTGAGGAACAACCTTAATTGTCAAACAGTCTCCGGAAGTATTTTTTCCAACTGAGGATTGTCTGAACTCGGCGCCTGTATGTAGAGTCTGCCGTTTCCAACCTGTTTCTCACCTTTATCTGGTGTGGTACATAAGGGTTGTCGCTTCTGAGATACCTATTGAACAAATCGTTGGAAAAAACTATTCTGGCCATTTTAAATACAATGTCTGTATCTGAGTGCTTTCCCAATTCAGCCCCTGCCCCGGATAATCGGCAAATTTTATTTTCACCCATGCCCTCCACTTCCACCAGACGCATCCACCTAAGCGCGTTCAAGTAGTAATCATACTGTCGGGGCACAATGGCGTGATCTTGAAATAATTCCTGCTTCGTCAATGGACCTTCTTGCCTGAGGTTGCGAAACAGAGTCAATATTTTGTGAAAGTTGTCCGCCTGAGGAAAAGGTGCTTTTACATCCGTTAGTTCTGAATTTACTTGAACAGACTGCAATTCCGGCCACCTAGGCAACTGTCTGCTTCCATGCAGCACACAACATTGATATCCTGAACCATCAATAGAATACTGGTTTGAAGAATGCAGAAAGGGAAAGAAGTGAAAATATTGCGTCTCGGGCTCATAGAACATAACGTATGTTCGGATGAATTTTGACGTTGAAAATTTTTGCCTGTAATGAAGCTGAGGATAGAGCAACTGACGAATGTTCATATTATCATGAAGTTCGCTTTTAGCTTCCACCAGATAGATACCTTTTCTTCCCTCGTACCCCCCATCCACTTCAATCTGCACCGAGTCTATGTGATAATCAAGGAACTTATTCCGGGAAGTTGGCAGGGAGAAATCAAATGCAGTAGTGCGCTCACGACCCCTCAAGATGAGATTTACTTCATCTTGGAAAACATGATCCAACATCTTAGACGTTAATGCTGCATCTAACAGAAGTTTACCGTGTTAATTTTCTAACTGGCTGATTTCACTTTGTAAATGGCTGGATTCTGTATGACCTACGAGGTCATGTATTTTCCCAGGTCAAGAGCATTGAAGAGTGCCTGCTGAGACTGATTCATATGCGTGTGCGTCTTATGCAGCTGAGGCTCCTTGCACCACTTTGAAGGCGGATAAAACAACATAACTTCCCGAATACCGCCAAGCTGCTCAAGTATCTCATGAGTCGACATCTCAAGCCCACCCCCGCGAACCTCCCGCCTCAGGAGACTGCACAGCATGAAAGCCAGCACACAGCACAGAACATGAACCCTGATCTTCTGGTCAGTCCAATGATATTGAGGACGAAGCGCTATATGATGAACATTCTTCATATCCCGAAACGCGCTCTCAACGTGATACTGAGCCCTGTAGCCTCGTACAATCTCCTCATCGCTCCAGTGATGATTGTCAGTGAAGATCAAAGTCTTGCCCAGAAGCGTTGACCGCAACCGCTCCCATTCGGATTTGTTGAACCTGTAGTGAAGCGTGGTGAATCCGTCTACTTCCGTAATATCAACACAGAACAGATCCTTCATGTGACGAGCCTTGAGCCATTGTTCAACCTTCTTTTTTGTGCCGGACACAGCAGGTCGACGCCCCGCTGTGATCTTTCCCGAACGCCATTTGCGCAGACGACAGGCAAGGTCACGCAGCAGCTTGCGCCGTCTGGCTATCTCCCTGAGAAGAGTCTTTACCTGGGAGTCGTACAGATTCTTGTTCCACGTAACAAGCACAGTCTGCTCCACTCCCCACACCTCATGCTTGCTGCGCCATGCCCTCACCCCCTCAATCCCTTCGACATCCGTAAATCTGTGCTCGGGAACCGCAAGCAATTCCGGGTGATGGGTGGGCACCAGAGAACCGATTACGTGGTAGGGACTTCTGTTCACGGCCTCAAGGTTGTCGCGGGCGTTGTTCCCCTTGTCAAACACTATCGTCACATTCTCTGCCTGTTGTGAAATCTCCCGGTAACGTTGCACCAGGGAGTCCACAAGCCCCCGAAACATCGGAGCGTCCGTCTGGTTTCCCCGATAGGTGCTATGCAGAAGAGGAACAGGCCCGTCAGCGCTTACAAGCAGAGCAAGTCCTACAATGCGCAGGGACTTGCGTCCTTCCTTGCTGTGTCCCCTCTGGGCAAGAGTACAGCGGTCGTTAAAGCTGTTTATGAAGGTGAAGAAATTCGTAGCGTCAAAAAGCACCTGGGAGATGTCTACATCAAAAACCCTTACCATCTCCCCAACGCAGTCACGCTCAATTGATGAAATCGCTTCGGGGGATACGCGGTCCATGTTGTCCCAGAAACGCTGGCTTGTGAGCTGCCGGGGTTCAACATCTATGAACTGCTCAAGCACGGTGTCTGCAAACCACCGAGCGGTAGCAGCCTTGGAACTCGGAGCTACGCAGCGGTTAATGATGGAAGTAAGCAGATAGGTTCCCACGGAAGGAGAGGTTCGTTTGGGGACGTGGTGGTCTATGTGTTCACAGAGTCTGAGTTTGCGCGCGATGTCGAGCAGAGCGACGACCGCGCCGAAGTCTCTGACGCTTACCTGCTGCGGGACGGGTGGTTTTGAGAGTGTGGATATAATATCGTCGGCTTTACCCAGGTATTTCTGCCAGATGATTTTGGGTTTGCCGTCGATTCTGGCGGATTCTCTAGCGTAGTAGTAGGGTTTGCCGCGGATAATTTTTTTGGTAATGCTTGCCATGTTAGGACATACTATAAAGGGTATAGATAGTGATGTCAAGTAGTGGAAGAGCACAATATATTGTTCAGTCCTGCGTTAAGTAATTAGGTCATACAGGTTTCACGCGAGATAAATCTGTACCTGTGCCGCAAAAAAGATCAGAATTTAAATGAAAACAGGTGGTTACGACTTGCCGCCGTTGACAGGCGCTTGTAATCTATGGCAAAATCAAGCGTGAAGACGGTAAACTCCCGCTAACGCCTTAGATTCACTTGTTATATCTCTGGGTGAAAGAGTCTCAATGTAATCCGGGAGATGAAAACTCTTTGGTTGTACCACAGCTCTAGGACTGCTAACGTATTGAGTGATGTTGATATCAATAAACGGGTCTGTTTCAGCGATTCTGTATAAGCCATTTTTAATGGCAAGCAATGATAATTTGCGTTTGGAAAGAACTTTGGGTGTTTTTTCGCGAAAATCTATTTTGCACGCAATACGGGGCTCATAGTAATTTTTAATAACTCTGCTTTCGATATCGTAGAAGCCCTTAGTTCTAATGGTGGAATCTATTTGGATGTCTGCAAAAATGTTTTGCCAAGCCCTTTCAACGTTACTGTTCTGGATATGTCCTTTGGTACTCATGGGTAATTCCGAACGATAATTTCTCTTACCTCGCCTCTTTTATCCGCCTTGCAGTTCACCGCTCGCGTCGCCATTACTTTTCCGACACGAAAATCCTTTTCTTTGCGATAAAGCGCTATAACCCATGGTGCGAAGGAGTTGGATAACATGAAATAAGCTCCCTTGCGGTGTATCTTTTGACAGAATTTGAACAGACGAACCTGCTGAGTTTCGTCAAACCCGCTCTGAGTGTAAGCAGTAAAACTTGCAGTGGGACTCACCGGCTCGTAAGGAGGGTCTAGGTATACAAAGTCGGAGCGTGAGATATTCTCTTCGGTTTCCTCAAAATCTAAAACCTTGATATTTACGTTCTGGAGAGCTGTTGAACAAGCCCGCAGGTTTTTTGAATCAACAAACTCAGGATTCTTGTATCTGCCATAAGGTACATTAAACTCACCTCGAGAGTTCACCCTGTATAGACCGTTATAAGCAGTCTTGTTCAAGTAGATGAAGCGACTTGCTCGCGCAAGCTTGCTGCAAAGAGAATAGCTGGAGGACCGGTCCCAACCCCTTATTCGTTGGTAATATTCCGGAGTGTTCTGATGCTGTTTAAGGTGCTGGATTAAATTTTCAACGTCATCTCGAACAACTTCGTAAGCATTTATCAGCTCTGGATTGCTATCGCTAAGATAGATTGAACTCCGACTCTTTGACCAACTTTCGGTCAAAGAAAAGAACAGTGCCCCCCCCCTAAAAAAATCTCAAAATAGTTTTCATATTTATGTGCTGACGGAATGCGCTCACGTAACTTGCTCAACAGCTGCCGTTTTCCCCCTGCCCACTTCAGAAAAGGACGGGGGGAAGGTCTGGTTGTTGATTCACTCATTTTAAATTTCGAGTTTTGTCAAAAAGCGTGGAATACATGATATCATCAACAAGCACAGGTGTAGAAAAACCTAAGAATACGCTTTAGCTGTTATCTCCATTACTTCTATATTACTCTGTTTTCCTACCGGTCCAGGAACCAGTATTGCAAGATCGACTCCAGCCGCGAAATGCTCCTCAAGCTTCGCCTTGCAGTGATCGGGCGTACCGGCAAGCGCTACTGAATCTATCAGTTCGTCTGTGAACACTTCGGCCGGATTTGCTCCGTCCTGCACTTGCTCGATTATGTCTCCGAAGCCTATGTTTCTTATGAGTCTCTGGTAAAAAGGAAACCTGGCGTATGGGCCAAGCCCTCTTTTGGCTGCGGCGACGGCCGCGGCTCCATCATCAGAGACAAAGGACGGAATGCCGTTTGTAATTGATATGGCTGAGGGATCCCTTTCCGCTTTCGCGGCGCCCGCAGCAACATGTTCTTTTAAGGTAGCTATATAGGCGGGGGGACAAAGATACGGCATTATGCCGTCGGCAACCTCTCCGGCAAGCTCCGCCGCAGCTTTTGTAAGGCCGGCTATATGGACCGGGAGATCGGGCACTTCTCTTTTAAGAGAAAGCCTCGGAGACGTTCCGTCGGCAAAGGCTCTCACTTCCCCGACATAGCTTCTCATGGCCTCAATCGGGTTTCCCATGTCTATATCGTATCTGTTGTTAACGGGTTTATGGCTCACTCCGAGTCCGAGAATCATCCTTCCGTCCGTTATCTCCTGTATCGTAAGCGCTGTAGCGGTAGCAACTACCGGCTGACGCATATATATATTGGCTATCCACGTTCCGACGTTTATCCTCTCCGTGCACTCGGCGAATACCTGAGCGTTCGTTATGGCGTTGTAAGGCGGTACTTCCGGAGAGAAAATACCGTCAAAACCCGCTTCTTCCGTGATCTTCGCAAGCCCTCTGAGATCGCTTACGCCGCATCCCCAAACCGGTGAAGTTGTTGCAATTTTTCCCATTTTAGCCTCCTTAGGTTCTTTTCAGTACTGGTTCACCACGTCTCTGTAGTAATCCGGACGAAGGAAAGCTTCGTCTCTTGTCTTTAACACTTCTTTTATCTCTTCAAGAACTCTGTTTTTTTCTTCAGGGAATTTCGCCCTGACGGGAAGATAGTTTGATATGTGATTCGAGTAGAAATAGCCGTCGGAAAGTTCCGTATTCTCAACAATAGTCTCAAGCTCCTCTATCATCTGGAACTTGTCCGGAAGTTCAAAGAGGCCTTCCTGCCACTGCTTGTAAATCGGCGCCCCGGGACGAAGCTGAAGGGAAAGAGCTCCTACATATTCCGGGTCACACTCGGTAAGAAGCTTCCCGGTAGCAAGGGCATGTTCCCTGCTCCTGTCCTTCCCGCCGATGCCGAGAAGCACCATGACCGAATTCATTATCCCTGAGGCCTTCAGTCTTTTTGAGGCTTCAACCGTCTCGGCAAAATCCGCCCCCTTCTCTATTCTCTCGAGAACCACATCGTCTCCGCTCTCAAAACCTATGTAGACCATGCTGAGGCCGTTTTCCCGGAGACGCGTGAGATCTTCAACTGATTTTCTGAGTATGTCCCCTATGTTCGCGTACATGGTAATCCTTTCAAGGCCCGGGGCTTTCTCATGTAGATAGTCCATTATCTCCGTGAGCTTAGCCGTGGAGAGTACAAGCGCGTTGCCGTCCGCAATGAAAACTCTTCGTTCAAGCAACCTGTTCTTTGCCGCGGCGTCGATAATTTCTTTTATCTCGCCCATGGACCTCACCCTGAACTTCTGGGTTTCCTTTCTGTACATGGCGCAGTAGATGCACTTGTTATGGGAACAGCCGATGGTGGCCTGCAGAATGAAGCTTTTATGCTCGCTTGGAGGGCGGAAAAAAGGCGTTACATATTCAATCATTACCGTAAGAATCTAACAAAGTTTCAGAGTCTGTTCAATAAAATTTTGCAATGGCAGAAAGCATAGGTTATCCTTGCGCCGTAATGTTTGATCTCGAACCGCACGAAAAAGAAGGGTTTCACTATATCCTCGGCGTACCGCTGCTTATAGGACTCATAATAGTCATCGCCTTTCTGACGCACCTTGTCCTTGCTCCTTAGCCCGTACCCCAACGGATTATCCGCAGGACAAGCTCGCGGATTTCGATCTCTACTCCCGTACTGTCCCGCAAGAGATATTTCCCGTCTTCTGTCTCTTCCCAGATTGCCCCGAGAAGTTTTAGGTTCTTCTTTTGGCTCTGGGAGCCGGAATCAATTTTTCTTCCGACAAAAGTAACGGTATTTCCGTCCCCGCAAAAGACCATTACAAGTTTTGAGATTCCGAAAAGCAGCAGAAAACCTCGAGTCTCCGCATCAGCATCAAAAACCGCGTGCATAAACCCCCGAGACGGAGCAACCACGCTGATTGCGTTTCGGCCGTGTTCTTTGTTTAAAGATTCCACGCAGGCATCAAAGCGGCGGCGGAGAAAATCCGAGATCTTTTCCACTTTTTCGCATGTTTTATCCGAGTCGGCCGAGACTTTCTCCTTTTCGTAGAACTCGGCAATCCATGGCTGTTTTTTTGTTTCCACGGCGTATTACCCTAATAACTTTTCGCTTCCTGTCTGGGGTCTACAGACGAGGAACCTTATCGTTTTAAACATCGCCCGTTGAAAAATCGGCAAGCTTTTTCTCATTCTTCGCTGAAAACGCTTCAAATTCTCTGCTCAATATAATAATATATGCTCCAAGGGGGATAAAAGATAGACAGAATCCATGGAAACACCTCAGGTCTCACCAGAAGCGACCTGAAGAACCTGCTCAGAATATACAAGAGGAAAATCCCTCAAGACCATCTGGTAACCCTTGAATTCACCCGCACCCTCTTAGCCTTCTCGAGGGAACTCCACAAAACCATAACGACATTTATCGACCGCAAAGGAAAGATAAGGTTCGTTTTCATCGGAGAACCCTGCGATTTTCCTTTTGAAAGCCTGCTCGGGAGGAGGAGAAGAGCCAAGTACAGGCTCAGGGGATTTCGCGCCGTAAGAACCGACCTCAATGGGGCCGGTCTCACGAATTCTGATCTGGCGACCCTGGCAAATGAAAGACTCGATCTGGTAGCTTCGGTGTCTCTGGGTCAGAACGGTTCAGCGGGGCGTTTTGAGTACGCGAACCTTGTCCCACCAAACGGAGAGCACCACGCGAAGTGGGAGATTTCGAAGTTCTCCGATGTAGGCCGCATAAATATTAACCTCGAACAGGAAATAAACGGCATAGAACAGTCCCTAAGGAGCGCTTTTTTCAAGAACGGGGGTAAGGAAAACAGGGAGGGAGTCATGCTTGTGGGGTTTAGCACCAAGTTTCGCCACCTGGCCGAAAAATCTTTGGAGGAACTCAGTTCCCTGGCTCTCTCCGCGGAGAAGGTGGTGCTCGACAGGATGGTTCAGATAAGAAAGAACGTTGATCCCCGTTACCTGGTTGGCAGAGGAAAACTCAGGGAGATCATACTTCACGCCAAGCACCTTGGGGCCGACACCATAATTTTCGACACGGAACTTACTCCTGCCCAGGCAAACGCTATAGGGGAGGAATCCGGTCTTGATATAATGGACCGAAGCCAGCTGATAATACAGATATTCGCGAAACACGCCAAGACGAATGAAGGAAAAATCCAGGCGAGGCTTGCCGAATTACAGTACAATCTGCCGAGACTTAAAGGCAAGGGGACGGCTTTTTCCCAGCTGGGAGGCGGAATAGGCACGAGAGGTCCCGGAGAGAAGAAGCTTGAGCAGGAAAGAAGAAACATAAGAAAACAGATCGAACAGCTGGAAAAGCAGATTGACGGTCTCTGCAGAAGAAGGGAGCACACGAGAAAAAACAGAAGAACCTCAATGATTCCGACCCTGTCTTTTATCGGGTACACCAATGTCGGCAAATCCACGCTTTTTAACCGCCTGACCAAATCCTCAATAGTTACCCAGGACAAGCTCTTCTCGACCCTTAACCCGACGACAAGAAGGGTCATGCTTCCCGGAGGAAAGCATGTGCTCATGACAGACACCGTGGGCTTTATAAGCAAGCTTCCCAAGGAACTGATAAATGCGTTCAGGGCGACGCTTGAAGAAATAGGCGAAGCCGACCTGCTGCTTCATGTAGCTGATGCGAGTGATCCCGAAGTCAGGGACAAAATAGATTCAGTAATTAAGATACTGGAATCCATGGAGTTCGAAGACATACCAAGCATTCTCGTGTTTAATAAGGTTGATCAGGCCGATGCGGACACACAAGCCGCTCTTCGCGAGACATTTCCTGAAACTCCGTTTGTATCAGCCAGAGACGGAAGAGATTTCAAAGAGTTACTTCTCTATTTAGAGAAATTCGTTGAAGAAACTGATGCGGATGCCAAACTTCGGAATTCTAACTTGGAAAAAGAACTGAAAGGCAGTTTCCCGCCTCCTCTGCTGCATAGTTCCCTTTAGTTTCCCAAGGGCTTTAGCAGTCTTGTTCGTAAAAGCAATAAAACAAAAAGGGAGTGACCGTTCGCACGAACACCCCCTTTTTGTTTTTTACTTCCGTGACCTTACCAAGGCTTAGACTTGTCGTCCACTCCATCTAGATTCTGGAGCCACTTTGTATGGTCATAATTCGCAGCGCCGAAAGTAAGAGCCAGAGTGGCGATTATAATACCAACATCGCTGTTCTTGGTCTGCTCGGCTCTTTTCTTTATCTTGTCATGAATCGGATCTGGAATATTGAACGTTATTTCTGCCATTACCAAAACCTCCTTGTTTATTTTTGATAAGAACTAGTCGGCATCCCCAATGCCTTTTTCTTCCCTGTACTTCTGGATCTCCTCCCGCTTTACGGTCGGTTTGAGGGTAAAGCCCGAGGGGTCAGCGGATGCGCCCGCGACCGAAGCCTGGACTGCATCGGCACTGAGGGGTGCAGGTTTCTTGTCTCCCGCAAGATCCCCAAGCTGGGACTCTTCAAGCTGCCAGTCCGTAAGCCACTCGTCTCCGAGACCGAAACGCCTGGTGAGCTTGTTTATCTCCTCGAGTCTTCCGGGAAGAGGTCCTGCCGGCTGAAGCATGTTCAGATCCTCTAGAAGCTTTACTACCTCGGGGTCTCTCGGGAAAGCGTTTCCGACCTGCTTTTCGAAGAACATTGTTCCAAACGGGGGCCGGCTTCTTGCTCCGCCGCCGTCCATGCTTTCTGCGGGATAACCGACGGTCATAAGCCAGCTGAAAACGTAAGTGTCTGGAAGATTGAACTTTGCTTTCGTGTTCCTCCTGGCTCCACCGCTGGCACCGTTAAGACAGGTCCCGAGACCCAAGGACGTCGCAACAAGACAGGCGTTCTGTATCGCGTTTCCAAGATCGATCGCGGCAAGACGGTGCAGTACCGCATCGGGAAGCATTGCGGCAAGCGGGAACAGCCTGGATACCCTGTCATATTCCCAGCCGTGCGCCTTATCGAGTGCTCCAGTTCTTAGAAGGTCGTGGATAGACTGACCCATTGTGTCGTAGTTGGCCATGTCATAACACCAGAAGATAAGCACGGGGGCCATCTGCGTTGTGATCTGACTCCAGTCGGATATAAACTCCCATATTTCGGGATCTTCATCCCTGTATACAACTATTGCTCTTTGCCCATTGAAGTTGCCTGCCGTAGGAGAAAGCCGGGCAGCTTCCAGCATGGCCTGAACCTTCCATTTCTCAACGGACTTATGCGGCTCATACCACCTGATGGACCTTCTTGTTCCTATGGAACTGAAAGTGTCCATGATACTGCCAACTTCGCTGGCACTTGGTACATCACTCATATTAATAACCTCCTATCTGGGTATTTTTTGTTCAGAATAAAGCTGAAACTGCATAACATCTCCGAACATCATACCACTAAATCGCAGAAATTTCATCATCAAAAATCAAAATTCCTCAAATTTTACAACACGGATAATTTGGTATACATTTATCGCCGAACTTAAGCGCAAGCAGGAGGAGTTATTAATGAGAGACGTATACATCATAGGAGTGGGAAACACCGCCTGCGGAAGATTTCCCGACAAAGCGGCTCATATTCTCGCAAGAGAAGCCGCGTGGGCCGCGATACAGGACTCGGGAATTCACGCGCGAAAAATAGAAATCGCCTTTTGCGGTCATGTCTACCAGGGCATGGGAGTCGGGCAGAGAGCGCTTAAGGATATAGGACTCGTCGGACAGCCCACCATAAACGTGGAGGGTGCCTGCGGAAGCGGAACGCTTTCCCTGTGGGAAGCTTGGAGAACCATAGCCTACGGTCAGTACGATATAGCGCTTGCTCTTGGTGTTGAGAACCTGAGTAGGATTCTCTCAGGAGGTCCACTACCCCTCGAGGAGGATGATCTTGAGGTATCCATCGGTATGGGAATGCCGGGGCTCTATGCCATAAGAGCTTCAAAGTACATGAGCGAATACGGGGTCACGCTGGAACAACTGGCAGAAGTCGTCGTAAAGAGTCGCTACCATGCTTCGCTTAATCCCCTTGCCCAGTACAGAAAGACTACGACCGTAGAAGAAGTGCTGGGTGCGCCGGTTATCGCCGACCCGCTTACGCGCAACATGTGCTGTCCCGTTGGAGACGCCGCCGCCGCCGCGGTGCTGTGTTCTGAGGAACATGTCGGAGAGCTCGCTAAAAAGATGCCGATAAAGATCCTGGGATGCGTCGCGCAGTCGGGCAAATACAGCAGCCCCACGGGTCTTACCTGCGATCCTTCCGAGAATGTCTGGAGAACTTCCCAGATGGCTTACGAAATGGCGGGACTGGGACCCGAGGATATGGACGTGGCTGAAATTCACGATGCTTTCTCAATAGCGGAAATGATGGTTGTTGAATCTCTCGGCTTCTGTGAGAAGGGAGAGGGAGCAACCCTGATAGACGAAAAAAGCACGTGGGTTGGAGGCGATAGAGTCGCGGTCAACCCTAGTGGGGGTCTGCTCTCACGGGGACACCCGGTTGGAGCTACCGGACTTCTTCAGACTGCTGAGATCGTAAGGCAGATAAGAGGGGAAGTCGAGCCAGAGCGTCAGGTAAAAGATGCGAAAATCGGCATCATCGAAACCATGGGAGGCGCCCAGCCCGCCATGGACGGAATTACCTGCGTCGTGAGCATCCTCGGGAAATAGCACAAACACGCTTTAATCGGCGTTCTCTACAATCTCCCGTTTTTTTCCGTGTAGCCGAGTTGTGCGTGTGGCGCTTTGACCGTACCCAAGTGTCGTTGCGTAATCTTTTCTTGTATTTCTACCCCACCGGTTTTCAATTTTGGGCAATTTCTTGATTCCGCACAAAGAAGAATTATTTTGTGTCTGAGATGATTTCATCCGAAAAATTTACCTTGAAGGCCCAGGAAGCTATCGTGGAGGCCCAAAACGCGGAAAACGGCGGCGGAAATCAGGTGATTGATCTGCCTCATCTGTTCGCGGCCCTTGTAAGTCAGCCCGGGATGCCGACCAAGATTCTGGAGCGACTGAGGTCCAACCCCCGTGAGCTTGCTCGGACGGCCGCCGAGCAGATATCCAAGCTTCCCAAGGTAAAAAAGTCATCCGATCAGATATACATGAGCAGAGAACTTGGCTCTGCTATCCGGTCAGCGGAGAAGGAAGCGCAACATCTTGGAGACGCGTACGTGAGCACGGAACACCTTCTGATTGGAATTGTCTCTCACGCTTCCGGGTCTCTGGGAAACGGATTTTCAGAATCAAGTGTGACTAAGGAAGGAATCTTAAAAGTACTGAAAGAACTGAGAGGTAACCAGACAGTGAACACGCAGAACCCCGAAGACACCATGGAGCCGCTTCGCCAGTACGGAAAGGATTTCACCGAACTTGCCCGAAGCGGGAAGATAGACCCTGTTATAGGAAGGGATGATGAGATAAGAAATGTGATTCGGGTACTCCTTCGAAGAACGAAAAACAACCCTGTACTCATAGGGGAACCCGGAGTAGGGAAAACCGCCATAATCGAAGGGCTCGCCCAGCGTATAGTTGACTCCGATGTTCCCGAGGGACTTAAGGACAAAAAATTGATTTCCCTCGATCTGGGATCGCTGCTTGCAGGAGCAAAATACAGGGGACAGTTCGAGGAGAGACTCAAGGCTGTACTGAAGGAAGTCACGGAATCCCAGGGAGAGATAATTCTTTTCATAGACGAGATACACACCGTGGTTGGAGCCGGAGCGGCCGATGGAGCGATGGACGCGTCAAACATGCTAAAGCCAACCCTTGCGCGTGGGGAACTTCACTGTATAGGTGCGACCACTCTTGATGAATACAGAAATCACATAGAAAAGGACGCAGCCCTTGAGCGGAGGTTTCAGCAGGTCTACGTCGATGAGCCTTCCGTTGAGGAAACCTTATCGATCTTAAGGGGCCTTAAGGAAAAGTACGAGGTTCACCACGGGGTAAAAATTAAGGACGAAGCCCTTGTCGCCGCCTCCCGGCTTTCAGACAGGTATATCTCCGGGCGGTTTCTGCCCGACAAGGCCGTTGACCTAATGGATGAGGCTTCGGCGCGGCTCAAAATGGAGATCGACTCCGTGCCGACTGAGATAGACGAAATAAAAAGAAAGATAATTCGCCTTGAGATAGAAATGGAGGGATTTAGAAAAGAGCAGGACTCTGGACTTCTGGGAAAAGTTGAAGGGATTGAGAAAAACCTCTCGCAACTAAAAGAGGAGGCGGAGGCGCTTGAAGCGCACTGGCAGAAAGAAAAAGACTGCATATCGAGGATAAGAAAGACCAAGGAGGAAATAGAGACCGGAAGAATGGATGCGGAGAGAGCGCGGAGAGAAGGAGATCTCTCCCGTGCGTCGGAATTTCTTTACGGCAGAATCCCGGAGCTTGAAAAGGATCTAGAGAGCCTCGGCGCGGAACTCTCCGAAATACAGAGTCAAAGGAAGATGCTGCGCGAGGAAGTAAGTGCCGAGGATATAGCCGCGGTTGTATCGAAGTGGACGGGGATACCGGTATCAAGTCTGGTTGAGGAGGAGGTCGAGAAACTCGTTCACATGGAAGAAAGACTCTCGAAGCGGGTGGTGGGACAGCCGGAGCCGATAAGGCTGGTTTCAAATGCGCTTCGCAGGTCAAGGGCCTGGCTCTCCGATCCGAAAAGGCCTATAAGCTCGTTCATGTTCCTCGGGCCCACGGGAGTCGGGAAGACCGAACTTGCCAGATCGCTTGCCGAATTCATGTTTGATGATGAAGACGCGGTCGTACGGATTGACATGAGCGAGTATATGGAGAAGCACTCAGTATCAAGGCTGATCGGAGCCCCTCCCGGGTATGTCGGATACGAGGAAGGGGGACAGCTCTCGGAAACCGTGAGGAGACGACCCTATTCCGTGGTGCTTTTTGACGAGATAGAAAAAGCGCACTCCGATCTGTTTAACCTGCTTCTTCAGATTCTTGACGACGGAAGGCTCACCGATGGACAGGGGAGAACCGTTGACTTCCGCAACACCGTAATAATAATGACCTCAAACCTGGGGAGCCAGCATATACAGGAATCGTCAGGAGACAGCGAGGAAATAGAAAATAAGATAAACGAAATGCTCAGAAACTATTTCCGTCCTGAGTTTCTAAACAGAATTGACGAAGTTGTGGTATTCAGCGTCCTGAAAAGAACGGACCTCATTAAGATAGCCGAGATCCAGATTGGATACCTGAGAGAGATGCTTGCGGAAAAAAATCTCGCCATAGAACTATCCGAGAAAGCCGTTACAAGGCTGGTTGATATTGGTTACGACCCTGTTTTCGGGGCAAGACCGCTTAAACGCGCAGTACAAAAATACATACAGGACCCACTTGCAAACGAAATATTAAAAGGAAATTTCAAGGATTCGGTTACGGTAAAAGTGGATCTGGACAAAGAAGGAAAGTTCACTTTCGGGAAGAAATAGCTAACTGCTAAACTTGACGGACTTTTAAGTTACCGTTGCTATGGCTTCGGAGCGGGAGTGAAGCACCGGCATGATCCGGTCAAAGCACGTGATCTCGAATATTTCTCTCATAGGTCCGGACAGGGAGCACACAGCGAATTTCGATTTGATGTCCTGCTGCCTTTTGGCGATAAACAGGATCGAGCGCAGTCCCGTGCTGTTGATGTAAGTCAGCCCTTCTAGGTCCAGAACTATAGGAACCTCCTGCCCCTGGATTTCCTCGAATATCGCGTTGTGAAATTCCCGTCCGCTCAGGCCTTTGATCTCGCCGGATATGTTTATTACCAGAGCTCCTTTGAACTGATCGACCTGGATTTTAACTTTCGCGTCGCTCATTTTAAGCGCTTCTCCGTACTGTTCAGACACTGCAGTATTGTTTTGAACTTGCTCTGCGGGGAATACATTAAGCCCATGCTCACATCTTATCACAGTTCTGGGCAGTGAAGCATATAAATCTCAAAACTTCCGCCCCCGGGGTTCTTCATTGTTATCTTTCTCCAGTCAAAAGAGCAGCAATTTCTCCTGAAACTTCTTCTACCATAATGCTTATTCTCTCACCGGAGTTTCTATTCTTTATCTCCACTTTGCCCTCTTTCAGACTTCTTTGTCCGACAGTGACCTGAATTGGGATTCCGAGCAGATCCGAGTCTTTGAATTTCACGCCAGCTGTCTCAGCTCTGTCATCAATAAGAACATCCACTCCATCGTGGAGAAGCGCTGAATATACTTTTTCCGCTGCGTCCCTCACATCCTGCTGCTTCATGTTTATCGGAAGCACGGAAACTTCAAACGGAGCTATGGGGACGGGAAATTTTATTCCGTACTCATCGTTATTCTGTTCTATCGCTGCCGCTACAGTTCTTCCTATCCCTATCCCGTAACAGCCCATAACAAGCGGTTTTTCCACTCCGTTCTCATCTACGTAGTTTGCTCCCATGGCTTCGCTGTACTTGGTTCCCAGCTTGAAAACATGACCGACTTCGATGCCTCTTGACGCCTTCAGAACTCCGTTTTCAGAAACCGGGCACGGGTCCCCTTCCCTTGCCACCCTTATATCCGCGTAGGAATCAGCTTCGAAGTCCCGCCCGGGATTAACGCCGGTTATGTGATAGTCGCCTTTGTTGGCTCCCGTTACGGCGTTTTTCATATTGCGAACGGATTTGTCCGCAATCACCCTCACGTTCTTTCTCTTAAGTCCCACGGGTCCGCTGAATCCGAGCGGCCCTCCTGAAACCTCAAGAATTGTCTGAGGGTCTGCAAGTTCAGCTATATCACATCCGAGAAAATTTCTAAGCTTGGTCAGACTGAGCTCTGTGTCTCCCCTTACGAGCGCAACGACCGGTTCCGTTTCGGTACGCACTATAAGGGTCTTTATCAGTTTTTCCGGGCCGACTTTTAAAAGCTGCGCCACATCTTCAACTGTTTTAAAGCCCGGTGTGTGGACCTCGGAGACTTCCTCGAGTCCGAAGGTTGTTCTTGCCCCTTCCTTTTCGTCTTCTGAAATCCCGATTTTTGCGAGTTCGAGGTTGGCGGCGTAATCTGCCTCCGTGGAACTCATTATTACGTCTTCCCCGGTGTCGGCGGTTACCATGAACTCATGTGAGAAGCTTCCGCCGATGTTTCCTGAATCGGCGGCGACCACGCTGAACGCGAGCCCGCATCTTTCAAATATACGTACATAAGCGTCGTACATCGCCTGGTAGGAACGATCCGCTCCCTCATCTGAAACGTCGAAGCTGTAAGCATCTTTCATTATGAACTCACGTGCCCTCATAACTCCGAATCGGGGACGGATTTCATCCCTGAATTTCGTCTGTATCTGGTAAAAATTAACTGGGAGCTGTTTGTAGGAACGAATCTCCTTTCTGACTATGTCCGTTATTATTTCCTCGTGCGTGGGTCCCAGGCAGAAATCCCGCTCTGCTCGGTCTTTGAAGCGAAGCAGTTCCTTTCCGTAGTAGTCCCATCTGGCGCTTTCGATCCAAGGTTCAGCCGGAAGCACCGCGGGCATGAGGAGTTCTATGGCTCCTGCCCTGTTCATCTCTTCCCGCACTATGTTCTCGACTTTTCTTATGGACCTGAGTCCCGAGGGAAGGTAGTTGTATATCCCGGCCGCAAGCTTTCTTATCATGCCTGCTCTTACCATAAGCTTGTGGCTTATGATCTCGGCATCCGAAGGGTCTTCCTTGACCGTGGGTATGAAATAGGAAGAAAACCTCATTCGTTTTTCTCCTTTAAAGTGATCTGAACTCAGCTGGAAAGCAATTTTGCGGGGTTTTCAGTTCAGTTAACGTAGTTTCTTTCTATTTCCTTGACAAGCTCCCCGACCAAATCGGCTTCTCTGAAAGATTTTATCAGTTTTCCTTCCCGATAGAGCATTCCCTTGCCCCTTCCCCCGGCTATTCCTATATCGGCTTCTGAGGCCTCGCCCGGCCCGTTGACAACGCAACCCAGTATGGCGACTTTAACCGGTCTTGGAAGGTTAAAACCAGAAACACCTTGCTCAACTTCAGAAACCAGCTTCTCAATATCTATTTCAAGTCGTCCGCACCCCGGGCACGAGATAAGTTCAATTCCGTTGTTCCTTATCCCAAGGGACCTCAGTATGTTCATTCCGACAACTATTTCCTCCACCGGATCGCCGGTTAAAGACACCCTTATCGTATCACCTATCCCTTCAGCCAGAAGTGCTCCGATTCCTATGGCGGATTTCACCGTTCCCATTCCCGGGGTCCCTGCCTCGGTAACTCCGAGATGAAGCGGATACTCGGTCTTGTCCGCGAGCATTCTGTATGCGGTAATCATCTTCCTCACGTCGGTGGACTTGACTGAAATCTTTATGTCGAGAAAATCAAGGTCCTCGAGTATGCTGACATGTCTCATTGCGCTCTCAACCAAGGCCTCGGCCGTTGGGTGCTTGTGCTTTTTGAGTATGTCTTTTTCAAGAGAGCCTGAATTCACGCCTATTCTTATGGGAATTCTTCTTTCCTTGCAGGCGTCAACCACGGCCTTTATTCTGTACCTGGCGCCGATGTTTCCGGGATTTATTCTCATCCCGTCGACTCCCTGTCTTATTGATTCAAGGGCCAGTCTGTAATCAAAGTGTATGTCTGAGACAAGGGGAATTCTTATCTCTTTTCTTATCGCTCCCAGAGCCTTTGCGGCATCCATGTCGGGAACGGCTACCCTGACGATGTCACAACCCGCTTTCTCAAGTCTTTTTATCTGGGAAACCGTAGACGCAATGTCTCTCGTATCGGTGATGGTCATTGACTGAACCGAAACGGGAGCTCCCCCGCCTATTTTTACGTCGCCGATTGATATCTGCCGGGATTGCCTCATAACTTGCGGAGAATGCTATTGAATAGTTATTACAGTGTCAAGAAAGCGTAAGAGTGGTTATAACTAACTAAATTCCCCAGAAAGCTTTTTTCCCAGCAGATGAATGATGGAAGCAGGAGCTTCGCGGACTTCTCGGGTTGGAAAGCGATATACTTCGTAGCCGCGTGAGTTTAGAAAAACATCTCGACTCCTATCTTCAACTCTTCGCCGTTTGTGTTGCTCTCCATCAACTTCAACTACTATTTTTCTACCTGCTTTCTTTAGAACAAAATCCACCTCAATGTCTCTAATCTTTGGATGTACTTCGGGATCCCACCCCTGCATTACCATCCAGCTGAAGAGTTCGAGTTCTTCTACACTGGTCTTGCGGAGATTTTCCACATCTTCAACATAGCGAGTTAGATGTCCCAAGACACCCCTCTGCCGCCGGCACACTCCGAAATCCGCTACGAAGAAGAACCCTTCTCTGGCACGGGTCACAGCAACGTTTATCATGTTCGGGTTTCCAACCCACTGAACTGTATTGTCAGAAATTCCTTTAGAAACAACCGGCGAAAAAATCATCAAGTCGCGTTCGTCACCCTGATAGGTGTGGACCGTCCCTATGGTGATGTCCCTATGGATATCAGAATCAGAGGTTTGTTTCTCAATGAGATTAGCAATAAGATCTGCTTGAGACCGGAAAGGAGTGACTACACCTATGCTAAAATTAGAGTAACGATTGTTGTTTCGTAATCCTTGGATTAAAGTTACTACTTTTTCAGCTTCTTTTTCGTTAATCCAGCTCCGACCTAATTGTCCTCGCTTGCAGAATCCTTGAACATCAATCCCTGATATTCCAAGAGCGTTTGAAATTTCAATGGAATCTTTTTTGAGTTGCAGTCGTTTCTGGTAAATATATCGATTTGAGAATCCAATTATTAAAGGATGGCTCCTGTAATGTTCTTCAAGTAAGACTATGTCCGCGTATCGACGGGGTAGGCATTGAACAGCTGTATCGTAAACAGTTCTTTGTGAGTGTCCAAGCAAATCAAGCCACTGGTCAACTTGAAAATTCTGTGCAAGTGTTCTCTCCGCGTTTTCTCTCAATGTTGGAATAGCAGGAAGCTGTTCCGGGTCTCCTATAACCACAAGGCTCTTTGCTCTATAAATTAACGGAAGGAGATTAGTAATAGTACATTGAGTAGCTTCATCGATCACTAGAACATCAAATAAGTGTGGAATTAAAGGTAAAGATTGCGGTGAGAGAGCCGTAATAATCCATACTGGTATGGCTTTTAAGGCTTTTCCAAATAAATCATAATCTTCTGGTAATATGGAACCTTCTCCAGACTGTTGATACCTATCAAGAAGTTGGCGAAGCACATCTTGAATTTCTGGGTCTTGGGATAATTGTTGAACCCAACGATCTTTAGCTTCGTCGAAAGATAATTTCTCAAGCTCGTAATTTATATTTTCAACACGTGCTTTAAGACGGACAGGCTCAAATTTGCCGAAAGCATCACGAAGCTTAGTTACCGGCCATTCATCAGCCTCTTTTTCGACAACTTGATCTATAAGGACTTGAATATTGTTTTTGTCTTTGTTAGGGATCACCTCACCAGCTTCAGCAAGTTTTTTACACGCCCAATTTTTTTCTTCTTGAAGCTTGTCTTCATACTCTTGGCGTGTTCTAGATGCAAAGATATTCCAAGACTCCAACCATTCCTGACAAGTTTTGATATGTTCAAAAATGTCATCGCCTTTAGGGAGTTGGCTTCTCTGATAAGCCTCAATTGGAACCAAATCTGGCTTTGTATCCCACCAGTTTTCAATCAGGTCTGATTTTGTAGGCAGTTCCTCTACAGAAGATTGAATAGACCGAAGCCTTTTTTCGTGTTCACGGGCTTCTTTCCAGATTTCTATGAACTCATCGATATCCTTACTGTATAGAACAGTCCTCACAGCAACTATATTTTCAAAAGAAGGGGTGAAACTGAGAGCATTGATAGTTTCGTGAAACTGAGCACCTATACTGCTTACCCAAGCTTCTCTTAGAGGGATACCCGAAGCAATAGTATTATACTTAGATACAGTTTGTTGTAGTTGTCCACAGGTCTTTTCCCGGTTTTCGCGATGTTTCCACGCAGTTGCTGCTACTTTGGCTGTTTTCTGATTCCCCGCAAGAACTTCGGCAAATTTCATCCACAGATTAAGATCTTCCGATTGTGGTATATCAGCAAGTCTGAGGTTTGTAGCGAGTGTACGAAACTCGCGAAACTTAGATCTTAGAGAGTCCCGCTTTGTATCCGTTGCTTTTCGAAGATCTAACCATTTCTCGTTTTTTTCAATGATCTGCACAAATTTTCTCCTTCCTTCCTCATTAAGAGGTCCTACTCTCTGCCACATGGATGCGGGGAAGGTAAGCAGAAGAATCTTTTCGACTTCTCGAATAGCTCGGCTCAACTTGCTCTTATCAGAAAAAGGAACCCAGGAAAACCATGTTTTGGGTTGAGTGCAGTACTTGGAGTAGAGATTTCTCCACCTTTGGAGAGCATCCGATAAGTGAGGTTTTGCCTTTATATCAAGGAGAAAATTGGAAACTTCATGTCCTTGGTTGAGTTCGGCTTCGGCCTCGGCAACTTCTTTAACGAGTTGCTCAAGTTGACCAAAGTCAGAGTTTATTGCCTCAACAAGCTTGTGTGTATTTTCTGACCATTTTTCAGCTTGTTCGGAGCTTCTCCAGTGTTCGTAGTTATTATCCCAAGGTAAAACTTCAAGATCGTGTTCATCAATATTATCAATTAGTTTGTGAAGGCTTGTTAACCACGCTTGGAGAGACTCAGGGCCTTGTGCGGAAATGAGCCAATCCCAGCTTCTAACCTTTGAAAAGTCAAGCCCTAAAGTCTGAACTGATTGGTTGCGTTTTTCTTCCACTTCTGCTGCTTCACTTTTATATCGTTCTTCTTTTTTTTTGTTATCAGTTATTTCCTTTTTGACAAAACTGATATTTCCAACCCAGGTGTTTAGCGGGTCAAACACCAAATGCTTGAAGTCTTCTGCATCCAGAGAGTAGCCAATTTCCCTCAGGTCTGAACGTAGGGATTCTTCGGCTTCTTGTAGCTCGGCAAGTGTACTCTGATACAATGCACGAGCATCAAGAGAGGAGCTTAAAGATTCATTAATACGTTGGGGGAGCTTGCTATCGAGGAATTCCTCAATTCGTTTCTTTTCACTCAACAGACTGTCTTTGCGTTGAGAAGCATCCTGTTTTACAGGTAAAGAATTTGCTGTTGAGTACGTGATGGCGTTTAGAATACGCCGAAGTGCTTCGTTGAAATCAGTTCTATAACGTTTGCTTCCTGTGCGAATTGCTATCGGAAATTGATCTTCAAACTTCTTTATCCTTTCTCGGACGGTATCAACAGCTTGATTGTTCTGACTAGCGAAAAGAACACTCTTCCCTTGTGACCAACAGTTAAGTAAGGATGAGACGACAACCTGACTCTTGCCGGTTCCCGGAGGACCACTGATGACTGTAACAGGCTTTCCAGCCAGGATGCCCAAAACCGCTTTTTCTTGAGACCTATTAAGAGGAACAACGGGGAGTAATGAAACCGATTGAGCATTCTTAGTAACAGCTATGTCTTCAAGGAGTTCAAACCCGCCAATATTCTCAGTATGTTTTTCAAGAACTTTATCTAGCTCTTCATAATCAGACATCAAATACTGATATACTGGGGAAGAAGATGTTGTTGGACTAAAGATAATCCAAGGCGAAGGTAGTTGTGATATATTAGGTCGAATTTTCTTCCGAAGCTCTTCTCCAAGCTCGGGGATGTTGCTTGATAAGATTTTGATTAAAGCCTCTGTAAGATCAATATTTTTAGTTGTGGATAAATTCTGAGTGGTTTCTATAAGATTCGGCAACCATCGTTCCAGTGGATGCCTAGATTGGGCGCTTTTACTTTCAAGAAGATCGTATACTAGGGGGGATATTTCCCATCTGCCCTGATCGGGGACGATGCAGGCAGAATCCATATCTAGGTGAACCTTTATCTGTCGGTATAGAACCGGCAACCAGTTGCCGTTGCCTTGGTAGTTTTTTCTTGGAGCCTTGTACCAGCAAGGGCCACCGAGGAAAACTTCATCTGTTTCTTTCCGCTTTAGTTTCTGGAGAAACGGTTTACTCTTGAACGTATTAGCATCAAACTGCCATGGTCCCGCGAAGCTATTGAATTCAAATTTATATAGAGAAGAACATCTGTCGGAATCGAGTTGATCTACAGGAAGAGCAAAGAAATTCTCTTCACCTCTTCGAGTTATCTCTTTATGAAAGCGAACGATCTGAAGCCAAGGAATGTTGCGTTTTTGGTGCATTGAGGTTTAGTCCAAGACCTAGTTAGAGGTTTTTAATTGAAAATATATTCGTGAATACAACCAGCAAACGCAATTTTCAAATTCAGCACTGGACACCTTTTATTATGTGTCCATCCGTTTTTAGAAAATTCATTTGGTTAAGTTATAATATCAAAATAAGTGAAGTTAAGTCCACATATGTCGGGGGGTTATATGCTTGAACCCCACTCGGAAGACTTTTTAACTGTTGCGTTTCCAAGCAAGATTGACTGAACTTAACAGATGCTGAAGATTTAGCGACCAGTAAAGGACTTCGACATTATAGCAAGCAGATAAAAGGAGAAATCAGGAGGCGAGAATCATGGGGATAAAAAAGATAATCCAGATAGACAGGGGCGGTCCCTCCAAGGATAAAAGCTCCGTGTCTTTTACCAAGATTGAAAAGAAGAAAAAACCCGAAGACAGTCCGGAAATAACGGAAGAGACGGTCTACGGCGCTCTTAAAGATGTATACGACCCCGAACTTCCCGTGAGCATAGTAGATCTCGGACTTATTTACGACACCAAAATTTCCGGGCGGAACGTTCAGATCAAGATGACGCTCACCACCCCCGGATGCGCCATGGGAGCACATATAGCAGGCCAGGCCGAGATGGCCCTTAAAAACGCGGGAGCCGATAACGTTCTTATAGAGGTGATATGGGATCCTCCCTGGAACCCAGACATGATATCCGAGGAAGGAAAAAAGAAACTGGGTATCTCTTAGGGGGGACTTTCCGCGTGGAATTAAACAGAGAACGAATAATAAAAGTTCTTAAGGGTGTTAACTATCCGGGATTTAACCGGGACATAATATCCTTCGGTCTCGTAAAAGACATTGTTGTGGAAGATTCGAATGTGACCCTTTCCATAGTACTCCCCAAACCCGACCAGAAGCTTCAGTCCGCAATCGAGGAAGAGGTCCGGAAAGCCATCTTCGGCATACCCGGAGTTGAAGACCTCTCGATGAAGATCGGCTCGCGACCGCAGAAACAGATAACTGCCGATGCGGGTAGTGAAAAAAACAAGCTTCCCGACATAAAGTACTACATAGCCGTCGCAAGCGGCAAAGGAGGGGTCGGCAAGTCAACAATAGCGACCAACCTCTCTCTGGCAATCTCGAAAAAAAGACAGAAAGTCGGACTTATGGATGCCGATATCTGGGGACCGAGCGCTCCCTTGATGATGGGGATAAGCGAAAAACCACGCGCAACCGCCGATGACAAGATTGTTCCCATAGAGAAATTCGGCCTCAAGGTAATGTCCATCGGTTTTCTCGTGAACGAAGAGGACGCTGTGATATGGAGAGGTCCCATGGTACACGGAGCGATAAAGCAGTTTATTGAGGATGTTGAGTGGAGCGGAACGGATTATCTGGTAATTGACCTTCCTCCAGGTACCGGGGATGCCCAGCTTTCTCTGGCGCAGACGGCCCCGATAAGCGGAGGAGTGATAGTAACTACTCCGCAGGACGTAGCTCTGGTGGACGTAAGAAGAGGGATACTGATGTTTAACAAGCTGAATATTCCCATTCTTGGCATAGTAGAGAACATGAGCTATCTCGATATGCCCGATGTAAACGGCAAGGTAGACATATTCGGCAGGGGTGGAGGAAGACGTATGGCGGAGAAATTTGAAGTTCCGTTTCTTGGAGAAATCCCAATCGATCCGCGGATAAGAATCGGTGGGGATAACGGAACCCCTATCGTGGAGTCTGACCCACAGAGCGCGGCGGGCAAGGCTTTTTTTGAGATTGCAGATAGGATACTAGAATCCATAGAGAACTGACTGACAAATTTAACGATCCTATGCTGCTAACTCAGTGTCTGTTTTACGGTTTTTTTACAGTGTGGAATTATCGTCCGCAGCAATTCCCACTATCTCCTAAAACCCCTTAAAATAAAGGGGTTCAGGATTTTGTTTTCGTAAACTTTCAAGCCGATTTCAAGCAGAAACTCCCGCTTTTTCCAGCATCCCCTCTCCCAGGAAGAACTGCGGTTGATTCTGTTGAGGTTTGGTATCCATTAGCTTGAAAAGGCCGTATATATAAACCCCTAATCAATTTCCTTGAATCTCAAGTAGTATTATAATGAGCATGAGAAAACCGGAGTTTTTACCTTCATGAACGCGGAAAAAGATCTTTACGCGGTGCTCGGCGTACCGCGAAACGCGACGCAGGATCAGATAAAGAAAGCGTACAGAGACCTCGCGAGAAAACACCACCCCGACATGAACCAGGGGGACAAAAAGTCCGAGGAGAAGTTCAAGGAAATTCAGCACGCTTACGAAACCCTCTCCGACCCCGAGAAGAAAAAGACCTACGACATGTTCGGGACAAGCAGTTTTGATGGACAGAGAACAGGCCGAGGGAACTACAGGCAGTATTCACGGGGGTTTCCGGACATAGACGAAATCTTCAAAGATATCTTTTCGCATGGGGGCGGGGCTTACGGTATGGGTGGAGCTGGGGGAAGTTTCGGAGATGTTTTTGATTTCGGCAACGTGCGGCAGCAGCCGAGAAGACCGAGGAACATCCAGCATACTGTAACCCTTGATTTTGAAACTGCGGTAAAAGGTGGAGAGAAGGAACTTCTGCTTAAGTCCCCCGAGGACGGAACCAAAAAAATAACGGTCAAGATTCCGGCCGGAGTGAAAACCGGGTCCAAGGTAAGGCTGCCGGGCAAAGGCGAACAAATAAATTCCATGGCCGCAGATCTCATTCTCGAAATAAAGGTTTTATCCCATCCGGTTTTCAGAAGAGAAAACAACGATATATATATTGATCTTCCCCTAACGGTCTATGAAGCGGCTTTGGGAACGCTGATCGACGTGCCAACCATAGAGAATCCTGTAAAACTTACTATCCCTCCCGGCGTGGGAAGTGGCACGAGAATGAGGCTCAGAGAAAAGGGAGTGAAAAATCCCAAGACCGGCAAACGGGGAGATCAGTTCGTAGTTATTCAGATAGCAATGCCGAAGGAATCCAGCGAGCATATGAAAGAACTCATGGACGAGATTAAAGAGAAATATCCCTACGACCCTAGAAAAAAACTCCTCCAGTATCTATAATTGATCAAGTGACATTAAGAACTTACCTGTAAGGAGAGTGGTTTATCGTGAGCGGTGAAAAAGAAGAATTAGAAATGGATTTTTCGGGCTTTATTCTCTCATTAAACGCCTCGGCCCTCATTCATCTGGGTGAAATTCCCGACCCTCACTCAAAAAAAAGAGAAGTTAACATTCCCGCAGCCAAACACACCATAACCATCCTGGAGATACTCGCGGAAAAAACAGAAGGGAACCTGACAGAAGAGGAGAAGGGGCTTCTTGACGACATGATTTACAATATCCGCATGAAATACGTAAAGTCCCTTAGCTGATTCCCTCTTCTACATAGTCGACAGTTTTAGGAACTGCCCGTATCTTTGCTCTATTTCCTCTTTCCGTAGCGAGCAGAGACGTCTCACGCTGAAATCCTCAACCGTAAAGGAAGCCAGAACACTTCCGTAGGCAACCCCTTTTTTAAAGCCGGCAAAGTCAAGGTCTTTATCCATAGACGCAACGTAGCCCATGAATCCCCCGGCAAAGGTGTCCCCCGCTCCCGTCGGGTCAAGCACCTGCTCAAGCATGTAACTGGGGGCGAAAAACAAGTCTTCCCGAGAAAAAAGCAAGGCCCCGTACTCTCCCCTTTTCACAATCAGAAATTCCGGTCCCATGTCCATTATCTTTCTCGCCGCTCTGACCATCAATGGTTCTTCGGACAGCTGTCTTGCTTCAGAATCGTTTATTATGAGAATGTTGACTCTGCCGAGAAGTGCCTTCAGTTCCTCCAGTTTGTTGTCTATCCAGAAGTTCATGGTGTCGCAGGCCACAATTCGGGGTGAGTTTACCTGTTCAAGGACTTTCATCTGGATTTCAGGATCCGTATTGGCTAAGAAAAGATAATCGGCATCTCTTGATTTCTCGGGAACCACGGGGTCAAACGACCCCAGAACACCAAGGGTGACGGAGACAGTTTCCGGATCCTTCATATCATAGTCGTATCTGCCTTCCCATCTGAAGGTTTCTCCGGCACTGACCGCCATTCCTTCCGTATCAATGCCCCTTGAACGAAGCAGCTCGGAATGAGCTTGGGGAAAATCCTCTCCAACGGAAGAGACCATATGAACATTCGTAAAATTACGGGCCGCCAGAGAGAAATAACAGGCGGACCCGCCGAGAATGTTTTCTTCTCTTCCAAAAGGTGTTTCTATGGTGTCAATTCCTACTGATCCTACAACGACGATGCTCATTCGGACCTCTACATGTATTTTTTAACGATAAGTTCAAATCTTTTCCTGTTTTCTTCAGTTACGCAGTCCGGGGACGTTATTATAGAGTTACCCAAGGCACTCCCGCAAGGACATCCTCTTTCTTCAGGGATATTATCAACTACAGCGGCTATTATTTTTTTTGCCGCTTCAACGTTTTTATTCATGATCCCGATTATATCCGAAACCGTGACGTCGTCATGATCTTCGTTCCAACAGTCATAATCGGTGCAAAGGGCTATTGTGGAATAGCAAATCTCCGCTTCCCTGGCAAGTTTCGCTTCCGGCATTGCGGTCATTCCTATTATGTCCGCTCCCCATTTTCTATACAGATGGCTCTCCGCCCTTGTAGAGAACTGGGGACCCTCGATACAGACGTAGGTTCCTCCCGAGTGGACCGCTCTGCCAAAACCAAGCGATACTTCCCGCAGACAATCTGACAGCACGGAGCACACCGGGTCGGCCATTGAAACATGGGCTACTATGCCACCTCCAAAGAACGTAGAAGGCCTCCGCTTAGTGTTATCAATGAACTGATCAGGTATCACTATGTGCCCTGGTTCTATTTCCTCTTTTAAGCTCCCCACGGCGCTTACAGATATAATCCACTCGACTCCCATAGCTTTCATTGCGTATATATTCGCCCGGAAGTTTATCTCAGGCGGGGATACCGTGTGCCCCGTTCCGTGTCTTGGAAGAAAAACCATTCGCACACCGCCGAGGGTTCCTGTAAGCAGGCTTGAAGAGGGTTTGCCCCATGGAGTCTCCATGGAAACGGTTTTAACATCCGAAAGCCCTTCCATTTGATAAAGACCGCTTCCACCTATTACTCCTATGGTCTTCAAGCTTCCGTCTCCATCTGCCGGGATGTCGGCTTCGCGACGATAATCACCCTTTTCTCGCCTGAAAAAGGCAGTTCAAGTTCTTTTGTCAAAAGAAGTTCCATATCTTCCGGATACCGGTTCGCGTAATCTTCCCATTCCTTTTTTCCCCGGGGTCCCTTCATTATAACCATCTCCCCTCCTATATCCAGATAAGGAGTACCAAGAGCCACGACAGTGCCAACGCCCCCAAGAGCCCGGAACGTCACCCGGTCAAAAACCCCTCTCATCCCCTTAGCTGCTTCTTCGGCTCTCCCATGGTGAATATCAATACCATTGAGTCCGAGAGACCTTTTCACGTCCTTTAAAAAGGCAACCTTCTTTCCAACCGATTCAAGAAGCTTAACCTTAAGGGACGGGTCGTAGATGGAAAGCGGAATTCCGGGAAAACCGGCCCCCGTTCCTATATCAATCACCGTTGAGCCGGGAGGCATGAATTCAGCCACTGTAAGGGAATCAATCAGGTGCTTGATTATGATCTCTCGTTCAGTGAGAACCGAACTCAGGTTTATGCGGCGACCCCACTTGCGCAGCAGGTCAACATAAGAGAGGAAAAGATCGGTTCTGATGTTTTTAATACCTATCTGTTCCGCGCCTTCTATAAAAAGTCGTTCATTAGTCATTTTGATTCGCGAGCGTCAACATCGCTTATTCCCTTGAAGGCGAAGGTAAGGAATCCCGTGTGCGCCACGGTTCTGTTATCCGGGCGGGTCTTCCCCTTTTTCACCTGATAGTTCCTCATTATAAGCTCTACCGTTTCGATTCTCACAAAACCCGTATCCTCAAGCGATTCCGCGGTTCTTTCCACCTGGTTGTACGTTGGGGAAATACTCGCGATTCTCCCTCCGGGGGCAAGAGCCTCGTAAGCCGCCGGAATTCCATACCATGGAGAAGGGAGATCGAGTATCGCGACGTCAATATCTTTTTCCTTAAAACCTTCTCTGGCATCGCCGCAGTTAAATTCCACGTATTGAGAAAGCCCTGCCCGTCGTACGTTATCTCTGGCATTGTTCATGAACTGTTCTCTTTTCTCGTACGTATAGACTTTTCCGGAAGGGGCCACCGAATTCGCAAGCGCAATGGTAAGAGCTCCCGAGCCGGTCGCAGCTTCGACAACCCTGGTTCCCGCTGTGACGTCCGTTTTAAAGAGAATCAAGGCCGCGTCCTTGGGATAAACGATCTGGGTAGCCCTTCTCACCTTCATAATCTTCTGCTCCACGGTAGGGTTAAGAAGTACAAAATCGTTTCCAAGACCTGAGACTATCCTTTCTCCCCATTCTTTTCCCAGTGCGGAGGAGAGATCGAGTATGCCCATGTGAGAACTGAACGACTTGCCGTCTTCTACCACCACCATGAAGCTTTTATTGTCGGGTGAAACGAGGAGAATGGTATCGCCGGATTTTATTTTCATGAAAGACGGTTCGACCTCCCTGCACTTATAAAATATTTACAGGTAAAGATAATGCACCCCGCAAACATGAATATTCCCGTTACCGAATACATGTTCGAAAAACCGTAATCGCGCGCTATGATTCCAAGAGCGAAGGCGAAAAAGTTTATCCCGATGCTAAATGACATGTTAAACGCGCCCATCGCCGTCCCCCTCTCATCATCAAGCGCCCTGTCGATAATCATCGCGCTTATGGTAGGGTAGAGAATTCCGTAACCCAGGCTGAAGACGAAAGAAACCAGAACGGCGCTCAAAGTGGAGTCTATGGAAAAAATCATGAGTAGAGACAATACCATTACAAGCATTGAAGGCAGCGCTATTTTTCTTCTCTCAACAATATCTGGAAGCTTTCCTCCAAGTACCCTGATCAATATGACGGTTACCGAATACGTAAGAAAAAAACTCCATGCATGAATTCCGTTTCCCTCGAGAAAAACGGAGAAAAAATTAAGCATGCTTCCAAGCCCCACGGCAATTATAAGATTGACCAGCAGAAGCACGCGGAACCTCTCGGAGAAAACAACGTCGAAAAATCCGCTGAAAATGGATTTCTGGGACACCCTGAAATTCCCCTCCCGCGAGAGAAAACACAGAATAAAGGCAAGCAGGCTGAAGAGGGAGGTATAAAGAAAAAAGGTCGAGTAACCGAATCTTTCGATCACAACTTCTCCGATAGTAGGTCCGACCGAGTAAGAAGCTATTGTGAAGGCCCCAAAAATGCCGAGCCCGTAAGCCCTTATTTCACTGGGAACATAATCGGAGACCGCCGTGGCGGCTGAGGTGAAGAAAAAGGCGAAAGCAATTCCCTGCATGAGTCTCAGGAGAAATATCTTTACATCAATATCCGATATGAAAATATAGAGAAAGGAAACCAGAAACATCAGGAAAGAACCCGCAAGCATGAACCTTCTCCGTCCGTAGTGGTCTATCAGATAGGCCGCGAAGGGGATAGTTCCTATTGAAGTTATGCCAAAGGTGCCCATGACATAGCCTATGCGGGCCTCGTCACCCCCGATATCCTTTATGAAAAGAGGAAGCAGGAAAAAAGAGGAGAAATTGCAGAAAAAGAAAAAATTTCCCAAAGTGACGAGGGAAAAATCTCTGTACTTTTGCGCAAAAGACATCCTAAAAGGTGACCCGAAAAAAGAAAGTGAGAAAGGCAGTTTACATGATTTTATACTTTCTATCAGGACAACTGTAATTTTTTGACATGAAAAAGGCCCGTGATATAATACGGCATCTTCTGAGCCGTTAGCTCAGCTGGTAGAGCAACTGCCTTTTAAGCAGTGGGTCACAGGTTCGAATCCTGTACGGCTCAATTCTTGTCGTCCCCGTCGTCTAGTCAGGCCTAGGACATCGGCCTTTCACGCCGGTAACAGGGGTTCAAATCCCCTCGGGGACGCCAGAAATAATCCCCGGCCTAAATTCTCTATCTCTAGGTGTTCTATACTGCGGAGTCAGGCCTTAACAAGAAGATGGGTTAAAACCGGCTTAAGCTCTAGACATACTTCTCGTATTCTTTCTCGAAAAGGTCCGACAGAGTGCGAGCCTTGCGATCATATTCGTCCGGATCATCCCATGAAAGTCGAGGCTGCAGAAGGGTCGAATCAACTCCAGGACAATCAACCGGCACGAGGAGATCAAGTACAGGGATTTTGACAAACTCTCTGTCGTCAAGCAAGCCGCTTACGGCCGCTGTAACAAGAGCTCTTGTGGATGGAAGAGGCATTCTCTTGCCGACCCCGAAAGGCCCGCCGGAAATTCCGGTATTGAGAAGCCATACGTTTACTTTGTGTTTTTCCATCCTCTCTTTCAGCATCGCTCCGTAGAACTTCGGGGGTCTTGGAAGAAAAGGAGACCCGAAGCATGAGCTGAAAGTCGCCTGAGGTTTGCTCACACCTCTCTCGGTACCGGCAACTTTCGCCGTGTAGCCCAGAAGGAAATAACGCATGGCCTGGTCGGAATCAAGTTTTGATATAGGGGGCAGGACTCCGAAAGCATCATAGGTCAGCATGAAAATACTTTTGGGAATACCGCCTACTCCTTCGGGAACAATATTTTCGAGCATGTCAATCTGGTATGCCCCGCGGGTATTCTCCGTATACCTGTCGCTGTCAAAATCTATCTTTCCTGTTTCCAGGTCAAGTTCGACATTCTCAAGAACCGAGCCGAACTTAAGCGCTGCTTGATAAATTTCGGGTTCTGTAGTCGGGCTGAGCTTTATGGTCTTCGCATAACAGCCACCTTCGAAATTAAAAACCCCTTCATCAAACCAGCCATGTTCGTCATCTCCGATAAGCGCCCTTTCGGGATCGGCAGAAAGCGTGGTTTTGCCAGTTCCGGACAATCCGAAGAAAAGCGCCACATTTCCGTCCTTTCCGATGTTTGCCGAACAGTGCATTGGAAAAACATTCCTTTGCGGCAGAAGAAAATTCATGGCGGCAAAAACGGATTTTTTCATCTCTCCCGCGTAGCGTGTACCACCGATAAGGGCGATTCTCCGGTTTAGGTTAAGAAATATGAAGGTTTCACTGTTAAGACCGTATTTTTCCGGGTTGTCCGCCTTGAAACCTGGAGCTGAAATGACGGTGAAACCCACTTCCTTGTGCGGAAGCTCAGAAGCGCCGGGTCGTATGAAGAGATTATTTACGAAAAGATTGTGCCAGGCGAATTCATTAATCACCCTCACGTTTGTTCTGTAGTCCGGGTGAGCGCAGACCTGCAGGTCTCTCACGAAAACGTCCTTCCCTTCGAAGTAATCCATCACTTTCTCGTAAAAGTGATCAAACACCTCTGGTGCTACGGGCTTGTTTACTGCTCCCCAGTCTATATTTTTTTCCGTGGAAGGCTCCTTTACCACAAATCTGTCCTTGGGGGATCTTCCAGTATGAGGAGAAGTGTAGCCTATAAAAGTTCCACTCTCGCCAACGTGTCCTTCGTTTCTCTTGATCGCCTCTTCGTAAAGCCTGGAAACGGAAAGATTGTAATATACTCCCGAAGGTTTCTTAAGCTGGTGTTTTTCTGAAAGCTCCTTTTCGATTGAAAAATTCTCGGACATGGTTGCCGCCTCCAAATTCCCTGTTGCCTACAGATTTATGAGTAAAAATCCAGGAAAAAAGTCAACTGTTTTATTAAAGGAGTTGTAAGATATATAAAGTTTCCCTTTTTGCAAGAATAAGGAACAAGCTTGCCACCGTATTAGGTTCAATTCCCAGAATCCCGAGACCCAGACAGAGAACTCATCCGATTTATGTTTTTTGCGTTAACTTCTGATACCCACTTCGTTATAGCATCTATCGAATCTTTGGGATTCTCTACGCAGTCGTGTTTCGCTCCCGGTATATAGCGTAACGTCACATCTTCGTTACCCGTATGGTTCATTATGTTCTTAAGTTCCTTAGGTTCCCACACATCAACGATGTCGTCATCTTCTCCGTGGATAAAGAGAACGGGAACCTTCACATTTTCTATAATTTCACAGGTTTTTGCGTAGTAGGCCCGAGGTCCCCTCATATGCCACCAGGTCCTGTAAGTAAACATCTCCCCGTCAACCGGGTTAAAAGAATCCCCCCATGCCCTGTAGACGATAAATATCTGGTCGTTTTTTTTCTTCTCCGGATTAGGACCCAGAATCTCTCTGGCTTTGCGATAAATATCATCATAGGATGGAATACTCCTGTTTTTCTCAAGCCTTCTTTGCTGGGAGTAAGGCAGAGAATAGGAACATCCTTCCAGTATAAGGCCCTTTATCCCGAAAGAATCGGTCTGGGAGGCGTAGTAGACAGCCATGTTAGCCCCTAGACTGTAGCCCAGCATGAAAATGTTGCGAAACCCTTCTTTCTGAAGAATATCCACCGATTCTTTCATTTCATGAATAGCGTCAGGAAAAATCCCCTCGCCCATTATCTGACCCATAAACGCCATGCGGGTATTTACAGAAAGCGTGCTTATATTTTTTTCCCTGAGAAGCGGGGGAAGTCTAACTGGGGTTCCTCTCGTGAGAAAATGTCCCAATACTCCGTAGAGATTTATTATTATGGGGGATTGGTAGAGATCTTCTTCCGACTCAAACGCGGGAGTAACGAGAAGGGAATTTACCTCGAATCCGTCTTCAGTCTTGTAAGTAAGGAGACTCTTCTGTTCGTTTACCATCGCAGAATCAGATGAATCTTCTGTCAAGCCATCTTATTATAATATCGCCCATCTCCTCTTCCTTTCCGTCGAGAGTATGGCCGGTATTGAGATAATATGCGGAAACGTCGTCATTTCCGTTGTCTATGGCTATTTGCGCAAGGTTGTGAGTTTCATCCGGTTTTACAAACGCATCATCCCAGCCCTGCATTAGAAGAATCGGCAGCTTTATGTTCTTTATCTGCTTATAGCTTTTTACGGCTTCTGCCTCCGGCCCGGCGAGAAACCACCAAGTCTTGTATGTATATATCTCGGTGTGCTCCGGCCGGTAGGAGTTTCCCCTGGCCCTGAAAATAAGAATCGTTCTATCCTGCTTTGAATCATGGGGATTATCGCCAAGTATCATCTTCGCTTCCTCGTACACCTCATCGTAGGAAGGCTGGCTTTCCCACTTATTCCATCTTCTTCTTATCGAGTCTGGGATAGAATAAGGAGTAGCGAGGGCAATCACACCCTTTAGCAGCTCCGACTCATCGGAATCCTGTTGGCGACTTTTTACGGAAAGGTACCTGAGAATCACTCCTCCACCCAGGCTGTAACCGGAAACAATGATTTTCTCGTAACCGGTCTCTCCCAAATACTTCACTACGCCATCTATCTGTGAAATAGTGTCATCCACTATTCCAAAGCCGAAGAAAAGTCCGAAATTGGCTAGTCTGGTATTTATTGCAACAGACGAGTAGCCTGCCTTGGCGAGGATCGGCGGTAAGAATCTCTGGCTTCCGTCAAGAAAGTTCCCCAAAAACCCGTGAACATGGATAATTATAGTCTTTCTTTTTTCGGAGTCGTTATTAAGCGCTCTGTAGTAGAGGGCGTTAACCTTTCCTTTCCCGACCGGTACAGAAATCAGTTCCTGCTCTACGTATTTCATGATTGGACACGATTTTTTAAGAAGTACTGATATTATAAAACTCCCGCGGGCAAGTCAATAGCGGTAGCAATGAACTCTGATGATTGATAAGAGCCTTAGAATTCAGAGATCTCCTGAATCGTTTGCCTAAAAACGGCAAATTCAGCAATCTCCAGTTTCTATTGTGACTGAATCGGGATTCTGCATTAGAAAATCAGCTTTCTTTTTCGCCTCCGTCCAGTCCGGGGCTTCTCCAATCTTTACGAGCGTGTTTTTTGCTGTGGCTTTGAGAAAAAGATGCCCCGTTTTCTTATTCCAGAAAATCTGCCAGTTATCCCCTTGGAGGTCTCTTAGCCATCCGAAAGGAAAAAATCCAGAATAATCGGTGCTGGACTTCATGTGTTTTTTCTCCTCCTGCGTTCCGTAATTATTCTGAAAACCGGGTGGGAATACCCGACGGTTTTGCACCCAAAGCGTTTTGCAAAAACCTCTTTAACGCTAACAATTCTCACGATGCATAAAGCTCCTTGAAATAAAGACATGCGTGAGATATTCCGCACTTTGAACATATGGGTTTTCTCGCCTTGCAGACATTTCTCCCATGGTCACCCAGGGAATTTGAAAAAAATGTCCAGTCTTTTTCCGGAAGGCACTCTCTAAGATCAAATTCAATTTTAACGGGGTCGGAATTCGAGGTAAGACCAAGTCGGCGGCTTAACCTCATTATATGGGTGTCAACTATTATTCCGGGTTTTCTGAAATAATTGCCGATTATAACATTTGCCGTTTTCCTTCCGACTCCTGGAAGTTTGACTAGTTCTTCCATTTCGCAAGGGACTTTTCCCCTGTGTTTTTGTATTATCTCTGTTGAACAGTTTATTATCGCTTTTGCCTTGTTTCTGTAAAACCCCGTTGATCTTACATCGTTTTGGAGTTCTTCCTCTGATGCGCAAGAAAATGCCCCTAGGTCCGGGTACTTCTTGAAAAGTCCCGGGGTTATCATGTTTACTCGTTTATCCGTACACTGGGCGGAGAGAATAGATCCGATCAGAAGCTCCGATGCGCTCTTAAAAACTAGATGACATTTTGCGTCCGGATAGGTTTTCTTCAGAAATTGAAGAATCTTCCGTGCCTTCTTTTTCACATCCTGGGTATTCATCTTGAACAGCAAAATATATACGTGAAACTTTTTAAGCTACAAGCTGATGCAGTCTGAAGAGCGAGGGAACCTCTTTTTAGCTTTTTCCACACTGCCGTCTTGTCCGCATAAAGGTGTTTTCTCGAAGACATAAAAAAAGGGGGAAATGAAGCTCTCAAGTCCCCCTTTTTTCTCTTCAAAGTCCGTTCTTATTGAATTTTAGTCATTTCTGGCCGGTTCAAGGCCTTCTTTGCCCTCGAAAAAGTCTTTGTTTATGTCAATGAACTTCTGCCATTTCTCTGGCAATTCATCTTCGTGAAATATGGCATCCACCGGGCAGGGGTCTACGCACGCTCCGCAGTCTATACATTCATCAGGATGTATGATCAGCTGATCATCTCCTTCATATATGCAATCGACCGGGCACGCTTCAACACAAGACTTGTCTTTCACTCCGATACATGGTTCGGCAATTATGTATGCCATCTTTGAAACCTCCGAACTGGCACGTTACTACTTTGCTGACTTATCATTATCTATACTAACTAAAGCACTTTCAAATAAAAAGCATCTGGACAACTAACCCCTTTATATTCATTCTCCTTCCCGAGAAGGTTCCAAAGGTTCTTCAACAGGAGGAGAAGCTTCTTCAAACATTTCAATCGGCGATTTCTCCACCACCGAACCCGATATTGATTTTACGGAAGTGTAGCCGAGAAAAAGCGAGGTAATTACGAATATGAGCCCAAAGAGCCTGGTCATCTTCACAAGAAAAGGCATTGCTCCGCTCGAACCAAAAAGCGATTCCGAACTTCCGCCTCCAAACATTGAACCTATGTCCGCGGACTTGCTCGGCTGAAGCAGTATGATCAGCACGAGAAGGATGCTGACAACAATATGAATAATTTTCACCGACGGTATTAAGAACTCCAATTTCTAACTCCCCACGGACTTTATTATTCTAAAAAAAGAGTCAGCTGAAAGACTTGCTCCTCCAACCAGAACCCCGTCAACTTCATCAACAGACATTATCTCTTCTATGTTACCCGTTTTGACGCTTCCGCCATATAAAATTTTCACACTATTGCCTAAACCGGGGAACATCTCGGTTAAAAGCTCCCGTATATATCCGTGAATCTCAGCTATTTCCGAAGAAGTGGCATTTTTTCCCGTTCCTATGGCCCAGACCGGCTCGTATGCTATGACGATATCTGAAACCCGCTCCTCATCCAGATCCCGCAGCGCATTTTCTATCTGGATCTTTGTCGGCGAGAAAAGCAGCTCTTTTCTCGCCGAAATGTCTTTGTTTTCGCGGATTGCTCCTTCTCTCTGGACTTCGGTCTCTCCAACGCAGAGAATTGTTTTCAACTCGCAGGAGACTGACAGCAGAAGTTTTTCACGGATCTGCTCATCAGTTTCCCCGAAGATGTGCCTTCTCTCCGAATGGCCGATAATAACCCAGCTGCATCCGGCGTCAAGAAGCATCGGAGCAGAAATCTCGCCGGTAAACGCCCCGCTTATCCTGCCGAAAACATTCTGGGCCCCGAGATCTATTCTTGAACCCGAGATGCGTCTCCCTACCACGTCAATGGCAGTATAGGGAGGTACGAGTACTATCTGGCATGCGTCGTAGTCCTCTCCAAGCAGGCTGGCTATTGCACCGGATAACTCCAGTGCTTCCTCCCGAAGCAGATTCATTTTCCAGTTTCCAACGATAAGTTTTTTATCCATCGCCCCGTGACGAAAATTCGTCTTATCCCGAAAAAACAAGAAAACTACTCCCCAATCACAAGCAATACAAGTTTTTTTTCCAGATGCTTAACCCAGAAACTCGCCCAGCCTTCTTATCCCCTCCCTTATGGAGTCAACCGACGTCGTATACGAGAACCTGAGATAATCCCTTCCCCTGTCGCTGAAATCTATTCCGGGAGTTACGCCCACGTGGCAGTTCTCAAGAATATCAAATGCGAGTTTCCATGAGTCCCGGCTCCATCGGGAGGAATTCACGAAAAGGTAAAACGCCCCCTTGGGTTCAGCCGAAATATCAAATCCAACCGAGGAAAGTCCTTTTATCATCTCCTTCCTTCTTCTGTCAAACTCAGCCACCATTACTTCGCTTCCGCCACCTTTTTTCACTTCCTCAATAGCCGCAACTCCTGCTTTCTGAACAAAAGACCCGGCGGAAATAAAAAGATTCTGCTGAAGTTTCTGCACGTATCTTACAAGGTCTTCTGGAACTATCATGTAACCGAGACGCCAGCCTGTCATGGAGTAGAATTTAGCGAAACCGTTTATCGCTATGGCGTTGTCAGTAAATTCCAGAATGGAGTTAGCGCGCGCGCCATAGACAAGACCGTGATAAATCTCATCTGAAATCACGAAAAGACCCATTTCGGACAGTTCCCGGAGAACTTCCCTGTCCATAACCGCCCCTGTGGGATTCGCGGGAGAATTTACCAGAACAGCCTTTGTCTTTCTGCCGATATTCTTTCTGATTTCCGAGGGATCAACCTGATAACCGTCACTTTCATAAACAGGGACTTTCTTTGCGACTCCTCTGGCGACGCTTATTATCTGCGGGTAACAGGCGTAATGAGGGTCCGTTATCAGTATCTCATCACCGGGGTTAAGGACGGTCAGCATTGCCAGCAAAAGCGCCGGGGAGCTGCCTATAGTTATTATTACCCTTTCATACCTCACTTCTATTCCGTAAGTGCGGCTGTAATCCTCCGCGACGCTCCGGCGGAGCTCATCAATCCCAAGACTGCTTGTGTACTTCGTGTAACCTTTTTCTATCCACTTCGTGGCAGCAGAGCATATTTCATCGGGAGTATTGAAATCAGGTTCTCCAACCTCGAAATGTATAATATCCCGACCTTCATCCTCAAGGCGCTTTGCTCTCTCAAGGATGTCCATTACGTAGAAAGGTTCTATGTTCTTAACCAAGTCTGAAATCATGTCGTGAAATCGCTTTCGGAATCAAGAAAAACAAAGAACTAATCCTGTGCGGAGACAAACCGCCGGTTGATCTGTTTTAAAAGAACATCTCTTTTAAGTTGTCTCAGCCTGTCAAAAAACAATATACCATCAAGATGGTCAATTTCATGCTGAATCACCCTTGACAGCATTCCGTCCGCGTCGATCGTAAAAGGCTTTCCTTTTCTATTAAGCGCGGATACACGCACATGGTTTTTTCTCCTTACATCCGCAAAAAATCCAGGCACGCTGAGACAGCCTTCCTCCCCAACCTGGAACCCTCGAGAGAAAACAATCTCGGGATTTACAAGCTCATAGAACTCCCTTTCATCACTCTCGGGTAGAGGTATGTCGACTACCAGTACCCGAATATTCCTGCCGACCTGCGGAGCCGCAAGTCCGACGCCGTCCGCATCGCGGAGCGTCTCCGCCATATCATCCAGGAGACATTCGAGGTCCTCGCCCGGTTTCTCCACGGGCAGGGATTTTCTCTTTAACTCAGGTGCGGGATAAACAAGGATATCAAGCAAAGGCATCTGCGACGATTATATAAAGGGTTGTCGGGAGACTTGCTGAGTGGCCTGTCATTCATCACTGCTTTTTTCCGTAAGTTTGGGAGCAAGCCAGTTGCTTACCCTAAACAGTGGAAGGGTTTTTTCGCCGATGTTTATTTTCTCGCCCGTTCTGGGATTTCTTCCTTCATAAGACTCATAGTCTTTTGTAAAGAAACTTCCGAAATGTCTTATCTCTATTCTTTCTCCCTCGCGAAGCATCTCGGCCATGGCGTTAATTATGGTGTCCAGAACTTTCCTGGATTCTGCGGAATTAAGATCAAATTTCCGCGAAAGTTCCTTTTCAATGTCCGATTTTTTCATGGTCTTTTAAAAATCAGTAAGGTCAGCACCTGATTTTCACTCTAGATATTTTAAAGCCGTTTGTCAAGTAAGCCCTCGATTTGTGTGAGCAATGAACCCTCGATTTTTGCGAAGAAATTCTCAATACCCAAGATTCGGTCGAAGCCATTTTTCCGCTTCTTCAAGATCGATTTTTTTTCTTTTCGCATAATCCAGAACCTGGTCTTCGAGTATTTTCCCAACAAAGAAATACTTTGATTCGGGATGGGCCATGTAGAACCCTGAAACCGAACTTGGCGGAGTCATGGCAAAGCTCTCGGTAAGCGATACACCTGTGTGTTTTTTCGCGTTGAGAATATCCCAGAGAATCTTTTTTTCCGTGTGGTCAGGACATGAAGGATAGCCGGGAGCAGGTCTTATGCCCCTGTATTTTTCGTTTACAATGTCCTCTGAACTGAGTTTTTCGTTCTTTCCGTACCCCCAGAGATCCCTTACTTTTTTATGAATCATCTCGGCAAGGGCCTCGGCTGTCCTGTCTCCAAGCACGCTTGTCATAATCGAATTGTAATCATCCCCTTTTCGTTTGAAATCCTCGGAGAACTGCTCAACCCCTTCCCCTGCAGTCACCACAAAGCCCCCCATGTAATCTTCTCTGCCCGAGGCACTAGGCGCTATAAAATCCGAAAGACAGTAATAGCGACCATCTTTGGAACGCATTTCCTGCTGTCTTAGAAAACGGAACGTTGCCAGAGGCTGTTTTTTCTCTCCACCACACGGAAGATTTCGACAACAGTCCGGGAGAGAAATATCTTTTTCCTCTCGATAGACTTCAACATCGTCTCCGACACTGTTTGCACGGAAGATTCCGACAACAGCGCGGGGAGTGAAAATTTTCTCCAGAATTATCCTCTTAAGCAACGCCTGGCCGTCCCTGTAAAGCTTTTTTGCCTGATCTCCTCTTTCGGGATGCTCAAATATCTTCGGAAAAACCCCTTTAAGTTCCCACGCCCAGAAAAAAGGAGACCAGTCGATATAACCGGCAACTTCTTCAAGAGAGATGCTGTCGAAGACAAAAACTCCAAGCCGCCCCGGGCGCTCTATCGCAATATTATCCCAGTCGGTCTGGAACGCTTTTTCCCTGGCCTCTTCTATGGAAGCATATTCCGTCCGGCTGCGAGCCTCTTCGAAACGCCGCTTCTGCTCCAGGTTGCTTTTCTGCAGTTTCTCCATGTAAAGTTTGGCTTTTTCCGGGTCAAGCATCTCGTTGCAGACACTTACCACGAGCGAAGCATCCGCTACGTGATCAACTATGCCGCTGTATCCGGGAGCTATTCTTATCGCGGTATGAGCCCTGCTTGTGGTGGCCCCGCCGATAAGAAGGGGAACGGTAAACCCTTCCCGTTCCATCTCTTTCGCGTTATGCACCATCTCATCAAGAGAAGGCGTAATCAGTCCGCTTAACCCTATGAAATCCGCGCCATGCTCTCTTGCAACGTTGAGTATGTTCTCGCAGGGAACCATTACCCCGAGGTCTATCACTTCGTAATTGTTGCAACTGAGAACCACAGACACTATGTTTTTTCCTATATCGTGGACGTCTCCCTTTACCGTGGCTATAACGAACTTCCCCTTGCCTCGCCCGCTTCCCTCTTTTTCCTTCTCCATAAAGGGCTGAAGATACGCAACGGCTCTCTTCATCACTCTGGCACTTTTCACGACCTGGGGAAGAAACATCTTGCCGTCACCGAACAGGTCCCCAACCACCTTCATGCCATCCATAAGAGGGCCCTCAATAACTTTAAGCGGGTCTCCGTACTTAGCCCTTGCTTCTTCCGTGTCATCCTCGATGAAATCCGCTATGCCGTTTACAAGGGAGTGCTCAAGACGTTTTTCAACCTCAAGCTCTCTCCATTGCTTGGTCTCCTTCTCCGCACTTGCGGACTTTACCCCTTCAAAATGTTTCGCATATTCAACAAGACGCTCCGTGGCGTCGGGGCGACGGTTAAGAAGCACGTCCTCCACTTTTTCGAGAAGCTCAGGGTCAATGTCGTCGTAAACAGCCAGCATTCCAGCGTTTACTATTCCCATGTCAAGCCCCGCTTTTACGGCGTGGTAGAGAAACGCGCTGTGCATAGCTTCGCGCACCACGTTGTTTCCCCTGAAAGAGAAGGATATGTTGCTTACTCCTCCGCTTGTAAGCGCCTTGGGACAGGATTTTTTTATCTCCCTTACGGCCTCAATGAAATTCACGGCGTAGGAATTGTGTTCTTCGATCCCGGTTCCGACAGTAAGTATGTTAGGGTCAAAGATTATGTCGCAGGGATCCATGCCCACTTTTTCAGTTAATATTCTGTAAGCCCTTTTGCAGACCTCAATTTTGTCCTCTTTTGAAGCCGCCTGGCCTTTTTCGTCAAAAGCCATTACCACGACCGAAGCGCCGTAGCGCATTGCCGTTTTTGCCTGCCCGCAGAACATTTCCTCGCCTTCCTTAAGGCTTATGGAATTCACGATGCACTTGCCCTGAATACATTTAAGCCCCTGCTCAATGACCGACCACTTGGAGCTGTCTATCATCACCGGAACTCTGGTCACCTCGGGTTCCGACGCGATAAGATTGAGGAAACGCTTCATGCAGGCTTCAGAGTCAAGAAGCCCTTCATCGAAATTAACGTCTACTATGTTCGCCCCGTTCTCCACCTGCTGGAGAGCTACCGAAACGGCTCCCTCATAGTCTTCTTCCTTTATGAGTCTTGCGAATTTCGGGGAACCCGTTACGTTGGTCCTCTCCCCGACCATTATGAAGGGGCCCCCGGGATCGGAGGTTATGGTAAGGGGTTCAAGACCGCTTAGTCTGGTTGCGTCTTTGCGAGTGGGGATTTCTCTCGGCGGAACATCTTTTAGTCTTTTAACCACCATTTCTGTGTGCTCGGGAGTGGTGCCGCAGCATCCGCCCACTATGTTCACGAAACCGCTTTTCGCGAAATCCAGAAGAAGAGTGGAAGTGATCTCAGGAGTTTCGTCGTACCCCGTCTCGCTGAGCGGATTTGGAAGCCCCGCGTTCGGGTAGCAGCTTACGCGGCAGTCAGCTATTCGCGAGAGTTCCTCTATGTAAGGACGCATTTCCTCAGCCCCAAGCGCGCAGTTTATACCGACGCTGAAAGGTTTTGCGTGGCGAACGGAGTTCCAGAAAGCCTCCACAGTCTGTCCTGAAAGAGTGCGCCCTGAACGGTCCGTTATGGTAACGGAGATCATGACCGGAATCCTTTTCCCTCCACGCGCGTCAAAAAAGCTCTCAATGGCGTATATGGCCGCCTTCAGGTTCAGTGTGTCAAAGACTGTCTCCGGCATGAGTATGTCCACGCCTCCCTCTACAAGAGCTTCTGTCTGCTCGCGGTAAGCGTCCACCAGATCATCGAAGGAAACGGCCCTGTACGCCGGATCGTTTACATCAGGGGACATTGACGCCGTCTTGTTGGTCGGCCCCAGTGCTCCGGCGACAAAACAAACCCTCCCGGGATTTTTTTCCATACAGTCAGAAGCCGCTTTCTTTGCGAGTTTCACCGATTCGACATTAAGGGCTCTCACCCAGTTCTCAAGACCGTAATCGGCCTGAGCTATTGAAGTGGAGCTGAATGTGTTGGTCTCAACTATGTCGCAGCCGGCCTCGAAGTATTCTCTGTGGATTTCATATATAACGTCGGGCCTGGTTAGGGAAAGCAGGTCGTTATTGCCCTTCAGATCCCGAGGATGATCAGAGAACACATCTCCCCTGAAGTCCTCTTCTTCGAGGGTATGCCTTTGGATCATAGTTCCCATGGCGCCGTCGAGAAAGACTATTTTCCTTTTCGAAAGAGCCTCGAGCCGCGCGGAGATTTTCGTGTCGCTATTTTCCAGTGTCATTCTCCCCTGCCTTGTCGAGAGGTATATATTTACCTTTTTTCCCCGCCGGCAACCAACGCTTTTCGGGAACAAAGGAAAACACGGAGTCTACCATATGTTTCTGAGTTCTCTTAACTTTATGAAAACCGCCATCGGATCACTTCCCAAGGACGGATATTTTTCCCTGAGCGAGTCCAGAATTTGCGGATCATCCGTTCTCATGAAGGGGTTATATGTTCTCTCCTCTCCCAGAGTTGAACGGGGAAACCTGTTCTCGGAAACTTCCTCGAGCTTTTTCTTCGCGGCTTTGTTCTCCGGTGTGAGTTCAAGGGCGAATTTGAGATTGGTTTCCGCGTAGTCATGACCGCAGAACATCCTGAGTCCGTCGGGAAGAGAGGGAAGCCTGAAAGCGAAAGTCTCGTAGAGGTCTTCGACCTTTCCCCTGAACTTCACGTTTCCGCATCCTGAGACAAACACCGTATCGCCCAGAAAAATGTTGTCCCCGATAATAAAGGAGAGGTGTTCCGGACAGTGGCCCGGGGTATGGATCACCTGAAGTCGCTGCTCTCCGAATTCTATTTCATCTCCTTCCTCTATGCCTTCGCTTCTCGGAGCGACATAGTCAAGGGCCATGGGATGAATAAGTATCTTTGAGGAGAGAAAGACCTTTATTATGGGGTTGTTGCCGCTGATGTGGTCCGGATGCGCGTGGGTATTCAGCACGTACCTTACCCTGTAATCCTTCTTTCTTATTATTTCAAGAAGAGTGATCGGATCAAGCGGATCTATCACAACGCATTGCCCGGTCCGCTCGCACGCCACAAGATAGTTGTAGTTGCTGTCACTCTCGCCGACCCGGAACCCGTGTACTGAGAATCCGTCCTCGTTTATTGCCTTCATCAAAGCCTCCTTGGAGTTGCGTGAAAGTGTACCTGAAACTCCCGGTGCGGGTTCTGAATTTCTTTGACATCAAAAGCGGTTAGGGTAGTTTTTACTCCCGATTGATCTTTGGAGAGACATAATGAATTTCGTAGAATCTCTTAAATGCAAGGAATGTGCGGATATTTATCCCAAGGAGCCGAAATATGTCTGCGAGACCTGCTTCGGTCCTCTTGAGGTCGTGTACAACTACGACGAGATAAAAAAACATATCTCAAGGGAGAAAATAGCTTCCCGTCCGCAGAACATATGGAGATACAGGGAGCTTCTTCCCCTCGACTCAGAACCCACTCTGGGAACCCAGGTGGGATATACACCGCTTGTGAGGGCGGTAAACCTCGCCGAGTCTCTAGGGGTTTCGGAAATATACGTAAAAAATGACGCTGTCTGCTACCCCACTCTCTCCTTTAAGGACAGGGTGGTATCCGTTGCCCTCTCAAAGGCAAGGGAGTTCGGATTCAATACTGCCGGGTGCGCCTCAACGGGAAATCTCGCAAATTCTGTGTCCTCGATCTCCGCAGCCGGGAACCTTAAAAGCTATATATTCATTCCCCATGACCTTGAGCAGTCAAAAATCCTCAACACCATAGTCTACGGAGCGAACCTGGTAGGCGTAAAAGGCCATTATGACGACGTAAACAGACTCTGCAGCGAAATCGCCAGCAAGTACAACTGGGCCTTTGTGAACGTGAACATGAGACCCTACTACTCAGAAGGTTCCAAGTCGTACGCGTTTGAGATAATGGAACAGCTCGGATGGAAGGCCCCAAAGCACATAGTGGTCCCCATGGCAAGCGGTTCCCTTCTAACCAAGGTATGGAAAGCCATAAAGGAATTCGAGCTGCTTGGAATCGTGGAACCGCAGGGTTCAAAAGTATACGGCGCCCAGGCCACGGGATGCTCACCCATATCAACCGCGTTTAAAAACGGCTGGGAAATGTTCAAACCCGTAAAACCGAACACCATAGCCAAGTCACTGGCCATAGGCACTCCGGCCGACGGCTACTACGCTATGAAAATAATAGAGGAAAGCGGGGGAGCGGCCGAGGATGTAAGCGACACAGAAATAGTGGATGCAATAGAGCTGCTTGCCAGGACCGAGGGTATTTACACAGAGACTGCGGGCGGAGTGACTCTCGGGGTAACGAAAAAACTTATAGATCAGGGAAAGATTCCCCGCGACGAGCCCATAGTGGTATCGATAACGGGAAACGGTCTTAAGACTCAGGACGCCGTTGAGGAGCGTCTGGGGAAGCTTAATATCATAAATCCCTCTGTTGAAGCCTTTGAAGAGCTCTACAATAATGAAAAACCGTAGTGTTACGTGTTATAGTTTTCAGCATCCGAATAAGGACAAAAACAAGAAAAACGGGAGAAAAACATGGTATCGGTAAGAATTCCAACCCCTCTTAGGAAACTCTCGGGAGAGAGAGACGAACTTAGCATAGATGCGTCCACGGTATCCAAACTCATAGAGGAAATTGAGAGTGAATGTCCGGGCATGAAGAGCAGACTCTGCGACGAGAACGGAGAGGTAAGAAGATTCATAAATCTCTTCGTCAACGATGAAGACATAAGGTTTCTTGACGGAGTGAGCACGCAGCTTAACGACGGAGACGTCGTATCAATCATCCCGGCAATAGCCGGAGGGTGAATTTTCCGAAAACATCCTGCGTCCGGTCTCCGGGATAATCGCCGATCGCGTCCAGGTACAGTGCTCACCTGCCCATACACCGCATTTTCGATTCGAAAATGGCTAAATTGGTAGTATTGCAAATTTGACACGATTTCCGTGTTTCAGTATATTCGTGCTATGAAAAACATAACTATCACACTACGAGAAGATATAGCTCTTTGGTTACGGGTTCAGGCTGCCAAAAACGAGCGTAGTGTCTCGAAATGGATCGCAGAGCTCCTGGAAGGCATGAAAAACCGGGAAGATGAGTACGAAGTAGCTATGGAGCGTTTTCTGTCTAGGAAACCTCGAAAGCTGAAATGGGCCGACGGACGGAAACCGTCGAGGGAAGAATTGCATGAGCGTTCCAGTTTTCGTTGACACCAATATTCTCATTTACCAACAGGACATCTCAGACCCGGCCAAACAGCTTTGTGCCGATGACTGGATCACTTTTCTTGCGAATGGACGTTGGGCACGAATAAGTTTTCAAGTATTACAGGAGCTTTACTCAATACTTACACGCAAGCTGAAACCACGGTTTGAACCGTCGGAAGCGCAGGAAATCATCCGCGAACTCGCAGTATGGAAACCTTTAGTTACCGATTTCTCTACTCTTGAAAGATCTTGGCTTCTTCAACAACGTTATTCTCTTTCGTGGTGGGACGCTCTCATCGTCGCCTCCGCACAAACTTGCGAGTGCATGGCGCTACTTACAGAAGACCTTCAACATGGACAGCTCCTCGGCAACCTCCGGGTAATTAATCCTTTCATGTTTCCAGATCAGGCACCAGGAGAAATACTGGAAGCCCTAGAGAAGTGACCACTTTTTCTGGAAAGGATCCGCCAAGACTTTAGAACATCAAACAATGCTTCAGATTCAGTGGATTAAATCCTTTATTTTATTGAAGTATTTTTCAATCAAAGGTTCTTTCTCTTTCTTGTAGTTTCCTGCAAATTCCATTAAAACTTCTTTTTGCTTTTTGGTGAGTTTTTGAGGTATTACCACTTTTACCACTACATACTGATCGCCAAGACTCCCGGATTCCACATCCACAAGTCCCTTTCCTCTAAGTCTGAAGGTTTGCCCCGGCTGGGTTCCCGTCGGGATTTTCATCTTGGTAGTGCCCTTTAGAATCGGGACTTCCACCTCGTCTCCAAGAGCCGCCTGAGTTAGACTTATCGGGAACTCACACACGATGTCATTTCCCTCCCGCGTGAAAATAAGGTGTTCCCGTACCATCACCTGTATGTAGAGATCTCCCGGAGGGCCTCCTTGTGCCCCGGGTTCCCCCTCCCCTCTTATCACAAGCCTCATTCCGCTTGAGATTCCGGCGGGTATGTTGACCTGCACCATCTTTTCGATGTGCGAAAGCCCGGAACCTCTGCAGCTCACGCAGGGATTCGTTATAACTTTCCCGCTTCCCCCGCACGAAGCACATGCCTGACTTATTGAAAACGGACCCTGGGAAAAAGCAACCGACCCCCTGCCTCCGCAACGGTCACAAATCGATTCTCCCCCGACTGCGGCCCCGGAACCGGAGCAGTCGTCACAGAGTTTTCTTTTTCTGATCCTTATTTCCTTCTGCGTTCCAAACGCAGCTTCGTCAAAATCCACCTCAAGATCATAGCGCAGACTCTCCCCTTGCCGGGCTCTGCTCCTCCTGCCCATGCCTCCAGTGAAGACGTCATCAAAGAGGTCGCCGAAGAGATCGCCGAATCCGGAAAAACCGCCCACTCCGTCACCCGACATATGGCCGAAACTGTCATAACGGGCCCTTTTTTCCCTGTCGTTAAGCACTTGGTAGGCCTCGTTTATTTCCTTGAACTTCTCTTCGGCATCCTTGTCCCCGGGATTGCGGTCAGGGTGGTACCTGAAGGCAAGATCCTTGTAGGAGCTCTTTATGTCTTCAGGGGAAGCGTTTCTTTCAACGCCCAGTATTTCGTAGTAGTCTCTAGCCATTTGGGAATTATGGGACGGGAACTTCAGTCAGTTTCTTCTTCAGAATCTTCTTCGGGCGTTTTTTCCGGACCTTGAGACACCGACACCATCGAGGGTCGAAGCAGTCTTCCGTTCAGAAGGTACCCCTTCTGCGCCTCCGAGATCACGGTCCCGCTCTCGTAAGTTTCCGAGTGCTCCTTGTAAATGGCTTCGTGGTAGCTGGGATCGAAAACAGTTCCCTCGCCCGAATCTATTTCAGTAACGCCGAAGTTTTTAAGACCCGCAAGAAATTGCGTGTGAACAAGCTTTATTCCGTCAAGAAAAGCTACAAAGTCCGTTTTTTCGCCGTGTGATTCCTCGGAAAGTTCAATGGCTCTTTTAATGTTATCAAGAACGAAAAGCAGTTCCTTTAACCTGTGTGCGTTTCCGAAATCAAGTATCTCCTGCTTTTCCTTCGCAAGCCTTTTCTTGTAGTTATCAAAATCCGCCGAAAGTCTCAGATATTTCTCTCTTAAAACTTCAAGTTCGGCGGAAAGATCCTCTTCGGTTTCCTCCTCCCCTACCCCAGCACCGGAAAGTTCAGGCTCTTCAGAGTCTTCTGTGCCGTTTTTCCTGCTCTCTTCAATGTCCTCTGCTGTGTTCTCACTCATTCCGAAATTCTCCGTTAACCTTTTTTGTCACCATCCTGGCCGCATAGTTTACAAGCGGGATGATTTTTGAATAGTTCATACGCGTGGGACCGAAAACCCCCAGGCTTCCATAGCTGTCCCCCTTGCAGTAAGGGGCGGCTACGAGGCTGAAACCGCTCGGCATCCCTTTTTCAATACCTACGAAAACCTTTGAGCGGCCGTCTCTCACAACAGACTTAAGAAAGTTCGAGAGAAGCTCGTGGTCCTCGAGTATCTCGATTATGGTTTTATAGTGACTTGAATCCGCGAAATTCAAAGATTCGATAACCGAAATCTTTCCCTCAATGAATATACCCGCCTTTCTTTCCTTCTCGAAAAGCTCGCTGCTTATCCTGAGCACTTTCTCGAGAATCTCATTGTATTCGGTAGTGGTTCTCCTTATCTTCTCAAGCACCACCTTTCGCACCTGTTCAATCGTAAGGCCGAGAATCAGCCTGTTAAGGTACCCGCCTATCCTCTCAACCTGGGAATCGCTTATGGGCCTTGCAAGCCTGATATAGGTTCTCTCGGTAAGTCCGCCCTCAAACACGAGAAATATAAGACACTCCCTATCTCCCATCTTGATGAGCTTCGCGGACTTTACCCGAAGAGTGTTTCTCTGGGGAAGCATGGCGAGACCCGCAAACTTGGTAAAATCAGAAAGCATGGAGCTTGCGGCGATTATAACATGGTCAAGCGTGCCGTCGATTCCTTCATATCTGTTCTCAAGCGACCGAAGATTTGACTCCTGCAAGCTGTCCGGGTGAAGAATGTTCTCCACGTAGTAATTTATCCCCTTCTCCGTTGGAAACCTGCCGGAAGATATATGGCTCTGCGCCAGAAAGCCCGTTTCCATAAGGGTGTTGAGTCCCTGGCGAACCGTGGCCGCAGACCATTTGATATCGTATTTCGATATAAGGGTCGATGAGCCTATGGGGTTTCCGGTCTCAATGAAGTGGTCAACAACGAAACCCAGAAAGTCTCTGTTTCTCGGGGAAATAGGGTGTGCCATATTTGGGAAATATAATTTCACCCTGCCGCATTGTCAACGCAATATGCGCCAATCGGGACAAAGCGTCAAATCATCCTGCAGTTATGTCACGAAATCAAGATACCGGTTCGGCGTTATTACGTCATAGGTTGCGTCTGAATATGTGCCGAGCCAGTCCGCGGGCGGCTTTTTTCTGTCCTTTCTCCACTTGAACTCGTATCCGTGCAGCATACCGCCTCTTTCCTCTATGAAATCTATCTCCTTGCGGTCATAGGTGCGCCAGAAATAGTAGTTTGCGGAGATGCCCATGTACGCGTTTCTCTTGACTCTCTCAAGCACCATGAAGTTTTCCCAGAGCTGTCCGGTGTCGTTTCTCGTGTCAAGATCGTTGAAATTGGAAATAAGGGCGTTTCGTATTCCAAGATCATAAAAGTAGTACCTGCTCATCTTGGTTACTTCCTTGCGAAGATTCCTGGAAAATCCATCGAGCCTGAAAAGGACGAAAGACTTTTCAAGCAGGTCGAGATAACGTCTCACGGTCTTCTCGTTTAGCCCGAGCCTCTCCCCGAGTTCGCTGCAGGAAACTTCACCGCCGATCTGAAACGCCAGCAGTTTCAGAAGATCTATTAAGGGGCGGGATTTCTTTACACTCTGAAAAGCGAGTATGTCCTTAATGAGAGATGAATCCTTGATCTCAACGATCCTTTTTTCTTTCCGTTCGTAGCTTTCATAGGTGATAACCTCAGGATACATACCGTAAACCAGGTACTGTCCGAGTTTCTTCTCAAACTCATAGAGAGTCTCCTCCCGAAGCAGCTCGCTTACCGCGACAGGGTAAAGAACCAGGATATTTTTCCTGCCTGTAAGCGCCTCCTCGGCGGTGCTGGCGAGATCAAAGGAAGAAGAACCTGTAGCAATAACGCGAATGCCCTGTATGTGGGTGTACGACAAATTTGTGGGAATCCTGCTATCAACTGGCCGCACGGCGTCGGTGTTTCCACCACGAGTCGAATCGATTGCTCATTATTGCCGCTTTCAAAGCAATAATCGCATTGGCTCCAGGAACAGTCCAGTGCATCCCGCCCCGCTTAAGTCGGTTCCCTACAATAGATTTACAGCCTCCCTCAACCACACCGGTAGAAACACAGAATCCCATCCGCCGGAATTCCGGGTAATTCATACGATGACGGTTGTTGTTAATGTAATTGATGCATTTCCTCGCCTTCTCATGCCCGTGCTCATGCTGCCTGAGCGCCTTTATAATCTTGTCCAGCTCTCCTCTGTCAAGCTCATCCATACGCTCCTTTGCCCACTGGGTGCAAAGATCATTCCCCGCCCCGTACAATGACTTGGCCACATCGCAAAGATGCTCTTTCGCGTGAAAGATGTCCACAATCTCTATTGCCCCGGGAAACAGCTCCGCGCACAGATTCCATATCCACGCCGCCCCGTCCCCCAATACAACCTGCCGCTCGGCAGACCCGAAACCACTGCGTTCACTTTCCCTCATCACACGTCTGGCAAAAGGCGAAAAATCTCCATCCTCTCTCTTTACAGTCTCAATAGCCGCGTTGTAGCTCACAGAACCAGGATCCCGTACGGGCCTGCCTTCAGAATCCCGCTTCTCCGCAGTCCACACTACTACAAGCTTTGCTTCCCGACTCCTCGATGACCCGTCAGCCTGCTTGCCCGACCGTCCCTCTGTCTCTTTGCTTCGCATCGGAACCCCCGTACCGTCAATGCCCATATAACAGGTCTTCGCGGCGCACTCTCCTCTTTGAACCCTCCGCTCTTCGTCAAGCGCTATATCCCTCCCCAACTCCTTGGCGTTACGCTCTACCTGCTTTGACTCTACTTCAACTCCCCCAAGTTCCTTAATAAGCCCGCTGGCCTCCCCAAAACTGCTCTGCGCCGCGCTTATCCCCACCATGCGTAAAACCCCGGGGGAAAGAGAATCATTCAAAAGACCCAACTCCCTGTCCCGTGGACTGAAACCCGCATTGCAGCCCTCACAGTGATACCACGCCCTCTCAAGCACCATGGGACCAAGCACCGTAATGAACTGCTTCTTGCGACGACCCGCGTACTCGGCAATCTCTCCGCAACCGCAAAACTCTCCCCCCTCCCTTTTATCACTGTGATCTGAATTGAACCGCCGCTCTATAGCCTTACCCATAACCATAAGCGCTGTTTTCCTGGCTTCACATTCTATCTTCTCAAAATCAGAATGAGCAAAAAAGCAGTCCCCCGTCAGCCTCGCCGCTTCCCCCGTGATCTCTTTTTTGACCGAGTTGTGGAAATCGGAGTTTTTTTTTTGATGCTCACCCCCCGCATCCAAATCATGCCGAGCGCGGCTTAATTCATTGCTGGCCTCAATGAACTCCTTTGAAATCTCCCGGAAACGCTTGTACTCTGCCATCTGCTCACGGGTCTGTTCCAGTTGGTTCGCCTTGATCCTCCTGGACTTCTGTTTGCCATTGACCGAATAATTCAACAGGTAACTTGGCCCGTGCTTCTTTCCCTCTTCTATGGCGCAATGGCAGTTCGGTTTCCCGCACTTGCAGTAAGTTTCTACCAAGGATCCGGAACACATGTTCCCGAGAGTAGCAAACTCATCAATGGCGCAGTTACGACGCTTGATGAGGTTTTGAATATAAGAATCGGTCATTGGAAGTCCCCCTTAAGCTGGTATTTAAAACAATATACCAGACTAAGAACGGAAAACCCAATATTAACCTACCAAAACCTCAGGTTCCCACAAATTTGTCGTACACCCCCTGTATGTGGTCCACCATGAGTTTAAGGGCTGTTCCGATGTTTTGTATCTTCTGCGCTTCGTCAATGAAAAGCAGGTTGTTATCTCCCGCAATTCTTTTTATATGCTCAAGATCACACTCCGCAAGACTGTGGGCGAATTCAAGACTGTCGCCGCTGTAAGAAGCATATTTAAGCGGAGTTTCCGACAGGAATTTTTCAACCGAAGTCGTCTTTCCGACCTGACGGGGCCCGTAGATAATCAGAACCTTGTTTTCCTCAAGATTCCCTCCTATGTCTATCGCTCTTTGAATCATTGTGCCAAAACTACCCGATTCCGATAATTCATCATAAAAACCGGAATTTGATTCTGTTGATTAATACTAACTGTCTGAATTCCTTTCTGCAAATTAAGATACCCCTGCACAACAAGCTTTTCTTCAGTTGTACTACTCAAGTCTTACTATACACCAGATTACAACTCGCCTCTTGAACATGCTGGCCCTAACCCTGCGGAGAAATACAGGATGCTGAACCGTATAAAATCGTAATTTAATTCCGCTAACTAAGCATTATAACCGGAAATATGTTCTGTCAATTATCCAATTAGACGATGTTGCCTTAAAAAATAAAGCACTCGTCTGGCGGTTTTAATCTGAAAGCGATTTGTCCGCTTTGACGATACGACAATTATAAATATAATTACCCCCGGAATGAGCAAGTTCGACCTCACAGTAATAGGATCCGGCCCCGGGGGATACATCTCGGCAATAAGGGCCGCGCAGATGGGAATGAAGGTTGCCGTCATCGAGCGAGACAAACCAGGTGGCGTATGTCTTAACTGGGGATGCATACCTTCAAAGGCAATTTTGAAATGCGCGGAGATGTACTCGCATTTTCTTCACTCAGAGAACTACGGAATCACTCACAAGGGACTTTCTTTTGACTACCCGGAAGTAATAAAAAAAAGCAGAAAAGCCTCGTCTTCCCTTAACAGGGGCGTGGAAGGGCTCTTCAAGAAAAACAAGATCGCCCTTATAAGCGGCACAGGAAGGCTCACCTCGAAGCACGGAATCACCATTACGGGAAAGGAATCGCAGGATATAGAGAGCGAACGCATACTTCTCGCCACAGGCTCTGTCCCCAGGACGCTTCCCGGTCTTAAGATTGACGGGAAAGTGGTAATGACAAGCGACGAGGCAATAATGCACACCGAGATTCCCCGCTCCATAGTAATAATAGGCGGAGGATACATAGGAATGGAATTTGCCTATGTCTACAACTCTTTTGGAAGCAAGGTGACCATCGTTGAGATGGAAAAGCAGATAATGCCGGGAGCCGACGAGGAAGTTGCCAAAGAGGCAAAGAAGATATTCAAAAAGCAGGGAATGACCATTCTTAACGAGACCGTGTACAAGTCCCTGAAGAAGACCCGAGGGTCCGCGACGGTAACCGTGGAGAATGTGGTCTCGGGAGAGCAGAGCGAACTCAAGGCAGACATGGTGCTCGTGTCGATAGGAAGAAAGGCCGTGGCCAACGCGGCACCGACATCTTTTGCCTTCTACGATAAGGGCGACAGCATGGGACTTGAAGATGTCGGCGTCGAGCTTGACGAAAGAGGGTTCATAAAGACAGACGAGAACTACATGACCACATGCTCCAACATCTACGCGATCGGGGATGTGATCGGAGGTCCTATGCTTGCGCACAAGGCTTCTGAGGAAGGGGTAGTCGCGGTTGAGAGAATGAAAGGGATGAACTCCAGGGTTCATTACAATTCAATCCCCGGATGCGTTTACTGTCAACCGGAAGTTGCGATGATCGGCCTTACGGAAAAACAGGCAAGAGACCAGGGATATGACGTGGACATAGGAAAGTTTCCCTTCAGGGCAGTCGGGAAGGCCGTAGCGGTCGGAGAAACTGACGGTTTTGTGAAAATGATTTTCGACTCAAAAACAAAAGAGCTTCTCGGAAGCCATATAATAGGCCACGGGGCGACCGAAATGATCGCGGAGATCGGAGTGGCGAAAACCCTTGAGACAACCCCCTATGAAATAGCCACCACTCAGCACGCACACCCCACTCTCTCTGAAGCCGTGATGGAAGCAGCCCTTGACGCCATGGGAAGGGTACGGAATTTCTGAGGCGCTAAACATTTTACCACCGCCCCGATGAGCACCCTTGATATATACGAGCTCGGGACCGTCCCCTACGAAAAGGCGCTTCGTTACCAAGAGAATCTTCTCGCAAGAAGAATCGCGGAGGAAATACCGGATTCCCTTATTCTGCTCGAGCACCCGCCGACTATCACCACGGGAAGGAAGGGAAACACCGAGCATCTTCTCGTAAGGGAGGAATACCTCCGAAAACACGGAATTTCCTTCGTGCACGCCTCAAGGGGAGGAGACATAACCTTCCACGGCCCCGGACAGATAGTCGGCTATCCCATACTGAATCTCAAGGACCACAGCATGGACATCCGCAGGCATATGAGAATGGTTGAGGAAATGATCATAGCCACCCTGGGGGACTTTGATATCGAAGGCAGAAGAATAGACGGGGTTACGGGAGTCTGGGTAAAAAGAAACAAGATAGCGTCCATAGGAATAGCCATAAGGAAATGGGTTACCTATCACGGGTTCGCCCTCAACGTCAGCACTGACCTTGATTATTTCGACCTGATACTCTCCTGCGGGATAACCGACGTCAGGATAACATCCATGGGAAGCTGGCTCGGGGACGGCAGGAGCGTTGAAATGGACGATGTAGCCCGGTCAGTCATAAAAAATTTTATGGGGGTTTTCGGTTTTGAGAACTCCGCTCTGAAAGGGGAGGAAGAAATAAATCCCTGAGAATTGGAGACACAGAAAAGATGTCAGAGCAAAGAATCCAGAAATTCAGAGAACTGCTTGAGAAAAATCCCGGGAATCCTCTCGTTCACTACAGTCTTGCGAACGAATATTTCAAGCTTGACCGCTACGAGGAAACCATAGAAACCATCAACGCCTATCTTCGTCTAAAAGACGACGAAGGGGCGGCTTACAGAATACTCGGTCACTGCTACACGGAACTCGGAATGGAAGAGCAGGCAAAAGACGCCTATGAAAAGGGGATCGCGGCGGCGTCAAGATACGGGCATCCCGAAATGGCTGAAGAATTCAGGGACTGCATAGAGTCTCTTGGGAATTACATACAATCCTAACCAGAACGAAGGATAACCATTGCAATGGAAATACGCACAGTAGAGTTTGTCGTTCTGCCGACTACGAGGGCAAAGGCGAGCAAGATGTGGCAGATAGCGGGAGCCTGCCGGTGGGTGTGGAATTACTTCAGGAAGAAGAATCTTACTGACTATCAGGCATTCAAAAACGGCAAGGGAGAGGGACCGGAGACCAGCTTTTTCTCCCTCGGCGTCGAGTTCACCAAACTAAGACGCAAGACGGACTGGATGCTTGAGCTTCCCGCAAATCCAGTCAAGCACACTCTAAAGTATTTCTCTGATGCACTCGGAGAAGCTGTGAAAGGCAAAAGGGGATTCCCGAAGCCAAAGAGCAGGGCAAAAAGTACACCGAGCTTTACACTCCCCGATACAAGCAATTTCAGAATTATTAAGCAAAGCAGGAAGTACTCATTGCTCCGTGTTCCCCTGGTCGGCTGGGTAAAGATGACCCGCAGAGGAGGCAATCTATGGCACAACGGCATACCCAAGCAGGTGGTGCTCCGCCATGACGGGAACAGGTGGAGGGCCATTGTCTTCTATGAAGTGGAAGTGGAGAAAAGACCGGATGATGGTGAGGTTCTGGGAGTTGACATAAACGCACGTCAGATCGCTACTTCCGACGGGCATTTCTACTTCCTGCCCGATATGAAGAAAAAGGAAGCAAGGCGGAAACGCTACCAGAGAAGAATGGAAAGGCAGGTCAAAGGCTCAAACAGAAGGAAAGATACGAAGAGGAAACTTGCCAAGATAAGCAGAAAGATAGCAAACACCCGCAAAGACTGGGTTCATCAGACCACAAGCGAGATTGCGGAGAAGTGTGGGACAGTGGCAGTGGAAGACCTCAAGGTGCAGAACATGACTGCTTCCGTAAAAGGCACTGTGGAGAATCCGGGCAAGAATGTGAAGCAGAAGGCAGGACTTAATAGAGAGATACTGAATACGGCTTGGGGAGAGATAAGAAGAAATCTTGAATACAAGTGTGGGAGGCTGATAGAAGTGAATCCCGCATATACAAGTCAGACGTGTTCGCATTGCGGGCACGCAGATAAAGAGAACCGTAAATCTCAAGCACGGTTCCAATGTGTGAGTTGCGGCTATGTGTCCAACGCGGACACGAATGCCGCGATAAACATAAGGCGTCTGGGAATGGCGCAGCTGCACGGCGAGGAGCGTTCCGTCCTTAAGAGGACTCCGATGACCCGTGAAATTGGTACGAGGCAGCCAGATGGTTAGTCAAGTATATAATTCCCAGTCTCTTGACATGTAGTCTCACCTGTCCGCAAGCAGGTTCCACTCAATCAGTATCGAACCGATGACAATAAAAGCAACTCCGGCGATCCTCATCGGCCCCGGGCTTTCTCCCAGAAAAAGATAGGCGTATATAACCGTGAACATGGGGAAAGTGGCTATTATCGCGACAATTTTTGACGTGTCGGCAGCCTGAAGAGCGGTAAAATAAAGAAAAAGGCCGATCAGTCCCCCGAGAAGACCCGAAAGAAGTATCCAGAAAAGAGTGCGGCCGTCGACATCAATCACCTGGGAGAATCTTCCCGTCGCCAGCACCAGGAACACAAGACATAGTGCGGTAAAAACAAACCTTATGGTGATTACCGAAAGAGGAGAGGCATCTTTCAGGCTCAGTTTTTCAAAAATCGGATTGATTCCGAATATCATCGCCACAAGAAACGCGATCAAAGTAGCTTTCATTTAATAATCCTCCTTAAATCAGAACAGAATTCCCCGCGTGAAATTCCCGTCAGGTCGCAGAGTTTCGCGGGGGAACATATATCAGCACTACTCGACATCCCCAGAAGGGATTATATCTCAAAATTCGCTTGATTCTGAGCAGGGAACCCGTTAGACATTGCCATGACAAAAAGGAATAATTCAGTTCGTTCCAACTCATGGGAGATCATAAAACCAAAAATTTACAAAAACTGTTAAACTCATTTTCGCTTGTGATGGGTAATTGATATGGCCAAGAAAACAGATTTCGATAATCGCAACACCGTCAGGATATCCGCGCGGATTCCCGAGGAACTGGGCGAAGTGCTCAGCAGGGTCTCAAGAATTGAAGGAAAGCCGAAGAGCTATTACGTAAAAAAGTCTCTGGAGTTTTTTCTGACAAACAGACTTGAGGACATTGAAGACTATGAAGAAGCTGAGAGGGCCTACAGTGAATTCGTTGCTTCCGGAGAAAAAACGATTCTATTCTCGGAAATAAAGAAGAAATACGGCCTTTAGACGCGCTGAAAGCGGGTTTACGCACAGAATCGGAAAACAGTCTTCAAAGCTACCTGGAAACATTAAAGCGGTTCCCCGTTAAGCCGAAGTGTCACGCAATGGAAATCCTAAGAAAAACGATCTGCGTTATTGCTGACGACATGTTTTTCTCGTCAAAGATTGAAAGTGCGGCCGAGCGCCTTGATGTCTCTATGGTAAAGGCAAAAAATCGCGAGGAATTTCAAGACAGGGTCGAAGGAAAAAAAGTTGATCTCGTAATTATTGATCTCGCTTCAAAAAAAATCGACGCTGAGGAAATTTTCACAAGGCTCAAAAATTCCGATATACACAAAAAAACCTTCTGCATAGGATATCTGCCCCATGTGGAGCGAGACCTCGCCGCCAAATTCAGAGAAAAAGGTGTAGATCTTGTTCTTCCAAGATCAAAATTTTCCCGGGAAATGAGCACGGTGATCAAAGAGCACCTGGAACCGAAGTAACAAACACCGGCCTGTGGTTTTACCACAGGCAACAGGGACCCATGCTCACAAGGCAAATACACGCAAATTTCTGTGATCATTGTCGAACTGTCGTAACCATCAGGCAACCTTGACAACGAAAGGGGGAATAATAATACTGTTTGCAACTTTTCTTTCTCCGAATCATGGTAGAAGCCTATGTCAGACGACCAATCCAGAATCTGGTTTAACGGAAAAACAGTGCCTTGGAATGAGGCAAACGTGCATGTGCTCACCCATACCCTGCATTACGGTCTGGGCGCATTTGAAGGCATAAGGGCCTACAAGTGCTCTGACGGGAGATCAGCCGTGCTGAAACTCACCGAGCACATGGAGAGGCTTTACGCCTCGGCGCATGTGGCTGGCATAGAAATTCCCTACGATGTCCAGACCCTCTGCGATGCGGTGATTGATCTTCTTCGCGAAAACAGTCTTGATGAAGCGTATATCAGACCCATAGTTTTTATCGGGGACGGGGGAAAGGGAATACTTCCCGGAGATAATCCCATAAACGTAGCAATAGCCGTGTGGCCATGGGGAACCTATCTCGGGGATGACGCAATTGCAAACGGAATCAGGGCGAAGATATCCTCCTACACGAGAATGCATGTGAACTCCTTTATGACCAAGGCCAAGATATGCGGAAACTACGTAAACTCGGTCATGGCAAGACAGGAGGCGGCGGATCTCGGCTTCGATGAGGGAATCCTGCTCGACGGAGAAGGTTACGTTGCCGAAGGAAGCGGGGAGAATATCTTTATCGTCAGAAACGGAATCCTCAAGACCCCTCCCCTCACTTCAATCCTTGAAGGAATAACCAGGAAATGCGTGCTTGAACTCGCGGATGACGAAGGCATTACCGTGAAAGAGCAGCGCTTCACAAGAGATGAGCTCTATATAGCGGACGAGGCCTTTTTCACCGGGACCGCGGCTGAAGTGACGCCCATCAGGGAAGTTGACGGCAAGAAAATAGGTTCAGGCAAACCCGGGGAAATAACCAAGACTCTCCAGAAGAGGTATTTTGGCGTGATAAAAGGAGAAGACGAGAAATTCAGCCACTGGCTTGATTACATCTCCTGAGCGGTTTCCACACAATCCAGCACTGTTTGCGCAGACAAGGCAGATCGGAAGTAATGTGGGAGAAGTCCCTTGCCTCACTTAAATGAGATCGGTTCGTGTATCGGCTGGCGAGGGGGAATTTCTAATTCCACGCCACCGAGTGGTGCAAAGCGTCTACGAATAACGCTGGCGATGTTTTCTGTGTTTGCATCTCGTTTGACGGCCTCAAGCAAGATCAGGCGCACTTCCTCTTCTACTGAATGTCCACTTGCAGAAGCCCGAATGCGAAGTTGGGTTTTCACTTCGTCGTCGAGATTATGAATTGTAATGCTTGCCATGATAACGTCTACCCGTATTTGCGACCTATTTTCCGACCACAATGATTGTTGCCGAACAACAAACAAAGACAGTAGACCTTATGGGACTGTTATCTTTCCATAAGGTAGTTAACTATCGTCCTCACTCCGAACCCTGTGGCCCCATACTGATACCAGTCAGAAGTTTTCTCCATATAGGAAGGACCAGCTATGTCTATGTGAACCCAGGGAGTATCCGAAACGAAATTCTCAAGAAAAAGCGCAGCGGTTATCGCCCCGCCCCACCTGCTTCCGACATTCTTGACGTCAGCCACGCGGCTTCTTATCTCCTCTCTTAACTCCGCGTCAAGAGGGAGCTCCCACATCTTCTCGCCCACGTCGCCGGCCGAACTTAAAATTGACTTAACGAGATTCGGGCTGTTGCCCATGACCCCGGCATTATGAAGCCCGAGCCCGACTATGCACGCACCGGTAAGCGTCGCGAGATCCACTATTTCCGAGACCCCGAGGCGAACCGCGTAACTGAGCGCGTCGGATAGAGCCACCCTGCCCTCGGCGTCTGTGTTTATAATTTCTATTGTCTTGCCGTTAAGCGCGGTTACCACGTCGTCCGGTTTATAGGCAGAAGCTCCTGTCATATTCTCCGTAGCGGGAACAATGCCGTGAACGTTAATGCCGGGGGTAAGTTCCCCTATCGCTTTCATGGAGCCAAGTACGACTGCCGCACCCGACATATCCATTTTCATCGTTCTCATGCTGTCGGCCGGCTTAAGACAAAGTCCTCCCGAATCAAAAGTTATTCCCTTGCCGACAATGGCAACTTTCTTTCTGGATTTTCTGGGAGGTGTGTAGGAAAGATGGATGAATCTCGGGGGTTCGCTGCTTCCGAAAGAAACAGCAGAGAGTCCCCCCATTCCCATCTCACTTATTTCTTCTTTGCCGAGAATCTTGCAGTCCAGGTGTTCTGACTCTTCGGAAATCGAAAGGGCGTGTTCAGCGAGAATTGAGGGAGTAAGCAGATTAGGAGGATCATTCACAATATCTCTTGTGAAAGCAACACTTTCCGAGACCGCACTTGCGCGAGCGGACTGAGTGCCGAAATAATCAGCGGAGATTTTCCTTGAGGCTACATAAACCTTTTGTATTCGGTTTTTCTTTTTTCCAGAAGACTTTAATTTCCCGTATTCATAGGCTCCGCAGGCCATTCCCTCGAGGAAAACCCCGAGGAACTCCCTGTCCACACCGGAGAAATCAACGGAGACGGCGCGGGAGCGCTGGCCTGTTCTTGCAACCGCGATGTTGGCCGCGCGAAAAGCTTCAAGCGCACCGAAGTTCTCCTTTTTCCCAAGGCCGAGGAGGATAACTGTTTTCATATTGAAATCGCCCGGCGTATCAACAAGAACCGTTTTTCCGAAGGCGCCTTTAAAGTCAGACAGCTTCGCCTTGTCTGAAAGGAACCCTCCGAGCGCGCGGTCAATTTTTCTCACAGCGGCGGGAAGCTTCGATTCTTCATAGCAGGGCAAAACTACCGAGTCAGACCTGATGTCTGCAACATTGTCTTTTACAAGAGAAAATTCCATTTTATCTCCCCGTTAATCGAGATTTCAAAACACGGCCGGGAGGCAATATTTCGATAGGCGGATAATTCTACATACAAGAACCACTGAAACCAAAAACAGGACTGGCGGAATCCCCGCTTTTTCAGGACATCTGTGCAGTCACTTCGGCTCAAACACAAGCTCAGGCACAACCACTTCCCACCGGTCGCACGACATATTTTTTCTGTACTCAGGATCTGAGTCCTCACGATCTCTTACCACGACAGCGAAAACCGTCGCTGCCACGCAGCGCATCCCCTCCGGCGGCTTAAACTTTTTGGCAAGCTGCCCTACAACCACCCCTGAACCGTCAAGAAGACACCTGCGTTCGTTAACAATCCGTGTTTCAAGACGATCTCCGTGGGAGAGTGCGGAGATAGAACGATGCAGAGGATGACCGGCGGACCTGTATCCGGCAAAACCAATATTCACTTCCCTGAGCGTGAGTCTTACGCGGCGTATTTTTAGTTTCTCATCATCTTCGCCCGAAAGCACGACAGGCTCGCGCTCAACTACCGAAAGATTTCCCAGCAGAGGCTCCTGCAGCCGGTTCGATTTTCCAATACGCATAAGCGTCAAGGTCTTTTTCGCCCGAGTCATGGCCACGTAGTAGAGTCTTCGGTCTTCATCAGCATCCTTTAATGGCTGATCCCATCCGCCGTCGAGTATAACCACGTGATCAAATTCAAGTCCCTTGGCTCTGTGCGCAGTCACGAGAAGCAGCTCCCGCTGGCGACGACGTATCTCCCGGCTCCATTCCGCAAGCCACTCGATAAAATGACTCACGGGAATTTCCGCCTCGCCGCTTTCCTCTCTGTATTCCCCTGCCGCATCGCGGAGCAGATCGTTCCAGTGACCGGGTTTCTGCTCCCTGAGCCAGTTGTCTATATCCGCGACGGTCACGGTTTTTCGTTCACGCAGCCAGAGAACAAACATCTGGGTCTCACGAAGACGCCAGAAGCCCGGGGGATCTTCATTACCCATCTGCGCGGGGATTTTCTGAATTTCGCATAAAGTACGCACGGGTTCAAGATTTTTCCACTCGCGGGCTACGATGGCGCAGTGTGACCATTTCCAGTCATCAGAGAGATCGGCAAGACGTCTTAGCTCTGTAATAGTGGCAACGGCCTGGGAAAAGCGGTTATTACCCGCAGGAAGAATCTGCACCCTGCCCTTCCCCACCGGATCGAGCTTTTCCCATTTTCCGCCGCCGAGATCCTTTGAACGCGCCTGGTTGACGCTGATGGGGTGATCAACCTTCATGCGGTCCCGCGCCGGGCCAATCACCGAGTTTGCGGCAACAATGATGTTGTGGGTAGAGCGGTAGTTTTCCGTGAGAAAAAAGGGCCGGGACTTGTAATCCTTCTCAAAACGCCTGATAAATTTGACTGAAGTCCCCTTGAAGGTGTAGATATTCTGATCATCGTCCCCCACAGCGAACAATGTGAGCTTGTCATCCGGATTTTTCTTCGTTCGCCCCGCAAGAGCTGAGATAAGTTCATATTCTTCATTGCCTATATCCTGATATTCATCAACAAGTATCCAGCGAAAACCGGCAAGCAGTCGTTCTCTCTGCTCATCCGATTCCTCAGGATGCGCCCCTTCTCCCTGAAGAAGCGCCGTCGCCCGGCGCAGCACGTCCCTGAAAAAATCCCCCTCCGCGCGCTCCGTTCTCTCAGCGAGACTTGCGCCGACAAGGCGCATGGCAAGAGCGTGACAGGTAAACACGGAAACACCAAGGGAGTCATCACCGACAAGTTCCCTCAACCTGCGTCGTATGTCGGCGGCGGCGTGGCGGTTATAAGCAAGTGCCATGATACTTCGGGGGTTCTCCCTCTTCACGCGCAGAAGGTAGGCGATACGGTGTACCAGAACCCGGGTCTTGCCCGCACCTGGACCCGCAAGCACAAGCATATTTGTCTGTTCTTGCTCATTCGCCACTATGCGCTGCTGCAGTGGGCTGTTAAGGCTCTCTACTATCGCACGCCATGACTCGGGACTAGCCTCCCTTTCAAGCTCTTTTTTACGGTAAGGAAGCCAGCGGGCAAGAAAGTCATCCTGATTGAGATCAAAGTAGTCGCCAACCAGCTTCATGGCGAGTTGCATGTCGGCAAGTCCCCTGTTTGCGAACTCGGCCATTATATGTATCTGCTGAACCCGTCCCCTGTAATAATCAGCCAGAGGCCTGTAATCGACATTGGCAAACCCCCTGCTTACAGGTTTCAGATTAACAGTCATAGCAGTGCGAAACACGGTAAGGCCCCTGTTAAGGCGGATGATTTCCTGGTCATGGAGCCAGAGAAGCGCCCTGTTAAGCAGTTTCACGGGATCCTTTACCCGGCTTTTAAGGGCAATATCGGAGTTAATCGCATTTAAAAGCTTCCCCATAGTCGTATCCACCATGAGATCCGTCCCGCGGGTCTTCTCCGGAAGACGTCCAAGCAGGTGCTTAAGAAGAAGTGCCGCGGCTTCGCGCCTGAGGTCGGCCGTCTTCTCAAGAGCGGGCCATTCCCTCTGAAGAGTAACTCTCACCGTATCCCTGTTCCGGCTTCGCACGTAAATGCTCCCGGAGTCTGCCTGGTCTCCTTTGCCGTCCCGGGCAATGCCGCGAAGAAGGGCAAGCACCCTCTGTGGCAGGGGATCCTGAAGTCCCTGTTCGGTAAGTTTCTGTGAAGCCGAACGCAGAGGCAGCGTGAACTTCTCTCCCGCTCCGATGCCGGGTTCCATACCGCGCATGTAGCTAATCAGAGCGGTTTCAAGCCCGACGGCCTGCTCAAAACGTCTCTGGGATGAGTGCTGCACTCCCGAGTGAACAAAAGCTGTGAGAGCAATGTCGTTGCTGGCGATGCCCAGGCTCTCAAGCTGATGCATGGCTGAAGCCACTTCTTCTGCGTCAAGACCCGATACGTACATGAGCTGGTCGGTGGAAACTCCTTCATCCCTGTCCGAGTTCATTATCTCATTTACGATGGAGAGAAGCTTTTCCTGGTAGGCCGGGGAGACAAACTTTTTTCGCAATATCCCTGAGATTTCCTCAAGCGAATTCATCTGAAGAGACGAGGGGAAAACCTTGACCAGATTCTCTTCTCTTGTGAGCAACACGGCATCCTCAAGCCAGGATATAGCGGTTCTGACCCTTGTGTCGTCAGTAGCCGAATCCTTTGCAAACTCGTTATCCTCATCCTCAAGCAGTATTTCGCCCGCGGTGGCAATAACATCTCCTCCAAGACGTTTTTTGCGGTCAAGTCTTCGAAGCGCTCTCAGAATGCCGTGAATTTCCCTTCTGTTAAGTTTTGAACGCGCCGACATTCCGAACTGCCTCTCGGCGTCAGAAGGCGAATAGAGCATAACGCAGCGCGCAGGCTCCCCGTCACGTCCGGCCCTTCCCGCTTCCTGCAGATAGTTCTCGAGCGAACCCGGCATATCGGCGTGAACCACGAGCCTGACGTCGGGCTTGTCAATACCCATGCCGAACGCATTTGTGGCAGCGACAACACTCAGGTCCCCCCTTATAAAGCTCTGCTGGACGTTCTTCTTGGCATCGGGAGTCAGTCCCGCGTGAAAGTAGCCGGTGGAGACCTGCTTTCCGGCGAGAAAGCTTGCCACCTCCTCGCTCTGCGCCCGCGTGGCACAGTAAACAATCGCGCCTCCGGGCTCATCCGCCGGAAGATATTGCGCGATTATACGGTGTATATCAGAGAATTTTTTCGCTTCAGTAGTCTGAATGACTTCGAACCCGAGATTGGGACGATGAGTGCCTCCGTTAAAAACATCAAGATGAATTCCGAGCGTCTTCCTGAAATAATCCGTGATCTCCTCCGCAACGTCAGGCTTGGCCGTGGCCGTGAGGCATAGCAGGGGTGGAACCGGGGCCTTTTCCCTCTCCCTCTTTTCGCGTATAAAACGTCCAAGGTAGCGGTAATCAGGACGGAAGTCATGCCCCCACTTCGAGAGGCAGTGAGCCTCGTCTACCACCCATGATCCGATCTCCCGCTGATCAAGCACCCGTCTTATGGAAGGACTTCTGAGCTGTTCAGGAGAGATGATCAATATGCTTGCGTCGCCGAGCCTTACCTGTTCAAGCGCCTCTGCCCGCTCAGGCACGGAAAGAAGTCCGTTCACTGTCACGCACGAGTTTATTCCCTTTGCCGAGAGGCTCTCAACCTGATCCGCCATGAGTGCTACAAGGGGCGAGATAACCACGGTGAGAGCTCCAGTTTTGTAATAGCGGGAAAGGGCCGGAACCTGGTAGCAAAGGGACTTTCCGGTGCCCGTGGGCATGATGCCCAAAACGTGTTTTCCGGCCATATTCTTTTCAACTATCGCGCGCTGCATTGAAGTGCCGTCTTCGCAGGCAGGTTTCTCGCGGAAATCGGAAAAACCGAACCAGCGCGAAAGTTCCTTGCGGGCGTCGTGTCTCTGCGAGCACCAACCGCAGCTGGAGTTACCGCATGCCGTGTCACGTAACAGGCGAACAAGCCTTCCTGCCTCGGGGAACTGATGCCGCACCCAGGGCGGCATGACCGAGTTTCCTCCCGACACTGAAAGCCAGGCGAGAGCGTAGGCAAAGGGCCAGCCGAGCCGCGGAATATCTCTCATGGCTTCCTCTGCCTGCACCGTACAGGCTCTGTTTTCAAGAAACCTTCCTATCGCCCCGCGTGCATCATCATCCGAGGGACGTTTCGAGCGTCTCAGAAAAGAGAAAAACACATCGAAACCCCTCATGTTCTCATCCGTTCCGGCAAGCCTGTGCCAGACCGAGAGAAGTTCGGGGGCAGATTTCCCAAGCGCCGAGATTTCGTCTGCGAAAAGTTCAAGCGTGATCCTCGCGTCAAGTTCCGGGTCGCTTGCCTGCGCGCGCTCAATACCAGCGTCCTTGTAGTGCTTTACGAGTCTGTGATAGGGGTTTTTGGGAAAGGCAAGAGGACTCAGCCAGAGAGTGTCGATTGGAGGAAGGCGAAGGAGGCGAAGACCGGGTCTTATCGCTTTTATGTGGGGCAGGTCAAAATTGATCAGGTTGTGCCCGAGAAGAAATGACGCTCCCTGTGCAAACTCATCAAGTCTTTCAAGCTCAGCCCGCAGGTCTCCATGGTTAAAGCGTATGGACTCCGCCGTGTCCGAGCGTATTGCTGCAAAGGCGTTTAGCCCGCTGCTTCCCTGCTTCGCTTCAAGATCAAAAGAGAGACAGGGATAGGGAAAAGGAAAATTTTCACTTCCGCCCGCGCCGCCTGAGGGAACATCGGGCGCGCAGCAGGATACCCGGCTTTTATTCATTCAGTTTTCCCTGAGAAATGTCCTTGCAGGATATCTTGTCTATCACTCCTTTTCAGGTTTTCTCGGTTTCCGGCTTTCAGCGGGCTCTGGACATTTTTTGCTTTGCCCATCCCGTGGCTTTTTCCGCATTTTTTTGTAAGTCTTTTCGCAAAACCTTGCTGGTTTTAGGTTTCTCACGCAATTTCTCCATCAGCGCGGACTGCGTTTTTCTTATGGATGGATCAAAAAGCCTCGCCGCAACTACCTTGCCAAGAAGGCAGGAAGCATCTGACGCCGTACTGAGGATCTGACTTTCAATGTCAACACGCTGTTCGGCGGACGCGATGATATCGTCAAGTTTTCTTGAGGAAAGCCAGCTTTCTATGAAATTCGGATCATGCAATGTCGTGAGATCTCTTTTGAGGTGGTCAATACGTCTGTCAAGAGCGTAAAGAGCGTCTTTCTGCAACGAGGCCGCGATGTCGACAACTTCTTCTGACCAGTCCCTTAAAAGTACCTTATCAGCCGCCCCACGAACCTTCGGAACAAACCCCAACGATGCAACCCCTCCCACATACGGCAGAATAACCGCTCCCGCGGGACCAAAGATGACAATCCCCGCCACAGCTCCCGCTTTTGCCCCCACCAAAGCCAAAGAACCCCGTATCGCGACATCAACGGCAATCTCCCCCGGCAGGTCCGAGAGTCCCATGTGTCCGTTTTTTAGATCCTGAAGATTTCTGGCAACGCCAACTATTGCCGCGTAGACAGGAACGGGAATATCATCAATGCCCACCCCTGCATCAAGGGCACCTGACATCATTCCCCTTACCGTTTCAAGGTCAAAATCTTCAACCGTAAAGACCTGATCCGCCCATGGCTTTCCCTCGGCCGCCTCGGCAAGCTCCGTGTTAGCGATTACGGATATATTGTCATATTTTTCAAAGTGCTCGGAAAGAAGGGAAATGTTATCCTGTCCGCCGCATTTTATCTGAAACGGCTCCCCGTCTACCAGAATATCAAATCCTGGAGCGTTGGAAACTTCAGCCAATTTCACTACGTGCCCATCCTCGACAAGACGCGTGAGAACCAGTTGCTCCGCAGTGTAGCCCTGCAGTGAATTCTCAAGACCCTGCGCTCCGGACGCCGACATTTTTTCCCAGCGCTCGGCAAAAGCCGCAAATTCGAAAACATTGCCTATATCTTCAGATCGTGAAAAATCAGCGGCCTTTACGACCATAGGATCTATTGACCAGATCGTATAGAGAAAATCCCCCGCAGTGAGAGTCGCTGTTGCGGCCATGTCAAACCCGTGGTGTTCCGGCCGACCATCAGATGAGAGAAACTTCTCGACTGACTCAGCATCCTCTTTCCCCGGATGACTGTCCCAGGGAGGTGGCGGAGGACCGGGAGCGTTTGAGACAGCATGGCCAGTAAGTTCTTCAATACGCTTTTCGCGCGCGGCCATTATCTCACGCTGTTTCGGGCTCAGGTGGCTCAATACCGATGGAGCAAGCATATCTATTGCGCGAAAATCATTTAGAATGTTCGTGAAGCCCTTTTCGCGGTCCGCAAAACCTTTCAGGGCGAGAAGAACCGTTATCCTTGCGGCCACGGCAAGCTTGACTGAAGACGAAACTCCTGAAAGCGCAAACCATCCAGCAATTGCCGCAATACCCAGTGAGGCTGGAGCTGCGAGAACAGCCAGCAAAGATACCATGGTCTTCCCTCCGACAAGCGGTATAATCGCGGAAGCCTTGGCTGCGAGTATATACGCGCTGAATCCCGCAAGCTCAACGGCAAGAGCCAGACCGCCCAGACTGCCGCCAGCGAGAATGGTACCCACAATCTTCCAGTCGCCGCTTGAAATCGCTTCTCTTAGTTCTTCATCTTTAAGGTCTGTCGGAATATCCTCGAATTTATCACGTATCTCATCCTTTAAGCGAGATTTCGTTTTTTCATCAAGTACGTCTTCCCCGAGCAAGGCACCGAAAAGCTTTGTTGCCTCAATCTCCACGATTTTTCTGAATTCAAGATTTTCCTGACTCCCGAAAAAGGGAGCTTTCCTTTTTGCCCAGTCAAGCACACGCTTGCTCCGAGGAGCATCCTTGGACAAAGAAGAATAGGACGGAGAAAGCTTCTCTGAGACCTTGTGGCTGAGCTTCACACTCTCCTTTCTTGCCGAGCGGGTCGAAAGTGGTAAGCTGTAGGCAATGCCGAACCCGTCTTGAAGCCTGCACCAGAGACGGTGGCGCAGCAAACCGGTTTCATAGGTGGACTCATCAGTTTCTCTTGCTACAGCAGAAATTTCATCTTCAAGCTCCTTTTCTTTAAGAGGGAGTTTAAGCTTTGATCCTGCTTTTCTAGCAAGACCATCAGCCAAGTTAAGGAGTTTTGTGTTTTCAATAAGCGCAATCATTCCCGCAAGTTCACTGCGTTCAAGGCTTCCAAGACCGGCCAGAATACAATCAGGAGTTATAGAGTGATTTCCCATAGCATTCAATTTACTGACTCTTCTTTCCACAGAAAAAACTAACAGTCTCGTTTTTCACACAAACAATACTGATATAGAGAATACAGGAAACAGGTGAATGGCGCTATTTATACGCACACAGAGACTCACATCAGCGAATTGACCGGCCATATTGTTCTTGATATATTTGGTTCTGAAGTGGTTGGTTGTGAAAGAGGAAAACATCGGCACATCTTTTGACAGCTGGTTGTACGAAGAAGGCATCAGGCAGGAAGTTGCCATTAACGCAATAAGGCGGGTATTGGCACGCCAGGTTCTAACGGCTATGGAAAAAGAGGGCCTTACCAGAACTGCCATGGCAAAGAGAATCGATATCAGCCGCAGTGCCCTTGATCGCTTGTTAGATACGGAAAACAGGTCGGTTACTTTGACAACCTTGCGGAAGGCCGCGACGGCGTTAGAGTGTGAGGTGTGCATGGATATTGTATGAGCTCCCTGCGGTTTTATACAGCAAGTCCAAGGTGCTCTCCTCACGATTCATAAATTGATTCCGCTGATTCCAGAATAATTTTGCGACGAAGGTGGTTGCGACTTTTCTCAACCCGAAAATCTCTTCCAACCTCGTTTTCATATCATACAGATTATGCCTGGCAGTCGACTCAAAGCTGACAAGAATGTCAATGTCGCTGTCTGGTCCGAAGTCTTCTCGCAAAGCAGACCCGAAAATTGCGAGTCTGGATATCTTGTTGGCACGACAGAATTTAGCGATGCGTTCCTTTGGAATTGTCAAATTCAAACTCAAGATGCTGTCCATTTTCAAGTCTCTTCTGGTTTCCTAAAATCACCCGATTTTTCCATATTGAAAACTCTTTGCAGTTTAACCGAAAATGCCCTACTTGCTCGTCTGCGTTGTGAATAGCCGTTCCAGTCAGTTAGATTTTTTCAGAAGTCGCCGTGGCATGAGTTTCCTTGGGGCATGTATAGACACTTTACGATTTTCTGAATGGAAGAATAGAAGGAATACCCAATGGCTAGAGAGCAAATCCCCATTACTCCAGAAGTTCTGAAATGGGCCCGTGAACGGGCTGGGTTTTCTCTTGAAGAGGCCTTGGAAGATTTCAGTAAAATTGAAAAGTGGGAATCCGGCGAATCCTTTCCGACCTATCCTCAACTTGAGAGGTTGAGCAACAAATTCAAGGTGCCGATCGCAGTTTTTTTCTTTCCAGAGCCACCGGATGTCCCGCCAATACGTAACTCCTTCCGTACCTTGCCTGATGCACGATTCGACCAGCTTCCGCACGAGATACGCTTCCTTCTTCGCAAAGCGAAAGTTTTCCAGATTAATCTTTCCGAACTGAATGATGAAATGAACCCGGCAGGCCGATTCATTCTGAATGACCTGCATTTCACCCAAGATATGGACATAACAGCAATGGCGCGTCGCGTTCGTGATTATCTGGACATTTCCTTTAAAACACAGATGGGATGGGATAACGCTGATGTGGCTTTTGAAGCATGGCGCGAGGTTCTTGAACATCACGGAGTTGCAATCTTTAAGGATGCTTTTGGAAATGATCTCTTTTCCGGGTTCTGCATGTACGACGAGACGTTCCCCGTCATCTACATAAACAATTCTTCTTCAAAAACCCGCCAGATTTTCACGCTCTTTCACGAGCTTGCACACCTTCTGTTTCACACAAGCGGAATTGATATGCGTAGCGGTGAACTGGGTGAAGGCTTGTCTCCATCGGGCAGACGAATCGAGGTGATCTGCAATCGATTCTCCGCCGAATTTCTCTTTCCCATGTCGCTTTTCAAAAAAGATATCCGCGGCCATACTCCAAACGAAGCAACCGCCAAACTCTTGGCTGAACGCTACCACGTCTCTAGAGAGTCAGTTTTCAGACGATTCCTGGATTCTAACCTGATAACCGCTGATGAATATTTGAATTTTGCGCAAACGAAAGAACATCGCCGCCAGGGCGAGGGAGGAAATCACTACTGGACAAAGATTGCCTATCTCGGCACAAACTACATTAACCTTGCATTTTCCAGATACCATCAAAACCGCATCACTGAACCTGAACTCGCAGATTATCTTGATACGAAGGTAAAAAATCTGCCTCAGCTTGAAAACTATTTCTTCAGGAAAATTCTCTGATGTACGTATTTGATACCTCGGCCTTGTCCGATTTGTTTGGAAGCTATTATCGAAGCCGTTTTCCAACTCTGTGGAAACTCTTTGATGAGCTGGTTGAAACTGATTCGATCACTTCCACGCGGGAAGTTTCCCGGGAGATAGAGCGGTACAGCAGAGGAGATCTTGAGGATTGGATGAAGCAGAACAAGGAGTTTTTTTCGACCCCTACTGCCGCCGAAGCAGAGTTCGTTCGCAAAATATACGAAGTCAAGCATTTTCAGCAGAACATTGAACTCAAAAAAATTCAGAAAGGAGGCCTTAACGCCGACCCTTTTGTTATAGCCAAAGCCGCAGTAAACAACGGCACAGTTGTTACTCTTGAGACCGAGAAACCGAAAGCGGTGAGGATTCCAAACATTTGTAGACACTTCGGAGTAGAATGTTTTGATCTGGAAAACTTTATGGAAGAGGAAGATTGGCAATTTTGATGAGTAGGGTTACATTCAATTAGGAGCAAACCGATTCATGATAAATGAACAAAGAATGACTGAACACCTGATGGACATCATAAAAATTGACAGTCCATCAAGAAGGGAAAAAGATGTTGCCGTAAGGCTTGAAGAGGAGATGAAAGATCTGGGTGCCGAATGTTTCTATGACGATGCCGGTGAGAAAGTCGGCGCGGATACAGGAAACATGATAGTAAGGATTCCCGGCACAAAAAAGAACGCCCTGCCCTTTTTCCTCTGCTCCCACATGGACACAGTAAGCCCGGGAGAAGGAATAAAGCCGAGAGTGCAGAACGGCATCATGAGAAGCGACGGCACTACAATACTCGGAAGCGATGATAAAAGCGGCGTCTCCATAATAGTGGAGGTGCTTCGTACCCTGAGAGAAAACGATATTCCACACTCCGATATAGAAGTTGCTTTTACGATATGCGAAGAGGTCGGCCTTCTGGGAGCAAAATTTCTTGACACCTCGAGCTTTAAAAGCCCCTACGGAATAGTTCTTGACAGCAGCACACCAGATAGACTCGTCCTCAGGTGCCCATGCTCGGACATAATGGACGTGAAGATATACGGCGTCGAGGCACATTCAGGCCTCTGCCCGGAGAACGGAATAAGCGCGGTGGAAATCCTAAGCGACGCAGTCTCAAGAATGAAGCTCGGAAGGATAGACCATGAGACAACGGCGAACGTAGGAAAGGTAAGCGGGGGATCCGCCATAAATATAGTTCCGGGACTTGTTGAAGTAAAAGCCGAAGCGCGAAGCCACGACCCGGAAAAACTGGACGCGCAGATACAGCACATGCAAGAGTGCTTTCTGGAAGCAGCCGGGAGCAGAGAGATTGTCCTTGACGGAGAACGGCTCTTTGCACGTGCGGAGGTAGAGACAGAACGCGTTTACCCGGTAATGAATGTCTCCCCGCAGGCAATTGTGACAAAACTTGTACTCAAAGCCGCAGAGAATCTTCACCACGACATAGAACTTCACACAAGCGGAGGAGGGTGCGACGCAAACTATATAAATGAAAATGGAATAGAATGCGTAAACCTTGGAACCGGAATGTATGAGCTTCACACCGTAAACGAATACCTTGTGATCGATGAATTCCGAAGGTCTGCGGAGATAGTGCTTGAAACCATAAAGCTCCACTCGGAAAACATCTGAGCTATGAAGGCACTTATACTGGTCGATCACGGAAGCACGGTGAAAGAGGCAAACGCCCTTCTTGAGAAAGTAGCAGAGAGGGCAAGGGCTTACCCGGGCTCACCGTTTGATATGGTTGAGCCCTCTCACATGGAGCTTTGCGAACCGTCAATAAAAGAAGCTTTTCGCAAGTGCGTTGCGGCCGGGGCAACAGACGTAACGGTGCACCCCTACTTTCTCGTACCGGGAAGACACTCAAAGTCAGATATTCCCAAAATGGTGGCGGAAGCAGCTCGGGATTTTCCGCAAATAAACTACAGGGTAACGGAACCGCTCGGACTTCATAACAAGATAATAGAAGTCGTATTTGAAAGATCGCTTGGGTAATTACCCGTACAAAATCTGATGAGAAAATATTCGGCGGTGCTTTTTGACTTTTTCGACACGATTGTAATGTTCGAACCTTCCCTTCTGCCCGAGATGACAATTAACGGAGAAGTACGCAACTCAACCGCCGGACACGTTTTCACGCAGATGCGCTCAAGCCTCAGAGGAATGGAATTCTCAGATTTCTATACGCCTTTTGTTGAGAGCTACGCAGAACTTCTTGAACTCAGGAAAAAGGATCTGAAAGAGCATCCGAACAGAAAGAGGTTTGAGATATTCCTTGAGAAGACAGGCATCAACGGAAGTGATGACTTGCCTGACAAATTTGTACGCTCACACATGGAAAGTCTCTGCGGAGCTGTTGTATACCCAGAGCATCACACCGAAGTCCTTTCCTACCTCATAGAAAAAGGATACAGGCTTTCCCTGGTCTCGAATTTCGATCACGCTCCAACTGTGCGGGAACTGCTCGGGAAATTCGGGATCGCGGATTTTTTCGAAAATGTAGTGATATCAGAAGAAGTGGGCTGGAGAAAACCTCACCGGAAAATATTTGAACTTGCCCTAGCCAACCTCAACGAGAATCCGCAGAATGTCATTTTCATAGGGGACAACCCGGAAGCGGATATAATAGGGGCATCACAGTTTGGAATTGATTCCGTGTGGGTAAAAAGAAAGGAACAACTCCCCCGGGCAAAACCGAAATTCATCATAAAAGACCTGGTAGAACTGAGAGAAATAATCTAAAAAAAACATTTAGATGGAAAGATTCACCCGCACTGAGAAAAGACTCCCATCCATAAGAAGTGCGAAACATATAACAACCATACAGCAGATGCTTGAGGAAAATTCTGCCCTCTACGCGGACAAGATCGCCTATTCCGTAAGAAAAAAGGACCTGTCGCTAAGCTCTCTCACTTTCAGTGAAGTCTTTGCTCTTTTCACCGGGCTCTCTGCCCACCTGAGGTCCCTAGGTCTTAAGAAGGGAGAACATGTTGCCATAGTGGGAGAAAACAGCCCACAATGGGCAATTTCCTACTTTGCGGCAATATGGGTGGGCGCAATAGCCGTACCACTTGACGCTAGGGCTAAAACGGAGCACATAAAGCAGGTTCTTGCGCTTTCAGATTCAAGATTTCTCATAGCCTCGGCACCATTTACAAAGACGTTGGGCGACGCCGGGGCCGTCGAGCACATAATACCTATGGAGGAAGCCCTTAATTTAAGGACCGACGTCGAAAAAACCGCGCCACCGGAAGAAACAGAAACCGAAGATATAGCCGATATAGTTTTCACCTCGGGGACCACCGGCAACCCCAAGGGAGTAATGCTCTCCCATGCAAACATAATGTCTAACCTTAATACGCTTCGCTGCGCTTTTCCCATAACAGATAAAGACACCGCTTTTTCCATACTTCCCATCCACCATGTGTATGAGAGAATAGGCGGAATACTGCTTTCCTTCTGCTGCGGACAGAGGGTATTTTTCGCAAGAAGTATAAAACCGAATGAAATGCTCTCGGATCTCAAGGCCGCAAGACCTACGGTGTGGCTCAACACCCCCTTGATACTGGAGAGACTGCTCGGAAGAATAGAACAGGCCAAGGCAAAAAGCTTTTTCACAAGGATACTTCCTTCGGGACTTTTCGGGAAAATGGCGAAAAAGCGCCTGGGTCTTGACCGCCTGAAACTCATAGTAAGCGGCGGGGCCGCCTTGTCCGAGGCGGCTTCCTTGGGACTTGAAAAATACGGATTCCCCCTGCTTCAGGGGTACGGAATGAGCGAGACAGCCGCGGTCATATCAGTAAACCCCCCTTCGGCCCCAAAGAACACAAGCGGCGGCATGGTGCTTGAAGGAATCGAGGTGGAGATAAGGGATACGGACACAGAAGGGGTCGGGGAAATATGCGCCAGAGGCCCGAACATAATGCTAGGTTACTATAAGAACCCCGGGGCGACAAAGGAGATTCTCTCCGATGACGGCTGGCTCAGAACCGGTGACCTTGGCTATTTTGACGGCGGGGGCTATTTGCACATAACGGGAAGGAAAAAATCGGTTATCGTAACCAAGGGAGGAAAGAACATCTCTCCGGAGGAAATCGAGGAAAAGCTTACCCCGCTTGAAACAGTTGAAGAAGCCGTCGTATTCAGCCCGGATGACGAAAGAATACAGGCCGTGATATTTCCGAAGAAGGAGGGGATTTCAAGAAGGCTCGGGAACACCCCGCGGGACAGAGAAGATGAAGGCGTGTGGGATATTCTCAAAAGCGAAATAAGCGCACTTAACCGCCGCCTTGAATCCCACAAAAGAATCAGCCATTTCGCGGTCGCTAGAGAAGAACTTCCGAAAACCACTACGAGGAAGGTAAAAAGATATCTTTTCAGGAACATGGACATACCTAAGACGACAAAGTTCATCCAGCCCCCGGAGGATAAATGAATAAAGCATCTCTTAATTTCGCTCTTGACCACGGCCTCACAGAGAGCGAATACGAAAAGATAATCGAAACTCTGGAAAGAGAGCCCAACTCAACAGAAATCGGAATTCTCGGGGCTATGTGGTCTGAGCACTGCTCCTACAAAAGTTCCAAGGTGCATCTCCGGAAGTTTCCCACAACCGGAGAGCAGGTCATACAGGGCCCAGGAGAAAACGCGGGAGTGGTGGATATAGGGGACGGCGACTGCGTCGTCTTCAAGATGGAAAGCCACAACCACCCCTCTTTCATAGAACCTTACCAGGGTGCCGCGACCGGAGTCGGGGGGATTCTCCGGGACATATTCACCATGGGAGCAAGACCAGTGGCGCTTTTAAATTCCCTTCGCTTTGGAAACCCGGATCTTCAGAAAACAAAATTCCTTGTCGAAGGGGTCGTATCGGGAATAGCCGGCTATGGAAACTGCATGGGTATTCCCACTGTGGGAGGAGAAATATACTTTGACGATTGCTACAATGGAAACCCCCTTGTAAACGCCTTTGCTCTCGGAGTAACGAAAGAAGACAGCATCTTCCGCGGATATGCATCAGGCGAAGGGAATCCCGTGATATACGTCGGATCGAAAACAGGAAGAGACGGCATACAGGGAGCCATTATGGCATCTGATACCTTTACCGAGGAAACCGAGGAGAAAAGGCCCGCGGTGCAGGTAGGAGACCCGTTTACGGAAAAACTTCTTCTCGAAGCCTGCCTGGAACTGTTTAAGACTGACTGCGTTGTCGGCATACAGGACATGGGAGCCGCGGGACTCACATCCTCTTCAACTGAGATGGCTGATCGTGCGGGAACCGGCCTAGAGATTAAAATTGACAGAGTTCCCAAGCGAGAAGAAGGCATGACTCCCTATGAAGTGATGCTTTCTGAATCACAGGAAAGAATGCTTGTAGTCCTGGAAAAGGGCAAGGAAAATACGGCAAGGGATATCTTCAGGAAATGGAACCTTGATTTTTCGATTATCGGCAAGGTGACCGATTCTGGAAAACTGACCATTGTAGAAGAAGGAAGCACGGTTGCGGACCTGCCCGTAAGCCTGATAACCTCCGGAGCGCCAACTTACGAAAGACCAGTAAAAAAACCCGATTATCTCAAGAGAATAAAAAAACTGGATTCGGAGGGTCTCCCCGAACCTGAAGATGTTAAGAGAGCTTTCCTTGAAGTTCTGTCTTCTCCAACCGTATCGAGCAAGAAATGGGTTTACGAACAGTATGACCACATGGTAAGAACCGACACCGTTTTGGGACCAGGAGCGGATTCTGCAATAATAAGGCTCAAAGGCACTCAGAAGGGAATCGCAATGACATCTAATGTGAATTCTAAATATTGTTATTTAAATCCCCGTGGTGGAAGTAAAATAGCCGTTGCCGAAAGTGTAAGGAATCTGGCCTGCTGTGGCGCTTCTCCCATTGCAATCACCGATTGTCTTAACTTTGGAAATCCTGAAAACCCCGAGATAATGTGGCAGTTCCAACAAAGCGTTGAAGGCATGTCGGAAGCTGCGAGAACATTCAATACGCCGGTTGTAAGCGGCAACGTCAGTCTTTACAACGAAACCGAGGGTGTCGCAATATTCCCTACCCCTACCGTTGCAATGGTTGGCCTCATAGAAGATACCTCGAAAATCGTCACTTCCTGGTTTCAGGACCCTGGAGACATGGTGATATTGCTCGGAGGAGCCATAGAAGAAGATATAGGAGGAAGCGAGTACCTCAAGACTCAACACGGCCTGATCGATGGGGAACCACCTTCAATTGACCTTGATAAAGAGAAAAAACTTGCTGAAATGTTGATTGCGTGTGCTTCTCAAAGTATACTTAAATCGGCGCATGATATATCTGAAGGCGGCTTTGCCGTAGCGCTCGCGGAATGTTGCTTTAACCCGCATGGCACAAGGGGGGTCGTTGTAGAAGCACCCGACATAAATGGAAACTCTCTTAGAGGCGACCTGTTTCTTTTCTCCGAAACGCAATCCAGAGTAATAGCAGGCATAAGCGAAACCAATTGGGAAAGAATAAAAGAGATGGCAAGCAGTTACGGCGTTCCCGTGCTGCGTGCCGGAGCAGTCATTAATGACGACAGGTTCTGTGTAGAAGGTCTGATTGACATGGGAATCTCAGCGGTTCATGACGCTTGGTCTGAAGGCTTTCAGAAAAGCCTTTCAGCCACAGAGAGGTAAAAATGGCAAAGCTACGCGAAGAGTGCGGAGTCTTTGGAATATATGATCATCCAGCCGCCGCCAACTTTACCTATCTTGGCCTCTACTCTCTCCAGCACAGAGGTCAGGAAAGTGCCGGCATAGTGTCAACCGACGGTGAGAAGCTCTACTCCCACCGGGAGATGGGACTCGTAACCGAAGTTTTTGATGAAGAGTCCATATCGAAGCTTCAAGGCACCACCGCTATCGGCCACGTAAGGTACTCCACAACAGGCTCAAGCAACAACAAGAATACCCAGCCCCTGATTATGAATTACGAAAAAGGGGAACTGGCAGTTGGACACAACGGCAACCTTACAAATGCGAAAGTACTGAGACATACACTTGAGAAAGAAGGCTCCATATTCCAGTCAACTACAGATACCGAGGTAATCGTACACCTCATCGCGAGATCAAAGGAAAAAACCTTCCTGGGAAGAATCATAGAAGCCCTTACTGAATGCAAAGGAGCCTATTGTCTTTTATTTCTTACTCCTAAAGGTCTGGTAGCTGCCCGCGACCCTCATGGATTCAGGCCCCTTGTTCTCGGGAAGATTGATAACTCTTATGTCGTGGCCTCTGAATCATGTGCTTTTGAACTGATAGAAGCTGATTATATAAGGGAAATAGAACCCGGGGAAATAGTGTTCATAAATGAAAACGGAATCAAATCATTCAAACCCCTTCCGAAAAGACAGCACAAATACTGCGTGTTTGAGAACATATATTTTTCGAGACCCGATTCGTTCCTTCAAGGAAAAAACATCTATCAGATGAGAAAAAATATGGGGAAACAGCTCGCAATCGAATGTCCGTCCGACGCGGACATCGTCGTAGCCGTACCTGATTCTGGAACACCGGCGGCCATGGGATACGCTGAGCAGCTGGGAATTCCCTTTGAGACCGGATTTCTGCGAAGCCATTATATCGGAAGAACCTTTATTGAACCTCAGCAATCAATACGAAACTTCGGAGTGAAACTGAAGCTCAGCGTGATAAAACAGGTCATAAACGGAAAAAAAGTAGTAGTGGTTGACGACTCCATAGTAAGAGGTACAACCAGCAGAAAAATCGTCAAGATGATACGCGACGCCGGGGCCAAGGAAGTTCACATGAGAATAAGTTCACCTCCGATGAAATTCTCATGCTACTATGGCATAGACACTCCTCTTAAAGAAGAGCTCATAGCGCATTCCCTTGAAGTAGAGAAAATAAAAGACTATATAACTTCCGACACTCTGGGATACCTAAGCAAGGAGGGAATAGCAAAAGCGGTTACTAACGGTGACAAATCCCTTAACGGAAAATCAAACTACTGTTTTGCGTGTTTTGACGGAGATTACCCGGTGGAAATAACGGACGAGAAAGTGTCGCATCAACAAATGGATCTTTTTTAGTCTCTTCAAATATTACTGGATCAAGGCTTCCTGCTATATGGCCGTAAGTTTCCGATTTTGTCTACCGCGTCAATCAAGATTGCACTAGCGCGACAATCAAGATGATACCTTGGGGACGGCGGTCTCTGTCTTGCATTATGTACCCATGTACAGACTTTTTGTTTATTCCTAATTTCCAAGCAACTCAACGTTATGCTTCGAACAGATATCAGCAAAGTCCGCATGATTGAATGTCAGCATTGCCCCAACACGAACATTAACATCATCAATCACAGCACGAAGTACGGCATCAACCAGACTCAGAGGAGAACCCATACGAATTGTCATCATTACCATTTCATAAGATTCCGACCGGTAAGGAGAATCATCAAGCAGGATAGTGTCTGGCAATTCAACTATCGCCCTGAACTGGGCAAGATTCCCACGTTGTCGAGAAAGACGGGTATTTACCGTTTCATACAAGACTGGCCACGGTAAAACGATTGACAGGTTATCAATCCATTCCTTAAGATCACATGCTAAAGAGTGATACTGGTCTTTTTCATTGAAGAGTGCAAAGAAAAAACTGCTGTCTACAAGGAGCCTGGGACTATGAACACGGCTAATCTTCATCGTCCTCAGACTCGCCATTGCTACCGAAGCCAACCCATGGTGCACCTTTCCGTCTTCCAATCAGATAACGTCCCTTGGTTTTACCATTTTCCCTGAAAATCACATAGACTCTGGAACGTTTGTTAAGTGAAATGGAATCGGAGATATCCCTCTTAAGAGACTTAACCAAGTCGTTCTCATAGGAATATGGAAAAACAGCAAGCCCTGAGCCGCACTCCTTCGCACCATGATTATCAAGCCATGCGTAAATCCCCTCATAATCCCCAGTTGCTCCCAAGTCATAGGCTAGCCAGATTGTACTTTTCAAAATTCATTCTCCAGTCAAGTGAAATATTGTTCCAGTCTCACTACATTGCACTCTTTTAGGGCTGTGCATTAACAGAGTCAAAAGAACATACTTTCAGCAAAAAGCATTATATTCAGTGAGGTCGAATTATCAAGAACATGTATGAAGTTTGCCAATCGAAAAATCTGATATCAGAATCGAAGTTTGTTCTACATTTCTGAAATCTTTTCGAGAATTCCCTCAAGCTTCTCCTTGTGGCTTTGAAATTCATCCAGTTTTCCCCTTTCCTTTTCCACAACATCTTCAGGGGCACGTTTGATGAAATCCCTGTTTGCAAGCTTACCCTCGGTTTTCTTAAGTTCCTGTGAAACTTTTGCCAAGTCCTTGCTCAATCTCGAAATTTCCTTCTCAAGATCAAGCAGATTCTCAACCGGCATAATTATTTCCACTCCCGAAACAACTTCCGAGACTGCTTTACCCGGAATATCTCCTCCGCAAACAACGCAATCCCCAAGAGAAGCCATGCCCAGGATAATCTCAAGGTTCCCCCTTAAAATATCCCCTGTTTCGCTGCTTTCGGAGTTAAGGTGAATTGATACCTTCTCCGAAGGGTGTATCCCCATAATGGCCCGCAGGTTTCTTATTCCGGTTATAACGCTTTTTACAAGCTCAATCTGCTCGGACGCTTTTTTAAATACTTCGCTTTCGTTCGGCTTCGGATACCCGGCTTCAAGGATGCTCCTTCCCTCAAGACCTTCTCCCTCAGGAAGACTGACTCCCCTTTCCCTGAATATTCGGAATAGCTCCTCCGTAATATATGGCGTGAAAGGATGAAGCGCCCGCAGGGAGCGAATCAGGATTCGCACGAGCACGTTAAGGGTGATCTCCTTGGATTCATTGTCATCTCCGTAAAGCGAAAACTTGGATATTTCAAGATACCAGTCGCAGTAATCATCCCACATAAAGTGATAAAGCGCCTGGGACGCCTTGTCGAATTCGTAGTTCTCAATGAATTCTTCAACTTCGCCTAGGGTAGAGTTGAACCTGCTGAGAATCCACCGGTCAGGAACACTCAGGCAAGAACTGTCGAGGTCGGAGTCCTGAATCATCTCCGGTTCAAGATTCATAAACACAAATCTGGTGGCATTCCATATCTTGTTCATGAAGTTTCTGTATCCCTCGATAACAGGAAAAGTAAGCTTTACGTCCCTTCCCTGGGCGGCAAGCGCCGCGAGGGAGAAACGAAGCGCATCGGCACCGTATTTTTCGATCACGTCAATGGGATCAATCACGTTGCCTGTCGTCTTGCTCATCTTGCGGCCTTTTGCGTCCCTTATGAGGCCATGCACGTAAACATCCCTGAAAGGCACATCATCCATGAACTTAAGTCCCAGCATTATCATTCTTGCGACCCAGAAGAAAATAATGTCAAATCCGGTAACCAGACATGATGTCGGATAGTAATGACCGAGCGACTTAGTCTCCGCCGGCCATCCAAGGGTGGAAAAAGGCCAGAGCCCGGAAGAAAACCAGGTATCCAGCACATCCGGGTCTCTTGTGAGTTCAACCTCCTCACCATAGTGCTTCTTCGCGGAAGCGGCAGCTTCATCCTCATTCATGGAAACGAAGACTTCCCCGTCAGGCCCGTACCATGCGGGTATCCTGTGACCCCACCAGAGCTGCCTCGAGATACACCAAGGCTCTATATTCCTCATCCACTCAAAGTAAGTGCTTTCCCAGAACTCCGGATAAAAACGTATTTCACCCCGTTCCACGCATGAAATGGCCTGGGCGGCAAGTTCTTCCGTGTTTACGTACCACTGGTCGGTCAACCAGGGTTCTACAACCATCTCGGAACGGTCACCGTAGGGAACCGTGTGTGCGGCCTGCTCGACCTTTACCAGAAAACCTCCTTCCTCGAGATCCTGGATCAAAGCTTCCCTGGCCTCAAATCTTTCAAGTCCCACGTATTTTTCGGGAACATCGCCTGTTATATGTGCCCGCTCGTCAAGAATATTTAATATTTCAAGACCATTACGCTTTCCGACTTCAAAATCGTTAAAATCATGTCCCGGGGTTATTTTTACGGCTCCCGTACCCTTCTCCGGATCGCTGTATTCATCAGCTATTACGGGAATCTTTCTTCCAACAAGAGGCAGAATCGCGTTTCTGCCCACTAAATCGGCGTATCTAGAATCTTCGGGATGAACCGCGACTGCAGTATCTCCAAGCATGGTCTCGGGACGTGTTGTAGCCACAGTAATAAACAAGCCATCATCTCCCTCTATCGGATATCTTATGTACCAGTAGTTCCCTTGAATTTCTCTCTGCTCAACCTCCAGATCCGATATGGCCGTACGGAGCTCGGGATCCCAGTTGACAAGTCTTTTGTCCTTGTAAATAAGCCCTTGAGAATAAAGATCGACAAAAACTTTCCTCACAGCTTCTGAAAGACCTTCATCAAGGGTGAATCTCTCCGCTTCCCAGTCGGGAAGGGCTCCGAGCCTTCTTAACTGTTCCGTTATCCGGCTGCCGGAATTCTCTTTCCATTGCCAGATTCGTTCAAGGAATTTCTCCCTGCCCAGATCGTTCTTCGTAAGTCCTTCGGATGCAAGATCTTTTTCAACCATCATCTGGGTGGCAATACCAGCGTGGTCGGTGCCCGGAACCCAGAGAACATCGAAATTATTCATTCTCTTGTACCTGACGAGAATGTCCTGAATGGTGTTGTTAAGAGCGTGGCCTATGTGCAACGACCCCGTCACGTTGGGTGGAGGAATGACAATTGAGAAAACCTCAGCCGAGTCTTTTATTTCGGATTTGTGAAGTCCCGAAGAGATCCAGAAATCATAAACTCTCCGTTCAACCTCGGCGGGGCTGTAGCTTTTCTCCATGGCTACTGATCAAAAGAAAGAAATAGACCGCAGGGGAAATATCAGCTTTCCAGCAATACGTCTTCGCTTTCCTCTTCTACTTCCGGTACGGGTACAGGTATTTCCGGTGCATCGGTCTCTATGCTTATGTCCCTGTACATGGGAAGGCCCGTACCAGCCGGGATCAACCTGCCCACGATAACATTTTCCTTGAGCCCTCTGAGATCATCTTCCCTGCCCTCGCAGGAGGCCTCGGTAAGAACCCTGGTGGTTTCCTGAAAAGACGCGGCAGAAAGCCAGCTGCGAGTGCTGAGCGAGGCGCGGGTTATACCCAGAAGAAGCGGTTCAGCCGCTGCCGGGGTTCCGCCTTCTTCGACGACCTTCTCGTTTTCCTCAAAGAAAACATTTTTCTCTATAGCCTCGCCGACAAGCATCGTAGTATCGCCCGGATCCTTTATCTTCACCCTTTTCAGCATCTGCTTGACTATAACCTCGATATGCTTGTCGTTAATCTTCACGCCCTGAAGTCTGTAGACTTCCTGAATTTCGTTAACCATGTAGTTGGCGAGTTCTTTTTCTCCCATGATGCTCAGAATATCGTGAGGGTTGACCGCACCGTCGACAAGCTGGTCACCAGAAGAGACGAATTCCCCTTCCCTGACCAAGATATGTTTTCCCCTGGGAACGGTATATTCCTTAGTCTCTCCCATTTCCGGAGTTACCACAACCCTCTTTTTCCCCTTTACATCTTTTCCGTAAGATATCATTCCGTCGATTTCGCTTACAACGGCCGGATCTTTGGGCACTCTGGCTTCGAAAAGCTCTGCAACCCTGGGAAGCCCTCCGGTAATGTCTTTTGTCTTCGAGGTCGCTCTCGGAATCTTGGCAAGTACGTCTCCCGCCTCTATATCGTCTTTGTCGCCGACTTCTATTATAGCGCCTACGGGAAGCGAGTAAGGCACTTTCTTATCTTTCGGCAAGGAGTCGATTTCAAGAGAGTCCAAATCCTCCGTTCTCACCTCGACATCCAGAGTGGGATGCATTTCCAGATCCTTGGTCTCAACCACCACCCTCATGAGAACGCCCGTGACTTCATCCACCTGTTCCTTGTACGTAACTCCGGCTTCAAGGTTCCTGAACTTTACAGTACCCGGGATCTCCGAAATTATGGGGGTAGTGTAAGGATCCCACTCAGCAAGCGTTTTCCCCTTCTTAACCTTGTCCCCTTCCTTTACGTTAAGCCTGGCCCCGAGCACAACAGGATATTTCTCCCTTTCATATCCCTTGCTGTCCTCAATCGAGAGTACGCCGCTTCTGCTGATAACAACCAGCTTGTTGCCACGTCCCTTGACTGCCTTTATGTTCTTGAATCTGACTATCCCCTCGTGCTGGCTCTCAAGGGTGCTCTCCGCCGCTCTCTGGCTCGCGGCGCCACCTATATGAAACGTTCTCATGGTAAGCTGAGTTCCGGGTTCCCCGATTGACTGGGCCGCGACGATACCTATTGCTTCGCCCATGTTTACAAGCTTTCCAGTGGAGAGATTCCTTCCGTAGCAGAGCCTGCAGACACCGCTTCTGGTTTCACAGGTAAGAACGGAACGGATGCTCACCTCGCTTATGCCCGCTTCATCCATCTTAGCAACCGCGGTCTCATCAACTTCCTCGTTTGAATGAACAATCACCTCCGCGGTCTGGGGGTCCTCTATATCCTCAAGCACTACCCTTCCAAGCACTCTCTCTCCTACTTTCTCGATTATTTCTCCACCTTCCACCAGGTCACTGACTTTAATTCCCTCTATGGTGCCGCAGTCAAGTTCGGTAATCATTACGTCCTGAGCGGCATCAATCAGCCTTCGAGTCAGATAACCGGCATTTGCTGTTTTCAGTGCCGTATCCGCAAGCCCCTTCCTCGCACCGTGGGTAGAAATAAAATACTGGAGCACCGATAGCCCCTCACGGAAATTGGATGTGATAGGAGTTTCTATTATTTCTCCCGAGGGCTTCGCCATAAGCCCTCTCATGCCCGCAAGCTGCCTTACCTGCGTCTGGCTCCCTCTCGCCCCAGAATCAATCATCATATATATCGGGTTCGAGCTTGGCCCCGCAACTGTAGTGTTTTTACCCGTCTGGACTTCTTCTGAAGAAATCTTTCTCATCATTGCCTGAGCGACTTCATCGCTTGTTTTTGCCCAGATGTCTATTACCTTGTTGTACCTTTCTCCATCGGTTATGAGCCCCTGAGAATACTGGCCCTGCACTTTCATAACTTCCTCTTGAGCATTTTCCAACAGATCCTTCTTTGACTCAGGAATAATCATGTCAGTGATCGAAATAGAAGCTCCGGACTTTGTCGAATACTTGAATCCTAGAGTCCTCAGGCTGTCAGCCAGCAAAACCGTACTTTTACCGCCGGTTTTCCTGAAACACTCATCCACAAGTGCTTCTATAGCTCTTTTAGTCATCGGCTTGTTGATAAGTTCAAAGGGAACACCTTCGGGAACAACCTCGTACATCAACACTCTTCCGACGGTCGTCATGTAGCTCTTCCCGTCAATCCTCACTGTTACGCTATCATGCAAACCGATCTTCCCCAGTTCATACGCAAAACCCACCTCACGCACTGAAAAAACACGGCCCGGCTCGGAGCTGTTATCCGAAGCCGTATCCCTTGTGAGGTAGTAAAGCCCCAGGACTATATCCTGAGTGGGCAGTATTATCGGCTTTCCGTGCGCGGGAGAAAGAATATTGTTCGTTGACATAACAAGCGAGCGGCATTCGGTCTGGGCCTCAATTGAAAGCGGAACGTGAACTGCCATCTGGTCGCCGTCAAAGTCCGCGTTGTAGGCAGGGCATACAAGAGGATGAAGCTGAATGGCTTTATCTTCAATAAGCACCGGCTCGAAAGCCTGTATGCTGAGACGATGAAGAGTCGGGGCTCTGTTAAGAAGCACCGGATGCTCCTTTATCACTTCGTCAAGAGCGTCCCACACCACCGGAGCTTCGCTGTCAAGCAGTTTCTTCGCTATTTTTATCGTTGCCGCCTCACCCCATCTTTCAAGTTTCTGGTAAATAAAGGGCCTGAAAAGTTCAAGCGCCATCTGCTTGGGGATTCCGCATTGGTGAAGACGCAGATCGGGACCTACGGTAATCACCGACCGGCCTGAGTAATCAACCCTTTTCCCCAGAAGATTCTGCCTGAACCTGCCTTGTTTACCTTTTATTATGTCGCTCAGACTCTTAAGTGGTCTGTGGTTGTGCCCCAGAACCGGTCTTCCCCTCCTCCCGTTCTCCAAAAGCGCGTCGACAGACTCCTGCAGCATCCTCTTTTCATTTCTGACTATTATGTCTGGAGCGCCGAGCTCAAGGAGTTTTCTCAGCCTGTTGTTTCTGTTGATAACTCTTCTGTAGAGATCGTTAAGATCAGATGCGGCAAACCGTCCTCCATCAAGAGGAACAAGGGGTCTGAGATCAGGTGGCAAAACAGGAATAGTGGTCAGAATCATCCATTCCGGACGGTTCTTGGACTTGCGAAACGCTTCACATATTCTCAGCCTTTTTGCAATACGGGCTTTTTTGATCGGAGACTTGGTCTCTTTCATGCTCGTCCTGAGTTCCTGAGAAAGCTCGTTTAAATCTATGGTTTTCAGCATTTCCCGTACCGACTCGGCTCCCATACCGACGTCAAATTCGGAACCGAAGCGCTCGCGCTCGGCTCTGTACTCATCTTCGGTTATTACCTGGGCAAACTTGAGGTCGGAAATTCCCGGATCCATAACTATGTAAGCCTCGAAATAAAGTACTCTCTCCAAGTCCTTCAAAGTCATGTCAAGGAGCATTCCTATTCTGCTGGGAATGCTGCGAAGAAGCCATATGTGCGCAACGGGAGAAGCGAGTTCTATATGACCCATTCTCTCCCTTCTCACTTTAGAGGAAATTACTTCCACGCCGCATTTTTCACAAGTTACTCCTCTGTGCTTAAGTCTTTTGTACTTTCCGCAGGTGCATTCGTAATCCTTCACGGGCCCGAATATCTTGGCACAGAAAAGACCGTTTCTCTCGGGTTTGAAGGTCCTGTAGTTTATAGTTTCAGGTTTTTTTATTTCTCCGTTTGACCATGACCTGATTTTTTCCGGAGAAGCTATGGAAATTTTTATGGTCGAGTAATCAGAAGGGTTTTTCGGCTTTTCGAAAAGCGTATCTATATCCATGGTATGATTCCCTCCAAATTAATATTTCGGAAGCGGCTCAATTTCCGCTTCCTCTTCAATAAGATCCACATCAAGTCCCAGCGCCTGCAGTTCCTTGCGCAACACTTTGAAAGATTCGGGGAGACCTGGTTCAAAATTCATATCACCTCTTACGATCGAGTCGAATATCCTCGTTCGTCCCGCTACGTCATCTGATTTTATAGTGACAAATTCCTGAAGAGTGTAAGCGGCCCCGTAGGCTTCAAGCGCCCAGACCTCCATTTCTCCAAGCCTCTGTCCACCGAAGTGGGCCTTCCCACCAAGGGGTTGCTGCGTTACCAGGGAATAAGGCCCTATTGCTCTCGCGTGAATTTTCTCTTCAACAAGGTGATGGAGCTTTAACATGTACATTATCCCAACGCACACTTTCTGATCAAAAGGCTCGCCGGTCTGACCGTCAAAAAGAACAGTCTTTCCATCTTCGTCTATGCCGGCAAGCTTCTGGATACGCGCGATTTCAGCCTCGTGGGCACCGTCAAAGACCGGGGATTTCACGGGCACTCCGTCTTTAAGCTCTCTTGCCAGCTCTACAAGGCCCTCTCTGTCCAGCGACCCTATAAGCTCCCGCGTCTGTGAAGAATCCGAGTATACTTCCAGAAGCTTCTCTCTTAGGGCTTCGTCGTTAAATTCCTGTTCAATATACTCATTAAGCTGCCTTCCCAGTTCTCTGCCGCCCCACCCCAGATGGGTCTCCAGTATCTGGCCAACGTTCATCCTTGAAGGCACGCCGAGCGGGTTAAGCACCATATCAACCGGCCTCCCGTCGGAAAGATAAGGCATATCTTCCTGCGGAAGTATTTTCGATACGACACCCTTGTTGCCATGCCGTCCCGCCATTTTGTCGCCGACCTGAAGCTTCCTTTTAACCGCAATGCGGACCTTAACCACTCTCAAGACCCCTGGAGGCAACTCATCGGGCTTTTTCAATTTTTCTATGCGCTGTTCATAGGTAGCGGTCACGTAATCAACGCGTTTGAGAACTCTGCCGATTATTCCGGCCAGTTCTTCACCTGCTTCGGGAAGACCTTTTATCCTGACGTCAACAAGCTTTTCCAAGGGGATAGCATCAAGAATCTCTTCAGTGATTTTCTGTCCGCTTTTAAGAATCGTTTTTCTGTTAACCGTTATTTTGGAAAGCGAAGTTCTGCCGAGAACTATATGCTTTACTCTGTCAACCGCATCCCGCCTGAGAATATTTACCTCGTTCTCTTTCTCTTCCATCAATTTTGAGACTTCCTGGTTCTCAATGTCCTTACTTCTCTCGTCCTTGTCTACGGAGCGGGACACAAGAGTTTCAACATCTATCACGGTACCGTATACCCCGGAAGAAACCTTGAGGGAGGAATCCTTGACATCCCCGGCCTTATCTCCGAAGATCGCCCTTAAGAGTCTTTCTTCCGGAGAAAGTTGAGTTTCGGCTTTTGGAGAAATTTTTCCAACCAGTATGTCCCCGGGCTCGACCTCGGCACCTATCATTATTATTCCGCTTTCATCCAGATACCTGAGGGACTCTTCGGACACATTAGGTATATCTCTGGTTATATCTTCTCTTCCCAGTTTCGTCTCCCTTGCAGTACACTCAAACTCCTCAATATGGATTGAAGTGAATGCATCGTCCTTTACGACCCTCTCGGATATCAAGATTGCGTCTTCAAAGTTGTATCCTCCCCATGGCATAAAGGCGACAACCATATTCTGTCCGAGCGCCAGTTCGCCACGGTCCGTCGAACACCCATCCGCTACTACCTGCCCCTTCTTCACCCGCTGCCCCTGGCTGACTATAGGCGTCTGGTTCCAGCAGGAACTCTGGTTTGAGCGGTGGAACTTTATCAAGTTGTAGATATCCACCCCGCCTTCGCGACTTCTTTCCGTGGATTTAACCACAATCCTAACCGCGTCTACGGACTCCACTACGCCATCTCTGCGTGCGACAACCGTAACCCCGGAGTCCTTGGCCACCTTGCTTTCAAAACCCGTCCCCACAAGCGGCGAGGCACTCTTTATCAGCGGCACGGCCTGGCGCTGCATGTTAGAACCCATAAGGGCCCTGTTCGCGTCATCATGCTCAAGAAAGGGAATAAGAGAAGCCGAAACCGACACAAGCTGCGAAGGGGACACGTCCATAAACTCAACATCCTCTCTCTCAACCATCATGAATTCGCCATTTCCCCTGGCGGAGACGAATGGCAGTTTGAAAGATCCGTCCTCTTCAAGGGGGGCGTTTGCCTGAGCTACAATGTAATCCTCTTCCATAAGCGCATTCATATAAATTATTTCGTCCGTGACACGCCCGTCCTTCACTTTCCTGTAAGGAGTCCGGATAAATCCGGATTCATCTATCTTCGCATAAGTGCTCAAGCTGGATATAAGTCCGATGTTAGGACCTTCCGGAGTTTCTATAGGACATATTCTCCCATAATGGGAAGAGTGAACATCTCTTACCTCAAACCCCGCTCTCTCTCTGGTAAGACCGCCCGGACCAAGTGCGCTCAGCCTTCTTTTATGGGTTATTTCCGACAGAGGGTTGGTCTGATCCATGAACTGGGAAAGCTGGCCCGTGGTGAAAAACTCCTTGAGAACCGATGTAACGGTTTTCGGAACCAGCACTTCATTGGGCATGAGGTTTTCTATGGTCTGGTATCCCATTTTTTCCTTCACAAAGCGGGCAAGCCTCTCAAGACCGTGATAAAAACGGTCCTCTATAAGTTCCCCGACGGTTCTTACCCTTCGGTTGCCGAGATGGTCTATGTCGTCGGTAGACCCCCTGCCACCTTTCAAATCAAGCAGGTATTTCACGGTCAGAAGGATATCTTCTCTGTCTAAGGTGAGATGATCATCGCTCACACCCTTTCTCTTGAGCTTGTAGTTGATCTTGATCCGACCCACTTTCGAGAGTCTGTATGCATCCTGGGTGAAGAACATGTTTTCAAAGAAAGTCCGCGCGACTTCATCGGAAGGAGGATCAGTCGGCCTGAATTTTTTGTATATTTCCGTTATGGCCTCTTCACATGAATCCACCTTATCGGAAAGAAGAGTGGTCCGAAGAGAACTCACGAACAGGGTCTTATCTATGTAGTAGACTCTGAGGTTTTTTTTACCGATTCTGCGCAGTTCGTTGAGTTTTTCTTCCGTTATTTCCTCATTGAAATCCAGTATCACTTCGCCCGTTTCGGGGTCGGGAACCACTTCGGCCGAGGGTTTTTCCATTATCTCTTCATCTGAGACAGGTATGGAACTCATGCCAGCTTCTTCCAACCTCGAAAGAAGATTTTTCAGCCTTCTTCCCTTTTTACCCATAAGGTCACCTGTTTCTGGGTGGTTTATGTCCACAGTCACTTTCTGATAGGAGATTATTTCGGTGGTCGTCTCCTTTTTAAGGCCATCCGTTCCCACCTCGAAAACTTCCGCGGTTACTTCTTTTCGAAGTCCTTCCGGTTCTATATGGAAAGTCTCCACGGGATAGAAGAAATCCATTATCTGCTGCTCATCGTAACCCATGGCCTTGAGAAGAACGGTGACGTGGAATTTTTTCTTTCTGTCTATGCGCACATGGAGCATGTCTTTCAGATCATATTCAAAATCAAGCCAGCGACCGTTTTGAGGAACGATTCTCGCTATAAAAGATCCTTCCTTTTCGGACAACTGGTTCTTGCTTTTGTCCCGATCAAAAAACACTCCGGGAGATCTGTGGAGCTGGTTTACGATTACCCTTTCGGTCCCGTTTACTATAAAAGAGCCGCTGGGGGTCATAAGCTGTACTTCCCCAAAGTATATCTCTTGCTCTTTAATGTCGCGGAACTGTCTTTCGGTATCTTTCTGTCTTTTTTCACCCTCAGGAATGTCCCAGATTATAAGACGGAAAGTTACATAAAGAGGAGCAGTATAGGTATAACCCTTAAGCCTGCATTCGGCGAAACTATACTTGGGTTCGTCCAGCCTGTAGCTGAGATATTCCAAAGAAGCCTTGCCATTATAATCCTCAAGAGGAAAAACAGCCTTGAAGGCTCCGTGAAGACCGGTGTCCGAACGCTCATCCGGAGGAACATCGGCCTGCAGAAAATCTTCGTACGATTTTATCTGTACATCAAGCAGGTGGGGGATATCCAGAACCTGGGGGATCTTCGAAAAATCTTTCCTTAATTCCTGAGACTCTATATTCTCTATGCTCAACGCGCACCCCCTCGTTTTTTAGTTTAAGTGAAAATAACCGAAGAAAATTATGGTCAGTTAACTTCAACGGTTGCTCCGGCGTCTTCAAGCTTTTTCTTGATATCTTCAGCCTCATCCTTGCTAACTCCCTCTTTTACAGGTTTGGGGGCTCCTTCAACAAGCTCCTTGGATTCCTTGAGTCCAAGACCCGCGATTTCCCTTACCGCCTTTATGACCTGTATTTTCTTGTCTCCGAAAGAACTGAGAATTACACTAAACTCAGTTTTCTCTTCGGCCGCAGGAGCGGCTTCGTCACCGGCAGCAGCGGCAACAGCGACTTGTGGCGTAGCGGCCTGAACACCGAACTTTTCCTTTATTTCCTCGATCAGTTCGGATATCTCAAGCATGCTGGCTTGTTCAAGATAGGTGACAACGTCTGCTCTGCTAATATCGGGCATTTTTATTCCTCCTTGATAAAACAGTTCTACAGTTTTTTTATTTGGTTTTCCTTTCCTTTAAACCTTCTAACACATTGACAATATTTGAGCGTGCCTGCTCCAAGACTCCCACAAGGTTGCCCATCGGAGCACTGAGCAGGCCTACAAACTCGGAGATAAGCTCCTGTCTTGACGGAAGCTTTGCTATCTGCTCTATTCTGGATACATCTACTACTTCTCCTTCGAATATACCGCCCTTTATCCTGATTTCCGGGAAATCTTCGCCGTAATCAATAAAAACCTTCGCTGCCGCGGAAGACTCCCCGTCACAGATAGCAATCGCTGTGGGGCCCGAAAAAAAATCCTTCATTTTTTCTATGTCCGTTCCCAGTGAAGCTTTCTCCAGAAGGGTGTTCTTTACAACCCTGAACTCCGTATTGGTCTGCCTGAGTTTTTTCCTCAGCACATCCATCTCCTTCACCTTAAGTCCTTGGTACTCAACAACGAACACCGAGGAAACGGAATGGAACCTGGATGCCAAGTCGTCAATTACTTTCTGCTTTTCGGTTTTACTGAGCATAGTCTCTCTCTTCTCGTATCTGGTTTCGCGTTACGCTTACGCCGCAATTCCCATGCTTTTAAGTTCGTTCCTGATATCCGGCACGCTCACTCCGATACCGGGACCCATGGTCGCCGACACCGAAACTCTCTTCAGAAAAACACCCTTGGAGGCGGCAGGTTTCTCTTTGATCAGAAAACCCATAAAGGCGAGGAAGTTCTCTTTCAGGTTATCTTTTCCGAAAGAAACTTTTCCAACGGGAGCGTGTATAACCCCGCTTTTGTCATTTCTGATTTCAACACGACCGGCCTTTGATTCCTTGACCACATTAGCGACGTCCGAAGTCACAGTACCTACCTTGGGACTCGGCATCAGTCCTCTTGGCCCCAGCACTTTTCCCAGTCTGCCGACTTTCGACATCACGTCAGGAGTGGCTATAGCCACGTCAAAATCAAGCCAGTTCTCCTTGGAAATTTTCTCCACGATATCGTCAAGACCCACATAATCGGCCCCTGCATCTTTTGCCTCGACTGCCTTGTCATCCGTTGCAAACACGAGGACCGTCATTTTTTTCCCGAGACCGTGAGGCAACACGACTGCGGAACGAATCTGCTGGTTCGCATGTCTGGGATCTACGCCGAGATTTACGGCTATATCCACCGTTTCGTCAAATTTCGCATAGTGGGCCTGCGCCACAAGCTCCATGGCCTCATCAACCGTATACTCTTTGCGGGAATCTACTTTGGCGCTTACGTCAATATATTTTTTTCCTCTGGTGGTCATGAAGTCTCTCCAAATCCTTCTATATCAATTCCCATGCTTCTCGCGGTACCACGCACAACCATCAAAGCCGCGTCAATTTCATCAGTGTTGAGATCCTCAAGCTTTCTTTGCGCTATCTCCCTTGCCTGTTCCTCCGTAATCTTGCCGGCTTTGGTCCTCGGAGTGGATCCTGAACCTTTCTCGACGCCCGCAGCTTTTTTCAGCAGGTAAGAAGTAGGGGGAGTTTTTATCTGAAGATCAAAAGATCTGTCCGCGTAAACGGTTACCGTAACCGGAAGAAGCCCTTCGGAAGAAGACGTCTGGGCATTAAAGGCCTTGCAGAATTCCATTATGTTCACGCCTCTTTGTCCGAGCGCGGGACCTACCGGAGGCGAAGGAGACGCCTTTCCCGCCTCAATCAGCAACTTTATGTAACCGCTTATTTTCTTCATCTAGATTTTCTCCACCTGATTAAAATCAAGCTCTATGGGCGTGGTCCTGCCAAAAATGCTGACCAGCACCTGCACCCTGGCTTTTTCGGGTTTTACATCTTCTATAATTCCGGAAAAGTTGGCAAAAGGACCTTCTATAACTCTTATGGATTCTCCTTTCTCAAAAGCGACACTAGGCTTGGGCTTGAGCGTGCCCTCTTTTGCCCTTGTTTTTATCTCGCTAACTTTTTCTTCGTCAACTTCGGGGATGGAATCAATATTTATCTTTCCATCAACCGGGCGGCCTCCCACGAAACTTATCACTTTCGGTATCTCCCGTACGAAATCCAGAGTTTCCTTGTTAAGTTCCATTTTAAGCATTATATATCCGGGAAAGAATTTCCTGATGGATGTTCTCTTCCTCCCGCCTTTCTGTGTTTCAACTACTGTCTCAGTGGGAATAAAAACCTCGTCAATGGCAAGGTTTTCATTGTTCACGCTCTCCATCCCGTTTTCTATCTGGGTTTTAACCCGTTCCTCAAAACCGGTATTTACATGCACTATATACCACTTGCTCGGCATTCGAAAACTGCTCCCGATTCGCTCTTTAACTCAGTATAAGACCAAACAGAAAAGAGAACACGTAATCGGCCAGCATAAAAAAGAGTGCAAAAAACGCGGTAATGATAACAACCACTAAGGTTGATTTAACCGTATCTTTACGCTCGGGCCAGGTTATTCTTTTCAGTTCTGTAGCGACACCGCTGAGATACCTGGTCGTATCAACTTTGATCCTATCAAATTTTTCCATGACTTGGCTTTTCTGCAGGGCAGGAGGGTCTCGAACCCCCAACCTGCGGTTTTGGAGACCGCCGCTCTACCAATTGAGCTACTGCCCTGTAGAGTCTATTGTTCACTCAATGATTTCAGTTACCACGCCTGCCCCTACGGTTCTTCCACCCTCTCTTATCGCAAAACGCAACTGCTCCTCCATCGCCACCGGCGCTATCAACTCCACGTCCATGCTCACATTGTCCCCAGGCATCACCATCTCCACCCCCTCAGGCAATATCACCGCCCCCGTCACGTCCGTCGTCCTTAAATAAAACTGCGGCCTGTAACCAGGAAAAAACGGCGTGTGCCGACCCCCCTCCTCCTTCTTCAACACATACACCTCAGCCTTGAACTTCCTGTGAGGCTTTATGCTCCCCGGAGCGCTCAACACCTGCCCCCTCTCCACCTCATCCTTGTCTATCCCCCGAAGCAGCACCCCCACGTTGTCCCCAGCCTGCGCGTCGTCAAGTATCTTGCGGAACATCTCCAAACTCGTAGCCACTGTCTTCGTAGTGTCCTTGAACCCCACTATCTCTATCTCGTTCCCAGCCACTATCCTCCCCCTCTCCACTCTCCCAGTTACCACCGTGCCCCTCCCCGATATCGTGAACACATCCTCTATCGCCATCAAAAACGGCTTGTCCATCTCCCTCTCGGGCTCCGGCACGTAACTGTCTATCTGATCCATTAACTCCACTACCTGCTCACTCGCCCCCGCGTCCCCCTCTATCGCCTTAAGCGCGCTTACCTTGACCACCGGTATCTCATCCCCGGGAAATCCGTACTCGCTCAGCAACTCCCTTATCTCAAGCTCCACAAGCTCAAGCAACTCCTCGTCATCAAGCATGTCCACCTTGTTAAGCGCCACCACTATGTAAGGCACTCCCACCTGCCTCGCAAGCAGTATGTGCTCCCTCGTCTGGGGCATCGGCCCGTCAGGCGCGCTCACCACCAGCACCGCGCCGTCCATCTGCGCCGCCCCCGTTATCATGTTCTTCACGTAGTCAGCGTGCCCCGGACAGTCCACGTGCGCGTAGTGCCTTGTGTCCGTTTCATACTCAACGTGCGCTATGTTTATCGTTATCCCCCTCTCCCTCTCTTCCGGCGCCTTGTCTATGTTGTCAAACTCCACGTACTCCGCCTGCCCTCGCTTTGACAGTATGTTCGTTATCGCCGCCGTTAACGTAGTCTTGCCATGATCCACATGACCTATCGTTCCTATGTTTAAATGCGGCTTCCCCCTCTCAAACTTCGCCTTAGACATCTCTCGTTGACCTCCGATTTTTTCTAATATTCTGCAAACCGCTAAGCATCAAGCCCACGAGCGGACTTGAACCGCCGACCTCGTCCTTACCAAGGACGTGCTCTACCGACTGAGCTACGTGGGCGTCCCTAAAAACGAGCGGGAGACGGGGCTCGAACCCGTGACCCTCAGCTTGGAAGGCTGATGCTCTGGCCAACTGAGCTACTCCCGCGCGAAATTTCTGGGGAGGGCAGGATTCGAACCTACGTAGGCTTTCGCCGGCAGATTTACAGTCTGCTGCTTTTGTCCACTCAGCCACCTCCCCGGTATATTCATCGAACAGAGAGCTGGCGAAGGGATTCGAACCCCCGACCGGCTGATTACAAATCAGCTGCTCTACCCCTGAGCTACGCCAGCTTTTTATTTTTATGAATTCTGGATTCACTTGCCTGACCAACTTGGAATTGGGTAAAACAACCCTTTTTACAGTAAACGCTTTATTGTATTGCTATAAATGGAAATGTCAATAATTAAAAAGTGACGGGCCATCCAGGGCAAGAAAACCGGCCGGAAATCATACCAGGTAAGCGGAAATTCCCGCCTCCGCCACTTTTTTTCCGTCTACGGAGGCTTCCGCGGAAAAAAATATTATTCTCGACCTTCTTCTAACGAGTTCCACTTCAAGAACTACCTTGTCACCCGGAACCACCGGAGATCTGAACCGACAACGGTCAAGGCTCATAAGATAGGCGTTCTCGAAACCTTCTTTTTTCAGTTCATCTCTAAAGGAATAGTTGAAAAGCACCCCTCCGGCCTGGGCCAGTGCTTCTGTAACTATCACTCCCGGAACTATGGGGTTGCCGGGGAAGTGTCCCCTGAAAAAGAATTCTTCGGGAGAAAACAGCTTTTCGGCGGCAATCTTTCTGCCCTTTTCAATTTTCAGAACAGAGTCAACGAACAGAAAGGGTTCCCTGTGAGGAATAAGCTCCTTTATTTCATCCAAGCCTAGCTTCATTTACCTGGAAGCGTCGTAAACCGATATGATTTTACTGGTTATGTCCGTAACTGAACTGCCGTACAGAATGCCCGCCTCGGTTTTCTCAACGATAAGGTCAAACCCTTCTTCCTTGCCTATTTTGTTAACTATAGCTTCTATATCCTTAAGGACATTCTGGGTTAACTCGAGATCTTTCCTCTGAAGTTCAATCCTGATGTCTTCTCTTGTTCTGTCCAGATCCTTCTGCTTCTTTTCTATGGTTTCGGCCAGATTTCTTCTTTTGGTTTCACTCATAACCGCTCCGTTTTGTATCACATCCTGCCTCATGTCTTCAAGGGCCTTTCTTTTCTGCTCTATCACGGCCCTTTTGGCTTCAACCTCTTTGTGAAACGAAGTATTGGCGGCCTTTCCGGCCTTTGAATCCCTGATAACCTGCTTAATGTCTATATAAGCTATTTTCTGCTGAGCGTAAGCAGAAAATGTGAATAACATGAAAAATCCAGCGGCAAGCAAAAAACATCTTCTCATTTAATCCAGTGCCTCCTTAAGAATAAATTGCCTGATCAGAACAAATTGCCAACGGTAAACTGTACTTCATACTTTTCCTCATCCCGAAGCCTTTCGCCTATCGGGAACCCGATATCAAGCTTCATTGGACCCAGAGGAGATATCCACCTGAGACCGAAACCGGCATCCTTTCTGAGGTTTGAAGGATTAAGGCTGAACTCATTCTCATCAAAAGCATTGCCTATATCAAAGAAAGCTACGGCCTTAAGCCCGACAGTTTTGCTTAAAGGAACAACAAAGTCAAGTGACCCTAGTATCTGGTGAACACCACCAATTATTACATAACCTCCAGTGTCCGTAGGTCTTCTGGGTCCCACTCTTCTGTAGCGGAAGCCCCTCAGGGTGTTCGGACCGCCTAGAAAGAATCTCTCCTCCACAACAAGATCGTCGCCAGCGTCTATGAGATGCAAGAGTCCATAATTCGCCTTTGCGGCGAAATACGTGCTTTTCCAGAACGGGATCCAGGATTTGGCCGTGGCGTTATACTTTATAAAATCGGTGTTGCCCGCAAAAAGCCCGGCGTACTCAACCGCCGTACTCAGAAGAAAACCCTTCGTGGGGTCGAGATAATTGTTTCTTTTATCCCAGGACACTCCTATTCCGGTCGAAACTATGGTTCTTTCCGTTTCGGACAGGACAAACCGCGCATCCCCCCGGACATTGTGCACGTCCTGTTGTGAGAATTCCTGGAAAACCCGGACCTGGAAATATCTTTTTATTCTTCTTCCAACTCCCACGGAAATACCCCTGGCCGCCCTCTCAAAATCCCTGTAATCCCTGTCCTGAATATACACGCTGGTATCAAAGAGCCAGTTGGTACCAAAGAAATACGGATCCCGGTAGTTAAGACTCAATGCCTTGGTTACGCCTCCGATCTGGGCATCCAGAGAAAGTGTCTTGCCGTATCCGAAAAGGTTGGATTCCTGTATCTGGCCGGAGAAAAGAAAATTCTCAACGGAACTCACTCCCCCGCCCAGGCTGAAAAATCCGGTGGGACGTTCTTCAACTTTCACGTCGACATCCATAAGATCATCCGTTCCCTCAACCCTGTGAGTCAGCACTTCAACGTTATCCTCAAAGTAACCGAGACGAGCGGTCTCGTAGCGGGCGGCCCTCAGCTTGGAAACGCTGTAGAGGCTTTGTTCCTGAAGTGAAAGCTCCCTTCTTACAACATTGTCTCTGGTTCTGGTGTTATCAAGAATATTTATGTTTCTTATGTACACTGCCTCGCCTTTCTCAATCGAGTAATCGATGCTGACAAGATTCTCCTGCCTGTCGAGCCGCACGTCAGGAGCCACGTTAGCAAAAGCATATCCCTTGTCTCCGTAGAAATCGGTTATTTTCCCGATATCGGACTGAAGAACGAAACTGCTGAAAACGGAGTCCGGCAAGAGTTCGAGTTTCGGGCGGATTTCATCCTGGTCTCCGGCCAGCTCCCCGGAGAAAGTTATCGTGGACACCCTGTACTGAAGCCCTTCTTCTATTGAGAAACTCACCACATAGCCGTCTTTTTCCTCATCGTAGCGAATTCCAGGTTCAGAAACCCTTACGTCAAGATATCCGTTATCAATGTAAGTAGCTTTTATCCTGTCGGAATCCCTCTCTATCTCTTCAATTTTGAAAAGCCCCCTCTTCGTTATGAAAGAGAGAAAATATTTGGGCTTTGAATACATGTTTTTTCTGATCTTCTTAGTCTCGATTTCGCTGTTTCCGGCAAGCTCGACTTCTTTTATGTACTTTCTTTCTCCCTCGTCAATCCGGTAAACTACATCGACGACTCCATCTCCCCTGGGTTCGATTTCATATTCGACCTCAGTCCCTGCCAAACCCTTCTCGGAAGCAAGGGCAAGTATTATCTCCCTGCCTTCCGTTATCTTCCTCAGGCTTACGATGCGCCCTTCTCTGAATGCCAGAGCCTCCTTTATGTCATCTTCCTTAAGCTTGTCGTTTCCGGAAAGCTTGAGGTCTGCGAGTACCGGGTTCTCCTCAACGACAAACTCAATCCTGAGACCGCCTTCAACTGGCTTAACGTCAACAAGAACCTGCTGGAAAAAATCAAGCTTGTATATTCTCTTCAGGTCCTCTTTTACGGTCTGGGGGGAATACATCTCGCCCTCCTTGGTCTCTACGTTAAGACCTATGAGAGAGCTTTCGGTCCTGCGGTTGCCTGAAATTACCACTTCGGCAACTGTGCCCTTGAATGACTGATGCTTCTCAGGTTCTTCTCCGGCAGGAGGGTCCTGCGCCATGGAACCCGCGGCTGGAAACATCGCCATGGCAAGAAAAACAGCCAGATAAAATACAAGACTTTTAGTTCGCATCGGCAACCATCCCGTCCGATATTCTAACAGTTTTTTTCATTCTCTTAGCAAATTCGTCGTTATGCGTAACCATTACAACCGTAACCCCGCAATCCTCGTTAAGCCTGCGGAACAGATCAAGAACCGAGAATCCCGTTTTTTTGTCAAGATTCCCCGTGGGCTCGTCGGCAAGTATCACCTTCGGCCCCCTGACAATCGATCTGGCAATCGCCACTCTCTGCTGCTCTCCCCCGGAAAGCTCTCCCGGAAGATGATTGAGACGCTCGGAAAGCTCCACCTTCTCAAGCACATCGCAAGCCTTTTGTCTCGCCACAGCAAGGCTCTGCCTGGCTATAAGACAGGGCATCATGACGTTTTCAAGCGCCGTGAATTCCATAAGAAGGTAATGAAATTGAAAAATAAATCCAATTTCCGAGTTTCTGAAAACCGAGAGATCCTCTTCGTCCTGGCTGAAAAGATCCTTCCCACTGTAGAAAACCGAACCCTCCGTCGGGGGATCAAGAGCGCCAAGTATGTGAAGAAGGGTGCTTTTCCCCGAGCCCGACACCCCTACGACTCCGAGGGTCTCTCCGGCAGAAATATCCATATCCACTCCGCCGAGAGCGCGCACTCTGCTGCCCGACTTATTGAAAACCTTTCCAAGTCCCCTGACCTCGTACAGCATCTCACTCATATCTCAATGATTCCACCGGGTTTTCTCTCGAAGCCCTGTAAGACGGGTAGAGAGTAGCAAGAAAGCATATAAGCAGGCTTGACGCCGCCACGACGAGAAAATAAACCGGCTCTATCCTGACAGGGAATTCGGAAATAGGGTACACGTTGTCATCAAACGGAATCGCTTCCTTTATGAAATTGCTGGTCTCAAGAAAGCGGCAGATAAGGTATCCCAGGAGCGTGCCGAGAAGTGTTCCGGCGGTCCCTATTATCATTCCGTCGTAGACAAATATCCTCCTGATGCCGCTTTTGCGAGCCCCCATGGATATGAGCACGGCTATGTCCCTTTTTTTCTCCATAACGAGCATCGTAAGCGTACTGACTATATTCAATGCGGCGACAAGAACTATAAACCCGAGAAATATTCCTATCGCCACTCTCTCAAGGCGAAGCGCCCTGAAAAGGCTTCTGTTCGAGTCCTCCCAGTTCTTCGCGTAGAAAGGAAAGCCGAGAGTTTCGGCTATCTTGTCCCCCGTTTCGCGCGCCTGATATATATCATCCACCCTGACCTCTATGCCGGTTATCTTGCTTGGGGTTTCGAAGAAATTCATCGCATCCCCAAGCGATACGTAGGCGGTAGACGAGTCGTATTCAATCATGCCGTAATCAAAAACACCTATCACGCCGAATTTTCTTATCTTGGCCGTCGGACCGAAAGGACCGATCTTCCCGTAGGGGGAAACAAGGTTTACAGTATCCCCGATTCCCGCGCCAATCAGATTTGAAAGTTCTCTGCCTATGATGATCGGAGGGTGGTCGGAAGCCGTCTTATGCAGGAGCCCTGAAACAATCCGGGCGCCTTCATCAAAGAGGATGCCACGGTCCTTGCCTGCCTCAGGCAAGCTGCCTTTTCCGACCGCTTCCGCCACAGCGGCAACCGAGGCTGAATTGTTCGGGTCTATTCCCCTTATCACGGAACCTGAGACAGCATACTCCGTGACGAGCATTCCCTGATTGTAAATAAACGGGCTCGTCGAGGTTACGCCTGGAAAGTCCTCAAGCTTCTTTTCCACCTCCGCAAAATCCTCGAAATCTCCTTCGTAGCTCATTACGACTACGTGGGAACTCGCACCTATTATCTTATCCCTGAGTTCATCCTCAAACCCCTTCATCACCGAAAGCACCACGTCAAGCGAGGCTACTCCCAGGAGAACACCCAGAATGGAGATAAGACCGATCAGGGAGAGAAAACCTCGCCCGGTTCCCGATTTCAGGTACCTAAGGGAAATTAATGATTCGTAACTCATTATAGAGGGAAGTTGAGAGATTTTTATTTAACGCGACAAAGTAACAGATCCCGTTTTTCCATTATAAACCATGTTGAAGCTTCGCAGAAAACTTCTGCCGATAAGAGCGTAATGTCGTTGGCCTCCTGAAGTTAAGTGAACACCGGCAAACCTGCCATAGGTAGTAAACTGCAAAGAGGGAACGTGAATCTGAGCAAGATGCAAATTAAGCTCCGACCTGCCATGAACTCCAGATATACTTACTCGGTCGAAAACAGGGAGCTGTAACTCATCAGCAAGAGTTGAATCAATACAACTCTCACCTGCGCCAGTATCCACCAAAGCGGGCCAGAGTCTTTCCGGCAAACTGGGAGGAGACATACCATTTGGAGAATAATTCGGATCGAAACCGATTCTTACTCCTAGAGTAGGACCAAACTGAACCAAGAGATTTTGTTCTCTGAACCCGCAATCAACCGACGACATTATCTGTGTGGTATAGTACGGAAGCGGGAAGCGTTATGGGTGATGCACCGACTTTCCGTATAAGATAAGGACCTCGACCGAAACGTTTTACAGCGTCTTCAGCTGCCAACTCAAAAGAGTCGTATGTTCCGGCAAGTTCCTTGTTGTAAACAATGACCCACTTTCCAAAGTGATCAATTTCCAAGTCATTGCACATTTTTTCGTAAGCAGTAATTTCCTCTTTCAGCTTAGCCACGTCTCCCTCTCCTGATCAATAAATATCAATAGTATTTGAACAAAGTCAATTGCTACCAATAGGAACAAGAGCCCATTTCCAGCTGACACATAGCATCATGAGAAAAGGAGCATGCACATTTAAGCTAAGGTCTGAGGTGAGGGAAGAAAATGACTTCCCTTATGGAAGAGGAGTTGGTAAGCAACATCACAAGACGGTCGACCCCTATGCCGGCTCCGGCCGTGGGAGGCATTCCGTACTCAAGGGCAGACACGTAGTCGTTATCCATTTCGTGATATTCATCTTCGCCCTTTTTCTTCATCTCGACCTGATCCGCAAACCGTTTTTTCTGATCAATCGGATCATTAAGCTCAGAAAAAGCGTTGGCTATCTCCCTTCCATAGATGTAAAGCTCGAATCTGTCAACCACTTCAGGATCATCATCGTTTTTTCTGGCAAGCGGGGAGACATCAAGCGGGAAATCGTAGACAAAAGTCGGGTTAAGGAGAGTATTCTCGAATAGCGCCTCGAAAATCTCCGTGAGAGCTTTCCCCTTAATCCCGTTATGGTTTATTCCCATGGAGTCCGCTTTTGCAAAAAGAAACTGATCATCTTCAGTTATTTCGGAACCGAATTTCTCCCGCAGAGCCTCATAAATGTTAATTCTCTTCCAAGGTCTCTCGAAGTCTATCTTCTTATCTTCGTACTCAACCAGCATGTCTCCCACCGTATTTTCCACCACGTAGCAGACGAGCTCCTCTATAAGGTTCATAAGGTCCTCGTAAGTCGCGTAAGCCTGGTAGAACTCAATCATGGTGAATTCCGGGTTGTGCTTGGTGGACACTCCCTCATTTCTGAACGTTCTTCCAAGTTCATAGACTCTCTCAAGTCCCCCGACGACAAGTCGTTTCAGGTAAAGCTCAGGCGCTATTCTCAAATAAAGATCCATATCAAGGGCGTTATGATGAGTAATAAAGGGTTTTGCGGTTGCGCCTCCGGCAATCGGGTGAAGCACCGGGGTCTCCACCTCCAGAAAATCCCTTTCGTCAAGAAACCTTCTAGTAAGGTTTATCACCTTTGACCTTGTCTTGAAAATCTCCCTAGTTCTCTGGTTGGCAATCAGATCCAGGTAGCGCTGGCGGTATCTTGTCTCCACGTCCTGAAGACCGTGCCATTTTTCAGGAAGCGGCCTCAGGGCCTTTGTGAGGAAAAAAAGCTCCCGTACCCTCACCGTAAGCTCTCCGGTCCTGGTCTTGAAAAGTTCTCCGCGAATGCCAACGAAATCTCCTACATCAAGGAATTTTCGAAAGAGCTTGAAGGTTTCTTCCGGAACGAAATTTTTCTGTACGAACCCCTGAATCCGTCCCGCACGGTCCGCAAGATGGAAAAAAGCGCTTTTTCCGAAGTCCCTTTTTGAAACGATTCTTCCGGCCAAGCTGAAGAGCCCTTCCATCTGTTCAAGTTCTTCAGGAGACTTCAAAGCATGCAGAGAGACCAGTTCTCCGGCGGTATGCTCCGGTGTAAAACCGTTTGCATAAGGGTCAATGCCCATTGCCCTTAGCTCTTCTAGCTTTGATTTTCTTAGTTCGAACTGTTTATCTTCCATCATACTTCCTCTTCCAATTTTTCCTTGTCGCTTTCACTCATAAAGTGGTTACAGGGTAAAAATAACGGGCTTCCGTCTTTCCTTCTTTAGGGTAATTTCAATTTCTTCATACTTCTGTTTTAAGGTGTATTTCTGGGAATTTCTCCTTGAAAAACTCCGACAGCTTTCTATGGAAATATAACTCTGACTGCTTCTTTGAGATCCATTCCTGCCATAGAAATTCGTTTAATTTCCCACTTTCTAAAGGAGAGCGAAAATCGGCATCATCCGAAACTATGTAAATATCCTCTTCATCCGGGGTTTTGGCTAACAGGCTCTCCCAAATCACAGCATCCCCTGTAGAACCTTTCTTTCCCGGCGGATTGCCCAATTCGACCCGCTGGCGTGCGCGTTCGATAAGTTCCGGTGTATTGTCTATTTTAGTAGCACGACTGAACAGATCTTTAAGCAGCAGGTCTGCAGGCACCTGCTGATTGTCTATGTCCTGCCGTATATCTTCAGTTGTTTTGCGGCGGAACTCTTCCAGTTTGCCCAAATGGTATTGCATAGCCTCGTAATTTCTGTATTCCTTGCAATACGAAGGAAAGGGCAGAAAAATTTTGGATTGACGGAACTTCTTAAAACTGCGGCTGATTGTACCTGCACGCCTGCGCCGGACTTCATCCGCAACCTGTTGGGGTAGCAACAAACCGACTTTTTCTTCTTCGATGAGAAGCTCAAGCTTTTTGAGCTCAGCTATGTCCTCGTTGGTGAATTCGTAGAAAGACAAAAAGACATTAGCATCTATAAAAAGCTTCATTCGGTTCTCTCTCCGATGTTTATTCAGGTCAATACCCTGAATCGTGGATCAGTGAAGCAAAAATTTAAAGACGCTGGAACTCAACTTACAACAACCCTTAACCAATAGAAGTTTTGACTAAAAACACAACATCCTAAGTCTATAGAAAGAACTTTTCACTTTTCCACGCAATTTTAGATGTTTGTGAAAAGATTATTGCTGTGTAGCTAGACGGATCAGTACATTCTGCAACACTTGAAATGAGAAGTTTTCTATTTTCTTTAATTCTTTTTTAGCTTTTCCCCACAAATTATCGTTCCGCGCCAAATCCAGAAACTCATGCCCTTGCCAAGTCAACTTCCTAGGTTCCCACCGATAACTAGTCAGTGAAGACAAATCTATGGCATCAATCAGCCCAGCTTCATACAACAGATTGACATGGTATGAAACTTCCTCCTTGGAATAACCATCAATGTTCAGACATATAAAGCCGTGCCCTGTAGCACTCTTATCCTTCTCAATGGCGAAAAGCATGGTTCTTGCCAAGTCAATATCTCGCTTCATGGTTTTCTGATATCAAAAATTTGATTTGAAACTAAAATTATATTCAAAATTATAGTGCATTTGTCGAGTTGCGTCAAAAGCCACTTCAAGATTTACAATGCTCCAAGAAATCGCCGAGCAGCAAAGCTGTTTTGGGGGAATTAGCTGCGGCTGAAAACGATTTTTCCCGAAACTATCGTATTGCTCACCACTCCTTTGAGTTCCCACCCGGAAAACGGAGTGTTTCTACTCTTTGAGAAAAACTCCTCAGGGTTTACCGTGCGGCCGATACCGGGATCGAACACCACAAGATCGGCGATTGAGCCGGGAACAAGCGTCCCTCTTTCTATGCCTACTATTTCTGAAGGAGCAACAGTAAGCTTTTTTATCATCTCCTCAAGAGTAATGATTCCTTTTTCCACCAGTTCAAGCGAAAGTGAGAGAGCAGTCTCAAGACCAACTATGCCGAAGGGCGCCAAGTCGAATTCAACGTTTTTCTCATCCTGACTGTGAGGGGCATGATCCGTGGCTATCACGTCAATTGTTCCATCGGCAATGCCTTCCAGTATAGCATCCATGTCTTCCTGGGTCCTAAGCGGCGGATTCATCTTGGCATCGGTGTTGTAACCATATACCAACTTGTCCGTAAGAGTGAAATGGTGAGGAGTCGCCTCCGCCGTAACCTTCGCGCCTCTTTTTTTCGCTTCCCGCACAAGCCTTACCGAACCCTTGGTAGAAACATGGCAGATGTGAAGAGGAGTGCCAGTGAGTTCGCAGAGAATTATGTCCCTGACTACGCCAACCTCCTCAGAAGCGGCGGGAATTCCCCGAAGGCCAAGCTCGGTTGAAACGAAACCCTCGTTCATAACGCCGCCCGCGGAAAGCCCGGTGTCTTCGGCATGCGTGATAACCGGAATCCCAAAGGGCTTTACATACTCCATGGCCTTTCGCATAAGTCCCGAGTCCGCAACCGGCATCCCGTCATCGGAAATGCCCACGCACCCGGCTTCGCACATCTCGCCTATGTCGGCAAGTTCCTTTCCTTTCTCCCCCTTGGTTATCGCTCCTATGGGAAACACATTGACTATGCCTTCAGTTCTGGCTTTTAAGAGTATGTACTCTGTCACCGAGGCATTGTCGTTTATGGGATTTGTGTTGGGCATACACACTATGGAGGTAAAGCCACCCGCGGCGGCGGCAAGACAACCCGTCTTTATCGTCTCCTTGTGCTCGTAGCCCGGTTCTCTTAGATGTACGTGAATATCCACGAATCCGGGGGCCACGATCTGCCCGCTGGCGTCTATTACTGTGTCTGACTTGCGCGGGGTGTCTATACGCTCCGATATTTCCCTCACCCTGTCTTCCTGGACATATATGTCCGAGACCATGTCGAGAGACTGTGAAGGGTCAATGACGCGGCCGTTTTTAATGAGCACTCCCATCTACAAGCTCTCTCCCAAGGCAACAAGATATATCATGGCCATTCTCACGGCAATTCCGTTTGCCACCTGCTCAAGTATAACGGCCCCCGGGTCATCAGCTATCTCCGAAGTAAGCTCAACCCCCCGATTAATCGGACCCGGATGCATCACTATCACGTCTTGTTTCGCAAGCCTGAGTTTCTCTCTGGTAAGTCCGTAGAGTCCCGAGTATTCCCGAAGCGACGGGAAGTATTCAAGAGTCTTCCGCTCGCTCTGAATCCGCAGCATTATCACCACGTCCACATTTTCGATCGCATGTTCAAGAGAGTAGAATATCTCCGCTCCCATATCCCTGAAATATTCGGGAACTATCGTTGCCGGCCCGGCTATCCTCACATTTGCCCCGAGCTTGCGGAGTCCGAAGATGTTGGATCTGGCTACCCTGCTGTTGAGAATGTCTCCAACAATAAGGACATTTAGACCCTCAATCCTGCCTTTTTTCTCCCTTATGGTGAAAATATCAATAAGAGCCTGACTCGGATGTTCGTGGGAACCGTCTCCGGCATTTATCACGGAGGCGTTTATCTCGCGGACCAGAACAAAGGGCGCGCCGGACATTCCATGCCTTATAACCATGATGCTCGCGCCCATGGCCTCGAAATTTCTGGCAGTGTCGAGAAGGCTCTCCCCTTTTACAACGCTGCTTTGCGAAGCGGAAAAATTGAGAACATCGGCACTGAGCCTTTTCTCAGCGATTTCAAATGACGACCGGGTCCTGGTACTGGGTTCGAAAAAGAGATTCACTACGGTTCTTCCCTTAAGAGTCGGAACCTTCTTTACGTCCCTGGTGGAAATTTCCTTCATGGACTCCGCGGTGTCGAGAATGATCTTAATTTCCTCGGCCGAGAGTTCTCCAAGACCCAGTATGTGCTTTTTATTAAACGCCATTTTTTCTGATTATCTCGATTTCCTCCCTGCCGTCCACTTCTTCCAGGTAAACGTTGACCATCTCGTCGTCCAGCGTTTCGATGCTGATTCCCGCATAGTCGGGCTGCACGGGGAGTTCCCTTCCTCCCCTGTCCACAAGCACCGCCAGCTTGACCGATGCCGGCCTTCCATAATCCATGATCGAATTTATTGCGGCCCGCACAGTACGGCCAGTGTAGAGGACATCGTCAACAAGTATTATGTTTTTCCCCTGTACGTCGTCGGGGATACTGGTTTTGCGCAGCTGCGGCCAGTTTTTCCTGTTCTCGAAATCGTCCCTGTAGAGAGTAATATCGATCGTTCCAAAGGTAACATCCTTTCCGGTCCGCTCGCTTATACGCTCAACGAGCCTCTTGCCCAGATATTCCCCTCTTGTCTTTATTCCTATGACAATAAGGCTGTTTAGTCTCTCGGGCGGTATCTCGTCTATAATCCCGGAGAAAAAACTTTCGGCCCTGTCCTCAATCGGTTGTATTTTTTTCTTGGTCTCCATAGTTCGGGAAATTATAAAGAGGAGTTTATAGAATTATTTCACAAAACAGCAAAACAGGAGATGTTTCCACTTCAGGGGAAATTCATTCCCTTTTTTTCGATTATTTCTTTGGATATGGACACTTCTTCTACTAAAGAGAACGCACTCTAGCATATCGTTGCGAGAATCACTTCCAGCTTCGGTTTTTTTGTATACATTTTTAGTTCTGAGTATTATTCATTGCTCTGATAACATATCCATAAGTGACACCACCTCCTGAAGCTAGGCCTATGATGTAAATTATAGCTTTTTCAGCCAATGAGGGATATCCAAGAAAACTAAGAAGTATTATGAGAACTACCAGAAGCGCAGCAAGTATAATCGCAGTTATTTTGTTTGTTTTTGATACAGATTTGTAAATCTCTCTGGTTTCTCGTCTGTCTTCTTTCTGGGCATCAATAGCAGCCAAGGCTATCTCTTTTTGATTGTCAAAGTCTTTTGATTTTGCTTGAATTTCTTGCTGGCGAATTTCAAGGTCCTTATTCTGGAGTCTCAGGAATTCTCTCGCAACTTCCAGATTGGAACTCTCGGCAGAATTTTCATTATTCGATTCTTGTGTACTGCTAGACATCGTCAAAACTCACCCCGTGGTATCTAGGAGTTTTCCACTTAACCCTGAACGTGCCGAAATCTCCAGAACCTATCTGTACCGGAAGCTGAAACTTAATTGATTCAATCTCTGACCTATTTTCTGTAATTGCTTTTATAGCCTCTTCCGGGGAAATAAATTCCTCAAGCACCGGAACCATTTCAATAATCTTTTTCGATTTCCTGGGTGCGAACATTTCTAACCTCCTCAGCAAGTTAACCATCTTAACTCCTTTACCAAATTAGCTTGTTATAGTGGTCATAAATAGCTTCAAGATTCTACCTAGTGAAAATATTAGCACAATTTCAACACGTAGGAATGTTTCTTACGCTCACTCGATTCCCGAAAAAATCCTCCCCCACCTTACCTTATCCGCAAAACCCGGGTTAGAAAGATTCCACGACCAGTGAATCATAAATGCCTTGCCGTAAACATTCTCTACCGGTACGAATCCCCAGAACCTGCTGTCGTAACTGTTGTCCCTGTTATCGCCCATGACGAAAATCCTGCCATTGGGAACAACAAGGGGAAAACTCATTTTTCCGCTCGTCGTGGAACTGTTCCCCTTTTTATATATAACGCTGAAATTTTTCCCGGAGAGTGACTGTTCGTACCTGTCGGCAGCAGAAAAGAATTTCTGGTCCGGATACTCGTAATTCCCGGTGTAGATCTGCTCCACAGCTCTGCCGTTTATAAGAACGTCCCTTCCGCTTATGTCTATTTCATCCCCGGCAACACCCACGGCTCTTTTTACGTAGAAAGCCCCTTTACCGGGCATGGGGAAATCTGTCGTATTATCTCCGCTGAGTTTGAAGACTATGATGTCGCCGCGGTCAATTTCGGAGAAAGGAAAAAACATCTTGTTGGTAAAAGGAATTCTTGTTCCGTAGGTAAACTTGTTTATCAGTATATGATCGCCCACAAGAAGCGTCGGAAGCATTGAACCTGAAGGAATCTTGAAGGGCTGAATCACGAAGGCTCTTATCGCCAGAGCGAGAGCCACCGCTATCACTACAGCTTCTACGTTCTGTCGCAGAGCGGATTTGCCGTAGGACCTGAGGTTGTCTTCAAAAAAAATCCGAAGGGCTTTTCTTGACGCCCTTATCTCGTGAAGGGAACCCCTTTCTATCGCCTCTTCACAGGCAAGTATTCTCGCTTCGGCATGATCGGCTTCCCTGGGGGCCATGAATCTCCCCTTTTTCCGGATGATGCTTCTTACGGCGCGCGCAAGCTTCCTTGAACTTCTTATGGCAAGCTTTTTTCTGATCCAGGTTATGATCATGGCAAAAATGTCCGAATGCGCGCGAATGCCGTTTTAGTTCAGGTCATTCGGTTGCGAGTGTGAGATTTCCGTTAATCTCTCAACCGAGATCACTCCCCCAAGATTCTTAAGCGATTCAATAAGTTTTTCAAGTTGTTTGATATTCTCCACCGCTACCTCGAACCTCACATCTCCCTGTCCGGTATCATCTTCGCTTGCATCGGCACTGACGATGTCGACATTGAGTCCCGAAACCATGCTTGTCAGTTCAGAGAGAATACCTTTTCTGTTCTCGCACCTAACCGAAAGACCGACCGGTATCCGTCCCGAATAATCGTCATTCCAGGCAACCTCTATTCTCCTTTCAGGGTCCACCTCAAGCAACTTGGGGCAATTGTAGACATGCACGGTTATCCCTCTGCCTCTGGTTATGAAACCTATGATCTGTTCCCCGGGAACCGGGTTGCAGCACTTGCCAAACTTTATGAGTATGTTGTCATATCTCCTGACGAGCACGGCGTCTTTGTACTCGTCCTTGGATATTCTGTTCACTATGCTTTTTATTCTTTCGCTTTTCTCGGCGCCTTCGGCGAATTTCCTGGGATGCATGGCCTTTAGCAGATCGTTTACCGCGGCATTGCCGAACCCGACCGCCCTGTAAAAATCCTTTATTCCCGAGAATTGAAGCTTCGCCAGAGATTCCTCAAACTTTTTCTTCTCTCGCAAGTGGCGCAGGTTAAATCCTTTAGCCGCAAGTTTCCTGTGAGTTATTGCCTCTCCAATCTGCTCGGCCTTGCGGTTTTCCTCCTGTCTCAGCCAGCTCCTTATTCTGTTTTTAGCCTTTGAGGTAACGACAAAATCAAGCCACTGCCTGTTAGGAGCCCTGTTCCTGGAAGTCACCACTTCCACCATGTCTCCAGTTTGAAGCTTGTAGTTAAGGGGAACGAGTTTATGGTTAACAAAAGCCTGGGAGCAGTGATTGCCTATGTCGGTGTGAATCGAATACGCGAAGTCAACCGGAGTCGCGCCCACGGGAAGCTCAAGGAGGTCCGCGTTGGGAGTGTAGACATACACGACATCCAGTATGAGCTCTCCTTTTATGGCTTCTATGTACTCCGTCGAGTCTTTTATCTCTTTTAACTCTACGAGATGACGGAGGTTTAAGTAGATCTTGTCGTTCCCGTTCTCAATAGAATTTCCCTCTTTGTACCTCCAGTGAGCGGCAACACCGTATTCCGCAATTCGGTGCATCCGCTCAGTTCGTATCTGGATCTCCATCTGTTCTCCGAAGGGCCCTATCACGGCAGTATGAATGGACTGGTAGTTATTGGCCTTCGGAAGGGCTATGTAGTCTTTTATTCTCCCCGGAATCGGTTTCCACAAGGAATGCACCGCTCCCAGTACCTGGTAGCATTCATTTTCACTCGCGGTAACGATCCGGAAACCCAGTATGTCATAGATATTGCGCAGGCTTATATTGCCCTTCTTCATCTTGCTGTAGATACCGTATAAATGCTTGAATCTCCACGAGACATCTCCGCGAATTTTAAATTCTTCCATCTTGGCGTTGATAAGCGAGACGATTTCAGTCGTGTACTTTTCCCAATCTTTTTTCTTCGCGGACATGGTTTTGCTGATACGCTCGTATTCTCCCGGCTCGGAGAACTTAAACGCCAGGTCCTCAAGCTCAACCGATATCCAGTTCATTCCGAGGCGGTGAGCAAGCGGCGCGTAAATTTCCATGGTCTCAACAGCAATCCTTTTCCGTCTGTCCTCAGGCAGATACTGGAGCGTTCTCATGTTGTGCAGCCTGTCGGCGAGTTTTATCAGCACAACCCTTATGTCCTCAGCCGTGGCGAGTATCAGCTTGCGGAAGCTTTCGGCCTGTTTTTCCACATCGGAAACATGGGGAAGACGGCTTATTTTCGTGGTGGCGTCGACGAGAAAAGCTATCTCGCTTCCGAAATTCCGTTCGATTTCCTCGCGAGTCGCAAGAGTGTCCTCTATCGTGTCGTGAAGAAGCCCGGTAACTATGGAGGGAACGTCAAGCTTTAAGTTGGCGAGTATGGAAGAAACCTCAAGAGGGTGGCTCAGGTACGGTTCCCCGGAAACCCTTTTCTGGCCCGAGTGAACCTTGGCCGAATACACGTAGGCTTTTTTTATGGAGTCAATATCTTGATTCCCGATATCCGAGTAGGAAGCAACCTTGTCAATGATGTCGTTCAGCCTGATCACAGAACGCTAGCACCTCACTTAAGGCCGAATCTCCTGAGAAAAACGGGGCCGTACACATTTTCCGTCCTCGCATCCCGGGTAGCGGCAAGCATCCGCTGGCGGGAATCTTCACTATCTCCTTGTCTTTGCGAAAGGATAACGGTCTCGATTCTCCTGGCCGCAACATCCGCCTCATCATTAATTATAATATAATCATAGCATTTCGAGCAGGCCACCTCCTCCTTTGCAATCCCAAGACGAATGGAGATGTCTCCCTCTTCCTCCGACTTTCTGTCCCTTAGCCGTCGCTCGAGAACCTCGAGAGACGGCGGTACAACAAATATGAAGGCCGCATCTTCAAACACCCCCCTCAACCTTCTTGCTCCCTGAACATCTATATCCAGAATGACGTCAACACCCGTTTCGATCCATTTTTCTATACCACTCCTAGGCGTGCCGTAAAAATTTCCGTGCACCTCCGCCCACTCTGCAAAGAAACCCTGTTTGACCATGCTCTGGAATTCTTCTCTGGAAACAAACTCGTAGTGCTCCCCGCAGACCTCTCCCGCGCGCATTGATCTTGTTGTGTAGGAAACAGAGAAACGTAGGTTCTCCATGTTTGACAGAACACGGGTGACAAGTGTTGTTTTCCCGCTTCCCGACGGACCGGAGATCACAAACAACTTCCCATTCATGATATCAGATTATAAACGTAAAAACCTCTATATTAAAACGGGAGGAGCTTGTGCCGCGACGATTTTTCGGAGTTCAGGTTTCCGTAACGAGTTCGGGGCAGGAGAAATATCAGACGGGCAGTTCATGTCTTTGTTCAGCGACATGGAATTCAAGCTTATTGTTTGGTTTCATTGATGGGAACGGGGCAACCCCAAGTTCATAGTCTTCGGGGTATACGCGGAGAGCAAAGTAATGAGCTGTGATCAACAGGTTGACAGCCAGATGCAGGGCCGCCCGCCGGGCTGCAGGGCATGTGTGTGCGCCCAGTCCGTATGGGGCGTATCCGGCACTTTTATGTTCATTGCGAGGCGGCAGGTAGCGGTCGATGTCAAACGAGAAGGGGTCTGGAAAGCAATCTTCCATATAGTGTGGGGCAGTCTGCGCAATGTTCACTCTGGACCCCTGCGGTATTTCGTAGTTCTCGACCGTGAACGTATTCATAACGTCACGCATGCATATCGGAACAATCGGGTACATCCGAAAGCACTCCCTGGTGAAGCGATCGGTGATTTCCATATTGGCAGGAGAGAAGTCTTTGCCAACCGGATCACCATTTGAAAACAGTGAATCGGCTTCACTTCGAATTTTATCGTAAAGCGCTGGTTGTGAAGCCATGGCATAAAGGGCGAAACTGAAGCCGTCACCCAGGTACATGCTGGCAAGCATCGATGCCGACAGAGCCAAACTCAGATTTGACTCGGGCATCAATATCGGGTCGTTCGCATGCATGCTTAGCAGACCATCCACCATGTCATGCGGACAACCGGCCCGCTGCGCTGCTGTATGGACACTTTGCACCCGTTCCAACAATGTGTCTAGGGTCTTGGCCCTGCGTTTCATTCCCGGTGTTTTCAGCATGAATTTCGGCAGGATGTTCAAGAGATGGGTGCTGAGTGCCCGCTCCTTGTAGGCGATTATATCATCCATGATATCTTGAGAATCAACGCTGAAGGACATAGGTGACATCTGAGCGTTAATCATTTTCCGGCACAGGTCCCTTGCGGGGTAGTTTTCGCCCACTTTCCAGTTTGCCATGTATTCGCGAGCTTTGCTGTAGACCACATTCAGATGCTCTTGCAGTTTCCCGGGGGAGTAGGCCGGAGCCATGGTTTTCCGATACCGGAAATGGTCCGCGCCATCCAGGGCGGGCAGTGCTCCCGTTGCTCCATACACCCTCTCAAACTGGGCGTAGTAGTTTCTGGATGTCAGGTGCTTCCTGCCGTGTCTGCGTACCCAGCGGTTTATTTCTGGTCCGGCAAGAAAAATGTTCGGCTTTGAAAAGGGAGGAGCAATCTCAAAGACCGGGCCATACCGCTTTGCCAAATCTGCAAAAAGCGCTGAAAGGTTCCCAGTACGAAGATGTGGGTTGAGCAGCAGCCGATGAAGTGGAACGCGCGGGATTTTTTTGCTAATATGAGAACTTGTAAGCAGGGGGTTATTGATGTTCTCTGCGACCGCGACCGCCATTGAGCGGCCGATGAGGTCCATTCTGCAGATAAGCTCGATCCGTTCTTCCGCCTTTTTGTCGAGTTTGAACATCAGGGGAAAGATATCGCATGTTTCGATCAGGCAAATGATGATAATATCCCGCGGATGTGGAATGTCGTCTGAAAAGATGTCTTTGCCGATTCTGGTTCTGATGAACTGACCTATGGTTCCATCATCGTCCCCCTCCTCCTCTGCATCCGCGTACAGTTTTCCAGGCGCCACTGTCCAGAAATCACCCTGATGATGTTCCAGAATTCCCAGATCAAGCAGGTTCTCTAAAGTCAGGTCGGTGATTGTTTCCGCGTGCTTGATGAGCTTTTCAATCCAGTATTGGGCGTTGTGCTGAACTGGATCATTGACGATCTCCTTAAGAATCAGGTCCAAGCTTGGGTTGTCCGTTTCTGTCGGGTCAAGGAGGAGGAGTGACTCGGCGTCTGTGTCGATACGCGAAAACAGGGAAAGTTCAGCGAGTACCGCACCGATGATAGCGCAGTTCATTTTGTGGGCGGATATCTGGTAAAAGTAGCCGCTCTCCTCGTCAAGGAGCATCAATATGAACTCGTCAAGCAAGGTAAGAGGCTTGCTCTCAATAGAATCATTCATCAGCCGCCATCTCCTTCAATCTGAATAGTGGCACGGTAATCATTGCGGTAAAACGCAAAGCCTGAAATCATGATTTGTAATATAGAAACTTTATATTCTAACAGAATATAGTCAAGTCATTTAAATTGATTGCAGATAACAAATTAAATTGATGTGTCGATATTAAAACAGGCTCCTGTTCAAAACATCTCGGGGAAATCGCTGATGATCTCGGAAAAGCTTTCCGCAACCCGGTCGGCAACCACAAGTTCATCTCCAGAACAGGAGTTAGAAATACCTACGCACCTCATACCGGCCCTTTTGGCCGCCAGAACACCGTGGGGAGAATCCTCAAACACAACGCACTGGGCCGCCGTTATAGTGCTGTCGTAATCTCTCCTGAGCCTCTCAAGACATTTAAGGTAAACCTCGGGGGACGGTTTCGGGTTTTCCGTATCATTGGCTCCTATTACAAAACCGAAGAACTCGGAAAGCCCCTTGCGCCTAAGTATGAGATTGATTTCTCCGGTTAAGGCGCCGGAACCTATCGCCACATGAAATTTGCCCCGAATGGCCTCAAGAAACTCGACAACCCCAGGGAAAATTCTTATCTCCTCTCCCATCATTTCTTCAAAACAGATGCCTTTTTCTTTCACAAGCCGGGCAATTTCCCCCTCCGTATACTGTTGTCCGTTATCCTCAAGAAACATCCTGAAAAAACTCTTGTCATCGCAGGCAAGGTACCGCAGGTAATAGTCGGTGGGAGAGAGCTTCAGCCCCAGAGTTTCCACGGTCCTCTGAAAGGCTCTAAGATGCAGGGGCTCGCTGTCGACTATAACCCCGTCAAAATCGAATATGACCGCTTTTATCATTCCGTTTCCGCAATTAATGAGATATGATATTTTACTGTCGCGAGAAGCCTATACAAAAAGTCTGCAAATAACACAAAGGCGGGAGAAAAAGAAAATATGGATTATTATAACCCCGAGGATCTCAAGAGATTTCCCGAGATCGGGGAGTTCAGTAAAGACCTCATGGACAAGTTTTTTGAGTACTACAACTCCGCGACCGCCGAAGAAGGGGCGCTTACGAAAAGGGAAAAAGCTCTCATAGCCCTAGCAGTGGCTCATACCGAAAAATGTCCTTACTGCATAGACGCATACACTACGCAGTGCCTGGAGACGGGAGCGGACCCGGAGCAGATGACCGAAGCCGTACATGTCGCCGCCTCAATGTCAGCAGGCATAAGACTCATCCATGCAATCCAGATGCACAATACGCTGAAAAAGAATCGTGCACTCTAGAAACACAAGCGGGAATAAGGTTCTCCACAGAACAAAGGCAACCAGAACTCTCTAAGGATACGTCATGATCCAGGAAAAAACGAAGACAAACAACCATAATTTTCCTCGCAAATTGACCGACCAAGGTCTCGATGTCGACCCCATTGCGGTTGAAACCCTGCAGGTAAACATAACAAAACTCTGCAACCAGGCTTGCACTCACTGTCACGTGGATGCCTCGCCCTGGAGAAGTGAGCAGATGAGCATTGAGGCCATAGAGAAATGTCTTGAGATACTGGGTGAAAACGACTGCATTAAAAACCTTGACCTGACCGGAGGGGCTCCGGAGTTAAATCCCCATTTTGACTACTTCGTAAGGAAGGCCAGAAGTCTTGGCAAACACGTAATGGTAAGACACAACCTGACCGTTACTCTCGACGGGAATCCCCGGACGGGAGAAGAAAAAACTTACATACCGGGGTTTTTCGCCGAAAACCGTGTCGAGGTCATATCCTCGCTTCCATATTACAGCAGCTATTTCACGGACAGGCAGAGGGGAAAAGGAGTTTTTGAAAAAAGCATAGAGTCCCTGAGAATGCTTAACAGAGAAGGCTACGGAGGCGGAGAACTGAAACTTAACCTCGTATACAATCCTGTCGGGACTTTTCTTCCCCCGGACCAGAAGAGCCTTGAAGCGGACTTTAAGGCGAAACTCAAAAAAAACTACGGGATAAGGTTCGACAGCCTGTACACACTGACCAATATGCCGATTAACAGGTTCGAGAAGGAACTGAGAAAACAGAACGCCTACGAGGAATACATCGAAAAGCTCGTAAACGCTTTCAATCCCGAAGCCGTAGACGGCATAATGTGCCGGAACTTGATCAGCGTAAGCCACGACGGAAAAATCTACGACTGCGACTTTAACCAGATGCTTGAGATGCAGTGCCGAAACGGGAACGGGGGGCTTACCATATTCAATCTCGACCTTACCCAAGTGATCAAGAGAAAGATAAGATTCGGCGTTCACTGTTTCGGATGCACCGCGGGGGCCGGAAGCAGCTGCGGCGGCCAGACGGTATCCTGATTCCGATGCTTTGCGAAATGTCGCAAAAAAACGATAACGCCCTGATCGTTTTTCTTAAGTACCCGGAAACGAAAAAAGTGAAGACTCGTCTGGGAAAAGACATAGGGAACCGGAGGGCTGTGGAACTTTACCGCGAAACGGCAAGTTTCGTCGCCGACTCCTTTTCGGGTTCAAGGAACTGGACGACTTTTCTCTTCTATAGTCCCAAGGAAAGGAAAAAAGAGATTTTTGAGTGGCTGGGAGACAACGAAACCTTTTTTTTCGCGCAGGGGACAGGTTCTCTCGGACAAAGAATGTCCCGGGCGTTTGAAAAATGTTTTTTCCTGGGATTCAGAAATGTGGTCATCATAGGCACAGACTGCGTGATGATAACCGAAGAAGATGTGGAAACAGCGTTCTCCCTGCTTTCGGGAGGGAAATTTGAGGCGGTTCTGGGTCCGGCAACCGACGGGGGATACTATCTCCTCGGGCTGTGCAGCAAAACGGACGCGGTTTTTCAGGACATGCAATGGAGCACTTCCCGCGTATTTAAGGAGACCGAAAGACGCTTCAGGGAAAGCGGTCTGCGCCACGCCGTCATGAGAGAACTTTCGGATATTGACGAGGAAAAAGATATAAGCATAAAGGATATAATGACAAGGGACATGAAACTCGCCCGCAGACTAGAGCGAATTCTTTTGAAAGGCCAAAAAATCCGTACTGAGAAAAACGAGGAGAGGAAACCGGCATGAGCTCCGAAATTCTGGATGTGGGAATAGTTGCTTCTTTTTTCGCCGGGGTAATCGCGTTTCTTTCTCCTTGCATTCTTCCGCTTATGCCGGGTTACCTATCGGTAGTAACGCATCTTTCATACGAAGATCTCTCAGACGCTCGAAACCTGCCCAAATTCTCAAAAGTGATCGTACCAACTCTTGTCTTCATCCTGGGATTCTCAACTGTCTTTATCTCCTTGGGCGCATTCTCTTCCCAGCTTGGGGGGATGATCTCCGGCAACAAGACTTTTTTGCTCAGAATAGCCGGAATATTCATAATCCTTTTCGGAATATTCGTAATGGAGATCGTAAAGGTCCCATTTCTTGAGAGAGAACATAAAATCTCCCTTCCGCGGGAAAGGGGAAATCTTCTCGGAACTTATATTCTCGGCTTGGCGTTCGGTTTTGGCTGGACGCCTTGCGTAGGACCTATTCTCGGATCCATACTCCTCTACGCAAGCACAGTGGAAGGAACGCTAAACGCGGTTGGGCTGCTCGCGGTTTATTCACTCGGGATCGGCATACCGTTCATGCTGGTGGGTCTTGCGTTTAACAGCGCCATGAGATCTTTTAGCGGCGTCAGAACGTATTACCCGTATTATAAGTACGCAATAGGGTCGGGACTCGTAATCATAGGAATAATGATGTTTTCAAACGAGATTCACCACTTGAATATCTACGGTCAGAAAATATTTGACGCAGTGGGAATAGATTTCTGGAAAAAGTTTTAGGGGTGGGGGCGATAACTCCTCAGGGAGCAACTCAGGCTATGTGGCCGTCCGACAGGGAAACGCCCTCAAGCCGTGACAATTTCCGACAAATATAACCGGGGCACCCAGTCGTGAGCGATTCCAAGAGCATCCGCACCATTTCCCTCACACGCCCCATCCGCGATAGCCTGCTCTATCTACTCATGAGTGACCGCAGGACCATCGTACCGCAGTGCGCCACACAGTCGTTTAACACTTCGCACAGGGCATAATACGCACTCCACCGTCAGTAATGAAATAACGCACCTTGTCTCCGGCCCGCAGGCCAAGAAATTCACGAACGGATTTCGGCAAAGCCGTCTGTCCCTTTTTCGTTACGGAAGATACGGTCATTACATTAGCTCCTGTTGCCTTATAACATAGAGGTTAGCATTGAAACAATCAAGAAAGAAAGTCCTCTGGCCGTCTCATATTACTTTAATATCCCCCGTGTTTTATGGTCTCTTTTTGGGCATAATATCAGCAATTCCCACTAAGTCCTAAAACTCCTTAAAACAAAGGGGTTGGGGATTTTGTTTTCGTAAACTTTCACTCCGTTTTCAGGCAGAATTCCCCGAATCTCCGACACTTTCCCCATAAATCAACACAGACTGTGTTCGTAATATATGGTAAACTGATTTTCAGGAACAACAACCATAGTTTGCTACCGGAGGTGGACTGTGAAGAAAAAAACTGCGCGCAAATTGCGCAAAAAGCTGAGCAAACCCGGTCTGCTTAAAACTGTTCGTGACTGTTTTGAAGAAATAGATGACACCATCACGGGCCGGAGTTTCACTCTTGCGGATTACCTTATATCGGGACTTGCGGTGTTTTCCCTCAAACACTCTTCCCTTCTTGAATTCGATAAAGCCGTCCACTCGGAGAAAACAGTGCGTGCCAATCTGAAGAATCTGTTTGGAATCGAAGAAGCTCCATCGGATTCGGGGATGAGAAAGCGTCTTGACGAGCTTTCGCCCACAACACTGCGCGGAGCTTTCAAGCGTCTGCTGAGTGAACTGCAAAGGGGAAAGGGGCTTTGTGGATACGAGTATATAGACGGTCACTACCTGCTCTCATTAGACGGCACGGGGTTTTTCTCTTCTCCGAGTGTGCATTGCGAGAACTGCTGTGAGAAGCATCACCGCGACGGCAGCGTTACGTATTATCATCAAATGCTGTGCGGGGCTATAGTGCACCCTGAGCACAAGCAAGTATTTCCGTTAGCTCCCGAGGGGATACTGAAAACTGACGGGGCAAAAAAGAACGACTGCGAGAGAAACGCGGCAAAAAGGTTCATAGAGGATTTAAGGAGGGAGCATCCACATCTGAAGCTCATAGTGCTTGAAGACGCGCTAGCTGCAAACGCTCCGCATATAAGGCACCTGATCAGCAATGATCTGAGGTTTATACTTGGGGCGAAGGAGAAAGGTAACAAGTATTTGTTCAAACAGGCAGACAGCAGAGCTGATACCGAGGAAGTGGAGATGGAGGGAGAGAATGGAATACGGCACAGGTTCAGATACGTAAACAACGTATCGCTTAACGCGTCGAACAAGGGGTTGAAGGTTAATTTCCTTGAGTATCATGAGACAAGGCCCGGGACAAAGAAGAACCCACAGAGCAGTACCATGCGTTTTTCCTGGGTTACTGACATAGAGTTGAACCGCAATAATGTGATGAAGATAATGAGGGCGGGGCGAGCGAGGTGGAGAATAGAGAATGAGACATTCAATACGCTTAAGAATCAGGGTTATCATTTTGAGCACAACTTCGGGCACGGCAACAAGCATCTTTCGGGAGTGTTCGGCAATCTGATGTTGCTTGCGTTTCTGATTGATCAGATAGAGATGAGGTGCTGCGGATTATTTATGGCAACCTTGGAGAACATGGAGAGGCTCAAGTACCTGAGGGACAAGATAAGGAGGTTTATTCTGGATTTTATCGTCCCTGACTGGGAGACTTTGTATATGAGCATTGTACATGGTCATCAGCACACTGAACTCACCCCGAACGAGTAGTGGGTTCCGGGGTGGATTCCGTTTCTGTAGAGATGGATAGTTGCGTGCAGAGGTTAAAATGGTATTCAAAAATCGGTTGGAATATGTGAATGGCTACGGCAATTGAGGGATTATTCAGATCTGTGATGCTTGAATCATGGATGAAAATCATGAAAAACTACCAGTTGCTCAGCAACTGGTACCCAATACACCGATAGTGGGAATTGCTGGCATAATATACAATTAGGCAGAGACGGTTTTCAGGCGGTCCAAGACTTTTCCCTTAGACTTCAGAAAAATCCATGGCGCGACGACAGCAGGGGCTTGAGTAGAAGAACGGGTATTTTCAACAAGGATAATATCAATGCATGAGCAAAAAATGTTCACCGATTTAAAAGAGCCATCACTTGATTCAACCATTCCGGTGCCTTTACACAACGAGCGGCCTGCCTTATATGCCGACCGTGTCGGTGAATGGTATATCGCATCCAAACCACAAGCATATCGCAAGAAGCATGGTCTCTATCTCACCACCGTGCCTGTAGCAGAATTCATGGCTGAACAAGTCACGGTATCGGGAAACAGTATCCGGATTCTAGACCCTGCCGCAGGCGCAGGAATTCTCTGTTGCGCCGCAGTTGAAACTCTCGCTATACGACAACCAAAGTCACAGTCAATTGAACTTCTAGCATACGAGGTTGATACCGGACTTATCGACCCCCTAAAAGCCATTCTGGATTATTTAGCCACTTGGTGCCGTATCAAGCATGGAATACATCTCAACATACGAATCAAAAATGTCGATTTCCTAGTTGCACAAGCAGAAGCCCTATGGTTCGTGCACGGATTGATTCCCTACGAATCAGATGATCAGGGTTTTGATATAGCTATCTCCAATCCACCCTATTTCAAAATCGCCAAGTCCGACCCGCGCGCTATGGCTGTATCCAAGGTGGTACACGGACAGCCTAACATCTACGCATTGTTCATGGCTGTCAGTGCTGCACTTTTAAGAAAAGATGGGGATTTTATTTTCATAACACCTCGCAGCTTTGCATCCGGCCCATACTTTCAGCGCTTTCGTGCGGTATTGTTCGATATCATTCTTCCAACCAAGGTTCACGTATTTGGGTCGCGACGCGATGCTTTCAGTCGTGACGATGTTCTGCAGGAAAACATTATCTTCGCGGGAATTCGCCAGGACCACTGGTATAAAGATGAAACCCAGGCGGTACTGAACATTTCTTCAAGTTGCGGAGTTAATGATATCCAAGAACCGGACCATCTGACAGTCCCGATGAGAGTGTCTCTTGATCCAAGCACTGTAGATAAGGTACTACGACTTCCTCTATCTGAAAGAGACTTACAGATTCTGGCCTTGGTAAAAGCGTGGCCAAACACTTTGCGGAGTTTGGGGCTTAACATCTCAACCGGGCCCGTAATCCCCTTCCGCGCAACGGAGTTGGTCGACAACGAAGGATGCGTTCCAGAGACCCACGTGCCGCTAGTCTGGATGAACCATGTTTGCGCTATGCGGGTAAAGTGGCCGTTAAATCAGCAAAAGCCGGAGTATATAAAAAGGGAAGGAGCAAAAGCCCTGTTGGTGCCGAACGACAACTATCTGTTGATGCGACGATTCAGCACCAAAGAAGAAACACGACGTCTGATAGCAGCACCCTATATAGCCGGAGATTTCCCCGTTCCCGAGATTGGAATCGAAAATCATCTGAATTATATTTACCGTCCCGGTGGAATACTTTCGGAAGAAGAAGCTTGGGGATTAGCGGCTTTTTACAACAGTAGCATTCTTGACAGCTACTTCCGATGCGTAAATGGCAACACACAAGTCAGCGCAACAGAATTGCGGGCGATGCCATTGCCTGAACACAATGTAATTGTGGCTTTGGGAAATCAAATGAAACGCTTAGAAGACCCGATGCAGAGATTAGACGAGGTTATAACGGAAATGATTTCGGTTCTAGCACGCGGAGACCTAGCAGTTGGCTAGCATTAAAGAAGCTCAGGAAATCCTTGAAGCACTCGGCATGCCACCCCCTCAATGCAACAGCATGTCTGGCATGACTCTGCTCGCTCTTTGCGGACTCGCGACAGATTCCACTTGGTCAGAAGCAACACGCAGGTCCTGTACCATAACCAAGGGAATAATGGATTACATCCGAGAGCATTTCGGGATTGATTATGCGGTTAACACTCGGGAAACTTTTCGCCGCCAAGTTCTTCATCAGTTTATACAGGGTCGTATCGCTGACTACAATCCCTTTAACCCTGACCTTCCTACCAACAGTCCGAATACCCACTATGCCATAACAAAAGCCGCGCTGGCAGTTGTTAAGCTTCATGGTACACGTCGGTGGAAAACTGCCGTGGGGAAATTTCGTCAAGAACATGGTGTTTTAACCGAGCTTTATGGACGTGACAGGGATATTGTCAAGGTACCAGTCAGAATTTCTGACGGTACAGAGTATCGCCTCTCCCCAGGTAAACATAACGAGGTACAGAAAGCTATTATCGAGGAATTCGCACCCAGATTCGCACCGGGTGCGTATTTGCTCTACTTGGGCGACACCGCAAAGAAAGACCTCTTTATAGATGAGGAGAGGCTGATCCATTCCTGCATCTCGATCACAGACCGTGGCAAATTGCCTGATGTCGTTTTATACGATGATAATCGTGATTGGCTGTTTCTCATTGAAGCTGTAACGTCACATGGCCCAATGACGCCTAAACGTATTGTTGAACTTGAGAAAATTCTCATTGCATCCACAAACAGCGCAATCTATGTTAGCGCCTTCCCCGATTTCACAGAGTTCCGCCAACATATGAAGGAAATCGCCTGGGAAACGGAAGCGTGGATAGCCTCTGCTCCAGATCATATGATTCACTATGATGGAGATCGGTTCTTAGGACCGAGAAAATAGTGATAATGTCTTTTCGCAAAAATAAATATTTCTTTGGATTACACATCTCCGTAGCTCAGGATTCCGTAGCTGTACACGCCGGCAAAAGCTGCGACGGAATCTACGGCTTCCGGGGCGACTCGTTTTCCGACTTCAAGCAGTTCCTTCGATTCCTCTACCTTCATGCCGTGGCGCTTTCCAAAAACGCTTAGGTCATCAAACCCGGTTACCCAAGTCACGTTGAAGGTCTTTTGAAACATATCAGTTGCCCTAATAACCTCAGGGTTCTCGTAGGTCCTGTTAATGACGCTCAATGGATAGTAGTCAAAGGCAATTTTGAACGAAGCAATTCTGGCACACAGGCTGTCAAAAAAACCGTGGATCAGCTCAAAGGGAAGATACATACTGTTTCCTTCCCAGAGAAAAAGCATCGGAGAGTTGATGTCAAAGCCCGCCTTGACGAGTTCTTCCGGCAGATCCGCTTCAAGATAGTTGCACGGTATGCTTGCGCATGGCGTAACGCCGTGGCTTTCAAGAACCTTGTGCTTGAATTCCAGGACGGCTTGCTGATCAACATCGCAGAAACGCACTCCCTCGGTCTCAAAGACCAGGGAACGCATGTCAAAACCGCAGCCGAGTATGACAACCTGTTTCATGCCGGCTTGGATCTCGCGTCTCGTGATTTCATCCAGTACGCAGAAACGATAACGGAGAATCTCAACCGATTCCGGAAGAATTTTTGTTATCCTGCTGATCTTTTCCCTTATCTCGTCCGTAACAAACCAGTGGGCGTACGGGTCGTTGAACACGCGGTGTTCGCGGTTTTGTTCCATTTCCCTGTAACAGGCTACGGCAAATGCGGTTGTTCCAACTTCATTTATGTCTGACATGGCAGATCCATATAAAATTACGCAGATGCGCATTCAGCGGAAACGACATTCGGGACTCGGAGTTCCCGCTATTAAAATATGCTCTATTACAGAGTTGGCAAGTAAAAAATCTTTTGTGAACTTTGCTGGAAAAGCCGCTTGTAGAAAACTGCTAGCGATTGCAAGCTGATTACAGAAAAAACTGTATGCGGAAACTCCAGAAAAAATTTTTCAAAAATAAAATTGTCATATAAGTTTATGTTTGATGAAAACCGGGAAGTCCCATATTCTTTACGGTTAACCGGAGGTACAAATGCCTTTATATGAATACGAATGCTACGACTGCGGAGATGAATTTGAAGTCCTGGTGCTCGATTCTGGTGAAATCATAAAGTGCGGAAGTTGCGACTCGGAGAATATCGGAAAACAGTTCTCGACTTTCGGAGTAACCAGCAACGGGAGTTCCGAGATTTCCGAGGGCGGGGATTCAGGATACTGTTCGCAACCGTCCTGCTCTTGCTGCTGATCTGGAAGCACAATTGCACAAAAATTATCTCTGTATATAATTAACGTTTCATTTTAAAACACCCGATGGAGGATCGGTCAAGAAATGTGCGAAGGCGATAAAAAAATGAAGGAAGCCGCTCTTGAATATCATAGAAGCGGAAGAAAAGGAAAACTTGAAGTCCTGCCAACAAAGCCCTGCGACACGGCCTGGGAACTTTCCCTTGCGTACTCTCCGGGAGTCGCCGAGCCCTGCAGGGAAATAGATAAGGACAAGGATCTCTCTTATGAATACACCAACAGAGGGAATCTGGTCGCCGTAGCTTCTAACGGCACCGCAATACTGGGGCTCGGAAACTTGGGCGCTCTCGCGGGAAAACCTGTGATGGAAGGAAAAGGGGTGCTTTTCAAGAAGTTCGCAGACGTTGATGCCTACGACATTGAAATAGATACCGACGACCCGGATGAATTCATAAAGACCGTAAAATACCTTGAGCCTACCTTCGGCGGCATAAACCTCGAAGATATAAAAGCCCCCGAATGCTTCTACATAGAAGACAGGCTGAAAGAAGAGATGGACATACCCGTTTTTCACGACGACCAGCACGGGACCGCCATAATATCGGGCGCGGGACTCCTTAACGCCTGCGAGATTACCGGAAAAAAAATGAGCGAACTCAAAATGGCGTTTAACGGAGCCGGAGCGTCCGCAATCGCATGCGCAGAGTTCTTCATAGCCCTCGGAGCAAAAAGGGAAAACATAATAATGTGCGACAGCAGGGGCGTAATTTACGAGGGAAGAAACGCTGGGCTTAATCCCCAGAAAGAAAGATTTCTTGTCGATACGGACAAAAGAACCATAGGGGACGCGCTGGTCGGGGCCGATGTGTTTGTCGGACTCTCAAACGGCGGAGCCATCAATCAGCAAGACGTCAAGAACATGGCGAAAAATCCCATAATATTCGCCATGGCTAATCCCGACCCCGAGATACTCCCCGTAGAAGCGAAGGAAGCCAGAAGCGACGTAATAACGGCCACCGGACGTTCCGACTTTGCAAACCAGGTGAACAATGTTCTGGGATTTCCTTTTATTTTCAGAGGAGCGCTTGACGTAAGGGCGACAAAAATAAACGACGAAATGAAAGTCGCGGCGGCATATTCCCTCGCGGCGCTCGCGAAGGAACCCGTACCGGATAAAGTAGCCAGGGCCTACGGAGACCAGAAATTTGAGTTCGGCCCGGATTATATAGTCCCGAAGCCATTTGATCCCAGGGTTCTGGCATGGGAGTCAGCCGCGGTCGCGCAGGCCGCGATGGAAACCGGCGTTTCCAGAATCAACATTGATCTTGATGCTTACAGGAAATCTCTTGAAGACAAGATAAAAGACCTTCTCTGAAATAGTTTCACGGCAAAAACACCCGACGTTTTCTGGCATAGTTCTAACTTCCTGCTAAGCTGCATTCCACAAGATGGAGGGCAGTTTTTCAATATCTATCCGGTCCATTGATAAAAGCGGTCATATTTGACATGGATGGGGTCATAATAGACAGCGAGCCCCTCTGGGAGAAAAGCGAGTCCGTTATGCTCAAGCAAAAAGGATTCGGGGGCAATGAAAGTTACAGAAAGGAATACAGAAAAAAGATCATGGGGCTCAGCCAGAGGGACTCCGTAGAGCTTCTCAAAAAAACTTTCGGCCTTCGTGAATCCCCGGAGGAAATTCTCCGCACCCGTCTCAAGATTCTTCTCGAACTTTACGAAAGGGAACTCGAGCTGATCGACGGAATCCCAGAGCTTCTTCAGTCTCTTGAACAGAGACATATAGAAACTGCTCTCGCCTCGGGTTCCCCGATGAAAGTAATAGAGTTTGTTCTCAAGAAATTCTCTCTTTCGGACATTTTCAGAATAAAGGTTTCGGGGGACTGCGTTGAAAACGGAAAGCCTCACCCCGACATATACCTTGAAACAGCAAGGCGTCTTGAGGTCGCTCCAGGAGAATGCGTCGCGATTGAAGATTCCATAAACGGTATAGTATCAGCGAAAAAAGCTGGCATGCGCTGTATCGCAGTACCCGACCCGAGAATAGTGCCGGAAGATTATCCCGAGGCCGACATTTTCAGAAAAAGCGTTTCGGAAGTCCGCCTTGAAGACATAAAGAGTCTTTGATGAAATTGGTCTGGTTTCGCAACGCATGTTCCTAGAATACAATCTCTACCTGCCTTGAGAAACTCCGATTTTAATGGTAGTTTAAAGGTATGTTATCCGCAATAAAGGCCCACTGAATTTCCCGTCTTTAAAATGTCTTTTAATCCCAAATTCCAAATTACTACTAAAATAGCCCGCTCTCTTGCCCGTATTGAAGCGGCGAAAGATGCCGTAACTAATCTCCCCATAACCTCGGCGGTGCTGGCAAGCCTGAAAGAAACTACTCGTCTACGCATAACACACTACTCAACTATGATTGAAGGAAATCGCCTCAGCGAATCCGAAGTGAGAGAAGTTATTCACGGCAAAGAACATTTTCCGGGCAGAAAGCGGGACGAACAGGAAGTTCTGGGATTCTACGCAGCGCTGGATTATGTTGAGGAACTGGCCACTGATGAAAATCCTCTGGATGAAACTTCAGTGAAAAAAATCCACGCTCTCGTTATGGGCAACGGAAAAAAGACCGTCAAGCCGACGCCTTATCGGGACGAACAGAACGTTATTCGGGACGGACTGACAAGAAAAATCGTTTATATGCCTCCCGTGGCAAAGGATGTGCCCAAGCTCATGAAGCATCTTGTTGAATGGCTCGGAGGAGACCAGTTTCCCCCTCCCCTGCAGGCCGGAATAGCTCATTACCAGTACGTTACCATACACCCTTATTATGACGGCAACGGCAGAACAGCCCGACTTCTCGCGACTTTAATCCTTCACAAAAATGACTACGGTCTAAAAGGGACGTACTGCCTCGAAGAGTATTATGCGAACACGCTTGCCGATTACTATGAGGCACTATCTCTCGGCACTTCTCACAATTACTACTTTGGACGAAACGAAGCAGATATCACGCCGTGGCTTGATTACTTCTCTGAAGGCATGGCCGACAGCTTTGAAGCCATCAGACGCAACGCGGAGGAAGAGGAAATCAAAGGGACAGGTGATTTGTCCATGCTTCTTTTGGAACTTGACGTGCGTCAGAGAAAAGCGCTTGAGCTTTTTAAAAAGGGCAAGAATATCACAGCTAAAGAAATAGCCGACACCTTGGGCGTCAGCGTACGCACGGCGCAGAGTATCTGCGGAAAATGGGTCGATGACAATTTTCTTGAAGTGTACAGTTCCGCCAAACGCAACCGTTCCTACATCCTTTCGGGTCGCTGGAAAAGTTTGCTGGCACTGTGAAACGGAATGTTTCATGTACACTACACCGGAAACAAGGGTATTTCTAAGAGAAGCAAAAGAATTTAGCGGGATTCCATGAGCATAAAGGTAATACACACTTCCGACTGGCAGATCGGCAAGGTCTTCCGGTATGTCGACGACGCGACCATGGGTCTTCTCCAAGCTGCCCGTCTTAAGGCGATCACGCGCCTTGGGGAACTGGCGGAAGAACACGATGTCGGACACATACTGGTCGCGGGCGATGTCTACGATATGGAGGCGCTGTCCTCCCGCTCAATTAACCAGCCGCTTGAACGGATGCGAAATTTCCCTCGCGTCAGATGGCATCTGCTGCCCGGCAATCACGACCCGCACCGTCCAAACGGTCTCTGGGACCGGATTCTCGCCACGGGTCCGCCGGAAAACGTTCATATCCACACCGCTCCCCGACCCGCGATATTCGAAGAAGAGTCGCTCGTTCTGCTTCCGGCTCCGCTTTTCCGCCACAGTACACTGGAAGACGCTACCGAGTACATGGACGATCTTGATTTTCCAGAAGGCTTCGTCCGCGTGGGCATTGCTCACGGCACCGTGGCAGAGTTCAGCTCCGACCGGAGACCCACACCGAATTACATAGCTCCCGACCGCCCGCAACGGGCAGGTCTCTGCTACCTTGCGCTTGGCGACTGGCACGGTCAGAGGAAAATAAACGACCGTTGCTGGTACAGCGGCACGCCGGAGACCGACTCATTCAAGGTGGTTGGCGGCGGGAAGGCCCTCCTAGTTGAAATCGACGATCCAGATTCCCCTCCCGCAGTAACGCCTCTTGACACCGGACTCTATGAATGGCTCAGCTTTTCGGAACGGGTCGACTGCAGGAAGGATATCGACTTTCTGGAAGCAAAACTGCGCGGAACATCAGGGGACCTCGACAGGGTTCTTGTGGACCTGGACGTAGAGGGGTCCCTGTCCCTTGAAGACAGGAAATATTTCGAAGAACGCGTCGAAAACGGCGTTTCCGCCGCTCTGTGCTTTCTTCGCGCCAGTACCGAACGGCTGTTTCCAACTCCCACGGAGCGGGACCTTGACCAGATCGACCAGCGCGGATTCGTTCGAACCGCGGCCGAAATTCTCAAGAGCAGTGCGGACCAGGGCGACGGACTCGCGGCGGAAGCCCTCCAGAGGCTTTACATAGAACACATGAAACTTGCGGCGGAAAAACAATGAAGCTTCGTTCACTCGCGGTAAACCAGTTCAAGAAATTCACAAGCCCCACGAAACTGGAAGGCATTGAAGACGGTCTGAATATCGTTGTCGGTCCGAACGAAATGGGTAAGTCGACCCTGCTCGACGCTCTGCGCGCCGTTTTGTTCGAGAAATACGATTCAAAGGCAATATCCATAAAGGAACTGCAAAACGATCGCAGTCAGGCGGGCCCCGTGGTTGAACTTGAATTTGAACTTGAAAACGGCACTTACACCATCTCCAAGCGGTTTATGAAAAAATCCTACGCCCGTCTCCGCCGCCCCGACGGAGCTTTGCTTGAAGGACACGCGGCCGAGACCGCGCTACGCGAGCTGCTGCATTTCTCCGAACCCGGAAAAACCGGCGGCAGCCCCGAAACGCTGGGCATGTGGAATGTCCTGTGGGTAAAGCAGGGACAGTCTTTCGGCGCCATTGACATTCCCCGGAGCGCGAGAGCGAATCTCCACGGCGCTCTTGAATCCGAAGTGGGAACGGTACTCGGGGGACGGCGCGGCCGGGAACTCCCGCAGATAATAGAAGGCGGTCTCCGCGAACTGCTCACAAAGACGGGAAGGCCCACGGGGAAATACAAAACCGCAATCGGGCGGGTCGACGATATTAAAAAAGAAATTGAGGAACTGGAAGAGAAAAAAAGAGAGCTCTCCGACACCCTTAAGGAACTTGAAGATGATCAGGGAAAGCTCAAACGTCTGTCTGATTCGAAGCGCAACAAAGAGGACAGAGCGGAGCTTGACCGTGCTCGGGAACGGCGAAACGAACTTGCCAGACTTGAAAGCCTTATTGAAACGGCGGAGAGCGAACTGGAAGTGCGGAAACTCAAACTTCAGCGGGCGGAGCAGAGAAAAAAAGAACGTCATGATCTCAGAGAAGATGTCGGCGGGGAGGAAAAGACGCTTGAGGGTCTCAGGGGAAAACGCGAAGAAGTTCTCGGACGGGAAAAACAGGCCCGGGCGAACCTTGAGGAGCTGAAAGCCGAAAAGGACAAGGCGGAGGCGGAGGCCAGGGATGCCGACGATGCCCTTTCGATGAGAAGCCGCGTACTTGCCGCCGTAGAAACCAAAAACCGCATCAACGAACTCAGATCAAGACTCGACAAGGCCCGTGACGCGGAAAGACGCCAGATGGACGCTCGCCAGCGTGCCGCCGCTGTTTCCGTTACCGAAGAGACGGTCGGGCGCATGGAATCCGCGGAAAAAGAGATGGAAGAGGCCGTGAACCGCCTGAACGCGACTTCTACCCGCATAGCTTTCGACATGGAAGACCCGTCCGGAATTGAGGTTGACGGTTCGCCGCTCGATTCCGGCGAGGATTCCCTTCAGGCTGTCTCGACAACCGTGATAACGATTCCGCAAAGAGGAAAAATATTAATTGAACCCGCCGTGGAAAACCGCGACGAGCTGCTTGAGCGGCGGGCGAAGGCTGAAAACCGGCTAAAAGATATTCTCGGGGAAATCGGCGTTTCGACCGTAGAAGAGGCAAAAACCCTTTACGACGACAGAAAAAAAGCTCTTTCGGACGAAGAATTCGCCCGCAGGGAAGCGGAACTATACGCTCCGCGGACAAACGAACACGAAGCAGGGGCTCGGGCCCTGGACGATTACGTAACGGGCCTTCAGCAGACGCTTGAGAACAATACGGACAGGATTGACACGAGGAATCTACCCGAACGCCAGAGTGCCGAGGCCATGCTTGAGAAGGCCGCAGATGAAGCCGAGGCCGCGCGGCACGCTCTCGGGAAGGCGCGCGCGGCCCTCGACGCTCCCGAGGATGCTCTTGAGAACTTCGGAAAAGAACTTGCATCCACCGGAGCGAAGTGCGAAGAGAGCGAAAAGCGTATGAACAATCTTCTCGAAAGGCTTGGCAAAGCTGAAAGCGAATGCACGGAAGACAGACTGTCTGAGAAAACCGAAGCCGCGCGGGCGGCCGTCACGAAGCAGGAAGCTTCGGTTGCGGAACTGCGCGTGAAACTGGGAGAGGATGACACGCTTGAGCAGGCCGAAGCACGGGTGGAGCGCCTCGAGAAAGCCGCGGAGGACAGACGCAAAAAACAGCAGAATCTTGAAATTAACATCGAGCGTCTGAGAGAACGCGTCCGCGTTCTCGAGGGGACGGGGGTAGACGAAGACATAGAGCGGAAAAAGAGGGAACTGGAACTGCGGGAGCAGGAGCGCGGTCGCCACGAGCGAGAGTCGCAGGTTCTCGGTCTTCTGCTCGAAACTCTCCGCGACTCGGAGCGGGAAGCCAAGGAACTCTACCTGTCACCGGTTACAGACCGCATGAAGCCGTATCTTCAGCGCCTGTTTCCCGGTTCCGACATCATGATTGACGAAGATCTCCGCATAACGGGAGTGATACGGGAAGAGGGATACGAGGAGCCTTTTCCTCTTCTCAGCATGGGAACCCAGGAGCAAATCGCCGTTCTTGTACGCCTCGCGTTCGCGGAAATGCTCGTCAGACAGGGCAGGCCGGCGACAGTGGTGCTTGACGACGCCCTGGTGTTTTCAGACGACACGAGAATGGAACGCATGTTCGACATCCTGACAGTCGCGTCCCGCAGGGTGCAGACACTGATTTTTACCTGCAGAGAGCGTCTTTTTGAAGATACGGGAGGGCATACCCTGTCGCTGCGGCCCGGAGATCCCGAAGAACTCATGTCAGCCTGAGCGGCGCATGGAGTCACGGACGGTGAAAATCGCTCGTCATTCAAAACGGTCTCGGGCCGGGAGCCATGAATTCCGGGCCTATCGGTTCCGGGACGAAAGCGTCAAGTATGGCATCTATCTCATTCATTGAATCGTCGTCTATAGTCCATCCGAGAGTCCCAGCAAGATCATCTAGCTGCCCAAGGCGCCTCGCTCCCCAGAGAGTGATATCGTTTCCGCATTTGTCGAGAACCCACCTTACGGAAAGCTCAAGCACGTTTTTTCCGAAACGCTCGGAGGCAAGCTTCCCCAGTTTTTCGACCGCGCCAAGATAACTGTCATAGACAGGCTTTCGAAACTTGGGATCAAAGTTTCTTATATCGTCTCCCAGAAACTCAGAGTCACTTTTAAGCTTCCCGCCCAGAAGTCCCCTGCACAAAGCCCCGTAGAGAAGCATTGTAACCCCTTCCTCCCCACACCATGGGAGCACATCATCCTCAATTCCTCTCTCGAAAAGATTGTATGGAGGCTGGCTCGAGTTAAGCGGGCACACGGAACGGAAAATCTCCATCTGCTCAACCGAATAGTTGCTTACTCCGACAGCCCTTATCTTCCCGCTTTCAAGAAGTTCCGCCATGGCTCCCGCCGTTTCTTCAACAGGGGCAAGCGGGTCGGGCCAGTGAATCTGATAAAGATCTATACGGTCGGTGCGCAGTCTTCTGAGGGAATCGTCAATCTCCTTGCGTATTCTCTCCGGCAGGGAATTTCTGAATATTCCTCCCCTCTCCCACTCAAGCCCCACTTTCGTCGCGATTACAAGTTCATTTCTCATCCCGCTCTGGGAAACCGCTTCTCCCACAATCTCTTCTGAAAGACCGAAGCCGTAGATGGGAGCTGTGTCTATCAGATTCACCCCGTTATCAAACGCCTCGTATATAGTCCTCACGCATTCCTTCCTGTCGCTTCCTCCCCAGAGCCACCCTCCCATCGCCCAGGTTCCAAGTCCTATTCTCGATGAACTGATTTCCGTACCGGCAATCTTTACAAATTCCATTATCTCTTCCTCCTCTTCTCCATGGTTCTGGAAGATGAATTTTCCATCTCGCGGGTTACATCCGCCAGCGAAAAAAGAAGATCCCTTGCCTCGGTGGTCGAGCGGACCCGGTACTTGGCTTTTGACGGTCCGAAACCAACCTTTATGGAATAAGCATCTTCGGGGAGCTCCTCGAAAATGTCCTCATCCGTCCAGTCGTCTCCTATTGATATGATAAGGTCCCATTTTTTTGCTCTGAGCCACTGGGTGGCCGCCTTGCCCTTGTTTATGAAAGAGCCCTTGATTTCCACAACCTTGTTTCCCTCAAGCACGCCGATCTCAAGATTCGCCGTTATGTGTGAAAGCATATCCTTAAGCTCCCCCACTCTCACGATTGAGAGCGCCGGATCAACCTTTCTGTAGTGCCACGCCAGGGAGAAATTTTTCTCCTCGATAAGCGACCCCGGAGTCCTGTCGACAAACACTTCCAGTATGGGCCTTATTTCCTCCTTCCATCCCTCCGGAGCGATATCGGACATCTTCCACTTTCCGCGTTTTATCCAAAGACCGTGCTCGGCCGCAAGACCGTCTGTCACATCCCCGAGCCACTTGGCAAGAGTGTTTCTGTCTCTGCCACTTATGATGACAAGCTCGTTTTTCTCCCTCAAGGAAAGTTCCCTGAGCGCGGAGTAGATTTCCGAGTCGGGTTTAGCGTCCTGCGGATTATTCTTGAAGGAAACAAGAGAACCGTCGTAATCAAGCAGGAAAAGACACTTTTTGCTCGCCCTGTATTTTTCAATCAATTCGCCTGTCATTTCCCGACTGAATCTTCGGGCAAACATCTTAAGCTGTCTTTCCTTTGTTTCATCAAGTCTCCCCATGAAGTCCGCCGTCCATGTCCTGATATCGTATCTGCTGAGACGGTTCTGCATCGCCTTCATCCGCCTTTTCTGCTCCGTTTTGGTCATGGCAAGGGCGGTTTCGAGCGCCCGTGAAGTAGCTTCTAGGTCATTGGGGTTTATGATTATCGCCTCGCTCAGTTCCTGGGCGGTTCCCGCCATCTCGCCGAGTATGAGAACGCCTGCTTTATTCTGTCTTGCCGCGACATACTCTTTAGCAATCAGATTCATTCCGTCGCGAAGCGGGGTAATGAAAAGGATGTCCGCGGCCAAGTAAAGAGAAATCAGGTCCTCGAAACCGAAAGATCTGTACATGTAGTGAATCGGGTTCCAGCCGATCGTTCCGTAACGGCCGTTTATCGCGCCAACCATATTGTCAACTTCGTTTTTCAGTATCTTGTAGTGAACAACTTCCGTTCTCGAAGGCACCGCGACAAGCAAAAGAACCACCTTGCCCCTTATCTCCGGGTTTTTCTCAAGGAAAAGATCAAACGCCCTGAGTCTCTCCGGAATTCCCTTCGAATAATCAAGACGGTCTATGGAAAGAATAACCTTCTGGTCATCTCCCAGAAGATCTATGAACTCGTCTTTTCTTTTCCGGATGCTTCGTTTTTTCGGCGCGGAGGAGAATTTCCCGTAATCGATTCCCATGGGAAAAGTATCGGTTCTTATCTCTCTTTCCCCGATTATAAACCGCCCGAGAGAATGCTCGTGTCCAAGTATTCTTCTTACGCTTTCAGCAAAATGCCTTACGTAGTCAAAGGTGTGAAAACCTATGAGATCAGCCCCCGTAAGTCCCTGTATTATCTCCCGGCACCACGGGATAAGTCTGAAAATCTCAGAGGACGGAAAAGATATGTGCAGGAAAAAACCGATGCTTGATCTGGGCAGCTGCTTTTTTACAAGCTCGGGAACGAGCATCAGATGGTAATCATGAACCCAGATGTAGTCCCCTTCGCCAGCCACGTCCAGTATGGCGGCGGCGAACTTGGTGTTCACGCTGATGTATGATTCCCAGAACTCTTTTTTATAGGTTCCGTACTGGACGAAATAATGGAAGACAGGCCATATTACTTCGTTGCAGAATCCCTGGTAATAGTCTTTTACCTCTTCCGCGCTCAGACCCACGGGATAGAAGTTTTCCTCTCCAAGCCGCCGCTCCATTTCCGAAACCTGCTCCCCGGACAGACTCCCGTAATCTATCCCCGGCCACCCTATCCAGCATCTTTCGTAATCGGTATCAAGGGAACTGAGGCCAGTAGCCACACCTCCCACGCTCGGATCAAAAAAAAGCCTTCCGTTTTCCTCCCGAACGGTCGTCGGCAGCCTGTTGGATACAATTATAAGTTTTTTCATGGAAACATGTCCGCCTATTCAACCCATCTCATTTAAAAACGCAAACGTCTGGTCAAGATCGGATGCGCAAGTTGCTTTCAGCAACTCAGAAAGGAACCATAACACCTAAAACATCAACTGCAATTTCCCCAACCATAGTCTTCGCATCTTTTGAATTATCCTTCGCATCGCCATGCACTACTGTTTCTGAACTTCTACATTTGATTTTTCTATCAGTATAAATTAAGGCCTAATTTCAATCTGGAACAAATAAAGCAGATTCCTTCACCTCTTTGATGGCTTTTAGGATCGGTTCTCTGATTGCTTTATCTATACACTGCACACCCTTTTCAACTTTAGTTAGATAGCTTGATCCTCCTTCTTCTTTTAGTAATCGCTTTAAGGTTCTCTTGAGTTCGTGCGAGTGAAAGGCAGTAATAGCAAGGTCTGCAGGAGGCCATCTAGACGCCACGAAGGCGCGGACGAGTTTTTTGAGGGCAACTTTGCACTTATCCCAATCAGCAAAGATGAAAGGTTCCATCAACCTAAGGTTGTCGCTGCTCTTACTCAGCCCATCATAGATTGTAGGGAAGGTCGCAATGATGATCGGAGATGCGGGCTTCTCAGGTGCACCCACTGCGAAAGGAAAAATAGTCGAGCAGATTTTCATATGTGTATGATAGTCCAATTGTGCGGCTGTTTGAATAAGTTTAGCAATCGCCATCGCGCCATCCTTGGTTAAGTCGAAATCCCGGCGGCTGGCAACTAGTTGAACAATGAGGTCAACATGGGTCTCAATTAACGCGCGCACCGTAGGAGCGACCCTGTCAAAAGCAATGAGCGTTCGGCTGACCTGTCTACCGTCTTGATCAGCATCTAACCCAATAGTAATCATAGTCGGGAGATCAATATCGTTGAGCAAGGCTCCTATTACCCGTTCCGGCAGATCTTCACCTTGTGCCGCTGTATCAGTTAAAACACGGGTAATAATAGATTGCGCCAGCATTGCCCGCTCGTCACCCTTAAGCATCGGGGAAATTTTGAGACCCAGTGTAATATGATCCACCGCGGTAATACTAGGGAGCACCACAATTCGCGCAGCCGTGGACGCAAACTGCCCGAGGTCTCTTAAAAGAAGATTCAAAGCTCTAGTTGCGATTTTTGCGGAGCTAAAAGCACGCACTAAGTCGTCTGGGTTTGATCTTTTGATGAAATTATTTAAAAAAGTAGTCCGGCGGTTACCAATTTCCGCATTTTCGAGCAACCATCTCATGTCAGCTGGATCAGCCACAAGTAACCGCTCTATGCAACGGTTCGTTTGCTCATCGTCACCCATGCGCGCAAACGCGGTGCGCACTCTAACTTTACTGTCGTTCTCCATTGCAGCATCACAGAGAACTTTACCGAGTTGTGGAGTTCGAATGGCCTTGGTACCCCAAATCAAATCTACCACTTCAACCAGTTGGGTAGTTTGAGTATCTGCAATGATCTGAGCCAAGAGAACACTGTCCTGATCACCACGAATATGTTGCAGAAGGCGAAATCCTTGCCTGCTACGTTCTTCGGGTGTTAAAAACTTAAAACCTTGTGTGAGATTTTGGATGAGCACAGCGTCGATTATCGGGTCAACCGCTGAGAAAATGCGCGCGAGCAACCCGTCGTCGAGCGACACAATCATAATTAGCCGCTTGGGATGTACGGCAACGAAAGCTTCCGTTAATTGATACTGATCAACTGTCGCTAACGAGATTGCGACCGATTGGAGCAACTCTTCACTGTTATCTCTTCCAATTGGAGCTTCATTCGCCAGATAGGTAAGTGCCGAGTGCCAATCACGTTGGGTTAGCTTGGTGCCAGCGGAACGGAGAGCTTTGCTGATAATACCCGTGATGGGGTCCTTTCCTCCGAACTTTTCCAAAAGTGCCGTGAGGAAGTTCCACGCGCTATTAGTATCCATAGAATCGGCAGCGCTGGTGACGGCGTTTGCAATTGCTGGTTCAAGGACCTCCCAAGTCGAGACGACAGCGTTACACGAATTGGCAATATCGATTAAGCCAAGAACCGCTGTCGGTATTTCAATAGCCTTCTCACGGAGTTCCTCCCACAAGAGACAAAGTCTCAAGACATTTTCGCTTCCTTCGTCATCATCGCCCACCAAAATTCTAAGGCTATCAGAATTCAGCAAATGCGGAATCCGGCTGAAAAAAATTCTTTGTACAAGAAGTGATGTCCAACGGTGCCGCTCGGTAACCGCCTTTTCCGCTGCTTCGATCCGCCGACCTTCCCAATCCGAAAAGTGTGTGCGTACTGACTTCGGAGCAAATAATAAATCAAATGATTTTCCTGACAATTTTCGTGGCGAAAGTGCAAAGGTACACAGGCTGAACCTGCGTCGCATGCCCGGCCAAAGGGCTGTCAGCAATCGTAGCGCGATCTCTTCCGAACCCGGTGCATCAAACACCACGATTGCACTGCGTTTTTCGAGAAAAAGGGCCTCGACCAATTCTACTAGTACTGGATTGTTGATGGCAGCTAAAGTTGGGGCTTGAGTATCGGTCGGAATGGCAATTGGTTCGTTGTTCGTTGGGCCTTCAAGCAGTTCCGCAAGGGCTACTGGTCTTGCTTCATTCTCCCAAAAATGCATGGGTACGAGCAATGTCTTGGTCATTACGCATCCCGCACGGGGAGCATTGAGGTCTTGTTCTGTTCTGGCAAGCACGTAATACTTTAGGGAGGGAAGAGGATAAGCGCTTATATATGCATCAAATCTTTCCTTCGGTCGTAGGGAACCTGCCATATCTGATAAGTGATCGATCAGGTTTTGATCCTTGGGATCCAGACGCACAGATGACTGAAGTAGTTGGTGTCCGCTTCGATAACCGTGCGATTGCTGATGGATTAAGGTCAACATCAGGGTATGTCTTGGGTTCCTATCACCCAGGCAACAGGAAGGGTAAAGTCGTTTACTTTTTTGACTGTTCCATCATGATCGAATTGGACAAAGCCCGCTGATTCAAAATCCGAATTCAGCAGTTTATTACGAAACTTTTTATCCAATCGGAGATCGCCGCCAACAACGCTTGTGGCGAATATAGCGACGTCAAAACGATCTAGGTCGGCGAGGCGGCCAGCAAAGAGCGGATACCCCTTCTGAAGATGTGCCCTCGGCCCGGCGGCTGATCTATCACTGTCAAGAAGATCCCAAGCTGTAATGATCACTGCGATTCGCGGCTTTCTGCCATCCGTGGGATTGGGCAATTTCAGTTCAAGAAAACGCAAAAATTCGCATAACATAACTTGGGTTGGTATTTCGTCCGGCTGAACGTTGTCTCCTTGATGTTCCACCAGTCCTGGATGTTCCATCAGTTTTGAGGCATTCACACAGTCGAGCGGCTTCACGTTTAGGTCTGACAATACGCGTACGAAAAGCAATGCTCCAGCAGCGTCTTCAAGTTGCGCCATCCGCTCTGGCGCAAGTTCCGTTGTTTCCACAGCTTTCTTCCAGATCTCCCCGGAGATATCGGGGATTACGAGTTTGGCTATTTCCTCTTCGAAGGACCCCTCAAAGCCAAGCGGTATCTTGGTAGAGCCTTGATCCGCTTCTAAATTCTGATCAGTTCGGGGTGCGAAACTGCCTTGAAGCAGATAACTGACAGCATCTTCAACATATTTTATCTCGTCTGGTGTTCCTGAAAGGGTGAGTGCGCCAGTACGGGTTTGAAGGGCAACCCATAGCCTTGCAATGAAATTTGTTTTACCCGTGTCAGGTCCCCCGATTAGGATGATGCTGCGAGTAGTCAAAAATTGCCTCCTGTAAGAAACCGCAGAGCATTGCGAGAGCCATAAACCGTTTCCGGTCCACAGGGCCAAAAATCATCGCTAGAGATAGGCCCCGCAACTGTCTGAGTTATAAGATCGGAGATACCTGCTCCAGCGGATATCTTTTCGGTTTGCGAAAAGGAAGCGATATAACTGATCGAAAGATCAATGCCGTTTTGGATAGCATGTTCGCGCAGCTTTTGCAAACTCTTTTTGCCTGGCTTCCCTAAATCAAGGTGGGTGACAACAAGGCGTACGGTTGGAACATCAGGAGAAGAGAACTCCGCTATGCGTTTGATTAGCAAGCTTGTCCGATGTATTGTGCCTAGACGCTGGTCTTTTTTCAGAGTCTGTCCATTAACCATGATCCAGATCGCATCGGCTGCACGTAGGAATCTCAGCCGGTCTGTCCGGTTATTATCTATCAGGTCCGTCGACCATTCGCCCGGCAGATCTGGAATAAGCAAATGTAGCCGAGTACAATCGGATTTGCGATTTAGTTTGAAATGCAGGAATCCCGCCGATCTGTCATCCCTCAGCTCGGTATGAGCTGTCATTTGCTCAGGCATACCACCATCCCAGATACGTGTTCCCCGCGACAATTTGTCGAGTGCCATGAGGGATTTGCTGTCGGCGAAGGTGAAGTCATCGACATTATCATGGGCAAGCAAAAGATAAAGACTCACAAGACACGCAGTCTTACCAGAACCTGGTGTTCCCAGAAGGCCAATTACGCGGCAGTATTCTTTTCCCATTAAGGCACGAACATCTTCAACTCCCAGAGTGCCGCTCGGCGGGAATCGTGGAGCATCCTCTGGAGTCGGCAGGGCCGACTCATCATGAATTAGGCTGGTATCACCGGTGAGACCCTCCTCGTGACCAGAAACCCAATGTGGGCATTCGTCAAGGTGATGATTCAGGAGACAAATACCTGTCTGGGCAACCGTGCATTCACTATTCCGACATCCAGTTTTACTCATATTATCCAGTCTTATATTGTATCTGCAACACGGTCCGCTCAAGAAGCGCCCGCGCCCCCCATTCGGACAATGGCCTTGGCAAGTCGGCGGCTAACCCTGTACTCTTGCCCGAACGGATCGCATACAGCAGTGGGAAGACGAGAGGCGCATCATCAATTAGCAACTCTTCTTTGAACGAGTCCGCTATCGCTAAGCGGTCTCTACCAAGTGCATCAAGAAGACCTAGAAGTGAGACCGGACCCTCCTTATCAAGACCACGTAAGACGAGATTACGATGAGACTGTGTGGGAAGGGCTTGCATGAGCATACCGATCTCGACTCCGGTTGTGACAGCACGCACTTCCGGTGATAATGACATAAGTGGTTGCCCGAATATCTGACTCGTTTCACCCAGCACCCACCAAAGTAAATTTATCTCTTCACGGTCGAGGGTAGCGTTAGTCCTGAGTGCGTTAACAGTGGGGATAATCTCTTGCTCGAACTCCTTACAGGTAGTCTCTTCGCTGGCAAACGATCCAAGAGCCGGTACATCGTGGCGGTCGCGGTCTTCTAAACCAGCCTTGAGGATACGATTTCGCGCAGACTCAACTGCAAACATCCGAAATTCTTCGAGCTTCGGCTTGTCGCAAGAAGGCAAGAAACTAGCTGCCGACCATAGGACAACAGCTAGGACATCCCTCGCATCTCTGTTAGAGCTAGAGTTGATTAACTGTACAACGGCCATAGCCGCACATACACCCATCTCAAGGTCGCGGGCGTCCCGCTCAAATGAAGGACTATCTTTTTTAATCGCCTTTTCAACCTGAATAGCAAGAGTATCTGGCATTGCGGGCGACTCGCGAAAAACCTCGCAGACTCCACTCCCGATCGCCATCAGTTTGGAGATGTGCTTATTCCTTGAAAATTGAGTCCGCAAAATCTTAATCGCTGACTTGCGCTTGATGACGAAATCGTCATCCGGCTCTGGTTCAAATATCCGAACACATCTTGAAATGTCCATCTGCTCCTCCTTCTTCTGACTAATTACTGCATTATTTTGTATAGTTTAGTACAAAGTTCCTCACTCCGCCCAGCTCTCACAAGCGAATCAAAAGCTTTTCGTTCGATGGACTCACTCGACCTTTCGTTCCAGTTCTGCGGCAGGGCGCCTAAGGAAGTAAGAATGCTGATACGCTGTGCCTGTGAGATATCCCGAAAGAAGTGTAATAACAATAACGGATAAGTGTCATCCATCTCTTTCTCCTGCGTCTTTGAGGTATAGTCGTCAGACGTTGTGATGCTTACGGTGTCGGAAGCACCTTCGACCACAGATTCTTGTGTGGGCAAATCATCCACTTGTGGGCTATTACGAAAATTTGGACATGCCAAGATGAATCTCGGATCTTGGCCGTCAAGTCTTGCATCGTCGGCATCAAATCGTTTTCGTGCATTCACCCAAGCGCGCGGTTGAACATAAACCGACAGAGCATCCGCCTCTCCGTCCCAATCGAACTCTATGAAATTGTAGCAATAATTGAATACGTCGTCGGAATTAGGCGGGACAGTCGCTCCAGCCGCCAGAATCATCAGATCACTGCCCTCTTCAATCCTCTTGATCTTCACTGAAGGATTATGCTCATGACCGAATATGAAAACGCGTGCACGATTTCTAATAAACAGCCAAGCGTCTTGAGAATCTTGGAACCAGTGTATTGGATGGTGGGAAAGTACGACAATTTCCTCGCCCGGCTTTTGATTCAGGACGCGCTGACGTGCACCCAGCAGAAGTTTTCCTTCCTCATCGTTCTTCGAACAAGTAAGAGCGGAATTCAGCCGGATGAAACGGATGGATCGCCCAGATGCCAATTCAGCCACCCGTTCCTCTGCAGGCTCGGCGTTTGTATCGAGCGGACAGCGATAACTCAAAGCGAAAGGACTATAAGCTGAAAAGCGGCGAAAGAGCAAATTGCGAGCTTCTTCATTATCCAAGAAATTGTCGAGGGCAGGATCGCCCTCAGCGATGATTTTCTGGATCATCGTTTCGGCGAGGGATGTAATCTCATCCCGGTTGACATCGTGATTACCGGGCAAGACCTGTGTATCGAATATATCACAACCAGCTGCCTCAGCAACCTTGTCAAGCCAATCAGCCGCTACTCTATATTCTTCTTCACGTCCTCCATATGCTATGTCTCCTGTTACAATAATTCCATCGGCACGACCGGATTCTAGGCTTCCAGCAACAAGTTTCACATCTTCTATCAGGCAATTTTTAATATCATTGTGGATACTAATCTGCCCGCCTTTTTCTTGACCGAAATGGATGTCAGACAAATGTACGAAGTTAATTCCCATTAAACACCCCTTCAGGTCTTATACTCTATGCGGACTTCCTGTCTTTTATAGTTGGCGTGGGATTGGTTAGTTTGATGTTGAAATTTGGCATTAAAACATCATCATCCGGCTGATATTATATTACATTGCTTTCGCTTTCAGGTCAATTTGGCTGATTTTATGTTTGTTACCCATAAACAGAACCAATAAGCAGGAGTAAGTATTTACAAACACCACTGTTTAGAAAGTCTCTCTTCTCTCTACACATGATCTGAATGACTTTTTCGACCGGATTGTACTACTCTAATGTCTTTGTCAAACTTCATTCAAACTCTTGATAATCAAACCTGTGGAATTATACTCTCTTGCATATATAGAGAATGTCATCCTTTGCCAAAAGCAGCACTTTAAAGCCAATGTAGTGCGTCAAAGAAAACCCAGATGCCAGAAGTAAAACGAAAACCGGGCAACGAATCGCTGAAAAAGTTTCAGGATCTTTTACGGAAACTGTTTCAGTTTGACTGCACCGACCTTGACTTCGGAATCTATCGCATCATGAATTACAAGCGTGACACGATAGAACATTTCATAAGTAACGAACTGACGCAAGCAATAAAAGAAGAACTCCAATGCGGAGACCTCGCCGACCGCAATCGAGCCGAGGAAGAACTGAAAGACATACGTGAACGAATATCAGAAGACTTGGGGGTTAACGCAGTTGATGCGGACGGCAATCTGGATAAAAGATTTCAAGAAACTCCCCTAGGCAAAAAATACCTGATTCTTAAAACCCGGGCGAACAGGAGGCTCAGCGGAGAAGCTCTTGAGACAAGCATTTTCAATCATCTGTACAGTTTCTTCAGCCGCTACTATGAAGAAGGAGATTATATCTCCAAGATGCGTTACTCTAGACGGCAGCGCTACTCTATTCCCTATAACGGAGAAGAAGTCTATCTACATTGGGCTAATAGCGATCAGTACTATATCAAGACAGCCGAGCACTTCCATGACTACTCATACAAAGCGCCAAACGGCGTTACTGTACACTTTAAATTGAAGGCGGCGGATGTTGAGCAAAATAACATCAAGGGTGACAAACGATTCTTTTTACCCCGAAGCAAGGAAACCGTCTGGAGCAGCAAGGATCAGGATGTCGTTATCCCTTTTGAATACAGACCTCTTGAGGATAAGGAAAATATAAAATACGGAACCAGCAAGCAGCAGGACGCGATCATCAAAGCAATGTTGAAAGATGTTCCAGAGAGTCTTAAAACCGCTCCTGATGCTCTGGCTGCACTGTTAGCTAAAAAACACACAGATCAGGCTGTTACTCTCCTTGAACACCACCTGAATCGTTATACCAGACGCAATACGTCCGATTTCTTCATCCATAAAAACCTTGAAGGATTCCTTTCACTGGAGCTTGATTTCTATCTGAAAAACGAGGTGTTGAATCTGGATGATATGGAAGTTGCTGGCGAAGGTCTCGCTGAGAGATGGTTTCAAACGATGCGGGTTATAAGATCCGTCGCGGGCCGGATAATTAGTTTTATTGAGCAAATTGAGAACTTTCAGAAGATGCTCTGGGAAAAGCGCAAATTCGTTACAGAAACGCAACACTGCGTTAGGGTCAGTATAATTGACGAAAGCTTTCATTCAGAGATAGCCACATGTGACGCGCAATGGGAGGAATGGCAAAATCTTTTTAGAATTGCCGAAGAAGAACCAACTCTCTTCAACTTGCGTAAAGATCGGACGGGCAAGCGAATTGATTATTTGAAGAACAACCCGACGCTAGTACTTGACACAAAGCATTTCAGTCAAGACTTCGTCGACCGACTGCTCGCCAGTTTTCATAATTTGGATGAGATGGTCGACGGGCTCCTGATCCACGGAGAGAATTTCCAAGCTTTAAACCTGTTAAAAGAAAAATACTTTAACCATGTTCAGTGTACTTACATTGATCCTCCATACAACACAGCGGCTTCGGAAATAATTTACAAAAATGGTTACAAAGATTCATCGTGGCTATCTTTAATGGCTAATCGTCTTTCAACAGCTTCTCAGTTTCTTGATAAAGATGCGGCTTGGGTGATAGCTATTGACGACACAGAGATGGTTCTTTTATCTCAGTTGTTGGATTCAATGTTCCCAAGGTACGATAGGAATGTAGTAGTCGTGAACCATCATGCTGCAGGTAGTGGACTTGAAGGAACAAATGTTTCTAGCACTCATGAATATGCTATCTTCATGTCTCCAAAAGGTATCAAAGTTTTACGTGGAGAGAAAAAAAGTGAAGAAATCCAAGAGATTAGCTTTCTTCGTACTGGAACAGCGGAAAGCAATCTGCGCACCGGACGCCCTAATAGCTTCTACGCATTTTTGGTTGATCCCAACACATCAGAAATAGTGGGCGTGGAACCTCCACCTCCTTTAGATGAGACGTTCCCAACTGAAAAAACCAAAGAGGGGCTAACTCGTATTTATCCTATTAGTAAAGATGGCACTCAAAGAGTATGGAGACGTAGTTACAAAACAATCAATGCTTGTCTTGAGAAAAACGAAATTATCTGCAAAAACTCTAGATCAATCTATCTAGTTACTGATCAGGCTGGAAAGCGCCGTCCGTTATTTAGCAACTGGACCGATAAAAAATATAACGCTGGAGAACATGGAACTAATTTGCTTAAAAAGCTTTTCGGAAATGGAAACGTCTTTTCCTATCCTAAATCGATCAACACGGTGCGAGATTGTATAGATGCTTGCACTCACAGTACGATTAACGCAACTGTTCTCGATTACTTCGCCGGTTCCGGGACTACGGGCCACGCTGTAATTAATCTTAACCGCGAAGATGGGAACCAGCGCAAATTCATTCTCGTTGAAATGGGCCAGTATTTTACAACGGTAATTCTTCCTCGCATCAAGAAAGTCATATTTTCTCCTGAGTGGAAAGATGGTAGACCAGAGCGCGTAGCTACTAGAGAAGAAGCCGAACGCAGTTCTAGGATCATCAAGTATCAGCGCATCGAATCTTACGAAGACAGCCTGAACAATATAGAGTTTGACGACTCTGCTGGACAGCACATATTGAAATTCGACGATTACCTGATCCAGTATATGTTGCAGTGGGAAACGAAACGAAGCGCAACATTGCTGAACGTAGAGAAAATGTCCCGTCCATTCAGCTACAAGCTGCATACTCATTGTGACGGAGAAACCCGTGAAACAGTGGCGGATATCTCCGAGACATTCAATTACCTGCTGGGGTTATGTGTACAGACGCGGAGGGTTTACAATAACGAAGGACATCGTTATCTGGTTTACACGGGCAAAAACCGTGAAGACTCTGCCGTGACTGTAATCTGGCGAGAAACAGAAGGATGGGAGCAAGAGGACTACGCGCGCGACCGGGACTTCATCGCCGGACTGCAACTCACCGCGGGAGCAGATGAAGTATTCGTTAACGGGGACTCCCTTATTCCCGATGCCCAGGCATTGGAACCGCTGTTCAAATCTCGCATGTTTGCTGGGGTAGATACGTGAGAGCCCGGATTGATATACCAGGAGGCAAGATTGCAGAGTTCTGCGTGCAAAACGGCATCCGGCGTTTGTCTCTCTTCGGTTCCGTGCTGCGCGACGATTTCACTCCCGAAAGCGACATAGACGTGCTTGTGGAATTCAAGCCGGGAAGAACGCCTGGGCTTGCGTTCTTCGGGTCGATACCCGATGCCCTCTCAGAGATATTGGGACGGCAGGTTGACCTGAACACGGCACAATGCCTGAGTCCGTACTTTCGCCAGAAAGTTCTGCAAGAAGCTGAGGTGATATATGTCGCACCGTGACACGATAGTCTATGTTCACCACATGCTTGACCACGCGAAAGAGGCCGTGGAAATGACGCGCGATCGTAACCGCATGGATTTGAATGAGGATCGAATGCTAAATCTATCGGTCGTACGCTTGGTGGAAATCATCGGAGAGTCTTGCAACAGGATTCCTCAGGAGTTTCGAGATACACATACAGATATCCCCTGGCGGGAAATATCGGGTGTGCGCAACAGGCTTGTACACGCCTACGACAACATTGATTTCGACATTCTCTGGGGTATCGTTCAGAACGATCTGCCAGAACTGATTGAACATCTGAAAGCCATAGTCGGAGAAAAAAGTGGTTGAATCCGCAGACTTCGTACGGCTTGAACGGCAATTGATCCTGCTTTTCTGGCTGAACGGCCAATTCGGGTACGAATCAAACAGCGAACTGCTGAAAGATCTCAGGGAAGCGGACGAGGGGTTTGACTCTTCCGGCAGAAGTTATGTGGTACTGCGCATCCAGTCGCGCGGCGCAGAAATTCAGATTCCACCGGATGATCTGCTTCGCTACGATGAGAATATCCGCCAGCATGTTGAGGCCATGAATGTCCGGCGGAACGTGCCAATAGTTCTGCGGTATTTTCAGTATCTGGCCGCACTCTACACTGAACTCTTTCTGGATTGGAAATTCCGCTGCCCCGGTGAACTGGCAAATTCGCTTAACGATCTGGTAAATAAACGTAATGCGGCAAGACTCAGGGGTGATGCCGCCTACTCTCCCTTTACGGAAGCTGATCTGGGGAAGCTCGCGTACTGGATGGCTACAGGCGGGGGTAAAACGCTTATTATGCACATAAACTACAGGCAGTTCCTGCACTACAACGACACGCCGCTTGACAACATCCTGCTGATCACGCCGAACGAAGGATTGAGCGATCAGCATATGGCCGAGATGAAGGTCTCGGACATCCCCTGTCGGCGTTTCGGTTCGGACCATGAACTGGGTCTGGGCGCTGGGAATCCCGTGCGCATCATTGAGATCACCAAGCTGGTTGAAAACAAGCGCGGCGGCGGTCAGAGCGTACCGGTGGAAGCGTTTGAGGGTAACAATCTCATTTTCGTTGACGAGGGACACAAGGGTTCGGGAGGCGAAGCTTGGCGCAAAGTTCGTGACGTCCTGGCCGCAACAGGTTTTACGTTTGAATACAGCGCCACGTTCGGTCAGGCCCTCTCCGCCGCGCGGAACAAGGGACTGGTAGAGGAATACGGAAAAGCCATTGCTTTTGATTACTCCTACCGCTATTTCCATGGCGATGGATACGGCAAGGATTTCCGCGTGCTCAACCAGTCTGGCGATTATACAGGCGAGAGCGTCGACACTCTCATGCTGGGCAACCTGCTTTCGTTCTACGAGCAGCAGAGAGCATTTACAGACGGAGGAACCGCATTGCGGCCGTACCACATCGAGAAGCCTCTCTGGATATTCGTGGGAGGCACTGTAAACGCTGTCTATAACGAAAACAAACAACCGCGTAGCGATGTTCTGACTGTGGCGCGGTTTCTTCACAGGGTTCTCGGCAACAGGGACAACTGGGCGGTGGCGGGAATTGGGAAGATATTACGGGGCGAAACGGGACTTGAAACGCCGTACGGCCAGGATGTGTTCGCGGAAAAATTCCCGTCCCTTAAAAAGGCGGGAGATTCCGCTGAAAAAATCTACAGAAACATTCTCAGGACTGTATTTCTTTCGCAGTCAAGCGGCGGTTTGCACCTCTGCTTCATTCGCGGAAGTAGTGGAGAGATAGGGCTCAGGGCTAGCGGCACCGATGATTATTTCGGGCTCATTTACATAGGAGACACGGCAAGGTTCAGAAGACTCGCCGAGAGCAGCGATATGACCATTGAGGAAGATGCCTTTGCCGACTCTCTCTTTGGCAACATAAACACTCATGAAAGCAAAATCAACATACTCATCGGAGCCAAGAAATTCATGGAAGGCTGGAATTCCTGGAGAGTTTCAAACATGGGGCTTCTCAACATAGGGCGTAGCGAGGGCTCGGAGATTATCCAGCTTTTTGGACGCGGCGTGCGCCTGCGGGGAAAGGGACTGAACCTCAAGCGCAGCGCAGCCCTGAGGGGACAACACCCTGAAAATCTTCCGCTTCTTGAGACGCTGAATATTTTCGCAGTGCGAGCTGAATATATGGCGAATTTCAGGGATTATCTGGAGCGGGAAGGAGTGGAAACCGAAGGGGCCGTTGAATTGCCGGTACCGATACAGGTCAACGAAGGATTTCTCAATAAAGGACTGCTCGTCCCAAGATTGAGGGAAGAGCACCGATTCGAGGAAAAGGAAATAATGCTTGAATCAGTTCCCGTGGCGCGGGCTGTCCGGATTGACTTGACTCCCAAAGTACAGCTACTGGAAAGCGGAGACGGCAAGTTAAGGGATGACGTCGCAAGCTCAGGACGAGAACAACCCATCCCTGACGAAAGCCTTGATCTGGTAGACTGGGAAAAAGCGTATTTGCAGATTCTCGACTACAAGAAACGGAAAAATCTTCGAAACCTGATAGTGTCGTCGGGTTCGCTGCGAAAGATTCTTGAAGCAAAGGACGCGGGCGGTGCACTATGCGTTATTGTCGCAAACGACGAAACGGTGAAACCGGAGTTGTTCCGCAAAAGGGAAGCGCTTCAGGATGCGGCTGTCAGTCTTCTCTGCAACTACATAGACTATTTCTACAGGGTATCGAAAGAGAAGTACGAGAAGGAAAACCTTGTCTACAGGGAACTTGACGAACAGGATCCGAATCTCAACTTCAGAACCAGTGAAAACGAAGAACCGGGAACATACTTGGTAAACATCTCAAGATCCAGAGAGGACCTGATCACAAAGATTGAAACCCTGATTGAGGAGGCAGACTTTCTATACCGCAAAGAGACCTACGAATTGAAACGTATCCATTTTGACCGACATCTCTATCAGCCCCTGCTTCTAGATCAGCTTGAAGAAGGCGTGCGTGTTTTTCCTCCAGGACTTAACCGCGGCGAGCGGGAATTTGTTTCCGATCTCAAAGACTACTGGAACCGTGAAAAAGACGCAAAACTCGCCGGCAAAGAAGTATTTCTGCTAAGGAACCAGGGACGCGGCATAGGAATAGGATTCTTTGAAGAACGAAAATTTTACCCCGACTTTATCCTCTGGATAAAGGACAGAAACACACAACGCATCGTATTCGTGGAACCTCACGGCATGATCCACGCACCCTCTTACGAGCATGATCACAGGGCACGTCTTCACGAGACTCTGCGGGAAATGTCAGGGGAGATAAGCAGGCGCCGCAAGGTGGAAAGCAATGTCATCCTGGATTCGTACATCGTTTCCGTAACACCACATGAAACCCTCCGAACGAATTACGAAAACGGTTGGAGCAAGGAAGACTTTGAAAAGCATCATATCGTTTTCCGCGATGACAACAGCTCTCACATGGACATCATATTCGGAAACTGACGGGCAACTTAGGAAAAACAGGATGTTCTCATGAAAATATCAAATGTGCTCAAGAAGATTCTTACCGTCCTTATTATAGCTCTGCTCGCGTACACGCTTTGGAGCGGGCTTTCGGATAAGGGGGGTATTGAAACGCCCTCACAGCTTGTGGGAAAACCAGCGCCCGAGTTCGTCCTGGAATCGTTCAGCGGCGAGAAAGTAAGGCTTTCTGATTTTCGGGGAAAGACCCTGCTTGTTAATTTCTGGGCGTCCTGGTGTCATCCATGCAGAGAGGAGGCTCCCGCGCTTGAGAGGGCTTACATGTTTCTCTCGGGCAATCAGGTTGAGTTCATAGGAATAAACATAATGGACGACAGGAAAAGCGCCGAGGAATACGTAAAATCGTTCGGAGGAAGCTTCGTCAACATTTACGACCCGGAAAACAGGGTACACTTGGAGTACGGAGTGGGAGGGGTCCCGGAGACTTTCTTCGTAAACCCCGAGGGAATCATAACCGGCAAGCACAGAGGCCCGCTTACTGAAAAGATGATCATGAGCTATGTAGAGAACGCAACTGTTTACAACGGGCAGAGCCGGGAGAGTGAAAAACCGTGAACAGTTTTTTTCGCAAGATCCTGAGCGCGGGGCTTTTTTTGTTCCTTGCCCTTCTTATCGCCTTCCAGGCGGATGCGGACACGCTTGAAGACCAGATTGCCGAAATATCGGGAGAGCTCATGTGCCCCGTGTGCGAAGGCCAGAGCGTCGCGGAATCAAACGCCCAGCTTGCCAGGGACATGAGGGCCGTCATAAAAACAAAGCTGCTTGAAGGCAAGTCAAAAGAAGAGATAATAGACTACTTCGTCTCAAGCTACGGAGAAACTATCCTCGCGTCCCCTCCGCCCAGAGGATTCAGCGTCATATTGTGGCTTCTGCCCGTACTTTCCGTGCTTATCGGCGGGGCGATAATCCTGAAAACCGTTTACTCATACAGGGTTGAGGAGAAGAAATAGCCAAAGTCAGTATCAAATTGCCTCCTGACACTTCCCTTGATTTAATTCTAACCATCAGTAAAATAAGGTTTATAGCCTTTATATAGGTTTTAACGTCATATTATTACTGTTTACAGGAGAAATAGGGAAATTATGAGCAAAAAGAATTTCTACGCCATGACCGACTCCGTTATAGCCGAAGAGCTAGGACGCAGGCTGGAGCAGATTCGTCTTGAAGCTAACAAGCCGCAAAAAGAAATCGCCTATGAACTCGGCATCTCCGAGGGAACTTACCGCAAGGCTATCAAAGGGAAGGCCAGGCTGGAGGTCATCATAGGCATCATGAGAATACTGGAACAGCTTGAAAACCTGGAAAACTTCCTGCCCGACAGGCCTTTCAGTCCAATTGAGATGCTGAAGCTTCAAGGAAAAAAGAGGCAGAGAGCGGCATCGAAAAGATCCGGCAATACCCGGACTCTGAAAGGGGATACGAATTGGTGACTCACAACGTAGCACGGGTGGAAATATGGGGACAACCTGTAGGGGCTCTTTCATACGATAAGGGTACGGGTCTGTGCGCTTTTCAATATGATCCGTCATGGGTCAGAACCGCAATAGAGTTAAGTCCCGTAAAGCTGCCTTTATCCGACCGAATCTGTCAATTCCCCACCTTGTCCAGAGAGACGTACAGGGGACTGCCAGGTGCGTTTGCCGATTCACTCCCGGATGATTTCGGTAATGCGCTGGTGGATGCGTGGCTCGCCCGAGCGGGTCGCGACAAGGATTCTTTTTCCGGGTTGGAGCGTCTGCTTTATACAGGCAGAAGAGGCATGGGAGCGTTTGAGTATTTCCCGTCCATAGACACGGGGCTTGAGTCACCCGAAATCGTTGAGATGGAAAGCCTTATCGATATGGCTCAATCCGTGCTTAACCACAGAGCAGAATTATCGGAGATATTGACCAGCGATAAAAGCAGCGAGGCGCTTTATGCGCTTTTTCAAGTGGGCACCTCGGCCGGAGGAGCAAGGCCCAAGGCCGTCATAGGAATCAACAAGGCGCGCACGGAGATCCGAAGCGGACAAGTGGACCTGCCGGAAGGATTTGAGCACTATCTCTTGAAATTTGACGGCGTTACGGAGAGTTTCAGACCAAAAAAGAAACTCGGCGAACCGCGGGGGTTCGGCCGGATGGAGTACGCTTACTACCGGATGGCGAAAGATGCCGGAATCAACATGTCTGATTGCGAGTTACTGATAGACGGCACCAGATCTCACTTCGTGACCAGGCGATTCGACAGGATTGGAAACAAGAGAGTGCATTATCAGTCACTGTGCGCGATGGACCACGCCGACTACAACTTGCCGGGACATTACAGTTACGAAGAGCTGTTCTCGCTGATGCGCTCACTGAGACTGAACAGGGCACAGGCACTGGAACTGTACAGAAGGATGGTGTTTAACATCGTCGCCCGGAATCACGATGACCACACAAAAAATTTCGGCTTTATCCTGAACGAAAAGCACAGATGGGAACTGTCTCCGGCGTTTGATATTGCCTACAGCTATAAACCGGGCTCAAAATGGCTTGACTCGCACCAGATGTCGCTAAACGGCAAGCGGGACGATTTTACGCGCGAGGATCTGCTCGCTCCCGCCGGTAAATTCAGAAAAGAAGCGGAGAAGATTATCGATGAAGTTACGGAAATCGTATCGCAATGGCCAAAGTACGCGAAAGGGGCGGGAGTTCTTCCGGATTTCGCCAGGCAGATTCAGAGAACGCACCGGCTGAGTTTCTGAAAGTCAGTCGAAAAACCCGCCACAGGCCTCAAGTATCGGACCGTATCCACTTTCACGATCAAACCATCTTATCTCCTCATCCGCGCGAAGCCAGGTGGACTGTCTTTTGGAAAACCTCTTGGTATCCGTCTTTATTTTTTCAACCGCCGTCTCAAAATCAAGCCGGCCATCGAGGAATTCATTGATCCGCCTGTAACCTATGGACTTCATGGGCTTTAAATCTGCTTCGTATCCCCTGGCTCTTAGAGCCTCGACTTCTTCAACCCAGCCGCGGCCGATCATCGCGTCGACCCTTTCGTCTATAGCGCGACGCAGCCGCTCCCGCTCCCCGAGGAGACCTATCTTAAGCGCGTTAAACCTCTGCTCCGCGAAACCGTGACGCCGATGATGATCCGACATGCGCTCGCCTGTTGTGTGATACACCTCAAGTGCCCGTTCAATTCTCACGTAATCGTTCGGATTTATCCGTTCCGCGGATACCGGGTCCACCGACCGAAGCCTTTCGTGAAGCGGCTTTACTCCTTCTGCGTCCCTCTGTTGCGAGAGGCGCCTTCTGAATTCCCTATCAATCTCAACACCTTCGAGAAGTCCGTAAAGAAGAGCCTTTACGTAAAGAAAAGTTCCCCCGACGATAACTATTTTCCTGCCGTCCCCGACAAGCATCCTGACCTGGTCAAGCGCAAGTCTCATGTACGTGCCGGCGTTAAAATCCTCATCGGGGTCCGCGACATCTATGAGGAAATGGGGGATCGCGAGTCTCTGTTCCCAGGTGGGCTTGGCGCTTCCTATGTCGAAATGCCTGTAGACCTGAACGGAATCGGCGCTTATCACGCAAGCGCCTGTTCTGGCGGCTATTTCAAGCGCCACCTCAGTCTTGCCCGAAGCCGTCGGCCCCAGAACAACGACCAGCTTCGGTTTTTCCCGGGAAAGATTCAACTGTGCGGGTTAGTCGGAAATCCTGTAATCTTCTATGTTCTGGTCGAGCGCGGCTTTCCTGCTGAGCCTCACCCTGCCGTCACGCCCGACTTCGAGGCATTTTACGAGAACCTCGTCCTTCTCGTTCAGGATATCGGTTACCTTCTCGACCCTGCGGTTTTCAAGTTCCGAGATGTGCAGAAGCCCGTCTTTTCCAGGCCCCAGCTCAACTATCGCTCCGAAATCAAGAATGCGCTTAACCACGCCGACGTACAGCTTGCCGGCGACTATATCCTCGACTATTCTTTTTATGATGCTCTCGGCCTTCTTGCAGGCTTCATAGTCGGGGGAGAATATCTTCACCAGACCGTCATCCTGTATGTCTATCTGCGCTCCCGTGTCCTCGACTATCTTTTTTATTGTCTTGCCGCCGGAACCTATCACGACCTTGACCTTCTCGGGCTTTAACTGCATCGTAAGGATTCTCGGCGCGTAGTCTGAAAGTTCTTCTCTGGGTCCGCTGATCACCTCATCCATCTTTCCGAGTATATGCATCCTGCCGTCCTTTGCCTGAGCAAGCGCGGTCGTGAGAATATCCTCGGTTATGCCGGTTATTTTGATATCCATCTGCAGGGCGGTGATACCGCTTTTGGTGCCGGCCACCTTGAAATCCATGTCCCCTAGATGATCCTCATCACCGAGAATATCGGAGAGAATGACGAAATTATCCCCCTCCTTTATAAGTCCCATGGCTATTCCGGCCACGGGAGCGCTTATGGGCACGCCCGCGTCCATAAGAGACATCGAGGAACCGCAGACGGTCGCCATCGAGGAAGAACCGTTTGATTCAAGGATCTCGGAAACGATCCTGATAGTGTAGGGAAAATCCTCTTTGTCCGGTAAAACGGGTTTTATCGCTCTCGCGGCAAGCGCGCCGTGTCCTATCTCTCTTCTGCCGGGACCCAGACGGTTGCTCGTCTCTCCGACCGAATAAGGAGGAAAGTTGTAATGCAGCATGAAACTTCTCGTCTGGTCGCCTTCAAGCGCGTCGATCCTCTGCTCGTCGTACGAAGTTCCAAGAGTCGCGACAACTATGGCCTGGGTTTCTCCGCGGGTAAAAAGCGCCGAACCGTGGGTTCTCTCAAGAAGTCCCACTTCGCCCCATATGGGCCTCACGGTCGTGTAGTCCCTTCCGTCGGGTCTCGCGCCTTCCACTATCTTGCTTCTCACCGAGTCTTTGATCAGCTCATCAAACGCCTTGTCAATTCTGGATTTGTCTTCCGGGCGGTCCTCAGCAAGCTTTTTTACCGCTTCCTCATAGGTCCGTTTTATCATCTCCCTTCTGCCGTCTTTTGAATCAGCGACTGCCCCCTGTTCTATAAAAGGCAGAGCAGCAGAGCGAACCTCACTCTCAAGCGCATCGTCCGTTTCGACAGCGGGGAGCTGTCTTTTTTCCTTGCCGATTCCCTCAACAAAGCGGCTCTCGAAAGAAACGATTTCCCTGATTCCCTCGTGGGCAAACATAAGGGCTTCAACTACCTCAGCCTCGCTCACCTCCTTCGCGCCGCCCTCGACCATCACGATGGCCTCCGAGGTGCCTGCGACGGTTATTTCCATAGTGCTGGTCTCAAGCTGTTCGGGAGAGGGATTTATAACAAGTTCACCGTCGACTTTCCCGACTGTGAGAGCCGCTATGGGCCCCGCAAACGGAATGTCCGACACCATCAGCGCCGCTGAAGACGCTATAACTGACAGAACGTCCGTGGCTTTCTGGCCGTCAGCGGAAATAACCGTGATTATAACCTGGGTTGGATAACAGAACCCCTTGGGTATGAGCGGCCTTACAGGCCTGTCAATAAGTCTTGACGTGAGAATTTCCTTTTCGCTTGGACGCCCTTCCCTCTTAAAATAACCTCCGGGAATTTTCCCGGCCGCGTAAGATTTTTCCTGATAGTTAATCGTAAGGGGCAAAAAATCATCTTCTATCTTTTCTTCCGAGGCGACGACCGTGGCAAGCACGGTAGTTCCCCCGCAGGAAGCGAGCACAGCCCCGTTTGCCTGCTTGGCAAGCCTTCCTGTTTCAAGGCGCAGCTTAGCTCCGAACAGCTCCGCTTCCATCTGTCTTGTTTGTTCAGTCAATTCATTTCCTCCAGAATATTACTTCCTTACTTCCTCAGCCCGAGGGTCTCAATCAGCTTTCCGTATTCCTGCGGTCTTACCCTCTTTACGTAGTTGAGCAGCTTCCTTCTCTTGGCAACCATCGAAACCAGTCCTTTTCTCGAATGGTTATCCTTAGGCGCTCTTTCCACATGCTCGGACAGTTCCTGTATTTTTCCGTTCAGAATCCCTATCTGAACCTCGGCCGAACCAACGTCGTTCTCATGTGTTTGAAACTCTTTTATGATTCGCGCCTTTTCTTCTTTCTGCAAAGACATAAATTACTTCCTCCTAGACCCTTGCCTGATCAGTTAAACACTCTTAAATGCCGGAACACTATATCCTTATCTCCAATATACTCAAATTCATCCGAACCAGCTTTCGCCTCGCAGATGGAAAGAATTTTCCTCCGGCAAAATACGGTGATTATATCCCCATTTTTGAATTCGGGCAATTCCACGCCCGAAAGAACTCCCCGGCAAAGAGGAATTCCGTTGCGCACGCTCTCGCACAGGTTCCCTTCCAGATGAACTCCCGGATAGCCGCCGAGAACATCCTCCAGAGGAAGAATGCTGTAATTTCCGGATTCCACATCTTCAACGCTGCTGGCCTCGCCGAGCGTGAATGGACCGCTTCTGAGTCTTCTCAGTTCGGAAAGATGAGCTCCGCAGCCCAGTTTCCTCCCGGCATCCGAGGCAATCACCCTTACGTAGGTTCCGCGAGAACATTTCACATAGAAAGTTGCTTTGGGATAAGAAAAATGAAGAAGCCTTATTTCCTCTATGGTGACTCTTTTCGGTTTTCTTTCAACTTCCTTCCCGGCTCTTGCGAGGGCGTAGAGCTTCGTACCTGAAACCTTGGCGGCGGAATACATCGGGGGGGTCTGCATTATCTCCCCCGCAAATCCTTCAAAGACCTCTTCAATATCATCTCTGCCCAGACACTCTGCATCCGCCCGGCCGGTGACAGTACCGGTCTCGTCCATTGTATCGGTTGATACGCCCAGGGTCATCTCGGCCTCGTATTCCTTTATATCATCTCCAAGGTATGGAATGGCTTTTGTCGCCTGATTAAAACACACTGGCAACACCCCCGTCGCGAACGGATCCAGGGTGCCCGTATGACCCGCCTTTTTCGCCCCCAAGGCTTTTTTCACCCTGTTAAGCACCTGAGCGGATGTATACCCCTTGGGCTTATCGAGAATCATGACTCCGTCCATCACATAGCTTCCTCGATCGAGCTGAGAAGTCTGCGCTTGACGGTAGCGAGCGGCGCGGAAATCACACATCCGGCCGCCTTGCGGTGCCCTCCGCCGCCGTACCGTCCGGCGATCTGCGCCACATCCACGTACTCCTTGGACCTGAGGCTCACTTTCCAGCCGATGGCGGATTCCTGTCTCAGAAAAACCGCGACCTCAATCCCTTCAATTGACCTGGCCATGCCTACAAGACCTTCGGTATGCTCTTTCTCTGTTCCGGTCTGCCTGAACATCTCGCTCGATACGTGAAGAAAAGCGATTTTCCCGGTTACCTCGAGGGTGTTCATTGCCAAGGTCCTAAGCATAACCTTTCTAAGAGGTTCGTTATCATAAATGAATCTCGAAATCTTTTCGGGATCGGCCCCGCAGTCGACCAGATCAGCAGCGATCGTGAACGTCTCAGAACAGGTGTTTGAATACCGGAACGAACCCGTATCCCCGACTATGGTAGAAAAAAGGCACTCCGCAACGTCCGGGCTTACGGGAATTCCCAGCCGTTTTATCATTCTGTAGAGAATAATCCCCGTAGAAGAGGCTTTTTCATCTATAAGGCAGTACTCAGAGCTTGCGCCGTTACTCGCGTGGTGGTCGATAAACGCGAGCGTAAAATCGTTATTCGAGATTAAATTCTCAAATTCCTTTCCGGGTCGAGAGGTATTAGCGCAGTCAAGAAGCATTACCACTTCCACATCATCCGCGACGCGATCAAGGGAATCGGCGACGCCTGAGCACCCGGGAAGAAACCGCAGGTGCTCAGGAATCCCGTCCGCGTTGTACATGATCACATCTTTTCCGAGCTTACGAAGAACCAGCGCCATGGCTATGGTTGAACCCAGGGCGTCGCAATCCGGACTCTCGTGGGAAACGACAAGAAAGCTTTGGTTTGCTCTTATGAGGTTAAGGATGTCATCGAGCTTATTCATCCGACACTTTCCTTATCAGTTCGTCAATTCTCGCCCGTTTTTCCACAAGGCCGTCATACTCGAATTCTATGTTCGGGATTTTCTTTATCCTCAATCTCCTGGAGAGGGTGGTTCTTATGTAGCCCGTGGCGTTTCGCAACCCCTCGAGCATCTCCCCCGCGTCGGAACTTTCATCAAAAGAGGTGAAGAAGACCTTCGCGTATCCCATGTCGTCCGTAACCCGCGCGGCTGTTATGCTTGCCGACGACACCCTCGGGTCCTTGATCTTGCCGCGCACCAGCATTTCCGATATCTCCCTTATGAGAAGATCGGATATCCTCGCGGATCTTTTGTAGCCGTGAGACATCTTCGTTCACTCAGAAACGGATAATCTCAATCTCCTTTTCGCCCATGCGGAAATTCCCCGTGCTCTCAATATAGGAAGTCACCTTGTCCAGAACGGAATTTACGAGAGAAGCGTCGTTGGAAACATATCCAAGCCCTATGGTGGCCTTGTCTTTGAGGTCAAGGGAATCAACTTCCGTCAGGGAGAGGCTCGGGAATTTCGACCTTGCCCTTTCGACGAGGCTTTTTACCAGGCGTCTTTTATCCTTCAAAGACCTGTTGCCCGACATGTAGAGTTCAAGTCTTGCTATGCCAACAACCATTTAAAACACAGATATCAAAGCTCCTGCTTTATCTCCTCGAGCTTGTAGAGTTCGAAGACATCTCCCTGCTTCACGTCGTTGAAATTTTCTATTGTTATACCGCATTCGTAGCCCGAGGGAACTTCCTTCACGTCCTCCTTGAAGCGCCTGAGAGAACTTACCTTGCCGTCAAAAACAACCGTGCCGTCCCGAACCACCCTGATGCTGTTGTCCCTGCTTACCCTGCCGTCAGAAACCATGCATCCCGCGATAGTCCCCACTCTTGACACGTGGAAAAGTTCCTTTACGTCCATGTGGGCCACCACCACTTCCCTGCGAATGGGGTCGAGAAGTCCCTCCATCGCGCTTTTTACCCGGTTTACCACGTCGTAAATTATTGAATGAAGTTCAAGAGAAACCCCTTCCTTCTCAGAAATCCTAAGAGCGTTCGCATCCGGGCGGACGTTAAACCCTATCACCACCGCGTTTGAGGCGCTTGCAAGAACCACATCCGTCTCGTTTATGCCTCCGGCTCCTGAGTGAACGATCTTCACCCTGCACTTCTCGGTAGAGAGTTTTTCCAAAGACTCCCTGAGAGCCTCAACCGATCCCTGGGTATCCGCCTTTATAATGAGCGAAAGTTCCTTCGCTTCCTCGTTTTCAATAGAACTGAAAAGGTCCTCGAGCGAAAGTTTCGGAGTAGTGACCACCTTGCGGGACCTGATCTTCTCCAGACGGTGAGAAGTTATCTCCCTGGCCGTCTTCTCATCCTTCACCACGTGGAATTTCTCCCCGGCTTCGGCAACTCCCGAGAGACCCATGATCTTAACGGGCATTGAAGGACCTACGTTTTTTACCGCCTTGCCCTTGTCATCGGTAAGGGCCCTTATTTTTCCGCTGTGAACCCCTGACACAACGCAATCTCCGACCCGAAGAGTTCCCTCCTTGACTATAACAGTGGAGACCGCTCCCCTGCCCTTGTCAAGCTCCGCTTCTACAACCACGCCGTTTGCTTTTTTATCGGACGACGCCCTGAGCTCAAGTATATCGGCCTGGAGCAGGACAAGTTCAAGGAGTTCGTTTATACCTTTTTTCTTTTTCGCTGAAACCTCGGCAAAAAGAGTGTCTCCCCCCCACTGTTCCGATATGAGATCTATCTCGGAGAGATCCCTCCTGATTTTTTCGACATCGGCGCCTTCCTTGTCGACTTTGTTTATAGCTACTATAATCGGAACTCCGGCAGCTTTCGCGTGATTAACCGCTTCGACCGTCTGGGGCATTACTCCGTCATCCGCCGCCACTACCAGAATCACTATATCCGTTATACTCGCGCCGCGGGCCCTCATTGAAGTGAACGCCTCGTGCCCGGGGGTATCCACGAAAACTATGGTTGAATCCTTTATCCTCACCGCGTAGGCGCCTATGTGCTGCGTTATCCCGCCGGCCTCTCCCGCGACAACATCGGTCTCCCTTATAGAGTCAAGGAGCGTGGTCTTGCCGTGGTCCACATGTCCCATGACCGTAACGACCGGCGGACGCGGCATTTTTTCCGCATCCTGCGATTCATCCTGGTCAAAAAGCAGGTCCTCTTCGACAAATCTCTCAACGGTTACGTTAAAACCGAATTCATCGGCAAGAAGCTCTGCGGTATCGCTGTCAATTGACTGGTTGATTGTTGCGCCCGTACCCATGATCATGAGTTTCTTGACGACTTCCGTCGCCTTTACGCTCATCATCTTCGCAAGATCGGAAACCACTATCGTTTCGGCGACCTTGATGTTTCTTTTCGACGTGTGGGCGGGGGAAACCGGAATAACTCTCGCGTCCTGGCCATCTCCCGGGTAAGCTCCCCTGTTTTTCCCGGGTCCGTCAAAATTCTGCCTCAGTTTAGGCTTTTTGTTCTGTATTACGTATTCCTTTCTGCTGGGAACCTTGGTCCGAAACGCTCTTTTGAGCTGCTCCAGGGTTTCTTCATCATGTATTTCCTCTTTGAGTGGCTTGCTCTTTTTAGTTTTTTTCTTCTGCTTCGGCTTTTCCTTATCATCCTCATCCCCAATGATCTTTTCAGGTTCCGGGGGTGTTTCGGGCTTGAGTTCAATCCCGGCTTCCTGCGCAACCTCGGCTTCGGGGAGCTGCTCGACTTCGAGCGCCTCCTCGGGTATCGCCTCGCTCTCGGCGCCTGGAACCTGAAGCGGTTCAGCTTCCGCAGGCTCGGATGGAGCAGGAATCTCGGGCTCCGGCTTTGCTTCCGCAGGTTCTCCCGAAGCCGGAACGGCTTCTGCTTCCAAAGTCTCGGGCTCCGGCTTTACGACCTTCTTTCTTCTTCTTACAACCCTGGAACCCTTTCTTCTTTCGACGAAATCGCCCGTTTCGGACTTGAAAACCTTTACGGTTTCCTTCTGTTCTTCCGCCGGTTCTGAAGAAGCCTCCTCAGGGACGTTAACAAACGCCTTTCTTATTCTATCGGCATCCGCTTCCGAGACTACGTTCTGGTGACTTGTAACTTTCATCCCAAGCTTTACGCCCTGTTCCACTACCTTTTTGCTGCTTACTCCCAGCTCTTTGGCTATCTGATGTATTCTGACTTTAGGCATATTCCCCAAAAAACCCGCTCCCCTGGAGAGGCGGGACGGTGGTTTTTGCTACTCGTCTTTTTGCGAATCCTGCACTTCTGCGCCCGCAGGCGACGACATCTTGACCTCTTCCGCATCCGAGACCTCTTCGGTTCCGCTCTCAACAGGCATCTCCTCAAGTTTCTCCATAAGCGCCACGCGGGCCGCTTTCTGGAGCGTGGAAACCTCGTCTTCATCGAGACTTCCAACCTTCATGAGCACATCCGGTTCGCAGAAAGCTATGTGTTCAAGAGAATAAAATCCGTCATTATAAAGCAGACTTGCCGTAACCTCGCTTACAGACGGCAAGCTCGTAAGAAGGGATAGCACTTCCTGCTGTTCCTGCTTGACTCTGGACTCAGTTTTTATATCTATCTTCCACTCGGTAAGCTGCGACGCCAGCCTTACGTTCTGTCCTTTTCTCCCGATGGCGAGAGAAAGCTGGTCGTCATCGACTATAACATCCATGGAGCGGCTGTTCTCGTCAATTACAACCTTGTTGACAACTGCCGGAGAGAGAGCGTTGCAGACGTAGCGGGCCGGGTCTTCTGACCAGGGAACTATATCCACTTTCTCGCCCCTGAGTTCCTGGATTATGCTCTGAACCCTCGAGCCCCTCATTCCCACGCAGGCGCCAACCGCGTCCACATCCGAATCTTTTGACGCCACGGCTATTTTCGTCCTTCCGCCGGGGTCTCTTGAGATAGCTTTTATCTCCACTATATTCTCGGCGATTTCTGGAACTTCCGATTCAAAAAGCCTCATTACGAAACTCACGTGAGCTCTTGAAAGAATAAGCCTCGGCTCCCCCCTGGGCGACTCCTTTATATCGAGAAGCACCGCCCGTATTCTTTCCTTCATCTTGTAGTACTCTCTCGGCACCTGCTGTTCCGGGGGCAGGACGGCCTCAACCCTTCCGAGATCAACGATTATGTGCCTTCTGTCAACCCTTCTCACTATGCCGCCGATTATGGTTCCTTTCCTGCCGATAAATTCCTCGTATATAACCTTGCCTTCGGCCTCCTTGAGTTTCTGAAGGACCTTCTGCTTGGCGTTGTGAATGGCAATCCTGGTGTATTCGGGACTTATCTTGACCCCTATCATGTCGCCGAGTTCAGTTTCGGGATCAAGTTCGGACGCTTCGGCGAGGGAAATCTCAATTTCGGGATCGGTTACGGCTTCCACGACCTCCTTGTACTCGAAAAGCTCCACTTCTCCTTCATCGGGGTTATAGTAAACGTCGAACTCCTTGTCCTGATTCTTTGACTTGAGAAGCTTCTCGGCAGCGGACAGAACCGCTTCCTCAACCGCGCTTATTATGCGTTCCCTGTCAATACCCTTGTCCTTCCCTACGGAATCTATGACTCTCGTTAATTCCGTGATCATTTTCTCGCTCCTTTGCCAGAATCAATTTCCAAGTTCGCCCTGCTTACGGAACCGAAAGGCACGCTGTGGGAACGGCCGTCGATTTCCACCAGAATCATTTCCCCTTCCATTCCGAGAAGCGTCCCGGAAAAAACCCTTCTGTCATCAACCGGGTCCGTGGTCTTTATCTTCACTTTCCTTCCCTTGAACCTCTCGTAGTCGCTCTGCCTGTTAAGGGGCCTCCTGGGTCCGGGAGAAGATACCTCAAGCGTGTAGGAACGCCGCGGCATTATGTCGTAGGCATCCAGAACCACGCCGAGTTCCCTGCTCACGTTAGCGCAGTCATCAACGGTAACCCCGCCATCCTTGTCAAGAAACACCCTCAAGACCCTGCCTCCTCTTTCCCTCAGATACTTTATGTCCACAAGCTCGCAGGAATTCTCCTCGACAATCGGATGAAGAACTTCCAGAACCGCTTTTTCAAGCTCGCCGTCAGCTTTTTCCACAAAAATTCTCCGTGCCATTCATACCCATCAACAAAAAAGAGCGGGTAAAGACCCACTCTTTCCAAAGCGGTTTAAATTCTACATAAAACAAAAAAATCGGCAAGAAAATACCCGATTCTCACGCAACCCCTTCGGCGTATTTAAGCTCAAGTTCCTGCAGTTTCTTTATCCTGTTTCGAAATTCGGCCGCCTTCTCGAATTCAAGCTTCTTCGCGGCGGACTTCATCTCCCTTGAAAGCTTGGCTATGGTTCCCGGGATCTTGTTCGGGGGGATATCGAGGAGGTCTTCTTGCTCCGCACCGGAAATCCGGAGGTAGTCAGACTCGTATATGGAACCCAGTACGTCGGTTATGTTCTTTTCAATGCTTCTCGGAACTATATTGTTTCGAGCGTTGTACTCCATCTGGATACTTCTTCTCCTGCGGGTTTCCGCCATGGCGGCGCGCATAGACCCCGTCATGGCGTCCGCGTAGAGAATCACTCTGCCAGATACGTTTCTCGCCGCCCGCCCGAAAACCTGAACGAGCGATGTTTCTGAGCGAAGATACCCCTCTTTGTCGGCATCAAGCACCGCGACAAGGGAAACCTCTGGTATGTCGAGTCCTTCACGAAGAAGATTTATCCCCACCAGAACGTCAAAAACCCCGGCTCTTAAGTCCCTTACGATCTTTATTCTCTCGAGTGTGTCAATCTCCGAATGCAGATACTCAACCCGCAGGCCGAGTTCCCGGTAATAGTCCGTAAGGTCTTCCGCCATTCTCTTTGTAAGCGTCGTAACGAGGGCCCTCTGCCCGGATGCGGCAACTTTTTTCAGTTCATCAAACAGATCGTCCACCTGGTTCTGGGCGGTGCGGGTTTCAATCAAGGGGTCGGCAAGGCCCGTCGGCCGTATTATCTGCTCAACGACGTTGCCGCGAGCCGCCGCGAGTTCGTAGGGCCCCGGTGTAGCGGAAACGTATATCACCTGCCCGATCTTGGCTTCGAACTCCTCAAAATTAAGCGGACGGTTATCAAACGCCGAAGGAAGCCGGAAACCGTTCTCAACCAGGGAAAGCTTCCTGCTCCTGTCACCGAGGTACATGCCGCGGAGCTGCGGAATCATCTGGTGACTTTCATCAATCACGCATAGAAAATCTTCGGGGAAATAATCAAGAAGCGTGTAGGGAGGCTCTCCGGGGCGCCGTCCCGAAATGTATCTTGAGTAATTCTCGATGCCGGGACAAAAACCCATCGTATCAAGCAGTTCAAGATCAAACCTTGTCCTTTCCTCGAGGCGCGAAGCCTCAAGTTCCATGCCCCGGCCTCTTAGTTCAGAAAGCCTCCGCTCAAGCTCCCTGTCTATGTTCTCGACCGCCTGCTCAAGAACGCTCTTGGGGGCCACGTAATGAGAACCCGGGAAGATGGAGACTTCCCGGAACTCCCCGGCGACCCTGCCGCTAAGAGGGTCTATAGCGCGTATCGTCTCTATTGAGTCTCCGAAAAACTCGACCCTGAGCGCGGTCGATTCCTCATGCGAAGGGAAAATGTCCACCACGTCCCCCCTGACCCTGTATGTGCCCCTTTCAAGTTCGTCGATCTTTCTTTCGTAACGCACCTCCTCAAGCCTGAGGGCGAAATCATTTCTTGAAAGCTCCATTCCCACTTCGATCTCGGTAAGCATGCCGTAATAGACCTTGGGTGCGCCTATTCCGTAAATAGCCGAAACGCTTGAGACGACTATCACGTCCCTTCGTCTGAAAAGAGACTTGGTGGCGGCGTGGCGCATGCGGTCTATGTATTCGTTTATCGACGCGTCTTTTTCTATGTACGTGTCGGTCTCGGGAATATAGGCCTCGGGCTGGTAGTAATCGTAGTAGCTCACGAAATAGTGAACTTCGTTGTCGGGGAAAAAATCGCGCAGTTCGGCGTATATCTGCGCGGCCAGGGTCTTGTTGTGAACAAGCACCAAAGCGGGACGTTCCGCGTCGCGGATAACCTGGGCTACGGTGAAGGTCTTGCCGCTTCCCGTAACTCCGAGGAGAACCTGATCCTTGCGCCCCAGACGAAGCCCTTTGCCCAATGCGGAGATGGCTCTAGGCTGATCTCCCCTGGGTTCAAAGGGGCTTTTGAGATTAAACAGAGATTTTCCGGAATCCATTTCGGGGACTATTTTAACCACCCGTACGGCCATCATAAACACAGAAAGACTCAACCACGCTCGCGGAAACAGTCTTTCAGCGATTTTACAGGAGTCAACCCATGAGAAATAATATAATTTCGGAGCAGAGAACAGGTGAAAAGCGGCGTCGCGACACCGTTTCTCATCTCAGGTGTAATGTACAAAGAAACGGGCGGGTGAATTTCTCCGGGGTCTCTCCCCGGCAATCCGAGATTCCATGAGCGAAAAAAAAGGCAGGGTTTATCTGATCGGCGCGGGCCCCGGCGATGCGGGACTTCTTACCCTGAAGGGGAAGAAACTGCTCGGGGAAGCGCGGGTGGTAATCTATGACTCTCTCGTGAATCCGCAGATTCTTAAATTCTGCCGCCCCGACGCGGAACTTCTCTTTGCGGGCAAGACAATGGGGCGGGCCCATATATCCCAGGAAAAGATAAATGAGCTTCTCATAAGCAAGGCAAAAGAGGGGAAGACGGTGGCCAGACTAAAAGGGGGCGACCCTTTTGTTTTCGGAAGGGGTGGAGAGGAAGCCGAGGCGACAGTTCAGAACGGCATCGATATCGAGATCGTCCCTGGAGTAAGCTCCGTTACCGCGGTGCCGGCTTACGGAGGAATTCCCATTACTCACAGACAATTCAATTCTTCTTTCGCGGTTTTCACCGGACATCATCAGGGAGAGGATTCTGACTACGATCCGGCTCAGATAGAAACACTGGTATTTCTCATGGGACTAAACAACATTGAGAGCATAATGAAAAAACTGCTTGAGACGGGAAAAAACCCTTCTACCCCGGTTGCCGTTATATCCTCCGGCACGCTGCCCGAACAGAAATCCGTCGTGGGAACCATTTCCGACATAGCGGAAAAAACGAGAGTTCTCGACGTGCAGACCCCGGCCACCATAGTGGTCGGAGAAGTAGCTGCGCTGGCAGAAGTTATAGGGTGGTATGAAAAAAAGCCTCTTTTCGGAAAAACCGTGATGGTAACAAGAGAAAAGGATGCTTCATCCGAGTTCGCGGAACTTCTTGGCTCCTGCGGAGCAAAGACCATCGAATTTCCCACGATCCAGATAAAGCCCATAAGGGATACCGGAGAGCAACTACTTTCGGTACGGAACCTTGAAGACTACGACTTTGTGGTGTTCACAAGCGTAAACGGAGTCAGCAACTATTTTGAGGTGCTGGCATCTTGTGGAAAGGACTCGCGAGACCTAAGAGGCAAAAAGATAATAGCCATAGGAGAGAAAACGTCTGAAGAACTGCTGAAGTACAACCTTACGACGGATCACATGCCCGCGGTCCATACGGCCGAGGGAATAATTTCGCTTGCGGAGAAGCTGAATCTCGACGACAGGAAAGTACTTATCCCAAGGGCGCTTGCGGCAAGAGAACTTCTCCCTGAAACGCTGCGGGCGATGGGAGCCACGGTGGAGGTGCTCTGCGTTTATGAAACTCTTGTTCCAGACTATACAGAGGAAGAACTTGACCTGATCAAGAAGAGACTCTCAGATGCGGAGATAGACATCGTAACGTTCACAAGCTCCTTGACCGTGACGAATTTCTTCTCGCTTCTCGGGAAAGACCCGGAACTTTTCGCCGAAACCGGGTTTGCCTGCATAGGACCCGTAACGGCCGCTACTCTGCTCGGCCACGGTTTTACCCCGGCGGTAACCGCCGACATCCATACGACCCGGGGCCTTAAGGAAAAAATCCTGGACTTTTATCTCTCGTAAGAAGGCAGGCACCCTTAAATGCCGAGATTTCCCATCAGAAAAAACTCATCCACAGAAGATGACGGAATCCTCCGCGGAAAAATATCCGAGAGCGACTACACGCATATAACGAAAGTGCTGAGGCTAGGAGCCGGGGACCGCATAACCGTTTTTGATACTGAATCCACGGAGTATGAGGGCACAATAACGGATATCTCTCCCGGAACCATCGCCCTCCAGGTTCACGACACCCGCCTTTTGCAAACAGAACCGGAGCTGGAACTGAATCTCTTCCAGGCAATTCTCAAGGGAAACAGGATGGACGGGATAATAAGCCAGGCGACGCAGCTCGGCGTATCGGGAATTTTTCCGGTAATTTCAGAAAGAACGCAGATAAGGTCAACCGCCAAGGTGGACAGGTGGAACAAAATAGCACGGGAATCGACAAAGCAGTGCGGAAGGGTAACACCGCCTGCGGTTTCCGAACCGGTTGATTTTCAAAGGTCTCTTGAAATAAGAAACGAAAGCGAGATGAAGATAGTACTTTACGAAAACCAAAGCGAACTGCTCAGAGATTACATAGGTTCCCACGAGAAATCCGTAAGAAGGATGAATCTCTTCATAGGCCCCGAGGGAGGTTTTTCGGAACGGGAAATTACTCTAGCAAAAGAAAAAGGCTATACGGTACTTGGGCTTGGAGAAAGAATACTGAGGGCGGAAACAGCTTCAGTGGTAAGCCTAGCGCTTTTGCAGTCCCGCTACGGGGATATCTAACTTGTTATCACTTAAGCAGTCTTGGTCCACTCACCCCAAGGGAGAAACATAGCGTGATATGCTAAGTCTCTTGCATACTCGATAACTTCATCTCGCCTTTCTTCGGCGTCTAATGCTACCGGGATTAGGATGTCCGAATGATAAGGATTTTCATCTGAGGGCGACGGCTTTACACTACAGCCAACTCCCTGTACGTCGCCGGCGGTTAGAATATACCAACCCCAAAACAACTTCCCGGATGAATTCGCATTCCGAATACCCAGCTCTGCCATTGTGGCTTCAGGGACAAAATCCATTCGGTTAACTGAAATTTCATTGCTGTCTTTGGGCGGATTAAATCTTGAGACAGGTGCCCTTGCCTCACCTTCTCTTTTCAGTCTGCCGAAAGAGCGCTTGGCATTTTTTTGCGACCTCTCTTCCCTTCCGAGTCTGTCCTCTTTCGCTATGGAATCCGGTATTTCCTCACCCAACTGTTTGTTCACTACCGAATTCCCACCCTCTCGATTTCCAGAAAACCACCTTCCCGGAGCAAATCTGCCGCATCATGAACCCGAAGCCGACCTTTAGAGTTTTTAGTGCGGTGGAAAAGTGCTCCAGAACCATCTTGTTCGACCAAGAACAGAACACCACTCTTGCTTTCAGGATTCCGAAAATCAATTGCTATGCTACCCTCGTCCATCAGGTATATGTCCGGCTGGTCCGTTACGCGATTAGAGACTGTCTCTAACAACTTCTTAGCCTTCGTCAATCCAAGTTCCGAAGGCTCCTCTAAACCTTCATCAAGTGCGGAGGCGGAACACTCATCCAACTCATCTAACGATGCTTTCAACCACGCCGCAGTGATAGCCACCGGAGCAGCTGGTCCAAAGCCGACAAGAGGCATGGTCACCTCAGCGAAACGGCTGGGCAGCGTGCGAGAAGATAGAATGCGCAGGCTAAACTGTCTCTCAGCTGGTTTGCGACCGTATCGATTGCCGGATGTTTGTACAAAATCACTTTTGTCGTAATCAATGTTGTATGAACCAGCGATTGTTGCTATCTGCAAAGGCGCAGAAGGGCAATTGCTTTCGAAATATCGGGCCGAGTTGAAATTTTTAAGGGGATCAAATTGTGGGTCAACCAACAACTGTCGGCGATCGTCGGTCACTGCATGTTGTAATGCAGGAGACGCCAACGGAAAATTTGGAGAAGCATTCAACATCTAACTTTAATCCCCCTCTAAACCCAGTTTATTGACAACGGAATTCCATACAATGGAAAGATGTTCAGCTTGCTTATCAAGGGTGTTAAAAGGAGAACCGTGCATGTATTCACTCGAAATCTCTAAGAATAGATGCGTACCCGGCATTGCCGACTTGTCAACAGTGACCTTGACGGTACACAGGTCTTCTTTATTAAAACAGTCGAACCTGACTTGTGAACTTACCTTGGTCGAACCTATTTCAAACGGGTCGTGAGACTCGGGAAGCCAAGTAAGACCTCTAATGAGCCCTTCGGCCTCGTCCATACCTCCGTCAACCGTCAACCAAGAGGGAATGATGAGTCTCCAATATGCAGGTATCCCATCAGCCAAGAATCCGCATACGGCGGATTCAAAAAGCTTAGCGTATCGTTTGGCCTGATCAATAGCTTCCGATGATTGAAGGTCAAGAAAGCGTACTTTATATCCATCTAGCCTCGCCTCAAACAAGCCGAACCCAGAAAACAAGGTGAGAGTGACGCCAGCAGTGGCGATAGTGTTTCCGTTTTCTAACTTTATCGCGTCTGGAGGAATCTGTACTTCCGCGCTGAATGCATCGTAAATTGGTTCTACAATCTGTGAAAACGATGCAATACGGCTGAAGACCGGACGATGAAAGGCCACTTCGTAGTGCGCATCAGATCTGGCTACGCTAACTTTCATTTCACTAATCTCGAACTATTTAGATGTCAATTATCATGCCTATCATTGAAAAATCAAGCAAAAAGGTAGTTCGAAATCCAATCTCCGTCGGCAAGTAGACCGGGGCTTCAATGAGGCCGGGGCATTTCTACCCCGGAAAACGTAGTGGGTATATTTACATCATGACGAATCCGTGGAGCTTCAATGAGGCCGGGGCATTTCTACCCCGGAAAACGATTCTCCGAATAGAAGTGGTAACGTCCGTCTTCGCAGCTTCAATGAGGCCAGGGCATTTCTACCCCGGAAAACCCGCATAGCCAACAATCATCATGCCGGCAAGATCGTCGCTTCAATGAGGCCGGGGCATTTCTACCCCGGAAAACGTTATTCATAGGGGGGTACTTCTATGGACTAAATTCGTGGCTTCAATGAGGCCGGGGCATTTCTACCCCGGAAAACCATATAATCGAGGACAACATGCCTAGGTATCTTGCCAGGCTTCAATGAGGCCGGGGCATTTCTACCCCGGAAAACTTATCAATTTTGTTACCCTCCTCTTTTATGCTGATGCTTCAATGAGGCCGGGGCATTTCTACCCCGGAAAACACGGAAGCGTTCCTTGCGGGAAGCACGCCGGGGATGGCTTCAATGAGGCCGGGGCATTTCTACCCCGGAAAACCCTGGAGCGCGCGCCCGGTGGCCAGGGATGTGCCTATGCTTCAATGAGGCCGGGGCATTTCTACCCCGGAAAACCGAGCACTCGGAGGAGGAGGACCGCGAAGAATGAGGCTTCAATGAGGCCGGGGCATTTCTACCCCGGAAAACCGTGTTTCGAGCAACCCTCTGTACGGGAACCTTATCGTGCTTCAATGAGGCCGGGGCATTTCTACCCCGGAAAACGATGAGAGGAGCGTACTATATCGGTGTTGGGAAGCGTGTGCTTCAATGAGGCCGGGGCATTTCTACCCCGGAAAACAATGTTGTAGCTCGTGTTGGGACTGAGACCGGTGATGTAGCTTCAATGAGGCCGGGGCATTTCTACCCCGGAAAACCGCGCCGCGGCTGCCCGACTGGTGTGACGCCAGATGGCTTCAATGAGGCCGGGGCATTTCTACCCCGGAAAACAGGCTGAGCGCGATCCGCTGCGTCGCCATCTGGGAGAGCTTCAATGAGGCCGGGGCATTTCTACCCCGGAAAACATGGACTCGACGAGCGGCGCCCCGGCCTTCTCGAGCAGCTTCAATGAGGCCGGGGCATTTCTACCCCGGAAAACCTCTATCAGGATAAACCAATATGCATCGAGGGCGTCCGCTTCAATGAGGCCGGGGCATTTCTACCCCGGAAAACACAGCAGAAAATGACGCAGGCTATGCTGGACGTAAAGCTTCAATGAGGCCGGGGCATTTCTACCCCGGAAAACGTAGCTCCGTTTGTCCGCCCCGGCAAAAACCAGGATGCTTCAATGAGGCCGGGGCATTTCTACCCCGGAAAACACGGCGAGCGCAGGTCGCGGGCGAGCACGATTACGAGCTTCAATGAGGCCGGGGCATTTCTACCCCGGAAAACAGAGCGAGTGGGAATGTCTGAGATACTCTTTACCTTGCTTCAATGAGGCCGGGGCATTTCTACCCCGGAAAACGGGAGAAAAAAAATGAAATACCAAATCTACTACAAAACGCTTCAATGAGGCCGGGGCATTTCTACCCCGGAAAACCGAGGAAAAAATCAAGGAATTCGCCGCGCAAGACCCAGCTTCAATGAGGCCGGGGCATTTCTACCCCGGAAAACGGCCGAGAGGGTGCCCGTCGCCTACGGCACGCTCCGGCTTCAATGAGGCCGGGGCATTTCTACCCCGGAAAACAAGATATCGTGAAACTGCTGGATAGCCTGCGGTCGGTGCTTCAATGAGGCCGGGGCATTTCTACCCCGGAAAACGTGGTACGTGATTCGTTCCCATCGATCGCTCTTGGCGCTTCAATGAGGCCGGGGCATTTCTACCCCGGAAAACGAGGGTGCCCGTCGCCTACGGCACGCTCCGCGTGTGGCTTCAATGAGGCCGGGGCATTTCTACCCCGGAAAACGGTAAACGGACGGTAAAACGGCGCTCAAAAGCCGGCTGCTTCAATGAGGCCGGGGCATTTCTACCCCGGAAAACAGCGCGCCGGGCGCGATCTCGGTCTCGAGGAATTTCGCGCTTCAATGAGGCCGGGGCATTTCTACCCCGGAAAACAGGTCGGGAATGCCGGAGCGCGCCAGGCGCGGTCTCCGCTTCAATGAGGCCGGGGCATTTCTACCCCGGAAAACACACTCGGACAGGATCTGCCATTGGCGTTTTATATGACGCTTCAATGAGGCCGGGGCATTTCTACCCCGGAAAACATCGGATCGAGGATGTTCGTCAGCACTCTATCTATGCAGAGCTTCAATGAGGCCGGGGCATTTCTACCCCGGAAAACGGCGGGGAGATCGCACAAGACGACGGTGGCGATAGTGCTTCAATGAGGCCGGGGCATTTCTACCCCGGAAAACCCGGTAACGGGTCCGGCGACCGGACGAAGGTGCTTCAATGAGGCCGGGGCATTTCTACCCCGGAAAACCGCATCCCGGCGGAAAAACCGGCCCAGAGGGTACCGCTTCAATGAGGCCGGGGCATTTCTACCCCGGAAAACCGCCCGCATTGGAACTATCTCTGAAAACTGAAATATTTTCAACCTTTGCGAGTGCTAACCTGAAATTGGCCTTAAAAAAGAAGATAGCTCTTGATAGACTCGCCATGATCGCATCTATCCTGCTGAAATTCAAGCAAAAACTGCATTGCGAGAGCTGTCCACAATTATCTCCTTGCTGGAGTTCTCGCAATAATGGTAGCAGTAATTTCGTTTTCATCCGTTTCAGATAATTATTGCCTCTCTGGTCGGCATTTTATAATTTTTACCCAAGCTTTGGATGCTGGGCTTAACTTTATCAGCCTGGCCTAAGTCAAGAATGAGAACATGGTCTTCCGTTGTTTTTATCAAATCTTCTATTCGTGCGGCCATATCAGCCTGACGCTTGGCAGTTAACCTGCATTGAAAAATAGACAATTGTAACCAGTGACCATATCCTTTCAATAATTTAAACACCTTTCTCCAGCGTTTCTGATCTGAAATATCGTAAGTGACTATATAAAGATGTTCTTCCGGCATTGTTATCTGGGTAGATAGTGGGGATAAACTGGTATTTCCCCCTGTATGTATCTTGCAAGAAGTCGTGCCTGAACATCTATTAAACGTCGCATTGAAACCTGATAACCGAAAAGGGGGTGCGTAGTCTGCTGATCCATTCGGCGTTCAAAAACAGCAATAAATGCTTTGCGACCACTTGGCTTGAGTGCGCAGGCTGGCCCATTGAAAATAAAATCGTTCGGTTTTATCTCCCTGTTGTTTATCGCCTGGATTACACAAGAGTCAGCAATAATCGGACGGAAGGGCTCCATCAAATCAAGAGCTAGCGCAGGCCGGCCATAACGAGGACGGTGATAAAAACCCATATAAGGGTCCAATCCCGTTGCAGAGATTGATGATGTAATGGCCCTTGCAAGCAAGGCATAAGCAAGTGAAAGCATTGCATTTACCGGATCTGTGGGTGGACGACGATTACGCGTGGAAAAAGAAAGAGTCGGCAGGTTTTGATTTTTATGCTTGGCTATCATTCTATCAAAATGAGCAAAATAGACTGCCGCCGCTTCACCTTCAATTCCCAGCAGCTGCTGAGTGTCGGCGTTATCCATAACTGACGCACGTCGGGCAATGCGTTTTAACTTTGACATTATTTCATCCTTGGTCGTATCGTCTTTTTCCGTACGCCAGTTGCGCCGTAACATAATACGTGAGTTCTGTATTTTCGCAGCCACTAAGTCACGTGAAAAAGCAACGCATTTGTACTTCTCGAAGGCAAAACGGTATTGAGCTTCGCGCACACCCACATTCTTGTTGCCGGTTCCTACCGTATGACCAAGAAACCACCCTCCCATGGAAAACCATGATACAGAAATTTCACTGTTCATAAGAGCATGCAGAGCAGGGGTGGAAACCGACACTGGCCCGAACAGGACAACCTGCGAAACATCAATAATCGGAATTTCCGTAGCATTTTTTGAGGTTTTATCATCTCCTTCTTCGCGGGTTTCCACTATCAATGTATCTCCGCTTTTACGCAGTCTCGCGCCAGGGGTTTGTATGTATAGAGGCAGAGCGGGATCATCGGACGGATTCAGAGGTCGGACAGAGTATTTTTTCTTGAACAGGTTGGTTTCATCCGGAAGACATATACCCGCGAGTGAACAGCGCGGACATTTAGGACTATTCTCCAAGGGTGGCGGCCTCTGCCCTGAAGATGCGGCTTCTCTCAGGCCATATATGGCACTAATGGTTTTAGCTCGCAGTTCCTCATCCAGAATGACCGGCACTTTCTCCCGAGATCCGACATACCAGAGAGCGCCCTGCGAGACATTGTATCCGTTGTCTTCGAGAATCATCGCCTGAGTGCAGACCTGAACACGTTCGGGTTCGTAAGCTCCTTTCTGAACATGGGGACGTTTGCCTTTCTTGAAATCCACCGGCATTACCATATCCCCGCTTGTTTCTACAACATCCATTTTTGCAATGACACCCAGACGTTCCGATGATAAAGTGACAGAACGACTTTTGGACATCTCTTCGCCAACATCATCGGGAGAGGGAAGAGGCTCTGTTTCTCTGTCAACCCGCGCATGGGCACGTTTTCCCTGAACCGTGTCTTCGCTATCAGCCCATTCGCCCTCTACCCATTCAAGATAGGCAAGCCTGGGGCAGTAAACCCATTCATTCACCATGCGTGCCGGAATCAGGGGAGTATCTTCATCAGCAGGCTTTGGCGGAAGGGGCAAGGGAATCTGGTTGTGTCGATTCATGCTGTTGATTCGATAAATCCTGATCAGGTTTCGGGTTGCTTGACTGTTTTTTCTTTCTTGCCTTTACAAATCATCAGATGATGCCCGTTCAAATAGTCCAAGACCAAAATGACATGCGAATCCAAGCGATATCGGACCAGTAATTGCCTCGGGGAAAATTAAACGCAGGAATGTTCCTTGTGTATCTGTCTGTTTTTCTCCCCGCTGAGACCGGAATCGGTGAAAATTGCTTGTGTGACGAACAGTACCACCGATAGAGAGACTTTGCATGATTTCAACCTGAACACCGTCCACAAGAGACTCGCAAATTATCTTACGTCGCTTCAAAAGCCTTTTCACTTCACCCGCGTACCCGCTGTTTTTTTTTAAATGTCCGGTTGCAAGAAATGGTGTGGAACTCGCCCAAACCTGCGACATGCCGAATATCCTGGATGAATCCGAAAAATCTTGAGGATTTCCAAAACCCTCAAGTGCTAAGCGCCATTCACAGTAACCAAGAGCATTTTTTTTATCTGCTGAACTCTGATTAGTCCATAAACGCGTAATCCGGTCAAGTCGGCTTCTGACATCATCACCCAAGCCCTCTGGAGCATAGACTGTAATATGGTCAATATACCCGTCTCCATCTGTATCTTCTGGAAGCCAGAATGCATGCGAATGCGAAGAGTTACGCAGTGGTTTTCCATCAGTGTCGCGTCCCGAAATTACCGAGGGCGCCTTCGGCTTTCTATCACCGGTCGATTCAACGGTTTCCCAACCGAACTTGGATAGTGCCGCAAGACGCATGAGCTCACCGATCTTAACCACATCCTCAATTTGCGGTAACGGCCGTCCGGCTAAAAGATAACGTGCAACTGTGTGCTCATCTTGACTTTTGAAGTTCCGGTGATGTCTTGCTGAACACTGTCTAGTTACAGAGGACGAACACGATTCTTCGGGAAGGAGATATAAGACTTCTCTGGATGCCGGAGGGCGGTTCCAGCCATATTTAAGGTAATCGCCCATCTCCAAAGCAAGCGCATCGACAAGCAACTCTGGTAACGTCGGCCCCATTTCTTGAAAATACTTTTTTCTGAGTATTTTTTCCGTTGCAGGACTCTTTCCAGAAGCCTTGGTTTCGTCACATAACCGTTTTTCGAATTCCGTTATTAAACGCGCGCGTTCTGTGGAGTAATCACTAGCGCTGAGGGGGGCAATTACCCTCGCGGGGTTTCCAATGGCTTTTTCTGTCGTTGCTATCGCTGGATGGCATATGAGGTCGTTCTCTTCAGGAGACCAGTTGTTTGTCGCCGTGCATCCACCCCATCTTTCGGTTCTTCCCAAGTATCCAATTCCCTCGGCAATCCACGAAGCAAATTCAAAAAGTTTATGATTCAACTTCAGCTCGGGCCAGGTCACGACAAGTCTTTCACCTTCTGGTAATTGCAAAAGAGCATCGAAAACCGGGGGGTTTTTCTTTCTCCACGAAGTGCTTTGAACAACAGCCTTAGGAAGTCGGTAGGAGGGAGGATTCTCAGCAAGGGCAGAGATTAGCACATCAAGGTCGTTTCTCTCCCAAAGATAACTGTTTTCTCTTCCTTTGTAGCTAGCAACCAACGCATGAAGCACTCTCCATGGTTCAGGAGGCCAAGGAACTCTTGCTTCATTGACGCAATCTCCCCATCGTGGTTCGCAGTATCTGTTTGAAGGAAATACGAAAACCAATGCGAACATAATTGTATCCAAACAACTTTTAGATGCTGACAGACAATATTCCCAACACTTCAACGAGGCCGAGGCAGGAACATTCAATATGCATGCCTCGGAAAAAGGTTGAAATTGTAGTAACATCCATTGACTAAGATAACTCCAATTAAGCCGAGGTTCCTTACCTCGGAAGAACACAAAAAGCATTCCACAAAGTCAAAACATTTTCACCCTTGATATTTCCAATGACTTAGATATAATCCTAACGTATAATCTGAGAAAAATCCAGAGCTCATATCAATGAATAACTGTTTTGAAAAAGACTTTGAGGAATTGGCAGGTTTTCCTCCTTATAAGTGGCAGATATCTCTTTTCCACGATTATTTTGTCAAGGGAAAAATTCCTTCCCTGCTTGATATACCAACAGGACTAGGCAAAACCTCAGTAATGTTGATCTGGTATCTAGCTCTTAAGGCAGAAGCTAAAGTTCCTAGGCGCCTAGTCTATGTGGTTGACAGGAGGGCGGTAGTCGATCAAGCCACGACAGTAGCCAACAATCTCCAGAGCAAGTTAAAAAATTCTGAATTTTGCGTGAGCACTTTACGTGGCAGATACATAGACAACAAAGAGTGGCTTGATTCACCGTCTTTGCCTGCTGTAATTGTTGGCACTATTGATATGATCGGTTCAAGGATTCTTTTTTCAGGTTACGGAGTGTCGAACAAAATGAGACCATACCATGCTGGCCTGCTAGGTGTTGATGCACTGATAGTTCTTGATGAAGCACATTTAGTTCCTCCTTTCGAAAAACTGATTGAAACAATCGCAAATGGACCGCATGTATTTGGTCCGAAACAGCAAGGTGTTGTCCCACCACTCAAGTTGCTCTCTTTATCAGCTACCGGGCGAGACGGTTACTTAGGAGGGGAGGAAATTTTTCGTCTTTTGCCCGATCATTTAAATGATCCATCTGTAAGAAAGCGTCTCGAGGCATCGAAAGAACTCATTATTCGGGAGCTTGATGATGAACCAGAGTTGGTGCAACAGATCGCTGAGCGTGCAATAAATCTTGCCGATGAACCACCGGCACGTGTGCTTGTATATTGCGACCGCAGAAAAGATGCTTTGAAAGTAAAGGAGAAAATCGATGGGAAATACAAGAGAGAGAAGCGGAGCCATATTTCTGAACTTCTAGTTGGCAGTCGGAGGGTCTTTGAACGAGAAACACTTTATAACCGGCTTAATGAGTACGGCTATCTGGATAATACATCGGGGCCACCAGAGCATCCAGAGCATCCAACTTTCTTGATTGCGACTTCTGCAGGAGAAGTCGGTGTTGATCTCGACTCTGATCACATGGTTTGCGATTTAGTGGAGTGGGAGCGTATGGTGCAAAGATTTGGTCGCGTGAACAGAAGGGGCGGAGGAAATGCTTCAATTGAGGTTATTGCGGCACCCCGAAGGAAAAAACCTACAAAACAGGAACAAATCAGAGAATGGGAGAAGGAATGGAAAGAGCGGTTATTCCGTCTACGAAAGCCATTGGATTATTTACGTGTTGATGGTGCGAATACTGGCACAATACTAAAATTAAAAGAACGAAAAAATGTGCAGAAAGAAATTGAAGATGCAACAACACGATCTCCCCTTCATCCAGCTTTAACTCGTGCCCTAGTTGACGCATGGTCAATGACTTCCTTAGACAATCATACTGGACGACCGGAGATACAGCCTTGGCTTCGTGGCTGGGAGGATAATCCTCAACCACAGACATCGGTTGTCTGGCGCAAGCATCTACCAGTTAGAATTGGAGATGGAACGAAAGCAACAAAAGAAGAAATCGAAGGTTTTTTTGAAGCAGCACCACCACACGCTACCGAAAGGCTTGAAACAGAAACTTACGGAGTGTTTGAGTGGGTTATCGAGCGTGCAAAGAATCTTGTTGAAAATAAATTCAGAGATGAAGAAACTATTCTTTACATCCTGTCTCCCTCAATGGGCCTGCGTGGCGAACTAGATACAAAAACGCTTATGGACTATCTTCAGAAAAATAACAAAGAAGCAAGAGAAGAATTTACGGAGAAACTCTCTGGCGCAACCGTAATAGTGAACATGCATTTCGCAGGTCTTTCGGATGATGGAATGCTTGATCCTAAGGTGTCAACATTGCCGAGGGTGATTGATGATGATCAGGAATGGTTACCCCAGCCATCTGACGGACCACCGGATATTCGATTTCGTGTACGCTCGGTAAAAGAATATGGACATCAATCCGATGAAAATTGGCGGGAACGCACGAGATTCGATTTGGAAAGAACTCAAGAAGGTGAAGTTACACACTGGCTTATTGTTGAAAAGTGGCTTTATGATGCGGAAACGGAGGATGACCGCTCTACTGGTCGGTTACAAGAACTGGTTGAACATCAGGATTGGACTAAACAAAGAGTACGTGCTTTGGCCGATGCAATAGCCTTGCCAGACCGTTATATCGACATGCTCTCTACGGCGGCACGACTGCATGATGAAGGAAAGCGTCATACTCTCTGGCAACAGTCTGTTAAAGCACCGAAGAATGGAAAAATATATGCCAAGACCGATAAACCAATGAACACTAAATTACTCAAGGGTTATCGTCATGAGTTTGGTTCTCTTGATTTCGTCCGCAATGATGCAGAATTCAAATCTTTGCCCTCTGACCTAAAAGATCTTGTCCTTCATCTGGTTGCCGCACATCATGGTCGGGCAAGACCTGTCATATCAACTAGTGGAGGATACGATGCACCCTCAGTTTTTGAAGAACATGCCTGTGAAATTGCCCTTTCTTTTGCCAGGTTGCAAAAGCTATGGGGTCCTTGGGGTTTGGCTTGGTGGGAAACGTTGCTGCGTGCGGCTGATCATCAGGCCTCTCGCGACAACGATTCTCTTGGAAAAAACTGTGATTGCACCGCTTCCGAAAAGGAGGATGTGTAATGGTCGAGTCTTCAATCCCTGTTGATTTATTCAATCCAGGTCAGGTTTTTGCGTCTCTAGGATTTCTGGAAGCCGCCGATATGTTGTGTGGAAATGCGGAAGGAGGATTTGATTGGAGTGATGAAACAGAGGTGAAGTTCTGTCTTCAAGCCGTCGGCAATGAAAATCCTTTTGCAGAAGTGTTGGAGCTTTTGGCTGAGGCAAAATTGGAAGCGGTAACACCTGAGTATTGGAACCCTAAGAAAGAAATACCGGAGCAAGTATTGCGTAAACAGAAAAAGTCCAGAGTTTTTCCTTCTCAGTCACCGGAGTCTAGCGCTGCTTTGCCGGTTCAGATTACTGGCAAGAACAAAAAGCAGATTGTTCTAGAACATTGGGCAGATGGATCCAGCCGTAACAATTTCAAGCTTTATGCCGGAAATCGTTCCGCCCTTCATATTGCGGAAGCGATGCAGTCAGGCGTACTAGAACTTTGGGAAGAGAGGAAAGATGAATTGATCAAGAATCCTTTTAATACTACCATTCCAATGTCGGGAAGTTTTAATTTTGATCCCAGGGGTGCTTGGACAGCTATTGATGCGGGCTATTCACCGAATGACCAGAAGCACCGTGTAAAGGCTTCTCCAGTCGTTGAGATTCTTGCAGCCTGGGGCTTGCAGAATGCTCGACCAGATGAGTTCAAGACTCGTCAAGTTCGTTATGCTGCCTGGGGAATTCTTCTTCCTGCGTCTCTAGCACGCGTTTCTCTAGTTGGAGGTATCGCTGTATTCCCTACTAAACGATTCCGTTTTGATTTAAGCATGTCTGGTAAAAACAAAATTGTAACTTTTGCAGAACAAGGAGATTGACTATGTCTGATTCATTATCACACGATATTATTGATTCTTGGGCTAACAATATTCAAGGCCCGGTGGCACTTCACTTAAAACAGAAACTTTTGCCTGTAGAGGGGAAAGATGGTGTCGTATTTCCTCCGACATACGCAGATATAGGCTATAATATTGATACGCTTTCCGATGGGAAAAAAGTTGCTCTCATTGACAGTGTTGGTTCCCAAGCTAACCGGATGGAACCGATTTTCAAGCATGAGCCTTACGCAAACCTCGTTCCACAGGTCCAAATTGAATATGATCAAGATGCTGAGAAAAGCATCTCAATTTTCGAGGTCAGTCACCGCCTCGGAGATGCACTCATTCGGTCCTCTGAACTAGCTGACGAGGTAAAAAAAGCGTTTGAATCCTTCCTTGACTCGGGAAATGTTTCAGCCCTGGCAAAACTTGCGCCAACTTCACTAGTCTTTGGTGTATGGGATTCTCGAGATACTCAAGCTAAATTCCCGAGAATTGTGCAGTCAGTAATTCGCGCTTGGGATATAGATGTCCTGACACGTTCAGCGCAATACAATCCGGCACTTGATTACGCCGCGCTTGAAGTTTTTTCAGAGGAAGAAAAACAAAAAGCAGAAGGGCGAGAGGGAAGTGATCTTGCTAAACGTGGTTTTGTTCACGTTCCCGCCACTGGTTCACATGGTGGTGTAGTCGTCCGTGGAAATATTGAGCGCGATATCACTATAAACTTAGTAGCCTTGCGCCGACTTGAAGGGGATGAGAACAACTCTCAAGCCTTGCGTCAATATATTCTAGGTCTTTCTCTTGCTGTGGCTACGGCTCCCTTGGACTTTTTCCTACGCCAAGGATGTTTTCTAATCCCTGATTCGGAAGCTGTGCAAAAATGGAAACTGGTAAAACGTGATGGTACGCACCAGGAAATTGAACTGACTGAGGACTTAGCTATGAGCTATGCTTCGGAAGCCTTTAGAAATTTTGGTGTCGAAATGGACAGAACTGTCAGTTTCGACAAAGAGCTTGCTAAAAAAGATGTCAAAGCTAAGAAGTGATCTAGACAAATCAACCATGAATCGCACACTTCTGCTCTCAGTCTACTTTCATGACGGATGGTATTACGGTGCTGGTAGTTGGCCTCCTGCCCCCGCACGCTTGTTCCAAGCACTCGTTTCGGGTGCGGCAAAAGGAGGAAGTCTGACTGGCGAAGATAAGATGGCACTTCAATGGCTGGAAGCGCTTGAAGCTCCGGTGATTATGGCCCCTCAAGCTCTAACGGGTCAATCCTTCAAGAACTATGTGCCAAACAACGATCTTGACGCAGTTGGGAATGATCCGAAACGAATTGCTGAGATCAGAACTGACAAAAATATCCGACCACATATTTTTGATTCGAGTATCCCGTTGCTTTTTGCTTGGATGTTCAACAGCAGTAAAAGTGCTGAACACAACGCACGAGTTGTCTGCAAGATAGCAGAACGGTTGTATCAGTTAGGGCGAGGTGTCGACATGGCATGGGCCTATGCGGACATTCTTAACGAAAGCGATATTGCAGATTTTATCGCCGCTGGTCAATCTCTTGTAGCACATCACCCTAGTGAAAATGGCATTGGAAAAGAAATCCTTAGCCCGCAGAAAGGGTCGTTTGCAAGTCTTGAAGCACGGTTTGAAGCGAATCGAAATCGTTTCTCTTCGATCAGAGAGAAAAAGAGAAACAAGGTATATCTCTCTCTGCCTCAGAAGCCCCGTTTTGCCAAGACAGTTTATGACTCTCCTCCGCAACGTTTTTTATTTGAAATACGAGCAGCCTCGAATGAAGAATCTTTTGTGGCAGTGCCGTGTACACAATCGGCAAAACTAGTTGTGGACCTGAGAAACAAAGCGGTTGACAGATTGCGGAAGGCTTTGCATGGAAATACCGACAATATTGATCGTGTACTTATAGGTCGCGGGGCAAAGGAAACCGACAAATCTTCGAGAGTAAGAATTATTCCCATTCCCTCTATTGGGCATAAATATGCGGACCGTGCAATTCGTCGTGTGCTAGTTGAGGTGCCTCCTAACTGCCCACTTAGAGCCGATGATATAGAATGGGCATTTTCTGGAATTGGAAGGATTAATCCGACAACTGGAGAAATCGTATGGAATCTTGTCTATACCCAAGAACTAGGAATGCTCAATCACTACGGAGTAGATCATAATGGCCAAAACAGCTTTCAAACCTGGTACACGATCACACCGGCTGCTCTTCCAATGATAAGTAAAGGTAAAGGACGCCGAATTACCGGAACTATGCGCTTGGAATATGAAAGGAATTTGGCGCAGTCTGTTATGCAGGCATTGCGCCATACGGGAATAGCGGCAAGTGCAGATTCCATACGCACACAACGCGAACCATTCGACCGTAATGGTGTTCGTGCAGAGAAATTTGCTATGTCCGAGAGATTTTCCGAGCGTGTTTTATACCATGTAGAAATTGTTTTTGAAAAACCTTTATTAGGCACTTTAGTTGTTGGGAACGGGCGCTATCTAGGTTTGGGATTGATGGCACCGAGAACGGATATTTAAGTAGGCAGAGACCCTAGTTTGCATGAATAAATTTATGTATCTGGCCTGTGATTTTTCTGGAATTCAACGCTATGTGTTAGGTGTAAAGAACACGGGCAAAGCACAGGCAAAGAGACTGAGAGCACGATCATTTCTGCTCGAACTCTTTGAATACGCAACGCTCTGGACTATACGGGAACGTTTAAAAGTCGCTGAAGAAGATGTCTTGATACACGGTGGCGGTGGGTTCATGGTACAGATTCCGAATGACTCCGATTCCGTTGAACTTGAGAAAATTCGTTCTGATATACAGCGCAAGCTGTGGGATGAGACCGCTGGGGAAGTTCAAGTATCGTTGAGCTGGGGAAAAACTCCTCTTGTTGCACGCTCTTTCTTGGAAGTTCAGAAGCGTCGTACAGGAGTTTTCCTGTTGCAAGAAAATGGATATTGGAGTACGGAAAATTGGAGTCGGCCACATCTTGACAAGCCTTGTGAAATTTGCCGTCAGTCTCCGGGATGGCAGAACATACAAAATGAAGATGGAAATGTTCTGTATTGCAGAAATTGCTGGAAAGCCCAAAAGCTTGGAGAAAGGCTTACGCGCTGGGAGTGGATGCGTCCGGGTAACGGTAAAGTGGAAGCTCTTGGAGTCAAGTTTGAGCCTTTAGAAAACTGCATGCCAGGTTCTTTTCACGTTGGTCGCTGGATACCGCGCCGTTCAGATTCCGGTGAACCGCTGACATTTCAGGAAATCTCGGAGCGAGCCTGTGGCGACCGTCGTCTGGCCGTAATGAAAGCCGATGTGGACAGCATGGGGGCGCGGGTCAGCAAGATAGCAGAGGAAGATTCTTCATATCGGCGGCTTCGGTCTTTCAGCCATTGCTTGCACGAGTTCTTCGGACAGAAAATTCAGGAATTGCTGAGAGGTTCATGGAAGTTAATCTATACTCTTTATGCCGGAGGAGATGACCTGCTGCTTGTTGGTCCATGGAATGTGATACTTGATTTCGCCGGGGCGCTTGCAGTAGAGTTTGAAAAAGGTCCGGGACACAAGTATTCCCCACTGACTTTCAGTGCGGGTATTGCTGTTGTTCCTTATCGATTGCCTATTTATCACGCGGTTGAAGAGGCGGAAAAACTTTTGGAGTCGGCAAAGTCACATCAAGATAAAAACAGATGTGCAGCGCTGGGATCAGACTGGGAATGGACTCGGCACGAACCCTTGATACAAGATGGTAAGAATCTAGCGACCTGGGTAGCGGATGGGACAGCATCTCGTTCTTTGCTGCATCGTTTGCTGAGTATTGTGGAGAGCAAACCTTCAGGGGAAAACCCGCGAACCGCCCGCTGGGCATACCAGATAGAGCGCAATGTTCAGCAACACCACTCTGATTTTCGTTCCTGGGCACTCAACAAAGCGATTGAACAGCTTGAGAGTGACAATGAACAGCAGCTTGACGAGTTGTCAGCGTGTCTTCGCTATGCTCTGCTGGCAACTCGCTCTGCAGGGGAGGAAATATAATGTCTAGAATGAAAGACGCTATGAGAAAAGCGGGTTATAAGTCTCCGACATCAGGACCACATTCTCGCAAAGCACCTGAGTTTCCGGCTTCTTACTTCGAAACTGACAATCAAAACCGAAGTTGTCTTAAACCCGACTTTGTTTCAAAGAAAAAAGTCGATCTTTTGGCAAAGTTGCTTGCGCACCGCAATTGCAAACCTAATCTTACGACAGGGCAGGCACGCCGTTTCTTCAATCACTGCCGAGAAATTGAACGCCGGTTGAAAGCTGACGGGGAAAGCTGGCTCCAGGTATCAGCCAGCTTTGAATCTCTCTGCGCTCACGCACAGTACGCAGTGGCGGCAAACAAGATACCGAAGGAATTCCAAGATTTCATTGATGAAAACGTAAAGAAAGTTGTCTCAGCGGAAGAACCGAGAAAAGCTTTTCTTGAAGGTTTTCTGCCACATTTTGAAGCACTCATCGGATTCGGAACCACTTACCTGAGGAGGAATCGTTAATATGAGAAGAACAGGCATTCATTCAATCAGATTCACCGCCCGTTGCGAAAGCGGGCTTCATATCGGAGGTTCACAAGATGAGCTGGCAATTGGCGGTTCCGACAATCCGGTAATCAAGAACCCGAAAACTCGTAAACCCTACATCCCCGGTTCTTCGCTTAAAGGAAAAATGAGAGCGGAACTCGAAAACAAGCTGGGAAAATTCGGACGAAGACGGGGGGAGGAAGACATGCCTTGCGGATGCGCAGAGCAGAAATGTCCGATCTGCAGAGTCTTTGGAGCACACATGAATACCAGAAGCGATCTTGGCCCATCACGTATCATAGTACGTGACGGGCAGCTTCTCAAGGGTGGGCATATCGAGAACAAGACTGAAAATGTCGTTAACCGCAAAACAGGGGCAGCACAGCACCCGCGCTCAAATGAACGGGTCGTAGAAGGTACGGAGTTCAGGATGCAGATTGTTCTGCAAGTCTTCAATCTGGATCAAAACTTTGAATACGAAGATATCAACGGAGCTTCTTGCCGAGGCGGTGAAGCTCTTCAGGCAGTTGTTGCAGATGGTTTAAATTTAGTGCAGATGACAGGGCTTGGAGGAGGAACCAGCAGAGGATCCGGATCTCTGAGCTTTAGGAGTTTTGAATTGGATGGTGAAAAATGGAAGCACTGGCCCGAGTGAGGCTGAAACCCCTCGGTGTCTGGACGACGCCTTGGCAGGCAGATTCGCTTCTCGGTGCCATGGCATGCGCCTGGGCACGTTCCCGTGGCGAGCCTGCGTTGCGGCGGGATTTTTTAGGTCCATGGCTTGACGGTGAACCACAGTTCGTAATTTCCGATGCCTTTCCGGGGGATTCCCTCCCGGCACCGGCATGTCTTCCGCTGTGGTGGAACTGGTGTCAAGAAAAGCGCAAGCAGGTAAAAAAACATCAGTGGATGACCAAAGCTGATTTCTGCCGTATTCAGAAAGGAGAAAAACCCGATCTGGAGGTTCCGGATGTTTCTGAGTGCTCCGGTATAAGGTTGCGCAATTCTGTTTCCCGGGATTCCGGAATTAGGGGTGGTGGGGAGCTTTTTGAAATCCCGTTTTCAAATCTCAACAAACCCGACGCCAGCTTGACCGTCTTCGCCCGCGCATCAAGTTCCGGCATGCAGGTTCTGACGGAAGCTCTGGAAATGCTGGGACAGACTGGATACGGTGCCGATGCATCAGTGGGTCACGGCAGTTTTGAGATAGATGACGGTCCGACACCTTGCCCTGAACTGGATGATGTTCCGGAAGCGACCGGGTTCGTATCCTTCTCAACTTTTCAGCCCGCGGCAACCGATCCGGTGGAAGGATTCTGGAGACTTTTCATAAAGTACGGAAAAATAGCTCCTGAGTTTCACTCCCGAGCTGTGTTCAAACGACCACAGGTTATGCTCGCCGCAGGTGCATGCTTTCGCACTGAAAACTTTCCGAAGCCTTTTTACGGTACTTCTATCGGGACGGAACGCCTGCTCAGCGAGAGTTCCAGAGAATCACTTGCTTCATCCGGCGTCCATCCCGTTCAAGCCGCTTTCGGCCTCGCTATTCCGATGATGTGGAAGGATTTTCACCAATGAATTTTCGTGGAATGATCATCAGCGTTGGAGGCTCGTCCGAGCCGACAAAAAAGATGTTGTCTGATGGCAACCCTGATTACGTTTTATTCGTGGTTTCTGCTGGTTCAAGGTCAAAGGTGGAAGATGAAGTGTTATCCGAGATGAACTACATTCCCCAGTATGGGTATTCAGAAGTGCCTGACCACCAAGACATAGGCCTTTGCTATCAGCAGATTCGGATTCGTATAGAGCAATGGCTCAAGGAATACAAATTAAGAGCTGAGGACGTAGCGGTGGATATAACGGGCGGCACTAAAGCCATGTCTGCCGCACTTATGCTTGCCGCAGTTGAACATTTCCATAATTTTACTTACGTGGGAGGTTCTAGGCGCGATTCGGACAACCTCGGTACAGTTATAACAGGCTCCGAAAAAATGATTAAATGTCAGAATCCGTGGATTACATACGCCATACCTAATATTGAACGTGCCAACAGATTATTGGAAGGATTCCATGCTGATTCCGCAGCTGAGATACTTCAAGATGCTGCACAGAAGTGCAATAAACCTCTTCGGACTCGGTTAGAGGCATTCGCCGGATTTGCCAAGGCTCTCGGTTTTGCCGACCAGTTTAACTTTAAGGCAGCCACCAGTGAGCTTCACCGCTGGAAACACACGCTGGAACTTTCGCTTGAGTATTGCAATCTGAAGAATGAAGATTTGGCGTCTCTCGATAGGCACTGGAAGTCTGTTAATGAAGAAGTGAACAAAAACAACAATAAAACTGCCGGCAATGCAACTCTTCTTGAACTTATTGCCAACGCCGACAGAAGAGCAAAGCAGTCGCGTTATGATGACGCCACCGGAAGACTCTACAGGGCTGTCGAGCTGCGTGGTCAGCAACTTGTAAAGAAAGCGTTTGGCGCTGAACTGGGAAAGCTCCCTTTGGAATCTCTTCCCGTTGGCAGTCACGAACGCATCAAAACCATGCTTGGCGAACCTGAAGATGATATATACAGGCTCGGTGTTCAGAATCTGTTCAGGGTTTTGGAGTTTAGCGAAAACCAGGCAATTTCTGAAAAAGCGCATATTCATGACCGGCTTAAAAACCATTTGAGCGGGCGGAATGGTTCGCTGTTGGCTCATGGTTTGGTGCCTGTGAAAAAAGAATCTTTTGAATCGTTTCTGCAGTCGGTACTCTCATCTCTGGATATTTCCGACTCGTGCATTCCATATTGGCCACAACTGGAATTAAGGTTAAGTCATGCCTAAAGAACTACCAAATAACGGGCTTCATATCCCTCACTTATCAATAAGGGGATTTAGGTGTTTTGACAAGCTTTCAATTCGGGAATTAGGCCGCGTAAACCTGTTTGCTGGAAAAAACGGCACGGGGAAGACATCGATCCTTGAAGCAGTAAAAATATACTCTTCCCGCGCGGATGAATCCGTGCTTGCCGAATTAATCGCGGGACGCGAAGAGTTTATCTCCGGCGTTAAAAAAGACAGCGAGAAAGATAATTTCCTGGATTTCAAGGCGCTTTTTCATGGCCGGGAACCTTCCATGGGAACACGAATAGAAATCGGTGCGGAAAATGACACCGGAAAACTCGAAATAGAGCTGGGCGACCCAGATGACAAAGACGACCTCCCAGACAAGGACGTTCCCATCCTCAGGGTTTATTTTCAGGGTGAACACAGTCTGATCTTCGGTCTGTCCGAGAATAACTGGAGAAGAAAAAGGGGTATCCAAGGCGACACCCTCAAAAACGAGCACACAGAAGCGTTGAAATCGCAGTGGCTGGGCCCGGAAATTTTGTCCAACAGGACAATCGCGGAACTCTGGGACGAGATCACGCTCACTGAAGACGAGAACCTCGCTATCAATGCCCTTAACATAGTCCTCGATAATCCGGTGGACCGCATAGCCATGATCGGGGAAGAAGGGTCTTCAGGTCGCTGGAGAGGCAGGCGGGCTGTGGTCAGGATTGGAAAGCACGGCCCCGTCCCCCTTAAAAGCCTCGGTGACGGAGCTGTCAGGCTGTTCGGTATCGCTATCGCTCTTGCGAACTGCCGCGGCGGATTCCTTCTCATTGATGAAGCGGAAAACGGGATTCACTACACGGCTCAGCACAAGCTCTGGAGAATGATTCTTCGGACCGCTCGGGAAAACAATACCCAGGTTTTCGCGACGACCCACAGTTTTGACTGCGTAAGAGGCTTCGCGCAGGCCGCAACCGAGACAGAAGACGTTTCAGGCGTTCTGGTTCGCCTTGAACGGGAAGAGGGAGAAACCAGATGCGTGAGGTATTCAGAAGAGGAGCTTGCCGCCGCCGCTGAATACAACATAGAAGTAAGGTAAGAAATGGCCGAGGCTGACAAAAAGCATCTTCTTGTGGTGGAAGGGCAGGACGACAAGCACGTCATCAGACATATCCGGGACCAATGTCTGCGGAATCTTGAGTTTGTCATAAAGGAATCCGAAGGATTCCCGAACATTCTGAGACATATCGGTCCGGAAACCAAGGTTGCCGGACGCAAATCCGTCGGATTTGTCATGGACAGCAACGATTGTCCCAGACAGCGGTGGAACGATATCAGGAAGAAACTCACTGAAGCAGGTTTTACGCCCCCGGATAACCCCGACCCGCGCGGTACAATCATAGACGGCGACAGAGGTCCTGCGGTCGGGGTATGGCTGATGCCTGACAACATTTCGAGAGGAGAGATTGAAGACTTCGTAATAAAAATGATCGGAGACCAGGATCAGGTATGGCCGCTGGCGCAATCCTTCATAAACGGCATTCCCGACGATGCCAGAAAATTTTCCTCGACAAAATCGGATAAAGCGAAACTGTACGCCTGGTTGGCCACCAGAAAAAAACCCAACAGGATGGGAGCGGCCATCGGCACCGGAGACCTGACTGCAAAAACGCAGTTAAACTCGTTATTCGTGGACTGGCTTTCAAAACTGTTTGAACAAGAAGAAAGAACAGACTCCGCACATGTCATACGTTAACAATTTTTCCTGGTCAAGAGGCGGACAGCATCTCTTCTGAAAGTGTTCATGGTTACAAGGAAGCCGTTGCCGTTTTCCTGACGGCAAAAAATCACATTCTTCGGCCCGGCGCTTGCCAACCATGTTTATTTCAGGATCTGGACAGGTTTGATGCGGCTGGCGACAATGGCGCGGCTTAACAGCTTTTGACAGGATGCGGAACTGCCGAAGACAAGGCCAGATGCCTTCAGCCGCGGAGAACAGACCGAGATGATATCAAGAATCGATGTAGAAGAAATGCTTGACGGCCCCCATCTTGACGGGGGAATCGATTGTTTCCACCAAGGCAAGGTCGTATCGGTCAACATTCTGGAGAAACAAAACAGCATTGGAAGCACCGTATACGGCGAAGATGGGAAATTGTACCATCAGAGCATACGTCTCAATATCGCGCCTGAAGGTTACGTTGATGCCGTTATGGGCAGGTGCTCCTGCTCCGTCGGTTTTAACTGCGAGCATGTAGTGGCGGCGCTTCTCGAGGCGGCATCCAGGCTCAGCACCAAAACTCGTCCGAAAAGCCCTGACCGCTTTCCCGACTCCGGCAGTTCGCCGGAGCGGCGGACTGAGGCCCCCGCGAAAAACCGCACGCGCAAGGAGGTGCTCTATATTTTCCGTGTCTCAAGAAACGGAGATGTCAGAGTAGATCCCCTCATCGCGCGGTTCGGAGAAGACGGCGCCAGGCTTTCCACGGAAAAGTACAGATGCAACAGTTCCGGCTATGACGTCTCCAAGAAATTTCTCACAACAGAAGACTTTTTCATTCTTCTGAAGCTTTCTGAATTCTCGGAAGGAACCCGGGAGAGGTTCTACAACTGGCCGGAAGGGGAACCTCTTGTCAAATTAATCCAGATGCTGCTCAGCACCGGCCGCGTCCGCGCGGGAACCGTCAGCGGGCCGATTCTTTCCTGGGGTCCGCCGAGGCGGTTTGGGTTTAAATGGATACTGGACAGCAGTGGAAACCAGCTTGCAAAGACATTTGACGAGAACGGAGAGGAACTCTCCCTCCTGCTTTTCTCTCCACTTCTTTACATTGATACTCAGAGTGATCTGATAGGGATGGCTGAAACAGACATTCCGCCGTCCCTCGCGGAAACACTGGTCGCGTCTCCTCCAGTCCCTCCGGAGAAATCCGGCATCGTCGCCAAGAATCTGGCAACTCTGGGAGGCGATAACATGCCCAAACCCCGGATAATGGAAGTAACCAGGAGAGATGATCTCATCCCCCGGCCGGTACTGACTCTGAGCAGCGTTACGACCGGAGTCCCGAAACGCATGCGCATGTACGGCCCCCTGCGCAAAATCAAGTCCCCCAAGATAGTCTACCCCTGCGCGCGGATTGATATCGCGTATAAGGGAACGGAACGGAGAATGACTCCAGCCGTGGGCGACGATATACGGGTTCTGAGCGAACAGGGAGTCGAAGTAATCATCCGCGACCCCGATCTGGAGTGGGAATATGTGGAGCGGATGGAAGAAATCGCGGAGGACTATGACGGAATTTCCCCCGGGTCGCCTGATTTCAGAATGGGGAGGGTCCCGAAGGCGGTTCGAGAGTCCGATATTGTCTTTGACCCGATTCTGAAAGATATCGAGCAGGTGCACGGCTCCCTTATCAATTTCTCGGCACAGGCCGTTCCGCTGCTGCGCGAAGAGGGATGGCAGGTTCAGATTGAAAAAAGCTGGCCGTTTCATCTGAGCGAAGAGCATGTCAGTTTCAGCGCGGAGATAAAGTCTCAGGGCGAAGAGCGCTTTTCGCTGTCTCTGTGTCTCCGGGCCGGGGACGAAGAGTTGGACCTCGTGCCGGTAATACTCCAGGCGATAAAAATTCTTCCGCCGCGAGACCCGGAAACGCCTGAAGACGATCTTGAGGAAATGATATCTGCCCGTTCTTTTTACCCCAGGCTCAAGGACGGCTCCAGGGTAAGGGTTGAGGGCGGGAAGATTCTTCCTTTTGTTCAGGCATCTCTTGAAATCAGCAGCCTCGCAGAATTTCACAGGGGGGATGCGGGCCGGATCTCCGAGTTCGCGCGGGCGATTGAAGGATCGGGCATTCTCTGGAGGGGAGGAAAGGAAATTCTCGAACTCGGCGAACGTCTTCGCGCTCTCGCGTCCACCTCCGGCACTGAACCTCCCGCGGCGATGAAGGGATCCCTGCGTCCCTACCAGAAACTTGGATACGGGTGGCTGCTCGCGCTTTGCGACAGCGGCTTCGGCGGAGTGCTGGCCGACGACATGGGACTCGGGAAAACCATTCAGGCCCTCGCGCTCCTTGCCCGCCGCCATCTTGAGACTGGAACGGACCGTCCGAGCCTGCTTGTCGCTCCCACAAGCCTTGTCAGCAACTGGATCCGCGAAGCGGCGCGTTTCGTTCCTGATCTCAGACTGCTTGCCCTGCGGGGGCCGGAGAGAAAGAGCAGGTTCCGCGAGATCCCCGATCATCATCTGGTCATAACCACCTACCCGCTTGTAAACCGGGATCACGGGGAACTTTTCTCCCGCGAATACGATCTGGCGATTCTAGATGAGGCGCAGGCGGTGAAAAACCCTTCCACGGCCGTAGCGAAACGCATACGCGGAATAAACGCCCGCCAGCGCGTCGCGCTTACGGGAACCCCGATGGAAAACAACCTCGAAGAACTCTGGTCTCTTTACGACTGGCTTATCCCGGGGTTCCTGGGCGACCGAAAATCGTTTAACAGAAACTACAGAAATCCTATAGAAAAACGCGGCGACACGGAAAAACAGCGGCTGCTCTCGGCGCGCCTCAAGCCGTTTTTGCTTCGCCGGTCGAAGGAGGACGTGGCAAAGGACCTTCCGGCGAAAACGGAAATTGACGAGGTAATCCCGCTTTCAGAAAGCCAGAGCGCTCTCTATGAGATTATCCGGGTAGCGATGGATGAACGGATAAGGGAAGCCGTGCGCGAAAAGGGGATAGCCCGGTCCCGCATAACGATCCTTGACGCCCTGCTCAGGCTTCGTCAGGTGTGCTGCGACCCCGCTCTCGTGAAACTCGCCGCCGCGAAAAAGTTTACCGAGAGTTCCAAACGCAAGAGATTGTCTGAACTTCTCCGGGAGCTTGTCGCCGAAGGCCGGAAGGTTCTTGTTTTCTCGCAGTTCGTCGAAATGCTGCGCCTTATTGAAAAAGACGTGGAGCACATGGGCTGGTCCTACGCCATGCTTCATGGGCAGACCAGAAAACGGGATGAACAGATAGCGAAATTCCAGGATGGAGACGCTCAGCTGTTTCTGATCAGCCTCAAGGCCGGAGGATTGGGTCTTAACCTCACGGCCGCCGACACGGTTATTCTTTATGACCCATGGTGGAATCCGGCGGTTGAACGCCAGGCGATGGACAGGGCGCACAGAATAGGCCAGAAGAATCCGGTTTTCGTCTATCGAATGATCGCAGAAGGATCGGTTGAAGCCACAATAGTTGAGATGCAGGCGCGAAAAAAAGCGCTTGCCGACGCGCTTTTTGAAGGCGGGGGAGAAGGAGCCCTCGCGCTCACCGAGGAAGACCTAAACGCCCTTCTTATGCCGATCGGGTAAATGGGCAGTTGCCGATGCGCATCCGCTTTACCGGAAGCAAGGATATCTCAGTCAACCAGAGTGTAAATGGCAGTGGCCTTCGCCAGGCAGACGCCCGAATTCAGAACCTCGCATTCAACAGGCATTATTTCCCCCTGCTTTAGTACCCGGGGACCGCATAACCGTTTTTGATACTGAATCCACAGAGTATGAGGGCACAATAACGGATCTCTCTGCTCAAACCATCGCCCTCCAGGTTCACGAAATCCGCCTGTTGAAAACAGAACCTGAACTGGAGCTTAATCTCTTCCAGTCAATTCTCAAGGGAAACAGGATGGACGGGATAATACCGAATAAGTCAGGCAACGCAACTGGGCGTATCAGGATTTTCCCCGGTAGTTTCCGAAAGGACCCAAGTAAGATCAACCGCCAAGGTGGACAGATGGGACAAAATAGCCCTTGAATCGACAAAGCAATGCGGAAGGGTAATGCCGCCCCCGGTTTCCGATCCAGTCAACTTCCAAGGTTCCTTTGAAGTGAGAGAGCAAAGCGAGGCGAAAATAATATTTTATGAAAACCAGGACAAACTGCTTGTGGATTACATCCATTCCTTGGCAAAGCCCTAAACGTCTATATAGATCCCGAAGGATGTTTCTCGGAAAAAGAAGTCGCTTGGGCCGAAGAAAACGGCTACACAGCACTCGGGCTTGGAAAAAGAATACTGAGAGCAGAAACGGCTTCAGTCTAGCGCTTATCCAGTCTCACTTCGGCAACATCTAACTTGTTATCACCTGACAATGTTGGGCAAAGACTTCCGCTTTGGATTTGACTACGAACCATTTATTAAGCATATATATAATCGGTGTGGATTTGATAATACTCTTAGGGTGTTAAGCAAATCAGATAGAGAGGAATTCTTGGTGATTATGTCAAGGATGAGATTCTTTCGGCATAGATGTCCGAGTTCTTCCGTACGATTTTCAGAGTTCGTCACGGAGAACGAAAAGCGTGTACGAAGAGCTGTTTCTGCGGGAAATTTGCCTGATTTCCGGAGAAAAACACTGGCTGACAAATCAGGAACTCTGAGGGAGTATGTACAGAATTTTTCTATCTAAATTTTATGCAAAAAATCATTTCAGGAGGATATTATATGAAGTGTTTACGAAGTGTTGTTATTAACCTGAGCTTAGTTCTGCTCATCGTCAGCGTTTTTCCAAGTCTGGTACTTGCACATGGCGACCATGGGGAAGATCCGGCTACAGCTGAGACCGCGGCAGATGGCGATCAAGAAGCGATGAAGAAGTTCGTAGCGCATGCCAAGGCACATCTGGATGCGGCCGCGACAGGCGGAATTAATAAGGTCGCTGAGTTCCGCGCGGAGACGAGAGAGGAAGGTGATTGGAAAAATGGTTCCACATATCTTATACAAATTGAGCGAAGAGGTTCAGTTCTAAACCACGGAGAGCATACTGAGGCCCTGTACGGCGATTTCATAAATAAGTTTCCAACTGTAGAAAGCCTCATGAACAAGCTTAGAGAGAACGATGAGAATGTACATTGCGAAGAAATGAATAATAATTCACATGTTTGTGCGGCTTATTACAACTCTCCATTTGATACCAGTGGTACCAGGCCGCCCAACATCGTAATTGGTGGTTTTGACCATGAAGTGGATGATATGAGAATAGGCAAGCTAGTATGTGATGGCTACGACCACCCCCTTGTAACGGCCAAGGACTTGCAGAGAATGCAAGATGATGGAATCAGCGAAGATGTACTGAAAGAAAACCTGAAATTCCTGGTGAAAGATGCGATTCGGTGGGTAAGTATGACACCCTCTCCCGGGGAGGCGCAAGACCTCGAACCGGATATAGTCAGCAGCGTAAGATGTTTTACCAAGGAAAGCGACAGGGGACCATGGAAGTACGGTTCCATATACTTTTTTGTTATGACCCAAGAATCAATTGTGGCTGTTAACGGAAACAATCAGGAACTGACCGGCAGCCAATTCACAGGCGTTATGGACGAAGCCGGTAACGACATCGGGAAACTGATTATCGATGCGGCGGGAGAAAATGGAAAAAGTGGTTTTGTTGAATATCTCTGGGATCATCCTACGGACGGTGTTGACCCGATAAGAAAAGAGAATATGGCCCCGGGGAATGTGCCGAAGATAAGCTATGTCGAGGGAGTAACATTTCCTAATTTCACCGGACAGACAGATACAGTTTTCATCTTTGGTTCCGGCATTTATCCAGAAATGGAAGAGGAAAGCAGTGAAATGGAAGAGGAAAGCAGTGATGACGGATGCGCAATTGCCGGATCCGAAAACATCGCTGAAAACACTCTGTTTAACCTGTTTTTGGTGGTGTCCGGACTGTTTCTGGCGATATTCTGGAGGAGAAATCGCTCAGCAGGAAAAGCGTAACATCTGATTTGAGTTGTCAGGCTCAGAAAGCGGGCAAGATGCTTGCGGATAAAAACTCCGCATTGCTCTTGCCCGTTTTTTTGCGCCCTTCTACGGGTTGTTTCATGTCCGCGCAGATTCCGGGGTCAACAATCACGCCTTCGGTAATTGCCATTAAGCCGCTTTGCGATAAACATCTCTCTTCAGAGTTCCGCAATCCACCGGACCATTTCAAGAAGATTACCTCCGGCGTGGTTATGGCTAGATGTCCAATGACGGAATCTTCCTGACCAACAAGATAAACCAGATAAAATTTTCATTTCCAGCCAGCACCCCACGGAAAATAAAGATCTATCCCCTATTCAAATTCGATTTTGGAGCTATATTGTCAGATTCCGTACTGGTATGCAGAGGAAAAAACTTCTGTTAGATGGTTATATACAACGGTTACAGCAGAGAGAAGCATTTACTGCGACGCGGAATATGCTCTCCCGGGAGAACTATTTAAGCGGGGAATGCAGATTGTTGGTGTCTTCTAGATTTATCGACAAGAGGAAAAACTTACGGAGTTTTGCATGACTCATCACATATGAACACATCGTCCTGAATTTCTCCCTCTTTTATGTTAGTGCTCCTGATGATAATATCGCCAAGAGTTGCGTTTCTCACTTCATTTAGTTCTTCAGCAGACAGACTGCGCTCGTACCAGAAACGGTCACCGTTGCGAAGCCGGATGAACTGATCAACAATTATCGCATGAAAAAGCTCGCCGAGCATGGAGTCTTCCTTGGGGTCTTCTGCCAGGCCTCCTACCCATAAGTCAATGTTCTCCGTAGTTCCGTAGGCTTTTTTGAGTCTGTCCTGTACTTCTGAGTCAGAAGATATATCAGAAAAACCCTCATTCCGAGGAAGACCGTATGCTTCCCGCACCGTGTTGTAGTCAGCAATTCCGTGATCACGACCACGCTGAATATTAAGACTTGCAAGGTCAAGAGAACCTATTACGGGATTTCCTGTCCGCCCGGGGAACCCGAAGAGGAAGTTGCGGAACTCGTCCCTGATGAATATGTCTATTTTCTGGCACACCTGGGAAGCAAAACCCCGAAGTATCGGTTCTATGCCTATGTCAGCTACCTTTTCCGGTTCGCGAAAGGCATCGCGGAACCTTAATGATTTGTTGCCGTTCTCATCGGTAATACGAATATCGTTGCCATCCTCATCTCTAATACTATCGGTAATACGAATATCGTTGCCATCCTCATCGAGAAGACGAATACCTGTGCTAAGCAATGTGTGTCCTAGACGAAAACCGGCCACAGCCCAGACATTGGCAACGCCGGCATTAACCTGATCGTTATACCCCTCCCCTTTATATTCCGGAAGGCGTTCACCCAGCAGCAGGGGCAGAAAATCTTCATAGGTGATTTTCTGTATCTGCGCGGCGACTATATTTCTTGCTCTATTGAAAGTTTCATCCCCGGAGAAATCCGGATTTTTCTCTCTGATTTCATCCGCAAGCCTGTTGTGCTCAAGAACAAAAACAGTGTTTATCGATGTAAGACCTATATGCTCGTTTACCCGTTCATCTCCCGAAAGGAAAAAATCATCCACAGTGACGAAGCAGAATTCCGGATCATCGGCATGGGGCAGAAGGTTGCCATCGCCAATTTTAAGTCTGCCCGTTCCATCGTTTGCCCGAAGCTCAGTAAGACATTCCGAGTTGTTGCTGTAGATGTTCGTCGCGTCGAGCCAGCCGCTGATCTCATTGACCTGCTGGCGGGGGTTGTCCGCTGACGTGCCGGTTTCAAGATCGAACAGGGCGCGGTTAAAAGGCATATCCACAATTCCCGTCCTTCCAGGATCAAAAGGGTCGGCATCCTCTCCCGGCTCGGGAACGGGAATCCGGATGTGTACCTGCTCGTGCGGCCTGAATTCCGGAACGAAACTTATATCGTGGCTCAGAAACTGTCCCCACAGCCAGAAAAAATCGCTGGCATTTTTCGGATTGGGTATTGATCTGTCATCAGGCTGGTCCATAACGATATTGCTGACCTTTCTGGCATTGGGACGGTTCTCGGTTATGAGAGCGCTTATCCCGTCATCATACGCAGGAGGAACCTTGCGGATAAGCTGGACTCCAACTTCCGCCTGATTCATTTCCGGGTGATTGAGATTGTTGTTGTACCCATCAATAGTTCTGTAAGAAGGTTCCTCGGGCCCGCAGGAAGGCACTAAAACCGCAAGCAAAACGGCCGAGGAAAAAACTATGGCGCCGCAAGTAAGCACTGAAGCCAAAGAATAACGCGAGCAAAAGCTAAAAAACCCGTTTCTTGTGTTCATCAGATATTAACCCCTCATTCGCAAGTATTATACATTAAACCAGCAAATACTGAAGCAGTTCCGTCGAGAATTTCTTATTGACCGAGGTTTTTCGAATAAAAAAACCAAGCTCAATCTCGAATACTTTCTTGGCTACCTCAAAATTCCGAATAAAGAAAACAGCCAGAAAGCAACATGCTTGATCGGAAGAAAGAACAGCATCCGTCTGGGAAGAGTGGAGTGGCGCAGAAGCGGAAAACACCTGACTGATCGCTATTTACGGCGTCAGGACAACTGCGCCCCATAAACCCAGCTAATTCCCTCCACCTCCCCTGAAGCCTCTGCTTCCGTCAAGGAGCTGAAGCAGCGGGCAGGCGTTAAACGAGTCAGCCTTCGGGGTAAACACTATTGTGTTGTCAAGGGTCTCCACTCGCTTTTCAAGAGGCATGTCGTTTACCTGGGCCAACTTTCCATAAGGAGTAAACCTGATCCATTGCTCTCTGTTTGTAAAATCCTCAGGAGCTTTAACAACATCCGGCGGACCTGGAAGCGGTGTTTCGGCGGGAAATATAACTATAAGGTCCTTGCTGCAATCTTCAGCCACCTCCCCGTAACGCGTACCACTAGGATGAGGAGGACAGTAGCCGCACTCCTGCACTTCTTCCGGTCGCAAGGGGGCACCGCATTTGACCTCAGGCAATGTTTTGCCCGTTGAAGTCACCGTACACCTCTCGCGCGGTGTATCGCAACTCGCGACATGGTAAGTGGGGCTGAAGTCATCTTCATCCCCAAGATCAAAGCACTTTAGATGAACGTGCTCAAGCCCTCCATCGTAATCCCTTATCCAGCTCCGACCCTGCCTGAGTCCCCGGAACGGACAGAACCCCTGGGGCGAACAGGTCTCTTCAAGTCTGTCCATAAGGCCGCTTAGTATGATAAAGGTATCATCGGCAGCGCCTCCGTAAATCAGGTCTTCACTTCCCCAGCCTCCAAACATGTTCCTCTTCTCGTCACCTATAATCAAGTCCCTTCCGGGCCCGCCGATAAAACCCTCTAGATTAATTAAGGTATCACCCTCGGCATGGCCGCAGCGCTCCGGCATGTCGTCAGAAGCATTGACCTTTACGCACGCGGCGCCGCGTGGAGGTCGTGGATTAACATCAAAGTCACGTTCTTCATAGCACGTCTGGCAACGAGGCCCCTGGAAATTAGGTGGGTAGAAAGAAACCCTGTAGTCAGCAATATCAACCTCAAAGTCCGCTCTGCGGCCGTCAAGCGTGTCGGCACCCAGAAGGCCGTTCAGATAGTTATCCTCATCATCGCCGATCAGATGATCATCATGGTTAGAACCGACAATATCTTCAATGGTGCTTACTTTGTACTGCTGACCGTTTTCTTCCTTGTATTCCATTTTAATCACGTCCCCTTCCGCATCCCCACCCTTCTCAGGCAAATCATCAGAAAGATCAACAATCACACCCGCAGGCGAATTCATATAGCTTACTGTATCGCCGTCATCGTCTCCCTCGCCTCCGTCAATAAAGTCAGCGCCGGCACCGCCGGTTAAGTTGTCGTTGCCCTGACCGCCTAAAATCGTATCGTCCCCCGTGCCGCCTGAGAGCTGATCGCTGCCAAGCCCTCCGTCAAGAATATCGTCTCCCGCACCGCCGGTCAGTCTGTCGGCCCCTCCGTCACCGCAGAGATGCACACTTTCCGTTGACTCCGCAGCACTATACAGTTCAGATTCTTCAGTTCCCGACCAGGTACACTCACTCTGCAAGGCCGAATCACCTTGCGTATCGCTTTCACAGGATGAAAGAATAATCATTATGAGTATAACAAGAAGCAACGCGCCGGCAATATAAGCGGCTATGGAATCCGCAAGTGTTAATTTCCTAAGTGAAATTGGGCTAAAACCAAACATCTCTTTCATCTGCCTCTCCCGATTGTTAGGTTTCGGTCTTCAAACAACATATGTCCATTTTACACTAAACTTCATCATTTCTCCACTAATTTAGACGCACCTGCGCACGGATGAGACTCTGTGCGAAATCCGCATGTTATGTACCAGTAATGATTTATGTTTGTGTTAGCCAGCTCGGTCGCAAAAAAGAAGATCAGTCGACCAGAGTGTAAATAGCGGTAGCCTTCGCCACGCAGACACCGGAATTCAAGACCTCGCACTCAACCGGCATTATTCTTCCCTGCCTTAGCACCCGGGCGCGAGAGACCGTAACGCCCTCCCTCACTGGTTCAAGGTAATTTATATTCATCTGGGAAGTAAGAAACTTTTTTTCCTCTCTTGCGACACTGGCAACAGCAACTCCGCAGGCCGCGTCCGCCAAGGTGAAAATGGTCCCGCCGTGGAGCATCCCGTAGTGCTGCGTATATTCCTCAACAAACGGCATGGAAAGCTCCGATTCCCCATTTTCCATACGGAGAATCTCTATTTTCATCGTGTCGAAAATCTTCGGATGACCAGAAGGAAGTCTGATAGTCTCCTTGCTCATAGTCCGCGCTTCTTTAGAGTTGAATTCCTGGCGAAAAATAAAAAACCCAGAAAGACCATAAGTGCTATTGAAACAAACATAGTCCTGAATCCGAAAAGTTCCGCCACGACTCCGAAAACAAAAGACCCCAACATTCCGCCAGCCGTGAAAGAAACGCTGCTTATAGCAAAAGCTTTCGCCCTCGCCTCCTTCGGATTCGATTCTATTATGATCGAATAGATTGAAGGATACACAAATCCGTGCGCGCAACCGAATATAATTCCGCAAAGAGCAAGAAGTTTAATCTCATATACAAAATTCAGCATAAAAATACTCAGTCCCAGAAAGAAAACAAACGGGGAAGCAACTCTCCACTTGCCGTATCTGTCAGGAATCCAGCCGAGAAACAGCCTGATCGCGAGCACCGAAACGGTGTAGCAAAGAAAATAAACGTGAAAGTTCTCTATGTTTATTGAAAGCGAGAAGATGGAAATGAAGTTAAGCGTGGTTATAAACGCCGCCCCGCATATAAAGAGCGCCGCGGAGGACACAAATGTGGCTTTGTCCCGAAGACAGTCCACATAGCTTCGTCCCCCGTCTTTTGGCACTGGCGTTTTCTTTCCCTCCCGGATCATAAAGGAGACTAAAAAACCTAAAAACGCCGTAACAGTGAGGAAGAAAATAAAAAAATCAAAACCGAAATTCTCCATCAGAATGGAACCTACATAAGGGGCGATAGCATAGTTTATTATCGTGAAGACACCGTATATGCCGAGCGCCTGAGCCCTTCTCTGCTCGCTTGAGACATCAACCGTAAGCGCCCCCGCCGCGACAAAGAAAAGGGAGAAAGAACAGCCGTGAACTATCCTGATAACGTAGTAGAGGTAATCGACCCTGTCTAAGAAGGCCAGCGGAAATGTCGAGGCGGCGAGCAACGCGAACCCTAGCAGCACAAACAGCTTTTTTCCGTACCTGTCGGTTATGTGACCCGCGTAAGGGGTGAGAAAAAGGGTGCTGAGCCCCGCAATGCCCATAACGAACCCCACGATCTTTTCAGTCCCTCCCAGATCAGAAATTCTAATGGGCAGAAGGAGAAACGAATGAAAGTTAAAGAAGTAAAGGCACCCGAGAAATGTTACAAGGACAAAACTCCTGTTAAGTAAGGGCGGCGGATTTTTCTGCGTGTCGCTCATTTTTTAAAAGAAAGAAATCCTCCAGTCTGAAACCGTTTTTATTTTTGCGAGCCCATGTTTGAAAACCGGTTTCTCCCGTAGAAAAAATAGAAAATTATGTATCTAATTTGACAAGGTTTGCTTCTTTTAAGTCGATAAGTAAAGACTTGCGGCAGAATATTTTATCGCCACGGTATCAGTTCATCTCAGGAATTCTCAGAAGTTGGTTCCGGACGCTCGTCGATTAGAAAGCTAGTCAGCAGTTCAAGCCTTTGAACTGAGTGCTTGAATCCAAGCGTTCCTTCATCGCGCGATTCTCCACGAAGTCTCTCGATAAATTCGAGGACTTCAGAAGCATATTTATGATCTGGAATTTCCACAGGATCATATGATTCGCTTTTAACTATATCCTCGTACTTCTTGTAAAGCGGCGATTGAATTGCATCAAAAAAAATTCACTGCTCCCCTCTTTCATACCCAAAATAATCATGGCTTCAAAAAAAGCTCCTTCTCTCCTTTGCCGCAAGTCTTTCATGCCAGAGCGATCAAATACCGTTTTAACGACCTCGGAGTCGGTAACTTCGCCTCGGACTAACCTGTAATAGATGTCTGAATCGATTGTCCGGATGATTAGGAGCACAACAGCCATTGAAATGAAGGAGTACTGGTCACTGCGTAAGGATGCGAATACCAAACCAAGGCGATAAATGGCCTCCTGTATTGTTCGAAGACTGAGATCAGGGTCGCTGAAAAAAGCCTGCAACAAGAATGAAAGGGCCTTTGTGCGCACCTTTTTGTCAAGAGTTCTTTTGAAATATTCTTCGATCTTTATTGCACTAATCATTGCATCTATAAAAGCTTTTCGTTCAGGTTCTGGAAGCCTGAAGTCAACATCAAAAAACCGACATAGATACCTCTCAGCATCAAATCCGCTGCCATAGAGGGTCCTAACTGAATGCGCAAGTTCAGAACGATTGATAGCTAACACGAAAACAATATGATCCACTTCAAACAGGTGCTTAACGACTTCAAGTAGTTCAACGGCATAAGAAGGACGACACCTGTCCAGTTCATCAATTACTACGATCAGAGGTCGATTCTTGTGAGAGCTTGACAGCGTAATAGCGACATCTCGCAGAACATGATTAAACTCACTCAAGCATTTTTTTGCGTCCAGATATTGATTTAATCTGTCTTCTGTGGATGAAGCGGAGGAATGATCAGACTGTTTTTCCAGTAGCGGGCCAATATCCAACATTCCGCTGGTTAAAGATCGAACAACCCCTAGAGCGGCAAGTTGAACTACGGTTCCAGCAGCTTTCTTCAAGAAGTTAATTTTTTCAATCCAATCTTTTTTGTCTGTTTTGTTATTCTTATCAAACTTATTATTAATACCCTCCGTTAGTTCCGTACAAAGAGCGATGAAGGGATCCTCGGAGAAATCTGTTTCCCATGCGTTGAATTCAATTACAGGGAATTCGATTTTACGAAGATGATGTGACCACATTTTAAGAAATGTGGTCTTGCCGGTTCCCCATGCAGCTTCAACGGCTAGGACACATGGACCTTCTATAGATTCGGCGAGATGGGTTAAGACTTCTGCGGATTCTTTACGACCAAGCAAGTCGTTCTTGAATGGTTCCTCCTCCGTTATATCGATTTCATGTGGTCGGATACGTATTCTCATAAAGTTAGGACCTTTTTATGTCTATCTGAATAAACTCCTTCTCTAAGAAAGTTAATGTTGTGAACCATTTGATTCTACTTCTTGGAACCTTCTTTTTCACATATTCTGTTACGTATAGAAGGATTTTAGCAACAAAGATTAATTTCCTAACTTTGATGTGGAGGGGAGGAATCAAACCTCCCCTTAGCGACGCATCCCAGCCTGTCAGGGCCACCCCGTCTTAAACTGCATTGTTCGCGCAGATCAGCATGTCTCCAAGCCTCCACAGCGTCGCTAGCATTTCTACGCACATTTTAACGTGTAGCATCATATGAACCTCCGCTTTTGTTATAAAATAAGTGGAGACCAAGACGACGCTTATCCACGCTACAACAACAAGTCTAATCTGACAAAGCGATCCATTGGCTAAGCCTGTTTGTTACAAATATAACACTTTATTTTGAGTGATAAAACTACGGGATATGTTATCCAGTGTATTGTGAAAAAATGTCAAAAACCTGAAGGAGACACTTTTAGTCTTCTGAAAACCTTGATGCGGTGAGGCCATAAACCAACAGCCGGGAAATAAAGTTAAGTCCGGATGAAAAAATATATGATTCCCACTCCGGCAAAGACAAAGAAGAGTGCCGCGGGCAGATATCTGCTCAGGTTGCTTTTAAGAAAGGAAGTATTGGAAACAACTACAACTATGCTGCCAGGTTTTACGTCAGACAGCACGTATTTCAAAAACGCCTCGTCGTGAATCATGATCTCTTCTGCAACCGCCCCGGGCTGTTTTATCCGGATTCCGAGTTCCGTTTTTCTTACAAATACAGCAAGCTCCCCGACTTCATAGTCAAAACTTATCGAGAACTTATCCCCGATTTGCGAAAGAGGAAGAGAATAACCAAGAGCAACCCTTTTCATCCCCGGAAGAAAAGGAAGTCTGCTGTAAAGCTTTTTTTCTTTCCTTACAACGGCCTCCGGATTAACGCTGTCTGAAAAAGTAACGTCCACCGCCTCCTCGGAAATCGGAAAGACAAGCGTCGTAGTATCCGATTCTGTCTGCTCTCCGGTAAAAACGGTGTCGCCCGAGTTCTCAAGGGCGTGAAGGGAGGTTACATTCACCTTGGCACGCTCGTCATCCGGGTAGATAATCACATTTAACGACAGCAAGGAGATGTTCTCATCCGAGCTTGTAGTGTCGTAGACAGGGAGATCGAGAGTGATTTCGTCCTCTCCTGGAAGAAAAACCATCTTTCCCGAAACGTACTGGACTCCTCGTGAAAAAGCATGATCTCATAGCTCCTGTCCCACCGCAGCGAGGGAAAAGAGAATCTGCCCAGCGAATCCGATTTGGCGAAGTGCCGATCTTCCGGCCTGTCCCCCATGTATGAAATCAAAACGACATCCTGACCCTCTTGCGGTTTCTGCATTGTGATGTTCCTTACCTCACCCGTTATCATCCCGTTTTCCGAAAGATCGGGGGGAGGCGTGTAACTCAGGAGGTAATCGGCAACCTTCTGGGCATCGATTTCTGAAAGATTCATAGGTGGCATCGGCGGATAGCCGTCGTTTATCGGTTTTTTCTTCCTTTCAGAGTAGAGGCTTTCCGGATTCTTGGCCCATTTGACCAAGTCATCCCTTGAGTACCTATCCCCCACATCCAGAAGGTCGGGGCCCACGAACCTACCCCTTCCAAGTGTATGGCATCTTGCGCATTTCCCTTGCATGAAAATTTCCTCTCCAGGGGGTTGCGCTCGTGAATAAGTTGGGAACAACTGGAAAAAAAGAAGAAAAAAAATGTAAAGGCCGCATATAAACGCTTTTTTCATGGTCGTTTTATCTGCTCGCCGTTTTAAGTTGCCTTAATATGAAATAGGTGGTCATAACTCCGTCGGCACCAGTTGCATCTATGATGCTCCAATACTGAGCCTTCCTTGTCGCTGCGAACGGGGTTCTCGAATGACAATTTCCACATCCCGCCCCAGCGCCGTCAAGAGACGCAAGAGCCGCTCCACCGAGTAATCGCGAAAATTCCCTCGCAGGAGCCGAGAGACATCAGGTTGAGACAGCCCCAGCAATTTCGCTGCATCGACCTGCTTCAGTTTGCGACGGCGAATAATCTCGTCAATTCGGGTAACGAGTTCCGCCTTTAGAAGATGAACATCGGCTTCTGGGTGGCCCAGATCCGCAAATACATTACCACTCCCACGTTCAACCTTCTCTTCTGTCTCCATTGGTTTAGCCTCCGTTATATGTTTCCTTGTAATGCCGCTCCGCTATCTTCAGTCTGCTCTTGATCAAATCAATATCTTGCTTTGGTGTCTCAATACCCCGCTTAGCCTTCTTCTGGAAAGCATGCAGCACATAAACCGCCGCCTTAAACCGAACCGTATACACAGCTCGGTAGGTATCGCCATCGTGTCGCGAGACAACCTCCAAAACTCTGGATCCCAATCCTCTGAGAGGTTTGGCATCTCGGTGCTTTAGACCGACCTGCGCTTGATACACCGCAAAACCCACCTGATCCTGTACCGAATCCGGAAAACCCTTCAAGTCCTCTTTGCTTGAACCAATCCATTCTACGGGCTTGAGTATCTTGTTTGTCATTTTAGATTATAGCAGTTCCACCATATTCATGCAAATCGGGTGACTTAAACAAACAGATGCCGGCCCAACGAACTTTAATCCGACATAGGAGGATATTAACTGGAGAAACTATGAAAAAATTGCGTCGCTGGATTTTTAAAGTAATTCTTCAATTATATCCCATCGATTTCTAAACTCCTCAATCGACCAACCAGCATAATTTTTATAGGGAGGGATATGGAGAGTTCTCACATTACTATCTTTCCGTCTTTTTCCTTTTGAAGTCCTACCTTGTAACCAAAGTTGATGCGCTTCCAAAACTTGCTCTGCCATTATCTTTGAGGGAATAATGAAAAATTCGAAACCCTTATTGTCATTAGCATTGGGTATTCCGCAAAGAACCCACACGAAAATTTTTCCGTAATTGATTTCTGCTTTTTTGCCTACAGAGCAAGTTCGATTGCCAGGAACAAAGGTTTTTACTTGGATGTGAGCAAATTTTGTTCCGTCAACATTACTACATAGGATGTCTGTGTTGGGGGTGTTGCCCAATGTTACAACTGCGACCAAACCCCTTCGACACAGTCCCCAGCAACAAAAAATTGACTAGCGGTTCCTCTCAGACTTTTGCTTATCGAATCAGGCATTTCTTACACTTGTTTCCAACTGACGTCAGTCTCTAACCCACTCTCGAGGTATGTAATTTTCGATATTCTCAAAATACCTTTCAATTAGAGTTTCTAGCATCCTATCTTTTCTTTCTGTTGGTGTATTCCAGTTCGGAGATCTGCTTTGTAACAGCCGCCGCTTTCTCTTTGTACCTCGACACAAGTTCGGTGTAGTCCTGCTCGCTTAACTTTCCCATATCCCGGTCAAGCTCTATATCTTTTATGGAGGAGTAATAAAGGTCCCTTTTCTCGTAAAGCTGCTCAAGCCGGTTAACCTCGGAACTGCCCTCTACACCCGGCTTTCTGCGACCCAGAAAAAGAGGGTAAACGGTAAAAACCGATACCAGCACCACAAGCAGAAAAGAGATTACGTATTCACTCACGCGCTAAACTCCTTTTTTCCTCGTCCCTCGGGCCACATGGTGACGATCGCCCCAAGGACAATAACAATACCCCCGGCCCATATCCAGTTCACCATAGGGTTAAGAAGGGCCCTTACATTAACCTTTCCGCTTCCGTCAACCTCGGAGAGTATGAGATAGAGATCATCTCTGAAGGTGGAGCGAAGCGCGACCTCGGTTTCCTGGTTTATCTCCCTGTTTCCCTCGTACTTGTAGATATTTTTCTCGGGATACATAGTCGCGACGCTTTTTCCTTGGTTTTCAATCGAGAGCTCCGCTGAGAATCCGTCTTTAGCGTCGTTTGAGATGAAATCCACTCCATGGAAAACCAGATCGTACCTTCCCAGAGAAAAGGAATCCCCTTTGTCGAGAACAACTTCCTTCTGGGTAACGAAAAGAGAAGAAGCAGTGATTCCTATTACCAGAAGCACCACCCCAAGGTGAACTATGTATCCCCCGTAGCGCCTGCGGTTCCTTGAGATGAGATTAAAAAGAGCTGAAACCGGGTTCTCTCCCCTGCTGCTTCTTACCCTTATACCTCTGAAGTATTCCAAGAACACCGTCCCCGCGACAAACCCGCAGAGCGCGAAGCTTAAAAGCGCTACCGGTTCTTTCATGCCGGAGACAAGAAGCGCCAAAAGAACCACCAGAAAAACCACTGCGGGGAAAACGAAATTTCTCTTCAGGTTTGCCGTCGAAGCCTTCTTCCACGATATAAGCGGACCTATTCCCATAAGCAGGATAAGCACAAGTCCTATGGGCATACCCACAGCGTTGAAATAAGGGGGACCGACGAGAATTTTTTTCCCGGTGAAAGCCTCTGAGAGTATGGGGAAAATGGTTCCCAGAAAAACGGAGAAGGCCGCCGCCAGAAAAAGAAGATTGTTAAACAGAAAGGCGCTTTCCCTTGAAAGAGGGGAATCAAACCTCTCCTCGCTTTTGAGTTCTTTTGACCTGTAGGCAAGAAGAGAAAAGGAAAAAAGGAGTAGGATGACCATGAAGCCGACAAAAAGTGGACCTATGTCCGAGCGTGCAAACGAGTGAACTGAAGACACTATGCCGCTTCTGGTTATGAAAGTGCCGAATATGGAGAGAAAAAAGGTGATTATAAGCAGAATCATGTTCCACTTTTTAAGCATCGCCTTTCTCTCCTGAATCATAACGGAGTGAAGAAAAGCGGTTCCCGCAAGCCACGGCATAAACGCGGCGTTCTCAACCGGATCCCAGGCCCAGTATCCTCCCCAGCCGAGCTCAAGATATGCCCATCTGGCCCCCAGAAGAAGCCCCGCGGAGAGAAACATCCAGGAAAAAAGGGCGTATTTCCTGCAGTTCCTTATCCATTCGTCTCCCAGGCGACCGCTGAGCAGGGCGGCAATGCCGAAAGCGAAAGGCACTGTAATTCCGACATATCCGATATAAAGAGTGACGGGGTGGATGGCCATGTATCCGTTCTGAAGAATCGGATTAAGCCCCCTTCCTTCCCCGACCGCCACGCCCAGTTTCTCGAAGGGGTCTTCTACGTAGGCTATGAGGAAAAGAAAGAAGAGTGAAACGGCGCACAGAACGGCGTTTACGTAAGGGTCCCCACCCTTTTCTCTGCTCCTGAGAACCACGAAAGCCGCGTACAGGGAAAGAACAAAACTCCATAGAAGCAGGGATCCCGCCTGACCGGCCCAAAGTGCCGTCACCCTGTATATCACCGGGAGGTCGGTGCTCGTGTTAAGCGCTACGTACCTGAGCGAAAAATCAAGGGTTACAAGCTCGTAGACAAGGCAGCCTACCGCCACCAGAAGAAGAAAGGCAACCGAGACAAGACCGTTTCCGCCGCTTTGAGCGAATGCGCGGCTCCCCGTTTTCGCGGCAAAAGCGCAGACAGCAAGACTGTAGATGGTGATAAAGAAGGAAAGAAGTATGGCTATACTTCCGAGATCAGACATTGTTAACCTTCTTTTCTCTGGTAGGGGGCTTCTTCGGATTCATACTTGGTGGGACATTTTGCGAGCAACAGGTCCGCCTCAAAGACATTGCCTGTGGAGAACTTGCCCTCAACGACCGCTTCAACCCCTTCTGTGAATATATCGGGAATTATGCCGTCGTACTCGACATGGATTTCACCCTTGCCGTCCGCTATGGTGAACCGAAGCGAATCATCAAGCTCGTTCTTTATTGAACCGTGAACCACTGTTCCTGAAACCCTTACCTTCTGCCCGTAGACGTCCGGGACCTCCTCTAACAGTTCGTCAACCGTTATGTAGTAGACCATGGAATCCTTGACTCCAGCGAAGACAAGCCAGGAAACCAGGGAAACTATCACAAAAAGAGGCAGAATGAATTTGAGCTTGCCCTTCAACTCCTACCTCCACTTCCGGGACCGTCCCCGCCCGAGAGCAGCTTTTTCCTTAAAGAAGCCGACTTCGCGCGCAGGTAGAGCACATAAGCTATAAGAGAACCCCAGACCACTACGCTTGACCAGAAAAAATATTCCATCCTACCCCTCTCGCCCGCCCAGGGCGTAAAGCTGATTTTGCATGTTCATTATCCTCGTTCTCTCACCAAGAAGTAAAATGAAAAGAAGCGTGAATCCAAGCAGAGTTACCAAAAGAGTGTGCATCATGGCGGGATCTATCCCTCCTCCCCCGGGTCCGAAAACCACAGGCGATATACCCCTTTTTATGCGAGCCGACACATAGACCACGGGAAGATCAACGTATGCTATTATGGCGAATATTGCCGAGTATCTAGCCTTTTTCCCGCGCCCGCCGGCGCCTGAGCGCAGAACCAGATAAACGGCGTAAAGGACCCAGAGAATAAACGTGGTAGTTAACTGAGGATCCCAGGTCCACCAGGTTCCCCATACCGGTTTTGCCCAGAGGCTGCCGGTGATAATAGTAAGGGTAAGAAGCAGCATGCCTATCTCGGCCGAGCAGTAGGCAAGAGTATCCCACTTAGCCGTCTCCTTTACGAGATAATAGATGCTCGCCACGAAAACCACCGTAAACGCCACCGTGGCTGCCCAGACCGTACCCATGTGGAAATAGAAAATTCTCTGCACATGGCCCATAACTACCTCCGTAGGCGCGTAAAAAAGCGTCATCCAGGTAGCGAGAACCATCAGCGCAAAAGTCAGGAAAAACAGTATGTTTCGCATTATTTAGTAAAGAAAGCAGGTCAGTCCCCGCTATCCTCAATAAGATACTCAAACAGAATAGAGCATAAAAGGATGAAGATTATATCGAAGGAAACCAGCACCTGCAAAGAAAAAGCGTAGTAATCCGGAGGCCTTCCTTCCAGTATTGAAGAGCATATTCCGACCGAGGTTATAACGACGGGTATGATGAGGGGAAAAACCAGCAGGGGAAGCATCATGTCGCGAAGCTTCGTATTAAGGGCCATCGAAGAAAAAAAAGTGCCAAGCGACACAAACCCTATCGTTCCAAGAACCACAACCCCGAGAAATGGGAGTACGGTGCCGGTAAATGAAAGCGAAATCTCCTTTGCGTCAGAAAGGAAAAACAGGAGGAAAAGCGGGAGTATGAAAAGCTCGGAAAGCAGAACCATAACTGTGTTTGAAAGCAGTTTTCCGAGATAGATGCAGCTTCTTCTTACAGGAGTCAGAAGAAGAAAGGCGAAGGCGTTATTTTCTTTTTCAAGCGAAAAGGATCTTCCAAGGGCCAGGAGTCCGGAAAAAATAAAAGTTATCCATATAACGGCCGATATTGCCCGGGAGTCAACATCCGAGCGGAATTCAAAAGCGACATTGAAAACCAGAAGAAGCAGGAGAGAAAATACGAACATCGTCGGAAATATCTGCTTTGAACGCCACTCCACCAGAAAATCCTTTTTGAATATAAGCAGTATATTTCTCATTGCCCTTCCCCGCTTCTGACGCAAGACATGTAGATGTCCTGAAATTCCTCGCGGGCGGGTTTCTGCGCGGACGCATAGACCACCTCTCCTTGATCGAGAATTGCGACTCTGTCGCACAGCGAAAGTCCCTCGTAAACATTATGGGTAGTCATAACTACGGTTTTATCCGCTTTCATTGAACTCAGGATCGAGGTAAGGATAGCGGCTCCTCCGTAATCAAGGCCGCTGTAGGGCTCATCCAGAAAAAGTATCTGCGGGTCGTGAAGAAGCGTTCTGGCGATAGCGAGGCGCTGGCGCGTTCCGAAAGAAAGCGTGCTCACGAGCGCATCTTTTTTGGCGTAGAGTTCAACTCTCTTTAGAATATCAGAGCACCTGTTCTTAAGATCCCCCACATCGTAGAACGCTCCTATAAACTCAAGGTTTTCCAAGGCGGTGAGGTTCTCATAAAGCATCGTGTTATGGGAGATGAACCCTATGAGTTTTCTTATCTGCTGTTTTTCTCTTGAGACATCAAAACCTCCTACAAGAGCCTCTCCCCCGCCGGGTTTTATGAATGTTGAAAGAATGGAAAGCAGAGTGGACTTACCGGCGCCGTTTGGACCGAAAACGGTGAGGAATCCGCCCTGTTCAACTGCAAGATCAATTCCCTTCAGTACAGGGAAAAACCCGAACTGCTTTTCAAGTCCTCTGGTTTCTATAGCAAGTACGCCGGGTTGCATATCAGCTTCCTTTTCCAAGAATTTTTTCATAACCGCCGATCTCTGAAATCCACTCCGAAAGCCCCGCCATCCCCGCATCGTAACCGCACACCGGCTCATACCCCAGATCCCTTTTTGCCTTCTCTATGCTGTAGGTTCTGCTTTTCGATAGAGCGGAAACACCGAAGCGGGTAAGTACGGGAGGAGTTTCTGATTTCCTGAGTTCGAAGATTTTCTCAAGAATGAAGGCAACCGCATACCCGAGGGTATAAGGTACGGTGATTCCCTGCTTCCACTCAATTCCTATTGACGAGAGCTGATCCGAGACAAAACGGCGGTTATCGATACGCGCCCCGTCGTTTACAAAGTAGATATTGCCCGCCCCGGCAGGAGAGAGGGCCGAGAGCACCGCGGCATGAACAAGGTTAAGCACATGGCATGGAGAGACAATTTTCCTGTTAAAACCCATGTTGACCAGAAGCCCCTTGAGGCAGGCGTCGGCTATTCTCGGAAGTATGACCGTGTCGCCGGCTCCCCAGACGTTTGACGGTCTTAATATGACCGTTTCCATACCTCCTCGCCCGTTATATTCTCTCACAAGTTTTTCCGATAATGCCTTGGTTTCATTATAGAAATTATGGTGACTTTCCGGATAGGGATAGGTCTCATCTATGTCCTTTAGGTTGACAGTCCCAAGAAAAGAGGCATTCCAGATCACGGTAGAGGAACTCATGTAGATGAACCTTTTAACCCCCGCCTCGCGTGAAGAATCAAGAAGTGTTTTCGTCGCCTCCACATTCTGCCTCAAGAAATCATCCCTCGGTCCCCAGTCAGAAACCTTGGAAGCAAGATGAAAAACGTAATCGCACCTTTCGGGAAAAGTCCGAAGCGAATTGGAATCGCAAAGGTCCCCGAGGACAAGCTCCGCACCCAGAGAATAGAGCTTCTCGGTATCGCTTGTTTCTCTTACCAGGCATTTTATCGAAAAACCCTCGTCTGCAAGTTTTTCAGCAAGCTTGCCGCCAATAAAACCCGTTGCCCCGGTTATCCCCGCTTTTAAGTTTTTAGAGATTTCCATAAGCTTAGGGGCTTATGATTAAGAGAGTTTTTGCCATTCTATGCAGTCGTGGCCCTCTGATATTCTCAGCAAATCACTCTTGATAGAACTTTCTTGAGAACTCAAATTTATTACAAGTGTATCAATCGCCCTTGACATAGGAATCATCATCCATCGTCCGGCATATCTCCGAGCAAAATCTTCGGGGAACATCTCTCCTTGTTTCCTGCCTTCATCAATGCCATTTCGATACTTTAAGTCCCAAAACTTGTCAAAACAAAACAAAAAAACTGTCCAGCCTTCCAGTCCTCTACTGGACTCGTATTGTACAATTCGAAATTCGTCCTTACTCGGCAAAACTTCTCTTCGTATATCCGCTGAACATCCATTCCAAGACTTTATACCAGCACCTTGGTACTTTATACCTACTATTGATTCTTGTTTGTTAACCATAGCCGGAGGTACGCAAGCAATTATATCTATTGGAAAATTACCTTCTTGCTGGGCTTGTTCACAAAGCTTCTTGTATATATCTGGTCGAGAAGCAAGATCACCTTCTAGAATAAGCACACGTCCGCCAAAAGCATTGTCGTTCGGGTCCACATCCCATGTATCAAGTTTAAAAATATGCTGAGCCATATCAAACATAAACAATGCCAAATTGTTTTTCATACGTACACCTTTACGTAAAGAATGCCGCTCATAAGTATCTGGTTTTAACCCTCGATCCCAACCATTACTGGCAGTATTTTGGTGAGTTCGCACAAATTGATCAACTCCATCTGCCACAACAATATTTTCTAAACCGAAAAACCACCTTAATATCTCAATTTCATTATCTGGCCAATCTTGCCCCTCATCAACAAAAACAATGTCAAAATCAAAACTCTCTGGAGAAGATTTTTTATACTTTTCTGCGTCTTCGTGGGTCAAGAGTCCTTCACTAACGTAATTCAATATCCGGTTTTTTATGTCTTCAAAGCGTTCAAAAAATCTTTCGTCACAATCTATGCCTATTTTGCGGGCTAACTTTCCTATCAAGGAATGAATTGTTGAGACTGAAATACCACCGTCCAGAAGATTATCTGGAATGCCCATTAGTCCTTTCAGTCGTTTTAAGTCAGCTACAAGTGCTGTATTGTACGTAATTAATAAAGAACGCTTGTTATGTTTACGAAAAGCATGGTCAGCAAGTTGCATAAGTGCAACCGTTTTCCCTGTTCCAGCTCGCCCTCTTATTATAATTTGTTTTTTGCCTATATCATCCAGCCACCTTCTTCTCCAATGGCCACTCGCTATCAGGTCCATTTTACGTCTATCCATGGGGGTTGGACGTATTTCTTCCATGATTTTACGCAGACCGTCGAAGCAACCTGAATTTTGTGAGTAATCCATCATAATTTCGTCAGGCTGTTTGCCCCTGCGCGTAGTAAATTGAAAATGGGCTCTGTATAGAATTTCTTCGATTGTCGTAGTTGATGCAATAAAGTTCCCATCATCGGGCAAATCAGAATGTTCAAGTTGGGTAAAATATATTAGGTTACTGATAAACGAATAATTTATCCTTTTAGATTCCAAATGATTTTTAAAAGAATGTAGCTGTTTTATGCTCTGCTCTGTAACAGATTTCCACTTTTCACGGTTACGATACTTAACAGAAGCAATTCCTCCTGTAAATCGGATATTACGCGGGTCATGCTCCTTAACCTCTACTAAAATCACAAAGTCTTTTACTGAAAAACTACTGAAAGATCCCTTATATGGGAATTGAACGGTTCTACAATCGGTAAAATTACCTGCGACGACCAAGTCGATATCTTCTACCTTACCCCCATGCACCATGTAGCCAACAAAAAATAAAAGCTTATCATTAGCGTTTTTCCCAAGGTCTGGCCAAATACTCAGAAAATGTTTTTTTAGCTTCTCGGCCGCTTTGTATTCACTCCCTTCAGTGTGACCTAAAACTTCAATCATATTGAAATTCCCTTACACATGAAAAAATATGTAATAATCCCAAGACTTAAGCCTAACCAAATCTGCATTTATACCGTAACCCTCTTTCTTATTTCTTGATTTCCTTTTCCCAGTCCGCTTTCCTGAACCTTTTTTTCGTCTCGACGTCTTTTTTCGAGGGCATAACCTTTCCGGACCTCGTAGAAACAGGTTTTCTGGTTTTTAGTTTTTCTACTTTCTTTTCAGCCACCTAACACCTCTGCGGTCTCTTTACCGCTCAGCAGATCACAGAGTATAATAATTGACAATCAAAATTGGACAAACCGGGCGGGCAAGCACATGGAATACCTCCACACAATGATAAGGGTCGGCGATCTTGAGAAGTCAGTCGCTTTCTACACCGATATCATCGGTCTTAAGTTCCACAGAAAGACTGATTACCCCGAAGGCCGCTTCACCCTTGCATTTCTGGGTTACGGCGGCAACACGGAACCTTTCCTTGAACTCACGCATAACTGGGATACCTCGAAATACGAACTTGGAGAGGGGTACGGACACATGGCATTCGGGGTAGAAGACATATACGCGACGTGCGAGAAAATAGAACAGGCAGGCGGACGGGTAACCAGAGCTCCGGGACCCATGAAACACGGAACCACTGTAATAGCTTTCGTTGAGGACCCCGATTCTTACAAAATCGAGCTCATACAGAGAAAAAACTGATTTGCCCCTATCACTTTTTTCTCTTCTTCCACCTGGCTTCCAGGTACTTCTTTAGATTCGCCTCTCTCCCCTTGTCGGTGGGTTCGTAGTAAACGCTGTCTTTTATCTCCTCGGGAAGAAAATCGTCTTCGACAAAATGATCCTCGTAGTCGTGGGCATACTTGTAGCCTTTTTTGTAACCGAGATCCTTCATAAGCTTCGTCGGAGCGTTTCTGAGGTGAAGGGGAATCTGCAGGCCGGGGTTTTCCCTCACCTCTTTTTCAGCTTTCCTTATAGCCCTGTATGCGGCATTGCTCTTGGGACAGCTGGCAAGGTAGGTCGTAACCTGAGAGAGAATTATCCTGCTCTCAGGCATCCCCACGTAGTTAACCGCCGTGAAGCAGTCGGTCGTGAGGGTAAGCGCGTAGGGCTCGGCGTTTCCAATATCCTCTGAAGCAAGTATCACAAGACGTCTTGCGATGAACTTCGGGTCCTCTCCGGCCTCAAGCATTCTCGCAAGGTAGTAAACCGCCGCGTCGGGATCGCTTCCCCTCACGCTCTTTATAAAAGCGGAAATCGTATTGTAATGCTCCTCCCCCGCCCTGTCGTAGAGAAGGCCCGTTTTCTGGAAAATCTCTCTCACAAGATCAGTGTCAATCAGGGAAAGTTTCTTTGAACGAACAAGGGAAGAGGCAATTTCAAGGGCGTTGAGCATGACCCTGGCGTCTCCGCCGCAAAGAGCAATGAGTTCGCTGCGAGCCTCAGCCGAGATATCAGCATCCGCAAGAAGTTTTTCCCCGGAGAAGGCTTTTTCGAGTATCCGGTCAAGATCCTCGGCCGAGAGCGGATCAAGAACATAGACCTGGCAGCGGGAGAGCAGAGGACTTATGACTTCAAACGAAGGATTCTCGGTGGTAGCACCTATAAGCACCAATCCCCCCTCCTCGACGCTCTTCAGAAGCGCGGCCTGCTGGGCCTTGTTGAATCTGTGTATCTCGTCAATGAAAAGTACGGTTTTTCGCCCCGCATAAAGAGCGTCTCTCGCTTCCGCTACAATATCCCTGAGTTCCCTGACTCCGGAAGAAATCGCGTTTATCTGCACAAACCTTGCGCCAGCCCTGCCCGCGATAAGTCTTGAAAGAGTCGTTTTACCCGTCCCAGGTGGACCCCAGAATATCATGGAATGCACTCCCCCAGCTTCAAGCGTTTTCGTAACGAGTCCTTCGGGCCCTATAAGGTGCTCCTGACCTACCATCTCTTGTATGCTCTCGGGTCTCATTCTCTCGGGAAGAGGAAGAGATTCTTTTTTAGGTCTGAAGAGACCTGGATCTTCAGGGTTCAAGTCCGTCTCCTGTTTTCAGTTCACACTTTAGTATAAAGATTAAGCTTTGAAACTTATAAATCAATCTGGAAAGCTTGTGCTTCTTTCCACGGTTTTGGAAAAGAGGCCCCTTTGGTTATAATCAGCCCATCATGGACATGAAACTCTTAAAGAGGCTCTGCGACACTCCGGGAATGCCAGGGGACGAGGGTCTAGTCAAGGCGATTCTGCTTGAGGAAATAAAAAAATTCTCAGAAGACGTCACCGAAGATGTTCTCGGAAACGTAATCGCCCGTATTCCGGGAGACGGTCCCACTTTTGTTCTTGACGCTCACATGGACGAAGTGGGATTCATGGTACACCATATAGATAACAGAGGGTTTCTGAGGGTAACCCCGCTTGGGGGAATGGACCCGAGGGTTTTTTACGGGCAGCGTCTGGTGGTTTGGGGAAAAGAACCTCTTAAGGGGGTAGTGGCAGCGGTTCCGCCCCACGTGACCAGAAGCAGCGGAGGCGCCAAGGAAGTCCCGGAAATTGAGGACTGCGCGGTCGATCTTGGGCTCAGCCCTGAAAAAGTCGCCGACCTAGTAGAAATAGGGGACATGGTGTCGTTTGACACTTCCCTTGATGAAACCGAAGATTCCGTTATCTCAAAGGCCCTTGACGACAGGATGGGTCTTTTCGTCATAATTGAGGCTCTCAGGAAAACTCCGAATCCGGGCTGCAACCTCATAGTGACTTTTACCGTTCAGGAAGAAGTAGGGCTTCGCGGAGCGCGGGTTATAACGCCGGTTTACGAACCGGACTTCGCCGTCGCTCTTGAAGGCACCGTGGCAATGGACATACCGGGGGTCTCGGAAAGCAAATCCTTTGCCAATATCGGCAAGGGACCCGAAATCAGACTCTCAGACAGGTTTCTGGTGGCACACAGGCCATTTAGCTTTTTTATAAAGGAACTTGCGGAGAAAAACAAGATCCCTTACCAGATAACTGTAAAAAAGGCTGGGAGCACAAACGCAACCGCCATGCAGGTCACGGGAAAGGGAACCAGGGCAGCCGTCCTGTCGGTTCCGACAAGGTATCTTCACAGCCCGAGTTCAATCGCCTATAAAAGCGATATCGCCCACACAATAGATCTGGTTTCATGCCTGCTTCGGGACATAGGAAAATTCAGCCCCTCAAACCAGCATCAAGGTGCTCAGCAACAATGATGGAAGAGCTGCTCTGTGTATTCGAGGAAATCGCCAAGGAAAATTTCCCCGAACTTGATCTTGAGAAATTCTCTGTAGTGCTTCGCGAGGAGATAAAAAAGAAAAAATATGATCTTCAGGACGAAACCCTGCTCGAAACGGCCCTTCGGGATGAAAGAGAGACTTTCAAAGACTCTTTTCTGGAAATGCTTGAGGAAAAAGCGGCGCGTGATGGCAGCGGCAAAGCATTTATCCTGTCGGAGAGAGGCCGCGACGAAGCCATCTCAATCCTGATAACCACCACCGAGCACACAATCGACTACTATTACAACACGATAATAGGAAAGCACTTCTCGGCAAGCTGAGCGTCTCTCCACACCATTTCCCCGTTTTTTCCTCAACAGTTATTTGCGCCGGCAGAATTACTTCTTGCGCCTTCTGCTCATCGCCACGTATTTTCTGTTGTCTTCCCCCAGGTAAACCTGCCTGGGCCTCGCGATTCTGGTTTCGGGGTCGTTCAGCATCTCAAGCCACTGGGCAAGCCATCCTGCCATTCTCGCTATCGCGAAAAGGACGGTAAACATGCTCGTGGGAAGACCTATGCTCTGGTATATGAGTCCGGAGTAGAAGTCAACGTTCGGGTAAAGCCTTCTTCTTACGAAATAGTCGTCTTCAAGAGCTATTCTCTCAAGCTCAAGCGCTATGTCAAGCAGCGGATTTTTCCCGGTGACTTCAAAGACGTCGTGGGCTATGTCCTTTATTATCGCCGCTCTCGGGTCGTAAGCCTTGTACACCCTGTGCCCGAAGCCCATGAGCCTGAATTCTCCTTTCTTGGCCCTTTCTATGTACTGCGGGATCTTGTCAATTGAACCTATGTCGGCAAGCATCTCAAGCACTGCCTCGTTCGCTCCGCCGTGAAGAGGACCGTACAGAGCGGCAATCGCCGCGGCGGCCGCGGAGTAAGGATCCGGATGGGAGCTCGCGACGTTTCTCATCGCGCTTGCGCTGCAGTTCTGCTCGTGATCGGCATGCAGTATGAAAAGGACATCTATAGCCTTCTCTATCGCCGGATTCGGCTCGTACTTGGCCTCGGTCATCTTGAACATCATTGAAAGGAAATTCCCGGCGTAGCTGAGTTCGTTGTCGGGGTATACATATGGAAGACCCATTATATGCCTGTAGGAAAATCCGGCTATGGTAGGCGTCTTCGCTATAAGCCTTCTTATTTCAAGTTTCTGCACATCGGTATCGAATATGTCCTTTGCATCCGGATAGAAGGTTGAAAGGGCTCCGACGGTCGCAAGAAGCATGCCCATCGGGTGTGCGTCGTAGCGGAATCCATCCATGAGCTTCCTTATATTTTCATGCACATAGGTGTGATGCGTTATGTCGTGAACCCAGCTGTCGTATTGCGATTTGTTAGGCAGTTCACCGTGAATAAGCAGATAGGCAACTTCGAGGAAGTTGCTTTTTTTGGCCAGCTCTTCTATCGGGTACCCCCTGTATCTCAGGATTCCCTTCTCTCCGTCAATGAATGTAACCTTGCTTTTACACGAAGCCGTATTCCCGAAAGCGGGATCATAACTCATCATGCCAAAGTCTTCGTCCTTAACCCTTATCTGACGAAGATCAGTGGCTCTTATGGTGTCGTTGTCTATAGCAAGTTCGTATGTTTTACCTGTCCTGTTATCCGTTACAGACAAAGTGTTCTTTGACATTTGTGAATCTCCTCGCAGTAGTGAAGTTGTTTAAATAAAGTTGCCGGTCGAATCGGATTCCCGTATGTGAACCACCCTCTTTTTCACTCCAAGACTCTCAGAACCAATCCAACCAATCAAGGTAATTGTAACAGGTTTTTCAACTAAACGCAAAACGACCTAACCGAACTCCACTATACTGATGGGGACAGGGGTAAAACAGGAAATGAAAATAAGCAGCGATAGAAAGGCAAGCGCTTTTCTTCCGGTGCCGATCTCGGTATCACTCGATATGGTCGGCGGATGGGATGTGCCGATCACCAAAAGCAGTATCGCCCAGAAAAGCCAGCCGACCCAGCCCTCAAACATAAGCCACTCTGGAAAAACGCCAAGCAGCCACAAGCCCAGATAATCCGCAAAATCCGCCAGAGGCACCGTTCCCACTCCCATTATTACAAGGGAAATAACCGTAGCGGCAGATACAGCTTTATGCCACTGCGCCGGGAAAACGCAGTATACAACATGCCCTCCGTCGAGCTGTCCCGCGGGCATGAGGTTCAAGACGGTCACGAAAAGACCTATCCATCCCGCAAACGCAACGGGGTGCAGCAGAATTTCGTATCCCTGGGCTACTTCCCCGATAGCCATTTTTGAGAAAAGGGCAAATACAAGAGAATTGCCGAGAGACATGGCCGTCTGCATCCCGGAGATCCTGTCGGAATCCAAAGCGACCACCTCCGAGAAGAGCAGCCCCACAAACAGGACAGGAAGGGCTACCACCACTCCGGCTATGGGACCAGCGACCCCTATGTCGAAAAGCTCCCTTCGGCCGCGTATCCGAGACTTTATCCTTATAAACGCCCCGAACGTCCCTATGGGGGAGAGGAAGGGAGGAGCAGGAATAAACCAGGGAAGAGTTATGGAAACGCCGTATTTCCTGCCGTAAAAGTAATGACCCATTTCATGGGCTCCAAGAATGGCGACCAGAGAAAGCGAGAAAAGAACGCCCCCAGTATAAGTTCCGCTTATCATGTAGCCGGAAAGGAAAGTCGTGGCCGCCGTGAGAATGAAAAGCACCAGCGGAATAAGGATAGATCTTTTGATCATGGCTACTCTACTTCGAGCAACATCGGGTTTATGGAGTTAAGGACATCCTTTAAATATCTCTCTATGTCGGACTCCTTTGAGAGCAGCAACAGGTCGGACCTTATTTCCTCAAGCATCCGCTCAGAAAGCCTGTCCGAAAGAAATTTCACATAAGGAAACCGAAGCGGAGAAACGCTCAGATGACGGTAACCAAGAGCCAGTATAAGAAGTGTGCCGGAAGGAACTCCCGCTATTTCTCCACATATTGAAATCTCCTTTCCGCTTGAGAGAACCTGCTCTCTTGTAAAGTCCAGCATTCTCACCACGGAAGGATGAAAAGCCGAGTAAAGATGTCCAACCGCGTTTGAATTTCTATCCACCGCGAGCAGGTACTGGATGAGGTCGTTTGTTCCAACGGAAACAAAATCTATCAAGTCCTCGTAATCATCGAACTGATACACAAGCGCCGGAACCTCCATCATTATTCCGAGCTTCGGTATATCATGCCGGTGAAGGCTGACTTCGGCAGACAGTTCCTCAATTATCTGCGCCGCGGTCTCAACCTCCCAGACATTTGATACCATAGGCAGAAGAATCTTGAAATTCCCCCCTTTCTTCGCCGCAAGCAAGATGGATTTCACCTGATCCCTGAAAAGATCAAGATACTCCATTGAAAAGCGGATTGAGCGAAGACCAAGAAGGGGATTCTCTTCTTTGGGCATGTTGAGATAGGAAAGTATCTTGTCAGAACCCACGTCCAGAGTCCTGATGGTCACTCCATCCTCAAAATCAGCTGAGATCTCTTTGTATATTTTTAGCTGGGACCTTACACTAGGCCATTTCTTAAACCGTGCGAAGGCAAACTCCGTCCTGAAAAGTCCCGCTCTCTTAATGCCGTAACGCTTGGCCATCTCAGCATCGGCCGGAATTCCGACATTCGCCGTTATTTCGACGTTAAGACCTGTGCCGGCGCTTTTTTCGGCTTCAGTCTCTATGAAGCTGCGGAGCTCAACGGCTTTTTGGTGCATGGATAGATACTCATCCTTAAGCACCTGGTCGGGGTTTGTGAAAATGAAACCGCTCCTCCCGTCAACTATCATATCCTCCCCGGGATGTATCAGATTCACGATGTTGTCTATGCCGACAACTACCGGAATCCCGAGCGATTTCGCTATTATGACCGCGTGCGAAGTCTCTCCGCCTTTTCCAAGGACTATTCCCCCCACCTCCCCTTCAACAGCCGTGACAAAAGAAACGCCTATCTCTCTTGCCACAAGTATTAAGGTCTCTCCGTCGGCGGAAGCGGAAATATTCTCGTCCTTTGAACGGGTAAGATCCCGGAGCATCCTCTCACCTATATCTCTGAAATCGTAGGCCCTCTCCCTCATGTAAGAATCCGGCAAGGATTCAAAACGTGATGCCTGAGTTTCGAGATACTCAACCACCGCAGCCTCGGCCGAAACCCTCTTTTCATCTATGAGTTCCCCAGTTCCTTTCTCCATGTCGCGGCTATCCACTATCATCAGATGTGAACGGAAAATATCCACTTCGTTTTTCGAGAGCTTCCCTTCAGAATCCATTTTTTTAATAGTCTTCTTAAGGTCTTGCGATATATTCTTTATAGAATTTCTAACTCTTCTCTTCTCGATTCCTGGAGTACGGGCCGTCATCTCCATAGTGGACATCTGGCGGAAAAGCCCACGGAATGTAACCGCCTTGCCCACGGCCACCCCTTCAGAAACTCCTTTTCCCTGGTAGCTCCTCGTCTCGTGTTTTACCATGGACGGGGGTTTCAGCCGGTCCAGGGTGTTTGCGACTTCAAGGACCCCGGCAAGTCGCAGTGCTATTATCTGAAAAAGGGTCTGCTCGGCCGGGGTTATCTGCATGGGGGTTTTGTTCTGCCCCACAAGCACCCCGACACACACGTCGTGAAGCATTATGGGAACGCCTATGTAGCTTTCGTATTCCTCTTCGCCTATTTCGGGAAAATATCTGTAATTGGGATGCTTAGAGGCCGGCATGGCCACCAAGGGAATCTTCGTTTTATGAACCATCCCGGTAAGACCTTCATCCGAGCGCAGAAAAATATCACTTTTCGGTTTAACCTGAAAGCCCCTGTTAGCCATGAGCCTGAGAACCTCTCTTGAATCATCCCAGACGTATATGGAGACGACATCGTAGTGAAGCGAGGACGAAATTTTTCTGACCACCCGACCCAAAACGGTGTTAAGACCCACGGACTTGTTGATCAAGTCGCTTATCTCATGAACCACCTTGAGATGAAAATGCTCCGGTTCGGTACGCTCTTTAGCAATCATAGGGTCACTCCGCCACACATAAAGAAATTAGTATTATACCACCATCAGACTCTGTTAGCGGAAAAGGAAGATCTAAGAATTCCCCACCACGAACCTAAAGGATTAAAGAAGAAAAAGCTTTCTCGGCACTAGATTTATGGATTTATGAAATATTGTATATATACTTCCCACGCTATAATGAGTCTTGAAACAATAAAAGTTGCCGTAATCGGATCGGGACCCGCAGCTTTCTACGCAGCCGACCACCTGCAGAAGAAACTCGGCGACCGCGTCTTCATAGACATGTTCGAAAAACTCCCGACTCCCCACGGTCTCGTGAGAAGCGGTGTAGCTCCGGACCACCAGAAGATAAAGAGCGTAGCTAGGGTCTATGATAAAATCGCATCCAACCCTCAATTCAGGTTTTTTGGACTTGTAGAGTTCGGAAAACACTTAACGCTTGAGGACCTGCGCAGTCGTTACCACCAAATAGTTTTCGCGACAGGGGCCCAGACCGACAGAAAGATGGGAATACCGGGAGAGGGCATAATCGGAAGCCATACGGCAACGGAGTTTGTAGGCTGGTACAACTCCCACCCGGATCACACTGGCCTTGGTTTTGACTTTTCGGGGAAAAGAGTCGTCATAGTCGGAGTCGGGAACGTCGCAGTGGATGTTGCGAGAATTCTTTCCCTCACAAGAAGCGAAATGGAAAAAACGGATATCGCAGACTACGCACTTGAGGAACTGGCCAAAAGCGGAATAAGGGAAATACACATGCTTGGAAGAAGAGGCCCCGCGCAGGCTGCCTTCACTAACCCGGAGCTCCGAGAGCTTGAAAATCTTGAGGACGCGGATCTCCTTGCCCTGGCGGACGAAGCGGAACCCGGTCCCCTTACGCTCGAGGAACTTGAGAGTAAACCGAACAGGACAGTACAGACGAAAATAGAGATTATAAAAAAAGCTTCCGAAAGGATCCCCTCCAAGTCAAAGAGAATACTCATAAGATTCTTGGTTTCTCCGATAGAAATAATTGCCGGAGAAGACAACAGGGTAAAAAGCGTGAAAGTCGTGAAAAACATGCTTTACAAATCCGATGACGGCTCCCTTCGGCCCAGGCCCACGGGCGAGACCGAAGAGATTCCCGCCGATCTGGTTTTTCGCTCCGTCGGGTACCGGGGAATACCTCTTCGGAACGTACCGTTTGATGACAGTTCGGGGGTAATCCCCAGCGAAAAAGGAAGAGTGCTTGACAAAACGGGCGGCAATCCGATTACGGGACTCTACACCACAGGGTGGATAAAACGCGGACCGACCGGAGTTATCGGCACGAACAAGGCCGACTCCGGCGAAACCGTAAGCTGCATGATCGAGGACATCGAGAGAGGAAATACGCTGCGTCCCGAACTCGCCTCGGATGAGAGCATAAAGGAACTGCTCGAAGAAAAACATATTTCCTACAATGAATGGCTGCGGGTTGACTGGTTCGAGAAGAAAGAAGGCGAAAAAAAGGGGAGGCCGAGAGTAAAGGTCACGGGGCTTGAAGAAATTCTCGAAATTCTTGAAAGAAAGCACTGAAGAGGGAGGTTTTTCCCACTTCGACGGCATATGCTTGTTTGAACCTGGATTCCGGCAGACCGAAAGCTACGTCGGACTCACGCGTATCCTTCTTCTAAGAGGATCGGTCCCCCAGATTGAGAGGGAAAGCTCACTTCCTATATCAAAAACCCTGCCGCCTGAGTTAGAAAGCGGAAGTTCGATCAGAAACTCCGGAATGTAGACGTTAAACCCGCCATATCCCCTGGAGCTTACATAGCCGGTCGCCCCTTTTATATCCTTTTCCAGAAGATAGCGTATAAGCCAGTACCTGTGTCTGCCCCTCTGCGCATTTTTTATTCCCCTAGTGGCAAGACTTACATGCGTGTTTGTAGCTTCAAGCTCGCTTTCAGAGTAGCAAATCCTCTGTTCCTCAAGCCATGATATAAGCTGGCGCTGCATAAGTAGGTCCGTGTACCTTCTTATCGGAGAAGTCATCTGCACGTAGCGGGAAACTCCCAGAGACTTATGGGCTTGGGGAGCAAAGGCAACAAAAGAAGGTTTTAAGTGCTTTGCTACCTTTACCGGGAAAAGGACATCTCCGGGGTCAAGGTTCCTGGCTTCGGGCTCAATATCCTGGGTCTGGGAACGAAAGAGCGCCGGAATTCCGTTTTTATAGAAGAAATCTCCCGAAAGCCGGTTCATAAGTATCATGCATTCGGAAACGACATTGTGGGCAGGAGAATCCATGTAGTCTTTGCTTACTGAAATTCCATCCTGGTCTGCGACCCTGATCTTGAGTTCTGGAAGCTGGACTATAAAGGCTCCCTTGTTGATTCTCTCCCCTCTGAGTGAATCAGTGAGAGACACAATGAGTTCTCCCCATTTTGTGTTGCGCAACATTTCAGTCGCTTCGGCGTAGGTAAGATTCTTCGAAATCCTTATGACCGTCGCTTCAAAGCGATAATCGATCAAAGTAAAATTCTCTTTTTTAAAGGTGGCGAAAAGAGAAAGCGCAGGTCGGAGGTCGCCGGCAGCAAGGCTGAGTTTCTTATTCACAAGATCCCAGGGAAACATATCCACGCGTTGCTCAGGGAAATAAACCGTTTCAGCCCGCTCAAGGGCCCCCTGATCAATAAAACTTCCCCTGCTCACAACATGGGCAACATTCGAAATGTGGACTCCCAGAGTGATCTGATCCCCGTGCGCTTCAAACGAAATGGCGTCATCAATGTCCTGGGTTGTCTCACTATCAACTGAAAAAACTTCAAGATCCGTTCTGTCGGTAAGGTTTGCAAAGTTTTCCCCAGCACTCAAAATAGCTTCCACCTCTTCAAGCGCTCTTTTGGAGTGTCCGAAATGAAAAGCGATTTTTTTTGATTCCGGATCATCGTCTTTCTTCCAAAAACCCGTTTTTATAAGAAATTCAACCGCCGATTCCACTTCCTTAAGCCCCGTTTCATAAAGAAAGTTTTTGGCTTCCTTAGCCCGTTCATAACCGTCAAGATCAATGACGTATCGCTCGATAAGTTCAAGAAACTCGCCGTGGCTTTCATCAACCACAGGAGGAGTTTTTCCACTTATAACAGAATGCACCCAGCTTGCGGCGGCCTGTGTTTTTTGTTCTCTCTCTTTTTTGAGTTCAAGGATACGAAGTGTCTTGGAAACATCCTCCCGCGAGCGAACGAGATAGCCATTTTCGCTTCTTGCAAGGTAGACGGTATTTTTATCCACGGCCCAGAAAAGCAGAAATCTCTGCTCCAAAGAAACCTGCTCTGCTCCCGAATACAGCTCCAGCATCTCTTCAAAATTCACGGTTTCCTGCTCCTCCACAACACACTGCCACAGAGTTTCCACATCAACGGAGCCTTTTTTCTCCTCAAGTTCTCTTCTCCATTTTCTCATTTCGAGTTTCTTCTCAGAGTCGGTGAAGGTTTCGGGAACGGTTATTCCGGTGAGCAGCACGACTTTCTTCGGTTCAACCGAGTAGCGCTTCCCGTCTTCTGAGAGGATGGAAAGTTTATCGGGATGCACGCACAGAACCACTCCCAGGGCGGGTTCCCTTCTTTTTCTGTAGGCAATAAGTTCGTTTATACTGGGGAGATTCATCGAATGGAGCAATTCGATCAGGTAAGAGAATCCTTGTAGCGAAGCGCCCCTGTTATGAAATCTCTGAAAAGCGGATGGGCACTGAGGGGCTTTGACTTGAATTCAGGGTGGAACTGACAGCCGACAAACCAAGGATGATCCTTAAGTTCCATGATTTCAACCAGATTTCCATCCGGCGAGAGGCCGCAAAGAATCATTCCATTTGACTCAAGAATTTCTCTGTAACCGTTGTTCACTTCAAACCGGTGGCGGTGTCTTTCGGAAATCTCTGAGGTCCCGTAGATGCTGCCGGCCAATGTCTCAGGCTTTATGACGCAGGGGTAAGCCCCGAGTCTCATTGTCCCGCCCATCTCACTTATGTTCTTCTGCGATTCCATTATGTCTATGACCGGGTTCTGCGTATCGCCGTTATTCTCGGTCGTATCCGCGTCATCTATGCCACAAACGTTCCTTGAAAATTCAATAACGGCAAGCTGCATGCCGTAGCAAATTCCGAAAAAGGGAATCTGATTCTCCCTTGCATATTTTGTGGCGTCTACTTTGCCGTCAATTCCTCTCTCGCCGAATCCCCCGGGAACGAGTATGCCGTGAACATCGGAGAAATAGTTGTCCGGAGACATGCCGTCCATTTTTTCTGAATTCACGTATTTTATTTCAACGGTTGAGTCGTTGGCTAAACCACCGTGGTAAAGGGCCTCGTGGAGGCTCTTGTAAGCGTCTCCGTGTGAAACATATTTTCCGACAACGGCTATGCGCACCGTTTCTTTCATGTTCTTTAACCTTTGAATGAGTTCCTCCCACTCCCCCATGTCCGGTTTCTTGGTCCACATGCCAAGATATTCAATAATTATCTCGGCCAACCCTTCTTTTTTATACATAAGCGGAACTTCATATATGTGCTCAACATCCTTGGCCGTGATCACGGCTTTTTGTTCGACGTTGCAGAAAAGGGCTATTTTCCTTTTGACCTCTTCGGGAAGGAACTTATCCTCGGTGCGGCACAGGAGTATGTCGGGCTGAATCCCTATCTGGAGAAGTTCCTTTACGCTGTGCTGCGTAGGCTTTGTTTTCAATTCTCCGGCCGCGGCAACATAGGGAACGTATGTAAGATGTATGAAAAGCGTGTTCTGCTTGCCGAGATCCGACCTCAGCTGCCTTACCGCCTCAAGAAAAGGAAGACTCTCTATGTCTCCCACGGTGCCGCCGACCTCGACTATGATAACGTCGTTACCGTCCTCAAGGGCGCGCACGCGGGATTTTATTTCATCTGTTATGTGTGGGATTACCTGGACCGTCTTGCCCAGGAACTTGCCTTCTCTCTCCTTGGAAATAACGGAATCGTAGACCTTGCCGCTTGTGAGATTGTTTTTCTTGCCAAGCTGAGCTTTGGTAAATCTTTCGTAATGGCCGAGGTCGAGGTCTGTTTCCGCTCCGTCATCGGTAACAAAAACCTCTCCATGCTCAAAAGGGTTCATCGTGCCCGGATCGACGTTTATGTAGGGATCAAGCTTCTGAAGGGTGACTTGAAGGCCGCAGCATTCAAGAAGGAATCCTATTGAGGAAGCCGAGATACCCTTTCCCAGGGAAGACATAACTCCGCCGGTAATAAAAATAAACTTTGCGCTTTTCACGCAGAAACCCCTTTATCAAATTAAAGCAGCCGCAATAAACTAAGGTCGGAATCTAAATATATTCAATTGGGAAGCAGCTTACAATTAAAAACAAAAATTTCACATAATCTGGCAAGACAAAATTGGAAAAATTCTTATACTCCATAGACCACCCAAAGCCTTCAGAAAGTAAAGACAGATTGTTAAAATGCCTATCTAAAATTCGAAAAATATGACAGAAGCTTTTCTGAGGCAATCGCCCTGTGACTTATTCTGTTTTTTATGTCGGGGCCGAGTTCAGCCATGGTCTTTCCGTATTGAGAAACATAGAAAACCGGGTCATAGCCAAAACCACTCTGGCCTCTTTTCTCATGAATAATCTGTCCGTGGCACTCGCCTTCAAAAAATTCCTGTGTACCAACCGCAAGCACTAAGGCAATACAGCAGACAAATCTTGCATTTCTGTTTTTCTCTCCTTTAAGTTCAGAGAGCAGTTTCTGGTTATTCTCATTATCCGAGGGTCCTTTTCCGGCATACCTTGCCGAATAAATCCCGGGAGCTCCCTCAAGAGCGTCTACGACCAGGCCTGAGTCATCCCCAACAGCATCCATTCCAAGAAAATCAGAGGTTGTTTTCGCCTTGATAAAAGCGTTTTCCCTGAAAGAAAGACCCGTTTCTTTTATCTCGGGAACCTCTTCAAAATCCGCCAGAGAAAGGATCTCTTCGTAGCCGTCAGCAAGAATTGATCTGAACTCTCTGAGCTTTCCCTTGTTTCTTGTGGCAATTACGATAGTTTTGCGTTTCATTGTTTCACAAATTTACAGAAACTGTACCTAAAAAGGTAGGCACAATGCTTGCAGATAAGTATGACGACAATTTTTAAAACTGGGAATCACATAAAAGGCCATCCAGACATTATGTGACCCGACGCACAAATCGGGGTGGATTAGCGGTCCACTCAGAGAGATTCCAATCTACCTCGCAATAACTAACAATCGAATCTAGGTCGTTCAGCATATCCATTTCTCTTATATGAGCATCCATTTCTTCGGCGAATTTTTCATATCCCAAGTCCCTAACTGGGGCCTCGGCATATAAACCTGTTGAATTAAATCATCCTAATCTAGTATAACGTTTCACCCTTATGTTTACAGTATTAAGCTATCTCCAGATCAAACTTATTCCACCTGTGCACAACAGAGTCGGCATTGATCTCTTCAATACCTTTGAGTATACGTTCTTTTAACTCTGCCTTGCTCGACACCCTTATGTGTCGCAAAAAACTGCGGGCCATCTTCGAGAACGCTGTCTCCACCAAATTCAGCCACGACCCATGCTTCGGAGTGTGCACGTATACAAACCTCCCTGGCCTCGTACCAAGATACCTCATCGTCTCTTTCGATACATGAGAAGAATGATTGTCCAACACCAGGCGGGTCGTGTTCTTCTTCGGATAGTACTCATCAAGCTCTTTTAACAGCCCTATGAATTCCCTGCTCCGATGACGATCCCTCACCTTCGCTATTATCCTTCCGTCGTGCAGATCCAACGCCGCAAGCAACGACACCGTACCCAGTCTCTTATACTCATAGTCCCGTCCAATCTCTCCATGTTTACCCGGCACGGGAGGCAAATCTGGCGCAACATTCCCTATAGGGCATTTCTAAAAATTGATTTGCGGCTCAGGATTGCGAACAACTTCGCATTTTTCCTTTCAGCCAAGGAAGTTTTTGTCATGCAAAGCTGCTTTTTGTCCTGTTTTTCGTGCCATAAAAAGCAATTCTCTCCGTTTCATGACCATTTCCAATCCTGTTTCCCCTTATACCGTTCCTTCGAGATAAACCAGCCGCCGCATATTGTAAGCCAGATTCTTAAGTCCTATGTGCGCCCTTGCCCTCACAATCCCTATGCTCCTTAAAAGCCTCCCTCCCATGTCGTTGCTCTGCGCCCCGAACACATGCTCAACCCTCACCCTCATCACCGAATAAATTCTGTTGGCATACTCAGGCCATCTCCCAAGCGGCTTGCTCCGGGAACCCTTACGGTTCACATAGCTTCTGTATCCTTTCTCCTGAAGTTTCCTCTCCATCTCTTTTGACCTGTAAGCGCTGTCCGCCCATACCCCTTCGCCGCTGTTATCCTCATCCACGATACGTTTCGCAACCGTTGATCTTGGAGCCAAATCAGGAAAAATAAGAGAACAACTCCTCCGTGTCATTGAACCAAGATTTCCACGCTCCGTAGAAAACACACACTAACCACCTGTGGTATGAGAACGTAGGCTAAGCTGTTTTTCATTTCCAAAGGCGTACAATAAAACGTTCCCCATCCTCAACAAGATCCGGAACCTTGCCGTTATGAGTAATCATTGACCGTATAATCCGGTTTCGGACTCCCATCCCCAGATGTTCCACATAACCGTAGTCACGCAGAGTCTCCTTCAGCATTTCGTTTCTTGCCGCACGCAGACCATCTTTCATCTTATCCACCGTTACGCCGTTTGGAAGCCTTCCGGGGGAAATAATCTCAAGTCGGTCCGAGTACAAAGAGAGTTCAATGTCAGTGCCAACAATAGTGTAATCACGGTGCGCAACCGCATTCACTATCGATTCTCTTATAGCGTCATCTGGAAACGCCTTCTTTCTTAATCTCCGCCCTCCTTCGAGCCAAGCTGTAGTTCCCATGTTTCTCAGCACGAAGTCCACAGCTCTGTCAATGACACCCTTTTCAAGAACCCTGCCGCTTCCAGAGAACTCAGACACAAGAGGCCCTCTTATGGTTTCCTCATCGGTAGTATCGTAATCTTTCTCAGCTCCGGGAAACGCGGTTGCCGTAACTCCAGCCTGGGGAATACGTCGATTGGGATTTATGCCGAAAAGCAGCAGACCGGCAACTGTAGCATGGACAACTCCATCAGATTCGGCAAGCAGATCAACATTCAGCAATAACTGCCGCCAACTCCCTGCATCCTTAGGCTCCGCAACCTCCTTTCTTTTTAATATTTTGCGAAAATAGTTGTCAAGCAGATTAAGATCAAGATCTTCAAAATCCGTTCCAATTACAGGTTTTATATCGTATCGAACAACTCCGGCAGACTGATAGAGGCGTCCTTCCTCTTCCCGCGTAGCGGCGCGTGACGTGCTTCCGACTCTGACATAAGTGGTCCAGGTCGAACCATGTTTGGCCTTGTAAGGCTTTCCAAAACTGCCTTGGGGCAGGCGAATAATTCCGACAACCTTGTCCCCCTTAAGCGTAACGGAACTCCAGTGAGGAATAAAACCCGGCTGAAGGTTCTGCCGAGCGATGTTCATGACCCACAGTTCCACTTCATCCCGACTTCGGGCAAGACCTGAAATCGACCCGTCGTCTTCAACTCCAAGGAGAATCAACCCTCCTTCAAGGTTGAGCAGTGCGGACATTTCCTTGGCAAGCGAGTTCGCCTGTCCGTCGTCCCGTTTGAACTCAACGTAAGAGTTCTCCCCCTCATTGATTATTCCAATCACTTCTGTTGCATTCATCCAAGATACTTCCCCTCAGGGGATTCAACATCTTAAGTTTCCTGAAAACAGAAAATCTCTACACCTGACACCGTAAAAGTATTGTCGTGATTAACAGTATTTTCAAGGAATCTCACATCTAAATCTGGCCAGAAAAAATAATCCCGCCTGCCTACCTCCCGCAATACGGGCTGTCTGTTTTGAGCAGTCAGCTGTTTCGAGCACATCGGGACTGCGCATTCCAGGTGAAAACAAAAAAGGTTCCGTACTCAGTCGTAAGATACCAGTTGCCTGACATATCACCATATTTCTTTACTCAAGAAACATCAAGGAGATTTTTCAAAAGATTTACAGGAGGCTCCAAGTGACAAGACAAAACCTGTATGAGGAACCAGAACTTGCGAAATTGAACGAAGCGGGCGGAAAAAGTGCGGCACAAGAAGACAAATATATGTCGGAAGAAATTGCGGCCTTCCAGGAAAGCGCAAAAATAGTTCCCGGCCCTGAAATAGAAGAAAACCTTAAAAGTCTTGTCAGTAAATCAATATCGCAAAATACGCTTAAAGCCTACCAACCCAAGTTCGTCAAATTATGAAAGGATAGTTTTGTAACTCGCTGATAACAGGTTGTTTTAGCAGAACACGCTTTTCCACCTGGCACTACGTTTTGTGAAGTTTTCCGCTTTTACATACGATACCGACGACGATTAATCCCCCCGTTCCTATACCAAAAGCCCCCGCTATCCCCTCAACCTCCACATCAGGACGACTGTCCTGACGTATCGATTCCCACCCAAGCTCTATCCCCTTCGCACGAAGACGCGTACGAATAAGATGCACCCCATGATACGCTATGAAAGCTATGAACAGATGAGCCGCAATTCGCCTTGGCGCGCTGTGCCATATCGGCCGCAACCCCAACTCGCTTTTCAATGACCGAAACGTCGCTTCTATCTCGCTTAATCTCCAGTATGTCCGATATGGTACACTGATTGTCTGGAACAACAACTATATATAGAAATTCCGTCAACCAGCTCCGCTGTCAGGCTCTTGCGGGCGGCCTGTTCACACGAGTGATCTTGCTCTCGACGCCGCCGTATTCCAGACCGGGAGACTCTGAGGAGAGAGATGAGTGCGTGGCAGGGGGAGCGACGCAATGAAAACAGAAACACGGTGGATTGGCGTTTTACAGCGGAGGATGCGAGTTCAAATCGCTGTATCCATCAATACAAAACTGATCCTATACTAGCCCCAGCCTGTCCAGTCCTTTTCTACCGCGTCAATCAACTTTGAACTAGCGCGACAATCAGAAACTTTCGGAGAATAGGCGGCTAGCAAGGTCTTTTCACGCTGGATTTGAGCATATACAGAATCTGAATCTGAGTTCTTTGTTGCTAAATAAAGCGATTTTTCAACCCTTTTTCGCGGCACTTTGAGCAGTTTTTTCTATTTCACAGCGACTACTGCTCTCCTTTTTCCCTTTTTACACAGAACTTCTACTTCTTCTACAGCGTGAAAAGGCCGTGAGGCGGCTAGTCTTCCATCTTGATTGGAGTGCTATACTCAGATAGATTGGTGCTAGGGAAGAATGGTCATTCAAAACAATCAAATTAGGTTGCAGGCCGACCATATCAAAGGGGTCTTGGTAATAAGTGCAGCCGGTCAAGTTCATGGCATGAACGCGCGACAGTTCCACGATAACCTGTACAATGAAATTATTACCCCTGGCAATTTTGTAGTCCTGGATCTTGAAAAGCTGTCCTACATAAATAGTGCGGGATTGCGTTCAATTCTGATTGTTGCAAAGACACTCCAAGGTAAAAACACGAGATTCGCATTGTGCTCTTTGTCCGATTCCGTGAAAGAAATCTTCAAGATCGCAGGCTTTGACAAAATCATTGAGGTGTTCGAATCTCGTTCTGACGCTATAGCTACAATAACAGATTAAAACGCAGTACGAAGAAGCAGGCATTAAATCCTCGCAGTTTAGAGGCATATCCCCCCTGTCTGCGTGGGATATAAAGAGGACTTCCTGTCTTTTATCAAGCTTGAATTTCATGTGTAGAGCGAATTTCTTTTTTTAAGATTCCTCCCTGATTTTTTCTTAACATTTCCTTCTACGCGGCATCCGGAAGAGGTTTTGTTGGATTGACAAACAGGAGCGCTTAATTAGAATAGGCAGATATGAACGGGTTTAACGCTATAAAGTATGTTGGGGAGCTTCGGGAGGCCGGGGTTCCTGAAAAACAGGCGGAAGCACACTTAAACATATTGCATGAAATAGTTGAATCCAATTTGGCTACAAAGCGAGACCTTAAAGAGCTTGAACAGAGAATGCTTATCAAGCTGGGGGGGTTGATGATTGCGAGCATTGGAATTATAGTAGCCCTTTCAAACCTTAAGGTTGTTTAACCTTCCCTCATAGTCCTTCTCAGTCCGTTAAAATCCTTTTCAGTGAAAGCTAGATAAACCTATTTTCGTAAAGCCAAAAAGCCTTTACTTTCAATGAGTTACGAAGGGGAATTGAATGGAGGCGCCGGGAATCGAACCCGGGTCCGGAAAAAGTTTCACCAGGCTTCTACATGCTTATCCTGTCTTTTGAATCAGACGGCAAAATCACCGGCAGGCAGGTTTTTTACCGCAGTCCCGAGTAAAATCTCGCTGGCAAGCGCCCCGGGAATCACGTACCAGCCATCCCGCTTGAATTACGCCTCAGAAAGCCCAGCGGGCATGACGTTCTGAGACGTCGCAGTTCTTTTAGGCTGCGAGTGCGTTAATTGGTTCGGCACTTATCGTGCTTGATCAGTTTTACGAGTTAACCAAGCTCGGCATGCGGCACAAGCTTCCCTGTTTCCCGTCGAAGCCGAATCGCCCCCGTGTCTAAGTTATGAACGTTTCAAAGATCGTCTAACGGCTCTCTGCATATCCCTTTGGGCCTCGCGACGTTGGATATCCTCTCTTTTATCTCTCGTCTTCTTACCTTTAGCAAGGGCCAGTTCGAGTTTTGCAATACCGTTTTTAAAATAAATTCTTAGAGGAATTAAAGTGTAACCTCTAATGCTGATTTTTCCAATAAGCTTCCTTATCTCGTGGGAGTTCAGCAGAAGCTTCCTCTCCCTAGTCGGGTCATGGTTAAGCCCGCTAGCGGCATCATAAGGGGCTATGTAGCAGTTAACAAGCTTGGCTTCACCCTCCCTTATCAGAGCAAAGCTTTCCTTGACGCTGGCGTTTCCATTTCTAAGGGATTTAACCTCGGATCCCTTGAGGACCAGACCCGCTTCGTATTTCTCCTCAAATATATAATCCCTGTGAGCGGTAGGGTGATTGCATACGGTCTTCATCTATCCTAATAATAATCCGCCGCAATAAAATAACCAGTATGAACTCAGAAATCCTTGGAACTGTCAATAAGAAGCGTGACTGGACCGTCGTTCTCTATATAAACATCCATTGTTGCCCCGAAAACACCGGTTCTAACCGGAATTCCGCGTTCCGTGACCTCAGCAATGAAAAGTTCGTAGCACCGCCTTGCAAAATCTCCGCCAGCGGCCCGCGTGTAAGAAGGCCTTCTGCCCTTCCTGCAATCACCGTAGAGGGTAAACTGGGAAACAGCCAGGATTTCTCCTCCCGTATCCTTGATGCTCAGATTCATTTTACCCGAGGAATCCTCAAATATTCTCAGACCAGCTATCTTCTCCGCAACGTAAGCAATGTCTTTTTCCGAGTCATCTTTCTCAACTCCAATAAGAACCACCATTCCCGCGCCGATGTTGCCGACTACATTCCCGTCAACGCTGACTGATGCTTTGGTTACCCTCTGTATAACGGTTCTCATGGAAGATTTTCTTCGCACCGGCTAATAAAGACAGATCATACGTAACGCCTCGGAACCCTGGGCGAAATCCGTGACAAGATTTCGTAGGGTATGGTCCGAGCCCAGGAGGAGACATCCTCAACGCTCACGAGCCCGTCTCCGAAAAGTACCGCCTCGTCCCCGACACAGACGCCCGGAATGTCAGTTACGTCGACCATGATGAAATCCATGCAGACAGACCCTATAAGCGGGGCGAGTCTCCCTGCGAGAGAAATTTTCGCCCTGTTTGAAAGCGCTCTCGGGTAACCATCCGCGTATCCGACAGGAAGCGTCGCCACAAGAGTCTCTCTTTTTGTAACGAAAGTCCCCCCGTAGCCGACCGGGGTGCCGGAGGTAATTTCTCTGAGCTGGGCTATCCTTGTTTTGAATTTCATAACGGGCCTCAGTTCAGACTCCCCCATGGCGCCTGAACCGTAAAGCATTATCCCGGGTCTCACGATATCCATGTGAGAATCCGGGAATCTCTGAATGGAGGCGCTGTTCGCGCAATGCGCAGAACCATACTTTATGCGCGATGCCCTAAGGGATGCAAGACTTTCCCGGAAAATCCCGAGCTGATAATCGGTATAATCGCTCCCGCGGATATCAGAAGAAGCCAGGTGGGTAAATATACCCTCAAGCCTTATTGCCGGAAGAGATGCCGAAGAAACGACAAAAGAGCTTGTTTTATCCGGTCCGACTCCAAGCCTGGTCATGCCGGTATCGACTTTCAGGTGATAACCGACTGTTTTTCCGCGCTTGACAGCGGCGCCGGAGAGAGCTTCAAGCACATCAAGGGAATAGCACGCCGGAGTAAGCGTGTTTTCGACGACCGCGCCCGCTTCCCGGGGGCTGATCCCTCCCAGAAGAAATATTTCGCCCGTTATTCCCGATTCCCTGAGCTGCAGAGCCTCGGGCACCGTAGCCACACCCAGCATATCCACTCCGCTGCGAAGAGCCGCCCGGCTTACCCTTGCGGCGCCATGCCCGTAAGCTTCAGCCTTCACGACTGCCATGACGCGGACACCCCGCCCCACAAGTCTTTTTACTTCATCTAGGTTTGATCTGAAAGAATCAAGACTGATTTCAGCCCAAGTAGGTCTCATCGCCCGGAAGTTCCCAGAAATCTGATGACGCCGCAGCCGCTGTCCTCTCTAGGCGACGGCTGTCCGTCCGACAGGCAGTACATACGGAGAAAGCCCCATGAGGAAAAACCCATGCCGGCGGGAAAAAACCGGACATATATCCTCCGACCCAGAAAGACCTCAGTCACCCGGCCGTCGCCAACTCCTCGTCCGTCGTGGAATACCCGTTTCCCGGAATCAATGAACCGGACCCAGGCTCAGAACGCAAGCCTTATTCCACCGCCTATGTAGTGCCCCGCAAACTCGGTTTCCACTGTTTCGCCGGTCAGTTCACCGGTGAACTCCGGGTCCTCGAAAGAAGCCAGATACCGGTAATCGACACTCAACGTCACGTCCGACCCGTCGCCGAGTCCGTCAATCTTGTAACCCAGGCCTGCTCCTACCTGATAAGCGAAAACGGAATCGCTGTCATCAATCAGACCGATACCCGTTGTGAGGCCTTCTGCCGACTCCGCATCTGTCGAGAGGTTGAGCAGACCCAGTCCCCCGCCTACGTACGGAACAAGCTTTCCGTCAGGATTCAAGTCGTAATAAGCGTTTATCATGAAGGCGAACGCCGAAACTCCGCCATCAATTTTTTTCTCGCCTCTTGCGCCCTCTTCAATAGCGTCCTGGGCTGTACCAGGGAGACTGTTGTAGGGTATACACCCGGGAGAACCTTCAAGACATGGCTGCTGCGAACTGGTAAGTCCCAAGTTGCTTACAAGGCCTCCCGGCTCCTTTACATCCATTTCATTGATACAGCTGTGTATGTAGCCCGCTTCGGCCTCAAGACGAAGCCCGTTTCCAAAGTCGTAACCCAGAAGAAGGCTGAAATTGTATCCCCCGTTACCGGTGGCGTTGCCCGATAACGGGCCATACTCCCTGCTCGACCCCGAGAAACCAGTATCGCTGATTATAAAAAGAGAACCGCGGGCTCCGACGGTAAACCCTCTTGAGCTCTTCTCAGAAACATCATCCACCGCTGGAACCTCAACCGCGGATTCTTCAGCGGGCATCTCTTCAACCTGACGTTCCTCAGGAGGCAATCCTCCGGCTAAAGACACGTATGAACCAATTAACACGGAAAACAGAAGGGCAGGAAAACCGACGCGCAGGAAGCGCCCCGTTACAATCTCGAAAAATGATTTCATCTAACTAAATACCTCTCCTAAAATGGTTATGATTCTATAGCAATTGTCAGTAGGATTTTCTAGGTTATTATTATTTCTTCAATGTTATCTTAACAGCTTGTCATTGTCAAAAACGACAAATCCCCTAACCTTGTTTTGTTCCGAAGCATTTTGAGGCGAAAAAAACGATAGGGAACCCTTATGAGACTGAACAGAGGTGAGTTCCGCGGCGTTGCGGTAATAGGAACGGTGATATCGCTCAGGCTGCTGGGCATATTCCTGATAATCCCGGTTTTCAGCATATACGCGATAAACTACGAGGGAGCGACGCTGTCGTCAGCCGGAGTCGCATTCGGAATATACGCCCTTACCCAGAGCCTTCTGCAGATACCTTTCGGCATGGCGAGCGACAGATTCGGAAGAAAGCCGGTAATAGTGCTGGGGCTTATGATCTTCTGCGTTGGAAGTGTTCTCTGCGGCTTCGCGGACACTATATGGGAACTGATAATGACCAGGGCTCTTCAGGGAAGCGGAGCGATAGGCGCAGTCGCCATAGCGTCTCTCGGGGACTCAACAAGAAACGAGGTAAGGGCCCAGTCTTTCATGCTGACCGGAATAATAGTCGGAACGGCATTTATAACTTCGCTCATATTCGGTCCGGTACTCGCGGGAAAATTCGGTTTTGAAAGCCTTTTTTTCATTCTTGCCGCACTGGGACTAATTGCAGTGTTCGTCACTCTTTTCATGTTCCCGGAACTTCCAGGAAAAAAAACAAGAGACAGAAAAGAAATTTTCCTCAAACTCAGGGAACCGGAAGTGGGAAGAATTTTTTCCTCAACCTTCATAACATCCCTCTGCCTTAACCTTATTTTGTTCATCTATCCTCTGGACTGGAAAAATATCGGCACCAGTCCCCAGGATCTATGGTCCGTGTACCTGATAATACTCGCCCCCAGCGCGCTTCTGGCTAACGCCTACATCAGGATCTCGGAAACGAGAAAAAAACTGAAACGGGCAACCAGATTCGGACTTTTCTTTTTAGTAGCCGCTTTTTTAATCTATCTGCTCCGGGCATCTGACAGTATCACGCTTTACCTCGCGGGGACGGTGTTTTTTCTTGGATACTCCATATTTCAATCCATACTGCCCGCGTTTGTTACGCAGAGAGTCTCCTCGGAGAACAGGGGTGTGCTCTCCGGTTTTTTCAACCTGGCAAACTTCATGGGAGCCTGCGTGGGGGGAATGTCCGCCGGTATACTTTATGAGACACACCAGTCCCTGCCCCTGATATTCGGACTTCTGTTCCTGGTGCTGTGGAAGTTTGTAGGGCTTCCCGGACCGCCGCTGGAGCAGGCAGAGGAAAAATGAAGATATATACGCTCAAGAGAACTGAATTCCTGGCGGTTCCGATTGAAACAGCCTGGGATTTTTTCTCCAACCCCAGCAATCTTCCCAAGATAACTCCCCCGGGACTCAACCTGCGGATAACATCTGAGGCAGAAGAAAAAATATATCCCGGCATGATAATCACTTACACCGTAACGCCCATTCCTTTTCTCGCAAGCGGATGGACAACGGAAATAACCCATGTTGATCCACCGCACTATTTCGTTGACGAGCAGCGATTCGGGCCTTACAGGTTCTGGCACCACAAGCACTTTTTTGCACAGGTCGGGGAGCAAACGCAGGTCCGGGACCTCATTCACTACTCCCTGCCGTTTGACCCGATCGGAAGACTGGCGAATCCGCTTCTGGTAAGCAGAAAACTGGATTCAATATTCGACTACAGAAGCGCATGTCTTAGAAAATTATTGGGAAATCAAAAGAAATAATCTGGAATTATATGCTTGTTTACCCAAATAATATGATGGGTATAATTTCCAATAGTTTAAACTTTCCCCAAACTCCGGCTCTCGAGGAAAAACCGTGAATTTTTCTGAATATAAAAACAAAAAAAGAGATGCTCCTCTCATATCCTTTGAGGTCTTTCCTCCGAAAGACGATCCCGAATTCGAAAAACTCAAAGATACCCTTTCGAGACTCGCCGAACTCTCGCCCGCCATAATAACGGTAACACACGGCGCCATGGGAAAGGGACGGAAAAGAACCCTCGAGGTCGCCTCCTACGTAAAAAACGTTATAGGGACGGAGAGCGCCTGCCACCTGACCTGCATAGGATATTCCGAAAAGGAAATAGATCTGATGCTCAAGCGGATTGAACAGGAGAGAATACGCAACATAGTGGCCCTCAGGGGAGATATTCCGAAGGAGAACGGAGAAAAGCTGCTGTCCGAGGGAGCTTTCCGGCACGCAAACCAGCTCGTGGAGCACATAAGAAAATACGGAAAAGAAAAACCGCAGCGGTTTTCCATAGCAGTCGCCGGTTATCCGGAAAAACATATCGAATCCCCAAGTTTTGAGGAAGACATATCCAATCTCAAGAAAAAGGTGAATGCCGGAGCGAATATCATAATTACTCAGCTCTTTTTCGATAACCGTTACTATTTTGATTATGTCGACAGAGTAAGGGCAGCAGGAATAGACCTTCCCGTAATTCCGGGTCTTATGCCCGCGCTCTCATCGAAACAGGTTATAAGAATATCGTCTCTCTGCGGAACGGAGATACCTCAAGCCCTGAAAAAGAAACTGGAAGATGCGGGAGACGATAACCGCAAGGCGGTGGAAGTGGGAATCGCGCAGTGCATAGAGCAGGTAAGGGAACTTATCGCCGAAGGAGTACCTGGAATTCATTTCTATGTTCTCAACAGAACCTCTCACATAGAAAGGATTCTGGAATCCGTCTGATGCCTGAAACGAGAAAAATTTTCGATGAAGTGGCGAGTCACTACGACTGGCTGAACACTCTGTTCAGCCTTGGAATTCACAAACTCTGGAGAAAGAAGCTCGCAGAAGAGATGCGCGACGTCGAGTACAACCTGGACATAGCAACCGGGACGGCAGAAGTTGCGATTGAAATCGCAAAAAAACACCCCGCAACCAAAACGGTCGGGATTGATCCCAGCATGAACATGCTCCGAATAGCAAAAAAGAAAATTAGAGACCTTGATTTAAGGGGCAAAATAGCCCTTGTATCGGCCGCGGCTGAGAATCTCCCCTTTGCGGAGAAACAGTTTAACTCCGTCACCATAGCATTCGGTATAAGAAACACAGCAGATTACGAACTTTCCCTGAGAGAGATGAGAAGGGTGCTAAGGGAAAACGGAAAACTCCTCATACTTGAATTTGCGATTCCGAAAAATCCAGTTTTCAAACCCATATACATGTTTTACTTCAGAGTCTTGATGCCTCTTGTCGGAAGCATTTACGGCAGGGGCGAGGAATACAGATATCTTGCTGAATCCGCCGCCGCGTTTCCTCAAAGAAAGAACTTCATAAGCCATCTTGAAAACGCGGGGTTTCGAGACTGCCAATACTCAGAACTCACCATGGGAGTAGTAGCGATCTATCGCGCAACCAGATAATCAGGGGCTATCGATTCTTCTTTCCGCGGACTATGGATAAAGCCTGTCTATACTCCAGCCACCGTCCGGGGAAGGAATATATCTGAAACGATCGTGAAGCCTGTTCTTTCTTCCCTGCCAGAACTCAAAGTGCACGGGACTCACCACGTATCCTTTCCAGAACTCAGGCCGCGCTATACTTTTTCCTTTCCGTTCAGACCGGAACTGGTCGTACTGCTCCTCAAGCAGTTGCCTGCTTGCAACAACTTCGCTCTGCTTCGAAACACATGCTCCTATCCGGCTCTGGCGAGGTCTAGACGTAAAATATTCATCGGCTTCCGGTTCCGGCAGAAGTGAGACTTCGCCGTTTATCTTCACCTGCCTTTCAAATTCAGACCACCAGAAGCAAAGCGAAGCGACCGGATTCTCAGCTATATCCCGTCCCTTGCGACTAAGAGAATTTGAATAGAAGGAAAAGCCCCTTTCGTCATAACCCTTGAGAAGCACCACTCTTGAGGACGGAACACCATCCGCTCCTACCGTGGAAAGAATAAAAGCGTTTGGAAAATCGATTTTCGCTTTAAGAACCTCGCAATACCAGAGATCAAACTGAACAAACGGGTTTTCGTCAAGATCTTTTCTTTCAAGTTTCAATTTCAGGTACTGGCGTGAATGGAACTTATTTTTCTTCGACATTTTGTCTCAGAACAACATCCTCAAGCGCGCAACCCAGATCTTCGTGCAAGAACTCGTAACCGGAGGAAAGAAGTTTCTCAGGGAAAACCATGCTGCCGGCAAGCATCGTGGAGCGGCCCATTTCTCCGAACAACAGCCTTATGGCAAACGCGGGAGTTGAAAACCATGCGGGTCTTCGTAGAACTGACGCAAGCATGGCGGTAAACTGCCTGTTAGTCACCGGATTTGGAGATACCGCATTAACGGGACCGTTTACTTCTCCCTGCTCCAGCAGATAAATAATTATCCGCGAAAGGTCTTCTATCGATATCCAGCTTAGGTACTGATCACCACTTCCAATGACTCCCCCAAGACCCATTTTAAAAAGAGGCAGCAAAGAACTCAGTATGCCTCCTTCGGGACTTAGTACAACGCCTAAGCGCAGGTTTATGACCCTTAGGCCAAGGTCCGAGGCCCTTTTGGACTCATTCTCCCACTCGCGACAAACATCGGGAAGAAACCCAGAGCCAGCCACCGAACGCTCAGTAAGTCTTTCCTCTCCCCTGTCCCCATAGTAACCGATTGCCGAAGCACAGATAAAGCTTTTTGGGGGATGTTGAAGCTCGGATAAAAGGCTCACCAAGTACCGGGTACTGTGCACCCTGCTCTGCCGTATCGAATTCTTTTTCTCTTCAGTCCATCTGCACACTATATTCTCCCCTGAGAGGTGAACAACAGCGTCAAAACCCTCAAGCAAAGACGGATCTTCGACATAGCCATCCTTTGGATTCCAGAAAATCAGATTCTCTCCTTCAACCCGCGACCTTACAAGACACCATGTCTCATAGGAATCCGAGGGAATGGAATTAAGAAGATGGGTTCCCACGGTTCCGGTCGATCCCGAAACAAGTATTTTCATTTCCCTAGCTGAAAAACCCGGGTCTCACGAGGCGAAGGCCTCGATCAATCGCTCCTGGTACTCCCTTACCTCCCTGAAATCAAGAAAATAATGAGGGGCACTGAGTACAGGAAGGTCTACATATTTCCTGTACTCATCCACTCTCTCCCTGCAATGTTCCGCATCCCCCACAACGGCAAGCGCTCCAACCATTTCATCACTGACACCTTTTATCATCTCACGAATATCTTTTCTACGGAAAGCATCCCTTATCCCTTTGACCTCATCCGTAAAACCATGAAGCCTGAAAGGAGGATCATAGGCTTTTACCGTAGCGTAAAAGGCTATGGTCGCCCGAGCGGCTTCTCTCGCCCTCTCCCAGTCATGGGAAACGGCACAGGTAATAATCGAGCATTTAGTAAAATCTCCGTTTTTTCTGCTTTTCTCAAGCCTTTCTTCAAGCGAAGGTGAAACTATCCTTTTTATATATTCAAGCGAACAGACTACATGTCCCATGTAACCGTCCGCAATTTCGGCAGCAGCGCCAACCATGTTGCTCCCTATACCGGCCACGAATATAGGTATATTTTGTCTGACGGGTTCAAAAGCCCTTTTGTAACCCCTTGTGTTTACTCTGTAGAACTGCCCTTCGAAAACAATATCATTGCCTGTATGCGCCTCGGACAGAATCTCCCTTATTAACCCAACGCATTCCCTTATCCTCGCAACCGGCCTGTCTCCATAGAAAACACCGTGGAAATTCTCGTTCGTCTTCTTTGCCCCGGTACCAAGACCCAGTATCAACCTCCCCGAACTAATTTCGTCAAGATCAAGAGAAGTAATGGAAGTAACCAGCGGGCTTCTCACAAAGGCAAGAGCAACTGCGGTGCCGAGCTTTATTTCAGAGGTAACAGGAGCAACTGCAGAGAGCTGCTGAAAAGGGGTCCTGTAAAGTTCCGTAGCCCAGACGGAGTGAAAATTCGCTTTCTCAGCGGCAACAGCCAGATCCTTGAGTTCTTCAATTGATCTTGCATCAAGTATAAACCCGACTCTTTTCATCAGGTCTATTATAAATAATAGGGGAGACGGAAAAAACCCTCTAGGTATGTGCGCGGGGAAAAAAGAAGGAACTAGTCCTCAGTCTTTTCGGAAGAACCGGCTTGCTCTTTGGGTTCTTGGGAGTCCGTTTCTGTCATCTCGGCTTCACCCTGTTCCTCCACCCGGCCCTCGGCGGTTTCTTGTTGCTCAACCAGACCAAGTTCTTCTGCGGATTTCTTCTTCGAACTTTTCTTCGGCGCGCTCTTGGTTTCGGCCTTGGGTTCCGCCTTCCGTCTTTTTCTTTTGGCCCTGTACTCCTCGGTCACAAGTTCAATAAGAGAAATGGGGGCGTTGTCTCCCCTTCTGTAACCAAGCTTCACAATCCTCGTATAGCCACCGGGACGCTCCATATACCTCTGGGCAAGCTCGGAGAAAAGTTTTTCCACGACTGCTCGGTCCCTTATATATCCCAGGGCCTTTCTTCTCGCGTGAAGACTCCCGTTTTTGCCTAACGTTACGAGCTTCTCCACAACCCTTCTTATTTCCTTGGCCTTCGTGTCCGTTGTATTTATCCTGCCGTTACGCAAAAGGTCTGTAGCCATGTTGCGGAACATGGCTTTTCTGTGTTTCGTAGTAACCCCCAGCTTTCTTCCCGATTTTCTGTGTCTCATCTTTCCACCGTATACGAACCCGGACCCCGATCACTCCCCGGAATTCTCAGAACTCCGCCTTTGTTTTTCGTCTTCAAAGACCCCGGTGTCTATAACCATCCCAAGACTCAGACCCATTTCCTTAAGTCTAGCGCTTACCTCTTCAAGGGAAGTTTTTCCGAAATTTTCAAGATCAAGAAGCTGTTGTTCTGTCTTCTGAACTACTTCTCCAATGTATTTTATTTCCGCCTTTTTAAGACAGTTTATAGATCTCACTGAAAGTTCCACGTCCTCTATAGGGATAAAAAGCTTGTCGTCGGTCCCACTTATACCCATGGACTGTTCCTCTTCCACCTTGTCCACGAGTTCCTCATCAAAATCAATGAAGACATTTAGCTGCTGCTTAATGATTTTTGCACTGTAAGCAAGCGCCTCTTCGGGAAGAATAGTACCGTTTGTCCATATTTCAATGGTCAGTTTCTGATAATCGGTCCTCTGCCCTACCCTGGCGTTGGTAACTGCGTAATTAACTTTTTTGACGGGCGAGAAAAACGCATCAACGTGTATCAGGCCTATTGACTTCTCAGTCTCTCTTCTCGATACTGGCTCGTAACCGCTTCCCATCTTCACTGTCAGTTCCATTTCAAGCTTCGCGTCATCTCCCAAGGTCGCTATGTGCTGCTCGCCGTTAACCACTTCCACCATGTGGGTCGTTTCTATGTCGGACGCCTTGACTTCCGCCGGGCCCTCCGCTTTCAGAATTACCGTCTGCGGATCGTAAGTATGCATTCTGAGATCCACATTCTTAAGGTTCAGTATGATCTCAGTAACATCTTCCATAACTCCCTGTATGGTAGAAAATTCGTGCCGCACTTTGTCTATCTTGACAGCGGTAATAGCAGGACCCTGTATCGAGGACAGGAGAACCCTTCTAAGCGCGTTACCAAGAGTAATACCGTAGCCCGGTTCAAGAGGCTCGCAGGTAAATTTGCTGTAGAAAGGAGTTGATACCTGCTCGTCTTTTTCAAGCGCTTTGGGGTATTGCAAATCTCTCCAGTTTTTCTGAAAATTCTCCAAGTTTCACACCTCCGTGTGTGCCAGGCTTTTCTAGACTCTTGAGTAAAACTCAACGATCAACTGTTCATCTATGGGAACCGTCACGTCTTCTCTCTCGGGAAGTTTGGTTACAACTCCGCTGTAATTTTCCCTGTCAAGCTCGAGCCACTGGGGGAACCCCCTTCTCTCAAGACCTTCAAGAGACTGGTTAACGTGCGGGTTGCTTCTGGTTTTTGCCTTGATTTCTATTTTGTTTCCCTGCTCAACGCTGAAAGAGGGAATGTTGACTCTCTTGCCGTCCACAAGCACATGTCCTAGCCAGACCAAGTGTCTGGCCTCGTTGCGAGAACTCGCAAACCCGAGACGGTAGACCACGTTATCAAGCCTTCTCTCAAGAAGCAGTATGAGCATTGCGCCAGTCACTCCGCTTCTCCTCGCAGCCTCGGCAAAATAACGGCTGAATTGCTTTTCGGTCAACCCGTAAATACGCTTAACCTTTTGTTTTTCCCTCAATCTTATTCCGTAGTCGGAGAACTTGGAACGGCCAATCGCGGCCCCGTGAACTCCAGGTCCGCGGTTAGGCCTTTTCTGTATGGCACATTTTGACGTATAACACCTGGCGCCCTTAAGAAAAAGCTGTTCTCCCTCTCTCCTGCAAAGCTTACAAGATGGTCCTCTATACCTAGCCAATTACCTTCTTCCTCCTCGCAAACAACGTGAACATGATCTCTCCCACAATAATGCCTACACCCTTCTTCTTCCAGGTGGTCTGCAACCATTATGGGGGATCGGGGTGACATCCTTTATCATCATCACTTTCACCCCGGCAGCCTGAACGGCTCTTATCGCCGGTTCCCTTCCGGGACCGGGACCGCTCACGTAAACATTAGCTGACTTCATCCCGAAGGTCTTCGCCTTTTTGGATGCGTCATCCGCCGCCACCTGGGCCGCAAACGGCGTCCCTTTCCTGGTGCCCTTAAAACCCCTGTTGCCACCGCTTGACCAGGCTATGACGTTTCCATTCATATCGCTGACGGTGACTATAGTGTTGTTAAAAGTGGCATGTATGTTGACCACTCCATGTTCAACGAATTTCTTTGTTTTCTTCTTTGTGAATTTTCTGCTCATCTGGAAAAACCCTTATTTGCCGGCTTTCTTCTTCTTCGCTATAGCTGTACCCCTGCGACCCTTTCTCGTTCTTGCGTTTGACTTGGTTTTCTGTCCTCTTACCGGAAGTCCCGTCCTGTGCCTGATCCCCCTGTAGCAGCCTATCTCCACCAGACGCTTTATGTTGAGCTGAACCTCCTTTCTCAGGTCTCCCTCAACGGTGTACTCGCCTTCAATTATCGTCCGCAGTTTTGTTACTTCCTGATCGTCAAGGTCCCCTGATTTTTTGTTTACATCTATACCGGCCTTATCGAGTATAACGTTTGAAGTCGCCCTACCTATACCGTAGATATACGTAAGACCTATCTCTACTCTTTTGTTAAGCGGTATATCAACACCTGCTATTCTGGGCATTAGGGCATATCCTCCTCGGCGCTATCCTTGTCTCTGCTTGCATCTTTTGTTAACGCAGATCACGCGCACAACTCCCTTGCGTCTGATTATCTTGCACTTGTCGCATATTTTTTTTACCGATGCCCTAACTTTCACCTTGCTTCCGCTCCCCTGTTTATTTTTTGAGCCTGTAGGTAATCCTTCCCTTTGTAAGATCATAGGGAGATATCTCAAGCTTTACCCTGTCTCCGGGAAGTATCCTTATGAACCTGGTTCTCATCTTACCGGACACATAAGCCAGCACCTCGTGATTGTTCTCTATCTCGACCATGAACATCGCATTGGGCAGAGCTTTGGTTATAGTTCCTTCAAACTCTATTTTCTCTTCTTTCTCCATCACCCGTTCCTAGTGAATCCTTTCGGTAAGAATTTCAGGGCCGTTATCCGTAAGGGCCACAGTATGCTCAAAATGAGCGGAAAGTTTACCATCATAAGTAACCGCCGTCCACCCGTCTTCAAGTATCTTCGTTTTCTCCGACCCCTCGTTTACCATAGGTTCTATGGCCATGACCATTCCAGAACGAAGTCTTATTCCTCCCCCCTTGCCATTCGGAGGAATAAAATTCGGCACTTGCGGCTCCTCGTGAAGTTCCCTGCCTATTCCGTGACCGACAAAATCTCTGACTATAGAAAAACCCTCATTTTCAACATAAGTCTGTATCTCTTTTGATATATCCAGAACCCTGTTTGAACTTTTCACCATGTCTATGCCCTTATATAGGGAATCCCTGGTGACCCGAAGCAGCTTTTCGGCAACAGGACGGATTTTACCGACCGCAACCGTCATTGCCGAGTCGGCGTAATACCCATCTAGCAGTACTCCGAAATCTATTCCTACTATGTCCCCGTCCTTAAGCACCTTTTTCTTCGAAGGAATACCGTGCACTATCTCTTCGTTAAGGGCAAAGCACACCGAAGCCGGATAATTTGCGTAACCTTTAAAAGCAGGCTTAAAGCCCCCTGCTGCGCACATTCTTTCCGCAATCTCGTTAAGTTCCCAAGTGGTCACTCCTTCCTTCGCATCCTCCTCAAGCCTCATAAGCACTTCGGAAACCACCCTGCCGGCAGACCTCATGCGTTCAAGCTCTTCTCTGTTCTTCAAGCGAATCATTATTGCAACCGCTTCAGCACACCGTCTATTCTCTCGGCGATATCCGATATCTGTCCTACTCCCTCAACTGTACGCAGAACGCCGGTTTTTTCGTAAAAATCCTTAAGAGGAGATGTCTGATCCTTGTAAACTCTAAGTCTGTTCCTTATCACATCCTCCGTATCGTCACGCCTGCCCTCTATTTTCTGGCGTTTGGTTATTCTCTGCACAACATCCTCGTCGGGAACCTCAAGAGAAATAACCGCGTCAATACCGATTCCGGCATCAGTGAGAATACCGTTAAGAGATCTTGCCTGCTCCAGAGTTCTGGGAAAACCGTCAAGCATAAAGCCTCCCTCGCCGATCGAAGATATTTTCTGTCTTATTATTTCCGTCACGACCTCATCAGGTACGAGCTCCCCCTTGTCCATGAACGATTTAGCGTAAAGCCCGACTTCAGTCTCGTTTTTCATGGCTTCACGCAGCACGTCCCCAGTCGATATATGCTCAACCCCGTATTTTTCCCTGATGAGATCAGCCTGCGTTCCCTTTCCGGCGCCAGGCGGTCCAAACAGTATCAATCTCATGGTCCTTGGCATTTCTCTCGCGTCAGAATCTGTATCTCTGGGGTTCCTTCATTCCCCTCTTCTTTATAAATCCTTCATAACTGTGAGTTATCAGAAAAGATTCGATCTGCTGCATGAAATCAAGCGTTACCCCTATTACGATAAGAAGTGACACGCCTCCGAAGTAAAACGGCAGATTAAAAGGTTCTCTCTCAAGAAACGCCGGCAACACGCAGACCGCCGCCACGTATATAGCCCCTATAAAAGTAATTTTTCCAAGCACGCTGCCTATGTACTCCGATGTCTTTCTGCCCGGCCTTATTCCCGGTATGTTTCCGCCATTTTTCCTCAGGTTATCCGAGAGATCGTCCGGATCATATATTATTGAAGTATAGAAAAAGGCGAAAAATATTATGAGTATGGCAAAGATCAGGTTGTATACGAACACGTTTTGAAACACAAGGTCAGAGAAGGTGCGAATAGCAGGAACATCGGCAAACGTAACAATCGTAGCGGGGAAAATAAGGATAGAAGAAGCGAAGATCGGAGGAATGACCCCCGAAGGATTGGTTTTAAGAGGCAGGTGGGAACTCTGCCCTCCCATTACCTTCCTCCCCACGACCCTTCTTGGGTACTGAACCGGTATTTTCCGGTAGGAACGCTCAAAGTAAACTATAAGGCCCATAAGAAACCCTAGGAAAATAAAAATAAGCAAAACCCCCAAAACGGTAATCTCGCCCGTGCCAACGAGCCTTGAGAGGTTCCAGAACGCCCCGGGAATACTGGCGATTATCGATGCGGCGATAAGAAGAGATATCCCGTTTCCGATTCCGTTCTCTGTTATCTGCTCTCCAAGCCACATAACAAAAAGTCCGCCCGCGGTGAGCGTGAGAACTGCCGTAATCTTGAACATCAGACCGGGGTCCGTAACGGCACTTCCTACGGTAGCCGCCCCTACTCCGCCGCGCTCAAGGGTAACCGCAAGCATGAAACCCTGAACTAGACATATAAGAACGGTGCCGTACCTCGTGTACTGATTTATTCTTCTCTTTCCGGCTTCGCCTTCTTTCTGCATTGCTTCAAGTGAAGGAAAGGCCTTTACAAGAAGCGACATGATGATTGAGGCGGTAATGTAGGGCATGACCCCCAAGGCAAAAATCGACGCCTGTTCAAGTGCTCCCCCGGAAAACATGTTAAGTATGTCGAATATCGTGCCGCGGGTCTGCTCGAACATCTTGGCAATCTGATCCGGATCGATTCCCGGAATCGGAACGAAAACCCCTGCCCTGTAAACAACGAGCATTGCGGCTGTAAAAAGAAGCTTCCTGTTGAGCTCCGGAATCCTGGGAAGTGACGCGACATTACTGCTCATACTATCTCCACTTTTCCTCCCGCGTCGTTTATCTTGCGCGCGGCCGCCTCACTGCAGGCGTTAACCGTTATGGAGAGCGCCGAGGCAATCTCGCCGTTGGCCAGGAGTTTTACGGGTTTTTTGCCGCTTACTATTCCCGCCTCGGCAAGCGTCTGTACCGTAATCGACTCCGCCGCATCCGCAAAACGCTCAAGATCCTTCAGGCTAACTATGTCGTACTGTTTTTTGAATATGTTTGTAAAGCCCCTTTTCGGACTTCTCATTTTGAGTGGAGTCTGACCACCTTCAAACCATCTGGATACCCCTTTCCCCGAACGGGATCCTTGGCCCTTGTGCCCTCTTCCGCTGGTTTTCCCTTGGGAACCCGCACCTCTTCCTACCCTTTTTCTTTTTGTTTTAGATCCCTTAACCGGCGAAAGTTCGTTTAACATTTCCGTTTGCGCTCCACTGTTAAGCGTGCGTTCTACTGCACCGCACCATAGTAGTCAGGAAGATCGAGGTCCTTTATCTCCTTGTTCCTCGTCTTCGCGATTTCTTCGGGAACCTGCAGTTCCGAGAGTCCCTTTACAACCGCCATAACAACATTAAGCGGGTTCCTTGATCCGACAACTTTGGAGAGAACATCGTGTATGCCTGCAAGTTCGACCACCGCTCGCACCGCACCACCCGCTATAACGCCCGTACCCGGGGCAGCAGGCAGGAGCATAATCTTGCTTGACACATATTCCGTGTGAATCCCGTGCGGTATGGTGGCGCCGTTGCGCGGCACCCTTATCAGAGTTTTCTTTGCTTTTTCAACCGCCTTTCTTACGGCATCAGGAACCTCATTCGATTTTCCCAGTCCGGCTCCCACAATTCCATCGGAGTTTCCGACCACGGCAAGAACGGTAAAGTGGAACCTTTTTCCACCCTTGGTCACCTTAGCGACCCTTCTTATGTGAACCACTTTTTCCTGCAATTCAAGTTCTGCCGGATTTATCTTCTCCTCTTCCAAAACCAAAGCCTCCTTTAATTTTTCTCCTAAAACTCCACTCCCGCCTCGCGGATCCCGTCGGCAAGCGACTTTATCCTTCCATGGTAAGCGTAGCCCCCTCTGTCGAAACGAACCCTAGTTATACCCTTCTGAACAGCCATCTCCCCGAGATGCTTTCCAACCTCTTTGGCAACCTCGGTTTTCTTCATGTTCTCAGCAGACAACCTCTTTTTCGTCTCAGGGAACATCGTTGACGCCTGAAGAAGGGTGACTTCCGCGGTATCATCTATCAACTGGGCGTATATATGCCTTGCCGAGCGGAAAACGGAAACCCTGGGAATCTCCACGGTGCCGCTTATCTTCTTCCTCACAGCAAGGTGCCTTCTTTTACGCACCAGATTTCTGCTTTTCTTTTTTATCATTATTTAGTAGCCGCTCCAGCTTTTCCGGGTTTAAGCTTCAACTTCTCACCTTCGTAACGAACACCCTTGCCCTTATAGGAATCGGGTGGTCTTATCTTTCTTATGCGTGCCGCGGTCTCCCCCACGAGCTGCTTGTCAATTCCATGAAGCGAGAGCAGGGTGCCCCGTTCCTCCACGGTCGCCTCTATGCCCTGAGGAAGTGCAAAATCAACCGGGTGGGAGTAACCGAGTGAAAACCTGAGTCCCGTTTTCCCCAAGAGATCCGCCTTGTAACCGGTACCGGTTATGCGGAGCACCTTGGTAAATCCCTCACTCACTCCTATTACCGAATTGTTAATAAGACTTCGCGTAAGACCGTGAAAGGACTTTATTCTTTTTTCTTCGCTTTGCCTGAAAACAACCACGGTTCCGTCCTCAAGTACGGCTTTTATTCCCTCGGGCACCGTAACCTCAAGGCTTCCCTTTGGCCCCTTGATTTCGATAGCTCCCCGCCTGGGCGTCGCCGTTACCCCGTCGGGAATAACCACTGGTTTTGTTCCTATTCTTGACATTCTCCCGTCCTCAGATCACTGTGCAGAGAATCTCCCCGCCTATGCTCTTGCTCCTTGCGGCAACCCCCGTCATTATTCCGCTTGAAGTGGAGAGTATCGAGATTCCCATCCCGCCCCTGACCCTCGGAATATCATCTTTGCCAACGTAAACCCTTCTTGATGGCTTGCTTATCCTCTTTATCTCATCTATTGCCGCCTTGCCGTCAGGACCGTATTTCAGTTTGATGCGTATGGTTTTCTTTACCCCTTCTTCAGTAATTTTATAACTCTCCACGTAGCCTTCCTCGGTAAGAACCCTGGCAATCTCGCCTTTTATAACCGAACCGGGAATCTCGACCTGGTCGTGACCCGCCATAAAGGCGTTCCTTATTCTGGTTAACATATCTGCAATCGGATCCGTCATTTTTTCTCCAAAGTGTTTCTTAAAAACTTGCTTTTCTCACGCCCGGAAGATGTCCCTTGCTGGCAAGATCCCTGAAACAGACCCTGCAGAGGCCGAATTTTCTCATAAAACCTCTCGGCCTCCCGCAAAGTACGCAACGGTTAACCGCACGCACGCGAAACTTCGGCTCTCTCTTTGATTTCTCAAGTAATGCTTTTCTGGCCATAATTCCTCTCTTCTAATTATTCGCAAACGGCACTCCGAGACCGGCAAGAAGTTCCTTGGCCTCGGCATCGGTTTTTGAAGTGGTAATCAGACTAATATTCATTCCCTTGTTGTACTGAACCTTGCTGTAATCTATTTCAGGAAAAACCAGATGCTCCCTTATTCCCAGAGTATAGTTGCCGGAACCGTCAAAAGCCCGTGGCGACAGTCCTTTAAAATCCCTGACTCTTGGAAGGGCGAGGTTCACCAAACGGTCGAAAAACTCATACATTCTCTCTCCCCGGAGCGTAACCATGCAGCCTATCGGCTGGCCTTCCCTGAGCTTGAAACCCGCAACTGACTTCCGCGCCTTGGTAATCACCGGCCTTTGTCCTGTTATATCCGCAAGTTCCGAGATGGCTTCATCTATTACCTTTGTCTGTCTCCCGGCTTCACTAAGTCTCCCAAGCCCCATGTTCACTACTATTTTTTCAAGCCTCGGAACCTGCATAGTGTTTCCGTAGGAAAACTTTTCAATCAGTGCGGGCACGACCTCGCTCTTATATAGCGTCTTTATTCTCGGAACCATTTTCTCAGATTTCCTTTCCAGTCCTTCTGTTGTACCGTACCTTCTTACCGTCCTCGCCGGTTCTATACCCAACCTTTACCGGCCGACTGCTCTCAGAATCGTACAGCATCAGATTCGAGATATGGATTCCGGCCTCTTTCTCGATGATTCCGCCAGCGGGGTTTTTCTGCGTCGGACGATTGTGTCTCTTTATGATGTTAAGCTTCTCCACAAAGGCCTTTTCGACGTTTCTGTCAATTCTCAGCACCTTGCCGGTCTTCCCTTTCTCCTTGCCCGCAACCACGTAAACCGTATCCCCGGCCCTTATATGAGACTTTCTCTTTCCAGATGACATGTTCAAACGACCTCCGGAGCAAGCGAGATAATTTTCATAAAACCCTTGAGCCTCAGTTCACGTGCGATCGGTCCGAAAACCCTCGTACCTATCGGTTCGTTTTCCTTGTCTATTATAACGGCGGCATTGTTATCAAAGCGCACATACGTACCGTCCGGTCTTCTCTGTTCCTTCCTCACCCTTACTATCACGGCTTTGTACACAGAACCTTTCTCCACCTTGGACTTCGGAATTGCCTGCTTGACCGAAACCACAACAACATCTCCAAGCCGCGCGTACTTTCTTCCGGAACCTCCCAAGACCTTTATGCAGAAAAGCCTTTTGGCCCCTGTGTTATCCGCCGAGTCCAGATATGTGCTTGACTGAATCATTTTTTTCTCCCGTAGTCCGAAGAATCAAAAACCACGTCCTACGCGCTTGCGGCCTGACTGACCACCTTGCCCAGCCTCCACCTCTTGGTTTTGCTGTGGGGTCTTGACTCTATTATTGTGACCTTGTCTCCTATGTTGCACTCGTTGCGCTCATCATGGACCTTAAATCGCTTGCTGGTTCTTATCTGCTTTTTATACCGACCGTGACTTTTGATCCGCTGTACTTCCACGACCGCGGTCTTGTCCATCTTGTTACCTACCACAATTCCCGTTCTGGTCTTTAACTTTCCTCTTTCCATAGAATTAACTCCCCGAAGCCGTATCCCGCTGTTTTTTTATGGTAAGTATCCTCGCAATCTCCTTTCTCAACTGCTTTACCCTCGCATTGTTGGGGTTCTGTCCAGTGGCGACCTGTATTCTGACATTGAAAAGCTCTTCATTCGCATCGCGATGGCGCTTGTTCAGTTCTTCGGGCGTGAGGTTTCTCAGTTCTTCCGCGTTCGTCGCCATCAGATAAATTCCTCCTCGCTTCTGGACACTATCCTGGTTCTAAGAGGAAGCTTATAGGAAGCAAGCCTTAAGGCTGAGCGTGCAAGTTCTTCGCTTACTCCTGATATTTCGTAAAGAAACTGTCCTCTTTTTACCGGCGCCACGTATTTGTCCACATCCCCCTTGCCCTTTCCCATTCTGGTCTCTGCAGGCTTCTTGGTAACGGGTTTATAGGGGAATATCCTTATCCAGAGATTTGCTCCCCTTCTCACGTGTCTTGTGATCGCAATACGGGCGGCCTCTATCTGCCTTGAGGTAATCGTCCCGTTTTCCAATGTCTGAAGCGCAAGGTCACCGAAGGCGAATGTCGTTCCCCGGGTCGCCGCTCCGCGGTTTCTTCCCTTGAACTGCTTTCTGTACTTTGTCTTCTTAGGCTGAAGCATCGGTATCTACACTCTCAGGAATTTCGCCTGCTCTCTCTTTAGTCTTTTTCTGTATTATCTCGCCTTTGAATATCCAGACCTTTACGCCTATCACTCCGTAGGTGGTCGACGCTTCGGCAACCCCGTAGTCAAGATCCGCACGGAGAGTACCGAGGGGCACTCTTCCCTCCCTGTACCACTCCCTTCTCGCTATTTCGGCTCCGCCGAGACGCCCGGCAACCATGACTTTTATTCCCAGAACCCCGGCCCGGATGGATGATGAAAGCACCCTTTTCATGGCCCTTCTGTATGCAACCCTTCTTTCAAGCTGAAGGGCAAGGTTCTCAGCAACAAGCTGGGCATCGGTTTCGGGCCTCTTTACTTCCCTTATGTCAAGAAATATGCCTTTTCCGGTCATCTGCTGGAGCTTTTTCTTGAGTTGCTCTATCTCCTGACCCTTTCTTCCTATGATGATCCCGGGCCTTGCCGCATACACTAGAATCCTGACCTTGTCCGCCGCGGCCCTTTCAATCTCAATGTTCGATATGGCCGCCTGATAAAAGGTCTTCTTCACATAGTTACGGATGTCTATATCCTCTTTGAGCAGAGTCCTGTACATCTGTTTCTCGGCAAACCACTTGGAATCCCATGACTTGGTTATTCCAATACGAAGTCCTATAGGATTAATTTTCTGTCCCAATTCAGAATCCCCTCTGTTCAAGCACTATCGTTATATGACTCATCCTGGTTTTACGGGCAAAAGCCCTTCCCATCGCCCTGGCCCTAAAACGCTTAAGTGTCGGACCCTTCGTTGCGTAGACCTCCTTTATGTAAAGGGAGTCGATATCGCTGTATCCCTTCTCGGAGGCGTTGGCCACAGCCGATTTAAGCAGCTTAGAGAGCAACGGTGAGACCCTCCTGCGGGCGGAAAGCAGAATCGAGGAAGCTTCCTCCACGCTTTTTCCCCTTATGAGGTCAAGAACCACCCTGGCCTTTTTCGGCGACACCCTGGCATGCTTATGCACTGCTTTAGAAACCATCTGCTATCTCTCTGTTATTGCTATTTTTTCCTAGCTTTTCTATCACCCGCATGACCATGGTAAGTCCTTGTGGGAGAAAACTCGCCCAGCTTATGTCCAACCATCTGTTCGGACACGAACACGGGAATAAACCTCGTTCCGTTGTGAACCGCAAAAGTCATTCCTATCATCTCGGGTATTATCATTGAAGCTCTTGACCAGGTCCTGATGATTCTCTGACTCCCGGAATTCTGCGCCTGCTCAACTTTCTTCATAAGCTTTTCGTGCACATACAGTCCCTTTTTGCTTGATCTTGCCATCTGAAGCTCCCGCGATTAATCCATTCCGTAGCCGACCCTTCTCGGCTTAACTATATATTTGTCCATTCTCTTGTTGTTTCTCGTCTTTTTCCCTATCGTAATCCATCCCCAAGGAGAAACAGGATGGGGGTTTCCCTTGGTCGCCTTGCCTTCTCCTCCGCCATGGGGATGATCAACTGGATTCATCGCCACTCCGCGAACCGTGGGTCTTATGCCCTTGTGACGGGACCTCCCCGCCTTCCCCCAGACTATAAGCTCGTTCTCGGCGTTTCCGATCCTTCCCACGGTGGCCATGCACCGGAGATGAATCAGCCTTATTTCGCCGGAAGCGAGTTTTATCTGGGCATAGTTGCCGTCTTTTGCGACAATCTGCGCTGCAGAACCCGCGGAACGAACCAGTTTTCCTCCACCTCCAGGCCTCATTTCTATGTTGTGAATGACCGTACCCACGGGAATATTTTCTATGGGAAGAGCGTTTCCGTTTGAAACTTCCACTCCGATCCCGGAATTCAGTTCATCACCCACTTTAAGGCCGGCAGGGGCTATGATATATCTTTTTTCACCGTCAGCATAGGACAGAAGAGCGATTCTAGCCGAGCGATACGGATCATATTCCAGCGAGACAACTCTGGCGGGTATGCCGTGCTTGTCCCTTTTGAAATCTATTATCCTGTAGCGTCTCTTGTGACCGCCACCTTTTCTGAAACTGGTAATCCTTCCATTAGAGTTGCGTCCTGAGTTCTTTTTAAGGGAAACCGTAAGGGACTTGTGGGGCTTTTTTGAGGTTATCTCCTCAAAGTCAAACCCAGACATGAACCTTCTTCCCGGAGATGTGGGGTTATATTTTTTCACTCCCATGATCAAACTCCCTCAAACAGGTTGATTTCTCCCTCTCTGAGTTTAACGTAAGCCTTTTTAACCGCTGACCTCTTTCCTACGACCCTGCCGAATCTTTTCACGCTTTTTCCAGGAAGCACAAGGGTTCTTACCTTGTCTACCTTGACGCCGAAAATCTTCTCGACGGAGTCCTGTATCTCCTTTTTGTTGCATCTTCTGTCTACGGAGAAAACATACCAGCCATTTTCCCTGGCTTCTGTGCTTTTCTCGGTAATCACAGGAAGTTTTATGATTGAACGGGGATCTTTCATGATAGTCTCTCCTGGATTTTTTCAACCGAATCCCGCACCATGACTATGTTCTTGTGTCTGAGAAGATCATATACGTTAAGCCCGTCATCCCTGAGCACCTTTACGTCAGGTATGTTCCTTGCCGACTTGTGGAGATTCTCGTTATCCGAACTGACAATCACAAGAGCCTGGGAAAAGTCAAAATCCTTCATGAATTTCGCCACCTGTCTGGTCTTTATCTCCGGAAGATCAAGACTGTCAAGCACAACTATGGCACCTTCGCCGAAACGGCTTGAGAGAGCGGAAACAAGTGCCCCTTTTCTCACTTTTTTCGGAATCGAGTAAGACCAGTCTTTCGGTTTCGGTCCAAAAACCACTCCACCCTTGCGCCAGATCGGGGAACGCCTGGACCCCGCCCTTGCGCGTCCCGTGTGTTTCTGTTTCCATGGCTTTGCCCCGCCACCTCGGACTTCAGCTCTTGTCTTGGTGGACGAGGTTCCTGCCCTTCTTTTGGCAAGCTGCCAGTTGACTACTTCATGGAGCAAGTGCTTTTTCACCGGAGCTTCAAATATTTCAGATCGAAGTTCCATTGTCCCCACCTTTTTTCTGGCAATGTCGTAGACGTCAACTTGAAGCATTTTCCGCCCCCTTTGACGTGTGCCGGAGAAAAACCGTTCCTCCCACCGGACCCGGAACCGACCCTTTCACGAAAAGAAGATTTTTCTCAACATCTATATCGACTACCCTGACGCCCTGAACCGTTACGTTCTTTCCGCCCATCCGCCCCGGCATTTTCAACCCTTTCCACACCTTGGCCGGAGATGATGCCTGTCCTATGGAGCCGGGTCTTCTGTGGGCCATGCCGCCGTGGGACATCGGCTGTCTTGAGAAATTGTGGCGTTTTATTGTTCCGGCGAATCCCTTTCCCTTGCTCTTAGAGGTGACGTCCAGAACATCTCCAACCTTGAAAATGTCAACTTTTACCACGTCCCCCAATTCGTAATCATCAGCCGTGGCGGAGAATTCCTTAAGCTTCGCCGTGGGGTTCACTCCGGCTTTTGTGAAATGTCCCTTCATGGGGCGCGTGAGCCGCTGGGGTTTTACTTCTCCAAAACCGAGCTGAACAGCGTCGTAGCCGTCTGAGTCTCTGGTCTTTTTTGAAACCACGAAGCACGGACCCGCTTCAACTACCGTAGTGACGACCTTGACCATGTCTTCGTTGAAAAACTCGGTCATTCCCTTTTTTGTTCCTATAATTCCCTGAATCATTTTTTACGAACCCGTCAGTTTTATCTCTACTTCAACGCCCGAAGCAAGGTTTAGTTTCATAAGTTCATCTATTGTCTGCTGGGTAGGCTCAAGTATGTCTACAAGTCTTTTATGCGTTCTTATCTCGAAATGCTCTCTTGAATTCTTGTTCACGTGAGGACCGCGTAGCACGCAGTACCTGTTTATACTGGTAGGAAGCGGAACCGGGCCGGCTATTCTCGCGCCCGTTCTCTTGGCGGTATCGACAATTTCTTCCGTCGAATTATCAAGAAGCCTGTAGTCAAAAGACTTAAGCTTTATTCTTATCTTCGAAGCCTTACTCATCACTCAATGATTTCAGTTACCACGCCTGCCCCTACTGTTCTTCCACCCTCTCTTATCGCAAAACGCAACTGCTCCTCCATCGCCACCGGCGCTATCAACTCCACGTCCATGCTCACATTGTCCCCAGGCATCACCATCTCCACCCCCTCAGGCAATATCACCGCCCCCGTCACGTCCGTCGTCCTTAAATAAAACTGCGGCCTGTAACCAGGAAAAAACGGCGTGTGCCGACCCCCCTCCTCCTTCTTCAACACATACACCTCAGCCTTGAACTTCCTGTGAGGCTTTATGCTCCCCGGAGCGCTCAACACCTGCCCCCTCTCCACCTCATCCTTGTCTATCCCCCGAAGCAGCACCCCCACGTTGTCCCCAGCCTGCGCGTCGTCAAGTATCTTGCGGAACATCTCCAAACTCGTAGCCACTGTCTTCGTAGTGTCCTTGAACCCCACTATCTCTATCTCGTTCCCAGCCACTATCCTCCCCCTCTCCACTCTCCCAGTTACCACCGTGCCCCTCCCCGATATCGTGAACACATCCTCTATCGCCATCAAAAACGGCTTGTCCATCTCCCTCTCGGGCTCCGGCACGTAACTGTCTATCTGATCCATTAACTCCACTACCTGCTCACTCGCCCCCGCGTCCCCCTCTATCGCCTTTAGCGCGCTTACCTTGACCACCGGTATCTCATCCCCGGGAAATCCGTACTCGCTCAGCAACTCCCTTATCTCAAGCTCCACAAGCTCAAGCAACTCCTCGTCATCAAGCATGTCCACCTTGTTAAGCGCCACCACTATGTAAGGCACTCCCACCTGCCTCGCAAGCAGTATGTGCTCCCTCGTCTGGGGCATCGGCCCGTCAGGCGCGCTCACCACCAGCACCGCGCCGTCCATCTGCGCCGCCCCCGTTATCATGTTCTTCACGTAGTCAGCGTGCCCCGGACAGTCCACGTGCGCGTAGTGCCTTGTGTCCGTTTCATACTCAACGTGCGCTATGTTTATCGTTATCCCCCTCTCCCTCTCTTCCGGCGCCTTGTCTATGTTGTCAAACTCCACGTACTCCGCCTGCCCTCGCTTTGACAGTATGTTCGTTATCGCCGCCGTTAACGTAGTCTTGCCATGATCCACATGACCTATCGTTCCTATGTTTAAATGCGGCTTCCCCCTCTCAAACTTCGCCTTAGACATCTCTCGTTGACCTCCTTGGTAAAAAGAACATGAAAATATCAGCTGACATTGGCTGCCTGTTTTAACTCCTCGGCTATGTTGGCGGGCAAGGCGAAATAATGGGAAAATTCCATAGTGAACAATCCCCTGCCTTCGGTCATTGACCTTAAGTGGGTCGCGTAACCGAACATTTCGCCAAGCGGAACTTCCGCCTTTACCGCCTGCATAGCACCTCTCATTTCCGTACTGCTTACTCTTCCGCGCCTTGAACTCAGATCACCTATGACGGTTCCCATGTGAGCTTCGGGAACAACCACCTCAAGCTTCATCACGGGCTCAAGCACAACCGGAGAAGATTTATGAATCGCTTCCTTAAACGCCATGGAACCGGCAATCTTAAAGGCGATCTCCGAGGAGTCGACATCGTGGAAAGAACCGTCGTAAAGGGTGACCGCCACGTCGACGACCGGGTACCCGGAGACAATTCCGGCATCCATGGCCTCGACTATTCCTTTCTCCACCGCGGGAATAAACTCCTTGGGAATCACCCCTCCCTTTATCTGGTCGTGGAACTGAAATCCTTCGCCCCTCTCAAGAGGCTCCACCCTTATCTTCACATGGCCGTACTGACCACGCCCACCGGTCTGTCTTATGTACTTCCCTTCGGTCTGAGAAGTAGAGGTTATCGTTTCTCTGTAAGCAACCTGAGGCTTCCCCACGTTCGCATCGACCTTGAATTCCCTTTTAAGCCTGTCGACGATTATCTCAAGGTGGAGTTCCCCCATGCCGGAAATCACGGTCTGACGGGTCTCCTCATCGGTTTTCACCTTGAAGGAAGGATCCTCCATGGCAAGCTTGCTAAGGGAAAGACCGAGTCTCTCCTGGTCGGCGTTTGACTTGGGTTCTATCGCAATCGAAATTACCGGATCCGAGATATGAAGACTCTCAAGTATGACGGGATTTGAATCCGAGCACAGAGTATCGCCCGTAAGAGTGTTCTTAAGCCCGACCGCAGCCGCTATACCACCGGCCTCAACCTCCTTTATGTCTTCGCGCTTGTCCGCGTGCATGCGGAGAAGCCTTCCGATTTTTTCGTTCTTGAGATTGGATGAATTGTAGACGGTAGTGCCTGATTTCAGCTTCCCTGAATAAACACGAAGGTAGGTAAGCTGGCCGACGAACGGGTCCGACATAATTTTAAACGCAAGTGCGGAGAAGGGGTCTTCCTTGTCGGGTTTTCTGTCGACTTCCTCGTCGGTTTTGGGATGAATGCCTCTTACCGGGGGCAGATCCACGGGAGCAGGCATGTATTCCACAACGGCATCAAGCAGGAGCTGCACTCCCTTGTTCTTAAAAGCCGACCCCAGCATAACCGGAACTATAGTCGCATCGATTGTCTGCCGTCTTATGGATTTGCGGATCATATCTTCGGGAACATCCTCTCCGTCAAGATAAAGCTCCATTATCTCCTCGTCGCTATCCGAGAGAGCTTCTATAAGTTTTTCCCTGTATTCGGCCGCCTGCTCCCTGGTGTTCTCGGGGATATCTATGAATTCAAACTTGGCCCCAAGACTCTCCCCGTCCCAGACCGCCATTTTCATCCTTATCAGGTCAACTATTCCGGTGAAGTCGTCGCCGTCAAACCAGGGAATCTGAAGACACACGGGATTGGCGTTAAGCCTTTCAACTATCTGGTCCACGACCTTGTAGAAATCCGCTCCGACCCTGTCCATCTTATTCACAAAGCACATTCTTGGAACGGAGTAACGGTCGGCCTGCCCCCAAACCGTCTCGGTCTGAGGTTCGACTCCTCCGACGCAGTCAAACACAACCACCGCTCCGTCAAGCACCTTGAGCGACCTTTCAACCTCTATGGTGAAATCAACGTGGCCGGGAGTGTCTATGATGTTTATTCTGCAGTCCTTCCAGAAACACGTAGTGGTAGCGGAAGTAATGGTGATGCCCCTTTCGCGCTCCTGCTCCATCCAGTCCATGGTCGCCGCGCCTTCGTGCACCTCGCCTATTTTGTAGGTTATGCCAGTATAGAAAAGTATTCTTTCGGTAGTGGTGGTCTTGCCAGCATCTATGTGAGCAACAATTCCGATGTTTCTCACCCTGTCTATTGGAAATATCTGTTCTGACACCTTCTTGATTCCTCCGGGGGGATTACCACCTGTAGTGGGCAAAGGCCCTGTTGGCCTCGGCCATTCTGTGAACATCCTCTTTCTTCTTCACGGCGTTGCCCCTGTTGTTATGGGCGTCAATTATTTCCGAAGAAAGCTTGTCCACCATCGATTTCTCTGATCTTGAGCGGGAGGAGTTTATGAGCCACCTGATCCCGAGGGACTGCCTTCTGAAAGAACTCACTTCCATGGGAACCTGGTAGTTGGCTCCGCCGACGCGCCTTGACCTTACCTCGACCGAAGGCCTCACCTTGTCAAGAGCGTCGTGAAAGACTTCAATCGGGTCTTTTCCGGTTTTTTCCCTTATCCTGTCGAGAGAATCATAGAAGATTTTCTCCGCCTTGCTCTTCTTGCCGTCGTACATCAGGCTGTTTATAAACTTGGCGACTATCGGGTCTCCGGTTCTCGAATCCGGAGCCAGTTTTCTTCTTGGTGCTCTACCTTTTCTCGCCATCTTCTGCTTACCGCACGTTACTTAGGCCTTTTGGCTCCGTACTTGGATCTCCCGTTTCTTCTGTTCTCAACCCCCGTCGAGTCAAGAGTTCCTCTGACTATGTGGTATCTCACTCCGGGAAGATCTTTCACCCTGCCCCCCCTGACGAGCACAACGGAATGCTCCTGCAACGTGTGTCCTTCTCCGGGAATGTATCCCGTGACCTCTATGCCGTTTGTAAGCCTTATCCTGGCGACCTTCCTGAGAGCGGAGTTAGGCTTTTTCGGAGTGGTGGTGTAAACCCTCACGCAAACCCCTCTTCGCTGGGGACATCTCTGAAGAGCTCTGGCCTTGCTTTTCTTCCTGGCCGTCTCTCTTCCATTGTTAAGCAACTGGCTTATCGTAGGCATAAAACCATCCTCTCCCAAAATTTGGGTAATCCGATCATTATAAGCTCAATAACGGACGGATGTCAAATGAGAAAACGGAAAAAACCGCTGAATCCCAAATCAGGAGAAGGACTATATTACAGAAAGAAAACAGGTTTTCAACAAAAAATTTTCAAGGGGAAATCCAACAGGTGTCAGACAAAGAATCACCCTTATAAACACCGAGAATAAAAAGATCATTATGAATTGTCAAATGACATCCGCGCAACATGTGCTTTCCGAGCAGAACATCAAAAATTTGCCGGACTGATTTTCATGGAAATTACCATGACAGAATTATGCCATCTGACAAACGTATGACGTTGTTGAGTCCTCGTGTCTCCGCCCGAAACCATCTCGGTTACCTGTAACCCCAAACCAGCTAATATGTCGCGTTGTCCTCAGTACCATGCACACCTTGAACAGGTATCCAACTGATCGGCTGTATTCCTACCTTCTCTATAACTCTTTGAGAAACAGCGGATATTGTCGCACCGGTATCGAGCAAAGCGGTGAACGACTCGCTGTTTGTTTGCCCGTCCTCCGAGTTCTCCTTGCTTCTCGGTTTGGAAACAATGACTTCAAGCAATATTTGATCGTTTTTGATTCTTTCTTGGAATGCTGGCATCTTATCCGACTTTCACAGTCTCCGTGAAAAGTGTAGCGACACCAAGGCTCGCTGGTTCCCGGCCGATTTGTTTAAGGATGGTTTTGAGCGCTTGCATCCTTCTTCTCTTTCAAAAAGTCCAGGAACTCCGGGCATTTCTTAACTATCCATTCCGCATAGGCAGGGTTGTTGTCTATCTTCTCCCAGAAATCATTGCTTTTAAACTCTTCAAGACAAAGCCGCTCCTGCTGCATCTGCTCTTGTACCGTCTTCTGAAGGCCCATTCTCTGGGCGACAAGACAGCCAGACACAAAAAGACTGCTTAACGCAACAAACAGAACCAACAATCTGATCATGATAAACCTCCACAGGATATTCTCCGGCGCAAAGGGCGCCGGATCCTGTCAACATTCAAGAGACTTTGAAGTTCCGTTTATTCCCCAGACGGGTATTGTATTACACGGAGACCCGACAGGGCGGGATCCACGGTCATTTCACGCTAGCTATCGGGGGTAATTTTATTCAAGATTTGGGGGAAGTTAAAAAAAAGGCTCTGGCTTTTTTCCATGTTTGCGTGTATAACCTGTAAACATGGATACCAAATCACAACACGATCACCCGGAATTCTCCCTGGCAAAGGTCATAGTAAGAGTAGCGCGTTCCGATGAGGTCCCCAAGTGGAACGCGCTGATGAACGAACATCATTACCTCGGTTTCAAACAGTTAGTTGGTCGGGGTATACGCTACGTAGCTGAGCATGATGGGCAATGGATTGGCATTGCCGCGTGGCAGGCAGGAGCTTTTATGTGCGCTCCCCGCGACCGCTGGATAAAATGGAAAAAGGAGCTTCAGTTCAAAAACCTCCACCTTATAGGGAACAACACCAGGTTTTTGATACTGGGCGAAGCGGGGGAGTTTCCCAATCTGGCTTCCCACTTTCTGTCCTGCATGACAAGAAGGCTGAGTGAGGACTGGGTGGAGTTCTACGGGCACGGCCTGCTGCTTGCCGAGAGCTTCGTTGACCCCGCTCACTTTGACGGAGCCATGTACAAGGCGTCGAACTGGAAGTTCGTTGGACGCTCCAGGGGATACGCCCGTTCCAACGGTCGTTACACGGAGCCTCACGGAAAGATAAAGGAACTCTACGTTTATCCGCTGCGCAGAAACGCAAAGAAAATGCTTCGCAACGCTGATTCCCTCGGGGATGAGTGGAAGGCAAAAAGAGCGGTTACGCGTCGTTCGGATGAGGAACTTTCTTCACTTTACGAGGCGTTAAAGGATATACCTGATTTCCGAAGGGGTCAGGGAAGAAAGCACAGGGTGGAGTGTGTGATGTCCATTTACATTCTCTCTGTTTTATGCGGCAACAAGGGAGCGGTTTCGGCCGCGCAGTATGGAAAAAGTCTTTCGCAGAAGGAGCTTGCGCTGCTTGGGGCCTGGTACAACAAGGAGAAACAGAGATATGAAGCTCCTTCGGAAGCCACGGTGCACAGAGTGGTAAAGAATCTGGACACCCAGAAGTTCCAGAGCGTGGTTTCTCGTTTCACCAAGCCGCAGATGGAACTTGCCAAGGCAGTGGCGATTGACGGCAAGAGAATACGCGGGGCAAACAGAAACGGGGAGAATCACTATGAGGTGGTAACCCTGGTTGATCACGTAAGCGGAATGCCTCTTGGGAGTCTTGATCTCAGAGATGAGGGAGGAGAGGTGGCGGCGGTGCTCGCCTTGCTTGAGGAGGCAAGCGTTGAGGGGAAAGTGATAACCCTTGACGCTCTGCACACAACGAAAAAGACCGCTGATGTGATTGTCAGGACCCATAAGGCGGACTACATGTTCACGGTTAAAGGCAACAGTTCTTTGGCGTACGAGAGACTCAGAGCGCTTGACTGGAAGAATGACGCTACGGGGCATTTTACGGAGAAGCTGAGCAAGGGGCACGGAAGAATAGAGCAGCGTTCGATAGTGGTTATGAATTCGTACTTCCGCCTGACTGACTATCCGCACGTAAAGCAGGTTTTCAAGGTGAGACGCTGGTCAAAAGACGTAAAGACGCAAAAAGAGAGTCTGGAATACGCCTACGGGATTACGTCCGTGGACACCGAGGGGGCTCCCCCGCAGCAGCTGCTTGAGTGGAACAGGGGACACTGGGCGGTGGAGAGCAAGAACCACTATCGCCGTGACGTCACTTTCGGTGAGGACGGAAGCACGACGCGCGTGAACAATGGGCCTGCGAACAACGCTGTGTGCAACAACATAGCGCTTGCGGTGATACTGGGGCAGAAAAGGAAGTTCAAGAGTGTTCCCAGGGCCGCTCAGCACTTTTCGGAAAACAGAGAGGAAGCGTTGCGCGCTATAGGACTCTCGCCCTGAGGGGATTTCCTGCGAAGAGTCCGTGATTTTCAAAAAAATCTGAGATTTTACAGAACAATTGCGTCTTCAGGACGGAATTCTACGTCTGAAAAGGAGGATTTCAGGTAAATCGGACAGTGCTGAGGCAGAAAACCGGTACGACCACAAGAAAAATGCCCCGAGGCCTCCCAATATCACCCCAAAATGCGCCTCCAGGGTGAATTGACCGTGGGGCGGGATCTCTCGAATGTTGACACCATTATCATAAACGGATATCTCTTTTATGTAAATTGGAGGGAATTAAGGTGAGCGACCCAGATACCGGCATTAACGAGTTGTCCGACCGGCTAGATCGGAAAATGGACAACATGTTGAATTATGTAAACATCCTCTTTGTCTCATTTTTTGTTCTTTTGTGTGTCTCGATTACCGCGCTAGTCCTAAAGGAGCTTTTCAAGTGAGCGAGCCAAACGAGAAAGACAGGAAGTCCCGTCGTTATTGATCAATCTGTGGATTTGCTAAGTGAAGTTCGGCTTAGATTTCACCTTCCGAACAAAAAACCCGCTCCGTAAGTTCCTTTTACCGACCGAGGAAGAACACCGAAACTGACGGTATTGCAAAGCTTCCTACGCACGCCTTTTCAGGAAAACAACCGAGAAAAGAACAGAAACCGTAAGGAGCAGGTTAAACAATGCGCCCTTATAAGTATGTCCCGCCCCCATGATCGCACATCCTCCGTCATCATCACCCTCACCCTCACATACATCATCTCCTGGATAAGTTCCTGAACCGAAAATCCAGAGCCATTCGGAGTCAGAGCCACCTCTGAATTCAGGGAGCTCGCTGAGGAGTGCGGTCATATTCGCAACCTCAATATAGCTTCTTTTGCATGAAGTTCCCGGAACTGTTCCTCTTTCGAGAAAATCTGAAATGTTATCGTCCGAATTGCTGGGGTCATCCCAGTGATAGTTGACGTAATCTGAATTTCCGGAGGCCGGTGCCCCTAATTTTTCGCTAAACAGATCTGCTATCTTCGGCTCTCCCGGCAGGTAAGGGTCCCTCGCTTCAAGATTGGTTCCGTTCAGATCAGGATCGTTTCCGTTCATAACCACTGTGGGGGAGGAAGGATCCGCATTCATTATAAAAGAATATATGTTCCCGTGTTTAAGGTGTTCGCTGGTTCCATAACAGGAGATTTTGTCATAAAATCTCAGCGTTATAGCTCTTGCAACATTTATTGACTCGGGTGAATTTGGATCGTCAAAGATTCTGGGGATTTGCCCTCCTTCTTCTTTGGTCTCGCGGATCCACTCTCTTCCCGCATCTCTCATCTGCTGCTGCGCTACCCTTATAACCCCTTTTACATAGGCTTCAAGCTTGCCGTCACTCGGGTCTTCAAACACATCCTCAGCAGGAGTACCGAGCTCAAACCCGGAGCAGTCAGGAGGCGTAAAAACTCTTTCCTCCCTCTCATGGTGCAGACCAACTATGATCGTTTCCGGTCCTGTGGAAATGAGTGCATTCACCGCGCAGGCTATCCGCTTCCGGTTATCGTACCCCGGCTTCTCATCGCCGTATCTTCTGCATACCTTCATCCCGGTCCTGGTAAAATCTCCGCCCGGAATAGGAACAATATGTGGCTGGTTAATGAAATATTCTATTACTTGTGCTATCTCAGAATCCGATTCCCGATTGAATTTGTAACCCAGAAACTCGGGATATTTTGCGTGATTCGTTACAGTGCCCCTTTGGTTTATGCTGAATAAGTATATGTCTCTCTCGAAATCTGCATACTCTCCCTGCTCCCTGAGTGCCCTGCGCAGCACAGCCAGCGTCCCGGGGGTGTCGTCTTCTCTCTGCTTGTAATACTCTTCTATGTGGGCAAGAAAAGCCTTCAATTCCTCTTCACTTGTGAGGTCAGCAATACCTTCCGCGGTTTTACCACTGCTCTCATCGTGATCGCCCTCATGAGCGGATGCCTCGACACTAAAAGAAAAAACGAACAACAAGGCAAAAAACAGACTTGCAACCGTCTCACGCATTTTGATTACACCTCCGTATTTTTTATTTTTTCGTCACTCTGAACAGGGAGGTGGCGGAGCAGGGGGATAGTTTTTACCGGTGATCTACGTCACAATGTCCCCCTGACGGCTACTTACAGAACCAATATCTCCTGCCACCACCCTTACAAAGTGATATATCATAAATGCGGCCAAGACCGCAACTCTTTATTTTCTTCCACTACTGTCCCGACGTTTTGAGCTGAGTGTGTTGTAACCACCTGACTACAAAGATAAAACAGCCGTTAAAGGATGCGTCGGACTTGAAGTTTAAAGTTCACTTTCCCATGATACCTGTATCTATCAGCATAACAGGAGGCAGATATCATGTACACGGGGAAACTGGTTTTCTCTCAGCTCATGGAGCATCTTCCGTGGGATACTTTCCATAGATACGTAAAACGTTATAACGGCAATCACAAAGTCAAATCGTTCTTCTGCGCGGAGCAGTATCGCTGTATGGCCTTTGCACAGCTTGCCTACAGAGATAGCCTTCGCGACGTAGAAACCTGCCTGCGCGCCCCAAGCAAAAAAACTCTATCACATGGGAATCTCAAGCGGCATATCACGCAGTACTCTTGCTGTCGCAAACAGAAATCGCAACTGGCAAATCTACGCGGATTTCGCACAGCACCTTATCCGTAAAGCCCGCTTGCTCTATCGTGACGATGACAACGGGCTTGATATCCCCGACACTGTCTACGCACTCGACCATAGACCTCTGTCTCAATTTATTCTCGTGGGCTAATTTCCGAAGAACCAAAGCAGCCGTAAAACTCCATACACTGCTTGATCTGCAAGGCTATATCCCTGCCTTCATTCACATTTCCGATGGCAAACTCCACGATGTCAATGTTCTGGACAGAATCATTCTCGAACCCGGAGCCTTTTATGTTATGGACAGAGCCTACCTTGACTTCACCCGCCTGTATCGCCTCCACCAGTCAATGTGCTTCTTTGTTCTGCGAGCCAAAAAGAACACCAAGTACCGCCGGATTAAATCCCACAAGGTGGACCGTTCCACAGGACTTATCTACGACTGGACAATTAAACTCTCAGGCCCAAAGAGCATCAAAGATTTCCCCGACTCCTTACGAGCAGTAAAGTATCGGGATAAGGAACGTGATAAGACCCTCACTTTCATTACAAACAACTTCTCGCTTCCTGCCATTACCATTTGTGAACTGTATCGGAATCGGTGGCATGTTGAACTGTTCTTCAAATGGATCAAGCAGCACCTGAGAATCAAGAGTTTCTATGGAACCTCGGAGAACGCCGTGAAATCCCAGATATGGATAGCGGTTTCAGTCTATGTTCTCATAGCGATCATAAAAAAACGTCTTGGGCTTGAGCATAGTTTCCACACAATTTTGCAGATTTTGAGCCTGACCCTGTTTGAAAAAATACCGTTAAATCAGTTACTTACGAAAGGACTGGATTTGTCTCCAGACTCAGTGTATCATAACCAGCTGAAATTGTTTGATTAACATCAAGACACTAGTGATTTTCTTCTTATTTTCTTCTCCGGTTTGCGGCATCGTATTTCGGGATCGCGAAACAGGCAAATCAACTCAGGCTTCCGATATTACCCGGAAACCTCGTCATTAAATTTGCTCTGTTTTTTCGATCTGCCTTTCCAAAAGATAGACAGACAACACATTGAAAACATTATCAAAAGCAGATTGAATACAGCTCTTTGAGAGTTGTCGCCAGACCCGGCAATCGCACATCCGTCGTCACTACTCACACTGTCTTGCTCAAGAGTGCCGTAAATACCGGAACCGAAGATCAGAAGCCCTGGAAGCTGAGTGAAATCCACCGCTTCAACATAACTTATTTTCGGCGACCTGCCGGGAGACCTGCCAGGTTCCTGAACATCGTCGTCCGCTATAAGAGGGTTATCCCACTTGTATTTAACAAAGCCGCCTTCTCCGTCTTCTCCCGCAACTTCAAGGATTTCCCGCCCGATGTCAACTCCATCTTCGTCAAAAACATTCTCAAAAGGACTACCGGTTAACTCCGGATTGTTCCCGTTAAAAACCACCGTGGGAACCCCTTCAGAATATTTGACCATGACAAAGACGTATATAGGTCCTGACTTCCATGGACCTTCGCCGAAACATGCCATCTGGTTAATTACATATTGCAGCGGTGAGAGTTGTTGTGATTGTTGTGTAGGTGGATCCTGAGTCAGCAAATTTTCAACCCTTTGAATCGCCGCCTTTACAAAATCCTTCTGGACTTCCTTGCCGCGCTCTTCGCTTACATACTGGCCTGCGATTACATCCTCGGCCGTTACTTCCGGGTTGACTTCCGGACACTCACGTCTGTCTACATACTGATCATCGTGGTCAAGACCCCCGATTAGGAGATTCGGCTCTCCCCCGGCAAGCAAGGGTTTAATCAAAGCAGCGCAACTCCATTTTAAAGATCCATCCGGATGAGTGTATTCTTCGCAGACCGGATCTGCATCAACGCTTCCTCCGCGAAGTTCGCCAAGCAGTTTCTCCGCAACTGGATGGCGGCCCAGCGAAGTTCCATGAAAGGATCTTGTATCCTTTCCATGATTCCAGATGTAGCCGTTTTGCCGCGCTACAATAAGATAGACAGACCCGTCTATCCAGTCCCCTTCTTTGTCCCTCATCTGCCTCAGGAGCACCGAAGTCTCTACCGCGCCTTCTTCTGCCGCAGTATCCAAGTGGTGTTTCGCATGCAGAACGAAATTCCTCATTGTAGTCTCATCAGCAGCGGAAGCGGCATCGCCTGCCGTTGTATGAGGAATCCCGTGGGACCCGCCAGCATCGGCATACGCAGAAACAGCAGGGAAAAAAACAACGCCCAAGATAAAAACTAACATCAGAACCAATACCACCGTAATATCACTATCCAGATTCTTCATGTCATACCTCCTTAAAGTAACTCAACAGACTGAAACCACCCTGCGCGCCGACACAACGGGCGCACTTTTAAATAACTGTCTGGCAGCCTGCTCGCAAAGTTCATTTCCAGATTGCACGCTAGAGAGCTTTGGGTTATTCAGACACCGTAATCCTCCAGCCTCAACCTGTTCCACCGTAACAACCCTAGCCAGATCTCATCGTACACCGCTCAGTTTCTGAGTCGCAAAAGCGCCTTTCTTCCTATATCAGTTCTGTAAACAAGACTTTCCTCGGAAATTAAATCAACGACCCTGTAAGCGCTCTGTATTGATTCCTCTATGGTATAGCCAAGCGAAGTGACTCCGAGAACCCTCCCTCCGCCTGTAACCAGCTTGTCCTCGGAAAAAGCGGTTCCCGCGTGAAAAACGACCGTTTCCTCGGTATCCTCAAAGTCTTTGGCTTTTTTGAGCTCAACCCCCTTGTCGTAGCTTCCGGGATAACCTCTTGAAGCCATTACGACGCAGACGCAGAATCCATCCTTCCACTCTAGGGGTTCCGTGCTCATTTCGCCCCGCGCTATCGAATAAAGAACGGGAACGATATCCGAATCCATTTTCATAAGAAGCGGCTGGGCTTCGGGGTCACCGAAGCGGCAGTTAAATTCAAGCACCTTGAAACTCCTGCCCTTTATCATCAGCCCGGCGTAGAGAATCCCCCTGTAGATCCTGCCTTCTGATTTCATCGCCCGCACAGTCGGAATCATGACCTCGTCGATTATTCTTAGCCTTAACTCATCTGTTACCAGGGGGGCAGGGGCATACGCGCCCATTCCTCCCGTGTTCGGCCCCCTGTCCCCGTCAAATATGGGCTTGTGGTCCTGGGAAGGCTCAAGCGGAAGTATGTTCTCTCCGTCCGTAAAGGCGAAAAAAGATGCTTCCTCGCCCGTAAGAAATTCCTCTATTACCACTTTAGTTCCCGCGTGACCGAACGCCGCGCGCTCCATCATTGAGCGAACCGCGTCCTCTCCCTCTTCGCAGGAGCGGCATATGATAACCCCCTTGCCGGCGGCAAGGCCGTCTGCCTTCACCACGAACGGAGGTTCCATTTCCGCTGTCTTCGCAAGCGCCTGTCCCATGTCTGAGAAAACGAAATATTCCCCGGTCGGAATCCCGTATTTCTTCATCAGGTTCTTTGAGAATATCTTGCTTCCTTCAAGCTCCGCGGCGGCTTTTGAAGGACCGAAGACGAGAAGACCCTCTTTTTCGAAAAAGTCGATTATCCCTTCGCAAAGAGGCTGCTCGGGGCCTACCACGGTAAGGTCCACAGACTGTTCTTTAACAAACCGTGCGAGTGAATCGAATTCCGTCACCCCGATATCAAAACACTCTGCGTGACGGCTTATTCCCGCGTTTCCGGGAGCGCAGTAAACACTCCTTACCAGAGGACTCTGGCCTATTTTCCAGCAGAGGGCGTGTTCCCTCCCCCCGCCTCCTACGACAAGTACTTTCATTCTGAATCCCCCAGCACCATAGATGGTCTGTTATGCTGATACCCCGCGTAAAGCATCTGGCATATCAGATCCTTGATCGACTGGTTTTCTTCTATCTTCTTGTAGAAATCAAACCTCTCGTTCACGTAGTCAATCAGCATGCTGTCAAACTGTTTTGTGAAGAAATTCTTCTTGTTCTCCTCGGTGTTTTCATCATTCATGTACTTTGCCATCTCCGCATCTTCGTTTAAGCGCTTGTTCAGACGGGAGAGATCAAGTCTGTCTTCCTCCGTAAGGTTAACACCATGAACACTGTTAAGCTGGGCTATGATTTCCGAGAGCAGATCACGTTTCGTCTCAGACGCGGCACATCCTTCAAACTCGGGAGGAGTGAGCGATACATCTGTTTTCTCAAGCTCCCCGATGTGCTCGTGGGTTTTCTGTATTCTGAGCGAGTCAAGATCTACCATATCGCTTGCATCGAACTGCTGCGATTCGCGTTTCGGAAGTTTTCTGTTGAGATACCTGAAGAAGACAAACGACTTTTCAAGCTCAATGTCGGAGAAGTTTATTATCTGGGAGAGGTATCCGTACATCCTTATAAACGACTGAACCCCTTTATTTTAAGGGGTTTTAGGACTTAGTGGGAATTGCTGGTTCATCTGTAGTATTTCGGAAACAATAACTGAAAGCTTGGAATATAATTCGTCAAGCGTCGGAGCCTCAGCCATAGCCCCTTGAACAGGGGTTTCGTATGTATACCACACCTCAGCTTCATTATCCCAGAGCACTTCAAAAACAAGGGTTTCGTCCATGAACAGGCTACCTCCTTAGGTATACTATATTATATGCTTCCCGAGATTGTTTCGCAATCGTCGCATTTTGATTACCGCCGTTAATTCCGACTGCGACGCAAATCAACCGTACAGAACTTCATGCTATTCCACCGTGACAACCTTGGCCAAGTTCCTCGGCTGATCAACATCCGTCCCCAGAATATTGGCTATGTGATAAGCCATAAACTGAACGGGGATAACCGATACCATCGGGCTTACAAGGTAAGAGCTTTTCGGAATCACTATCTTCCTGTCCCTTTCGTCGGGAAGTCGAAGCTCTCTATCCGACGTTATGAAAATTATTCGCCCTCCCCTGGCCTTTACCTCCTGAAAATTCCCAAGGAGCTTTTTGTAATATACATCTTCCTCCGGAGCTATAAACACAACGGGCATGTTGCTGTCTATAAGAGCTATGGGACCGTGCTTCATCTCCCCGGCGGCATATCCTTCGGCGTGGATGTATGAAACCTCTTTGAGCTTAAGCGCTCCCTCAATGGCCACGGGGTAATTAATTCCCCGGCCCAGATATATAAAATTCCTGTAACCGTAAAAATCTCTTGAAATATCCCTGAGACGTTCATCGAGCCCAAGAACTTCCTGCTGGAGTTTTGAAACCGATATGGCATCGGCTATCAGCTGCCTAGCCCTTTTTGAATCAACCGTCTTCCTTGAAATCGCGAGATATACGGAAAGAAGATAGAACGCCATTACCTGCGTCGTGAAAGACTTTGTGGAGGCAACCCCGATCTCAGGTCCCGCCTTTGTAGCTATGACGCAGTCAGACTCTCTTGAGATTTTGCTCAGCGCAACGTTCGTTATTCCGATTGAGTTCATACCGAGTTCCTTGGCCTTTAGAAGCGCTTCCGAGGTGTCCGCAGTCTCGCCCGACTGAGAAACCGCGATAAAAAGGCTGTCGGGGCCAACGACCGGATTTCGGTGTCGAAACTCCGATGCAAGCTCCACCTGAGTGTTCACTCCCGCGACTTCCTCTATCATGTACTTCCCTATAAGAGCAGCGTGGTAGGAAGTGCCGCAGGCCGCGACAATGATTCTTTGCGTGTTTCGCAAAAGCGAGGGATTCAAGTCCTCAAGAACCACTTTCCTCATGTCCGCCGTGAATTTTCCCCTAAGCGTATCGAAGATGGCCGCGGGCTGTTCGAAAATTTCTTTCAGCATGTAATGGCGATATCCTGACTTCTCGGTTACCGAAGGGTCCCAGTCCACAACCGTCGGGTCTCTGCTAACGTCATTGCCGGCAGCGTCGGTTACGGAAATGCCGTTTTCTTCCAGAACCACGAAATCGTTATCCTCAAGGAAAATAAATTCCCTCGTGTAGGGCAGAATCGCAGGGATGTCTGAAGCCAGAAAACATTCGTTTCCGTTGCGCGCTATTATAAGAGGAGAGAAACGCCTGGTGGCGATTATTTTCCCGGGTTCTGTATCCGACATGACCGCCACAGCGTAAGAGCCCTCTATTTTCTCAAAGGCTTTTCTCGTTGACTCAAGAAGAGAGTCTCCTTTTTCCGTAAAATCGCGGATCAGATGGCAGATGATTTCGGTATCGGTATCGGAGCAGAATTCATAACCTGCAGCAACAAGTTCCTCCTTAAGCTCGGGGTAGTTCTCCACTATTCCGTTATGCACTACGCTTATCGGACCGGATACCTGAGGGTGGGCGTTTCGCTCCGAGGGATCGCCGTGGGTGGCCCATCTGGTGTGAGCGATGCCGAGTGAGGAGGTCACTTCGCAGTCTTTTAGCTTGGTGAAAAGATTTTCAAGTTTTCCCTTGCTTCTTATGACGCGGGAACGGCCGTTTTCGACAAAGCATATCCCGGAAGAATCGTAACCCCTGTACTCTAATCTCCCCAAGCTTTCGCAGAGAACGCTTTTGGTTCTATCCGAACTTCCCACGTATCCCACTATTCCGCACATTTCAGGATCTCCTCTTCTTTACCCCTTTTCTCTCCGCCCAGCCGGTTATTTCCTTCTGCCCGGCACGTTCTATGGCCAGAGCACCCGGGGAAACATCCTTCGTTATCGTGGAACCCGCGGCCGTAGTAGCATCTTTTCCAACCCTGATCGGCGCAACAAGCATGGTGTCGCTTCCTATGAAAGCGCGATCCTCAACCACGGTTCTGTGCTTGTTTACCCCGTCGTAGTTGCAGGTGATGGTTCCGGCACCGATATTAACTCCGTCGCCGATATCGGCATCTCCCACGTAGGAAAGATGCGGGACCTTGGAACCAACCCCTATTTCCGACTTCTTTATCTCAACGAAATTGCCGATCTTGGCCCCGTCTTTTATCCTGGCCTCGGGCCGCAGGTGACAGAAAGGACCCATCACTACGCCGTTTTCGACTTCACACCCCGTAAGATACGAAGAAAACCTTATCTCGACATTGTTTCCTATACGTGAATCTTCAATGTACACAGACGGTCCTATGCGACAACCCTCGCCTATACTGGTTTCACCGTAAATATAGGTATTGGGACACACGGTTGTATCCCTTCCTATGCTGACAGAGTCTGATATGTAGGTGGTTTCGGGATCCTCTATGGTAACCCCGTTTTCCATGTGGCGGCGGTTTATTGCCTGTCTCATGGTTTTTTCCGCCTCGCCGAGTTGCTCTCTGCTGTTCACTCCGGACACCTCCTTTGGATCCGCCAAGCTAAAAGCCAAAAGTCTGCGTTTGCGGGAAACGCAGAGATCCACAATTCCTGGCAGGTAATATTCCCCCTGGCTGTTTTCACTACTAAGTCCGCCCAAGCTCTCCCAGAGAAAGGAGGAATTCACGCAGTAAACGCCTGCATTTATCTCATTTTCCTTCTTCTCGTCAGCAGTGGCGTCTTTGTCTTCAACCACGCGAAGCACTTCCCCTTCGGCATTCCTCAATACTCTCCCGTATCCGCCAGGTTCCTCCACCAGAGTGGACATTAATGAGAGGTCCGCTCCCTTTTTCACATGAGAATCCGTAAACTCGCGCAGAGAAAAAGAACTTATTGCGGGAACATCTCCGCTTAGTATGAGAATGTCCCCGGAAAAATCCCGAAATGAATCCTCGCAGCACAAAACCGCGTGCCCGGTTCCAAGCTGCGGTTCCTGGATGACCGTCTCCACCGGGTAATCCGAGACCTCCTCCTTCACAAGCTCCCAATCATATCCCAGGACAAGCACTATCTTCTCAGGCTCCATCTTCTGCGCCGTCTCAAGGACATAGCGCAACATGGGCTTTTTCAAGATCGGGTGCAGCACCTTGGGGAGTTGCGAATTCATGCGGACTCCCTTGCCCGCCGCCAGGATTATAACGGCCAGAGACATAGACTTAACGTGTCAGTAAAAACCGAAAAATCAGAACGGGACGTCGTCGTCCGTCATACCAGTGCCCTCTTCGTAGGCGAAATCATCCTCGGGCGGAGGCGCCTCGGAACGGCTCTGCCTTCCGCCTTCCCCTCTGGGGGAGAGAAACTGAACCGTCCTCCCGACAATTTCGGTCGTGTATCTTTTGTTGCCTTCCCTGTCATCCCACGATCGGGTCCTGATTGAACCTTCCACGTAAACCGAGCTTCCCTTGGAAAGGTACTCGCCGCATACCTCCGCCGTCCTGCCGAACGTCACTACCCTGTGCCATTCGGTCTGTTCCTGGGAATTTCCGTCCTTGTCCTTGCGTTTTTCCGTTGTGGCAACCGAAAAAGTAGTAATCGCCATTCCGTCAGGCGTATATCTTACTTCGGGGTCCCTTCCCAGATTGCCGAGTATTATAGCCTTGTTAACCGCTGCCATGATTCTTGGTCACCGCCGTTTTTGGATTCCGTGGAATTCTACATGAATATCCGTCGGATTTAAATACAACTTCGGGAAAAGGGTCGCACCCAGATTATAAAATTAGGAAAAAGATTCCACATGGGCAACAGGCTAAAAAATCGGTCCGGTACCCCGGTTCAGAATATCAAGATACTCTTCGTAAACAAAGATTTTACGGCGGTCCTTGCCCGTAATCTCTTTTACAATCCCCAGGAATTCAAGACTCAGCAGGCAGCGAAGCACAGTGGGCAGCGAAACTCCGCAAAACTCTTTGATCCCGGTCGTATTACTGACGGGGAAGCGCTTGAGGCAATCATGTATCTTTAAGACCCCGGGAGTCGACCTGCCGGACACCTCAATGCGAGTCTTATCCCTTTCGAACAGGTCCTTAACAGCCTTCGCCGTTTCCATTGCCTGACCAGCTGTCTCAACCACACCTTCCAGAAAAAACTCAATCCATGCCTCCCAATCTCCCGTTTCTCTCACGGATTGCAGGTGATCGTAGTAAGCCCGACGGTTGACTTTGAAATAGAGACTCAGATAAAGAAGAGGTTCCTTGAGAATTCCATGAGCGCAGAGAATGAGAGTTATGAGCAATCGACCAACACGTCCGTTTCCGTCAAGAAACGGATGGATAGTCTCAAACTGCACATGGACCAACGCCGCCTTGACGAGCACGGGTAATCTCACCGTGTCGTCATGAAGAAAATTCTCAAGGCTTCTGAGGCACTCCATCAATTTCTCGGGAGGAGGCGGAACAAAACGCGCGTTTCCAGGCCTTGAACCCCCTATCCAGTTCTGCGAAGTGCGAAACTCGCCGGGACGCACATGGCCATCCCACGCGCTATCCATAAGCTTGGCATGAATTTCACGAATAAGGCGCAAGGAGAGCGGAAGTCCCTCCATGCGGTCAATACCGTATTTCATGGCGGAGACATAACGTGAGACCGAGGCGACATCTTCTCCCATGGGAACACCAGGAGCCTTTGCGGTCTCAAACAACAGCAAATCAGATAGAGAAGACTGCGTCCCTTCAATCTGCGAAGAAAGCACGGCCTCCTTACGAATATACATATAGAGAAGAAGTGACGTGTCAGGCAAAACCGCACTCATTCCGTCAAGCCGTCCCAGCGCCGCATTTGCCTGATCAAGCAAAGGGTAGAGTTCTCTCATGTCAAGAGGCGGTTCAGGTGGCAGAGGCTTGGGAATATAGGAATCATAATGCTCTCCCGCTACAACTGAACTTCTGAGATATGTGCCAATGCGCTTTTTCTTCTCCATGAAAAACTCTCAACTAACGTAATTCATGATTTATGTTAGTTAAATCAAAATAACTAACACAGATGGAATTTACAAGAGAACAACTGACATAAATGGAATTTTATGTTAGTTAGATTCAAACAACGGACACAAATGAAAGTTTGAAGTAGGAATCAAGATGCATGAAAAACTCCCGATATTATCTCACATCGTGAGACACGCCGAAGTTTTCTTGAAGAATTCATTAAGTATTCTCCCCGTAAGTCCCCATATTATGTGATTGCGGTAAGCAAACACGTAATCATCTATTATCTTCCCATCACGTCTTCTTTCCCTTACATCCCTGTTTTCTGGGTTAACCAAGTGGGAAACCGGGACGCAGAAAAATTCTGATACCTCATAATTGGGAACAAACCCCACTTCGTCATTTATCATCGCTACAAAAGGCTTTACCGCATACTGTCTGACAGAAGGAGTGTAGGGACGCACGAAATCCATTTCCCCGAGAATCTCTGCTTCCTTCCCGGCGTCAAAACCAAGCTCCTCTCCAGCCTCCCTGCAAGCCGTATCAACAAGAGTCGCGTCACTTTGCTTTTTCTTTCCCCCCGGAAAGGCCACGTGACCTGAAAAAGCGTCATCCCTGTATTCGGTTCTTCTTATAAACCATATTCCATAATCTCCGCCCCGCTCGCAGAGCATAACCAGCACGGCAGCTGCCAAGAATTCCCCACCTGGATCAAGGAGGGTCCCCGGAGGATCCAAGACCTTTCTTATTTCTTCTCGAATGTCCATCGCGTCCATCAAGAAAAGAGAACTATCAACCGTTAAGCTTCACCCTTTCCCCATTTTAGGGTACGCTATCCCTCGCCTGAATGAAAACGGCATTTTCATAAAAAGGGGCCCAGGTTTGGAGATAAAAAAATATTATCAATTCAGCGAAAACAAGCCCCCCGATCGAATCTCTGTTCACCCGGACAATCTGAAGTTTGGACCTCCAATTCGCGCAACATAGCCATCGACAGATTGAATGTTCCATTTTTTTCGCTAGGCTACCTTCAGGCGTTTTATCTTTCCGGAGGCCGAAACCCCGAAGTGCGAGAGACGTAAGAATGATCTGTTCAATACTGGAGACCACTCGCAATCATCTGCCGCTTGCCGTCTTTTGCGGCCTGGTCCTACTTGCGGCGGGCTGTGGCGGTAACGACAGTGACCCCGGGCCAATTGACGCCGCTTGCGCGGATATGGGCAGCGTGATCAATGATCTGGCGTCCGACCCGAGAAATGTCGTTTACGGCTTTTATACCGATTTTGAGCCGATGAGCTACGCGGATACTCAGGACCGTAGCGACCCGGCGTTTCATCGTCCGCTTGGCTACGAGCCTTCCTTAATCGAAGCGGTCGACGAATTAAGCGGGGAATGGCTTCAGTTCAGGCCCATTGGTATCGGCGAAGAGTTCTCCGGCATCTGGCTGCTAAGCGCCGCCAACCCCCACAACCCCTTCGACATGGTTGGAGGCGGGATCACAGTCTTGCCGGACCGACGCTATGCTCAGGGCGACCGCGAGAGGGAAAAACCCCTGATTACTTTCGGCTATGGCCACGTGAAGATATTTCAATCGTTGCTGGTGCGCAACGAGTCCAGCATTAACAGCCACGACGACCTCGTCAGCTCCCACACCGTCGGCCTGCTGAAGGGCACGACCGGAGAGAGCCGCCTGCTGCAGCTTGCCGAAATCGCCGATGCCCGAGGCTACCTGCGGCCAGGTACGATCATCACGCTTGAGGACGACACAACACTGACGACGGAGGAACAGAGCCACAGGATTACAGCTTCCGAGTCAACGACAACGCCGGGCATTGAAACCCGCAAGCGCTTGGTAGCGCCCGGCGACGACATCCCCGAGATTCAATACTTCTCCTCCGAGAACGAGCAGATTGAAGCGGTAACCGACGCTGTGGTGGACGCCGTCGCCCGGGGCGAGGTCGGCAACCAGCACGCGGCCGACAATTCCAACGGAGAATTGCGGGTTACGGCCGTTGAGCGGGACAATTCCGAGGACATTGCTTTCAGCTATCCCCACACGCCGGAGGGCGACAGTTTGCGCGGGATAATGGACAAGCTGATAAACTGCCTTACGGACGGCGGCAGCATAGGCTTTGGGCAGTGGCATGAGAATCCGCGGATTTTTCTTGAGAGGGCGGAGCGTAACGCTCCGTGAATCGATATCTTCTCACGCCGGTTACCCGGAGAGTCCAGGAAATACAGAAAAAACCGAGCATTCGATAATAAAGGGACTCCACCGTTTCCTTGAAGACGGCATTTTGCGTCTCGACCGCTTAAGCTGGCAATTCCCGAAGAAACTACGGATCGAGGGTCACTATAACGCTTCCGTAATCGTCCACTTCACAGGCGGTATCGGGAGGGATAAAAGCAGTGGCGGTTCTCTCGTAAAGAACGCAGGGACCTGCAAGTTGAAAACCCGGCCGGAGTCCTTCCCTTTCGCAGCATCCGGCCTTAATGCTCTTGCCCTCAAAAATCACATCCTTTGTAAAGAACCGGGGCTCCGCCTCCACGGCAGAAACGGGAAGAATATCTATTTTTCGCTCCGGCATATAGGCCCTGAGTCTCAGGGTCACGATCTCGACGACGGAAGATTCCTTCCTGTATCCGTAAACTCTTTCATGCTCGCGGTGAAAATCCGAAGCTATGGAATCACTATAGGAAACAGTCAGTTCATGGGACTGCCTTCGGTACCTCGCATCGACACGCTTTTCGAACCTTAGATCCTCTCTTTCGAGGTCTTCACGCGCGAGCTTTTCGAGATCCGCGAATTTTCGGTCCGTCTCCACAAGATGGTCCCCGTCCGCTGAGGAGAAAAACGTGATTCCGTAATCCTTGAAAGAGTCGGCAAGAAGCATCCCGTAGGCGGAGAGAGCACCGGGATTTCGGGGAAACACGACCTCCCGTATACCAAGGGAGCGGGCAAGTTCGCAGGCATGAAGACCTCCCGCGCCGCCGAATGAAACAAGCGAAAATTCTCTCGGATCGTAGCCTCTACCGACTGATATCACGCGGAGGGCCTTTTCCATGTTTGAATTTGAAATCCTGATTACGGATTCGGCGACTTCCTCCGTGGCATGATCCGGGGCGAGAGAGCGAATCGCTTCAAATGACTTTTCGGGGTATATATTCATCTCGCCACCCAGAAACCAGCCGGGGTCCATTCTCCCGAGAACTATATTGGCGTCTGTTACGGTCGGCAGAACGCCTTTCCCGTAACACGCGGGGCCGGGATCAGCACCGGCGCTTCGCGGGCCGACCTTAAGGATGCCCCCGTCGGCAATGTAAGCGACTGAACCGCCTCCGGCCCCTATGGTCGAGATGTTTATCATCGGCACCTTAAGCGCAACACCTCCCAGGGTGTTCTCGGTCGTAAAGCTTATTTTGCCGTCGCAAAGGGATATGTCTGTCGAAGTTCCACCCATGTCGTAGGTGATAATTTTCTCTCTCCCGGAGAGCGCACATATCTCAAACGCCCCGACCACCCCCCCGGCGGGACCGGAAAAAACTATTTTTGCAGGTTCTTCGGCCGCTTGCTCAGCAGATATAACCCCACCGTTTGACTGCATGATGGAAAGAGATTTTTCCCCGAGGGTACGGGAGAGCGAACGCATGTACTTGTTCACTTTTGGAATCAGATAGGAATTAAGAACTGTTGTCGAAGTTCTCTCATACTCCCTGAATTCCGCGACAAGCTCAGAGGAGAGGGTAATCGGGATACCGAGTTCGGAAAGCACGGCCGCAACCCTGCGTTCATTCCCGGGGTTCGCGTACGAATGGAGAAAACAAACCGCTATCGCCTCAATACCGAGAGAAGATATCTCCTCCTTTATTTTCTCCACTTCAGCTTCATCCGGACAGACAAGCACACAACCGCGATAATCCGTTCTCTCGGAAACCCCGAACCTGAGTTCCGGCGGCACAAGAGGGGCGGCCGGACTCCATAGCAGATCATACAGCTTCTCCCTGTTCTGCCGCCTGATCTCGATTACGTCCTCGAAACCCCTTGTGGTGACAAGGCAGGTACTTGCCCCTTCCCGTTCCAAAAGAGCGTTTGTGGCCACGGTGGTTCCGTGAATAATTTCCGATATGCGGGAGAACTCGACGGGATGGCTCTTAAGCCCGTTCAGTACTGCTATCGAAGGGTCGCGGGGAGTGGAAGGAACCTTGTTTACCGATATTTCCTTTCCATTGAAGAAAACAAAATCGGTGAAAGTTCCTCCCGCGTCTATGCCTACCGAGAGCATAAAAAGATGGTTACCTCGCTGTGCGCGGGTTAAAACCGCACGGGGCTACGTGCGCAATCAGTAATTATCTCTATCCTTGGGATATATGACGTTTACCTTTCCTTCGGCTATCTCTCTTAACGCCGAAACAACATGTTTGTTGTCATCGTTCTCAGACGCCACCACGGTAGCTCCCTTGGATATCTGGCCTGCCCTTTTCATCGCTGCGATGGAAAGAGCAAACCTGTTCTCAACTTTCTCTAAGCAGTCTTCAATTGTAATCCTGGCCATGGGTTGTTACCTTCCTTAATCAGCACCTAACGTGTATATTGTACCCAATATCATTCGACTCTTCACGGTAATGTCAATTAAATCCCGTCTTGATGCCTTCCTGACCAAAATGCTCCAGCCTAATTATCAACAGGAACAAGTTCACGATTTCCCACGCCGGGAAGCACGCCAAGGACCTTTTCACTTGAAGTTAGTTCCCTGAATTCCGGATGCTTGACTGTATCTACATATATCCACCGCGACTTGGTTCTTTTCGGAGTAAAACTGACAATCATATAACCTCGGTCCTTCGTATTTGAGTAGACAAGACCGTCGACCAGCACTTCCAGATCCCGGGCAAGTTCCTCGGCCTGCTTCGGTTCAAGTTTCAGGTAAGTCTCAAGACCTCCCGAGGACACAGACGGGGTAGCGAACTCGACGCCCATCTGGTTACCTGCCATATCCTTGAGATTACTCGCCCATCCATTATGCGTATCCCCGGCAAGCACCACAAGGTTCTTATTCCCACTGTAAGCCGCGCCCAGCACAGCTTCGCGTTCCGCAGGGTAACCGTCCCAGGCATCAAGATTATAGGGAAGCACAGTGGTTACGCGGCCCCGTTCATCCTGAGTCACGGAAGGATCATCTCGCAACACCCGCTCCTTAATCTCGGTCAGTTCATCAACAAGATCCGCTACCCGCGGTGTGGGGTCGCCCAGATGGGAAATTATTTCAGCCGGAACGTTCATTCTGCCCATAAGCACTTGCTGACCCAGAACCTGCCAAGCGGCGGTTGAGTCAGCAAGCTTCCCCTGAAGCCAGACAAGTTGATCCCGACCGAGCAGGGTTCGCTGCGGAGAACCAATGTCCTCACGAAAACTCCGGGCGTTGAAACCGGTATCCGGGTCGAGATAATCCTTGTAACTAAGCTGTTTTTCCCGTCCGGCAAGGCGGGTATCGAGCATGAAAAGTTCAACCAGGTTTCCGAAAGAAAAACTGCGGTAGACCCGCCCGGAATCATTCTCTTTTACGGAGCGAACCGGCATCCACTCGTAATAGGCCCGAAGCGCAGCCTCTTTGCGCGCATCAAAACTCCCTTCGTCTTCGTTGTGGTTTTGCGCACCCCCCACATAAGCGTCGTTTGCTACCTCGTGATCATCCCATACAGCGATGAACGGATGTGTGGCATGAAGAGCCTGAAGCTGCGGATCAGTTCTGTAGAGGGCGTAACGCCTTCGGTAATCGTCAAGCGTCAGGATTTCCTTATCGCTGTATTCCGGGAAGTCCCTTCCGGCTCCTTGGGAATTATCGTTCCCGGAACCCGGCGCCTTGCCGTACTCGTAGATATAATCGCCGAGGTGTACCACGGCATCGATGTCAGCCGTTTCCGCCGCGTGGCCGTAAACGTTAAAGTAACCGCCATGAGAAACAGGATAGTTTGCGCATGAAAACACCGCCAGCCTGACCGAATCCACATCGCCCCGGGGTAAGGTCCTGGTACGGCCGACAACGGATGCGGTCTTACCTGAGCGAAAACGGTAGTAATAAGCCGTTCCCGCCGAAAGGCCCTTGATGTCAACCTTGATAGTGTAATCGCTCTCGGCCGTAGTGCTCTTAACAGAACTGTAAACAACGCTTTCGAACTTCTCATCCGAAGCGACTTCGACCCTTACCCTGACTTTTCCCTGGGATTCCTGCGGAGTAACTCTCGTCCAGAGAATAACCCTGTCATCCAGAGGATCACCGCTTGCGACACCATGTTCGAAACTCACACGCCCTGAACCGCCGTAGAGCACGAAACCAATAGCGACAAGCAGAAGGGCGAAAATCAGAACCGCCGAAGCATAAACTAGATGTTTTCTCGAAAACACAGATCAATTCCTCCCCACGCACAGCAGTTTTACAGTTATACACCTGAAATCAACAGCAATTCAGAAAAGAGCTTGCGGGGGGAGAAAACAGCCGATCTGAAGCCTCAATATGCCGTTTTCCCTACCCTGCCAGTTCTTTGACAACGGAAACTTTGCAATTATTATCTTGACGTACTTTCAGCGGAACGAAAACCCGATGGATATGAAATTAGAAGAACTCAAGTTCAACGACGAAGGCCTTTTGCCTGTAATAGTGCAGGACAGTTCAAGCGGGCGGGTGCTCATGCTCGCATATGCGAACAAAGAGGCTCTCGAGATGACCGTCAAGACCGGAAGGACCCACTTCTGGAGCAGATCAAGAAAAAAGCTCTGGAACAAAGGGGAAGAATCAGGCCATTTTCAGGACGTAAAGGAAATCTTCGTTGACTGCGACTGCGATACGGTGCTGATAACCGTGGAGCAGACCGGAGCAGCCTGCCACACCGGAAAACCGTCATGCTTTTACAGATCCGGGGACATGGAAGAAAAAGCTGCCCCCGTGTTCGAAAAAGCTTCACTCAGAAAGGTGTTTTCCGTAATAGAAGACAGGAAGCAGAACCCCAAGGAAGGCTCTTATGTGAGCGGCCTTATGAAGGGCGGAGTTGACAGGATACTTAAAAAAATCGGAGAGGAAGCCGGCGAAGTAGTAATAGCCGCCAAAAATGAGGATAAAGACGAACTGGTCTACGAACTTACCGATCTGTGGTTCCATTCCATGGTGCTTCTCTGCGAAGCGGGTCTTTCGCCTCAGGACATATCGGATGAACTTGAGAGAAGGTTCGGCAGGCGCAAAGAAGAGTACGCGCAGAAGAAGTAGCACACAGAAACACTGGAAGGCTGGACAGCACCCTACTGCCTTTTTCCCTTGGGAGGTCTGTGCTTTTCAGGCCTGTCCTTTTCCTCTATGTAATCTCCTATGTAAGTTCTGTTTCTAACCGAAGGCGGCAGGTTCGAGAGATCGGGCTTCGGCATATTGGTTGAGAGGTCCTTGGTAAAAGCAAAAGTCGAGATAACTTTCTCCACTTTCTTTTTCTCCCCGCAGTAGCACTTTACGTTTTTCTCGTCCCCCTCTTCGTATATAAGCTCGGAAAACCTGTAGTTTCGCATGTTGAAAAGCGCAAGCAGGGCCCCGTCCTTAAGGTAAAAGTCGTTGAATATGGAATCTTTTCCCCTTCTTCCGTGCTTCGCTACTATTTCTTCGCGCTCAAGGTCGATAACTTCTATGGCGTTTATGTTGTCATATTTCTCGACAAGGTTTTTTACGGTCTCCTTGTCTCGCTTTCTCTCAAGAGCCTTCAGTGATTTCTCAACGTTGCGTCTGCACTTGATGCATTCAAATTCATAGAGGGGCATTTGCGTCTCCTATCTGTTGAAATACTGGTTCAGGTGATCCTGCCCTACCCAGTCGCTCGCTATTTCTTCATCTTTTTGCTGTTTGTATTCAAGATGCCATCTAAGCTCATCCCCGGGACCCGGAGCTCTTTTATTCTTGTCGTCGAATATGGCCTTGAAAGTGGAAAAGACCCTTCTCACCGTCTCCGAATCGTCGCAGAGAGGGCATTTGACTTCATTCTGGTCGTCATCTCCGTACACAAGGTGATCGAAGCGGAAGTCCTTGAGCTCAAGGTAAAGGACCTTTCCGTTATCTAGCTTGTAACGAAACCTCCTCGCGCCGCGTACGCCCCTTTCCCCCAGTTCGAAAAACAGTTTTCCGCTCTTGTAGCTTGTGACTTCAACATAACAGAAGTTGCGGTTCTGCTTGAAAATTTTCTTTGCGTTTGTCTTTGTAAGCTTGGCGACCAGACTGTCTATGTCCGTATTGTAACTCTCCATGCAACTGTCGCACTCATATTCATATAACGGCACCTTACGCCTCCGGAAAAACTTTTAATTCGGAAGATTATAAACAATATAATCTGAGTTTAAAGCCCGAAAACGCCGAAGCGGACGAAACACTGCTGAAAGAAAGCCGATTATGGTTCATAATGTAGGAGAATGAAAAAAGCCGGAAAGCCGAAAACACCCCGTGGGCAAAACGAAAAGAACTATCTCCCCGTGGGTGAAAATCTGGATTTCGTCGCCGTTGACGTCGAGACCGCGAATTCAAACGTTTCAAGCATCTGCCAGGTGGGAATCGCCGTGGTCAGGGAAGCGGAGATCAAAGAGGTATGGACGCAGCTTGTTGATCCACATGACTTTTTTGATCCGTACAATATCGCCATACACGGCATAGACCAAAAGATGGTAAGTGGCTACCCGCGGTTTGAAGAATTGCGCGACAAGATCGCGCGACACCTGGGAGAAGTCGTCGTAAGCCATACATTCTTTGACCGCCGAGCAATCTCAAAAGCATTTGAAGAATGTGGAAAATCTCTTCGTTACGGAACCTGGATTGACAGTGCGCAGGTAGCGCGACGCGCCTGGCCGGATAAATACGCCCTTAGGGGTTACAATCTCGAGAATATTGCCCGGGACCTCGGGATTCGTTTTCGCCACCACGACGCAGGAGAAGACGCAAGAGTCGCAGCGGAAATTGTCCTGAGGGCATACGCAGATACCACGCTCGAAATAGGCGAGCAGTGATGGGTCATCTGCCTACATGAGTTGTCCTCCGGGAATAGAGGCTGAAGTCATCGGGTGCGGACTTGAATAAGCAAAAGAAAATCTGAATCAGTCCGTATCTTTAAGCCACTTTGCCAGCGCTTTGTCCGGATCGGTCATGTCTTCCACGGAACCATACAAGTAAGCTTCCCAGCCCTTTTCAGGCATGCCAGAAAACAGCATCAGATTAAGCGGATAGACTTCACTGTCCGTGCACCTGCGGAAATCATCCCGGAACAGGAATACGGGTTTGTCCCAGGCAATAGCCATTCCTAGTTCCACCATAACTCCCTCATCAGGCGGACATCCATTGACAACCGCAAACAATCCATCGGCCTCACGCACATCCCCGAGATCGGACTGTCCAACCCTGTAGGCCCAACCGGCAACCGCCTTATCAATCTGATTATTCCGGGAAAACGGCTCCCACACCTCGGCTCCCATGGATTCCAGAGCGGCAACAAGAACCGCCAGAGGCCCTTCGCGCTGCTGTGCGGAGAAACCGTAAGAGTTAGCCAGATACAAGGTTTTTCGTTTCGTCATAGTGCTTGCGCCTAAGAGTCAGAATGTTGAGACCTCATGCCGCGGTCAGATGGAAACACTCCAAGCGTCAGAGGCTATTCTTCGTCCGTTCCAGAACCGCAACACCCTATCTTTTCAAGTCTCTCACGAAGTTCCACGCTGTCAAGCGAGTCAAACGGAAGTGAGGATGAATTTCTCCCCAAGGATTGCTACCCGCGCTGTAACCGATAAAATTCCCGTCGCTATCGTGATTCAAAAGAGATTCAGCAATGATCAAACGGGCCGAATTGCCCGTGCAGCAGAGGAACAGCACCCTGTAGATTTGCTTCTGCAATTTTTCTGTCCTAGCAACAATATTCCGTTCCTTTACAAGTATACCGTAGACGGAAGTTTTGCCGAAGCAGTCAACCCCTATATCGTCTCGAGCCCGGTATGGCCGTGATACTCCAGAAGACAAGACCTTCCGAAAACCTCAATAATGCGCACAAGCATTTCCCGCCCGTCGGAGTCAGTCAGGATCAATGCTTCTCCAAAAGTGAAATGAACCGGCTGCTGTTTTCCTTTTTCAATCGCAATGTTGGAGGCATAAAGATAGGTGCGGTCATGAGTATCTCTAATGGGATTCAGTCTCCCCTTCAACCCCGGAATCTCTCCGGTAGACTCAGCGAAAATTACCGAACCGCCTTCGGGTAAAGTTTCCAGTTCGACGGTGAGAGACACTTGTGCGGGAATCCAGTCCCGCTCAACATAAGCGGCAAAACCTTCAGCTGCGACAAACGCGGTCATCGGCAGATGAACTGAATGCAGGCTGACTGTCGCTTCTCCATTTTCATCGGTCACGGCAAGCTTCCAGGTCTTGTTTGGGAACAGGACCAGCACTCTTGCTCCGGCCAAGGGTCTGCCCGAATGGCGTACCGTAATGACCGGGCTCGCCGCTTCAGCCTCCAAGGAAGCTGCCGGGATGGTAAGACAAAGCTCTGAGCCGTCAATAAGTCTGTATTCAGGATGCTTGCCGCAGAGTTCTTGAGTTTCCCGCCGGATGATGGGCACGCCGTCTCCCCGCCTTTCCATAAAAAACTGCCTTTCTCCCAACCCCTTAGTGCCGCCGACCGGCATCCGTCCAAGTACCGAGGCCAGTATTTCGTTTCTCGTGGACTGGCGAATGTCCATGCTGTCAACGGTAAGATTGTTCGGAAGAGCACCTGGAGAGAGTATCTCAAGGCGGTCCTCAAACATTGAGAGACGAATCCTGCTTCCCTTTACCGAGTAATCTCTGTGAACAACAGCGTTTACAACAGCCTCAAAAACAGCTCTCTCGCTGTACTGTGGCATATCAACCCGGGCGGGTTCCTTGCGCGCCGCGGTCTTCATGTTCCGCAGGACAAAAGCTACCGCATCGGCAATCTGCCGATTAACCGGACCGCCGATTACCCGCGCGTCAGCCTGTTTTGACGCCCTGTCCTTGCCAAGATAAAAGGTGGCCATTACTGAGACGTTAGGAAGAAGAAGCTCCGGAGATTCGCTGCACAAAAGCACGCCGGCCACTGTTGCCCTCCTAGTGCCGGTTTCGTCTTCAGCCAGCAAACCCATTTTCACAAGCGCAAGTTCGGGGTCAACGGCACTCTCGGCACTCAGCAGGGGATTCCACAATTCTCTGCTGAGCGTTTCAAATCCGGTTTCCGGCACCGTCTGTTTATCAAACCACAGAAAACGGGACTGCCCTCTGTTTTGCGCCAGACGTAGCCTCTCATCGCTCGTCATTTTGCGCTTTGAGCTCCCCACCCGGCAAAAGCTGCCTCCAGGACTGTCATGCTGTGAGGAACCTTCAGGTATTTCAACCAGCAGAATCACATTTTTTCCCCTTATTTTTTTGCGAAATGTGTTGATCCGGACTGAGGGCTTTATCGAATTAGAGGATACTTCCACCAGAAGCCTTTCAAGCTCGTCCATCTGGCCGATTGACATGTCCTGCACATCTCCCCCGTCGGTAACCCCGCAAAGCAGTACTCCGCCGCTTGTATTTGCAAACGCAGCCATCTCGTCGGCCCAGTTGTCGGGGCTTGGACTCTTGGGACGACCTCCCTCAAATACAACCTGCTTGAATTCCCAGTGGCTGTCCTCACCCAACGACAACTGCTCTATGATATGCTCGCTACTGTAGGTCATGTTGGATAAATTATACTTCAAAGACTGAAAAAACAACCCCTCGCAACAGCGAGCAACGAAGCGGAGCATGATAACAAAGATTGATAAACTCTGTTATCAAAGTATCCTTATGCACTGAGGAGGCAAGCTGATGAATGTTTCGCTCACACCCAGACTGGAAGAGTTTATCCGGAAAAAGGTTTCGTCCGGACTTTACAACAACGCAAGCGAAGTGGTTCGCGAAGCGCTGCGACTTCTAGTGGAAAGAGATATAGCACCAACCGACGGGCTTCCAGCAAAACCCCTGACAAAAGGAGAAATTCATAAACAGGTTCTGTCGCTTGAAAAACCGTTGCGCGGACAAGGAGTAAAATCCATTTTCCTGTTCGGTTCCGCCGTTCGGGATGAAAACACCTCGTCAAGCGATATAGACTTTTTCATAGACATTGACCCGGGAATCAGCTTCAGTCTGCTTGACTTAGCCGGAGTAAAACAGTTCCTTGAAGACAACTTAGGATGTGAGGTTGACGTGACGACTCGGGAAGGTCTTCACCCGCGCGTCAAAGAAAGCGTAATCAACGAATCTGAACGGGTGTTCTGAGTTCCGTCTCCCGTTTCCGCTTAGACCTCAAGCTTCGATAATATATAATTTCTTCATGACCGAGAACAAAGAAATTCTTATAGAGACCAAGGGTTCAATCTGCACTATTACTCTCAATCGCCCTGAGAAAAGAAACTCCCTTACGCCAGAAACTCTAGGACTTTTAACCGAGGAATTCCTAAGACTGGGAAAAACCACTGATATCAGATGTGTTGTTATAAGAGGAAGCGGTGATAGAGCTTTCTGCTCAGGATATGATATAGCCGCAATATCCGAGGAAGAAATTGCCATAGAAAACGGCCATCCCCTGACCGAAGCCATGCGGGCGGTCAAGTCCTACCCTCTTCCCGTAATAGCAATGATAAACGGTCATGCTTTCGGGGCGGGACTCGAACTCGCAGCGACTTGCGACCTGAGAATATGCGCCGACGACGTGAAACTCGCAATTCCGCCCGTAAAACTGGGAGTGACTTATCATTACAGCGGAATAAGGCAATTTCTGAACTTGGTGGGTCCCGGGTTTACAAGGGAACTCTTTCTCACCGGAAACCCCGTTAATGCCGAAAGAGCCCTGCAAAAAAGACTTGTCGACCATGTTGTAAAAAGAGACAAGCTTGAAGAGTTCACCTATGGGCTTGCCGAGGGAATAAGCGAAAACGCCCCGCTTTCGATGATATCGATGAAAAAGATGATAAATATCTGGGAAGAAGGAAGGCCAGTATCGGAAGAAAACGAAGAGCTCATAAGGTCTCTTTTCGCCAAGGTGAGGAAAAGCAGCGACTCTGAGGAAGGAAAAAGGGCTTTTCTCGGAAAGAGAAAGCCCATTTTCAAGGGAGAATAAAGACTTCTACGGTCCAGTTCTCCTTAACCTTGACCCAGAGCTCAAGAAACAGCTTGACTCCCAAGATCCTTTCAATATCAACCCTGGCCTCGGAACCGATCCGCTTCAGCATCCCCCTTTCCTATGAGAATTCCCTTATGACTTTTTCTCTCAACATAGATCTCTGCACTTATCCTGATCAGGTTCCGTTCCGTATCCTCGCTGAATCCCGAGACCACCATCACTTTACAGGGAATTTCCTTTCGCGTGAGACTGAAGACCTTCTCCCTTATGAGTTCGCTTACGCAGAAAATCTCAGGCTGATCCATGAAAATATCATCAGGGAAATATTTCGGCCCTTCGGGCAGGTGTTTTTCAGAAGTCCAGCAAGACCCGGGCTCTCACTCGGCACTGAAGGGATTAAGGTAGCGCGCATCCGTAAGAGCTATATGTTTTACGTTCCGGGTTACGACTATAAGATCTCTTTCGAGTGCCGTGGCGGCGATCAGGCCATCAATTGCCGGAACAGGGTCGGGTATTCCAAGTCGTCCCCATCGTTCCGCTATGTCCCTGTCTACATCAATAATGCGATCCCGGAATTCACGCACTGTGCGGTTCAGCCACCAGTCCAGACCCTCGGCGGATACGGAATCCCGCATACGAATCCGTTCAACACCCTGCCTCAGTTCGCCGATCGTCAAAACACTCAGAAACAACTCGGATGATTTGCGTTTGCTGAACCAACTGACAACGTGCGGGTTCGCTCGGTCACGTTTCCGGAACTCAGATACGATGTTGGTATCCAACAGATAGCTCATAGCCTGACCGTGCGCAGTTGCGAGGGGATCCGATCAAAATCAGCATCTTCGCCGACATCGGGAATGGCAAGCAGGTGCTTGATGAACGACTCGGATGACTCAGTGACTATCTTCTCGACCAACTCAGTTCCCTTCCGAGATAGTTCCCAAGTTCCACGAGGCGAATCGTCCCGTAGGCAACCTTCCCTAACCAGCTTGTGGCGTTCCCGGCGGATGGCATTCCGCCATTCCTTATCCCTGGAGGAAAGATTGTTCATGTTTCCGGACAACGGAACCGCCGCAATGTGTTTCCTGATGACCGGATACAGATCTTCAGTTCGCGCCGACCCTCCCATTTCATAGATTGCCCGCAACAAAGGCTTTCGAAACTTCCTCTGTGACGACCTGTCACCGGACCCGGAACCGCGACGTTTACCGGCGGTTCGGATTTTCGCAGTCCCCGGCCCCGTCTGAGTCCAGAATGATGCACTGCGCACTCCCTCCGCCGCATCAAGAACCTTGCTGACTGCCGATTCCGCAGTGTCTTCCAAAGGTTCGGCCCAAGTTTTCAGACGCCGCAGGGTTTCGTCCGATATTCTGATCACTGGCATAGGTTACCTCTAAATTTGTTACATAGTAACATTGTAACTCTGGAACAAGCACTGTCAACATAACACAAGCCATGCGGAAAGCTCCCGACGGTTCAAGGCGACATGACGGGAAAGAACTTTTTGGTTCAGTCCCCGTAACCGAATTCCTTTATAAGAAAATCGCTCTGGGTCCAGTTCTCCTTAACCTTGACCCAGAGCTCAAGAAACAGCTTGGCTCCCAATATCCTTTCAATATCAACCCTGGCCTCGGAACCGATCCGCTTCAGCATCCCCCCGCCCTTTCCTATGAGAATCCCCTTATGACTTTTTCTCTCAACATAGATCTCCGCACTTATCCTGATCAGGTTCCGTTCCGTATCCTCGCTGAATCCCGAAACCACCACAGCCACTTTATAGGGAATTTCCTTTCGCGTGAGATTGAAAACCTTCTCCCTTATGAGTTCGCTCACGTAAAAAATCTCGGGCTGGTCCGTGAAAATATCATCAGGGAAATATTTCGGCCCTTCGGGCAGGCGTTTTTTTAGAAGCTGCGTGAGCCGCTCTACCCCGTCGCCCGTAAGAGCCGAGATGGGAACTATTTCGAGGAACTTCTCAGAGAATCTCTCGGCGACTGAGAGTATTGACAGGAGCTTTGATTTTTTTATCTTGTCAATCTTGTTTACGACAAACAAGGAAGGTTTCCTGAGCATCTTAAGTATGGACTGATCAGCTGCCCCGAAAGGTCTTTCCACGTCCGTAACGAACGCCACAAGATCAGCGTCCGAAAGAGCGCCGCTTACCGCCCGGGCCATGGATTTCCCTAGCCTGCTTTTCTCCCTGTAAATGCCTGGTGTATCAAGGAAAACCAGCTGTGAATCATCAAAAGTCCTTACTCCCAGAATTCTGTTCCTTGTAGTACTCGGCTTATCCGAAACGGCAGAAACTTTTTCTCCGACGATGGAATTCACAAGGGTGGACTTTCCGACATTAGGTCGTCCTATCACGGAAATGAACCCGGACCTGAAACCCTCTTTTGAAGCTGTTTGGACCATGGAAATGAATCTCCAGTTAGATTCCAGCAAAAAATTGCCGAATTTCTTTCAGAGAAATATGTTCCTATCAGTATAATTTACTGTCATCTTCGAGGCAAAAACCGGTTTCCCAGTAAAAATGAATCAAGAAAAACATACGGCAAATCCAATCATCCACTGGTTCACAAACGACCTAAGACTCTTGGATAATCCGGCACTAAAGGATGCTGCCAAATCCGCCCGGCCCGTAGTGCCGGTCTATATACTTGAAGACGCAGATTCAGACCCCTGGGCGCCCGGCGGCGCAAGCAGATGGTGGTTACATCACAGCCTTTTGGCGCTAAACAGATCCTTGGAAACCCTCGGAAACAGGCTGATCCTGCGCCGCGGCCGACCGAAGGATGTACTGAAAGATCTTGTGACTGAAACAGGGGCCACGACAGTTCATGTCACCCGGCTCACGGAACCGCACGCAATCAAAGTCGAGTCCGAAGCAAAAACTACTCTGAACAGTCTTGGAGCTAAGCTAAAGGTATTTGATGGCAACCTGCTTTTTCCTCCCGAATCTGTTACGACAAAAAAAGGCAAACCCTACAAGGTGTTCACACCCTTTTATAAAGCCTGTATTAAGAAGTTGCCATTGCCCCACCCCCTATCCGCACCAAAACAGCTTCCACGCATGAAACGACCTATCAGAAGTGATTCGCTTAAGGAGTGGAAGCTTCTACCTAGAAAACCCGACTGGAGTGTCGGATGGCTTGATATATGGACACCGGGTGAAGCGGGAGCTCTTGCACGTCTCAACTCATTTCTGGAACAGTCAGCGACAACATACGGGATGCGGCGCGACCGACTCGATATCGCAGGAACTTCCAGGCTTTCTCCTCATCTTCATTTCGGCGAAATATCACCAAGGACATGCTGGCATCGCTCGCTTGCAAACATAAAACCTGAATCGCAAGATGACCTGAAATCCTTTTTTCGGCAAATTGTATGGAGGGAATTCTCACACCACCTGCTTTACAACTGGCCGACATTTCCTGAAAAGCCGTTTCGACGGGAATTCGAACGCTTTCCGTGGGCAAGAGATGAAGAGGCACTTCGCCTGTGGCAGCAGGGTCTCACCGGCTACCCGATAATCGATGCTGGGATGCGCGAACTCTGGGCTACAGGGTGGATGCATAACAGGGTACGGATGATCGCCGCCTCTTTTCTTGTGAAACACCTTCTTATCCCGTGGCAGGACGGCACCGCATGGTTCTGGGATACTTTAGTTGACGCCGATCTCGCGAACAATTCCGTCAGTTGGCAGTGGGTCGCGGGCTGCGGGGTTGACGCAGCTCCGTTTTTTCGTATTTTCAACCCCGTGCTTCAGGGTAGGAAATTTGACCCCGACGGCACTTACGTGCGACGCTGGGTTCCAGAACTTGCGAGCTTGCCGAATAAGTATATTCACCAGCCTTGGACCGCTACACCCGAACATGTACTTGAAGACTCGGGGGTTTCTCTAGGAGGCAACTACCCACTTCCTATAGTAGATCATGTGGAGGCCAGAGACCATGCTTTGGATATGTTCAGACAACTCAGATCGTGAAAATATTTAGAAAAATTGCTTTCTTTGGCAATAGGCTGTCCAGAAATGACTCAGGTTGAAAGTACAACACGGGTGGAGTTCTTTAGAATGTTGTACTGCAAGGTTTCGTCATTCTACGCATTGAAATTATCGGAGAAGCCGTAAGCCACGTATCGCCGGAAAGCAAATCTACCGCGTTAATCATGATGACTTTGTACTTTGTACGCAGCTCACAACAGTTTCAAAAAATTCACTCGCCTTAAGAATTTTGCAAGAGGCTCACAGTTTACCGTGTTAATTTTCTAACTGGCTGATTTCACTTTGTAAATGGCTGGATTCTGTATGACCTACGAGGTCATGTATTTTCCCAGGTCAAGAGCATCGCAGAGTGCCTGCTGAGACTGATCTTCTGGTCAGTCCAATGATATTGAGGACGAAGCTCGAAAGATACAACAAACACGGACTGCCGGTAAAAGATATCTAGCTTAAGCCCTTGCAGAAAAACTGGAAATCCGTGCTGACCTCTTAACCTCAATCTCTCAGTTGCCGGACAACAAGCCAATTCCTGCCGCTCTTCACGACTCGGGCGAACGGTTACAATCAAATTTGTATTTCCTACAACAAAAGAGCAAAAAAAGCCTCCGAATGCGAGGGCTTGGTTCTCCTTGGAGATTACCTACGTAAATGGGCTCAGAGCATCATTCTGCTTCTGGAGGTACAAGTGTTTTAAGAAGGTTGATTAGCAGAGGAATATCATTCTTTACAATATCCCATACAACTTCCAGACTTGTCTGAAAATAACCATGTGCAAGACGATTTCGGGTGCCTATAATATCTTGCCATGGAATCTTGAGGGTTTCTTGCTTAGTTTTCTCTCCAACATGAGTTGCAGCCTCTCCTATGATTTCAATCGACTTGAAAATAGCATTTTGACGCAACCGATCTCGGGCAAACTGCTGAAAAGTTAGACTGGATGAGAATTCCAGAACATCTTGAGCAGCCAGCAGCATGTCAAGCAAATAAGCGGATTCATCACGCTTCATAAAAAACCTCGGCAGACTTCAGAACGGCTTCTCGCCGGATGTAATTCCGGCTACTCTCAACATCAGGTCGAAAGACTAAATCCACCTCTCTCCCCAAAATGTCCCCCAACTCCCTCTCCATGCGTAATATATTGGAAATACTATGACTAGTTCCGGGATGCGGGTCTACAAGCACGTCTATATCGCTTTCCGGACTAAAGTCATCCCGCAAGACAGAACCGAAAAACGCAAGCTCTGCAATACTCCAGCGCTCGCAAAAAGCAACGATCTCTTCTCTGGGTATTGAAATACGTATTCCCATCTGCAACCTTCTGAACTATATCAATATTTTTTCTCTCTTAATTACATCAGCATGCCGAAAACTGCTTAAGCCTTTTAGTTCGCTATTGCACTGGTCATCCAAATTTGTACTTAACACGTCAGAAAATCCCGCCTATGGATCTTTCAAGACCTGCCTGAAGATGTGGTTTTGCCTCTTCAAAGTCAAGATTAGCCTTGTTGGCAACGCTAACAACTCTGGTTCTGTATATTTTCCATTTTACGTCGTCAACATGGGAAGTCTGTGTGGTCCGCGTTGCAGTGCCCTGAGGTGCATCTGTATCCTGAGTCTCGTAAATAAGCTCCCCTTGTCGAGCACGCTCCCTTATTTGAATGTCCGTGACCATCGTGAAAAGATCATCGGTCACAAGGGCATCAAAAAGAAAGCCCGCAACTCCGCCTGCAATAGCGCCCGCAACGGTGCCCTTGTTGATCTCGTCAACATCCCCGCCTATGGCGCCTCCTATAACTCCGCCGATAACCGCCCCCTCAACCACACCCTGGTAACCCTCTCCGAACATGGCGTTAGCCTCCTCAAGGTCGGATCTGCCTACCTTAAGAATGTTAGCCTGAAGAATGAAAGTCGCCTCGGCCGGGTCTTCCGTGACCCTGTAACCGTTGGAAGCTATCCTGCCCTTGATTCCGTACTCGATTCCGGACAGTTCCTTGTCGGTCGTATTCTTTATGTCGACGTAAACAACCCTCTCCTTGGGCGACACCGGTTCAAGAAAAATCGTCTCCGACATCTTGGTCTCAACCCTGAGTTTCCTTTTCTCTATAAGGGTCCTGGTCGCCGCGCAGCCGTTTACAATAAAAAGAAGACATATGGATACAGCAAAAAACAGGTTCCTTTTACAGACAAGACCTTTTCTCATTTATCAAAACTCCTCGGGATTTTATTGCCGGAGAAAAATTTCCGACCTTCCAGATTAGAATGGTATGTAAAAAAAGGGAAAAAACAAGTAAAAAAACGCGTGGAAAACATCCGCACCCGCATCTTTATCAGTTAGAAATACAAGACAAAAAATCACGCCTTCCTCTCCTCTTGAAACGTCGCCGTGATCTTGCCAACGTAAATCAATCTAGTATGATTAGCCAATCCTTCTTTGCCGGGAGAACCGCGTTTTAATGCTTGAACTTATGGGAGAGTGGAAAAGGTCTGATTTCTGCGGAGATCTTGGGAAAAAACACGTTGACCGCTCCGTTACCCTTATGGGCTGGGTACAGTCACGAAGAGACCATGGCGGGGTAATTTTCGTTGATCTGCGCGACAAGGAAGGGCTTTGCCAGATTGTTTTTAACCCGCAGCGCGACCCGAAGATCCATAAGACTGCCGAACAGCTGCGGGATGAATGGGTAATCGCAGTAAAAGGAACCGTAACCCCCCGGACCGAGGAAACTGTGAACCCGAGCCTCAAAACCGGCGAGATCGAGGTGGTAGCCGAGCAGGTAAGAATCCTTAACACGTCAAAGGTAATACCGTTTCTGATAGAAAACGAAGTGAACGCCGATGAGCTTCTCAGGCTTAAGTACCGCTACCTCGACCTCAGAAGACCCCCAATGCGGGACAACATAATCTTTCGCCACAAAGTCGCCGCCGCGGTGCGAAGTTACCTCAACGAAAACGGGTTTCTCGAGATCGAAACCCCCTATTTCACGAAATCGACGCCTGAAGGGGCAAGAGACTTTCTCGTTCCGAGCCGGCTTAACGAAGGTCAGTTCTACGCGCTTCCTCAGTCGCCCCAGACATTGAAACAGACCCTTATGATCTCGGGTTTTGACAGATACTACCAGATAGTCAAATGCTTCAGGGATGAGGACTTAAGAGCGGACCGCCAGCCCGAATTCACCCAGATAGACATGGAGATGTCGTTTGTCTCAGAAGACGACGTGATCTCAATTGTCGAAGGCATGATAAAAACAGTTCTTCGGGAAACAAAAGGAATTGACGTAAGCATTCCTTTTTCTAGAATGCCTTACGAAGAAGCCATGGAGAGATACGGAACCGACTGCCCCGATACGAGGTTCAGCCTTGAATTAAAGGACATTTCATCCATATTCCGTGACTCGCAGTTCAAAGTTTTTCGCGGAGCTCTTGAGAAAGGCGGAGAGATAAAGGCACTTAACCTCAAAGGAGGAGCCGAAAAACTTACAAGAAAGGAAATAGACGATCTTACAGAGTACGCAATTTCGCTCGGAGCAAAAGGGCTTGCGTGGATAAGGGTTGGCGAGGACGGGTGGAACTCTCCCATAGTCAAGTTTCTAAGCGAAGGGGAGTGCGAGCTTCTGGCCGAGGCCCTTTCGATGGAAAAAGGAGACATAGTGTTTTTCGGTGCCGACTCGGTCGATATGGTAAACCAGGTGATGTCAAACGTAAGGCTCAGTCTCGGTCAAACCCTCTCTCTGGTTGACGAAGAAAAACTTGAATTTCTCTGGGTAGTGGATTTCCCGCTTCTTAAGTACAGCCCCAGAGACAAAAGATACGTCGCCGTCCACCACCCTTTTACCGCCCCCAAGGATGAGGACATGGAGAAAATCGAGGACTCCCCGGGCGACGCGGCTTCAAAATCTTACGACATAGTCTTGAACGGAGTGGAGATAGGCGGGGGAAGCATAAGGATTCACAGAAAAGACATACAGCAAAAAATATTTGACGCTATAGGGATCGGCGAGAACGAGGCAAGGGAAAAATTCGGCTTTCTGCTTGAGGCTCTTGAATTCGGAGCCCCTCCGCACGGAGGAATAGCGCTCGGCCTCGACAGGCTTTTGATGCTCCTCTCGGGCGGGGAATCGATAAGAGACGTAATAGCTTTTCCAAAAACGCAGAAGGGATCCTGTCCCCTGACAGAAGCTCCCTCGGATGTTTCCCCGGAACAGCTCTTTGAAGCGGGAATAAGCTCCATAGCCACAAAGTCGGAAGACTGACTTTCAGTCTTCCGCACATTCGGAATATGCTGAAACCGTGATTCTCCCGTTGACCGAGGCGACGGGTCGCCGGTTCCCCAAGAAAATGCATTGACAGCATATTAGTCCCTGCCAATAAAACCGATCGGCAATCCGCAGAAACGAAAAGCGACATGTTTTCATTTAAAGAAATGACCAAACATGGTTGATTATCGAATCATTCAAGGGGTTATTTGATTAATTTTATATTATTTAAATGCTATATCACCCATATTTGACAAAACATCTTTTATAATATTTAATGCTATCAACAAAAACTGCACGGAATTGAATTAATGGCAATTAACCTCTGGGGAAACATATATTACAAAAATACCTTTGCCGGCATTCTGTCGCAGGAGGCTGGAGGCCGATGCGTATTTACCTACGACGAAAGTTATCTGCAAAGCTCCTTGCCCGCTATTTCCTACACTCTACCACTTCGGGCCGAGCCTCATTTAAGCGAATACGGTCTGCACCCTTTCTTTGACAATCTATGCGCTGAGGGCTGGCTCAAGAATGCGCAGGCACGTGCGCTCGGCCTGCGAAGGGACGACCGTCTTTCTCTGCTGCTTGCCTTCGGCACAGACCTCGCTGGTGCCGTAAGGATCATTGATCCTGAACCTGCCGGGGACATTAAAATCGACCACAACGACCCGGAAAACATTGCGGCGCTTTCAGCAAGGGCGTCTCTTTCCGGGGTCCAGCCAAAACTGGGCGCAATAAAGGAAGGCCGTGTGTTCCGCCCCGTAGGGCGCAGTGAGCGGGCAACTCATATAGCCAAGCTCTCGTCCCCCACGCTGCCCGATATTCTCGGACTTGAGTACGTCACTACACAGGCGTGCGCAACTCTTCTTAAGGAAGACACAGTTGTGGAGATGACCCTGGCACCGCTTCGGGGCGTTGCGGAGAGGTCTCTGCTTATCAAACGGTTTGACAGGACTGAAGGCGGCAAGCAAATTCACTTCGAGGAATTTAACCAGATGCTCGGTAACCGCTCCGAGGATAAATACGAAGCATGCTATGAGCACATGGCCGATTTCATCATCCAAAACGACGACATATGCCTTCGGGCAGAGTGCGATACGCTGTTTCGCCGGGTAATGGCCTGTATTCTCACGGGAAATACAGATGCGCATCTTAAAAACTTCGCTATGGAGCACACAGAAAGCGGATTGCGCCTCACGCCTTCCTACGATCTCGTTGCCGCCGCCTGCTACCCGCAATACCAGACACTGGCACTGGGGATCGGGGGAGCAGAGAACATGCGAATCGGCAGCATCGGCCCCAAGAACATGGTCCGGCTGGGCAAGCTATTCGGCCTACCCGACAAAGCGGTTATGCTGGCGGTTTCTGATTTCGCCAGCCGCCTCGATAAAGCCCACAGCACTGTTGATGCCTCGAAAAATGTCGACCAGTACATTAAAGACAAACTGCATCAGCAAATGGAGAAAAGATGGAACGGAACATTCGACTCAATTGGAACTTACTTGTCAAAGAGGCAATAAGGCGGCGCAAGGAACGAAAAATTTCCCAGCGTCGCCTGGCCACCATAGCGGAAGTAAGTCAACCGACGGTTTCGCGTTTTGAGCAGCAGAAACAAGACATTCAGTTGTCAAGCGCCATTAAAATCTTTGATGTTCTGGGATTGGTAGAGAAATAAGACGGAACCGCGCAAATCCTCCTGAAGCGGGAACCCAATTCGTACGCCGGTCAGAATCATCGTTGCGTCATTTTGACAAGGTCCCGAAAATCCTTGTTTGCTTTATATTTTTTTATGCTATGATTCTATGCGGTTACCGTTAGAGCAGGCGGAGTTGTGTTGTGAATAGGGGGTTAGGTTTTCAGTCAGTTGAATCTTCACATCACGTAATTCCGAGGAAGGTGCATGGACATCTGGAAAAACTTTCACGGGCTCAATTCAGGTTACGTAATGGATCTCTACGAACGTTACGTAAGAGATTCCTCTTCAGTCGATCCCGCAACGAAAACCATCTTCAAGGGATGGAAACCCGACAGCAAATACTCGTCTCTCAGGGTCGAGATAGAACCCGAGATCGAGAAGAACGGCTTCAAACAGTCATCCGTAAGGGACGTAAACAAGGCCGTTGCGATCGCCAATATGTCTCAGGCAATCAGGAGGCACGGTCATCTGGCAAGCAGAATAGATCCCCTCGGGGGTCCCGTTCACGGAGACCTCACCTTGCACGCCGAAACCTTCGGACTTGACGAGGAGGAACTAAGAGACTTTCCCCCAACCCTTGTAGGATGGCCTCTTTCGCAGAACTCACTTGACGCACTTGACGGAATCAGAAAGCTGAGAAAAATCTACTCTTCCACCACGGGATATAACTATGACCACATCTACGAAGCTGAAGAGAGAAGGTGGATGAGAGGGGCCATAGAGTCGGGCGTTTACCGCCCTCCCCTAAATCCCGTCAACGAAGTAGAGCTTCTCGATACCCTCACCAGAGTGGAAATATTCGAAAACTTCCTCCACAGGATCTTCCCCGGGAAATTCAGGTTCTCAATAGAAGGCGTCGACATGCTGGTGCCTATGCTGAATGAACTGATACTCCTCGCCATCAAAGCCGACATACACCAGATAATTCTCGGAATGGCCCATCGCGGAAGGCTGAACGTGATGCACCACGTGATGGAGAAAAACTACAAGTACACGCTGCTTAAGTTCAAGGACCCTGTCCTGGTAAGGGATTTCGCAGACGACATGGGATGGACCGGGGACGTAAAGTACCACGAGGCCGTAAAACGCGATATCCCGACTGGAGACATGCTTGATCGCAACATGAGGATCACCATGGTTCCCAATCCCAGCCACCTGGAATCGGTAAATCCGGTAGTGCAGGGAATGTCGAGGGCGTGCGGGATAAGCGACGATATGCCGGGTTCTCCGCAATTCGACCCCTCAGCGGTAATCCCGGTGCAGATCCATGGGGATTCGGCATTCATGGGACAGGGGATAAACGCGGAAACGCTCAATCTCTCATCCCTTCCGGGCTACCGCGCCGGCGGAACCATACACATAATCACCAACAACCAGATGGGCTACACAACGCTCCCCTCCGACAGCAGAAGCACGCTTTATGCAAGCGATCTCGCGAAGGGATTCGAAATACCGATTGTGCACGTAAACGCGGATGACCCGGTCGCCTGCATAGAGTCAATACGCCTGGCCTTCGGCTACACATCAAAATTCGAAAAACATTTCCTCATAGACCTTGTCGGCTACAGAAGGTACGGACACAACGAGGCGGACGAACCGGGATTCACCCAGCCCATGATATACAAAAAGATAGACAGTCATCCCCGGGTGATGGACATCTGGGCAAAGAAACTGATAGAAAAAGGCACCGTCTCGGAAAAGCAGGTAGAACAGCTGCAAGGAGAGTATATCAAGAAGATTGCCGAGGAATTCGAATCGATTTCCCCTGACGACTCCCCCGAGGAATCAACGGCGCCCTCCCCGGAACGCGGGATAGCGAAAAGAACGGTTACCAAGGTTCCCGACGAAACCCTGCGCGGACTAAACGACTCCCTTCTCTCGGTTCCCGAAGGATTCACTGTAAATTCGAAAATCGCCAGAATACGCGACAGGAGAAAAAACATTCTCGACGACCCGAAAGAAAAGACAATTGACTGGGCCATGGCGGAAGAACTGGCCTACGCCTCCATAATCGCACAAGGCATTCCCATCAGGATAACCGGACAGGATTGCGAGAGGGGTACTTTCAGCCACCGCCACGCGGTGCTCCACGACTCTGAGAACGGCGCAGTTCATATTCCGTTGCAGAAGATCCCGCAGGCGAAAGCCGCATTCGAGATAAAGAACAGCCCGCTCAGCGAAAACGCCTGCCTGGGTTTTGAGTACGGATACTGTATCGAGAAAACAAACTGCCTTGTGATATGGGAAGCCCAGTACGGAGATTTCATAAACGGAGCTCAGACCATAGTGGACGAATATCTTGTATCCGCGAGGGCGAAATGGGGGCAGACCCCTTCCCTGGTTCTCCTGCTCCCTCACGCTTATGAAGGACAGGGCCCTGATCACTCGAGCGGGAGGCTTGAAAGGTTTCTCATGTCGGCTGCAGAATACAATATAAGGATAGTGAACTGCACCACTTCGTCGCAGTTCTTCCACGTGCTTCGCCGCCAGGCCCTGCTGCTTGAAAAAGATCCTCTTCCCCTGGTTGTCATGACGCCCAAGGGACTTCTACGAAGCCCGATGGTAAACTCGTCCCTTAAGGACTTGTCCGAGGGGAAATGGCTTCCCGTAATTGACGACCCGATGAGTGCCAGACAGGCGAAAAAAGCAAGAAGGCTCATATTCTGCAGCGGCAAGGTATACGTTGACCTCATCTCAAGTGAACTCAGAGCCAAATCGCCTGATGTTGCGATAGCCAGAATCGAACAGCTCTACCCGAGGCCCAAGGAAGAGGTAAGCGCTGTTTTGGAGAGGTATGGTAAACTTGAAGAAGTGGTCTGGGTACAGGAAGAACCCCAGAACGCGGGAGCCTGGAAATACATGCTGCCTTTTTTTAGAAGAAAAATCATCAAGAAACGGTTTCCACTCAGCTATATAGGAAGAAAGCGCTACTCAAGCCCCTCCGAAGGACTTTCCTCCATGCACAAATACAATCAGGAGTTGCTTATAAAGCAGGCGTTCAGCATAGATAAAGTAGTGGAAGGAAATGAGGAAAGCGGAATAACCTGGCACAGAGATATCTGAAAAAAAGGCACAAGCGAGGGAGAAAATGGCCAAGAACATCGTCGTTCCCCACTTGGGGGATTCCGTAATAGAAGCAACAATAATCAAGTGGACCAAGCAACAGGGAGACACGGTAAGACTCGGGGAAACCGTTGTTGAGCTTGAAACCGAGAAAGCTAACTTCGAAGTCGCCGCCGAAGCAACGGGAATCTTGGCGTCAATAGCGAAAAAAGCCGATGAAGATGTTGAAGTAGGAGACATCCTGGGAACCATCGAGGTGTCAGCAAGCAAAGGGGATAAAAGAAGCGATGCGGAAGAATCTCCTAAAAAACCCAAGCCCTCACCCCAACCGCCAGCCGAAGAAACTCCCCCAAAAAAGCAGCCTGAAGAAGAACCCGAGACGAGAGTGACTCCCGTCGCGAGAAATATCGCCGAGCAGAACGAAGTCGACCTCTCCCAGGTCGTACCCGAGGGAAACAGAATCACAAAAGATGATGTGGAAAAGCATCTTGAGTCACAGGAAACCAGAAAAGAAATCCCGCAGGAAGCTCCCCGGGAAGAGGAAGTTTCCGAAACCCCGGTGTCACCGGATATCTTCCCGTCCCTCTCGCAGCTTACCACCAACAGGGAGAGGAGAATGAAAATGTCGAGACGTCGCAGGACCATAGCAAGACGTCTCGTGGAAGCTCAGCAGTCAGCCGCCATACTCTCCACTTTTAATGAAATCGACATGTCTAATGTAATGGAGCTTCGATCGAGAAAAAAAGAGGCCTTCCAGGAAAAATACGGAGTGAGTCTCGGTTTTTCCTCCTTTTTCATAAAAGCCTCTATTGGAGCGCTCAGGCTGTTTCCTGAGATAAATGCCGAGATCCAGGAAGATGAAATAGTCTATAAGGATTACTACGATATCGGAATAGCGGTAGGGGCCGAGGGAGGACTTGTCGTTCCCGTCATAAGGGAGGCTGACAGAAAAACCTTCGCGCAGATAGAAAAAGAAGTCAGGGAACTTGCCGAGAAGGCAAACACAAACACGCTTTCGCTCGATGAAATCTTCGGCGGGACTTTCACCATAACAAACGGAGGGGTATACGGTTCACTGATGAGCACCCCGATACTGAATCCGCCCCAAGTCGCGATACTTGGACTTCACAAGATAGAGGAAAGGCCCGTGGCGGTTAACGGAGACATAGTGATAAAACCGATGATGTACACGGCACTCAGCTACGACCACAGGATAGTCGATGGGAAGGAAGCAGTGCAGTTTCTCGTAAAGGTAAAGGAACTGATTGAAGATCCAGAGACCCTTCTCATTGAAGGATGAGACGTGGGGTCATTTGGATTCGGCCTTGGCACCTGAGGTGGAAAATATCCCCGTTTGACAGGTTTTCACCCCCCCCCCTTGCTGCTGCGGCGTGATAACCACTTCCGCCATGCCCTCGTGGTCTGGTACCGGAATTGGCTGAGCCTCTTGCCGTTCCCCGTTACCCCGCAGTAGTTGCAGTGCCCGCGGATTACCCTATCAAGGTGCGTGGCCTGCGTGTCTATCCGAAACTGACGAACTTGGGTTAACATCAATCTTGAGGGTGTAATCTCTCTTGGCCGTCGCGCTCTCAACAGAACTGTAGACAAGGCTTCCGAATTTCTCATCCGAAGCGACTTCGACCCTTACCCTGATTTTCTCTGGGATTCCCGCAGAGTGACTCTCATCCATAGAATAACCCCGTAATCCAGAGGACCGACCGCCGCTTGCGACACCATGTTCGAAACTCATGCGCCCTGGACCGCCGTGGAGAACGAAACCAGCAACGGCAAGCAGAAAGGCGAAAATCGGAACCGCCGAAGCAGAACCCCGAGGAAGGCTCTTATGTGAGCGGCTTTATGAAGGGCGGAGTTGACAGGACGCTTAAAAGAACCGGGAAGGAAATCGGCGAAGCAGTCTTGACCTTCAGAATCGAAAAAATCCGTGAGTCCTGATTCTCTGCGGCAGCATGGAATATCTCCGCTGAACACAAACCCGGCTATCCGGCCCTGCGAACACATATCCGCCGTCTTCTCCGGGAAACACCCACAAGACCGAAGATGATCAAAAACAGATTAAACACAACGTTAAACGACCCGCTTCCCCCTGCCTCTCCGGAAACAACCGAACATCCCCCGCTGCTTTCTCCCTCCGCAACCGGAGGCTCGGAAACCTCAACGGGAGTTGTCGGAGTCGTCGGGGTTGTCGGAGTCGTCGGGGTTGTCGGAGTCGTCGGGGTTGTCGGAGTCGTCGGGGTTGTCGGAGTCGTCGGGGTTGTCGGAGTCGTCGGGGTTGTCGGAGTCGTCGGGGTTGTCGGAGCAGAACAGCGGGAACTCCTGAAATTAATACCGGCAAGCCAAGTCTTAAAATCTTCATTGTCCGGCACTCCCACCCCCGTGGAACTAATGTTCAGTTCATTCACGTAATTATCTATCAACCCGAAAGGCAACTCCCCCGTGAGGCCGCAGTTCCCTGAAAGATTCAAAGTCCGAAGAACCAGCAGACCTGAAAACGCATCGTCAAGAGGCCCTCTCAGATTGTTGTTCTGAAGATCAAGTCCCGTAACCTGCCTGGCGTCATTGAGGGTTACCCCGTGCCATTCCCTCAACGGTTCAGAAGAAAACCAGTTGTCATTGTTTGTCCACTGCTCCCCATTGTTGTTTTCATAGATAAATCTCAGCGCCGCTCTGTCATGCCGGCGAATAAGTTCCGACCTCAGGGTTTGAACCAAAAGCTGCGGATTTGACCAGAGCGAAAGTTCAACAAGATTGGTTAAGTCGACTAATTCTTCAGGTATGACCCTGCTCCTACTGTTTCCCAGATTATTTCCGTGGAGATATAAACGCTCCAAGGCTGTCATGTTCCCCAGCTCGGCAGGAATACTTCCGCTCAGCTTATTACCGTTGAGATACAGCTGCTCTAGGTTTGTCAGGTTCCCCAGCTCGGCAGGAATACTTCCGCTCAGCTTATTACCGTTGAGATACAGCTGCTCTAGGTTTGTCAGGTTCCCCAGCTCGGCAGGAATACTTCCGCTCAGCTTATTACCGTTGAGATACAGCTGCTCTAGGTTTGTCAGGTTCCCCAGCTCGGCAGGAATACTTCCGCTCAGCTTATTACCGTTGAGATACAGCTGCTCTAGGTTTGTCAGGTTCCCAATTTCGGTCGGAATTTCCCCGGTTAACTGGTTTCCCCATAAATACAGCTCCCGAAGGTTTGTCAGGTTCCCCAGTTCAGTAGGAATTTCCCCGGTTAACTGGTTTCCCCATAAATACAGCTCCCGAAGGTTTGTCAGGTTCCCCAGTTCAGTAGGAATACCTCCGCTCAGCTTATTACTGTTGAGATACAGCTGCTCCAGGTTTGCCAGGTTCCCAAGTTCGGTCGGAATCTCCCCGGTTAGTCGGTTTCCCCATAAATACAGCTCCAGAAAATTTGTCAGGTTCCCAAGTTCAGTCGGAATACTTCCGCTCAGCTTATTACTGTTGAGATACAGCCGATAAAGGTTTGTCAGGTTCCCAAGTTCGGCCGGAATCTCTCCGCTCAGCATATTATCGTTGAGCTCCAGCTTCCACCGAAGGTTTGTCAGGTTCCCAAGTTCAGTCGGAATCTCTCCGCTCAGCTTATTATAGTGGAGCGCCAGCTGCGTAAGGTTTGTCAGGTTCCCAAGTTCAGTCGGAATACCTCCGCTCAGCTGGTTTCGTGAGAGACCCAGCGACGTAATAAGGTTTGTCAGGTTCCCAAGTTCGGCCGGAATCTCTCCGCTCAGCTTATTATGGTGGAGCGTCAGCTCCGCAAGGTTTGTCAGGTTCCCAAGTTCAGTCGGAATACCTCCGCTCAGCTTATTATCGTTGAGAAACAGCTGCGTAAGGTTTGTCAGGTTCTCAAGTTCAGTCGGAATACCTCCGCTCAGCTGGTTTCGTGAGAGACCCAGCGACGTAAGGTTTGTCAGGTTCCCAAGTTCAGTCGGAATACCTCCGCTCAGCTTATTATCGAAGAGACCCAGCGACGTAAGGTTTGTCAGGTTCCCAAGTTGAGTCGGAATACCTCCGCTCAGCTGGTTTCGTGAGAGACCCAGCGACGTAAGGTTTGTCAGGTTTCCAAGTTGAGTCGGAATACCTCCGCTCAGCTTATTAACGTGGAGAGCAAGATTTGTCAAACTGGACAGGTATCCCATCTGGACCGGTATTCTCCCGGTCAAGTTGTTAGCAGATAGTCTCAGTTCTGTGACACGGCCATCAGTATTAGTTCTGACCCCACGCCAATTTCTAATTTCTGCGTTGTCGTTCAGCCATCTGGTATTCCTTTCCCAGTCGGCACCGCCCGTCTCGCAGTAAAAGTCTATCAGCACCTGCCTGTCCGTAGGCGGGTTGGAGAACCTGTTTGAAGCACATGTCACCGCCCGCGCGTTTCCCGGGAGAGCGAAAAGCGCCAAGGCAAGGCAGAGCAGAACGCACCCCAAAGCAAACACAGCAATATCCTCTGAGAAGAGAACGTATCGGGGACTTTCTAACACCTTCATTCTAAACCCTCATATTCCAGCGCCCGTTAAACTTCAAATAGAAACGAAGTATATCTGCTCACCCCCCCCCCGTCAAATTACGGGGCGGTGGATGCGGACGCGATAAAACAATGCCGGAGGAAGGAAAGTGGAATATCTGAATTTCGGAGAAGAGGACAGGTAGGTGAGACTGGATGACAACAAAGACCCTTTGGTCAGACTCAACGCGATTATCCGTGGGAACTGTTCCGTCCCCGTCTCAGGTTGATTTGGATGGAACCGGAGAGGGAGCGCAAATCAATCTTTAGAAGTGCCCCTTGTATTGATATTCTATGAGTTCGTATCAAGCTCAAGCATTTCACCCCACTTAGTCCTTACGTGTCTGAAGAGGCTTTCGTATTTCCCAAGATATTCCCCTGCGCCTATTAATTCACGGGCTGACTCTCTGGCTTCGTTCAAAAGAGCGGAATCCCTGATCAGATTCCCGAAGCTGAAGCCTGGAACACCTGACTGCTTCGTGCCCATGAATTCTCCGGGACCCCTGTTGGCTAAGTCAGCCTCGGAAATTCTGAATCCATTCGAAGTCTCCCCCATTATCCTCAGTCTCTCACCGGAATCCTCCCCCGACGCGAACGAATATAGCACGTAGCAGGTTGATTCATGTTCTCCCCTTCCCACTCTTCCCCTCATCTGGTGAAGCTGTGAGAGTCCGAAGCGCTCCGCGTTCTCTATGACGATTACAGTGGCGTTGGGAACATCGACCCCGACCTCTATCACGGTGGTGGAAACCAGAATATCGCACCGTCTCGCCAGAAAATCCTCCATCACCCCGTCTCTTTCCTTGCTTTTCATCCTGCCGTGAAGAAGTGAAACTTGAAACTCAAGGAACTCTCCGCGAAGCTCTTCCGCCATTTTGGTCACATGTCTTATATGCCTGAAATCCTGATTCTCGGACTCTTCTATGAACGGATAAACGAAATACGACTGGCGCCCCTCTCCAAGCTTCTCTCTTATCTCATCGTACAGCCATGTCCGGTTTTTCCGCGTATCGCTGAGAACAAAGGTGTTTATCCTCTTTCTCGAGGGAGGAAGTTCATCTATCACGGAGAGTTCAAGGTCCCCGTACACGGTGATGGCCAGGGTTCTCGGAATCGGGGTAGCCGTCATCACAAGCACATCGGGGGCTGTTCCCTTGTGCACAAGTCTGGCCCTCTGGAGAACCCCGAACCTGTGCTGCTCGTCTATTACGACAAACCCTAGGGCCTTGAATTCCACCCCTTCTGAAATCAGGGCATGGGTTCCCACGACGATATCGGCACGCCCGGTTTTTATATCCTCATAAACCCGGGTTTTTTCTTTCCGCGTGAGCGCGCTTTTGAGAAGACTAATCTCCACCCCCATGTCGTCGGTCATTCGTCGGATGTTGCGAAAATGCTGCTCGGCCAGTATTTCCGTGGGCACCATTAGAGCGGCCTGGTAGCCGGACTCAACCACGCGGAGCATGGAGACAAGGGCAACCAGGGTTTTTCCGCTCCCCACGTCCCCCTGCAGAAGCCTGTTCATCGGACACGGGGAAATCATATCGGAAGCGATTGCCGAAACCGCCTTTTCCTGAGCGGAAGTGAGACTGAAAGGAAGCGAGCGGAGAAGCTTTTCCGCGAGAACTCCGCTTGAGTCAAACGACAGACCCCTGCTTTGCTCAACCTTCCGTTTCTTCATCATAAGTCCGAGCTGAAGAACAAAAAACTCAAAGAATATTATTGTCCTGTGAGCCCGCGAACCCATGACCGACACAGGGTCGTCAAAATCAACGGGTGGAAAATCAGCGCTTGGAAAATGTACTTGCTCCAGGGCTTCGGGCATATCCATAAGATCGTGCTTTTCCCGGATTTCCTTCGGGACCAGCCCTTTTAGACTCCGCGCGTAACCGTCAAGTATGCTTCTTACTATTTCCCTCAGCCTTTTCTGCGTAAGGCCATCCGTAAGCGGGTAAACGGGAACTATTCTTCCGAACTGAAGGGGGTTTCCGATATCATCTTCGCCTTCTATTGTTTCAATATCCTGGGGAAGAGGGTGAATCATCTGAAGAGTCCTGCCTCCCGGGGCCAGCGATACCTTGCCGTGAATTATAAAATGCCTCTCTTTTTTGAAAATCCCCCTAAGGTAACGGGCGTTGTAGTTAAACCAGGTGAGTCTCAGTCTCTGCGTTCCGTCAGAGAGCACGACCTGGAAAAATTTTCTGTTTCTGTTCCTTATGTCACCGATAGAAATAACCTTGCCTCTTACCGTGTAGAAATCCTCCGGAACGATCTCCGAGATGCTGGTTATCTTTGTTCTGTCATCGTATTTTCTCGGACGGTAGAAAAGAAGATCGTAGACGCTTCGTATGGACCTTTTGGCCAGAAGACTAGAGGCCTTAGCTCCGATGCCCGGGACATCGGCCACGCTTTCGAAAAAGCCTCTGCCCCGGCTTTGGGAGAAGTTTTTTTTCTTCGGGCGAGATTGCGGAGCGCGGAAGCGTGGCGGAGCATCCGACTCGGGCAGTCGGGCCGCGGTGCCTTTTATTCCATGAATAACGGCAAGAGCCGAAGATATCCTTTCCGTTTTCTCCGAGCGCGTAAGCTTTTTGAAATCTGAGAAAGAATTCCTAAGTGACGCTACAGGAGTTTTTACTTCTTCGGGAGATTTTCCCGTAAGAAGTTTCGTTGAGATTCTCCTTATGTCCTCTCCAAGCTCGGGAACCTTGTCAAGGTTCGAAAAATTATTCCTTGAGGCAAAAAGAAGTGGAGTCTCCAGAGAACGCAGGATTTTTTCCAGCTCGCCCCGCATAATGAATCAGACTTCTTCCGCTTTTCTGACTATATTGCCGTCTTTATCGAGATTGATGGTGCTTCTGCATTTCGGATAGCCGCTGCAGCCGAGAAAACGTCCGCGCCTGCTGCTGCGAACTACCATAGGTTTACCGCATTTCTCGCATTTTATGTCTTCACGGACCTCGGGAGCTTCCTTCTGCTTTACGACGACCCTGCCGTCCTGTCTCGTGAACTCCTTGGGGTTTTTACAATCGGGATACCTCGAGCAGGAAAGAAACTGCCCGTAGCGCCCTTCCTTTATAACCATCGGCTCTCCGCACTTATCGCATTCTATATCGGTTGGGGTCTCGGGATCAGCTTTCTTCCCGACTTCTATCTCCCCGTTTTCCGTCCTCGTGAAGTCCTTCGCGTTCCTGCATTCAGGATACCTCGAGCAGGAAAGAAACTGCCCGTAGCGCCCTTCCCTTATAACCATCGGCTCTCCGCACTTGTCGCATTCTATATCGGTCGGAATTTCCAGCTTGCGCCCCTCGATTTCATCCTCGGCTCTGGTCACGCTTTTTGAGAATCCATCGTAAAAGCCCCGCAGCAGTTCAACCCAGTGAACTTCGCCTTCTTCCACCCTGTCAAGATCGCTTTCCATCCGGGCCGTAAACTCCTCGTTCATTATTCCCGGGAAACCCTCCACAAGAAAATCGTTCACGGAAAAGCCCAGGGGAGTCGGAACGAACCTTCCCTTCTGCCGCTCGGCGTATCCCCTGTCCTGTATTGTCGAAAGAATTGAAGCATAGGTCGAGGGCCGTCCGATACCCTTTTCCTCAAGCTCTTTCACGAGCGAACTCTCCGAATATCTGGGCGGCGGCTGGGTGAAATGCTGCCTGGGGTCAAGCTTTAAAAGAGAAAGAACATCTTTTTCAGAAAGCTCGGGAAGCCGCTTGTTCTCGTCTTCTTTCGAGTTCTTATCAGTATTGCTGTTTTCTTCTTTTTCAGTTGCCTCCTCGTAGGCGGCCGTAAAGCCCGGGAATTTCATCACGTTGCCGGTGGCTCTGAAAACGGCTTCGCCCGCCGTGATGTCGACACGAGTCTGGTCGTACACGGCCGGAGACATCTGCGAGGCAATGAACCTTTTCCATATAAGGGAATAAAGCTTACACTGGTCTTCATTGAGAAACTTCTTCAGATCTTCGGGACGCCTCGAGGGAAAAGTGGGCCTTATGCATTCATGGGCGTCCTGCGCGGATTTTTTCACCTTAAAGGTGTTCGGACGCCCCGGCACGTAATCCCCTCCGTAATTCTCGGATATGAACCCCCTTGCTTCCGCTACGGCGTTATCAGACGCCCTCACCGAATCGGTCCTCATGTAAGTTATAAGTCCCACCGGACCCTCGCTCCCAAGCTCAACTCCCTCGTAGAGTCCCTGGGCGACCAGCATAGTCTTCTTCACGGAGAAGCGGTTTTTCTTCGAGGAGTCCTGCTGAAGCGTGCTTGTTATGAAAGGAGGAAGCGGCCTTCTTCTGCGTTCTTTCTTCTCGATTTTCCCTACGACAAAATCCTTTCCCGAAAGCGCGGAAACTATCTCCTCTGACTGCTGCGCGTTTTCGATCTTGGCTTTTTTCCCCCGGAACATGTGGAGTGAGGCCGTGAAGGCATCTGAATCGGGGTCCGCGGCCCTCTTAACAAGCGCGTCAAGGGTCCAGTATTCCCGCGGCTTGAAATTCTGAATCTCCCTTTCCCTGTCAACGACGAATCTGAGAGCAATGCTCTGCACCCTGCCGGCGCTAAGCCCCTTTCTCACTTTCTTCCAGAGAACAGGACTCACCTTGTAGCCGACGATCCTGTCAAGAATTCTTCTTGCCTGCTGAGATTCGAAGCGGTCCGTGTTAATAGCAAGTGGTCTGCTCATCGATTCCCTTACGCCCGCTTCCGTTATTTCGTGTATAAGTACCCTGTGGACCTTGTCCCAGAGATTAAGACGGTTCGCTATGTGCCACGCGATCGCTTCCCCTTCTCTGTCCGGGTCGGAGGCAAGATACACTTTTTCCGCGTCCCGGGATGCCTTTTTCAGATTCTCAAGATACTTGGTTTTGCCCTTTATGACCGTATATTTGGGCTTGAAATCGTTTTGGATATCCACCCCGAGACTGCTGCTCGGAAGATCTACGAGATGCCCTGAAGAAGCCTCCACGCGGAAATCCCGGCCGAGATACTTCTTTATTGTTCTCGCCTTGGAAGGAGATTCAACTATAACAAGAGATTTAGCCATGAAAACAGTTGTTCCGCAAAATTTGTCTAAATCTTATAAAAAACCGATGGGCTCTGTCAATACCGATATAATCCCAAACCATTTCCCAGGGCGTCCACAGCGTATTAAACTTCTATGCTCCGTACAAGGGCCTCGTTGGCATTATACCATCTGAGCGAGTTTTCAATGCCGGTCTCGATATCAAAGCAAGGCTCCCAGTCCAGAATCTTTTTCGCCTTGGCTATACTTGCCAATGTAACCCTGATATCGGAAGGATGCGGGGCGCTGCAAGCGACTTTGGCTTTTTTCCCGGTTCCGCGTTCTATGACGTCTATGATTTCGTTCAGGGAGATAGAGGCTGCGCTTCCGAGGTTTATTATCTCAAAGCCCAGATTCCTTATCGCCAAGACGGTACCCGCCGCGATATCGTCAACGTAGGTAAAGTCTCTTTTCTGTTCTCCGTCGCCGAGTATCACTATTTCCTCTCCCTCATTTATCCACTTTATGAACCGAAAAACGCTCATGTCCGGCCTTCCCGCGGGACCGTAAACCGTAAAGTAGCGAAGCACCGAGATATCTATTCCGTAAAGAGAGCTGTAAACCGAGCAAAGGCCTTCGGCCGATTTCTTCGAGGATGCGTATTGAGAAAGCTGGTAATCGGTCTTCATATCCTCCACAAAGGGGATTTCGTTTTCCCCGTAAACGCTCGAAGTCGAGGCGAGCACGAACTTGCCTATTCCTTCTGTGCGGCAGAACTCAAGGAGATTAAGGGTCCCTGTCACGTTGGTGGAGTAATATATCCAGGGGTTCTCAATGCTCTGGCGAACCCCGGCACGGGCCGCGAGGTTAATAACGCAGCCAATTCGGCCGCCCCCGCAAAAAGCTTTTATTTCCTCGCACGCAGAAAGAAGTCTGGGATTGTCCGATATGTCGCATTCGAAAGAACTGAATCTCTCAAACCCTCTGAGAGTTTCAAGCCTGCGATGCTTGAGTCGCACGTCATAAGCATCGGACATGTTGTCGAGCCCGAAAACCAGATCCCCGCGCTCAAGAAGAAGCTCGCACACTTTGGCGCCTATAAATCCTGCGCAACCCGAAACAATTACATTCATGATGGTAAAGACCGCTCCCAGTCTATTCTCATTACCTGCCGATTCCGAAATACTTGATACCCATGCCCTCAAGTTTCATGTAATCATAGATATTTCTTCCATCAAATATCGCAGGGGTCTTCATCATCTCCCTTATCATCTCGAAATTGGGCTGTCTGTACTGGCTCCACTCGGTGTGAATCACAAGAGCGTCCGCCCCCCTGCAGGCATCGTAGTAGGATTCGAAATAATCCACGCTGTCTCCTAATACGGTTCTCGCGTTTTCCATGGCGGCGGGGTCGTGGACGGCAACAGAACATCCCGCATCAAGAAGCCTTTCTATCACGTAAAGCGACGGGGCCTCTCTTATATCATCCGTGTTGGGCTTAAACGAAATTCCCCACACGGCAACTCTTTTTCCTGCAAGATCAGAGAAAAAACCCGCTATCTTATCGAAAAATCTCTCCCTCTGGGCGGCATTCACGCGGTTAACCGCGGCTACAACTCTGGGTTCATAGCCTACACCGTGCGCCATTTTCTCAAGAGCTTTTACGTCCTTTGGGAAACACGATCCCCCGTATCCTATTCCCGGATAGAGATAATATCTGCCTATCCTCGCATCAGAACCTACAACCGAGCGCACCTCGGACACGTTCGCACCCAGAAGTTCGCACAGATTGGCTATATCGTTCATAAACGATATCCTGGTGGCAAGCATTGCGTTTGAGGCGTATTTAGACATTTCGGAAGACCGGATGGAAACCACTATCGTCCTGTCGGCAGACCTCATAAAGGGAGAGTAAAGCTCCCTTAGAACCGAGCCTACCGATTCATCCTCAACTCCTATTACCACCCTGTCGGGCTTAAGGAAGTCCTCAATCGCTGCTCCTTCCTTGAGAAATTCAGGATTCGACGCCACACCGAATTCCTGATCCGTGAGGGACTTTATAGTGTCGCGCACATCCTCGGTAGTGCCGACGGGAACCGTACTTTTGGTTACCACTATCTTGTATCCGTTAAGATTGCTTGCTATCGACCGCGCAACTTCAAGAACAGAAGAGATATCCGCCTCGCCGTCTTGCGCCTGAGGAGTTCCAACCGCAATAAATACAAGAAAGGATTCCCTGACGGCCGAAGCTATATCGGTTGTAAATGAGAGCCTTCTCTCATCCATATTGGTGCGCACCATCTCATCAAGACCCGGCTCGAAAAAGGGAACTTCAGCGCGCCGAAGGCTCTCGATTTTGCTTTCATCTATGTCGACACACACAACGCTGTTCCCGCTTCCCGCTAAACATGCCCCCGTGACAAGCCCCACGTAACCCGTTCCTATAACGGCTATTTTCATCTGATTAAGCTTCCTTGAATAAATACGCGGACAATCCCGCGCAGGAATTTTCAACCGATTAAAAGACAAGATAGGGTACAACAAATCCTCAAAAAATAAACAGGCTGAGCAGGTAGTTGATATTATCAGTGACTATAAATAAAGATTAGCAAGCCGACTAAAGAAAGGTGATTTAAGTCCGTTTTTAACTGAGTCCGCGGAGGATTTGGCTTCAATAATACTTCCCTGATTTGCCCATGTTTCTAATTGTGATTCTGGCATTGCCATATCATATAAATTTCCAAATATCCTTGCAGAGCAAGTGGTCTAAACTCTGGATGTGGTCCTTTAATATGTCTTCTGTAAGCATATTTGGGCGAATATCGCAGTAATAAACACCATCAAGAGCATTAAGCTTGACCGAGTAACCGCGGAAATGTCCTGGGAGAAAAGTTGAACTGATACCGTACTTGTTTTTCTTATTGGTTTTCTTTCGCTGAACATCATTTAAAAACACAGCAACGTGTGGAATATTGGTATCAGTTAACTTGCTGTACAAAAACTTATCGATGAAAATTTTGTCTATTCTATCTTTGCTGGAAGTTTTTATTGAACCAATAAGTTTTACCTCTTCATCACGTTCAATAATCAAATCGTGCTGATAACTCATTTGGAACTGCTTTTCTCCCTGAAGTATAAATGGGATTTTCACTACACCAGACTTGCACTCAACACCGACCTCCTTGATGACAAGATGAATTAAGCGTTCAAAAAGGTCTCCGTTGATCTTTCTTGCTTTATTAGAAGCTCCTACCAAAGCGTCAAGGGTTGAACCGATAGCCATTTGCAAAGTATAAACTGTCTTGTTGATAGACTCTCTTTTCTTCTTGGATCTTACACCTTTAGCATTGTTCAGTATTTTAGCAAAAGACTTTTTGGCAGCAGGGAACTCAGATGCATTGTACATAAGTTTTGAATTTATGGGACGAGTAATCTGATAGTCGCCGTCTGAACCGTATTGATAAAAGTGGTAGTGATTCTCGTTCTGGGAAACTATGACTGCTTGAAGTTTGGTGGCAGCATATTCTAAGTATTTCTCTGCGAAGTCCAAGAAATCAGGAATCGTGCTAAATTTTGTTTTGTCTGTTGCGATATCAGCGAGTTGGGTAATTTTCATCGTATTGAATTTCTGCGTCTAAGATTCTCGAAATCATATTGCCTCCATTTTTGTATAGGCCAATCTTCAACCAGTTCAATACGTTCTACTGCCCAATCGAGATATTCCTGAGACAAATCACATCCTATCCATTTCCGTTTGAGTTGCTCCGCGCAAACGGTTGTAGTTCCAGAACCGAGGAACGGGTCGAATACTACATCGTCTTCTTTAGACGAAGCAAGAATGATTTTACGTAGAAGTTCCTCCGGCTTTTGCGTAGGATGAGGGGTTTTTTCGTGCATTCCGTTGCAAGTCGTCGGGATTTCCAGAACATCTTTCGGTTTGGCTCCTTCAGGATTGGGTTCCCAGTAGTGCTGTTTGCCGTTTCCGTATTGACTTGTAGCTGCTTGTGGGTGCGAGGGATACTTCAAAGTGTGCTCCGAGTAAGGTATTCTAACAGCATCAACATTGATCTTATGCTTTTTTGTTTTTCGAAAATGCAAAATGCTCTCATGTGACCTCCCCCAGTCATTCGCCAGGCTCGCTTTGTTTTTATAGTGCCAGATTATCCAACGGCATTTGTGAAAAAAGTTCATCGCCGGAGATTTAATATCAGCCACTATTTCCGAAAAACCGCAAATGTAGAGTGAACCTGTTGGCTTGAGAATTCGGGCCGCCTGTTCTATCCAGACGCATGACCAGTCAATGTACTCTTTCTGTGAATTGAAGTGGTCCCAGTCAGCTTTTTTAATATTATATGGCGGGTCGGCAAAAACCAGATCGACAGATTCGTCGTCAAGGCCTTTCATTACGTTCACGCAGTCCCCTAAATAAAACTTTCCATTTGGGTGAATGTAGTAAACCTGGGGTGAAAAAGTTTCTTGTTGGGGCAACTCTAGAATCTTGCCTCTGAGCTGCTTCCGGCCAAAAAACTCATCTAAATCAGTTTTCCGTTTGAAAGACTGTCCAGTGTTTTTTCCCATACTTGTCTAATCAAATAATCTGAACAATTTCGCATACTCTGGAACTTATAAACAGAGTCTTACAGGATAACTCAACCTGCCTCGCTTGTGCTCCTTTACGAAGACCGCCTTCGTGATAAGCTGACAACTTCTTCCCTGCGAAATTATTCAAGATAACCATAGGAACTGACATGATTACCAAAGACTCTTATGTGTATAGATTATAATCCAGATTTCATAAAATTTCTAACCTGCTGCTTTCTAAAATCATTATAAACCCTCGCCGCGTCCTCAAACATCCATTTCCAACGTTACAGGACTCCATTCCTTCTCCTTGCCATTGTAAAATCCGAGAACCTTGAAGGTGGTATCTTTCATGACAACCGTCCGCTTGCAGTCAGGCTGCTTGCGTATAACAGTCCCCGCAGAGGAAAACCCGCTATGGACAAAGTATAGTTACAGGGAAAAAGATAAGGAGGCGCATCTTGAAATCTCATACCGAATATCTGTGGTTTAACACGGACAAAAAAAGAGAGTTCGTTCATATAACTCCGACGGTAAGACAGATCGTGCAGCAAAGCGGCATAACCGAGGGTTTTGTCCTCGTGTCCGCAATGCACATAACGGCTTCTGTCTTCGTAAACGACCTCGAGCAGGGGCTTTTCGAGGACATATGGGAATGGCTTGAAGGCATTTCCCCCTTCAGGGAAGATTACAAGCATCACCGCACGGGGGAAGATAACGGCGACGCTCACCTGAAAAATCTCCTCATGCACCACCAAGTGGTGGTTCCCGTGACAGAAGGAGACCTCGACCTCGGCCCCTGGCAGGAAATCTTCTACGGGGAGTTTGACGGGAGGAGAAAAAAAAGGGTGGTCGTGAAGGCTATCGGGATATGAAAAACCGACTAGAGAGCAAAGAGCCCAGAATATTCATAGACAGCCGTGGCAGATGGTTTCACGACGGGGTCAGAATAACCCACAGGTGGACATACCTCGAAAACAACAAGAACCTCGACATAGACGAGGGCGGAAGGCTCTTTGTTGAAGAACAAGGGAGCAGGGTTTACGTCGAGTGCGAGGATACCCCTTTTGTTGTTGCTATGGTCACAAAAACGGAGAACGGTTTTTCCATAAGGTTAAACGACGAATCCGGGGAAGAACTGGATTTGACGACTCTCACCATAGCCGAGCAGAACATACCTTACGTAAGAGTAAAAAACGGGAAATTCGAGGCTAGGCTGCTTAGCACGGCCTACTACGAACTAATGAAATACTCAGGAAAAGACGAGAAAGGCTTTTACCTGGAATCCGGACGGAGCAGAACCTATCTGCACCACAACTCAAGAACCGTAAAAAACTACAAGTAAGTTTATTGCGGAAACATTTATAGACTTCAAGGACTTTTTTTTGAACCACATTAAGAAACTCCAAACCAGGCTTGATGAAGTCTCGGATGAGAAGACGAGGAACTGGTTTGAGAGTTATCTAAAAAACGTCATCTCCTACAGGGGAGTAAAGACTCCCGTGGTCGCCAAGATCGTCATCAGCTTTGGCAATGTGATTGGAGAAAAATGCCGCAGATTAAAATACGTCTTGGAGGACTGGTTTGACTTGCTGGAGGTATAAAGGGGACAAAGGTCCCGATAACTGGGGCTCGCTCTCACCGGAGTATGCGGCCTGTGCTCTCGGACGCATGCAGTCGCCGATTGACATCAGCGGCGCCTTTCCCGTCAAGGGGCCGGCACTGAAATTCTACTACAAGCCCTGTTCTCTTAAGATTCTGAACACCGTACACACCCTCCAGATAAATTACGCACCCGGAAACACGCTGACTGTTGCAGGTGAAATTTACGAACTGCTGCAGTTTCACTTTCATGTTCCGAGCGAGCATGCCTTTGATGGTTCACACATGGCGATGGAGGCACATTTCGTACACAAAAACCCGGCAGGCGTACTGGCAGTGGTTGGCGTTATGATGGAAGCAGGCGCAAAGAACCATGCTCTGGCTGCGGTGTTTGACAACGTACCGACCGAGGCGGGAATAGAAGTTGATGTTGCGGGCACGACAGTGGACGCATCCTCGATACTGCCGACGGCAACCACCGGCTATTTCCATTACAGTGGGTCACTCACCACCCCTCCCTGCAGTGAGGGAGTACACTGGTTCATTTTGCCGGACGCAATTGAGGTGAGCGCGGAACAGATCGCGAAATTCGAGCGGATGTTCGGACACAATGCACGTCCGTTGCAAAAATGCAACGACCGTCTGCTGATTGTATCTTCGTAGCTTCAGTGAAAAACCCCGCACACCCTTGCAACCAACTCATCGGTGAATACCCTTCCCTTGGCGGTGAGCCTGAGACGGTTACCGCTGGTGAGAATAAAACCGTCAGATTCAAGGTATTCGAGGCCAGAGGCATCAGGTTCGCGGCCGAAACGCTTTTTTATGTCCTCAATCCTCACTCCGTCGCTCAGACGAAGCCCCATAAGGAAGGTGTCCTCAAGAGCGGACTCCCGGGAGAGGTCATAAGACGAGGCGATTGCAGTTCCGCAGTCCGCAATCCGTTTCATGTAGAGTTCGGGGTTCCTAACGTTTGACCACCTTCTTCCCCACCCCTGCTCTCCCCCGGAGCGGATATGCGAATGGGCTCCGGCACCCACTCCCAGATAATCATTGCAGTTCCAGTAAATAAGGTTATGCCTGCACTCATGGCCGACGCGGGCAAAGTTCGACACTTCATAGTTGCAGTACCCCTCCGCTTCGAAAATCTCGCGCGCGGCGCGCATGAACCCGGCGAGAACCGAGTCATCAGGAAGGGAAAGTTTTCCCTTGCGCTTGAGGGTCGCGAACTCCGTGCCAGGCTCAATCGTAAGACAGTAAGCAGATACGTGAGCAGGAGAAAATCCGAGGGCGGTGCGGATATCATTTTCAAACTCCTCCCCGCTTTCCTGCGAGCTTCCGTATATGAGGTCGATGTTAAAATTGCGAAAACCGGCAGCACGCACATCCGCAAGCGCGCGCACACAGTCATCAGGAGTCATGTGCCTGCCGTAGAAATCAAGCTTTCTCTGTGAGAAGGACTGCACTCCGACGCTTATCCTGTTTACGCCCACGCGTCTGAAGGAAATGAGTTTCTCCCTGTCGGCAGTCCTAGGATTCATTTCGAGGCTCACTTCGGCCGCAGGCGACAGAGACGCAACCGAACTTAGCTTTGCCATTACCGTCTCCACGCTCCCGGGCTTCAGAAGCGACGGGGTTCCTCCCCCGAAAAACACGGTGTTTATCTCTCTGCCTTCAATAACGCCCCCAAAGCTTTCAATTTCCCGCTCAAGGGCACGAATGTAGCCGTCTTCGGGAAAGTTGCCATTAGTCCCATAAGAGTTAAAATCACAGTAGGGACATTTGGCAAGACAATAGGGAATATGGACATACACGCCGAGAGGCGTTGGGTCTTCAGGAGTATTCTTTTTCATCCGCGCTCAAAGCGGCACACGGCGGTTGCCACACAGATGAGTATACCGAAAAAGCTCCTTTTTTTTCTAAGCTCGCTGCTTCTGCTCTCCCCAGCGGCATGGACACAGGAAATAATCCCCGTTGAGCAGGCAGTCGAAATAGCACTTAGAAACAACCCCGGACTTAGGATTTCCCGTTCCGAGGTAGATATCTCGAAATCGCTACTCAGGCAGGCAAAATCCCCTCTTTACCCACAGCTCAGCGGAAAGCTCGTGGTGCCCTTTGTCGGCAGGGAATCGGGGTTTTACGTTGACCAGATGATATGGGACTTCGGGAAGACGAGAGCCAGGGTAAAATCAAGGGAGCACTCCCTCGAATCTGCGATGTATTCGCTCGCGGGTTCTGAGACCGCGCTCGTGCGCGATGTTCACATTGCCTACTACAGGGCGCTTTCCGGAAAAAACCACCTTGCCGAAGCGACTACTGAAACTAAGCGCAGGCAGTGGCTCCTTGAGAAAACCGAAGAGCTTTTCGCGGTCGGGAAAAAATCCGCCCAGCAGCTGAACCAAGCGCGGGTCGACCTGCAGCAGGCAAAGCTCGAACTTGCGTCCAGCGAGAACTCCCACGGTCTGGCCATACTGCATCTGAGACACCTGATGAACGATTCTTCGCTCGGACAGTTCGACATAAGCGAAGATCTTTCCCGCGAAAAGGTGAGCGAGACCAGAGAGGACCTCGTGAGTTCCGCCCTCTCGCAAAACCCCGAGATAAAAAGCCTTGTGGCCGAGCGGGGCAGCATAAAAGCCTCGATAGCGGAGAACAGGGGGAAGTTTCTCCCGTCTGTATTCGGCAGGGCCGCGTACAGATTTGAGGGAGAAGGGGCAGAGACGCCGGCCTTTATCGCCGGAGTGGGCGTAAAGATTCCCATCTTCGAGGGGTTCTCAAGGTTCGCGCGGGCGGAGCAGTCAAACGCGGAACTCACAAGAAACGAGGCGCAGGCTGAGCTTCTCAGAAACCGCATCATTCTTTCGGTGGGGGAACTCTACCTGGAACTGGGACACCTTGAGAAGAAAATAGCCGTGCTCGAGGAGTCGGAATCAATATCGGAGAAAAACCTGCGTCTAGCGGAGGAGAGGTACAGGTCGCGAAGCGCTTCGAAAATAGAGCTTGCGCAGGCACAGGCACTTTACGAAAAGGCGGTCGCAGACTACAAAAACTCCATATATGACTATAAAATAGTAAGACTGAGACTGCTTGACCTCTGCGGAAAACAGATACCATGAAAAACCTGCCCAGCCCGAAAATTCTCTACGCGCTCGCCGCCGTAGTTGTTATAGCCGCGTACCTAGTTTTCCTGAGGGAGGAAAAAGGCGAGATAGAATACCTGACGCAGAAAGTGGAGAAGGGAGACATAACTTCCCTGGTGAGGGCCTCGGGAACCCTGAAACCGACAAAGGAAGCGAGGGTATATTCAAATATAAACGGAACGATAAAGGATATCCGCGCCGGGGTTAACGACGAGGTGAGCAAGGGCCAGGTGCTCGCCCTTCTGGAGGAGCCGGAGGGTCTCCCGGGAGATGTCGAATACTTCAGGGAGATTCTGAAAAAAGCCGCCACTGACCTTGAAATCTCAGCCAATTCCCATGAGGCATACAAGAGGCTCTACGAAAAGGGGCTTGTTTCTCTTGAGGAATTCAACAGGTCCCTCTCCAAGCACAGCGCGGCGATAGCGGCGCGGGAGAGGGCCCTGGGCGACCTGGAATCTGCGCAGAGAAAACTCGACGCGACACGGATCATCTCCATGCTTGACGGCGTGGTGCTTGAAAAAAACATTATAATCGGCGAACAGATACACCCGGCCAAATCCGAACCTCTTTACATACTCGCGGAAGACCCCCGTACTCTCCACCTGATCTCAAACGTGAGCGAAGCCGACATAGGAAAGATAGAGAAAGGCCAGGGCGCCCTTTTCAGGGTTGACGCCTTCCCGGAGAAAAATTTCAGCGCCAAGGTGGAACAGGTGTCAAATTCCCCGAACGTAAAAAACGATGTCGTCACCTACGACGTTACGTGTCTTGTGGATAACCCCGCACTTGAGCTAAAACCCGGGATGACCGCCGAGGTGAAAATAGTAATATCGACGAAAAAAGACGTGCTCAAGGTTCCGACGGCCGCACTTCGCTTCATCCCCCCGAAATCCGCCGCCGCACCCGAAACCGGAGAGAACGTCTGGATCATAAAGCAGGAAAAACTCTCTCCCGTGGGAATAAATACGGGGATAAGCGACGACTTTCACACAGAAATCACAGGCGGTCCGCTCTCCGAGGGAGATCCGATAGTGGTTGAGTACACGATTTCCGGCGCGCAGAACAAGGGGCCGGGCTTCGCGCTTCCACAGCCGAAAAGATTCTGATGACGCACCATGTAATCACACTTGAAAATCTCGGCAAAACCTACTCGAACGGGAAAGTCGAGGTAAACGCCCTCCGGTCCGTAAATCTTGAAATCGCTCACGGCGAATTCGTCGCCATAATGGGGGCCTCCGGTTCGGGGAAAAGCACCCTCATGAATATTCTCGGATGCCTGGACACCCAGAGCCGGGGAATCTATCTGCTTGACGGCACCGACATAATAAAGCTCGGGACGGATGAAAAGGCGGAGATAAGAAGCACGAAAATCGGATTTGTTTTCCAGAGCTTTAATCTGCTGGCGAGAACGACCGCTCTTGAGAATGTGGAACTGCCGCTTGTCTACTCCGGTATGGGGGGAAGAAAAAGAAGGAAACTCGCATCCGACGCTCTTTCTCTCGTGGGACTCGCAGAGAGAGCGGACCATCTCCCGAACCAACTCTCCGGGGGACAGCAGCAGCGAGTCGCGATAGCGCGAGCCGTTGTGAATGATCCGAAGATAGTACTCGCGGACGAACCTACCGGAAACCTGGATACGGCTACAAGCTATGAAATATTGAAGATATTCAGAGACCTTAACAAGCAGGGAAAAACCATAGTAATGATAACTCACGAAGAAGATATAGCTTCCCACTCGAAAAGAGTGATAACCCTGAAGGACGGAGAAATCACCGAGGACAGAAAGAATAACCCTGCCTGACCCGCGACTGACCCCGGCAAGCAACGAAATCGCGTAAAGCGCTATAAAGACCACCCGAAGTTCTGAATCCGACTCATCGGACCCGTAATGGAACAGAAGTTGCCGCCCTCTCACAGTCTCTTGGAGCTTGAAAGGGTACTGGTATCATCGATTGGCGGACGAGTAAACAGAGAGTACAGCCCTCGGTTGATCGGTTTGATATGGGGCCGGAAAGCGATGTGGACGTAATTGTAATGACGGAATACTGAAGTCCATTATTATCCCGGATTTCCCGGCATCCAAGATCATGAGGCACTCCAGAGTTGTAGCGGTGTCCATTCCGCGACATGGCTAAAATCACGGTCGGTCGTCAACATAACCAAATCGTGACGGATGCAGAGTTGGGCGAGCAGCGCATCAATAGTTCCGACCTGAATGCCGCGGCGGCGGCACGTATTGCGGAGTTGGGCCGCATCGATATGGTCATCGCGCGCAGGGACGATCACAGGAAGGGCGGTGAAGAGTTTCAAAACCTGCGCCCTAGCCTTTGGTCCCCGATAGCCCTGCAATAATTCCTGGAGCACGATTCCGGTCGTGTGAACCGCTTCGCCGCCGCTAAGCGCATCCCGCAGACGCCGCACATGGGGTCTTTCGGGAAACGAGTCCCGCCGCAAGGCCAGCGACCAGACGCTTGTGTCTACGAACAACATTACCGGCGCGTCCGTTCCCGCTTGTAGTCGTACTCGTCGTCCCAGTCGAGTTTGCCGAACAGGTCAAGCAACCGTTTCTGCTCACGCCGCGCAATGAACTCCCGTAAGGCCTTGTTGACGGTGGCCTTCTTCGTTTTCTCGCCACCAACTTCAAGCGCCTTGTCGAGCAGCTGCGGGTCTATCGCCAAGTTTGTAGGCATTGTGTAATTTTCCACACATAAGAATACACACAGAATACCCTGCAGAGGATAACGCGGTCAAGTATCGTCACAAGGCAGGCACAGTGATTCCGTTCCGTAGAAAAAGCGTGAGTTATGCATATAAGACCCATTTGATTGTTTGCTACGGCGTGGTAACTTGATACTCTTTAAAAATTCCGGGGGGAACCCAGAGTGTCAAAAATAAGCAGAATAAAAGCAAGAGAAATACTTGATTCAAGGGGAAATCCAACGATAGAGGTGGAGGTGCACTGCTCAGACGGAGCCTTCGGCCGGGCGATGGTTCCCTCGGGAGCATCTACCGGAGAGCACGAAGCGCTTGAGCTTCGAGACGGAGAGAAGCACAGGTATATGGGAAAGGGGGTTTTGAAGGCGGTAGAAAATGTCAACGAAATGATAGCTCCGCACCTTGAGGGCCTTGAGGTGCACAACCAAGCGCAGATAGACCGCACCATGATAGAGCTTGACTCGACGGAAACAAAGTCCCGCCTCGGAGCGAACTCCATTCTGGGCGTATCGCTTGCTTCGGCGAGGGCGGCTGCGGACTCCAGGGGAACCTCTTTTTTCAGCTATCTAGGAGGCGAAGATGCCGATACCCTCCCTGTACCGCTTATGAACATAATCAACGGCGGCGCCCACGCGGACAACAACCTTGATTTTCAGGAGTTCATGATAGTTCCCCACGGCTTTCCCGCTTTCAGGGAAGCCCTTCGGGCGGGAGTGGAAACGTTCCACGCGCTCAAATCCATACTCAGCGCCAGGAACCTCTCGACAGCCGTCGGAGACGAAGGAGGTTTCGCACCTTCTCTGGGATCAAACGAAGAGGCGCTCGAATGCATAATAGAAGCCATATGGAAAGCCGGATACAGCCCCTCAGAGCAGATATCAATAGCGCTTGACGTAGCTTCAAGCGAGTTTTTCCGCGAGGGAAGTTATCATGTGGAGCGAAAGACCGTGCCGGTCGCCGGTTTAATGGAAATATACGAGAAGTGGATAAAAAAATACCCTGTCGTTTCGATAGAAGACCCCCTGGATGAAAACGACTGGGCTGGCTGGAAAACGCTTACGAAAAAAATAGGTTCCGACGTACAGCTTGTCGGAGACGATCTTTTTGTAACGAACACGAAGAGACTCTCAGACGGAATAGAATCGGGCGTGGCAAACTCCATACTCATAAAGGTAAACCAGATAGGAACGCTTACCGAAACCCTCGAAGCTATTGAGATGGCCAGGCAGGCGGGTTACAGTTACATAATATCCCATCGCTCGGGAGAAACAGAGGACTCGGCGATAGCGGATATCGCGGTTGCCACAAACTCCGGACAGATCAAAACCGGGTCGGCGTCCCGGAGCGACAGAATAGCGAAATACAACCAGCTTCTGCGCATAGAGGAGGAGCTTGGGGAGAAAGCGCGGTTCGGGAACGAAAAGACGGCGTTCTGGAGCAGTTAACGATGGCAGGAAAGACTCTTTTTGACAAAATCTGGGAATCGCACCTCGTTCACGAAGAAGAGGGAAAACCGTCCCTTCTCTACATAGACCTTCACCTCGTTCACGAAGTTACCTCTCCCCAGGCGTTTGAAGGGCTGAGAATTACGGGACGAGAAGCAAGGAGACCGGACCTTACTTTCGCCACCATGGATCATAACGTGCCGACCACCGACCGCAGCGGACCAATTTCGGATCCCATATCCGCAAAACAGATAGAGGCCCTGCGGCAAAACTGCAAGGACTTCGGAATAACTCTCTTCGGAATAAGAATAAACAGCCACTCCCAGGGCATAGTGCATGTTATCGGTCCCGAACTCGGCCTTACAAAACCCGGAATGACCATAGTGTGCGGAGACAGTCACACTTCAACCCACGGAGCGTTCGGGGCGCTTGCTTTCGGCATAGGAACAAGCGAAGTTGAGCATGTCCTGGCGACGCAGTGCCTGAGGCAGAACCGCCCGAAGGTGTTTGAAATAAGGGTCGAGGGCGAGCGCCAGTACGGTGTCACGGCAAAGGACATAATCCTTGGCATAATCGGACATATAGGAACCGCTGGGGCCACCGGAACCGTGGTGGAATACCGGGGAGAAGCTATAGAAGCGCTTTCCATGGAAGAGAGGATGACGGTGTGCAACATGTCGATAGAGGGAGGAGCAAGAGCCGGAATGATAGCGCCTGACCGAAAGACCTTCGAGTACGTGAAGGGCCGCCGGTACGCACCGAAAGACGGCAATTACGAAAAAGCACTCGAACACTGGCAGACTCTGCGCACGGACCCCGACGCCGTTTTCGACAAATCAGTCACCCTTGACGCCCGCGAGATAGCTCCACAGGTAAGCTGGGGAACCAACCCGGGAATGGTAACGGACGTAACCTCAAAAGTGCCCGATCCAAGGGAGTGCGGAGACTCAAGCAGGAGAAAATCAATGGAACAGGCCCTTGAATACATGGATCTCAAGGCAAACACCCCGATAACGGACATACGCGTTGACAGGGTGTTCATAGGTTCCTGCACGAATTCCAGGATGGAAGATCTGCTGGCGGTCGCGAAACTCGTAAAAGGCAGGAAAGTAGCCGATGGAGTAAACGCAATGGTGGTTCCGGGCTCCCAGATTGTAAAGAGAAAGGCAGAGGAAATGGAACTTCACAGGATATTTACCGAGGCCGGATTTGAGTGGCGCGAGTCGGGATGCAGCATGTGTCTTGGAATGAACCCGGACATCCTGGCCCCCGGGGAAAGATGCGCAAGCACGTCCAACAGGAATTTCGAGGGTCGCCAGGGAAAAGGGGGGAGAACCCATCTGGTAAGCCCCATAATGGCTGCCGCGGCGGCAATAACGGGACATTTTGTGGACGTGCGCGGCTGGGAAATGGAAAAGGGGACCTGAAACATGGAAAAACTTCAAAAGGTATCGGGAAAAGTAGCTGCTCTTGACAGGATGAACGTCGACACCGACCAGATAATCCCGAAACAGTTCCTAAAACGCATCGAGAGAACGGGATTCGGAGAATTTCTGTTTTTCGACTGGAAATATAACGACGACGGAACCTTAAACGAGGATTTCGAGCTCAACCAGACGAGATACGCGGATGCGCGCATACTTCTGACCCGGGAGAATTTCGGAAGCGGAAGCTCCAGGGAACACGCTCCCTGGGCGATAAGGGAAGCGGGATTCAGGGTGATTCTGTCTCCATCCTTTGCGGATATCTTCTACAACAACTGTTTTAAGAACTCGATACTTCCCATAGTCCTATCCAAGGACAGAACGGATGAGTTATTCGACCTTGTATGGGAAAATGAAGGTTATTCACTTGAGGTCGACCTGGTTGAAAAATCCGTAACGGGGGAAGGAATAAGTTTTTCGTTCGAGATGGACGGTTTCAAAAGAAAAGTGCTTCTTGAAGGGCTTGACGACATATCGCAGACCCTTGAGCTGGAGGCGAGCATAGAGAACTATGAAAAACTTTTCGTGAACGAAAGGCGGTGGGTTCTTCCCGACGAACGCGAAAATCTCTGATCCGCTCCCTGGTTTCCCAGTTTTTATTTTCTGAAGAAAAGATTGCCGAGGAGCGTAAGCAGAATGCTCAGCGCCACGCAGGTCGCGATTGGAAAATAGAAACTGAAGTTCCCTCTTTCGATCTTGATGTCTCCCGGAAGTTTTCCGGACAAACCGAGTTTCGCCGCGTGGGGGAGCAGCACGCCGAGCGCTATTAGCACCGCGCCAAGGACGATAAGGACTCTCGCCGCTTCAGTAATGTTCATAAAGAAACGTTAACCGCGCAAAGACAACAGGCAAACCGCGGACTCGGATGTCCGTGCGCGACGCTATGCAAGACCAAGCTTTCTCCGCGCTTCTGACTTTTTGAGAGAAGCGGATTTTTCAAGTGCCCGGACTGATTTTCTCCTCAGATCAAGCCTGCCCTCTCTGCTTTCCCACAGTCTGACCGAGCTGACGCTTACTCCCGCAAGCCGCGCGAACTGCGCTGTGTTAAGACCCAGTCGCCCACGAAGGTTCACCACGTCTTCGCCTCTGAAAACAGACGGCTCCGACCGGCCGTTCCCGGTCCGGGCAGGGTTCGGTGGCTTTTCGCTCTTTTTCCGCCGGGCAGGCCGGAGTGTTCTCTCCGCCGCCGCGCCACCGGCCTCTCCCTCTCCGGTTTCGAGATCAACCCCGAACACATCGCCGACATCTTCGCTTATACGCCTGCGTCCGCCCTGACTCCCGGGCATGGGAATATCTGCGCCCACCATGTCCTCGTGGTTTACGCCACGAAGCCTGAAAAGCAGTTCGGGCTGCCTGTCAAGCGTGGCCCCCACGCCGTAGAGCACGGCGGAGAGGTGCTTGCAAAGGGACGACCAGTCAGGACAGTCACAGTCAAGTCTTATTTCCCCGGGACGTGGAAACAGTCCGGTTTCGGGGTGCGTAACAACCCCCATGACATTATCGGACAGTTTTCCCTGAAGCAGTTCCAGGACTGATCCTACTTGTCCCATGCACCGCTTTTTTATGTCGTCCCAGCGCCGGGGCGGAAGCGGAGTGATCGACACGCTGACTTCGTACAGGTCAGAACCGCTGACAATGGCCCTTATCTCCCCTTCGCTTATTTCCATGTTAAGAACCAGACCATTTCGCAGGTAGCTTTTCCCCCTAGGCAGACGGTTTGAGTAGTCGCTGAATTTCTCAAGATGATCGCACCACGCCTGACCCCAGAACGTTCTGGCGATTTTTCTGCCTTCAATTTCAACAGGATGGAGTTCAATGCCCCGCTTTCTAAGCTTCTCCATCTCCCTGCGGGCCTTGGCGCGCCGCGCGGAAACGGAAGCCTGAGGCTTCCATGTACCATAACCATAACCCATACTGCGTACTCCTCCCCTAAGTAAGCACTCTCTCAACGTCAAGACTGAAAATGTCTATCAGCTCGTCATTGCCCATTTCCGTCAGAATCGCTTCGCCTCCTCCTCTCAGTATATCGTCGGACAGCGCGCTTTTATCCATTATCATCCGGTCTATCTTGTCTTCTATAGTACCTTGGCAGACCATCTTGTGCACAAGAACATTGCGCTTCTGTCCTATGCGAAAGGCGCGGTCCGTAGCCTGATTTTCCACCGCAGGGTTCCACCAGCGGTCAAAATGGATCACGTGAGACGCCTGGGTAAGATTAAGTCCTACACCTCCGGCCTTTATGGAAAGCACGAAAAAGGGTGGGCCGTCTTCCCTCTGAAACTCCTCAACTCTCTCTTTTCTGCGCGCTACCGTGGTGGCGCCGTGGAGAACCAGACCTGATTGCCCGAAGCATCCGGCGAGATACTCCGCAAGAGGCCTTGTCATCTCGCGGAACTGCGTGAATACCAGAACCTTTTCCTGGCGCGAGGCGACCTCCTCGCATATCTCGCCCAGGCGGGAGAACTTGCCGCTGTCCCGCGCGGTGTAGCTCCCTTCTCCGAGCCACTGGGAAGGATGGTTGCATATCTGCTTGAAGCGCATTATGTAGGAAAGCACGAGGCCTCTTCTCTTCATTCCTTCCGTCTGCGCTCCAAGAGCGGTCTTAAGCTCGCTCACGGACTTTGCGTAGAGTGCCGCCTGCTTTCTGCTTAGACCGCAGTAGGCGTAGACTTCGGTCTTGTCGGGCAGGTCGGCAATAATGGTCTTGTCGGTTTTGAGGCGGCGCAGAATATACGGCCTCACAAGATTCCTGAGCGGCGCGTAACGGTCCCTGTCGCTACCGTCCAGCGATTTAACAAATGCGTGGAAGCGTTTCGAGGATCCCAGAAGACCCGGACAGATAAAATCAAACAGCGACCACAGGTCCGAAAGCCGATTCTCCACCGGGGTGCCGGTAAGAGCTATCCTGGATTCGGCTTTAATCTTTTTCACTGACCTGCTCTGCCTGGTGCCGGGATTTTTTATGGCCTGCGCCTCGTCAATAACGCCAAGCTGCCACTGCTCCCCGAGCAGCCAGTCGTGACGCGAAAGCATGCCGTATGTGGTAATAACCAGATCCCTGCCGGCAAGGCAGGTGTCTTTCTCGCCCGGCTCCCAACCGCCGTTTCCCGGGGAATAGGAAGGATGAACGAGAAGGTAGCCTATTGACGGAGCGAACCTGTCAAGCTCGCTTTTCCAGTTGTTAAGCAGGGACGCGGGCACCACCAGCAGGGATGGTCTGCGGACTCCCTGTTTTTTGAGTGCGAGTAGCAGTGCTATGACCTGAATTGTCTTCCCGAGCCCCATGTCGTCAGCAAGACAGGCCCCGAGTTTCAGCTGAGAGAGATACCAGAGCCAGCCAAGCCCTTTTTCCTGATAGGGACGAAGAGTCGCGTCAAGCGTGTCGCCCACAAGCTCAAGCGCCCGCGTGCCGGGGCTGCCGAGGTTGTCGAGAATCTTGCGAAGACCCTCGCCCGCCTGTACGGACGACCACTCTTTTTCCGCATCGCCTGCGTCAACCGCAGACAGATCGGCAGGCGAGCCCGCGAGCAGCCGCATGCCCTCAATGAACGAAATTCCGCCCTCGGCGACGCTGTCCTCGACTTTTTTCCAGTGCTCAAGAGCTTCGTTCAGTTTTTCTCCGTCGACTTCCACCCACTGCCCCCTGAACATGACAAGCCCCTCGCCCGATGCCGTGAGTTCATCCCATTCCTCCCGGCTCAGGGTTGCGCCGCCGAGAGTGAGAGCAATGTTGAAATCAAGCAGCGCGCTGGCGGTGAACTTCCTCTCCTCCCGGCTGTCTATTCTCACGGTAACCTGAGGACGGCTGCGTTTTTTCCACCAGTCCGGCAACCTGATCGATAGACCCGCCTTTTCATAAACCGGAAGGTCACTTATAAACCGGCAGGCATCCGAAGGCGTCCAGGCAAGCGGATAGTAAATATCCCCGGACTCAAGCAGTTCCCTGACCAGAGAACTGCTTTCCGAAGCGAGGTAAACCGGCGAAAGCAGATTGATCAGTTCCTCTTTGCGATTGTCCCCGGCGTACTGGCGCAGGGACTCACCTAGGGGCTTGTGCTTTACCCCTCCCCGCTCGGAAAAACGCGTGGTGTAGGTCGCCATAAAGGCGAAAGGATAATCCTCATCTCTTTTGTTCTCCGCCAGATGAAAGCATACCCGGCCCACCTGGTGCCAGAGGGGGGCCCGTTTTCTCAGAAATTCCGCGAAACCGCCTCCGGTTCTGCCAACCGCCTCACAGAGCCAGATGTCGAGTGTAGTCCACGCATGTTCAAAAACCGCGTGCGAAAGATATTCCGCCCCTTTCATGGGGGGCGCGCTCCGGAGCATCTGGTCAAGCTCCGGGGACCGGGAAAATTCAACGGGCTGCATGGAACGTGTGGAGGATGCGGAGAGATTGCACCGCGCCGTAAGATAGATACACGCAAATTCTCCCCAGAAACGAAACTCCGAAGGAAGTTCCGCCGTGTCTCTGCGGGCGGCAAGAGCGAACAATCCGTCACCGATACCTTTCTCAAAGGCTTTCCCGACAGCAGAAAGCACCTGTACCTCGGTCGATTCGTCTTCCGAGAACCTGTAGCAATGCAGACACCCGTGCGGCGTTATGCCAAGCTTGATTTTCATCTTGAATTGTTTCAGACAGCTATACCGAGTCCTGCATTCCTCCCGCCGTTACACAGATACATGGTAACTGTTCGCAGAGTCCGTGACGAGCGGTGCGCTACCGGTAAACTGCCGCTAGCCCGCATTGCATTCCGGCGCAGGTGCTTCAAGGTCAACCCTGACGCACACTTAACCTAGAAACGAGACAAATCCGCTTTTGTGGATTAGCCGTAACGATGACGGGAATCGACGGGCAAGCCAGATTCTGCTCATAATCAGCACCTTGGTCCACCCACCGTGATCAGAACGTCAAACCCATGGGCGGAGACAAGTCGCAGCAAGTCACCCTTGCTGCTGTCGGTCCATCCCACGCTTTGCCTGTGAGCATTTCTTTTGCACATAGCGACGCCAGTTCCGTAATATGCGGTCCTACAACGAGTTATTACCAGTTAATTTTCCATTCAAAGCTTGTTGAAGGACGGATTCCCTGAGATTTTTGAGACTGGCAAGTTTTTCTCCGGCCAGAGATATTGTTGCGCCGTATTTTTCATTGAAAATATCAAAACTGCGCACAGTTTCTTTTTGAATATCCGGATGAGGAAGTGGGATTGAAATTTTTTCTATCTCTTTTTTGCCTATTGAGGAGAAAGCAACTCCGCCATTGCCCGATATTCCAGACATCCTGTTTTTCAGAACGAAAAACAAGTATCTCTGGAATATCCTATCTGAATCTCCACGAATTGCGGCCAGATCTCTTCCTATGCATATTCTTTGCGTAGCGAAGTTTACCGCCCCTGCAGGTTCTCTAACAGACATAAGGATGTCATCCTTTTCAGCAAGTTTGGTTATTTGAGAAGTCCATTTCCTCGGCTCACCTATATATTCATCCCTGAATTCGGCCTTTCCCTGGTAAAAAGGGATTCCTCCACCTTCTGAATTGCAGTATTTTCCCTCAGGGGATTGCCCGGAGACTACTTCACAAAACCTACCCAACTCCACCATAGGCCATTTCCCTGATATTAAACTCCGCAGATGCGAATCAAGAAATTCCTGATAATTCCCCAGGTTTTCTCCCACGTTTTGAATCGCTTTGTCAATAACTTGGAATGCATTGTTCAATATAGCAACGATTTCTCTTTGAATATCCGGATGAGGAAGCGGGATTTTGTAAGACCGAACGAACTCTCTGGGAATTCGTCTTGAACCCGGTGTGCCAGTGAAGCCATCAGATCCATTCGACACAAAATCCGGTGCTGAAATATTCAGGTATATCCACTCCGGAAGTATTTTCTCAGAACTTCTTAAGACAAAAAATTCTGATGAGCCAAAACCGATCTTGTTGCTCAATCTTCTTGCAATACCTGCTTTGCCTTTTTGAAAATGAGGCGCTACCTTTGCGAGAAGAACATCATTCTCCCCGAAATAGCTATACCCCTTATACACATCCTTAAGTGGTTTTGATTTCCTTGCGTCAAAATACATCTGATTCTCATTCAGATCCTCCATAGGAACAAATGATACCACTGCAGTCTCGTCAATATCCCGCACTTCAGACTTTCCGGGGTCAATCTCACAAACTTTCCCTAACTCCATCATTGGCCACTTTTCTGAATCCGCTCCTCGATAGAAAGTCTTTCCCACCCGCAAAACATGCTCGATTAAATCCAAATCACCCAGTTTGCTGAAAATGGAAATATCAAAGGTGTGCGGGAGGTTGAGGTCGTCCAATCCGCTCTTCAGCGGACCGATGCTGTTTCCATGCGTTAAATCTTTCCCGATGAGAGTCAGGTCAATATCCGACCCGGTCTTGTAATTTCCCTTAGCGCGGGAACCGTAAATTAGCACCTTCTCAATGCAAGGAAACCCTGCTATGACTTTTTCTATACTGCGACGGGTGTCGACGTCCAGGCCAAACATGGTCTACAGACCTCTTTGATCTTTCTCCTTCAGCAAGGCTTCTCTCAACTGTTCAAAAGCATCATAATATTCTTCCACAATTTCACGAAAGATTTCCTCAGCTATTTCCTGGTTATACATATGGACGGTGTTGTTCCTGCTCTCTATGGTCCTGAGCAAAGTTCCGTTTTCATCGGATACAAGATTCATTTTAAAGGCGAAATTGAAAGCGTCCCTGCTTCCAAGTATTCTCGCTTCGCCGATAGATTCAAAGAAATCCTTGACCATCTTCCATGCGAGTTCCTGTACGATTTCAAAACTTTTGATTATTCCTTTTTTTTCCAGCAGGGATAACTCGCCATCAGAGGCCATTTCGATTTCGCTTTTCAGATCATCCAGCGCCCTGCAGTAACTTTTAAGTCGTTGAACCCATCTCACATCATTTTCGCTCATATTAGTTCCTCTATGGATTTCAGCAGTTCTTCTGTCTTTTTGTCCAGCAGTTTTATGTTTGCCAGTATTTCCTGCGGATGCTTGACAGGCGGTTGTTCCGGAACACGGGGATTTCTTACTGCCAGATCAAAATTTCCCCTGTCTACGTCTTTTACGTCCACAGTCCATGATTGAGCGGATTCCGCAAAGCTCTTCTGCAACCTAGCAAACTCCCCCAGGTCATTCTCATTCAGAGGACTGGTTTTTCCAAGATCGCGGCCTGGATCAAGCTGATAGTACCAGATCTTTTCAGTGGGAGCCCCTTTATCAAAAAACAAGACAACCGTCCTGACTCCGGTTCCCGCGAAAACTCCTTTGGGAAGATCAAGCACGGTATGAAGATTGCAGTTTTCAAGCAGTTCCTTGCGCAGACTGACTGAGGCGTTGTCAGTGTTTGAAAGAAAGGTGTTTTTAATGACCACACCGGCTCTGCCACCCGGTTTAAGCATCTTAATGAAATGCTGTAGAAACAGATATGCGGTCTCCCCAGTTTTAATGGGAAAGTTCTGCTGAACCTCACTGCGTTCCTTTCCTCCAAAAGGAGGATTGGCAAGGATGACATGATAGCGGTCTTCTTCACGGGCATCAGCCAGGTTTTCCGTCAGGGTGTTGGTATGGATAATGTTGGGAGCATCCACTCCGTGAAGAATCATGTTCATCGTTCCGATCATATAGGCCAGCGACTTTTTTTCCCTGCCGTAGAAAGTTTTTTTCTGCAGGGTCTCCATGTCTTCAGCAGCAAGCTCCCTGCTCCCTTTTAGATAATTGAAGGCTTCGCACAGAAAACCCGCCGACCCCGCCGCTGCGTCATATACCTTATCGCCGATCTTCGGAGCAACGACTTTTACAATAGCTTTAACCAATGGACGCGGGGTATAGTATTTTCCGCCGTTGCGCCCGGCATTTCCCATATTTTTGATTTTCGCTTCGTACAAGCGAGACATCTCATGCTTTTCTTTGTGGGAACGGAAGCGTAAAGCGTCTATTTCGTTTATCACCCCCCTCAGGTTATATCCGCTTTGAAGCTTGTTTTTCAGTTCACTGAAAATTTCTCCGATCTTGTATTCTATCGTATCGGAAGCCGTCACTTTCAGGTTAAACTCTTTGAGGTAAGGAAAGAGTTTTTCATTAACAAATTCCTTAAGGTCGTCACCGTTCAAAGCCTTATTTTGATCAATCTCTCCGCTTTCCGTTCTGGGCACCGCCCAGGTATCCCAAGAAAACTCCTCGTCAATAACGGGTTTATATATCTTTCCTTCCAGTCCGGCAATGTTCTTTCCGTCTTTCTCAAAATCATTGAGGTGCTTTAGAAACAGCACCCAGGAGGTCTGTTCAATATAATCTAACTCACTTCCGCATCCTGAGTCCTTCCAAAGTATGTCTTCAATATTTTTAAAGATTTGTTCAAACAATTTATTGCTTCTCCAGTAGACTGAAAACCAGAATTCTAAAACAGTTTTCTCGTTCCCTTAAACATATTTCCACAGTCTCAAAACCTATCCAGATAATCCGCAAAGCAATCCATTATCATTATGGAACTCAGACTTTGCAATTATAACATCATTTACCCCTTTTTTACTTCACCACATCGCGCATTTCGCACCGACAGGGGCAAAAAAACCTCAAACTCCCGTAACTAATCCACAAACTCCCCGCGGATTAAAAAAAGATGGGACTCAGGAGAAATGCATTGCGAACAAACCCTGTTCGGAGATGTCGGCTCCAACTTCCTCCGAACAGTTTTCTTCTTGATTCCCCCACCGCCTGACCGGCGAGGAAACGCGATATTTATTTACGTCCGGCTTGCTTCCTAGGGAGAGTATCGGATAGACTAGGTGACGGTGCGGACCCTTCACGGAATATTTTCAGGCCTGAGAATATTAAAGATGCTGGGAATAGAAGCAACTTTTCAGAAAAGGAGATAGCTAGGTGAAACACAAAAGAACGTTTTCAGTCTTAGTCATAATAGTCGCGGGATTCCTCACAACTTCCTGTGGAGATGACAATGATGATAAGACCCTGACCATACTTTACTGGCAGGCCCCTATTATCGCCAATCCTTATCTTGCCGGCGGGACTAAGGATGTTGATGCTAGCGCTTTGATCCTGGAGCCGCTGGCGAACTATGATGAGGAAGGAGGGCTAGCGCCTAGACTAGCCGAGGAAATTCCGACCGTGGATAATGGCGGCGTATCAGCGGATATGACCACGATTACCTGGAAGCTTAAAGAAGGAATCCTTTGGTCCGACGGCACTCCTCTAACGGTCGAAGATATTATATTTACCCACAGGTACCTGTGTTCTCTGCCAGGAACAGAAGATGTGTGTGAGATCGTACCCATAGGGAATGTGGACCCTGTCGAAGATTCCCCACTTAGTATCAAAATCACCTTCACTGCCCCTGTAATTTATCCATATACCCTCTTTGTGGGAGCCTCTTCCCCTGTTCTGCAAAAGGCGCAGTTTGCAAACTGCGTCGGTGAGACAGCCCGGGAATGTGTCACCGAAAACCTATATCCAGTTGGAACGGGGGCCTATAAAATCACCGATTTCTCAGTCAGTGAATCGGATACAGAAACTAACTCAACTCTTACTTATGAAATCAACGAACACTTCCGCGCAACCGACCGACTATTCCCCAAAGTGGTAATAAAAGGTGGCGGGGACGCCGTCACTGCCGCACGGGCCGTCCTGCAGAGGGGTGAAGCTGACTATGCCTGGAATCTGCAAATAGACCCCCAGACTCTCGAATCTCTGGAGGAAATCGGCGAGGGGACGGTTCGGCCGGCCTTCGCCTCCCTTGTTGAGCACTTGGTCTTCAACCTGACTAATCCCGATCCAGATCTGGGAGACCGGCGCTCCGAGTGGTCAGGCGGCAATAACCCTCATCCCTTCCTGACCGACCCGGCAGTGCGCAGGGCCTTGTCTTTAGCCATTGACCGCGGACATATCGCCGAGCAACTTTACGGCGCCGCGGGCAGGGCAACCTGCAATATTATTCCGGCACCTCTCCAGTACGCTTCAACAAATAACGATGACTGCCTGACCCGGAATATCGAGCAAGCAAGAACCCTGCTTGACAAGGCCGGATGGATACCCGGCGCCGACGGCATCCGGGAAAAAGACGGAGTCCGCCTCGAAATTCTTTACCAGACCTCTACCAACCTGGTTCGCCAAGAAACCCAGGAACTGATTAAGCAATGGTGGAGGGATATAGGGGCGGAAATTGAGTTGAAAAACATTAACGCCGGTGTCTACTTTGACAGCAATCCAGAAAATCCCGACAATGTCTGGAGATTCTACGCCGATGTCGAAATGCATGCCAACGGAACATCGTCCATTGATCCGCAGGACTATCTGGCAAGCTGGCTGACTACTGAGATTCCCGGCTCCGGAAACGACTGGTCGGGCGGCAACGTATCTCGCTGGTCCAACCAGGAGTACGATAATCTCCATGAGCAACTGAAGCGGACCCCTATCGGCCCAGACCGCGAAAACCTGGTCATTCGAATGAATGACATGCTGGTTCAGAACCATGTAGTGATTCCCTTGGTCGACCGCGCTTTCGTCTCGGCATCCAGAAACAGCCTAAAAGGAGTACGGGCAAACGGATGGGACTCCGAACTGTGGAATATCCACGAGTGGTACAGGGAGTAACACGGTCCGCTGTCACACGGCGGGCTCGGAATTTAGATTCTACATACAAACCGGTAAGTGCGGCCAAGCGGTTCTCCGCTGCCAATCCACTGCTATTTTCTGCGCCCCGTCGGCAGCCTGCTCTAAGCAATCACCCCTGACGCGACTGTTCCCGGCCAAGACTACACAGGCTTGAAATTAAATAACGAGCCAAATGGTGTTATAATTCAAATGGGTTGGTTTTACAGGGTTCGGGAAACAGGAAAAGGAGAAAGATCATTTAAATGAGCGGATTCGGTCTTGCGCAGACCCCTAACGTAGTACAGAAGCAAAAGCTCATACTCACCCAGCATCTCAGGCTTTTTCTAAGCCTGGTACAGATGAACACGGTTGAACTCAGGGAATACCTAGAGGAACAGCTCATAGAAAACCCCGCCCTGGAAGAAGATCCAGATTCATCTCTGGAAACGGAAAAAGAAGATCCGGGAGAGTCTCTCCTGAATGAACTCGGCCCGACGGAAACCGACTATCCGGCACCCGAAGAGTTCTCCGCGGAAATAAGCGAGGAGACCACCTGGGAGAACCAGATTCCAAATCAGGACTCTTTGTTTGAGCACATTCACTGGCAACTTTCAATGACCGATTTAAGCGAACGGCAAAAGCAGATAGCTTCTCTTATCATCGGTAACATAAACGAGGATGGATACCTTGAGATCGAACTTGAGGAAATAGCAAGACTGCTTGAAACAGAAGTCTCATCTGAGACAGGCGGTGACCGCATGGCGGAGATACTACGGGTAGCGGAGAAGATACGCACCACGTTTGATCCCATCGGAGTCGGTTCCCGCTCCCTCTCCGAGTGTCTCGCCGCACAGGCTCTGGATCTCGGTCATGAAAAGGAAAGCGCCCTTGTGCGGGTGGTCGAGAGCCATATCGACGATCTCGGCAGAAAGGACTACGAGAAGATCTGCGCCGAACTTGACGTAAGCAGGGAAGAGATACTGGAAATTGAAGCCGTAATAACCTCCCTTGAGCCAAAACCCGGACGACCTTATTACACTAAAGACGCGACTAGAAACATAGTTCCCGATTTCTACGTGTACAAGGTGGGAGATGATCTGCAGATGCAGTCAAACAGAAGTTTTCCGAAACTCAGAATAAGTTCCTACTGCAAAAAAATTCTCTCCGACCGTGCGAACCTGACGGGAGAAACCACGGACTATCTGCGGGAAAAAATCGAAGTGGCCCAGAGAATCGTCCGCTGCATTGAAGAACGCGAGACTACAATACGCAAAGTTATGGAGAAAATCGTTGATGAGCAAAGGGAGTTTTTCGATCACGGCAGCGCTCACATAAAACCCCTGAAGCTAAAGGACGTGGCTGACACCGTGGGCATTCATGAATCAACCGTGAGCCGTATAACAAGCAGAAAATACATACAATGCCCCCAAGGAATCGTAGAAATTAAAAAGCTTTTCTCAAGAGGAGTCCGCTCATCCAACGGACAAAAGATTTCGCTTGAGAAAATTAAATCAATGATCAGGGAAATAGTTGATGAAGAACCGGCCCGGTGTGCATTCTCGGATGAAGATATCTCCAGAATACTTTCTATGAAAAACGTAAAGGTTGCGAGAAGAACGGTTGCAAAATACAGAAAAATACTCGGCATACCCAGTTCGTCAAAAAGACTCTCAAAGGAGGTTTAAACCATGAAAATCGATATCATTACGAAAAACATTCCCGACAAAAGAAGGTCGGAACATTTCAAACGTTACGCGATGAAGAAAATGCCGAAGCTCCAGAGGTACATAGATCCAGACAGACATCCGTCAGAAGCGAAAATAATTCTCTCAGCGGAGAAACTCAGAAACAATGCGGAAATAACAATCAGCTCGGGACCCCTGAAAGCGGCCGCTTCAGTAGAAACGGAGGAAATGCACTCGTCCATAGACAAGCTTTTCGACACGATAATAAAACAGCTGCGAAGAAGGACGGACAAACAGCTGACCCTTAGAAGAAGAAATGTCTCGAAGGCTCCTCCCGCTGCGCGCGCCCAGAGGGCGGAAACGGAAAACAACCTGAGAGTGGATCACCAGTACCTGAGCCCCAGGCCCATGAGCGTTGCGGAAGCACTGCTGCAGCTTGACACGTCCGAAGAGGATTTCGTGGCTTTCAGAAACAGCGAGACACTTGAGATGAATGTCGTTTACAAAAAAGCCGATTCGAAAAAGATAGGGCTTCTTACACCCTGAACACGGAAAAAGAAAAGTGAAAATCTCTGAATGCCTGGAGAAAAATTCCATATTTCCCGAACTCGCTTCGACAATAAAACCGGATGTGCTGATGGAGCTTTCGGAAAAAGTCGCAGACGCCGTGCCCAGGCTTAACGTGCGTAGGCTAAGCGAAACCCTGGCTGAACGAGAGAGACTGTGCAGCACGGCGATTGATTCCGGAGTGGCGATTCCACACGTAAAACTTCTCGACATTCCGGATATAACCATAGCTTTTGCCAGAAGCGAGACGGGGGTTGACTTCGACTCGCTAGACGGAGAAAAAACCTATCTTTTCGCCGTCTTGATAACTCCTGAGAACTGTCCCACGGAAACCCGGATAACCCTGCTTGCGCGCATATCCAGGATATTCGGACAAAACGATGTAAGGTCAAAACTCATTGAGTCAAAGGGGGTTTCTGATATTTACAACCTGCTAATTGAAGAAGATGAAAAACTCTGAAAACAATCACTCTATCTCAGTCGGGGACTTTTACGGAAAATTCGGAGAGAAACTCGGCCTTGAATCTATTTCCGGAGAGAACGGGTTCGAAAGGCGCATCATTTCACCGAGCGCCAAGAAGCCGGGATTAAGGATGATAGAAAAGAAAATAGAACTCGAGAGCGGAAACATACAAGTGCTCGGCAGAACGGAAATCTCCTACATAAACGGGTTTCCCGGCAAAACCAAAAAAATAATATCAAATCTTCTGTCAAACGATATTCCCTGCTTCATACTCTCAAAGGGAGCTAGCCCAGAAAAATCCTTTATCGAACATTTTGAAAAAAAAGAGATACCGCTTTTTACAACAACCCTGGGCACGGGGAAATTCATAACCATTCTCAATGAACTGCTCGCCGAGGAATTCGCAACCCGCATAACAGTTCACGGAGTGCTTCTTGACGTACATCATACGGGAGTGCTGATTCTCGGGAAAAGCGGAATCGGAAAAAGCGAATGCGCAATCGACCTTATAATACAGGGTTCCAAACTTATCGCGGACGACGTGGTCGAGATAAGGAAGATAGGTTCCCAGACGCTCATCGGAGTGGGTCCTGAGAATATACGGTACCTTGTGGAAGTAAGGGGAATAGGCATAGTGAACATAAAGGATCTTTTCGGAACCACCTGCGTTATGGAAAAAAGAGAAATTGAAATGGTTATAGAACTTCACCAGTGGAACTCCGAAACGGAATACGATCGCCTTGGCTTGGACACAAAAACTTACTCCATACTCGACATAGAACTACCGTACATAGTGCTGCCGGTGAGTCCGGGAAGAAACATGGCGTCCGTAATAGACGTGGCAGTGCGAAACCAGATACTTAAGGAGACTGGCAAGAAGATCGAGATTCCATCCGGCACTTGAGAATAATGGAAAGTGCAGAAAGCCTACGCCGCTCATTTCGGCTTGTTGATGTGGTGAATTTGACTACCTAGCAGAGTGCTTTAACCGCTTCCTTAAAAACCGCATCAACCCTTACGTCCGCCTCAAGTTCCGCCTTTGACGGTTGCTAGTCCCGGCTGACGATCTCAACCCGCTGCGGCTCCCGTTCTCTGGTCATGTCATTCCCTCTCCGCTGATGTTTGATAACAGATCATGCCACGCACGGCGATGCACGTGATCCGCTCTCTTGTTCAGTTCCGTTCCGATCTCGCGCAACAGCGCCGGTCGCCATTCCTCAGAAAGTAGTGCGAACGCCGCATTGGCAAGATCAACAATGTCAATCTGACTGATGTTCAGGCCCGACGCCCACGCAGTCTCCATGTTTTCGCGAACAGCCTCTTGTTCATCGTCCCGGATGCTTGGTGCCGCAAACAGCAGGTTGCTCAACGGATCGGTTGATGCCCGGGCCTTTTGCGTCGAGACCCTGACATCCGCCAATGTCAAGGCACGATCCTTGACCTCGATAGCCAGAAGCATGTTGCCGTTGCCGTCTAGGCACATCACATCGCCCGGCGCTCCCGTGGAAGAGTCCGCTTCGTTCAGCCCTTGCGACGAGACATTCGCAAAGAGAGAGAAGGCACGTCCTAGTGTAGTGTCCTGATTATATTTTTAATTATTCTGTTTCGCAAGCGCTTTCCGACCTCTTCGTACTTTCTTGATTATTTCCTTTACAGACGCAGTCCATATCAGCGGTCGAGGGTCCTCATTGTACGTATTCAGATAGTTTTTTATGCATTCCTCCAAATGCACAACCGAAGTGAATACCCCCCTACGTATCTGCTTTTCCGTCAGAGTTGAAAAAAACCGCTCCACCAAATTCAACCACGAAGAACTTGTCGGTATGAAGTGCAGATATATACGCTTTTTACCCTCTATCCATTCAAGCACATTTTTGTGTTTGTGCGTACTGTAATTATCCAGAACAATATGTATCTCCAAATCTTTCTCCACAGTCTTCTCCACCTCCTTGAAAAACTTCAGCACCTCCTGATGACGGTGCTTGCGGTAGGACTTCCCTATCACTTCCCCCGACGCTATGTTCAGCGCCGCAAACAGCGATGTAGTCCCATGACGCTTGTAATCATGAGTCATTGTGCCGCATCGCCCTTTTTTCAACGGTAAACCCGGCTGAGTCCTGTCAAGCGCCTGTATGGAACTCTTCTCGTCAAAACTGAATACCACCGCATTCTCCGGCGGATGCATATACAGCCCCACCACATCTACAAGCTTCTCTTCAAACTTCGGGTCATTGCTCAGCTTGAACGTCTTTATCAAGTGGGGCTTGAGTCCGTTAGCAATCCATACCCTGTTTACAAAACTGTGGGTAGTTCCCATAGCCCTGGCCATGCTTCGGCACGACCAGTGCGTCGCGTCTGGAGGAGTGGTCTGCGTTGTCGCTTCAATTATCTTTGTGCGCAATTTCTCCTGCTCCTCGGAATTCTTCCCGCCATGGTTGCCCCCTCGGGGGCGCTCCTTCTCTATACCCTCGATCCTTTCCTCCGCAAACCGATTACGCCACAGACTTACTGTGGGCTGGGACAGTCTGAGTTCAGCCGAAATTTCTTTGTTCGTCTTTCCCTCAGCCGCCATCAGCACTATGCGAACTCTCTGATGCAGTCCCACTGGTATGCTCCGTGATGACGAAAGACGCTTGAGCTTGTGACCCTCTTCTTCCGATAATTCTATTGCCGCAGCTATACGCATCAATTCTCCTTCAGATTATGGTATTCTTATTCTACCACAGCAGAAGAATAATTAAAAGTATAATTAGGACCCTACACTAGGACGGCCATCATCGCAGCCGTCACGACCAAGGGTCTCAAGCCTTTGCTCTCTTCCGAAAGAAACGTTTCCAAGACGCGAAGTATTTGCGGAAGACTGACCCGGATCGGAACTTGATATTCGAATGACTGAGCCGCGAGACGGCGAGCCACGCTTTCCAGACAGCGAATGAACGCGGCCTCAAGCTTGATTCGACCCCCGGCATCCAAAGGTGCAAGGAATTCCACAAGTGCGTCCCACTCTTCCTTGTTGCGCAGTTGATGGGTCCCTTCGTCTAGCCTCGGCCGTCGCAACGGATTGTTGACATATGGATCCGGGCTTTTGCCCAGCACGGCATGATTGTCCGCCACCCAAGGCACGATGACAGACGTGCAGAAACTCCGCGCGTCCCATGCGCCGGAGGATTCTCCGGTTCCGAGTTGGAGACTCAGAAGGCTTCGGTTCCCATCGGCAATTTTGCCGAGCATTGCGTCATTATCGCATAGCGGATTGAAAGCACCCCGGAATTCACCAAGCGGTCAATTTCTCTGTCCGGTTCGCCGATCCCCGTTTCCAGAACACGGTTCCACGCACCATCCAGCCATTTGCGAGCTTCGGCGTTGTTCATCGGCTAGAAGTTCAGCCATGCCGACTCCCGGCGCGGCTTGCGCACGGAGTGGCAATTGCGTTCCTCGGCGTCTACGCGCCGCCAATTTGCGTAAAGACGGTCGTATAGACTGGTCCGATAGCCGGACAGCACCACACGCCCCCGAACGGCTTGCAACACGTGGGCAAGGCTTTCATGGTCTTCGTCAGTCATTTCGTAGCCATAGGCCACAGAATCGCCCCTTGCAGAATGCACGTAGGGTGGATCAACATAGAACACCGTGTCAACGGTGTCGTATCGCTGGATCACTTCAACGGCAGGCGCATTCTCGATTTGCACCCGTTGAAGCCGTTGCACTATTTCCGGTAACCCCTCGACAGACCCAAGCCAGCGGGAGACGGAACCGGACATGCCCGCACGGGAGGTAAGGACGCAATGCGCCCACCGGCCTTCGCTGCTGGTCTGCGCCAAGCCTGTCCGCGTCTGACGTGCCCGTATGTAGAACCTGCGAGCGCGTTCCAGCTTCGACAATCCATCCTGCGGAGTGCAAGCACGCACCAGTTCCTTACGGGAAAACGGGGTCAAGCTGATGGCCTTGATGAGCTTGGATCCTTGATTGCGGAGAGCCTCAAAGAAGTTCACCAGTTCTGAATCGAGATCGTTGTAGGTTTCGACCATGCAAGGTTCCGCATTGAGCAGCACAGCGGCTGACCCGCCGAACACATCGCAGAAATGCGTCGCGTCACTCGGAATGAGCGGCAGCAGGAAATCCAGATGGGAAAACTTCCCGCCATACCAGCCGAAGGCAATCATTCTCTTGGAACGACGATTGGCAATGCGACGGCCTGTCCCGGTCGAATTGGCAGTCGGAGCGATGCCAACGTGCGCGGTCATGGCCGCACCCCGTTCGACAGGCCATTGTCCAAGTCGCAGTGCGGACACTTCACACCATCCAGCCAGCGGCACCCGACGAACCATATCTCGGCGCTGGCATCATTCAGGAAACGCCGGAGAATCTTAACCATGTTTACGTCCTTGCGGTGCGACCTACCTGGAGCCTTGTACATCATATCCTTACTCCTGATTAATGCCCAATCTACCTGAGAGTGCCGAAGGCGGCAAGCGATTTTCGTAACCGTTCGCCCGAACCGTGACAGGCAGGGATAAAGATGTTGGGGAAGGATTTAGGACTAAGAATTGAGCACGGATTTCCAGTTTTTCTGCAACGGCTTAAGCCATATGTCCTTTACGGGCAAATAACAAAAATTATCAGCTATCACGGCTTCTGCAAACAGTTATATTATGATTCTCCAATGGAACGGATAATAATACTGAGCGGACTTTCCGGTTCGGGAAAAAGCACGGCGGCGAAAGCACTTGAAGATCTGGGCTTTTTCTGCGTCGACAACATGCCCCCCGAGCTTCTTTTCTCTTTTATCGACCTCTGCGGGAAATCTCTTACGCAGATAAAAAAAGCGGTCGCAGTCATTGATATACGGATACCGGTAAAAGATACGCTTTACGATTTCGAAAAAGTGCTGGAAAAGATAAGAGAGTCAGCTGAAAGGGTCGATCTTGTGTTTCTTGAATGCTCTGAAAAGGCAATCGTTAAAAGATACAAGGAGACAAGGAGAATTCATCCGCTTGGAAGCGAGAAGACGCTTGCAGAAGGAATATCAGAGGAAAAGCAGATTCTGGCAGACATACGAGAGCTCTCGGACAAACGTATAGACACGAGCACCCTCAGCGTTCACGAACTGAAAGCGATCATAGAAAAGATTGCCGGGACAACCGACAAGCAGACCCCTCTGATTACCCTTCTCTCTTTCGGCTACAGGTACGGAGTTCCCGAAGACGCAGACTTGGTTTTCGACGTTCGGTTTCTGAAAAATCCTCACTTCACAGAATCCCTGAGGGATCTTGACGGAACCAGCAGCGAAGTCGTGGACTTTGTCATGTCGGATAAAGCTTCCCGGGAGTTTCTGGAGAAGCTGTGCTCTTTTCTGCGGTTTTTAATCCCGAAATATTCAGAGGAAGGAAAATCATATCTTACTCTGGGCATAGGCTGCACCGGAGGGAAGCACCGCTCCGTAGTCATGGCCGATGCTCTTAGCGAAAGCCTTTCCGAATATTCCGCCATTATTAGACACAGAGACATAAATAAGCTATAAAAATCCTATGTTTTCCATAGTAGTGATCACGCACGGAGAGCTCGCAAAGGAACTCATATCAGCCGTAACCTTTATTCTGCCGGAGAAACCCAGAGTCAAGATGACCGCAGTCTCAATAGACGCCTCAAAAGATTCCAAGGATTTTGAAAAAAAGGTAAGGGCCTCAGTCGATACCGTTGACGAGGGAGACGGAATACTGCTTGTAACAGACATGTTCGGGGGAACTCCTTCCAACATAAGCCTGATGTTTCTTGAGAGCGGCGAAATGGAAGTGATTTCAGGAGTAAACCTTCCAATGCTTTTAAAACTCGGCACCATTGAGGAAAAAACCACCCTCAAAGAAGCGGTGCAGCTCGCGGCCAAGGCGGGAAGAGACAACATAATAGTGGCGAGTGAACTTCTTAGTAAAAACGGTTAGAATACGCCGGAGAGGATGCTTAAATGGACGTACACACACTTAACGCCGTAATCGAGATGTACACGAATCACCTCCTTCAGGGCGACCTTGAGGGATTTCAGATCGAGATAGCCCCCGAGATAAAGGATGAAATCGCAGCAATAGCCCTTTACCTCGATTCAAAGACCGTCAGGGCTTCCGGAGAAATAGAAGAGTTCTACGAAGGGTATAAAAGGGCTGCGTTTGACGTGCTTTCCTTCATGGGAGTTGAGTTTTTTGAAGACAGGGAGAACAAACTGATCAGGATAATGAAGTCAGACTACGACTCCCAGTTTCAGGAAGAGCTTAAAAAGAGTATCTGGGGATAGAACAGCCTCCCTAGTAAAATTTCCGGCCCCTGTTATGGATTTTCAAAATTCGTTTGATCATTTCGTCTTTGACCTAGACGGGGTTATATATTCCGGCGAAAAAGCCATCGGCAACTCCCCCGAGGTGCTAGAGACACTAAGGAAGAATAAAAAGGAGATACGCTTTATAACCAACAACCCCTCGCGGTCTCCTTCTGACTATGCCGAAAAACTCAGAGGGCTCGGAATTCGCTCGCACGATAGCGAGTTCGTAACCTCCCCCATGGCAACCGCTTCTATGATAAGGGAAAAACTTTCATCAGAGAAATGGAAAACGGTCTTCATAGCCGGAAGCGATTACCTGAAGAACGAGGTCAGGGAAACGGGACTGGTTGAAGTCTCAGGAAATGACTCTCTCGGCGCAGACCTCGTGGTGATAGGAAGTCACCCGGGATTTAATCTTGAGGAAATAAAGACCGCTTCCATAGCAATCGGAAACGGCGCAGACTTCATTGGCACAAGCGGAGACTTCTTCTACCCTTGCGAACACGGCCGGGCCCCCGCTACAGGAGCTCTCCTCGCATCGGTGGAAGCAGCATCGGGGAAGAAGGCGGTCACAGCCGGAAAGCCCGGGAAATACATGTTCGATATTCTGGAGAAAAGTGGAGTGGCGCCAACGAAGAAAACCCTTCTGGTCGGAGACAGTCTCCGAACCGACATTGCCGGAGGGGAAAAAGCGGGATACAGCACGGCACTTGTAATGACCGGAATTACGAATAAAACCAATCTTGAAAACAACGATATAAAACCTGATTTTGTCCTTGAGGACATTTCTTTTCTTCTGCAGTCGCGGTAAAGGAAGCAGGCCGGAATAAAAGGCTCTTTGCCTCTTAACCGGGGCTTAACCCGGCGCTGTTGACTTTTAATGACCGGGGTGTAGTGTTTGTTTGAAAAAATTTCCCTCCGGAGGCGGATATGCTCAGATTTATCAAGAAAGACGATGAAGAGTTGTATTACCCATTAGATATCCCGGACATGTTTGATGATGATGAGTTTGAGGATGAGTTCGCGGACGAGTTCGACGAGCTTTTTGAAGAGATAAACTACCTTTACTACGATGATGACTCCGAAGAAGTCACGGGGAACCCGAGCAGGAGAAGAATACTTCACTGAGTAATAACCAAGCTTGGGCACGGCTATCCTATTCTAAATTTGAGCACGTACAAAACCTGAACCCGGGTTGTTTTTGTAGCATTTTAAGCAGTTTTTTCCGCTTTTGAACACAGAACTGCTACTTTTTCTAGAGCGCAAGATTGTCCTGTGCGAGTATAGGATTGCCGTGCAAGCTTGGGGGAAAGCGCTTGACCGCCGGATCAGTCTCCCGGAGCCACACTTGCAGAAAACTGCTCCGCGCTTATATTCAAGATTTCGCGGGCCATTTCAAAAACGCTTACGGCTTCTATGTCCTGTGAAACCGGATAGCGTTCTTCGCCCGCGTGAACAATAAAGCTTCTGTTCGGCTGAACATCCTCACAGGCATTATAGAATCCCCTGGCGGGAGCTGCCGAGCGACCGCTCTTAATCTCAATCGCCCATATCTCACCGCCCGGCAATTCCAGTACCAAGTCAATCTCAGATCCGGAGGAAGTCCTATAGAAACCGGCAACAGACCGCTCTGGAGAGACAGCAATAAGATTCTCAATCACAAATCCTTCCCAGCTGCCTCCGGAAGCGGGATGGCCATACAAGGCTTCCCGGTCACAGACCCCCAGCAGCGCATGCGTAATCCCACTGTCTCTTAAGTACACCTTGGGGGATTTTATCAGCCTTTTTCTGGTGTTTACATGATAGGGACGCAGGCGGCGGACCAACAACAGGTCCACCATTAAATCCAGGTATCTGGCGACGGTTTTGCCACTAACGGCCAAGCTTCCGGCAATCTCAGCGGCATTGATTACCCCTCCCTGACAATGGGCAAGCATGGTCCAGAACCTGCGAAGCGTTTCCGCCGGAATACGCGGTCCGAGATCAGGTATGTCCCGCTCAAGGTAGGTACGGATAAAGTCGTTGCGCCAGAGCATGCTCTGAGCGTCGCTTTTCGCAAGAAAACTGTCTGGAAATCCACCTCTTACCCAGAGCTTATCAATACCGCTTTTCTCAATTTCCGGAACGCCAAAGGGACAAAGCTCCACATGGGCAATACGGCCCGCAAGACTTTCGCCTGACTGTCTCATTAACTCAACAGAAGCAGAACCAAGCAGGAGAAAACGGTTGGTTCTGATTCCCTTTCTCCGTCCCCTGTCAATCACCCCGCGCAGAACATGAAAAAGTCTCGGAACACGATGCACCTCATCAAGCACAACAAGCTTATCTTCATGCCGCTCAAAGTATGCTTCGGGGTCAGAAAGTTTCTCCCTGTCGGACCATGACTCAAGGTCAAGATAAGCACTCGGGCACTGCGAAGCAATTTCCTGTGAAAGCGTTGTCTTGCCTGCCTGTCGCGGCCCGAGCAGAATCACTGCGGGAGATAACGCAAGCCGTCTGATGACGGTATCGTATATTCTTCTTGGTATCATACCTTGCAATTATGGCATTTGATGCCATAATTGCAAGGTCGAGGGTTAGGATTTTGTTCTTGAAGAAATGAAAACACGCTTCAAACCTCCACCTTCTTGGTTCGTTTCATCAGAAGTGCATGCGCGTAACCACACCAAAAGTACGAGGCTGACCCACTCTGTAGGCAAGACGGGCCCGCCCTCCCCGCTCGCGGTCAAACGAAAGCTTAACGTTTTCATCCGTAATATTCTTTACGTAAGCCGTGAACTCGATATTGTCATATACCAAGCCCGCGGAAAGGTTAAACAGGTGGTATGAATCAAGTAGCAGATCAACTTCCGTAGTCTGGTCGGCAGGGATACCGGAATATGGAAGATTATGCGTGAAGACTCCCCTGCCGGGAATCTGATCGCCTGACTGCGTAATGCTGTCGCCTACAAACTGCCATGAAGCCGAGAGAAAGCTTTCCCCGGCACTCAGAATACCCGGCAAAGTATAAGTGGCGGATCCCGATAGCTGCCAGTCGGGAACAGAAGGTATTCTGTTACCCTTCTCTATTCCCTCAACCACATCTCCACCTGCCGTCCTGATAGTGGAATCAAACTCTGCTTCTAGGTAGCTTCCGGCAAAAGCTAGCAGCAAATATCTTGTCGCTTGAAGAGACAGCTCAAGTTCCGCTCCCGCAGTGTGAGATTCAGGTACGCTGATCGTAACCCTAGAAGAACATGATCCCGCATCAACGTTTACACCCAGATTCTCAATGTCGGTATAAAAAACCGAGCCGTTGAACGTAACGTTTTCAAACGAGGACTTAAACCCGACCTCGTAGTTCCAGAGAGCCTCGTCCCCAAACTCCTGATACCCCCGGAAAGTATCATAGGCATCTCCGCAAAGCAGCTGGTTAAGCGGGTCATTAACTCCGCCGAGACGAAAGCCCCGGGAAATCTGAGCATTAAGGGCAATATTATCGTTAGCATCGTAGCTCACCATAAACCGAGGCGTAAATCCGTCGGATGAAACAGTAACATCCTGATCCTGAGCAGCACTATTGGAGAAAGGACCGCCTGATTTGAAAGTTTTATCCTCTTCCCAGTCATACCAGCGCAGCCCAGCCGTCAAGCCAAGACGGTCAAGCAGCTTATAGGTCGCTTCGCCGAAAAGCGCAATCTGCCTTAAATCATACGTTAAATCGGAATTATAGGGTGAATCCACTGCATCGGGGAAATTAGGTGGATCAGCTGAAGGGAGTAGTGCATCATATCCTGGCGTTGGTAAACGCTGAGAATAGTCACGCTCCACGTCGGAGTAGAAGACACCCGCAAGCCACTGAAACGCGCTGTCATCGCTTGAACTCAAGCGAAGTTCATGGGTCATCTGTTCAAGGTCAGTAGTGTCACGTAGGTTTGACGGAAGTGATATATCTTCATCCGGAAAACCTATAGGGTGCACGCCTACGCTGCCGGTTAGTGCGCTCGCATCGCGACTTACAAGAAGATCGCGATTTATATAACTTGCCGAGTATGTAACGTCAAAAAAATCTTCGATGCTCCAATTCACCACGGTGTCAAAAATCAGAGTTTCATCTTCAAAGGCTTCGTCACGCAGCAAAAATTGTTCCCTCTCCCCAAGCGTGATCGGGGTACGTATCTCGGGGTTGGTATAGGGATTCGCAAAAAGGTTAAATACCTCGTCGCGGTTAAAACCTCCAAGATCAATGTTCTGATATATAACTCGCGGAGTAATGGACAGGTTTTCGGTTGGCTCCCATAAAAGGGAAATGCGCCCGCCGTGACGGGTGCCGTCGTTTACATCCTCATCCACAGCACCCCCTTCTTTTTGCGCATCGATGAAACCGCCGTATCTAGTACCGTAAGCAACCAAGCGAAAGGCCGCATCTTCGCCTAAAGGAACATTGAGGGCTGTTTTCAGATGACCTCCAACAGAACCTTCGTCAAGATAATTTCCGTCAATCTCGACTTTAACCTCGTTTACACCTAAAAGCGGTTGGTTGGTTATATAGCGAACGGTACCGCCGATTGAGCCTGATCCGAAGAGCGTGCCCTGCGGTCCCCTCAAGGTTTCCACACGGTTAAGGTCGAAAAGATCGATGTCAGGAGTGAAAAGCGACAGTGATATAGGGGTTTCGTCGAGATACACGCCAACCTGTTCCTTTACGCCAGGCTGGTCCCGCACTATCTGCCCGGAAGAAACGCCACGGATTGTGACTACGCTTTGGCCCGGCCCGAGGTTCTGTATGGAGAGTCCGGCAACGTTGCGCGAAAGATCCTCCAAGTTAGAGGTGTTAAGGCGCTCTATATCCTCTTCTGACTGAACATTCAGGGAGAAAGGCACTTCCTGAGCAAGCTGAACACGCTTGGTGGCGGTCACAAGCATTTTCCGGAGCGTGTAACTGCCCTCTTCCACTTCACTGAGATTTTCTTTCTGCTCATCCTGGCTTTTCTGCCCATCTTGGGCAACAGCATTCAGCGAAAAAACCAACGCAAACGAGAAAATAAATGCAAAAATGGCTACGTTAAGCCGAGTCCTAAAATTCATCTCCAAAACCTCCTTGAAATCAGCCGTTTGTCGCAATTAAGGCTACTTACCACACAACAATCTTGCAATTTAGCAAAATCTTAACACATCTTTTTCGGAATTTGCTAAAAAAATGCCCAGGGCCGGACTCGAACCGGCACGGGAGATACTCCCGAGGGATTTTAAGTCCCTTGCGTCTACCAATTCCGCCACCCGGGCATTACGCTGAACAGAGTTCAGAACTGGAGGCGGCGCCCGGAATCGAACCGGGGTATGACGGTTTTGCAGACCGTTGCCTTACCTCTTGGCTACGCCGCCCCTGCAACATGGAATTTTAAATTTTACCGAAAAAAAAAGTTTTGTGAATCTTGGCAAGCAACAAATCTAAGTTCCCTTATGCCTCTGGATTGATTTCGAAGCTTCCATCAATAATCGCTTTTCCCGACAGAAAGACTCTTTTCTCAAAAAGTCTTGTATTAACGAGGCCTCCTCTTTCTGACGCCTGATAGCCCGTGAGTTCTTTTTTCCCGAGCCGACGGCTCCAGAAAGGACAAAGGCAGCAGTGAGCAGAGCCCGTAACCGGATCCTCCTCTATCCCGGCGTTAGGAGCGAAAAAACGCGATACGAAATCGTAGCGGTGAGAACTTGAGACGCTCGTTATTATAAGTCCCCTGGAATCAAGCCTTCTGATGCGGATGAGTTCCGGGACAGCGCTTCTTACTGTCTCTTCGCTCTCGTAAAGAGCTATGTAATCAAAGCGGTTTCTGCCCACGTAAAGAGGCCTCTGGGAAATCGCCATAAGCAGGTCTTCCGGCATCTCAACTTCCCAAGGGTCCTCTGAGGGAAAATCCATTTCTATGAGATCGCTTTTTCTCCTCGCTGTAAGAATCCCGCTTTTTGTGAAAAACACGGCGTCTTCCGCATCGGCAATGATACCGAGGACATAAAGAACATGGGCGCTTGCAAGGGTGGCGTGTCCGCAGAGATCCACCTCCACCTCTGGGGTAAACCACCTCAGTTCAAAGACATCTTCTCTTCTTAGCAAAAAGGCAGTTTCTGAAAGATTAAGCCCGGCGGCGATTTCCTGTTTTGTCCGATCCGGTATTTCGTTTTCAAGAATACACACCGCAGCGGGATTTCCAGAACCAGGCCCATCAGTAAAAGCGTCGACTGTATATACTCTCATAATGCCCGGAGTTCCGACACAATGCGGCCCGTGGGACGCCGTTTGAGCACCTCAATCGCGTCCTTTATGCCCGAGAGCGTGAGGGGAAACATGTTGCCTTCGTAAAAGTCGTTGAGCATTCCTATGCTTTCAGTCCACCTCCATTCATCCTGCGGTACGGGGTTAAGCCACACTGTAAAAGGATATTTCGCCTTTATCTTGTCAAGCCACGCAAGCCCCGGCTCATCATTATTGTGTTCAACGCTTCCATTGGGATAGACAAGCTCCCAAGGAGACACGGACGCGTCGCCGACTATAATGCACCTGTAATCGCCGTTGTACTTGTTAAGCAGAGAGAATGTGGGAATCCGCTCGCTGAAACGTCTTGCGTTGTCTTTCCACACAGCTTCGTATATGCAGTTGTGAAAGTAGTAGAATTCAAGGTGCTTGAACTCATGCCGGGCGGCGGAGAAAAGCCTTGAGCAGAGTTCCACGTGATCTTCCATTGAACCTCCGACGTCAAAGAACATTAGAACCTTGACGTTGTTTTTCCGCGAGGGAGCAAACTCAAGCGAAAGCAACCCCGCGTTTTTTGAAGTCCTGTCAATCGTCTCCTCAAGATCGAGTTCCTCTCCAACACCTTCTCTCGTGAGAACTCTGAGCTTCCGAAGGGCCATCTTCATGTTCCTCACGTTGAGTTCCACCGAATCGTCAAGATCGCGAAACTCTCTTTTATCCCACACCTTGACGGCACGGCGTTGCCTGCCCCCGTCCTGCCCTATGCGGACCCCGGCGGGATTATAGCCGTACGCTCCGTAGGGAGAAGTGCCGCCCGTGCCTATCCACCTGTTCCCGCCCTGGTGGCGTTTTTTCTGCTTCTCGAAAATCTCTTTCAACCTTTCCATCAATTCTTGAAGCCCGCCCATGGAACGGATCATCCGCTTATCCTCTTCGGAGAGGACATTCTCAAAGTTTTTGCGCAGCCACTCAAGCGGAATCTGCATGAACTGCTCCGTGTCGGCAAGCTGAGCCCCCCTGAAGTAAGCGGAAAAAAGCCTGTCGAACCTGTCGAGATGCCGCTCGTCCTTCACCATTACGCAGCGGGCAAGGTAGTAGAAATCAGTCGGATCGTAACCGATCACTTCGCGGTCAAGAGCTTCGAGAAAAGTAAGATACTCTTTTAGGGTGACGGGAAATCCGTCGTTTTTAAGCAGCAGGAAGAAATCAAGAAACATGAATTTACCCCCTACCTTCTGAATCTTCGCCTGATCGCCTCGAGCATCTCGTAATCCGCCTCGTTCTTGATAAGCGCGCCCGAGTAAGGAGGAAGGCTCTCTTCAATATCCACTCCAGGGAGTTCCCCGGCGGCCACGCGGTCGGCCGCAAGCAGTTTTATCCAGTCTATAAGTTCGCTCGTTGAGGGTTTTTTCTTAAGACCGTCAATCTCCCTTACGGAATAAAAGAGGGTGAGCGCGTTATCCATGAGCTTTCGCTCGAGATCGGGGTAATGCACCTTAACTATTTTCTCAAGAGTCTTGCGGTCGGGAAAAGCTATATAGTGAAAAAAGCACCTTCTCAAAAAGGCATCCGGAAGCTCTTTTTCGTTATTCGAGGTAATTATCACTATGACTCTCTTAACCGCCCTTACGGTTTTTTTGAGCTCGTAGCAGTAAAACTCCATCCTGTCGAGCTCCAGAAGAAGATCGTTTGGAAACTCTATATCAGCCTTGTCTATCTCGTCAATCAGAAGCACTGCCTGTTCAGGACTCTCGAAGGCTTCCCAGAGCTTTCCTTTCTTTATGTAGTTCGAGATATCGTTTACCCTCTCGTCTCCGAGCTGCGAGTCGCGAAGCCTGGCGACGGCGTCGTATTCGTAGAGGCCCTGCTGGGCAGTTGTGGTGGACTTTATGTGCCAGGTTATAAGCGACTTTCCAAGGGCTTTTGCGACCTCAAACGCGAGCATGGTCTTGCCCGTTCCCGGTTCGCCCTTAACAAGTAGCGGACGCTCAAGCGTAATGGCCGCGTTAACGGCCACGGCCAGGTCGTTTGTGGCTATGTAATCGTTTGTGCCCTTGAATTTCATTTTTCACCCGCCCGCGGGGAATCGCAAGAATTTCCCCTACTTATTGAATACGATTGTCCTGTTTTTGTAAATTAAAATCTCCCGGTTTATATGGGACCAGATCGCGTTTGAAAGAACAAGCTTCTCAAGATCCTGCCCCTTTCTCTTGAGGTCGTCTATCGAATCATCATAGTTAACCTTTATGACATCCTGCTCTATTATGGGCCCCGAATCGAGTTCCTCGGTTACGTAATGGCAGGTTGCTCCGACCACCTTAACCCCTCTTTCATACGCGGAGTGATAAGGGCGCGCACCAGGAAAGGCCGGAAGAAACGAATGATGGATATTCATTATTCTGTTGGGGTAATGCGATACGAAATTCTCAGTAAAAATCTGCATATACCTTGCAAGCACTATGAAATCCACATCGTAGCTGCGAAGAAGCTCAAGCTGTTCCGCCTCCACTGCTTTCTTGTCGGCCTTTACGTCTTCGAACACGTAGAAATCCGCTCCGTGAAGACCTGCAACATCCCTGAGACCCTGATGATTGCTTATCACAAGAGGCATCTCAACGTCCCATTCCCTGGCGCGGAGTCTGTAAATTATGTCCGAGAGGCAGTGGGGAAGCTTGGAGACGAAAACCGCCATGCGCGGGATGTCTCCCGTAAAGAAAACCTCGAATTTCATGTCGAGCTTCTTCGCTACTTTCTCGCGGAAAATCTCTTCCGTCTCCTCGCGGGAGAGAGTAAAGCCGTCCATCCCCCACTTGGCCCGGATAAAGGTCACCATGTCGTTTGTGTCAACACAATGCTGCAGTGCGTGGATATTACCCCCGTATTCGAATATAAAGTTGGTGACCGCGTGAACAAGACCGGGGCGGTCCGGGGAGTGCACCAGCAGAATTGCTTCTTCCTGTTTTTCCGGCATTTTCGATTAAGGTCCGTTTCCCGGTTTTTGCTGGCATCCGCCTATAAGGCTAAGACCAGGGCTCCTTGTAGTAGTAGGTAAAGTTAGCGACCTTCGGCCGCTCCGTCCACCCTTTTTTTCTGTAAAAGCCCCGCAGATACGACGGCTTGTCCTTGCCGTTGGTCACCATCAGACGGTAAACATCCCTTTTTTTGCCCTCTTCCATGACTGCCTCGATAAGGCGGCTCCCCGCTCCCATTCCGCTTGCCGAAGGACTCACGAACAGGTCAGAGACGTAGCCCTCGTAGCTTCCGAGCATAACGAACGGTACCCAGTGAACGGTGGTGAACCCGAGGACACTTCCCCCTGAATCACATGCGACGTACATGGTGTGCCCTTCCGGGTCTCCGTCCGCTTGAAGTATGAGATCCCGAATCGGAGACGACACTTCCTCAAGTGAAAGGGAGTTCCTTCTCTCGGACCAGCCGATCTCCCTCAGTATCAGGGCCATCGCCTCCGCATCGTCGCCCGCGGCTTTTCTTACTGTGACTTCTTTCAAAGTTCTCCCCGTAACATCTTCATTATTGCTTCTTTTTCCCAAGAGATTCGACCATAGCACCGAGGCTCTCCAGTACCCCCGGGCTGCGCAGAATTTCCGGAAGTTTCCTGTCAACTTCGCTACAGGCTCCTTCCATATTCGCCACGACCTCGCGGCGAAGAGCCCTTTTGGAGAAGGCGTAACCGGGAATAAGCGAAGGACCGTACTGCCCCGCGAACTCAACGCAGTGAGAAAGAAGCTTGTCCGCTTCGTGGCTTTCATCGAAAAAGCCGAGTCTGACTGCCTCGCGGGGTTCGTAAAGAAAACCTGTTGTTATGACCTGCTGCGCGATTGCCGTGCCCAGAACGTAAAGCACGATCTGGGCTATTGCCGAAGGAACGGGAAACCCTATGGTGATTTCGTTAAGACCGAACCTTGCCCCTGAATCAACGCATACCCTGTAATCGCAGCAGAGCGCCAGTATAAGTCCACCCGCTATCGCGTGACCGTTTACCGCAGCCACAACAGGTCTTTCATAAGTAAAGACCCGAAGCAAAGCGCCGCGAAAACGCTCGTACCACTTCCAGATTTCCTCTTCGTCCCCAGCGGTAAAAAGCGAAAGATGGTACTTAAGATCAAGACCGGCGGAAAAAGCCCTCTCTGAAGAGGTAAGCACCACGGGACTTTCCGTGTGATCGCTCTCAAGCGTCGCGAACGCCTCATCAAGGTCGCTGAAGAACCCCTCTCCTATGACATTCATAGGGTTTGAGTTCATGCGTACGACCGCGACGTCACCAGTTCTTTCAATTTCCCAGCTCATAATGTTTCTCAACCCGCACGAAAATCGAAATCAGGCCGTTCTGCCTCCCGAGAGACGACTCCACGAGTCCCTCAGGGAAACCGTCCTGTTAAAAACAGGCGTCCCGGGCGCTGAATCCGCGGAATCAAGTATAAAATACCCCTTTCTTTCAAACTGGTAGTTGATATCGCCGGCACAACATCCAAGAGCCGGTTCGGCCGCGCAGTCCTCGAGGACCTGCAGGGAATCGGGGTTTAGAAATTCGGTGAATTCCCTTTGCTTGTCAGCCATTGGGTTTGGGACGGTAAAAAGTCTGTCGTAGAACCTTACGGTCACCCTCGAGGCGTTTTTCGCGCAAACCCAGTGTATGGTGCCTCTTACCTTCCTTCCGTCAGGCGCGTTCCCGCCTCTTGTTTCGGGGTCGTATTCACAGTGAACCTCGGTTACCTCCCCGGTAGTCGGGTCACGCTCAAAGCCCACGCACCTAACTATGTAGGCGTAGCGCAAACGGACTTCGGACCCCGGTGAGAGCCTGTAGAACTTTTTCGGCGGATCCTCCATGAAATCATCCCTTTCAATGAAAAGCTCTTTTGAAAACGGAACTTTCCTTTTTCCCATGGAAGGATCTTCCGGATTGTTTACCGCTTCGAGATCCTCTTCCGCGTCCTCGGGATAATTAATTATCACCATCTTCAGCGGGTCAAGCACCGCCATTACTCTCTGCGCCCTCCTGTTAAGGTCTTCCCTTACGCTGTGCTCAAGAAGCTCCACGCCTATTAGGCTGTCCTGTTTCGTGATGCCTATTTTCCAGCAGAAATCTCTTATCGACTCAGGCGTGTACCCTCTTCTGCGCAATCCCGAGATCGTGGGCATTCTCGGGTCGTCCCAACCGCTTACGTATCCCTCGGAAACAATCTTCATGAGATTTCTTTTGCTGAGAACCGTGTAACTTAGATTGAGTCTCGCGAACTCGATCTGACGGGAGTGATATATGCCGAGCTGGGCGATAAACCAGTCGTAAAGAGGCCGGTGGTCCTCAAACTCAAGGGTGCAGAGCGAATGGGTGATGCCCTCAATGGAATCACTCTGTCCGTGGGCCCAGTCATACATCGGGTAAATGGACCAGGAATCCCCGGTACGGGGGTGGGACTTCTTCATTATCCGGTACATGACCGGGTCGCGCATGTTCATATTGCCTGAAGCCATGTCTATTTTCGCCCGAAGCACGTACTGTCCGTCGTCGAAATCCCCGTCTCTCATCGCCCGGAAAAGCTTAAGGTTCTCCTCAACAGACCTCTCCCTTGAAGGGCTCTCCCTGCCGGGTTCCGAAAGCGTTCCCCGGTATTCTCTTATTTCCTCAGCACTCAGGTCGTCCACGTAAGCTTTCCCATCGCTTATCAGACTGAGGGCGTATTCATAGAGCTGCTCGAAATAATCAGAGGCGTAATAGGTCCTGTCCTCCCAGTCAAACCCGAGCCACCTGACGTCTTCCTTTATGGCCTCTTCATACCTTATGTCTTCCTTTGAGGGATTTGTGTCGTCAAAGCGCAGATTGCACGTTCCGCCGAATTCCTCGGCTATGCCGAAATTAAGACATATGGATTTCGCATGACCTATATGGAGATAGCCGTTGGGCTCGGGAGGAAAACGGGTAACGGGCTTTGCTATATCGGCCTGAAGATCGCTTCTTATCCTGGCTCTTATGAAATCCCCGGATTCCGGAGATCCGTCTTTGTCCGTCTTCGATTTCATGGTTATGCGCGATAGCATCTACAGGACAAGTGGATGAAGTCCCAAGTTGCGGACACCAGGTGGCCCTCTTTTTCCTTCCAGGCGGTTCCACGCGGCAGGGAAAACCGCACTATTTCCATTTTATGTTGCACCCGATGCTTGGAATCTGCTCCCATTCAATTGCCTTGCCCGCTATAATGGAGTCGAGTGCCATACGCATATCCTTACCGGTAACCGGTTTTCCGTTTCCGGGTCTTGAGTCGTCAAACTGCCCTCTGTATATGCATTTCAGGTCGCGGTCATAAACGAAAAAGTCGGGGGTGCAGGCGGCGTCATAGGCCTTGGCGATTTCCTGCGTCTCATCGAACAGATAGGGAAACGAGTATCCCTTTTCCTCCGCGACTTCCTTCATTTTCTCGGGGGAATCATCGGGATAGTTCTCAACGTCGTTTGAATTTATCGCTATGAAGGAAACTCCCTTGGAAATGTACTCATCGGCAACTTCCACCAGTCCATCCTGCAGGTGCTTTACGTAAGGACAGTGGTTGCATATAAACATAAGCACCGTGGCAACATCCGACTTGAGATCGCCAAGCGACAGTTCGCTACCGCTTACAACATCCGGCAACCGGAAGTCAGGAGCCTCGCTCCCCAAGGGAATCATCGTTGATAGAGTCTTAACCATTTTTTATCTTCTCCTAGTTCTTAGGTTATTAGTCAGTGAAACCGACCCGCTTGTGTGAACCGTCGCAAAACGGCTTGTTCTCAGAAGCCCCGCAGCGGCAGAGATAATAAGGATCGTCCCCAGAGAGCCCAGAATCATCTTCAACGCAAAGTTCAATATGCCCGCAAACCTCGTAGGGACCGCTTTTAAGCGACCTTATAACCGCGTCCCCTTCCTTGGCGGGAGCAGAAGATTCGCCAGACAGAAGAGTGCTCTTAAATCCCGCCCCCCTGTGCGAACCGTCGCAAAACGGCTTGTTCTCAGAAGCCCCGCAACGGCAAAGAGCGGTTTTCTTTTTTATCGCAAGTCCGTTCCCTTCCCCGTCTTCAAGCAACTCGAGGTCGCTTACAACCAAGGGGCCGTCATCCATGATCTCTATTTTGATTTTTTCACTCATATCGGGCTATTGGTTAGGTAATTATATACCAGTACCCTTCTAAAAGCTTAAATCACCATGATAGCACTGACCACATTCTCGGGCGTATCAGGCAATAGGAGATGTGATTTTTGTTACTATAGTTCTCCTTCGTATATTACAGATGAAGGGATTCCTGCAAGGAGTAATGGGCAGGGGTTTCCAATATCTCAGTTCATCTTCCTCTCAAGCTCCTCATCCCTACGCTCAAAATAATACCCGTATCTTGCGAGGCTTTATCTTCACATTGCTCAGCTACCCTCCACCGCCTTCGAAGCTCTTGATAAAGATCGTATTCTTTCTCAACCGCGTTCTCCCCTATGTATCTCGCGAGTTCGCCGTACGACCAGGCTTCCGCCGCAAGACCATATTCCCGGGCTTCGTACACGCGACGTTAACAACCTAGATACTCTGGCATGCCCCACTATATCTGACATTGGTCCCCACCACAAATGTTCCCTCGGGACACTGAACCTTTTTGTCAACGTGGTTATGAGGGTGGAAACCATATCCCACCGTTTTTGGTTCTCCACTCCAGGCATTGACGCGGCTTGCTATTTTGTCAATCTTGCTACCCTGATCATCGATTTTAGACTGCAATTTTTGAATTCTCCTGTGTAATTCATCCAAGAGATAAACTGAATTATTCTTCTTGCACAACTGCGCGTGCCTGCCCCCTTCTCCGAAATCCGGCTGTTCCACGTTCCTTCCTCCGGTTATTGTTTTATCGTATCCGTACCCACCGCCCTGTAATTTGACGGGAAGGGGTGAGCGGATATACTTTGTCGCTGTATGGAGTATGAGAGTATTTTTAGAAATGTCCTAAGGATGTTCGGGAGTTACTACAACTCAAGGTAACCAAGCAAGGAGGGGTGTTCGGCATGAAATTTTATCTAGAAAGTGGTACGATTCTGTATTCTTTGCCGGTTTTTCGGCAAAAGCAACATCGCAGGATTCGAAAATCCATCAAGCTGCCGTTTCTTGCGCTTCTGTCGATTCTCTTCTGCATTGATACGTCTTTGGCGCATGAGAATCCGCATTCGAATGAGAGCATTACGACTACGGCCAGAGACGTGGACAATTCAGAGGACAGGGCGAACCTCGAAGATTTTGTGAAGCATGCCTCCCTGCATCTGTTAGGGGCCAGGAATTTTACAGAGTCTCTGAACCTGCTAAACGATTTCAGGGGGAACAGAGACTGGTTTTACGGATCTACCTATCTAATACTGCTTACAAAAGGAGGGGGGGTGTACACTCATCCCAAGGACAGGGAGCTTGAGGATCAGGACTGGTCCCAGGAGATTGTAGGATGTGATGGAGAGAGTTGGAGAGAAGTTGTGAGGAAAAGAGGGGGTTGTGTGAAGTATGTGAATCAGCCTGACGATGTTCCAGGCGGTTACGCTATGGTTGCCAGGGGGCCGTTTGTTCCTTTCGGGAACCCCACGACCGAGGAGGCCGAGTTTGTACTGGTAGGTGGGCTGGATCATACGCCCGAACCGGCTTATTATTCAAGTTTTGAAGAGCTCGAGGACGGTATTATTGAGGGTTTTCTCAGAAGAGACAATATTCCGAATAGCCAGGCCGCTGAATTTAAGAGTATGTTTAAAGAGGCCATTGACCCGTTCGTAGCTATAGATGCCGGCGATGTAAGAACGCAGGACGATCTGAGGACATTTTTAACAGGCACGATTGGGTTCATATCCGCGTCTCTTAATATTCCGCTGCTTGATCCTGTGATAATGCGCAGGATTTTCAGGTTTGAAGGGGGTCCGTGGCGTAATGGTTCGACTTACATTTATATAATGGATATAAATGGCAACGTGATATTTAACGGGGCTAACAGGAATATTGAGCAGACGGATCTCTGGAATTTTGAGGGTGAAGGGGGAGACCTGTTCATTCGCAGGATAATAGATGCGGCAAGGGAGGAGGGGGGAGGATTTGTTGAATACGACTGGGATGATCCGAATATAGAGGGGGATGAGCCTCATGAGGCAGGGGCGGCAGGGGGGACGTCGTCTAAGCTTGGATATGCGGTACTGTCCCGAGAGAGCCAGGGAGATCATTCGAGGACTTATGTTTTCGGAACGGGTTTGTATTTTGAACGGGAAGAGATTGAAGATGAAGATGATGGAGGGTGTTCGCTCGCTGCGGCTGATTCCGCAGGTGCGGACATTCCGGCAAATTCTTTTCTGATTTTTCTCTTGCTCTTTTTTGCGGTTTCAGTAAAATCCCAAGCATACGGGAAAAAGCGAGTAGTCAATATATAACGGTCTGTTCTTATGTCGCCCTTTAACTCGCAAGAAAGAGGGGAGGAGGTGTTTAGCAATGGAATTTGCTAATTCGAGATTATCGTCGCTTTGTAACTGGTTTCTGGTTCTCGTCTTGTCTGCGGGATTCTGTCTTGGTTTTACGGTCAACGCGGACGCGCAGATTCCAGAAATTGTCCTTTTGGATGAAACTTTTAACCTTGATAAGTGGAGAAGGCAAACCCCCAGAGGCACAATTGTTTACTATGGGGCGGATCCCTTGATTGGTGCTTCCTTCACATACAAAGGCACCCAATACGACGTTTACATAATTTCTTCAAGTCCTTATCCGACAAACAGGGTCAAGATTGGCATAACTCCGTCCTTTCCTCCCGAAGGTTCCCAAAGAAGCTATTTTAATCTGTACTCGGGTTCTACCAGAGGTGACGGCAAACTGAAAAAGTTTAATTTCGGCGATACGAATAATAACGAATGGCCGGGGAGTGCAGGTTTTCACGCAGGTTTTATAGAGAATGATGACAGAACTCAGAATGGAAGGTTACGAATAACCACGATAGATGAATCCATCGGCGAGCATCTTAGATTTGCCAAATGGTATCCGGAGCCCACTGAAGATTCATCCGGCACGAGCATAGGGGGCAGGATTGAAGTACTAAAGGATCCCAATGATGTAGACCAAGGGAGATGGAGAATATGCGACAGGGGCGGTGATTTTGATTTTGGTGAGGAAGAGGCGAAAGTCGCATGTAGACAGATGGGATTTGAACCGGATGGAGCAGAAGCTATAGATATTGGCGATGCGGTGAGAGCGGAATTCTCTTCCCTAAATGGCATAGAGGTTTGGGCATTTTGGGCATACGCTTTTCAGGCATTGGGCGTATTCCATACTCCGGTATTGCTTGATAAAGTTCAGTGTGACGGCGATGAAGAGAAGCTGGTTGACTGCAATCACCTCGGGCTTGGAGTCGTGTCTGAAAATTGTCAGGCATCAAACACTGCGGGCGTGCTTTGCGGTGATAACTCCTCTTCCACCACCACCACCTCCTCGACAGATAACTAACTGTCCATGCGGGACCGGGGTTGTCAACGGGGAGCTTCACTGCGTAGCGCCCCGGTATTGCGAAGGAGAATAAGAGGAGTTATACGGCATTCTCCGAGAGATTGCTTTCCACCCACCCTTCGGCACGCTGGCGACAGATTGTTCAGGGTGAAATTCTCTAGCAGGAATTTACCGTCTTCACGCTAACGGAAAGGGAATCATATCGAAAGCTCACACCCCTAAGCACCACGGAAAAAATTCCTTAGTTCTACACTGGGAAATACACGATGAAGATGATGGAGGGTGTTCGCTCGCTACGGCTGATTCCGCAGGTGCGGACATTCCGGCAAATTCTATTCTGATTTTTCTCTTGCTCTTTTTTGCGGTTTCAGTAAAATCCTAAGCATATGAGAAAAAGCGAATAGTCAATATATAACGGTCTGTTCTTATGTCGCCCTTTAACTCGCAAGAAAGAGGGGAGGAGGTGTTTAGCAATGGAATTTGCTAATTCGAGATTATCGTCGCTTTGTAACTGGTTTCTGGTTCTCGTCTTGTCTGCGGGATTCTGTCTTGGTTTTACGGTCAACGCGGACGCGCAGATTCCAGAAATTGTCCTTTTGGATGAAACTTTTAACCTTGATAAGTGGAGAAGGCAAACCCCCACAAGCGTAACTTATTACTATGGGTCGGACCCTTTGCTTTCTGTTTCTTTCGAATACAAAGGCACCCGATACAAGGTTTACAGCATTTCTTCAGGTCATCCGACAAACAAGGTCAAGATTGGCATAACTCCGTCCTTTCCTCCCGAAGGTTCCCAAAGAAGCTATTTTAATCTGTACTCGGGTTCTGCTGGAGGTGACGGCAAACTGAAAAAGTTTAATTTCGGCGATACGAATAATAATGAATGGCCGGGGAGTGCAGGTTTTCGCGCAGTTTTTATAGAGAATGATGACAGAACTCAGAATGGAAGGTTGCGAATAACCGCGATAGATGAATCCATCGGCGAGCATCTTAGATTTGCCAAATGGTATCCGGAGCCCACTGAAGATTCATCCGGCACGAGCATAGGGGGCAGGATTGAAGTACTAAAGGATCCCAATGATGTAGACCAGGGGAGATGGAGAATATGCGACAGGGGCGGTGATTTTGATTTTGGTGAGGAAGAGGCGAAAGTCGCATGTAGACAGATGGGATTTGAACCGGATGGAGCAGAAGCTATAGATATTGGCGATGCGGTGAGAGCGGAATTCTCTTCCCTAAATGGCATAGAGGTTTGGGCATTTTGGGCATACGCTTTTCAGGCATTGGGCGTATTCCATACTCCGGTATTGCTTGATAAAGTTCAGTGTGACGGCGATGAAGAGAAGCTGGTTGACTGCAATCACCTCGGGCTTGGAGTCGTGTCTGAAAATTGTCAGGCATCAAACACTGCGGGCGTGCTTTGCGGTGATACCTCCTCTTCCACCACCACCTCCTCGACAGATAACTAACTGTCCATGCGGGACCGAGGTTGTCAACGGGGAGCTTCACTGCGTAGCGCCCCGGTATTGCGAAGGAGAATAAGAGGAGTTATACGGCATTCTCCGAGAGATTGCCTTCCTTCTCCAGCACCCGTTACAGAACCGCCATTTACATCTGAGTTTTACACTCTTTCGACGATCATTGCTATGCCCATTCCGCCTCCCATGCACAAAGAAACCATTCCATGTCCGCCGGGGCGGATGTTTTTAAATTCATGAAGAAGTTTTACGAGCAGCACCGCTCCAGTGGCCCCCACGGGGTGCCCGAGCGCTATGGCTCCGCCGTTTACGTTCAGTCTCTCCTCAGCGATGGGGAGATCGCTCAGTACTGCAAGAGACTGTGCCGCGAAGGCCTCGTTGAGTTCAAACAAATCGATATCGTCGATTCCGAGCCCGGCTTTGTCAAGAGCCATGCGCATTGCGGGAACCGGACCGATCCCCATCATCGCGGGGTCAACGCCCGAAATCGCATAAGATTTAATCGACGCAAGAGGATTCAGTCCCAGTTTTTCCGCCTCGCCCTCAGATGTAACGATCAAAGCGGCGGCACCGTCGTTAATGCCCGAGGAGTTTGCCGCGGTTACCGTGCCTTCTTTCTTGAAAACCGGCTTCAACTCCGAGATCCTCTCAAGCGTGACGTCAGGCCTCGGGTGCTCGTCGGTGTCAAACTGAACGGAGCTTCCCCTCCGCCCGGGAACAGACACCGGAACGATCTGGGATGTGAATTTCCCGTTCTCCATCGCGGCCTTGGCCTTCATCTGGCTTGAGTAAGCGAACTCGTCCTGGCGCTCCCTTGATATCTCATATTTCTCCGCGAGGTTCTCGGCCGTAACTCCCATGTGGTAGTTGTTAAACGCGTCCATGAGCCCGTCACACAAGATTCCGTCCACAAGCTCATCGGAAGGCGTTGACATCTTGTACCCCCACCTAGCCTTCCGAAGATAGAAGGGGGCCGTGCTCATGCTTTCCATTCCTCCCGCCACAACACATTCGCAGTCGCCGGACTTTATGGCCTGGGCTGCATTCACGACGGACTGAAGACCCGAACCGCACACCCTGTTAACGGTAATCGCAGGGGTTTCGACCTTTAATCCGGAATTAATCGATACCTGCCTCGCCGGATTCTGCCCTTGCCCCGCTCCCAGTATGTTCCCCATTATGCAGTCATCTATCTGTTCGGGCGGCAGAGATGTTCTGCTTATAATCTCCTTTACGACCGTCGTCCCTAGATCAACCGCGGATACATCCTTAAGCGTTCCTCCGAACGTTCCTATCGCAGTTCTGAGGGGCTCTGAAAGCACGACTCTTTCCATTGCTATTCTCCTTTGAACTCAGCCGTCCTCTTCTCAACAAACGCACTCATTCCCTCAACTCTGTCATAGGAATCAAAACACTGAAATCCCGTTTCCATCTCGTACGCAAGTCCTTCGGAAAGTCCCGTCTCGGATCCCTGATTTATCGCTCTTTTGGCGTAACTGACGGCAAGCGGACTGTTGCGCGCGATCTGCCGGCCTATCTTCATGACCTCATCCATAAGTTCTTCCCGCTCTACCACCTTATCCACAAGCCCGAAGGCAAGCGCTTCAGCGGCGGTGACCATCTCTCCGGTAAAAATCAGTTTCTTGGTTCTTCCAGGTCCTATAAGCCTGGTTGATCTCTGGGTTCCTCCCCAGCAGGGAAAAAGACCGAGCTTGGTTTCGGGAAAACCCACGCGGGCATTCTCGGACGCGACCCGTATATCGCATGCGAGAGCAAATTCAAGTCCTCCTCCCAGGGCATATCCGTTTATCGCGGCTATAACCGGAAAAGACGCCTGCTCCAGATAGTCAAAAGCCCCTCTTCCCAGGATACAGTAATCCTTGAAATCGTCCGTTGTCATCTGACTCATCTGCCTTACGTCTGCCCCGGCCACAAAAGCCTTTCCTCCGGCTCCGGTCACAACCAGCACCTTAATGTTCTCAGCGGGCAATTTTTCGGTCACAAAGTCTTTGAGCTGTCCTATGGTTTCGCCATTTAGGACATTCATAGACCTCTCTTTGTTAATCGTCAACACTCCCACGCCGTCATCAGTGCTTTCAAATAAAAGATCTTTGTACATTTATACCTCCCTTACTTTCTGCCGTATTCAAAAAAGCCTTTTCCCGTCTTTCTGCCCAGATTCCCCGCCCTCACCATTTCCTTAAGCAGGGGGGCGGGTCTGAACTTCTGGTCTCCATATTCTGTGTAGAGAACGTCAAGTACGCTCAGGGTGACGTCAAGCCCTATGAGATCCGCAAGCGCAAGCGGCCCTATGGGATGATTTGCCCCGAGTTTCATGGCGTTATCAATCTCTGACGCCGCGGCAATGCCCTCATCAAGGGTGAAAATCGCTTCGTTTATCATCGGCAGCAGAATCCTGTTTACAACGAATCCAGCCCTGTCTTTTGCCATAATCGGATATTTATCAAGACTCCGCGCAAATTCCATCGTCTCCTCAAGGGTCTCAGGCGATGTTTTAGCGGTATTGATCACTTCAACCAGTTTCATTATCGGTGCGGGATTAAAAAAGTGCATTCCAACAACTTTTTCAGGTCTAGAGGTGTTCATGGCAAGATCCGTAACCGAGAGAGTTGATGTGTTAGTGGCAATAATGGTGTCTTCTCCGGCGTTCTCCTCAATGTTGGCAAAAACCGCCTTTTTAAGATCCATATCCTCGCTTACGGCCTCAATCATGATATCCGCACCGTTGAAATCACCGTAGTCTTCGGTCGGGTGAATCCTTGAAACGATCAGGGTGACCTGCTCCTTGTCAATTTTGCCTCTTCGGGCCAGCCTGCCAAGACTTTTTTCTATTTTTGCGGCCGCACCCTCCGCAATATTCTTCTCAATATCCAAAAGAACGACGTTTTTCCCCGCCGAGGCGACAAGCTCCGCTATGCCTGAACCCATAGTGCCAGCCCCAACGATACCTACAGTGTTTATGTTTGACTCGGACATGCTTTTCTCCTGACTCGTAGCTGATTATGAATTCTGAATTATAACAGCTTAGAGCGACTCGGAAAGAATCTGCCTGGCGATAATGATCCTCTGTATCTCAGAGGCCCCTTCATATATCTCCGTTATCTTGGCGTCGCGGAAAGGCCGTTCCACCGGATAATCGGTCGTATCGTATATCCCTCCGTGTACCTGAATGCCCTTGGTCGCCACCCACATCGCTGTCTCAGAAGCGTAGAGCTTGGCCATGGATGAGTGCTTGGCGTATTTTCTCCGCGATCTTTCATCAAGCGTTTTCATGGCGACTTTAAAGCCCTCTCCCTCTTTGCCGAGGACCCGGCTCGCCGACACCTCGCAGTTCTCAAAGACAATCTGGAAGGTGCTTGTTCCCTTTATTCCGAGCTTGCTTTCCGATTTTCCAAGAGAGATTCCAGGAGCATCAAGATCAATGATAAATGCCGTGACCCCGCCGCTTCGTTTCGTCTTGTCGGTCTTTGCGAAAACCACGGCGACTTCCGCCTCGCGACCGTGCTTTGTGCGTGGACAACACCGACCGGCGGCAGGGCATATACAAAAGCCAGGCAGCAGAGAAAAAACAGGCAGATCGCATTAACCGGATAGTGTTTATTTCGACTGTTCATTTAACGGCTCCAGAGTAATTGGGGTCTGCCAGAAAACCGAACGTTCATACACATTATGTAGAGTACCGACCACAAGAGTTATATTCAAATCCGATATGCGGAAGTTATTCCTAAACGCGTTTGCCATAAAACAACTGCGGTTACCGTGGATTTGTTAGTGTTCGACACAGGTGTTTTGCCGAATCAAGGATATGATTCCCTGTACATAACTTAGTGTAATCAGGTATATAATTATCGGTTTACCAATTAGATTAAGCCCTAAACGGCAAGGTAGGTTCTAAATGGACAACGGCAAATTCCGAATTTTGGTTGTCGATGACGAAATAGATTTAGAACAGCTTATGTTGCAGAGAATGCGGCGTGAAGTTCGTCGCGGTCGTTACGAATTCGAATTTGCACACAACGGCGTGGAAGCTCTCGAACGTCTACGCGACGACGACGGGTTCGATATTGTGCTGTCTGACATTAACATGCCCGTTATGGACGGGTTGACATTGTTGGCACAGATACCGGAAGTAGACCCTGATATTCGTGCCGTAATGGTCTCCGCATACGGCGATATGGAGAACATACGGACTGCCATGAACCGCGGGGCATTCGACTTCGTTACCAAGCCTATAGACTTCACGGACCTGAAGACTACAATTGAACGTACGATTGAAAATCTCGCTATGTGGCGTAAAGCGCTGAGCGCGCGAGACAAGCTTGTAGCTCTCCAGAACGAGCTTGATGTGGCAAGGACGATGCAGCAGGACATTCTTCCGAAATCCTTTCCGACTTCTGAAACATTTGATCTGTACGCAAGCATGGTTCCGGCTCTTTCCGTAGGCGGCGACTTTTACGATGTTTATGAATTTAGTGACGGCCGGATTGGAATTGCGATAGCCGATGTGTCGGGCAAAGGAGTGCCCGCGGCAATGTTCATGATGGCCAGTCGTACGCTGCTGAAGGCTTGCGCGGCAATTTCCATATCTCCTGCCGCCGTGCTGGAACAGGTAAATACGATGTTGGCGGAGGACAACGATGCCATGACATTCGTAACCCTGTTATATGGCATTTACGATCCCGGAACGAAAGAATTCGTCTACGCAAACGGCGGACATAATCCGCCAGTCATTGTCAAACCGAATCTGACAACTGAACTGTTGGAGTCAACGGGCGGAGTTGCTCTGGGCGTGATGCCGAATTTCAAATATGAGGAGAATACAGTCACCATTGAGTCGGGATCCATGATCGTGTTTTACACTGACGGAGTAGTGGAAGCTGAAAAAGAAGATAAGGAATTATTCGAAATGGACAGGTTTTGCGAAATTTTCCAAAGCGGTACTTTCAGGAACTCCGAAGAAGTTACGAATGAGGTATTCGAGACGGTCAAAGAGTTCGCTGGTGAAAATCCGCAATCTGACGATATAACCTGTCTGGTCCTGCGGGCCACATAATGGGCAGAAACGATAAGATGCAGGCTTCACGTACGTTGATCGTTCCGAATCGGATGGAAGAAATCCAGACAATTGCAGCAGCGCTGGAGGAATTTTTTGAACAGCAGGGTCTCCCATCCGAAGCGTTGTTTCCCACACAGCTCTCCCTGGAGGAGATTTTCACTAACGTGGCAAGCTATGCGCATGATGACGATCAGGAACATGAAGTGAAAATTATATTCTCGAGAGAAAACGAAACCATAACTGTTGAGGTGCTGGATGACGGAGTTCCCTTCAATCCGCTAGAAGAGGCTCCGGAGCTTGACGTCGAAAGTTCTCTTGAAGACCGCCGTATTGGTGGAGCAGGAATAATGCTCGCAAAGCAACTGATGACGGAGTTGCGCTATCAACGCAACAGTGATCGTAATCATCTGACTATGATCAAGAAAATTTAGCAAAGATAAAATGCGATTATTAAGCAGACTGTCTCTCAAAAAAGTGATTGCCGCTTCCATAGTTGCAATACTGGCAACCGCAGCATCAGGGGAAGCCCAGCAGCAAACACACGCTGTGCCGGGCGTATACAGTGATCGCATTGTCTTTGGGCAGTCAGCCGCCTTCAGTGGCCCGGCCGGAGAGCTTGGTAAAGGCATACAAGCCGGCATTCTTTCCGCGTTTAAAGAGATTAATGACCGGGGTGGCGTTAACGGACGTCGTCTGGAACTGCGATCAATGGATGACGCATACGAACCGGAAGCGGCAATTGTAAATACGCGGCGACTGATTGGTAAGAGAGTTTTCGCACTCATCGGCGCAGTTGGCACTCCTACATCCAAAGCTGCGGTACCTGTAGCGGAGGAACACGATGTACCTTACATAGCGCCTATGACCGGTGCAGAATTCCTGCGCGACAGCGCACGCCGTACAGTAATCAATCTTCGGGCTTCGTATTATCAGGAAACCGAGGAGATGGTAGAACGATTGACGACCGATCTCGGAATTAATCGCATCGCCATTCTCCATCAGGATGACTCATTCGGTCGTGCTGGTTTGAATGGGATCCTTCTTGCCCTTGAGCGTCGCGAACTTTCTGCTATCGGAACGGGGATATTTCCTCGCAATACTGTCGCGATAAAGACGGCTCTTCTTGATTTGCACGCCATCGGACCGGAAGCTGTGATTATTATTGGTCCCTACAAGCCAACCGCGACATTTATCAAGTGGGCGCGCCACATCGGTATGAACTCCATTTTCATGACACTTTCTTTCGTAGGCAGTAGTGCCTTGGCAAGCGAACTGGGTGATCAAGGTGCAGGAGTTCTGGTTACCCAGGTGGTTCCTTTTCCAACCGCAAACACGGTGCCCGCTTCCGCTTCCTATCGTGCTGCGCTCAAGGCGTACGACCCGGCGGCTAAACCCGGATTTATATCGTATGAAGGATATTTAGCAGGGCGCTTGGCTATATACGTGGTAGATAATTGCGGCAAACAGGTTAACCGCGGTTGTATCGACGCGGTGCTGCGGACCGGCAACAACATTAATTTGGATGGCTTCACCTTGCGATATAGCAAGAATGATAATCAGGGTTCGGACAGTGTGTTCCTGACGATTATTGGTCCTGATGGCCAGTATACGCCACTCACGTCTCTAACCTCCACGACGATACTGACCGACGGTTTGCATATACAAAAGAATTGAGATAAGCAGAATGCTTTCAAAACTCTGGAACCGAATTTCTACGCAAATTTCTACGCAACTTTATATAAGTTACGCAGGTGCCGCAGTGCTCATCATCATCCTCAGTTTTATGGCTCTTTTCTTCCTCAGACAAATCGGCAAGGTTCAGCAAAACGTTAATGAAAAGAATATACCCGAAATGACATCGGCGTTTGCAATTGCCCAGCAGACAGCCATGCTCGTCGCCGCTGCTCCTCGACTCACCGCGAGCACGCCCGAGCGGTTCAGGACCGTTGTCGGGACGGTTGACCTGCAGGCGGATGCATTTAAAACACAACTCTCGGCAATGATGGAAAATCAGAGAGAAAGCGAACAAGCGCGGCAGATTCAATCCGACGGGATCGTCATAATCCAGAACATTGAGCGGATCAAGCTGCTTGTCAGGGAACGTTTTGACCTTCGTGAGAGCAGTCTCAATCTCAGAGACGAGCTCCAGGGTATCCAAGGCAAAATAACGCCGATTATCATTAACGAAATCGACGATCAGATGTTCTACTTAATGACCGGGCACCGGTCTCTTGATGCAGTACAATCTCCCCGCCCGGTTCACTTCTCCGAACCGGAATTCCTGATCTATCGTCGCCTGTTTGAACTCCGCGAAGCGGCTGTAGTCGCTTCGCAGCTGCTTGCAACCGCGTTTGTAGTGACCGATGCAGCCATGCTGCAGCCATTGCGAGAACGGTTTGAAGCCGCAGCCGGCAGCACCAGCCGATCGCTTGATGCGCTTGAGAAATACGAACAGGGGAGAGGCGGCCTTCATGACCGACTGTCTGGAATTTTCGAAGAACTGATCTCATTCGGCAGAAGGGAAAACAACGGATTCGACCTGCGCAGTCGGGAACTTGCAGTTGACGATGAATTATCCGCCCTGCTTCTCAAGAATCAGACTTTGGGAATTGACATCGTAGCGCGAGTAGAAAGCGTTGTAAATGATTCGAGCATGGCTGCAGGGGAGATGGCGAGCAAAGCGGCTGCGGTAACCGCCACCAGCACGAAGGTACTGCTGGCTTTCAATATTGTTACTATAAGTGGCGGAATCCTGTGGGGATGGATACTTGTACATCGTCGTCTGATTCGGCGTCTTGAGCGGATATCGAATCAAATGCAAGAAATGGCTGACGGCAACCTGGAAATAACCATCGACACCAGAGGTAATGACGAAATCGCGCAATTAGCCAGGGCGCTTGAAGTGTTCCGACATAACGCACTGGAAGTACAGCGCCTTAATCTTGTAGAAACGCTCGCTAACCAGCTGCAAGAAAAGAACGAGGAACTGGCACATGCTAACGAAGAGTTAAAACGGGCGCAGGACCAGATCGTGATGCGAGAGAAACTTGCTGCGCTTGGCCAGCTGACAGCCGGGGTCGCGCATGAAATCAAAAATCCAATGAACTTCATCATGAACTTCTCGGAGGTTTCACAAGAGCTGTTGGAAGAACTGCTGGATGAAGTGGCCAAAATGGAGGCTAATGAGGACGCGAAAGAGAAATATGATCCGGAGTTAGTCGAGGAAGTAGCCGAAGATTTGACAGGAAATTTGAAGCGCATTCACGAGCACGGAACTCGTGCGAACCGAATTATAACAGACATGCTCAAGATGGGCCGTGGTGGCGGGGAATGGCAACCAACTGATCTCAACGTATTGCTTAACGAGCATGCGTTGCTTGCGTTCCACAGTGCGCGCGCCGCCGACCCTGACTTCCAGCTAGAAATCCGGGAAGACTACTCGCCGGATATAGGCGAGATCACGGTGCAACCGCAGGACATTGGCCGGGTTTTCCTAAATCTGGTAACCAATGCCTGCTATGCCGCGGACGAAAAACGAAAAATGCTGGCTGCTGCCGACGATGCGTCGAAGAAGGATTATCAACCGACGCTTAATTTGAGTACGCGGCTGGTTGATGACCATATTGAGGTGCATGTTCGTGACAATGGAACCGGCATTCCCGAATCCGCATTGGAGCGTATCTTTAATCCGTTCTATACAACGAAGCCCACGGATCAAGGAACAGGTCTGGGATTATCGCTGTCAAACGACATAGTACGACAACACGGCGGTGAGTTTCGCGTAGAAACAAAGGAAGGCGAATACACGGATATGATTGTTGTGCTGCCTCTTGACCCCGCAACTAACCAAGTGATTGATACTTCAGAAGAGAAGGCAGAGGGCGAGGATTCGGCAACTGCTTCTTTGTAACTCGGGTTAACTCGTTATTGTGGCTATAGCATCAGAACGGGATTCGAGAACATTAATGATTTTATCAAAACCCGCGATCTCGAAGATTTCTTTTATGGTACCGGGCAAGGAACACAGCATGAATTTCGTCTTTCTACCTTGAAGCGTTTTTGCAATAAGCAGAATTGAACGCAATCCCGCGCTGCTGATGTAGGACAGCTTTTCAAGATCCAGAACGACGGGATTGTCAGAACCGCCAATTTCCTTGTCCAGATTTTCGTGGAATTCCTGCGCGTTCATACCATCAATCCGGCCAGCTATGCTTATTATCAGGACTCCATCAATCTGATCGGCCTGTAACTCAAGTTGGTTGTTTTGAGTGCTCATTCTCCACCAATAACAGCAATCTATCTGACTATAGAGGAACAATCAAGATAGAACTTTTATATAGCAATAGCAAACACAGTACCGGAATATTTCAGAAGACGCAACCCTGTGTGTGCTGGTTGGTGTATTGGAGATTTTATTGCAAGTTGACAGGATGGATGGGGCAGTATACGTTTCATTCGCACTTAGCCGGAATGTAGATATATCTTCGGAGGTGTCTTCAGGACATGGAAGGAAGCGATAAAACAGTCGAGGTCCAGACCGAGCGGATAGAAGAAGTCCTCATCATAAGCTTATCCGGCGAAATTCACGGCCTTGATGTGGGGGAACTCCACGATGAACTATGGAACGCAACGGGTGGGCCCGACAAGCTCGTACTTCTCGACCTCGAAAAACTCCTCTATATCAACAGTGCTGGTCTGCACTCCATCTTGATTGTTGCGAAAAGATTGCGGGAAAAGAGAGCAAAGTTTGCGGTGTGCTCCATGTGCAGAGCGGTAAAGAGAATCTTCAAGATGTCGGCTTTTGACAAGGTAATTGATGTGTTTGAGTCCCGTTCCGAAGCCATAGAAGCGATAAGGAGCGGCTAGTCCTCGGCGGGAACCTCTTACTCAAATCTGTGGTTATCCAATATGCCGACCCCTTTTAAACCTGTTTTCCGAATTCTCTGATTCCGGACATTTTCAGTTCCGCCTTGGAACAGACATCAACTCGTCTCTGGGCTCTACCTCTCAAACTCCATTACTTCAGGCTTCCGTGGTCCAGATTTACGCACACACCGGTATCCACCACTTAACCACCTTTGCGCCTAAGCCTCAATTTCAATTTTGTCCTTTGATACAAAGGGCCTCGCAGGTGCATTTTACTCGCATCAACCATACGGCGCAATTGTTCAATCAGGTATGTAGCGCCGTTTTTTTTCCGTGAACACCGAAAGAATCTGTTCAACCTGAGCCTCTGTCACGTAGCGTCCTCGCTCCCCGAGCAACCTGACAATGGAAGCGCTGTCCATCTCCAGCTTGTAATCACGTATAGCTGCGGTCAGTACTTCAATAATCAGCCACCCGGACAACTCTTCTCCGCCTCGGACAAGAAACTGGTGCCGCGTCGTCTTCTGTTCTTCACAACGCTCACTGTCACCGCTCAGATACAGATAAACCCCTCCTGAAACCTCTCGTGTAATCTTCCCCTCGCGCACAAGATGCAAAGGCGCGTTGCGCACGTTGATTTTTAATTGCGTATCGAGCTCATTGAGCGTGTATCCGGCGGGAGAACCATGTACCAAAGTCGCTATGGTGGCTTTAAGGTTGCCGGCTTTGGAAAAACCTATGCCTTCATACTGCCATAAGCCGGCTTCATCAAAAACCGGAATGCTGCGCAGAGTGTAATAGATTCCGTTATGCGTGTAGCTTGAGAGATACCCAGGAATCTTCAAACGGTTGTAGACACTGACGCGAGAAGATGTTTTCAGTATCTTTAAGAGTTCGGGCAAAGTGGCGACACGGTTTTTTTTGAAATAAGAGCGTAGCGCCTTTGCTGAGTCTTTGATTGAGAGCATGCAGACCTCCTGACTGTTTAATATCTAGTACACTATTATTATAGCATACTAGATAGATATTTACCCGATAAAAATGGAAAATTAACACGCTCTGATTGAAAAACATGCTCTTTTAGGAGAAGCTTAGTGAAATACAGGGTCTACCATGTTTGATGTGCAACAGTGTGTTATTTATAAATCAAACAATTTCAGCAGGTTAGGGCAATCTAACCAAGTTTTGCGCTCATAGAGATGTAGTCAAATTTGAGCTGTCGTCTCAGAGAGATATGGCAAGAAGCAATATTAGACGAACAAATGAATATGCGGTTTTCCCGCCTCCCCTGTCTCGGACACAGGAGGACTAGGAAAGCAGTTTCTGAATTCTCTTTATCCTCTCTTCTTCCGTTTCCTCTTCCTTCGGGCTTGGGGGAATCCCGTTTCCTCTTATCACGGCGGGCCTTTCGCCAACTTCGGCATGCCATCTGGTAAGATTCGGAAAAGCCTCGAGATCCAGTTCCGCCCAATCGTAAGCGTTTATCCAGGGCCACGTGGCTATGTCGGCGACCGAATACTCTTCCGCAAGATACTCCACCTCAGAGAGTCTTTCGTCGAGTATCGAGTAAAGCCTTTTAGTCTCCTCGGTGTATCTCTTTATAGCATAGGGTATTTTTTCCGGGGCGTACTTTAAAAAGACGTTCAGCTGTCCCTGCATGGGACCCACCGCCGACATCTGGAACATGAGCCACTGGATGCACGTTGTTCTGTGACTGTCTCCGAGGGGCGGAAGAAAGCTTCCGAACTTGTCGGCAAGATATATGAGTATGGCTCCTGACTCAAAAACCGCCGTGCCGTCGTCATTGTCAACTATCGCGGGTATTTTCCCGTTCGGGTTTATCTCGAGAAACCACGGCTCCTTGTGTTCAAACTCAGAGAGGTTAAGCGCGTGAACCTTGTAGGCGGCTCCCATTTCTTCAAGTATTATTGAAACCTTCTTGCCGTTCGGCGTGGCCGCAGTGTAGAGATTGATCATTTTTCCCCTCGGTTTATATCGGGCGTTTAGTTATAGGAATCTCTAGAACTTCAGGGATTATTTGAGATAAAATAATACCATCAAAATCGAACAGTAGCGATAACGGCGAAACAAGCAAGGAGGATAAAAACGAGTAACCAGATCTCTCTCGTAAAATATACTTCTACAGGGATGGAGGTGAATAGTTACAAAAAATTGATATCCAGCATGCTTCCATTTTCCACCGACTAACGTATCCGTCATACGCTCCAGCATCAATATCGCTCTGTTCAAATGTCGCAAATGAGTTTCTACAGTACCAACTTAGAAATTTGCACGTGCATTAAGTTCGCGCCGTACTGGCAAAGCCCGGACTTTCGATTAATTCATTGCTCGTAACACACTAAGCAAACCAAAGAAAGTCTTAAACACGTATCGACTTGCCCGGTGACGGCCCTACGCCCATCAATTGTTGCTTCCCGTCAGGAATTTCACTGAATGGAATCCTCTTATCGAAGCGGATGTCCTGTGGCATTCCGAGAACACTTTCAGCCAAAATGTTGAGCATGATTTCATCTGAACCACCCAGCACCTTTTACAAAGCTTGAATCAAGCGAAAAAAAAAACAAGAAACAAAATTTGATTGATTCACGTGTTTTCTGAGAAGTCAGACCAGCGCGTCTATTAAACGCCGTGACAAATGTCCAATAGGAAGTTTGTGCCACCGAGCACCAGTACTGGGTACGACAAACATCACGACAAACTCCGGACGTCGCAGCATAACTCGCGAATCAAACTGAAATCGGCAGAAAACACAAAGGAGGAAGCCCAAAGAAACAGCCAGGACTTGATAAAAGACAGAGAACCCCCGGATTCTCGACGGAATATCGGCCCCAAGAACCCGGAAACGACCCGACCTCTACCCCTCGGACACCCGCTACAACGCGTCACAGGGCGTTTAAATGGACTTTTTTCAGAGACCGAGGCTCTTCGGGGGCAAATCCGGGCATTCCGGGGCCACAAGCCGTCCCGGAGCACAGCACACGCTTCCTCCGGGAAGTGGAAAAAGCAATTCAGTACTTTTATCAGGCTTGAAAAACAAGTTTAACTTATATCACGGGTTGCCTGACCGAGAGCAGCCACCTCTCCCCAGCGCCAAAGAGCGCCTAGTTTGGACAAGCGCCTCGGTCAGGCTTCACCGTGACAAATGTCCAACAGGAAGTTCGTGCCATCGAGCACCAGTACTGGACCTGACAAACATCACGGCTAACCCGAATTTATATGGAGGTATTAAGTTACATGAAGAATCATAAATCTCTATTTTTTGCAGGAATTGACTGGGGAAAAGATTCCCACCAGGTCTGCGTAGTTGACCACGAAGGTTCCCGGGTCGCAGAGAGAAGCTTCAGGCACTCCGGCGTCGGCTTTTTTGAAATGGCGCAGTGGATGATGAAGGTCTCGGAGTCTGAAGCCTTCAATATAGCCGTGGCTATAGAGGTGAACCACGGCCCTGTCGTTGAAACCCTCCTTGAACAGGGCTTTGGGGTTTATTCCGTAAACCCAAAGCAGCTTGACCGCTTCAGGGACAGACTATGCGTCTCAGGGGCCAAGGATGACAGAAGAGACGCGCAGGTGCTCGCCTCTGCGCTCAGAACGGATCGTTCAAGCTTCCGCCGCATCGAGCCCCAGTGCCCCGATGTGACAGTGCTTCGGGAACTCAACAAGACCAGACGGGAACTCGTCGCGGAACGCGTCCGTTGCATAAACCGTTTCCGCGAGCTGCTCTGGAGGTATTACCCACAGTTCACAGAGATCCTGGACGAAGAGATAAGAGCATGGCACCTGGAGCTATGGGAGCTTGTCCCCTGTCCCGGCGCTGCAAAAAGAAAAAGAGTACAAACGGTACATGGCATTCTCAAGCGCAACAGGATAAAGCGTATTACCGCGGAGGAAGCGCTCAGCGCTTTGCGCGCCGAGAAGATAAACGTGAGCGAGGCAACAATACAGAGCTGCGTTCGCCACATAAAAATGATAATTGAACGCATGAAAATGATAGACCGTCAGATCAAGGAAACCGAAGACTCTGTCGAACAGGTTGTTGAGTCCATGAACTCAAAGCTCAAGGCCGAGGGAGAAGGACCGACAGATATCGAGATACTCAGCTCCATTCCCGGCGTGGGACCCGTAGTGCTTACGGCTATGATTGCCTCGGCCTGGGGTCTTATACGCGACAGAGACGTAAAGGCGCTTCGATGTCTTGGGGGCACCGCCCCTGTGACGAGACAGTCGGGCAGGACAAAGCAGGTTATCATGCGAAGAGCGGTATGCGAGACCCTCGCCAACGCGTTTCATGTTCTGGGCGGGGTAGCCGCAATCTACGATCCGGTGAGCAAGGCCAAGTACGAAGAGCTTAAGGCAAGAGGTCATAATCACAGCAAGGCTTCTCGTACTGTCTGCGACCGTATTTTGTCTGTAGCCTGCACCCTGCTGAAAAAAGGAGAGCTGTTCGACAAGGAATTCAGGGTACCCCTGGGGGATATTGCGACATAAACGGAGATATGACAGAAATGAAATCGTCGAAAAGAAAAAATCGAGGAGAAATCTTAAAAAAGAAAATTCGCTATATACATAAAATTTAAGCTTGATAAAAGACAGGAAGTCCGCAATGCCACTACCTGGAGCATTTATGAATACATCTGGATAGATCCCTTCATCGATTGCGAATTCACGATCCCGTACTGCGCCAGACGAAATAAGTGATCAGACCATTTTTGTAACCACATGTGAGCTGTAATTTGATAAAACCACATCTCAAACTATACTTTTTGTCAACTTCTTTTTACAATTCCATAAGTTAAAAATAACTTTAAGGAGGTATAAATATGAAATTCGGCATTGGTTATTACAGTCTTCAATCACCCTCTCACCATCCAAGACCACATAGTGAGTTGTACAGCGAAATGCTGACTGAAGTGGAGATGGCAGATCAGATGGGATTTGACTCCGTATGGCTGACGGAGCATCACTTTCTGGACGATGGTTACTGTCCCTCAATGCTTATAGCCGCTTCGGCAATGGCCGCCAGGACTAAAAATATCCGTATAGGTACAGGTGTGTTGCTGATACCCCTTCATGACCCGATCCGAATAGCAGAAGATGCTTCCGTTGTTGATCTCATTTCCGGCGGAAGATTTATACTGGGACTGGGACTAGGTTACAGGAAAGAAGAGTTTGATGGATTCGGCAGACAGTTAAAGCAGCGCAGGGGCAGGATTGAAGAAAGCCTTGAGATACTGAACAAGAGTTGGAGTGATGAGCCGTTCAGTTTTGATGGAAAGTATTATCAGATAGAGAATTTAAATGTAACTCCCAAACCCATTCAACAGCCAATACCAATATGGATCGGTGCTTTTACAGAACCCGCCATAAGGAGAGCAGCTCGGATTGGTGCTCCGCTTTACGTTCCGGCAATCGGCGTAATACCGATTATCAAATACCTTTTTGATATGCATTCATCTTTCTTGAAGGAATATGGCAAAGACCCCGACGAAGTTGAAAAGCCACTTGTCAGAGAAGTTTATATTTCCAACAAAAAAGCCGATGATGCTTGGGAGGATATAAAAGAGCACGTTACTTATACGGCCAAGGGATATGCTTCATGGGGTTCAATGGTGGATGCTGAGGGCAACTTGCTGAGTGATCCGTCAGATCCGATCTTGTATGACCTTGCAAGGCAGCAGTCAATTATAGGAACCCCCGAAGAATGTGTTGAGACTATCATAAAATACCGGGAAAGTTTATCTATAGACAACCTGATATGTAGATTTAAATTCCCGGGTATTTCGCATGAAGAAGCAGTAAGGTCAATGAAGTTGTTTGTGGATAAGGTGCTGCCTGAAGTAGGATAGCTCGGCTATTTCTCAAACCATTTTTGCAACCATACCCAAAGCGCGGGGTTCATCAGGCCTGAATCTCGTCCGCTTTCCGAAGATGTTTCGCGTATTCGAGCATTTCCGGGAAAAACCGGTTGAAATGCTCGTTCATCTCGTCGTAGTGCGCCACGAGTTCCTGCTCGGATCCGGAAAGGGGATTTTTTCTTCTTACCCTTATTGACATCCCCTGGAATACCACACTGAGCCCGGAAATGCTTCGGTACTTCTCTATCCAGCCGTCCCTGATGATGGTGTTTATCCTGGCCGCCGCGTGCTCGGGGAAGATATCCGACGCCCCGAGGATTATACCGTACGACCTGTCAAGAAAGTCCCTTAGGCTCTCATCCGAATACCTCTCCCAGTTAACGGCAAGCAGGTGGTCGTAGAAGATGTCAAGGATAACCCTGCTCCAGCGCCTGCGCTCGGGACTTATAAGCCGGGCGCACTCCCTCGTTATCTCATGAGAATCCGTCCAGGCGTCAATCCTGCGGTGCATCATTATCCCGTGCCTTACCCCGGGAGTGTAGTGCTCCTCAGTCAACCGGCCCTTCACGAAATCGCCGAGAAAATTCCCTATCAGACATTCAGAGTTGTCTCCTCCAAGACGTATGTGGGCAAGGTAGTTCATCCGCAGGCATCATCAGGAGCTAAGCCGCTCAAGCAGCCTGTTTATTCTTCCTACCATGCTTCCGGGATTCTCCATGTACCCGGCAGCCAGAAGCGTGTTATCAAAAAGCTGCTCAACTATTATCGCGGCAAGTTCCCCGTCTTTTTCTCTCATGGAAGCAAGATTCTTTATAAGCGCATGGTCTACGTTTATCTCAAGGCGGACTAAGGAACGCATGCCGGCTCCCGCGCTGATGTTCCTCATAATCCTTTTCATCCCCTGGGTCATGGTGGAATCGGAGTTAAACGCGGCCGCCGGACTCTCAACCAGCCTCCGGCTCACGCGCACGTCTCCCACCCTCTCGCCGAGTACCTCCTTCATCCAGCCGCAAAGCGATTTCTCCTCCTCGGAAGGCCCTTCAGGAGAACTCTCCGCATCCTTGCCCGCAACGCCTATGTCAACGCTGTCGGCAGAAACAATCTTTTTCTCCCCGTACTCTCCGAGAGTCGACATCACGAATTCGTCAATCGGTTCGTATATGAAAAGAACCTCGATGTCCTCTTTGCGGAAAAACTCCATGTGGGGCCCGTTTTCAATCGCGTCCCGAGCTGAACCGAACAGGTAGTAGATCTCCTCCTGGCCATCACGCATCCCCGAGAGATAATCCTCAAAGGAAACCAGTTCCCCTTCCCCCTTGCGCGAGGACTCAAAGCGCAGCAGACCCCGAAGCTGCTCTTTGTGCTCAAAATCCGAGACCACACCCTCTTTTATGAAAAAACCGAATTTTCCATAGAAATCGCCGTAGCTCTTCGGATCGTCAGCCGATCTCTGCTCGAGGAATTTAAGAAGCCTTTTCGTAATAGCGGAACTGAGTTTCTTAACAAGGGAGCTGTCCTGCATGGTCTCCCTTGAGATGTTAAGGGGAATGTCGGCGCTGTCCACCACTCCCTTGAGAAACCTCGCCCATTCGGGGAGAAGGTTTTTCGGTGACGCGTCGATAAGCACCCTCCTTGAGTAAAGGCTGACAGCAGGGTCCATCCTTCCGAATCCGAGGCGCTCCATGTTGTCCTCAGGTACGAACAGAAGCACATTCATGTCAATCGGGGCCTCGGAAGAGAAATGAAGCCTGTACCGGGGTTCGTCAAAAGAGTTTGTCTGGAACCTGTAGAAACCGCCGTACTCCTGGTCTGTGATCTCGCTCTTGCTGCGAAGCCAGACGGCTTCCGTGGTATTTATCTGCTCGCCGTCGAGCTTGAGCGGGAAGGGAACAAACGCGGAGTATTTTCTCAGAATCTCCCTTACCGTGTCAGGATCGGAGAACTCCCTTGCCTCTTCTCTCAGAGACACAACGACCTTCGTGCCTCTTCTGTGCCCCTTTCCCTTCGTTATTTCAAAAGTCCCGTCGCCGCGGCTTCGCCACACGAGGTGCTCCGAATTCTTCCTGTAGCCCCGGGTAAGCACCTCAACAGAATCGGCTGCCATAAAGGAACTGTAAAAGCCTACGCCGAACTGCCCGATCAGGTCTCCCCCCTTGATTCCGCTTTTCTCCACGGCCTCAAGGAAGCTCCTTGAACCGGAGCGGGCTATCGTTCCCAGATTCTCCACAAGATCCTTTCTGCTCATCCCGACGCCGTAATCGGTAAAGGTGATCGTATTGTCTTCGCTTGAAGTGGATATTTCGATTTCAAGCGGCAGAGCGTCGTCGTATATTTCCTTTTCCGTAAGCTGTATGTACCTGAGCTTCTCAAGAGCGTCGGAGGCGTTTGAAACCAGTTCCCTGATGAATATTTCCCTGTCGGTGTACAGGGAATTGATAACGATATCCATAAGCCTCCGCACTTCGGCCTGAAATTCGTGCTTCTCTGTTTTCTGCTCGGTCATCTGAAACCTCCCTCGTAATAAATTACCGCTTTCACACAGTAAAAATAAGTCTGATTGTCATCCTGACAAGGCCAGCTTGCGGATAAAACCCGTTTTCGCACAGCAGAATGTTTCGGGACAGGCGGTACGAGAAGGGAAAATCTGCAAGACGACCAGGGGTCAGGTCTTGGAAGCATGGCCTGGAAAATCCCTATCCGCGCCCCGTTGCCTCTCCCCATGCGAAGGCCGCCACCGCCCCGGGAGTATCTTTCCACTCATCAAGTCTCCGGCACCATTCATCGAACTGCTCCCCGGTCGCGATTCCGTACCCGACGGCTGCCGCGCGGGTTTCAGCGGAGAAAAACCAGTCAGAAGCGAAATGGTAGAGAAATTCAATATCTTCCCGAGCGCAGAAAGGTTCGAAGGAAAAGCCGGTTTCCACGTCCGAGAATCCCGCCTGAAGAAGAAGCCGTTTAAGCTCCCTGCCTATTTCGGGATGGCCGCCGTTTGCGGTAACCAGTTTCGCGAAGGTCGCAAACTGCTCCCGCAATCCAGGTTCGTAAAACGACGATTCAACAGACATCTCTCGCGCGGAGACAATACCCCCGGGTTTAAGCACTCTTCGGGCTTCGCCAAGTGCCGCCATGGTATCCGGGACATGTATAAGCACGCCGTGAAAATGCGCCACGTCAAACGAGTCATCCTCAAATGGCAGATCGGTAATCTCCGCCGTGTGAAAGTGCGCGTTTGCGACCCTGGCAGGCTTCGCCGCGGCCTTTGCCATCTCGACCTGTGAGGACTCCATGTCCACTCCGTGCAGTTCCCCCGGAAAGACAGCTTCGGCAAGACCCATGGAAATAGTTCCGGGGCCGCAGCCGAGATCAATGACCAGCATACCGGGCTTAAGACACGGGAGCAGGTGCACCACGTTTGTCCGCGCGTTTCTGCGTCTGAGCAGTTTCTCGAAATCCTCACTGTACCCCATTGTGTAGGTATCGGAAGCTCTCCGGGTTTGCTGTCCGCTCATTGTTACCTCCCCTGTGCGTGCCGATTATAACAACTCCGGGCGGTTTTTAAAAGCACGGAACGCATAACCTCGGTGTCCCCGCTTGCCGCTGTTTCTTGCCTTTTACTGTTTACACAGGTTTCATTTTCGTAGCGAATTTCAATGCCACGTACAGAACAGAGGAGAGACAGACACCTTGAAACAGGGGAAAAAGACAAAGACGCCGGATGTAGACACGCAGTCTCTTGACATCTGCGCAAGACCGAGAAGAAACCGCAAATCCCGCTCCATAAGAAATCTCGTCCGGGAAACCTGGCTTTTGCCCGGGGATCTCGTATACCCGCTTTTCATACACGACAAGAATCACGATGAGGAGATAGAATCCATGCCCGGGTGCAGAAGGTTGAGCGTTTCAGGCCTCGTTCGGGAGGTAAGGGAAGCCCACGCCCTGGGTATCGGAGCCGTAATGATTTTCCCGGCAGTCGAAGACGGCCTTAAATCTCCCTTCGCCGAAGAATCCTACAACCCCAGAGGACTTGTGCCAGAAGTAGTAGCGGCCTTAAAAAAACAGGTTCCCGAAGTCTCTGTCATAACGGACATAGCTCTTGACCCTTACTCAAGTGACGGACATGACGGGGTGGTGTCTCCTTCCGGAGAAATACTCAACGATATTACTGTTGATGCGCTCTGCAAGCAGGCTCTCTGCCACGCGGCCGTGGGAGCCGACATAGTTGCCCCGAGCGACATGATGGACGGGAGGGTCGGAGCCATAAGGGAAATTCTTGATGAAGAGGGCTATACGAACGTTTCGATAATGTCGTATACGGCAAAGTACGCATCCTCTTTTTACGGACCGTTTCGCGGAGCACTTGACTCAGCGCCCAGAGGCGGAGACAAGATGACCTATCAGATGGACCCCGCGAACTCAACAGAGGCTCTGCGGGAACTGATTCTGGACGAGGAGGAAGGAGCGGATATTGTGATGGTGAAACCCGCCGGATACTACCTGGACCTCGTATCACTGTTCCGGGAAAACACTGACCTTCCGGTAGCAGCCTATCAGGTAAGCGGAGAGTACCTTATGATAAAGGCGGCTTGTAAATCTGGATGGCTTGAAGAGGAAAAAACAGTTCTTGAAAGTCTTCTGAGCATAAAAAGGGCCGGTGCCGACATCATAATCACTTATTTCGCCAGAAAAGCCGCTGAAATTCTCAACCAAACCCGGGGATAAAAATAACCTTGTCCGTCACATATTCAGACCACGTATGCTGAAACATACGGGAACCCGTTCAAGAAACTTATAGTGCGCATTACTCAAAAGCCGTACCCTTGGAAACCCGACGATGGTTGACAGAGTCCTTTGTACTTCACATCAAGCCTGACGCCAACTCCATGCTCAGTCTCCTTCTGTATTTTGGTGAGCAGTTCCTGTCTATGGGACTTTTGCTTCTCGTCGTCACACTTTACAAAATTTTATAGTCGTATAGAATTCCCTTTCTCAAAAAAGTACTGGACAGAGAAGATGAAAAAAGATATTCACCCAGATTACAACTATGTGGTTTTCAAGGATTCCTTCACCGGGCACATGTTCCTTACGCGTTCGACCAGAACATCCGAGGAAACTACTAAATGGGAAGACGGAAACGAGTACCCGCTTATAAGCGTGGAGATCTCAAGCGACTCTCACCCTTTCTATACAGGAAAAGAAAAGCACTATAAAAAAGAAGGCAGGGTCGAGAAATTCCGTCGCAAGTACCAGAGAAAGTCCGCCAATAAAGAAACTGCGGAAACCGAATCACAGTAAAAAGGTTTCAGATGTCTTCCGTTTTTCCCGCAACCAACTGACGCAAGATCAAAGATTCGCTTCGCCATCATAAAAGCGCAATAATGAACATGCGGGGGAAGGAATACAGCGTACGGTTCTCCAGACCCTTGGGATAAGCATTCCGAAGCCGCCGTTTGTATGCCTTTAGAAACCGGTCCCGCTCATTATCGGGCAGGCTATTCAGAATCGGGCGGAGACCGCTGCCCATAACCCATTCAAAAACAGGATCTTCCCCTTCCAGTATATGGAGATACCGCGTTTCCCAGATATCAAGGCATCGTGTACAGGGAGAAAGGACGTCGCAGTAGAAATCCGCATTCTCAACCCACTTGTTTGACAAGTCGGCAAGAAACGTTGGGTTGCCGACGGGCGTTCCGTCGGAACCGCAATCTGCCAACGTATCCCGCATCAGGCGGTGAGACGGAAGATCCCAGCTAAGCGGCATCTGGACCGCAAGACAGCCTCCCGGGTTAAGGCAGCTTATCAGACGCATAAACAGTTCAGAGTGCCCGCTAACCCAGTGCAGAGACGCATTGGAATAAATAAGGTCCGGGTTTTCCTCAGGCACCCAGCTGCGAATATCGGCATCCACCCAGCGCACGGTCGACGGCTCCACGGCCGCCTCGGCCAGCATCTGCGGTGATTTATCAATACCGTAGACACTGGATGAAGACCAGTGCTTTGCCAGAAGACGGGTTATGTGGCCCGAACCGCAACCCAGATCACAGATCACGTCCGGCGCCTCAAGTGGTATACGATCCAGCAGCTCAAGGGCAGGTCGCAGGCGCTGCTCGGAGAACTTCAGATACTGATCGGGGACCCAGCGCGTTCCGGCAACCTCGCCCTGGTGCGCTCTTTGCGACATACCATTTCCTCGCTCCACCCCCCCCCGTATATATCCGCGCAGTTTCTGAGCGGAGCGGTACGCGACGCCTTCTTTTTAACTTCAGGAACTGCGATCAGTTGCCGCTCAGGTAACTTACCACGTCATCCTGAATCGACTCGTCCACAATTTCCCTCCACTCCTCATTACCATTTGCTATCGATTCGCGTATCATGGTAGCTGAAATAAACCCTATGTTCTCGGGCGGGAAAAACTCGTTCATCTCGTAACCGACTCCCCTGCCCCAGTTTACCGATTCAATGTCCGGAATAGCCATCACGACCACGTCATCGCCCTTGCTCTCGTGGTACTTTTTTATCATTCCGACGGTCTGTTCCGTGGTGAAAGGATTTTTCGGGTCGGGAGGAATATCCCTTACCATTATCAGGCACGGAACTCCATTGTCGAGCTTCTGCCTGACAAGGCTTATGTGTCCGGCGTGGTAGGGCTGATACCTGCCGATGAATATGGCTCTTTTGGAAGGAGAAGGTTTTATGTCCGGATGACCGTGATTTTTACATTCCCAGTTGCTCATTATTTACCTCGTCAAGTGGATTAAAAGAAGATTTTTACTAACTGAAAGACGCACGGATTATACACACGCCCGGGGTTTTTTCAACAGCGATTAATGCCAAAGCTGCCGAATGAACCACATAACCTGAAGTTTTTGGGTTTAAATGGACGTGGAGAAAAACCGTTAGAATGCTTTTGACGGAACACTTCTGTTTAAAGCATAATCATTTCGTAAAAATGAAAAGTTTGATGCTCATCTTGACCATCTGAAGCAACTATAAGCATGTATTTCCTAATGTTGACACTGGAAGAGAAGATGAAAAAACTCCCTGTATCACGTCGCAACAAAGTAGAGAAACGGGCAAAAAAGCTTATTGCCGAAGAGACATCCCTTCGGAACTTGCGCAAGGCACGCAATAGACCCAAGTGTGTGACGGGCTTGCAGGAAAACGGCTTGTTTATTAAGACCTGATTCGGTATGACTAAAAGGATTTTCCAATTCCTGCTTGTTTGAGAATTTCATTCGCGGTATGGCGGGAAAGTATTTTATGGTCAACAATAACTATCTTCCCGTCTTGGTTTTTCCATTTCTCGTGATCTCCCTTTCCCGGTTTGTAATAGGAAAATCCATTTTCCCGGAGTTTCTTCCTTACTCTGGGAGCATAATCTGCCAAAATCAAGCCACCACATATTCCCTAAAAGAATTTACTTTAATTGGCAATACCCCTCCAGCTTTTAGATCTGACCTGATCTTTTCCAGCTTTTCAATACCGCCGAAATACTGAGAACCTTCCTGGGGTAGTCCCTCTTCAAGCATTTCGGGAACCATAACAACAAGTTTCTGGTATAATGCGTCCAAAGTCGGAGCTTCCGTTACCAATCCAGGTATAGGAGTTTTTGATATCCACCAGACCTCTGCTTCAGAGTCCCAAGCCACCTCAAAAACCAACTCGCTCATATCTAAGCCCTCTCCTTAAACGGGTTTTTACAAATCTTGATAGTTTCTTCTCTCCCGGGCCCGACAATATATATTGTTTATAATGCTGTCAATCCTGTCAATCAACTTCCAGATGTCAACAGGACCGTGGCACCTGCATGTCGAGGTGCCCCGCCGTGTCATTTTGACTTCATAATACAGGAGAAGTACCATGAAAAGGATTATTTTTTCTGGTTCTTAATCCTCCGATCAGACAGAAGGCATATGCGCCTTTTTCTCCGACGTACCCCCGAGCAGATCGATAAAACCGCCGAAAGTCCGCCTGCTGAGATCTGAAAGGGCATCTATGTATTTTGGAGTCTCTGATCTTATAATGTCGGGGTTTATCTTGCCGCTGAGTTCTTTGATTTCCTTTTTGTTCACCGGAGTGACGAGCCAGCGCTCTATCATGGGTGCGTCTACTTCAAGGTGGAACTGGAAACCGTACACCTTGTCTCCGTATCGAAATGCCTGATTCACGCACGCGGGGGAAGTTGCCAAGTGCACGGCACCCGGCGGAATCTCAAAAGTATCCCCGTGCCACTGAAAGACCTTTTCAACCGCGCCGAATGCACCCATAAGACGGTCCTCTCCCCCCTCTTCGGTAGGGGAAACGTCGTACCAGCCGATTTCTTTTTCCGGGTTCTTTTTAACCCGGGCTCCGAGGGCCTTGGCAATCAGCTGCGAACCGAGACATATGCCAAGCACTGGAGCGTCCATGTCGATAAACTCCCTTATGGATTCGGTCTCAGGTACGAGGTAAGGATACTCCTCGGTCTCGTCCACGTTCATCGGTCCCCCAAGAACTACAAGACCGTCGTAATTTTGGAGTCTGGGGACCTTGTAGTTTGAACGACCGAAGTTTACGTAACGTATCCTGAAACCGGCACTTTTTAGCATCGGGTCAAGCGTTCCTAGTATCTCGTGAGGTACGTGCTGAAAAACAAGTAGTTTCGGCATGAGGCAGAATTTTAACCACTGAAAAATTATATACTTCGCCCGTTAGGATAATCTCGTACTAATTTCATGATTCGCAGTGGCTGTGCTGATACCACAACCCCCCAGTACTTTCCTAAAAGCTTGAATCATAATTGATTTCACGGGTTGCCTGACCGAAAGCAGTTTAACCAAAATTCGTCAAATTATAAAAAGATGGTTTTGCAACTCACTGATAACAGGTATTTTTGGCAAAACACGTTTTTCCACTTGGCACTTCTGTTCCGGGAACCAAGAAATTACGGCATGGGCATGTGAAGTTCAAAATGGTGTATATTGGACTTGTTGCGGCAAGGGAGTATGTACTGTCAGAGCAATCGAGAGTACCGTGACACCGCCGAGTTAAGTGTGGGCAGTTAAAAGGTCAGGAACCGTCGGAAAAAGACAATTGGGACTTCAGACATAATCGGAACTATTACGGGAAGCTTTACAGCCGGGGTGAATATCTTCTGGATGATATTCAGACAGCTTTCTTCCTAAGAATGCTCTGTGTTCCAGTGTGTTTATCTTTTTTTGCTCAGTGTTTCACAGATGAAACTTTCGTCTTCCAGTTTCTGTTTCTTACCCAGACAAGGCCAGCAAACGCCAGTGCAACAATAACCAACTGGTACGCTCCCTCCACCACTCCCCCCGAAGCAACAGCGCACCCTCCTCCCCCCGAACTCTCCGCTGCAGGTTCACAGTCAGTGAAATCTATTCCTCCCAGCCACTCCCTGAATTCTTCATTGTCGGAAACCCTTATACCGCTCCCGCATATGTCAAGCTCCCCAAGCTCCGTATTCATAAGCCTCAAAGGCAACTCTCCCTCAAGGCCGGCGTTATCAGAGAGATCAAGCGCGACCAGCGAAGAGAGTTCAGCTATCGCTCTGGTGATCTCTCCTCTCAAACCAACACCTGAAAGACTGAGCTCCGCTACTCTTCCATCCATCTCCTCTACTCCTTCCCAGTCTGAATACGAAAAGTAATCCGTCTCCTCTTCGGGAAACCATCCGTCTATATCTTCTCCTGCGTTATCTTCGTAAAGCACCCGCAGCGAAGCCCTGTCGGCCATCTTCGAGAGATCACCTGCCATCTCTCCCGCAAGCCCCCCATTTCCCCAGAGCCCAAGCTCAACAAGTCCCGATTCCGTAAACCGCCCTGAAGAGATTTCACCTCTTAACGCGTTATCGTTAAGATAGAGATGGCGAAGCTCCGCAAGTTTCTCCGCTTCATCAAGAACGGCGCCTATACTCCCCGAAAGATTGTTGTCACTCAGGTAAAGCCCCGTAACCATGCCGTCTTCATCCACCCTGACCCCGTGCCACCCCTCTATCGGAGCATCAAGGTCCCATCCCACTTTCCATCCGTCTCCCCCGGCCGCATTGTACATTGCCACAAGCGCCCCTCGGTCGGCGCTGCTTTCCTCAGACTCCTCCAGATCGTCATCCATGACTGTTATCGTCGCAGTCGAGGCTGTGGCTGAAACCGCGTAGTCTCCCCCGGCATTAATTGTCACAGTTACGAAACCGTCGGATTCATCCTCGTAGTCATTCAGGGTGGACACCTTGTATTCAGTGGATGTCCTGCCTGCGGGCATCACCGTCTTCTGACCTTCTCCCCCATGAGAAAAAAAGTCTCCGCTCAGTCTTACCGCAAGGCTTACTTCGGTATCCTCATCCCGCGCAGTCGTCGACTGTACTATAAAAACCGCGTCTCCCCCCTCCGTTACGAAACTGAGCCCCGAACTTACGCTTATCATCGGAACATCCTCCTGCGCGGTATCCGTCGTACCGTCGGCGGGAACATTGTCAGTGCTGTCCGTCGTAGCGCCATTGTCAGTGACGCTTACCGTGACGGACGGGACGGTTACCCAGCCGTAGCCCGTTACGCTGTGAGAAACATTTACCGTCTCGTCCGTTGTGTCTCCGTCTTTTTCCGCAGTTACCTGTACTGTCTTCGGCGTACTCCAGTCACTGCCGTCAAAAGCAACTGTTTCAGGGGAAACCGTGACAGCGGTCGTATCGTCCGATGACACTGAAATCGAAACTCTTCCCCCCGGGTCAGAGTCAAGCTTGAGAGTGTAGGTTCCAGCCGCCCCTCCTTCCCTTATCTCCAGACTTCTCTTCGATACCGTCACACCCGCAGTGTCGTCGTCGGTGATGGTCACCGTGGCTGAGGACGGCGTGCCGAGCTTCACGCCCGTCGGAGGAGCGCTCAGCGTCAGAATCAAAGTCTCCTCGTCCTCGTCAAGATCGTCATCCGTTATTGCAACGGTGATGGTTGCCGAAGAAGCGTTGGCCGCTATGGTTACCGTCCCGTTAAGCGCGGCGTAGTCTCTGCTTTCCGCTGTGCCTCCTGTTTTTACCGTAAGCGCCGTCGCCTGGGTGCGCCGGGGAGTTATGTTCACCGTCATCTCTATCTCTGATCCTTCATTGACGTTGTAGGTCGCAGACGAGAAACTCACCGTGGGATCAGGCGGCGGATCGTTTATGGTAAAGACGAAGCCCCCTGTGGGCGCCGCCGCACCGCCGGCCAATCCCGAGGTTGTCGCTGTGCCGGGATTGATACCCACGGTCTCTCCGTTAGACTCAACCTTGCCGTCGGAGACAGCTCTCAGCGTGAAAGCAGCTCTGGCGGCGGAACCGCCCGCGCTGCCTCTGAAGGTCACCATTGCGTTGCCGGCGTCAAGATTCGCGCAGGCAACTCCCGCGGCGCGGGCGCAGGACAGCGTGTAGTCTCCGCCCGACCCGCGAGTGGCAGTGCCGGCGAACCCAAGCGGCACCGCGAGAGTTTCCCCAGCCCGAAGCCTCCGCCCGATCTCCAAAGAAAATTCCTTGGCGGCGCCCTCGTTCACCGCTCCCGTGTCTCCTTTCAGGGTCACCGTCGTCGGATCGTTATCGCTCACCGTCACACTGGCCGTGTCCGCGCTTCCCACCACATAGCCCCTGCCCCCGTTTACCGTCACCTTCACAGGACCGCTCGGCTCGTCGGTCGTCTCGCCAACACCGCCCTCGGTAGGAACAGTGTAGGTTGCCGAGGAGGCGTTGGCCTTGATTGTAACGCTCTTGCCCCCGCCTTGGTCGCCCGATGCCACGAAATCCGCGTTCGGTGCATCCGCCACAGTCAGATTTACCGTGAGATCTGATGTAGGAACAGGGTTGGCGCTTACCGTGAAACTTGCATCCACTCCCTCCATCACCGTGCTGCCGCCTGAGATCGTAATCACCGGCTGGTCGTTTATGCGGAAAACATCCAAGTTGTCCGTTGCCGACGCGCCACCCCCGAGATTGCTTGTGATCACTGTCCCCAGGCCGATGTCCACCGTCTCGCTCTCTTTGACGCTGTCCGTCCTTGCGAACAGCGTCAGTGTCACTGTCGTTGCCGAAGTACCAGTGGACGGGCCGGTGAAGGTCACCCTGGGGTTGCTCCTGCTGTTGAGATTGCGGCAGGCAACTCCCCTGGGTAACGATCCGGGACAGGCAATTGTGTAGTCCGCATTACGCGTGGCAGTCCCGGTCAAGGTAAGCGGCACTGCCAGTATCTCGCCTTTGCGCAGACCCCGTCCCAAGGTTACCGTGAATCTCTTCGTCCCGCCCTCCGAAATATCCCCCGCCACGCCTGCTAGGGTCACCGTCGTCGGATCGTTATCGTTCACGGTCACGCTGGCGGTGTTCGCGCCTACCACCGTGTAGCCGTCGTCAGTCTCGACCGTCACCGTCACCGGGCCGCTCGGCTCGTCGGTCGTCTCGCCAACACCGCCCTCGGTCGGAACAGTGTAGGTTGCCGAGGAGGCGTTGGCCTTGATTGTAACGCTCTTGCCGCCGCCCTGGTCGCCCGATGCCACGAAATCCGCGTTCGGTGCATCCGCCACAGTTAGATTCACCGTGAGATCTGATGTAGGAACCGGGTTGGCACTTAACGTGAAACTTGCATCCACTCCCTCCATCACCGAGGCGGCATCCGCCGCAATCGAAACCGAAGCCACCTTCTTAAAGGGCTTCATGTCGCTGGCGGACAGCAGCGTGTCGAAATAGGCGATCCGGTTCGGGATCGTACTGAAGATCTTCTTTTTCCAGGTCCGGCTTATCCTCGACGGCACATACCGGGCGGCAAAATACGCCAGGAAAGACTCCGCCACGTCCTCCCGCTGGGGATTGCTCTTCGCATAGGTCGAGATATACGCCGCGTCGGCCTTCTGCGCCGCCTTCCATTTGGGGTCCGATATGACCCACTTGTTGAGCGTGTAGGACCACTCCTTGATGTTTGGGTCCAGCGACACATGAACGGCCTCGTGGACCAGTATTTCCTCGTCATACTTGTCCTGTGCCAAATCCGTATAGATGGAGATCTCGCCAAATAGCCGGCCCCCAAACCACGAATGACTTCCCTTGTGTATGGAGAGTATGCGAATCCCTGTTGCCGTACCGACTCCAGACCGCAGCACCTTCGGCAGGCGGCCGGCATCCTTGCCGTATTTCTGCGCCGCGCTCGTCGCTTCTGTCTCCGTGAAGTCTGGATGAACCCGGATCTCGATGCTGCTCGTTCCGCCGTCACAACTGGCTTCAAAGAGCCATGCATTGACCGATATTGCGAAATTGTAGGGCCCATTCTCGTTCATTCCCCGGAGACCCCGGGCCGGGTTGGCCGCCTTGACCGTGCAGGCGGAGGAATCGGAAGACGTGATGCTGCCCGAAGCAACCCATACGGTGCTCCCCACGGTGGTCCCAGCCCCGGCTTCCTTCGCCGGTGAGAGGGTCAAACATATGGCGGCCATGGCAGCCAGAAAGACCGCGCGCGCCGCCGTTATTACCTGCACGGCTCCGATCATCCCCGGGACTCCAACGATCAGGGCTGACTCAATCCCCCAAGGTCTTAATTTTATCGACATCGGTTGACTTCAAAAATACTCATATTCCAGCTTCTAAAGCAGAAAAAAGTATATCTGCCCCCCCCCTTCGCAGACAACCCCGAACCTGGGGTAGAACATCTCCTCAAGCTTGTGGTCGTCAATATCTTTGGCCACAGACCACTAGAAGACCAGCGTCCCTTGCCCTGCGTATTATATCGTTAATGCTGCTGCCTTTGTTGACGCTACGGGCTATCCTTGGTGGAGAAATTAATGGAATCAAGCGGCAAAATCTCTCTTATCGTTTTCATCTTGATTCTTGGTCTCGGCATTCTGTCACCTCCTTGAGCAGTAGAATCTCAAGTAGTAGGGCAACAAAACGCTTTCCTTGATGTTTCTGTGAAGAAAAAACGAGAAATTCAGGCATCCGGTTTCGATGGGAATTCATATCTCCCACCTGCTGCGCAGGGTCTTCTTCTCAAGAGAGGTTTCAAGCTTGGGCAGAAACTCCTTTCTGCTGATTTCTCTTCCTCCGAGAGTCTTCATATGATCTGTCGGAACCTGGGAATCTATGAGATCAAAACCGGATTCCCAGCATTTTTGCGCCAAGTGGAAAAGGGCCACCTTGGAAGCGTCGGTTTCGAGATGAAACATCGATTCTCCGAAAAACGCCCCTCCGAGAGACACTCCGTAAAGACCGCCGACAAGCTTTCCGTCCCGGTAGGTCTCAAAAGAATGGGCATATCCCAGTTCATGCAGTTTCCCGTAAGCCGACTTCATTCCCTCGGTTATCCAAGTTCCGCTCTGCCCTTTCCTCTGGACCTGCGCGCAGTTCTTAACGACCGCGGCGAAATCCGTATCGGCCCTTACAGAGAATTTCCCCGAAGACACCGTCTTTAAGAGGGTTTTTGAGAACCTGAAGTCCCCAGGGAGAAAAACCATTCTCGGGTCGGGAGAGAACCATAAAATGGGGTCTTCCTCGGAATACCAGGGGAAGATACCGCTCTCGTAGGCCAGAACAAGCCTCTCGGGAGAAAGATCCCCTCCGACCGCCAGCAGCCCTCCCGGCTCCGCTTCGGACGGATCGGGAAACATCATTCGGGAGTCGAGAAAGTAAACGCTCATCGGTTCCGGATAAAATCCTTTTAGCGTGACGGCCGCCCGCTGGGGAAAACTCCTCGGGTTCGCCGATTCACTGCGAACCCTGTTTTCCCCAGGTTCTTTCGATAAAGCCCGCCCTTCCCGAACCTATTTTGTAATTGCCGTAGTGAATCGGGTTTTTCTTGTAGTAATCCTGGTGGTACTCCTCTGCCCTGTAGAAGGAAACGAACTTTTCTACCGAGGTGACTATCGGCTTTTTGAATTTGCCCGACTCCTCGAGTTTCTTTTTCGAAAGAAGTGCCTTTTCCTTCTGCGAATCATCGTGGTAGAAAATGGCGGTTCTGTAGTGCCTCCCCCTGTCGGCGAACTGCCCGTCCACCTGGGTCGGATCAATGTTTATCCAGAAAGTCTCAAGAAGGGTTTCGTAGTCTATTTTCGCGGGGTCGTAAACGACCCTTATCGCTTCCGCGTGGCCAGTTTTCCCCTGCCAGACCTGCTCGTAGGTAGGATTTTCCTCGGATCCGCCCGAGTAGCCCACCACCGTTTCGACAACCCCTGAGAGACTGTCAAAAGGAGGTTCCATGCACCAGAAGCATCCTCCGGCGAAAGTCGCCTCCATGTACCCGCTGTTTTTCCCGCTTTCCATGTTTTTAACCTCCCCTGTACTCTCGTTGTACACGGGAAAAACCGCACCCGCAAGCACAACAAGCGCCAAGACAAAAACCCTGGACCAGAAATCACGTCTCATTTTTCTTTCGCACCAAGCAAAAACCAAGGATTCTCAACTCCACAAACCGCAGAACCGCCCCAGGCGGGAATCAGTTGTAAACCGTTATTTCGTTATAAAGCGCGTCCCTCTCTACAGGAACGTACCCCGAATCCCGGATCATCTTTATCATGAAATCCCTGCTGTGACCCACTTCCGACGGAGCGCCGGCGTCGTGGATGATCTTCTCCCTCATTATCGTTCCGTCCGCGTCGCTCGCTCCGTAATGCAGGGCGACCTGGGCCGCTTTTTCCCCGAGTGTAATCCAGTAGGACTTTATGTGAGGGAAGTTGTCAAGGTATAGCCTAGCAAGCGCGTGAACCTTCATGTCGTAGGAGGCCGGATAGGGCTTTACGTTCTTGAGACCCGTGTTCTCAGGCTGGAAAAGAACGGGGATGAACGCGAAGAACCCCGGCGAGTCGTCCTCTATTCTTCTAAGCCTCTCCATGTGGTCAACAACGTGGAAAGGTTTTTCAATGTGGCCATAGAGTATAGTGGCGTTTGTCGGGATGCCGAGCGTGTGAGCCAGGCGGTGGATCTCCTCCCACCTTGTCGCGACCGTCTTCGGGGCGCATATCTTCTTTCTCACTTCCTCGTGCAGTATTTCCGCTCCCCCTCCCGTAAGGGCATCCACTCCCGCGTCCCGAAGCGCAAGGAGCACATCCTTAAGAGAAAGACCGCTTATCTCAGAGAACCAGTCGATCTCAACTGCGGTGAAAGCCTTTACATGAATGCTCGGGAAGTGGCGCTTTATCATCTTCACTATGTCCAGATAATGATCGAAATCCCAGTCCGGGTGAAGACCGCCGACTATGTGAACCTCTCTCATCTCGTCGCTCAGCATGGAAATCATCTGCTCGTCTGAGAGTTCGTAGGCGTTGGGGGACTTCTTCGTGGTGCCGAAGGCGCAGAACCGGCACGATATGGCGCATATGTTGGAAGGATTTACGTGGCGGTTCACGACGAAGTAGACCTTTTCTCCGGATTTTTTTCTCTTAACGTAATCCGCCATCATGCCTACGGTGTTAAGATCGGGGGAGCAAAGTATCGAAAGTCCGTCTTCAAAAGAAAGTCTGCGGCCCTCGGCGACCTTCTCCATCACGGGAAGCAGGTCCGGGTCGGTGCAGAAGCTTTCGGTCAGTTCCAGTACTCGTTCCATCTCGTCTCGACCTTATCCTTTATATCCTCTGACATCTCTATTACCGGGGGATACCACTTTTTCACGGTGGCGTCGATTCCCATTCTGCCGTCATAAACAACCGCGGAACCCCGAAGCTCCGCATGTTCGAACAGTACATCCAGGTAAGGATCGAACCTGGTAAAGATACCCCAGATAAGCTCCGTGTCATCATCTAAATCTATATCCGGGCTCACAAGCGCGATTATACGCACCCCCTCAAGGCCGGGAGTTTCAAACAGTCTGCGTATCATCTCCTTGGGATCGGTCCGGGATTCATCTATCCGGACAACACAGAAACCTCCCGAAAGAAGTCTGAATCCCGTTATCTCCGGGTGCTTTTCCCTGGGGTCGGGAACCTCTTTGGCGTAGGTCTTTCTCTCGGGGGAGTTTTTCCTTACAGCGTTTATTCCCATCTTGCTACCCACGTTGAACTTGTTGCTCGTGAAGTCAAGGGTGTCAAGCGGTGCCCACTGTATCATGAGGAAATCCTCACTGGGATCGAAGTTCTCCCCGATCTCGTGGAGCACCGCCGAGAAATCTCTCGGATTAACGTCGCTTGAAACACAGACCATGCACTTTGTGAGAAGCAGCTGCCCCGTTCCCCAGAGCGCAAGCATCGCCTTTACCCCGCCCTTGGGGTAGCGCTCGTCAACGGAAACAGCAAGAAGGTTGTGAAATCCCGCCTCGGGATAGGCCCACATGTCCTTTATCTCTGGCTGTATTATTCTTATAAGCGGGGAGAACATCTCGCCGGCGGCAATCCCAAGGTAGACATCCTCCTTGGGGGGCTTGCCAACCACTATGGAAGGGTACACTGGATTTCTTCTGTGGGTTATCTCGCTCAGGTTAAAAACGGGGAAATCGGCCTCCATCGAGTAGTGACCGAAATGATCCCCGAAGGGGCCTTCCTGTCTCAGCACGTCTCTTGGAACTGAGCCTTCCAGTATGAACTCCGCCTCGGCAGGAACATGAAGAGAGATGCTCTTTCCCTTTACCATCGGCATCGGGCTTCCGCGAAGATAACTCGCAAACGCAAGCTCATCCATGCCGTCTGGAAGCGGAGCGACCGCGGAGAAGATCATCCTTGGGTCACCCCCGAGTATGACCGCGGCCTCAAGGTCTCTTCCCAGTCTTTTCGCCTCGTGGTAGTGAGCCGCTCCTCCCTTGTGTGCGTGCCAGTGCATCCCGGTGGTCCTGCGGTCATACACCTGAAGCCTGTAGATCCCGAGGTTTCTTGAGCCCGTGGCGGGATCCCTAGTCAGCACCAGGCCGAAAGTGACAAACTTTCCCCCGTCACGCGGCCAGCATTTCATAACGGGAAGCCTCGAGAGATCGGGTTCTGTTTCAACCTGCTGAACATCCCCGCGCCTTACCTTCTTTGTTCTCATTGAAAGAAGCCCCGTGGCTTTGGGAAGCACGGAGAAAATCCCCTGTATCGAGGGAGGATTAACCTTGCGGAATATCTCGACGAGTTCCTCGCCGACATCCGAGGGCTTTCTGCCGAGGGCAAGCTCCACTCTCTGTTCCGTACCGAAGAGGTTTATCACTAGGGGAAAGTCAGATCCCTCGACATTTTCAAACAGAAGAGCGGGACCGCCTTCCTTGATTGTGCGCGACGCTATCTCCGTTATCTCAAGATCGGGGGAGACTTCAGTTTTTATTCTCCTGAGGTCGCCTGTGCTTTCAAGATGGCTTATAAAGCTCGCTAGATTGGGAAAACCTTTTGGGGGCATTAGAAAAAACTACTCCAGTTCATCCCTTTTCCATCCCCTGCCGGTATCGACGCCGACAAGGCCCAGAAGCTTGTCCACGTAACCGCTCACCACGTCGGAGACCGACTCGGCCCCAATATAATCAGTAGGAGAGATAGGAGCGATCACCACTCCCTCGCGGGAGAGCCGAAGCGCGTTCTCAAGAGCAATAGTGCCCAGCGGCGTCTCGCGCAGGGCAATTATGAGCCTTCTTTTCTCCTTGAGTGCCACGGCGGCTATTCTCGTTATCAGGGTATCGGCTATGCCGTTTGCGATTTTCGCCAGGGTGGAGACCGAACAGGGCACTATGACCATGGAATCGAAATGGTTGCTTCCCGAGGAAAACGGGGACGCGAGGTCAGAATCACTGTAAATATCGGTTACCCATGGACGCATTTCCTCAACCTTCAGACCAAGTTCCTCGTGAAGAACCCTCTTTCCCCACTTGCTTGCCACCAGATATTTCTCATCAGGGCATCTTCTGAGAAAATCAACCCCGTAAGCTACTCCGGAAGCTCCTGTAATTCCGACTATGGTTCTCATGGTCAGGGTAAGTATATACCCGCGAGGGTGAAAAACAAAACCGCGAATCCTATAAGAATGTTGGTTCTGAAAAAAGCAGAATCCACCTGTCCGAAACTTCTGTGCTCAAGGTAAAGCAGGTAGCCGCATAGTGCAAGCGGCAAAAGCGCGGACAGGGTCCGGAACGAAAGAATATAGAGAAACACGAGGCAGGCAAACGAAAGCAGGTGAGAAATTCTCGAGACAAGCTGCGCCCTCTGCCTGCCGAAACTGGAAACGAGCGAGTAAATTCCGTGGCTCCTGTCAAACTCCTCATCGTCGGTGGCGTATATGATGTCAAACCCCGAAATCCACAGGAAAGTGAAAACCGACAGCGCTACCGCGGGAAGCATTTCCCCTAGAGAACATCTCACGGCGATCCATCCTCCTATCGGACCAAGGGCGAGCGATAATCCGACGCCGAAATGACAGAGACTCGTAAATCTCTTCATAAGCGGATAGACGGTAAAGGCAATCAGGGGAAGGGGGGAGAGGAAAAAGGCGAGCGGACATATGAGATAAGCGGAGACAAAGTAAAGCAGGGCCCCTGCGGCCGCCACGGCCAAAGCCTCGCCCATGCTCATTTTGCCCGAGGGAAGCTCTCTCTGCGTGGTTCTCGGGTTCTCCCGGTCTATTTCCCGGTCAAAAATCCTGTTAAGCGCAAGCGCAACCGTCCTTGCCCCCGTTCCCGCAAGGACAATCAGCACGAAAAGCCGGGCGCTGAATACCCCGCCCGCGGCAAGAAAAGCTCCCGCGAAAATGACTGGAAGTGAAAAAAACGTATGCTCTATTCTAAGAAATCCCGAGAGATTCTTTAAAAATGCCATCCTTGGATTCAGTCTCCGCCCAGACTCTCGATTCGATCTGTCCACCGTGAACGGTGGACCCTGTCAACAAAAACGCTGTCCGACGTGATCATACGGATTTTCTCCCTCTCGGCAAGCGCGAGGTACTGGCAATCGCAGACCGGGTAACCGAGAACGCATGCCATTTCAAAAGCAGTCCCATGTAACCGCACCAGGGAAACCAGAGACTCAAACCATCGCGGTAAGGCTTCGAGAAAAGCACGCACCTGTTGCTCGGATACCGTTCCGCCCGATACTCTTCGCCATGCAGCGCTTGCGTCGATAACCAGATTAATCAGCTGTCGCGGCCCTCTCGCAGAATCGACACGCTATCCTCAAGAGGACCAGCGGTCATGGCCCGGGTGCGGTCGGCCTCGGCAATTAATTCCCTTCGTTTCGTCAGGATGTTTTTTAGCTCCCGTTGAAGGGAATGACCCTTGCGCTTCGCTCCGCTGATTAAGTCTCGCGTCACTAGTGTCCCAGTGCTAATCAAGCAATTTCAATTGGTTATAACACACTGATTCGGGATAGAAATCCAGCGGTTTTGTAAGTAGCTCATTTAACGGCATTTTTTCAAACAGATTGACGCTCAGAACCTGCAAAATTGTGTAGAGACTCACCTCAAGATTAAGCCGCTTTCTGATCATGGCAACAAGCACATACACCGACACCGCTATCCATATCTGAGACTTTACGGCGTTTTCCGACGTGCCGTAAAAACTCTTGATTCTCAGATGCTGCTTGATCCACTTGAAGAACAGTTCGACATGCCAGCGGCTCCGATACAGTTCACAAATGGTCAGGGCGGGAAGAGTGAAGTTGTTCGTAATAAAAACAAGGGTCTTGTTACGTTCTTTGTCCCTGTATTTTACGATTCTGAGATGTTCGGGATAATCCTTGACGCTCTTTTTGCCGGTGAGCTTGATTGTCTGATCGAAGACAAGTCCCGTTTCCCGATCAACCTCGTTTGAGTAGACGCGACGATACTTGGTGTTGGTTTTGGTTCGCAGGACGAAGAAGCTCGAAAACTTGTGCGTATTCTCATGATTTCGGACACCAATTCTCATTGAAACCGGTCGGTGATTCTCACTGAAACCGGACGCCCGGTCATCTCTTTTTTTTCTTCTTCAAAACAGACTTTACCACGTCAGTAATTTTCCTGTCAAACGACGAGTAAAAACCTGTTCTTTTTCTTTAAAAACAACCTCCGTTTTCTTCTGTCTGCCCCCCCCCAGCTCAAGGCGGTGAGAGTTGTGAATGAGCCGGTCGAGAATCGCGTCGGCGACAGTGTTGTCCCCTATCGCCGCGTACCACTCACTCACCGGAAGCTGGCTTATGATCACAGTGGAGTTCTCCCCGTAACGGTCATCCATGATCTCCATCAGGTCGTATCTCTGCGGTGTGGTTATCTTCTCCATCCCCCAGTCGTCTATGATCAGGACCACCCTGGCAAGCTTTGCGAGAAGCCTGCTGTAACTTCCCTCGGCCTTTGCCTGCGCAAGCTCCACAAACAGTCTCGAGACCCTGTAGTAACGAACCGTTATCCCCATCATGCAGGCGTTTCGTCCCAGAGCGCACGCTATCCACGTCTTCCCGCTGCCGCAGGGGCCGGTAACAAGAAGATTCATCCCCCTTGCCGTCCACTCCCCCTCGGCAAGCTGGGCTATCTGCGCCTTGTTGAGATTCCGGGGATGGGAGTAGTCAATGTCGGCAAGAGAAGCCCTGAGCCTGAAGCGGGCGTCGCGCACGAGGCGGTGCTGCTTTCTCTGCTCCCTCTCAACGCATTCCCTCTCAACAAGCAGACCGATCCTCTCGGTAAAAGACAGGTCGTCATAAGTGCCGGGCTGCTCGCACTGCCGTTCAAGCGCCCCGGCCATACCTCCAAGACGAAGCTTGCGAAGTCGTGATAATGTCTGTTGCATGCTCATAAAAAACACCTCCTTGATTGTGATTTCATCTGAACCCCTCCGGCCCCCTTATGTTTTTGTGATCCTGGGGCAAAGACGCCTCCTCCTCTTCAAGCAGCGGCAGCTTGTCCATGCTGTTTTTGAGAACCTCGCTTACCTGCTTTATTCTCATAAGCCCCTTGCGGTTGGCCACCCCGCACGCGTCATTGAGCCTCTGAGCGGGGTATCTGCGGGCAAGATCCCTCAGGCCCAGCAATGTCCTGTATGCAAGCTCGGGATGGTCTCTGGAGGCAAACTGCGCGTCCACCCACCTGCGCACCTCCTCCCCCAGTTTGTCCGCCCAGTTCCTCAGGCTCCCCGGATTCCACTGCTTATGCCGCCTGTGACTCTCGGGCATGTGAGCCGGTTCCGTAGCGGGACGTCCCGGCCTTGTACGCCTGTGGTGCGCTATGATCTCGTTTCTGAAGTAAATGGTGACAAGATTCCGTGAAGCGTGAACATCCACGCTCTCTCCCCTGTAGGCGTAGGGAACCGAGTAGAGACACTTTTTATACTCCACGTGGTAATCGATGTTCACCTTCGCGCGCTTTATGTCCGTGTACTCGTAGCGGTTCGCGGGCAACTCCCCCATCTCGGGCAGGTCAACCTTCTCAAACTGCTCCCTGCGGCAGCCCGGGAGCTTCTGGAAGGGCTTTGAGTTCACCTCAACCATAATCTGCTTTACGCGCGCGTTGAGCTGCTCCAGTGACCGGAACATCTCGTTCCTTACAGGAGCCAGAACGCTTCTCTCCACTATCTGCACTCCGCTCTCCGCCTTGGCCTTGTCTTTTGGCTTGTACGGTCTCGCGGGAATGATGGCCGCGCCGTAGTGGTCGGCCCACTGAAGGTAAGAAGAGTTGACTTCGGGGTCGTAGCGGGACGCCTTGGTGACGCCGCTTTTAAGATTGTCGGGAACTATTACTCGGGGAACCCCACCGAAGAACTCGACCATCCTCGTATGGCTTCCAAGCCAGTTCTCAAGGGACTGAGACTCCACGGCCTCGGCGAAGATGTAATTCGACGCCCCCATCACCCCGACGAATATCTGCGCTGCGCTTACCTCGCCCGTGCGGGGATCCGTTATGTCCACCTTCATTCCGGCATAGTCCACAAAACACTTCTCCCCGGCTCTGTGCGTCTGCCTCATCGCACGGCTATCCTATTCTAAATTTGAGCACGTACAAAACCTGAACCCGGGTTGTTTTTGTAGCATTTTAAGCAGTTTTTTCCGCTTTTGAACACAGAACTGCTACTTTTTCTAGAGCGCAAGATTGTCCTGTGCGAGTATAGGATTGCCGTGCCGGCCGCTACATGCCCCTTGAATTCCCCAGCAAAACCGGCTAATATCTAATCAGCAGTAAAGGGCAGAAAAAGACACTTAACACCCTGCAATATATCGTTTTGTGTCTTTTTGCAGTATACCAGCTCGGGAGATTAACACCATGTCGCAACTGGAACAGAGAGTAGAACGTATTGAGCAAAGAGTAGAACACATTGAGAAGGATGTCGGTGAGATCAAGAGTACCGTAAAACATCTGTCCGCAACTACCGAAAGGCTCTCCACGGCTACTGATAGGCTCTCCACGGCTACCGAAAAACTTTCCGTGACCGTTGAAAGAATCGAAACGAAAATTGATGAAAGGGAGAAGGCAGCAGAAACCAGATTCCAGGATCATGAAAAAAGAATAGACAGGCTGGGCATCAGATTCTGGGCCTTTATTATTGTAGTAATCGGGGGACTGTTTTCGCTCTCGTATAAGGTTTTTTCCTAGAAGCACTCCGTTTTACCGGGCACATTCTATCCCTCTGAATCCAAGTCGGGGAGAATTTCAAGGGACTACCGACTTAAGCGGTCTTCGTTTATGAGGCACTCAGAATCATCGGGTTGCTTGTATCCGCCCACCCATGGCATAAACAATGCAGACGCTTGAAGCGCTTGTACTCAGAAAATCAAGTTACGGAGAAGCCGACATCCTGGTAACTCTCTTCTCAAGGGAGTTCGGGAAATTAAGGGCGCTTGCCAAAAACGCGAAAAAAAGCCAGAAGCGCTTCGGTGGACGCCTCGATTTCTTTAACCGCCTGTCAATCGAAATAACCCTGAACAAGGGAAGATTCAACCTCGTCGGGGACGTGACACTCAAGCAAAGCTACAGGGAGATAACGGAATCGGTTGACTCTTTTGTTGCGGCAAACCGCGTTTTGGAGCTGCTCGATTTCCTGACCCCCGAACAGGAACCCGCGGGCGAACTGTTCGATCTTGCGACAGACTCCCTGGGGCTTCTCTCGGGAAAACGGGAGCCGCACTCAGTTTTTCTCGTTTTCCTCCTCCGCGTGTTAACCCTTTGCGGCTACAGGCCCGATCTGCGCTTTGATAGGGAAAAAGACACTGCGGGGTTTGACGTTGAGGGTGGAAAGCTCGGCAGTCTTGAGAAAACCCGGGGGAAAAGAAACATCTATACCTTTCACATGGACATAATGAGACACCCGGAAATCATGGATAAAAACCCCGAGAAGGTAAAAAACAACATACGGGTTCTCACGAGATACGCCGAATACCGTACCGGAAAGCGTCTTGAGAAAACCGGGTTTGCAGACGGAACCTGAGCGGAGAGACTACGCCGGAGACCGCCCGGGTCAGGTCCTGTAATCGGAATTGATAGAGACGTACTTGTGGCTGAGATCGCTTGTGAGAATCGAGTAGGCCGCCCTTCCCTCCCCGAGACTGAGGGTTACCGTAAAGGACGGTTTCCTGAACACTCGGGCAAACCTTGATTCTGGTTTGGATCTCATCCCTTCTGAAAACACTTCCACTCCTTCAAAATAAAGCTTTATCTTTTCCGGATCGAATCCCACGCCGGCCCTTCCGGCAGCAGCCACTATCCTTCCCCAGTTCGCATCCTCCCCGTAAAACGCAGTCTTAACGAGCTGGGAAGTGGCTATCGTCCTAGCAATCTTCTCGGCGTCCTTCTCAGTCCTGGCTTCCGTAACATTGATCCTGACAACCTTCGTAGCCCCTTCGCCGTCGCTTACTATCATCTCGGCAATCTCTGCGCATAAAGACGAAAGCACATCCACGAGCTCACCGTAGTACCTGCTTTTCTCCGTGATCTGCCTGTTTCCCAGAACCCCGTTTGCGAGAATAAAGACGGAGTCGTTAGGGGAAGTGTCCCCGTCAACCGTTATCGCGTTAAAAGAACCCCTTGCCGCTGCCTCAAGCGCTGTTGAAAGAGCTTTGCGCTCGATATCAAGGTCCGTCATTATAAAACAGAGCATGGTCGCCATGTCAGGACATATCATCCCCGCCCCCTTGCCGATAGCCGAGACGGTGGCGATCTTCTCCCCCACGGCAAGCTGCCTTGATGCGTACTTGGGAAAGGAATCGGTCGTCATGATGGCTTCGGCAGCCTCGCGGACATTGCCTTCTCCAAGGCCTTTTATTAGCCTGGGAATGGACTTTTTGATTTTCCCGACGCGAAGCCGCTCCCCCGTAACGCCGGTTGACGAAGGAATCACGAGCGACTGACCTATTCCGAGTTGCCCGGAGAGCGTGTTTGCAACTTCAAGTGAGTCTTCATAGCCCCTTTGGCCCGTGAAGGCGTTGGCATTTACGCTGTTTATTATCAGCGCCTGGCAGAGCCCGCCTGCGATTCTCTCCTGCCCAACAAGCACAGGGGCGCCTTTTATCAGGTTTTTCGTGAATATGGCGGACGCGTGGGCCGGAACCGTCGAGAATATAAGCGCCAGGTCCTTTTTTTTGTTTTCCCTGAGTCCGGCGGATACACCGCTCAGCAGAAATCCAGGTACGCTTTTCATAGCGAAATTATATATGAAGCATCGTGGCTATGGAATAAAAGGGGTACCAGTAAAATTCGAAACGACTCCAGAACCATCAGCAGCAATTTCTGCTTTTCCGCTGAGTTCAGCCATGATCCAGGCCTGTTATTTCACTTAGTGAGCTGATTCCGTTTTTATCCATGAAATCAAGAAGCCCCCTGTTTATGGTGTTTGCCACCGAAAGCCCTTCACCGCGAAGACCTGTGACGATCTGGACGGCTTTAGCTCCAACCCGCAGTTTTTCAAGCACTGAAGCAGTATCGCACACGCCTCCGGACCCGATTATATCAAGCTCGCCCCCAGTAGCGCGGTATATATGGGAAACAACTGACGTGGAAAGCGATCTGTACTCAAAATCGTTTCCGCTCACTCCACCGGGAACATCTCTCCACTTTGCGCCGTATTTTGCCTTAACTGCGGCCCTGGAAGTAGTGTTGGTGGCAATCACACCCGAGAGCCCGAAATCGGTCACAACCCTCAGTACGTCGTCTATGGCTCCGGGGGCAAGGTCGGGAGATATCTTGACAAACAGTGACCTCTCACTTGCCGAAGAGTCGCCAAGTGCTTCCCTTACCGCCTGCACTATCGCCTCGAGGTGAATTCTCCCCTGAAGCTTTCTCAGCCCCGGAGTGTTCGGAGAGCTCACGTTGATGGCAAAATACGAGGCGTTATCGTAGAATCTCCGCGCGACGGCGGCATAGGCGCACGGGGCGTCCTCATGGCTTACATCCGAGTTTATTCCCAGGTTTATCCCGACCGGGATATCAAGGCGTCCGTAGCTTGTGAGATTCCGGAAAACCTCGTCCATTCCCGGGCTGTTAAGTCCGAGAGAGTTAATACAGACCTCGGGAGTTATCATAAACTGTCTGGGTTTCGGATTTCCCTTCTGGGGCCTTTCAACCACGGAACCCACTTCAACACCCGCGAAGCCTATCGCGTAGAGGGCACGCACCGCTCTGCACGTCTTGTCCCACCCCGCTCCCACTACAAGCGGATTTTCAAAGGACACTCCCCCGACCTTAACTCGAAGTCTCTCGTCAAGGATTCTGCGACCCCCGCTCGAAGCAAACTCAAGGAACCTTAACGTGTGGGCCGACATCTCGCAAAAACGCATAACCTCCTTCACGCGTATGTGCCACGTCTCAGAATCAAGCCGGTCAAGAAGCGGCCTTACAAAAGTCTTATAGCTCATCGATTCATATCTCTAATTGTTTGGAGTTCTGCTTCAGCCATTGCCTGCACTCCCTGAAGTCGGGAATTACCCTCTCCACATGACGCCAGTAATCTGGCGAATGGTTATGTTCAAGAAGGTGGCAGAGTTCATGCACTACCACGTAGTCAACAATGCGATGAGGCGCTATCACTACTCTCCAGTTATAGGAGATATCCCCCTTGGCTGAACACGAACCCCACCTGGACTTGTAATCCTTTACGGATACGGAACGGGGTTTTACCTGAAGGATTTTCGCGTACCTGAGGGTTTTCTCCTGGAGTCTCCCGCGCGCGTGTCTCTGATACCAGTCCACAAGAAGAGACCTTATCTGTTCTTCATTTGTTCCTGGGGAACCTGAGACGCTTGCCTCAAGGTATCCTCCTCTAAGTCTTACGGATGAAGCATCGCCGTTTAGAACTTTTAGCCTGTAGTTTTTTCCAAGATAGGAAAAAGTCTCTCCGCTCACAAATTCTCTGGGTCTCGTCGGTGCGGCAAGCTCCGCTTCCCTAAGCTTCCGTTTTATCCAGGGAGATTTCCTTGCTATGAGATCTCGCACGTAACTGTCCGATATACCCTCGGGAACCCTTACCTTCACTCCATCCCCGTCAAGATAGATAGACGCCGACCTTCTGCGTCTCGTCTTTATCACTTCAACAGGAAACTCAAACCCATCGGTCATTTGAATTTCACCTTCGCAAGTTCCATGAACCGGTCAGTAACAGGTTTCACGAGAGATTCGTCATCAAATTTCTCAATCACGACTCTCCTTATCTCCTTTTTAACCGTTTTCTGCTCATCCCATTTGCTAAAGAAATCCACTATCTGTGTCGCTTCATCAAGCATCGCGACAAGTGACCGGGTTACCTCTTTAACCTTCTCCTGGGTCTGCGCATCCATGGACATCTCCTTGCCGCTATCGGTCAGCTCAGCCATCAGGATGTTGTAGAAAGGCTGCTCGGTATCTGTGAGACCACTTTGTTCTGACTGTTTTTCACGGTCGCTTTCTATGTTCTCCCTGAAATCCAGAAGAAGCTGTACAAGCGCATCCCATTTCTCTTCATGTCTTCTGATTATGTCTTCAAGCCTTTCGGAGAGTTTCCTGTAGTACTCGGGGTCATCGTCAAGGTTTATCTTTATGTGATGCCTGATCGCGTGTTCTATTTCGGAAGCTTTTGAACGGGAGGACTTGTGGATGCTCAGTTTTTCCCTGTAATCCGCCGCGAGAAGGTCAACCGGAGGAATCTTGGGATCAACCCCCGTTGAGCGGACATGCTCTTCAATCAGCCTGCGTACCTTCTCGCCCGCACCCGATATGTTAAGCTGCTCGTCCCTGTAGAGGTTTCTCGCCCCCACAGAAATCTTGCCCAGCCGTTTAAGGTCGCCCAGAAACGGCGCTGCCGCTGAATCAGGGAGAATGGTGTCCATCTGCCTTGAGAAAATACGGAAATCCGTCTGGAAATTCTGCCGTCTTGTTTCATCCTCAAGCGACGTGACGCACGCTTCAGTGTCTTTCGTATCAAGACCATGAAAATGTCTCATGACCCGGGTGTGGGCGTTTTTCAGCCTCGGGATTTCTTCTTTGAGTTCGATTAACGCCCCCGACACGTCTTCAGTCGAAAACATCTCAAGAGCTTCTGTCAGGTAGTCGGAAAGACCGTAATAGTCGACTATGAAGCCCCGGAACTTGTTTTCGCCTGTCCTGTTTACCCGGGCGATGGCCTGAAGCAGATTGTGTTCCACCAGCCTGGTGTCAAGATACATCACCTGCGCTATGGGGGCGTCAAACCCGGTTAGCAGCATATCCTTCACTATGAGGATAGAGAGGTCGGATTCTCCTTCGCCGTACCCAAACGGTTTCTTGAAATCTTCGATCTGCTTTTTGTGTTTCTGCTGGTTTGTGTGTTCCCAGAATTGTTTCCCGTCATTGTGATCAGCCGAGATTATGACCGCGGAGCGAGGTGCCTCCAGTTCATCAAGCTGTTCCTTGTAGGTGATTGCGGCGTCTCTCGATGAAGTGACTATCATCGCCTTAAAACCGTTTGGCTGGATACTTTCTCTGTAGTGCTTTATTATGTCCATGCATACCCTTCTTACGCGCATGGGAGCTTCCAGCACCGCCTTGTCCGTTCCGAATTTTTTCTTTATCTCTTCTCTTTCTTCGGCGCTTCGATCTTTAAAATACTCATCAAAAAGACTGTCAAGAGAGTCTCCCGTTACCTTCACCGCCGGTTCGCGGCCCTCATAGAGAATCTGGACAGTCGCTCCGTCCTCAACGGCCTCTTCAATGGTGTAGGTATCAATGTAGGAACCGAATGTGCTGGTGGTTCTCTGAGACCTTATTAGAGGAGTACCGGTAAACCCGATGCGGGGAGCGTTGGGAAGCCCTGTGCTGATAGCCGCGCCAAGCGAGCCGTACTGGGTGCGGTGCGCTTCGTCCGCGAGAACTATGATTTTTTCCGATTCGTTTAAGACCGGGAGTTCGTCCACGTTTTCCTCAAACTTCTGAATCGTCGCCGTAACGATGTCAGAAGAGTCTCTTGAAAGAAGTTCCTTCAGGTGATTTATGGAGTCTGCCTGGTGAATAGTCTCGTTCTGGGCGTTCTGGAAGATTGCGGTCAACTGGTTGTCAAGCTGGATTCTGTCGGTAAGGAAAACCAGTTTGCAGTCCCGAAGTTCCGGGTCTCTTCTTATCTTGAGCGTGAGAAACACCATCGTAAGGGACTTGCCTGATCCTTGGGTGTGCCAGATCACTCCCCCTTTTTTCTTGCTGTTTTCTCCGCTCTTTATGCGTTCAATGGTTCTGTGCACTGCTCGGAACTGCTGATACCGGGCAATCTTTTTCAGAGTACGGCCGCCCGAGGGTTCAAACACTGTGAAGTTCTGCAGGATGTCGAGGAAGTTTTCTCTGCTGAACAGTCCCGCTATCAGTATCTCCTGGGATGTCGGTTCCGATCCGACCTGCTCTTTTCTCAGAGGGTAAGGGTCTTTCCACTCAAGGAAATGTTCTGTGTGGGAAGTTATCGTTCCGACCCGCGCTTTGTCCCTATGGGTGGATACCATCATCAGGTTATAGTGAAAAAGCGTCTCGGCGCCTTCGTCATCTGAAGGGTTTCTTCTGTTTGCGTATCGAAGCAGCTGGCCAATCCCTTCCTGCATGGGATTGGTTATATAGGGCGATTTGCATTCGATCACCGCCATAGGGAGGCCGTTTAGGAACAGGACTATGTCCGGGATGATGTCCTGGTTAAGGCCTTTTACCTTGAACTGGTTTGCGCAGAGAAATTCGTTGTTTTCCATGTTGTCAAAGTCGATTATGTGAACAGTCTGGCCTTTGTTGCCCCTGCCAAGATCCTGCATTACCGACACGCATTGATTTATCGAGTTCCAGACAGACTGGTTCGCTTCAACGAGGTTCGGATAAATTGCCTTTGTAAGGTCGCGGACCACTTTTCTGAGATTCTCATCGCTTATCCAGGGGTTTATTCTGCGGATGCTGTCTTTAAGGCGCTTTTCAAGAAACACATCCTTTAAGGAAGAGCGTTCATCTGATTCTTCGGGCGAGAGCCTTTCTCCCTCGACATATGACCAGCCGAGGGACTTGAGCTGTTCAAGTGCCGGGAGTTCCACTTTGTCGAATTCGTCGGATGTCATCAGTTTACCTTTACTCTTACTCTGCCAGTCAGCAGATCCTGCATGAGGGATTTTTTGAGGGACTCTGTTTTACGGAGTTTGAGTTGCTTTTCTTCGATGTTCTCATCCATGGAGGTGAGGATTGAGGTGATTTTCTGCTGCTCGAGGAGAGGGGGGACTAGGATCTTTGATTCAAGAATAGCATCAGATGTTAATCCAAAACGAGTTGAACCATTTGCTAACTGATAATATCGATGCCGAATAGAGTCTAATTCAAATAAATGTGCTAGATAAATGCCGGAGAGTTTCTTCTTGTCCGACCTAATTAGGGCAAGATGGTATCCACACAAAACATTTTTCAGGTGCTCGGAAACATAGGCGGGTACTGCAATGTCATCGGGTGTCTCAGAGTCCTTTGTGATAATCACATCACCTTTGAGCAATAAAAACTTGTCTATTTCCCTTTGTTTTGCAGTTGCACGCATAAACTCAATCCCATTCTTTATGTAAGAGTTGCTATAGACATCCATATAATTACAGAGAAATACTGGAATCTCATTGGTATAACTTTTCTTGTCCACATTACTGAAATAAATTTTAGATATGTCTCCCAGCTCCTTCACTTCCCAACTCTTCGGGATTCTCCCCAGCTCACTGTCTTTAAACTCCGTGTGACCTATTCCCATGGTCAGCAGTTCGTTCATCGTGGCTTTTTTCAGGTCTTGGAGCTTTTCTATCTGCTTCCGCGTGTTTTCTATTACCTCGTTTACTGATGTGAGAATGGAGGCGATTTTCCTCTGCTCAGGGAGTGGAGGGATTAGTGCATTTATAGATGCAAAGTTTGGAAATTTGAGATTTAGGGTATCATTTACAAGGCCCTGAGAGTTCTGATGAAATTTCTGAACTAGCAACTCATTTTTTACAAAATATTTCGCAAAGCCCTTATCCAACAAGGAAGAGGGTTTTGCCACTGTATAAGCTGGACTTACTATACCATCTTTATGGGCACTACCTGACACCCCTTGCCACATCCGCATTGTGTTGTAAACGATATCTCCTTCAGCAACCCTCAGATATTTACTTTTATCTGCGTTAGATGTATCTCTTCTCTCGAGGTCATCTCTATCTATTACTCCTGAGGATCCTGTTACAGCTAACAAAGGAAGGTCTGGTCTATTTTTTTCTTGACGATTGGAAAACAGTTCATATAAAGAGCGATTTTGCCAACTATCTATAGATGAATTTAAAAAGTCTTCCCATCGAAGGAACTTATTCATACCCAAGCTCCTCTAGATAACCCCACATTACTTCTTCAGACTGTTTTACTTGTGCATCAATTTTATGAAGGGAGACCCGATACTTATCCCACCATCTTTCGAACTGATTGATGATAGACTGGTCGACATCACCAAGGCAGTCTCGTATCTGTTCCTTGGATTCTACCTCAGGCCTGAAGGCGTAATAATCCTTATCTCGCCTTACGAAAACAGGGGAAACATCCATGCCCCGCAAGATTTCCTGAATATATTCATCCTCAACTTCAGATACTGGAACCCCTCCATGCAGAATCGCACGTACGTCAAACGGTTCCGGCGGCGGCGAAGTATCTGCGTATCTTCGGATATTGAGGTTGTAGTCGTTTTCCCAGATTTCCTCCATGTCAACGACTTTGGAGTATCGTTTCTCATCAACAAATGCGTCGTACACGCTCAGGATGTGCCGGATATCCCGCTCCCGCAGCCTGTTCTGGTTTTTCCCCTCCTGATATTCGAGCTCCCCGTTTATGAAAAGAACCTTGCCTTTGCGCTCAGAAGGCTTGTTCCTGTTTATAATCAGAAGCACCGCAGGAATTCCAGTGCCGTAGAACAGCGCAGCGGGAAGTCCGACTACCGCTTCAAGCAAGTCATCTTCCAAAATGCCCTTGCGGATATTTCTCTCACTTGAACCCCTGAACAGAACACCGTGGGGGACAACCACTCCCATTTTTCCTTCCGCATTCAGGGAGGCAATCATGTGCTGAATGAAAGCAAGATCTCCAGCGTCTTTCGGCGGCGTACCGTAAGGATAACGACCATAAGGATCGTTATCCGCAACATCCTTGCCCCATTTCTTAAGAGAAAACGGCGGATTCGCAATCACACGATCAAAGACCATCAGTTCCCCGCCAGAAGTGTGCTGCGGGTCCCTCAATGTATCTCCTTTGCGGATATCGGCATTGAACACGCCATGGAGAAACATGTTCATCTTGCAGATGGCCCAGGTATTAAGATTCATCTCCTGTCCGAAAAGAGACAGATTCTTTGGGTTTTCACCATGTTTGGCAAGATAATTACGGGTCTGTATAAGCATTCCGCCGGAACCCGCGGTGGGGTCATAAATTTTCATGCCCGCGGCGGGTTTCAGGAGTGAAACAAGAAGCCATACCACCTCGCTTGGGGTATAGAACTCCCCTCCTTTCTTTCCAGCTGAGTCAGCAAACTGCTTAATCAGATACTCATACGCGCTGCCCAGCATATCCGGGGATTCAAAGTCCTCGTTGCGGAGTCTGTACTTTGAAAAGTGGGAGAGAATATCCTGAAGCTTTTTGTCTGAAAGCTTGTTCTTGATGTTAAAGTCAATAGAAACCAGCACTCCTTCCAGTGATGGGTTGTATTCTTCTATCGATTCGGTTGCCTTGTTAAGTTCAGACCCGATATCGTGCTTGAGATCTTTGAGCTTAGACCACCTAACACGTTCGGGAACGAAAAAAGTCTGGTATTCACCCTCATCCTGTGCCAGACGTTCCGCATCCTCTCGGGATTTGCCAATGGACAGATAATGTTTGACAACCTGTTCCTGCTCCGCCTCAAATACGTCCGAAAGACGTTTCAGGAACAGCATGCCAAAGATATAATCCTTAAATTCGGAGGCGTCCATACTCCCCCTAAGGATGTCAGCAGTCTCCCAGAGGAAGGATTCGAGCCTGCCCAGATTGAGTTTGTCGGCCATGGGTTAAGTGTTCCGCAAAGAACTTGATTTCTCGAACATCAAACGTAACCTGTCATCTATGCTCGCACATACATCACTCAAAAAAGCCTTTCTTTTCTAGAAAGTTGCATCGGCATTCATCCGGTTACAGCTTCTTCAGGAATTCGGGGAAGACCTTCTCTTTGCAGGTAGAAAGCATAACGATGTTTTATTCTGGTTATGTAGGGATGGATAAGGCGACCGACTCGCTTATCTTCTATCTCTGAGAACTTTATCTTTTCAAGTTTTCTGAAATCAAACCGGACAGCCTTTCCTTCATGAAGACTGAATGAAATGCTCTCCCAGACTCTCTCTTCGAAATGCCCCTTTTCATAGCTCTTACGAAGCTCGTTCTCCGACATCTTCTTCCCTTCCAAGCAGTAAAGTTCCACTTCGTGTGCAGTTATGTTTTCTCTCGGTACACAGTCGCAATCGGGACGTATATTGATCAGGTACTTCCCCTTGGAAAGACTGAACAGGTCTCCAGATCTTATTTCATCATCGGGCAAACTGTCTATACCTACAAAACTCGCCTCCTGTATCAGCGACCGTAGATCTTCCATGCTAGCACCGGAAAACCCGGAACCAAGAATATATTTTTCAAAAATATTTGTCCTGAAACGTCCAGACAAATTGTCGTTTATCAAATCGGCCAGAGATGAACCCGGATCTACTCCGTCATCCTCGTAAGATTTCCAGAATACTTTAGGCCAGTCGGGGCTTTTCGCATACATAGAGACAAAAAGGGCTCTTTTTGACTCGTAAAACTCTCTTTCCCATGCTTTCAAAACGTAAACGGAAGCGTTTCTTTCTATCCATTCTCCTATGGAATCGAAAATGTCACTTTTCTCCGTCAGTTCCGATTTTCTCTTTATGAATATGAAGTTGCTCTCCGATTTTTCAGCGTCATACAGGTCTCCAGGCAGCTTGTCGGCAACATCGGAAGGATCTTCATTTGTAAAAATGAAAACCGGAATGAAATACTCTTTCGCTTTTTCAAGGAATCTGATGTTCTTCTCGATACCGTCTTTTTCAAGTTCCTGAGAACCGGACTGCCATAATTTCCAGTCGAGAAGCACGAAGCTGGCCGACCGAAGCAGGCTGTTTGAATAACCGTCAGGCGGGATTTCATGGGTTCTGTAAAAAGGCATTTCCCATTCGTCCTCCATGTTACCAACGATCCTGAAAATCATATCCTCTTCCCCTCCTCCTTCTTCCTCAAACTCATCATCAATAACAACAGCTATTCCCGACATAAGAGTTTTAAGGTTCACTGAGAATCCTCCTTGGTGAAACTTACTACGAAATTGGCGCCGGGCAGTTTTTTCCGGCGGTTTTCAGCGGCAGATATTGTGTAATCGTGTCTTTGCAGCAACTGGCGAGCGATGTAAAGTCCCAGACCTCTGCCTTCCCGACCTTTGCCGGAATAAAAAGCTTCAAAGATATACGGCAAGTCCTCTTTATCCATACCCGGACCATTATCGGAAAAAACAAGTTCTCCCTGAGGTCCATCCAAGGTGACCTGTATTTCTTTACCCTCATGATCAACTGTTCCAAGCCAGTAAGAAGCGTTATCAAAAAGATTGATCAGCACTTGCATAACAACCCCGTCGTTCGTATCCGCAATTAGAGGGGAACCGGGCGAAATGACTTTCCGGTACCGGATGCCTTCTTTTTCCAGCAGACTTTTGTATATATGAAAAATCTTGTCGAGCACCGGCTCAATCCTAAGAGCTTTCTTTCTTCTTTTTGCCGACCTGAAAAGACTTTGAACATCCCGCATTGAATCGGTGACTTGGGAAAGAACCCCGACAAGCATGTCAGATCTCTGCCTGATTTCACTGTCGCCTGAGTTTTCTGACAATCTGCTGAGTTGCTTGGCGATATCGTAGGCTCTGGCTATCATAAGCATAATGTCGTGTGAAGTCATTTCCACAGAAAGCCCTACCCCGGCCAGATCTTCGGTTATCTCGGCTCTTTGAACCAGATAGTCTCTTTCCCGTTCGTAGTCTTTCTCTATTTTTCCGACTTCACGCGCGGCGGTCTTGTTTCCTCTCTTTTTAAAATCTTCTTTTAAATGAGACAGCTGTCTGGAAACAATATCGCTGCGCGCAAGATCAACTACATTTCTGTCTTTTCCCTTCTGCTTATAACGCGAATAGTGATACTGCTTGATGTAGGATAAGAATGTCGGTATAAGGAATTTGAAATCAGAAACCGCGTCGCCCTTCTCTATAAGTCCCTCGCGGTTGGTTTTGTCCCTGAGGTCGGGGTTATGTTCCTGAGATATATCTATCCAGCCGACTATCTGGTCATTGCTGAAAAAATCACCCGCCCTTGCCGTACCCCGCGTTACATCTATGTTAAGCCAGTCGTCATCGGGGTCTCCGTATGGATAAACCCGGACGTCATCCCTGTAAAGATAAACCCTGTAGTCCTTGAGCATGTCTTTTTCGACCTGTTTAAGTTCGTATTTCTCCGATATGCCCCTTGAGAAATCAAATATATAGAAATGAAATCCGAAGCTCCCGCACTCATAACCGCCGCCTGGTTTCCATCTTCCCCACCTGCCCCTGACTTCTTTTGGCTGCACTTTCATACCGGGCAATACGGGTTGAATATACCTGCCTCCCCTGCCCCCGAATTTTCTCTGCCATATCCACAAGCCTTTTATTTTTGAATCTTCAAGACTTACCTGCTCCGTCTCTTTGTTTTCACCTTCCCTGAATATGAATGTGTTTTCTCTGGAATCAAACTCTCCTTCTATTTTCAATACGGCTTTATCTTCTATCAGTCTCTTCAGGTCTTCCGCGTTTTCATCTTCTATGGGTTCAGGTGCGCCGTTGCAGAATACTGATATCCTGAAATCGTCTGTTGCTTTACGATCAATAATCCTTGAAACAGGGTCTGTAAGGCCAGATACGTCTCTGCGTAAGTTCTCTATTACATTCCTATCCCACCGCCCTTTAAGTTCCCGTATTTCTATTATGGTTCCATGCGGTTCCGTTACAAACGAAGGTGGAGCAGTCTCTGTGTAATCTATTTTGATTTCATCAAGAAAAATATTCTTCCGGTCATTATTTTTCGAAGTGAACTCTTCATCAAATTCCGTAAAATCGTATTTAAGCACCGATTCAAATTCTGCCCCTTCAGACCTAGTTGTTACAGTTATAGACTTCCCCAGCTTAAGAATCGCAAAACGGCCAATACCTTTTTCCCCCTGTATAACCCTTTTCTTTTCAGGCGTTTTTCTTTTTCCTTCATTTTTCTCAATATATTTGCTTGGATCAGCCGGATTCATCCACGAACTTTTTATTTTTTCGGGAGTCATTCCACATCCATCATCTTTTATTACTATGCTGGAAGATGCGTTTGTCGACATGTCTTCGTCAAAATCCTCAAAGCGTACTTCAACAGAGCCAGCATCCGCATCGTAGGCGTTTTTAATCAGTTCCACAAGCGCGATCCTTTCGTTTTTTATCAGCTGATCACCGAGCATAGTCAAAAGTCTCGCGTATGGACGAATGGACAGTTTTTCCGAACTCATTTCTTTCTTCCCGTAACAATAAATTCTTCGTTATAAACTTTTCTCTTTGTTGAATCCCTGGTGAAGCGGCCTCTGGAATCCCTGTAAGGAGTCATCGTTTTTGAGGAAATCTTCCGCTTTATGATTTCTATATTCCGAAAATTTGATTTTTCCATGCATTCGGCCAGATATCCGGCGTTATTTATTCCCGTATTTTTATATTGGGTATTACCTATAACAAAAAAAGCCAGTCCGTTTCTGTTCAAGATAACATGGCTTTTTTTCACGGTTTTTTCCATATCCAGAAAATATCTTGCAACAGAGATCGCTTTCTGCTTGTCCGCGTGGAAAAGGTTCCTGTAGGTTTCTCTCCCTGATTCAAGGAGTTTATCAATATCAGATACTGAAAGAGGACTGACACCGTATTCATTGCCTATCATGTTTTTCCTCAAGTCACGATAGTCATGAGCGAAATCAAGCCAAAGAGCTGACAGCTGATGTATGCTCGCATAATCATAAGACACTACGTAGGGAGGACTTGTGACTATCAGGTCGGCCAAGGGCTTCTGGGGCCTTATTGAAAGAAAATTTCTCCTGAAAATTCGAACCTTGTTGCCGTTTGATGGAAATATGTTCTCCCTGTTTGCCTTTCTCATCAGTGCGAACTGATCTTCAAAGGCATCCATAACGCCGCGAGGAGACTTGTGCGGGTCAATCTGGGCCTTTATAGATTTCGTAAGCCATCTGGATGTCGGTTTCAGTATGTTTGAGAACGCGCAAAAGAAAAAACTCTGATAAGGACTTTGGTCTGATACTTCAATCTTGATTGCTTTTTTTAATTTCAGCAGACATTCAATATTTTCTTCTTCAAACCAGTATTTAATCCTTTCACTTATCCCTTCATAATCCTCTTCAGTTATTTTTACGGAGTAAAATCTGTTTTTTACGGCGGAAAAGTATCTTTCCAGAGTGATATCGCTGTAATGTCTGGTCTTGACTCTGGCAATCAGAGTGGCAACCGGATTTATATCGCAACCCCAGAAATTCTTGCCGTTTTTTTTTGCCTCTACAGCAGTCGTACCGCAACCGCAAAAGACATCCGCAACAGTTTCAACTTTTACACCATTTCTCTCCGCATACTGCAAAGCTCTGGTAGTTATAAAAGCGGGAAATTTTGCCGGATAGCTATGGATTCTGTGTATAAGACCTTCCTTGGAGTCTCCGAAATTCCATGTCTCATCCATTCTTGCATTCATAATATTTTTTTGCGAGTACGCCGCGTCAAGCTCCTCGTCCGCAATCAGCGCAGGCAAGGAGATTCCCGGTACTCTTAAAGTAAAAACTGCCACAACATACCTAATGGTACACGGTATAATTTACCTTAATTGCCAGCATAAATCCTCAGCAGCACATCCCTGCAACTCAAAGAGGCTTATAATCTCGTAGAACGCTCAGGTTTCTGAAGCAAGGATTCAGCATGTTAAAAACACAGTTGCTTGAAATCATCTCAAACGGCGAGAGTTCCTGTGTCGAATTCAAAAGCGATGATATACGACCCAAGCAACTGGCAGCAGAAGTCGTGGCAATGGCTAACCTGAGAGGCGGAATGATTCTGCTGGGAGTCGAAGATGACGGTTCGATAAGCGGAGTCAGGAGAAAAAACCTTGAGCAGTGGGTAGTGAATATTTTTCATAAGAAGATTCATCCCCAGATTCTGTCTTTTTATGAGGAGGTGTCATTTGATGACAAGCGCGTTGCTGTTATATCGTTCGCCGAGGGAACAAGCAAGCCATATGTAGTGAGAAACAAGGGTCGCGAGGACGTATATATCAAGATCGGGTCAACTTCCCGGCTGGCCACGCGGGAGCAACAGGCCCGGCTATACGAAAGCGGAGGCATGCTCCACATTGAAACCTCCGGGTTTTCAGGTTCCTCTCTGAACTCGCTAAGCACCGAAAGGCTGAAAGACTATTTCGGCTCCGTGCTCAATGATCCTGATATTCCGCAGATCCCCAAGGCCTGGGAAAAACGTCTGGACGGACTAAATTACATAACTCGGGAGGCCAGCGGACACACGGTCTGTTCCATGGCAGGACTGCTACTTTTCGGAATATCTCCGCGGCGGTTTCTGCGTCAGTCAGGCATACGCCTTATGGTTTTTGACGGACCGGACAAGCAGTACAGGGCACTGCTTGACGACGTTATTGACAGTCCCCTGGTGGCGCTATGGAGAACGGATGAGGACGGGCAGCGGACACTGGCAGAATCTGACTTCGGACTTGTTGAACGGTTCGCAGAGAGGCTGCTTCCCTTTGTCACTGAAGAACCGGACGGGATTGATGAGGGTTTCAGACGCGAGAGGAAATGGTATTATCCGCGCGAGGCGATCAGGGAAACAGTAATAAACGCCTTGGTTCACCGTGACTGGACGAGGACAGTCGATATAGAAGTAGTGGTTTACTCCGACCACCTTGAGGTTACAAGCCCCGGGGCGATGCCGAACTCCATGACCATTGAGAAAATGCTTGCCGGGCAGAGGTCTCCTAGAAACCCGATGCTTGTGGACGTAATGAAAGACTACGGCTACATAGACGCCCGGGGAATGGGCGTCAGAACGAAGATTGTCCCTCTTATGAAAGCCCACTCTGGAAAAGAACCCGTATTTGAGGCCACAGACGACTACCTGAGAACAGTGCTTCCCAGGTGATCAGACGTTGAACCTGAAAAACATGATATCCCCGTCGCAGACCTCGTAGTCCTTTCCCTCAAGCCTCATTTTTCCGGCTTCCCTCACCATCTGCTCAGAACCTTCCCTAACGTAATCCTCGTAAGATATGGTCTCGGCCCTTATGAAGCCCCTTTCAAAGTCGGTGTGGATGATCCCGGCGGCCTGGGGCGCCTTGGTTCCCCGTTTGACCGTCCACGCCCTTACTTCTTTCGGCCCCGCGGTGAAATAGGTAAAAAGCCCGAGATTCGAGTACGCGCAGTTAACGAGCCTGTCAAGGCCAGTTGCCTGGAGTCCGAGTTCTTCGAGAAAAGCAGTCTTCTCCTCGCCTTCAAGCTCGGCTATCTCAGCCTCTATCCTGGCCGAAACGACTATGACTTCGTCTCCAGAGTGCTCCGCATGCTCCTTTACCCTTAGAACCTCGGCGTTTTCTCCGGCTCCCGAGACATCCTCTTCGGAAACGTTGCAGACGTAGATAACGGGCTTTTCGCTCAAAAGAAAAAGCTCCCGCAGAGTGTCCGTGTTTCCTTCCTGACGCGGGAAATCTCTCGCGCGCCGCCCGGTCTCTATGAACTCCCGAAGCGATTTCACCGTTTCAAGCTCCCTCATTACGTCCTTATCCCTGCTTTTGGCCTGATTCGCGAGTTTTTCCTCCCTTTTCTCCACAGTCTCGAGATCCCTGAGGACAAGCTCGTCCTCTATGGTGCGGATATCCCTGATGGCGTCGATTCCTTCCTCGACGTGGACCACGTTTTCATCCTCAAAACATCTCACGACATGGAGTATGAGGTCAACTTCCCTTATGTGTGACAAAAAAGCGTTTCCCCTTCCCTTTCCCTCGGAAGCCCCCTTCACAAGACCCGCGATGTCTACTATTTCCAGACTGGTGGGAGTGGTTTTCTGGGGTTTCACTATATCGGAGAGGACGTAAAGCCTCGGGTCCGGGACCCCGACAACTCCTATGTTAGGATCTATGGTGCAGAAAGGAAAGTTTGAGGCCGCCGCACCGGCGTTTGTAAGAGCGTTGAAAAGAGTCGATTTCCCGACATTCGGGAGTCCCACTATTCCGCATTGAAGTCCCATACGTTGCGCCGCCTTCTGGAAAATGGGGTGGATGACCGGATTTGAACCGGCGACCTCTTGGGCCACAACCAAGTGCTCTAACCGGGCTGAGCTACACCCACCATAAAATCTTCAGTATTCCGCACTGAAAAAGTGGATAATGTACCGGTTAGCTCGCGAACAGACAAATTGTCCTCTACCGCGTCAAACCATCCGTGGAAAAATCTGGTTACAGTTAGTATAGTATTGCTATGTCTACTGACACATCCGCTTTGCAGTCAGACGTTCTCTACGAACCCACCGCCACGCCAACGCTGCTGTTCATGAAACATGTCTCGGACAAGTGCGCCGACAATCCCCATTCGCCCATTGAAGTACCCGACGGCGGCAGTTCTGCAGATATGGTGGGACTGAAGGACGACAAGGAAATCGGCGACAAGATCGACAAAATCATCGGTCACCTGATGAACCATTCTGCAGTTTCAGCACAAAAACCCCGCATGAGTCAAGACAATGCGATTGTGCATATCAGTGCCAGCAGGCCAGCTCAAGTCCAGGTTAAACTTCCCGCTATTGGCGAACAACTCGCCATCGCCACTACCCCATATGACACGCATGTAAGGATTGCCTCTCTGGAACAACATCGGGACAGTACCCGCGCCATCAAGCAAGGCATGATGCAAGCATTGCTTGATGGCAGAATCCGGCTGATTAAGCAAGACGCAGTTTCTGAGGGGAACGGAAACGCATTTTATCAAAAAGGTGAACAGACTGCGAAATGAAGCCTCTTCGTATTTTTATAAGCAGTGTGCAGGGCGAATTCGCCGAGGAAAGAGCGGCTTTGCGCGACTATGTGCATGGCGACGTGTTGATGAGGCGGTTTTTCGAAGTGTTCCTGTTTGAGGATGTTCCGGCATCGGACCGGCGGCCCGACGATCTTTATCTGGAAGAAGTCGAGCGGTCTGATATCTACGTGGGGCTGTTCGGAGGAGACTACGGAACCGAAGACGAAGAGGGAGTGTCTCCGACGGAGAGAGAATTTGACCGCGCAACCGCGACGGGTGCCCATCGTCTGATTTTCCTCAAGAGGATGAATGATGATGAAGATAGCAACCCCAAAATGCTCGCGTTGATCCGCAGGGCGCAGTCTGACCTGATCCGCAAACGTTTTAACACTTCTGAAGAACTGATATCCGGATTCTATGCCGCTTTGGTTGAGTATCTGGGGGCAAAAGGGCTGATACGCTCAAACCCGTTTGACGCTACCCCTTGCGCGAAAGCGACTATGGACGATCTGGACTTCAAGAAAATGGTTCCATTTATCCGTACGGCCCGCAGGGCCAGACAGTTCCCGCTGACCGAAGATGTTCCCCCGAAGGAGTTGCTGGAGCATCTGAACCTGCTAAACGACGGGCGGCCGACAAACGCCGCTGTTTTGCTGTTCGGGAAGTCGCCGCAGCAGTTTCTGATCTGTTCTGAGATCAGGTGCGCACATTTTCATGGAACGGAGGTTGCCAAGCCGATTCCGTCCTACCATGTTTACAAGGGCACGGCCTTTGATCTGGTCGATCAGGCGGTGGACTTCGTTCTCAGCAAGATAAATCGCTCGATCGGCACCCGTGCGCAAGACATCAGGGCCCCCACAACCTATGAAATTCCAAAAGAGGTCGTGAGCGAAGCTACAGTGAATGCGGTGGTTCACCGGGACTATACTGACAACGCCAGCGTTCAAGTCATGCTCTTTGCCGATCGTCTGGAGATTCGCAATCCCGGCAGGCTTCCGCCGTCGCTTACACTTGAAAAACTGCGAACTGCCCACAGTTCAGTACCCGGCAACCCTTTGCTTGCGGAGTCTTTGTATCTGGCTGAATATATTGAGCGCATGGGGACGGGTACGCTTGACATGATTCGGCGATGCGTGGAGGCAGGTCTGCCGGAACCTGAGTTTGCCGTGGCGGACGGGTTTGTCGTGACGATTCGGCGCGCCGCGCCTGCGACGCAAGCAGTGGGGCACCGAGAGTCGCAGCCAGAGTCGCAGCCAGAGTCACAGCCAGAGTCGCTGGAGGCAAAAGTTCTCAACCTGCTGGCGGACGGAACGATGTCAAAGATTGAGTTGTCCAGAAGCCTGGGACAGAAAGAAATCTCGGGTCATCTCAACAAGGTCGTCCGGCTTCTTATTCATGAGCAGAGCATTGAGTATACTCTGCCCGACAAGCCTCAAAGCCGTCTTCAGAAGTACAGGCTGACGGACAAGGGCCGAGTCACCATATCGAATCCAGGCTCGGGGAGTGCGAAAACATGAGCACCGCAGGAGAGCAGGAAATTCTAACGCGGCGGAGCATGCTGGAATTCTTTCGGGAATCCCTGAGCTGCATCCACCATAAAAATCCTTTTTCAGGTCTTCCGCACTAAAACGGGGCAGTGTACCAGCCAGCTAGCGAACAGACAAATTGTCCGCCTGCGCCGACAGAACAAATAGAAAATGTCGGGAATTGCTGCCTGCTGCATCCATTCATTGACAGCATATATTGACAGCAGTATAATTTCATATCTGAAATTATCGAGAGAGCACCGTAATGAGTTCTGTAATAACAGTCCGCAATATCGACCCAGGTGACAAATCCTGGCTTAAGCGCGAGGCACGCCGTCAGTGCATTTCAATGGAAGAACTGGTGCGTCGTATGATCCATGAACGGCGTGCGAAATCGGATGCGCATGTAAAACCATCTGAAGCATTCAGGAATTACTTCGGGCCGGACCACGGAGTTGAACTGCCGCTGTCCGTGCGTTACGGGTACAGGTCCGTATTATTCCCGGACGAGAACCAGCCATGACAGCCATTCATTGGCTTACCAAAATTGACTCAGACCCCGTCATGCTTCCCACCTGCACTTATCGCTCCATGGAAAAATCTGATCATTTTAGTATAGTATCTCGGCATGCCTGCCGACACATCCGCTCCGCGATCAGACGTCCGCTACGAACCTGACGACAGACCGCCGACGCTGCTGGTAGCCGGGCTTGGCCTGCAACTTGCCATTCTCTCCATATCGGGGATCGTCCTCACGCCGTTAATCGTGATCAAGGCGGCCGGCGGATCTGAGACTTACATGATGTGGGCGGTATTCGCGTCAGTCGTGATCAGCGGGGCCAGCACGATACTGCAGGCCGTCAGAGTTGGTCGAATCGGCGCGGGGTATGTCCTCCTGATGGGCACCTCCGGCGCATTCATCGCGATCTGCATTACCGCGATCGCGCAAGGCGGACCCGCCATGCTGGCGACGCTCGTCATTATCTCGTCTCTGTTTCAATTTGCCCTGGCGAGACGCCTTTCCCTGTTTCGCCGGATACTCACCCCCACGGTCGCGGGTACGGTAATCATGCTGATTTCCGTCACCGTGATGCCGATAATTTTCGATCTACTGGACAACGTTCAGGTCGCCGCACATCCCCAGGCCGCCCCCATCAGTGCGCTTGTGACCGTACTTGTCATCACTGCCATCGCCCTCAAGGGCACCGGTGTATTTCGACTCTGGGCGCCCGTGGCAGGCGTGATTATAGGATCCATTGTCGGCGGCTTTTTCGGAATTTACGACACGGCGCGCATTTTCGAGGCCGCCTGGGTCGGGTTTCCGCAAGGAGGCTGGCCTGGCTTCGATCTGAGCTTTGGACCCATATTCTGGACGCTTCTGCCCGGGTTTATTTTTGTCACCCTGATTGGCGCAATCGAAACAGTTGGCGACTCCGTAGCAATCCAGCGCATTTCGTGGCGACGGCCACGGGCCGTAGACTTTCGTTCCGTTCAGGGAGCCGTGGCTGCCGACGGGGTGGGCAACCTGCTATCCGGGCTCGCCGGCACGATTCCGAATACGACGTACTCGACCAGCGTATCGGTAACGGAACTTACCGGGGTGGGAACCCGGACAGTCGGGACGGCCGCGGGCATCATCTTTCTCGTCTTAGCCTGCTTCCCCAAGGCACTCGCCGCAATTCTCGCGATTCCGAGTCCGGTGGCTGCCGGGTACCTGGCCATCCTGGTGGCCATGCTGTTTGTGGTTGGAATGAAGGTCGTCGTCCAGGACGGAATTGACTACCGCAAAGGCATGATCGCGGGAGTTTCATTCTGGGTAGGCGTCGGCTTTCAGAACGGCGTGATTTTCCCTGAGTATTTTGCGGAATTTGCCGGTGGCTTACTGCAGAACGGCATGACGGCAGGTGGTCTCACCGCTCTGCTCTTAACGCTTTTTATTGAAGTCACTGAACCTCGCCGGAGATGCATAGAGCTTCCATTCCAGATTACGACATTGCCGAAAATCCAGGAGTTTCTGCGATCGTTTGCTTCCCAAAGCGGTTGGGCAGAGGCGATGGCTGACCGCCTTGACGCCGCCAGTGAGGAAACCCTGCTCACACTGCTTGAGCAGAAGACGACTTCAGATGAGAAAAAACCGTTGCGACGGCTGCACATTATCGCGCACAAGGAAGGCGAGGAAGCTGTGCTTGAATTCGTCGCATCAGCCACCAAAGAGAATCTCGAAGACCAGATCGCGCTGCTAGGCGAGCGAGCGACGGAAGCCCCGACTGAACAGGATGTGTCTCTGCGACTGTTGCAGCACATCGCCTCGTCGGTACAACATCAACAGTATTACGACACGGACATCGTCAAGATCCGCGTGAAGGCACCGGCTCCTTCATCCGACTAAGTGCTAAAAGGATGAAACACCCAAGGTTTTAGCTGTGTCAGCCGGGAAATACCGGCTCTCCCGCTCACCTGTTTTCCCCTACGAAGTCCTCGCATGCCACCAGCTTAAAAGCTCCTTCTCCGCTCGCCTTTACGATCCCGCTTAATGTTAAAAAACTGCCGCTTTCCCCAATGCCCAACGGGTTGCGGCCGGGATATTTGATTTAATCGAGAACTTGTTTATACTAGGCAGTTTTTATTCAATCATAACAGGCATCCGAGGAGCGAATAACCAATGGGCACCACACTGCACATAAGAGACAACATTGAGCAATCCTACGGGGACGTGTACACGCCGGAGGCGCTTGAGGCCCTTGAATTCATGTCCCTCTATAACGGCGAGCAGAAGGTCCTCATGGAAAAAAGAACCCGGAGAAGAAAAAGGCGCTACGAATCCAGGGAAAGAATAACCTTTCTTGATCCGGATTCCCTTATTCCGCGCACCAATATGAAGGTCCAGGACGCAAGGGACGGAAAATTCGAGGGGCCGGAGATTCCCCACGACCTGAAAAGACAGTGGATACAGGGAACCGGGCCTGCGGCAAAACCAAACTCCCCGGTTGAAAAAAGCATAAGAAACGTCGCCTACGCCCTTCTCTCGGGCGCGGACGGGTGGATGTTCGACGGCGAGGACGCTCTGGGGCAGATATCAACGATGTCCCTTGACAATCAGCGCAATCTGAAGCTCGCAATCGCGAGGGACGAAGTGTTCATGAAAACCGCAGAAGGCGTGGCCGGGGAAATGAACAGGTGGGGACGGGATTTCTTCGGACACGACATAATCGAGGACTGGGAAAAACAGCTTGACTTCACCACTGTTATTTTCAGGGCGAGGGGACTTCACCTCGACGACCGCCACATACGCGACACAGACGGCGTGGCGCTTTCGGCTTCCGTGGTCGACATGACGCTCTTTGTCGTTAACAACTACAGGGAGCTTGCCAGGAGAAACTCATCCATAGTCCTTTACCTGCCCAAGATCCAGACCGCCGAGGAAGCCGCGCTATGGAACGAGATGCTCAGCGCCCTTGAGGATCACATCGGGCTTCCCGAAGGCACGATAAAGGTATACGTGCTTATAGAGCAGCTCGAGGAAACGTTCCAGCTGATGGAAATAAGGGCGGTTCTCGGCAAGCACTTCGCCGGGTTTAACACCGGCAGGTGGGATTATATAAACAGCGTCTCAGACGCCATGGCGTGGGATAAGGATTTCGTTAACCCGAACATAGAGTCGATCACCATGACCTACGGATACATGAGAAACTACGAGGACCGCGTTAGAATGGCCGTAAACACCCCGGACGTAAACGGGAACTTCGCGCTCTGGCAGGGAGGCATGGAGCCCAACATACCCGTGGGGTCTAAGGAAGGGGTCGAGAGCAGCATGGAGAAGGCCTACGCCGGGGCCGTGAGGGAGCAGCAGGAAGGAGCAAGCGGCAAATGGGTAGCCCACTGGAAGATGGTTCACATAATAAGGCCCGTCTGGGAGAAGGCCGGCGAGGAGAACCAGCTCGGAAGGGAGTTCCCTCCCCTTACCTACACCCAGGAGGACGCAGACGGCCTCATACTTCTTGAGCCCGCCCCGAGAACGATAAGGGGGGCGCGCAACCTTCTCAGCGTCGGACTTCAGTACGGAAACGCGTTCGGCCAGGGATTCCAGGCCGCGGCGCTTAAGCCCGCCGACTTCTTCGGAAACGACGACATTCTCTACCTGATGGAGGATGCCGCTACCGGAGAGATAAGGCTCAGCATACTCTGGGAGTGGGTCCATAAGGGAGCGGAGCTCACCGAGGACGACCCCGAGACCGGACTCAAGGCCGGGGACACGTTCACCGTCGAGGTCTTCGAGAGGCTTCTTGAGGAAGAATACGCAAAGCTCCAGGCGGCAAGCGACAGGGACGTCCACGACATCTCCAAGCCCACCACCCTTCCGATAGCGAAGCAGATAGTGAGAGCCTATGTGCTTGACGACGTAAAGGTGCCGTGGTACATAGACCTGCTCAACATAAACCTGAACAACCACGACCACGAGGTGGCCTCGCAGAGAATCGAACTCTACATGACGGAGTTCGCGGGCAATGACACGAGAATCACCGAGAACCTCGATTTCGTAATCTAGGTTCCCGAAGAAACAACCATCTTTATTTTCAGGAGAGCATATCAATGAGCCAGTTAGAAGCTGAGATAAGAAAGACGAAAAGGTATTTCTCAAGTGCGCGCTTTCGGGGAATAACCCGTCTTTACTCACCCCGCCAGGTGGTGGAGCAGAGAGGAACCATAAGAAGGGACTACTCAATCGCGAAAAACGCCGCGGGGGCTTTCTACAAGAGACTCCGCGAGCTTTTCGACGAGCGAAAACAGATAACGTCCTTCGGCCCCTATTCACCCGGACAGGCGGTCATGATGAAAAGAAAGGGGATAGAGGGCATATATCTCGGCGGATGGGCCACGTCGGCAAAGGGATCGATCGGCGAGGACCAGGGAGCGGATCTCGCTAGCTATCCGCTTAGTCAGGTGCCGGACGAGGCGGCCCCCATAGTGAGGGCGCTTCTCGCCGCGGACAAAAACCAGAGATACAACCGCTTAAGGATGACCGAGAAGGAAAGGCAGCAGACGCCCGAGATCGACTACAGCCCATTCATAATCGCCGACGCGGACACTGGGCACGGCGGAGACGCCCACGTTAGAAACCTTATCAGAAGGTTCGTCGAGGCGGGCGTTACAGGCTATCACATAGAAGACCAGAAGCCCGGAACCAAGAAATGCGGTCACCAGGGCGGAAAGGTTCTCGTGCCTTCCGACGAGCAGATAAAGAGGCTTAACGCCGCCCGGTTCCAGCTCGATATCATGGAAGTGCCGGGGATAATAGTTTCAAGAACCGACGCCGAAGCCGCCACCCTTCTTGACGGAAACGGGGACGAGCGCGACCAGCCGTTTGTCCTGGGAGCGACCAAGCTCAACATCCCAAGCTACAAAAACGCCTACCTTACGATCCTTAAAAGAATCCACGAAAAAGGCGTAAAGGAGATAAACGGTCACAAGCTCTACAAGATAAGCAAAGAGGTCTACGCGGAAACGGACAAGTGGCTTGAGGAAACCGGCATAGCGTCGTTTATTGACGAGAACATGGAGGGAATGAAGGGGGACACCCAGGAACTTGAAACCGCTTTGGATTCCGTAGTCACCAAGTTCGTCGAGATATGGGAAGAGGAATCCGGCCTCAGCACCTTCGGCGAAACGATAGAGACGCTAATGGAGTTTAACATGGAGCAGGGCATTGAATTCGACATGACCGTCGAGCAGTGGAGGGAGTTTGCCAAGACCGCCTCCACTAAAGACGCCATGGAGAAGGCCGATTCTCTGGGAATCGACTACATATGGGACCCTGAGATTTCAAGAACGCCCGAGGGATATTCCCAGGTAAAAGGCGGAATTGAATACGCGATCGCAAAGTCGCTTGCCGTGGCGCCCTTCGCCGACCTGCTCTGGATGGAAACCAAGACGGCGGACCTTGAGGACGCAAGGCAGTTCGCAGACGCCATTCACGAGGTCTTTCCGGACAAGATGCTTGCCTACAACCTCTCTCCTTCCTTTAACTGGGACACGACGGGAATGACCGACGAGGAAATGAAGAAATTCCCCGAGGAGATAGGGAAGCTCGGCTTCGTGTTCGATTTCATAACCTACGGAGGCCACCAGATCGACGGCATGGCCGCCGAAGAGTTCGCGACCGCGCTCATGCAAGACGGCATGCTCGCCCTGGCGCGCGTGCAGAGAAGGCTGAGGCTTATAGATTCGCCCTACAAGACTCCGCAGACCCATGTCGGGGGACCCCGCATGGACGGAGCACTCGTGGCAAGTTCCGGGAGAACCGCAACCACGAAAGCCATGGGCAAGGGTTCGACCCAGTTCCAGCATCTGGTTCAGACGGAGGTTTCGATCAAGCTCCTCGAAGAGTGGCTTGAGGCCTGGACAAGGCACTACAAGATTGAAGACAGCTTCACCGTTGAACTCAAGCCTCACACCGTGGGAACTTTCGTGCTTGAGCTGAACATCATGAACGGCAAGGGCGAGAAGGTGGCGGACGTCATATTCGAGATACTGCAGGACAGAAAAGGAGAGAAGATACTGACGGTGAGGGACGAGAACAATTTTGATCCCGCTCTTCGCCAGAAACGTCTCGCCACCCTGCTTCACCTGTTCCTGATTCACCGCTACAGAACCGACTTCGTGCATTACGTAAGTCCCACGGAAGACAACCTCATGCAGACCAAGGGGATGATGAGGCTCGGGATCTACGAATCGGTTAACACCGAAGTCGGTCACATAATAGTGACGAAGGTGAACGTCGAATACGTAAAGGAACTGCTCAGTCCCGACCGCAGGGAACTCAAGAAGCTTATCGCGAAAAAAACCGGCAGACGCAAAAAGAAGTAACGGGGTGCCGGATTGAAAAGACTCTATTTTTTGACGCGACCAGGGCGGGAAGTGTTCCTTTTCGCCTTGGCCGCGACTTTTTCTCTCTTATTTCTCTGCGAGACCCCGCCTGGCAATTGAGATTGGATGGCCGCTTTATCAGAACCCGGATGGCCCGCAGCTTAAAAGCGATTACAGCTTCACAATCGGCTGGCAGCTTTCGATTTAATCAGTTTTGTCGATACGAATTTGAACCACGCACGGCAAAAGTTATAATCATTCTTGTTAACTGAAGTTCCATACGCCCTATGCGGAGCGCTTCATAACTCCGAGCGAGAATTTAAAGGACAATTTCGCTCACGTTAAACGGCGTAATAAGATTATGGAGACAAAACGCAAAATCAGCACTTGGGCAAACAGAAGATGATCAGAGCAACGGAAATAGAACCGCGAGACGGTTACCGTATCTGGCTTTCCTACTCGGATGGCACGGCTGGGGAAATCAATCTATCTCACCTGGTAGGGCACGGCGTGTTCAAAGCCTGGAATGATCGTAAATGCTTTGAGATGGCACGTATAACCTCGTATGGGGCAATAGCTTGGGGAGATGATATTGAACTCTGTCCGGACGCCCTCTACATGCGACTGACCGGAAAATCTATTGGGGAGATGGCAGACGTGGACGCTTCTTTTGCAAATGCCTGAACTCTGCCGTTTCTACGGAATAATCATACGTATGTATTTTGATGACCACGCACCTCCTCACTTCCATGCGTTTTACGGGGAATATCAAGTACTGATGAATATTGAAACCTTGGCAGTATTGCGCGGGCACCTTCCTCCGCGCGCTCATGGGCTAGTTGTTGAATGGGCATCTCTCCGGCAAGATGAACTGCGGGAAGCTTGGAACAAAATAAAGCGGGTGGAAACACCTGATAAAATCGCTTCTTTGGAATAACCGAGCAAGGTAGGACATTTCTAAAACAGTAGCTCCGCAAACATCTGTTTCGCTATGGAAAGCTGGGAAACAAGCTGCTGTCTCTATTCCGAACCCGGAAAAACCTCAGCAATAAAAAACCGCAGTATATATTTTTTGTAGTAATCGATACCGAAAACTGTATTCTAGTCTGTTCAGAAAAGGGGGAATGTCTCAACACTCCTCCTGAAAAAATACGGAACAGAGAGTAACGCGATGCCGGTTAACGTCAAGAAAACGGTAAAGAAGATAGACAGGGCTGTTAAGAAGGGGAACTGGGATGCTGTAAGAAGCATAACCCAGTCCATGCACCCCTCCGAGATAGCGTCACTCCTACAAGCCTCTCTTCAGAAAGAAAAACATCTAATACTCGAGGCCCTCGACGCGGAAGTGGCCTCCGAGGTCTATTTCCAACTTAACCCCGAGGAACGAGTAAGCATACTGAAACCCATGAGGGAGTCTTCCCTCACCGCGATGGCCGAAGAAATGGAATCGGACGACGCTGCCGACTTCCTGGGAGAACTGCCGGAAGATGTGGCGAAGAAGGTTCTCGAAGCCATGGACCCGGAAGAACGCGAGGAAGTGACGCCGCTTCTAAAGTATCCCCAAGATTCCGCGGGCGGAATCATGCAGACCGAGGTTCTTAAAAGTCCGCACGACGCCACCTCAAGGGAAACCGTTGAACTCATAAGACAAATCGAGGAAGAAGACGAAGACGACGTAGAGGACCTGCACATGGTCTACGTGGTGAACGAAACTGGGAGGCTCGTCGGAAGGGTGTTCCCGCTTAAGCTCTCGACAGCGGCGCCTGATTCTCCCCTCTGGACCATAATGGACCCGGTCGAGATCACGGTCACTCCGGAAATGGATCAGGAGGAAGTAGCCAGGATCTTCAGGAAATACGACGAAGTGTCGCTTCCCGTGGTAGACAGTGCCGGAGTGCTGCTCGGCAGGATAACCGCCGACGACATACTTGACGTCATATCCGAAGAGGCTGGAGAAGACATATACAAACTCGGCGGTATAACCGGCGAGGGACTGCACCCTGTGCACACGTCCATATACGACAACGTGAGGCTGAGAGCTCCCTGGATAATGCTGGCCCTCGCGGGAGAACTTGTCCTGGCTATTATAATAATGCAGAAGTTCCAGACCACTCTTGAGAATTTCATCGTACTCGCAGCCCTGCTTCCCCTGGTCATGGCTACGGGTGGAAACGTGGGGGTTCAGACAAACACCATCACCGTCAGAACAATAGCCACCGGTGATTTCGTTAAAAGCCAGATAAAAGACCTTCTTCTGGGGGAACTCAAGGTGGGATTGGTTCTCGGGATCATAAGCGGCATTCTGGGTTCCCTGATCGGACTTCTGCTGAATACCGCGGAGGCTGATGTTACAAGACTGTTTCTGGTAATATTCGCGGGGATCGTAGGAGCCACTCTTACAACTTCGTTCCTTGGAGTCGCGGGCCCGCTGGTTCTTAACAGGCTAAAGATGGACCCGGCGGTATCATCGGGACCGTTCCTCGTCACGTTCAACGATATATTTGGTAGCGCTTTCTACCTTTTCCTAGGAGCGGCACTGTTATGAGGCTCTGAAGCTGATGCATGAAACATAGGCTTTTCCGTTTTCAACCCGTGACCGGTTTTGCCAAGCCAAGCCGAACTTCCAATCAGCCCCACCTTAGATTTCCAATCAGCCCCACCTTAGATTTCCAATCAGTACCATCTTAGATTTCAGTCTTTCTTGTCTTTTTACCTCTAATTCCAGATAAAAATCCAAACTGTAATTATAAAAACTTCTAATCAGTACCATCTTAAACTTCCAGTTTATACCATTCTGAATTTGCAATCAGCCCCGGAAGAATTTATAATGGATTTATGCCCGATACCGGTCTTTATCCACGTTATATAGAGCAACGTCTCACAGACGCGCTTGAGGACTCACCGGTCGTTCTTATTCACGGTCCTCGCCAGTGCGGCAAGACTACTCTGGCGCAGACTGTATGCGCGCCCGGAAGTCTTTCATGGAATGACGACTCGACCAAACGCAGACACCGGACAGGGAGTACGACTGATGATAAGTCCGGCGAGTACGTGTATATCAGCTTTGATAACAAAGGATCACGCGAATTCGCGAAGAACGATCCCGTGGGTTTCGCATCCACCCTTCCGCCACGCGTTATTCTGGATGAAGTCCAGAAAGTGCCTGAGCTGTTCGAGGCCCTGAAAATAGAAGTGGACCGCAACCGCGTGCCGGGGCGTTTTCTCCTGACCGGTTCAGCTAACGTGCTGCAGGTTCCAGGACTCTCGGATTCGCTCGCGGGCCGCATGCTGATGATTCGCCTGCATCCTCTGGCACAGTGCGAACTGGAAAACCAGCCGCCACCCGGCTTTCTCGACACTCTGTTTGAAAACGGATTCAAGGTTCATCAGACCAGACGACTGGGCAGAGAACTCTGCGAACGGATATCGGCAGGAGGATATCCTGCCGCACTCGCGCTGCCACCTGGTCAACGCCGCTTCGGTTGGTACGACAGCTACATAATGACTCAATTGCTAAAAGACGTAAGCGGCTTTGCAAGGATCAGCACGCTTGAAACGTTACCGCGACTGCTTGCTATCGCAGCGACGCGAACCGCAGGCCTGTTCAACGTATCCGATATAACCTCGTCTTTTGAGCTAAGTCGGCATACTGTGAAAAGCTACATAAAACTGCTTGAAATGGCTTTTCTGCTTGAACGAATACCTCCATGGTACAGCAATCTCAACCGCCGTCTCGTCAAAACCCCGAAACTTCATATGTGCGACACGGGACTTGCGTGCGCCCTGCTGGGCGTGGACGCCGATGGATTGATGCAGAACCGGCCCCTGCTGGGTCAGCTTCTGGAAACATTCGTCCTGCAAGAGATGCGTCGCCAGGCAAGCTGGCATAACGCTCATTTGTCATTCTATCACTATCGTGACAGGAAAGGCGCTGAGGTAGACATCGTTATTGAGCGCGGAACCCTAGCCGTAGCAGGTATAGAAATCAAAGCGGCAGGTACCGTGACAAAGGCGGATTTCCGCAGCCTTCATAAGCTTGAAGAAACTGTGGGTCGGCGTTTCGTTTGCGGGGCAGTGCTTTACGACGGTGATACCTGTCTCAGGTATGGCGATAGAATGTGGGCCATACCTATTCGCATGCTATGGGAAAACCCTCTGGCATAGCCCGGGTTTCTCACACAAGGCAGACGACAAAAGGGTTTAAATCCCTATGAAGGTATTCACCATGTCCCGTAATCACTTGATCTTCTTTATTGTTTATCTCAAGCCTCAAATTATACTTTGATTCCTTCTCGCTCAACCTTCTCAAATATTTGCAGAAGCACAACTGATTGTTTCTCCATTGGAATTTTATTAGGAATCCCTGCAGCAATTCGCAGAATGCTTACCTCTTTTGGAGAAAAAAGGCGCTTTTTCTGCCCGATTTCCAACACTTGTTTTCCGATACTTCGAACCTATTCCAGCGGATTCAGAATATGGCGCGCCCGAGAGGATTCGAACCTCTGACCTACGGATTAGAAGTCCGTTGCTCTATCCTGACTGAGCTACGGGCGCGGAAAAATCCAAACATATGTCGAACCGCAAAAATGGTCGGGGTGAGAGGGCTCGAACCTCCGACCTCAGCATCCCAAATGCTGCGCGCTCCCAGCTGCGCCACACCCCGATTCAAAAATGAGTAATTATAACGACAGGAACCGAAGAAAACAAAAACCGCCGTTCCGGCGAAAAGACTCAGGAATCAGAAAGCTTGTGTCTCCTCCAGTACCTAATAAGGCCGCCGGCGTTCATGTGGTAGGGAGCCATGAGATTGTACTTGCGGTAAACATCCTCGCTTGTGCCCTCACGCTTGAATATCTCGTTGAAGTAGGCACCGAACTCCTCGGTTATCTCCTCATCACTCTTGCCGGCTGATACTCTCTCGCCAATCCATTCAGACCACTCTTCGAGTTTTTCGGCGGCGGCGTCAAGCATGGGACCCACATCCGTGTATCCGCCGAAATGGGTGAGATAAAGAATGTCTGGGGATATTTCCCTCATCTTCTCAATAGAAGCGTTCCACTTCTCAAGGTGTATCTCGGGAGGAGGAGTTGCGGGAATCATGGGCCCGCCCGCCATCAGGCATCCCGCAGTATCCCCGGTAAAAAGTGCGTTCTCAATCAGGTAGCAGTGATGATGTCCGGCATGTCCGTCTGTCTCAACAACCCTTATTTCTACGCCTCCTATGTTAATGACTTGGCCGTCCTCAATGGCAATCACGCTGCTTTGATCCATTCCCCTTACCTCGCCCCAGAGTTCATCCATTTTGTCCCCGTATATCCTTGTGGCGGACCTCATGAGTTTCTCGGGATCAACAAGGTGCGGAGCTCCCACCGGGTGAACGTATATGGTGGACCCCGCCTCGGCGAAATGCCAGGCGGCACCCGAGTGGTCAAGATGAATGTGGGTTACGAACACGTGCTTTACGTCAGAGGGCGCGTAGCCGAGGTCCGAAAGACCGCTTTTAAGATTCTCAAACGACGTGTCGGGACCGGTTTCTATCAGCATCGGCCCCTCTCCGGTCTCTATGAGATAAGACGCTACCGCCTCCGTTGTAAAGAAATTAACGTCAATTATCTTCAGGTCCATTTAATTATATCCTCCTGCGTTTGTTCCATTCTTAGAATCCGAAACGTAAACCCGCGTGAAAAGTAGTATTGTCGATTGACAACGAGTCTATTAGGTCGCTGCTCCTGGCGACCCCCAGTTTCAGCCTCGCGCTCTCGCCCAAGTTAACAAAACCCGCCACGGCCAACGCGGTGTTACCTACACACGGATCTCCATCTTTTACCGGGTAAGAGGTCCCGTTCGTATAGTGACTAAGTCCCATACCCAGTTTTACCCCCGCTGCCTTGAAGCCCACTCCCCCCGTAAACACGCTGATATTATCAATCTCAGAGTACTTCTCATCAAACGGGGTATGCGACGCCGCTACGTCAAACGTGACCTTTTGGTGAACGAGTTCCGGCACCGCGTGAATCGCGAGATTGTTGTTTTCAACCGTGCTGCAATCGCTCGCGGCCGCCAGCGTCGGCATAACAGCTATTAAGCCCGCTGTCAGGACCAGCTTGATTTTATACACTTCATTGCCTCCTTTCAACTAAACACCTTTTGGTTAGCTTTTTATGATAACTTCTCTGACCTCTGTTTAAAACCGCTGCCCGCAGAGAGTCGCGATGGTCCTATTCTCGTAAAGGATAATCTCGCTCCGTAGAAAAAGTAGCAGTTCTGTATGTGAGAAGGGAAAAAAGGAGAGCAGGAATCGCTGTGAAACAGAAAAAAGGGGTTAAAATGTCGCAAAAACAACCCGGATTCAGGACTTCCTGTTTTGTATGTGCTCAAATTCAGAATAGGATTATCGTGCGCAGAGAGCAGAGTCTCTTAAGCGCCGGCTTTCACCCGGCCCGAGTCAACGAGAAACGAGTGGAATTCCCCCCGACGGGGTATCTCGTTCTTATCGGTCGAGGTGACGAACACCTGCCCGGTGAATTCCGAAAGAGTTCTGAAAAGAAAGCTTCTGCGCTTTATGTCAAGCTCACTCGTTATGTCGTCGAGAAGAAGTATGGGATTGGTTCCCGTGTGTTCATTAAAAAGCCTTATCTCTGAGGCCTTGAGCGCCAGAACCAGATTTTTTGACTGTCCCTGCGAGGCAAAGCGTGAAGCGTCCTGCCCGTTAAGCAGAAAACCGACCCGGTCCCTGTGGGGACCGACAGTCGTGTGACCCCTTTTTCTATCAGAAGGAAAATTCCTGGAAAGCGCCTCCCTTATTGCCTCCACGATATCCGCCCCGCGTTCAAATGAAAACCCGTAGCTAACGCGCGCCGACGTGTCCGATTCCCCGTGCTCCCCGTAAACCTCGGCGAGCTTACGGTTAAAGCTTTTTATCATCTCGATACGCCTGCCCACAATGTCGGCTCCGATCCTGGCTATCTGCTCGTCCCAGAGTTCCACGGAAAGCGGGGACACTTTCTCCTTTAATCCGAGCATGTGGTTTCTCTGGCTCACGGCCCTCTGGTAGTCGCGAAGCTGCTTTATGTGGGCCGGGTGGACGGCGCTTACGACGGAATCAAGGTAATTTCTTCTTGCCTGAAGCCCGCCCTTAACTATCTCTATGTCCGAGGGGAGGAACAAAACGACCTTGAAGCGGCCGAAATGCTGACTTATGCTCCGCACGGTCTTTGAATTAAGCCGCGTGTGGCGGCCCTCTTTTTTCACGGTTATGTGCACTTCATTGAGACCGTTTGCGGAAAGAATCTCCCCCTTAACGAGCGAAGCCTCGCAGCCGAAGCGCACGAGCTCAGAGTTTTTCGCGCCCGAAAAAGGCCGCATCCCGCAGACAAGATATATGGCCTCGAGAAGGTTGGTTTTCCCCTGGGCGTTTCGTCCGTGGATGACGTTCAGTCCCGTATGGAACGGAAGGGAGAGATTTTCGTAATTTCTGTAGTTCCTGAGGCTCAGATGTTTAAGCTGCACTTGACTCGCCAACCGTTTTTTCCCGGGGAAAGGCCGCTTCCCCCTTCCCGCAGGCGCTTTCTTGACCATAAAATTTTAAGCGTTAATATCTTTTTTGAAAGGTACGGACTAATGATATCGCTCAAAATATCGGAAATCCACTCGAGGGATTCGGGAAAGGGTTACGCCAGGATAAGCCCCATGGACATGCAGGAGCTGGGCCTTACGTCCTGGGATCTGGTACAGATAGACGGGAGGAAAAAAACCGTCGTGAGAGCCCTGCCGCTTGACGCCGAAGAATGCGAAGCGGATTCCGTGATAGAAATAGACACTGTAACCAGAGAGAATGCGGGAGTTGAGCTTGACGACATAGTAATAGTGACAAAAGCCGACCTTGAGAAGGCAAGCAGGATAACCCTGTGTCCAAGAAACAAGGCGTTTCTCTACGACCCGGCCAAAAGCAAGCGTCTCACCAACAGGCTTGAAGGTCTCCCAGTAACGGTCGGAGACAGGGTATCCGTGAGAGTGTCCGCCGCCAAGACCGAAGACTTCGACGTGCTTACCACGATGCCTGAACACTCGGTTGTCATAGGCCAGAAAACCCGCATGGACGTGATACAGAGACCGAGGGCCAAGGTGGATGCGGAAAGGATCTCGTATACGGACATAGGGGGACTTTCAGGCCAGATAAAAAGAATAAAGGAGATTCTCGAACTTCCGATACGCTTCCCATCGCTTTTTGAGAAGCTCGGGGTCAAGCCGCCCAGGGGAATCCTTCTCACAGGCCCCCCGGGAAGCGGAAAAACCCTGCTCGCAAAGGCCATAGCGTTTGAAACGGATTCAAACTTCCAGGTAATAAACGGCCCCGAGGTAATTCACAGGTTCTACGGGGAGAGCGAAGCCAAGCTGCGCCAGATATTTGAGAACGCTACCAAGAACCAGCCGTCCATAATATTCCTGGATGAACTGGACGCAATAGCTCCCCGCCGAGACAAGGTTACGGGAGATGTTGAAAAAAGGGTGGTGGCCCAGCTTCTATCCCTCATGGACGGTCTCACGCACAGAGGAAACGTCACCGTTATCGGAGCGACCAACCTTCCGGACATAATCGACCCCGCGCTTCGCCGCCCAGGCAGGTTTGACAGGGAAATCCACCTTCCGGTCCCCGATACCAAGGCCCGTCTAGAGATATTCCAGGTTCATTCAAGAAGCATGCCGCTTTCAAGCGACGTGGATCTTCAGAGGCTCTCCGAGCTCTCAAGCGGCTACGTGGGGGCCGACATAGAGAATCTCTGCAGGGAGGCGGCAATAAATTCGCTTACCAACATTCTGCCGGACATGGAACAGGACTTCGTCTCTGACGTCGCACACAGCTTTCTTGTAGAAGTCAGCATGGAAGACTTCCTTGAGGCGCTTCGAAATATCCATCCCTCCGCGATAAGGGAGATAGTGGCTGAGATACCGAAGACATCCTGGGATGACGTCGGAGGTCTTGAGAACGTAAAGGACGACCTGATTGAATCCGTCATATGGCCCATGAAGCACAGGAATTTCTACGAGGCCCTGGACGTAAAGTCACCCAAGGGAATATTGCTTCACGGCCCTCCGGGAACGGGGAAAACCCTCCTCGCAAAAGCGCTTGCCAACAGAACAGATGTCAACTTCATTTCCATAAAGGGAGCGGAGCTTCTCTCCAAGTACGTCGGAGAATCGGAGCGCGCCGTAAGGGAAGTTTTCAAAAAGGCAAAGCAGGTTTCTCCCTGCATAGTGTTTTTCGACGAGATCGACGCCCTTTGCCCGAGACGTTCCGAATCCAACTCGACCCGTGTGAGCGAAAGGGTGGTAAGTCAGCTGCTTGCCGAGGTCGACGGGGTTGAGGAACTCCCGGATGTGCTGGTGCTTGCCGCGACAAACAGGATTGACATGATAGAACCGGCACTTCTGAGACCGGGAAGGTTCGATCTGGTGGTCGAGATTCCGACTCCTTCAAAACAGGAAATTCTCGAGATCCTCAAAATCCACACCCGGAAAAAGCCTCTCGGAACGGACGTGAAACTCACCGCGCTTGCAGAACAGCTTGAAGGCAGAACCGGAGCGGACGTAAAGCTCGTATGCAACAGGGCGTCTTTGCACGCGATAAAAGAACATCTGGGGAAGAACAGAAAAGTCATCAAGCTCTGCAGAAGACATTTTGACCTGGCGCTTTCGGAACTGCAGAAAAGAAACGCTTAACGAAAGCCCAACTGGGACAGGAGTCGCCTTGGAAAGTTCTTTTCTTTTTCTTCATAGCATCGTTCCCGAAATATGGTTTTTCATTCTGGGAGCGGCACTTGGAAGCTTCGCGAACGTCTGTGTAAGGAGAATTCCAGCCGGAGTCTCGATAGTCTCTCCGCGTTCCCGCTGCGCAAGCTGCGAAACTCCCATAAGGGCCCTTCACAACATTCCGATCCTGAGCTGGCTATTGCTGGGAGGCAAGTGCGCCTACTGCGAAGAGCGGATATCGGCCGAGTACCCGCTTGTAGAAATTCTCTGTGCGGTACTGGCGGTTTTCCTCTACAGGGAGTTCGGAGTGTCGATTGAACTGCTTTTCTATCTGGCGCTTTGCACGGGACTTGCGGCCATAACACTGATAGACATAAGACACCTGATCATTCCCGACATGATAACGCTTCCCGGGATAGCGGCCGGGGTTTTGCTAAACGCGGTCAGAACCGACTGGGCGGCCGCGGCCGAAGCGGTTTTTTTCTCCGGCCTTGCGGATTTTCTTCCCGCAACGGCCAGTATCGCCATTTTTAATTCCATAGGGGGAACGCTGCTCGGAGGAGGCGCTTTCTTGCTGATCGCCATGGCATACAGAAACTTGAGAAAAAAAGAAGGAATGGGAATGGGCGACGTAAAGCTCGTAGCGATGCTGGGAGCTTTTTTCGGAATGTGGGGGGTGCTGGTCATAATATTTCTGAGTTCCATCCTGGGAACCCTTATCGGACTCTCGGTTATAATACTGCGCAAGAAAGATCCGGGACATACCATAGCCTACGGCCCCTTTCTTTCCCTCTCGGCCGTGCTTTACCTGCTCGGAGACGATCTTTTTCTCCTTGCCGGGATAAACATCGGGTCGCCGGGGTAGAGACATGAAAAGAACAATCAAAAATCTCTTTCTTCTGATCGTCATAGTTGTCGCGGCCAAGTTCCTGCTCACGGTCTTCGGAAAAGAGTTCTCAGCTGCACACCCAGAAAAAGTGATTCTCGGGGACTGGACGCAGCAGGAAATAGAAACCCTGATGGAACAGTCAGCCTTAAAGGACGGTTCCGCCGCCAAAATAGAATTTCTCTCGGAAAAATTTCTCGGAACTCCATACGCGGGAAACACCCTTGGTGGAGCAAGCGACGAAACAGAGCAGCTTACGGTGGATCTCTCGGGAGTTGACTGCTTTACCTATATCGACTACGTGGAGTCGCTCAGGCTTTCGCAAAGCTTCGGGGAATTCAAGGAAAAACTCGTGAAAACGAGATATAAAGACGGCGCCGTGCGGTGGGAGAACAGGAAACATTTTTTCTCCGACTGGGTTAACGGAGACGATAAAAACGCCCGTGACGTAACCCGTGAAGTCGGGGGCGACGCAACGGCAGCCGTGACCAAGGAGCTGAACAGAAAAACAGACGGCTCTTCCTGGCTTCCGGGACTTGCGACAGTAAGAAGGGACGTAAGCTATGTCCCCTCTGAGAAGTTAAGCCCGCCAGTTCTCCAAGAGATAAAAACGGGGGACTACCTCGGGATCTACTCCGATAAAGACGGCCTTGACGTCTCTCACACGGGAATAGCCGTCAGAAAGGAAGGCGTGGTTTACCTGCGCCACGCTTCCACGGTACACGAAAAGGTGCTGGACGAGGAGCTTGCCACCTACATGAAAAACAAGCCCGGACTTCTTGTATACAGGGTAAAGTAATGGATTATGTGGTAGAATCAGAACTGTCCCCGGGCGGGGCATGATTGTAATCAAGGAGGCGGTTTAATGTCTTTAAATGTAAACGTAAAGGAACTCACCGGATGTCTCAAGGAAGTGAAGAAGGCTCAGGACTCTCTTGATAATCTTCTTGACTTCGTGGACCTCATGAAAAACGTAAAGGAATCTTTTCCGGGAGATGTCGCAACCCCGGCTGAGAAAATAAAAGAGATTTCAAGTGCCGCCGCTCCCTACATAAAAGAGATAAAAGCCATTTTTGACGGGGAGCTCAACAAGCTTCCGATAAATGATGAGGAGGTTGCTGACGCCGCGAAGAAACTGGTGCTCTATCACGGAGACCACATGCAGGTACTGATCTGGGCCGAGCAGCAGAAGGCAAACCACGAACCGGATTCCTACTGGTGGAAATACTGGGAAGGCATAACGGGAAACGTAAAAAAGGACATAGCGGAGCATCAAAAACAGCTCTGAATTCCCGGATGCTGCAGTTCGGAGAACTGTTTGACAATTTCCACGGTCTGAGATCCAGATTTCGTGGTTTGCGTAATTCCGTGGTCAAATTATGTTATAATGTTATCTGTGGTTCTTTGTCTTCACAGTCAATCGTTTAGGGCGGAATAGTCGACTGGAGGAAACTAATGGAATTGGAAGTCAGGATTCATAAAGCAGAAGAGGGTGGATATTGGGCTGAGGTTCCATCTATCCCGGGATGCATGACTCAGGGCGATTCTATTCGGGAACTGTTTGAGAATATTCATGAGGCCGTTGAAGGTTGCTTGCTTGTCAGAGAGGAGATGTTTTATGAAAGAGTTCTTTCGACCACAGATAACTTTGAATTTGATATGGATAAGTGCAGAGAATATTCCGAATCTTTTAGAAAAACTCCTCACAGATATTGATGCGATAAAAAACGTAGATTTTGCTTTCCCTCTGCTTTCTGCTGAACAAAGAGCATGAAGTCCATAACAGGCAAGCGCGCTTGTGGAATTAAAGGGGTGGAGGTTGAAGCGGGTTGCTGGTAGTCACCACATTTACGTCAAAGAGGGAAGCAGACTAATTCTTTCCATTCCCGTCCACGGTTCAAGAGATTTACGGCGAGGTATTCAGAAGGAAATAATGAAGGTAGCGGGGATTGATGAATCAGAACTTTGACTATCATCATCTTAAAATTGTCTTGATTAACCTTCCTTAGCTTGGACATCTCTGAAACCGAAATCTTTTCGGAGCAATCTCCACCCAAGAAACCAAAATGCAGTTCATAGACGAGGCGAAAATAACCGTTATATCAGGTAACGGCGGCGATGGATGCCTGAGCTTCAGAAGGGAGAAGTTCGTTCCCAAGGGAGGTCCCAACGGCGGCGACGGCGGCAAGGGGGGAGACGTGGTGATGGTCGCTGACGCGAATATGTCCTCGCTTCTTGACTACAGGTACAAAAAAGAATACAAAGCCAAAAACGGCCAGCCCGGAAGGGGCAAGGATCAGCACGGAAAATCGGGTTCCGACCTGATCATCCCAGTTCCAGCGGGAACCGTGATAACTTCCTCTGAAGACGGAGAAACGCTTGCCGACCTCATCGAGGACGGTGAGCGCTTTACTGTGGCCAGGGGAGGCGGCGGAGGCAGAGGAAACTCAAGGTTCGTATCGCCGACTAACCGGGCGCCGAGACAGGTAGAGAGCGGGCGCCCCGGAGTTCGTAGGGAAATAAGTCTCGAACTTAAGGTGCTTGCCGACGTCGGCATCCTCGGCTTTCCAAACGCGGGGAAATCAACCCTCATATCGAAAATCTCGGCCGCGAGACCCAAAATCTCGGGCTATCCTTTCACGACTCTCGTTCCCAACCTCGGGGTAGTAAGCTACGGGGACCATCAGTCTTTCGTGATCGCGGACATCCCCGGGATCATCGAGGGAGCCCACAAGGGACTCGGGCTTGGCATCCAGTTCCTGAAACACGTGGAGAGAACCCGTCTTCTGGTTCACATGCTTGACCTTGACCCGATTTCGGGAAGGGACCCCGTAGAGGATTTTGACAAGATCAACTCGGAGCTAGGGGAGTACTCGGTGAAGCTTGCCGAGAAGCCTCAGCTGGTCGTTCTCAACAAAATCGATATCGTCGAAGCCAAAGACAGAGAAGCGGAGACGGCAAGACGGTTAAAGGAAAGGGATATCGAGACCCTGAGCATATCCGCGGTCACGGGAGAGGGTTGCCAGCAGCTGGTCTACTTAATCGGGGAGAGACTCAGTCTCCTTACTGAAGATTCTCGTAATCAATCTCCTTGCGGGGAATAGGCATCAGGGAAGCGTGGTGAAGCGCCATTTTCCATTCTCCATCGTCAAGCTCGAATATGTTGGTCGCCTGTGCCAGCACCACAACCCTGCGATCGTCTATTGAGTAAGTCGCCCTCTCAACGCAGTTAAGCCAGGCCGAATTCCCCTTCACGTCAACAAAGAAACTCGAAATATCAACGCGGTCAAATCCGCCCGTCTCGAAAATGGTCTTCCAGCTCTCCTTTATCGCTTCCCATCCGAGAATTATCGGCCACCCCGCGTGAACGCACTTGGCCCTACCGTCGGTAAGCCAGACCTGCTCTATCAGATCAACATCGTAACGATTGCGGGCGTCGTAGAATTTTTTGTTCGCCTTTATTATTTCGTCTTTTTCATAACTCATGATAAACAAACCTCAGTCTCGCGGGGAACCGATAGCATGGTGAATTTCTTCCAGCACTTCCCCGTCGGTTTCGGTCTCAAGCAGACACTCAAGCTCGCCTCGGCAATCCTCTCCCTCAAGCATCCAGAGCGCCCAGACCGCGTGAGCCCTTACGATCGGCTCCCCGTCTCCCAGAAGACTCCTTGCGTATTGTATATACTCCTTATTTCCCGAATTTCCAACAGCCACGAGCACATTTCTCATGAAACCCCCGCGCTTGGCCCTCTTGACCGGACTCTTTCTGAAAACCTCCCGGAAACCGTCCCCGTCAAGCTCGAGAAGCCATTTGAAATCGGGACTGAGCAGTTTTTCGCGCGGCCTGAAGTTTTCCTTGAGAGTAAAAAGGGCGTCGCGGTTCCACGGACACACGTCCTGACACACGTCGCACCCGAAAACATTGTTTTCCACCCCTTCCCTGAGTTCAAGCGGCATTTTCCCCTTAAGTTCTATCGTAAGGTAGGAAATGCATTTCCTGGCGTCAAGCACGTAAGGCTCCACTATGGCATCGGTGGGACAGGCGTCTATGCACCTGGTGCAGGTACCGCAGCGGTCCTCAGCCGCCGAGTCGTAGTCAAGCTCGATGTCGGTTATCACCTCTCCGAGAAAAAGCCAGGAACCGACCTCCTGGTTTATAAGACAGGTATTTTTACCCACCCAACCCACTCCCGAGCGGCTCGCGTGCACTTTCTCAAGAACCGGCCCCGTATCCACGTAAGCCCTGACGCCTGTTTCTTCGGGGAAAAAACCCGTTATGTAGTCCGCGAGCCCGTCGAGCATCTCTCCCATTACGTCGTGGTAATCGTCTCCCCAGGCGTACCTCGATATCCAGCCGCCACCCGAAGCTTCCGTCGAGCGTGGATTATCCGTATTGTAGTTAACGGCGCAGGAAACGACCGATCTGGCGCCGGGGAGAACCCTTTCCACTTCCTTCCTCTTGAGGAGACCTCTCTCAAGATAGTTCATCTCCCCCGCGTAACCCCGCCCGAGCCATCTCTCGAAAAAGTCCGCTTCCCCGTAATGACTCTCGGCCGGGCTTATCCCCACGAGGTCAAAGCCCAGGGCAAGCGCGTGATTCTTTATAAGCATCGAGAGTCGCGTAGTTTCTTTCATGAAAAACTATTCCCGGTCTTCTCTTTTCGAATTAACGATCAGGTTCCCAAGCTCAGTGAAAACCGCCTCTCCGTCAAAGTTTGATACGTAGCTCGAAACCGTCTTGAGGTCAAGCGGGGCGGAGCTTGGCGATACGGAGAAAACCCCTGAGAGAAAAAAATCAATGTCGGAGAGCTCAGAACCCAGCAGCACGCAGTCCTTTCTCTCCACGCTGTCGAGAACATAAGCGCGGTCGGCGGTTATTCGGTGACCGTTCTCTTCGATCAGGCCCCCGAACCCATTTGTTGAGACGAAGTCCCCGCCCCCGGAACCGTAAAAGACAATTTCCACTTCAAGGGAACGAAGCTCCTGAAGAAGCTCGTGCGCAGATAAGTTCTCAGGAATCCCCAGGTCGCCGCCTGAGGCGGAGTCAAACACCGAGACATTTATCAGGAGGCAGGTAGCCTCGCGGAACTTCTTTTCCATGTCCGTCCTTATCCTTGTCAGAAAATCCGTGCGGCGCTTTCGCAATTTACCCTAACTCCCGGAACTGCCTTAAGTATAATTGTTACGATAATGATACCGATTAGAAGCACAATAAAAACCGAAATCGTCCCCTATGTGAATTACGCGCTTCTCGCCGCAAACGTACTGGTTTTCGCGTATACCCTTTTTCTGACGGGGGAAGCGCTCGAGATGTTCTACCATACGCACGGTATTGTCCCCAGCAAGATAACCGCCCTCGAAGCCTACGGATTCCTTGACAGAACGGCAAAATATTTCAGTTCCATGTTCATCCATGAAAACTGGATACACGTAGCCGGAAACCTGATTTTCCTCTACATATTCGGAAACGCGGTCGAAGATCTGCTGGGCCACGCAAGATACCTGCTTTTCTATCTCGTGTGCGGGCTGGTAGCCGTATTCATTCAGGTGGCTTTAAACTCCCATTCCGCGGTTCCGGTAATAGGGGCAAGCGGGGCGGTTTCCGGAGTCCTGGGCGCGTACATGCTCTTTTTCCCAAGATCGAGAATTCTTACGCTTTTCATAGTCCTGGTGTTTGTCCACTTCGTACGCATAAGGGCTTACCTTTTCATAATTTTCTGGTTTGCCGTTCAGTTTCTGACCGGAATCGGCTATATTGGTGACGCGGGAACCGAGGGCCTGTGGGCGCACATGTCAGGATTCGCCTGCGGAGCCATAGCCGGAGGGAGTTTTCTTTACACGCGGGGATACCGAAACAAGAAATACAAAGCCGGTTACGGAACGGGGTGGTACGGACAAGATGACTAGCAAGAAAATGGACAATCTGGGAATAATAGCGGCCGGAGGACCCGCCCCCGGGATAAACGGCGTGATAAGCTCAGCCACTATCGAAGCCAGAAACAGAGGGAAGAAAGTAATTGGAATTCTTGACGGGTTTAAGTGGATATCCATGGGAGACACCTCGAAAGTTCTAGATCTTGATATCCAGAACACCTCGAGGATTCACACAACCGGCGGCTCGATTATCGGAATATCAAGACAAAGTCCCCTCGCGACTGAGCAAACCTTTAAAAACACGGTTTCCTCGATTGAAAAACTCGGCATAGGCAACCTGATAACCATAGGCGGCGACGGAACAATGTTTCTCGCAAAGACGCTTCACGAGCACTTCGGGGGAAGATTAAAGATAGCGCACCTGCCCAAAACAATAGACAACAATATCGCCCTTCCCGACTACATATCAACCTTCGGATTCGAGACCGCAAGGGATGTGGGAGCGAAGATAATGAACAACATAATGGAAGAGGCGAGAACTACGGGCAGATGGTTTCTGGTTATAACCATGGGGAGAAGAACCGGCCACCTGGCTCTTGGAATCGGGCAGTCATCAGGAGCCACAATAACGATAATCCCGGAGGATTTCAAAGAGGAGAAAGTGCCGCTTGAGAAGGTCGTAGCCATTCTCGAGGGTTCCATAATAAAAAGAATGAGCATGGGGAGGGGGTACGGAGTGGCGATACTCGCCGAAGGAATGCTTGACAAGATAGACCCCGTTGACTTGGGACTTATGGACAAAGACGGCATGGGAAGAATAAGATACGTTGACGTCAACTTCGGTCAGCTTCTCAAAAGCACTCTTGGCGAAAAACTCTCCGAGAAAGGAGTTGAAGTGGAACTGGTGCACAAGAGACTGGGTTATGAAATGCGCTCGGCCAATCCGATTCCATTTGACGTGGATTATACGCGAAAGCTCGGCTACTGCGCCGTAAAGTACCTGCTTGACGGAGAGGGAGACGGGGCTCTTGTGTACGTAAGAACGGGGAAAATACAAGCGATCCCGTTTCAAGAACTACTAGATGAAAAGACAAACAGCATCAAAGTGAGATATATGGACAAGAGCACAGAAGCCTACGAGGTTTCGCAGAAATACATGATCAAGTTAAACCGCGACGATATCGAAACACCCCCGACTCTTAAAAGACTCTCTGAACAGACCAGCCTCAGCGGCGGCGAATTCAGGAAGTACTTCTCAAAAATCTTCCGCTGACGCCGCACGCTACGTTCGTTTCCAGCGCGAGCGGTCTCTCAGCGAAACTGGCGGGACGCAAGTCGGGAGAAAAACCAACCAGAATCAGTCTTTTATGTGATGTTTTTCGTCAACCGGTTTTATCAGGAGATTGCTTATCAAGGCGATTATCAATAACGCCGCCATCACGTACATCGTCGAGTTGTACAAGGAAGCCGTCGGATCTACTGTCCCCTCAGGCGCGATATCCATGAGTTTCGCAAGCGTTACGGTTTTATTCTGCACGAGTATCCCGAGGTCGTTAACCCCGGCTCCGAAAGTCTTGACGAATTCATCTGGCGATACCATTTCTGCGAGGCGATTGATTTCGGCCATGAGCGAGCGATCTCTAAGCGAGGTGACCACTAAGGGACCGAGCACTCCGGCGACGCTCCAGGCGGTCAGCAAACGTCCGTAGATGCCGCCGACGTAGCGAGTACCGAACAGGTCGGCAAGATATGCCGGAACGGTGGCGAAGACTCCCCCGTAGAAAGTAAAAATTATCATCGTCGCCGCGTAAAACATTAACAGCCAGAAAATCGAAGGATCAAGATTCACCTGATGGGCAGCCACGGGAATGGACAAATACAACAAAAAACCGACCGCGCAAAATATCGAACACGTCTTGCGCCGCCCCAGTTTATCGGAGGCGCTTGCCCATATAATCCGCCCCAGCATGTTGAACATGCCGATCATCAAGACGTAAGTGGTGGCAAAGGTAACGTCAACAATATCCGGAAGCGCGCTGCTGAATATCTCGGTCATCATAGTCTTGGCGACAGAGATAATTCCGATGCCAGCTGTAACGTTAAGGCACAGTACGACCCACACCTGGTAGAACTGAGATGTTTTCAACGCCTGATCCATATGCACGTCTTTCTGACTGATCATTCGCTTGCTGGAATCCTTGTCGGCAGGCGGCTCCCATCCCTGCGGTCTATACCCCGGAACCGGGATACGATATAAAAACGCCGAGACCATTATTACAAGGAAATAAACCACTCCGAAGAGAAGGAAGGTCTGGGCGACTCCCGCGGAACCGGTGCCGACCACATACACCCCGGCCACTTCGGTTCCGGGCGCCAGCACATGTGCCGCCTCGGCAGCCCCCGCGACGACGACCTCTTTTAGCTGACCTCCGATTTCAACAAAGCGTCGGCCCGAATGAGTGATCATATCAACGGCGTCGGCCGTCCCCAGATATTGAGGCGCCTTGTAAAAGTACTTGAGGAAGAATTCCTTAAGCGGCACCGCAACCATCGCACCGCCACCGAAGCCCATGATCGCCATTCCGGCAGCCAAGCCGCGTCGGTCCGGAAACCAGCGAATTAAATTGCTGACCGGTGAAACATAACCTAAACCCAGACCGATACCGCCGATTACGCCGTAACCCAGATAGATCAGCCACAGTTGGTGCAAGGTAACACCGAGACTGCTGAGCATGTAGCCGCCACCCCAAAAACACGCTGCCGCCACACAGACCATGCGCGGTCCCACCTTCTCAACCCATTTGCCGGCAAACGCCGCCGTAAGCCCGGTGAACGCGATCGCAACGCTGAATATCCACACTACCTGACGCAGGGTCCAGTCGTCCCCCGCACTAGTGGCAACGCCAAGCACTTCAATTAACGCGGGATTATATATGCTCCAGGCGTAAACGGATCCAATGCACAGGTGAACCGCAATAGACGGAGGCACCGCCAGCCAGCGGTTAAATTCCGGACCCCTAACGATATGTTCCTTTGATAAAAGACTCGCCATTGGCTGTATCACGGAGTTAGTCGACGAGGTGGAGATACATACAGCCGACGAGGGGATTCGAACCCCTGACCTGCTCATTACGAGTGAGCTGCTCTACCACTGAGCTACATCGGCAGTAATAAGCCTTTAATTTTGCCACAGTAAAAGTCTTTGTAAACATGAGGAAGGAAAATCTCACGGCAATCCTATACTCGCACAGGGCAATCTGTGCGCTCTAGAAAAAGTAGCAGTTCTGTGTTTGAGAGCGGAAAAAACTGCTTAAAATGCCACAAAAACAACCCAGATTCAGGTTTTGTATGTGCTTAAATTTAGAATAGGATAGCCGTGGGAAAATCTTGGGGATCGGATATCCGCTGGAGTAAGACAATTAAACTGGACTCTATGGGCGAGAAAGATGACAGGCATTGATGCTTAAATTCTGAACTATATCTATAGATAACCTTCCTTCACGAGACTCAATGCAATTTACAACAAAACGGTTGACAACTATTCTGTTGCATGATACCCTGAATACAACAAAACGGTTGACAACTATTCTGTTATACTGTGCTGTTTACTAAATATTATTATTAGATAGGGAATTATAACATGAAATCATCTACCGGTAGATGGGTAAGTGGCGATGATTTTTTCAATCGTGAGAGCGAATTGCATATCCTCGAAACGTATGTTCGAGATCGCAACCACGTACTGCTCACCGGACAGCGGCGTATGGGAAAAACAAGCATTGTCCGCGAACTCGGACGTCGGCTTGAACTTGAGGGCTGGGCTTTCCTTTTCGCCGATATAGAAGCGGCAAACTGTGCAGAAGATGTAATCGCAGATATCGCAAAAGCCGCTTACCCTATCCGCTCGATTGCATCGCGTTTCACCGCTGGAATGAAACGTTTCCTGAAAGAAAACATTGAGGAGATTGGCGCAGACGAATTTCGCATCAAGATTCGCGCCGGACTTGATGCCGGAAGCTGGAAACGTCATGGAAAAGAATTGTTCAACAATTATGCCGAACATGACAAACCGGTTCTTCTTGTTATTGACGAACTGCCTATCTTTCTCAAGCGGATGCTTCAACATGAAAACGGTGTACAGCGGGTTGACGAGTTCCTGAGTTGGCTACGTGGCGCACTTCAAGATTTGGGCAAAAACTCACCCGTTCTTATCGTATCTGGCAGCATTGGACTGGGGCATCTCGTAAGACGATTAGGTATACCTGACCGCATAAATCATCTTTACCCCTTTCGTCTTGGCCCATGGGACCGAGAGACCAGTGTCGCATGCTTCACATATCTTGCCAAAGGTTATGGATTGCAGGTAGAAGACGGCGTTGCAGATGCGGTGTACGAAAAATTAGGCAACGGTATTCCTCACCATGTTCAGTCCTTCTTCGCACGCCTGCGGGATTTCGCAACTATGCAGGGAAGACAACGCATAACTGTGGAAGATGTTAATGAAGTTTATCAGAGTAAGCTTCTCGGGCCTTGGGGACAGGGTGATCTTGTATATTACGAGACACGTCTCAAGGAAGGTCTTGGAGAAGAGGATATTTACTACTCCATAGCCATGGAAATTCTTGCAGAGGCAGCAACACAAGGAGTGTTCGCACCAAGTGCGAGACATTGCCTTGAGGAGTTGTATTCCTCCTTGGTTGACGATATACCCGCATGCATTACGGATGTACTTGAAGTTTTAGAGCATGACGGCTATCTCGAAGACGGTAAAGATGGGTACCGTTTTCCGTCGTATTTGCTAAGGGACTGGTGGTCCGCACGCTTCCGCAACCACATCCCTATTGAGAACCGCCATTCGATTGATAAATCACAGGAGCAGACGGAATGACCAGAAAAAACGCAGAAAGCAAATTGGCCGCCCGTCCCAATGTCCGCAAATTCAGCCCGGGAATACATCAGTCCGACGAAGAAATTATCGAACAGTTTGTAGTCCGAAACCACGAGTTAGGCATCGTTCTTGAAGTCCTCCGTGGAAACATCCACTCGCCGTCGTGCCAGCATGTTCTGATTGTCGCCCCCCGCGGTCGAGGCAAAACTATGCTTCTTGCGCGAACTGCCGCCGAGCTGCGAACCAACGGTAAATTCTCTGAATTCCTGTTGCCGGTCCATTTCATGGAAGAAAGCCAAGAAATCTTCAATCTGGCTGACTTCTGGCTTGAAACGCTTTTCCACCTTGCAAGAGAAATCGCAACGCATGATCCCGAACTTGCACAGGAACTAAGAGAAACACATGCTGCTTTGACCGATCGTTGGCATGAGTCTGAGCTTGGAGACCTTGCCCGTAGCGCAGTTTTGATGGCTGCGGACCGGCTGGACAGAAAACTTGTCCTAATGGTTGAAAACCTGCAAGCGCTGTGCGAGAGCGTAAACAAAGATTTTGGTTGGAAGCTTCGCGAAGTGCTTCAGTCAGAACCTAAGATTATCCTGGTCGCCTCCGCTACTAGTCGGTTTGAGAGTCTAGACGATGTGGAACAACCATTCTTTGAGTTGTTTCGAATCATTAACCTAGAACGACTGACTACTGAAGATTGCCGTTGTCTTTGGGGTGCTGTCAGTGGCAAGGAAACGAGTTCGCGTGAGATCAGACCGCTCGAAATTCTGACCGGAGGCAGCCCTCGGCTCTTGATCATCATCGCTGGGTTCACACAGCACGGGTCCATGCGCCAACTAATGGAGGAACTGGTAAAGCTGATCGACGAGCACACCGAGTATTTTCGCAGCCACCTAGAGAGTTTGCCAAGGATGGAACGACGAGTTTATCTCGCGGTGATCGATCTCTGGCGGCCATCGAAACCGAGTGAAATTGCGACTCGTGCCCGCATGGATGTCCGGAACGTATCAACCATGCTCGGACGACTAATCGTTCGGGGTGCCATAATAGCAGAGGGTAGTGGCAAAAAACGGTTATATGTACCGGCAGAACATCTCTACAGTATTTATTATAAACTGCGACGCGAACGCGACGAGGCAGCAGTGGTAAAGAATCTGATCTATTTCATGGCTGTTTTCTACGGTGAATCAGAGTTAAGCGAGATGTCCGGCAAACTGATTGCGGAAGCAATAAAATCAAAGGCAATCCGCGAGGGTATTGAACGTGCATTTGCCGAGCGGTCGCGCATCAAGGGTTCATCTCTCAACAAAGAATGGCAAACAATCGGATTTATACGTGAGCAACTTCTTTTTGAAAAAGAAATCGATACAGCATTTGAAGAAAAAGATTTCAGGAAGGTCGTCGAGACCGTAAACCTTGCTATAGCTTCCCAGAATGCGAGCCAACCTACAATACCCGAGTTGCTCACCGCCAAATTTTTGCTTAAGAAGATCGTCGCATATGAACAGTTAGAGGATTTCGAGGACGCAATTACAACCTGCAATGATATGTTTGAGCACCTAGGTGAAAGTGAAACATCAGAGGTCAAAGAATATATTGTTGAGGCAATGATGAGAAAAGGGAACGCTCAAAGGGAACTTGAGCACTTCGAGGGAGCGGTAGCGGAGTACAATAAGATAATTGAAAACTTTGACGGCAGTGAGACACCGGTAATCCAGCAGCATGTAGAGACAGCATTTCTATTTAAGGGGATTACCGGATTGATGCTTGGGAGATGGGAAGATTCTATAGCGGCTTATGAAGAAGTGATTAAGCGCCTAGGCAATAGTGATGAATCATCTCGCCAGATTTTTACAGCAATGGCTTTGGTCGGCAAGGGTTCCGCTTTAAGAGCACTTAAAAATTTTGAAACTGCAATAGCCGCCTGCGATGAAACTATTGAACGCTTTTCCGACAGCAAAGCACCGGAAATCCAGCTACACGTCACAATAGCGATGATTAACAAAGCAGAAACGCAAATCAAACTCCGTTGTCCAAAAGATGCTCTGCACATATGTGAAAAGGTTGAGCAAAGACTTACCATCCTGGACGAAGAGGACAGTGCCCTCTTAGCATGGCAAATTATGTGTATCCGGACCACAGCTCTCATGATCCAGAGAAAAAATACTGACGCCATGGATGCGTTCCGTTACGTATATGACAAATTCATACCCGACAACAAAATGATGATGTTCGGGATGACAAGTTTTATAGCAGCGATGGCTGCAATCGGCTTACCAGAACAAGACCTTATAGAAGTTCTGTCAAGCGACGATACGAAATCTAGCGCCCTTAAACCTATGATTATTGCCCTGCAGACGCTCAAGGGCAAGCACGTTCAAGCTCCGAAAGAGATGCTCGAGGTGGCCACGGATATCGGCAAGTTCATTGAGGAAGAAAAGGCTGAATATAGAGAATATGTTGTCAGCAAGAATATTTAATCAAGGTCAAACCCGCGTCGTCAACATGGCAAAATACTCATAGTTAACAAACACAACAATCCTTGGAAACAACTTCGTCTACCTTTTCCATTCCATCACAATCTAACGGGTCTCATCAGCGTAAATTTTCCGGGCGGCGAGGTTCCCAGAACGTACACAGTCAGGAATTCCCACTCCAAAGTAAGCCGCTCCGCAAAGAGCAAGTCCAGAGTGACGCGAAAGCCGGTGCATAACGCCCGAGATATCCTCTTTGTGTCCCAGCGCAAAGCGCGGCATGGACATCTTATATCTCCTGATGTAAATCTCCGTCGGATGGTTATCGAATCCGAAAACTCTCGCAAATTCTTCCCTTAAAACAGACTTTATTTCTTCCTCATCCCAAAGCACCGCATCAGGGTTAAGTTCCCCTCCCAAAAAACACCTTATAACTATTTTCCCGCTCCCGGATTTTCCGGGAAACTTGCTGCTGTAAAGCGAACACGCGACGAGATTCATTCCCTCCTTGGAAGGAATTATGATTCCCAAGCCGTCGGGAAGACCGCGGAAATCCTTCTCATCGAAAACAAGGGTCGCAACGACGGAAGAAAGGTAGCGCACGCCCGAGAGTGTCGCTCCAAGCTGCGGATCGACATCAGAAAGCAACCGGCCTGCCGTATCGGCCCCCACAGACAGGATGACAGCGTCAAACTCCTCTTCTCCACTGTCAGAACCCACAAGCCATCCCTTTTCTGATTTTTCAAGGGAAAGAACCGGGGTCTTGTAATCCTGCCTCGCAAATTCGGCGCTTCCGCAAAGTCTCTCGACAATAACGGACATACCCTCCGCCGGAGTGAGGAAAAAACCGTATCTGGCACCGCTTTCCCCGCGCGACGTGGGAGGATTACGAAGAAGTTCCAAGAGAACGCTTCCGCTTTGCTTCTCCATTTCGAGGAACTGAGGCATTGTGGCCGAAAGACTCAGTTTTTGGGGGTCGGCCATGTAAATTCCGCCGAGAAGAGGCTGCGCGGCCTTCTCGAAGATTTCCCTTCCGAATCTCCTCTCCACAAAAGAACGGACGCTTTCGTCCCCTCCCCCACCGCGGGGAACCAGAGGCTCAAGAAGCACCCTGAGCTTGGCCCCGGCACTGAACAGTCCGCTGCGAAGAAATGGGAGAAGCTTCGAGGGGGCCATCAGGAAAAAACCCTCGGGAAGCGCCCAAAGCCTTCCCGCCTGATAAACGAACGTGTCCTTCCGCTTGCCGTATCCCACCCCAAGTAGCGAACCCTCAAGTCCAAGCTCTTTTGCAAGGTCAAGAGCCCAGGGCTTTGAAGTTATAAAGGAGTCGGGTCCGAGTTCAAGAACCATGTCCCCCGTTTTTACGGTATCAAAAACCCCGCCCGGATGTGCGGAGGATTCGAAAAGAACAAGCTGAAGGGGAACATTACCCTCTCGACAAAGCTTTCTCAGATAATAAGCGGAGGAAAGACCCGAGACCCCCGCTCCGACAATCGCAACTTTCATAACGGATTATCTTACTTATTGCCGGGAATTTTCTGAATCGATGAGCCTAAGCACCCCGTCGCCCAGAGCCTTTATGTAGCGGTCATCGTCGTTTACGGTCTCGGCCCTGTATAGGTTCACCCCGCACTCGCGCGCGGCCTCGGTCGCTTCAACCCCTATATCGAAAAGCACCTCGATATGATCGCAGACAAACCCTATCGGCTGAATCACGATATCCGTGAAGCCCTGGGCGGCAAGGTTCCCTATCACGTCGCATATGTCCGGTTCAAGCCATTTTTCGTTCGGAGAGCCGCTTCTGCTCTGGTAGGCAATCATCCATTTCTTGTGCCCGACTCTGTCCGCCACCAGCATGGAGGAAGTTTCAAACTGCAGAGCATAGGGAGATGAGTCCGACATCCTCTCGGGAATGCTGTGAGCCGTAAACACAAGCATGGTGGTATCGAGCCTGCTCTCGGGAATTTCGCGCATTCGTTCCGTCACTTTGGCCGCCGAGCCTTCTATGAAAAGAGGATGGTTAAAAAGCGGAGGAACATATTCCACGTGAAGTTCCATCTCGAGATCTTCGCAGGCCTCGCTCACATCCCTCATGTACCTCTCCCAACTCGCGTCGGAGCGGTAAACGGCCATTATGAGGCCCACCAGGTTCTTCACGCCATTTTCCCGCATCTGCCGAAGGGAATCCCTGATGAACGGATGCCAGTTCCTCATCCCGACGTAAACCGGAAGATTGTACCCCCACCCGGAAAGAAGCTTCTCAAGTTTTCTGGCCTGCTTGTATGTGAATTCGTTGAGCGGAGACTTCCCGTCGAAGATTTTATAGTGATGGGCGACTTCCCGCAGCCTGTCTTCGGGTACCGGTCTCCCGCTGGCCACATTCCTGAGAAAGGGCATTATGTCCTCTTTTTTCCCGGGAGCCCCGTATCCAATCATCATTACGGCGTCAAAATTATTTTGCATGGAAATTCTTCCTAAGCCCCCCTTCGCGAGGAATACTCGTGAACTTCATCAATCAGCTTCAGGACATTATCAACCGGCGTCTGCGGCAGTACACCGTGACCCAGATTGAATATATGCCCGGGCCTCCCTCCCACTCTGTCCAGTATCTTCCTCGCCTCCTCCACGACATGAGACGGGGTCGAGAGCATTGAGACCGGATCAAGATTCCCCTGGACCGCAAGAGAACTTCCCGCCCTCTGCCAGCCGTCAAGAATATCGACCCTCCAGTCAAGACCGATAACTCCAGCCCCGGTCTCTCCCATGAGTTCGAGCAAGGAACCGGTTCCGGTCCCGAACAATATTACCGGAACTTCCGGCGGAAGCGCCGAGATAAGTTTCTTTACGTGCGGAAAGACGAATCTTTCGTAATCCGCCGGGGAAAGACAACCCACCCAACTGTCGAAAATCTGCACGGCATCGGCCCCGGCATCCACCTGAGCGCAGAGATAATCCGAAATACTCCCGGTCAGAATCTCCATCAGCCTCTCCCACAGGGAAGGGTCTCCATACATGAGTTTTTTCGTGTTTACGTAGTTTTTTGAACCGCTTCCCTCAACCGCATAGGAAGCCACGGTAAAGGGAGCGCCGCTAAAACCAATAAGCGAAACTTCGGGGGCAAGCGCTTTTCTCGTGATACGCAGAGCCTGGTAGACAAAATCCATGCTCTCGGGATCAAAGTCCCTCAGGGCTTCTATGCGCCTTCGGGTCCTAAGAGGCTTGCCTATCACGGGACCGTCGACGCTCGAATACTCAAGAGAGAGTCCCAGAGGTTCCAGTATGAGCAGTATGTCTGAGAAAATGATGGCCGCGTCCACGCCGAAGCGATCAACCACCATCAGCGTAATTTCCGAGGCCAGATCCGGGGTCTTGCAAAACTCCTTGAAAGAAACGCGGGAGCGGGCCTCCCTGTATTCCCGAAGAAACCTGCCCGCCTGTCGCATAAGCCAGATGGGAGTATAATCAGCTCTCTCGAGCCGACACGCCTTCATAAATGCTCCTTCAGAAGTGATTTCTCTCCTTTCGACCTGTGCGCCGTCCTCCGGCCAGATCATCTGCGTGCGGTTCCAGTTCCGGGTATCCACCCCGTTTTGAAAAGCCGTTCTTTTTTTGGCGAGAAGCGCGGCTGACCTCCGGGCCACCTCTCTCACCAGGTTCCCCATTTTCGGGCTGTCGGGCTCATAGTCAACGGATATCCCGTTTTCCCTGAGTGTCTCCGTGGTGGTCGGTCCGATTGAACATACAAGCGCTTTTTTGATTCCTTCAATGAAGTCGTCGGCATACCCTTCCCCGGCCGCCACCTCAAAAAGGTTGGATACCTGCCGGGAGCTTGTGAACAGGAGGCAGTCCTCCTCCCCCCTGGATAGGGATCTTACAGCATCGCGCAGGGGACCCAGATCCTCCGGCAGCGCCCACCTGTATATGGGAATTCTTCTTACGTCGGCCCCTCTTTTTTCAAGAGAAGCGAGAAACTCCTCGTTGGAGACCCCGTATTCCTGAACGTACACGACCAGGTTCTCAAGCGACATGTCCCTCTGGTCAAAAGTGGAAAGTATGTCCCTCCACGTGTTCGGTTCGGAAACGGTTATATCCGGTCTTAGCCCGAATTTGCGAAGGGCCGCCACGGGTTTAGGGCCTCTGGCAAGAATCGTCGTCGCGCGCAGGGCATCCAGATATTTCTTTTCTCCCGACTCAGCAATTACGATGTCGGAGAGGATCCGCGTGCCTACCCCCGTCATGAGAACAAGAAGGTCAATGTTGCCCGAGAAGAGATCATCGGCAAACCCGGCAACGTAAGGACTTTTAAGATCGGGGACTTCCCTCATCGAGGGTGCGACCCTGGGCACACCGCCGTGATAAGAGATGAGTTTTTTCATCTCCTCGCAACGGCGACTTTCAAAAGACGTTACCTTAAGCCCGTTAAAACCCTGTTTCATGACTTAACTACCAAGCGCCGCTTAGATGCTAAAGAAATTCCGCGATGCTCTCAGCTTTCAGGAGGTCCCCGAGAGTTTCCCTGGCCCTTATCTCGCAGTACCTCTCACCGCTTACAAGAACCTCGGCGGCCCGGGGTCTCGTGTTGTAATTAGACGACATCACGAAACCGTACGCCCCCGCGCTGAAAACCGCAAGCAGTTCTCCCGCGGAAACTTCGGGGAAACTCCTGTCCCTGGCCAGAAAATCGCCCGATTCGCATATCGGGCCGACTATGTCCACCACCCCGCGGGATTCAGAACCTCCCGCGCGCACCGGCTCTATTCGGTGGAACGAATCGTAAAACGCGGGTCTCACAAGGTCGTTCATCGCGGCGTCGACTATTACGAATTTCTTCGAGGTTCCCTCCTTGACATAAAGCACCCTGGTAGACATTATCCCCGCGTTTCCCACCATTGATCTCCCGGGCTCAAGGACCAGTCCGTAACTGGTATAGCGAAGATATTCCTCGAAAACCCGCGCGTACTCGGATTTCGCCGGAGGCTTTTCCTCGCTCTCGTAGCTTATCGCCAGACCTCCTCCTATATCTATGTAGGAAATCTCAATCCCGTCGCTCCCGAGCCTGTCGGCCAGGTAGACAAGCTTCGATATGGACTCGGAAAAGGAGGAAAGATCAAATATCTGGGACCCTATATGGGCATCAATTCCCCTTATCTCAATTCCCCTCATCCGCGAAGCGTTTCTGTATACATCCACAGCTTTTTCGATCCCGATTCCGAACTTGCTTTTCTCAAAACCAGTCGATATGTACGGATGGGTGTCGGGATCAACATCAGGATTAACCCTTATCGCGACCGGGGACCTCTCTCCGAGCGAGACGGCCACATCGTTTATCTTCTGAAGCTCCGCTTCGGATTCCACGTTGAAGAAAAGTATCCGGGAGCGAATTGCGGCCTCTATTTCCTCTTCGGTCTTTCCGACTCCCGAGAACACCACTTTCGAGGTGTCTCCCCCGGAGGCAACAACCCTCTGCAACTCCCCCGACGAGACTATATCGAAACCGGAATCCATGGAGGAGAAAATCTTGAGTACGGATATATTGGAGTTCGCCTTTACGGAATAACAGATCAGGGGATCGATTTCAGAAAACGCATCCTTGTACTCAAGGAAGCTTGAGCGGATGGAATTGTGGCTGTAGATATAGACCGGAGTTCCGAAGTCCTCGCATATTTTCCTCACGGGAACTTTCTCAACGTAAAGTTCACCATCAGTATATTCAAAATCGGAAGTCATCATGTAAGTCTCCGCGGGCTTGAAGCTAGAAAATCTACCCGAAAAAAACGGCGGAAAACAATTGTAAAATCCGAAACCAGGAAGAACTCATCAAGCTCGGGACATCAGCTATTGCCAACCAAACAGAGCGATTCCCCAAATTTTGCTTGGACAAAACCCGGATTTGTTTTATAATGATTTCGTTGTATCGAAAACCCAGACTCCGGAGCAAAAACCTCTCTATTCAAGGATAAACCCCCATGGACGCAATTGTTGATCTGTTTACCAAGGGCGGAATATATATTTTCCCCCTGATTTTATGTTCCATATTCGGGCTTGCGATTTTTCTTCAGAAGCTTAATCTCCTTCAGAGGAAAAAGCTTCTTCCCGAAGAATTTCTCTCAAGCCTGTACGAGACTGTCGAGACAAAGGGAATTCAAGAAGCAAAATCCCTTTCCGCGTCAAACGATTCTGCTGTAGCCAAAATGGCTCTCGCGGCCGCGCAGAACTCAGGCAAATCGAAGGAAGAGATGCTCGAAGCCATTGAAACGGTCGGAAAGGTCGAGGCGCAGGGTCTTGAAAAATATATTGAGACTCTGCTTACCATAAGCAGCATCAGCACTCTTATCGGGCTTCTCGGAACGATATCCGGCATGATAAAGGTGTTCGCCGTAATATCGGAGAAGGACATAGTGGATCCGCCTTCCCTCGCTGGAGGAATCTCGGAAGCACTTTATACGACGGCCCTCGGGCTTACGATAGCGATCCCGGCGCTCATAGCCTACAAGTACACCGACGGAAAATTCCGGGAGCTGATCTCTGAGCTTGAGGATGAAGGCAAGAAAATACTCGAGGCTTTTTCCGCAAAGGCATCCCTATGAGATTCACGCAGAGAAAAGGTTCAGGCAGGGGTGGCATAGATCTCGCCCCCATAGTGGACGTGGTCTTCAACCTCCTCATTTTCTTTGCTCTTACGCTCAATTTCGCCATATCGAGCGGCATAAAAGTCAACCTCCCGAAAGCGACCGGCGAAATCGTTGAGATAAAAGACGTGAACATACACATTGCCAAAGACGGAAAAGTCTACTTCAACGACATGCTTATGCGTTCCGAGAGATCTTTGAAGCGGGAGTTTCAGAAGATACCCAACAAAGACACCCTGGTAATAATAAGGGCGGATTCTCAGGCCATGCACGGCCCGGTGGTAAGCACCATGGATCTGGCAAAGACCCAGGGGTTCTCGAAAATAGCAATCGGAGTTGAGCCGAAGCGATAAAACTTCCCTGTAATCGCTTCCCCGGCGGCCCTGACGGTTAACGAATAAAATTGAATTCAACGAAAAGCGCTTTAACTTCGCTGGCAGATCTTATAACAAGGTTCTTCATCCTCTGGATAATTCTGTTCTCGGCCGTAGCGTACTTTTTTCCCTCTGTTTTTCGGGATCTCGGATTCCTCATAGTGCCCATGCTCGCGGTGATAATGTTCGCTATGGGCATAACGCTCAAAACAGAGGACTTCAGGAGAGTCTTTTCAAGACCGCTTGAGATCCTGACAGGCGTTTTCGCTCAATACGCCGTGATGCCTCTTCTGGGTTTCCTCCTTGTCTTTGCCTTCGGTACACCTCCACTCGTCGCCGCGGGGGTCGTTCTCGTCGGTTCATGCCCCGGAGGAACGGCGTCAAACGTGATCACATATCTGGCAAGGGGCGACCTCGCGCTTTCCGTAACGCTGACTTCGGTTTCAACGCTCCTTTGCCCGTTCCTCCTTCCCGCGCTCATGTACGTTTACGCGGGAAGATGGATAGATGTTCCAGTCGCCGATCTTTTCATCTCCGCGCTTCAGATAGTACTGCTGCCGGTCCTGCTCGGAGCGGTACTGAGGAAACTGCTCGGGAGAAAATCAGAGACCGTACTGCCTTTTCTGCCCTCAGTATCGTGTCTTGCTATAGCTTTTGTGGTGGGAATAGTAGTGACTTTGAACGCGGAATCCATAAAAACCATCGGCGCGGCGGTTTTCCTCATAGTAATAGTTCATAACGCTCTTGGTATCACATGCGGTTATCTCATAGCGAAGGCAATGGGTTTCGGAGAAAGCAGCGCCAGGGCTATATCCGTCGAGGTGGGAATGCAGAATTCGGGGCTTGCGGCAGCTCTTTCCCATCTGCACTTCGGCTATCTCTCCGCCCTTCCCGCCGCGCTTTTCAGCATCTGGCATAATATCTCGGGGGCGGCTATAGCCTGGTCATGGAGAAGCAAAAGGATTAATGAACACCGATAAGAAAGAAAAACTTCCTATAAAGGGCTATATCTTTCTCGTGGCCACCGCTTTTTTCACGGCACTTTCCTATGCAATAGGAAAGGCGCTTGAGCGAAGCGATCTTCACCCCGAGACCACCACTTTTTTCTGGTTCTTCGGGGCTTTTGTGGTCGCCTTAATCCTCTTCCCCTTTCTTCGCTCGCAGAGAAAGGAACTCGGGAGAATCCGGGAGTACCGCGCCATTTTTATCTGGAGTTCCATTATAACCTCGGCGGGGGCCGCCTTGTGGATGGTCGCACTCTGGACGATCGGGCCGGCCCTTACCTCATTCCTGATGAAGGCCCAGACCCTCTTCGCTCTTCTGCTCGGCATAATCTTTCTCGGTGAAAGGCTCAACAAGGGGGAGAGCGTAGGAATAGCCATGACGGTGGCCGGCGGAGCGGTGGTCGCCTACCAGAGAGAGGATTATCTGATTTTCGGAACCGCCATGGCCCTCGGGGCCGCGTTTTTATATTCCTTTCTATCTTTCATGGTGAAGAAGATAGCTCAGGACCTTAACATGCTGACAGTCGCAACGCTAAGAACCCTGGGAGTCTCCATAGTCCTTTTCATTTACCTAATACTCACCGGGACATTTGAGCCTCCAAGCCTGAAACAGGCCCTTGTGATGGCGTGCGGAGGTGCGTGCGGAGCATATATAGCAAAAGGAAGCCAGTTCCACGCAATAAAGCTTCTCGACATCTCACGAACAACTGCCGTCATGCCGATGGAATCGATTTTCGTGCTGATCTTCGCGCATGTCTTTTTCGACGACCTGCCGTCGGTTACTAAACTTCTCGGCGGAGCCTCAATAATCGCCGGGGTCGTCTTCCTCGTGTTTTTCCGGGGGCAGAAAAACGACATTCTCGGCAAGTGAATCCTAGCTGGAACCGGAGAAATCCGTTCTGAGTTCCCTTTTCATCCGATGCCTCTGCTCGGCCAGTTCAACAAGCATCTCGAGCATCTCCCCGACGCAAAGCCCGCTTGCCTCCCACAGTTTAGGGTACATGCTTATTGGAGTAAATCCGGGGATTGTGTTTATCTCGCTTACAAACACCTGGTCTGTGTCGGCGTCAACCAGAAGATCCACCCTCGCCATACCGGTGCAGCAAAGGGCAGTATAGGAAGCAAGAGCAAGGGTTCTAGCCCTCTCCTGAATCTCGGGGTCAAGGTCGCATGGAATCCGGAATTCAGTCGACTCGTCGTGGTACTTTTTTTGGTAATCGTAAAAGCCTCCTTCCACAACCAGTTCGCCGGGAACCGAAGCCCGAGGGTCCTGATTCCCTATTACGCTCACCTCCACTTCCCTCAGATTCATCACGGCCCTCTCAACGATCACCCTTTCAGAAAAATCAAAAGAGGCCTCCACAGCATCGGCGATTGCCTCAGGAGAGTTTACCCTTGAAACTCCCACGCTTGAACCCAGATTTGAAGATTTAACGAAACAGGGAAACCCTATTTCGTCTTCTGCACGACGGAGAATTTGCTTTTTGGCTTTCCGCCATTGGGTTTTAGAGAAGCCGAAAAAGGGAACAACCGGAACACCGTTATCCCTGAGGATGTTTTTCGATACTATCTTGTCGATGCAGAGCGAAGACCCGAGCAGATCCGCTCCAACGCATGGAATTCCCATGAGGTCGATGAGTCCCTGTACTGACCCGTCTTCGCCGAAGGTTCCGTGTAGAACCGGGAAAACTGCATCCACCGAAAATACTTCCGTTATCTGCCCTGCGACTATTTCAGCAAGACGGCCGGGGGGAAAGCCCCGGAGCATTGGGACAATTTCCGAGTCGGAGACCAGAGCGGGAGGTTCTCCATCCGGCCAGTTATCAACAACGGCTCTTTGCCAGCGACCCTCTTTTGAAATAAAAATCGGCAGCAGGGCGAATTTAGAAGAATCGAAGCTGGAAATGATAAACCTTGATGAAACAAGCGAAATCTCATGCTCAACCGAAACGCCGCCGAAAAGAACCGCAACTGTTTTTCTGTTCAATTCATAACCCCCATAATGCGTCAGGGAAAGTCGTGAAGAACCGTGGAAACTGCAGCCTGGAAAATCCTGCTGCTACGAAATTCCCGACAATATACTTTGACTGTTGAAACTATGTGGTTAGAATTATTGTACAAACAACTTCAGAAAAATAAACCGGGGGATCTCAGGGACGTCGCCGTCCCATCTTTGATTTAGGAATTGTACAGACTGAGGTGGATGTTTTGCGCCAAGGAACAATTAACATGAACTTAACAATGATATTTTGCGTGCTTCTGGCCATTGCTTTTCCTCTGGTCTCCGCCGCCGCATCAAACCAGGACTCGATGAATCCGTTTCTGTTTCCGCAGAAAAAACAGTCCGGATACGCCGAGGCGACCCGTCAGCCCGAAAAAGTCTCAACTATCGATACAGCAGACGGTTCACAGGATTTCGGAGAGGAAGCTGAAGAAGAAGCCGAAGAAATTATTGAGACCGATAATGTGGTCCTGTCAACTCCTGCCGAATCAGAAAGCCAGGCTCCGCAAGCCCAGCAGACATTACCCGGAACCGAAGAAATCTCGGCAGTTGAACACGCTGAAGTTCCCCGGACCTATGAAGATACAGAATTCGAGATAAAGAGAAACTCAAGGGTTGAACACTACATCCGGCGGTTTTCGGGAAAAGGAAAGGGAAATTTCGCCAAAGTTCTCAAACGCTCCGGGAAATTTCTGCCGGAAATTAAGGAAACGCTTCGCTCCGAGGGAGTTCCGACGGATATCGCCTATCTGCCTATCATAGAAAGCGGTTTCAACCCGCGTGCCGTTTCAAAAAAGAACGCAGTCGGGCTCTGGCAGTTCATAAGACCTACCGGAAAAAAGTATGGACTGGAAATAAACTACTGGGTAGATGAAAGAAGGCATGTCGAGAAATCTACCCTGGCGGCAGCCAGATACCTCAGGAAGCTGTATGACGAATTCGGTTCATGGGAACTCGCCCTGGCCGCATACAACTGCGGAGAGAACAGGGTGTCAAGGGCTATAGCCAGAACAGGTTCAAAAGATTTCTGGAAGGTATCGAAAAAGCTCCCCAGGGAAACAAGAAACTACGTGCCGAAATTCAACGCCGCTTTGATAATAGCCAAAACCCCCGAGAAATACGGTTTCAGGGTTAAAAAGCTGGAAAAAGATTATGAAGCCGTGAGCGTTCCGCCCAGAAAAAGCCTTGCGGAAATCGCCAACCTGCTCGACATGGGATACAAGGAGATTTCCAGGTACAACCCCTCGCTCATCGGACTTTCCACTCCCCCGGGAGAGAGCTATGAGCTTAAGGTTCCCAAGGGCTACGGAGAAAAACTTCTCGCCGTCAGAAGCGAAGTGGAAACCCTGAAGGATGTTCAGACTCCTTTCAGGACAAGGCCCGTAAGATACACCGTAAGAACTAACGACAGCCTCTGGAAGATAGCCAGGAAATTCGGAACGTCCGTCGAGGTACTCAAGTACGCAAACAACCTCTCGGGTTCGATCATCCGCCCCGGGCAGAGGCTTAAGATACCCGCTAGAGGAAACGTAATATACGTAAAGCACAGAATCCGCCCCGGGGAAAATATTTACGTTCTGGCAAAAAGGTACGGAACTTCAATCGACGAGATAAAAAGGGCTAACAACCTCAAGGGCTCCCTTATAATAGCGGGAAAAACCCTTTCCATTCCACAGAGACTTTCCTACACTTACGCGCCGCAGGACGTTCCGAGGAAGGTGCGCCACAAGATAATCCCCGGCGACACGCTGAGCGAGCTGGCGCTTCGCTACAGGGTTTCGGTCTCCCAGATCAAGAGGTGGAACAACATGTCTTCAACCACGCTGATCGCCGGAAGAAACCTCGTCATCTACAAATAAATCCCGCATGCTGACAGTAGGGTCAATAAGAGAAGACCTTCCGCGCAAAGCCCCGGAAATAAGAAAGAAACTCGGGGAATTTGAGAATATCATCAAAAACGCCTCAGAAGAAATAATCTTCGAGGAACTCGTCTTCTGCATATTCACGGCCGGAACGAGCGCAAAGATGGGAATAAGCGCACTTCGCGCTGTAAGGAGCATACTCCCGAGGGCAAGCGAGGACGAACTGAAGGCAAGACTGCGGGGAGTTTACAGATTCCCGAACGTGCGCTCAAAACACGTGGTCCACACAAGAGAATATCTGGCCAGCCGGTACGGACTCAGGCTGAGGCCGCTTCTCCTTTCCTTTGAAGATCCTGCAGAGCGAAGAGACTTTTTCGCACTCAACAAGGACATAAAGGGGCTCGGCTTCAAGGAAGCAAGCCATTTTCTGAGAAATGTCGGTTTTCGCGGCTACGCGATTCTTGACAAACACATACTACAGTGTCTCTTCGAACTGGGCATAACGGAATCTGCCCGTGCACCGCACTCAAGGTCAAAATACGTTGAGATTGAGGACAGGTTCAAGAGATTCACGGAGAAAAACGGATTTGATTTCGATGAAATGGACCTGTTTCTCTGGAGCGAGAAAACAGGCGAGATACTGAAATGACACCTTGGGAGAAAAGGTTCTGCGGATGACGGAAAAAGAAAGGCGAGAGCTTCTGGAACTCTACGGGCTTAAAAAAGAAGAGATACAGAACCGGCTTCTGGAATTCAGACAGGCTTTTCAGGAAGCCGATGACCTCCAGATATTCCGTGAACTTTCATTCTGCATACTGAGTTCCGGGGTCGGCCCCAAAATAGCCGGCCAATGCATGAGCGCCATAGGAGAAAAGCTCGTGGACGGAGAAGAAGACGAACTGCTGGAACGCACTGGAGCAATTCACAAATATGCCGAGAACACGTCCCGCTACATCGTTTTCACCAGAGAATATCTTAGGGAAGAACACGGATTTCTTCTGAAATCACTTGTCAGTTCCTTTGAAGACAGGGTGGAAAGAAGAGATTTCTTCGCGAAAAATCCCGGGATAAAGGGACTCGGATACATGCAGGCAAGCCATTTTCTGAGGAATCTGGGATTCTCAGGCTATGCGATTCTTGACCGAAACAATCTGGCATCCCTTCTCGAACTGGGGATCATAGCCGAAACGAAATATCCCCTGACGAAAAAAAGATACCTTGAAACCGAAAGCCTTATGACGGAAGCCGCTTGCGAACTGGGAATCAGTCTTGATGAGTTTGATCTGCTTCTCTGGTCAAGGAAAAGAAAATACGTTCCGAGATAAGGTCACCCGGAGTCGTGCTTTACGAAAACCTCGGCCCAAAGCGGCGCGAATCCGTCCGCGGTGTCGTGAAAAGCTCCCCTGTACCTGTTAAGGCCCATTACGCCGTCTGTGTAGTCCTTGTAGGATGTCTGGCTCCAGTGAGCTTCGATCGCCCGGCGCTTGCGGTCGGCAAAAGACGTTATATCCTCAATCCGGTCGTATGAAGGAAAAGGCGTCCATACCTCATAGAACCAGCATTCACAGTCAAAAGGGTTTTCCCCAAGCGCCGCGTTGAGACAATCAAGCGTCAGGCGGGAAACCGTCCTGTGTGTTCTGTGCTTGTCGATTTCGGGATGCGGGAGGTATAACTCCCCCGGGCGGAGATTTGTTATTATTTCCGTCATTCTGGAGCTGAATTCACGCTTGTTCGAATCGGATTCCATGTCGGAGAACCCCAGAAGAGAAACCTCCACTCCGAGTATCTCCGAGGATGTCTTAACTTCCCGTTCCCTTGTCCGCACAAGTTCTTCCTGCGAGATACCAAGGGGATTCGCACTCCTCCTCCCATCCGTAACGATAACGGAAACCACGTCAACACCTTTTTCCAGAAGCAGGCAGGCAGTTCCTCCCATGCCTATTTCAAGGTCATCCGGGTGCGGAGAAACTATAAGGGCTTTTGTCTCTTGCATATCGGTCCTTCTCAGTGAAAAGAGTACCGGAATCTGAATTACACCGTGAACTCAAATTAGGAAAATACCAATAATGCCCTGTTGCGCGTTTTGTCGAGAAAGCAAAGAAGAAGATTCAATGATGGAACCGAGCGGGCGATGAACAAAACAACGAAGGTGAAAACGGACTATCAGACCGCCGCTTGATTATACTCCCGTACACCAGCTTTGACTATATCTCCAAATGCATCCCTAAAAGTAGGTCTGGACCTGCGCTCTTACTATCGACTCATCAGACTCTGCGCCAGCGAGATCCTCTTCCCTCCGGAACGTGTAGTCAAGCTGCACTTTCCACCTGTGATTGCCGCTCAGGTAGTAGCTAAGCCCCTGGGTGAACGTCCGCAAATTGTCAAGATCATTGCCCCCGAGAACATTGGCGCCATCGTCAAAGATTACCATCGCGTACCTCGATGCAAGCTCAATCCTTCTCGGAAGGAGGAAGAAACCGCCCTGAACCCTGAAACCCTGATCATAGGCAGTATCTACACCGCCCTCATCGGGATTGGCCCACCTTCCGACATACTCACCGGTAAGATTGAACCTTGGGTCCCTGTAGTTTATGTCCGCCGTAAAGGAAGTGACCGTACCGTTCTCAAGGTCTCTTTCTCCAGATGGAATTCCTATGTTGCCATCACTTCCATCCTCAACATCTATGCCCGCAACGGCGGCTGCAACCGTGAGCGTCGGCCTTCTGGCGAAATTCTCTTTTACACTCCTGGCTTTCCCGCCGATAATGGCCGCCTGAACCCTTCCTGCCCAGAGCATACCGGTGTCACCATTGTCGTTTTTCTGGTTTGCGCCTTCGCCTTGGAAAACACCCGCATCATAGCGGATCATCCCATCGCCGAGAAAACCGTAAACACCGCCGCCGATATCCCTGCCATACCGAAAGTAATCGTCTATGATCGAGGTTCCCACAAGCTGCAGAGCGGTAATTGAGGTAAGAAACTCTCTGCTGAACGGAACCTTGTACTGGCCTGTCGTGGGAACAAAAGCCTTGTTTTTGGCAAACGAAAGCCTCATATCCTTTAGTGCTCCACCCCCTGAGAGATCATACTGAACCGTGTATTTCATCCAGGGAGCGAAAGCGTTACCGTCCCAGATCAACCAGAGGTTTCTTACGCTGAAACCCAAACCTTCTTCGTCAGCGTCAGGATCTGTGTAGGTGGACAGAAACTGACCAAAAAAGCGCATCCTGAGCTTGTAGTTGCTGTCCGCGGTCTGGAAAGCAAGACCCGCGCCTTTTTTGGTCTTGACCTTTATCTTGTTGTACCAAGCCTTAGAATCTTTCACCGTGGCCTCGTACTCCTTCATGTTCATCTGCTGCTCAAGCCTTTCTATCTGCTTTTTAAGTTCCTCTATCTGCTCCTTTATGCTCTGGTCGCCGCCGGCCTGGGCGGGAAGTGACATAAAAGTGAACAGAGTGAAAAAAGAAACAGCTAAAACTGTTAAAATCCTCATCTTGCGTCCTCCTCTGAGTTATTCAAATCTGGTGTACGGAGGGTTTGAAAGAAAGCGGCATATCCGGTTGATTTGAACTCACTCAAACTAAATCAACAGGAGGGTACACCTCCACTGGCAGAAAGAATAAAGTTTTTGGGACAAAAGGTCAAAAAGAGACGATGGATCCGTTGAGAGGGCTTTCCGCTGGGTCTATTCCCTGTTCTGGACAGAAATACGCGGACCAGAGGTTGCCTGCTGGCCAAGTACATATATAATTTTCCCTCGGCTGCTTTATCAAATTTTCCCCGAAGGAACGATCAATGGAGTACGAAGCGGTAATCGGTCTTGAAGTACACGCACAACTCGCCACTGGATCCAAGATATTTTCTTCTTCCTCGACGAAATTCGGAAGTTCCCCCAACTCCCAGGTGAATCCGGTCTGTCTGGGCATGCCGGGGGTATTGCCGGTTTTTAACGAAAGGGTTCTTGAATACGCCATAAAAGCCGGTCTGGCGACCAACTGTGAAATCGCCCGGAAATCAAGATTCGCAAGGAAGAACTACTTCTACCCGGACCTTCCGAAGGGCTACCAGATTTCGCAGTACGACGAACCGCTTTGCCTCAGGGGACATCTCGAGATAGATTCGGGGGACGGCAGAAAAAAGATCAGAATAACCCGAATACACCTGGAAGAAGACGCTGGGAAACTCGTGCACGAATATTCCGACTTTGAAAGCCATGTGGATCTCAACAGGGCGGGAGTGCCGCTTGTGGAGATAGTCAGCGAGCCCGACATCTCAACCGCCGGGGAAGCGGTTGAATACGTAAAGAGACTCAGAACAATCCTCAGGTATATCGAGGTCTGCGACGGGAACATGGAGGAAGGAAGCCTGCGCTGCGACGCGAACGTCTCCGTGCGGCCGACAGGGCAGAGCGAACTCGGAACCAAGACCGAGATCAAGAATCTTAATTCCTTCCGCTTCATACAAAGGGCCATAGAATACGAAATAAAGAGACAGGAGTCGGTTCTGCGAAGTGGCGGAAAGGTGGTACAGGAAACAAGACTTTTTGACTCTCAAAGAGGGGTCACGTTCGCGATGAGATCAAAAGAAGAGGCTCACGACTACAGGTACTTCCCGGATCCGGACCTTCTGCCGGTTGTGGTGGTGGAGGATTATCTGGAGAAAATCCGCCTGTCCCTCCCGGAACTTCCCGAAGAAAAACTCAGCAGGCTCGTGGATGAATTCAATATACCGAGAAACGATGCTGAGACGCTTTCATCTTCAAGACCGCTTGCCGAATACTTTGAAGAGTGCGCAGAACACACGAAAGACAAGAAGGCGGCGAGTAACTGGATATTAAACGAGATGCTTAGAGAGGTGGAGAACGAAGACAGCATAGCAGAATTCCCGGTCAAGCCCCAGAACCTCGCCGAACTGCTTAACCTTGTCGGGGAAGGAAAAATAAACCGCAAGACCGCCAAGGAAATATTCTCCGAGATGATAAGCGGGGGAAAACGCGCAGAAGAAATAGTAACCGAAAAGGGGCTTGCCCAGATTACCGATGAAGACGAAATCTCCTCAATTATAGACAAATTAATCGAGAAAAACCCGAAGGAAATCGAGAGGTACAGGGGTGGAGACACGAAACTTCTCGGCTTTTTCGTCGGTCAGGTAATGAAGCAGACAGGGGGAAAGGCCGACCCTGCGGTCGTAAACCAGATGCTGAGGAAATTCTTGGATGAATAACCCGACAGGTGGCTTCACCAAACAGGGTAATACGCCCAATGTCGAAATCCCTCAAAGGGCAGCATCATGAAGGACTCCAGAAAGATACTGATCATTGCCGGACCTGGCGGCGCTGGGAAAACCACTTTTGCCGCGGAGTTTCTCCCCAACGAGGCATATTGCCCAATCTTCATAAACGCGGACATGATAGCGGTCGGGCTTAACCCGTTCCGACCCTGTCTGGCAGCGGTTCAGGCAGGCGGACTGACTCTTAAGATGATTCATAATTGCGTGGAAAGAAAGAAAACTTCGCCTTTGAAACCAGACTGAGCGGGCGAGGCTTCGCCCGCATGATTCCCCTTTGGCGAAAAGAAAGAGGTAGTTTGTAAAGCTGTTCCTCCTGAGACTGCCAACTTGCCAACGCCCGCGTCAGACAGCGCGTTGCGGAAGTAGGACACTATGTGCCGGAACAAACCGCAGACCTGCAAAGAAATCGCGAGATCAGGACTTGATCGGTGCAGATGACCTATAGTGAGGACTTCTGAGCGTGCGCGCCGTCGGGCAACAGAAACCACGGGTTCCGTAGCTGTTTTCAGAGATGGCAAGGTCGTCCAGGAAAAAGTACAAGAAAAATTTTCCCGGATGATGGATAAACACTAACTCTGAAGCAAGAATCCAAGCTATCAGGAAGCGTCCGGCTGCGCCCGCCCAGATTTAAGATGCGCAGTATTTCCTCTCAGTCTGAGGGCTACCCTCTTTTTGATATGCTCTTCAAACTCATCCCTGAATTTTCCTCGCTGTTAATTCGGCGAGCGTGGAGTCATTTTGGGCCTTGGTTCACCGACTTCGGCACTTCCTACCCTTCATTTGCGATGCCTTCACCAACGTTGGGCTTCGTTCCATCGGCACTGCGCTTGTGGAGGAGATTCTTGGACAACTGCTTCGCCTCGTCAAGGGTGTCCACGAAATTCCCGGCGGGGACACGGTGGAAGACCTTGAGGGATTGCAGAACTCTACCCACGTTACCAGACAGGCCCAACACGACACAGGCGGTGTCATCGTCAATGGCAGATTGGACGAGTTCCTCGATTGCAAGCGCAGCGCTATCGTCCACGCTGGTGGTCTCGGAGAAGTCGAGGATGATGATGTCGTGATCCTCGATGTCCGCAGCAATCACCCGGGTCAGTTCATTTGCGGAAGCAATCGAAAAACTTCCTCTCAATTTGATGAGTCCCACCGGCATGCTATAGGGATCGATCTCTTCCAGAGACGGTAAAGAGTCAAAGTCCAAAACCGGCATGGAAAACACACCTTCCAGTTCGTTCTGCGTCAAGTCTCTCGAGCGTACCACGCCCGCCGCGATCAACCCGAGCGCGACGGCGGTGACTAAATTGACAAACACGGTCACAAGGAAGGTGAGAAGCATTATAAGGACGTACTCAAGTCGAATCCCCCGCAGATGGGAAACGAAGCGCCAATCAATAATATCCCAGCCGACTTTAATGAGAATGCCGGACAGGACAGCGAGTGGAATCGGTTCGGCAATCCAGCCGAAGCCAAGCAGCAGAGCGAGCAGGAGAATCACGGTCAAGATACCCGCCAGCGGGCTGCGTCCGCCGGCCCGAATGTTGGTGACGGTGCCCATAGTGGAACCTGCGCCCGGCAACGCGCCCAGAATACCGGCCGCCAGATTGCCGAGGCCTTGCCCTACGAGTTCCCGGTCAGGATTGTGGCGGGTGCGGGTTTGAGAATCCGCTATCAATGAGGTAAGCAGACTGTCGATGGAACCGAGAAGCGCGAGAATCAGTGCCGGCTCCAAGAAGCCCCCGATTGAGTCTAGCCCTATCTGCGGCGTCTGAAACGCGGGCAGGCTGGCAGGAATCGCGCCCATGGTTCGTGCCTCGGTGAGTAGGAAGAGCGCAATGCAGGTGCCGATCGTCAAGGCGGCCAGCGGAGGGGGCAGGAAGCGTCGTATCCGACGGGGCCAGAAAACGCAGATAGCCAAAGCCGTCAGCCCAACAGCGAGATCGTGCGGATTGGGGTTGACGATGGCCTCCGGCCAAGCAGCAATCTGGACAAGGGGCCCTCCCGGAATCGGGTCGGCACCGAGGATGGTCACTACCTGAAGAATTATGATGATCGCGCCGATCCCGGTCATGAAACCGGAAATCACGGAGTATGGAGTGTAACTCACAAAGTGGCCGACACGGAGAAAACCAAGGGATATTTGTATCAGGCCAGCCAGCATGACGATGGTGAAGGCAGTCGCCATGTCGTGGGCGTACAGGGTGACGATCGCAGCCATGGCGATAGTCATCGGACCGGTGGGACCGGAAATCTGCGCAGGAGTGCCGCCGAACGCGGCGGCAAAGAATCCCACCGCGACGGCACCGTAGATTCCGGCAACTGGCCCGAGTCCCGAGGCAACCCCGAAGGCTAACGCCATCGGCAGCATTACGACCGCGGAGATAACACCACCGAATAAGTTATCTAAAAAAGTGGGCCCTATCAGCCCGAGAGGAGAATTTCCCTTTTTTTTCCTGAACAATCTTAAACTGTCTCCTTTTTCATCAACCCCCCCCCATCTCAGCAAACTTTATCCGGAGTACGCCCCCCAATTCCCCGATAGCGCCAAAGCCTGTTGCAAGACCCTAACTCTCTCCCCCTTAAAACTCTTTGTCTCTTAACCGAACCATAAGAGTTCAGATACACCCGCTCGTATTATAAACCACAAGCACTAAGAATATCCTCTTTTTATATGCTCTTCGAACTCGTCTCTGAATTTTCTCACTATTGAGTCAACGGGCATGGCGCAGCCATCTGCAAGGGCGCATATGGTAGTTCCCCTCATCTGCGAGCACGCATCAAGTATTATGTCGAGGTGCTCAATGGATCCCTTGCCTTCGTCAATCTCCCTCAGTATCTTCTCAAGCCACCATGTCCCTTCTCTGCACTGAACGCACTGGCCGCACGACTCGTCCCTGTAGAAATGGGCAAGGTTCTGGGCTACCTTGATCATGCTTACGGTTTCATCCATCACAGTCACCCCTGCCGTTCCAAGCATGGAGCCCGCAGCCGCAACGGTATCAAAGTCCATCGCAATGTCCAGTTCATACGCGGAAAAAACCGCGGATGAAGAACCGCCGGGAGAAACCGCTTTTATTTTTCTTCCTCCGAGAACTCCTCCGCCGTACTCTTCAATCAGTTCAAGAAGGTTTATTCCGAGGGGAAGTTCGTAAAGCCCGGGTTTGTTCACATGCCCGCTCAGCCCGAAGATCTTGGTTCCGGTGTTTCTGGGAGTCCCTATCGAGGCAAACCAGTCCGCCCCGTTGTTTATTATATGGGGAACGCATGCAAGCGTCTCCACATTATTGACTATGGTGGGACAGCCGAAAAGGCCCACTTGAGCCGGGAAAGGAGGCTTGGGTCTCGGTTCTCCCTTTTTTCCCTCTATTGACTCAAGAAGACCGGTCTCCTCCCCGCATATGTAGGCGCCGGCGCCTACATACAGCTTCATATCGAGATCAAAACCGCTTAGGAGTATGTTCTCGCCGAGATAGCCGCGTTCGTAAGCTTCCTCTATTGCCTGCTGTATCCTTTTGGCACCGTACGGCATCTCCCCTCTTATGTATATATAGGCCTTGTGGGAGCGGATAGCGTAGCAGGCAATTATTATGCCCTCTATCATCTGATGGGGATCTTTCTCAAGAATTTCCCTGTCCTTGAAGCTTCCGGGTTCGCTTTCATCGGCGTTGCAGCAGAGATAAACCGGTTTCTTGGAATCGGGCGGGATGAAGCTCCATTTTATCCCCGCCGGAAAGCCAGCCCCTCCTCTTCCCCGCAGACCCGATTTCTTGACCGCGTCGGTTACTTCTCCAGGGGCCATGCCAAGAGCTTTTCTCAGCGCCGAGTATCCCCCCGAGGACAGATACGACCCGATGGTGTAGGAGTTGGGCCTGTCGACGTAATTTCTTATGACTCTTTGCTCGGGCATTTTCGAGTCCGGTTAAAGCAACTTCTCAACGGAGAAAAGGATGAATATGGATAAATATTAAATGCGATTGCCGGAATTTTTTCAAGGAAAAATGCGCCGGGCATAAAAAAGCCCCGTGTTCACAGCTTCTAGCGAACTTCTTCCTCAAGCAGGATATCCGCTACATACTTGGCAAACGACATCGAGGAGGTAAAAGCGGGCGATATGGCATTTAGAACGTGAACGGTGTTTTCTTCCTTGCAGACGACGTAGTCCATAACGAGTTTTTTCTCCTTCCAGTCCACAAGCTGCGAACGGATGCCGGTTTTCGCAGAAGACACTAGATGACGGGGCAGGAGGCCGGGAACCAGCTTTCCGGCTTCTGAGTAGAAATGGGACCCCAGATATTTTTTCACCTCGGAGAGGGCATTTGCCCTGAATCCGCTGTCACTTACGAACATTGACGCGTTTCTGTAAAGAAACCGGAACGACTCAAGCCCCAGGTCCTCAAGAAATCCGTAGCTCTCCCTTCCCAGAACCGGCACGGCGGTAGGACCGACAAAGACCCGTCCCGAAGTGCTCCTCGTAAAGTGCACCCCCAGAAAAGGCATTCTCGGGTCGGGAACCGGATAGATATTTCCGCGGACAAGATAAGTGCTCTTCTTCGTAAGTTCGCTGTAGGAACCCATAAAAGGGATGGCTCTGTACCTAAGACCCACTCCGAATTGGCGCGCTATGACGTCCGCGTGGAGCCCGGCAGCGTTTATGAGTTTTCCGTAACCTATCTCTCCCGCGCTCGTAAGGGCGACCCGGTCCTTTCTTTGTCCAATAAAAACCGTGTCAAAAAGTACTTGTGCTTTCCCGGTTTTTTTAATCCTCGAGCAAAGAGACTCCAGGACGCCCACAGGGTCAAACACCGATGTCGCGGGAGAATATATGGCTTTCTCAAACGTAGCGGCATGCGGTTCTATCTCTGCAAGCTCTTTTTCATTGATAAGATACGACTCCACTCCGTTTCTCTGCGCCCTCTGCTGAAGTGCCTGAAGTCCTTCAAGCTTCTCCTCGGAGTCCGCCACGATGGCCTTGCCGCATTCGGATATAGCGACTCCGTTTTCGCGGCAGAAATCTCTCATCATCCGGTTTCCCTCAATGCAGTACCGTGCCTTGAGAGAATCGGGCGTGTAATAGATCCCGGCGTGGAGAACTCCGCTGTTTCGGCCGCTTGAATGCGCCCCCAAGCCTGGTTCCTTTTCCAGAACAATGATGTTACCGCAGCCGCGTAGAAGAAGTTCGTTTGTGATTGCAAGACCCACAATTCCTCCGCCGACAACAAGAAAATCGCAACTTTTTCCCATTATTCCAACCCTTTTAAAATGCAGTTGCGTAGTAGAATATAGACATACAGGACAGGGGTTTTGGGAAGGGGTAGAAACTTCTTACCCCCCCTCCCAGCACCTTTCGATAAGAACCCCTGAGAACCGCCTGATTCACCCCGGAAACCGGAAATCCATCCCAATTTCAAATCAATTTCAGCGCAGGGGAGGGGCACAGGTAATCCGCTTATATAATTTTTCGTAAATCCACCCCAAATAAAGAAACTTACCATTCAAATAAAAATCACATTCGGTATTCCTCAGATGCTATTTTAACCAGAGTATGGGCAAAATCACGACTGTTGACCCCCCAAACCCACGATGATTCCGTTCTATAGAAAAAGCGTGAGTTATGTATGCGAGGACGAAAAAATGGGACGAAAAATGGTCGCGAAACAGAAAAATCGCCTGAAAAGTCGTGAAAAAAGGGATCCAAAATTGTTTTGCATGGGAAGAGAGCCTCAAATTTAAATCTTACAGGTACTCAAATCTAGAACGGAAGCATCCTGCCCAAAACCCTCTTATATTCATATGCGGTGAGAAAGGCTGGTATTGCAAGAGTGTGGGAAGATGTGCTGTGTTCAGACAACATGCTCGATTCACTCCGGACAGAAAAATTCGTCCTCCTCAACAAATCTTTTTATGGTTTCCACGTTAGTTCCATCAACAAAGTCCTGCCTAATATAAACCGGAAGGCGGGTGCGGATTACAAGCGGTCCGGGGTCATTCCAAACTTCCTCCACTCTGCCATAGATTGTTGAAGACAGGGTAACCACCCGGCCGTTTTTGTCTACCACGGGCCCGCCGCTCATGCCGCCGGAAATGGGGAGCGAGAAAAATTCCGATACGTATGTTCCGGTTCCCATGTAAACGGCACCGACTCCCTGCAGAAGACCTACGCTATTGTATGCGTCGGCGGAACCTATAGCTACAAGCGGATCTCCGCATTGAAGCGAAGAGGAGGAGTCAGCCATCTCAAGAGGCTGGTGTTCTCTCAGTGATCCATCAGTTCTTATAACTGCTATGTCGCATCCACCGCCTTTATTCTGATACTGAGTTTTAAAAACAGTTCCACTGTAAACAGTTCTCTCGCCCCTTGGAAAAGCTTGAATAACTACTCTTTCACCGTTTACGTTCGCCACGTGTCCCGCAGTGACGACAGTATTATCGTCGTATATGAATCCGGAACCGTATTTATCCCCACCCTCACCCACCTGTAGTTCCACGGTGGCTTCACGCGCCCGTTTGTATACTTCCTGCATATGGTCAAACTGATCAAGCGGAAACGGACTGTATTCGTCGCCGAACTCATGTCCGGCTTTCTCCCACTTGTTGTCACTCCTGTACTCTCCGGCGTTATCCGGTTTTTCTTCATCGGGAATTTTGTCGAAAACTTCTTTAAGCTCCTCGGGATTCGGTCCGGAGGAAAGGGATTTGGGGTCTGGTTGAACAAAACCGTAAACCCAGAGATTTTCCGGTGGCGAATTGGGAACCTGAAAGGGTGTGACACCAAAACTATCCCTGAGTATACCTTCGATATCGAGTCCATGACTAATCAAGGATACGATGGAAACCACTTCTCCTCTGTCGTTGAATATAGGCCCTCCGCTCATTCCAGGGGTAATAACCACCGCATGATACACCCTCCCAGGGCGCCGGTCTCGGGGAGGAGAATGCCCGCTTTTTAACTCAAGGGCCGGTCCCGCGGAGACTCCCCATCCGCCAAGCCCATTGAATATCTGTCCCCCGCCTATCGCCATCAGGAGTTCATTTCTTTCTGGATGTTCCTCCGCTATTTTCATTGGAACGGCATCAATTTCCTCTTTGAGGCGGAGTAACGCCAGGTCTGTTCCGTCTTCCTTTTCCGGGTCGGCGTAGATTCTTTCCGCCTCTATGGTATCTCCGTCAAAAGTATGGACACGTATAGTTACTTGAGGGTTATCGCCAATGCTGTGTGCTGCCGTAACGACATATCTAGGCGCTATGAGGAATCCCGTGCTTACTGAGAGTGCTCCATCTCCAACCTGAAACTCTATCTCGAATACGGAACGGCTTACTTTTCTTACAGTATCGTAATCTTTTTCTGAGGGAGATATGTCGGCACCGTAATCACGGGAGAAATCACGGCTGAACACTTTTGGATAATAGTCTTCTCTTTTCTTGCCGGACAACCTTTGCTCGTTTCTCTGTGGGTCAAGATCGCACCGGGAAGGCAGGAACAACGGGGACTCCGTACGGGACTCCGTACTGTCGCTTCCGCCACAGGAAGCGACCCCCATAGTGCCAACTATAAGCAGTGCACAGAAAAAAATTTTGTGGGCGTTCGGAATGGACATTCTATTGGACACTTCTAAAGGCGCATAAATAAAAAGGTTCTTCTTGACGAATTATAACCTTTCGAATCTCTTTTTCAATTTCGGGAGATTTTGTCATTGACTTGTCTAAACCACCCTTTTTATGAACATCGATACGAAGAAATGATTCATCGTTATCAGGAACTTCTTGAAGACCGAAAGAAATTTTTACCCCATCGGAAAGCTCAATTTCATTAGCTATCGTTTTTCTCACTGTCCCACAAAAAATGAGAGTACGCTTTACGGAGCAGTTTGACCTTAGCTACCCACAAAGCTATCTTCTGAAATACCGGCTACCAACACCATCAAGAAGATAACCCAGTCCCACACTCTTTCATGATGCTCTACAAACCTCTTTGCCGCGGTCCGTGGGAATCACATATGCCCCGTCTAGCGCTCCATACTTCTCTATGTTCTCCTCATCCGTAAGGAGACCTGTTCCGCCACATGCTCGAAAAGCTGCAGGCGATTTTCTTAATTGCTGAAAAACTGCCTGCGGAGCATCATTGTTGGAGACAAGCGCGGGGCAGCTGCATTTTCGCAGTGCCCGGAATTCTATTGTGAACGAAAATAGCTGGGCTGATCCGTTTTCTGGTAAATCGATCGTAAATCAGGTAGAATATATGTTTTATATAACTTAAGGAAATGAGCAAAAAATTTAAAGCAGGTCAAAACGCCGTGTATCCCGTACACGGGGTGGTTAAGGTACAGGGAGTTGAAGAAAAAGAGATACTCGGTTCAAGAAAATCCTTCTACATACTTAACGTTCTTGAAAGCAATGTAAAGCTCATGGTTCCCACTGACAACATCAACTCCGTTGGCTTAAGGCCCGTAGTGGCGAGAAAAGAAGTAAAGAAAATCCTTGACATACTAAAGGAAGAAAACGGCGAAGTGCCCAAGCTGGGAGTCCAGAGCTGGAACAAAAGGTATAAGGAATACGCCGACAAGGTTAAAAGCGGCGACATATACGAAATAGCCAGGGTACTAAGGGACATACACCAGCTCAAGAAGGTAAAAAACCTCTCTTTCGGAGAGAAAAGAATAATGGAAGACGCCCTTTCCCACGTAGTTAAGGAACTTTCCATATCGCTTAGAAAAAAAGAGGGAGAAGTCAGCAGCCAGATAGAGGAAATCTTCTCCTGAATCCGCTCACTCAAGAATATCCCTTCCGTCAACGCCCCGGGGAACTTCAAACCCGAGATAACTGACGATGCTCGAGAAGATATCCGCGGTTCTTACGCAGTCGTGTGGGGACGGGCGGCTTATAAGAACGGGAACCACCATGTGGTCTTTGTGCAGGGAGCCGTGGGAACCGTGATGTTCAGGGTTCTCATGCGTGGCCCGAAGGTCATAGCCCGGTTTTGAACTGATTACCACGTCGCCGGTTCTAGGCGATTCAAAAAGCTGGAGAATCTGGAGAGGGGCATCCGGATAGTCAGAATCGATTGTGAGTCGAAGCGACTCCGAGGGATTCATCTTCTTTGAGGAAAAGCCGTAGCCAAGAGGGTCGCCCGAAACATTGCTGTAGCAGATCAGACCTTCTTCATCCACACTCACGAGAGCATTCCCCCTGGGGTTAGTTATTTTCACCTCCCCACCCGCCCCGCCGGTTCTGGCGCAGACAACACCCACTTCCGGCCGCCCGGAGAGATCGTCAACTATATCCGCTATTTCTTCGCAAAAGGTGTGTCTTCCCCATCCATCGGAATTTTTGAAATAGTAATGCGCCATGGAGTTTCCGGAAACCATGACGGATGAATCGGCGTCAAGGTAATGCCTGAACACGTTGGTGTAGTAAAGCGGCCTGAGACCCCGTCTGCGAAGAAAACCCAGGGAATCGAAATGGGAGTGCGTGGACGTAAGTCCGTGGTCGCTTCCCACGACAAAGAGCGTATCGCCAAGTTCACCTTGCTCGGCGATCTTTTCCGCAACCATTCCAACGTACCGGTCAAGCCTTCTGTAGGATTCCATAACCTTGCGGTGAAACGGATGGTAGCGGTGGGAATAGGCATCTGCCGCAGTGAAAACGCAGAAAACAAAACGCGGAGAATCCCTGAGAGAATCAATCAGAATTCTTCCCGCGGCCTCTTCAACACTGTCGCTTCTGTCCGTGAAATGGCTTTTCACGACCAGGTAATACTTAAGATACTTGGTCCTGTTTTTCCCCGAGGGACCTATATCCCTGGTTATTTCGTTTAGGATGCTTACGCTCCCCGGAACCATGCCGAAAAGCGTCGGGGAGCCGCACTCTATGTCCCGGTTGATAAGAGACGCCTGGGGACCCGCGTAGCTTCTGAATCTTCGCAGGGAAAACGGGGTCTTATCGTAATATCTTCTGTCAAACCACCTTATGCCGGGGAGGTTGCACCTGCCTGGAAACTTGCCGAGGAGGTACGGGGTATAGGCCGGACCCGTTGTGGAAGGAAAAACCGTGACTCCCTTAAGGAACTCTCCGGGCTCAACGACGTATTTCTGTATATTCTCAAGGTCGCCCCTTTTTAGAAGTTCAGCGAAGACATCCAGTCTCGTACCATCGGCAAGAAAAAAAACGCATTTTCTTCTATCCATCAAGGGCTTCCCGTAAAGTACCTGTTGTAAATTTCCCTGATATCCCCTGTCACGCGCGCGTATTCAGACATGAGAAAACCTCCCTCTCCACCGGAACCGCCGAACTCAGGCGCCATTCGGTCAAAATCGCCCCGCGTGATTTCGTTTTTGCTCCTTTCGTTGAAAAGACTCAGCAGATTCCCCATTTTTCTTAAAAACAGATAGCCTTCACCAAGCGTCAGGGCCTCGTCGCTTTTAATTAACCCGGCCCCGTAAAGCCCCCCGATAGCCTCCATGGTGTTTGCCGTTCTCAGCTCGGGGTTTGCGGGACCATGGGCAAGCTGAAGCATCTGGATGAGGAACTCAATGTCAACCAGTCCCCCCCTTCCCGTCTTCAGGTTAAACCTGGATTCCGTCTCGTTGGCGAGTTCTTTTTCGAGCCTCCCGCGCAGCCTGTGGATTTCCCCGGGGAAATCCGGAGCGAGATCTTTAGCATAAACGAAATTCTCTATGACTTTCATTACCTTCCCGCCGAGCGCGCGGTTTCCCGCAACGGCGCGGGCCTTTACAAGAGCCTGCCTCTCCCAGGTATGAGCACTTGAATTATGATACTCTTCAAAGGCCTCAAGCGAGGCGACGAGGGCGCCCGAATTTCCCGACGGGCGCAGTTCCACATCCACTTTGTAACAGAAGCTCTTGGAAGTGTAAACCGAAAGATTGGATATGAATCTCTGACCGTATCTGGAGAAAAGCTCGTGGTCATCTCCCTCGTAAATGAAGATTATGTCCAGATCTGAAGCGTAGCTCATCTCCCCTCCTCCAAGCTTGCCAAGTCCCAGGACGACCATGTTGTCAAGAAGTTTTCTCTTTCTGGGAGAACACTTAAGGGCATCTTTGGCAAGTTCGAGGCTTGAGTCCATTACAACGTCCGCAACCATCGACAGATATTTTCCCACGTAGATAGGTTCCAGGTCTTCTGAAAGCTCCTTGAAGCAAAGCTTAAGAGACTCAATGTGCTTGAAGCTTCGAAGAGAGTCGAGTTTGTCCTCAAAGGACTCCTCTTCCGAGACGGCTTCCCCGAGAGCCTGCGCCATGGCATCTTTCGAATCGTAAAACTGCGTCACGTCCTTCAGTATGATGGAGTCAAGATACTCGGGGTGCCTGATAAGAAAATCAGACAGCATGCCGCCTCTTGAAAAGAGCCTGGAGAGCAGAGGAATGATTTTGGGGTTTTCAGTCAGAAGAAAATAGACCGACATCCTGGAACCTAGACCTGAGATAAATCTTTGAAGATTTAAAAGCGCGGAGTCCTGATCGCTAAGCTTGATTATGTTTGAGAGAAAAGCCGGTATTACTTTTCTCGAAAGCATCCTTCCTCTTTCCGTGAGTCCGGCCCTTCGGGGATTCATGAGGCTCGATATGATTTCGATCGCTTCGTCAGGAGCCGAGAACCCAAGATTTCCGAGGGTCGAAATCGCTTCCTCGCGGTTTACATTTCCCTCGGCCATAAAATCCGCCACCTCCCAGAATTCCCTGCCTTTTTCCTCAAGCTCCACTCCGGGGTCGGAAAACAGGTTCCCGCAGTTCTTAACGACAAGCGAGGTTGTCTCTTCGTAAGCGGCCTTGAAGTCCGCCGTCGTTTCAAAGCCCATTCTCCTTGAGAGTCTGGCGAGCGAACTCTCCTCGGTGGGAATGCTGTGCGTCTGAAGTTCATCCCAGAGCTGAATCGAATGCTCCACCTTTCTAAGGAAGAGATAGCAATACTCCATCTCTTCCTTTACCTGCTCTGTTATGAAACCCGTTGTCGCCATGGCGGAAAGGCCGTCAAGAGTGTTCATGAGTCCCCTGAGCTTCTTCACCGCCCCTCCGCTCATAAGCTGGGTCGCCTGCACGAAAAACTCGATATCCCTTATTCCTCCCCTTCCGAGCTTCACGTCGTTTTCCTTCCGGATGCCCTCGAGACGAATCTTCATGTCCTTGAGGTCCTCTATGGACTCGTAATCAAGCAACTTGCGGTATATTACAGGTTCGAGGTCCCCGAGGAATTCGCGACCGAGACCGATATCCCCGGCAACAGGGGTCGCCTTGAGCAGAACCGCTCTCTCCCAGGTCTCGGCCCAGTGGTAATAATGATCAAGGGCCGCATCAACCGACACCGCGACCGGACTTCCGCTGCCCCCAGGACGCAGACCCAGGTCGACTCTGTAGAGAAAACCGCCGGGGGTAACGGAGCTTATCGTTCTGGTAACTGATGAGGAAAGCGTGAATATCTGTCGGGCGTACTCCTCGTTTCTGTAGAGATAAACGAGGTCTATATCGGAACTCAGATTAAGGAGTCTTCCGCCGAGTTTCCCCATGCCCAGCACCACGAACTCAAACTGGTCTCCACCATCGATTCGGGACCTGTAAAAATCAAGCACCGCCCTGACCACAGAAACAGCGAGGTCGGAAATCTCCTCCATGGTCTGGCGAAACGCGCAGAGACCCAGAATTTCCCTGTAGATTACTCTCGAGAGTTCCGTGTACTTGTACTCCTTGAGCCTTTCGGAGAACTGCTCTGAATCCTGCGAATTCCTCACAATCGAACCGAGCGGAGTTCGGTGGGAAGAAGGCGTTTTTTTTCTCCTGAGGGCTTTTTCATTGGTAAGTACGTTCAGCGCTCGGGGATTTCTTATGATTGAACTGCCAAGGAATCTGCTGTGCGAAGAGACGACGCGGAGGACTTTTTCTTTTCCCCTGGAGAGCCTGCCGTTTATCTCCCGGAATCTCTCAACGGTTAAGCGCGCGTTTTCCTCGTCGGGAAGAAGGATTTTCTTTCTCATCAAGCCGGGTCACATAAAATCATAGGGATCAACATCAACTACAAGCTTAATTCCCGAGGCGTGTTTTTTCAACGAGTCGTAAAGCGCCGAGGCGTAGTTGCGAAGCAGCCCCAGATTGCCTGACACGATAATGATCTGCCACCTGAACCTGTTCCTGAGTTTGTATATGGGAGCCTCGGAGGGGCCGAGCACTCGAAGCGACCCGGGCGGAAGCCCGAGAAGAAATCTCTCGGCTGTGCGTTTCATTCTTTCGGAGAAATCTCGTGTTTTCTCCTCATCAAGTCCGTTTGCCCTTAAGGATATGAACCTTGAGAAAGGAGGCTGATCAAGAGACTTTCTAAGCTCCAGTTCTTCATCCAGAAAACCGGAACTGTTATGGGAAATGGCAAATCTTACCGAAGGATGCTCGGGGTTGTATGTCTGCAGAATGGCCGTCCCGGGCTTTGTTCCCCTGCCTGTTCTTCCGGCTACCTGCGTGAGGACCTGGAAAGTTCTTTCTCCCGAGCGGAAGTCGGGAAGCGCGAGCATATGATCGGCTGAGAGAACACCGACAAGCGTAACCCCCGGCAGATCATGTCCCTTGGCTACCATCTGGGTTCCGATAAGAACGTCCACCTCCCCGGACTCAAGTTTTCTGTAGAGATCAAGAAGTTTGGTCTTCCCTCGGGTGTAATCCCTGTCCATAACGAAAACCCTGGCATCGGGAAGCATGCTCTTTACCTGCTCCTCTACTTTCTGGGTCCCGAGACCCTTGCCCATGTACTGTGCCCCGCAGCTTGAGCAGATGTTCTCAAACTCCTGCATAATTCCACAGTAATGGCACTTAATTGAATTGTCCTTTTTGTGGAAGGTAAGGGTTATGGAGCAGTTGGGGCACCTGAAAATTTCACCGCAGTCTCCACAGACCAGAAAGTTTGAAAAACCTCTGCGGTTAATAAAAAGAATCGACTGCCCACCACGGCTGAAATTCTCAATCAGAGAGTCCCTCAGGCGCGGGGAGAAAACAGCTTCATTCACGTTTTTCATATCCACGAGTTCAACATCGGGAAGCATGCTCGTTCCCGCCCTTGCGGGAAGAGAAAGATATTCGTATTTTCCCCTCATCGAGTTTGCGTAGGATTCAAGGGAAGGAGTCGCGGAACCCAGAAGCACCGGACAGCCGTATATATTTCCAAGCATGACCGCTGCATCGCGCGCGTTATAACATGGCACCTCGTTCTGCTTGTATGAGGACTCGTGCTCCTCGTCAACCACCACTAGGCCGAGATTCTCAAGCGGAGCGAAAACCGCGGAGCGGGCGCCTATCACCACGCTCAGATCTCCGCTGCGGGCCCGTCTCCATACATCAAGCCTCTCACCCTCGCTGAGAGCGCTGTGAATAACCGAGACAGAGTCGGCGAAACGTGAACGAAACCTCTTTACCAGAAGCGGGGTGAGCGCTATCTCGGGGACAAGAACAATCGCCTGTTTACCTCCGGCTATTACTTCGCTCACGGTCCTTAAGTAGACCTCGGTCTTTCCGCTTCCCGTGACACCGTGAAGAAGAAAGCAGCGATATTCTCCCCTCTTAACGTAAGGCAGGATTTTCTCCATAGCCATACGCTGATCCTGAGTAAGTTTCTTCGGGGTCTCTTGCTCCGCGTCAAGCACGCCGTAGGGGTCCCTTCCGATCTCTTTTTGCTCAACGGAGACAAGAGCGTTATCCACTAGCCATTTTACGTGAGCCGTGAAATTGCCGAATATTTCCTTCAGTTCCGAGTGAGGCACAGAATCCCGGCTGCTTATAAATTCAAGTATGGCGCCCTTGGCCGGCTTCCTCCGCTTAATCTCAGAGACGGTGTCCGGACCGCGGGACATTCCATAGACCTTCTCGTACTTCACCTTCTCATCCCTTATGACCCTGTAGTCAAATTCCAGATGGCCTCTTCTCTTAAGAGAGTTGAGGTTCTCAAGCGACGCTCCGTCGCTGAGTTCAATAAGCTTCTCCGAGGCAAGTTCTCCTTCGAGCAGAAGAGTCTCCAGAATTCTTTTGTCGAGGCGGTCAGGATCCGGTTCCTTAAGGCGGCTCTTTCCCTCCTCCGTGATCCGCACGGTTTTCCCGACGCTTTTGCCAAGACCCAAAGGATGGGCGAATTTAAGCACGATCCCGAGAGGTGCCATGTAGTACTCAGAAACCCGGCGGAAAAATTCCAGGCGTTTCTCGTCAAAAAGCGGTAATTCGTCAAGGATGTCGATTATATCCTTTAGCTCGAAATCGACTTTCCGCTCTGCCGCATCTCCCACCACATATCCTATGGCCTTGCGGTTCCCGAGGGGGACAAACACCCTCTTCCCCGTAGCGACCCCTTGCCGGAAACGCTTCGGAACCGAATATAGAAAAAGCTGCTCGGAATGAATCGGCAATGCTACCTGAACAATTTTTCCTGGATTCATAGCTATATTAGAAACTCAAAGATATCGTACCCGCCACACGAGCAATCATGAAGGTAACGCTAAATCCAGATGATCAGGTGCTTCCCCACGGACAGGACACCGCAGCACTGCCTTAAAACCGGAGCTGATTCGAAAAACCTAAAGATCTTCACGTGGCGGAAAAGCCAATGGTCTATACTACGTTTTCAATGATGATTCCTGACCGATATTTTCACACTGATCAAACATTTGCGCTGTATATGTCCACCACACATTTACAAATAGAAAAACTTTCCATTGATTTGCGAAGGCAATTAAGTTATGTCTCAGATGTAGATCGGTTGCACCACAGGCCCTAAGGACACAATATCTGTTCCTGTCACTTGGTTTTGACCTCTGACGACTCTTCATCTGTCTCTGCTTCTTTAACAAACTCTTAACAATTTAGATAAAAACCTATATTTTTTCCTTATCCCTTAGGGATTAATCTAAATACATAGAGGTTTTCATGACTAAGAGTCAGCGTTTATGGTTGAGGGCGGCCAGATTGCTTTCGGATCCGGGGTTTTTTGATTCTGAGCGTGAGCGGGTTTTGGCGACCTACCCCATGCTCAACTCACACGGCTTGGGACAATCACGTCGTCGGGTTTCTTCGGCGGGTAGCGAGCACTCGGGGCGTCGGGAAACGGAGTATATTCCCAATGACTTGAACTCGGCACGGGATGAGTTGCGGGCAAGCGGACAGTATGAGAAAGGTATTCGCAACACGCTAGAATACTTCGTAGAGGGGCGGGTGGCTCTTAGCTATCGACTGAAAGGGTGTGGCTGGGCACGTCGTTTCAACGGGCCGTCCCCGCCGAAGCATTCGAGTTATCATCTCAAGCACCAAGTAGAGTCATATTTACGTAAAATGGATGAGAGCAAAGGAACGGCGGAGGGAGATCGATATACGTCCAACGGGGCGTTTATTTGCGCGGCGCTCATGGCAGGGTTGCGAATATGGTCTTATAAGGATTCGATAAACCCGGACCTTCGTTTAGGACAGCCTTGGGCAGTCGCTGGTCTGCGACCGGAAGATTATAATCATCCAAACGATGAATATATGGCGAAGTTCTGGCGCTGGGCTGTACAGCAGGACACCAGCGACCCCCATGTCGAGGATTTTGTTGTCGATACTGTAGACCTCCTTTACAAGGGAGCAGACCTAAAGCAGTTGCGGGAGTCTGTAGCCCAAGGCGGTTTTGAGGCACGGAATGTGTATGAGCGTCTGCGACATCAGTTTGGCTTCGAAATTTTTGATGAACCTGTGTCATCTCGATTGGGTTTTATGGCAGGACAAATTGAAGTCCCCGATGACTTCGACAGCATGGGCAGTCCAGAAATAGAGCAGATATTCCAGGGGAGTGAGGAGTGAGGCTTTTACTGGATACACATATCCTGCTGTGGGCGGCGGGCGACCCGGGACGGTTAACACCGGAGGCTAGAAACCTTCTCGACGACCCTGCCACGGAATTACTGTTCAGCACAGCAAGCATCTGGGAAGTTGTAATCAAAGAGGCACTGGGCAGAGGGGACTTTCACATTGAGCCGCGGCAATTTCGAGACGGCCTGATACAAGACGGGTACAGCGAACTTGCTATTCGGTCCGAACATACGCTCGCTGTCGGTCTTCTTCCATTAATCCACAAAGATCCCTTCGACCGTATGCTTATAGCGCAAGCGCAGGTCGAAAATATCACGTTGCCAGCAATTCCCACTATCGGTGTATTGGGTACCAGTTGCTGAGCAACTGGTAGTTTTTCATGATTTTCATCCATGATTCAAGCATCACAGATCTGAATAATCCCTCAATTGCCGTAGCCATTCACATATTCCAACCGATTTTTGAATACCATTTTAACCTCTGCACGCAACTATCCATCTCTACAGAAACGGAATCCACCCCGGAACCCACTACTCGTTCGGGGTGAGTTCAGTGTGCTGATGACCATGTACAATGCTCATATACAAAGTCTCCCAGTCAGGGACGATAAAATCCAGAATAAACCTCCTTATCTTGTCCCTCAGGTACTTGAGCCTCTCCATGTTCTCCAAGGTTGCCATAAATAATCCGCAGCACCTCATCTCTATCTGATCAATCAGAAACGCAAGCAACATCAGATTGCCGAACACTCCCGAAAGATGCTTGTTGCCGTGCCCGAAGTTGTGCTCAAAATGATAACCCTGATTCTTAAGCGTATTGAATGTCTCATTCTCTATTCTCCACCTCGCTCGCCCCGCCCTCATTATCTTCATCACATTATTGCGGTTCAACTCTATGTCAGTAACCCAGGAAAAACGCATGGTACTGCTCTGTGGGTTCTTCTTTGTCCCGGGCCTTGTCTCATGATACTCAAGGAAATTAACCTTCAACCCCTTGTTCGACGCGTTAAGCGATACGTTGTTTACGTATCTGAACCTGTGCCGTATTCCATTCTCTCCCTCCATCTCCACTTCCTCGGTATCAGCTCTGCTGTCTGCCTGTTTGAACAAATACTTGTTACCTTTCTCCTTCGCCCCAAGTATAAACCTCAGATCATTGCTGATCAGGTGCCTTATATGCGGAGCGTTTGCAGCTAGCGCGTCTTCAAGCACTATGAGCTTCAGATGTGGATGCTCCCTCCTTAAATCCTCTATGAACCTTTTTGCCGCGTTTCTCTCGCAGTCGTTCTTTTTTGCCCCGTCAGTTTTCAGTATCCCCTCGGGAGCTAACGGAAATACTTGCTTGTGCTCAGGGTGCACTATAGCCCCGCACAGCATTTGATGATAATACGTAACGCTGCCGTCGCGGTGATGCTTCTCACAGCAGTTCTCGCAATGCACACTCGGAGAAGAGAAAAACCCCGTGCCGTCTAATGAGAGCAGGTAGTGACCGTCTATATACTCGTATCCACAAAGCCCCTTTCCCCTTTGCAGTTCACTCAGCAGACGCTTGAAAGCTCCGCGCAGTGTTGTGGGCGAAAGCTCGTCAAGACGCTTTCTCATCCCCGAATCCGATGGAGCTTCTTCGATTCCAAACAGATTCTTCAGATTGGCACGCACTGTTTTCTCTGAGTGGACGGCTTTATCGAATTCAAGAAGGGAAGAGTGTTTGAGGGAAAACACCGCAAGTCCCGATATAAGGTAATCCGCAAGAGTGAAACTCCGGCCCGTGATGGTGTCATCTATTTCTTCAAAACAGTCACGAACAGTTTTAAGCAGACCGGGTTTGCTCAGCTTTTTGCGCAATTTGCGCACAGTTTTTTTCTTCACAGTCCACCTCCGGTAGCAAACTATGGTTGTTGTTCCTGAAAATCAGTTTACCATATATTACGAACACAGTCTGTGTTGATTTATGGGGAAAGTGTCGGAGATTCGGGGAATTCTGCCTGAAAACGGAGTGAAAGTTTACGAAAACAAAATCCCCAACCCCTTTGTTTTAAGGAGTTTTAGGACTTAGTGGGAATTGCTGTCACGTTGCTGACTATGAACAAGAAACTGTCCCTTTATTCCGACCCCGTCAAAGTAGTCTGACGTGGGGATGAGGCTGAAAAAAGCCTTAGAGAGTAAACTGAAGTTCTGGGGAAAGCTGCTCGTTCGAACTGCCAGACAAATAAGTCGCATCTCTGCCCATATCTGTTCGTCCGGGTATCGCTAATGCTTTCCCTATCTTATCTTGTGCTTTCGATACGGCCACTGGAACAAACGCTTGGTCTTGTGTGCACCCGTCGCCGCGTATGCCGGACTCCACTGCCGGACATTATCCTTGCATCAGCCAGACGAGACTCAATCTTGGGCGAATGGCAAGCCGTATATCCCGACCGGAAATACGGCCCCCGGCAACTCAGCGGACCCGATCAGTTATCCGCCCTGCACTCGCCTGCGGGATTCCCTTGCAGATCAACGAGAACAGGGTCAGGCCTTCCGCCCATGTCATCATAAGTGTGTACATAGTAAAAGCCCTTCGTTACGTCGCCGTTAGCGTCGAAGTCAATCTCGCCTGAAAAACCATGATAATCAATATCATCGTTGGTACTGTCGCCGTCGGTGAGAAATCCCGCGCATTCGGCGTAAGTCCTGCATTTGGTACCATCCCCGCTTATCCCTATCATTTCCCTGACATACACGGCGGGATCAGAAGACGCGCTTTTAATGGACGCAAGCTTCATCAGCGCAACAGCGTCGTATATCTGCCTCGCATATCTCCCCGCTTCATCAAAAATTTCCCTGCTGTCTTCCAGTCTGCAGGGATCAGGACCCGCGATGGTGGTCACAAAACCTTCCATGTCCTCAAGAGAAAGCACTTCGGGGTCAAGGGCGACAACTATCTCGGCAAAGCCCTCAATTGACAATGAATCCGCCCCGTAGTATTTCACCCTTCCATTCAGTTCCTTCATCCTGAGCATGCTCGCCATGAAATTCGCTCCCCCTTCACGAAACAGCGCGAGAACTATGGAATCTACAGGGTTATTCTCGGCATTTACCGCGCTGACTACTGCATTTGCCGCCGCCGCGGGACCTTCCCCGTACTCAATCGGCTCAAGTGAGCTTATCCCCTCTTGCTTAAGGGATTCGACAAGCCCGTCCTTGAGGTTTCTTCCGTAACTGTCGTCACGAAACACTATAGCCGCGCGTTTTCCCCCATCCTGCTTTATGAGTTTCGCAAGTATGGGTGCCTGGAACGCGTCCGATGGAATAACTCTGAAGAAGTAGCCGTCATCGGCGAAAGTGCTTATTTCAACTGAACTGGCCGAGGGTGATATAGCGACCATCTTCGCTGCGGCAAGATCATCCACAAGATCCACGGAATCGGCAGAAGTAGTCGGACCTATTATTCCGTCGACCCCCCTCCTGTTAAGAAGGTTCCTCAAGGCATCGGAATCAAAAGAACGGTCAGTGTCGCGGCCAAAAACAAGTCCTATATCACCGCCTGCGGCATTAATATTCTCTACCGCAGAGATTACCGCCTGTCGCCTGCCGTCATAGCTGCCGTCAAAGATCCTCTCGGGGATGAGCACCCCTATGCAGAGAGAAGCATCCGCGCAGTCATTGCTCCCGCAGCCTGAAGAAGCCAGAATGCAGGCCAAGATGAAAAAGCAGAGAACTGAGCGGGTGTTTTTCATTTCAGTGTCTTAGAGAAGCTGTTTTATTATTATGGCTCGCCAGGGCAGATAGTTCAAGGAACAGTATGCAGAAACATCAGCAACACCAGGAGCGCAGTCCTGATTGTCGCACCAGTTCAAAGTTGATTGACGCGTTAGAATGGAATCAGCGGTCAGAATTTGACATTATCATGTTAAATCCATATATTAATTATGGGATTTGTATTAAATTGTCATTTTCACTAGACTTGATTCTGTAACGGAAAATCAGAAACCCATAGATTAACTATGTGAAATGCAACAGGAAGTCAAGTATGCCAGTCGTTAAACACGAAGCGTTTCTCCGCAGACACCCGGTTTTTACTGGAAAAGAGTTAGCGGCACATCTCGCGTCCCGAGGCAGCGTAGGACAAAGAGGACAAGAATCTCTGCTGGCCTACTATACCAAAACCGGCCGCGTCGTTCGCATAAGAGGGGGGCTGTACGCTGTTGTCCCTCCGGGATTCAGTGCCAGGTCTTATCCGATCGATCCCTTTCTGATCGTCTCCAGATTGACCAGAGACGCCGTCCTGTCTCATCACACGGCACTTGAGTTCCACGGAATAGCTTATTCAGTTTGGCGGCGGCTTGTCTATTCGTCCTCCCGGCCGGCCAAGCAATTCACGTTTCGCTCCAATGTTTTCCGGGGAACGAAATTTCCCGAAGCACTAATTCGTTCCAGAACAGAGCGATTCGGCGTGCTCACGGGAGACCGTGCCGGCTTGACGCTGAGCGTCACTAGTCTCGAGCGAACCTTGGTAGATGTTCTTGACCGTCCGGACCTTTCGGGAGGATGGGAAGAAATCTGGCGCTCCCTTGAATCGGTTGAATTTTTCGATGTGGACAAGGTGGTAGAGTATGTTCTTTTGCTCGGCAACGCCACGACGGCCGCAAAGACGGGGTTCTTTTTCGACCAGCACCGCGACACCTTAACGGTAGAGGAATACCATCTGAAGGCTCTTCGCGACCGCAAGCCCCGCCGACCCCACTATCTTGATCGCAGCAGGAGAAAGAACGGATGCTTAGTGGCGGACTGGAACCTGGTAATTCCAAAAGACATGCTCGAACGATCATGGGGTGAGGTACTGTGATAATATCTCCCGAGAGGCTGGAGTCCGAAGCCGAGTCTACAGGATTTAGAGCCGACGTGCTGGAAAAGGCCGTTCTTCTCCTTAAAGTGGTTGACACCATCTGCAGCCACCCCGTCCTGAAAGGAAAACTGGTTCTCAAAGGAGGAACTGCATTGAATCTCTTCATTTTTCGGGTTCCGAGACTATCTGTTGATATCGACTTGAACTGTGTTGGGACTTGGAGTCGGGAGGAAATGCACAAAGAGCGTCCCAAGATCGAAAAAGCGATTCGGGAGGTTTTCAGCAGGGAGAATTTTATAGTCAGACGGATGCCGCAAGAACACGCCGGAGGAGAATGGTCTCTTCGCTATGCAAGTGCGTTGGGGCAAAGCGGCAGACTGGATGTAGACGTGAATTTCATGTATCGAGTGCCTTTGTGGCCCGTAACCGCTATGAATTCGCGTTCGCTCGGAACATGGCAAGTCAACGGTATTCCGGTGATGGAGATTCATGAACTCGCAGCGGGAAAACTGTCGGCACTGCTGTCACGACATAAAGCAAGAGACCTTTTTGACAGTTGTCAGATATTTTCCATGGAAAATCTCGATTTCAGGAGACTGCGAACCGCCTTTGTAGTCTATGGTGCAATGAGTCGCAGGGACTGGCGCACGGTTTCTGTTGCAGACGTGAATTTTGATGCCGTCGAAATCCAGAGACAATTGGCACCCCTGCTCCACACCGGCGCAATACAGGACTCGGAGGAGGCAGAGAATTACGGAAATGTGCTCTTGGAGAAATGCAGACGAGGGTTGTCGGCTGTATTGCCCTTCAATGATGCCGAACATGCGTTTCTTGATCTTTTGCTTGAAAAAGGAGAAATTGACGCAGGGATTTTGACTTCAGAGGCTTCCCTGCGGAAACGGATTCAAGCCCATCCGCTTCTTCAGTGGAAAGCTCTTAACGTGCGCCGCCACAAAAAGTTGTAGGAAAAAACCGCATGTCCCCAGCAATAAGGTATCAGGCAAGATCCGCGGGCATCATTATCATGTTGTCCATAGAAGCGCCGGGGGCTATCATCGGATAAACCATTTCCGTGCAATCGACTTCTATCTCCATGAGAACAACTCCCGGAGTGTTAAGGCCTTCCCTGAGAGTAGGCTCAAGCTCCTCGGGCCTCACCGCCCGAAGGCCGCGGGCGCCGAACGCCTCTGCAAGCTTCACGAAATCCGGCAGCACTTCAAACCGGGACGCCGAGTAATTGCCTTCAAAAAACATCGTCTGCCACTGCCTTACCATTCCGTGATGGCGGTTGTTGAAAACGATAATCTTGAGATCCATATTATTTTCAACCGCAGTCGCGAGTTCCTGGAAATTCATCTGGAAGCTTCCGTCGCCGGCAACGCATATAACCTGCTCGTCAGGCCTTGCGTATTTCGCTCCCATGGCCGCGGGGAAACTGAATCCCATGGTTCCCAAGCCTCCCGATGTAAGATGGGTTCTTGGTCTTTCGAACTTGTAGAACTGGGCTACCCACATCTGGTGCTGACCCACGTCGGAAACTATTATGGCATCTCCTTTCGTGATCTTGTAGAGCATGTCTATGGCGTAGGTCGTCAGAATTTCCTCGCTTCCCTGGCAATAGGTGAGCGGGTGTTTCTCTTCCCAGTCCCGTATCCGCCTGAGCCATGATTCCCTTCCCGTAAGATCAATCTCCCCGGGGAGAGCATCGAGCAGCTGGCGCAGCACAATCTTGGCGTCTCCCACTATCGGACAATCAACCGCTATGTTCTTGTCTATCGAGGAGGGATCTATATCTATATGGATAATCTCCGCGTTGGGGGCGAACTCATCAAAGTTTCCGCCCGTAGCCCTGTCATCAAACCGTCCGCCGATCGAGACAACAAGATCCGATTCGGTAACGGTCATATTGGCGGCATAAGAACCGTGCATCCCGAGCATGCTTATGAAAAGCGGATCGCTCGCCGGATAACCCCCCAGTCCCATAAGAGTTGAAGCCACGGGTATCTGAAGCCGGTGGCAGAACTCAAGCAGTTCATCCGTAGCCCCGGACCAGATAACTCCTCCCCCTGAATAAATAACCGGCTGCTTTGAGGCAAGCAGCATCTCCACCGCTCTTTTTATCTGCGAAGGGTTTCCCCTCGTATTGGGCTTGTAACCCTTGATGTTTATCTCGTGATCCTCGGGGATTACAAGCTCGTCTTCTCCTATGAGAACGTCCTTTGGCATATCAACCAGAACAGGGCTGGGTCTTCCGGTGCCGGCTATGTGAAAAGCCTCTTTCATCGCTCTCGGAAGATCCCGGGTTTTCCGCACAAGGTAGTTATGTTTCGTGCAGGGTCTCGTTATGCCGATATGGTCGGCTTCCTGAAAGGCGTCGCTTCCAAGATACTGCGTAGGAACCTGCCCCGTAAAGATAACTATGGGAGATGAATCCATCTGCGCCGTCGCAATGCCGGTAACGGTGTTGGTTGCCGCGGGACCCGAGGTGCAAAGCACCACTCCCGGTTTTCCCGAGGCTCTCGCGTACCCGTCAGCCATGTGCGTAGCCCCCTGCTCATGCCTCACGAGCACGTGGTTTATCCTGTCGGTATAATCGGTCATCACGTCATAGACCTTGAGAACATACCCTCCCGGCAGTCCGAAGACCACATCAATACCCTGGTGAAGAAGCGTCTCAAAGAACATCTGCGCGCCGAGCATCTTGGCCATTTTGGTTTATCTCCCCGATTATTTTAAAATGCGGAACACATAAAAAACCCGCACCGCTTAATCTATCACCGCGCACGGGCAACTTCAAGACTGTCATGAAAAAAGATTTTTACCCTCTTTTCACCGATACCGTTTCGCGCTCCGCAGCGGAGCGGCGAAGATAGAAAGGGGTTAAGATGAAAGGATCGTCCTTTTGTCCGGAAAGAATCTTTTTTCTCCCTAAAAGCGCGCAGCCAGACGCCCTCGGGGTATTCAGATTCGCAGGCAGAAACACGGCTCTATCTCCCACGGAATCCCGTATGAGATTTTCGTGGAGCAGGGACCCGCTGCCCACAAAAACGGTCTTCCTTCTCACCCCGGCGCACACAGACTCAGGTATGGCGATTTCCGCGGGGGTCACCTCCGCGCTTTTGAGATCATAAAACGAAAAGAAAACATCTCCCCTGCCAGCGTCGGTCATGGCACACACGTCATCTCCGCACCAAAGCGCGTTGGATGCGAGAATCTCAAGCGATGGAACTCCCGCGAGGTCCGTCCCCAGAGAATAGCAAAGAGTCTTCGCAGTGGAGACCCCTATGCGAAGAGAGGTGAAAGAACCCGGACCCACTGACACGCAGACCGCATCCAGATCATCTTTTCCGAGCCCGCAATCCGAAAGAAGTCGCTCGATCGTGGGAATTAGCACTTCGTTATGCCTCGGGCCGGTGTTGAAAACATATTCACAGAGAAGCGCGTCGTCATCGGATACTGATACGCTTCCCGAAAAAGTAGAGGTTTCGATTCCCAGGATTTTCATAATGTGACGCTAAAAAAATGCTGTTCGGAGAAAGGTTTACGTTTTTACCAGGATTTCTGATTCTCCATTCTTTCCCGGTATCCCGGCATTACCCGTATCCCGCTGAATACCCTAATCGTTCCGCCCGAAGAACAACCAGCAGAAAAACCAGACTGCGGGGCCGCCGCAGACAAGAATGATAAGGGAAAGCCATGACCATGTCCTCATGTTTAATCCCTTGTGAACAATTTACATAGACTCTTCGATATTTATTCCGCCTGCTCCCCTTCCTCAGAAGAACCCATTCCCGCGGCTTTTATGATCTCGTCTCTTATTTTTTCGCGGATTTCCGGATTTTCGTGCAGAAACTTCTTGGAATTATCCCTGCCCTGCCCCATTCTCTCCCCCTCATAGGAATACCATGTCCCGCTTTTCTTTATCACGTTGAACTTGCTTCCCAAATCAATGAGCTCCCCGAGCTTTGAGATACCCCTTCCGAAAATCACCTCGAATTCCGCTTCCCGAAAAGGCGGAGCTACCTTGTTCTTTACAAGCTTGGCCCTGACCCTGTTGCCAATTATGCGGTCGCCGTCCTTAAGGGATCCGATGCGCCTTATGTCAATTCTCACCGACGAATAGAACCTGAGCGCGTTGCCCCCGGTGGTGGTCTCGGGGTTCATGTACGCCGGAACCCCTATTTTCATGCGAAGCTGGTTAACGAAGATCACTATGGTCTTTGAGCGGCTCACGTTAGCCGTTATCTTGCGAAGCGCCTGCGACATCAGTCTCGCCTGAAGACCCACGTGAGTGTCTCCCATCTCCCCCTCAATCTCGGCGCGGGGGGTAAGGGCCGCGACCGAATCAAGCACTATGAGATCGACTGCGTTGCTTCTTATCAGGGTATCAATGATTTCAAGGGCCTGTTCTCCAAAATCGGGCTGCGAAATAAGAAGGTCCTCAACCTTGATCCCAAGCGCCGCCGCGTAGCTTGTCGAAAGAGCGTGCTCCGCGTCGACAAACGCGGTTATTCCGCCGGCCTTCTGGGCTTCCGCAATTGCGTGGAGCGCTATGGTGGTCTTGCCCGAGGCCTCAGGACCGTAAACCTCGACGATCCTTCCCCTGGGAAAACCCCCGACTCCAAGGGCTATATCAAGTCCGAGGGAACCAGAGGTGATAACCGGGATATCCGAGAGAGAAACGTCCTCCCCGAGCCTCATTATGGAACCCTTTCCGAACTGCTTCTCTATTGTGCTGATGGCTACGTCTATGTTCTTGTTCTTCTCATCAGTATCGCTCATTGCGTATTAATCTCCGTTCTGGTCTTTGTGTTTCTGAAGCTACTATCCTACATAATCAATAGAGAACTTCCTAACCATATCAATGGCGGTGGAAGCGGCAAAGTTTTTTATCTCATCTCTCGTCCCGGCAAAATTCCGCTTCTCGCAGAAAGTCCCTGAGGTCGCGTGGCTGAATCCGAACCACACGGTGCCCACGGGCTTCTCCGGGGTTCCGCCCCCCGGACCCGCAACTCCGGATATGGAAATCCCTATGTCGCTTCCGAAAAGCTCTCTAGCTCTCTGGGCCATTTCGGAAACTGTCTGCTCGCTCACCGCTCCGAACCGGATGAGTGTATCCGTGCTTACTCCCAGAAGCTTTTCCTTTGATTCGTTGCTGTAAACCACGGCCCCGCCCAGGAAATAAGCCGAACTCCCGGGAATGTCAGTAAACCGGCTTGAGCAGATTCCTCCAGTGCAGGATTCAGCAACAGATAGGGTCAGGTCTTTTTCGAGCAACAAAGCTGCTGTTACATCCTCAAGGGGTTCATCCTCCTCGGAAAAAAGAAAATTTCCCAGTCTTTCCCTGGTCTGCGCGCAGGCATCGCGCAGCAGCGAATCAAGCGCATCGCCGTCCGCACCCGAGGCCGTGAGCCTAAGATGAATCTCGGGCAGACGGATCCTGTATCCGAGATCCACCCCTTCGGGGGAAAAGCCGCTCAGTTTTTCCGCCACCTCGGATTCACCCAGGCCGAAGGTTCTGAGCACTCTCACGCGCAGAATTTTCCCCTTTTCCGCCGAAGCGCTTACATCCGGGAGAACATATTCTCTGAACATACGCCTGAATTCTCTCGGAACACCGGGGAGAAAGTAGAATTTCGAGTTGCCGGAGAGAAAACTGAAGCCTGCGGCCGTGCCGACGGAATTTTCGATAACCGCCGCTTTTTCAGGAAACATGGCCTGTTTTTCGTGATGGATGTTGGGTTCCCTTTCCCTCTTCCTTAGCTTTAGAGCAATGTTTTCGTAGAGCTCTGGATTAAAAACAAGAGGAACTTCCAGAAATTTCGAGGCTGCAAGCGCGCTCAGATCATCCTCGGTGGGGCCGAGCCCTCCTGTGACTATGACAAATCTGGCTCTTTTTGAGGCCGTGACAAAAGAAGCGAGAATATCCTCAAGATTATCGGCAACCGCGCAGTGGTGCTTAACTTCAATGCCGTATGAGGACAGTTCCGCGGCCACCCAGCTGAAGTTGGTATCCCGGGTAAGACCGCTCATTATCTCGTTTCCGGTCGTGATTACCTCAACGCACATTGCCGGGTAATTCTAACCGGTAAGAAAACCCCACGGGAAGACAAGTTTTCCAAAACCTTATCAACCACGTGACAAGAGACTGAAAGACGAATATCTTCTGCATAACAGCGCTCGTTATAATTGCAGGTATTTTCCAGTCATCATGATTTGATTTCCTTCAGGATGGCATCAACCTCGCGTTCGAGGACCGGGAGATTGGTCTTAATTACATCCCACACCAAGCGGTCGTCCACATTGGCGTATCCGTGAATAAGGATATTGCGGAAAGCGATAATGCGTTGATAGTAGCTGATTCGCTCCGCCGCCGGTTTGTCTATTCTGGCGAGACTGGTCATCGCCTCGCCAATGATCTCAAACTGGCGCTCCACAGCCGACCGCAACATGGAGTCGCTTTCATAGTCCACAAAGGTCTTGTCATTTGTGAACTCTTTTACCAGATTTGCAGCGTGTTGGATATCATACAGGTGTTTTCGAGTCTCAAGCTTCATAGACAGGAATCCTCGTCTGCTCCACTGATTGCAGGAAGTAAGGGTTCTTGATGGCCGACTCCACGACCAGGTCGACGGGCTGTCCAAAGAGCTGCCCGAGAGCCTCCAGCAAGCCAAAATAGGCGTCCGCATAAGCGTCGAATGCCGACGGCTGAAATTCGACCAGAAAGTCCAAGTCGCTCTTTTCCGGGTCGTACCGGCCTGTTACAGCCGAACCGAACAGGTCGAGACGCCTAACCCCGTAATGAAGGCACAGACATCTCAGTTCCTCGGCCCGCTCCTCTATAGTGGGAATCATCTCATATCCTCTCTCTTCTCACGAAACTCCAGCCGAATCGAATTTTCCTCTATGGGACACCCCTGTTCGCATCCATCCTGAACCGGGAGACCACACCCCTTCTTTCTCCTTCACCATCCCGAAAAAAGAGGTGAAAGGCCCTGTGCACTTTGCCGTTCACGTACGAAACATCTGAAGACTCATGTTTTCTCACTCAGGACCTTCGGCACGAATTTCCGCCATGGGTAGACACTGGTCGTACACGAGCATCCTGTCCCCCGCCTCAAACACTTTCGTCCATCATCTGTAAGTCCCTATTATTATTGCATGCTACCCGATTTCGCGACTAATGACACCCAGTTTTTTCAAATCACGGAATTCAAGATACTTTAACTGCCCTGGATCATAGTCTGAAAAATCTGCCGGTCGATGAACGGATTCGCCTTGCAGAAGACATGTGGGACAGCATCGCCTCTGACCAGAACTCCATTTCTCTTTCATCCGAACAGAAAGCCGAGCTTGACAAAGGGCTTGACGCATACGAACTGCTAAATATCCAGGAAGACCCGCAGATGAGGTCATTTCGGAAATTCGCAAAAAACTGTGAGTTACGAAATCCGGTTCCGCGAAGAAGCGGAAATGGACTTGGCTGATGCCGCTTTCTGGTATGAATTTCAACTCGGACGTAAAGCACGGGGATGGCCGGGGTTCCCGCGAAGGTTCTTCGAGGGGAAGGTCGGGGGATGTTTCCGATTGTGGTTATGGATGCGGAGACAAGGAGAATCTTCGGGGCGGGGAAAATCCATTCAGTAAAGTTTTTTGCCGACCGGAGGGACAAAAGTCACAAGAATCATCCTGAAATAACTGTCGCCGACTTTGCGAAAGCGCGGGACATAATCGACAACGGAGAAATAATGACCAATTCTCGCAGTGATAATCCTGGCGAGCCAGATGCCGAAGAAGCGAGGCGACGATCTTGAAACCTGCCTACGTGGTGATTACAATGTAATTACACAAGGAGATAAACCCATGAAGATTGATCTTATATCTATCGGCAATTCAAAAGGAATTCGTATCCCTTCCTCGGTTATCAAGCAGTGCGGCCTGGGCAACGAGATTGAGATGCGTGTTGAGAACGGAGTCATCATGCTTGCGCCGCTACGGAGCGCGCGCGAGGGCTGGGGTGCGGCCTTTGAAAAAATGGCGACCGTCGGTGACGACGCGCCGCTTGTTCCTGCCGGGCTTGAAAACGATTTTGACGTCGGGGACTGGACGTGGTAGAGCAGGTTCGGCGATATCATATATACCTGGTCAACCTGGACCCCGCGCGGGGGTCGGAAATCCGCAAGATGCGGCCATGCGTAGTTATTTCTCCTGATGAGATGAACCAGTACATCCGCACGGTCATAGTAGCACCGATGACTTCAACGCAGAGATACTACCCCAGTCGCGTGAATGTCACCTTTCAGCGGAAAAAAGGCCAAGTAGTGCTCGATCAGATAAGAACCGTGGACAAGTCTCGCCTGGTCAGACGGCTGGGCGTTCTGCCGGATGCGCGCGCGCGGGAGGTAGCGGATGTGTTACGGGAAATGTTTGCCTACGGCGACTGAAGGAGAGACAGACAGGCCGGATGCTAACCAGTTCTTCGGTGAGATAGAGATTGACGAAATCTGCATGGGCGAAAAAAAGAGAGAGGGTGGCCGGAACTTGATCGGATGTTCGCTCTTCTTCCTGAGACGCTTCACCCGGAAGCATCTGTTCTGGTAACGCCTCAAAAGCAATCTTGTTCCCGTTTGGAATCTGCTTAGCAATCGGTTTTGCCAACCTTCTTTTTGATGCTGGTTACCGCGAAATAAATGAACAGCGAATCCGTTTCGATGGCAGGGCAGGATGTAGAGGCCGCAATGACAGTCATTTTCATTTTCCGACCCCGCAGATTCCTTGCGACACAATTGACAAAGAAATTTTCTTTGATAGAGTAAAGATATGGCTAAAGTAAGCAGCAAACTGCAGGTAACGGTGCCAAAAGCAATTGCCGAGCGTTACGGAATCCGGCCTGGGGATGATATACGTTTTGAGGAGGCCGGAGAGACCATCCGCGTTGTGCCCCCCAATGCCCGTATGCAGAAAAAAGAACTCGATACTGAAACTCGTCTGCGTATGTTTGATGAGGCAATGGCCCGGCATGATGCCCGTGAAGCGGGAAGGACACGAGCCCCAGCGACTGATCGGGGCTGGACCCGGGAAGAACTCTACACTCGGGGCAGCCCGAATGCTGATTGACACCAACATACTGGTCTATTGTTACGATGGCAGGTTCCCGGACAAGAAACGGATTGCGAGGCGGATTGTTCGCGAGGGGGCCGAAAGCGGGTATTTACGTATCACGCACCAGTCAATAATTGAATTCGTCGCGTCGACAACCCGGGGAGCACCAGGAAATCGAATCCTTGAATTTGCGGACGCAAGACGCGAAGCGGAAGAACTGATGGCCCAGTTGCCGATTATCTATCCCGATGAATCTGTACTGCGAATGGCCCTGCGCGGAGCGGGGGCATACGGACTGTCGTGGTTTGACGCGCATATCTGGGCCTACGCTGAAGTTCACGGCATACGGGAACTGTTCTCAGAAGATTTCCAGCACGGCCGCATGTACGGCACGGTAACCGCGCAGAATCCGTTTCTGCTTTACGCGTAAACCCGGTTCCGCAAAAAACACAGCGGGCATCATCAATAGAACCGGACGAGTACCTGAAGGCAGAGATTAGCGTATACCCCGGCCAGAACGTCATCCATAACAATACCGTATCCCCCGGAAAGACTCTCGGCCCTCCTTACCGGAAACGGCTTCGCTATATCGAAAAACCTGAAAAGGAAAAAACCGACCGCAAGGTTAAGCGGGTCCGGCGTTACAAAAAGCATGCACACCAGAAATCCACATACCTCGTCAATCACGACCTCGGGCGGGTCTTTCCTTTTAAAAATCCCCGCGCAGCGGCCGGCGGCTATAAAAGAAACAAGGATCAGTCCCAACGTGAATACCGAATAAAAAACCGCGCCGCCGGCAAGTCTCAGCAGGTACACGACCCCGACAGCCGCGAGAGTTCCCGCGGTTCCGGGGGCTCCGGGCACGTATCCCACCCCGAAAAAAGTCGAAAAAACGACGCATATCCTGTTTATCAACGTTAAACCTCCGGAAACCCCGCCCGGGGAAGCGGATTTTCGCCAAGACTCATTTGACTGATAACACCGGCAAGTTTATCATTTTTTCACAGCCAAATGTCAAAAGTAATATGCGTGGTAAATCAGAAAGGGGGAGTAGGCAAGACCACGACCGCGGTCAACCTTTCGGCATCTCTGGCGGTGGCAAACCGCCGAACGCTTCTCATAGACCTTGACTCCCAGGGAAACGCGACCGGGGGGCTCGGCATTGACAAGGAATCGGTCAACTCAAAGAATGTCTGCAGCGTCATACTGGGAGAAGCAGAGCTTGCGGACACCGTAATTGATGTCTACCCGGAACTTCTGAACGGCTACCTGCACCTGTGTCCGGCAAACCACGAACTCACGGGGGCCGAGATACATTTAATAGAAACGGATGGCAGGGAATACCGTCTCAAAAAGGTCATCGACGGTATAAGAGCCGGATACGACTACATATTCATAGACGCCCCGCCGTCTCTTAGCCTCCTCACTATAAACGCTCTCGCCGCGGCCGACCGGGTGCTGATACCCGTTCAGTGCGAATACTACGCCCTTGAAGGAATAGGTCAGCTGCAGACGACCATATCGCTCGCCAGGCAGAGGCTCAATCCTTCGCTTGAAGTCGAAGGATATCTCCTGACCATGTTCGATTCCCGAAACAACATATGTCACTCCGTGGCCGAGGAAGTAAGGAACCACTTCGGTGAAGAAACCTTTGACACCGTGATAAGCAGAAACGTGAAACTCGCCGAAGCGCCAAGCCACGGAAAACCGCTTCTGCTGTATGAAATCAAGTCGACCGGAGCGCAGAACTACATGAAACTCGCAAACGAGATAATAAGCAGGGCGGAGGTTAACTGAAGTGAAAAGACAAAGCCTGGGCAGAGGGCTTGACTCCCTTATCCCGAAGAACCTGGAAACGGAATCCCCGGGGTACCGGATGGTAAGCACGGATATGCTTAAGCCGAATCCTTCGCAGCCGAGAAAGCGGTTTGACCAGGACGCTCTTGAGGAACTTGCGGAGTCCATAAGGGAAAACGGGGTCATTCAGCCCCTCGTTGTCCGCGAGGAAAACGGGGGCTTCGAGATAGTGGCCGGGGAACGCAGGTGGAGAGCGGCGAAAATGGCCAGGCTCGAGAAACTGCCCGTAGTGATAAGAGCCGCTACCGACCAGGACGTGGCGGAACTGACGTTAATAGAGAACATACAAAGAGAGGATTTAAATCCCATTGAAGAGGCCGAGGCTTATGAAAAGCTCGCGGAGCGCTTCGGGCTTACACATGAGGATATAGCTAGGAAAACGGGGAAAAACCGCTCCGTCATCACAAACCAGCTGAGGCTTCTAAAGCTCTCAGGAAAAGCAAAAGAAGCGCTTGTCTCGGGCGCGATAACCGCAGGGCACGCAAGAGCGCTTCTCGGCGCCTCATCCCTTGAAGAAATGGACTTTCTTCTCGGCGAAGTGCTCAGAAGCAACCTTACGGTAAGGGGCGCCGAAGCGCTTGTAAGAAAGAAGAGCGAAGATGCCGGAACGCCCGCTGACCCAGTCTCGGTGGAACCGGAAGAAGACATATTCACCAGAGAGCTTGCTGAAACGCTTGCCGGCTTATTCTCAACCAGAGTAAGGATAAGCCGCAACAAGACAAAAGGAAAAATAGAAATAGAGTACTATTCTCCCGAGGAGCTTGAGAGAATTGTTGGCATGCTGCTTGAGCGCGGGTAATATCCCGCAGGATTCACGCCGGAGGAGGAAAACAAGGAGATGAAGCAGTTTTCCGTCAGAATAGAGGTCAAGCTGAAGCCCGTGGTGCTGGACCCCCAGGGCAAGGCGGTGCTTAACGCTCTTTCGGGTCTCGGATTCAGCGGGGTCTCAGATGCAAGGGTGGGCAAAATAGTGGAACTCACCATGGAGGGCGAATCCGCCGAAGATGTAGGCCGCAAAGCGGACGAGATGTGCAGGAAACTCCTTTCCAATCCCGTAATCGAAGATTCTTCAGTAGAGATAGAGGAAAAGCAGGATGCCTAATTTCGGAGTTCTCTTCTTTCCCGGTTCTAACTGCGAGGACGACTGCTGTCACGTCATAAAGGAAATTCTGGGCCAGCCCTGCGAATTTATATGGCACGAGGAAACGTCCCTTGAGGGAATCGACTGCGTCGTCGTGCCGGGCGGGTTTTCCTACGGGGACTACCTGCGGGCAGGGGCCATAGCACGCTTCTCCCCGGTCATGGGTCCGCTTGCGCAGCTCGCCGCCGAGGGAGTTCCCGTAATAGGGATATGCAACGGGTTCCAGATACTGGTCGAGTCGGGCCTCCTGCCCGGAGCGTTCCTTCACAATTCATCTCTGAGGTTTGTCTGCAGATGGACCTGTGTGAGGGTAGAGGATACCGATACGCCCTTTACCTGCCTTCTTCGCGAGGGAGATGTGCTGAAACTGCCGGTTGCAAACGCTCAGGGAAACTTCATGCCGGAAGCGGGGGTGGCTCCGAGGACGGTTCTTCGCTACTGCGGGCCGGATGGAGAGTACGACGACGCGGCAAACCCGAGCGGGGCTCAGGATGCAATAGCGGGCGTGGCAAATGCCCGGGGCAATGTACTCGGGATGATGCCCCACCCTGAGCGGTCCTCTGAAAGAGTGTTCGGTTCCGAGGACGGCAGGAAAATGTTCGAGAGCGCCGTGTTCTGGATAAAATCACGAAAAGCGAGGGAGAGCGCTCGGCGGCTTGCCGAGCTTAAAGGCAGCGAATCTGACCTTCGTCCTATCCCTCGGCGACGTCCTGATTGGGATATTGATTGACTCTTTGAGGTAAGTTGAGTTCTTGCAGTGTAGAACTTCCGGATAAAAACCGGAATCCCTTATGAGATTGAGCATTGAGTTCGCCAACACCCTCTATGCTGGTATAATCTTTTTAACGGTAATAGCTGGAAAAATGGTTTTACTTTAACTGAAGCCAGACTCCGTTCTGCACATCCGCAGCGGGAAATATAAGTATGCTGATTGAAAAGCTGAAAATCTCAGGCTTTTTATCATTTGGTCCCGATGGTGTTGATCTGCCCATGGAACCACTGAATGTTCTTATAGGCACAAACGGGTCGGGGAAATCAAATTTTCTTGAGGCAGTAGCCCTGCTGAGAGCGGCGCCAAGAGGTGTTTCAGAACCAATATCCCGCATGGGTGGGGCCGGGGAATGGATATGGAAAGGCCCCAAAGCGCCTGATTCCTTCTCCATAGAGGCCTGGGTTGACTATCCGCCAAGTGGCCCGCTACGACATAAACTAACAATGGCGCAGAGAAATGGTCAACCAAAAGTAATCAGTGAGCAAGTTGAACCTTGCCAGACCCACAGCAACGAACGTGAGGCATTCTCCTACTATCGTCCTCCCAGGGATGAACAGATATCTCTCGAAATTTCAAGAACCAATGCGGAAGCTGAGCAAGGGGATTCAGGAAAGAAAAATGGTGAATGGACAACTCCCAAGCTGTTCGCCGTTTACCGCGACGGCACAGTGAATTTCGCAGACGAACTTCATCCGGAACAGTCGTTGCTGTCTTATATGGCCACCCCCGATTATCCGGGACTCTGGCATCTGAAGGAGCAGTACAGTAAAATCCGTCTTTACAGAAACTGGTCGTTTGGACCCTCGTCTGAACTGCGAAGGAGTCAGAGCACACATGATCGCGCCGACTTTCTTGATGATGGAGGCGCTAACCTGCCTCTTGTCCTCTCGAATTTTCATGGAGAGGCGAAGAGAGAACTGCTTGTGGAACTGTGCAAGCTTTTTGATGGCATTATCGGCATTGAGTGCTCCGTTGCTGGGGGGTCAATGACACTTCACTTGGAGGAAAGTAATAACCGCCTGATCCCTATTACGCGTTTGTCAGATGGAACATTACGTTACCTGTGTCTCCTGAGCATCCTGCTGCACCCGGACCCACCGCCTCTTCTGGTGATTGAGGAACCTGAGCTGGGCATTCACCCTGATTTGCTTCCAACGTTAAGCGACCTGCTGGTAAAAGCCTCGGACCATACACAGTTGATTGTAACTACCCACTCCGATGTGTTAGTTGACGCCCTCAACGACAATCCGCAGAGCGTAGTAATCTGCGAAAAACATAACGGACAGACAGAGATGCGACGTCTTGACAGAGAAGATACTGCGAAATGGCTTGAAGAGTATCGCCTAGGGCACCTGTGGACTTCAGGGGAATTGGGCGGTAACAGGTGGTAGGAGCGAAGATCTATATTGAGGGTGGAGGAACCAAATCCAAAGCTCTTGGAATATCTTTTCGCCAAGGCTGGCGAAAATTCTTTGAAGCGGCCGAAGTTCACAACATTAAAATTGTGCACGGAGGAGGACGCGAACAGACTTTCCGGAAATTCAAAAGAGCAACTGAGGAAGTTTCCTCCAGAATGATCCCCATGCTCCTGGTCGACAGCGAATCTCCGGTTGATGAGGGAAGCTCAGCCTGGAAACACCTTCTAAAAAACGACAACTGGTATCGTCCCGAACACGCGCAGGATAATCAGGCATTCCTTATGGTTCAGTGTATGGAAACCTGGTTTCTCGCCGACCAGAACGCACTGCAGTCCTTTTTCGGCACACAATTCGACAGTAATGTTGTCAAGCAGTGGCCTCATTTAGAACAGGTATTGAAAGAAACTGTCCATGGGACACTTGGAAAAGCCACCTCGAAATGCAGAAAATCCTATTCCAAGGGCAAAACCTCTTTTGAAGTGCTCGCCAAGGTAAATCCGTCGCTCGTCGAGGCAGCATGTCCACATGCCGCGGCACTGCTTCGGCGATTGCGAAGCTTGTAGCCATCTTCCCGAAGTTTCCGCAGACTCATGTTGAGTAAAACACAGACTGTGTTAGTCTTAACGGGAAATCGCGCGTAAGAGGTTTTAGAATGGACAACACGCAGAGCAAGGAAAAAATAGACATAACTGACTACATCTGTCCGATGACATTCGTCAAAACCAAGCTCAAGCTTGAGCAGATGAAGCGCGGGGAAGTCCTTGAAGTAAGGCTCTGCGAAGGAGAACCTCTCTCCAATCTCCCGAGAAGCGTGGAGCAGGAAGGTCACAGGGTCCTCTCCATAGAGAAGGAAGACGGCCGCTACCACAAGGTAATCATCGAGCGCTGCTGACATGTCTAGATCCGAAGCCGGAACCTCCGCCGCCGGAGGTTCAAGAGTCGAATCGGTGGTTGACCTTATAGGCAACACCCCTCTTTTGGAACTCTCCGAGATGTCTAAGCAATGCTCTCCTGGAGTCAGCATTTACGCAAAGGCCGAGTGGTTCAATCCAGGTGGTTCGATAAAAGACCGTCCCGCCCGCAGGATGATCCTTGAAGCTATACGCTCCGGCGAACTCACAAAAGACAAGGTCATTATGGACTCATCCTCCGGGAATACAGCGATTGCGTACGCGATGCTCGGAGCCGCACTCGGGTACGAGGTTGAAATCGTAACGCCCGAGAATGTAAACACCGAGAGAAAAAAAGCGATCGAAGCTTACGGAGCGAAGATAACCTTCTCAAGCCCTCTTGAGGGTTCCGACGGAGCGATAAGAATGGCTCACAGACTGAAAGCGGATAATCCTGAGAAATACTTCATGCCGGACCAGTACAACAACATCAACAACCTCCTGGCTCACTACGAAACGACCGCGCCCGAGATCTGGGAGCAGACAAACGGCAAAGTGACCCATTTTCTCGCGGGACTCGGCACATCGGGAACCTTCATGGGAACCGGGAGGAGACTTAAGGAATACAACCCCGACATAAAGACAATCGCGATCCAGCCCGCAGAAAGTCTTCACGGGCTTGAAGGCATGAAGCATATGCCAACTTCAATAGTTCCAGGCATATACGACGAGGGGGCGGCTGACGAAGTCGTTTTTATCTCAACTGAGAAAGCGTATGAGATGATGGAGCGGCTGATGGATACCGAGGGGATATTCGTGGGTCATTCGGGAGGAGCCGCAGTCTGCGTAACGCTTGAGTACGCGAAAAAACTGAAGGAAGGGGTACTTGTTACGACTCTTCCCGACTCGGGCAGAAGGTACCTGAGCGAAGGACTCTGGTGGTGAAGATATACAGATCGGCCTATCTGGGCATGACACGGGACGCCGAATCCGGTTACCCTTACGAGGTATGCGGAGTGATGATCGGGAAAGGAGATACCGTCACTCACTTTCGCAAATGCGCCAATCTGGTCGCTGACGACGAATCTGAAACGGCGTTTAAGGAAACAGCAGAGATTGACAGCGGACGGTTAAGGGATCGCTTTGAGCTTGATCCGCGTTCCTACATAGAGGCGGATTCGTGGGCGAGGGAAAACGGTCTTGAGATTCTCGGCATATACCACTCGCATCCGGACCACCCTTCAGCACCTTCTGAGACCGACAGACAGGTGGCATCACCCGGATGGGCGTATATAATTTTCTCGGTAAGTCGCGGGAAGCTCGCCGACGCGAGAATATGGTACATCAACGAGCAGGATTTTCAGTTTGAAGAAAAAAAATTCGAAGTAGTCAAAGATCCCGAGTGATGTAATGAGAAAGACAACCGAGACCCGCAGAAGGCTGTACATGCCGGGAGTGACGCGACTATGAATATGCAGGTTCTGTTTGAAAGCACTCTGGCTATCCTTCCCGAGTGCATACTCATACTCGCCGCCGTGCTCATACTGATCTTCACCCCGATTCTCAAAAAAAGATGGAAGGGGTCGCTTTTTCTCCTCGCAATCTCGGGAACCGTACTCTCCCTCGTTCTTAACTTCTCCAGGTTTTCCGGCGAAAGTTCCGCGTTTTCCGGCGCATTGGTAATCGATTCCTTTTCCGCCTATTTCAACTCGCTTTTTCTCCTGGCGGCGCTTGCGACTATTCTTTTTTCAAAAGATCACCTAGAGGGTCGTACCCAATGGCTTGAGGAGTTTTATGCGCTTGTGCTTTTCTGCACAAGCGGGATGATGGTTCTCGCCTCTTCGGTCGAACTCATGACGCTTTTCGTGGGATTCGAAATCATGTCAATCGCCGTCTACATACTCTCGGGGTTCAGAAGCAAATCCCTCGACTCGACGGAATCAGGCGTGAAATACCTCGTCCTGGGGGGCTTCTCTTCCGCGGTGCTGCTTTTCGGAATCGCCCTTCTCTACGGGGCTACCGGTTCCACTTTTCTTGAGGAAATCCTGAAAAGCCCGGGAAATCTCCCGATGTATGTCTGCGGAGCCGCCTTTGTGGCGGTGGGAGTTATTTTCAAGATAGGAGCCGTGCCGCTTCACCAGTGGGTGCCCGACATCTACGACGGCGCTCCTCTCACCGTTACGGGATACATGTCCGTTGCGGTAAAAGCGGCGGCTTTCGTGCTGCTGCTGAGAATATTTCTCAGCTCCGCTCCGGGATTTGAGGGCTACATGACGGCCGCGGTGCAGATTGCGGCGGTGGCGACCATGGTAGTGGGGAATATAGCCGCCATATATCAGAAAAGCGTGAAGAGGATGCTTGCCTACTCAAGCGTGGCGCACGCCGGATACGCCCTCGTCGGGGTAGCGGCAGTCCTCTCGGACTCTTCTGTCGGAAGCGGGAGCGTTCTTTATTATCTGTTTGCCTACACTTTTATGAACCTCGGAGCTTTCGGAATCCTCGCCTACGCGAGCAGGGAGGGGGACGACTGTGACACTTTCGAGAGGATATCGGGACTATGGAGCAGAAAACCGGCGGCATCGCTCGCACTTGGAGTATTTATGTTCTCGCTTGCGGGAATCCCGCCGACTATAGGGTTTTTCGCAAAATACAGGGTGTTTTTAGCCGCGGTCGACGCCAACCTGACGCCGCTTGCGGTAATAGGAATAATAACAAGCGTAATCTCGGCGTACTACTACCTCAAGGTGCTCGTCTACGCGTTTATGAGGGAAGACAGTTACGGAGCAGGCGCAAACAAACCGCTTTCGGGGGCCACAATCGCGGTGCTTACCGCAGTAACGGTTTTTTTCGGTATATTTCCTTTGTTGTCATGGGATCTGGCGGCTCAGGCCTCAACGACTCTTCTCGCCGCGATCGCGTTTTAGACTGCAGGGGGTTTTTCTTTCGCCCGGGCGCGGAGGATTTTTATTTCAGAAAATGGAGAAAGGCAAGGACACTCAAGGCGTATTCGTAGACGTGATGGCGGTCTTTTTCTTCGCCCTCGGCGTATTCACCTTCGTAAGTCTTCTGGCCTTCAGCAACCTTCTTGAAATTGACGTGAAAGGCGCTATGGGAAACGCCGGCTCTTACGTGTCGCACTCCCTTGGAGGTTCCTTCGGCACTCTTTCCTTCGTGTTTCCCGCGCTTATGTTCTACGCGTCATACGTGATTCTCAGGAAACGGCCCGCCCGGAAGATATACTGGAAGCTTGTCTCTACGATTGTTTTCCTTCTCTCCGCGACCACGCTGCTCGGGCTTGTTTACGGAAAAAGCCCCCTTCTTGGCTACTCGCCGGCAGGGGGATGGCTGGGTCTTGCGATCTCAGGGGAACTGGCGCGGAACATCCTTGGGAACTTCGGAACGTACATTATCGCCATAATCGTCATATTCATCTCCGTGATAATGACGACGGAAACAAAGATCTCCACAGCAGTGAAAATTATCCGCCTGCTGCTTTCAGGCGCCCTCAAAGGGATTTCCGCGCTCGCAGGCGCGCTGGGAAGCGTCGCAGCGCGGAGAAAAGCCCGGCGAAAAAAGAAACGGCACTCACCGAAGCCGGCCCCCGGCCCGGCGAAAACCGCTGACGCGCGACAAAGCAGGAAACCCGACGTAGAGGCCGAGGCGGAACCGCAGATTGTCTTCACTCCTCCCGCCCCCGACAGTGAAACCGAACCGGCTCCCACGGCGCCCGAGAGCAGGTGGCTTGACTTCTCTTTGCCCGCAATTGATCTGCTTGACCCGAAAATCGGCACGGCGGTGGAGATAGACAAGGAATCCATGTACAGCAAGGCCACCTTGATCGAGGAAAAGCTCGCGGACTTCGGAGTGACCGGAAAGGTCATGGAAATACGCCCCGGCCCGGTTATCACGATGTTTGAGTACAAGCCCGCCCCGGGGATAAAGATAAACAAGATATCGTCCCTTGAAGGAGACCTTGCAATGGGTCTTAAGGCGCTCAGCATAAGAATCATCGCCCCCATACCGGGAAAGGACGTGGTCGGAATAGAGGTTCCCAATGAAAGCAGGGAGACAGTGGTGCTGCGGGAACTTTTCGAGAGCAGCTCGTTTGCGGAGAAAAAATCGATGCTCACCGTCGCGCTCGGAAAAGACATATCCGGAAAACCGCGCTACATGGACCTTCAGACCGCCCCGCACCTCATGATCGCCGGAACCACGGGCTCGGGCAAAAGCGTGCTGCTGAACGCCGCGATCACAAGCCTGCTCTACAGGGCGACCCCTTATGAGCTCAAGATGATAATGATAGACCCGAAAATGCTTGAACTCTCCATATACGAAGACATTCCCCACCTGATCCACCCCGTGGTAACCGAATCGAAAAAAGCCGTGGCCGCCCTTAAGTGGCTGGTCGGGGAAATGGATTCCAGATACAGGATGCTCTCAGAAGAAGGGGTAAGGGACATAGACAGCTATAACAGGAAGCTTGAAGCGCTTGAAATCGAGGAAAAACAGCTCAGGTGGCTTCCCTACATAGTTGTTATCATAGACGAGCTCGCCGACCTGATGATGGTCTCCCCGAGCGACGTCAAGGAATCGATAATAAGGCTCGCGCAGAAAGCCAGGGCGGCGGGAATTCATATAATAGTCTCAACCCAGCGCCCCTCGGCGGACGTGGTGGCGGGACTCATAAAGGCTAACTTCCCGGCGCGCATATCCTTTCTCGTATCTTCAAAAGTGGATTCAAGAATCATACTTGACACCGGGGGAGCGGAGACCCTGCTCGGAAAGGGGGACATGCTTTTTCTCGCATCCGGCGGGGGCAACCTGCTGAGACTTCAGGGCGCGCTTATATCCGACGATGAAAGAAAACGGGTAACGGATTTTCTAAGGTCCCAGGCAGACCCGGTCTACATAGAAGAGATAACAAAAGACGACTCAGGCGATGAGAGCGCGGGAGTCAGCGAAGACGAAAAAGACGAGCTTTACGAAACCGCGCTCGGCATAATAGCCGAGACGGGACAGGCATCCATCTCCATGATACAGAGAAGGCTCAAGATAGGATATAACCGCGCGGCCAGGATCGTTGAGACAATGGAAAAAGAAGGTCTCATAGGTCCTCAGGGGGCCGCCGGCAAACCGAGAGAAGTCTACGTGAACATGATTAAAGCGGACGGGGGAAACTCGGATTGAAAAAAATCGCGCTTGCGGCAGCGCTTTTCGCCACATCCCTTCTTTTTACCGCGCAGCCCGCGAGGACCCAGGATCCAAGTACTGTTGTAAGCGGCATCCAGAAAAAATACTCCTCGATAAACGACCTCAGTTCTCCATTCACCCAGGTGACCCGGATAAAGGACCTTGATGAGAAAATCGCTTCCTCGGGCAAGGTGTGGTTCAAAAAACCCGGGATGATGAAGTGGCAGTACGAAGAGCCATGGAAAGATACGATTGTTTCTGACGGAAAGAAGGTCTGGTATTTCGACAGCCGGGAGAACCAGGTAACCGAGATGGAAACTGAAAGCGTCTGGGCAGACTCTCTCGGTTCCTATACCATCATTTCCATACTGGAGGATCTTGACCGCCTTTTCGATGTCCGACCTAGTGCCGGAAGCACAGACGAGCGTGGAAATGTCCTCCTTGACCTGAAACAGAAAAACCAGGAGCAGTCAAAGCAGGTAAGGATAGCGGTCGATTCAAAGACCTACATGCTAAGAGAAATCATAATCGGCGATGTCTTCGGAAACACTACGGTCATAAAACTGGGCACCCCGGAAGTTAACCTCGGCATTGCCGATTCGTTTTTCAGTTTCAAAAAACCGAAGGGAGCAGGGATGGAGGCTTTTCCCTGAGTCTTTTCCGTATCGCATTTGACAACTCCGACAGCGCGGGTTTCAAAGCGAGCGTGTTTTTATTCTTCAGTGCGCTGCAATCCTTCGGGAGTAACGCTTTGCGGGGCGGTTCTGTCTTCGCTTACCTTGGGGGCGGGGGGCTGGTACGCACGCAGGTGCTGACCGGCGGTTTCGTAAAACCCTGACACCATCTGCTCCAGTTCGTCAATGAAGCTTTTGCGCTGACTGAAACGTCTGCCCAGCTGACGGATCATGCATACTTCAAATCTGGCGACGGGAAGATCCTGACCGCTTGCGGAAGCCATCGCCGAATTCTCTCTCAGTTCCCCAAGCGTATACTGCGTGCGAGGCCTTCGTCCGGGCCAGATCAGTCTGATATGGATATCCGTTTCGGAGGTTTTCCGCAGCTGGCGGAGCAGCCAGTTGAGACGGGCCGGGGTGGTTTTTCTGTTGCCGGGAGCTTCAAGCGTCATTGACGCGCTGATCGTCCGTTTTCCGATATCGACGACCAACTCAATCGGTGCTGCCGCATCTTGAATCTTAAGTCCGGCATAAAGCGTCTGCTTTTCGGCAAGTTCGTAGGCGTCTTTCTTTGCACGTGCCGCCGGGTCCAGAACGTGGGAACGCGGCAGACTGACTTCAACTTTCACATTGACCTTGCGCGTCAGCAGAAGAGAGATGTCTCTGACTTCCTGATGCCAAGCGGCCACTATATCCTGCACTTCCTCGCTTTTTGTCTGGAGCGAAGCGCCGGCGGCGATTTTCTGCACGATACCGGGCCATGCCTCGGGCATGCGATCAAAAGCTTTTACCCCCGTGCTCGCATGCGTCAGGAATCTCAACATCTCGGAGAGAACAAAATACTGGTCCTCGTCTTCAATGTCGTCATTGGAAATCAGCAGGTCGGCCTGCGTAATAATGTACATCCATGACCAGTGATAGACTTTCACCCTTGAGCGCATTTTGGCGGAGAGCTTGAGAGGGTGATGATCCGGTCTCGAGGTGAACTGGTTTGAGACGGTTATCACGGCATCAATGTTATGTTCTCTGGCCAAGCGCATGTAGGCGGCAAGCTGCTCCTCATCGAGCTTGACGTTGCCGGTCTTCGTTTCGACCAGCGCTTTCCACCGGCGCCTGCCAACCTTGAGCACGATCAGCCCGTCCGGCCTGTGCGCTTTTTCCTCCCCTCGGTCCGCGAATGTGACTTCGGTGTACGCCGCGAGGCTCGCAAGTTTCCCGACGCGCTGGTTGACGGAACCCAGCATCGCCTGGCCGAATTCGCGCACATGCACAAGGCAGGAAAGAAGAATTGAAGTGCTGCGGCCCTCCTTTGAAGTGTCCGCCAGCACCGGAAAAAGACGCGCTTTTTCTCCGCGTTCAAGATATTCGGGCAAACTGCTCATAAACCGCCGATAATTCTAACATGCGTCGGTGTTTTCTCCAAAAGCGCGCGACAAACCAGCCAAATGCCCTGATTACCCCCCCCCTACTCCTACCTGTCGACTTCCCCGAGCACTATGTCAATGCTGCCTATTGCGGCAACGACATCGGAGACAAATCCCCCTTTTACCATACCCGGAAGGGCCTGCAGGTTCACAAACGACGGCCCGCGAACCCGCATCCTGTAGGGCTTTCCCGTACCGTCGCTTACTATGTAGTAACCAAGCTCCCCCTTGGGATTCTCCACGGCGTGGTATATCTCCCCCGGAGGAGTCTCAAAACCGCTGTAGACAAGCACGAAATGCCTGATCAGGGACTCCATTTTTGTGTAGACAAGCTCTTTTTCGGGCAAGACGATATCAGGAAGGTCGGCTATGTAGGGGCCGTCGGGAAGATTGCGAAGGGCCTGCTCGATTATGCGAAGGCTCTGTCTCATCTCCTCCATCCTGCATAGATACCTGGCGTACGCGTCTCCTTCACTGGCGACCGGTATGTCGAACTCGTAGTTTTCGTAATCAAGGTAGGGAACGGCCTTTCTCACGTCGTAGGGAACGCCGCTTCCTCTGAGTATGGGACCGGTAATCCCGAGATCAATCGCCTGCTCCTTGCTTATAACCGCCACATCCTTGGTGCGACCGATCCATATCTTGTTTCTCGTAAGAAGCCTGTCTATCTCGCTTAAGGTCTCGGGGAATATCTTAAGAAAATTCCTTATCGTGTCTTGGAAATCTTCGGGAAGATCCATGGGGAGGCCCCCCACCCTGGGGTATGAAGTCGTGAGTCTCGCTCCGCACACCATCTCGAGAATCTCGTAGATACGCTCGCGCTCCTTGAAGCAGAAAAGAAAAGCGGTCATCGCGCCGAGATCCATGGCGTTTGCGCCTATGCCTATGAGATGAGACTCGATTCTGCCGAGCTCAAACATTATCACCTCGGCCACCTTGGCCCTCGGGGGAATTTCATCCTCAATCCCGAGGAGCTTCTCAACGGCCAGTATGAAGCCTATGTTGTTGCATATCGAGGCCAGGTAGTCCATCCTGTCGGTGTACGGAAGACATTTCTGGTAGGTGATGTCCTCGCAGAGCTTCTCTATTCCCCTGTGCAGGTAGCCGATGTGAGGAACGGCCTCTTGGACTATCTCCCCGTCAAGATAAAGAACCACACGCAGAACCCCGTGGGTTGACGGATGCTGGGGCCCCATGTTAAGCATCATGGTCTGCTTTCTCGTACCGTCGGCCTCAGTGCCGAGCTCTTCCGTGACAATCTCTACTCTTTCCATCACTCAAGCCCTTCATCAAGAGCCCGCTCAAAACATCTCTTCGAAGATTCCCTGTCTCTCACGTCGAAATCCTTTCTCAGCGGAAACTGATCGTAATCCTCGGGCATCAGTATTCTTCTCAGGTCGGGATGTCCCCTGAAAGTTATCCCGAACATATCGTAGGCTTCTCTCTCAAGCCAGTCCGCCCCGGACCACACCGACGTTACGGAATCAATTGCGGGGCTGCACTGCTCAATAGCAGCCTTGAGCCTTATTTTCAGGTTCTCTTCGTAGTTCTCACCAAAGCGGTGAAGGAGGTAGACAACCTCGTACCTTGGAAATTTAACGGTCAGGTAGTCGACAACCGTAACGTCCACAAGATAGGTAAAACCGAGGGTGTTTTTAAGAACCGAACAGCACTCGACTATCGATTCCGCCTTTACAATAAAGGTGGTTTCCCCACGGAATGTGCTCTCCGAGAGGATGTACCCGCTTATTTTTTCCCTTATTTGATCGACAGGGTCAGGTGGGGAGGTCATACGATCGGAGGTCCCTCGTTATCTATTTTCTTCTGAATTTTCATGACGGCGTCAATAAGGGCTTCGGGCCTCGGGGGACAGCCGCCAACGTAAACATCCACCGGAAGGAACTCGTCTATTCCCTGAACAACGGCGTAACTGTCAAAAGGCCCGCCACCGCACGTGCACGACCCCATCGCTATTACCCACTTGGGCTCGGGCATCTGTTCGTAGATCCTTCTGCAGACCGACGCCATCTTGTAGGTTATGGTACCGGAAACTATCATCAGGTCCGCCTGTCTCGGCGAGAATCTCACGGCTTCGGCTCCGAACCTCGCGATATCAAACCTCGAGGAGAAAGTCCCCATCATCTCAATCGCGCAGCAGGCGGTTCCGAAAGCCATCGGCCACAGGCTGTTTTTCCTTCCCCAGTTGGCAACCGCGGAGACCTTGGTCGTGAGAAAACCGTCTCCGCCGAGAAGCGACCCGCTGCTTACTCCCATTCCAAAGCTCCTTTCTTGAGAACGTAAAAGTACCCGCCCATCACAACAAAAAGGAATGCCAGCACCTCGATAAGCGCCACCATCCCAAGCTCCCTGAACACGACCGCCCAGGCTACGAGGAACACGATTTCTATGTCAAACAGTATGAAAAGGGCTCCTATGAGGTAATACTTGAGTGAAACCTTCTCCCTCGCGTCTCCCCTGGGGACCATCCCCGATTCATACGGAATCAGCTTGCGCCAGCTTCCGTATCTTTTAGGGCCGAGCAGATAGGAAACGGACAGAAGCGCCGCGGCCAGAACGATCGCTATTACTATTATCAGGAAGACGGGAACATACTGCTCTAACACAACACAGACAAGGTTAGTATCAGGGGATGAATTGTCAAGAAAGTCCCACGCTCCCTCAACCTGTTTTTACGGTCAGCAATGGGAAAAGACCTGTGAAACGGTTAACATATCCCGAGCATGGAAAAAGAGATATCAAAAGCGTACGAACTTGTAAGCAATTCCAAGGAAATCGTTGTTCTTACGGGGGCCGGAATCTCGGCTGAAAGCGGTATTCCCACATACAGGGGAGAAGAAGGGATCTGGAGAAATTACGATCCCCACGAGCTTGCGACACCCGAGGCCTTTTTCAGGAATCCTAAGCTGGTGTGGGAGTGGTATGACTCAAGAAGAGCCATAATGAAAAACGCCAAGCCCAATCCCGGCCACTTCGCGATAACCGCGCTTGAGAAGGAAAAAAAGGATTTCACACTCATAACGCAAAACGTAGACGGCCTTCACTTCGCGTCCGGGACACGAAACGTAATAGAACTTCACGGAAGTCTCTGGGAAATCAAATGCACGGAATGTGAAAGGGTAGAAAAAAACTACCAAGTGCCTATCCCCGAACTGCCTCCGAAGTGCGGCACCTGCGACGCGGCAATGAGACCGAACACCGTGTGGTTCGGAGAAATCATCCCTATGGAGAGAATAGACAGGTGCCTGTTCGCAATAGAGCAATGCGATCTTCTGCTGATAGTGGGAACCTCCGGGGTGGTTGAGCCTGCGGCTTCGATGGGACTCATAGCGAAAAAAAGCGAAAAGCCCGTAGTCGAAATCAATATCGAGATAACCCCGGGCACGGGTCTTTACGACGCAAGCGTAATTGGAAAATCGGGAGAAATACTTCCCCTGCTGGTAGAATCCGAAACCTCCAGAAACCGTATGTAACCAAGATCAGGCCGGGTCTCGAGAGCCCGGATGAGAGAATTTACTCCGAAAGAATTCGCTGACCCTTGGAAAGACCGAAAATGCAGGCGCCTCGACACATCTCGCCATTCTGCTGCAACACCCGCCGCTAGCTGCCTGCCACGCTTGAAAAACCGGGCATATAAAATACTGGGGGCTGGAGCAGGAAAACGCCTCTCCTGAGGAAAAGGAAGACACGCTGTTTTTCGGGTGAATTAATGTCACAATGCCTGTGGATACTGCTGGCACTGGTTGCAATACTTGGTTTTGCGGGCTGCGGAGGCGGTGAGATCTCATCTTCCGCAAGCTCCGCCGGAACCTCGTAGCCAGAATTAGGTGAGATAACGCCGCCAGAACCACCACCGCCACTTCCGTCAGAACCGGTTGAACCACCACCCCCACGTTGACAAGTAAGATCGTTCGGCGATAATGTACATCCAGCCAGTCCACACTGTCATCTAATCAGAGGAGATCCGCTATGCACAAAAGGAAAAACCGCCTTTCCCGATACATACCCCCGAAACACCTGCTCGCGATATGTCTGGCGCTGCTCGGAGTATCGGTTTTTCTCGGTTGCGGTGACACTTATGAAACAGCTCCAGCGGAGGAACCGGTGTTCCTTCCCAGTGATATCTTCGCAGATACCTGCGCCGACATCAGTAAGGCTTACTACAGGAGTATCTCTTCTCCCGGCATTTACGCGGATGAAAACAACTGGCTTCGGTCCTGGAGTCACGAAAATTATCTCTGGTACGATGAGATCAAAGATCAGGACCCAGCCTGCTGCAGCACTCCAGTCTACTTTGACTTGATGAAGACCTTTGAAACAACTGCTTCCGGATCTCCCAAGGATAGGTTTCATTTCACCGTACCCACCGCGGAATTCCTGGCAAACAGAGCAAGCATTGATATAGGATACGGCGCCGAATTCGTGCTTCTGCGATCCTCCCCGCCGCGAGATGTAAGGATCGCCTACACAGAACCCGGTTCGTCGGCTACCGCTCCCGATGTCAATCTTTCCCGCGGCGCACGGATTCTCGAGGTTGACGGCGAAGCGATCTTGGACTCGGATAACATAGACGTATTAAACAACGGCCTGTTTCCAAACACAGCGGGGGAGAGCCACACGTTCACTGTCCTGGACCTCGGGTCACAGACTCCTCGCACGGTAACCATGACTTCCATGGAAATAACTTCTCATCCGGTTCAGAACGTGAAAATCCTTGCCGCTCCCGGTGGAAACCGCGTAGGTTACATGCTGTTTAACGCTCACAACGCGCCTGCCGCACAAGCTATCGTGGAAGCGGGCAACCATCTGGAAAACGCAGGCATTAACGACCTGATCGTTGATCTTCGCTATAACGGCGGCGGACTTGTCTATGTAGCACAAATATTATCGTCCATGGTCGCCGGAGCTGAAAAAGAGGGTCTTGTTTTCGAAAAGTTTGAGACAAACGGCAAGGTCCCGTCGGATAGCTGGGAGTTCACCTTTGAATTTGCGGCGGATGACATAGTTGGCGACACAGACTTAACGGTTCCCAGTCTCGGCTTGCCTCGCCTGTTTGTTCTTACAAGCCCCCGAACCTGCTCAGCAAGCGAATCAGTCATAAACAGTTTGCTCGGTATTGACATAGAAGTAATCCGAATCGGGTCGGCTACCTGCGGCAAACCCTACGGTTTCTCTCCAACTGAGAACTGCGGCACTGTTTACAATTCCATTAACTTCAGGGGGGTAAATGCCAAGGGCGAGGCAGATTTCGAAGATGGTTTTACTCCCCACTGCCAAGTTGCAGAAGACTTTAACCACCAGCTCGGTGACCCTGAAGAGATTCTTCTCAAAACAGCTCTTGCCTATCGGGGCAGCGGTACTTGTCCTCCTGCCGAGAGAGAAGAGGGCAGAACAAGAGTTTCATCAGCGGAACCGCCGTCCGGTGAAGCCATTTCCAGACCTCCCGGATTTACAGGCAAAATAGTCGGGTCCGGGATACCGCAATCAAACTGATCCCCTATGAAGACAGAAGTCTGTACTTTCTGTCCTTTGAAGCCTGTTGCTGCGGCGCCGACGCGCTTTATTACCTCACGTCGCATATCTCCATGGCTACTTTTATCGCCTGAATCATGCTCTCGGGGCGCGCCGCGCCCTTCCACGCTATGTCAAAAGCGGTTCCGTGGTCAGGAGAAGTCCGCAGTATAGGCAGTCCAAGAGTCACGTTAACCCCGGTATCGAAAGAAAGCATCTTGAAGGGCACGAAGCCTTGGTCGTGGTACATGGCGACCACAAGGTCCCACTTGCCGCGAAGAGCATCGTAGAAAAGAGTGTCCGCGGGCAGTGGTCCCTCGACAGATATTCCCTCGGCTCTCGCCCTCTCAAGAGCCGGAATTATATGCTCCTGCTCCTCGTTTCCGAAAGATCCCGACTCTCCGGCGTGCGGGTTGAGCCCGCAGACAACTATCTTGGGATCTTCGACGCCGAATCTTTTTTTGAGTTCCCGGGCGGATATGGAGACGGTCACATAAACGCTTTCTTCCGTAATCATGTCCGGAACCTCACGAAGGGGAACGTGTATCGTCACGGGCGCGACGCGGAACCTCGTTCCTTCAAAGAGCATTACCACGTTCTCAGAACCTGTGAGGTCCATAAGCATTTCCGTGTGTCCCGGGTAAGTAGAACCGGCCATGTGTATGGATCTCTTGCTTATGGGAGCCGTAACTATGGCGTCAACTTCTCCCGCAAGGGCCATGGCCACGGCCTTTTCTATGCACACAACAGAGGCCCTCCCCGCTTTTTCAGACCTCACGCCCGCCTCAATATCCCCCAGGGAAAAATCCGTGGGGTCTATAATCGACAGGGGACAGCCTTTTCCGAACTCGCCGTTAGCCCTCTCGAGCACCGGTTCGCTTCCGACAAACACGATATCGTATATATCCTCGAAAAAACCGTCGTAAAAAGCCCTTATGCAGACCTCCGGGCCTATCCCGTTGGGGTCTCCCATCGTTACAGCTATTTTTGATTTTCCGCTCACGAAAGCACCTCTTGATTTTTCTTCAGCTAGATAAGACCGTCTCTGTCCTTCGATACTTTCGGGAAAAGCTCCGTCACGTTCTCAAAAACAATCTGAGTGAATTCCTCAAGAGAGAGCCCCCTGAGTTCTGAAATAAGCCTGGCCACGTAAACTACATTGCGCGGCTCATTCGGTTTTCCCCTCTGGGGCACCGGCGCCAGGTAAGGAGAATCCGTCTCGTAAAGAAGCCTCTCGATGGGTATTCTGGCCGCCGCGTCCCTTACCTCCTCGGCCTTCTTGAAAGTCACTATGCCGGAGAAGGAGATGAAAAAACCGAGATCAAGATACTTTTTCGCCGTTTCGTAATCCCCCGAAAAACAGTGAATAACCCCGGGCCTCGGACCGAGGTCAGCCCCGCGGAGCATTGAAAGCAGTTCCTCCTCCGCGTCCCTTACGTGAACCACGAAAGGGAGACTGCGTCTCCTCGCGAGATCCATATGCGCCTCAAACGACCTTATCTGATCTTCTCTGGGGGAATTCATGTAGTGATAATCAAGCCCGGTTTCTCCAATCGCCACTACCTTGGGATCTTCGGCCATCCCCTCAAACTCCCGCATCACCTCTTCACTGAAACCGGAAGCGGAGTGCGGATGGATTCCAACCGACACGTAAACTCCCCTGTATTTCCTCGAAAGCTCTATGGTCGCAAGCGAGGACTCAATCCCCGTCCCGATGGATATGATTTTTCCGACTCCCCCGGCCGCAGCTTTTGACACGGCGCCCACGGGGTCTTCAATGCTGAGCAGATGGGCGTGGGAATCAACCAGCATGCAATCTATTTTTTCTCCTTAAGGAGACCCGTTACCTCGTCGAGAAACTCGTTTACGTCCTTAAACGACCTGTAGACCGAAGCGAACCTTACGTACGCGACCTGATCGATATCATAAAGCTTGTCTATCAGCTTTTTCCCTATCTCTTCGCTTGATATCTCCCGCTCTCCCCTCTCGAGAAGGTCCTTTTCGAGACCGGAGACAAAATCCTCTATGACCTCGGTGCTTACCGGCCTTTTCTCGCACGCCTTGCGCATTCCGGCTATTATCTTGTTGCGGTCAAACTCTTGCCTGCGGCCGTCCTTTTTAACCACCATCACCTCGGCGTGGTGGATTCTTTCGTAGGTGGTGAATCTCTCCTGGCAGTCGTTGCACTCCCTGCGCCTTCTGACGGAAAAACCGTCTTTTCCTTCTCTTGAGTCAACTACCCTGGTGTCATCAGATTTGCAGAAAGGACACTTCATTATTATCCGCCGAGCCTGTGACCGTAAACTGGAAAACGCAGGCACAGTTCCTTCACGTCTTCCTTTATTCTACCGAGAATCTTTTCATTCTCATGATTGTTAAAAGCTTCCATTATGAAGCCCGATATCGCGTCGATTTCCCGCTCCTTCATCCCTCTTGTGGTAATCGCGGGAGTTCCGATCCTTACGCCGCTTGTGACCATGGGAGAACGAGGGTCAAAGGGAATAGTGTTTTTATTGACCGTTATACCCGCCCGCTCAAGCGTCTGTTCAACAACCTGCCCGGTAAACTCCGTCTCCGTGAGATCAACCAGAACCAGGTGGTTATCGGTTCCGCCCGAGACGAGCTTAAGACCCGCATTCAGGAGATTTTCCCCGAGACGTTGTGCGTTTTTCACTATCTGGCGCTGGTACTCCAAGAACTCGGGCGCAAGAGCCTCCTTGAACGCAACGGCCTTGGCCGCTATGACGTGCATAAGCGGACCGCCCTGAGTTCCGGGAAAAACCCTGCTGTTTATGGTCTTTGCGTGCCGCTCCTTCATCATTACCATGCCGCCTCGCGGTCCCCTGAGGGTTTTATGGGTGGTAGTCGTCACGAAATCGCAGTGGGGCACGGGGTCCGAGTGAAGTCCGGCAACCACAAGTCCCGCCGGATGCGCTATGTCCGCCAGCAAAAGCGCCCCGCACTCATCCGCTATGCTTCTGAATTTCGCGTAGTCAACGTCCCTCGGGTAAGCGCTCCAGCCGGCGATTATGAGCCCCGGGGAGTGTTCCAGGGCAAGCTCCCTCAGCTCGTCGTAATCGATTGTTCCCGTTTCCTTTGAAACCCCGTAGGCAACGACATTGTAGAGCCGTCCCGAAAAATTAACGGGGTGTCCGTGGGTAAGATGTCCTCCGTGGTCAAGCCTCATGCCCAAGACAGTCTCTCCAGGCTTAAGCGCGGCGAAGAACACGGCCATGTTCGCCTGGGCTCCCGAGTGCGGTTGCACATTAACGGCGTCAGCACCGAAAAGCTCAAGGGCCCTGTCTCGCGCCAGGTCCTCGGCCACGTCAACGAATTCACAACCTCCGTAATAACGCCTTCCGGGGAGACCTTCGGCATATTTGTTAGTAAGCACAGACCCCATGGCCTCCATGACGGCATCGCTGACGTAGTTCTCAGACGCTATCATCTCGAGTTTCCATTCCTGGCGCTGTGTTTCCATACGGATAACTTCCGCTATCCGCTCATCAACCGTCCTTAGATGACTCATCTACTCACCTCGAAACGAAAAAGTATTGTGAAAACGTCTCTACAGCACCAAGCGTCGTACTGCGGAACGCCCAAGCAATAATGCCGCATCCCGGAGAAAAGAAGTGGTTCCTTTATTTTAAACAGTTTTTTTCTTTAAGTGTATTCAAACCAACGCACAAAAGCTTTCCCATTATTTCAAGCCACCTTCTTTTGCACGTCGCATAAAACAAATTACAGTTCCATATGCTGAACCATTCAGGTCTTCTGGATTCCTATGCTCAATATCATCTCCGAATTTGCTTGTCCACCACCCATTCCTTAGTTGTCTTGCAGCGTGTGTAGGTAACAGGTCTTTATCAGCATTAGAACTAGCGAACAATGCCACTTTTTCATATCCAGATTCTAAGAAACCATCTTCGCATTCTTCGTATCCAAGAGTTCTAAATACTTCTGAAAGTGCAGACAGAGTTATTTTTCTGGGAACTCCGGAAGGCCAATAGCCATAAGGGCACCACCACTTGGTACTACAACCAGCCGCCCAAGCTATACAGTTGTAGCGATTAGTTGGTGGACTAGTTATGCGACAATTTTCAGAATTGAGATTCGGAAAGCCGGGAAACATTATTTTTTTCGGCCCAGAAAAGCCATGTTTCTGCCATCTTTACCATATTTCCATAAGCGCTTTCTGGAACTGGGTTATGACCTGTTATAGCTTCAAGAGCGGTAAACCAGTGGTTTGGGTCGTCTCCTTCTTTTCTAAGTTGAACTAATATTAATGAAAGGGCTAATTCTCCCATCTCAATTATTTTTTGATACGAAGGACACGTAACTATATCTGACAGAAAAGACATATATTTCTTTTCTTCGCACCAGCTTTCCATAAGCAAAGTAAACGAAGACTCAATATATTCTTCGGGAAAAGTGTTCCGGGGAGGCTCATAATAGGAAGGTTCTTTAAGTACAGTGTAATTCCTCGTCAAGCTGTCAAGTGAAATGTAGTTTCTTTCTAAGTCAATGCTACCCACCACCTTCTCTTGTAAAAAAGAAAGTGGAAAAGACTTGTTCTGAAACGTATCTATTACTTGTACTGTTTTAGTGCTTTCCATATAGCTAACCGATCTCTATTTTTTTCCTTGCCCCTGCGGAGGTTCAACGACTGAAAGAAGATTGCCGCTTCTTATACTATAAAATGGATTGCCGTCTTGATCCGGAAATTTATCAGTACGGCAAACTTCAACTATATCTACTCTCATACTTAATATCGCTCCGTCGGAGAGTTCTATAATGATAGGGCGACTATTAATGTCTTTAATGTCAACAACTTCCGCCTCAACAAGTCCGCCGTCCGGGGCTGGTATTTTGCGTGTAGCCATTAATTACTTCCCAAAGATGATACTATAGCATATTATTGTCGCTACATATATGTCAAATATCGCATACAATATTTATGACTGGGTAGAAAGGGGCGTTTCCGCTCCCTTTCCCCCACAGACCCGAGCGAGCGCGTCTAACCTTAGATTAATTGGATGAATTTCGGTTAGCGCCAGCGAGGTGTGGGATTATTTGTTGATGGTCTTGCCTTGATCCCGGATAAACGCTCGTTAATTGCGTTGGCCAGTTCAATGCCATGGTTACGTGTATTATCGGTGACTACTATCTCAGCTCCCGTTGCCTCAACATATTCAAGCGTCTCGCGAAAATCCGCATGATTTGATAATGCCACGCTGTAAGAGTTGTCACTGAGGGTTATTAACGGACTACTCGCAAAACGTGTGGCCATATAGGCACTGCATTTGATACTTGTGTCAGTAATGGGTTCGTTTCCGAAACCGTCGCCTTTTGAATATAATCGAACGTAAGCCCTTCGTTTGGATGCTGATACTCCTTCATCTGAACTAAGGCTCTCAACTTCTCCCAGTGCGATTCCGCAATTCTGATAAACATCTACTTCTTGAATAAGTCGATCACTGGCAAGAATTGGGACTCCCACGTTACCTTCGATGATATGCAGAACCCGTTCAACTGTTCCTCGGTGGGCGTAGATATGAACGGAACCATACCTCAAACGTTTGCATACAAGCTCCAAAAGACATTCCTCGGCCTCAGCTTGTGTATAGCCGCGTACGCTATTCGGACTTCCGTAGGTGCTATCCACCACGAGTTCATCGACCTGGATGATTTTTTCGAGAGGCCAGCCGAAATCCCCCGAATAACCTACTCGTCGGCCATTTAGCAACTGCAAGGATACTTGACATGAACCGAGCATATGGTTCGACGGAAGAAGAGTCAGCTTTGAACCATCACGAAGTTCGTACTCAGCCCCGCGCAGAATTTTGTGAAAGTTAGATCGGTAGGGGATTTCTGCATTGAGAAAAGCGTTGAGAAGACTAAACGTCTCCACGCTCATGAAGAAATCCTGTCTGCCTTTACTTGTATCAAAGTCCCCCATGTGATCATCGTGAACATGTGTCTGGACACGGAAGTCATATCCTTCCACGAAACCGTCACAAACCACATTTGTGCCCAGACGGACAGCCCCGCTCTCGAAAACATCAATCGCGGAGTCGTTCATTGTTGATACCTTTTTGAATCTGGGCTATAAGCTGTGCCTCAAGGTTGTCTGCCCCAATGTTTTTGATATATGTCCCGAGGCTATGAGAACCGACCAAAGTGAGGATGTTTTTTCCAAGTCGGCCAGACACCTCAGCTAAGCCAAGTGCTTGGATGCTGGATTGCAGTATTGAGTCCCTTTGTGCTTGTGTCAGACCCGAAAGCGTCACATCCAAATCCTGGTCATCTATCATCCCGATGAATACATGCCTTTTCTCAATCACAGGACGCATTCCCAGAACTTCTTTCAAGCACTCGTCAATTTTCCTGCCGGATCGACTCTTGAGTTGTAAGACCTGCTCAATTTCTTTCCTGCTAAGCCCATCAGTTAAAATTGTCTCAATAACAGCATGCTGATCTTCTGTATCTTCAAACCTTGCCAACTGGGCGGCCACCGAAAAGCCAATAGAATCCTTCTGGGCACCCCAAGAAACCAGATGCTGAACGTCTTCAGGCAGATCAAGAATTCGCAGGAAGCGACCGATACTTGTTTTGTCAAGATTAATTGCTTTGGCGCAATCCTCCGTTGAAATGCCCGCTTCTTTAGCTTGGCGAATCAATTTTCCGACTTCAACTGGTGAGAGCGGCCGCCCTTTTTTATGAGTACCGTATCCTACCGACATTCGGAGACGCCCGAGCTCGAGAGCACTGAGATCAGCTAGCATTTATTCGTCCAGAAGCCCTTCGCTGGTCAAAGCACGTTCTATGAGCGTAGCAGCGGCTTCATCTTGGTTTATTCCTTCGTTATTAGCGAATTTCTGCAGAGCAGTGTGTGTTTTCTGCGTAATCGTCGCGACAACCTGAGTTGCCTTGGATGCTCCTTTCGCATCCTCAATCACGTCATCAATTGGTTTTTCGGGATCCTTTTTGCGCGCTTGAACAACCTTTTTGCGCTGAATGCCGGACATGGGAACCATTTCCTTAGCCAATTTTACCGCGGTTTCCGGGTCCGGTTTTCCATCTTCATTAATGGATGCGTCCTGAGCTTTTAAAGCTCCATGAATATCAACGGTGCCATCATCAACAAGTTTCTTCAGGGGATCTATAAGCCGAGGGTATTTCACGTAGTCCCGAACGGCCGACGCAGGAAGACCTGTAGCTTCAACAACAGCTTTTTGCGTTCCGTACATGTTGTACAAGTACGTTACTCCGTCAATAAGTTCTGAGCCTGAAAGCTTGCGGCGAATCAGGTTTTCGGTAATAGAAATCGCCTTGGCCGTACGCTCATCAACATGTCCATCTAGGATCGCAGCCGTTATGCTTTGCTCTTTAAGGTGCTTGTGTGCTAGATAACGCCTCTGCCCCGTAAGGATTTCCCATTTTTCGGGTCGTTCTTTCGATTCGCACACAACTATCGGTTGCAACAGCCCCTGCACCCTGATACTGTTAGCTAGCTCTTCAATGTCCTTCCCTGGTTCAAACGTTCGAACCTGTCCCTTTCCTATCACGAGATCATCTAGAGGCAGTTCTCTATATTCAATTATTTTTGGCATTTTATACCCCCTTTTTTAAGCGATTTAAGCTAGTTGGATAAGTTAGCAGATTTACGAGAAAAAAGCCACTTTCTAGACCCGATCCCAAATGTTGAACTCTCCGAAAATGCCTTACGATTTTGTTCTTTTTCCTTCCCTAGCCGAAAAGAGATCATTTTCTGTGAGTTCAAGTATGCGCATCATTTCCTGCAGTGAAAAACTGCGAGACTTGGTTTCAACGGACTCTATTACTTCATCAAACAAGTCCTCTTTCCGATCAAGTATTTCCGCTATCCGGTCCTCAATGGTGTCGGTGGCCAGGAATCTGATAACATGCAACGGATCATTGCGTTCAAAACGATGAGCCCGGAAGATCGCCTGAACTTCCACAGCGGGATTCCACCATCTGTCAAAAAGAACTACATGGGTAGCCTCTCCGAGATTCAATCCCACTCCGCCCGCACGAAGCGAAACCAGCAGTACGCGAGGAGCCGGATTTCTTTTGAATTCGTTTATGGATTTCTGCCTCCGAGTCAAGGGCATTGAACCCGTCAGGAGACTGTGTGGAATTTCCAGGCGTTTGGAAATCCAGCGCAAGGTTTCGACGAACTGCGAGAACACCAGAATGCGGGCTGAATTCCCGGCCTGATCGAGTAGATCCCGGAGAACATCCCACTTTGACGAGGTATCTGTTGATTCGTCAAAATTGCACACAGTTTTCAGGCGGGTAATAAGTCCGAGTAATACAGAGACAACATTTCCGGAAGATGTGCCGTCACCGATAGCATTGGTCCTGCTAAACCAGATATCTTCATATTTGTTTCTTTGCTGTAATGATAAGTCGATTTTAATATCTTGTATGATTACCGGAGGGAGTTCCCCTCGAACGTCGGATTTCTTTCTACGCAGCATCATTGATCTCAACTTCTTGTTCAAGACCAATCTAGGAGGAGATTGTCCGAATGATGGGTCGAGGAACCCGAGTATTGATTCAATATCGGCCTCGTCGTTCTCAAGGGGCGTGGCGGACAAGGCCCATGCGCGCTTTCTTGGGAGAAGTCTGCACGCCAAGGAAGTGGTAGATGCCTTGTTCTTAATCCGCTGAGCTTCATCAAGTATGACGAGGTCGAAAGCGTTTGAGGGAATTCTATCCAACCCGTCAAGGCGGATCTGCTCGTAGGAGGCCACGATAACAGGAATCGGAAGCAGGTAAAAAGCTTCCCTGTTTCGTGCGTCGCCTTGCACTCTCCGTACCGTAAGCGACGGTGCCCATTTTTCCAGTTCTTCTATCCAGTTGGTTGTCAGGGAAGCGGGTGCCACTATTATTGTGCGATTGACATCGTTTTGCGCGTGCATAAGCAGTCCCAAGGCGACTGCAGTCTGCACCGTTTTTCCGAGCCCCATTTCATCTGCAAGAAGTCCCGAAGGCGACTGATATAAGAAAGCCACTCCCTCCCACTGGTAATCGTGCAAAAGTGCGGGAACACGAAGCTTTTCCTCCGCAAGGCGGCGCAACTGGAAACTGTCAACCGTTATCGTATAAACCTCCAGACCTCAACGGCACGGCTAGCCATGTACCGTTGCCTTTTTTTAATATTTTGAGGAGTCCAGTCGTTCCACTGAGACAGTTGGCTGGTGATTACCAGAGCACTTTCCGCATAGATTTCTTTCTTCTTTTTAAAGCTTCCGTTGAACTTTGTCCCCGGTTTGTTGTCGGTTCTTCCCAGAAGCGTCAGGTTTCCGATTCTGCTGACCCATTCCTTCGGGTCCTCTTCCCCGAAACCTTTCCAGTTGTCCCAATGCCTATCTGATTTTGGAAGTATGTGTTCTACTGAAAATTCACTGTCATTAAAAACCTGAGAACCTGTCTGCTGATCGCTGTTAATGCCGAAAAGAAATCGTTTTATCTTTTTGTCACCCGTCATCTGTGCTTCATAAAGTTCTTCCTCAAACTTAGAATCATCCAGTACTTTGTAGTAATCGCGGTCGCAGTCCAGCAGAAACTCAGCAAATTCTTTATCGGGAATTTTCTCGTCCTGCATTATTTTTTTCGCAAACTCGGAGAATCTAGCTTCGAAATGAGAAGGCTCGAACTTCGGGGCGACAAAAGCAGTTCTGAGAACAAATGCTGCCAACCGACTCAAATTTTCATGCACTTTTTTGGCAATCCGTTTTCTTCGCCGACCGTCCGTTTCGCGCAAATAAACCGTCAACAAAGCGAACACTAATGGCTGAGTTACCGTGTATCCGCGCAGTTCCCACAGGAAGACGGAAAGATTCCTGCGCAAATTTCCCTTTCCGGAGTCAGTATTAAACGCCTGAATGGTTTTAGGGTCGGGATTGGATGAAACTATCACTTCTGAGAAGAGGCACAGACTTTTAGGGTCGGCAACTTTTTCCGCGAGTTCAAGCACATAGTCTTCCTGGCTTCTTTTTTTCCCTTGTGCTTGATTGCGGATTGCTTTACGTACATCGCGATAGAAGCTGTCCCTGCGAAGAAATCCAAACACACATTGCAGGTGACACCGCATATATTCAGAGGTTCTCCTGGCAGACAACCTAGTGCGAATTCTTTCCAGATGCGCATGCACTGACTTTTTTCTTTCATGATTTTCTTCACTATTAAAATGCGAGTAGATGTGGTTTCGGATTAGATCTAGGTCATCAAGTATTTTACCCCTGCAGTTGATAGTCTCGTACACGGCGTTTGGGTCAACTTGCGTTGGCACCCGCAGACGAGCTATTTCAAGCTTTCGGACGAGGAAATCAAAATATTTCTCGGATTCTTCAGTGCTTTGCGACAGGATAAATTCATCGAGAATTTTCCATGCGGCCGTGATAGTGCCGTTAGTTCCAATATCGTTTCCCTGAATCATCTGCCGGTACCAGACTGCATCATCTTCCTGCGGGGAAATTCGAGGAGTATAGTTTCGAGCGGCGGCCAGTGAACATGGAGTGTTTTCATCCAAGTCAAATAGAATGCGTAACGCCCTTCCTTCGCGCTGAGAATCCGATGTCTCGTGCGCAAACCTGCGGCAAAGCGACGCACAGATCAGTGAAAACGTTATCATGCGCTGCTGTCCGTCGTTGATCTCCCAGTGTTCAGGTTCTTTCTCCACAAAAATCACGGTTCCCAGAAAATAACAGTCCCGTTTTTCCTTTAGAGCTTCTTCAATATCAAAAAGGAGTTCCTGAACGTGCCCTGGGTTCCAGTCGTAATAACGCTGATGCCATGGAACCGAGAACTTGCCTTCCCTGAGCAGGTTTGAAAACAGCAGAGAGTCCGCTTTAATCAATGCTTTCCGAGTAGTCATGCAAGTTCCTCCTCCATATGGGAAGAAACCGCTTCGTGCAACTCGTCTCGACATGACTGGACCACTCGGTCCCTGCGCCAGATATCATGGATTATATCAAGCTCAGATTCTGTGATTAGATGCTCCCCGATACTTTGCTCAAGCTCCTTTAACCGGTCGAGAATCAACTTACGTACGTCAAGGGTGAACGGTCCCAGTACAACAGTTCCGTCAGCACGCGTCTTGGATATTCCATTTCGCCTAACACTCTGCCGGTTCGAGTTGTTCTCGCGCATTTCCACGAGCCATTCGCGAAAGTCGTAAAGAGCCTCAAAAAAATCAGTGTCATCATGGCCTGAATCAATCAATCCCCGAAGGCTGCGGTCTTTGTTTACAACAGTGCATGTCCAGCAGCCGAATCTTGGAGATGTTGTCCCGCAGGAAGGAGCATCTTCCTTTGTCAGCACCAGAGGACATTCCCCTCCCCCAGCATTGCGATAAAGCGTAATCAAGTCCCGATGCGTACCTCCCCAAGGAGGTTTTCGTTGTATCAGAGTGATCCATACATCCTCGTCTTTAAATTCAGCGATTGGGGAAAACATACGACATGCAGGTATGCTGCTGTGGCGGTTCATGGTTGTTCCCGAAGCTCCGTGTTTCTTCATGTTGCGCCGACGATTTGTGGACTCGCTCTTTCGCGTTCCTACCAATAACACGGCACGCTTGTGAGAGCGAGTTAACCTTTCCAGCAACCGATTTGTGGGAATGATTTTCATGCGGTCGGTACACCAGCGGAAGTTGCGCGTGGGCGGAATGTAACCACGTCCAATAACATTGACCCAGAATGTCTGATCAACGTTAGGTGTAGTAATCTCTGTTTCTATCGGCAAATTACTAGCTGTTGCTGCTTCGGCAATTTTTTTCATTGAGCTTCGCATATGGCGAATGACTAAGGGCGACTCCACAAGAGTGTCGTTACCAACTACATAGACTTTACGGTGCCTTGCTGAACTTGGTAGTGATGCCAGCACTTCCCAAGTCATTTGCAGTAACAGTGTTGAGTCTTTTCCGCCAGAATATGCCACAACCCACGGGTCATTATGCCTGCGCATATATTCTTTCCGTATAACATCAATGGCGGTATTGAAGCATTTAACTGCTCGGACAATGTTTTCATCACTGTCAAATGAGACAACTTTTGCTAGTACAGTCTCCTTATTCATACGGCATTTTCCTGTGTTACAGTAATGTTCGACCTAGCTTTATTGTCGTTCTGAAGTTGCTCCTCGGAATTAGGAGACCGCCATTCAGGCGATAATTCACGCAGCAACTCAACGGATTTCTTCACACGCATTGCGGCAAAATCAATTTCATCCCTAGTGGTTTGTCTGCCAATACTGAAGCGAATCGAGCAATTTGCAGCATCTTCTGACACTCCCAGCCCTAGCAAGACATGGGAGGGCTCAACACGAGATGAAGTACAAGCCGACCCGGATGAGATTGCAACATCTTTAAGAGACATCATAAGAGATTCGTTTTCGACATGAGCGAAGCTTATGTTGAAAATCCCAGGCACCCTGTGTGTCTGATTGCCGTTCAATATAGCCGACTCAATATCCGCTAAGCTATCCAACAAATATCTATCAAGGGCAGCAATAGTTTTTGCATCTTGGTATAGACGTTGTTTTGCCAATCGAGCCGCTTCTCCCATGCCGACCAATTGGTGTGTGGGGAGAGTTCCTGGACGTATGCCAGACTCCTGCCCACCGCCGTGCGTTTGAGGTTCTATGCTTATACCTGATCGCTTTCTGATATATAGTGCTCCGACACCCTTGGGACCGTACATCTTATGACCGCTAAGCGAAATAAAATCCACTGGTATCTCGCTTACATCAATGGGTAATCGCGCAGAACTTTGTGCTGCGTCTACATGGAATGGGACCCCTCTATCCCTTGTAATTTGACCTATTGCGTCAATATCCGTGATGGTACCTACCTCGTTGTTCACATGCATAAGGGATACAAGGACGGTATCATCTCTAAGTGCTTCACCGACTTTTTCTGGTGAAATTATCCCATGCTGATCCGGGGCGACATAGGTGATTTCGAACCTTTTACTGGCCAAATAAGCACAAGAATCAAGAACCGCTTTGTGCTCAAGGCTTGAAGTTACAATATGGGCACCTCGGCCAGAACGTCCGTAAACCACCCCTTTTATGGCTAAATTAATGGATTCTGTTGCTCCAGATGTCCAAACAATCTCTACAGGGTCTGCGTTGATCAACTTAGCTAAGTGAGATCTTGCTATTTCCACTGCTTCTTCTGCCATTCTTCCGAATTGATGAGATTGCGAAGAAGGATTGCCAAAGACACCTTCAAATCCCAGATGTTGGATTATGATATCAATGACGGATTGGTCAGCAGGAGTTGTGGCAGCATAGTCCAGATAGACTATAGGATATTCATTCTTGCGATGAAGTCCTGTCTCATGACGCCTGCTCATAATAAATCCGACCAGAACAAGAGTTCTTGGACATGTAAGGAACGCCACACCTCTTCATTTTGGTCAAAGGAAACATTTATTCCGTTTTTCCAGCCTTGACTAGTATACAACAAAATCCCCTAATGAAATAACTTAGATCCTATTTTCCGCGGAAAAAAATTCCTTGTTTTTCCGAATTTCCGCATTCCGGAATCATCATTCCTACTGCTGAGGAACAAGACTGTCCCAGTAGTCCTGTTCCGTCATCCCCAGCAGCTCAAGCACTTCCTTCTGAACAGCTGAGAGATCGTCGCGGTACTCCGTCTCAACCTCATCCCCTCGCATAACACGATACACGCTCGTGTCATGGAACCGTTCAATTATCTTCGCAGTCGTAGGATGATACGCAAGACGATGCTCAGGATAAACCGCTATGGCGTCTATCTCCCTGGCCTTCATGGAGTTGCGCACCTCCCTCTCTATTACCGCCTGTATTATCAAAGCCATGAAAAACAGAAACATCACGGCCTCCACCCTGCTTGTCTTCTTGAACAATGTGGGAGCCGCAAGATGCACGCTCTTTAACTGCTCAAACCTCTTCTCAAGCCTCGGCTGATACTTGTACGCCAAAAGAGCCTCCTTCGCCCCCATCTCTCTGTCCGTACACAGCAACGGAAACAAGCCGTCAACATTCTTCTCCCTCTCAAGAGCTTCCCTGTCCCTCCTCCAGCTAAGCGAATACACCGTCTTTGATTCCTCCCTGTACGCTGTCCCCCTCCCAGGACGTCCTCTTCCTCTCTGCTTCCGCGTAACCTCTTCGTACTGCTCTATCGTAACGTCGTAAAAAGCCTTGACATCATGTTTCTTCAGTATCTTCTCTACCCTTTCCTGAATCTGCTCTTTCGTCTTGAGCCTGCGCTTGTTTAACCGACCGCTTATGTCAGCAAGAGCCAGGGAAGCCTCATCCATCCGCCGCTCCCTCTGTTCGCTGTCCTGTCTTCTCTTCTCCGTTGAATATATCCAGTGAACCCCGTAACCACCCTTGTCTGTCTCATAACTTCCCCTGATCCTGTAGAAAGTCTCGAAACTCCCATCCCGACCAGACACAGGCCTGCGCATAATACGTTCCTTGCCCCTGGGATTCTCCCTCATGGATTCTTTGAACTTCTTCACCTCTCCCCGTGTCTTCGGAATTATCGTCACGCACCTGCCCCCGTTGCCCACTATGAATGAAAGCTGCTTCTCCGTGCACAGCTTGCAGTCAGCCACATACAGAAAATCACTTCTCCCCGCCATGTCGCGCAGGACTGTCCAGGTCTCAATGTGAGTGGTGTCGTCCGTGCGGTTGCCGGGCCAGGTCTTGCAGTGAACAGGCACTGCCCCGTCCGCGGAAATCGTGAGGGAGAACACTATCTGCCTGAGATCAGGACGATGGTCCTTGCTGTGTCCGTATTCAAAGGAAAGACCACTTCGGGTTCTCTGCGGCATCTTCCCCGTTGTTTTAACCGTGGTGGAATCATTGTGAAGCTGTGAGAGTTCAAGACCCGTTGAGCGAACCACTCCAAGCGTGCAGTCTGTAAGAAAAGAGGCCCTGTCAACAGAAAAGAGCTTGTCAAGAGCCCTTGCGTAACGATCATCGTTAAACACCTCCTCGGGCAAAGCGCTTTTACGTCCCAGTAACCGACCGTCAATGTCCGTGGTCCAGCGTCGGAGATCATACAGGGGCCAGCGACCGCTTGCGATGTTGAACACCAGAAGCAAAAGAGTGTCGGCCGCTGGATAGGTTTCATTGCCGTGGGGCGGAATGTAAGAGCGCAGCAGGCGGTCTAGCCCGAGTCGTCGAACCACATGCTGAAGCAGGGGGATTTCACCGATACGCGTTCGTTTGAGAGTGGTTGACATATCTGTACATTATATATACTATACCAAGTACAGATGTCAAGAATAAAACAGATTGAACAGCTGGGACTAAGACACGCTGAACTGCTGAACTCCATTGTCGGAATCAGAGGGATGATCAGGGGTTCGTTCAGCACTGTTTATCGCAAGTGCGGGAAGCCCAACTGCTGGTGTGCGAGGGGGGATGGTCATCCGTTGGATCGTATAGTTTTTTTCCAGGGTTCCAGTTCAAAGTCCAGAGCTGTTGCGAAGGGAGAAGTGCAGTGGGTTAAAAGCATGACGGAGAACAGAAGAAGGTTCCGCAAGTACCGCCAGCAGCTCAGGGCAGTTCAGAAAGCGATTCAGGCGGAAATTGACGAGCTTGAGGCGGAGGTAATAAGCAGTTCGACCGAGAAGAAAGACTGGTTGAAATAGGGTTTTGTACGGAAAATTCCTGGCAAAAAGGAGTTGAGAGAAAAAAAGGGTAGAAAGGCGTAAAAAAACTGTCAGGAATATGAGTCAGTTACAGAGCAAAAAATCGGGAAAACAAGAATATTTTTTGTGCGGAAAGTAGGTTAGATACATAAGAAAGGTTCTTTTTTGCTTGAATCTGTCAGATTTTATTTACTATAGAACCTCTTGCAAAATTCTTAAGGCGAGTGAATTTCTTTGAAATGAAGGGGCAAAATAAAGACATGGTGCCTCCTTCACGGCATACTACAGGTTATCCAAAATCCATAATATGGAAGGAGAAACACCATGTCCCACGCACTCCTGCATTATACAGGTTCCACGCTTGTTTGCAACAGGAACTGTTCCCCACGCTCAAGGAAAACCTCGACGACCTCCCCGAACCCATGCGCCAGTTGGCCACCGTTATCTCCGCCATAAAGTCCGATATCCCCCCCCCCCTAGCCTGAATTCCCAACAACAAACCCTTTCATGACTGAAAATCAGTCAAAATCATCCCGTACGGTAGCAAAAAACGGGATTTGGGCTGGAATTACGTACCTTTTATGGCCAACCAGAGACTCATTTGCACAACAACTGACGAACTTGGGATAGCCCTAACCCGAGAGCACAGCCTCGAAAGCCTCTTCCCTGTTGAGCGTAAAATGCCTGAGCTCTGCGGAAATCCCCCACACACTCAAGCTCCTCATAAAGAGACCTCAACTCCTTGTCGGAGCGGCGGGTGCGCATCCCTTTCGCGCTGTAGCGCTCTCCCAGCGTGTCGGCATTGCGAAGCATCTTTCTTGATTTTTTGCGCAGCTCATAAAGATAGAGCTTCTTCGGATTCCCGTTATGCTTGCTGTAACGTCCGTTGCTGCGGGAATCCCCTGGTAGCGCCCGCGCATATCCAGTTAGACGCTTTGTACATAGCTCCACAAAAGCGCCCGGGGTCTACGAAGCTCTCGGCAAGGAGCAGTTCATGTCCGAAGCGTTCCGTCCAGTCATCGCTTATGCGTCTTGTCATGGCTCCCATGAAAAAAGAGGCCAGGTTGGGGATACCCCCTTGTTGGGCCAGCACCAGAAACCGCGTGTTATTCGCTATAAGGTGGAGGTTTTTGAACTGGCAGTCCCGGTTCCACCCTATCCATCGGTCTCGGGGGGCGCACATGAAGGCGGCTGTATGCCATCCGGCGATAGCGAGCCAGGTTCCTTTATGCTCGGCTACGTAACGAATGTGGTTGCCTACAAATTTTTTGAAGCCGAGATAGTGATGTTCGTTCATGAGCCTGTCCCACTAGGGGAATTCATCGGGACTGGCTGGTCTTACAATGACGTCCCGCAAGCGGAGCTTGGGGGAAATGAGTTGTTCAGGTGATTTGTTCATGATTACTGTTATACCAGCAATCATGGGAAAAAGCCAGTGATCTTTTTTAACTCACCACAGGCTTTAAATAAAATTACTGCCTCTATTTAGTATAGGATCGTCGTACGGTGTCAGTGTATGTACTTGTCGTCATGATCAGAAAGCGGCTTAATCTTGAGGTTAGCCTCTACACAATTTTGCAGATTCTAAGCGTCAATCTGTTTGAAAAAATGCCGTTAAATGAACTACTTACAAAACCAGTGGATTTCTCTCCCGAATCAGTGTATCGTAACCAACTGAGATTGTTTGATTAACATCAAGACACTAGTGACATATTTATTATAGTGCAACCTCGGCAAACCTCAATTTCGTTACAAATGCCGCGCGGGGAAAAGGGGAAATCCCGTGGGGGGGGGGGCGGATAAGCCGGGGCGGGGAAATCGCATGTCGAAGACCGCTGGACGAAACAGATACATAGAGATAAAAGGCGCCAGGGAAAACAACCTGAAAAACATAGATGTCCTGATCCCTCAAAACAGGTTCACGGTGGTGACCGGTCTCAGCGGTTCGGGCAAGTCATCTCTCGTGCTTGACACCGTTTACAAGGAAGGGCTCAGAAGGTACATCGACTGCCTTTCAACCTACGCGAGACAGTTTATAGAAAAAGTCGAGCGCCCCGCGATGGACGACATAGAAGGTCTCCCGACCCCGATAGCTATCGAAAGCCGAAACAACGTCATAAATTCCCGTTCCACAGTAGGCACCACAACCGAAATATACGACTACACAAGACTTCTGTTCGCGAAAATCGGAAAAACCCGCTGCCCGGAATGCGGAGAGGAAGTGATGGAACACTCTCCACAGTCCCTCGCCCGGCTGCTGCTCGAAAAATTCCCGGGGGAAAGAGCCGTCATCTGCTTTGAGACCGAAGAGGGAGCGGATCTTTCACAATATATGAAAAAAGGCTACTCACGTACCTACCGGAACGGAAAGACCCGGGATATGGAAAAAAGCTCGGAGGATCCGGACGCAAAGACCCAGCTAGTCACCGCGAGAACCGTTATAGAAAAGCGGTCGAAATCGAGAATTACAGAAGCGCTCGAGGCCGCTTTTTCCGAGAGCAGCCGCGCGCTTGTACACATCGTCCCAGGGCAGAGCCTGCGTTTCTCAAAAGAACTTCGCTGTGATCTCTGCGACATCGCGTTTGAAAAACCCACGCCGAACACGTTTTCCTTTAACAGTCCCTACGGTGCCTGCGAACGATGCAGCGGATTCGGAAAAAACCTTGAAATCGATCCCGAACTCCTTGTTCCGGACACCGGTCTCAGCCTCGCCGAAGGGGCAATAGAACCCTTCACGAAAACTTCCTACAGAAAACAGATGAGAAAGTTGCTTGCCTCCGCCGAGGAGGCGGGAATAGATACGCAGAGACCCTTCTCGGAACTTTCGGCAAGGGAAAAAGATCTCGTCTTAAACGGAGACGAGTACTACTACGGCGTGAAAGGGTATTTCAAAAGACTTGAGCGGAAAAATTACAAAACCCACATAAGGGTTTTTCTCTCGAGATACCGCTCCGCGTTTACCTGCGAGGACTGCGGGGGGAGCAGGCTCAAGGAAAAAGCCCTTAATGTGCGGATAGAGGGGGAAAGCATATTCCAACTTTCTCAGATGTCCGTAAAGGATCTGAAGTCCTGGTTTGACCGCTTGACCCTGTCCGCTTATGAACTGGAGATCGCCTCCGACATAATAAAGGAAATAGACTCACGGCTTGATTTTCTTATCCACGTGGGACTTGATTACCTGACCCTCTCGAGGCTCACCCGTACTCTCTCGGGTGGAGAAGCGCAGAGGATAAACCTCGCCTGCCAGATGAGTTCGCGGCTTACCGAGACTCTGTATATTCTGGACGAGCCCTCGATCGGTCTGCACGCAAGAGACATGAGCCGCCTCAATTCGCTGATAAGAGAACTCCGGGGAAGAAACAACACCATCATACTCATAGAGCATGATCTTGACACCGTAAAATCCGCAGACTACATAGTGGAACTCGGTCCCCGGGCGGGAGACGGCGGGGGGGAGGTCGTGTACCAGGGAACCCTGAAGAGTTTCCTGCGTTCGGCGAAGAACTCGACCACGAAAAAATACCTCGCAAACGAAAAGAAAATAGAAGTTCCCGGTTCCCGCAGAGAAACCACCGGCAATTCAATAAACGTAATCGGCGCGAGCGAAAATAACCTCAAGAACATAAACGTCCGTTTTCCCCTTGGAACCCTCTCGTGCGTAACCGGGGTATCGGGTTCGGGGAAAAGCTCGCTTGTAAACGACATCCTGCATAACGCTCTTCTAAGGAAATTCAGGAGGAAAGCCGAAAAGGTCGGAAAACACGAACGTATAGAAGGCACAGAGTATATAGACGACGTGATAATTCTTGATCAGGCGAGCATAGGAAGAACCTCGAGATCAAATCCCGTCACTTACATAAAGGTTTACGACGACATACGCAAAATCCTCGCCGGGCACTACCAGGCAAAACTCCGCAAGCTTACCCCATCGCATTTTTCCTTCAACGTGAGGGGAGGCCGCTGCGAGAAATGTATGGGTGAGGGAAGTCACAGGGTCGAGATGCACTTTCTCGCCGACGTCATGGTGACGTGCGAGGAATGCGGAGGAAAAAGGTTTGGAAAAGATGTACTGGCCTACAGGTACAAGGGGAAAAACATAGACGACATACTTAACCTCACCGTCGATCAGGCCATGGGGTTTTTCTCGGGAAACCTGGCCGTTACCAGAAAGCTCAAGGTTCTAAAGGATGTCGGATGCGGTTATCTGAAGCTCGGACAGCCCGCAACAACACTGTCGGGAGGAGAGGCCCAGAGGATAAAGATAGCCCGGGAACTCTCAAAAAAAGAAAAAAACAACATCCTCTACATCCTTGACGAACCCACGGTCGGACTTCACATCGACGACATAGGAAAACTCCTCGACGTTCTTAACAGGCTTGTCGACGCCGGCAACAGCGTAATAGTCATAGAGCACAACCTTGAGATGATAAAATGCGCGGATTATGTAGTTGACCTCGGACCTGAGGGAGGAGATAACGGGGGACGCATAGTGGCCTCCGGTACTCCGGAACAGGTTGCTTCGGTAGAAAACTCTTATACCGGAGAGCACCTGAGACCGCTTCTCGGTTAGCCGGATTATATATTTTTTCGACATGGGGTAGAATAGAACCTTAAAAATAATCTTGTCGGAGAGAAAAAATGCTTGCAGACAGAAAAATACCTTTCAGCGAATCCAAGGAAGAAGAGTGGGAAATTCTTAGACAGAAAACCGAAGGCGGAATAGAGCTTATGCTCGAAGACTCCCAGCGATGGTTCTTGGCCACTACAGAAGGTGACGGAATCAGGATAACTTCCGCCGAGAAAAACGTGCGGCCGCTTGCCGTTCGCGAACCGCCGCTTATCAAGTTCGATGAGTTTAAAAGAGTAGCAGAAGTCTATAATGACTCATTCTTCGGCGGCATAGGGGATCTCTCGGCAAGGCTCGAGACTCACAAGTCAAGCCCGAACATGCGGTACCTCTTCATGTTGATTTACTATCTGATCTAGAGAACTCCTGAAGCAGGATCTAGGCTATTTCAAAAAAAGAATTTGAAATAGCCTAGATTGTCAGTTAGACTGCGACTGGTTATGATCAATCGCAACCTAGCACCAAAGCTTATCGAAGCAGCGTGGAAGTTTCCCTCCATCACGCTTACGGGACCCCGGCAAAGCGGTAAGACAACATTATGCAGGGCCTTGTTCGCTCACCATCCGTACGCAAGCCTTGAGGCTCCGGACATACGGGCTTTCGCAACTGAGGATCCCAGAGGGTTTCTGGCTCAATTTCCAAAAGGCTGCGTAATCGACGAGGTGCAGCGTGCGCCTGATCTTCTCTCCTACCTGCAGGGCATAATCGACGAAGATCCTGCGCCGGGGCGCTGGATACTTACGGGGTCACAGAACTTTTCTCTACTCAAATCGGTCAGCCAGTCTTTAGCCGGGAGGACAGCAGTATATAACCTGTTTCCTCTCGCGCGCAACGAGATTACGCGATTCGACAGACATCCCCCGAGTCTTGAGGAGACCCTTTTTGCCGGCGGATACCCACGTATATTCGATCTTGATCTTGATCCGTCCGACTGGTTTCGCTCTTATGTCACCACTTACGTGGAACGCGATGTGCGAACAGTAAGCAACGTAGCTGATATAGCTACATTCCAACGGTTTGTCCAACTGTGTGCCGGGCGTACGGCGCAGTTGCTCAACTATTCCTCACTGGCTGATGACTGCGGCATATCGCAGCCGAGTGCGAAATCCTGGATTAACATACTTGAGACGAGCTTTATCGTTTTCCGCCTTCCGACTTTTCACTCGAACCTGCGCAAGAGACTCGTAAAGATGCCGAAGCTGCATTTCTATGACACAGGGCTAGTCTGCTGGCTCCTGGGTATCCGGACACCCGAACAGTTAAACTCTCATCCGCTTCGCGGCCCGATCTTCGAAACCTGGGTAGCCTCGGAGATAACAAAGCACCGAAGCAACAGTGGCAAGACCGGAGGTCTCTCATTTTACCGCGACCGCAATGGAGCCGAGGTAGATATTATCATCGAGGACCCGTCCCGCATTACGCTTGTCGACGCCAAGTCCACGGCGACAGGGTCTTCGGGTCTGTTCAGCCGGGTACGACGCGTCCGCAAACATCTAACCGAATTATCCCGTCCGTGCAATATAGTCATAGCCTATGGAGGAAATCAACTTCAGCAACGTACGGACGGGGATATCGTGCCTTGGCATAAACTGCATGAAGCAGGTTTCTAGGGATGGAATTTGGCTCCGGCGGCAGGGCTCGAACCTGCGACCCGATGATTAACAGTCATCTGCTCTGCCAACTGAGCTACGCCGGAACTGCAGAAAATAGAAAAAAGCCAAAGAATGGTTAATTTTATATAGATAAGAAAAACAGTCAACAAATCTAATACCGAAGCAAAAATGGCCGGAAAAAAAGAAAAGAGACCGGAAGAAGCGAGTTCATCTCTTCCCGCGCTTTCAAACTCCCTGCAAAGCTATCTGGCGCAGATCAGGGACTACCCTGTTTTGAGCAGGGAAGAAGAATATGAACTCGCGATGAGGCACAGGGAAACGGGTGATCTTGAGGCCGCCAGAAAACTGATCGTATCAAACCTGAAGTTCGTCGTGCGCATTGCGAACGAATACAAAAACTACAACGTAAACACCATGGATCTTATCCAGGAAGGCAACATAGGACTCATGAAAGCCGTAAGAGGCTTTGATCCGACCAAGGGATACAGGCTCATCTCATACGCTGTCTGGTGGATAAGGGCCTACATACAGAACCACATAATGAAAACCTGGAGCCTGGTGAAAATCGGTACGAACCAGTCGCAAAGAAAGCTCTTCTACAAACTGAGATCGACGAAAAACAAAATCGAAGCCACCGGAGCGGAGATGGGAGAGGATATTTACTCCGAGATAGCCAGAGAACTTGATGTGCCGGACAGCCAGGTAATCGAGATGGACCGGATAATGTCGGGAAAGGACCTGTCTCTTGACGCAAACATAGAAGGCAGCACGGAACGCACCTATGTTGACATGCTGGGGGACACGTTTGACCAGGAGCAGTTCCTCGAAGACTCCCAGACCCGCCCGCTTGTGGCGAAAAAGATAAAAGAGGCCCTGGCGAACCTGAAAGACAGGGAAAGATACATTATCGAGAGGCGCGTTCTCACCGATTCTCCCGAGACTCTTGAAAAACTTTCCCGCAAATTCGGTATCTCAAGAGAACGTGTAAGACAGATAGAAAAAAACGCTCTTAGCAAGATCAGGAAGGAATTCCAGAAAGAGCATTTTCACGTATAGAATTCTCGGGATAAGCATAAGTCCGAGGGGGTTCTTACCTCTAAGTCACTGAAATTCATAACTATTCACGAACTTTTCATTTTTCAACTACATTTGCAAATTTTAATTGAATCAGCACTCGAATTATAATATGGTAGTAGGTAGATAGCGTGGTTTATTCTTGACTGCAAATTTAACTGAAGGCATGAAATAAGCAGTATAGCGGGTCGAGGTTCCTTGTGGTTTGTGGGACATGGCGGTGGTTTCATGTAGAAGTGAAGGCATAGGGCCGGTCGCCGTGAGTTCATAGGGAACTCTCGACTCCGCTTCAGCCTGAATTCCCAACTACAAAAACTGAGATGACACATTGAGGGTCAGAAGAACCGGATTCTGAGAACACGGTCATCAAGCCAAGGGATCGGTTCTTCCATCTCCTCGTAGCCAGCTGCTATAAGCAGCGGATTGTTCGCCCTGCGACCCAGACTTACTATTACTTCCTGCGCGGTTATCTCAATTCTTCCGCTCGTATTCACAAGATCACGGAATATAGTCCGTGCCCTCGCAACCTCATACCCCCTGCCTACTCGCTTCCCCAGCAACCTGTACAACCCACTTGCCATCACCGTGAGCTGAGTGTCCACATTTACCTTCATAGCCACAGCCGCACTCAGCGCATCCATGTGAAAAAAGTCTATAGCGTCCGATATCGTATTCTCTATTATCATCCGCCTCGCGTAACGGTCTATAATATCCGACGCACTCTCCTCCATCTGATTGGTCAAAAGCAACACCGGCTTCCTGCGCCCAAGATCCCTTATCGCTATCTGACGTACATCCTCCGGATAATCCCTGATCCTGACTCTCTGCTCATATACCCTTGGTGTCCTGTACTCCCTGTCCACATTGCCGAGTCTTATCTTCTTCCACTCAGATGACGGCTTCGCAAACAACTCTGAAACCATCTTCTCAGACCTTCTTCGTAACGTCAGAAATCCTATGCCCATCTCGTTAAGCTTCCACAAATTGGCATATGTGGTGAACCCGCTGTCAAACACAAGCTCCTTCGGCTTCCACCCAGTACGCTTCTCCCACCCCTCTATGAACCGAAGTATCTCATCGCTCATCCCCTCTTTGCGTATATCAGTGTTTGCCCAGGCAAACATCCTCGCCTCGGCGTCCCTCGCTACAAATGCCAGTACCCCCTTCTGCCGCCTGCTTCTCTTCGACACATAATGTCTCTGCACCAATGCTGCGTCCCCATGATAGGGAATAGTGTGGAAATCAAGATCAAACGATTCCTCTCCGCCAAGCGCAACCCCGAGCCCTCGCAACGCCTTGTACCACCTGTCCATACACCCGGGGTTCACTCGGGGATCAACCCTGCACGAATACTCAGTAAGAGTGCTTCGCTTCGGTATCACGTTAAGACCGCTGAACAGCCCCAACCCCTCGTCAAGAGTCTCTGCCATTATCCGTGAAGGCCTCCCTATACCCCACAGCTTCAAAACAAGCAGAGAACGAAACGCGCAACCCGCCGGTATCATCCCGCTGCCCGGCATATTCTCCACTACGCTGTCAATATCCACTCTCCCTAGATCATGGGCAAACAGAAACAACCCCGCGAAATTGGTGGAAAACGTCCGGGAGTTCAGATCAAGCGCCCTTCGATCAGATGTAGCCGCTTTATGTGCTCGTACAATGTCCAGCCTCTCATCCAAAGACCTCCGCGCAAGCTTCCCGACCCCCGCATCTTTAAGCACACCGTGAACATAGGCTGAACTCACAGAAACACCTTCCTTCTTCAAGACATCAATGATGTCATAGATGGAAAGGCCGTCTGATTTGCGTAACTCAAGTATCCTCTCCTTGCGCATGGAGGCGTCGTCTTCCTTGCGGGCGACTTTGCGCTTGCGCGGCTTGGGCAAAAAGAAATCCGGATCATCGCTGTTGGCAAATTCCGAACACATGTTGCGGACAGTTCCGTGGGAGTATCCGAAACGTCCGGCCACTTCAACTGAGGACAATCCGTCTACATAATACGCGCGCAGGGCTTCGTAGCGTTTTTGGGCTGGGTTTGTTGGTTCCAGGAATCTTTTTGCGTGTGGTGATGTCATTGCAGATAGTAAACAGATAAACACACTATCACTATAGTTAATACTATATTCTGTATGTTCATCATTGTCAAGCAATATTTGTTGGGGTTGAGGTGAGTCAAATGGTTTGTTTGCAGTGGGTTAATGTGATACGGGGGTGAAACATAAGGAATGGGAGAGAAGTGCTGGTGGATTGAGTTTTGAGGTAGTGGATTATTATAAAAAAGTGTTTATAGGTTAAGGGCACTTCTAAAAATTGGTTTGCGGTTCAGGATTGCGAACAACTTTCCATTTTCCCTTTCAACTCAAAGGGTTTTCGTCATGCAAAGCTGCTTTTTGTCCCATTTTTCGTGCCATAAGAAGCAATTCTCTGTGTTTCATGACCATTTCCAATCCTATTTTCCCTTATACCGTTCCCTCAAGATAAACCAGCCGCCGCATGTTGTAAGCCAAATTCTTAAGTCCTATGTGCGCCCTGGCCCTCACAATCCCTATGCTTCTTAAAAGCCTTCCTCCCATGTCGTTGCTCTGCGCTCCGAACACATGCTCAACCCTCACCCTCACCACCGAATAAATCCTGTTGGCATACTCAGCCCATTTCCCAAGCGGCTTGTTCCGGGACCCCTTGCGGTTAATATGACTTCTGTATCCCTTCTCCTGGAGCTTCTTCTCCATCTCCTTTGACCTGTAAGCGCTGTCTGCCCATACCCCTTCACCACTGTTATCCTCATCCAGTATCTCTTCAAACATCTGACTGTCATGCACAGATGCGTCGGTCACCCCGTAATCTCTTATCAGCTTGTTCTTCGCATCTATGTTCACGTGGTTTTTGTAACCGTAATAACTTGTCCCACGTTTCTTTGTCCATCTCGCGTCGGTATCCTTCTGCGCGCGCTTTTCTTTCTTCCACTCTTGGGGAACTTCCCCATTCTTTATTTTCTTGTTCTCATCCCTCGTGTTTCTCTGCTTCGGCACCGACACTATGGAAGCGTCTATTATCTGGCCTCCCATTGCCTTGTATCCACTTTTGTTCAGATAACCATCGAAATCCGCAAACAGCTCCTCTATCACCCCCGCCTGCGCGAGCTTGTCCCTGTAGAGCCATACCGTCCTTGCGTCGGGTACCCTGTCTTTGAGCTCAAGACCCAGAAACCTTGTGAACGACAGACGGTCCAGTATCTGGTACTCCACCTGTTCGTCAGACAGATTGTAAAGAGCGCACAGAATTATTGTCTTGAACATCACTATCTCGTCCCACGGCTTGCGCCCCGCGCTTGACTTGCGCTCCCCCTCGGGCTTCCGCCACACCGACCTCAGTAGGGGACGGAACATCTCCCAGGGAATTATTGCGTTGAGTCTGACCAGGGGGTCTTTCTTGTCATCCAGTCTCACGTACCTGTTCTTTTCTCCGAAATCCAGCTGTTCCACTTTCCTTCCTCCGGTTATTGTTTTATCGTATCTGTGCCCACCGCCCTGTAATTTGGCGGGGGTAGGCAGATATGCTTTTGTTCCTGTTTAGAGTTTAACTGGAATATAAGGGTATTTTTAGAAGTGCCCTTAACTAAAACAATGACAAAACTGATTGGCTTGCTACGAAAAAATACGGAAATATGGAATGAAACTCATCTTGGATGTAACTTCACTCCTTACAGTTGGGAATTCAGGTTCAGCAAAAAATCTGAGTTTCACTTTTACAATTACCTTTCCAGATATCCTAAATACCCCACATTCATCCCCCTCTATCACTAGTGTCTTGATGTTAATCAAACAATTTCAGCTGGTTATGATACACTGAGTCTGGAGACAAATCCAGTCCTTTCGTAAGTAGCTGATTTAACGGTATTTTTTCAAACAGGGTCAGGCTCAAAATCTGCAAAATTGTGTGGAAACTATGCTCAAGCCCAAGACGTTTTTTTATGATCGCTATGAGAACATAGACTGAAACCGCTATCCATATCTGGGATTTCACGGCGTTCTCCGAGGTTCCATAGAAACTCTTGATTCTCAGGTGCTGCTTGATCCATTTGAAGAACAGTTCAACATGCCACCGATTCCGATACAGTTCACAAATGGTAATGGCAGGAAGCGAGAAGTTGTTTGTAATGAAAGTGAGGGTCTTATCACGTTCCTTATCCCGATACTTTACTGCTCGTAAGGAGTCGGGGAAATCTTTGATGCTCTTTGGGCCTGAGAGTTTAATTGTCCAGTCGTAGATAAGTCCTGTGGAACGGTCCACCTTGTGGGATTTAATCCGGCGGTACTTGGTGTTCTTTTTGGCTCGCAGAACAAAGAAGCACATTGACTGGTGGAGGCGATACAGGCGGGTGAAGTCAAGGTAGGCTCTGTCCATAACATAAAAGGCTCCGGGTTCGAGAATGATTCTGTCCAGAACATTGACATCGTGGAGTTTGCCATCGGAAATGTGAATGAAGGCAGGGATATAGCCTTGCAGATCAAGCAGTGTATGGAGTTTTACGGCTGCTTTGGTTCTTCGGAAATTAGCCCACGAGAATAAATTGAGACAGAGGTCTATGGTCGAGGAATCCAGTGCGTAGACAGTGTCGGGGATATCAAGCCCGTTGTCATCGTCACGATAGAGCAAGCGGGCTTTACGGATAAGGCGCTGTGCGAAATCCGCGTAGATTTGCCAGTTGCGATTTCTGTTTGCGACAGCAAGAGTACTGCGTGATATGCCGCTTGAGATTCCCATGTGATAGAGTTTTTTTGCTTGGGCGCGCAGGCAGGTTTCTACGTCGCGAAGGCTATCTCTGTAGGCAAGCTGTGCAAAGGCCATACAGCGATACTGCTCCGCGCAGAAGAACGATTTGACTTTGTGATTGCCGTTATAACGTTTTACGTATCTATGGAAAGTATCCCACGGAAGATGCTCCATGAGCTGAGAGAAAACCAGTTTCCCCGTGTACATGATATCTGCCTCCTGTTATGCTGATAGATACAGGTATCATGGGAAAGTGAACTTTAAACTTCAAGTCCGACGCATCCTTTAACGGCTGTTTTATCTTTGTAGTCAGGTGGTTACAACACACTCAGCTCAAAACGTCGGGACAGTAGTGCCCCTCTATTAATTTTCTGAGCAAAGAGAACTCTTCAAAGGTTTGAGTTCAAACCAATCTGATGAATTTGTTGAATTCAGAACCGGCGAATTATTGCCAAACGGGCAGTGGAAAACCTGTTTTCAACTTCGTAGGATGCGTCCCTTCCGGGAGTTTCAGGTCCGTAGCGGCGGTTATTTGCGGAGCGGTTAAGGAGATTTACAAAGAAATTAATTTTTATATAAGATTTCCCAATTGACCAAGCATCTTCGGTATGTTTCCGGGCATATTTCCGCCAGCCTGCGCCATCTCGGCACCCCCGCCGCCTTTTCCGCCGACAATTCCGGCAAGCTCCCTTACGATTTTTCCAGCATGATAGCTGCCGACAAGGTCCTTGGTAATACCCACAAGGATAAAAACCCGGCCTCCGTTCTCAGCGGCAAGCACAGCGATGCCGTTATTCATTTTCCCCTTCAGGTAATCCCAAAGAGAACGCAGTTCTGCAGGTTTCGAAACAGAAACTTTGACCCGAAGGAGATTGACTCCTCCCACATCCTCAATTTTGTCAATCAGCCCGGCGGCCGTTTCTACAAGGGTCCTCGCCCTGAAAGATTCGATTTCCGCCTGGAGCCGGGCATTTTCATCAATCATTCCGGTAAGTCTGGAAAGAAGTTCGGAACGGGGTGCGTTAAGGGCGGTGGAAAATTCGTTCAGGATATTCTCCTGCCCTTTGATGTAATTCCATGCGGACTGACCGCTTACGGCCTCGACCCTCCTTACTCCGGCGGAAGACGCGCTCTCAGACACTATCTTCACCATCCCTATCTCACCCGAGGCCCCGACATGGGTGCCGCCGCAAAGCTCCTTGCTGTAGTCCCCTATCATTACCACTCTCACCCTGTCGCCGTATTTCTCTTCGAATATGGCGGTGGCCCCGTCCTTTATGGCTTCGTCATATGAAACGTCTTCTCTTGTCACGACCCTGTCGTCACGCCTTATTCTCTCGTTAATGATCTGTTCTATGGAATCGAGCTGCTGTTTCTCGATTGAGGAATAGTGGCTGAAATCAAACCTGAGCCTGTCGGGACCGACGAACGATCCCGCCTGATTGACGTGATTGCCGAGGACTTCCTTTAAAACGGCGTGGAGCACATGGGTTGAGGTATGGTGAGCCATAACCCCCCCTCTGAACACGGGGTCAACATCCATGTGCACTTGGTCGCCGACCTGCGCATTTCCCTTCTCGATAATGACATTATGGATGAAAAACGTGGGGGTGAGCTTTTTCGTATCGAGGACTTTCGCATGGAATCCCGGCCCGGCAATTTCGCCCCTGTCCCCGGTCTGTCCGCCCGACTCCCCGTAAAAAGGGGTGATATCGGTAATTATCTGCGCTTCCTGACCCTCCCAGGCTGTGTCGGAAATCTCACACTGGCTTATTATTCCAGTGACCGCGGCTTCGGAAGACAGGGTCTTGTAGCCAACAAATTCTGTCGTCATCTCTGCGACGAGCTCAAGCAGAACAGATGTAAGGTCGGTTTCTCCGCCGCCGCGGGCTTTTCTTGACTTGATTCTCTGCTTCTCCATTTCCTTCTCAAAGCCCTGGAGGTCAATATCTATCCCCTCGTTTCTGGTTATGTCTTCGGTCAGGTCAACCGGGAACCCGTATGTATCGTAGAGACTGAAAACCACCTTGCCGGGGAGCTTCTTCTTTTTTCCGAGCTTGGCGATTTCCTGGTTAAGAAGTTCAAGCCCTCTGTCCACCGTCTCGAGGAATCTCTCCTCCTCGCTTTTTACGACCTGGGATACAAAATCCCCCTTTTCCCTGATCTCGGGGTAGGCATCCGCCATGATCCCCTCAACCGCGGGCAGCACCCTGTAGATAAAGGGTTCGTCTATTCCCAGAAACTTGGAGTGGCGGACGGCTCTCCTGAGTATTCTCCTGAGAACGTATCCCCTGCCTTCGTTTGACGGGAATACTCCGTCCGAAATGAGAAAGGCAAGCGCTCTTGAATGATCCGCTATAACCCTCATCGCAACCTCGGTCGAGTGGTCGGTGGAATAATCTCTTCCGGAAAGCTCCTCTATCTTGCTTATTACCCCTCTTAGAAGGTCGGTCTCATAGTTGCTCCGCACTCCCTGAAGAACCGCCGCAAGTCTTTCAAGCCCAAGCCCCGTGTCGATGCTGGGACGAGGAAGAGGCGTCATCTCTCCCTTCTCGTTTCTCTCAAACTGCATGAACACAAGATTCCAGAGCTCAAGGTAGCGATCGCACTCGCATCCGACGGCGCACCCAGCTTTCCCGCAGCCAAGCGATTGCCCCTGGTCTATCAGTATCTCGGAACACGGACCGCACGGGCCCGTATCCCCCATTGACCAGAAATTGTCTTTCTCCCCCATCCTCACGATCCTTTTCCTGGCGACACCGATATCTTTGTTCCAGATCTCAAAAGCCTCGTCGTCGTCTTTATAGACGGTGACCCAGAGTTTTTCCTTGGGGAGCCCGTAAACATTGGTAATAAGATCCCATCCATAATTGATGGCTCCTTCCTTGAAGTAGTCGCCAAAGGAGAAATTCCCGAGCATTTCAAAAAAAGTGTGATGTCTCGCCGTATACCCGACGTTGTCAAGATCGTTGTGCTTTCCCCCGGCTCTGAGGCACTTCTGGGAAGAAACCGCTCTTTTGAAGTCCCTGGTCTCATTCCCGGTGAAAACATTTTTGAACTGAACCATCCCGGCGTTGGTAAAAAGGAGGGTCGGATCGTTCTCCGGTATAAGAATGGAACTGCGCACCGGTTCGTGTCCCCTTTCGGAGAAATACTCGATAAATTCTCTTCTGACCTCGTATCCTTTCATCTGATAAATCCCAGACACACAGCAGGGTGAACCGTTACTGTCTGAGGAGCAGACCGTTCAGCCCGGATGAGAAAATATAACAGGAATGGTAGAAAACTGAATTGAAAGAGCGGATCAAAGTAAGGAGAGATCTCTATCTTCCGGCCCGCTGCAATGCTTCCTCCTCAACCCCGGTAACGGCGTAACAGAGATTCCCTTCGACCTTTTCACGTCTCACTTCGAGATAATCGCTTGCGCCCTCGCGGAAACCGGTCGTAACAAATACGCTCCAAGCCCTCGCTCCATTGCAAAGAGCCTTGGCTTCGTCCACAAAGGGTTTCGCAAGCGCGAAAACGTCCGATTCATCTGACACCGGCAAATCAGCCGAGGAAATGCCCATCTTGAGCTTTATATCCGAGCGGGCAGAGACTTTCTGACCATCAACGACCCCGGCGAAAAGCTGCATCATCTCAACCGCGCAGCATACGCAATTGAGCTTCGCGGCGGGTTCGGGGTCGGGGCTGGTGAAAAAAGCCACCACCTCATCGCGAAGTATGGCCTCCACGGTTCCTCCAAAGGAGCCTATGGTAGTTGAAACGGATTTTCTGTAATCTGCCGTAAGAGAGTTGACGCCGGATGGCGAAACATCTTCCATCAGGGTCTCAAAATCCGCGATCTTTACGACGAGTATGCCGACACCTGTCTTCTTTCCCCCGGAATCCGCAATTTCGGTAACGGCGGAGGAAGCCTCTTGTTCAGGTTCGGCATCCTCTTCTCCAACATGCACGATTTCCACCAGGCCCTCATCAAACGAATCTTGGGGAGCCTCAAACGGAGAAACATCAGAAGATTGCTCCTCTCTTAAGACTATCTTCGGCCGGAAATCCGTCGGCAGTTCATCCGAACGGTCAAAGTCCACATCTTCCAAATCCTCCGTGTCGTCCCGGTCGGCCGACCCGCCTTCAAGCGAGGAGACCATCTCGTTGAATTCACGGCAAAGCCACTGAACCCCCGCCCCCGCAATGAGCGGAGACCGCCCATCCAGGCGGACCGAGTAATCTCCGCCGGCAACAGAACTTACAGCTTCAGAGAATTCCCCCATGAACCGGAATGCCCGACCACTTATAAAACGTATCAGAGAAGCAAAAACAACCGCCATAAGGGAAGCGAAAACGAGGCTCCAGAGCAAAGCGTCAAAGCGGAAGCTTTCGCCAACAGAACTTCTCAGACCCAGAAGGACAGTCTTACCCTCAGGTCCCTTGAGGGCAAGCTTCTCAAAACCCTTGTCATCCTGAAAACCGAAACTCTTCTCAAGCACCCCGTTATGATCAAGCAGCCTTACGTACCCGACATTGTTTCTCGTATTAAGAACGCTTCTTGCGCGGGCGGCGAAAAAAACCTCCTCGCTGAACGCTTCTTCCATCTCCTCAACCATCAGGTCGGCGTACCTCTCCGGGAAATAGAAATACTGGAACGCGAAAACCGCCAGAAATGAAAGCAGGAAACAGAAAGCGAATACGGGAAAGAATGGAACTAGATTGAAAGATTTTTTCCGGTTTTTCAAAGGACTCAAGGTAAATTTCCGTCTAACTTATCCGGAAGGACAACATGCCGGTAAAAGTATTCAGTAATTATAATAGGAGAAAAACAAAAAACTAGTTTTACGGGAAAACGCTCAGGCGGGAACTACGGAAACCTTTGTTCTGCCCTTTCCGGATTTCTGAAATTTCACAACCCCGTCAGACATTGCGAATATCGTGTAATCCTTTCCAAGCCCCACGTTCAGGCCAGGCTTAATGCTGGTACCACGCTGCCTTACTATTATGTTCCCCTTGACAACCGGCTGGCCTCCGAATTTCTTCACGCCAAGCCTTCTGCCTATTGAATCCCTTCCGTTTTTGGAACTTCCGCCGCCTTTTTTGGTTGACATGCTTACTCGCCTCCGCGAATCAGGCGCTTATGCTCGTAATCTCGACGCTGGTCAGGTTCTGGCGATGGCCCGCCTTTTTCCTGTACCCTTTCCTTCTTTTGAACTTGAAAACTACTATCTTCTCGCCCTTTTTCTGCTTTACTATTCTACCCTCAACCCTGGCACTTTCAACAACAGGGCTGCCCACCTTAACGTCCTCTCCGTCAGCGGACACAAGCAGAACCTCCTCAAAGTTCACTTCTTCGCCGGGTTCGCCGGAGATTTTTTCTATATCAATAACGTCACCCGGTTTGACTATATACTGTTTTCCACCGGTCTTTATAACAGCGTGCATAACATCCTCCGCGCTTTATGGAAGCACTATTTTGCCTGTTAGAAAATTCTTTTGTCAAATGCCGCTCTGAAGATTCCATGTCCTGAGGCTGGTGTAGCGGGACCCCCGGGATCCGATCTCACTTTGAACAAGCCCTACTCTTGTGATGGAGAACTCCGTTCTGTCCGGCTGAGGAATCATCCTGACTCCCCCAAAATCCCCTCTTGTCCTGCCCAGAGTCACGTGCGGGATGAATTTTCTTTTCTCCATCTCAAACCCGTTCCGAAGGACCGCGCTCTGCACTTTCTCAAAAAGAGACTGGAACTGCTCGTTTTTCACAAGACCCAAGGCCAGCACTCTGGGATTTCTCGAGCCCGGAAACAGGCAAAAATCGTCAAATCCAGACTCAACACTCCCCGAACCGCAAACCGCGGAACCTATATCGGCTGACAGGTTCTCAAGGCACGATTCGTCGACATCTCCAAGGAATCTGAGCGTGACGTGAAGTTTCTCCCTCGGCTCCCACCTTACCCCTCGAAGAAAACTCCTAAGCGACTGGACGTAGCGAAAAAGCGCATCTTTTGTTTCCTCGGGAAGAAAGGCCGCGATAAAAAGTCTCAAGAGCAAGGCCTCCCCATCCGCTACTTCACGCACCAAGTGGAGAACGAATCATTTTTGCCCCGGGAAAGCTGGAGCTTGTTCTCACCGTTTAGGTACATGATGTATATCTGCCTTTTCCCCAGCCTCTTTGAAGAAAAAGTGACGTAGTGACCGTCGGGAGACCACGAGGGATGCTCGTTTCTTCCCGAAGAGGTAAGCCTCTGCTGTCCCCGGCCGTCAGGTCTTACGGAGTAGATGTCGGCCTCGGATTTCTTTACTTTCACAAACGCTATACGGTTGACTAAGGGGCTTGGAGACCAGACCGGGTCGGTATTGTAACCCTCCGAGGTAATTCTTACCGCTCGACCCCCCTCGGAGCTCATCACGTATATGTTCGGCGCTCCCGCCCGGTCCGACACAAAGGCAATTTTTCTGCCGTCGGGAGACCAAGCCGGGGAGATATCTATGGCGGGAGACCTGGTAAGTCGCTTAAGTATTTCCCCTGAGGACGAAGCTATGTATATATCCCCGTTACGGCTAAATGCCACACGGCTGCCGTCTGGAGACCAGCTCGGAGAATTGTCGAGGTGAATGCCCCGGGTTATTCTCTCGCCCCCGGCGGGGAGGGATGTGGCCTTGAAATTCAGCAAGTATACGTCATGGTCCCAGCTTCTGTCGGAAGTGAAGACCACCTGGCTTCCGTCAGGAGAACAGTCAGGAGAGAGAACCGAAGATCCGTGATTGGTAAGCCTTTTCGCGTTGTGCCCGTCGTAATCCATGATAAAGAGATCACTTCCATGACCATCCCTTCTGACAAACACGATCTCGGAGTCAAAAAAGCCGTCGAGGCCGGCAAGTTCCCTCATAAGCTCACCCGCAAACTTATGCGCCACATTCCTTACGTGGCCCGGAGACGTCACGTATTTCCTTCTCATGCGCTCCTGCCTGCCGGGCACATCATAGACTATGAGATCGTAAGAGACCTCCCGGGGGGAAACATCAAAATTTCCGCTCACCAGATACCTGGTTTTCTGAGCATCTAAATATTCGAAATCTATATCCTCAAAAGAGGATGAAAACAGTATGTTCACCTGGCGGACATCAAAAAGGGCCGCGTTGTTAAGATCGTTCTTCAGGACATCAGTGAAATTCTTCCCGTATACGCTTAAATCCCCCTTGGCCTTAAGCACCGCGACGGCAACCGGTATTTTTTTTATCGGAGAAGCAACAGGGGGAAGCTGTATCTGCGCGGTCGCCAGGCAGGGAATAAACAAGAGCGTAAAAAAAACCGCAAGCGCTGATCTCATCTTTTTTCTTTCCAGGTCCCGAGGCCGCGAACGGACAATGATCTCGCGGCAAAGACATTTCCTGAGACAAAACTTCAGTCAGTCAGTTCAACGTTCCAGTAAGACATATCCACAAAGTTCAGAAAAGGCTCCCACTCCTCATACCTCACGGTTCTGAAATGGAGGTTGGAAAAAATACTGGCAGCGGGCTTCACAGGTTTGGTGAGCAGTCTCATGTTCGCCTGCTCGGGAGTCCTTCCTCCCTTTTTCCTGTTGCACTTAACACAACAGCACACTATGTTGTCCCAGGTACTCCTTCCCCCCATTGACCGCGGAATCACATGGTCAAGGGTAAGATCTCTTTTCCGAAAAGCCTTCGCGCAGTACTGGCATGTGTCCGCGTCCCTTCTGAAAATGTTTATCCTGTTGAACTTGGGCTGCTTTCTGTGATACCCCTCATACCTAACGAGAATTATCACCCGGGGAGCCTTTATGACGCTGGTAACGGTCCTTACGCAGTCTTCGGCGTCGACCGAACGGATATCCTTCCACGAATCGAAGTCAAAGGTCTCATACTCCCCGTTTACAGCCTTCGCAGCACCTCCGTAAAGAAGGATAAAGGCCCTTTTCAAGCTCGTTACCGAGACAGGGACGAAGAACCTGTTCAAAACCAGTACCGGTGACTGAAGCATAATAGCCGACTAATTTACCGGCTTGCGGGGGTTATTCAAGCACGCAACGACACTTTTATTTTCCTTAACAGTTGGTTAGAATTCCCATCGCCCGGCCAAAACGCAATCACGACAGCATCCCGTTCGTCTTTACTAAGCGAGTACGCACTTAAGGAGGATGTTCAAGAGGAAGTCCCTTAACTATGGAAATGAAAACCAACCTGCTGATTCAGATAATCCTCTGCACATCTCTTTTTCTGTCCATATTTTTTCTCGTAAGGTCAAACTCCGAAGCGGAAAAAGAACTTGAATCCGGAGAAGAGAAGAATTAAATGTTCCCTGAACTTCTCAGAATAGGCGATTTTCATATTACATCCTTCGGGGCGATGGTCGCCGTCTCTTTTCTTGTCGCTTTCTGGGTTTCCGGGATGGAATTTGAAAGAAAAGGGATGTCCGGGCGACTTCACGAACAGGGCTTTCTTGCCTGCCTCGTGGGAGGCGTACTCGGGGCCAAGCTTCTCTTCCTGGTCGAGAATGTTCCCCTAAGCGACCTTATCTCCTACCCCGTGCACTATCTTCTTTTAAGGGGAGGACTTACCTTCTACGGAGGATTTTTTCTGGCTCTCTTCGCCTTTTTCGTAGTAACAAAAAAGCATAAAGAAAGTTTCTGGAAAGTTCTTGACGCCACCGCCCCGGCTCTCGCAATAGCTTACGCGACTGGAAGGGTCGGCTGTCTTCTGGTTGGAGACGATTACGGGGTCGCATCCACACTCCCCTGGGCGATGCCGTTTCCAAAGGGTTCCCCACCGACGCTTGAGGCGGTTCATCCGACTCAGATTTATGAAACGATCATAATGTCGCTTGTGTTCTTAGTGCTGTGGAAGATAAGGAAGAAGGACAGGCCCGTCGGCTGGCTCGCCAGCATATATCTGGGACTCGCGGGTCTTGAAAGGTTCTTTATAGAGTTCATAAGAAACACCACCGAAAGCCCGATATCCGGCCTTTCGGTAGCGCAGGTAATGGCACTTGCGCTGATCCTTGTCGGAGCGCTTAAATACACGTCTTTACGCAGACACAAGGAAGCATATTGAACCCGCAACTTCTCCGCTACGCATGAAAAAGTTGGGGAACTACATAAATAAATCAGGTGTAACACAGTAATGATAAGGACTTACAAATGCCAAGCTAAACTGACGAGGTCGGGTCATGAGGCATTGTTCCGGGTATTCGGAATGTGCGCCACTCTCTACAATGTCTGTCTTGAGGAGCGTATTGACTGCTACAAGAAGACAGGGATGTAAACGCTGCAATTAATATCCTTCATCGAGGCATCTCGATAGCGGGTGGGAAACTCGAGCAGTCCCGCATGGTCGGAAGGATGAGAGAGAAGCAAGACAGTGGTCTTGCTCGGCCAAGAACAGTATACAGTTTTGACTTATGTATATAATTCCCAGAACGAGCCGGATAACCAGACCGACCGGAAACGAAATCCTGGCCGCAGGATCCGGGGTGCTTTTTTCCGCATCCCTTTTTTCAAGCACTCTCGGCGTACTGGGCTGGGTATGTTTTGCCCCAATGCTCCTGGCGCTTCAGGGAAAAAGCGCTTCGCAGTCACTCAGGCTGGGCATGATATCCGGGGCATCCATGAATCTCGTCTCGCTTTACTGGCTCGTCGGGACTCTCAACAGGTTCGGTGAAATCCCCTTGCTCCCAAGCATGGCGGCCGTGTTTGTGTTCTGCGTGTACTCATCGCTTCAGTTCGGAATTTTCACCTGGTATATATCGAGATTCGGACTCTGTCGGAGAAAAAGTGTGGCAAACGCGCTCATGATCTCTTTTGCCTGGGTGGTCGCAGAGTTCTTCTTCCCGGTTCTCTTCCCATACGGAATAGGAGTCTCCCAAGGCTACTACCCGAAGGTAATACAGGTGGTTGACACGCTCGGGGTGAACTTCCTGGGGTTTCTGATGTTTTTTGCAAACGTATCGGCTTTCTACCTAGTTGACGACTTGCGGCGGAGAAAAAAACCTGCGCTTGCCGCGCCCGCGATCTCGATTGCCATAATCGCAATCGTGCTCGGCTACGGCTCTTTCAGGATAAACGAAATTGAGGCTTTCCTTAAGACAGAGCCTCGGGTGAAAATCGGGATGGTTCAGGCGAATTTTGATTACGCGGAAAAAAATCTCGACAATGAACCGGTTATAACGGAAAAACACAGGGAGATGTCGCGAAGACTTCCGGATGCAGACCTCGTGATCTGGCCGGAGACATCGGTTCAGTACTGGTTTCCCAAAGACAGATCATCATACAGAATCGAAGAACAGACAGACGTGGTGCCTACGGGGCACCAAGCGCACTTCCTCATCGGAGGACTTTCCTTTACCCGGGATCCTCTCCTGCTTGAGGACGGCTGGGATGAAGAGGACCACAAAAAATACAACACGGCCTTCCTGGTCGATCCGCAAAGCAATATCCTCAGCCACTACAGCAAGACCCGGCTATTTCTTCTGGGCGAATATTTCCCCTTGATAAATGAGGAGCTTAAGTTCCTCAAAAGGGTCCTCCCCATGATGGGAGATCTCACCCCGGGAGAAGGCCTCAGAGTGCTTGAGGTTCCGGAAAAGAACTTGAGAATAGGACCTCTTATATGCTATGAGGACATAGTGGTGAAGATTTCGAGTGAATACGTGAAAATGGGAGCCAACCTGCTTGTTAACCTAACAAACGACGCGTGGTTCGGAAAGAGTATCGCTCCCTACCAGCATCTGCTCCTCTCAATTCCAAGGGCGGTCGAAACGCGACGCTACCTGGTAAGGTCAACAAACAGCGGAGTAAGCGCGATAGTGTCTCCTACAGGAAAGATCGAGGCCCGCACGGGGATATTCACTACGGAGAATCTGGAGGGAGAAGTAGTTCTGATCGATTCGCTTGAAACTCTCTACTCGAGGGTAGGAGACATCTTCGCTTGGCTGGCACTCGCGGTGACAACTCTCTTCGTAGTGAAAAGTTACCTGGGAAGAAAATATGACGACTAACCCGCAGTTCTCACCGGATAGGTCGAAACAGCCGGGACGTGCAAAGCCGTCCACTGTCAATCTCCATGCCAGACTCCCGTGAAAGAGGATTGACTGAGTTAACAGCGCACACATTCCGATTGAATTACTGTTCGAGTGAACCGAAGCAAGCTGCCACTGTCGAAGAAGGAAAAATCGTCGGATTCCTGCTTCCTCTTTAAGAGCAAATTCCATAAGATATCGGCGGCAAGCAAGGCGTATTATGGTGTAGACAGGGACAAAAAACTTGCTGAGATTATTCTTTCAGCATGCTCTGATACTTCTTATGGGTTCCGACCCAGACCCATATAAATCTATTGTCTTTATCGCTCGTTTGAACCGTGGTATTTTTATGAAGAGTTTGCCGCGGGAACACCAGTGATATCAGTTGCAGGCATCAGCTCAATTGCAAAACGGGGATTAAAAACCTGATCCGTAATCTGTGCTCCCTGAATATTATCGACCAAATAACGGTCGCATTCGTTTTTATCAACATCATGAACTTCAAGGATTATACCGCCTTCTCCATTAAAACGGAGCGAGTAAGGTTCAATGCGCCTTGTATTTCCTCGATAGTCCAGATCAACGCAAAGCAGGTTGGAAGCAGCGAAACGGATAATTTCGATACATGTCTTTACCTTGGCAGAAACCTGCAGAAGCAATGTGCGTTCGCGTATGACTCTCCCCCCCGCCTCTCCAATGCAGGAAGGTGGGACCTGCGGTGCGATACCACTTTCAAGCCATGTAAAAAAGATTGGCAATTCATTCCAGAATGTCACAAACGGAGGCAATGCGGGCAATTGATATGACAGCATTTGCGCCCATCTGCTTTGTAGGATAGACCGATGAATTTCAAGTTGGGCGAGAACAGGAAAATCGATATTTCTGAACTCGCATTTCTGGCGGAGCACATCAATCAATACGGCAGTACTAGCGGGCCTGGCATCGGCATTGCGGAATAAGTTGACAACATCGTACAGGTCACGGGGTCTCCCCCGTTCAGCAAGGGCCCTTATCTTTTCGCCAAACGCTTCTTCGTATGCATATGACCGTATGATGATATCTCCGTTCGGGGCATCGCTGTAAGGATGATAGACCTGAGAGCGAACCGGGCTCAGCACTACGAATTCATCGGCCGTCAGGTCAAGCTTGATCCTCGGCATGCTCCTGCCACGCGGCGACACCGGGCCCTGGTACCCTATCCGGGCTTGGCAGGATTTGCCGCCACGCGGATTTTGGTAAATGTCAAACTTGCAAGAATGCGACGGCAGTTCGATGCCGGTCTGCTCATAGATGTGTTCGCATATCTCCCCAAACACGGTTTTAAGAAAGCCGTCATCGATATGCGCGGCATCGGAAAGAGTAAAATCGAGATCTTCGGAAAATCTGTAGGTCTCAAAAAAGCATTTCTTCAGACAGGTGCCGCCCTTAAAAAGCCAGCTTTCGCCTAAAATCTCATGATTAGATATTCCCCACAGCAACCAGCCAAGGACATAGTCCTTCTCTACAATATGGGGATTGAGTCCCTTAATTGTCGCTACATCGATGATCTCGCGCTTGCTAACCACTTCTTTCTCCTGTTGTCCAGTTCAGCGGAATCCGAAGACGCCATTTTGAGATCAGACGAGGACACTCTAACGCGGGATCAATTTTGGCGTTGCCCTTGGTAAGGTGTTTTAGACATGCCTCGGTCAAATCCCCGGTGTCAGGATATTCTTCAGCCAGAAAACCAAGCCTTTTGAAAATCGCACCATTATCAAGTCCTTCCGCGTAGTCTATCAGTATTTCATCATCTCGATCAGGATGCCTCAGATAAACAGCCAGACAGTCAGCCACATGCTGAATCCCCCCGCCGATGGATGGTTCATCAAGCATGTCAATGATCGTACGGTGAACATCAGAAACCAGAACTTTAGACCGACCGCGCCAGACCGCTTTAGTGCCGAAGAACTTTCGTTTCTGTATATGGCGCACGATGAATTGTGCCCCATCACGTATCTCGCGCTTTCTGCGCACCGTCTTCGTTGTTATGACAAGAATCTGGCGGAACAGCTGTTCGGTGAGGTCCCAGTATTCCGCGGCAGTCCACCCGCCAATATAGGCAGGGGCATAAAGAAGCGGTACAAGTATCCAGGGATCGTCCAGAATCCGCTCACTTTCAAGCGAATCAAGAGACACGGCAACATAGGCGCCCGGCCCAACACGTCTTAACCAGCCTTGGCCGGCCCAGCGTGAAAGAAGCTTGGCGGCATCCGACCGTCCTGTCGGGAGAGCAGAGACTACATCTTCGATTCGAATAATGTCACCAGACCCTCTGATCACAGTTGCGAGTTTGCGCCTGCCTTGCGGTATTGATCTTTGTTGTATAGCATTACTGTCCATAAATCACCAAAAATGTGAATTATTGATATTGTATTATACACCATTCTATACATAAAATTTAAGCTTGACAAAAGACAGGAAGTCCGAAATGTCAGGCTGTTTATTGTTGTTGGGAATTCAGGCTAGTATAGCATCAGTTTTGTATTGATGGCTTTTTTTCAAGTTTGAGTTGTTGAGGTAATATTTCAGGAAAAAACATGAGTGATAAAGGCCTGAGCGTGCGTCCGCACGGCGGTCCTATTCTAAATTGAGGGGGCAATTTTATTTAAAACCTGTAGAGAGTTGAAAAAATCTACTGGCTTTTTCCCATGATTACTGGTATAACAGTAATCATGAACAAATCACCTGAACAACTCATTTCCCCCAAGCTCCGCTTGCGGGACGTCATTGTAAGACCAGCCAGTCCCGATGAATTCCCCCGGTGGGACAGGTTCATGAACGAACATCACTATCTCGGCTTCAAAAAATTTGTAGGCAACCACATTCGTTACGTAGCCGAGCATAAAGGAACCTGGCTCGCTATCGCCGGATGGCATACAGCCGCCTTCATGTGCGCCCCCCGAGACCAATGGATAGGTTGGAACCGGGACTGCCAGTTCAAAAACCTCCACCTTATAGCGAATAACACGCGGTTTCTGGTGCTGGCCCAACAAGGGGGTATCCCCAACCTGGCCTCTTTTTTCATGGGAGCCATGACAAGACGCATAAGCGATGACTGGACGGAACGCTTCGGACATGAGCTGCTCCTTGCCGAGAGCTTCGTAGACCCCGGGCGCTTTTGTGGAGCTATGTACAAAGCGTCTAACTGGATATGCGCGGGCGCTACCAGGGGATATTCCCGCAGCAACGGACGTTACAGCAAGCATAACGGGAATCCGAAGAAGCTCTATCTTTATGAGCTGCGCAAAAAATCAAGAAAGATGCTCCGCAATGCCGACACGCTGGGAGAGCGCTACAGCGCGAAAGGAGTGCGCACCCGCCGCTCCGACAAGGAGTTGAGGTCTCTTTATGAGGAGCTTGAGTGTGTGGGGGATTTCCGCAGAGCTCAAGGCAGAAGGCACACCGTGGCTTGCGTGCTGGCTATTTATATTCTGGCTTTTCTCTCGAGGATGAGAGGTCCTGTTGCCGCGGCGCAGTACGCGAAGAACCTTTCTCAAAGGGAGCTTGAGATGCTTGGAGCGTGGTACAACAAAAAGAAACAGAGGTTCTGTCCCCCTTCAAAGTCCACTATGCACAACGTGATAAGCAGTCTTGACACACAGCAGCTTGAAGATGTCGTCAGGCGATATTCTTCACAGCGGCTGGGTTTCGCGCAAGCAGTGGCCATTGACGGAAAGAGAATACGCGGGGCCAACAGAAACGGGGAGAATCATTACGAGGTTGTGACGCTTGTCGAACACGCAAGCGGTTTTCCCGTAGCTAGCATTGACTGCAGGGAAGAGGGAGCGGAGAGGGCGGCAGCGCTTGATCTTATTAACAGAGTGGATGTGCGGGGGCGGGTAATAACCCTCGACGCTCTGCATACGACGAAGAAGACTGCGAAGACCATAGTCAATGAGCGTGGAGCGGATTATGTGTTCACGGTAAAGGGCAACAGTCCCCTTACGTACGAGAGATTGAGTTCCGTTGACTGGCAAAGAGACGCTACGGGGCATTTCACCGAGAAGACAGACAAGGTGCGCGGGAGAATAGAGCAGCGTTCAATAGATGTTATGGACGCTCACTACAGGATGATTGATTATGAGGGGGTAAAGCAGGTTTTCAGGGTGCGCAGATGGAGCAAGAACGTAAAGAGCGGGGAAGTGAGCGAAGAACATGCTTACGGGATAACGTCTGTGGACAAGCAAAGAGGCAGCGCGCAGCAGTTGCTTGAGTGGAACAGGGGACATTGGGGTGTAGAGACAAAGAATCACTACATACGCGACGTTACCTTCGGAGAGGACAGCTGTTCTTCCCGCGTGGGGAATGCTCCCGCCAACAATGCGGTGTGCGCCAATATAGCGCTTGCGGTGGTGTTCCAGAGGGATTTCAGGACTGTGCCTGAGGCGCTCAGGCATTTTACGCTCAACAGGGAAGAGGCTTTCGAGGCTGTGCTCTCAGGTTAGGGCTAAGGAATCCGCAAGTTTCAGTGAGAATACAGGATGGCAAAAAGGGGTTTGCTGTGTCTGAAGGCGGTAAAATCACATCCCCAAGAGAATTGCCGGGCAATATCGGGCTGTTTTGGGGTAGAAAAACCGAATTCTTGCGCATTCTTTTATGAAGAATTGCTTCTTCTCCGATATCACTCCAAAATCCCCTGCAAGTATAGGATTGCCGTGCGTGCGTCCGGTGGAACTATTGCGCGGGCGTTGATTTTGAGTAAGAAGGTCTTGTCGCTCGAAACCGGGAGGCGAACTATGGTTAAGAAGGGGTGTATTCCTGCCGAAACAGTGGTCGGGACGAATCCACCCTGCCGCTTTCACACACTCTTATGCTACTCACCGAAACCTCCCCCCTGACCGCAGTGTTGAGAAGACCAGCATTGTCCGTTGGGAGCTCGGCCACAGATGCAACCATTGTTATCAGAATTTGAATTACCAGTACTGGATGTGGCAGCGCAATCCACCGCAACCGTATTATTCACAGGGCAACTTCCTCCTGACACAACCCCAAATCCAAGATGGTTACAGTCAATAAGCCTTTCTTCATTGCCTTCGCACTGAATGTTGTCAAGAAGAGCTGGACTTGTATAGATGGAGAGCAACTGGGCAAAGTCTTGCCAAACCCCAAAGACTCCTGGGGTAGTAGAAGTAAGCCAGCCCGTGGTGGTCAGGTCAATTGGCTCGGCATTGCTTGTTTCAATTCCGAGTTGTCTACATGCGACCCGGGCCTCTTCTTTGCCGAACTCATTATCGCCGTTATCGCATACCCTAAACCACCTTGCTCCTCCGGCATTTTCAACATTACGAACGAATTCAAGCCTGCCTGAAGTCTCAGTGGGATTCGGGCGGAATTGTGCAAACCGCAGATTGTCAGCGAGAGATTTGTCAACGAAAGTTATACGGACCCGCCCTGCTCTGTAAAAGGTGTTATTTCCTGTCCGCCAGCCAACAGACCCGCTCCATTCATTTGATGTAAAACCTTCAGGTACAGCAGAGAATTTAAAAGAATTAAGCTCTAGAGCGCCCTCACCGCTGAGTAAAACATACGTTTCCAGAGTGAAATCGTCTCTCTCTACTCCACTCGGAAGATTTTCCGGCGGGAAGGGCGGGCTTATGACGGCTGTTACCTTCCCCCCTCCTTCGTAGACTCTATCAACTCTGTATACAACACCTTGATATTCAAAGGTCCTACGATACAGGTTTGGCCATCCTTCCCATCCAGAGGCAAGGAAGCTGTTTCCTCCTTCGTCGACATTCCACCTACTCACATTAAAGTCTACTTCGAAAAGCGTTTTTTCGAAAAGCTTTTCGAAAAGCGTTTCTTCTTCCTGAGCGGCCGAAATTCCTGTATCAAGCAGGAAAACCCCTAGGAGGAAAGCTATTGTCAAAAACCCTCTGCAAAAAACTGAAATGACACTGTACATCTTTTACCTCCTCACTTGGGATTATTTTTGTTAAACTCTCAAGCTTGATTTTAAAGGTCTGTTTTTCACATGTCAAGTGTGTAGGAAGCAAATTAAATTGACCGGTTTTTGAATTTTTTAGTTGTCCGGTTTTTGTTTTTTCAAATCAGCAACAACAGAGTGCCACCGACTTGAACTCAAAAAACCGACACCCAATGATACTTGTACCTATCAAAACATTAAGGAGAGACAAATATCATGCGTACGGCAACCCTGGTTTTCTCACAGGTGATGTTCCACGGTGTCGAAGAAGTTCAGGCACGCACGCACGCCCAACATTGGGACTTAGGAGAGCTTCACTTTGCCCCGGCAATCGTACAGGGGCCGCGCGGAAGGAAGGATGTAATCCGAAATGAAGATGTACGAAGTGAAGCAGTCGGATGATGTCATAGTACAGAAGAGGATTGCGAACAAAGCAGGGGTAGTGCAAGCGGTGAAGCGGATACGGCTGGCTGCAAAGAGAACTCCGAAGGAGAGAACTCAGTGCTATTGCGCCATATAACGCCAGAAACATTGCGCTGGGCTTATTACTCGCTAAATATAACACGACAGACAATCAGCACTCTGTGTGTGTCGCTCTTCAGGTTTTTTCTCTTTTAGAAGTGCGGAAGCGGCTTCCAAGCAGTACAGCAGAAACAAGCAGCAGAACGGAAAGGAAATTTACCTCAAAGTTTCCTGCCGTGGCCGTGGCATCAGTTCCCGCAATCGAGCATCCGTCACTGCCGGTTTCCTCTTCAGCTTCTGCAACTTCAAATTCAAGGTAAAGCCCTGTTCCGAAAACATAAGTTCGTTCCTCCCCCTCTTTATGCTGTACCGCATAAGCAAGCTTGGAGGAGGTGCCGCCGGCTCCGCCACCTACTATAGGCTCATCCCCTTCAATGCTCGGATCATCCCAGTTATAGCAGACAAAGTACGGCTTATCCAGCAGACCGTTTTCAGAACAGCCTGTGCCTTGGCCTGCTGCCGCATCTAATATTCTCTGTATAAACGGGTCGTCTCCGTCTTTGAAGTTCCAGAGATCTGTCTGTTCAATGTTTCTGTTGGCCCCGTTAAATACGACATTTCCTATATCATCCATGATATATATATAAGTAGAACCACTTCTCCACGGACCGCCTTCAAATCTGAACACACTGCGCAATATCACAGGATCAAAGAATTTAGGTAATCCGATAGACGCTGTAACAAGGCTTATAGCATCGGCAAGAAATTCTCTCAGGTCATCTTCCGTGTCCACATTGCTGGCGTCTATTGTGGGTATGGCAACATCTTCAAACTCCGTTCTGAACCTTCTTCTGTTTTCTTCTGTGAGTGGGGTGCCGGTGAACTCAAACAGGCTATCGACAATGCCGTCAAGCATCTCATCAAAAGTAGAGTAAGTAATGGGTTCGGGAGTGTAATCAAGACCTCCGATAATAACGAACTCTTCATCTGTGCTGCCGGGTTTTGTAAATGGAACAAAGGGCCCTCCGGTAACAAAAATCCGTCCAGCCGGATTTTTCTCAGTTACTTCTTGGTCTTTATACTTTACGCAACCTACTTTCTTTTCCATAAGATCACTCCACGCTTCTCCGTTACACCCGACGAGATCTCCTGACCAGTTTTGATCTTCAAGTTCTCTTTGCTTCGCATGAAGATAGACTCCACCCCTCTTTGTAAGAATTATCAGATAGCTTTTGTCGTCATGGAACCAGTCTCCGCCCTGCTCTCTGAAATCATTTAATAGGCCAAGAGATTCACTGAAGCTTGATGCTCCGAACAGGTGCACGGCGGCATGCTGAACAAATTTCGGCAATACTCTTCTGTCTTCCGACACATCATAAGATGTCGTATCAACAGGTATCCCCATGTGGGGATCCGTATGGGCCAAGGCCAAATGGGAACCCATGAATATAAACAGGCAGAATACAAAAGCGCAGAGTTTCAGGCGGAAGAGTGAAAACAGTGGTCGGGACGAATTCACCCTGCCGCTTTCACACACTCTTATGCTACTCACCGAAACCTCCCCCCTGACCGCAGTGTTGAGAAGACCAGAATTGTCCGTTGAGAGCTTGGCCACAGATGCAACCCTGCAGATAATACAAGAACCAGTGATAAAGCACCTCCCCTTCCACTTAAGACTACAGAAAAATAAACCGTCAGATATTACGTTCCCCTAACGCATTTCAATTCTACTGAAACCGCAAGAAAAAATCAAGAGAAAGTGATTTGCGCTGCACGACAATCCTATACTGGGGGGGGGGCGGTGCGCGTAAAATCACCGGCTTTGTGGCGAAACTGTTCGATAATCCTGAATTCTCCTTCAAATCACATTTTAAGTGAAAATCTGGATATTTACTATCTTGACGTTTTTCATCGAAAAGAATCGTTGACAAGAGTATGGAACCGTCGTAAGCGGAACACTTTTCGCTGAAAAGCCACTTAAGAAGAAAATATGCCGACCAAGCCTTCTATGAGCCGGTCGTTTTCCTCTCTGGTTCCAATCGTGATCCTGAGGCAGTTTGCAAGGCGTCCCTCTCCCTTGAAGCGACGGACCAGAATATCGTTTTTAACCAGCTCTTTGAAAAGAAAATCCGCGTCCGAAACCCTTACCAGGAAAAAATTCGCGTCTGTCGGATAAACATGAATCCCCTCAATCCGCTCGAGTGCCCCGCGGAGTTTTTCTCTCTCGCTCAATATAAGGCTTATCTTCCGTTCAATAGTCTCGGGATTTTCAAGAGCAAAAGACATTACATCCTGACTAAAAGAATTTATGTTATAGGGAAGGCGCACCTTGTTCACTTCGTCCGCGATCTGCGGTTGCGCAAAGAATATTCCAAGTCTCGCCCCCGCAAACCCTATCTTGGACATTGTTCTCAGTACCAGCAGGTTTTCATATTTGTCTATATGGGGAACATAGCTTTTTTTCGAAAAATCGCAGTAGGCCTCGTCAACAACCACCGCACCCCCGCTTGTCTCCAGGATCTCGAGCACTTTTTCTTCCGAAAAAGAGTTCCCGGTGGGATTGTTCGGAGTCGCGAGAAAAATGACGTCAGGATCCTCCACGCGAATCGTCTCAAGCGTCTGTTCTATATCTATGTCAAAGTTCTCATCAAGCTCAACTTCCGTCACCTGTTTTCCGAGAACAAGCGACGTGATCCTGTACATTGAAAAAGTCGGAGACGGAACGAGCACGCGGCCGCTTTTTCCCGCGAACACCTCGACAATCATCTGTATGATCTCGTCCGAGCCGTTGCCAAGCAGTATGCCGTCCACGGGGAAGCCCACAGAGCGGGAAAGAGAAGTTCTTGCTTCCAGAGCCTCGGGGTCCGGGTAACGATTCACGGGAAGCTTCGCAAGCCGTTCGGAAAGCGCAAGCTTTTCTTCTCCTTCAAGATCGTAAGGACTTTCGTTTCCATCAAGCCTTACCGAGCAGTCGATCCTCGGCACCGAGTAAGCGGATATTGACCTTACGTTCCCGGGAATCCTGCTTTTAACCGAATCTGTGTCAGACACCGGAGTCTCCCGTTCTAAACAGTGGAGTGAACATTGCTCAGGAATCCTCAATCCGTCTTTTTACCGAAAACGCGTGACCTGAGAGCCCCTCGGCGTGGGCAAGGTTCATAACGGTCGCGCCGAGAGACGAAAAGCCTTTTTTCGACATCGATATGGTGCTCGGCATCCTCAGGAAATCATAAACGCTGAGAGGAGAGGAAAACCTCGCCGCTCCTCCCGTCGGAAGAACGTGACTGGGACCCGAGACGTAATCGCCGAAAGGCTCGGTCGAGAGAGATCCCAGAAATATTGCTCCCGCGTGTTTTATGCCCTTCAGAAGAGGTTTGGGGGAGCGCACGCAGAGCTCAAGGTGCTCGGGAGCAACCGCGTTTGAAAGCGCCACGGCCTGTTCCATGTTCTCGGTTACATAGATTCTTCCGTTGTTCGAGACCGCGGCACCCGCGATTCTTTCCCTGTCAAGCTCCCCCAGCTGCCAGAGCACTTCCTTTTTCACCTCTTTTGCGTAACCGTAGCTTGTGGTCGCGAGAATCGGGATTGACATCTCGTCATGCTCGGCCTGGGCAAGCAGGTCCGCGGCAACCCATCCCGGCGGACACGAACCGTCGGCTATAATCAGAACTTCGGTCGGCCCTGCCAGCATGTCAATGTCGCAGAAACCGTAAACCAGTTTCTTGGCTATCGTAACGTAGATGTTCCCCGGACCCACTACCTTGTCCACTTTCGGTATGCTCCTGGTTCCAAAGGCCATGGCCGCTATGGCGTGGGCCCCGCCTATCTTGTAGACGTTGCTCACCCCGGCAATTTCGCACGCCACAAGAATCTCGGGATTAACCCGTTTCCCGGAACACGGGGTGACAACGCTTATCTCGATCGCCCCGGCAACCCGCGCCGGTATGGCGGTCATGAGAACGGTTGAAGGGTACGAAGCCTTGCCTCCCGGAACATAAACTCCCACCTTCTCAACTGGTCTTATCAGCCAGCCAAGTTCGTTTCCGAGCGCATCCTTGTAGGTTCCGGCCTTCGGAAGCTTCTTTTTCTGGTAGGAGCGAATCCGTGAAGCGGCCTTCTTAAGGTCCCTCGCAATGCCCGGCGCGACGGCTGCTTTAGCCTCTTTTAATTCGCGATCGGTGACCTTTACGTTTTTCGCGGTTACGTGCGGTCCGTCGAATTTCTTCGCGTAGCGAAAAAGCGCCGAGTCTCCCCGCTCTCTGACGTCCTCCACAATCTTTTCCGTCTGCGAAACAAGCTCCGGATCGAAATGTGAGGCCGATTTCTCTATTTCTCTCGACCTTCTTTCCAGATTCTTTGAATTTATCCTTATAATCTTCATGGTCGTAACAGTGTTTTCCCTTAAAAACCGATTCAGTTTATCCCGTTTGCGGAATATCCCAAACTCAGTTTTCCGGGCCGACCCCTTCTCCGAAGCCGTTTTCAATCAGGCGGGAGACTTCCTCCATCGCAAGCTCAGAGTCCTCCCCCTCTATCGTAACGGCAACTTCAGTGCCGCAAATGGCCGCAAGGGACAAAACGCCCAGTATGCTTTTTCCGTCTATCTCGAAACTGTCTTTCCTTATCATTATACTGGAACTGAATCTGCTGGTCAGGGCGACCAGAACCGCGGCCGCTCTGGCGTGAAGACCCAGACGGTTCCTTATTACGAAGTTTCTTACAAGCGGCTTCTGCGACAAATCAGGGTTCCTCCGCGGACCGGAAAAAAGAAATATCCGCCTTTGAGTTTACCCGTAAATTCTCATCATAATTCACGTTGAGACTGTAATCGGCGGTTTCAAAAAGCAGCCTTCTGGGAAAGTAGGTATCCGAGTCAATACGTTTGAGCAGAGAGAACTCAATTTTAGCCTTCTCTCCACCAGAGAGCGTACCCTCTACTCTGGTTATGAAGTTTCTCGGGAAATCGACCGTGACCTCAAGAGGCGTGCTTCCCGAAAACACGAGAACTATCTCCTCCTCCTTCTCCCCGGTCCGCACAGAGTAACCTCCCTGGGGAATGGCAAACGGGGATCCCCCCAGCAGGAAGTCTACTATGTCCTCAACTCCGAGCTGGGGCGGGAGTCCCGGATAAAGGTAGGAAAGCCTGAAATCCTCCGGATTCTCGAAGATCAACTCTTCCCAGTTGGTCTTCATTCTCACGCTTTCTCCGTCAGAAACCACCCTCGCGAGCATCTCGCCGAAAGGAGCGAAAACCGAAACTCTCAGAAACTCCGGGCGGACGACGGTGGCTACCTGATCGAAAACAATTTTCCCCTGCGGGGATTTTATCGACACCCTGGCCCTGGCTTTTATGGAAGTGAAGCCCGTCTGAGTGCGTTTCGCCTTTGCCAATATGGCGGAAAGATCTGGGTGTTCGGCGGTAAAGGGCGGGAGTTTGCCGGCGCAGGAAAAAAGGAGAAAAACAAACGGAATAAAAACCCAGCTATGCCTCATCGCGCCTGAATTCCTTTAGCTTTTCTTGAAGCCTCGCGCGGATTTTCCTGTCTTCAGCCGTAACCAGTTTCTTGGAATCCAGGAGTTCAAGGGCTTTTGCGTAATTCTCCACCGCGAATTCTCTTTTACCGAGTTTCTCATACACATCGCCCAAGTGCTCCAGAATGGCCGCGTCGGGAGGAGGCATCTCCGAGGCGCGAAGCAGATACTCGAGGGCTCTGGTGAAATCTCCCTTCTGATAGTAAACCCACCCCAGGCTGTCGATTATGTAAGCCCGGCCGGGAGCAAGCTCAAGAGCCCTGCCAATGAGTTCCTCCGCGTAATCAAGTTTTTCTCCCAGCTCGGCGTATGTGTACCCGATGAAATTCATCGCATCGAAACTCCGCGGATTCCTGCTGATTATGTCCTCCATTACCGAAAGCGCTTCCGGTATGCGACCGCTGTAGTAATACGAAACGCCAAGCGAATACAGAACGGATTCGTCATCGGGGCGCTTTTCAAGATACCTGCCGTACAAAGAGACCGAATCCTCCTGTCTCCCCTGCCTTACGTAGATTTCACCCAGAGAATTCACGGCCTTGGGATTGTACGGATCCTTCTCATGGAGCTCTCTCAGTATATTGATCGCTTTCTGTGCTGAGCCCTCAAGTTCATGTATGTACGCCCCGTGAATGATCGCGTCCACGTGGAAATCGGAACTTCGGGGTATGGAATCGAGAAGCATCCTTGACTGGGAATACCGCCCGAGCCTGGTGTGAGCGACGGCGGAGTAGTATTTTGCCCCGAAATGTGCGGGCAGACGTTCGAAAACCTGTTCCAGTTCTCCGATGGCTTTCTCGTAACTGCCGCTTTCAAGATACAGGAGACCGATTCTGAAGCTGATCTCGGGATTCTCCGGGTCCGAGGCCTCCGCGTCGCGGTACTGCTTTATGGCCTCTTCGAACCTGCTGTGGCGGTAAAGCATGTTCCCGTATGAAATAAAGACGTCGCGATAAGGAGCAAATTTCCTGATCGCCGACTCGTACTGCTCTATCGCCTCTTCGATTCTTTTCGCTTTCTCAAGGGTTTCAACGAGCCCGGCGAAAGCGGGGTAGTATGTCCGTTGAATTTCAAGAGCCCTCTTGTAGTGGTTTACCGCGGCGTCCAGATCGTCCTTTCCGGAAGCGATGCTTCCAAGGTAGAAGTGACCCGTGACATCCTTAGGACTTATTGAAAGGCTCTTTTCGGCGTACTTCTGCGCCTTCTCAAGATTTCCGGAATACAGTTCAGTCGCGCAGAGAAGCAGATAGGTTTCCTTGTCCCCGGGATCGGTCTCGACGGCCTTGAGCAGGAATTTTTTGCCCCTTTCCTTCATGGCCTTGTCAGGGGACGCGAGATAGATGCGGGCAAGGTCCCTGTAAGCCGGAGAGTTTGACGGATCAAGAACGATGGACTGGGTGAACTTGGCAACGGCCTTCTCGCGCATATTAAGAACCGTGTAAATCAGAGCGAGACGGTATTTTATTTCAGAAGACTGGGGATCAATCCGTTCCGCCTCCTCAAGGCTCTCCAGCGCACGCTTCAGGTCCCCTTGTTCCAGATAAAGCGCCGAAAGCGCAAAATGATAATACGCATCTTCCTGATCTACGCTCTCAAGACCCCTGTCGGGGCCAACAAAGAGTCCCGCGCCGCTGCAGGAAAGACAAAGAAACAGGAAAAACAAAAGAAAAAGCTTTTTTTCAGGAAATTTCTTCAAGCCACACACCCAAGTATATATCAAGCCTCGGTTACGAAATCCCGGTGCGTACCAGTCACGAAAGCAAAAATCGCCGGGATGCCACCGGGCAGAACTTCCTCCAACAGAATAACAAAAATGGATCAAAATACACAGCCAAGGGAACAAGAGGCGTTTGCGGAATTGACTTTGCCCACGCTATTAGCTTTATTAATTTTCTCTATGAGTTCGCTCAAAAATATTTACGCGAAAGTTTTTGAAGGCAAGCGGATATCGACCGATGAAGCTGCCCTGCTTCTCGAAAAGGCCGACCTGCTCCAGCTCGGTTCCCTGGCCGATATCGCAAGAAAAAGGTTTAATCCGGAAAACATAGTGACCTTCGTGGCGGATACAAACCCCAACTATACGAATGTCTGCGACACCGAGTGTCTTTTCTGCGCCTTCTGGAGACCGCCGGGCGCCTACGACGCCTACACCCTGAGCGTCGACAAGGTAATCGAAATAATGCGCGCCTCCTACCACAACGGCGCCACTACAGTTCTTCTGCAGGGCGGACACAACCCGGAACTCAAGCTTGATTACTATATAGAGATAGTAGAAAGGGTCACAAAAGAGATACCGGAACTTCATCTCCATGCCTTCTCCGCCCCGGAGATAGCCGCAATTGCCAAGTATGAGAACCTCGACACAAGACACGTGCTGCAAAGCCTCTGGGACGCGGGACTGAGAACAATACCGGGAGGCGGAGCAGAGGTGCTGACGAACAGGACAAGAAGAGCGATAAGCCCTCTCAAGATAGATGCCGACACCTGGATGAAAATCACCAGGGAAGCCCACCTCGTGGGCTTTAAGACGACCGCGACCATGATGTTCGGCCACCTTGAGCGGGACGAGGACATAATCGAGCACCTGCTGAGAATAAGGGAACTTCAGGATGAAACCGGGAATTTTCTGGCGTTTATCCCCTGGACGTTCAAGCCGAAAAACACCCTGCTTGAAAAAAGAATAAAAGACGAGGTCGGAGGGGGGAGGTACCTCAGGGTTCTCTCTGTATGCAGGATATTCCTTGACAACTTCAAGCATGTACAGGGTTCGTGGTTTACCCAAGGAAAGAAGATGGGTTCGATGTCCCTTCACTACGGCGCGAGCGACCTCGGCGGAACTCTTTACGACGAAAATGTCCTCGGATGCGCGGAGAACAAAATACGCTCGACCGTGGATGAACTGGTACATATGATAAAAAGCGCCGGGTTCAATCCCGCGCAGAGAAATACCTATTACGAAATTCTGGAAAGATTCTGAATTCAGAGTTCAGAAACTCCGAACACCCGTTAAACGGCAGTACCGGCGAGCATTAAAACGAGCATTTAACTGATTTAATGCTCGAATAAATGCTGGTCAGCATTAACGTGAGCATTTCTTAAACTCATGTCGCGCGCATCTGCCTCGTCCCGGGGGTTGAAGATCAGTGTTCTCCTGCTGCAACTCGGTCATCAGCCGGTGTACCTGATTGCGGTCAAAGCGGGTGATCTGCCGGATATCCTTATTGCTCAAGCCCGGCTCACCCCTACGGGCACGCTCCATCAGGATACTCAGCACTCGGGTTTTAGCAGCTTCCCAGTCAATGCGTCGGCGCGCTTCAGCTTGATCGCCTTCAGACAGGCGGTTGTACAGTTCCGGGTTTATACACCAGTAGGATCCTCGTCCCTTGCCGCCGTGTTCGATATAACCCTCAGACTCCATACCAGAGAGCCTCTCGCGGATTTCGGGCTCATTGCGTTGGCAAAGGGCCGCGGCTGTACCGGTGTCTATCTCCGGGTGCTGAAGCAGGTACTTCAACAGCAACAGTTTATCCACTTCCAGGTTGCGCCCGTGCTCACTTTCCTCGGCTACGAACAGGCGAAAGGCAGCATTAAGTTCCCTTCTGGCGAAACCCACCAGAATGGATTCGCCGATTTCGCGGATATAAGGAGGTTCCTTGCCTTCAATAAGCAAGGCGGAAAACATACGGTTTATCCCCAGGTTGCTGCGGTTGACAATGCGCAGACGAGTCAGCGCTTCAACCAGCAAGGGGTTCCTGGCGGCGGGTTGATGATGAAGAATATTGTCAGGCGTAATACCTGCGATAAAACCGCCGTTGTTACTGATCTCGAGCCGGTCGGGATGCATCTTGAGCATTACCGGCCCCGCTACGCGCAGGTCAGCGTGGCAGAACGCATTCATCAGCGCTTCCCGCACTGCGATTTCCGGCCAAGTGCGATACTCATAGTGGAACATGCCCTGTTTGTAGGTGGTGATGGGATTGAAGGGCACCAGCAGTTCTTCGATGCGCTGTACAGACAAGGGCAAGGCGCTGACACGGTCCTCACGGACACCATAATCGGTATCGGAAGTCATCTGCAGAAAAGTCCAGTTATGGCCGGGCAGGTATTCCCGGATGGCGGCTTCTGTGCCCACAAGCAGGATTGCGGCCCGAGTGAGCTTGCCGTGTCTGATCAGTCCAAGCGTGGCCAGCAACTCCGCATCGGAGAGGCGGAGCAGATCATCCGGAGCTCTCTCCTTGCGAGCCTGATTCCGCAGGGCTTCCAGCGCAACGGCAGACAGCAGTACGGCATCTACCCCGGCTACGGGTTCCGCGGTGTAGTCGGTTTCGCCTGTTTCCACACCTATTTTGCGTCTCAACGTGCCAGTCAGCGGTACACAATCCTTACTGATACGAATTGTGCCTCGGCCGGCGGTATCCGTGTAGGGTGGCATGCCGGGGTATATCCGCATCAACAGTAAACGGCCAGTGCCCTCCGGTACAGCCAGTTCCTGGAATACCGGTGTTATCCTGGGGTCGGTCTGGTCATACACTGCCTTTTTGAGCAGATTCGAGTCGATTTCCGGCGGCACGCCCAGAATGGCCTGGTCACGGCCCCGAACTCGGTCCGCCACGCCGAATACGACGGTGCCGCCGCCGCCATTGGCCATGCACACCGCCATCTGCACAACTGTTTTTACGGCGTTATCACGACTTTTCAGGTTCCACTGTTTGAAGTCGAGATGCTGATCCTCCAGATCATCGGCAACGCAGTGATCCAGCTCTGCCAGCAGTGTTTCAATGTTTGCGGCGGTTCGCATGATACAGTCAGTTCTTTACTCGCAACTACTCACCCCATGGATTCCCGGAACGGTCCCAGGCTATAAGCCCAGATAAGATTTTATCAGGAATCAGGGAGAAGTAGAAAAAGTCTACGACTTTTTCGCATGAATGTCGCTTGATATAAACGGCTCGCACAGGGCGAAAAGCATTCAGATGTGTTTGACCCACAACGTGCTCAGCCTCAAGCACAGATATCATGTATACGGGGAAACTGGTTTTTTTCTCAACCCATGGAGCATCTTCTGTGTGACACCTTATCACAGGTAACCGTTCGCCCGAGTCGTGAAGAGCGGCAGGAATTGGCTTGTTGTCCGGCAACTGAGAGATTGAGGTTAAGAGGTCAGCACGGATTTCCAGTTTTTCTGCAAAGGCTTAAGCCAGATATCTTTTACCGGCAGTTCGTGTTTGTTGTATCTGTCGAGCTTTCCTCTTCCCTTGGTCTGCCCAACGCATATCCAGTTGGCAGCCTTGTAGCAGGTCCCGAGGAACCTTGGAATTTCACAGAACGTCTCAAGCAGCGCTGGACGCATGGAGTAACGTTCCTCCCAGTCATCTCCAATTCGCCTCTCACATTCCCCCAGAATATGAGAGGCGAGATTCTTGATTCTTATCCACGGAAGAATAAGGAATCTCGCGTTGTTCACCACCAGGGGAAGATTACGAACCCTCTGCTCCTTTGACCACCCTATGAAACTGTCACGGGGAGCTGTCTTCCACGCGGCGGCGCCAAAGCCAAGCGCCGCCACCGCCTCCCCGTCTCTTCCTGAACGTACTATGTAACTTATCTGCGCGCCGGGAAGCGGCTTGTACCCTATGTAATGATAACGCTCTATGTACGACCTCCATATTCTCCTGTGCCGCTCCGTCCCCGCTATCTGAAACTCAAGCGGACGTATCTCCTCAAGAGATTCGGGAATCCTGATTATTCCCCCCGGAGGATCAGTCTGCGCTATGGGCCCTATCGGCCTGCTCCCCGCGGCCGTGTGTTTCCCCTGCCTGGCCGGAAGCTCTATGAGCCCGTCACGGTGCATGCGAAGCATAGCCACCCGTGCGCTCATGTCCTTAAGACCTCCGTCAGGTTTGTACCACCCCACGTGCTCACAGAAAGCCTTCGATATCCCATTGCGATTCATCTCCCCCCGCAAAGCACAGTCTCGTATCCACCGTATCTCCGCTTCGGTGAAATCCCGCCCGCCGTACCTGTAAACCTTGCCGCTCATGGACCCATCCCACGAGGAACTATTCTCATGCTCTCAAAGCGCTGCTCATCCATTTCCCAGGGAAGCCATCGACTGATATCCCCCGGCGCCTCGCCGCCATTGACCGCGCACGCTCCTAAATAATCTTCAAGCCACTTCAACGCGTTTATTCCGTTCATCCGTAAAGTCGCCATTACGGAATAACTCAACGCCATTAACCTCGCCCCGCTCTCACTCTGAGAACCAAACGATACCTTGCGCGCAGTTACAGCCTGCCGTATCCCCCTCTCCAGTACCTTTTACAAAGCTTGAATCAATCGACACACAGACAGCATCATCCACCACAGCGGCCCAAAGCCATGCCGTCGCATTGCCCTTGCGCTCAACAAGTTTCATTATCTTCCAGCCGGTTTCATCGCCGTGAATAACATCCTTGCGCCTTATCCCGTATTATTCACGTAGGGGCGGGACATGATCCCCCTAATAATGTAGTGTTTTAAGTGAGTTAAACTCAAAAACACACAAAAAAGGAGGATCATCCCATGGGTGAAAAAACTCTATCAGATATTTCCCCGTCTTTCAACAAATCAATCAAGGTAAACCACGGTCAATTCACCCTGGAGGCGCATTTTGGGGTGATATTGGGAGGACTCGGGGCATTTTTCTTGTGGTCGTACCGGTTTTCTGCCTTAGCACTGTCCGATTTACCTGAAATCCTCCCTTTCAGACGTAGAATTCCGTCCTGAAGACGCAATTGCCAAGTATGAGAACCTCGACGCAAGACACGTGCTGCAAAGCCTCTGGGACGCGGGACTGAGAACAATACCGGGAGGCGGAGCAGAGGTGCTGACGAACAGGACAAGAAGAGCGATAAGCCCTCTCAAGATAGATGCCGACACCTGGATGAAAATCACCAGGGAAGCCCACCTCATAGGCTTCAAGACGACCGCGACCATGATGTTCGGCCACCTTGAGCGGGACGAGGACATAATCGAGCACCTGCTGAGAATAAGGGAACTTCAGGATGAAACCGGGAATTTCCTGGCGTTTATCCCCTGGACGTTCAAGCCGAAAAACACCCTGCTTGAAAAAAGAATAAAAGACGAGGTCGGAGGGGAGAGGTACCTCAGGGTTCTCTCTGTATGCAGGATATTCCTTGACAACTTCAAGCATGTACAGGGTTCGTGGTTTACCCAAGGGAAAAAGATGGGTTCGATGTCCCTTCACTACGGCGCGAGCGACCTTGGCGGGACACTCTACGACGAAAATGTTCTAGGGTGCGCCGAGAACAAAATACGTTCAACTGTGGATGAGCTGATACACATGATAAGAAGCGCCGGATTTAACCCCGCTCAGAGAAATACCTATTACGAAATCCTGGAAGAATTCTAGAACGGATACACAAACTGCTGCAAAAAGAAGTTTTCCTCCAGCGCAAATTCAACAGAAACATGTCGACACCCGCAGCTTTGTTTTCCATAGACAGAGAAAGTGTTATATTAGTGGTTAGTCAAGCTAATAATGACAATCCTCCTACGCAATTATGCGCATCAAGCCAAAAATTGACAACGTAAACATCGTGTTGCTCGGTTCTTTCAACCCGGGTATTTTCCAGCCGGCTTGGTTTGCCCATCATGGTATGATAGGGGATAAGGAGGCCGAGAACCCTGCGGATATTTTGCAGTTAAAAGATCAGGTCGTTACGTTTAGAGTTGGAATGTTTGGTCTCAGTGTTCAGCCTGACCGTTTTGACATAAATAGTCTTGATGACCCGCATGAACATATTAAGGATCTTGTGGTTTCGTGCTTCGGGGAATATTTGCCGCACACGCCTGTGAGCGCGATAGGAATTAATCGAAACGTTCATTTTGATGTCGGTAACTTTGAAACTAGAGATTATGTAGGCAGCCGGTTGGCACCAAAGGATGCTTGGGGGAAATGGGGAAAAGAAATAGAAAAAGCGCACGATAAAACCATAGATAAGCGTGGAGGCATGATTTCAATTACAATGCTCCAGAACAATTTGCAGTTAAACGGATACAAAGGTTCGGTACAGGCTAAAGTTGAACCATCCAACAGAATTGAAGGAAGTACTGGTATATTCATCCATGTCAATAATCACTTTGAATTGACTGATGAAGAGAAACCGGTTCAGGATGCATCATCGGCTGTTGAAGCCTTAGAAGCTCATTGGGAAACTTCAATGAATCGGGCAAAAATGATCGTAGATCAAATTATGGCTCTGACTGAGGAATACAAATAATGAAAACAACAAGCGAAGCTCGTAAGTGGACTGACAATTTGGATTCCGATTTAACCGATGAGACGTGGCGTACAAGTTTGACGCTTGATACTCCTACCGAAATTCCTGCCTCGGAAGATGCAGTCGTAAGAAGTTTTTTAGAAGCGTCCAATGATGAACACTCAAGCAAGACAGTACCATTGGTTCACAAAAAGAAATTGCGGATCCCTCTTCCTTTGGTTTCGCCAAAAATTAAGAAACCGGAATATGCTCAGGAAATACTTCAGGATTGGGAAGGAGTTGTCGAAACGATTGGAAACGAGAATTTTACCGCCCGATTGCGTGACCTGACTAAAAACGAACCCTATCCAAGAGATGTAGCAGAACTCCCGATTGAAGATATTTCGGTCGATGATCTGGAATTACTTCGGGTAGGTGCGGTATTCTATTTAACAGTAGGTCGCTTGATCTGGTTAAACGGACGACAGGAACGCTTCGGACGTATTGTTTTTCGTCGTTTACCAGGTTGGACTTTATCCACTCTTCGCCGTGCGGAAGAACGCGCGAAACATCTCTCACGCTTCTTGGATTCAGAAGATTGAATGCACCTTCTTCGGATGTCATAGAAGTTTCACTTATAGGTCCTGGTTATGGAGAATCGGTTGTCATCCATGTTGGCGATGGTGAATGGATCATCGTTGATTCTTGCATTGACAGTAGTAGCCAGTCCCGCGACGGCAGTTCGGCAGTCGCTTACTTGACTGAACTAGGAGTTGATCTCAGTGTCCAGGTCTCCCATGTCATAGCCACGCATTGGCATGATGATCATATTGGCGGTTTATCGGAAGTGGTTAATCGTTGCGAATCCGCCAATTTCTGTTGCGCGATGGCCCTTCGTAGACAAGAGTTTCTCGGATTTGCCACAGTTTATGCCCAAGCCGGTCTAGCTTTAAGTGCAAGCTCGACTCGAGAAATCGTAAAAATTCTTGAGATTCTCAAGAAACGGAAAAGACATCCTAAATTTCTGTTGACCGATACTTTAGTTCAAAAAACTCATAACGGTATAGAGGTGTTTGCGCTTTCACCATCAAATGAACGTATTACGAATTTTTTGTCTCGGCTAGCGGAGAAAATGCCACAACTAGGCTCAACTAGAATGCATATGAATGACATGAGACCAAATGACATTTCAGTAGTTCTTCTAATTAATTTGGGCAACGATGCGATTTTACTCGGTGCGGACCTTGAAGAAACGACCGGAAAGGGTTGGTCAGCCATTGTTAACCACTCTCAATCCATAAAGAACATACAATCTTCTGTATATAAGGTTTCCCATCATGGTTCAAAAACAGGAGATTCTACCGATATTTGGGAAAAGCTACTCATACCAACTCCCTTTGCTATACTCACGCCTTTCAGTCGAGGTTCTAATCCTCTTCCGAGTAGAGAGGACATTATGCGTATACTGAGACACACATCTGAAGCTTATTCTTCGGCACGCTTAAGTTCAACCGCACCCGTTAAACGAGACACTTCGGTTGAAAAAACAGTTCGCCATTATGGATGGAAAATTCGTAATGCATATCCAAAACAGGGACATCTGCGACTGCGTCGACCTCTTGCCAACCCAAAATCTGATTGGACGATTGAATTGCTGGGTAACGCTACTCGTTTAGAGCATATTCGAGACTAATCTGTGTGATTATAACGCCTTAAACTGTTGAAGAATGGTTTATTACTAACATGCAGAACTGTAGAGTTGACGCCGTAACCATAATGTGCTAGTTTTACCTTGTATACCAAGATAAGGATAGTTAACATGGTAAAAATTCTCGTCGCAGATGAGGTATGGATAGCAACGGCACTGCTTCATATAAAGAATCCCGACCGAGGAGACTTTGCTGTGAGGGAAATAGTTCGTCAGGCAGAAATCGAGAAAGTCGCTGGCCCAGAGCCACTGAGACCGGGAGTGCAGATTCATGCTTACCTTCACTGCGTAGCCAACAGGCCCCCCAATCCGGGAAGATACAGAATGCTGACTGAAACATCCAAGGGGCGCCGTCGCTTGTTCAAGCCCGGCGACCCGCACCACCATCTTCGTACCGGAAAAAATGCCCCGAATGAGAAGGACATTCCAAAGAAGTATCACGAGTTGCTCGACTGGTATAATCATGATTATACAGGAGGCACCAATATCGAGGAGGTTGACCCGATACTTTCACTGCGTGGCATGGGAAAAGAGATATGGGCACAAGAAGACGCGGACTCCTACATAAGTCAACTCCGCGCTGGATGGCAATGAGCAGAATTTTCTGGGACACGAATCTTTTCATATACCTCTTTGAAGATAAAGGCGAACGCAGCGGACGAGTTGCGGAATTGCGCCAACGGATGACTGAACGCGAAGATGAGCTGCTCACCTCGGCACTCACGCTGGGCGAAATTCTAGTCAGACCCAAGGAGACGGGCAACGAGGAACTCGCACACACTTACGAACTTGCGATTTTTGCGGCCGCGACAGTGCTGCCGTTTGACTTTCATGCCGCCCTCAAGTTCGCTGAAATCCGCCAGGACCGTTCAATCAAGGCTCCGGACGCCATACAGCTTGCGTGCGCGTCTGTTGCGCGGACAGACCTGTTCATTACGAACGATAATCGTCTGAGCAGAAAAAACATCCGCGGGATTCAGTTCATCCAGTCCCTTGAAAACGCAGTTCTCTGAACCGTATCCTGATTTCCCGCGCTGAATTAAAAGCCCGGTCGCTCCCTGCCTGGCGTCCACTGAAAGACACGGAAGTTAAGGGGTTTAAAGGGAGCAGTTAAGAACTACCACCCAGATGTTTCCCGCAAAGTCCACTTGGCAGTCAATTTTCGTTCTTTGCGAAAAAACATAGTCAAAAAACTCAAGCGCGCTGCTTGTATGCACCGGAACCCCGAGATACTCCTCAAAGTCCTCCGCGGAAACCCCCGAGCACTCAAAGGCGCAAAGCTCGAAGTCAACCCCCCTCTTTCCGTTGACCGTAAAATCGCCTCGCGAAAAACAAGCGCTTACAAGCGAGGTCTCTGAAGCGATTTCCATCCGGGCGCATAAACCGCCGCCGAAAAGATAGAATATCTCGGCAAACACTTCATCTATTGAATCAAGATAAAACTCCCTTGCAAGCGGCTTTGTATCCATCTTCACGTGGAGAACCGGGAGAATTCCCCGGCCCTCTGTTTTATGGACTCATAGTCTTCTCCCCCGCCCAAAAGCGCGGTGGACACTCCGGCAAGCGCTGCCCCCGCCCGCAGATAATCTGCGATGTTCTCCGCCGTAATTCCTCCTGTGACCATGATGTCCATAAATCCGAGGGGGTCCTTTATCGCCTTTACGTAACCCGGACCGAAGCTTGAAGCGGGGAATATCTTTACGAAGTCCGCTCCCATGGCGCGGGCGTTAACCATCTCAGAGGATGTAAAGGCGCCGGAGATCACCGTGATGCCGTTTTTCCGGCAATACTCGATTATTTCGGGGTCGGTGTGCGGAGAAACTATGAAACGGGCCCCGCAATCAGACATCCGCTCGGCGGAATCACGATCAAGAACCGTGCCCGCCCCGACGCATATTCCGTCCTCGGAGGCAAATTCCCGTAGAAGCCCCTGCGAACCCGGAGAGACTGATATGATTTCTATGATTCTTATCCCGCCGTCGACGCATCCCCTTGCGAATTCAAGAGATTTTTCGTAGCTGGCGGACCTGATAACGGCCACGACCCTGTTTTTCTTCATGAACTCAATCGCAGTCTCTGCCATGGCGCAAGGTTTTGAGAATCGGGCAGTTTAAAGGTATACTGGAACTGGTCTGTTTTAATCCCGTCTCGGGGGCGGATTATGAGAAACCCGGAACTCAGAACCGAAAACAAGATATCGCAATTCATAAAAAGAAGCAAAGAACTGGGGCTCAAGGTAACTCCCCAGAGAATAGCGATATACAGGGAACTTGCGGGAAGCATGCAGCACCCTAGCACCGAGATGATCTACAAGAACATAAAGGACTACTATCCGAACATCTCCCTTACCACCGTGTACAGAACGCTTGAGACGTTCGAGAGAATGGGGCTCATATCCGTAGTCAACACCCTGTATCACGCCGCGAGATACGACGCCAACATGGAACCTCACCATCACGTCGTATGCGTGAAATGCAAAAAAATTGAAGACCTCTATGATGATTCCATATCATACTCGCAACTTGACCCGCGAATAGACAATTACAAAATCCTCGGATACTCGGTGCTTTTCAGCGGAATCTGCGAGGAATGCAGAACACCTGACAACTGACCGGAAACGGGCCGCCCGCCCGCAAGGCTGTTTTAAAGAGCGGAAATATGAAAATTCCCGAAGGCTTCGAACGAGCCATAAACTTCAGTCTGCTTGACTCCATATTCTCAAGAAGATCACGCCGTTTCGGCCTCGGGATGGAGATTCCCGAGGGAAACCTGGCTTACAGCTCAGCCCACGACCCTGTCCCTCTCTCCGAACTTGAAGAGGCCTTTTTGATCTGGGCGGGCACGGGAACCACGGGCCTCTCCCTGGGAGACCTGCCGAGAACCGGCATATCATGGCTTTTCCAGTGGACCGGAAGAAGCTGGCCGTGCTCATGCAACTCCCATTCAACCGAACTTTTCTACACAAACGACGAAGGCGTTTACATGGTGCGGCTTTTTGACCTAATACCCCCCGACACCTCCATTTTCATGTCGCTTGACAGGGAAAAGCAGCTTGAAAAAATAGTAGAGCTCTTCAGGGCAAGCAGGATTACCCTTGAGAACCAGAGAGCAGACCTTCCGAAGGGAGAACCCGGACTTTTCGACTTTAACGCATGGAATACGAACAAGCCGGGAACGACTTTCTTCATCCCGGTAACCAACACCACGGTCGAGTACATGGTGCTTCTGTTCATATATTTCGGAGCAAAGTACGGATTTAACATTATCGACGAACTAAACGGGGGAAGATCGTGCGGTCTTGATAAGTGGATAGAAAAAGGCTACATAAGAAACGACGTCAGGCTTTCCCTGTTCGACCTGGAACTGAGGGTGCTTACCACGCTTAACGTCGAACAGGCCTTCATAAGCCAGAACATGAATCTCGCGCTTCAAGCCCTGGGTCTCGGGGGCTGGACTTTCACCGGACTGCTTCCCCATTACGCGCTCGGGGTCGACCCTTCCCACAAAGGGCTCGGATTCCGCTTCGTCCAGCCGGAGGAGAGCCTCAGGAGCACAAACCCGCCTTATCCCGTCGGAAGGGACGGAGTTTTCGAATCCCTCTGCCCTCCCTACGTGGCGGACATGAGCGAAGCAGTCGACAGGTTTCTAGAGGTAAGGGGGCAGTTCTGGAAGGAGGACAATCCGTTCCCCTACAGGGATCCCGCGTCAATCCTGCGTGACGAATACCATCCTTCCGAAGTCAGGATACAGATAGTAAAGGATTTCTGCACCTACGTTTATGAGAACTACGGAAGATTCCCGGCATTTCTCGACCCGATGTTCGTGCGGCTGGTATTCCAGGCCCACCATCTTGATCTTGATTTCTACGACAAGTATTTCGAGGGAGATTCATACCACGACCTGCACAAAGAACACTTCAGGCTCTGGCATCCGGAAATTGAGGACCCTTTCGGGAAATAGGTCGCAGTTAACACAGGCAGCGTTCGATCAGGATTTCGTCCTTTCGAGATAATTCCCGTTCCTGGTATCGACTTTTATCATGTCCCCGATGTTGATAAAAAGAGGGACGGCCACGACCGCTCCTGTTTCTATGGTCGCCGGTTTCGTGGTGCTTGAAACCGTATCTCCCTTCACTCCGGGTTCCGTGTGGGTAACCTCGAAGACAACGGCCGTGGGAAGTTCCACTCCTATAAGCTCTCCCTCATGCATCTGCACCGCAACCTCCTGCTGTTCCCTGAGAAACTTCGTCGTATCCCCTATTGCATCCGCCCTGAAAGGAAACTGGTCGAAAGTCTCCGAATCCATGAAGTAAAACATCTCATCGTCCCTGTAGAGATACTGCATGGTTCTTTTCTGGATATCGGGAACGTTAAACGTGTCTCCCGCGCGGAATTTCATTTCCCGTACGGCTCCCGTGGCGATATTCTTAAGTCTCGCCGTAACTATCGGGCTTCTCTGCGCCATTTTTGAATGCTTGTACTCGACTATCTCCCAGATCGCCCCTTCGGTCTCGATCTTCATACCCTTGTGAAATCCACTAGTTTCGACAACAGCCATTTCGGATTCAGCCCTCCTTTATGGATTTGCAAAAAATAATTTTTCTCGGAAACTCCCGCCTGCCATCACCATGTATAAACCCCAGGAATCAGGTTCTCTTGAACATCTTTTCAAGCATGCTGTACGATATCCGGGTCGCTACCGGCCGGCCGTGAGGGCAGGAGTGCGGATTCTCTGAAGCGTCCATATCGGCAAAAAGGGTCTGCGCTTCCTGCTCCGAGAGCGTTCGGTTTGCGGTTATCGAACTGTGGCAGGCCATAGTCGCGCACACGGCATCAATATGCTCCTCAAGACTTCTGGGGTTGCCAAGACCGTCAAGCTCATCAAACAGATCGGCAAGAACCCGGGCGTAATCGGAGTCCCTTAAAAAACCCGGAACGGACTTAACCCTCACCGCGCTTTCCCCGAAAACTTCAAGATCAAAGCCGAGACGCTCCATTTCATCCGTAAACTGCCGCGCCGTATTGATTTCCCGGATCGTAAGTTCGACGACTTCGGGGATGAGAAGCTTCTGGGAGCAGGAAAAAGCTTCTTCGAGGTAGGATTTTTTTATTCTCTCGAAGTTAACCCGCTCATGGGCCGCGTGCTGGTCAACAAGAATGATGCCGTCCGGGCCCTCGCATACGAGATAAAGCTTTCCTGTCTGTCCGAGGAACCTGAGGCCCGAATAAAAGCCGCCGGAGAACATACCCTCTCCTGTCGCCTCCGGAGATTTCCCAGGTACAGGGGAAGCGCCGTCGTGAGGGCGCGGAGCCCCCGACTCAGGATTGCGAGCGGCTGGGATGGAAGCCGTTTTTGGCGAAGGCCCTGTGGTGGAGTGCTCCCTGTTTGCGGAGGGTCCGGGATCTTTCTGCTTTTCGTAGAAATCTTCAAGGGCCTTCTGTGTTCTTTCCCTGTGGCCCTTCATCCAGGGAGCTTCGGCAAGCATGCCGCCTATCGCGCGGCGAATGCTCTGGCCAACTTCGTACTGGCTCTCGAACATCACCTCGCTTTTGGTAGGATGTACGTTCACGTCCACTGAGGCGGGATCCCTTTCAATAAAGATTGCCCCCTGGGGGTATTTCCCCTTTTCAACCATCCTTCCGTAGCACTCCATTATAATCCTGTTTATAAAACGGTCCCTTACGGGTCTCGCGTTTACGTAAGCAAAGAGCCTGCGCATCGAGGAGCGTGGATCCAGAGGGCTTCCCAGGAAGCCCCGCAGAGACAGCGTCCCGTCTTCAAAGTCCACGGGGTAAAGCGGCGTGCCGGGAATTACCTGCGCTACGCGCTGCGCAAGCGAGCCGCTCGCGCCGTAGCGATGGATTGTTCTTCCATCCGAGGAGACCTCAAAAGATACCCCGGGTCGTGAAAGGGCCTCGCGCTGGATAACTTCAAGAACCCTGCCGAGCTCGGTCTCCGGCCTCTTGAGAAACTTAAGCCGCGCCGGGGTGTTGAAAAACAGGTTCTTGACCTCAATGGACGAACCCGCGGCAGACGCAGTCTCCTTTATCTTCCTTACGACTCCGCCTTCGATGTAGATTTCGGTGCCGGATCCTGATCCCTCGGCGGCAGTTATCATTCTGAACCTTGAAACGCTGGCTATGCTCGGAAGGGCTTCGCCGCGAAAACCGAGAGTCCCTATCGAGAAAAGATCGTCAATGTCCCTTATCTTGCTCGTGGCGTGACGTTCAATGCTCATGAGTGCGTCGTCGCGGGACATCCCGTGGCCGTTATCAACCACCCTTACCAGCCGCTTGCCCCCGGCTTCAAGGTGTATGGATATTCTGGTTGCCCCGGCGTCAATTGAGTTTTCAACAAGCTCTTTTACCACGGAAGCTGGTCTTTCGACTATTTCTCCGGCGGCTATCTTAGAGACAAGTACATCCGGAAGTGTTCTGATTCTTGCCATTAATACCTTAGAAAAGCTTAAGCAGAATAAACAGGATGAGTATGGTCAGAGGCAAAATGACCGCGGCAACCGAGAAGAAGGAAAAAGCCGAGAGGGTTTTCTTCGGGTGCGTCCCGAAAACGTCCCGCGACTGTTCTTCCACTACGCCGAAATATCTTTTAAACATCTTCATCTTCTCCGGATGGCGTTGGGGGCATTTTCTCCGCTCTTGCCTTGTTAAGCGATTTAACCAGAGATTCGACCGAGACCGCCGGAAGAGTCACCAGCTCGACCGTTCCCCTTGAGCAGAGGTCAACCGAGACCTTCCCTATGGTCTCATTATCGGGTGCTTCCACTATGTTCACAAAATCGTATCTGCCCAGAGTCGCGTACTGCTCAAGAACCCTGACCCCTATGTCCTCAAGCTCCTTGTCGACTTCCTTTATTCTCCCGGGCCGCTCCTTAACGGTTTTTCTGCCCTCGGGAGTAAGTCTGCTGAGTAATATGTAAATCGCCATTGAAAAAACCCGCTGTTTCTATGAGTTGCGTCGAATCGCGCGCCGAAAAAACCTTCGGTTGCCGGTTGGGCCGTTCTAGATTTATAACCTTTTTGAAAGATATCTCAAGAAAAAAAGCCCTTCCCCGCAACTTCCATAACAAAAACTCTACGGTATATTACTGTAAACATTTTTTAAGACCCGCTGGAAAGCATGGAATTATAGCGACAACTAGACAGCCAAGTACAATATAGTGATGATAAGGACTTACAAGTGCCGCGCCAAACTGACAAGGTCGGGTCATGAAGCATTATCCCGGGTATTCGGGATGTGCACCACACTCTACAACGCCTGCCTTGAGGAGCGCATTGGCTGCTACAGGAAGACGGGGGAATCCCGCTCATATTACGACCAGTGCAAAGGACTGACCGAAGTGAGGGCGGATGACCCGGAATATGCCGATATCAGCGTTCAGGTGTTCCGTGGCGTTGTGGGTCGCATAGACAAGGCATACAATTCGTTTTTCCGCAGGGTGAACACCAAAGACAAAGCCGGTTTTCCTCGATTCAAGAGTTCCAGACGTTGGGGGACAATAGAGATAAACGACCAGCGCTGGAAAATGCTGAAACACGAGGGACGGAAACTGGTTCTTAGGGTAAAGGGGCTTCCCCACATAGAAGTGAAGCCTTCCCGGGAACTCCCGCCTAATAATCTGCTTAAGGCAATACGGATTACCAGAAAGTCTTTACGCACGGAAATCGCGTTATCGTATGAGTTGCCGACTCCCGAGGTAAAACCAGGGAGCACTCCCGTCGGGATAGACATGGGTATATCGAAGCGTCTTACCTTGAGCAACGGGGAGACTGTGGAGAAACGGGAGATGGACAGGCGGAGGTTAATACGGTCGCAGCGTTCCGTGTCTCGCAAGAAGAAAGGAAGCAACAACAGAAGGAAGGCAGTTTCGTTGTTGGCCAAGGAATGGCAGAGACTCACGGACAAAGAGAGGAACTATCTCCACAGGCTGACTTCGGAGATAGTAAGGATGTACGACTTTATAGCGAGAGAGAGACTTGAAACGAAAAAGATGCTTGGCAACAGGCAGTTGGCAAGGAGCAGACAGGAGCAGACCTGGGGAAAGTTCGCTGTGCTGCTTAACGAGAAGGCTGAGAGTGCTGGCGTTACGGCAGTGGAAGTGGACCCCGGGGGGACTTCGCAGAAATGCTCAAGTTGCGGAGCGGAAGTCAAGAAAAGCCTGCCTACAAGAGTTCACAAGTGTAATTGTGGACTTGTATTGGACAGGGACGTAAACGCGGCAATAAATATCCTTCATCGAGGCATCTCGATTGCGGGTGGGAAACTCGAGCAGTCCCGCATGGTCGGAAGGATGAGAGAGAAGCAAGGGGTTGCCCTCGCTCGACCAAGAACAGCAGAGGTGACTGCCTAGTTATGGCTATAACTCCCAAAAGCATAATTCACGTCGCGACAATAACGCTTGCCCTTCTGCTTTTTCCGCTTCTTCTCTCTCCGCAAGCGGAGGTCGCTTATGCGCAGCCAAATCCCCGGGAAGATCTAACCGTAACAGACTACTCGTGGAAATCCTATGGAGTGGGGCGCATCGCGACGCTTTCAGAAATAACCGTCGCAAACTCCGGCAAAACCGGCTATAAGAACATCAAAATCAGGATTGATCTGTTTACAAGAACCGGAAAGTTTCTGGGCTCGCTTCACGGAAGAATACACGAGGATGTGCCCGCGGAAAGCCGAAAAACCTTCTCCAACCTGGATATGGGTTTCATGAACTCGGACCTTGAAGACTCCGAGGCGATGGTGACTGGCGCCGAGGTATCGGAAAGTTCTTCGTCCGCGGGTGCCGAGAACGTGATTTTCATAAAGAACTGGGAGTTTGAGGGGGCGAGTTTCGGAACGGAGGGTTTCATAACGGAAATCACCCTTGAGAACACAGGAAAAACCCATTTTAAGAACATAAAACTGCTTTTAACGGAAAAAGAGGGCGGAACCGGACCGGGCGGCACTCACCTGTCTTCGGTGACCGTACACAACGTACTTCCCGCCGGCGAGGAAAGAACTTTCACGGGGATAAACGTCGGTTTCTCCAGTCCGAAAGCTGTTGAAAGATCCATTGCCGTCTCTGGAGCCGAAGCGATAACGACAAAGGAACTCAACTACATCCTCTCCGGCGGGGGAAGCCTGGGGGAGAGGATAAAGAAAAAAATCAGTTCCGTCAGCATACTAAGAAAAGAGGACGGGGAGAAAGAAGCCGAACCGCGCCAAGAAGCGCCATCCTCGGATGAATCCGAAAGCGCTTACGAAAGCGAAACCGAAAGCGTCCCCCATCCGGCCGGTTCGGCCGCGGACAGGAGCGCGGAATTTTCCCGAGAGCAGCCCAGAGAAGCTTTCCCCAAACACGACATAGTAATAAGGGAATTTGAATGGGGAAGCGGAATCCCCGGGGCGACAGCAACGCTCAGCAAGCTGGTAATCGAGAACATAAGCGACATTGCCTACGAGAAAATAGAATTTGAAATAGAGTTTTTCAAATCCTCGAACACCCCTTTCGGATCAAACCGCTTCAAAATAAAAGAGTCCCTGGCTCCGAAGCAGGTGATGTGGTTCAGGAATGTTCAGGTCGGATTTATAAGCAAGCTTCCCGACCCGAATCTTATAAAACTCAGAGTGGTAAAAGCAAAAGCGATCATGTAGATGATCTTAAAGCCTGCGCGGGGATGGGAAGGGGTTAAAATTCCTGGGAATTTCTCTAGTTTCCGACTAACTCGAGGGATTGATTTATCGTTTCGACCAGCTTGTCTCTGAACTGCTCTATTCCTTCAAAGGGAACGACTATGCTTGAACGGCCGCCGCTTAGTTCGGTGATCCTGAGGTACTGACCCTTGTGGTTTTCCTTGACGTCAAAGAAAAACCTTTTGGACTCAATATCAACGTGGTTACTTACATGCTCCTTTTCTGTCCTTTCTTCCATCTGATTCCGCCTCCTAGAAAAATTTGCTGGAACAATTGTTGAGGCATGACTATAACCCCTTAAAACCAAAAAGCAAACAATTCTTTTATAGCCTCGAAAATACAGATATATTCAGGGAGAGAACCCGCGAAAATGGCAAGAATAAAAATAGATCTGCCGAGCAGATTCGTCTTTTCAACGCAAATTCCGATAAGAATAGACGACATAAATTACGGTTCTCATCTTGGACACGACTCGGTGCTGACCCTCGCGCACGAGGCCCGCGTAAGATTCCTCGCGGCATACGGCTACACTGAAGCCGATATAGAGGGAGTGGGAATCATAATGGGAGACGTCGGAATCACCTACAGTTCGGAAGCGTTTTACGGGGACGTAATGGAAATAAGCATCGGCATCGGGGAGTATGGCAACAATTTTCTCGAACTTGTCTACGCGCTGGTTAACGAAAAAAGCGGCAAGGAGGTGGCCAAGGTCAAGACCTCCCTCGTATTTTTTGACTACAAAGAAAGAAAAACCGTGCGGATGCCGGAAGAGCTTCGAAGAAAAATCATTTCCGCAGAGTAATCACCGGCAGTTACCCGCTACTGCTTGTTTTTGGGAGCGTAGCCGACGTAAATCGTGTTTTTTCGTTTCTTTACCAGGAAGAGATACTGCTTTCCGGGTTTCAGGACGCTTATGATCTTGTTGTAATCCCCGAGGTTCGCCACTGGGTTCTTGTTAACCTCAAGTATCACGTCCCCGGGACGGAATCCCGCCTCCCAGGCGGAACTGCCGCGTTCCACATGAGTAACCACCACCCCGGACTTATCCTCAACGCCGAACCGCGCGGCGGTATCCGGAGTGATGTCGCTCAGTTCGATATCTTCATCCCGCCGGGACTCCGCAGGAGTCTCGTCATCCGGCATCTCGCCGAGAACAACGGAAATTTCCTCGCGCTTCCCGTCGCGCAGAACCGTGAGCTTGGAGGAAGTGCCCGGAGCCTTCATTCCCACGAGTTTGGATAAAGACGTAAACTCCTTTATAGTCTCCGCGTCAAATTTCACTACCACGTCTCCTCTTCGCAGGCCCGCTTTCTCAGCTGGGCTTCCCGGGCTTATATCAGATACAAGAGCTCCGTCGGTGCCCTCATGCCCCATGCTCTCGGCTATCTCCTGCGTCATGGGCTGAATAATGACTCCCAACCATCCCCTGACCACCTTGCCTTTTTCCATTAGCTGGGATATGACGACCTTAGCCATATTGGTCGGAATGGAAAAACCTATTCCCTGGCCTCTGGCGGCTATCGCGGTGTTAACACCGACCACTTTTCCTCCCAGGTTAAAAAGCGGACCTCCGCTGTTTCCCGGGTTAAGGGACGCGTCGGTCTGAATGAAGTCATCATAAGCCCCGAGGCCCAGAGACCTTCCCTTCGCGCTCACTATTCCGACCGTCACGGTGTAGCCGAGTCCGAAGGGATTCCCGACCGCCATAACCCAGTCGCCGATCCTAAGCCTGTCCGAATCTCCGAAAACAACGGGCTTGAGCTTTTTTTCAGGTTTTATCTTCAGGACCGCGAGGTCCGTTTTCGCGTCCTGCCCCACTATCTCGGCCGTATACCTCGACCCGTCGTAAAGAACGACCTGTATATCTTCCGCCCTGCTGATCACATGGTTGTTGGTAACTATGTAGCCGTCTTTGCTTGTTATGAACCCGGAACCCAGGCCCCTTTGCCTGAACTCCCTTTCCCGGTCGTTCGGAAAAAATCTCTTGAAAAACTCTTCGAAAGGATCCCCTTCGCCGAAATCAGGAAACGCCCTCCCCCGCTTTACGACACTCGTGGTGCTTATGTTCACAACGGAATGCTTCTGTTTCTCGACAAGACCTGCCAGAGATGGGAATTTTTCAGGAGAGCCGGAAGAAGAAAGAAGTTCCGGGACATTTTCGCGCAACAGGGATTCAGGGCTTTCTTCGTCATCCTCCACCTTAGCGCACGAAAGGGAACCCGCAAGTAAAAAACAGGCAGCAAAAAACAACAAAACGGTTTTCTTCATAGTTAAAGCCTCCAGCTTCATTTGAGCATTCCGACTATTTCATCAGCAACTTCTGAGACACTCATATCATCCGTAAAGACAACATGCGGCGAGAGTTCGTATATATCCTTTCTTTTCATGAAAAGCTCATGGAACTCGGCGCGGGGATCCCTGACCTCAAGAAGAGGTCTTCCACCCTCGCTCCTAACCCTGTTCCAAAGAGTATCTATATCCGCCCGCAGATAGAAAACTTCACCCGAGGCGGCCATTATTTCGCGATTGCGCTGTCGCAGAACCGCACCTCCTCCGGTTGAGATCACGGCCGGGGGCGTTTTCCGCGACAGGACGGCGAGCATATCCGTCTCCTTCTGCCTGAAACTCTCCTCTCCCTCCGCCTCGAATATCCCGGCTACAGAAAGACCTTCTGCCCGTTCCACTTCACAGTCCAGATCATAGAAATCCATCCGCAGTTTCCGGGAAAGCTCCCTGCCGACGCTTGTTTTGCCCGCTCCCATAAACCCCGCAAGAAAAATATGTCGTCTCTCGCTCAAATCAATCTACAGTTTTCTTCCGACGGGAGAACCCTCGGAGGAGGGATCTTTGCCGGAGAGGATTTTCTCGACGTACTTGCCTATTATGTCGCACTCTATGTTAACTTCACTGCCCCGGCGAAATTCGGAAAAAGTCGTTTCCCGAAGCGTGTAGGGAATTATGTTTACCGAAAACTCAGTGTCCTTTACCGAATTTACGGTGAGACTCACGCCGTTAACGGCGACCGAACCTTTATCGACCACATATTTCGCGAGCGACGCGGGAATCGAGAAAGAAAAAACCCTGGATTCTCCCACAGGAGCAATGGACTGAACTGCCCCGACTCCGTCCACATGGCCCGTGACTATATGTCCGCCCATCCTGTCTCCGACCCGAAGAGATCTCTCGAGATTCACTCCGCTTCCCGCTCGGAGAGCGGAGAGGTTTGTTCTCAAAAGCGTCTCGTGGGATACGTCAACGGAAAAACTCCCGTCTCCGGCAGAAACCGCCGTAAGACATACGCCGTTTACGGCCACGCTCTCTCCCGGGACCAGTTCCCCGGCATTGATCTTCCGGACCCCGATTCTTAAAAGAACGCCCCTGTCCTTTTTCTCAAGCGCCTGAACCGCTCCAATGTCTTCAACTATGCCGCTGAACATTCAATTCTCCTTGCCCCGCCACAGGAATCCGGAAATCAGGATCGAGATCGCCCCGACCGTGATCGCAGAGTCGGCCACGTTAAAAGGAGGCCAGAGCATATCCGGGTTCCCCGGCCAGTAGACCGCGATAAAATCGGTCACGTATCCGTAGGCAAACCTGTCTATCGAGTTTCCAACAGCTCCCCCCAGCACCAAAGCAAGCGCATACCGAAAAACCCTCCGCTCCTCTTCTAGTCTGCGGAGAAAGAAAAAAATCACGACCAGCACCAGAACGAAAACAACTATGTAGAAGTAAAGTCTCACATCCTCGGACATGTTCCTTAACATGCCAAAGGCGATTCCCGGATTTCGCAAGTGCGTTATATCGAACCATGAAAACACGTTCATCCTCGATAGAAACGGCACGTGGGCCTTAACAAGCCACTTGGTCAGCTGGTCAAGCAATACTACCAGAAAAGATATAACGAATACGCTCAGATAATTTCTCATGAAAAAAACAAGAAATCCCGACCCCGAAAGAGAATCCCGCAAACCCCCTGCAGATCTGCAGATGGCCAGGTCTCATTCAAGCCGAAACTCTATCGGAACCTTGACCCAGCTTGAAACCGCTTTGAAGCCCCTTTGCGCCGGGACGAACCTCCACTTTTTTACAGCCTTCAAAGCCGCATTGTCAAGAATCTTGTGACCGGAGGATTTGAAGACGGTTACTTCCCCGGGCTCTCCGTTCGGAAGCACATGCACATTGAGCAGCACGCTTCCCTCGTAACCGCGCATTATGGCGCGCGTGGGGTAAGGGGGTCTGGGAGTATGACCGTAAGATGGCCTCGCGGTGGCATGACTCTCTTCGGGCTGCTCCTCCGGGGCGGGTTTCGCTTCCTTTTTAAGCGCCAGGGAATCATCCCGCTTTTTCACTTCCTCTACGACTTTTTCTTTTTTCTTCTTAACAACCTTTTTTCTCTTTACGATTTTTTTTTCGGCTGCGGGTTTTTTGAATTCAAAATGTCTGAGCGAAACCTCTATGTGGTCGCCGTACACCGGAACGCTTCTCTGCACGACAATCTTCCCCCAGGCAAAAGATATAAGAACATGGAAGACAACTGAAAACAGTATGAATTTCCTGAGATTGTCAACCGGCCTGCCCATACCAGAGTACTATTCTATATCAATAACCAGAAATTCCTTAATTCCTCCGGGAGCCCTGACCTGTATCTCGTCATCGACTCTTTTTCCGATAAGCGCGCTGCCGACCGGAGAGGTGACCGATATAAAGCCTTTTTCGGGCTCGGATTCATCCTCTCCCACAAGCTTGTACTTCTTTACGTCCCCGGAATCAATCTCCTCCACCGTAACCGTAAGACCGAAAACCACCCTGTCCCGGGCAGTGATTTTCTCGGGGTCAATTACTTCCGCGCGGCCAAGGCGGTCTTCTATTTCCTGTATCCTTCCCTCTATGAACGACTGTCTCTGCTTGGCGGTCTCGTACTCGGCGTTTTCGGAGAGGTCCCCGAGGGACCTCGCATATTCTATAAGTTTGATTACTTCCTGTCTTTCGACGGTTTTTAACCTGTGCAGTTCATCCCGAAGCTTTTTCCAGCCGTCAGGAGTAATCAGAACTCTTTGGACACTCATTAATGCCTCCTCCTCGCTTCAACCATACCCCAACGGGGTTAATAGTAGTTTTGCAGAGCCTTTACTTCGAGACCGGTTCTCGCCAAGGCCTCGATAGCGCCGACCCCGGCGGCCGCGCCGGCCAAGGTGGTGAAGTAAGGAACGTTGTTTACAAGCGCGGTTCTTCTTATCGAATATGACTGCGCAATCTCCTTTTTCCCGAAAGTGGTATTTATAACCAACTGCACTTCACCGTTTTTAAGGTGATCGACTATGTGGGGGCGGCCCTGCTTAACCTTGTTCACCGTTCGGGAAAATATACCATTTTTATTGAGAAATTCAGACGTGCCCCGGGTAGCCATTATATCAAAACCGGTATCGCTCAGTCTCCGGGCTATATCAAGCATCTTGTCTGACTTGTCCTCGTTTTTTACGCTTATGAAGGCCACTCCGCTTGAGGGAAGACTGTTGCCTGCCGCAATCTGGGATTTGGCGAACGCCTGGTCAAGGTCGGGAGCGATTCCCATGACCTCGCCGGTGGATTTCATTTCCGGTCCCAGAATCGTGTCAACTTCCGGGAACTTGACGAAAGGAAAGACCGATTCCTTCACGCAGTAGTGCCCAGGGACGATTTCCTCCGTGCAGCCGAGTTCCTCAAGAGATTTTCCGATCATCACCTTGGTCCCTATTTTAGCCAGCTGAACCCCTATGGCCTTGCTCACGAAGGGAACAGTGCGGCTTGCTCTGGGATTTACCTCAATTATGTAAACCTTTCCGTCCTTTACGGCAAACTGGATGTTGACAAGCCCTTTTACATCCAGAGAAAGCGCGAGTTTCTTCGTCTGGAATTTTATTTCCTCGACAATCTCAGGTTCCATCGAAAACGGGGGCAGAATCGCCGCGCTGTCTCCGGAATGAACCCCCGCTTCCTCGATGTGCTCAAGCACCCCGCCCACGACAACGGTTTTACCGTCGCAGACCGCGTCCACATCGACTTCCTTTGCGTCCTTCAGGAACTTGTCTATCAATATCGGGTGGTTCGGCGAAACGCTCGCGGCTTCCCGTATGTAGGTCCGAAGAGACTCCTCGTCGTAAACTACCTCCATGGCGCGACCGCCCAGAACGTAAGACGGGCGGACCATGACCGGATACCCTATTTCTCGGGCTATGCCAATGGCTTCTCTCTCGCTTCTCGCGGTATCACTTTGGGGCTGGAGGAGTCCCAGGTCCGAAACGAGCTTTCTGAACCTGTCGCGATCCTCGGCAAGATCTATGCTCTCCGGGGAAGTGCCAATTATTCTCACCCCCTCTTCCTCAAGCGCGAGAGCCAGACGTAGCGGGGTCTGGCCTCCAAGGTGAACTATGACTCCCCATGGATCTTCCCTTCTTATAAGAGCCAAGGTGTCTTCAAGCGTGAGCGGTTCGAAATAAAGCCTGTCCGAGGTGTCGTAATCCGTGCTCACGGTCTCGGGATTGCAGTTAACCATAATGGCCTCGCAGCCTTCTTCCCGGAGCGCAAAAGACGCGTGCACGCAACAGTAGTCAAACTCTATGCCCTGACCTATGCGGTTCGGTCCCCCGCCGAGTATCACAACTTTTTTTCTGTCCGTGGGAAGCGCTTCGCTTTCGCTCTCGAAAGTCGAGTAGAGATAAGGTGTGTAAGCCTCGAATTCGGCGGCGCAGGTATCAACCATCTTAAAAGCAGGCTCGATTCCCTCGCACAGGCGGAAATCCCTCACTTCCCCTTCTTCGGTGGAAAGAATCCTTGCGATCCGTATGTCTGAAAAACCACGGCGCTTTGCCTCGAGTATGATCTCGTCGCTAAGCCCGTCCCTAGCGATATCAGATTCAAAATCGACAATCTGCTTTATATTGCGAAGAAACCACGGGTCCACGTGAGAGATCGAGTAGATTTCCTCCAGGTCCATCCCCAGACGAAACGCGTCGGCTATGTACCAGAGACGCCTGGGGGAGGGAACCCTGAGTTCCTCCCTTACCTCTTCGGGGTCACCGGACACCTTCTCGAAACCGTAGGAATCTATCTCAAGAGACCTCATCGCCTTCTGCAGGGATTCCTTGAAAGTTCTTCCGATGGACATGGCTTCCCCCACGGATTTCATCTGCGTGGTGAGATTCGGGCTCGTCTGCGGAAACTTCTCAAACGCGAACCTCGGTATTTTCACCACGACGTAATCTATCGTCGGTTCAAAAGACGCGGGTGTGTACTTCGTTATATCGTTTGAGATCTCATCGAGAGAATAGCCGACCGCGAGCTTGGCGGCTATCTTGGCGATCGGAAACCCGGTGGCTTTTGAGGCAAGCGCGGAGCTTCGCGAAACCCTCGGGTTCATCTCTATCACCATCATCCGCCCGTCTTTGGGGTTAACCGCGAACTGGATGTTCGAGCCGCCTGTTTCAACGCCGATTTCCCTTATTATCGCTATGGACGCGTCGCGCATATGCTGGTATTCCTTGTCGGTAAGGGTCTGCGCGGGAGCCACCGTTATGCTGTCTCCCGTGTGAACGCCCATGGCGTCGAAATTCTCTATGGAGCAGATTATGACGACGTTATCCATGTGATCCCGCATCACCTCGTATTCAAATTCCTTCCACCCCACTATGGATTCCTCTATGAGTATCTCGTCTGCCGGAGAGCTTTCGATTCCCGCCTTGGCGAACTCCTGGAATTCCTCCCTGTTGTAGGCGACGCTTCCGCCGGTTCCGCCAAGAGTGAAGGAAGGCCGTATTATGACCGGAAACCCTATCTCGCCCACGACGTCCCAGGCCTCTTCCATGTTATGCGCGATGCCGCTTCTCGGCACCTCAAGACCTATGTCCGCTATGGCTTTTTTGAAAAGATCCCTGTTCTCGGCTTTTTTTATCGCGGGGATTTTAGCGCCTATGAGTTCCACGCCGTGGCGCTCGAGCGCGCCCGATTCGGCAAGCGAAACGGCGAGGTTAAGGGCCGTCTGCCCGCCTATCGTGGGCAGAAGGGCGTCGGGCTTTTCCTTCTCTATTATTTTTTCCAGTATTTCGGGAACGAGCGGCTCCACGTAAGTCTTGTCGGCAAAGTCCGGGTCGGTCATTATCGTGGCCGGGTTGCTGTTTACCAGAACCACCCCGTAACCTTCTTCCTTAAGCACCTTGCACGCCTGGGTGCCCGAATAGTCAAACTCGCAGGCCTGTCCTATAACTATCGGACCGGAGCCGATGACCATTATGGTTTTTATGTCGGTTCGCTTCGGCATGGAATGGAGAAAAACCTGTAACGAGGTTGCAAATATATACTTAATAACGCGGAGACAGGCAACACCGGTTCGCACAGCCCCCACGGCGATCCTATTCTAAATTGAGGGGGCAATTTTATTTAAAACCTGTAGAGAGTTAAAAAAATCTACTGGCTATTTCAATGAAGACCGCAAGTGATATAGCAGTTGATTTGATCACTGGTTTGTTTCAGCCCATGATACAACAAATAGACCCCGACCGGACCGTATTTCTGAAGTCAGCAGAATGATGAAAATTGCTAAAGAATATGGGGTAAGACTTGGAATGCAGAACCTCAAGAATGGCACACGATCATTGGACCACTTGATCGGAGGTTACCCATCACATAGATTTATCATTGATAAAAAAGAAGCAGAAACTATATTTAAAACCGTTTTAGACGTAGCGGATATTGAGCGGGATACAGTAAAGCTTTACCCCGCTTATACTGCAAAGCCATCGCAAAGGGCTAGGATAATTGATATTGAACCAGCTTTAGAAGAATACTTTAAGAAAATTGATGGGGAAAATGTGTTAAAATCTAATCAGGAGAATATGGGAAATGGAATCACCAAAGAACAAGGTGGAGACAACGAGGAGAGAACTGGTAAACAAGGTGCTTGAACGCCTCGCAGATGAACACCAAGAGGTGATTAACCGAAGGGAGGAGAGTTCAAGTAGAGGGCGATCTGGGGAGGCTTACCAGAGGCCAGACGACCTACCAGAGGAACAAGATCAACTCGATCCTACAACTATAGGAATTAAAAACACCTAAGATCATCATGGAAACTTTTTGGGCAAGTCCCGCTACAGCGACCTTGGCAATAGTTGGTGTCTTGGGGCTTTTAGGCGGATTCATTTTTGCCATCTTCAAAATTGGAGCATGGTATAATTCTGTCAATACTAATCAAAAGAGATTTGATATATTTATAGAAAAAATTGAAGATAAACTCGATCAAATTTTAGACAGAATTACAAAGCTTTCCCATGAAACTCTTGAAACAGAAAGTCCTCCTAAATTGAATCATTTAGGTTTGGAAGTCTCAGAAGAACTCAAAGCCTCAACTTGGGCAAATAAAGTTGCTTCTCAAGTTATCTCTCAAGTCAGAGGAAAAAAGGACTACCAAATTCAAAAATTTTCTTTTGAAATTACAAGGACAGGTACTATTATCGATGAAGAGATGGAAATAAAAGTTGAGATTTGTGCTTACGAGCGAGGGCTTGTTAAAGGCGATGTTTTAGATGTTTTAGCGATTCGATTAAGAGATGAGCTTCTTAAAAGGCTAAAACTGGAGGTCGAAAATGCACAAAATTCTAATTCTTAGCCTGTTATTTACAATTACTTGCTGGCGGTGCGGAAGCCCGACAAGTCCCTTGGAAGTACTCTTCCTCAATAGATGAAATGACAGGAAGAAAAGACTATAGGGTTGAGAAAGTAATTACATCCGTAGATATAGAAAGTAAACCATGGATAGCCAGCAATTCCCACTATCTCCTCACGATAATCCTATTCTGAATTTGAGCACATACAGAACCTGAATCCGGGTTATTTTTGTGACATTTCAAGCAGTTTTTTCTGCTTCACAGCGATTCCTGCTCTCCTTTTTTCCTTTCTCACACACAGAACTGCTACTTTTTCTCACCGAAGAGCAGTTGATGGATAAAGCGTATACCGCCAAGGAACGGCGGATTGCTTATTTCAAGAAATAGTCTGCTTGAGATATGAGACAAGACTGTGAAAAGCTACATCTCACAAGCTTATCTCCGCGTCAGGGTCTCCTGACTCCAACGCATTCATATATGCAAGGGAAAGTTCACGGGATCTATAAGTGCCATAAGTTTTGATTTCCTGAGCTTCCACTATTGGAAAGGTAGAAAAAACGTAGCGCACATCGTTACGGTCAGTAACTCCGTAAAGGTAGAAAAACACTGCGTCAAGCTTGGCACGCAGATGCAATCGACGCTCCTCATCCCATAGAAAAGGCGGTTTTACCTGCCCGTTTTCGTCAACGCAACCCATGTCGCGGGCAAACGGTGACATGTCATGGGCTGTGTATGTGAGTTCCAAAACAGCTTCCCGTATGATTTCCCCGGCCGTTTTCGGACCAAAGAAGACAGTCTCATACAAATCTGGAAGAATCACCGGTAACTGCTCAACTATATACCAGTTTAAGTGGACGCTTTGAACCTTTTGACGTACTACATAATCTAGAAGAATCGAGTTGAAATTGCCGATAAGACAGGACGCCAACCGATGATAAGTATTCAGGCGATCCGCAATTAAAATCGGAATTGTATTTCCTGATCCGACAAAAGGAACAACGGCAGCAATCATCGTCCTAGCATCTGTTGGTCTCGCAATGTCACGAAACGCTATGACCCACTCCAGACCGCTGGGAAAAATCACCTTGTCGGCAGGAATCCAATATTGTGGTGTAGGTGCAAAATCGGGATCCATTTTTTGCGCCAAGGCTATATTTCCACTTAATGCAGGATTGTGAAGACTTCTTGGATTCACTTTTACCGAAGCAGCCCTATGGTCAAATTGGTGGATCATGCGGCCAACATAGAGGGGCACCCACTCACCCTGGGGGCTGGCGAATCGATTGCCGCCGATCGGATAGGCTCCTTCTTTTTCCTCAAGTTCTTGGCGCGTGCGGAATATACCGGAATCGTTGGTCATATCAAACATGCGAACGTATTTCAACGGCCATGTTTTCTCCTCTTCGCCATCGGACCGATCAACCATAACCGGCAGGCGCTTGTAGATATCAATAGTTAGTTCGGAGTCCCGACGAGATCTAAATATCGGTACGGTGCCCGTGTTGGGGTTAACCCGGTCGAAATCTTCGACCGTCATGGGGAACCGACGATCAGGGTCTTCCAGTTCAGAGATATCTTGAAGGAAAAAGGCATACTGCGCTGTGTCAGGAAGCGGATTATTACTTGCGATAAACGCACAAAATTTAAATCGACTGTCCACATCTGGAAAAAATGGCGACAGCCTGAAACGCGTTCGCCGGTTCTCAAAATCGTAGAGGGTTTTCAATTTTCTCTGCGACGCAATGGTTCTGAAGAATTTTGCGGAAGTCTTGTCAGACGCAATCCCGGAAGGAACAAGAAGACCCACCATCCCGTCGGGTTTGACAATGGTCATAGCCCTCTCAATGAAAAGAGAGTAGAGGTTCATATCGCCTCCGGAAAGCAATGGATAGTCGCCGCAAGTCCGAGCCACGCGGGCCGCGTGCCCGGCTCGCTCTTTGGCAACATTGAAATCTTCGGCCAGCGGCTCACCTGATTCCTCCAGCTCAACGATCATGCGCTTCCGGTCGGCGGCCCGCGCCGCCAAGGCAATCTCATGACGGCGGGACGCAAACCACTCGACCTGCTGCAGTTTTACCCGGTCCCAGGGCGGATTGCCTATTACCGCGTCAAAACCTCCCCGCAGTCCGCAATCCTCCCATTCCGACCACACTCCGGGAAACATCACCTGCCAGTTGCAAAAGCGTTCTTCCTCTATAAGTTCCCGCGCTTTTTCGAAAATCCCCGCAAAGCGCTCCGACTGCGTTTTCCCGTTCCGTATATCAGACTTCCCGAGAGAAATGTCGACGGGGTCGCCGAGTATGCCCTCGAAAAAAGCGTAGAGAGCGCTCTTGTCGTCACGGTCCCGGATGTTCAGCCAGTCAAAGGCATGCACAACCGAGAGAAAGGCATCCAGAGGCGCCGTGTCTTCCTTGATTCCGTCAAAGATGTCAGCGGAACGGTGGGCTTCGGATATCTCCTCATCGGTCAGACCTTCAATTATCTGCATGGGAGCCGCGGTCGATATAGCCCGCGCTATAGGTTTTTGAAGCAGAAGCGACCCTCCGTACTCTTCTGCCTTTTTCACTCCATCCCGAACCCACATGCCGAACAGGCTGTTTCCGCAGCGCAGGTGGTGATCAATGAAGCTCAAGGGAGCCCCGGGCGTAAACGTATGGAGCCAGAGAGACACCTTGGCAAGCTCAACCGCCATGGGATTTCTGTCGACTCCGTAAACGCAGCGCTTGAGAACCATCCGTCTGATTACGTGACGGTCGTCAAGCTGCTCGAAATTAACGCTCCACTTGCGCTTTTGCGCATTTGCCATAATCCTGTTGCGAATCCTGTCAATCCGCGCGTTTAGAGGAGATATGTAGTTTTCCACCGCGGCCTCGGCGTCGGCCATTGCCGCAATCACGCTGTCGGTAACAAAATCCACGAGGTTGACCAGAAAGTGCCCCGAACCCATGGCGGGGTCGCAGATTTTCAGTTCGAGAAGCTTTTCCGCCGGATCGGTTTCCTTAAGAAGTCCGATTTTCATGTCTTCGGACAATCGGCTTTCGGCGAGTTCCGCGATTCTGGACTCAAACTCATCCATGGATCTCTTCGCCAGAGGCTCAATTGTCTCCTTTACTATCAAACCGACCAGATCGTCCGGAGTGTAGTAGCTCCCCGACTCTTTTCTCGCGAAGATGTTCGGGCGAACGACTATTTCACTACCTTCCCGCGCGAGTTCGTATTCAAGAAGGCGTTCGTATATGGATCCGAGTTGCTGGACGCTGAGGTCGTGGTAATTGATATACCGGCGTCCATGCTCCGTCTGTTCAAAGGAAAGAGCATCAACCACCTCGGCGACAACTTGGTCTCCGATCCGGATTTCTTCAAGAAGCGGAGTGCTCGTCCTGTCAAAAAGCCCGCCGTTGTATGGAGGCAGACCTATTGAGGAATCACCCTGATCAATAGCGAGACAGAGATCGTCGATGGCATTCCAGTATCTCGACGCTTTTTTGGAAAAAACATCATTCTGGTCCTTGCGTCGTCCTACATCCCCCCGGACTTTATCCCGCAGGGCATAGTCGTCGTAACGCGTATCACGCACGGGCAGCAACTCGCGATCCTCCGCGTAGAGGATGAAAAGAAGCCTGTAGAGGAAAACCAGAACGGCCTCGCGTACTTGCGTCAAAGGTGCTTCAGGAGCGGCGACAGCTACGGCACGAGCAAGTTCTGGGAAAACTTTTTCAAAAACCAGCCCCGAAAGACTGCCCGCGACCCGTTCTTCGTAGAACTTGCTTTCATCAAGAGAGCGCTGGTGAAACGTGCGCGGGTCAGCAGCGCCGGGAAGAAAGGCCTCGCGCCTGAACATCAGAACGAACACGCAAAGCCAGTGGCGACGCTCGGATTCGGAAAGAACGACCGAATCATCGTCCTGATCGTAAATATTCAGAATCTTTCCGAGATCAATATCCAGAAACTGCTCTGAAACCGACCGGGTGCCCTGATAGTAAAGCCGCCATTTCGCACCATTGGTAAGAATACCCCACCTGAGCTTTCCCGAAGTCACATCATCCACTCGCCGAAGATAGCGAAGTATTTGCGTTGAAGGTGCCGTCACCTCATCAGGAAGTCCTGACCAGCGGTCAAGGGGACGGAGCCAGCGTTTGCACTCAACTACCGCAAGACCGAACTGGTAACGCTTCCACTCTTCCGTAAATCCGTTAGCCTGCTCCTTGGCCGCATCATCCGCAAACAGAAGACCATCGGGCACATCCTGCCTTCCTTTTACGGCAAGATTCTGTTGCCGCAGACTCGTAGTCCAACCAAGGCGTTCGAGTATGGGCCAGATCAGGTCGGTTTCCGTCTGGCTTTCGTTTGGCTTCCCCGAAACCGGAAACCTGCTGAATATTTCCTTAAGCGATTCGTAAAACCCGTCTACCGCGTCAGAATCAATATGCTTCCAGTCGGACAACTCGATTATGGACTGGCTTAAGAAATCGTTGGAGAAAAGACTTCCCTGAAAAGGTTTTTCTGTATCCATGGTTAAACCCTCATGGTTTTTAAGAAGCCACCCCGTGGCATGAAATATTTGCGGTGGCTGGTCTGCCGCCGATTTCGACTTTCCTTTATACTACTACGGAACATATAGGGCGGTGACAGGACAGAGGCCGTAATACTTAATGGCGATTTTTGTAAAATCCCGATGTTAAACTGGACCCTGCCGGTTGGTTCCGAACCCCGAATTGTACCCAGCCATAGAGCTGTGGACGTGCGGCAAAATGCACCGCAACTTGCGTGAAAGTCCGACCGGTTTTTCTGTCTCCGCCCATATGTATCCCACAGTTAAGGAGGTTACCATGGAAACGGACAATTTTCATGTTGTATACCCCAAGGCGGCCGGTATCGATGTTCATAAAATGCAACTCACCGTCTCGCTCAGTCTGTGCGGGGACAATGTCCCCCCGCAGACAAAGACCCGCGTTTTCAGCGCCCTTGCCGATGGTCTTTCGGAGATGACCCAGTGGCTGGGAGAAAATGACGTTGAGGCCGCGGTAATGGAGGGTACGGGCATATACTGGATTACGCCTTTTGAAGCCCTTGAGGATGCAGGCATAAAGCCGTTGCTTGTAAACGCAAGGCAGGTAAAGCAGCTTCGAGGCAGAAAGACCGACGTTGCAGACAGCGTATGGCTTGCCAGGGTCTGTCAGTTCGGTCTTTGCAGTCCAAGCCACGTTCCCCCGAAGGTGTTCCGGGAACTGCGCGCAATGAATCGTCACAGGCGCAAGCTGGTAAACCAGCGCTCAAGCGTGCGCAACAGGGTGCAGAAGGTTATTGACCGGGGGGGGAATAAGAATCGGAGGTGTTCTCTCCGACGTGTTCGGGATGAACGGACGCCGTATTCTCGAGGGTCTTGTAAACGGCGTGGAGAGCGAAGAGATAATCGCTTCGCTTAGTTCCCATGTGTCGGGAAAGATTCCCGATATAAGAAACGCGCTTGGAGCGCAGCTCAGTCCCTCGGACTGTTTTATACTGCAGGATCTTCTTTTGGAGCACGACTCTATCGAGGAGCGTATAAGGAATCTTGACCGTGAGATAAGGCAGGGGCTTTCCCAGTGGGAGAAGAAGCTTGAGCTGCTTCAGACCATTCCGGGAATCGATCAGAGATCAGCCTGCGCCATTTTAACGGAGATAGGGCCTGACATAGGAGTTTTTCCCTCGGCAGGACATCTGGCTTCGTGGAGCGGCGTTTGTTCGGGGAACAACGAGAGCGCGGGGAAACGAAGAAGCTCGCGGACTCGGATGGGAAACAAGACGCTCAAGGAGGTGCTTGTTGAATGCGCCCAGGGGGCCGCGAGAACAAAGAGCAGTCAGTTCCACTCCCACTGCAAGGGAATTGCGATAAGGCGTGGTTATAAAAGGGCAATTGTGGCTTCCGCGCACAAGCTGCTTCGAGTTATTTACGCTGTGCTCAGAGACATGAAGCCTTATTACGAGAAAGATGTGGATTACGAGGCTCTGATGACAAGACGCAACGCGCCTCGGTGGATTCGCATGCTGAAAAAGCACGGTCTGGCCTTTGACCCCGAAACCGGGGAAGTGATAGCTGCCGCGGCAATCTGATGGGAATTATATCTAAAAGTCACATTTACCCAAAACTGATTGCGGAAAAAACCGAGGATTGATAGTATGAGAGAATGGAGTGTTGGTTTTCACAAATACCCTGTATTGCGTGTTGGGATTACTGGGGGGTTGTTGTGGGTATAGTGTCGTTTATCGGAGGGGTTGTGGTAGATAAATTGTTCCTTGGTAAGAAAATTGATCGCTTCACTGAAGACTTTGGTTTTATGTCGGACAGAGGGATTATAAGCGACCTAGAAAAATTCAGAGATATTGCAACTAAATGGGAAAAAGAACAAAACCCAGAAACTGGGTGGTTTAACCTCCCTAAAGACCGAGCGGTATTCAATATGATGTTTGAAGATCTGTTTTCATTACTTAATAAATACAATGATGATTGGTTATCCATAGATCCATCCACCCCGGAAAATCAAAGAGCTCGGAGGTTTGTGGAGGAAGCTAATAATTCTATACATCTGATCAGACAACATGGGGTTAGAAAAGCTAGAAAAATAAGAAAAAAATCTCATAAAAACCCTTGACACCTTTTCTATAAACAGTTACCTTATAGTCACATTAGGAGGTAACAATCATGGCAAAAAAAGGACTTGGTAAATCACATCGTAAAGGACTGACGCTGCTTCAAGTAGTGGATATGTTCCCAGACGAGGGAACGGCTAAAACGTGGTTGGCAGAACAGCGTTGGCCCGAAGGCCCTCATTGCCCTTACTGCGATTCTTCTAATGTACAATCCAATATCAGGCACAAGACTATGACGCACAGGTGCCGTGATTGTGAAGGCAAGCCTATGTTCTCTGTTAAGACCGGAACGGTCATGGAAGGATCTAAACTGAAGTATCGGATATGGGCAATCGGTATTTACCTGTTCACTACCAACATCAAAGGCATATCGTCCATGAAGCTACACAGGGAGCTGGGGATCGGGCAGAAGTCCGCTTGGTTCATGCTTCACAGGCTTCGTAAGGCTTACGAGATCGAAGTAGGGCCGTTCTCCGGCACTGTAGAGGTAGATGAGACCTTCATAGGCGGGAAGGAAAAGAACAAGCACAACAACAAGAGAAGCCATATACAAGATCCTTCTGGGAAAGAGGTTGTGGTAGGAATGAAGGACAGGAAGACCAATAAGGTTATAGCCAAACCTGTTCCTGCGAGAACCAAAGAAGAACTGCAAGGGTTTGTAAGTGCTAATGTGTCAAAGAAAGCGATGGTTTACACTGATGATCATAAGAGTTACACCGGACTTCCTTTTGAGCATGAATCTGTAAATCATAGTGTAGGTGAATATGTAAGGAAGCAAGCTCATACGAACGGCGTGGAGTCTTTCTGGGCGATGTTAAAAAGAGGCTACTATGGAACCTACCACCGCATATCCCCGAAACACTTAGAGCGTTATGTAAATGAGTTTTCCGGTCGGCATAATGTCAGGGAGCAGGATACAATAGACCAGATGGGTTTTCTGGCAAAGGGGATGGTGGGTAAAAGGCTTCCTTATAAGGAGCTTGTAACCTGACCTGCTAAGGGTATAATCAAAGTTGTCAGCAAGGACAAATCCTTCGTTTAAATGTTTATGATTCATGTTTATAATATATTCTCATGGATCCAAACACTTCACAGTTAATTTCTACTGTAGCGGCCGTGGTTTTGGGTTTAGTCGCTATAATTACTTTATTTCTACGTTCTAGGGAAACTACGTTCAAAACAGGAGAATGGAAAGGCCAAGTAGATACTGATAGAGATAATTTCAAAGAATTCATGGCAGAGGTACGTAAGAAGCTTGATGAAATTTTTGAGAGACTTCCACCAAAAACTGCCACAAGCGAAAGCCCTATTAAATTAACCAGCTTGGGCAAAAAAGTATCACAAGAAATCCAAGCCTCTGGATGGGCAAAACAGGCTGCTTCCAGCCTTATTTCTCAAGTTGAAAATAAAAGCCATTACGATATTCAAGAGTTTTGCCTTGAGCACGTCAAAGGGGAATCTGTCTTAACTGAAGAAATGGACAAGATGGTTAAGTCTTCTGCGTACAATAATGGGATAGAGAAAGGGCAAGTGTTGAGGGTCTTGGCTGTCGAACTAAGGGATGCTATTTTTGAACAACTAAACATGGACAAAGATGCCAGCAATTCCCACTATCGGTGTATTGGGTACCAGTTGCTGAGCAGCTGGTAGTTTTTCATGATTTTCATCCATGATTCAAGCATCACAGATCTGAATAATCCCTCAATTGCCGTAGCCATTCACATATTCCAACCGATTTTTGAATACCATTTTAACCTCTGCACGCAACTATCCATCTCTACAGAAACGGAATCCACCCCGGAACCCACTACTCGTTCGGGGTGAGTTCAGTGTGCTGATGACCATGTACAATGCTCATATACAAAGTCTCCCAGTCAGGGACGATAAAATCCAGAATAAACCTCCTTATCTTGTCCCTCAGGTACTTGAGCCTCTCCATGTTCTCCAAGGTTGCCATAAATAATCCGCAGCACCTCATCTCTATCTGATCAATCAGAAACGCAAGCAACATCAGATTGCCGAACACTCCCGAAAGATGCTTGTTGCCGTGCCCGAAGTTGTGCTCAAAATGATAACCCTGATTCTTAAGCGTATTGAATGTCTCATTCTCTATTCTCCACCTCGCTCGCCCCGCCCTCATTATCTTCATCACATTATTGCGGTTCAACTCTATGTCAGTAACCCAGGAAAAACGCATGGTACTGCTCTGTGGGTTCTTCTTTGTCCCGGGCCTTGTCTCATGATACTCAAGGAAATTAACCTTCAACCCCTTGTTCGACGCGTTAAGCGATACGTTGTTTACGTATCTGAACCTGTGCCGTATTCCATTCTCTCCCTCCATCTCCACTTCCTCGGTATCAGCTCTGCTGTCTGCCTGTTTGAACAAATACTTGTTACCTTTCTCCTTCGCCCCAAGTATAAACCTCAGATCATTGCTGATCAGGTGCCTTATATGCGGAGCGTTTGCAGCTAGCGCGTCTTCAAGCACTATGAGCTTCAGATGTGGATGCTCCCTCCTTAAATCCTCTATGAACCTTTTTGCCGCGTTTCTCTCGCAGTCGTTCTTTTTTGCCCCGTCAGTTTTCAGTATCCCCTCGGGAGCTAACGGAAATACTTGCTTGTGCTCAGGGTGCACTATAGCCCCGCACAGCATTTGATGATAATACGTAACGCTGCCGTCGCGGTGATGCTTCTCACAGCAGTTCTCGCAATGCACACTCGGAGAAGAGAAAAACCCCGTGCCGTCTAATGAGAGCAGGTAGTGACCGTCTATATACTCGTATCCACAAAGCCCCTTTCCCCTTTGCAGTTCACTCAGCAGACGCTTGAAAGCTCCGCGCAGTGTTGTGGGCGAAAGCTCGTCAAGACGCTTTCTCATCCCCGAATCCGATGGAGCTTCTTCGATTCCAAACAGATTCTTCAGATTGGCACGCACTGTTTTCTCTGAGTGGACGGCTTTATCGAATTCAAGAAGGGAAGAGTGTTTGAGGGAAAACACCGCAAGTCCCGATATAAGGTAATCCGCAAGAGTGAAACTCCGGCCCGTGATGGTGTCATCTATTTCTTCAAAACAGTCACGAACAGTTTTAAGCAGACCGGGTTTGCTCAGCTTTTTGCGCAATTTGCGCGCAGTTTTTTTCTTCACAGTCCACCTCCGGTAGCAAACTATGGTTGTTGTTCCTGAAAATCAGTTTACCATATATTACGAACACAGTCTGTGTTGATTTATGGGGAAAGTGTCGGAGATTCGGGGAATTCTGCCTGAAAACGGAGTGAAAGTTTACGAAAACAAAATCCCCAACCCCTTTGTTTTAAGGAGTTTTAGGACTTAGTGGGAATTGCTGCAAAGATGCGGACTATTAAACCCATAATTCTTAGTCTGTTGTTTGCATTGCTCGCTGGCGGTGCAGAAGCTGAAGATGAGTATTGGACACAGTGCATATGAGCAGTTAACCGAAAAAGTTTCGGTAGGATATTTTCTTAGTTTTGGTTGTCAGGATAAACTTATTACCTTTTCTTTTCATGGTTCACCACCAGTAAACAAACAATTATTAAAACATGGTGGCTTTGGAGTAAAGGTTGATAACAATCCATTAGAATACTATAAGGGATACGTGCCACCCAACTCGGCAAACTGGATTGGTTTTGGTCGGAATCATCCGTATTTTGAAAAAGCAAAAAACGCAAACAACATATGGGTTGTATTTTTCATAAATGGGTTTAGGGGTGAAGGTATTCCTTATAAAGTTAAATTTGACCTGACTGGCTTTTCCCGTGAACTGGCTAAATGTTCAGTTATTCCTGACACAAATTGATGAAAAAACTAATCTCCATAGTTGGTGGTTTTCTGGCTTATTTCATAGTGGGTGGAATAGGTATCGCTCTTATGGGAACTGCGATAGGTATTCCGGGCATAGTTGTAGGGATTATAGTTGCCTTATTGATTTGGTGGATCATAAAATAGGAGGTTTTTATGTGTGATGATAAGAAAAAACCCAAAGAGATCAAGCTTCCGTCCCGGAAGGATTATCAGCCTTCAAGAAAAGAACTAAGGGAAGAATTTGATATGCCTGGGGCCGACAAGATGACTATCAATAAAGCCTTTTTCCAACCTGTAAAGATAGTGGAAGAAAAAGAAGACTGATTTGTATAATAGAGGTATGAATCAGTCAGGAAATGTGACTTTTCGATATAATTCCCAATCTGATTATATAAACCACTGATTGAAGGGGTCTGACTCCGGACCTTATACGGGGTAGTCCACCGGTCAGACCATGAATCTCTGTGGTTTGCTTGAACAACAACGCAGGTTAGAATAAACACCGTTGCGTTGCGGGAAATCTTTGCCCGCTCGCTTAAACTATTTCACGGCAAATCATTGATTGCATTTCTTTTGCTTTTGACGCGGTATTTGGTGATTGCGGAACCATATGTGCGGATATATAATTGTTACACAACATTCTTAGGAGGTGTTGACTTTGCATCAAGAGTTCTTTCTGACGGTGCTTCTGTATAGAGAGGAAGAAGACTACGTAGCACACTGTTTGGAATTTGATATTGTCAATACGACGACTGAATCTTTTGAGACCGCTTATACAGAATTGTATGATCTGGTTATAAGCTATATAAATTACGCCTACGAAAACGACAACACAGACCACCTCTATAATCCCGCACCCGCGGAGTACTGGAACATGTTTTATAAGTCTGTTCCTTATACCCTCGACCATGAAAGAGAATCTATAGAGATTGAAGGCAGGAGCTTTAGACCGAAAAAATCTCTATACCAGACAGCTACTGTGTAAATGTCACGAAAGCTAACGAGACTCAAGATACAAAAACTGTTAGCTAAACTAAAAAAGTTTGGTGTTGAAGTCATGCCAAATGATAGGGGGAAGGGGAGCGAGATAATACTTCAAAGGCCAACAGAGGATGGTTCAAAAAAAGGTCCTCAATATACATTGAAGAATCATGGCAAGAACACAGAACTTGGCGTGGGAACCATTAAGGCAATACTGCGAAGATTCAACATAGATAGATCCGAGTTTTTAAACGCGTAGAAGGTTTGCTGACTATACAGGAAATTCCCCTATTACGAACTCCCTGATTGTAACCTCCCCCTTGCCCCCTATGCTTACAAGATCCTCCACGTCGTTGAGATTGCTGTAGGGCATGAATCCTCGAGTTAACTGTGGGAGAATGACAGATGCCGTATTCATGAGGGATAGCCCTTTGCAACACAAAATCGAACTACTGAAATACAAAGAGTTCTTATGCAGCCCGGAGGTCAGGAAATTTCTTGGGCCGCACTACTGTTCGAAATAACAAGAATCAGGATTGATGGGCAATACCGATTCTTTACAGTTAGCATCCTAATCTGTTAACTCCTTCAATTTTTCAATAAGGGGAGGAAGATCGTCTGTTATCGTATCCCACAGTATATCTATATCGGTAACGTCGTAACCATGGATCAGCCTGTTACGCATTCCGATAATCTTGTGCCAAGGAATCTCTGGACGGCGCTCCTGAGTCGTTTCAGAAACCCGGTTTGCGGCTTCTCCCACTATCTCAATCAGTCGCGTTAATGCTAACTGAAGTGTTCTGTTGTCTCCCAGTTGCTCGCGGTCCGTCTTCCCCAGTAAATCCACGGCCTCTCTCGCATGGCTGAGCATATCTCCGATGCTTGTATGATCATCACGCATGCTCATACTGCACCTCTGCCAACCGCAATACTTCGTCTCGAAATCCGGGATGAAGTCCCTTCACGGTGTGCAGCTCCGCATTGCGACCCAGAATTTCAGTAAGCTCAATTTCCAATCCCGCAAGCGCAATAAAACCGACTCGGGCGCCCCGCTCGAATTCCACCAGTACATCTATATCGCTGTCGGGACCGAAATCGTCCCTGATCGCTGAACCGAAGAGCGACAGTCGCGTTATGCGGTTGCGGCGACAGAACTCCGCAACCATCTTTTTTGGTATATCTATTTGCACACTCATTTGTTCATGGCGCCAAGGTTCAGAGGGACTTTACACACAGCAACCGAGTCAATCCCGCGCAACTCAATCCTCTCCCCAGCTACCCGTTAATAAATTATACGGAAGATTACGGCAAAAATACACCGAGAGGAAAGACTTGTTCCAACCAGTAAAGCTCCAAGAACCCCTAGGAAGAATCTAGGTGATTTTTACATATTAGGGCACTTCTAAAAATACCCCAGCAATTCCCACTAAGTCCTAAAACCCCTTAAAATAAAGGGGTTCAGGATTTTGTTTTCGTAAACTTTCAGGCCGATTTCAAGCAGAAACTCCCGCTTTTTCCAGCGTTCCCTCTCCCGATATGGTACACTGATTGTCTGGAACAACAACTATAGTTTACTGCCGGAGGTGGACTATGAAGGAACGTTTGCGTAAAACGCTGAGCAAACCGGGGCTGCTCCACGTTGCCCACAACAGTTTTAAAAAAATAGATGACGCCGTCTCAGGCCGCGGTTTCACTCTGCCTGATTACCTGATGTCGGCGCTTGCCGTGTTTTCCCTGAAATACCCTTCCCTGCTTGCTTTTGACGAGGCCGCGCATGATGAGGACAAGGACAGGGTACGCTCGAATCTCGAAAGTCTGTACAGAGTTTCGAATGTTCCTTCAGATTCGGGGATGAGAAAGCGTCTTGATGTGCTTGACCCAAGAGATATACGCGGCGCTTTCAGAAAGCTGTTTGGGAAACTGCAAAGGGGCAAGGGACTTGAAGGCTATGAGTATATAGACGGTCATTATCTGCTTTCAGTGGACGGCACGGGGTTTTTCTCCTCCCCGAGCGTACACTGCGATAACTGCTGCGAGAAGCATCACCGCAACGGCAGCGTTACGTATTATCATCACATGCTGTGCGGAGCTATAGTGCATCCCGAACACAAAGAGGTGTTTCCCCTTGCTCCCGAGCCGATACTGAAGACGGACGGGGCGGTGAAGAATGACTGCGAGAGAAACGCGGCGAAGAGATTCATAAAGGATTTAAGGAGGGAGCATCCCCATCTGAAGCTCATAGCGCTTGAAGACGGGCTTGCTTCAAACGCTCCCCATATAAGGCACCTGATGAACAATGATCTGAGATTTATACTTGGAGCAAAGCAAGGAGACCACGAGTATTTATTTGAACAGGTGGACGGCAGTCCTGACACGGAGGAAGTGGAGATAGAGGGAGAAGGGGGAATACGGCACAGGTTCAGATACGTAAACAACGTGTCTCTTAACGAGTCGAACAGGGAATTGAAGGTGAACTTCCTTGAGTATCATGAGACAAAGCCGGGGACAAAGAAGAAGCCCGAGAGCAGGACCACGCGTTTTTCTTGGGTTACGGACATACAGTTGAACCGCAATAATCTGATGAAGGTAATGAGAGCGGGGAGAGCGAGGTGGAGAATAGAGAACGAGACGTTCAATACGCTTAAGAATCAGGGTTATCATTTTGAGCACAACTTTGGACACGGCAACAGGAATCTTGCGAGCGTGTTCGGCAATCTGATGCTGCTTGCGTTTCTTATTGATCAGATAGAGGCGCATTGCTGCAAGTTGTTTCAGGCGGCCTTCGATAAGATTGGAAGGCTCAAGTATCTGAGAGAGAAAGTACGCGGCATGTTCAGAGAACATGTTCTTGAGAGCTGGGAGTTTTTGTACAGGGCAATAGTGGAAGGTTACAGGAGCAGTATAGAACTTCTCGACAGCACATGACAAGGAAATACAGTCTTTATTATCGAGGTGGTCGGGAACTTGCTTTGGCGGGTGTGGGAGAGGTATGCGCAGGGATTGAGGTGGATAAGGAAAATGGTCTGGAACCGGCCTACGCAATGAAGAAAAACTGTTTTCTACGCGGGATCAGACACCCTGAATACTGGCAGAATCTCGAAAAACCGAAATTTGTTCGCTAACCCAAGCCCGGTAAGTTCTTAGTGGGAATTGCTGAAAATACCCTTATATCCCAGCAGGACCAAAGAATATCCGCTCATCCCCCCCGTCAAATTACAGGGCGGTGGTTGCGGATACGATAAAAACAATAACCGGAGGAAGGAAAGTGGAACATCTGGATTTCGGAGAAGAGGACAGGTACGTGAGGCTGGACGACAAGAAAGACCCCCTGGTCAAACTCAACGCAATAATTCCCTGGGAACTGTTCCGTCCCCGCCTCAGATCGGTATGGAGGGAACCGCAGAGAGAGCGCAAGTCAAGCGCGGGGCGCAAGCCGTGGGACGAGATAGTGATGTTCAAGACGATAATTCTGTGCGCTCTTTACAATCTGTCCGACGAACAGGTCGAGTACCAGATGCTGGACCGCCTGTCTTTCACAAGGTTCCTGGGTCTTGAGCTAAAAGACAGGGTTCCCGACGCAAGGACGGTGTGGCTCTACAGGGACAAGCTTGCGCGGGCGGGGGTGATAGAGGAGCTGTTCGCGGACTTTGACGGTCATCTCAACCGTCGCGGGTACAAGGCCATGGGAGACCAGATAATAGACGCTACGATAGCGGTGTTTTGGCTGTGAGGGGTGGGAGAAGTGTCACAGGGATGCTGGATGCACAACCAATGGTTACGGCAGGGCGGTGCGTGTGCCGCTTGAGAAGAATCATCGTATTTTTACCCCTACACCGCGGGGCAGCGTTACGTGGAAAAGAGAGTACAGACGCAGAAGTTCCATGGAGAGAGTATATTCAAGAATGGACAACAGCTTCGGGTTTGAGAAGCACTATATCAGGGGCAAGGGTAAAATGAGTGCCCGGGTGGGTTTGGCTCTGGCGGTAATGATGGCGCTTGCAGTTGGTCACATAAAGGCGGGGAGGCCTGAGTGTATGAGATCGCTTGTAGGCGGGAGTTGGACCAGGGCTGGATGATATCCCAGTGATTCAGAAAAATTTAAGCGTTAATGAACTCCTTGGGGATAGCTGCGTCCGCTTGTTGGTAAGGGCTGGAGATTCTGCAGGGTTCAGCGCTGAGTTACGTCCGAATGGAGTGATTATGGCTTGCAGGATGCCGGATTGCTGTGTCAGTTGGGTTCGCGCTCGGAAACTGCAAGTCCAAAAATCGCTACAGCGCAAATCCCTCTTATAACCCGTTTCCCGAAGACGGCTTCACAATGTATGCTGTATTCATGAGGGACGGCCTGCTACAGCAGAAAACCAAATTGCTGAAAGACAATGAACATTTTTGCGGCCAAGGGGTCAGGAAATCCCTGCGGCTGCTTGATTACTGGAGATGGTCAGGTCCTGAGCTTTAGTCAGTATTACCCGCGGGATTCTAGCGGAAGTCCTCATCGCTGCGGCGCTAGGTCTCCATGAAAGGCCACCGATAAAGATTTCGTCAATTTCAACTATCCTGGAAAGCATAGTATTGTTATCATTCCCGCAAGCCTCTTTTATCCTATGAATCATAAACCAGGCGGCTTTCTGTGTGATACCGAACTGTTTTGCCAACTGGAGGCTTGACACGCCTTGAACGCTGTTGGCAACCTTTCAAGCCGACACACTTGACTCTTTAGTATTGGCTGGGTATATGTACTGGTGTGCGGATAGGACTACGTCATTTTTCAGCAGACAGCATAGAGTGGTTCAAAAAAGCTGCGGCAGACCCTGAGCAGACACGCTACGGGTTGGCGATGGGGCTTTGCGAGAGGGACAACTGGCGCAACTCCCAGGGAGAGCTGTGTCTGGCGTCCGCACGCAAGAATCTTCCCGAGATAGCGAAAGCCGCCGGAGTCAGTCTGCCTGCCCCCGTGTCCCTGCCCAAGGGGATGATTTCCGGAAGCAAGACCCCGGCGCTTCGCACAGACTACCCGGACAACAATGTGATCTGTACTCTTGAATCTCTGGGAGAAGTTTCTCTTGAACCCGTGGAGGGAAAGGAGAAGAAGCTGTGGCGTGAGATGATGCAGACTCATCATCCCGAGGGGTGGAGCAGGGTTCCCGGCAAGCAGATATCCTACTGGATAACCACCGGGAATCATGGACGCGTGGGAGGCATAGGTTTTTGCGCTGCAAGCTGGCACCAGGGGGCGCGGGACAAGTGGATAGGGTGGAGTACGGAGGCGCGGGTGGAGAATCTCGGTCTGGTGATAAACAACCACCGTTTTCTTCTGCTTCCGGGGGTACGGGTAAAGAATCTGGCGTCCTGTGCGTTGTCGTTGGCAATTTCGCGAGTGGGGGTGGACTGGAAGGATATTCACGGTACGGAACCTGTGATGGCATACACCTACATATCGAGTGATCATGAGGGGAGCAGTTACAGGGCCGCGGGGTGGGAGATGTGTGAAGAGAAGACTTCGGGGCGTCCCGCGAGCGGGGGGATAACGGAGAGCAAGACGGTATGGATGAAACCCATTTTACGGGGGTGGAAGAAGGTTTTGCATAAAGAACCCCGCCGGGCAATCGGACAGACGCCGGAACCTTATTACGCAGAAGATGCTGACTGGGCGGATGTGGAGTACGGACGCAGTTCTCATCCCGACGGTCGAGTGAGGGATCGTATAATATATATGGGGCGCAGGTGGGCCGATAACCCCAAGGAGCCGTTGCCTGTGGTTTTCCCGGGAGAAGCGGAGCAGAGGGGGATGTACAGGTTGCTGTCGAACAAGAGGGTTGCGATGGAACATATACTTGAACCTCACACGGAAGCCGCGGTGAGCCGGTGTCGTATGGAGAGAGTGGTTCTGGCGGTGCAGGATACCACTACGGTTAATTACAGCGGGCATGAGGGGACCAGTGGGCTTGTGAGCATAGGGGGGAAGGGTAAAGGGCTGTTTGTTCATGTGGGGTTGGCGGTAACGGAGGGGAAGCGTCCTTTGGGGGTTTACGAGCTTGACGCCGAAGTGAGGGCAGTTGGCAAGAGTAACAAGAAGCAGGAGAGCAGGAGGTGGATAAAGGGGCTGCTCAAGGCTCGGGAGCTTGAGGGTGCGTGCGAGGGGACCCGCGTGATTACTGTCTGCGACAGAGAGGGGGACATGTGGGAACTTCTTCGGGAGGGGGTGCACAGAGGGGACGGTCTTTTGGTACGTTCAAAAAAGGGACACAATCGGCGTGTTGCGGTGGGGGAGAAGACAGAGAATCTGTGGAAGCACATTAATAGCAGGCCGGTGCTTGCCAGAAGGAAGATAGAAGTGGACGCGTGCGGAGGGAAGAGGAAACGTAAGAGTCGGGAGGTAACACTTGAGATACGCGCATCCAGGGTGAGGCTTGTGGCTCCCTTGAAAGAGGGGGCAGACGCGAAACCGCTTGATATGCTCGCGGTAAGCGCTTTTGAGCCTGATCCTCCGAGCGGGAAGGAAGGTCTTCACTGGGTTCTGCTTGCCACGGAAGGGGATGAAACTGCGGAGGATGCGGTGCGTACAGTTAAGTGGTATGAGGCCAGGTGGAGTATAGAAGAGTATTTTAAAGCTCTTAAGACGGGAACCGGAATAAAGGAAAGGAGATTTGATTGCGCGGATGATCTGCGCAAGTGTCTTGCGTTTGACGTTGTCACTGCGTACAGGGTGTTTGATCTTGAGAGGATGGCGAGAGAGAAGCCGGACATTCCGGCCCGTGATGTAGTGGGGGAGGAAGAGATAAATGCTATGTACAGCCTGCTTCTGTATGAGGGAATAATAAAGAACAAGCCTGATGAAATGCCCGACATGCGCACTTACGTGATAGATTTTGCGAGGTACGCTGGATTCAGACCCAGCAAGCAGCAGCCTCTTCCGGGTACGAAGAAGTTATGGCAGGCAACAGTGAAGTTCAAGATGGCGTATGCGGGCTTCAGGGCCGCACAGCAGGTTCAAACAAGGGGGCCATAAAAAATGAAGAGTCAAGTGTGTCGGCTTGAAAGGTTGGCAACTTTGAGTTTGATCGCGAAGCCAGATACAGGCGACCTGTCGACAAGTATCATAAACAGGAGTGTATATATGCTACATGGCGAGATCGTCAAATACGGTATATGCTCAGCATCTAAACGCCGCATTCACTCTTCTTTCTCGGGGGCTGAGCCGCGCAGAGGCACAAGAGAAATGATGCAGTCCCAAGGGCTCTCAAAGCAACAGGCTTTACTCGACAATAAACACGTCATCGCCGATTTCTTCTCCAATCTCCGTGTTCCTGCGGATAATGTCGGCAAGCTTCGTTTCTTCCACTTCTTTCAGTTCTTCCGGCGACAGAATGCGCTGGTACCAGAAACGGTCGCCGTCGCGCAACACCGTGAACTGGCGGGAAATGATCGTGTGAAAAAGCTCGCCGACCATGGATTTGCCGTAACGGTCTTCGACAATTCCACCAACCCAGATATCCATGTCGTCTGTATTGTCCGTACCATCTTCACTCGTTCCATAGGCCTCGCGAAGCCTTCCCTCTATATCCGGGTCGGAAGTTACATCGGAGAAACTTTCCTTCCTCTCAAGCCCGAGATCCTCGCGCATTTTGTTGTAGCTCGGAAGCCCGTGATCCCGGCCGCGCTGAATGTTGAGGCTTACCAGATCAAGACCCTGAAGCGACGGTGATCCCGTAGGGAAAATGTCTATGAACAGAAAGTTGCGGACGTCATCAATGATGAGAGCATCCACTCTCTGGTGCTTGCCGGCAGCAAAACCTCTGAGTATCGGGTCAATCCCCTCGTCGGCGACTACCTTCACCGCCGATTCGAAAAAAGCGTCTTTCAGGGCCACTGCCCGAGTCTCGTTGCCCTGCGCGTCGACAAGCGGAATTTTCGGATCAAGGAATGTGTGTCCTACCCGGAAGGCGGCGGAGGTGAATACGTTTGCAACGCCTGAGGAAGTTGAATCATCATAACGAGAGTAAGGCGGGAGAGCGCCGGGCCCCAGCAGCCGGGGAAGAAATTCATTATAGGTGACCGCCTGTATCCGGGCTCCGACTATCCGTCTTGCTCTCTGGTAGATTTCCTCGCCGGACAAACCAGGGCTGCTTCCAGCAATTTCTTCGGCAAGCCTGTTATGCTCACGCATGAAAAGCGTCTGGATCGAGAGAATGCCGATATTCTCGTTAGCCCGTTCATCTCCGGCAAGGAAAAGGCTTGATAACTGGAACCGGGAGTTGGGGAACTGCTGCTCATTGTAGGGAAGAAAGTTCCCTTCGGATGTCTTGAGCCTGCCGGTTCCGTCGTTTGTCCGTAATGCGTCTGCGCGTTGCGTATCGGAGCCGTAAACGGTCGACGCGTCAATCCACCCGGTGACCGCATTTACCTGCTGGCGAGGATTGTCAGCTGCGGTGCCTGTATCCGGATCATGCATGGAGCGATTGAAGAATATTTCAGCCGTGCCGGTTCCCTGCGGATCAAAGATTTCATCGCCCTTCGGAATCTCGATGTTGGCGGGGTCGTTTCTATCATCATCCGTAAGAGTAACATCATGGTCAACGAACTGCCCCCAAAGCCACATGAAATTGGTTGTTGAGTCCTCATTGGGAATCAGTTCTTTCTGGGCGTGTACGATGTTGCTGATGTTTCTGGGGTTGGGACGGCGCGGCCCGGCAAAAGAACTTATTCCGTCAGCGTAGGCGGGCGGGGCAAAGCGAACGAATCGAGCGCCCGTCTTGTTCATCTGCGGACTTCCTAGATTGTTGCCGCTCCCGTCAATAGTTCTGTATTCAGTCCTTTCGGATTCATTCCCGTTCCCGCCTGACCCGCAGGAACTCAGCGGCATGGAAAAAAGAGCGCAAAGCAGCAGAACGCCGAGAAGATTGAGATGCCGCGAAGACAGAAAACATCGTAACGCTTCCATCTCAGCGGGAATCTTCAATGATTGTTTTTCCTTTGCCGCGCATTCCGTCCGCCCGCCAGAAAAATTACAAGCAGCAAAAAAACCGCCAGAGCGAACTCGGGGACGCTCCGCTTGAATCCGCTGCCTGAGGCAAAAGAGCATCCTCCCCCGCTTTCCCCCCGGGCCGGTTCATCTCTTTCTACCCGTAACGGTTCGCGTGTTGAGAAGGTTTCAGTTCCAACTTCCCCGCAGTTGTCGCTATCGCTGTTCGTAAAATCTATACTTTCAAGCCACATCTCAAAATCTTCGTCTTGCGGAACACACACGTCTGTTCCGCTTATGTCAAGGAACTCAAGCCTGCCATTCATAACAGCCAGCGGAACTTCTCCGCTCAAACCTGGATTGTCCGACAGATCAAGCTCCTCGATATCCGAGAGCGCCCATATCGCTTCCGCGACTTCTCCGCTTACCCCAATCCCTGACAGATCAAGTCCGCTTACCCTGTCGTTTCCGTTTACTTCAACCTCCCTCCAGCCTGAATAATCGAAAACCGCGTCGTCTCCCGTAAACCAGTCCGCGAGCACAGAAACCCCGTTACCCTCCTTTATCTTCCTGAGAACCGCCCTGTCCACTTTTTTCCCGAGTTCGTCGGGAATTGTTCCCGTAAGTCTCTCGTTGCCCCACAAGGCAAGTTCTTCTAGCGATTCAAGACCTCCCAGCTGTGCCAGGGGAATGGCTCCCTCAAGCTTGTTATTGTTCATGTAGAGAACCTCAAGCTTGTCAAGCTCCCCTATATCTCCGCTGATTCCTCCCTCAAGATTGTTGTCTTCAAGTATAAGTCCCGTCACCCTGTCCTCAAGGTCGGCAACAACTCCGTACCAGGTGACGACCGGCGCCGCGGTGATCCAGTTGCCCTGCCAGGTCCACCCTCCTCCCCCTGCCGTGTTGTATACAGCCACAAGTATCCTGCGGTCCGGACTCGGCTCATAGTTGAAATCACCGGGATCAGATACGGTGGACGGCGGCAGGCCGTCATTATCGTCAGAAGTCCCAGGCAGACCGTCATTGTCTTTGACCGCAACGGACGCGGTATAGGCGGTGGAAGACACTAAGTAACTCTGGCCGGCGCTTGTCACCGTCGCCCTGATGCTGCCGTCAGGTTCGTCCGTACTGTCGTCCCGGGTTGTCACTGTGAGGCTGGCTTCGTCGTCCCCTGCGGGGATGGTCACCTCCCGTAAACCGGTCTGTCTGCTTCCGGCGAAGGCGCCGGACTGTACGACGCTTACATTCACCGTGATGCCGGCTGCCGGAGCGGGGCTGGCGCTCAGAGTGAAAGTCGCCGTGCCTCCTTCGGTTGCGGGGGAACCGCCCGAGATGCTTACAGCCGGTACGTCATTGTCCTTGACCGTAACGGACGCGGACCTTGGCGACCCCACGCTGTAGCCGCTTCCATCCGCGAGCGTCGCCGTGATGCTGCCGTCAGATTCGTCCGTACTGTCGTCCCGGGTCGTCACGGTGAGGCTGGCTTTGCCCCCCGCGGGAACGGTCACCGTCCGTGAACCGGTCTGTCCGCTTCCGGCGAAGGCGGCGGACTGTACGACGCTTACATTCACCGTGATGCCGGCTGCCGGAGCCGGGCTGGCGCTCAGAGTGAAAGTCGCCGTGCCTCCTTCGGTTACGGGGGGACCGCCCGAGACGCTTACAGCCGGTACGTCATTGTCCTTGACCGTAACGGACGCGGATCTTGGCGACCCCACGCTGTAGCCGCTTCCATCCGCGAGCGTCGCCGTGATGCTGCCGTCCGGTTCGTCCGCACTGTCGTCCCGGGTTGTCACGGTGAGGCTGGCTTTGCCCCCCGCGGGAACGGTCACCTCCCGCGAACCGGTCTGCCCGCTTCCGGCGAAGGCGCCGGACTCTACGACGCTTACATTCACCGTGATGGCGGCTTGCGGAGCGGGGCTGGCGCTCAGAGTGAAAGTCGCCGTGCCTCCCTCGGTTACGGAGGAACCGCCCGAGATGCTTACCAGAGGCGAGGTAGTCTTGGGAGTCTCCACAGTCACATCCTCGGATTCAATGACAACGTCAAAGCTTTTGCTGCTTGAGTGCGGGTCCGCTCCGCCGCCCACGTTGGTACCCAGGCTGCTATGATCAAACCCGCCCTCCCCGCTGCCGTCAGGGCCGAGCGCCACAGTCAGCGTCTCGTCGCTTTCAGCGAGATCATCATCGCCCGGAGTCAGCACAACAGTGGCGGTGCCTGCGCCGGCGCCTTGGAAAATCACCGTCGGTGTCAACGTGTCAGCCCCCGCGAGGGTGACGCCCGTGTTAAGACCTTCGCCGCTTTTTTCAGACAGGCTCTCAAGGTCGTCCGCGGTGACGCCGGCCCCGGACAGCGCCAGCGGTACGTCAACGCGCTCGCCCGCCACCAGCTCACGGCCCAGGGTCACCGTGAACTCGGCGTTCTCCTTTGCGCCCGCGCCGCCTTCGGCTACGGCCCCGGTATCGCTGCGCTCAAGACTCACCACCGTGGCGTCATTGTCGTCAATTATGATTTTGGTCTTCCCCCCGGCCGCGATACCCGCGGGAAGAGAACTGCCCGGTTCCAGAAACACCGTCTCAGTCGGCTCGTCATTGCTGTCATCAGTTACTTCAAACGTCGTCGAACCGCTCCTGGCGTTGCTGGCAATGCTGATTGAACCCGCTACCGTGTAATCCCCCGCCTGCGCCGTGGTTGCGCTGCCGGACCGTATGGGAATGCTCAGCGCGCCGCCCGAGGTGTTAACGCTTCCCAGCGTCGCGGTGACGCTGAACTGCCCGCTCCCTTCGGTCCGGCGGACGGTTTTGAGCTGCGTCCCACCGACGCGCACTCCCAGGTTTACCGGATTGATCAGTTCGAATTTCATCTTCGCCACAGGAGCGGTCGCGCCCTGAAATTTGCCCTTTCCCTTAATGCTGGTGATTGGCTGGTAAGGATCGGAGGGGGCATTGTTCAGCGAATACTCGCTCCCCTGCTCCGTGCCCGCGTCGTAGGGATAAAGATTCACCGTTCTGGAAGGAATCCAGTTTCCCTGGCTGTCCAGAAGGGAATAACTCGAGAGTCCCACGAACCAGTCCGGAGAGAAATCGAGCATGGCTAAACCGGTAAACAGGGGAGCTTCCTTGCATAACTCGATGGTTATGCTGTGTGTCTCCTCCCCGCCGGGATAACGGCCCTTCGGGAAGAAACCCCAGCGTGCCATGTTTTTTCTTGCCGCGATGAATTCATTGCTGAGATGAAACGTTACGCCTTCTTCCGCGACAGCTTCCACGGCAAAGCTCGCCATGGCGCCCGGGTCCCAGAATTTCACCTGACTGTTGTGCGTGCCCCAGATTACCTGAGTGAACCGCACATGAGGGGTTGGAAGACTCCCCGGTGAGCTTTCTTCATTGAAATTGCCTTCGAAGGTCATTCTGTAGGAAGTCGGGTTGCCGAGGCAGAGAATAGCGTAAGCCGCTTCCGTCTTCGCGCCGAGAACCGCGACGGCGAGAAAAAAGACCGCCACAATGCGGAAAAACCTGTAAAACCAGTTTCCGTTCGGCTGAGATTCCGATGATTCAGAAACCCCTGAGGTTTTCCTGTAATCAGAGACATTCATTCCGCCAGCAATTATACCTTGGATTTTATTTTCCACGCAAGACGCGTGAAGCGAGGATTTTTTCGATTTCACTCTCCTTAACGTACTTCTTCCCCTCAGCCTTGCTGTCCGCTCCTGAACCGAATACCTTGCCCGCGCTCCCAAGCAGTTGTTTCTTCCACAGGCTTATGTGATTGGGGTCACGATTGAACTGCCGGGCAAGCTCCGCTACGGTATTCTCATGAGTCGACATCTCAAGCCCACCCCCGCGAACCTCCCATCTGATATGATTTGACCCTCAAGTCCAGAAACTCCCGCAGCTTTGAGATTTAGCCGGAATGCATACTGTAAATGAACATCTGTCCCTGTTGTAACCCCCTGCTTCAGACTCACTCCCCAAGTTTTTCCAGCAATTCCCACTAAGTCCTAAAACCCCTTAAAATAAAGGGGTTCAGGATTTTGTTTTCGTAAACTTTCAAGCCGATTTCAAGCAGAAACTCCCGCTTTTTCCAGCGTTCCCTCTCCCGATATGGTACACTGATTGTCTGGAACAACAACTATAGTTTACTGCCGGAGGTGGACTATGAAGGAACGTTTGCGTAAAACGCTGAGCAAACCGGGGCTGCTCCACGTTGCCCACAACAGTTTTAAAAAAATAGATGACGCCGTCTCAGGCCGCGGTTTCACTCTGCCTGATTACCTGATGTCGGCGCTTGCCGTGTTTTCCCTGAAATACCCTTCCCTGCTTGCTTTTGACGAGGCCGCGCATGATGAGGACAAGGACAGGGTACGCTCGAATCTCGAAAGTCTGTACAGAGTTTCGAATGTTCCTTCAGATTCGGGGATGAGAAAGCGTCTTGATGAGCTTGACCCAAGAGATATACGCGGCGCTTTCAGGAAGCTGTTTGGGAAACTGCAAAGGGGCAAGGGGCTTGAAGGCTATGAGTATATAGACGGTCATTATCTGCTTTCAGTGGACGGCACGGGGTTTTTCTCCTCCCCGAGCGTACACTGCGATAACTGCTGCGAGAAGCATCACCGCAACGGCAGCGTTACGTATTATCATCACATGCTGTGCGGAGCTATAGTGCATCCCGAACACAAAGAGGTGTTTCCCCTTGCTCCCGAGCCGATACTGAAGACGGACGGGGCGGTGAAGAATGACTGCGAGAGAAACGCGGCGAAGAGATTCATAAAGGATTTAAGGAGGGAGCATCCCCATCTGAAGCTCATAGCGCTTGAAGACGGTCTTGCTTCAAACGCTCCCCATATAAGGCACCTGATGAACAATGATCTGAGATTTATACTTGGAGCAAAGCAAGGAGACCACGAGTATTTATTTGAACAGGTGGACGGCAGTCCTGACACGGAGGAAGTGGAGATAGAGGGAGAAGGGGGAATACGGCACAGGTTCAGATACGTAAACAACGTGTCTCTTAACGAGTCGAACAGGGAATTGAATGTGAACTTCCTTGAGTATCATGAGACAAAGCCGGGGACAAAAAAGAAGCCCGAGAGCAGGACCACGCGTTTTTCTTGGGTTACGGACATACAGTTGAACCGCAATAATCTGATGAAGATAATGAGAGCGGGGAGAGCGAGGTGGAGAATAGAGAACGAGACGTTCAACACGCTTAAGAACCAGGGTTATCATTTTGAGCACAACTTTGGACACGGCAACAGGAATCTTGCGAGCGTGTTCGGCAATCTGATGCTGCTTGCGTTTCTTATTGATCAGATAGAGGCGCATTGCTGCAAGTTGTTTCAGGCGGCCTTCGATAAGATTGGAAGGCTCAAGTATCTGAGAGAGAAAGTACGCGGCATGTTCAGAGAACATGTTCTTGAGAGCTGGGAGTTTTTGTACAGGGCAATAGTGGAAGGTTACAGGAGCAGTATAGAACTTCTCGACAGCACATGACAAGGAAATACAGTCTTTATTATCGAGGTGGTCGGGAACTTGCTTTGGCGGGTGTGGGAGAGATATGCGCAGGGATTGAGGTGGATAAGGAAAATGGTCTGGAGCCGGCCTACGCAATGAAGAAAAACTGTTTTCTACGCGGGATCAGACGCCCTGAATACTGGCAGAATCTCGAAAAACCGAAATTTGTTCGCTAACCCAAGCCCGGTAAGTTCTTAGTGGGAATTGCTGAAGTTTTTCCAGTCCAAAATGACGCTTCCTGTTCTTCCGTTGTAAGTCATTGCATACCGTTGCAGGAAATTTCTGCCGATAAGCGCAGAATACGACCGCAGACCCGAAGAGAAGCTTATCCCGGCAAACGCTCCCCACATTACGTCCCGCAAGGAAGGAACATGAATCTGGGCGAGATATCTGTTAACTTCTATAATCCTTGGATTCCCTTCGGCTTATTTGTTCGCTTTACGGTACCACGCCGTGACCGCCTGTTCGTGTTCTCGCTTGCACGCTCCCCGTGCGCCGCTGTCACTCGGCGCACAAGGCCAAGGGATATTGTTCACCCGGATCCCTCTTTCTTCCGGGATTTGCTACGTGGACAAATCGGGGTCTCCCAGGTTCCCTGGTGAGCCTTCCCGTGGCTATGCCTCCGTTCTCCGACCCCGGACAACCCTCGGCACCTCGTCTCTTGCGGTGCTCCGGTACTGCACCCAGCCTCGGAACACTGAATGCGTCGACATTGTTGTTATCGGGGCTCTATAGCGGCGCTTTACCACCCGCTGTTTACGCTTCACGACACACGTTACCGCACGCCATGCAAAACTCGCTTCCGGCTGGCTGACTTTGCCTTTGCCGGGTGGGATTCAAACCCACCGGCTCACTATGAAAGATTTACAGCTAACTCATAGCCTCCCTCCTTCCAGAGCTTCCCTGGCGCAATCCGAGCTTAATCAGCTCCATTATAACACCGCTTTTTCTGCATCACACTTGATTTTCTGCGCACGTCTCCATGCTTTGGACAAACCTCTCCTCCCCACGCAAAGCAGACCCCGTTGAACTGTACCATTATATACGCGACGTTACGTTCGGAGAGGACAGATGTTCTTCCCGCGTGGGAAACGCTCCGGCCAACAATGCAGAATGCCGGATTGCCGTGTCAGCTGGGTTTGTGCTCGGAAACCGGAACCCAAAAAATCGCTACAGCGCAAATTCCACCCCCAAATTTAACCTTGCTTCCTACAGAAAACTATGGTAGAGTAAGAAAAAGGTTTTTCTATAAGTGTATTTTAAAATGAGTTTTTGTCTCACTCAGGAGGAAGGAATGAGAATAACAAGCTGGAAAATAACAAGCTGTCTGATGTGTTTTTTGCTGGTGCCAGTTCTCGCTAATGCGCAACCTACCCCTACGGTCAACTTCAACAGAACCACGCTTAGTCTGGTAGAGGGTAGGGACACTTGCAGTACATATGATGCCGAGGGAAACCGTACCGGGAGTCAGCGCAGCACCACAAGAGTTCAGAGAGGAGGTGCTGGCGTTTTGGGTTCTCATGCAGATTTAAAGGTCGTATTATCTCTGGATTCTACTTTGATTAATGCCCTTTCGGCGCCGCAACGGACTGAAAAAAATACCGAACCCGTCACCTATGACCCTCCCAACGTTTTTATCTGGGGCACTTTCACGCGCCCTGGTGGTGCAGTAACCCATTGGGACCATGATGGTAACCCGTCGACGATTAATGAACCGATTGCGACACCGGCTCCGACTCCGAATCCTAATGGTACGCGTCCAGCAGGACAAACATTCGGTCAATCGGGACTCGATACTACTTTTCCGGATTATCAGATACTTGAAGGGGGGGGACTATATACTGAATTTTGTATAAGCGCTAAAGACGATGATGTTGTAGGCCCAGACCGTGAAGGAGTTTTAAGTATCGCAGCAGACACAGCCTACTCTTTGGGAATGCGAACCACTATGACAATTGATATATCTGAGGACGACATAATAAGACTGAATCTTAACCCAGACCTGGAAATTACGCCTGACAAAATTGTGACTACGAGAATTACAGACGGCCTTGATCCTGAGGGTAGCCCCCCTACGTTCGCCTATACGGTTAATTGGGAAGCCATGGGAAATATCTTCGTGCCGGGTCAGTCTCTAAGCGGGCCTATTCCATTTAACGGCAAGAACGAGAGTGGGAGGAGGGAGACGAAAGTGCTCCCTCTTGACTATGATTGTGACCAAGAAGTAGAAGTAGAAGATCCGGATAATCCTGGACAGATGATGACTGTCCGCCTTGCCCCGGTACCGTGGATGGAGATAAAGCTTAAAGCGTCTTCGGATTTCGGTATAGCAGACCATGTTCTGCCCTTCCAAGAATCATGGCATCTTTGCGGCTCCAGGCCCCAGACATCACCTCTTGGCAATGAGTTTGTAATTGATCGAAACGGTAACGTAGAAGAACCGGAGGGAGCGGAATATACTTGCACTGCGGTAGATACAGGACGGGAAACTTTAGATGGTGCGGACCCGGTATTTGAGTGCGAATGGGAAAAGAAGGATTCTTCTCCTTCCCTTACACCCCCCCCCTCTACAACAACTGACACGACGGACGCAACTGACACGACGGACGCAACTGACACGACGGACGCAACTGACACGACGGACGCAACTGACACGACGGACGCAACTGACACGACGGACGCAACTGACACGACGGACGCAACTGACACGACGGACGCAACTGACACGACGGACGCAACTGACACGACGGACGCAACTGACAGCGAACCTTCTGGCGGCTGTTCCATCTTAAGTTCCGAAGAAAATCATGCGAAAGACGCATTAAATGCTTTCGGTGTTTTTGGAATTGTTTTAATTCTGACGGGTGGCTATAGAGTCAGCAGGAATACCAGGCACCGCCTGAACTTTAAAGCGCGCAAGTGATTCGCTTTCCGGAGAGCCCGGCGCAGGGATGGACCCCGGAAATTAGGCGGTGTCTTAAGTGCAGTATTTCTTTCGCCCGTTAGCATGTAAGGTTGAGGAAATGGGAACGTACCTTCTCGCCGTGTCTTTTGTGACCTGTTTTATTTCCGTGTCGTCGATTGCCGGAGACGCGTCCGCGGACGATGCCCGTTCCGCAAAGGAGCGAACCGACTCCGGCGGCGCGGCGCTTCAAGTCTTCATTCATCCGGATACGGGAGAAATCCTGACTTACGAGCAGTGGCAGGATCTCGGCATTGAGGATGAACAGTCCGGCGGGGAATCTCTCGGCGGGCGGAATTCCCGGCAGACCCGGGACTCATCTCCCGCCCTGAATGGCAGGCTGGTCGAGCTTGAAAACGGGGATTACGTAGTAATCGTCAATGCGCCCGAGGGAGCGGGAGCGGAAACCCGGGTGCACTTTGATGAAACGGGGAAAGCACACATGAAATGCGCGCACAGAATACGCTGAAAACAAACTTTTTCTTCTGTTTTTTTTTTTTCTGTCGCTTATCCTGGCCGTCGCGGAGCCCTGTCGGGCGCTTACATTTCAGATAATCTATTCCGACGAACCGAATGAGGGATTTAACGACCCGTCCCTTCACGGAAACACCTCGCAGACCCTGGGAGAGGCTAGAAAAAACGCTCTTGCGCGCGCGACATCAAGGCTCGGAAACAGTCTTTCGGGTTCGCAAACCGTAAGAATAGAAGCAGAATTCACGATATTTGACGGACAGGAGGACAGCGTTGACCCGAACCGGTGCAGCGTTGCTCTGCAAGGTTCCACCACTGTCGGCTTCGCGGGGCCATCCTATTATATCTATCCCCTAGACAGAATGGACGGTCTTGATTTTGACCAGCGTGGAAACCAGATAAATCCTCCGGCCCATGGGGTCGCTTATCCATCCGCGCTTTACGAGCAGATTTCCGGTGAGAACACAAACGGACAGGATCCGGACCTCTTTATTATGTTCAGCAAGTGCGTTCCTTACTACTACGGATCAGGAACCCCTCCCCCGGGTGAAGTCGACTTTACCTCGTTGGCAACGCATGAGATCATACACGGACTCGGTTTTTTTGAATATGTAGGAAGCAACGGCGATTTCAGCAGGGTAACCGTGACAATCACGGGAAGAACGCAAGGGGGTCAGCAGTTCAGCCGTCAAGCCGAGGTTATATCACGCACAATTTATGATGAGCAGGTTTACTCAGAAGCCGCGGGCGACACGCTTGTGAATATATCCGGGGCGGACAGGGCTAGGGCCATAGTATCGGGCACGGGACTTCTCTGGGACGGGAAAGGCGGGGGCAGCGGAAGTTGCAGCTACGGACAGCGCATGGCCGAACTTAAGTTGGCGTCCGCAAAATCATCTGATGGAAAACCAAGACTCCACGCCCCCTCATCCTACAGCAGCGGCTCATCGGTCGCCCATGTCCACTCAAACGCGCAGGACATAATGGAGGCCTCCGGGCCAATTTCGAACAATATGGATCTTACTCTCGGACTCCTGAAAGACATTGGCTGGGGCATAAGAACAAGCGGGTTTCCGCAAACCTGCGAGCCGACCGGAATAACCGTAACTTCGTCTCCCCCGCTGATTACGACGGAAAGAGGAGGAGAAGCGAAATTCAGCGTCAAGCTTGATTCACGTCCCTCAAGCAACGTGACGATTCCTGTAACAAGCAGCGACCCGAATGAAGGAACTGTCTCTCTTCCGTCAGGAAGACTTACCTTTACCACATCTGACTGGAACACTCCGAAGGAAGTGACAGTGGAGGGAGTGGATGACGGGCTTTGCGACGGGGCGGAAGACTACCAGATCAATATAGGCAACGCTCGTAGCGGCGACCGTTTCTACAACGGATTTGCTCCCACACCCAGCATACTCTCCGCTACCAACAACCCTTCATCCACTCTTTCAATTACCGACTCAAGCGCTGAAGAAGGGGACGGCAGCATCGACTTCACCGTAAACCTGACCAGCCCGCAGAACCGGCAGGTAACCTTCCAGTACGAAATAACCGACGGCACCGCCAAATCGGGTTCGGACTACGTATCCCAGCCCATATCAACCGTCACCCTCGCAGCATGCGAGACGGAGAAAACTGTCAGCGTAACCATGACGGATGATTCGATAGGCGAACAGGACGAAACTTTTTCAGTAACTCTCAAAAATCCCACAAACGCCAGACTTGCTCAGGGCCGAGATGTCGCAACAGGTTCCATAAAAGACGACGACAATCCGCCGACAACGACCCAGCCTGATCCGCCGACAACGACCCAGCCTGATCCGCCGACAACGACCCAGCCTGATCCGCCGACAACGACCCAGCCTGATCCGCCGACAACGACCCAGCCTGATCCGCCGACAACGACCCAGCCTGATCCGCCGACAACGACCCAGCCTGATCCGCCGACAACGACCCAGCCTGATCCGCCGACAACGACCCAGCCTGATCCGCCGAGCGGAAGCAACGCAGGGGGGTGTACGCTTGCCATGGCCGGAGAAACTTCCCGCAGGCCAGGCGACATGCTTAACATCTTTGCTTCGGCACTCTTCCTGCTTTTTATGTTTCACAGCACCCGCCGAAAAGCGGAAAGCCTGTAGAGAGGAACTTGTGCAGTTGAGTATACAGCGCAGGGGTTTTGGGAGGATGCAGGAATTTCTACCCTGGAAATTCCCTAAAACGGGCTCGGTTTCCTCGGAAACCGCAATTTTCACCCAAATATCCGGTCTGGGAATTGGTGATTTTGAAGAGATTTGGCGCTGTATTGCGCATGAATCAGACAAGATTTCCCCGGGCTGCCGAAATACTGGCTGACGCCACCTGGTATCGCCTTTAATTATGGCGGATTTAACCCCGAAAATCATACAAGCGCAAACGCCTCTACAGGTCCAAATTGACAGTAGTCAGCCTTTTCATTACGATAAATACTGATGAGTGGTTTTGGCGCTATCAAGTATACAGTCTTTATTATCGAGGTGGTCGGGAACTTGCTTTGGCGGGTGTGGGAGAGGTATGCGCAGGGATTGAGGTGGATAAGGAAAATGGTCTGGAGCCGGCCTACGCAATGAAGAAAAACTGTTTTCTACGCGGGGTCAGACGCCCTGAATACTGGCAGAATCTCGAAAAACCGAAATTTGTTCGCTAACCCAAGCCCGGTAAGTTCTTGGTGGGAATTGCTGTCAAGTATATTGGGCAGCTCAGGGAAGCCGGAGTTCCTGAAAAGCAGGCCGAGGTACATCTTCGCATTCTGCAAGAAGTCATTGAATCCAATCTGGCCACCAAGCGGGACATTGAAGAACTGAGAACCGATCTTAAGCGGAACATCAAGGAACTTGAACAGAAAATGACCATAAAGCTCGGAGGTTTAATCGTAGTAACCATTGGAATTATAGCGGCCCTCTCCAACGTCAAGATCATCTGAAACCTTCCATTTCTTGTAGCATGCCAGGCATGAATTCAATATTGTTTTCCAGTACATAATACGCAATATCAAAAAGCAAGGCTTCCAAGCGCTGTACTAGTCATGATGCTCAACGTATATTTCTTTTCCCTTCTCCGCGAATTCCCTCGCCTTGGAATCAAGCCCCTTCTGAACGGCATCCATCTCCGAGAGGCCACGCTCTTTCGCGTAATCCCTTATATCCTGCGTGATTTTCATCGAGCAGAATTTGGGGCCGCACATGGAGCAGAAATGCGCAACCTTGGCCCCTTCGGCAGGGAGAGTCTCGTCATGGAACTCGCGCGCGGTATCCGGATCAAGAGAGAGATTGAACTGATCATTCCACCGGAATTCAAACCTCGCCTTGCTCAGCACGTTATCGCGAAGCTGCGCCGTGGGATGCCCCTTCGCAAGATCGGCCGCATGCGCGGCAATCTTGTAGGTTATAACCCCGTCCTTAACGTCCTTTTTGTTGGGAAGACCGAGATGCTCCTTCGGGGTAACATAGCATAGCATCGCGGTTCCGTACCAGCCTATCATCGCCGCCCCTATTGCGGAAGTTATGTGGTCGTACCCAGGGGCTATGTCGGTCGTAAGGGGCCCCAAGGTGTAAAAGGGAGCCTCTCCGCATATCTCAAGCTGCTTGGTCACGTTCTCCTTTATCATCTGCATCGGGATATGCCCCGGACCTTCTATCATGACCTGAACATCGTGCTTCCAGGCTATCTGCGTAAGTTCCCCGAGGGTGTCAAGCTCAGCGAACTGCGCGGCGTCGTTCGCGTCGGCTATCGACCCCGGCCGAAGTCCGTCACCCAGAGAAAACGCTATGTCGTAAGCTTTCATTATCTCGCAGATCTCTTCGAAATTTGTGTAAAGAAAACTTTCCCTGTGATGTGAGAGACACCACTTGGCCATTATTGATCCGCCCCTCGAAACTATCCCGGTAACCCTGTCGACGGTAAGGGGAATGTAGCGAAGGAGCACTCCCGCGTGTATCGTGAAGTAGTCAACCCCCTGCTCCGCCTGCTCTATGAGAGTATCCCTGTAGATATCCCAGGTAAGTTCCTCCGGTTTTCCCTTAGCCTTTTCAAGGGCCTGGTATATGGGAACGGTTCCCACGGGAACCGGGGAATTTCTTATTATCCACTCCCTGGTTTCGTGGATGCTGTCCCCGGTCGAGAGGTCCATTATGGTGTCCGCTCCCCATCGGCATGCCCAGACCGCTTTTTCTACCTCCTCCTCAATGCTTGAGGTAACAGCTGAGTTTCCGATGTTAGCGTTTATCTTGACGAGAAAGTTTCGCCCTATTATCATGGGCTCGCTTTCCGGGTGGTTTATGTTGTTCGGAATTATGGCACGCCCCGCGGCAACTTCCTCCCTGACAAAGTCGGGGGTGATGCATCCGGTCTGAATTCGCGCGTCGAAATCTAATCCCTCGTGGTAAGCCCCGAGCTGTCCGTAGACCCCCCTGAGCTCGTCGATTCTCTGGTTCTCTCTTATGGCGATATACTCCATCTCGGGCGTTATGATTCCCTTTTTCGCGTAGTGCATCTGGGTTACGTTTCGCGAGGGCGAGGCACAAAGGGGCTTTCTTATGTTCCCGAAGGTTATCCCGTTTGCCCTCTCAAGCCTTTTCCTGGCAAATTCCGAGGAGAAATCGGGCAGCTCCGAGACATCTCCCCGTTCCCTTATCCACTTTTCGCGAAGCGGCGGAAGACCCCTGTGAACATCAATATCGGCATCGGGGTCGGTATAGGGGCCGCTGGTATCGTAAAGAGTTATACTGAACCTGCCCGCGTCTGGAACATCCGAGAGAGAATCGCCGGTTTCAACCTCCCTCATGGCCACCCTTATGTCGTGGATTTTTCCGTCCGCGTATATCTTTTTTGAGTTTGGAAAAGGGTCTCTGGTTATTACCGATTCTGTGGGTATTTTCTCTTTTTTACGGGAAGAACTCATTAGCTAAGCACCCCTTGGCGAAAACACTTCGTATATCAATTAGTTTAGGGGATTGCAGGTTCCTTTACAAATAAATTTGTATTTACTCACCCCCCCCCCTCGATTTCATTCTGTAGAGAAGCGGCAATTTTACTGTAGAATGTCAATTGCTTAAAAATTCTCTATGACTTTTTTCCTTAACCCCATGTATAAAAGTATACATGGAAGGATTGGAACCTACGCTGCAATCGGCCACAAGGGAAGAACTGTTGGCCGAAATAGTGAGACTGGCGGCAGTCAACTCAGAGCAAGCACAAGAGATTGAGCGATTAAAAGCAGCGGTAGTGGAACTGCAAAGGCGTCTTAGCCGTCCGAAGAAAGACTCTGCCAATTCCTCTGTTCCTCCTTCGCGAGAAGAGAAGGAGAACAAAAAGCCCAAAGAGAAGAAAAAGCGCAGGAAACGTGGGTTCGGCGCGTGGAAGCATCTGTCGGAAGACCCCGATGAAATCAAAGACATAAAAGTAGACAGTTGTTCTCACTGTGATGCCGACCTCAGTGCAGAGCACCAGAACTTTCATTCTGCGCGAGAGAAAACAGAAGTTATAGCGCGACAATCAGGATTTAACGCAAGAATTCCAGCAATTCCCACCAAGAACTTACCGGGCTTGGTTTAGCGAACAAACTTAGGTTTTTCGAGATTCTGCCAGTATTCAGGGCGTCTGACCCCGCGTAGAAAACAGTTTTTCTTCATTGCGCAGGTCGGTTCCAGACCATTTTTCTTATCCACCTCAATCCCTGCGCATACCTCTCCCACACCCGCCAAAGCAAATCCCCGCACACCTCTATAATAAAAACTGTATTTCCTTGTCATGTGCTGTCGAGAAGTTCTATACTGCTTCTGTAACCTTCCGCTATTGCCTGTACAAAAACTTGCACGGCGATCCTATACTAAATAGAGGCAGTAATTTTATTTAAAGCCTGTGGTGAGTTAAAAAAGATCACTGGCTTTTTCCCATGATTACTGGTATAACAGTAATCATGAACAAATCACCTGAACAACTCATTTCCCCCAAGCTCCGCTTGCGGGACGTCATTGTAAGACCAGCCCGTCCCGATGAATTCCCCCAGTGGGACAGGCTCATGAACGAACATCACTATCTCGGCTTCAAAAAATTTGTAGGCAACCACATTCGTTACGTAGCCGAGCATAAAGGAACCTGGCTCGCTATCGCCGGATGGCATACAGCCGCCTTCATGTGCGCCCCCCGAGACCAATGGATAGGTTGGAACCGGGACTGCCAGTTCAAAAACCTCCACCTTATAGCGAATAACACGCGGTTTCTGGTGCTGGCCCAACAAGGGGGTATCCCCAACCTGGCCTCTTTTTTCATGGGAGCCATGACAAGACGCATAAGCGATGACTGGACGGAACGCTTCGGACATGAACTGCTCCTTGCCGAGAGCTTCGTAGACCCCGGGCGCTTTTGTGGAGCTATGTACAAAGCGTCTAACTGGATATGCGCGGGCGCTACCAGGGGATATTCCCGCAGCAACGGACGTTACAGCAAGCATAACGGGAATCCGAAGAAGCTCTATCTTTATGAGCTGCGCAAAAAATCAAGAAAAATGCTTCGCAATGCCGACACGCTGGGAGAGCGCTACAGCGCGAAAGGGATGCACACCCGCCGCTCCGACAAGGAGTTGAGGTCTCTTTATGAGGAGCTTGAGTGTGGGGGGGATTTCCGCAGAGCTCAGGGCAGAAGGCACACCGTGGCTTGCGTGCTGGCTATTTATATTCTGGCTTTTCTCTCGAGGATGAGAGGTCCTGTTGCCGCGGCGCAGTACGCGAAGAACCTTTCTCAAAGGGAGCTTGAGATGCTTGGAGCGTGGTACAACAAAAAGAAACAGAGATTCTGTCCCCCTTCAAAGTCCACTATGCACAACGTGATAAGCAGTCTTGACACTCAGCAGCTTGAAGATGTCGTCAGGCGATATTCTTCACAGCGGCTGGGTTTCGCGCAAGCAGTGGCCATTGACGGAAAGAGAATACGCGGGGCCAACAGAAACGGGGAGAATCATTACGAGGTTGTGACGCTTGTCGAACACGCAAGCGGTTTTCCCGTAGCGAGCATTGACTGCAGGGAAGAGGGAGCGGAGAGGGCGGCAGCGCTTGATCTTATTAACAGAGTGGATGTGCGGGGGCGGGTAATAACCCTCGACGCTCTGCATACGACGAATATAGCGCGACAATCAAGATGACACTGTTGCGACAATCAGGATGACACCTTTCAGTGTCGCTGATTGTGAGACGATACCGGCATATCTGACAGATATCAATCTCCAGTATTCTAGGTCAGACCCTTCGAGTTGTTCTCGGTAGCGTATTTCGCGGGTCTGCCCCGTTTTTTCTTCACTTCCTCCTTTTTTTTCTCCATAGCGTGACGCAATCTGTAGCTCTCAACGTTCATTTCAAGGATTACGCAGTGATGCACAAGCCTGTCAACGGCCGCCACGGCCGTATTTTCGTCAGGAAACACGTTTTTCCACTCCTCAAACGGCTGATTCGCGGTAATAAGCAGCGATCTGCACTCATAACGGTTCGATATAAGCTCAAACAGCACCCTGGTTTCGCACGGTCATTTCACGCTAGCTATCGGGGGTAATTTTATTCAAGATTTGGGGGAAGTTAAAAAAAGGTTCTGGCTTTTTTCCATGTTTGCGTGTATAACCTGTAAACATGGATACCAAATCACAACACGATCACCCGGAATTCTCCCTGGCAGAGGTCATAGTAAGAGTAGCGCGTTCCGATGAGGTCCCCAAGTGGAACGCGCTGATGAACGAACATCATTACCTCGGTTTCAAACAGTTAGTTGGTCGGGGTATACGCTACGTAGCTGAGCATGACGGGCAATGGATTGGCATTGCCGCGTGGCAGGCAGGAGCTTTTATGTGCGCTCCCCGCGACCGCTGGATAAAATGGAAAAAGGAGCTTCAGTTCAAAAACCTCCACCTTATAGGGAACAACACCAGGTTCTTGATACTGGGCGAAGCGGGGGAGTTTCCCAATCTGGCTTCCCACTTTCTGTCCTGCATGACAAGAAGGCTGAGCGAGGACTGGGTGGAGCTCTACGGGCACGGCCTGCTGCTTGCCGAGAGCTTCGTTGACCCCGCTCACTTTGACGGAGCTATGTACAAGGCGTCGAACTGGAAGTTCGTTGGACGCTCCAGGGGATACGCCCGTTCCAACGGTCGTTACACGGAGCCTCACGGAAAGATAAAGGAACTCTACGTTTATCCGCTGCGCAGAAACGCAAAGAAAATGCTTCGCAACGCTGATTCCCTCGGGGATGAGTGGAAGGCAAAAAGAGCGGTTACGCGTCGTTCGGATGAGGAACTTTCTTCACTTTACGAGGCGTTAAAGGATATACCTGATTTCCGAAGGGGTCAGGGAAGAAAGCACAGGGTGGAGTGTGTGATGTCCATTTACATTCTCTCTGTTTTATGCGGCAACAAGGGAGCGGTTTCGGCCGCGCAGTATGGAAAAAGTCTTTCGCAGAAGGAGCTTGCGCTGCTTGGGGCCTGGTACAACAAGGAGAAACAGAGGTATGAAGCTCCTTCGGAAGCCACGGTGCACAGAGTGGTAAAGAATCTGGACACCCAGAAGTTCCAGAGCGTGGTTTCTCGTTTCACCAAGCCGCAGATGGAACTTGCCAAGGCAGTGGCGATTGACGGCAAGAGAATACGCGGGGCAAACAGAAACGGGGAGAATCACTATGAGGTGGTAACCCTGGTTGATCACGTAAGCGGAATGCCTCTTGGGAGTCTTGACCTCAGAGATGAGGGAGGAGAAGTGGCGGCGGTGCTCGCCTTGCTTGAGGAGGCAAGCGTTGAGGGGAAAGTGATAACCCTTGACGCTCTGCACACAACGAAAAAGACCGCTGATGTGATTGTAAGGACCCATAAGGCGGACTACATGTTCACGGTTAAAGGCAACAGTTCTTTGGCGTACGAGAGACTCAGAGCGCTTGACTGGAAGAATGACGCTGCGGGGCATTTTACGGAGAAGCTGAGCAAGGGGCACGGAAGAATAGAGCAGCGTTCGATAGAGGTTATGAATTCGTACTTCCGCCTGACTGACTATCCGCACGTAAAGCAGGTTTTCAAGGTGAGACGCTGGTCAAAAGACGTAAAGACGCAAAAAGAGAGTCTGGAATACGCCTACGGGATTACGTCCGTGGACACTGAGGGGGCATCCCCGCAGCAGCTGCTTGAGTGGAACAGGGGACACTGGGCGGTGGAGAGCAAGAACCACTATCGCCGTGACGTCACTTTCGGTGAGGACGCAAGCACGACGCGCGTGAACAACGCGCCCGCGAACAACGCTGTTTGCAACAACATAGCGCTTGCGGTGATACTGGGGCAGAAAAGGAAGTTCAAGAGTGTTCCCAGGGCCGCTCAGCACTTTTCGGAAAACAGAGAGGAAGCGTTGCGCGCTATAGGACTCTCGCCCTGAGGGGATTTCCTGCGAAGAGTCCGTGATTTTCAAAAAAATCTGAGATTTTACAGAACAATTGCGTCTTCAGGACGGAATTCTACGTCTGAAAGGGAGGATTTCAGGTAAATCGGACAGTGCTGAGGCAGAAAACCGGTACGACCACAAGAAAAATGCCCCGAGGCCTCCCAATATCACCCCAAAATGCGCCTCCAGGGTGAATTGACCGTGCCTGGTTTCGTCCCTGTCCTTGCGCACGTAAGCAAGATCATCGAGAATCAGCAGATCATAGCGGTTGAGTTTCTCAAGCGCATTCTCCAGACGAAGTTCCCTGTGTGCCATCTGGAGTTTCTGCACAATATCCGTGGTACGGGTGAACATGACCCTTTTGCCCCCTTCCACAAGAGCAAGCCCTATGGCCGAAGCAAGATGACTCTTCCCCGCTCCCGGAGGTCCGAAGATTATCACGTTGTGACCTCCCTTGAGCCACGAATCACTTGAAGCAAGCGCTCTTACCCTTGAGGGGGATATAGTGGGAACCGCGGAGAAGTCGAAGTTGTCAAGACTTTTGCCCGCCGGCAGATGGGCTTCTTTGAGGTGGCGCTGCATTCTCCGCCGCCCCCGCTCCGCGAGTTCAAGCTCTGCAAGCGCCCACAGCAGACGTCCCGCTGGCCACCCCTCCTTGTCGGCCCTCTCGGCGAACTGTTCCCAGGTGTCCTTTATGGCGGGCATTCTGAGTTCGGAGAACATCAGGGCAAGTCCCAGAGAATCTATTTTCGTGTTTTCCTTGTCGTTCATTTCTTTCCTCCTTTTTCTTCAACAATTCCGAACAGCGGAGTGTAGCTTGAAAGATCTCCCTCCCGGACGTCCACTTCCTTCATCGGCCCCGCTTTCATGACAAAACGCTCCTTGAGTGTGTCCATGTCGGGCAGTTCTCCACAGCTCAGACTGTCCCTTATGGCCAGGGCCAGCTGCTCCTCGCAGCTTTGCTCGTGGGCCAGAGCGAGAAGCTTCACGATCATCCTGCACGCCTCGCGGCGTCCCGCAAGCGACAGCGCGAGCTCGAAGCACCGCTTGTACTCCTCCCGTGGAAACAGATCGTCACGGTATACCAGATTCATAAACGCTCCGGGCTTTTTCTTGAGACTGTGGATAACGTGGTGGTAGCTGACGCAGTGAACAGCCTTGCTGCCGTTTTTGCGTATTCTCGGCAGCGTCAGCTGATGACGGCCCCCGAAGTAAAGCTCAATGCCTGAATCGTGGAGACGAGCGTCGAGACGGTGCCCTATAAGGCGCGAGGGAACGGTGTAGAACACCCCTTTGAGCAGAAAGCCGCCCGATGAGGTCACAACCACGCTGTGACGCTCATACCAGGGCGCGGAATCCGGAGGAAGGGGTCTGAGAGTCCGCCTCTCGGCCTCTATGCGCTCCACTCTGCGGGCATTTATGTTCGAGACAACCTCGGCAATGAAGTCTCTATACTCCTCTATATCCACAAAGTCCGGGGAACCCCGAAGCAAAACAGCGTCGGCTATCTCCTTTTTCAGATGACCGTGGGCTCCCTCTATGGCCCCGTTCTCATGCGCTTCGCCCCTGTTGTTTCTTGAAGCCTCCATGCCGTAATGGGCGCAAAGCTCCTCATATCTTCTGGTCATGTCTTCTTTCTGATCCTTCGTAAGGTTCCGAAACGCCGCCGAGAGTGAGTCGGTGCGATTCTCCGCGGGAGACCCGCCCAGGGTCTGAAGAGCACCCTGGAGACCCTGGGAGAATGCGGTGAAGCTCTCTCCTCCCTCCACCACGCTTGCGTAGACAAAGCCTGACCACGGAAGCCTGAAGTGATAGAGTCGGTGGTCAAATTCTTTTCTTTTGATTGTGACCCCGGCGTCTCTCATTCTGGTAAAATCCGAGATGCCCAGGTGTCCCGCCTCCTTGTTCTGACGGAATATGACATCTTTATCGGGGCCGAACTCGGCTCTCCAGGCCCTTATGCGCCTCTCAAGGGTGCGACGAATCCCTGGATCGAGCTCCGGATTGCCGCGCATAAGCTCGTAGAACACCGCGGAAGGCCTTATTCCGGGGGAATTGCGAAGAATAGGGAGCACCTGGGAGTCCCAGATGCCTTCAAGAGGGTCCGGGCGACGCCTTCCTCGGGGCTTTTTCTCCTCGGTCGAGGTCGGATTGCGGGATTCCTTCTTGATTCGGAAACCCGTTTTTCGGCTGAAACCCGATTTGGCAGCGGCAGTTTCTACTGAGAGTTTTTCTTCGGTGATGTGTTTCATGAATTTCCTCCTTTGTTCGTCTGTTATGTATTGACCTGGCATTGAAACCTCCTGTTCAAAGAAAATGAACAGAAGGCTTTACCAAATCAGCGACGAATATGAAGGAAATTCTTCCCCCGGGATGGTGTCTTGATTGTCGCGCTAGTGCAAAGTTGATTGACGCGGTAGATAGAGGACGAATCATAAAAACTTGGCCAAGCATGGGTGATAACAATGCCTTTATTTTCATACTCACTAACCATCCTGCTAGTAGTCGAAATAAGTATTTTCTGAACAGTTTCGTCTGGTTTTAGTTTATTGTTAGATTCCGTCATAAGATTTGACCTCTTTAGACCGATAGTATTTTGGGAATTATATACTGGGAATGGTGCGACTGCACGGGTTCCACATTCTCTATCTTTCTTTTGATTTTTTCAATGGATGAGAGTAAATTATATAGCGTCTCTTCTGTCGTGCGTAGAGTGGGCAGTTGTAGTGCCTAGTTGTTGACAGCTTTAGCCTTTTTATTTACCCCCGAATTACATTTCTCATAAAAAACATTGAAAAAGATAAAAAAGAGAGTTATAATGGCAACCATAGTTCAGGCAAAGATTTTGGGTGGGTCTGAACAAGATTTTTTGATTTCTGAATATCCCCCCCGTCGCGTGTTTCCTCTTATTGAGGAAAGGCCCGGCGGGGTTATTTTTTACCCGATGAGGAAGTTCGTATGATTGAACCTTCCAACAAACGGGTTTCTTTTTTTATTGACGGTCAGAATCTCTTCCATGGCGTCAAAGAGGCTTTCGGCTACCGATACCCCAATTACGATGTAAAGAAATTATCCCATTGCGTGTGTCAGGAACAGGGATGGGGAGAACCCGTCTCGATTCATTTCTACACCGGAGTGCCCGAAAAGAAAAAGTCCCCGCAATGGCACGGTTTCTGGCGACGCAAACTAGATGAGATGAAAAAACACGGCGTGTCGGTATTTTCCCGCCCCCTTGTCTACTCAGGGTCCTCACAGCCAGAGTTCCTCGGTCGGGAAAAGGGTATTGACATACGACTTGCGCTTGACGTCATCAGGGAGATTTCCGAAGATATCTGCAACATTGCAGTTATCTTCAGCCAGGATCAGGATTTCTCCGAAGTTGCAAAAGACATAAGGTCCATTGCAAAAAGGGAAGAACGATGGATAAAGGTCGCAAGTGCTTTTCCTTTCAATCCAGAGTGCTATAACACTCGAGGCATTAATGACACCGACTGGATAAAGATAGATAAAAAGACGTACGACGAATGTATAGACCCAAAAGACTACAGACCGGTGATCAAGTAGCTTCGTTCCATGACAATACGGAGTTGAATACCACCAAGGCACCCTAGATTAGGTTCGGCTTACGGTTCTCCCGCATCCGACTTCCTGCAAGGCTATGTTTTCGTTAAACCCTCGTATTTTGTTCTCTAGGCTAAGGTATCATTTCCGATCCATTTCCTCACGACTTTCAAACGGTCGTTATGTTGATGCCAAACACCTCTATATCCGTTGGGAAAAGCTGGTTAATCAGAAATCCGGTCAGGTGGTTTAAACACCAGCTCCGGCACCACTATTTCCCATTCATCACATCTTATACGGCTTCGATACCAGGCTTCTGAAACATCATGTCTCCAAAGAATAGAGATTTACGATTCTTCATGTAAATTAATACCTCCATGTAGGATTCGGGTTTTCCGTGATGTTTGCCTGATCCAGTACTGGTGCTCAGAGGCACTCTTTGGCGCGGGAGGATTTACGCTGCTCTCGGTCAGGCAACCCGTGAAATTAATTATGATTCAAACTTTTAGAAAAGTACTGGGGGGGGGGTATAGCGAAGACCATAGTCAATGAGCGTGGAGCGGATTATGTGTTCACGGTAAAGGGCAACAGTCCCCTTACGTACGAGAGATTGGGTTCCGTTGACTGGCAAAGAGACGCTACGGAGCATTTCACCGAGAAGACAGACAAGGTGCGCGGGAGAATAGAACAGCGTTCAATAGATGTTATGGACGCTCACTACAGGATGATTGATTATGAGGGGGTAAAGCAGGTTTTCAGGGTGCGCAGATGGAGCAAGAACGTAAAGAGCGGGGAAGTGAGCGAAGAACATGCTTACGGGATAACGTCTGTGGACAAGCAAAGAGGCAGCGCGCAGCAGTTGCTTGAGTGGAACAGGGGACATTGGGGTGTAGAGACAAAGAATCACTACATACGCGACGTTACCTTCGGAGAAGACAGCTGTTCTTCCCGCGTGGGGAATGCTCCCGCCAACAATGCGGTGTGCGCCAATATAGCGCTTGCGGTGGTGTTCCGGAGGGATTTCAGGACTGTGCCTGAGGCGCTCAGGCATTTTACGCTTAACAGGGAAGAGGCTTTCGAGGCTGTGCTCTCGGGTTAAGGCTGAGGAATCCGCAAGTTTCAGTGAGAATACAGGATGGCAAAAGGGGTTTGCTGTGTCTGAAGGCGGTAAAATCACATCCGCAAGAGAATTGCCGGGCAATATCGGGCTGTTTTGGGGTAGAAAAACCGAATTCTTGCGCATTCTTTTATGAAGAATTGCTCCCGCCCCAATATGACTCCAAAATCCCCTGCAAGTATAGGATTGCCGTGCGGGAAAAGGCTTAAGTACAAAGAGCTTGTATCTTAAAACGACCTCTTGTTAATGTTAATTCCGGCGTTTTTAAGGACATCTATTGCAAAGTTTTTAGACTTGATTTTGCCGTCAACTGTTGCCCTTTTTTTAGTTTCTGGGTTTATCCATATCTCGTGATCGCCTTTTCCCGGCCTGAGATAAACAAAACCATTTTCTTTGAGAATTTCTTTTACCCTAGGTGTATAGGTAGCCATTAACCTGCATAGGCATGATGTAGAGATTTTATAACAAAGGGCAGGGGGGTTTTTTGGGGTGTTCTGCTTGAAGTAAAGACGGAAACCTCGTGTGTTTTTTGTTTTGCCTCTTCTTCTATCGCTAGTATTTCAGGAATAATCACAGACAGCTTTTCACTTAATTCCTCAAGGGTTGGGGCTTCAGCCATTGCCCCTTGAATAGGAGTGTTTTCTGTTGTGTACCAAACCTGAGCTTCTTCGTCCCAGCAAACTTCAAAGACTAATGTGTTTAACACTTGCTATATTCCTCCTATATAGATTTAATTTTGTGTCTATGCTGAAATTTTGCTACAGATTCTTTAACTGCGGAACCAACCACGACCTCCGCAATCTCGTCAAGAAAAGTATATTTTCTGGCTATCCACCCTGTCAAGCCCTTCTAAAAAAAATTTACTTTAGAGCCTCTTGCAAAATTACTGAGTCAAGAGGCTGTCTGAAGAATCATGATGACTTCCATGGTGAACCTGTCACTACCACACAGTTGACTTGAAGAACCGGGTGATTTTCTACGGTTCCAGCCGAAACAGGCGTTCATTTTCAATCATAACACATAGATCAAGTCACTGGAAAGAAGATAAGAAGTTGCGGATGGATGATTTGAAGGAGAATTCCAGATTATCGAACAGTTCCACCCCAAAGCCGGTGATTTTACGCGCACCGAACCCCGTTCGCTTAATGCGACACCAGCTCAGAACCCTTTGTTGCCTCAGCGTATTCCAGGGCCGCCTGGTAATACCCTAGATGTCAGGGGTAGGAAATTCTGTAGACAACACCTTGCATGTGAGTGCCATCTGACACAAGTAGCGCCCCATCGGGGGCTACCAGCACGTCAACAGGTCTTCCCAACGGAACCCCTACAAGCAGCATATCCGCGAATACCTCGTATGTATCCACTTCTCCCTGCGCGTTGAGTCCTACCGTGGTCACCTTGTAACCTACATATGAACTTCTGTGAATTGAACCACGTTCCGCGATAAAAATCTTGTTCCGGTAAGACGCGGGGAACATGGAACCTGTGTAAAAGCGCATTCCAAGCGGCACGACATGTGCGGGCAAATTGTACTCGGGATCCGTAAACCCGCTGCAGGGTTTTTCGTCCGAACCATGGTTCGGGTCTTTTGTATTAGTTCCGTAGCAATAAGGGAACCCGAAATGAAGTCCCGAGTTCGGGGCGCGGTTAAGCTCATCGGGAGGAATATTGTCTCCCAGTCCATCCCTTGCGTTCTCGGTAAACCAGAGATGGTTTGATGTCGGATGCCAGTCAAAACCCACCGTGTTTCTTATCCCGCGCGCGAAAACTTCCAGATTGGATCCATCAGTATCCATCCTCATGATCGCGGCATAAGAGACATCGTTGCTCTCATCTTCATCTATCGAGCAGATGTCGCACGGGGCCCCAACCGGAACATACAGCTTTCCGTCTGGGCCGAAACGGATGAATTTCCATCCATGCTCCATATCTTTCGGAAAACTGTCAGTTATGACCACGGGAGCCGGAGGAGAATCTAGGTTGCTTTCTATGTCATCATAGCGAAGAATACGGTTTATCTCTGCAACATAAAGATCTCCGTCTCGAAACGCCACACCGTTCGGGTTATTAAGACCTTGAGCAATTATCCTTACCTCTTCAGCATGATTATCGCCGTTAGTATCAGTCAGGGCATATACCCTGCCCGGCGTCCGTGTACCTACAAACAAGGTGCCCTGAGATCCCATAGCAAGGGAACGCGCGCCAAGGACATTATCCGAATAATACGAAATTGAAAAACCCGCAGGAAGTTTTACCCACACAGGTTTTCTGGAGGGAACCGGGTCATCGTTATCATTTACCGCCACAGTTGCGGAACCGTCTGTCCCAACAGTGTAGCCCTCGCCTGAGAGAACCGTAGCCACAACAGAACCGTGAGCTTCATCATTCCCGTCATTTTCCGTTATAACTTTGTAGTCCACACTGGCTGTCATAGGAACTGAGACGGATTTTTCTCCAACATCCCCGGACGCGACAAAATTTCCGCTCTGGGCTATGTCAATATTTACCCGCAGAGAAGCAGCCGGCGCAGGACTCGCCGTTACGGTGAAAGTCACCGTGCCACCCTCCCTTACCGCGGAACTGCCCGATATGCTTACATCCGGGTTCTGAGCGGTAGGAGGATCATCATCATTCACGGTGACTGTCGCGGAACCGTTCGTTCCAACAGTGTAATCCCCGCCGGCACGAACCGTAGCCGTAACGGAACCATTAGCCTCGTTCACACTATCATCTACAGTCGAAACTGTGTACGACGCGCTGCCCGTCATAGGCACAGTGACGGTCTTTTCACCCAGATTTCCCGCAACGACAAAATCTCCGCTCTGGGCTATGTCAAGATTTACTTGAAGAGGAGCAGACGGCGCAGAACTCGCCGTTACGGTGAAAGTCACCATGCCGCCTTCTGTTACCGCGGAACTGCCCGATATGCTTATCTCAGGCAGATCATCATCATTCACGGTGACTGTCGCGGAACCGTTCGTTCCAACAGTGTAATCCCCACCGGCACGAACCGTAGCCGTAACGGAACCGTTAGCCTCGTCCGCACTATCATCTACAGTCGAGACTGTGTACGACGCGCTGCCCGTTTTTGGCACAGTAACGGTCTTTTCACCCAGATTTCCCGCAACGACAAAATCTCCTCTCTGGACTAAGTCAAGACTTACTTGAAGAGAAACTGACGGCGCAGGATTCGCCGTTACGGTGAAAGTCACCATGCCGCCTTCTGTTACCGCGGAACTGCCCGATATGCTTATCTCAGGCGTGACATCATCGTCATTCACGGTGACTGTCGCGGAATCGTTCATTCCAACAGTGTAACCCCCGCCGGTGCTGACCGTAGCCGTAACGGAACCATTAGCCTCGTCCACGCTATCATCTACAGTCGAGACTGTGTACGACGCGCTGCCCGTTTTTGGCACAGTAACGGTCTTCTTGCCCAGCGCACCGGATACGACAAAATCTCCGCTCTGGGTTATGTCAAGATTTACCCGCAGAGGAGCAGACGGCGCAGGATTCGCCGTTACGGTGAAAGTCACCATGCCGCCTTCTGTTACCGCGGAACTGCCCGATATGCTTATCTCAGGCGTGACATCATCGTCATTCACGGTGACTGTCGCGGAACTGCCGGGCGCGATATCATAACCCCCGCCGGTGCTGACCGTAGCCGTAACGGAACCATTAGCCTCGTCCACGCTATCATCTACAGTCGAGACTGTGTACGACGCGCTGCCAGTTTTTGGCACAGTAACGGTCTTCTTGCCCAGCGCACCGGATACGACAAAATCTCCGCTCTGGGTTATGTCAAGATTTACCCGCAGAGGAGCAGACGGCGCAGGATAGGCCGTTATCGTGAAACTCGCCACGCCGCCTTCAGTGACCGCCGAACTGCCCGATATGCTTATCTCAGACGTGACTGTCTGCACCGTTCTATCATCGTCATTTACGGTAACTGTCGCGGAATCGCCCGGCGCTGATACGACTATATATCCCTCTCCAGGTTTGACCGTCACTCCGACAAGGCCGCTTCGCTCATTCTCTTCGTCATCCGCGGTGGAAACTGTGTAGTCCACGCTACCCGTCACAGGCACAGTAACGGTCTTTTCACCCAGCGCGCCGGATACGACGAAATCTCCGCTCTGGGTTATGTCAAGATTTACCCGCAGAGGAGCAGACGGCGCAGGATAGGCCGTTATCGTGAAACTCGCCACGCCGCCTTCAGTGACCGCCGAACTGCCCGATATGCTTACTTCAGACGTGACATCATCGTCATTTACGGTAACTGTCGCGGAATCGCCCGGCGCTGATACGACTATATATCCCTCTCCAGGTTTGACCGTCACTCCGACAAGGCCGCTTCGCTCATTCTCTTCGTCATCCGCGGTGGAAACTGTGTAGTCCACGCTGCCCGTCACAGGCACAGTAACGGTCTTTTCACCCAGCGCGCCGGATACGACGAAATCTCCGCTCTGGGTTATGTCAAGATTTACCCGCAGAGGAGCAGACGGCGCAGGATAGGCCGTTATCGTGAAACTCGCCACGCCGCCTTCAGTGACCGCCGAACCGCCCGATATGCTTACTTCAGACGTGACATCATCGTCATTTACGGTAACTGTCGCGGAATCGCCCGGCGCTGATACGACTATATATCCCTCTCCAGGTTTGACCGTCACTCCGACAAGGCCGCTTCGCTCATTCTCTTCGTCATCCGCGGTGGAAACTGTGTAGTCCACGCTGCCCGTCACAGGCACAGTAACGGTCTTTTCACCCAGCGCGCCGGATACGACGAAATCTCCGCTCTGGGTTATGTCAAGATTTACCCGCAGAGGAGCAGACGGCGCAGGATAGGCCGTTATCGTGAAACTCGCCACGCCACCTTCAGTAACCGCCGAACCGCCCGATATACTTACTTCAGACGTGACTGCCTGTTCCCGGCCAGCTTCCGTTTCCCCGTCATCCTGCGAAACGTCTCCCCCTCCTCCATCGCAACCAATAAACAGGAAAACAAATAGAGTTAAAGCTTTACAGGCTTTGCGCACAGTTGTCATCTGAAATCGTGTGTAGAGAATATTTGCGTAATAAAAGAATATAACCTGGCCCCTGTTCAGTGTGCACAGAACTTACCAGATTTAGCTAAAGTTGTGTAAAATTCTTTTCCAGAAATAGAAAAAGTCAAGGGGTTGCTCATGTCAATTTTTATCTTGGGTATCGAAACATCGTGCGACGAAACCTCCGCGGCAGTGATAAGAAACGGAGAACACCTGCTCTCAAACGTAGTTTCCTCGCAGATTGAAGTTCATAACGCCTTCGGCGGAGTAGTGCCGGAGATAGCGTCGCGCATGCACACGGAAATAATCCTCCAGGTAGTTGATCAGGCCCTCGGCGCCGCGAAGACTTCCGCCGGGGAGATGGATGCCGTAGCGGTAACCCAGGGCCCCGGGCTCATAGGCTCGCTCATGGTCGGAATCTCAACCGCGAAGGCGCTTGCGTTCTCCCACGGAAAACCCCTTGTCGGGGTAAACCACCTGGAAGCGCACATAGCGGCGGCGCATCTTGAGAACGAAATTGATTTTCCCTTTGTCGCCCTCATAGTTTCCGGAGGACACACGAACCTCTACATGGTAAGGGGCTTTCTTGACTTCAAACTGCTCGGAAGCACCAGGGACGACGCGGCGGGGGAAGCTTTTGACAAGGGCGCGAAGGCACTCGGGCTCGGATATCCCGGAGGAGTCGAAATAGACAGGCTTTCAAAAAACGGCGACCCCGACGCCATCAGCTTTCCAAGACCGTTTAACAACGAATCCCCTGATTTCAGTTTCAGCGGGCTTAAGACCGCTCTTCTTAATCACATAAGGAAAAACCCGGTTAAAAGCGAAGAGGAACTCTCTGACGTATGCGCCGGGTATCAGGAAGCCATAGTGGAAACTCTTATCGACAAGACGCTTAATGCCGCGAGGAAAAACGGAGCGGAAGGCGTTGTTTTAGCAGGCGGGGTAGCCTGCAACTCAAGGCTAAGGCGGCTAAGCGAAGAGAGAATAAGAAGCAAAGGAATAAATGTTTTTATCCCCTCGCCCGCTCTTTGCACTGATAACGCGGCCATGATAGCCACGCTCGGTTACCACATGTACGCGGATAACAGGGTGTCCGCACTTGATATATCTCCTTATTCAACTGCCAGACGCAGAGTCTCTTAAAGTTGGCTGGAGCAACAATTGCTCTTATCTCCAGAAAAGCTTTTAACCATTATTATTGCCTTTCAATCGGCTATATGAAACACATATGCTTCTTTTTAAGATAAAAGCAATTTATTTGTTGTAATCAGTGAAAAAAGAAGCTGATATATTGTTATATTTGCCAAAGACATCTTATCTGTTTACAATATCATTTTGGAGAAAAAACTGAAATGAGCAAAATACGCCATCAAATTAAAAACCGCAGGAAAGAACTCGGCCTGAAACAAAAAGATATGATGTTGCGCTTCGGCATGTCAAGACAGCAGTATCAGAGACTGGAATCAAGGGGCAACCCCCGCCTGGACACTCTTGAACTGGTTGCCAAGGGACTCAGGATGGAAGTTCTGCTTATCCCACAGGAAAAAGTACGCATGGTCCGCGACATGCTGGAAGGAACCGATACAGGTTCCGCTGTTAAATTTAACGTCGACCTTACGGTGAAAGAACCACCGGTGTCTGATGATCCCTGGGAAGGATTGCTGGAGGAATGACAATGAGCGGCGCGGAAGAAGTCAACGTTTTAGAACTCACGCTGCACGGCACAAAGGTCGGATATCTAACAGGCTGCAAAGACGGTCGAAATATCCTTGCATTCGCCCCCGAGTTTACAGACAACAGTTCGCGCCCGACTTTCACTCTGACAACGCATCCTGAATTCCCCAACGTCAAAAAGGTGCTTGCAAAACCATGGTCAAGGAGACAACGGCTGCATCCGGTACTCTCCAACCTCCTGCCTGAAGGAGCATTAAGAGAATTGATGGCGCAATATCTGAAAATCCATACTGATAACGAATTCAATCTGATCGCTCGCCTTGGACAGGATTTGCCCGGAGCTCTGATCATTACCGCCGCGGAGCCCGATGATGTTCCCGGCTACATATTAACCCCTCGGACAAAAGCCGCAAAAACCGAAGTGAAAAGTGGTCCGACCCAATTCTCTCTGGCCGGCGCGCAAATGAAATTCTCGATGCGGGAACAGGATGGACGCTATCGTATCGCTGAATCCGGAGATCTCGGGGACTGGATCATCAAGACTCCGTCCACCGCACACAAGCTTGTTCCCTTAAACGAGTTCACCGCTATGCGGCTTGCGCAGACAGCGGGCATCGATATACCGGATATAAAGTTAGTTGAAATGGATACTCTGGATAAACTCCCCGCTATCAATCTCCCCGACGAAGAATTCGCCTTTGCGATACGGCGGTTCGACCGTGCGGGCAAGAAACGCGTCCACGCAGAAGACTTCGCTCAGGTACTGGCTAAGTACCCGCAGCAAAAGTATGATGGTCCGAGCTATGAACAGATAGGCAAGATCATTTATCAGTACACAGGCGACGGCCTCAGAAACACCCAGCAATTCGCCCGACGATTGCTGGTTAACATTCTTCTAGCCAACGGTGACGCTCATTTGAAAAACTGGTCCCTGATCTATCCCGACACGGTTACGCCTGAACTTTCTCCCGCTTACGATATCGTGATTACCCGTGTTTATATGGATGAAGAAAAGGAATACGCGTTAAATCTAAGCAAAAACAAGGACTGGTATAAGGCGACTTCTAGTCATTTTAAAACTTGGGCGGGTAAAACCGGTATTCCATGGAAAGCTATTAAGCCTCACCTTGACGACACGCTTGATAAGGCACGTGCCCTATGGCCAAAATCTCTAGAGGACCTGCCTGCATGCCACGCTCACAAAAAACAATTAAAAGAACACTGGAAGATGCTGTCCCCAGATTTTCAGATTAAAACCGATAGTTAAAAACTCCGTTTGAGCGGGAACCGGGAAAATCACGTTTCGTAGTCGACGACAACCGCATCTGCCACTACCTCCCGAATGAACTGCGCAACTTTCTGGTGCTCGGGGTGCTCCTTGTAGATATCAAGGTCTTCCTGCGATTCGAACTCGGAATAAAGAGCGATATCAAACGATGTGGGAAGCTCGTTAGAATTCCTGCCGACCTCCATTGTCTTTATCTCAGGAATGACATTTTTGAGCCCATCGAGTTCCTTCTTGATCCTGTCCATGATCTCACTCTTGTCCGCCCCTTCGTGCGACCCTTTGATTTTCCACATCACTATATGCTTTATCACTTAGGTCTCCTTGGAAAAATATCCGTGTCCAGCAGTATAAACTATTTTCCCCGGAATTGCGAAAAATCCCGCATCCTACCTGGGCGGCTATCCGGCTTTTGACAACAGAGTACATATTTGCCGATAAAAGCGGATACCAGGGTGTCTGCGCTCGATATATCCCCTTATTCAACGGCAAGGCGAACCTGAGAAAATCACGTTTCGTATTCTACGAGAGCCACGTCCGTTCTTATCTGCCGGATGAACTTTCCGACCTTCACGTGCTCGGGATGCTTCAGGAAAACTTCATAATCTTCCTCCGAGTCGAACTCAGAATAGAGAGATACATCGTACGCGGCAGGAAGCTCACTAAAACTCTTGCCAAGCTCCATAGTCTTTATCTCCGGAACAGCGCTTTTCAGCACCTCTACTACCTGTTCGAACTTGGCAACAAGCTCATCCTTGCTCATTCCTTCGTGCGAATCCTTCAGTTTCCACATCACCATGCGTTTTATCACCTGAGCCTCCTTGGAAAAAGTTTCTGTGGTTTTTTCAAGCAATGTAATTTATTCCTAACAAAATTGCGAAAAAACCCTTGGTCTTGCCCGGACAGTCAGCCGACTCCCGGCTATAAAGTATATTATGCCAGCAAAAAAGGTATGATTTGTTTTTATGTGGGAAAAAAGAAAGATATTCAGCGAACTTCCGTTCGTTTCGAATTTCGAGAAAGACAAAACCGATTTCCTGCTTAAGATAGGCGAGCTGATAGAAGTGCCGGAACGCTACGTTCTCACCAAACAGTTCGAACCGAGTCATTCTTTCTACTTCCTGGTAGAGGGTCTGGTGAATTTCTCAATCAGCGTCGAAAATAAAACCGATGAATTCTCGGTGGGAAAAAGTGACGAGAAATTCACTCCCGTAGGCTGGTCGGGCTTTCGCTCTCCCAAACGCTACTACACAACGATCACATGCGAGAGGCCCTGCGTCCTGCTAAAGTGGAGTCACCAGAATCTATGGGTGCAAAACTTGGTTAGATTTTCCTAACATATTGAAAACACTTGATTTCCAGATAGTAAATTATACCAGATCAAAGGCGTCAGACGCAGTATTCCCTCCAGTTTTCTTCTAAAAACCCCTGTTTTCGATCAAAACACACCAAATTCCCTGGTTTTATCGAGCAGAGTTCTATATAATATATCATACTAACATGTATTATATAGCAGGCAGCAGGGAGGTCTACATGCTATCAATCTCAGACTCAGAAAAGGCACTACGCTCTTATTTCAAAAAAAACCGTGTCGCCACCTTGCCGGAACTCTTGAAGATACTGAAAACGCCTTCTCGCGTCAGTGTCTACAACCGTTTGAACGCTCTTGGATACTTCTCAAGCTACACGCATCGCGGAATCTATTACACTCTGCGCAGCATTCCGGTTTTTGATGAAGCCGGCTTGTGGCAGCATGAAGGCATAGGTTTTTCCAAGGCCGGCAATCTTAAAGCCACCATAGCCGCGCTGGTACACCGTTCTCCCGCCGGATACACGCTCAATGAGCTGGAGGAGCAGTTAAATATACGAGTGCAGAATGCGCCTCTGTATCTTGTGCGTGAGGGGAAGATTACGCGGGAGGTTTCAGGAGGGGTTTATCTGTATCTGAGCAGTGACAAGGGGCGTTGCGAAGAACAGAAGGCAGCGCGGCATCAGTTTCTCACTCCCGGCGGCGAACAGTTGCCGGGGTGGTTGATTGTTGAAGTATTGACCACCGCTATAAATGATTACAGGCTCGAGCTCGACAGCGCTTCCATTGTCAGGTCTCTGCGGGAAAGAGGACTCTACGTGACGCCGGCCCAGGTCAAACGGATTCTTTCGGTGTTCACGGAAAAAAAAACGGCGTCGCATACCTGATTGAACAATTGCGCCGTATGGTTGACGCTTGCGCCGCGGGGTTGAGCATTCGCGGTTTGTTTCCCGAAATCCCGGAGCTTGAATTTCGACCTGACGCGGTGGTTTGTCCATGCGGGGGAGCGTTGAAGGAGTACAAGACCGCGAGACGTACTGTGGTCACCATGCACATCGGCAGGTTTGATGCTGTTTTGAAGTACCGGTACTGCAGTCGGTGCGGGAAGGTGTTAAGACCCGGGGAGCTTGATCGTCTTGTTGCTCCGCGTTGCAGGTTCGGATTTGACGTGATTGAATACGTCGGGCGGGGGCGTTTTGAGCATTCCCGCAGCCGGCAGGCGATTCACCGCGCTTTAGAGGCGCTTGGTATCGACATCTCATTGCGCGAGATAGATGTTCTGTGCAGGCGGTTTACCGCGTATCTGGGGCAGGCGCATCGCGACAGCGAGTCATCGTTAAAGCGCTCTATGGAAGTCTCAAACGGCGGCTATATTCTGCATCTGGACGGCACATGCGAAGGAAGCAGTCCGCATCTGATGTGCTGTATTGACGGATTATCGGGTCTTGTGCTTGACAGCGTTAAGATACCCTCGGAGAATTCAGCGGGAATTATCCCATTGCTTCAGGGAATCAGGAGAGCTTACGGAGACCCGGTTTGTCTGGTGCATGATATGGGCAGCGCAATCTGCAAGGCTGTCGAAGAAGTTTTCCCCGGTGTCCCCGATACCATATGCCACTTCCATTTTTTAAGAGACACGGGAAAGGATCTGATGACCGGCGAGTACGATACGATACGGAGGCGTATGCGCAAACACAATGTGCGTGGGACGCTGCGCAAGATGATAAGAGAATTGAAGGCGGAGATTGACGGTAATCCCGCATGGACAGACAGTCTGTCCTGTTATCTGGGAGCGAGTGAGGCGGAGCGGGAAGGGATTAACTTGCCGGCGGTTGCGGAGGCATATCTGCTGGCGGCGTGGATTGTTGAGGCCGCAACTCAGTCAGACGGTCTGGGGTTTCCGTTTGACCGGCCTCATTTTGACATTTACCAGCGGCTGGTGTCGGCTTATCCGGTTTTGCGAAAACTCAAGGCGAAGATATCTTCTCCCCTCTCGGGGAAGATAGTCCTGTCGCCGCTTCGAGATGCGCTTGATGATTCGGTTATATTGAACAGGGTTTGTTCCCTGCGAAGAAAAATGGAGGTGTTCGACCGGCTTCGCGATACGTTGCGGATAGCTTTGCCGGAGGGCGGCGGGGGTCTCAATGACACGGGTGAGGCGGATATGCGAACCATAAGGGATGGGGTAACCGCGTTTCGTAATGATGAACGGATTGAACGTCTGTCAACTACGGACGGGGACTACGCAAAGATGGTCAGGCAGATTGACAAATACTGGGACAGGCTTTTTACCGAACCTCTGGTTGTGAACTGCGACAGGGGAACCATAGAGATTCAGCCGCAACGTACCAACAATCTGATGGAACAATTCTTTCGAGGTATGAAACGCGATGAGCGCAGGAAGGGGGGAAACTGTTCATTGGAGCGTACATTGAACACCATGGACGGGGATGTGGCATTGACAAGGAATCTGAAGAATCCGGATTATCTTCGTATTATTCTCAAAGGAGAGGAGACGCTGGCCAGGAGTTTTGCCAATCTTGACGGGGATGTTGTCAGGAAAAGAGTTGAAGAAGCGAAAAAAGCCGTGCAGAAGTATCCCGGAAACATGAGAAAGATCTTCAGCATCCAGGACCTTCCGACCCGGCTGAATGGCTTCCCATACCCCAATCCCGGCAAGAAAAACCCGGAATCTAACCAAGTTTTGCACTCATAGACCAGAATCTTGAAAAATTCTTCGGCCAGGAACCCCTTCTGGGACGCGAATTCATCCTGTTCGTTCTCGGCAAAAGCATAAACCTTCTGAAGCATGTCAGGACCGAGCTTACGGAATACAACAACGTAACCTGGGACATTGAGAGGGGAAAAACGGGCGGTTTTTCCCAGGAAGGAAGATACATATCCGTACCCAACCCGCTTCAGCTTCTCAGGCAATCCCCTTTTTTCGAGGTTTTCCCCGACAAGACACTGCGCCAGCTGGCAAAAGCGACCCAGAAAAAATACTGTCTAAACAACGAACCCATATTCAACCAGGGGGATATCCCCAAAGGAATAGACATACTGGCTTACGGAAAGGCGGCGCTGTGCTTCTCTCCCGACGGGGCGCGGGGAGGAGTCGAGGAATCCGCCGTGCTCCATCTGATCAATCTCCCGGGATACCTGGTCGGATGGGTGGGCGCCGCTCCCGCCGGATCAAACGACCTCACCGCTGTTGCGAGCAGAAACTCGGTTGTCTATCACATAAGTGCCCGCAATCTTCATAAAATCCTGAATAAGGATTCTCACCTGGCGCTGACTCTGGCCAGAAGACTTTTGTGGCTGGTGTCGATCCGGCTTCGAAATGCCCGCGCGGGGCTCATATCGCAAAGATACGAACGGGAAATACTGGCTATAGGCAACCTTATAGAGCAGAACTCCATGCAGTTAAGCGTAAATTCCCCGATTCATAAACTTCCCCACCTGCTAACCAGCCCCCTTACGCTGGATGACGCTTTCCGGCTTCTGTTCAGTCTGGAAAAAGAAGGCGAAAGCCTCGAGAGGGAACTGTCCCGCCTCAGCCTCGATATTCTCGGAAAGATCTACAAGGAATACAACTTTTTCGAGGGGCTAAAAAACGTCTATCAGTCCGTGACCGCTGCGCCCAAGTCGCTTTCTCCAAGCGAAATAAGGACCATGGCGGCCAAGCAGTTCGCCGGAGTCTTCAACAGCACTCCTTACGTAATTGAAGGCTGGGAGAATCTGCCGGATGAGCCGGGGCACATATTCATATACAACCATCTGCTGAACCATTCCTATAACACCCTTCCCAACCATTTTCAGATTACGCTCGATTCCCACTTCATAAGCTCAATGGTTCTTTACGCCAAGTACGGCGAGGCCGGCATCCGCGTCGTACGCGTTCCAAGGGCGGAGGAATACGGACATGAATACTACTACGAAAGGCTCGGACACATAAATGTTTACACCGATGAATCCGATCTCTCCAGGGGAACCCCCGAGTGGAGAAAAGCTTGGAGAAAAAAGTTCTATGAAACGGCCAAGGATAATCTGGGAAAAGGATTCAACATAGTAATAAGCCCCGAGGGAACCAGCATGACGACGGAGGAATCGCCCGGTCCGTTCAAGCTCGGCGCTTTTCTTCTGGCCGCGTCCGTCTCGCCCGAACCGTATATCGTTCCCGTGGCCGTAGCGAACTTCGACAAAAGAATAAACCAGAACGTGTTCTCTGTGGTGATAAAAAAGCCTTTCAGAGTATCCGATTACGTAAAAAACCCGGAGGAGAACAAAGACAGCCTCTTTGAATTCGTCAGCAGATACGGAAAAGAGTACAGAAAATACGTGGAAGAGGCGGCGGGACTCGCAAGGCGGGTGGAATCCACGAAGATAAACTTAAAAACCTTCGAGCAGGTCGAAAAAGAGTCCCCGGCAATCGACAAAAATCTGTTTGAACAGGATGTAAGGATCCTTGAAAGACGCCACGTGGGGAAAAAGAATGACGCGACGGTATTTTACGGCAGTTCAAGTTTCCGCCTCTGGAGAGCCATGGCAAGGAACTTCTCCGGTTACAACGTCGTCAATCTTGGCTTCGGAGGCGCCAGAATCGCCTACTGCCTGCACTATTTCGAGCGCCTAATAAAACCGAATGACGTTAAATCCCTGGTTTTCTATGCGGGCGATAACGAAATAGGGGACGGCCGCATGCCAAGACAGGTGCTGAATTTTTTCGTGGATTTTTACCACCGCTTCAGAGAATCCTACCCCCACACGAAATTTACCTTCGTCTCAATAAAACCGAGTCCCGCAAGGTTCCATTTTCTTGACAGAATCGAGACGTCGAACGATCTCGTAAGACAGTTCCTGTCGAGAGAACCAAATACCTTTTACCTCAACGTTTACGACCACATGCTGGATGAAAGCGGGAACATAAGGGAGGAACTGTTCACCGAAGACGGTCTCCACATGAACAGAAAGGGGTACGCGCTATGGAAGGATCTGTTTTTGGCGAACGAAAAGGGAATTTTTTACGACCCCGGACCCGAGGAATCTGAAAGGCAGACCGAACTTCTTCCGAAAACGGAAATCCACACCCAGCCACCCTCTGATCTGGCTTGAAACAGCCCCCTACCGCCGTCCGCGCTCCCGCCCCGAAGAGGGGATCAGAACCCACATCTTTCTTTTCGAATGGCGCCCCCAGCTTGGAGAGAGAAGAATGTAATTGCCCCGAAGAAGCGGTGAATCATGGGGACTAAAAGAGAGCTTGGAGGGGCCTTGGTAATTCGAAACGCACCTCCCGGAAACTGAAAAATCGGCTTTTGCCAAGCGGCACTGCCCGCGAAGAAAGGCCCAAAGGTCGTTTTCCCCAAACTCGATCCCGATAGCCTTCTCCCTTTTGTCCATCCACTGCGCGTTTGGAAAAACCCAGTGGCGATGACCGTCTTTGAGTTCCAGGGAAAGAACAAAACAGGTGGTTTCCGAAACGATTTTCCTAACAGAGTATCTGAGAGTTGAGTTCATGGAGCAGTCTCAGGCCGTGGAGAGCAAGGTCCTTGTCGACCCGGTTCACGCAGGCGCACTCCCCAGAGATCGCTTCGGCGAAACCCCCGGTCATCACGATTTCGGGAGAAGAATCCATCTCCTCCTTGAGTTTCGCGCAAAGCCCGTCAATCATCGAGGCGTAGCCGTAAAACAGCCCCGACTGTATGCACTCGACGGTGTCTTTGCCGATCACCTGCTCGGGCTTCTCGGGATCGACCTTGGGAAGCCTGGAAGTTCCGTGGTAAAGCGCCACCGTGGAAAGCTCGATCCCGGGAACTATGACTCCGCCCAGGTATTCTCCTTTTTCGGAAACGCAGTCAAAAGTGGTCGCCGTACCGAGATCAACTACTATCACGCTTCCACCGAAGCGATGGTAAGCCGCAACGGCGTTTGCTATTCTGTCGGCTCCGAGTTCTTCGGGACTATAAATCCGAATCGGCATTCCCGTTCTTGTCTCAGGACCCACGATTATGGGCCGGTGACCGAAATATTTCTCCACCAGCTTCGCCACCCCCTCCTCCATCTCGGCGACCACGCAGGAGAGTATGGAGCCGGTGAACGAGGAGGGAGCTATGTCTTTCTCGTCCATCTTCCCGAACAAGATAATTCCGTAATCATCAGGACTCTTGGTTCTGTCGGTATCAATTCTGAAACTGTATACGAGATCCTCTCCGGAAAATATTCCGACCGTTATGCTCGTGTTGCCGACGTCAATTGCGAGAAGCATTGTTAATCAAGTCCGGCCATCATGATCCGACCTGTTGATTGACAGGTGCAGGCGTTTCTGGAACAACAGGATATGGTTAATTCCGAACGCAGGTAAACCGGTTTTGAGGGGAGTATAACTTAAAAACCGGAGAAACCGAAGCACTAAATTTTCCTTGGATATTAATACGAAAACAGGCCTCTAAAATAAATAAAAATCTTAGCTTTTCCTATACGAACTGTGTTATAGTTATCAGCGGGATTATCAGTACTAAAAGGAGGAGCTTTGTTATGTGGAAATTTTACAATAGTCTTGAATTGCGCCGTTTTCAAGGGATACGTGGTCTCGGAATTCTTGCTTTATCGGTGACGTTCTGCCTTACAGGATTGCTAGCGCTTTCATCCTGCGGTGATGATGATAACGATCAGGCAGCACCAGAACCTGTGCAGATGAGGGGATTCTATATCAGTGTTTCCGGAGATATGCATAGCAATGCAACGGACTGTACGGATGAAAACGTTGACCTGTATCTGGAAGAAGACCTTGTTGTCGGTGAACCTAACGTCACGATCCAGAGCACGGGTACCGTTTTCGGAGACACGACATTCGCAGGTATAGGAGTAAGGGCAGCTGGTAATATTGTAACTGCTTATGTCAGCGCTAATGATGACGGAACTTTTGACAGGCCTGGAGCATATTTTCTCGCTTCGGTGGATGACGATGACTTTTCCCTACAAGACGGAGGAACGGTATATTCCGGTTACTGGACCGGCTATGCTAGTCGACCAACCGATGAAACTGTGGTGATATGTCCATACGTGCTGGTGCCAGCAAGTGCTTTACCTGAAGGTAGTTGCGGAACGGATAACGACCCGGAGGATAATCTGGGTGTGACGGATCCAGCCGATATGAATATGGCATTGCAAAAATACCTTACAGACGATGATGGCCTGAGGGACTGCCATAATCTCTTGGATGGTCAGAGCGTACTGTCTCCCACGAAACGATAATTGGAATACCACGAAACGGCCGAGCATAAAGTGGTAACGGGCATCAGGTTGTCAACAGCAAACCCTGCATGCCCGTTTTTTGTCCGTCGAACGAAACTGACTAAATGTTCGTACCGAGCCCGCTCTTTGACAAAATCCTAGCAGAAAACTATTATTTCACGGCATCCGGAAGGAGAAAAAGTGAGAATAATAGTCACAGGCGGAGCGGGATTCATAGGCTCATGGGTATGCGAAGCGTATATCTCCGAGGGCCACGAGGTTCTAGTGGTCGACAACCTCTCGACGGGGTCTGAGGACAACATCCCTCCTGAAGCTGAATTCATTGAGTGCGACGTGAGGGATTCCGCCCAGCTTGAAAAGGCGTTTCGCCAGTTCCGCCCCGAAGTCGTCAACCACCACGCGGCGCAGATAAACGTAAGAGACTCCGTCGAGAACCCCGGTTTTGACGCCGACGTAAACATAGGCGGTTCCCTTAACGTTCTCAGACTCTGCGCGGAGCACAAAACCGGAAAATTCATTTTTTCATCCACCGGAGGCGCCCTTTACGGAGAACCGGAAAAACTTCCCGCAGACGAATCGACCCCCGCCCTTCCTCTTTCCCCTTACGGAATCTCGAAACTCTCAACGGAAAATTACGTGAGATACTACTCCAGCAGCCACGGTTTCGGGCACGTTATCCTGAGGTACGCAAACGTTTACGGAGAAAGGCAGAATCCCGAGGGGGAGGCCGGCGTGATAGGGATTTTCTGCGAGAAAATAATAAGCGGGAAACCCTGTCTCATATTCGGAGACGGAGAACAGACCAGGGATTACGTGCACGTCTCCGATGTCTCGCGGGCAAACCTGCTCGCCGCAACCCTCGCGCAAGAGGAAACTTTCAACATAGGAACTTCTACAGAGAGTTCGGTAAACGACATAGTGCGCATATTGGGGGAGGTATCTGAAACCGAATTCACGACTGTTCACGAAAAAGAGCGTTCCGGGGAAGCAAGAAGAATCAGCCTTGACTGCTCCCTGGCGGCCGGGAAGCTCGGATGGAGCGCGCGGGTGGCCTTGCGCGAAGGCCTTTTTAGAACATGGAGCTGGTTTTCTCAGGAAAGAAATTGACGGCAGCCCGAAGTCCCTGTCTTTGAAAAAACCTCGTTCGTGGTTAGAATTGTTTTTCTTTCGGAGGATGGATAATGCAGGATAACGAAGAATTTTTTGATGTGCGGATTTACAAAAGATATATAAAAGAAGGGCATATCACCCAGAAGGATTACGAAAAACACGTAAAATCCCTGCCCGACGTAAGTGACAAGGCAACATCCCTTCTCATTGACGAAGAGGAGGAAACCGGAGAACAGGAAGAATAATGGAGCGCTGGGAATACAAGGTGATCTCGACTGATGTGCTTGTTAAAAAACCCCAGGACCACGATATAGCGGTCTACAGGGAAGAGGCTGATTCGAGAAGGGAGAGCGCCAGGGAAAATCTTGAAGATTCTCTTGTCTCGCTTGGCGGGGACGGCTGGGAACTTGCCGCCATTACGGGTGAATTCGCCATATTCAAAAAGAGAGTCGGCTAGATTTCACTGCCACTCTATGGTGCCGGGAGGTTTCGTTGATATATCGTATACGACCCGGTTTATCCCCTTTACCTCGTTTATGATCCTTACCGAGATTTTCCCGAGCAGATCATAGGGTATCTTCGACCAGTCGGCGGTCATTCCATCCGTACTGCTCACGGCCCTCAGGGCACAGACGTTTTCATAGGTGCGCTCATCGCCCATCACTCCCACCGTCTTTACAGGGATAAAAACGCAGAAGGCCTGCCATATCCCATCATAGGCCCCCGATTTTTTAAGCTCGTCTATAAAAATGCTGTCCGCCTGCCTCAGCACGGAGAGTCTCTCGCGCGTTACTTCCCCCATTATCCTGATCGCAAGACCCGGGCCGGGAAAAGGATGGCGGCCTATGAGAGATGAAGCAAGCCCGAGAGCCTCGCCGACGTTTCTTACCTCGTCTTTGAAAAGTTCCCGAAGAGGCTCTACTATCTCCAGGTTCATTTTTTCCGGAAGTCCTCCGACATTGTGGTGGGACTTTATGACGGCCGAAGGACCCTTGACGCTCACGCTCTCGATAACGTCGGGATAGAGAGTTCCCTGGGCCAGAAAGCGGACATCGGATATCTTCTCAGCTTCTTCCTCAAAAACCCTCACGAACTGCTCGCCCATAATCTTTCTTTTCGTTTCGGGATCCTCAACACCTTCAAGGTGAGAGAGAAATCTCTCAGAGGCATCCACGTGAATGAAGTTCATGTCAAACCCGGAAAAAGCGTCGCAGACCTCCCGGGACTCATCAAGCCTCATGCATCCCGTATCGACGAAAATACAGTAAAGCCTGCGGCCCACCGCCTCGTTAATAAGGGCCGCCGCGACCGAGGAGTCTACTCCCCCCGAGAGCCCGCATATGATTTTGCCGTCCCCGACCCTTTCCCTTATATCGTGTATTGAATGCTCTATGAAGGAACTCGCCGTCCAGTTCCCGCCAAGCCCCGCCACCTGAAAAAGGAAATTGGAAAGTATCCGGGCTCCGAATTCCGTATGCACGACCTCCGGGTGGAACTGCACCCCGTAGATGGTTCCGCCTTCGTTTCTTACCGCCGCGCACTCCGTGTTTTCGGTATCGGCTATCGCCGTAAATCCCTCGGGCACGCTCAAAACCCTGTCGCCGTGAGACATCCATACTCCCGAGGTCTTCTCCACGCCCGAGAAAAGCGGGTCTTCCGTTACCAAGTTCAAGGCGGCGGGACCGTATTCCCTCTTCTCGGAGCGCTCAACTTCCCCGCCGAGCTGGAAAACCAGCACCTGAAGCCCGTAACAGATACCCAGAACCGGTACTCCCAAAGACAGTATTTCCCCGTCCACCCTGGGAGAACCATCCTCCCAGACGCTTGAGGGCCCCCCGGAGAGTATTATCGCCCCCGGAGGGTCTTTCCTTATCCCGTCTGCAGCGGCGTTATAGGGTTTTATTTCGGAATAAACCCCGAGTTCCCTGGCGCGCCTGGCGATAAGCTGCGTATACTGGGAACCGAAATCAAGAACAAGAACTTTTTCCCGCATTTTACGACCGCCTCCCCAGTTGCGATAAAATCCGAAGAGCCCTGAAGGGTAAACCGCGCTTTCTGAGGCCGACTTTAGGAGATAAGAAAACCGTTATCACCCGATCCTGTAGTTGGGAGATTCCTTGGTAATTACGATATCGTGAACATGGCTTTCCTGAAGCCCGGCATTGGTGATCTTTACGAACTTCGCGTTTTCCTGAAGTTCCTTTATCGTCGCGGAACCGGTGTAGCCCATTCCCGCACGAAGCCCTCCGACCAGTTGGTATACTATGGCCCCTATATTGCCCCTGTAAGGAACCCTTCCCTCTATTCCCTCGGGGACAAGCTTGGCCTCCATCATCTCATCGTCCTGGGCGTATCGGTCCCTGCTCCCCGCCCTCATCGCTTCAATGGAACCCATGCCACGGTAGACCTTGTAGGTCCTCCCCTGATAGAGGACAACCTCCCCGGGGGCTTCGTCCGACCCGGCGAGCAGGTTCCCTATCATCACGGAATCCGCTCCGGCGGCAAGCGCCTTTGTTATATCCCCCGAGTATTTTATCCCTCCGTCGGCTATTACGGGTATGTCGTGCTTTTTCGCCACGGAACAGACTTTTCTTATGGCGGTTATCTGCGGCACTCCTATACCGGCTATCACGCGCGTCGTGCATATCGATCCGGGACCGACCCCCACCTTTAGACAATCGGCACCGGCTTTTATAATATCCTCGGCCGCTTCGGATGTGGCTACGTTACCGGCCACCAAATCTATCTCCGGGTATTTTTTCCTTATATGGGCCAGGCTGTCCAGCACTCTTTTCGAATGTCCGTGTGCTGTATCAACCACTATTACGTCGCAACCTGCCGTGACAAGCTCGTCCACCCGTTCCTGGCTGTGCTTGTCAACCCCGACCGCGGCTCCCACGAGAAGCCTTCCCATCACGTCCTTGGACGCCCTGGGAAACTTTTCTATTTTCTCTATATCCTTCATGGTTATAAGGCCGCGAAGCTTGAAGCTGTCGTCAACGACCGGGAGTTTCTCTATCTTAAACTTGTGAAGAAGTTCCTTGGCTTCAAAAAGAGTGGTTCCCTCCTTGACGGTAACAAGCTCCTTTTGGGGAGTCATCACCTTGTCGATCTTAAGATCCATGTTCTTTTCGAATCTTATGTCCCTGTTGGTGATTATTCCGTGAAGCGTGTTGTCGGACTTTACAACGGGAAGACCTGAGATGTCGTTTTCAACCATTATCTCGAGGGCTTCGCTAACCCGGGTTCCGGGACGTACGGTCAGTGGATTAACTATCATTCCGCTTTCGTATTTCTTTACTCTCTCGACTTCGCCCGCCTGTGCGGGGATGGAGAGATTTCTGTGGATTATCCCTATGCCGCCTTCCTGCGCCATGGCGATTGACGTGCGGAATTCCGTAACGGTATCCATGGCCGCGCTCAGTATGGGAATATTAAGGTTTATACGCCGGGTAAGCCTTACCGAAACATCAACTTCGCTCGGCAGAACTTCGGAATAGCGCGGAGACAGTATTACGTCGTCAAAGGTAAGCGCTTCTTCAAAAACAAAATCCTGCATAGCAGCTAGCCGGCCTTCTTCGCGGCGGAAACCTTCCTTGCCCTCGGTTTTCTTGTTTTCGGGGCGGATTTCGGTTTTCTTTCAGCGTCACGGTCCCCGCTCCCGCCCACACTTTGAAAACCCTTGGCGAAAAGATCCAGAATTTTCTTTCTCGCGTCGGAAGCCTCCACACCCACTTCAATCTCTATCTCCTGCTCTTTTTCCAGAAGATTCAGAAAAACTGACACGATGCCCACGTAAGTCGTGTCATCCACTTTTTCGAATCCCATGGATTTCAGAAGCTTTCTCGGAATGAGTGGAAACTCGAAATCAACGGTCTCGACAGATTCTTTGGAGAGCGAACCGTCCTGACTTATGCTTATTTTTATTCGCGTAGGTTTCATCGCCTGCCCGCCGGATTATTTCTATAAAGGGGCTATATTTTACTAAAAACGGCTTAATAAAGCAATTTAAACCCCAAAGGACTCCCCCCCTAGCCCTCGGACATCACTTCGAAATCCGTAATCTCGATCTGGTACTTAAGGCCAAGTATCTTGCTCACGGAAAGGTAGAAAGTGTTGAAGAAAACGGTATTGCCGGGCTTTATGTTGAAATTGGCCGAGGCCTCCGTACCGGTAAGCGCCGAGAGGTCATCCCCGCTTTTCCTGCTTAACTTCTGAAGAGGATGCTCCGTGTCGGCGTTTCTGAGGTCCCGCATCGAAAGGGTGTTGCCGGAGTAAAAGTCCTGAACGTAAACGGTCCTCCCCGACACTTGAAAACTGCTCCTGAGCTTTATGTGGCTGACGGGAACGTCGCTTTCGTTCATGATCTCCCCTCGAACGAAAAAAAGATAACCTTTTTTGGTGGTTACCCACCGGGATTCAGTGTTCCTCACGATCAGTTTTCGGGAAATATCGTCGCTCTCCCAGAACCACCGCTCGGGGAAAAACCCGAGTTTGAAGGCCCCGAGACCAAGTGCGAAAACAACCGCTATCAGGATAAGCCTGCGGGGGGACTTTCTCTTTTTTACTTCATCTATCCCGTAAAATATTTTTTCCGCGTCCATAAGTCCCGCCCCGGAGATAAAGAATCTGCAAGACGGCAAAAAACCGCCTTCGCAGGCAGATTATAACCGTAATATCCGCTTTTCCCACAAGCGAAGCTTCCCTTGGCGGACGGCAGTACGCGCCATCAACCAAGTCCCTCAACCGCTTCATTTTACAATGCGGACTCTTCAAGCTATAAATATTAAAGAGGAAGGGGTTCAGCTTCCTTCCAGAGCAAGGAATTAACCTCGTAATATGCAAGGAGAAAGAACCATGAACAGAATGCTTAAGAACCGGAAAACGGATCTTCGGGCTTTAGTGATCGCGATGGCGATGATTTTCGGTGTTTCCGGAAATGCGTTTGCACAAAACGGAAGTTTCTACCTTGGCGCCGCGGGCGGGATTGAACGCGTAAGCGTCGAACATGCAAAAACCGTTGACAGCACCAATGTTCCGGCCAGCTATCTTCAGAGCGGAAACATTTACAGCACAAGTGATTCCGCAAGCAAGGCGGGGTTCAGCGGTGGGCTCCTTGCCGGCTATCGCCTTACTCTGGATCCGAGTGATACCTTCTATTTAGGCGTCGAGATTGACGGACAGTTCCACGGTGGCACGGTAAGCGGAACGCTTCCCGGGGACGGAGAGTCCGAGGGCCGAAACCAGTACGGAGAAGCCTGGCCCGATGAATGGAGCGTTGAGAGAAAAAACAGCTACGGCGTAACGTTGATGTTCGGCGCGAGCCCCCCGTTTCTGATTTCGCTTATGGGTCCGGGCGCCGGCTTCTACGCCCTTGGCGGCGTGCGCCGCCTGGACGCGGAGTTAAGGGTTGATTACAACGGCTGTCCAACCGGCAACGCGATTTGCACCAGTCCTGAAGAGTTTACCTCCGGCACGGGTTCCTACGACGAGACCCTATACGCGTGGACGGCGGGAGGGGGACTTGAGAAGATGATCGGGGACAAGATAGGACTCCGGGGCGAGGTGCGCTACACCCGGTACGGAAAGGAAGATCGAGACACTTTTTCGGGGTCGGAGGTCAAGGTTCCCACATCGCTTGACGGAAGCGAAACCGGTTTTTCAGTAAAGGCGGTTTTATACTTCTGACCGGTTCTTGGCAATTTGCCCTGAAAAGCCTCTCGGCTTTGCCCCAGAATGTGCTTACTCCCCCAACGACTTGTGCAGAATGCAGGGAAGAACCGCCGGCTACGTTAAAATCTCCGATCTCCGTACACACCTTTTTTGGTGCTTGCCTTGTAAAAATGCCACCCGAGAAAACCGAGGGCCGGATTGAAATGATAACTGTAGACACCACGACGGCTGTCCCGAAAACAAGTATTCAGATTTACCAATCAGGTGTCACAGTTCGACCAGTGAGAAGTGGGAACAAATAAAGCATCAGAAAAGCAATACTTTCCCCGTCAACAATTTCAACAGAAGTTGCTCGGAAGGGCATGCTCTCTAACTTGTTCTTCACCTAATGCAACAACCACAAACAAATAAAAGAATCGAAAATCCACCAAACAGCCATGTTGCGGCGGTCCACTTCTCCTTTTAGAAAACACCCGAATACGTAAGCGACACTGGGGCAATGGCGGTGATAGTTAACACAGATTTCGCTCAGCATAACACCCTCCATCTGGCGGAAATCTGCTCATCCCTCCGAATATGATCCATGCTCTACTGGTTTGTTACGGTGTTAAACAGGTGTCAGGAAAAGAGAATTTGGAATTTTTCTGGAACCTATCCTTTTACCTGTTTCAAAGCTGGCCTCTGGTACTCAGAATCACGAGAAATACCTGAAGTTCCAAAAGGATCCAAAGTTTTAAAAGGTCGTCTTACCGAAGAAGGATCAATTCCATTTTTAATAGAGTTTAGAACTCCGGCAGCCTCTAAATAGTTTTCCACTCGAATAAATTGTCCGGTATCCCAAGGAAGCTCGTTGAGATCATTTTTCATCAGGTTCTTGTTTTCTTTTACGGCGACGACTTTTATTCCCTGCTCTAAAGCCGCCAGAGTAGGAAGCCCCAGACAACCGTCAGGAATAACCAAGCAGGAAATGTCTTTTACCGAGATAATATCGTCATAATGAAACACGTCCTGATCGGAAATGATTTTAGGGCTTCTGTGAAGTCCTTTTAGAACGCAATGAAAGAACGTGGTGGAAACGGCTTCCGCCGACATCCTGGCTTCAACAACTCCAGGGTCTACATGAGCAACTTCAGGAGATTCAAACATGGGAGAATGGGCCGAAGGGATGTTGAGCTTGTAAGAAACGGCGTGGGTAAGCATGGCTTCTACCCCTCCCCAGGGATTAACCATTTCTCCTCTACGGCGAAAATATTCCATATGATACGCCTTAGGAACTTTGATTATCGATGAGATAGCGACCGCGTCATAAGTTCCTTCGTACCTTTTCAAGATGGAGAACAGGTTATCAATTCCGTCAATGGTGCCGACAGCTCTTTGGGAAGAGGAATATTCGGATTCCATAGTTATTGAGGGGTCTAATTTCACTATATCGGAACATTCTATTCCTAAGACCGCTCTGGCGGCATTGATAGAATTAACAGCCGCATTCTCAAAAACTTCATGTTCATTTTTATCTATAACAGCAAGTATCCTGTTAGATCTAACGGGTTGCAAACCCACAGCTCCCATCATTAAACGACAGATTGTACTCCCTTCGACATAAAGACTGTTCTCGGGCATTTCATTGAGGTCCGAGGCGTTAAAAACATTAGGATGAGTGATGATGTTGTCGCAACTGGAAGATAAAAGTCTTGCAACCGGGGTGGCATCCCCAGCGTGGCCCCCGATTTCACAACCAATTCCAGTAGGGATCAGGAAAACAACGTTAAATTTTTTCGTGTTCTCAAACTTTCGTTTTCTGAATTCAAAGACTAGCTTCGCCTCCTCAAAGCTGCTTGTGTATTCTGTGGACAAAACACCGACTTCGCATTTATAATCCGAACCCGAGCTGTCAGTAACAGCAATCCTTATAGGTAGCAGACCCTCTTCGCTTAAACGAGAAGACGTTTGCTCTTGAATATATGACAGCAAATCTCTGTTGTCTTGAATTTTAGGAAAAGATATCTCTCTTTCTAAAAATCGCATGAATCATCCTCCGTAATAGTGGATATATTGTTCAAGTGTAAAGCTTTTCACCTTTTTCAGTTCAGTATCATTCTCAAGACAATAAACATCGGGGAGAGCAATCCCGTTAAATGTGTGCGCTTTAACTAGGGAGTAACTTCCCACTTTCTCAAAAATTACTTTTGAACCTAGTTCCAATCTATCCTTAAAACGATACACGCCAAAAACATCCCCCGCCAGACAACTGCTTCCGGCTAATATATACTCGTTCTTACTAGAGAAGTCATCCCCAAGAACATCAGGCATATACTGGTATTCAAAGACTTCTGGAAGGTGGTTCACAGTAGTGTCTAAAACGGCGATATTTCGCCCATCCCTCTGAAAAATATCAATAACAGAAGAAACCAGATATCCGCTGTCCCTAACCAGGAAAGAACCAGGTTCAATGATAATTTCATCAAAATCGTAATTATCGTTAAGCCCGTCTACAAGTTCATAAAAAAGAGATAGATTTTCTGATCCATCAAAAAAATAGCCACCACCCAAGTTAATCCACTTGAACCCTTTAAGTTCGTCCGCAAGCTTGGTCTTTAAACTAGAAAAAGTTTCAGTTAAATGAGAAAAATCTCTACTTTCGAAATTTGTGTGAAAATGAATTCCATCTATTTTTTTAAAAAAATCCGAGTCGTCAGAAATTTTATTTTTAAGCTGAGCGATTGGAACACCAAGCTTTGAAAACTCACGGCAGGGATTGTATCTCGGATCTTCAATAAAAGAGATGCCCGGATTGACCCTTACTCCGTAGCTTTGTTGCTTTTTGAGCTTGGATTCAAAACAGGAAAACTGCTCTAAGGAATTAAAGGTTAAACAATTGACAGCAGTTGATATGTTTTCCCATTGCTCATTCTTGATTCCTGGACCGATGAAATGAATTTCTTTTTTGCCTTTACAGGCTTTTTTTGCTAATTCAGCTTCAAAAAAAGAACTTACGGAAAAACCATCCAAGTATTCCATTTCCTCTAATACCCTGTACAAGGGCAGTGGTTTTACCGAATAAAGAATTTTGCAGCTTGCTTTAGCTTTTACCTGGGAAAGAAGTTTCGCTCTTTTTCTTACTTCGCTTAAATTGTATACAAATGCAGGTGTTTCAGGCGTTTGCTTTAAAGGAAAAGAGTCCTCCATTAAAGACATCCTTCCTTCTTAAAATAAAATTTTGCGAATCCCGAGAATTCACTGCAAGAAGAAATATATTCTCGCAGACGTTCATCGGCCTCTGATTTTAACTCGTCATTCCCGTTAATCTTTAAATATGCCCACACCCGATAATCCTTGAGTTTGTCTGCTCTTTTCTCCATCACTTTTCTATCGTTTATTCCTGTTAGTTCATTGATTGTTTTCTCGCCTCGTTCACACTTTCCCATGGCTTTTGCCATAAGCCTAGTTTCCCCAAGGTCATAATCTATAAACAATTCCGGGTTTTCTTCTAGCGGAGCGATCAAAAATGGTTCTTCTTCACCAAGGCCAGAATTTTCTGTATAGGCCCTTTTTTCTTCGTTTTTCAGTGGGAACTGCGATTTTTTGTATTGTTGATTGCATGTCTTGCAAGCTATAAGTAAGTTCCCCCAGCTATAGGCAAGCCACCAGTAACCTTGATGTTTCTCTCCGGCTTCTTTAACTTCAGCCTTAGGGCGGAAATGCTCTACGTCGGTTTCTCTTTTGTCTCGTTTTCTTTCACAGTAACAGCATTTGCCATATTGAGATTCGTATAGGAAATCTTTAACTTTTGGGTCAGACCATAAATTTTCAAAATGCCCTGACTTTAATTTTCTAGACTCTGCTAACTTCCTAATTTTCCGAAGCTCTTTCTCTCTTCTCTTATCTATAGCGGTGTTTTTAGGGGGACTTCCACGCTCAATCTTTATCATTATTTAGGATTTCTTTTCTTGACTCTCAAGTAATTTGATTAACTTTTCCCTTTGTTTCTTCTCTTTTTCGTTATCCCACATAGGCAAATCTTTCAGTTCGTCTTCAATAGCGTGAAGCTGTAGTTTTTCTTCCTCACTTCTCTCGCTTTCTTTCTTAAGATATATCTTTCTATAAGTTTCCAGCTTATCTTCTACGGAAACGCTCCTCGCGTCCGTAAGGTCAAAAATACCCGAGGTCAATATTTGATCAGACCTGTAACCCCTAAAATCTTCTCGAAGATCAAATTTCTCAATATCTCTATGCCCGTTTACGTAAGCAACTTTAAAAAGCCAAGATTCACACTCCAAGTCACTAAGTCCCAAAGCACAGATAGGAGTATGCGTACTGCATATGAACTGTACTTCTGGAAACTGCTCTGAAAGGATTTTTACTATCCTCCGTTGCCATTTTGGGTGGATGTGCTGTTCAAGCTCATCAATGATGAAAATTCCCGAAAGATTGCTTAAATCAAAATCTTCATCGTCTCTATAAATCAGATTCCAACTTAGAAAATCTAAAACAACAGAAGTCAGTGATTTATACCCATCACTTAAAGTGTTAAAGGATTCCTTACCTCTTCTAGTCTCAACATATAATCCAGTTCTTTCCAAAGAAATTTCATCGTCTTCCCGAAACATCAAAACTCTTTTTAAGATATCTTTAAGCTTTCCCCATTCTTCATCGGAATGAAGCTTAACCCTGCTTGCCCCAAGTTCCGCATTCTGTAAAGCATATTTATAATTAAAGAGCGTATACACAGAATCGACCAATGCATATTCTTCATAGGATTCTGTACCTGTAACAGACCTGCCAGCACCGTAAGCTACCGCGAAAACTTCTTCTCTCTCAAAATCTTCAGCCTTACTAGTGCTTTTTTTACCTACGCAATCACCCCGAAAGACATTCTGAGAAACAGACTCGTTATCACCACTTATAGAAGTTTTAATAGTATATTGCGCACCTTCATCGTCTTTTAAACAAATCTCGATAGACCCTTCTCTTTTATCTCTTCTCAGAAATTCCCCATGCAATTCCAACAAAAGACCCGATGCTCCTTCCTTGTCACATAGTCCCGCCGCAAGGCTTCTAAGAATTGTCGTTTTCCCCTGCCCGTTATCTCCCACGATAAGAGACCAGTGTTTAATATCTCCTTGCCCGTTCTCAAATGATATCTCAGTGTCTTTAAAACATTTGATGTTTTTAAGTCTTAGTTTTGAAATCTTCACTTCTCAATTCCCCGATAATGTAGAACCAAATTTTTGGCAAACCGAAAAATTCTATATTTTCAGACCCAGTCAAAAAACAGCAATAAAATTACGCCGTATAAAGGAACAACCACCCAAGCCTATATACTAACACAAAAATCGGTGGAGATACTGCCCTGACGGCTAATAACCACGACAATTGAGGGGACAATTTTACTTAAAATCTGTGGTGAGTTAAAAGAACCTGCTGACTTTTTCCCAGGATAAATTCATCCTGAAGGCACGTTTTAGGGTAATACAGTGAGGACTGGATGCAGTTTTTTGAGACTGTACCGGTTTTTTTGTCTCAACACTGCCCGATATAACTTCAAACTCCCCTGCGAGTATAGGGTACCCGTGTGCATACACTGAAACAGAAGATTGAAAAAAATATCCCTTTATGTAATAATAACGCTCATTGTCTTTTTCAGGAGTGGATGAATGAACCCCGCTAACCCTTTTGCGTCCCTTCGGGAAGAAATGGATAAGCATGTCGTCGGACACGACGAGGTAAAAACCGCTCTTCTTCTCGGAATAATTTCAAGAGAACACATTTATATCGAAGGCCCTCCGGGTACGGCGAAGACCATGCTTTCGGAAATCGTTTCGAAGGCTGCCCAGCTTAACTTCTTTTTCTACCAGCTCCACAGAGACACCAGGCTCTCGGAACTCGTCGGAGACCTGACAATAGTGAAAGAAGACACCGAACTCGGAGAGAGGATAAAGCAGGATATCGTAAAGGGCGGAATACTGACATCCGAGATCTGCCTTTTAGACGACATATCACGCGCGCCCGGGGAATCGCTCAACATACTTCTTCGAATACTTAACGAAAGAAAATTCTTCAACGAACCCATTCCCCTCCTGACCGCCATAGCGACGAGCAATCCGACGGCTGACGAATACTACAACGAACCCCTTGATCCGGCCAATCTTGACCGTTTCATTCTTCAGGTAAAGGCCCTGGGAATCTCCTACGGAAGAAAATGGGACGAGGCCAGAAAAGTTATCGAGCTTTACGCCGAAAAGCCGTTTGAAGAGAAAATACCGAAAAGGGTAAGCAAAAAGCTTTTCGACAAAAGCTACAAGACACTTGAAAAGATTCCGATTCCGCCCGAAGTGCAGGAAGGTCTTGCGAAGTTCGCAGCCATAATGATCGAGGACTTCGGGCTTAACGAAACCAACTCCCTTATTACCGACAGGACGTTTTTCGTAAAAGCGCTCAAGCTTATCCGCTCCCACGCGCTTCTTAACGAAAGGGATGCATGCTCGAAAGAAGACCTTGACGTTCTAAGATACATGACTGCTTTCCGGATCCCCCCCGACGTCTACGAACAGATGGACAGTATTCTTCGGAACATCGTTCAGGATAAAAAAAAAAGCCAGATGACAAGCTGACCCCGGACCCGGGTCAGACGCCTGATTCGGAATTCGATCAGGATTTCTCTCAGGAGCCCAAGGGGGAGATTCCCGACGAGGAAGCGGACAAGGAGACCGAGAATCCGCTCGCCGAGGCCCAGAAAACGTTCTTTGACGCGCTCAAGGACCTTAAGCAGAACCTCGACAACAATCAGAGCGAGATGGTTCCTCCGGATGGCCAGGACATACCGAGCGACCCCACAGGAAATCCACAGGACAGCGGGAACACGGAGAGAGAGGACAAATCCGCGCGCGCATACATGAGCAGCAAGTCATCCAAGGCCGGAGAAGACGACGAAACGGTAATACCGGGAAGGGGAAATACGGAAACCGCCGAGAACATAAAACGCATAATGAGAGTGCTTGAAGGCAATTTCCAGAAAAGCATGGCCAAAAAAACATCCCATCCGGGAGGGTCTCCGAGGAAATGGAAGCGCATGTCCTCTTTTGACGAGATCGAGGACATAGACCCCGTCGAGGCGTTCATATGGTCTGAGCACACTTCCCCCAGACTGCCCAGAGTTCACCTTCGCGAAAAGGAAACGCTCGGAGGGGAAATAGCGATTCTCAGGGACATAAGCACTTCTATGATGGGAGTGTACAGCGAGTGGTCCTCATCCGTCGTGAAAGGAGTAATAGAGCTTGCGAGAAAAAAGAGGATGAGAATCGGCTACCTGGAATTTAACCACCGTTCAAGGAAACACACGAAGAACTCCCGCTTCTTCACCAGGGACTACAGGTGGATAGAAAGGCTGGCGGAGAATACGGACTGCTCCGGAAACACAAATTACGAAGAAGCGCTGGGAGAGGCGCTCAAGGAGTTCCGGGGCAGAGGGCTCAGGAACAAGCACATACTCTTTATAACCGACGGGATTCCGACTTCCGGCGACCCCAACGTTGAAGCGCAGAGAGAGCGCGCAAAGAGCATAGGCGTCTGCATACACTCCATATTCATCGGATCGAAGAACTACCCGCCAATACTTGAAATACTCTCAAAGGAAACGGTCGGTACACAGTTCATGGCATCCAAGGGCCGGGACGAAATAATACGCATAGAGAGAAAGGACCGGGCTTACCTGCAGGCCGAACAGGAGAAGATTGCGAGGTCCCAGCATGACGGCTTCGCAAAAGCATTCAGAGGAAAACTCTAGTGCGCAAGGCCAAAGGCGCTCTGGACGCATAAAGTCACTGTTTTTCCTTCTTTATAAGCCTCTCCACGGCATTTACGTGATCCCCGTATGTACTTGAGAAAACATGGACCCCGTCTCCGTTTGAAACGAAGTAAAGATAGTTTGCGTCCGCCGGCTCAAGTGCCGCGCGGATTGAATCAAGACCGGGAGCCGCTATCGGACCCGGAGGAAGTCCCGAAACCACGTAGGTATTATAGGGAGAAGGAAAACTCAGATCTTTTTTTCTGATATTGCCGTCGAACTTCTCGCCAAGAGCGTAAATCACCGTCGGGTCGAACTCAAGCTTCATCCCTTTGCGAAGCCGGTTGCGAATTACGGCGGACACAAGAGGCTTCTCCAGGGGAAAAGCCGTTTCTTTCTCTATTAGTGAGGCAATGGTCACAATCCCCTTTATATCGGGTTGCGGATTGACGGTACCAAGCGTTGCGTAGGCTTCCCGAAACCTATCGAGCATCGTTTCAATTACCTTCTCCGCGGAGCAGCCACGCGCGAAGAAATAAGTATCGGGAAAAAGGAATCCTTCAAGACTCGAAACGTCTGTGCCAAGTTTTTTCGTGGAGTACTCACTGTTTTCTGCAACCGCGAGAAACTCTTTCCGGGAAACTATCTGCGAGGCATCGAGAATCCCGGCCATCTGCGCAAGAGTAACCCCTTCGGGAAACGTAATTCTCCTTAAAGACACTTCGCCCCGACGCAGCTTTTTATGAACAGTATAAGGCGCCTCGCCGGCCGAAAACACATATTCGCCATGCTTAAGCTTCCGCTGAGTTCCGCTAAGAAAAGCCGAAAAAAAAAGAATCTCCGCTTTCCTTATCACTCCCTCTCCCTCAAGCTTCTCCGCTATGGCGGACAGGCCAAGGCCTTGCGGTATATCGACAATTTTCGTTTCTACGGGAAAACCGTCCAGGAAATAAAACCAGGCGGACAAAGCCAGCAGAACGAAAACAAAAACCGCAAGCCCCTTTGAGAACCGGTTAAATCCACGGGTCTGGCTCATCTGGAAAGTATCACCATCTCGTTTCGATGGATTATCTCGTCGCTGTATCTGTACCCGAGCGCGCTCTCTATTTCAGATGATTTCTTCCCGAGAATCTTTCTCACCTCTGAAGAGCCGTAGGAACAAAGTCCTCTTGATATCTCAACCTCAGAGGAGTTAAAACAGCTCACAAGCTCTCCTATCTCGAACTCCCCCTCGACTTCCCTTATGCCCGAAGGAAGAAGACTTCTGCCTTTTTTGGTAATAGCCTCGGCCGCGCCCTCGTCCAGTACAAGTTTCCCCTGAGGCTTAAGCGTATAGGCAATCCAGTGTTTTTTCCCCGTGAGCCTTTCCCTTGTCGGAAGTATCACGGTTCCGTACTCTTGGCCGTTAAAGATGTTAAGAAGAGAATCTTTTCTTTTCCCGTTCGCGATTATAGTGGGCACACCAAAAGCGGCGGCGGCTCTCGCCGCCTCGATTTTCGTTCTCATCCCCCCGGAGGTGGTCCTGCCGAAAGTATCTCCGGCAAAGGACTCTATTCTGGAATCTATCTCCGTGATTGTGGAAAGCAGCTTCGCGTTTTCGTCTTTCGCCGGATCCTTGTCGAAGAAACCCTCCACGTCGCTCAGCAGCACAAGAATATCCGCCTCCGTAAGAGAAATCACAAGCGCCGCGAGGTTGTCGTTATCGCCGAACATGATCTCCTCGAAAGCAACCGTGTCATTTTCGTTTATGACGGGAATTATCTCCATCTCAAGCAGCCGCCGGATGGTCTTTCTGGAGTTAAGAAACCTTTTCCTGTCGGAGAACCCGTCACGGGTAAGCAGAATCTGCGCCACATTAAGGCCGAACTCGGAAAAAGCCTCTTCGTAATTTCTGATAAGCTCGGTTTGACCGCAGGCGGAAATCGCCTGTTTTACGTCTATCTCTACAGGTTTGCTCGAAAGACCCAGTTTCTTCATCCCCGACGCTATGGCTCCCGAAGAAACTATTATTGTCCTCACTCCCCTCTGTTTAAGGTTAAAAACCTGCTTAGCTATCTCTTTGAAAACGGATTCGTTAAGGGATCCGTCGTCGTGGGTAAGCACGCTGCTTCCTATCTTGATGACGGCGGTCTTTACCTTCCCAATGAGATTTTTTCTCTCCTGTTCACTCATGGCGGTTCTATTGTACCTAAATACAAAAACCCATCCTATTTGACAACAAAGGAGTCTCTTGATATGTTTTCAGTTCGCTGCGGGAATAGCTCAGTTGGCTAGAGCGTCTCCTTGCCAAGGAGAAGGTCACGGGTTCGAATCCCGTTTCCCGCTCCACTCCCCGCGATGTTCTTTTCATATTCCGGTTTCTTCAAAAAACCCGCCGATTCTCCGGCGGATCACCATATCAGCCTCGTCGTCAAAAGGAGTCTCCATCAGGTTTATGATCACAAGCGCGGCCCCCCTGGAAAGAGCCAGACGGGGAAGTCCGCTTGCCGGAGCGACCAGAAGGGAAGAACCCATAGCAATGAGCACTTCTGAGTCCGATACGAGATCGATCGATTTTTCCCATGGCTCTTCGGGAAGAGCCTCTCCGAAAAAAACGGCGTCGGGCTTCAGAATCCCTCCGCACTGCGGGCAAAGAGGAGGATTTTCCCCTGCGGCAACCCTGCTCATCACATCAGCCATCGGATAGTACTCCCGGCACTGGAGGCAAACGACCCGTCTTACGGAACCGTGGAGCTCAAACACGTTCTCAGAACCCGCCTTTGTATGGAGGCCGTCCACGTTCTGCGTTATAACGCCTCTGAGCCAGCCCCTTTTCTCAAGACGCGCAAGCGCGTAATGGCCCGCGTTGGGTTCGGCGGCCGCCCTCACGGGATAGGACTCCATAGCGTACGAATAGTAATTCTCGGGATTTCTCAAAAACCCGGAAAGCGAGACCACCGACTGGTCCATTTTCTCCCACATGCCCGTTCCCGGAGAACGGTAATCGGGTATTCCGGATTCGGTGCTTATTCCGGCTCCCGTGAAGGCAACCCCTCTTTGGGTCTTCCCCAGCAGCTCTAAAAAAAGCTCGACTTCCTTTTCCATAAAATAAGCCCGGCTCTAACCGGTAAAAGCAATGAAATTGGGAGTTTCCTCGACACCTTCGCACCATCTCCTGACCGACGGATACGCTCCCAGGTCAAAACCCCCTTCCTCGCAAAGCATCGTGTAGGGATAACAGGCGATATCGGCTATTGAGTAATCCCCGCAGAGAAACTCGGTTCGGGAGAGATGATCGTCAAGGATCGCAAGCGCTGCGTTTCCCTGCAGGAGAAGCTTCTCCATCGCCCCGGGCGGCACCTGGTCAGGCGGCAGGAACTTCGCAAAATACCTCGCAACAGCAAGGTTCGGATCTACTGTGGTCTTTCCAAAAAAAGTCCACTGCGCAATCAGACCGTAGGTTTCCGGGTCGTCGGAAAGGTAGGGATTAGGCGAAAACTTCTTCGCCAAATAGAAAAGTATTGCGTTTGATTCCCACATGATGAAATCCCCATCCGAGAGAACCGGAATCTTGCAGTTGGGGTTAAGAGCGGAGAACTCCTTCTTTTTATGTTCACCCGCAAATATATCCACCGTTACTCCCTCGTATTCGACCGAAAGCTGGTGCAGAAGAAGCTTCGCCTTGTAGGCGTTTCCGGAAAGCGGGTGCTCGTAGAGTTTTATCATTCAGTCCCTCACGTACTGCAAGAATTCTTCGCTCATGCGTTCAGGCCCCAGTATCTCGCGCAGGGCTGCCTTCCGGGGAAACACATAGGTAACGGCGGCGCTCGCAAGCTTTGTTCCATCCTCATCCCTTATTACCGAATCCACCTCGACCCGCCTCCCCCTGATTTCCCTTATCTTCGCTCTCACGTCAAGCGTCCTGCCGCTTGGAACCTTCTTCATGTAAACCATATCTATCTTCGCCGTAAGGGCAATCTTGCGGGTCTCATTGAACATGGCCCAGAAGGAAACCTCGTCTACAAGCGTACACTGCACTCCCCCGTGCACTATCCCCGGCCAGCCGCAGAAATGCTCCTCGGGCCGGAAGGTGGTGAACACCTCATCGGTTTCCTGGTCATGAAAAAACTTAAGTCGGAGGCCGTGCTCGTTGTGAGGACCGCAGGCAAAGCAGTTGTAGCCCGGAAAACCCGAGAGTACGTTTTCTATCTCCTTTATCATCAGTCCCCCTCCGCGACCTTAGCGACCGCAGCCACAAGTTCGTCAGGCTCAAGGTTTATGACCTTCACCCCCACAGCGGCCCGCCCGGTGTTGCGTATCTCTGAAACGTTCGTTCTTATAATCTTGCCGCCCTGGTTGCTTATAAGCATTATCTCCGTCTCGTCATTTACCTGAAACGCCCCGATCACCCTTCCGTTTTTCTCGGTTATGTTGACGGTCTTCACACCAAGTCCTCCCCTCTTTATGAGCCTGTACTCGGAAATGCCGGTGCACTTGCCGTAACCCATTTCCGTTATGGTAAGTATCTGCGCGTTCTGGTTCCTTATGACCTCAAGACTCACCACCTCGTCTCCCTCTCTGAGATTTATGCCTTTGACGCCGATCGATGCTCTGCCAACATTCCTCACGTCAGTGCCCTTGAACCTGATCGCCTGACCGTTTTTTGAAGTAAGAAACACTTCGTCTTCCTCAGACGCAAGCTCCGCTCCCACAAGCTCATCCCCGTCGAGTATGCTAAGGGCGATTATTCCCCCCGCGCGGGGGTGGGAATACGCCTTGAGTTTCGTTTTCTTGACAATTCCGTTGCGGGTCGCCATGACTATGGAAACATCTTCTGAGAAGTCTTTTACGGGCAGCACTGCCGCCACCTTCTCTCCCTTATCAAGGTTAAGCAGGTTAACCATGGCCCTTCCCCGCGCCGCGGGATTAGCCTCGGGAATCTCGTAGACCTTGAGCCAGTAGCATCTCCCGAGGCTTGAGAAAAACAGTATGCTGTTATGCCTTGACGCCGTGAACAGGTCATTAACGAAATCGGTGTCCCTGGTGCCCATTCCGGTTCTGCCCCGCCCGCCCCTTCTCTGGTTCCTGTAAACGCTGAGCGGTATGCTCTTTATGTAACCCCCGTAAGTGGTGGTAACCACCATCTCCTCGTCGGTTATAAGATCCTCGATGGATATCTCCCCGACATCCTCCACGATCTCTGTTCTCCTCGCGTCCCCGAACTTTTCCCTGAGTTCGGTGAGTTCCTCAACCGCGAGATCAAGTATGAGCTCTTCGCTCCCGAGTATCTCCCTGAGCTTTGCCACGGTTGCTATAAGCTCGCGTCTTTCCTCAAGTATCTTGTCCCTCTCAAGGGCCGTCAGCCTCTGAAGACGCATCTCCAAAATGGCTTGGGCCTGGCGCTCAGAAAGTGCAAAAGTGCTCACAAGCCCCGCCCTTGCCACCGCAGGGCTCTCGGAACCTTTTATGAGTTCCACGATCTCATCCAGGTTATCAAGAGCGATCTTGAATCCTTCGAGAATGTGAAGGCGCTCCTCAGCCTTCCTGAGCTCGTACTGGGTTCTTCGGGTAATTACTTCCTTTCTGTGCTCTATGAAGTGGGCCAGCAGTTCCTTCAGACTGAGAACCTTCGGCTGGTTTCTCACAAGCGCGAGCATTATGATGCCGAAAGAGGTATACATCTGCGTATGCTTGTAGAGCTGGTTTAAAACCACCTGGGCGTGTTCTCCGCTTTTAACGTCGATAACAAGCCTTATCCCCTCCCTGTCGGACTCATCCCTGATGTCGGAGATGCCCTTTATTTTCTCCTCTCTCACAAGTTCGGCTATCTTCTGCGCCAGGCGCGCCTTGTTAACCTGGTAGGGGAGCTCGGTGACGATTATCACCTCTCTGTTCCCCTTTTTCTGCTTCTCTATAGCTACCCTGGCCTTCATCCTTACTATTCCGCGGCCGGTGGCGTAGGCGTCGCGAATGTCATTCCTGCCGCTCACGAAACCCCCCGTCGGGAAATCCGGTCCAGGCATGATCTCAAGCAGCCTGTCCACAGTGATTTGGGGGTCTCGTATCTGCGCCACCACGGCATCGAGAAGCTCCCCGAGGTTATGAGGAGGAATATTGGTCGACATGCCAACCGCGATTCCCGAAGAACCGTTTAGAAGCAAGTTGGGCACCTTGGTCGGCAGCACGCTCGGCTCGAGTTCTCCCCCGTCGTAGTTCGGGTAGAACTCGACTGTTTCCTTATCAAGATCCTCAAGCATCTCTGAAGAGATTCTCGAGAGCCTTACTTCCGTGTAGCGCATGGCCGCCGGACTGTCCCCGTCAACGGAACCGAAGTTGCCCTGTCCGTCGACAAGAGGAATTCTCATTGAAAAATCCTGGGCCATCCGGACAAGGGAGTCGTAGATCGCCGAGTCTCCGTGAGGGTGGTATTTACCCATGACGTCTCCAACCACTCTGGCGGATTTCTTGTAGGGACGATTCCAGACGTTTCCGACCTCGTTCATTCCGTAGAGAATTCTCCTGTGAACGGGCTTGAGTCCGTCGCGCACGTCGGGAAGGGCCCTTCCGACTATCACGCTCATTGAGTAGCTGAGATAGGACTCCTTCATCTCATCTTCAATGTTTACAGTCTGCACTCTGGATGAAGTGTCCATTCCTGAAAAAGCCCTCCGGAGAAAAAAAGAATGGTTGTGAAATAAACCGGTTAGAGGGTATTTTACATGAATAAATCGATGAATTCCAGAGCAAGACGGGGAGTAAATCCGGTCTTGACCAAAGAGTTGGAATAATCAACATGCGCGTACTTACAGGACAATCCAAGGGCAGAAGACTGAAGGTCCCGAGAGGAAAACCGCTCAGACCCACGGCGTCCAGAATAAAAAAATCCATTTTCGACATACTGGGCTCCGAAGTGGCGGGAACAAGGGTGCTTGATCTTTTCTCGGGCTCGGGGAATCTGGGGATCGAGGCTCTGAGCCTGGGAGCCGCGTTTTGTGTCTTCGTTGAGAAAAACCCCGGCACAGCGGGAATAATCGCCCAGAATCTGCGTTCCTTGGGATACACGGAACGATCGAGAATACTCAATTTTGATTTCAGGAAAGCATTGAGTATGTTAAGTGCGGAAAATTGCGGGTTTGATGTTGTTTTCGTCGATCCCCCGTATGAGCTTTACGAAAAGGTGGGGCCTAATGAGATTGCCCGCGATATACGAAGCGTCGTCGGGGAGAAGGGAGTAACGGTTATTGAACATCCGTCTGGAAACGTTATTAATTCTGAAGGACTTGACGTGAGAACCAGAAAATACGGAGGTACCTCCGTAAGTTTTCTAAGGAGGCCAGATTGAACGGCAAAACTGTAATCTATCCGGGTTCCTTTGACCCTTTCACAAACGGCCACCTTAACATAATCACCCGGGCCGCGGGAATATTCGAGAAAATAATAATCTCGGTCGGACACAATACCTCCAAGAAAACAACGCTTTCCACTGAAGAGAGGGTCTCCCTCATTGCGGAGGTGACCGGGGACTACCCCAACATCGAGGTTGAAAGCTTCGAGGGACTGCTGGTCGACTACATGAGAGAGAAGGAAACCAATACCATATTGCGCGGAATGAGGTGTCATTCGGACTTCGAATACGAACTTCAGATGGCCACCGCGAACAAGCTCATGAACGAAGAAGTGGAAACTCTGTTTATGGTGACCGAAAGCCAGTTCTCTCACATAAGCTCCTCTCTGATAAAGGAAATCATTTCCCTGGGAGGTTCCGCGAAGGACCTGATGCCGGCGGCGGTTGAGGAAAAACTGATTGAAAAACTTCGTCCAACCGGGGAACGGAGGAAACGGTAAAGTGAGACTTTCAGAGAGGGTAAACAACCTTAAGCCTTCCGCGACTCTGACCATAACGGCAAAAGCCAAGTCGCTTCGCGCCCGGGGAGTCGACATCATAGGGTTCGGGGCTGGAGAACCCGACTTCGACACTCCCGAGAACGTGAAGAAAGAGGGCGCAGCCGCGATTAAAAGCGGCTTTACGAAGTACACCGCCGTGGGCGGAACCGACGAACTCAAGGACGCCATAGCGGCGTCTTTGAAAAAGGATCACGGCCTTGAGTACTCAAGGGACGAAATACTGGTTTCCTGCGGGGCGAAACACTCGATATACAACATCACCCAAGCGCTTTTCGAATCAGGAGACGAAGTCATAATTCCGGCCCCCTACTGGGTTTCCTATCCCGAGCAGGTGGCGCTTGCGGGCGCGACTCCGGTGATCATGGACACAGACGAACAAGGGCTTTTCAAAATCACCCCGGAGCAGCTTCAGGCAGAGATAAACGAAAGGTCGCGGGCCATTATTCTTAACTATCCTTCGAACCCGACGGGAACCACTTATTCGCGCGGGGAACTTGAGGAGATAGTAAAAGTAGCCCTGGACGCCGGTCTGATCATAATTTCAGACGAGATATACGAGAAAATAATCTACGGGGATACGGAGCACGTATCCGTCTGCTCTCTTAGCGACAGGGCTAAAGAATCCACCATACTGGTAAACGGGGTATCGAAATCCTACTCAATGACCGGATGGCGCATAGGATACGCGGCGGGAGACAAAAGAGTGATAAGCGCAATGGCGAAGCTGCAAGGCCAGTCAACCTCGAATCCCTCTTCAATTTCCCAGATGGCGGCCCTTGAGGCGCTCTGCGGACCGCAGGAGCTGCTAGGAAAAAGGGCGAGGGAATTTGAGAGAAGAAAGAACTTCATAGTGAAAAGGCTGAACGAAATCACGGGATTTACCTGTTTTGATCCAATGGGAGCGTTCTACGTGTTTCCGAGCATAAGCGGTTTTGTGGGAAAAGCATACGGAGACAAGAGAATCGACGGATCCGTTTCGTTTACCGAATTCCTGCTCGAAGAAGCGAAAGTGGCCGTCGTTCCGGGCATAGCCTTCGGAAAAGAAAACCATCTCAGGATATCCTACGCCACATCCATGGAGAATATAGAAGAGGGCTTAAACAGAATTGAAGAGGCGGTAGGAACCCTGCTCTGACTCGAAATGAACTCCTTTAAAATCGGACTTTCCGCAACGCTCTCCGGACGCCACGCGATCCAGGGCAGGGAAAGCCTCCGGGGAATAAAGCTTTTTATCGGGGAACTGCGCGCCAGGGGCGGAATAGAGACGCGGGAGGGGAAATCCCTGGTTCCGGAACTCGTCTTCTATGATGACGTGAGCATCCCCGAAAAAACAAGGGAGAACACCCTCCGCCTTATGGGAAAAGACAGGGTAGATATACTGCTGGGGCCATATTCAAGCAGCCTTACGCTTGCGTGCGTTGAAACCGCGGAGAGCGCCCAAAGAATAGTGTGGAATTACGGCGGATCGCTTGACGATATTCCTTCTCGCGCCCGGAGCAGAACGGTAAGCGCGATAACCGGGGCATCTTCTTACTTCCATGCCGTAGTGGACATGATCCACGACCGCTACGGCGAGGCAGCCGAAATCGCTGTTCTGCGTCTTGAGGGAAGCCGGTTTTCCCATACCGTGAACGAAGGAGCGCTTCTTCGCGCAGAAAAACTCGGGATATCAGCACAAGTTTATGATTTTCCATCCGGCACAGAAGAGTTCTCATCCATATTCGACCGGGCGAAAGGCCAAGGCGCTTCCTGCGTGCTCTGCTGCGGGGGGATGGAAGACGACATAAATTTCGCCAAATGGGTATTGAAGAATTCGGCCGACTCCTTCGCGGTGGTGGCAACGCTTGCGGCCGCGGTGAACGAGTTTGAAAAACGTCTCGGCAGAGAGGCCGAGGGTTTTGTCTCGACAAGCCAGTGGGAACCCACGCTTTGCGTATCCGTGGATTTCGGCCCGAGCTCCAAGGAGTTTTCAGATCAGTTCGCCCGCGCCTACGGATACACGCCCGACTACACAGCCGCACAGTCTTACAACATGGGTCTCATAATCGAAAAACTCATCGGGAAAACAGGAACTACGGACGAACAGGCGCTTCTGAGCGAAGCCCTGCACTCTCGGTTTACGACTTTTTACGGAGATTTCCGCATAGACCCCGAGACCCTGCGCCAGACGGGACACCGAATGCTGGTAATTCGTTGGCAGGACGGGGAAAAGAAGATAATTTTTCCGAAGGAATATTCAAATTCCCGGCTTATAGCCTGAGGAGTGGTGGAGCCGACGGGATTCGAACCCGCGACCTCATGAATGCCATTCATGCGCTCTCCCAACTGAGCTACGGCCCCGCAAAAAACAGGAGTATAAATCTAGTTTCAAGGCAAGAACATGTCAAACCCTGAAAGAATGGTGGAGCCGACGGGATTCGAACCCGCGACCTCATGAGTGCGATTCATGCGCTCTCCCAGTCTGAGCTACGGCCCCGCAAAAAACAGGAGCAAGTAGTTTATTTCATGAAACATGACTGTCAAACAAACACCACTGGAATTTTAAAGCGTACCACTGACTTTGATAATTCTCTTTGAGGGGAGTTTAGCGCAGGGGTCGACAGGGAACAATGCTCTTTTTAGCCTGTGAAGTTGGGATTAACGGAAGGCTGCATTCCACATCTTGTCGTTGACCTTTCTGGTCATGTGGCAGGGCTGCTATCTGAACCGGACATTCATTTGCCCGTTTTGAGTCAGGGCGAGCGGGCGGAAGACATCGCTACTGGCGGTCGGGCCGGGCTTTTTCTCCAATACGATTAACGCCCACATCAACGCCCGATTCATTTCGGAATTCGGCGGGTACGCCATTGGATGTCCCGCCGACTCTCGTTTCCTGATCGGCGTCGGGGTTTTCTTAATCTGCCCTTTCCAGACCGTCCGACATGAACCTCTGTTCCGGTATCTGACCATAGCTTGCGGGCATGCGGATTTGCGTTGAATCGAGCCCGGAAAGCTCCGGGTTGTCAGAAAAAGATTTCTTTCCTTGAAAAGAAAACCTCATCTGCAGGAACAGTTCGTATACCGGTCCGTCCGTGTTGCCGTTTTCACGACGACCCTCAAGTTCCAGACCGAAGGCTTTACCGGAATTTACGCGTCCGCCAAGACGCAATGCGTTCTCATCTCTGCCAAGAAGGGATATTCCCGCAAAAGGTGTCATCACCCCCCTGCCGGAGAGGGCACGAATGCCCCACCCGGCCTCAGCTTCAACCGAAATTTCTCCGGTCCCGCTCTCGCTGAACTCCGTCCGGGAGCTGTTTTCAAGAAGCGCCGCGGCATTTCCCTGGGAATTCCCCCTTGAAGTAGTTGCGCGCAGAGACGGACCGAGACCGTCCGAGGGGGCAAGAAGCACATCTGCGCCTACCCCCCATTCCTGAACCCTGCCGGGAACTATAAGCGCGCGGCTTCTGAAAAACATCCTGAGACCTTCGGGTCCGGCTCGCCACTCGATGCCGGACCCGATCTCCATACCGGTGCTGTCCGCTGAGGAATTGTCGTGCTTGACCCCGACGCGAAGTGACGGGGCGAACGAAGCGCCCAGCCAGGTGCTCTCAAGCAGGGCCCGTACCCCGCGGGTTTGCACGGACACGCTCTCTATAAGGTCTCCGTTGTCCGCTATCTCAAATTCAGCAAGCCAGAAATCTCCTCGAAGATCAAGAGAAACGTTCGAAATTCTCCTGAGCGGCATAACTCCTCCAAGCGCCAAGCTTTTCATGGTTACGTCCGCGGACTGATCGAGAATTTCTTCCTCTATGGTCACATCTCCGAAACCATATCCCGCCATTGTCCAAAGCTGCGCCTCTCCATCTTCGGAAAGCAGTGCCACATAAGGGCTGATTCCCCTGAGACCGAGATGCCAGTCGCCGTCAAATTCTTCTTCACCGCCCACGTCTGTCCAGTCAAAAGAACCTCTGTAAAGAAACATGTCAATACCCGTCAACACCCCTTCAGACACGCGTACGTTGCCTCCCAGATGGGTTCCCATAAGACTGCCGTCCCACGTGACCGGACCTTTCTCCGCCCCCGAAAGCTCATTCCAGTCGCTTCCCCCGCAGAATGTCACGTCGCCAGGGCTGTGTTTTTCTCCGTATGCGTTAAACATTGAGGCAAACCTTATGTCATCAAACACGTCGCTGAGCGACACGCGTTCCATGGGTTCCTGCTCCCAGGTCCGGGCGTTGCTTCTGAGCTGTCTTTCGAGCGAAGAGAGGTCGCCATACACTGATCCCGCGGCTGCGTGTCCGATACACCCCGTGACCTGGTCTATCCTGCTCCTCATAACCGCCGAGCCCACAAACGGCAGTAATGTCTCATTGACGCGCCTGAACCGCTTTACGGCGGCAGGACGATCATCGTCCCTGATCGTTCCTTTCGCCGCGGCGTTGTCAAGCGTCACGTCTGCGGGGTCTGATAGCTCGACCGAGAAGGTCTCCGTTAACTCTTCAATCTCCTTGTCATCAATTGTAACGACTTCGATTGCTTCAATTGCGGACCTCCCCGGGGAGATAGTTATTATTCCGCTTCCTCCATGGTAATCGACATCTTCAACTGCTGTTCCCGAAGATGTCGCCCAGCGCACGGTTATGGTTTTTTCAGATGCCCCCGACAGGAGCAGCGGGAACCTCGCAACGGAACCTTCCTCTACGGGATCCGCGTCCGCAAGAGAAATTTCCGGCGGGTCATTATCATCGATTATCGTTCCCGTGGAGTTAAGGGATGTGGCGTTGTCGGGGAATGTGGCTTCAACCGGGTTGCTTAGACGCAGCACTATCGTTTCGTCATATTCATCCACCCCGTCTCCGTTCACGGTGACCGTAACTGTCTTGGTTCTGTCTCCGGGAGCAAATGTCAGGGTTCCCGGCACAAGCGCCACGTAGTCTTCGCCTGAAGTGGCCGTACCGGTTTCCGTGTCCGCGTAGGATACAGTGACGGTCTTGCCGCTTTCAGGGACGAGAGTTGCTGTGAATGTCATAGTGGCGCTGACGCCGGGAGTCCCGCTTTCTGTAACTGAAGGCGAATCAATCGACAATACCGGCGGATCATCATCGTCTTCTATGACTGCCGTTATGTAAAGAGTCTCCGCGCCGTCTGGAAACCTGGCGTTAGCAAGGGATGAGAACCTTACAACTATAGTTTCGTCGTACTCATCAATAGTGTCCCCTCTCACCTTAATGCTGAAGGTCTTGCTCGTCTCTCCGGGGCTGAAAGTCAGGATGTCCGGGGTGAACGGTACGTAGTCTTCGCCCGGAGTGGCTGTACCCGTTTCCATGTCCGCGTAGGACACGGCAACCTGCTGCCCGCTGGCCACGTTCACCGCTACCGTAAATGTCAATGTGGCGGAATTAGGAGAATCACTTTCAACTACAGATGGCGGAGTTACGGACAACTCAGGAACGACATCATCGTTTTCTATTGTGCCGGTGGCTGTGTTTCCGTTTGGCAATACGACATTGGTGGGAGATGAAAATCGCAGAATAACGGTTTCATCCGGCTCATCCACCGTATCCCCGTTAACCGTAATATCAATATTTTTGGTGGTTTCCCCCGGATTAAAAATCAGCGTACCTCCAGCCATCGCCACGTAGTCTTCACCTGAAGTGGCCGTACCGGTTTCCGTGTCCGCGTAGGAGACCATAATCTGCTGCTCGCTGGGTGTATTTGTTTTTACTTCAAGACTTAATTTTGTTCCTCCATTATCGCCCTCTTTGACCGAAGGTGAACTGAAAGACAGCATCGGTGGCGCGTCGTTGTCAGTTATGGTGATCTGTGCGTTAGTAGCTGCAACTCCCTGCAAAACTCCTTCAACGCTTATCTTTTCATTCTGTTCATCTACGGTGTCATCGATAGGTGTCAGCGTGAAGTCCACGGTCCCGCTTTGCGCTCCCGCGGCAATGGTGATGGTCTGATCCGCCACGGTGTCGTAGTCCGTGCCCTCGGTCGCGGTGTCCGCGGCCTTGCCCACCTTTATCGTTACGGTCTTTTCAGTGGAGAACTGCGTGGTTCCTCCAAACGTCGCGGTCACCCGCACCGTCTTCGCCCCGCCGTCCTCCGTTACGGAGTCCTGATCTCCGTTACTTCCAGTGTCCGCGTCCACCTCTATCGTCATGGCCGTGGGAGCCGTGTCGTCGTCGGCAAGCTTGATCTGCGCGTTGGTAACGGTGGTTATTCCCCCCAAAGTCCCCTCAACGCTTATGCTCTCCTCCTCCTCCGCCAGGGTGTCCGGCTTCGGCGTCAGCGTGAAGTCCACGGTCCCGCTTTGCGCTCCCGCGGCAATGGTGATGGTCTGATCCGCCACGGTGTCGTAGTCCGTGCCCTCGGTCGCGGTGTCCGCGGCCTTGCCCACCTTTATGGTTACGGTCTTTGCAGTGGAAAAACGGCCGCTTCCTACGAGTGTCACGGTCACCCGCACCGTCTTCGCCCCGCCGTCCTCCGTTACGGAGTCCTGATCTCCGTTACTTCCAGTGTCCGCGTCCACCTCTATCGTCATGGCCGTGGGTACGGAGTCATCGTCGTCATCAATGGTGATAGTGTCCCTGGTGATCGTCAGAGCGCCCGACACGCCCGTAACGTCCACGGTCTCGTCCCCCTCCGCCAGGGTGTCGGGTGCGGGAGTGAAGTCGAAAGTGGCGGTCCCGCTCTCCTCCCCGGCTCCTATCGTGACGTCGAAACTGGTCACCGCCCCGTAGTCATCAGTCGACGTCGCCGTCCCCCCTCCGACGCTTACCCTCACCGTCGTGGCCCCGGGAAACTGCGCTGCTCCGTCGATTTCCGCCGTGACCGTGATCTCGGTCTCCCCGTCATCCTCCCCCACCTCGTCGGGAGATACCGTGAGGGTTATCCCCGTGGGAGCTGTCTCTGCGTCATCAATGGTGATAGTGTCCCTGGTGATCGTCAGAGCGCCCGACACGCCCGTAACGTCCACGGTCTCGTCCCCCTCCGCCAGGGTGTCGGGTGCGGGAGTGAAGTCGAAAGTGGCGGTCCCGCTCTCCTCCCCGGCTCCTATCGTGACGTCGAAACTGGTCACCGCCCCGTAGTCATCAGTCGACGTCGCCGTCCCCCCTCCGACGCTTACCCTCACCGTCGTGGCCCCGGGAAACTGCGCTGCTCCGTCGATTTCCGCCGTGACCGTGATCTCGGTCTCCCCGTCATCCTCCCCCACCTCGTCGGGAGATACCGTGAGGGTTATCCCCGTGGGAGCCGTGTCGTTATCCTCAAGCTTGATCTGCGCGTTGGTAACGGTGGTTATCCCCGCCGAAGTCCCCTCGACGCTTATGACCTCCTCCCCCTCCGCCAGGGTGTCCGGCTCGGGAGTCAGCGTGAAGTCCACGGTCCCGCTCTCCGCTCCCGCGGCAATGGTGATGGTCTGATCCGCCACGGTCCTGTAGTCCGTGCCCTCGGTCGCGGTGTCCGCCGCCTTGCCCACCTTTATCGTTACGGTCTTTGCGGTGGAGAACTGCGTGGTTCCTCTAAGCGTCGCGGTCACCCGCACCGTCTTCGCCCCGCCGTCCTCCGTTACCGAGTCCTGTTCTTCGTCCGCCCCAGTGTCCGCGTCCACCGTTATCGTCATGGCCGTAGGAGCCGTGTCGTTATCCTCAAGCTTGATCTGCGCGTTGGTAACGGTGGTTATCCCCGCCGAAGTCCCCTCGACGCTTATGACCTCCTCCCCCTCCGCCAGGGTGTCCGGCTCGGGAGTCAGCGTGAAGTCCACGGTCCCGCTCTCCGCTCCCGCGGCAATGGTGATGGTCTGATCCGCCACGGTCCTGTAGTCCGTGCCCTCGGTCGCGGTGTCCGCCGCCTTGCCCACCTTTATCGTTACGGTCTTTGCGGTGGAGAACTGCGTGGTTCCTCTAAGCGTCGCGGTCACCCGCACCGTCTTCGCCCCGCCGTCCTCCGTTACCGAGTCCTGTTCTTCGTCCGCCCCAGTGTCCGCGTCCACCGTTATCGTCATGGCCGTAGGAGCCGTGTCGTTATCCTCAAGCTTGATCTGCGCGTTGGTAACGGTGGTTATCCCCGCCGAAGTCCCCTCGACGCTTATGACCTCCTCCCCCTCCGCCAGGGTGTCCGGCTCGGGAGTCAGCGTGAAGTCCACGGTCCCGCTCTCCGCTCCCGCGGCAATGGTGATGGTCTGATCCGCCACGGTCCTGTAGTCCGTGCCCTCGGTCGCGGTGTCCGCCGCCTTGCCCACCTTTATCGTTACGGTCTTTGCGGTGGAGAACTGCGTGGTTCCTCTAAGCGTCGCGGTCACCCGCACCGTCTTCGCCCCGCCGTCCTCCGTTACCGAGTCCTGTTCTTCGTCCGCCCCAGTGTCCGCGTCCACCGTTATCGTCATGGCCGTAGGAGCCGTGTCGTTATCCTCAAGCTTGATCTGCGCGTTGGTAACGGTGGTTATCCCCGCCGAAGTCCCCTCGACGCTTATGACCTCCTCCCCCTCCGCCAGGGTGTCCGGCTCGGGAGTCAGCGTGAAGTCCACGGTCCCGCTCTCCGCTCCCGCGGCAATGGTGATGGTCTGATCCGCCACGGTCCTGTAGTCCGTGCCCTCGGTCGCGGTGTCCGCCGCCTTGCCCACCTTTATCGTTACGGTCTTTGCGGTGGAGAACTGCGTGGTTCCTCTAAGCGTCGCGGTCACCCGCACCGTCTTCGCCCCGCCGTCCTCCGTTACCGAGTCCTGTTCTTCGTCCGCCCCAGTGTCCGCGTCCACCGTTATCGTCATGGCCGTAGGAGCCGTGTCGTTATCCTCAAGCTTGATCTGCGCGTTGGTAACGGTGGTTATCCCCGCCGAAGTCCCCTCGACGCTTATGACCTCCTCCCCCTCCGCCAGGGTGTCCGGCTCGGGAGTCAGCGTGAAGTCCACGGTCCCGCTCTCCGCTCCCGCGGCAATGGTGATGGTCTGATCCGCCACGGTCCTGTAGTCCGTGCCCTCGGTCGCGGTGTCCGCCGCCTTGCCCACCTTTATCGTTACGGTCTTTGCGGTGGAGAACTGCGTGGTTCCTCTAAGCGTCGCGGTCACCCGCACCGTCTTCGCCCCGCCGTCCTCCGTTACCGAGTCCTGTTCTTCGTCCGCCCCAGTGTCCGCGTCCACCGTTATCGTCATGGCCGTAGGAGCTGTCTCTGCGTCATCAATGGTGATAGTGTCCCTGGTGATCGTCAGAGCGCCCGACACGCCCGTAACGTCCACGGTCTCGTCCCCCTCCGCCAGGGTGTCGGGTGCGGGAGTGAAGTCGAAAGTGGCGGTCCCGCTCTCCTCCCCGGCTCCTATCGTGACGTCGAAACTGGTCACCGCCCCGTAGTCATCAGTCGACGTCGCCGTCCCCCCTCCGACGCTTACCCTCACCGTCGTGGCCCCGGGAAACTGCGCTGCTCCGTCGATTTCCGCCGTGACCGTGATCTCGGTCTCCCCGTCATCCTCCCCCACCTCGTCGGGAGATACCGTGAGGGTTATCCCCGTGGGAGCTGTCTCTGCGTCATCAATGGTGATAGTGTCCCTGGTGATCGTCAGAGCGCCCGACACGCCCGTAACGTCCACGGTCTCGTCCCCCTCCGCCAGGGTGTCGGGTGCGGGAGTGAAGTCGAAAGTGGCGGTCCCGCTCTCCTCCCCGGCTCCTATCGTGACGTCGAAACTGGTCACCGCCCCGTAGTCATCAGTCGACGTCGCCGTCCCCCCTCCGACGCTTACCCTCACCGTCGTGGCCCCGGGAAACTGCGCTGCTCCGTCGATTTCCGCCGTGACCGTGATCTCGGTCTCCCCGTCATCCTCCCCCACCTCGTCGGGAGATACCGTGAGGGTTATCCCCGTGGGAGCTGTCTCTGCGTCATCAATGGTGATAGTGTCCCTGGTGATCGTCAGAGCGCCCGACACGCCCGTAACGTCCACGGTCTCGTCCCCCTCCGCCAGGGTGTCGGGTGCGGGAGTGAAGTCGAAAGTGGCGGTCCCGCTCTCCTCCCCGGCTCCTATCGTGACGTCGAAACTGGTCACCGCCCCGTAGTCATCAGTCGACGTCGCCGTCCCCCCTCCGACGCTTACCCTCACCGTCGTGGCCCCGGGAAACTGCGCTGCTCCGTCGATTTCCGCCGTGACCGTGATCTCGGTCTCCCCGTCATCCTCCCCCACCTCGTCGGGAGATACCGTGAGGGTTATCCCCGTGGGAGCCGTGTCGTTATCCTCAAGCTTGATCTGCGCGTTGGTAACGGTGGTTATCCCCGCCGAAGTCCCCTCGACGCTTATGACCTCCTCCCCCTCCGCCAGGGTGTCCGGCTCGGGAGTCAGCGTGAAGTCCACGGTCCCGCTCTCCGCTCCCGCGGCAATGGTGATGGTCTGATCCGCCACGGTCCTGTAGTCCGTGCCCTCGGTCGCGGTGTCCGCCGCCTTGCCCACCTTTATCGTTACGGTCTTTGCGGTGGAGAACTGCGTGGTTCCTCTAAGCGTCGCGGTCACCCGCACCGTCTTCGCCCCGCCGTCCTCCGTTACCGAGTCCTGTTCTTCGTCCGCCCCAGTGTCCGCGTCCACCGTTATCGTCATGGCCGTAGGAGCCGTGTCGTTATCCTCAAGCTTGATCTGCGCGTTGGTAACGGTGGTTATCCCCGCCGAAGTCCCCTCGACGCTTATGACCTCCTCCCCCTCCGCCAGGGTGTCCGGCTCGGGAGTCAGCGTGAAGTCCACGGTCCCGCTCTCCGCTCCCGCGGCAATGGTGATGGTCTGATCCGCCACGGTCCTGTAGTCCGTGCCCTCGGTCGCGGTGTCCGCCGCCTTGCCCACCTTTATCGTTACGGTCTTTGCGGTGGAGAACTGCGTGGTTCCTCTAAGCGTCGCGGTCACCCGCACCGTCTTCGCCCCGCCGTCCTCCGTTACCGAGTCCTGTTCTTCGTCCGCCCCAGTGTCCGCGTCCACCGTTATCGTCATGGCCGTAGGAGCCGTGTCGTTATCCTCAAGCTTGATCTGCGCGTTGGTAACGGTGGTTATCCCCGCCGAAGTCCCCTCGACGCTTATGACCTCCTCCCCCTCCGCCAGGGTGTCCGGCTCGGGAGTCAGCGTGAAGTCCACGGTCCCGCTCTCCGCTCCCGCGGCAATGGTGATGGTCTGATCCGCCACGGTCCTGTAGTCCGTGCCCTCGGTCGCGGTGTCCGCCGCCTTGCCCACCTTTATCGTTACGGTCTTTGCGGTGGAGAACTGCGTGGTTCCTCTAAGCGTCGCGGTCACCCGCACCGTCTTCGCCCCGCCGTCCTCCGTTACCGAGTCCTGTTCTTCGTCCGCCCCAGTGTCCGCGTCCACCGTTATCGTCATGGCCGTAGGAGCCGTGTCGTTATCCTCAAGCTTGATCTGCGCGTTGGTAACGGTGGTTATCCCCGCCGAAGTCCCCTCGACGCTTATGACCTCCTCCCCCTCCGCCAGGGTGTCCGGCTCGGGAGTCAGCGTGAAGTCCACGGTCCCGCTCTCCGCTCCCGCGGCAATGGTGATGGTCTGATCCGCCACGGTCCTGTAGTCCGTGCCCTCGGTCGCGGTGTCCGCCGCCTTGCCCACCTTTATCGTTACGGTCTTTGCGGTGGAGAACTGCGTGGTTCCTCTAAGCGTCGCGGTCACCCGCACCGTCTTCGCCCCGCCGTCCTCCGTTACCGAGTCCTGTTCTTCGTCCGCCCCAGTGTCCGCGTCCACCGTTATCGTCATGGCCGTAGGAGCTGTCTCTGCGTCATCAATGGTGATAGTGTCCCTGGTGATCGTCAGAGCGCCCGACACGCCCGTAACGTCCACGGTCTCGTCCCCCTCCGCCAGGGTGTCGGGTGCGGGAGTGAAGTCGAAAGTGGCGGTCCCGCTCTCCTCCCCGGCTCCTATCGTGACGTCGAAACTGGTCACCGCCCCGTAGTCATCAGTCGACGTCGCCGTCCCCCCTCCGACGCTTACCCTCACCGTCGTGGCCCCGGGAAACTGCGCTGCTCCGTCGATTTCCGCCGTGACCGTGATCTCGGTCTCCCCGTCATCCTCCCCCACCTCGTCGGGAGATACCGTGAGGGTTATCCCCGTGGGAGCTGTCTCTGCGTCATCAATGGTGATAGTGTCCCTGGTGATCGTCAGAGCGCCCGACACGCCCGTAACGTCCACGGTCTCGTCCCCCTCCGCCAGGGTGTCGGGTGCGGGAGTGAAGTCGAAAGTGGCGGTCCCGCTCTCCTCCCCGGCTCCTATCGTGACGTCGAAACTGGTCACCGCCCCGTAGTCATCAGTCGACGTCGCCGTCCCCCCTCCGACGCTTACCCTCACCGTCGTGGCCCCGGGAAACTGCGCTGCTCCGTCGATTTCCGCCGTGACCGTGATCTCGGTCTCCCCGTCATCCTCCCCCACCTCGTCGGGAGATACCGTGAGGGTTATCCCCGTGGGAGCTGTCTCTGCGTCATCAATGGTGATAGTGTCCCTGGTGATCGTCAGAGCGCCCGACACGCCCGTAACGTCCACGGTCTCGTCCCCCTCCGCCAGGGTGTCGGGTGCGGGAGTGAAGTCGAAAGTGGCGGTCCCGCTCTCCTCCCCGGCTCCTATCGTGACGTCGAAACTGGTCACCGCCCCGTAGTCATCAGTCGACGTCGCCGTCCCCCCTCCGACGCTTACCCTCACCGTCGTGGCCCCGGGAAACTGCGCTGCTCCGTCGATTTCCGCCGTGACCGTGATCTCGGTCTCCCCGTCATCCTCCCCCACCTCGTCGGGAGATACCGTGAGGGTTATCCCCGTGGGAGCTGTCTCTGCGTCATCAATGGTGATAGTGTCCCTGGTGATCGTCAGAGCGCCCGACACGCCCGTAACGTCCACGGTCTCGTCCCCCTCCGCCAGGGTGTCGGGTGCGGGAGTGAAGTCGAAAGTGGCGGTCCCGCTCTCCTCCCCGGCTCCTATCGTGACGTCGAAACTGGTCACCGCCCCGTAGTCATCAGTCGACGTCGCCGTCCCCCCTCCGACGCTTACCCTCACCGTCGTGGCCCCGGGAAACTGCGCTGCTCCGTCGATTTCCGCCGTGACCGTGATCTCGGTCTCCCCGTCATCCTCCCCCACCTCGTCGGGAGATACCGTGAGGGTTATCCCCGTGGGAGCTGTCTCTGCGTCATCAATGGTGATAGTGTCCCTGGTGATCGTCAGAGCGCCCGACACGCCCGTAACGTCCACGGTCTCGTCCCCCTCCGCCAGGGTGTCGGGTGCGGGAGTGAAGTCGAAAGTGGCGGTCCCGCTCTCCTCCCCGGCTCCTATCGTGACGTCGAAACTGGTCACCGCCCCGTAGTCATCAGTCGACGTCGCCGTCCCCCCTCCGACGCTTACCCTCACCGTCGTGGCCCCGGGAAACTGCGCTGCTCCGTCGATTTCCGCCGTGACCGTGATCTCGGTCTCCCCGTCATCCTCCCCCACCTCGTCGGGAGATACCGTGAGGGTTATCCCCGTGGGAGCTGTCTCTGCGTCATCAATGGTGATAGTGTCCCTGGTGATCGTCAGAGCGCCCGACACGCCCGTAACGTCCACGGTCTCGTCCCCCTCCGCCAGGGTGTCGGGTGCGGGAGTGAAGTCGAAAGTGGCGGTCCCGCTCTCCTCCCCGGCTCCTATCGTGACGTCGAAACTGGTCACCGCCCCGTAGTCATCAGTCGACGTCGCCGTCCCCCCTCCGACGCTTACCCTCACCGTCGTGGCCCCGGGAAACTGCGCTGCTCCGTCGATTTCCGCCGTGACCGTGATCTCGGTCTCCCCGTCATCCTCCCCCACCTCGTCGGGAGATACCGTGAGGGTTATCCCCGTGGGAGCTGTCTCTGCGTCATCAATGGTGATAGTGTCCCTGGTGATCGTCAGAGCGCCCGACACGCCCGTAACGTCCACGGTCTCGTCCCCCTCCGCCAGGGTGTCGGGTGCGGGAGTGAAGTCGAAAGTGGCGGTCCCGCTCTCCTCCCCGGCTCCTATCGTGACGTCGAAACTGGTCACCGCCCCGTAGTCATCAGTCGACGTCGCCGTCCCCCCTCCGACGCTTACCCTCACCGTCGTGGCCCCGGGAAACTGCGCTGCTCCGTCGATTTCCGCCGTGACCGTGATCTCGGTCTCCCCGTCATCCTCCCCCACCTCGTCGGGAGATACCGTGAGGGTTATCCCCGTGGGAGCCGTGTCGTTATCCTCAAGCTTGATCTGCGCGTTGGTAACGGTGGTTATCCCCGCCGAAGTCCCCTCGACGCTTATGACCTCCTCCCCCTCCGCCAGGGTGTCCGGCTCGGGAGTCAGCGTGAAGTCCACGGTCCCGCTCTCCGCTCCCGCGGCAATGGTGATGGTCTGATCCGCCACGGTCCTGTAGTCCGTGCCCTCGGTCGCGGTGTCCGCCGCCTTGCCCACCTTTATCGTTACGGTCTTTGCGGTGGAGAACTGCGTGGTTCCTCTAAGCGTCGCGGTCACCCGCACCGTCTTCGCCCCGCCGTCCTCCGTTACCGAGTCCTGTTCTTCGTCCGCCCCAGTGTCCGCGTCCACCGTTATCGTCATGGCCGTAGGAGCTGTCTCTGCGTCATCAATGGTGATAGTGTCCCTGGTGATCGTCAGAGCGCCCGACACGCCCGTAACGTCCACGGTCTCGTCCCCCTCCGCCAGGGTGTCGGGTGCGGGAGTGAAGTCGAAAGTGGCGGTCCCGCTCTCCTCCCCGGCTCCTATCGTGACGTCGAAACTGGTCACCGCCCCGTAGTCATCAGTCGACGTCGCCGTCCCCCCTCCGACGCTTACCCTCACCGTCGTGGCCCCGGGAAACTGCGCTGCTCCGTCGATTTCCGCCGTGACCGTGATCTCGGTCTCCCCGTCATCCTCCCCCACCTCGTCGGGAGATACCGTGAGGGTTATCCCCGTGGGAGCTGTCTCTGCGTCATCAATGGTGATAGTGTCCCTGGTGATCGTCAGAGCGCCCGACACGCCCGTAACGTCCACGGTCTCGTCCCCCTCCGCCAGGGTGTCGGGTGCGGGAGTGAAGTCGAAAGTGGCGGTCCCGCTCTCCTCCCCGGCTCCTATCGTGACGTCGAAACTGGTCACCGCCCCGTAGTCATCAGTCGACGTCGCCGTCCCCCCTCCGACGCTTACCCTCACCGTCGTGGCCCCGGGAAACTGCGCTGCTCCGTCGATTTCCGCCGTGACCGTGATCTCGGTCTCCCCGTCATCCTCCCCCACCTCGTCGGGAGATACCGTGAGGGTTATCCCCGTGGGAGCCGTGTCGTTATCCTCAAGCTTGATCTGCGCGTTGGTAACGGTGGTTATCCCCGCCGAAGTCCCCTCGACGCTTATGACCTCCTCCCCCTCCGCCAGGGTGTCCGGCTCGGGAGTCAGCGTGAAGTCCACGGTCCCGCTCTCCGCTCCCGCGGCAATGGTGATGGTCTGATCCGCCACGGTCCTGTAGTCCGTGCCCTCGGTCGCGGTGTCCGCCGCCTTGCCCACCTTTATCGTTACGGTCTTTGCGGTGGAGAACTGCGTGGTTCCTCTAAGCGTCGCGGTCACCCGCACCGTCTTCGCCCCGCCGTCCTCCGTTACCGAGTCCTGTTCTTCGTCCGCCCCAGTGTCCGCGTCCACCGTTATCGTCATGGCCGTAGGAGCCGTGTCGTTATCCTCAAGCTTGATCTGCGCGTTGGTAACGGTGGTTATCCCCGCCGAAGTCCCCTCGACGCTTATGACCTCCTCCCCCTCCGCCAGGGTGTCCGGCTCGGGAGTCAGCGTGAAGTCCACGGTCCCGCTCTCCGCTCCCGCGGCAATGGTGATGGTCTGATCCGCCACGGTCCTGTAGTCCGTGCCCTCGGTCGCGGTGTCCGCCGCCTTGCCCACCTTTATCGTTACGGTCTTTGCGGTGGAGAACTGCGTGGTTCCTCTAAGCGTCGCGGTCACCCGCACCGTCTTCGCCCCGCCGTCCTCCGTTACCGAGTCCTGTTCTTCGTCCGCCCCAGTGTCCGCGTCCACCGTTATCGTCATGGCCGTAGGAGCCGTGTCGTTATCCTCAAGCTTGATCTGCGCGTTGGTAACGGTGGTTATCCCCGCCGAAGTCCCCTCGACGCTTATGACCTCCTCCCCCTCCGCCAGGGTGTCCGGCTCGGGAGTCAGCGTGAAGTCCACGGTCCCGCTCTCCGCTCCCGCGGCAATGGTGATGGTCTGATCCGCCACGGTCCTGTAGTCCGTGCCCTCGGTCGCGGTGTCCGCCGCCTTGCCCACCTTTATCGTTACGGTCTTTGCGGTGGAGAACTGCGTGGTTCCTCTAAGCGTCGCGGTCACCCGCACCGTCTTCGCCCCGCCGTCCTCCGTTACCGAGTCCTGTTCTTCGTCCGCCCCAGTGTCCGCGTCCACCGTTATCGTCATGGCCGTAGGAGCCGTGTCGTTATCCTCAAGCTTGATCTGCGCGTTGGTAACGGTGGTTATCCCCGCCGAAGTCCCCTCGACGCTTATGACCTCCTCCCCCTCCGCCAGGGTGTCCGGCTCGGGAGTCAGCGTGAAGTCCACGGTCCCGCTCTCCGCTCCCGCGGCAATGGTGATGGTCTGATCCGCCACGGTCCTGTAGTCCGTGCCCTCGGTCGCGGTGTCCGCCGCCTTGCCCACCTTTATCGTTACGGTCTTTGCGGTGGAGAACTGCGTGGTTCCTCTAAGCGTCGCGGTCACCCGCACCGTCTTCGCCCCGCCGTCCTCCGTTACCGAGTCCTGTTCTTCGTCCGCCCCAGTGTCCGCGTCCACCGTTATCGTCATGGCCGTAGGAGCCGTGTCGTTATCCTCAAGCTTGATCTGCGCGTTGGTAACGGTGGTTATCCCCGCCGAAGTCCCCTCGACGCTTATGACCTCCTCCCCCTCCGCCAGGGTGTCCGGCTCGGGAGTCAGCGTGAAGTCCACGGTCCCGCTCTCCGCTCCCGCGGCAATGGTGATGGTCTGATCCGCCACGGTCCTGTAGTCCGTGCCCTCGGTCGCGGTGTCCGCCGCCTTGCCCACCTTTATCGTTACGGTCTTTGCGGTGGAGAACTGCGTGGTTCCTCTAAGCGTCGCGGTCACCCGCACCGTCTTCGCCCCGCCGTCCTCCGTTACCGAGTCCTGTTCTTCGTCCGCCCCAGTGTCCGCGTCCACCGTTATCGTCATGGCCGTAGGAGCCGTGTCGTTATCCTCAAGCTTGATCTGCGCGTTGGTAACGGTGGTTATCCCCGCCGAAGTCCCCTCGACGCTTATGACCTCCTCCCCCTCCGCCAGGGTGTCCGGCTCGGGAGTCAGCGTGAAGTCCACGGTCCCGCTCTCCGCTCCCGCGGCAATGGTGATGGTCTGATCCGCCACGGTCCTGTAGTCCGTGCCCTCGGTCGCGGTGTCCGCCGCCTTGCCCACCTTTATCGTTACGGTCTTTGCGGTGGAGAACTGCGTGGTTCCTCTAAGCGTCGCGGTCACCCGCACCGTCTTCGCCCCGCCGTCCTCCGTTACCGAGTCCTGTTCTTCGTCCGCCCCAGTGTCCGCGTCCACCGTTATCGTCATGGCCGTAGGAGCCGTGTCGTTATCCTCAAGCTTGATCTGCGCGTTGGTAACGGTGGTTATCCCCGCCGAAGTCCCCTCGACGCTTATGACCTCCTCCCCCTCCGCCAGGGTGTCCGGCTCGGGAGTCAGCGTGAAGTCCACGGTCCCGCTCTCCGCTCCCGCGGCAATGGTGATGGTCTGATCCGCCACGGTCCTGTAGTCCGTGCCCTCGGTCGCGGTGTCCGCCGCCTTGCCCACCTTTATCGTTACGGTCTTTGCGGTGGAGAACTGCGTGGTTCCTCTAAGCGTCGCGGTCACCCGCACCGTCTTCGCCCCGCCGTCCTCCGTTACCGAGTCCTGTTCTTCGTCCGCCCCAGTGTCCGCGTCCACCGTTATCGTCATGGCCGTAGGAGCCGTGTCGTTATCCTCAAGCTTGATCTGCGCGTTGGTAACGGTGGTTATCCCCGCCGAAGTCCCCTCGACGCTTATGACCTCCTCCCCCTCCGCCAGGGTGTCCGGCTCGGGAGTCAGCGTGAAGTCCACGGTCCCGCTCTCCGCTCCCGCGGCAATGGTGATGGTCTGATCCGCCACGGTCCTGTAGTCCGTGCCCTCGGTCGCGGTGTCCGCCGCCTTGCCCACCTTTATCGTTACGGTCTTTGCGGTGGAGAACTGCGTGGTTCCTCTAAGCGTCGCGGTCACCCGCACCGTCTTCGCCCCGCCGTCCTCCGTTACCGAGTCCTGTTCTTCGTCCGCCCCAGTGTCCGCGTCCACCGTTATCGTCATGGCCGTAGGAGCCGTGTCGTTATCCTCAAGCTTGATCTGCGCGTTGGTAACGGTGGTTATCCCCGCCGAAGTCCCCTCGACGCTTATGACCTCCTCCCCCTCCGCCAGGGTGTCCGGCTCGGGAGTCAGCGTGAAGTCCACGGTCCCGCTCTCCGCTCCCGCGGCAATGGTGATGGTCTGATCCGCCACGGTCCTGTAGTCCGTGCCCTCGGTCGCGGTGTCCGCCGCCTTGCCCACCTTTATCGTTACGGTCTTTGCGGTGGAGAACTGCGTGGTTCCTCTAAGCGTCGCGGTCACCCGCACCGTCTTCGCCCCGCCGTCCTCCGTTACCGAGTCCTGTTCTTCGTCCGCCCCAGTGTCCGCGTCCACCGTTATCGTCATGGCCGTAGGAGCTGTCTCTGCGTCATCAATGGTGATAGTGTCCCTGGTGATCGTCAGAGCGCCCGACACGCCCGTAACGTCCACGGTCTCGTCCCCCTCCGCCAGGGTGTCGGGTGCGGGAGTGAAGTCGAAAGTGGCGGTCCCGCTCTCCTCCCCGGCTCCTATCGTGACGTCGAAACTGGTCACCGCCCCGTAGTCATCAGTCGACGTCGCCGTCCCCCCTCCGACGCTTACCCTCACCGTCGTGGCCCCGGGAAACTGCGCTGCTCCGTCGATTTCCGCCGTGACCGTGATCTCGGTCTCCCCGTCATCCTCCCCCACCTCGTCGGGAGATACCGTGAGGGTTATCCCCGTGGGAGCTGTCTCTGCGTCATCAATGGTGATAGTGTCCCTGGTGATCGTCAGAGCGCCCGACACGCCCGTAACGTCCACGGTCTCGTCCCCCTCCGCCAGGGTGTCGGGTGCGGGAGTGAAGTCGAAAGTGGCGGTCCCGCTCTCCTCCCGCGGCTCCTATCGTGACGTCGAAACTGGTCACCGCCCCGTAGTCATCAGTCGACGTCGCCGTCCCCCCTCCGACGCTTACCCTCACCGTCGTGGCCCCGGGAAACTGCGCTGCTCCGTCGATTTCCGCCGTGACCGTGATCTCGGTCTCCCCGTCATCCTCCCCCACCTCGTCGGGAGATACCGTGAGGGTTATCCCCGTGGGAGCTGTCTCTGCGTCATCAATGGTGATAGTGTCCCTGGTGATCGTCAGAGCGCCCGACACGCCCGTAACGTCCACGGTCTCGTCCCCCTCCGCCAGGGTGTCGGGTGCGGGAGTGAAGTCGAAAGTGGCGGTCCCGCTCTCCTCCCCGGCTCCTATCGTGACGTCGAAACTGGTCACCGCCCCGTAGTCATCAGTCGACGTCGCCGTCCCCCCTCCGACGCTTACCCTCACCGTCGTGGCCCCGGGAAACTGCGCTGCTCCGTCGATTTCCGCCGTGACCGTGATCTCGGTCTCCCCGTCATCCTCCCCCACCTCGTCGGGAGATACCGTGAGGGTTATCCCCGTGGGAGCTGTCTCTGCGTCATCAATGGTGATAGTGTCCCTGGTGATCGTCAGAGCGCCCGACACGCCCGTAACGTCCACGGTCTCGTCCCCCTCCGCCAGGGTGTCGGGTGCGGGAGTGAAGTCGAAAGTGGCGGTCCCGCTCTCCTCCCCGGCTCCTATCGTGACGTCGAAACTGGTCACCGCCCCGTAGTCATCAGTCGACGTCGCCGTCCCCCCTCCGACGCTTACCCTCACCGTCGTGGCCCCGGGAAACTGCGCTGCTCCGTCGATTTCCGCCGTGACCGTGATCTCGGTCTCCCCGTCATCCTCCCCCACCTCGTCGGGAGATACCGTGAGGGTTATCCCCGTGGGAGCTGTCTCTGCGTCATCAATGGTGATAGTGTCCCTGGTGATCGTCAGAGCGCCCGACACGCCCGTAACGTCCACGGTCTCGTCCCCCTCCGCCAGGGTGTCGGGTGCGGGAGTGAAGTCGAAAGTGGCGGTCCCGCTCTCCTCCCCGGCTCCTATCGTGACGTCGAAACTGGTCACCGCCCCGTAGTCATCAGTCGACGTCGCCGTCCCCCCTCCGACGCTTACCCTCACCGTCGTGGCCCCGGGAAACTGCGCTGCTCCGTCGATTTCCGCCGTGACCGTGATCTCGGTCTCCCCGTCATCCTCCCCCACCTCGTCGGGAGATACCGTGAGGGTTATCCCCGTGGGAGCTGTCTCTGCGTCATCAATGGTGATAGTGTCCCTGGTGATCGTCAGAGCGCCCCGACACGCCCGTAACGTCCACGGTCTCGTCCCCCTCCGCCAGGGTGTCCGGCTCGGGAGTCAGCGTGAAGTCCACGGTCCCGCTCTCCGCTCCCGCGGCAATGGTGATGGTCTGATCCGCCACGGTCCTGTAGTCCGTGCCCTCGGTCGCGGTCCCCGCCTTGCCGACGCTTTACCCTCACCGTCTTGGCCCCGGGAAACTGCGCTGCCTCCGTCGATTTCCGCCGTGACCGTGATCTCGGTCTCCCCGTTACCGAGTCCTGTTCTTCGTCCGCCCCAGTGTCCGCGTCCACCGTTATCGTCATGGCCGTAGGAGCCGTGTCGTTATCCTCAAGCTTGATCTGCGCGTTGGTAACGGTGGTTATCCCCGCCGAAGTCCCCTCGACGCTTATGACCTCCTCCCCCTCCGCCAGGGTGTCCGGCTCGGGAGTCAGCGTGAAGTCCACGGTCCCGCTCTCCGCTCCCGCGGCAATGGTGATGGTCTGATCCGCCACGGTCCTGTAGTCCGTGCCCTCGGTCGCGGTGTCCGCCGCCTTGCCCACCTTTATCGTTACGGTCTTTGCGGTGGAGAACTGCGTGGTTCCTCTAAGCGTCGCGGTCACCCGCACCGTCTTCGCCCCGCCGTCCTCCGTTACCGAGTCCTGTTCTTCGTCCGCCCCAGTGTCCGCGTCCACCGTTATCGTCATGGCCGTAGGAGCCGTGTCGTTATCCTCAAGCTTGATCTGCGCGTTGGTAACGGTGGTTATCCCCGCCGAAGTCCCCTCGACGCTTATGACCTCCTCCCCCTCCGCCAGGGTGTCCGGCTCGGGAGTCAGCGTGAAGTCCACGGTCCCGCTCTCCGCTCCCGCGGCAATGGTGATGGTCTGATCCGCCACGGTCCTGTAGTCCGTGCCCTCGGTCGCGGTGTCCGCCGCCTTGCCCACCTTTATCGTTACGGTCTTTGCGGTGGAGAACTGCGTGGTTCCTCTAAGCGTCGCGGTCACCCGCACCGTCTTCGCCCCGCCGTCCTCCGTTACCGAGTCCTGTTCTTCGTCCGCCCCAGTGTCCGCGTCCACCGTTATCGTCATGGCCGTAGGAGCCGTGTCGTTATCCTCAAGCTTGATCTGCGCGTTGGTAACGGTGGTTATCCCCGCCGAAGTCCCCTCGACGCTTATGACCTCCTCCCCCTCCGCCAGGGTGTCCGGCTCGGGAGTCAGCGTGAAGTCCACGGTCCCGCTCTCCGCTCCCGCGGCAATGGTGATGGTCTGATCCGCCACGGTCCTGTAGTCCGTGCCCTCGGTCGCGGTGTCCGCCGCCTTGCCCACCTTTATCGTTACGGTCTTTGCGGTGGAGAACTGCGTGGTTCCTCTAAGCGTCGCGGTCACCCGCACCGTCTTCGCCCCGCCGTCCTCCGTTACCGAGTCCTGTTCTTCGTCCGCCCCAGTGTCCGCGTCCACCGTTATCGTCATGGCCGTAGGAGCCGTGTCGTTATCCTCAAGCTTGATCTGCGCGTTGGTAACGGTGGTTATCCCCGCCGAAGTCCCCTCGACGCTTATGACCTCCTCCCCCTCCGCCAGGGTGTCCGGCTCGGGAGTCAGCGTGAAGTCCACGGTCCCGCTCTCCGCTCCCGCGGCAATGGTGATGGTCTGATCCGCCACGGTCCTGTAGTCCGTGCCCTCGGTCGCGGTGTCCGCCGCCTTGCCCACCTTTATCGTTACGGTCTTTGCGGTGGAGAACTGCGTGGTTCCTCTAAGCGTCGCGGTCACCCGCACCGTCTTCGCCCCGCCGTCCTCCGTTACCGAGTCCTGTTCTTCGTCCGCCCCAGTGTCCGCGTCCACCGTTATCGTCATGGCCGTAGGAGCCGTGTCGTTATCCTCAAGCTTGATCTGCGCGTTGGTAACGGTGGTTATCCCCGCCGAAGTCCCCTCGACGCTTATGACCTCCTCCCCCTCCGCCAGGGTGTCCGGCTCGGGAGTCAGCGTGAAGTCCACGGTCCCGCTCTCCGCTCCCGCGGCAATGGTGATGGTCTGATCCGCCACGGTCCTGTAGTCCGTGCCCTCGGTCGCGGTGTCCGCCGCCTTGCCCACCTTTATCGTTACGGTCTTTGCGGTGGAGAACTGCGTGGTTCCTCTAAGCGTCGCGGTCACCCGCACCGTCTTCGCCCCGCCGTCCTCCGTTACCGAGTCCTGTTCTTCGTCCGCCCCAGTGTCCGCGTCCACCGTTATCGTCATGGCCGTAGGAGCCGTGTCGTTATCCTCAAGCTTGATCTGCGCGTTGGTAACGGTGGTTATCCCCGCCGAAGTCCCCTCGACGCTTATGACCTCCTCCCCCTCCGCCAGGGTGTCCGGCTCGGGAGTCAGCGTGAAGTCCACGGTCCCGCTCTCCGCTCCCGCGGCAATGGTGATGGTCTGATCCGCCACGGTCCTGTAGTCCGTGCCCTCGGTCGCGGTGTCCGCCGCCTTGCCCACCTTTATCGTTACGGTCTTTGCGGTGGAGAACTGCGTGGTTCCTCTAAGCGTCGCGGTCACCCGCACCGTCTTCGCCCCGCCGTCCTCCGTTACCGAGTCCTGTTCTTCGTCCGCCCCAGTGTCCGCGTCCACCGTTATCGTCATGGCCGTAGGAGCCGTGTCGTTATCCTCAAGCTTGATCTGCGCGTTGGTAACGGTGGTTATCCCCGCCGAAGTCCCCTCGACGCTTATGACCTCCTCCCCCTCCGCCAGGGTGTCCGGCTCGGGAGTCAGCGTGAAGTCCACGGTCCCGCTCTCCGCTCCCGCGGCAATGGTGATGGTCTGATCCGCCACGGTCCTGTAGTCCGTGCCCTCGGTCGCGGTGTCCGCCGCCTTGCCCACCTTTATCGTTACGGTCTTTGCGGTGGAGAACTGCGTGGTTCCTCTAAGCGTCGCGGTCACCCGCACCGTCTTCGCCCCGCCGTCCTCCGTTACCGAGTCCTGTTCTTCGTCCGCCCCAGTGTCCGCGTCCACCGTTATCGTCATGGCCGTAGGAGCCGTGTCGTTATCCTCAAGCTTGATCTGCGCGTTGGTAACGGTGGTTATCCCCGCCGAAGTCCCCTCGACGCTTATGACCTCCTCCCCCTCCGCCAGGGTGTCCGGCTCGGGAGTCAGCGTGAAGTCCACGGTCCCGCTCTCCGCTCCCGCGGCAATGGTGATGGTCTGATCCGCCACGGTCCTGTAGTCCGTGCCCTCGGTCGCGGTGTCCGCCGCCTTGCCCACCTTTATCGTTACGGTCTTTGCGGTGGAGAACTGCGTGGTTCCTCTAAGCGTCGCGGTCACCCGCACCGTCTTCGCCCCGCCGTCCTCCGTTACCGAGTCCTGTTCTTCGTCCGCCCCAGTGTCCGCGTCCACCGTTATCGTCATGGCCGTAGGAGCCGTGTCGTTATCCTCAAGCTTGATCTGCGCGTTGGTAACGGTGGTTATCCCCGCCGAAGTCCCCTCGACGCTTATGACCTCCTCCCCCTCCGCCAGGGTGTCCGGCTCGGGAGTCAGCGTGAAGTCCACGGTCCCGCTCTCCGCTCCCGCGGCAATGGTGATGGTCTGATCCGCCACGGTCCTGTAGTCCGTGCCCTCGGTCGCGGTGTCCGCCGCCTTGCCCACCTTTATCGTTACGGTCTTTGCGGTGGAGAACTGCGTGGTTCCTCTAAGCGTCGCGGTCACCCGCACCGTCTTCGCCCCGCCGTCCTCCGTTACCGAGTCCTGTTCTTCGTCCGCCCCAGTGTCCGCGTCCACCGTTATCGTCATGGCCGTAGGAGCCGTGTCGTTATCCTCAAGCTTGATCTGCGCGTTGGTAACGGTGGTTATCCCCGCCGAAGTCCCCTCGACGCTTATGACCTCCTCCCCCTCCGCCAGGGTGTCCGGCTCGGGAGTCAGCGTGAAGTCCACGGTCCCGCTCTCCGCTCCCGCGGCAATGGTGATGGTCTGATCCGCCACGGTCCTGTAGTCCGTGCCCTCGGTCGCGGTGTCCGCCGCCTTGCCCACCTTTATCGTTACGGTCTTTGCGGTGGAGAACTGCGTGGTTCCTCTAAGCGTCGCGGTCACCCGCACCGTCTTCGCCCCGCCGTCCTCCGTTACCGAGTCCTGTTCTTCGTCCGCCCCAGTGTCCGCGTCCACCGTTATCGTCATGGCCGTAGGAGCCGTGTCGTTATCCTCAAGCTTGATCTGCGCGTTGGTAACGGTGGTTATCCCCGCCGAAGTCCCCTCGACGCTTATGACCTCCTCCCCCTCCGCCAGGGTGTCCGGCTCGGGAGTCAGCGTGAAGTCCACGGTCCCGCTCTCCGCTCCCGCGGCAATGGTGATGGTCTGATCCGCCACGGTCCTGTAGTCCGTGCCCTCGGTCGCGGTGTCCGCCGCCTTGCCCACCTTTATCGTTACGGTCTTTGCGGTGGAGAACTGCGTGGTTCCTCTAAGCGTCGCGGTCACCCGCACCGTCTTCGCCCCGCCGTCCTCCGTTACCGAGTCCTGTTCTTCGTCCGCCCCAGTGTCCGCGTCCACCGTTATCGTCATGGCCGTAGGAGCCGTGTCGTTATCCTCAAGCTTGATCTGCGCGTTGGTAACGGTGGTTATCCCCGCCGAAGTCCCCTCGACGCTTATGACCTCCTCCCCCTCCGCCAGGGTGTCCGGCTCGGGAGTCAGCGTGAAGTCCACGGTCCCGCTCTCCGCTCCCGCGGCAATGGTGATGGTCTGATCCGCCACGGTCCTGTAGTCCGTGCCCTCGGTCGCGGTGTCCGCCGCCTTGCCCACCTTTATCGTTACGGTCTTTGCGGTGGAGAACTGCGTGGTTCCTCTAAGCGTCGCGGTCACCCGCACCGTCTTCGCCCCGCCGTCCTCCGTTACCGAGTCCTGTTCTTCGTCCGCCCCAGTGTCCGCGTCCACCGTTATCGTCATGGCCGTAGGAGCCGTGTCGTTATCCTCAAGCTTGATCTGCGCGTTGGTAACGGTGGTTATCCCCGCCGAAGTCCCCTCGACGCTTATGACCTCCTCCCCCTCCGCCAGGGTGTCCGGCTCGGGAGTCAGCGTGAAGTCCACGGTCCCGCTCTCCGCTCCCGCGGCAATGGTGATGGTCTGATCCGCCACGGTCCTGTAGTCCGTGCCCTCGGTCGCGGTGTCCGCCGCCTTGCCCACCTTTATCGTTACGGTCTTTGCGGTGGAGAACTGCGTGGTTCCTCTAAGCGTCGCGGTCACCCGCACCGTCTTCGCCCCGCCGTCCTCCGTTACCGAGTCCTGTTCTTCGTCCGCCCCAGTGTCCGCGTCCACCGTTATCGTCATGGCCGTAGGAGCCGTGTCGTTATCCTCAAGCTTGATCTGCGCGTTGGTAACGGTGGTTATCCCCGCCGAAGTCCCCTCGACGCTTATGACCTCCTCCCCCTCCGCCAGGGTGTCCGGCTCGGGAGTCAGCGTGAAGTCCACGGTCCCGCTCTCCGCTCCCGCGGCAATGGTGATGGTCTGATCCGCCACGGTCCTGTAGTCCGTGCCCTCGGTCGCGGTGTCCGCCGCCTTGCCCACCTTTATCGTTACGGTCTTTGCGGTGGAGAACTGCGTGGTTCCTCTAAGCGTCGCGGTCACCCGCACCGTCTTCGCCCCGCCGTCCTCCGTTACCGAGTCCTGTTCTTCGTCCGCCCCAGTGTCCGCGTCCACCGTTATCGTCATGGCCGTCGGAGCCGTGTCGTTATCCTCAATGGTGATAGTGTCCCTGGTGATCGTCAGAGCGCCCGACACGCCCGTAACGTCCACCGTCTCCTCCCCCTCCGCAAGAGTGTCGTTTGCGGGATTTAATTTGAAAGTGCCTTCCTCGCTCTCCTCCCCGGCCCCTATCGTGATGTCGAAACTGGTCACCGCCCCGTAGTCATCAGTCGACGTCGCCGTCCCCCCTCCGACGCTTACCCTCACCGTCTTCGCCTCGGGATACCGCGTTGCTCCGTTGACTGCCGCCGTGACCGTGATCTCGGTCTCCCCGTCCTCCTCCCCCACCTCGTCGGGAGATACCGTGAGGGTTATCCCCGTCGGAGCCGTGTCGTCGTCGGTGATGGTGCCCGTAGCGACTTTAGCAGAAGACAGCGTGGCATTTACAGGCTCAGAGAGTGTTACCACTACAGTTTCATTCGGTTCGTGTAATATGTCCCCTTTTACGGGTATTGTTATAGTGCCGCTTGTCGTTCCCGCGGCGATGGATACCGAAAGTTGGGCGGGTGCGGTGTAATCATCTCCAGACATGGCAGTACCGGAAAGCCCATACGGCACGGTAATATTTTTTCCGCTTGCGGCGCTTAGATTTACTGTAAACGTCATGTTTACAGTAGCAGACGGATCGTTTCCTTCAGTTACAGCCTTTGCGTTGGTTACAGAAACCGTGGGAGGGTCATCATTATCTTCCACCGTTCCGATGGCTGTGTCGTCAGAAATCTCAGTTTCCTCTGCAGGTGCTGATTCACTTAGTTTTACGAGAAAAGTCTCATCGTTCTCATCCGTGGTGTCCTGCGTTGTCTGAACTTCAAAACTCTGTTCTTTTACACCCTTGCCGAAATTCAATGTCGTTGCCGTTGTCTTTGCCGTGTAGTCAACGCCAGCCACGGCTTGATGGGCCCCGTCCGTCGTGTCATCCGCCGTGGCTACTTTCACGGACACTTGATTTTCAAGCGCGCCGCCACGCTTTACGGTAAAGCTGATCCTGCCCCCTTCTGCCGCCTTCCCGTCCTCAATAGAAAACGAAGGCTTTTCTTCATCTTCCTCAATTGTGAGAGTCAGAGGGCCGCCCCTCTGCCTAAATTCCAATCCGCCCCCGTCAAGACTAAAGCCAAGAGATACTTCCAGTTCCTTGTCTTCTTCATAAAGATCATTGTCTACAGCTGTTATGGTTACTTCGCATGTGTCCTCTAGAGAATCACAGTCCCTTGTATCAGACTTGAAATCTGAATCTTCCACCCCGCTGTATACAAGATTGATTTCTTGGATCACTGGTTCATCAAAAGTATCAGAAGTCCCAAAAGGAACGCCAGTTGCGCTGTCTTCAATAGGCCGCACCAAATGAAGTTCAAAAGTTGCGGTTCCGCCATCTTCATCAATGGATTCAGGATCTAAGTTTTTGAATTCTATTGAGTTTGGGTCATTGTCCTGCATGAAAACCTCAAGACTGCTTCTGTCTCCCTTGGTAAAACCGTCAGGCGGGTCTCCAATTTCGATTAACAAGCCTTCTTTGAACCGCTCGTTTATGGTGTCATTTTTCACCGTGAAAGTACTGGAACCGCTTACCTCCCCTTCAGGTACCGTGATTGAACTCGGAGCTGTGAAATCCGAAGAATCCGTTTCCCCGCTAGGTCCATGTGTTATTTCAAGCGGAATGACGACACCGCCGGAACCGGCGGGGGAGGTAAGCATGGCCTCAACTGTCCCTGTTTCGCCCTCTTCTAAAGTAATTCTGCTCCTGAAATAAGATCCTCCAGTCTTCTTTCCTGCCAGATAAATAATAGGCATATCATTATCGTCATCATCATCCTTGATTGTGATGACAACACGTTGACCGCCTGTCGGGGAAAGACTGTATGGACTGCTTCTCTGGAAATTGACTGAAAGTGTTTCGTCCGGCTCGGCTATATTGTCGTCCGTTGTTTGTATTGTGACAGATCCGGTCAGGCTTCCTCTGGGTATCCGCAGGGACCTATTAGCCGGTTCTTCGTAATCCGCCGGCTCGGTGGCTGTTCGGTCTGAATCGAAGAAAAAGGAGATATAAATATCGTTAGCCAGCTCATCTGACAGTTCCAGAGTCACTTCGGCGGAGTCCCCCTCGGTAACCTCTACTGGCCTGTTAACCGTGAGCGTTGGTCTTGTACCACTCTCGTTTATTGTTCCGGTAGCTTTGCCAATAAGCCCACCTCGGGAAGTGCGGAAAAGTTCCACTTCGAAAGTCTCCTGCACTTCATAATAAGCCTCTGTCCCCGTTGTTGTCTGCACCCTTATAGTCGTATCTCTCGTGTCTCCAGAAAAAGTAAAAGTTCCCTGGTTGGAGTTGTAGTCTTCGCCTGCTTTCGCCGAACCGTCCTTCGTAGAAAAATAAACGGTCAGGGGGGCTGTGAGTTCTCCCTCCCGCCTTACAGTGAATACTGCCTCCCCGCCTTCCGTTACAGTCGCACTCTCAATCGAAACAGTCGCATCCTCAATCGAATTTATAGGGGTCTGCTGTGCGACAGCATCAGGCGTCGCCGCGACAATCAGCAGCAGCAACAACAGAAGACCAGCGACAGTCCTTGTTTTGGCGAAAGACCCGAAAAGTGAACTTCCGCTTCCCGGTCCGAAGCTTGGGAGGGAGTTCTGTGAAGAAAGAAGGGGGAGGGTGGAACCTATGGGCAGAGCGGCGTCCATGATGCAATGGAGGGAAGGCAGATTCTGAAGTTTTGTTGAAGGCAGAAAAACCATCTGTTCTCCAAAGCGTTTATAAAACTCGGCTCCTGTTCAGTTGCTACTGATTTTCTCAAATTAGCACCTTGACTTTAAAAACCAACACTGTCTTCATTTTACCTGAATTTAAGCATCTATTCACCCCCCCCCCCCGATTTCATTTCTGTAGAGAATATGCAACAATTTTACTGTGGAATTTCAAGTAGTTAGAAATTCTCCATGGCTTTTCCTTCCCGCAATCAGCCGCAAGGGAGCACACAAGCAGAGGACTTAACATAGCGATAAGTCCCGAGGGAACCGGCATGACAACCGAGGAATCACCCGGTCCCTTCAAACTAGGCGCTTTTCTTCCGGCCGGGTCAATCGATCTCGCAAGACAGTTCCTGCCAAGAGAGCCCAACACCTTTTATCTGATATGTCTACGACTACATGCTGAATGAGAACGGGAATATAAGGGAGAAACTGTTTACAGAAAACGACTTTCATATGAACAGAATAGGGATACGCGTTATGGAAAGATCTGTTTTTGGCAAACGAGAAGGAAATTTTTTTGATTCGAGACCCCGGGAACCTGAAAAGCGGGTTGAAATTCTCCCGGAAACGGGAAACCATACCCAAGCACCCTCCGACCTGGCTTGAAATAGCCCCCCTACTGCCAACCGCGATCCCTGCCCGAAGAGGGAATTAAAAGCCACATCTTTCTTTCCTATTGACGCCCCCAGCTTGGTACTGGGGGGGGGTGAGTAATTACAATTGTCATGCTGTCTTTTGAGTCAGAAAAAAGCTTGACGACAACCGATAACGAGAATGTCCTTCCCGTGTATCTGTAATGTGCCGCGGATTATGTATAATTTCTGCGAGTCAAGCACAAGGAGATTGTCGGATGAATTCCGTAAACATAGGTCTTATAGGCGCCGGAACCATAGGTTGCGGAGTCTATAAAACAGTAAGCGAAAACAAGGACATAATAGAGAAAAGGACCGGGATAAGGCTCAGAATCAAGAAAATAGCCGATATCGACATAAAGAGAAAACGCCCGGTAAAAATCCCCCGCAAGCTTTTTACAACCGATGCCAGAGAACTCATAGACGACGGGAGCATCTCTATAATAATCGAGCTCATCGGCGGAACCACGGCGGCACGCGAACTGGTTCTGGCCGCGATACGGAGCGGAAAAAACGTCGTGACCGCGAACAAGGCCCTTCTGGCCCACCACGGGGGCGAAATATTCAGGGAAGCGGCCGCAAACGGGGTTCACGTGGCGTTTGAAGCGAGCGTCGGAGGGGGAATACCCATAATCAAGGCGACGCATGAGAGTTACGTGGCGAACAACATTCTCTCCATACACGGAATAATGAACGGAACGTGCAACTACATACTCCACAACATGTCGGAGCAGGAAAAAGGGTTTGACGAAATGCTGCGGCACGCCCAGAAAGAGGGATACGCAGAAGCCGATCCCTCGTTTGACATAGACGGCATTGACGCCGCGCACAAGCTGTCGATTCTGATAATGCTCGCCTACGGATTCTTTCCGAAATTCGAGAACATATACGTCGAGGGAATAAGAAACGTCTCCTCAACCGATACAGGCTTCGCCGAGCAGCTCGGCTACAAGATCAAACTGCTTGCGATAGCCAAGTCGACCGACTCGGGCATACAGGCTGGAGTCTATCCGGCGCTCATAAGAAAAAACACTCAGCTTGCCGACGTAAAAGACGCGTTTAACGCAATCCATATCGTGGGGGACAAAGTAGGCCCTACAATGCTGCATGGAATGGGGGCCGGGATGCTCCCGACGGCAAGCGCCGTTGTGGGCGATCTGGTTTCAATCGCAAAAACCGCCCAAAACGGTTCGCAGCCTGCCCCTCCCAGGCTTTACGCGGAAGACGCCGCACGCAGGTCTCTTGTCAGCACCGACGGTCTTACGGGCCGTTACTACCTCAGATTCCAGGTCGAGGATAAGCCCGGCACGCTCGGGAAAATAACCACGATTCTCGGGAAGTGCGGAATAAGCATAGAGTCCATAATTCAGCAGACAAGGGAAACAAACGGCGGGAAGGTCCCAATAATCATAATGACCCACGAGTCTGGGGAGAAAAATCTCAGGAAAGCTCTTGACAGGATAAGGAAATCCATGACATCCGTGGCCGACGCGATTTTCATAAGGATCGAAGAAATATGAGAGAACCAGCGGTGGCGAGAAAAATGCTTGCGGACCCAGAACCGCAGGAACATGTAACGTTCTACAAGGATCTTCTGGATTCGCTTCCCGAGGGGGTGATAGTAGCTGACAAGGATCTTAATATAATTTCCGTTAACGAGCCGTCTGAGACCATACTCAATATCTCAAGGCGAAAGACAATCGGAAAGCACATATCAAAGTTTCTGCCGGAAGAAATAACCAGCCTCTGCTCAAGGGCTGTAGAGGAAGAGAGGGTCGTTCAGGAAAACGATCTGCTTTTCCGCATATCCCGCGACTCCTCGATCAACGTGGAATGCACGGTATCTCCGATACACGGAGGCGACGGCAGGATGAACGGACTTGTAATCCAGATAAGAAACACTGAAAAAATGAACATGATGTCCATCATCAGCAGAAACTGCAGCCTTGAAGAGAATTACGAAACCCTTGTAAGAGGACTTGCGCACGAAATAAGAAATCCTCTGAGCGGCATAAAAGGGGCCGCACAACTCCTAAACGGCTCGTTGTCAAAAACGGAGAAAAACCGGTGCTCGAAGATAATAATAAAGGAAACGGAAAGACTGAGAGACCTGGTTGACAGACTCGTGAAACCGTCGTCGGTATCAACGCGGCATCTGATGTCGGTAGATATAAATGAAATCCTGATTGACATAATATTTCTCGAATCGAACCTTAATAAAAATATAAGATTCAAGCACAAGCTCGATATTACCATTCCTCCCATACCTGGGGACTACAACTCCCTCAAACAGGTGTTCATAAACGTTATCCAAAACGCGGTGAGCTCGATAAAGGACAAAGGGCAGATAACGGTCACCACCAAGTGGGTAACGGATTACAAAATACGCAATAAGCAAACGGTCCTGATATCGGTAAAGGACAACGGAACGGGAATACAGAAAAAAGACCTGAAAAAAATATTTACCCCGTTTTTTTCGAGCAAAAAGAAAGGGACAGGTCTCGGTCTTTTCATATCGAGCCAGGTAATAGCCAAATACGGAGGAATAATTACCGTGGAGAGCGCGGAAGGAGTGGGCTCCGAATTCAATATACAGCTCCCGGCAAGCTAGAGAATTATCAGCTCCTTGAGGACAGACAACGCAATCGCGACTTGGTACCCGGAGAAACCAGATCATGAAAAATCGTATTTTAATAGCCGACGACGAAGAAGACATCAGGTGGATACTTGAGACATCTCTTAAGAAGTCGGGATTTCAGGTCGAGTGTGCAGAAAACGGGGAGGAAGCCGTCCGAAAAGCCTCCAAGGAAGCATATTCTCTGATTCTTCTTGACATAAACATGCCGGATATGAACGGGTTTGAGGTGCTCACCCAGCTCAGAAACAGAGAAATCGACTCGCCCATAATATTCATTACCGCGCAGAACACCGTCAGTAACGCCATAGATTCAATACAGCTCGGCGCTTATGACTATCTTGTCAAGCCGTTTGACCTCGAGGAGGTAAGGCTTTTTACCGAGCGGGCGATAAAAAACTACGAGGCCGGGAAAAGAATCAGGCTGTCCGTAGATTCCGGGCAGAATAGTTCGTTTGAGGAGATAGTCGGCGGCTCACCCGACATGCTGAACGTATACAAGCTTGTCGGCCGCACCGCTTCCAAGAACATCACCGTGCTCGTAACGGGAGAAAGCGGTACGGGGAAAGAGCTTATAGCGAAAGCCATCCATTATAACAGTCCGAGAAGAAAGAAAAGACTGGTATCAGTAAACATATCCGCAATCCCCAAGGAACTTATCGAAAGCGAACTGTTCGGATACGAAAAAGGAGCTTTCACCGGAGCCACATCCTTAAAGAAGGGAAGATTTGAAGAAGCCGATGGCGGAACCCTTCACATAGACGAAATAGGGGAGCTTTCAACCGACCTGCAGTCAAAGCTCTTAAGGGCCATCGAGGAAAAACAGATATACAGACTCGGCAGCGAAAAACCGCTTCCGGTTGACCCCAGAATAATCGCGAGCACGAATAAAAACCTAAAAGACGCCGTCACGGAAGGCTCTTTCAGAGAGGACCTGTTTTACAGACTAAACGTCATAAGCATAAACCTGCCGCCTCTGAGGAAAAGAAAAGAGGATATAAGCGAACTGGTGCGCCACTTTCTGAAAAAATATTCGGCGGAATTCACCATCGAGAAAAAAGTTCTCTCAAGCGAAGCGGAGAAATTGCTGATCAGCCATAGCTGGCCTGGAAACGTAAGGGAACTTGAAAACACCGTAAAACGTTTGCTGGTTCTGGGCCCCGACAGCATAATAAGCGCTGAGGAGACAAGGGAAGCCATCGGCTCGCAGACAAACCACGCGGAAACGGAAATAACGGAGAAAAAAACCGAAGAACTCGTCAGCATGCTGGTAGAGAACTCGGACTTGCCCCTGCAGAACATCCACAGCCAGGTAATCGGAAAAGTTGAAAAACAACTGATCGAAACAATTCTCGCGAAAACTGACGGAAACATGAAACGGGCAGCGGAAATACTGGGGATAAACAGAAACACCCTTTCAAAAAAGATAAATGATCTGGGAATAGGAAAGAGTTAAAACTTAATAACCAAGCTTCTTGAGTGCTTCGCGGGCTGCGGACTGCTCGGACTGCCTCTTGCTTCTGCCCTTGCCCGTACCCGTCAGGTCGGAAGGAATTCTGACCTCGACGGTGAAAGTTTTTTCATGCGGAGGACCTTCTTCATTCAGAACCCTGTACTCGGGTATTTTTCCGAAAACGTTCTGGGAAATTTCCTGAAGCTCCGTTTTACTGTCGCGGGGAAAATCGTTTTCCTCAATGGCGTCTTGGAACAGTCGGGAGATAACCTCGAAAGTTTTCTCATAGCCCGCGTCAAGATACAGCGCACCTATGAGAGCTTCAAAAGCGTTTGCGTTGTTTGATTCCTTTTTCCTTCCTCCGGTGTTCTCCTCGCCCTTTCCAAGCCTTATCTGTTCTCCCAAACCCAGCATCTCGGCGTATCTTGCGAAGTTCGCACCGCTTACCACCCGACTTCTGATTTTTGAGAGGTCTCCCTCCGTATATGAAGGGTACTTTTCGTAGAGGAGCACGCTCACAATGCTTCCGAGCAGTGCGTCCCCTAGGAACTCAAGTCTTTCGTTGCTGGAACACGAGAACTCGTTTGCGTATGAACTGTGGGTAAGCGCCGTTTCAAGAAGAGATTGGTTCTTGAACTCGTAGCCTAATTTTCGGTAAGTCATTAAAGTAAGATTGTATCTAAAGGTTACGTTTTAACGAACAAGCTTCAAATCTCTTCAGGTCTTCTTTTGGCCATCCGATATCACATAAAAGTCCTTTGAGAAGCTTAGGCCCGTAAGTTTTACCTGGATTACAACACACCTTACTTCTCCGTTGCCTATTACCTTCCTTTATGGAATTCTGGCACTTGTAGAATTGTCCCTTTCCCAGCCATCTTTCTCAAGTGCTTTCATAAGTAAGATGTTTACGCTGGGGAGATTGGAACCTTGCGTGGAGAAAGGAGTTGGCGTGTGCGTTCGGTTGCAACTTGAAGGAATGTGTGTGTTGAAGAAGTAAAAACGGATGAAATACTGGCGGTTTGATTAAATGCCTTCTTACTGTGCTTGAGAAAAAGCACATCAAGCACGCTGGCCGAGGCAGCGTCTGACTAGCTTCAGCGAAACCTGCTGATGTGTCTGTTCTTCCAGTACTGCAGGTTTAGTGTCAGGCAGCACTGGTATATTTTCTACCTGCTCCATTATCTTGTAGAAATCCCGAAGCAGTTCCTTGTCAGCCGGGGATGCTTTGCGGTTAGCTTCCCTGAGTTTTTCTTCAAACCTGTTCTTTCCAGTTTCCATCACACAAACCCCCTGCTTTGTACAAACGAAGGGTAATTATATTTGTTTACATATTCTAACATCGGCCAGAAGTAATCCCAAACTGCTTCCTTGAGATCTTCCTCGTTGCTGTAATCATCAATTTTGAGACCGATGTCTGTTTCAAGAACATCTTTGTGGATGCTGTTGCCGTGCGTATACCACTTTTCATGGTCATTAAGTTTTTCGGCAATTTCCCTAGCTCTTGCTTTTTTTTTCTGGGCTCACCTCGGCCCCTTCTTTTTTCCAGTCCTTGAACTTATATTTTGTTAACCAATCCTCGATAAGAGAAACGGAAAGCTTTCCCGCCAGTTCCAGCTGATGCAGTTCCGCTAGGTCAAGTTTGTTCAGAAGAGCAAGTTCGGGTGCCGTAAGCGGTTCTTCTCTGGATTTTTCTACTAACCTCTCAAATTGACGCAGGTAGGAAAGAGCCGGAACCACGCGCTCTCCCCTGTTGGCCTGAATCTGCGGATCAATGGGTCCCAACCTAGACAGGTAATCCATATAGATTTTATCCCCGGACATAACTAGCACTGTTCCTGCCGACATCGCATACCCCGGGACAAGGGAATGAACATGTTTGTAATTATGCCTGATAACCTGAACTATATTGCGGACTTCCTCCACGATCCCTCCAGGTGTGTGTAGAAGTACCAGTAAGATTTCTTTTCTGTCCTGTAATCCTTCAATAACCATACGTGTTCTAACATCAACTCCATGAACAATTTGACCACAGATTGTCAGAACATCCTTTTCTGTAAGCTTTTCAATCGTTTCTAATCTCGATTGAAGCCATTCTCGTGTAACATCGTCAAGAGAAACAAAATGGCGACCGGGTTTTGAAGATTTTCTTTCTTCTGTCATAGGCGCAGGATTCTATCTGTGTAAGTTTATAAAATCAAGTTCAGTGTGTTAGAGGATACTGCTTTTACACCAAGTGCAGAAACGCCCGGTCGGGTACCCGACTTTCATAAATCCTCTGCCTTGCAACTGCCTTAACACCATCACGGGGCAAATGTTTAAACTTTAAGATTTCATGCACAATAAACGTGCATAGTCGGAAAGACCGTGAAATGTTGCTCCGGTGAAAAAAGATTTTTTTACGAACAAAAACATAAATCGAGCCGGGGTCGGGTTCTGAAAAATATTTAATTATAAGAACTGATTATAAAACAAGAAACTTCCCCTTCGCAGAAAAAACAGTTATTCTACATGTCTGGTTGGAGAGCCGTTTCTCTTTGAAGTGAAACAAATGGTATATTTTTTGATAGTTTATTATAGTTGAATAATACGCGTAGGAGGATTTTACCACCATGAAGAAGATAGAGGCCATTATCAAGCCGTTCAAACTGGAGGATGTGAAGGAGGCTCTCAGGGAGATAGGGATTCAGGGTCTGACAGTTGTCGAGGTAAAGGGGTTCGGCCGTCAGAAGGGTCATACGGAACTTTACAGAGGTGCGGAATACGTCATCGACTTTTTACCTAAGATAAAGCTGGAAATAGTGGTTTCCGACGATATGGTCTCCAAGGTAATTGAGACCATAAGGGAAAGCGCGAAAACCGGCAAGATAGGAGACGGAAAGATATTCCTGTTCCCGGCCGAAGACGTAATAAGAATTAGAACTGGAGAAAGGGGCGAGGATGCTATATAATTAGCGCTCGCATCAAAAAACTTTTCTCTGGAAACAATCGCATTAAGGAGGATTATTAATCATGGCTACTAAGTCAGGTCAGCCCGCTTCTCCTAAGACGCCGGCTGAAATAACGAAATTCATAAAAGATTACGAGATCGAGTTCGTTGATCTCAGGTTCCTTGATTTTATAGGAATGTGGCAGCACTTCACCATACCGGCGGAGGAAATTGACAACTCATTTTTTGAAAACGGCCTTGGTTTTGACGGTTCAAGCATCAGGGGATGGCAGGCGATTAACACAAGCGACATGCTGATTATGCCGGACCCCGCCACCTGCAGGATTGATCCTTTCATGCAGGCACAGACCCTCGTCATAATATGTAATATTGAGGATCCCATAACAAGGGAGCCCTACACGAGAGACCCGAGAAACATAGCGAGAAAAGCTGTTTCATTCATGCAAGGCTCGAAGATTGCGGACACCGCCTGCTTCGGTCCCGAGCTGGAGTTCTTCATTCTCGACGATGTAAGATACGATCAGAGTCCGCGTGGCGGTTACTACTTCATAGATTCAGAGGAAGGCATCTGGAATTCCGGGGCCGATGAGCAGCCGAACCTCGGTCACAAGCTCAGGCACAAGGAGGGCTACTTTCCAACGCCTCCTTCAGACAGCATGCACGACATACGTTCCGAAATGGTAAGCACCCTTCTGAGCCTTGGCATTTCCGTTGAAGCCCATCATCACGAGGTTGCGACATCGGGACAGGCCGAGATTGACATGCGTTTCGCGCCGCTGGTCGACATGGGAGACAACATGAAGTGGTATAAGTACGTGGTAAAAAACGTTGCCCGTGAACACGGAAAAACGGCCACTTTCATGCCGAAGCCCGTCTTTGACGACAATGGTTCCGGAATGCATATTCACCAGTCTCTGTGGAAAAAAGGGAAGCCTCTTTTCGCGGGAAAAGGGTACGCGGGACTGAGCGACCTTGCGATGCACTATGTGGGCGGGATATTAAAACACGCCAGGGCCATATGCGCGTTCAGCAATCCGATAACAAATTCATACAGAAGGCTCGTTCCCGGATTTGAAGCTCCTGTGAACCTTGCCTATTCGGCAAGAAACAGAAGCGCCGCGGTAAGGATCCCCATGTATTCTCCCAGTCCCAAAGCAAAGAGAATAGAGACCAGGTTCCCCGACCCATCATGCAACGGCTATCTTACGTTCTCCGCCTTGCTGATGGCCGGACTTGACGGAATCGAAAACAAGATCAAGCCGGGGGATCCGCTGGATAAGGATATTTATGCGCTGGGACCCGAGGAGCTGGCAAGCGTTCCCTCCGTGCCAGGCTCGCTTGAAGAGGCCCTAAAAGCCCTTGAAGAGGATCACGAGTTCCTGCTCAAAGGAGGGGTCTTCACAGAGGACGTGATCGAGACATGGATTGACTACAAAACGGAAAACGAAATCAACCCGATCAGGCTGAGACCGGTACCGTATGAGTTCATGCTTTATTACGACGTATAAGCAGGAAAAAAACTGATAAAAAAGGGGTGCCTTTTCGAAGGACACCCCTTTTTCATACCCTGCCGAAGGGGGGAGTCGAACCCCCACGGGCGCAATGCCCACAGGATTCTGAATCCTGCGCGTCTGCCTATTCCGCCACTTCGGCTCTTATCTTTCTCTCCAGGACGCCACGGTCGGATACGAATTTTTTCTTTTCAGATTTTTGCGGATAACGGCTTGAATCTGTCTTGTAACAGGGATTTCCTCTCCCGCTATGCCTGTGGAAACAGCGGTGTAGACGTCACTTTTCCCACCCTTAAGAACCACTCCCGAAATACCGGAGCTTATCTTCAGGCTGGAATCCACTCTCTTTAAGATTTCCCTGGTCTCCTTGGCGGATATGACTCTCTTAGTCCTCCTGCGCATGACTATCTCGTCAGCCATTCTTCTGACTGCGCTGTCTTTTATCTCCCGGGGATCGTTCTGTCTCTCGTTGACCGAGACCCCGGCGGCTTTAATGGAAGCCATTATCACCGTTTTTGAAGCGGTACTGAAATTCACCTGCTTATCCTTAGGATACACGGTGAGATAGTTTTCGACCTTGAAAAAAAAACCCTTGTCCATCCCCTGAATCATCCTAATTTCCTCAACGCTGTCAAGCAGTCCGTCCTTAATATAATAAGGATTCTCAAGTCCCGCGTAATAGTTCCCATCCGCTCCATCGGGATCCTGATCGTTCCCGCCACCCGCCACCGCCCCGTCAAGCCAGTTCACCAGACTTGCCACGAAGAGATCGGCCTTCTCCGTTTCCACCCCGAGAAAACGGAAAAGTTCATTTAGCTGTGTTCGGACCTGAAAATCCACCCGGCCCGATCTCTGGTCCACAAGAGCGTTGAGGTTGACTTTTGATCTCTCGTCTACAACCTGAAGAGATATGTTCCCTTCTTTGATGGGAAAGGATGTGATGGAAAGCTTCCAGCCGCCGGCACCGTTCTCCGAGGTTATTGCCTGCCCAAGCATTCCCTTCAGTACGGGCAGATTCTCCGGAGCTTTCTTTCTTAGCACCCCTCGCACTACTCTCACCCCTGATTTCGCGATATGCCTTGCCTGAACGTCGCTTGAGCTGTTCGCGGAAATTTCGTAACTCACGCGGGTCGAGTATATGAAATCAATCACGATCGTGGAAAGTATCGCAATCGTTATGACAACGATAACAAGCACTATCCCCCCCTGCGTTGCTTTTGAATCTGATCTGTTCATTCAATCAGCCACCGGTATAGCAACAATCATCGAATGGGCCTCCTCCTGACCCCTGTCCCCCACAAGAACGATCTGTATCTGAACCGCTTTGGGAAATCCCCGCATTGCTGACGAATTCCACTCCCACACCTTTTGCTCGTTGGCCGAGCCAGGGGGTCGTTCGGAAAGGAAATTCACTCTGAAACTCAGCACCCTTTCCGAAATCGGATACGCGGCTCCGGCTTCATCGTTTCCGATCCAGTAATTATCCTTCCTCATAAGTGCAAACATATCTTCGCGCTCGCCGCGAAGCGGAAGCAAATAGTAGGAGATCTCGCTCTGGCCGGATTGGGTGGAGTAATGCGTGGGGTCCTTAGCGAAAGAGGTGAATACAATCCTGCTGTTATCCCCTTCCAGTCTCCCGGTAAAGTAACTATACGCGGAGGGAGAAGAAACCTCGGAATTGATATTCCCTCTGGGGAAAGCATTCACCAAATCGTGGCGCATCTTAAGCAGGATCGTGTTCGCCTCCTGAATCAGCTCGTTTTCCGTTTCCACCCTGCGTTTGGCCGTTACAAGCTGGGAAAAGGAACTGTAGAGCATCGTGAGCACGATTACCGTTATGGTAACGACGATAAGTACCTCTACAAGGGTGAAGCCGCTTTTATCATCCCGAATCGACGAAGCTGATTTCATAGCTCTCCTCCCCGCCGTCCCAAGTTATGAGAACGCTTATTATGTTCATTTTCGCCTCGAACTGCGTCAGGTTGTAAGGAACAACTGTGATATGCCACTCAAAACCCGGATGATTCTCAAACTTCCCGTTTCTCTCCGAGTCCGACGGGAGACCCTGGGCGTCAATCTGCGAGGCTTTCTCGTCGGCGAGACTGGCGGCTATCAGGTAGTTAGTGGATCTTGTGGCAAGATTTATATTGTGGCTCACGATGCCGAGAATCGACACCATCGCGAAGGCAAGCAACCCCACGGCAACCATGACTTCGAGCAGGGTGAACCCGTAAACACCGTTTTTCGAGGACCTCATACGGTTCTCTCCCTACCGCTCCGCCACGTTCTGAAGCCGGTCGTTAAATTCAACGTATTCGTCAAAAACCTTAGTGGCCCCGGTGTAGGGGTTTGTGGAGAGCGTGAAGAAGTTATCCTTGCCGGCTCTCAGGTGAATAACCGCCGAGTCTACAATCCCCGTCGGCAGGAAAAGTATAAACGCGTCTCTTCCAGAACCGATCTTCCCCTGAGTTCTCTCCGTCTGTATATCGTTGAAAAAAACTCCGTTGGGAAGCTTTCTTGGTCCGGACCCGGAATCCTCTCGGAGGAGAAACCGGTTTCCCTCAAGAGCCTCAGCCCAGTATTCCCCGGTATCTATATTGAAAGAAAGCTTGTATATCCGTTTTTCAAAAACAGCCTTGCTGTAGATGTGTCTTATGGTCGTGACAAGCCCTCTTGAAGCGCTGCGAAGGTTCATGTCACCCGTTTTGAAGACTCTGGGCATCGCCACGGAGAAAAAAGCTCCGAGCAGAAAAACAACCACCATGAGTTCAATTAAGGTAAAGCCGGCGGATCTTTCTCTCATCTGTCTCTGCTGGACAGATCGTCGTCTGAATTCCCTATCCCATCCGGACCGTTAGATCTTATATAGTACAATCCGTCCTCGGTCTGATCGGCGCCGGAATACACAAACTCGTTCCCCCAGGGATCAAGCGGCACGCTGGCGGACTCAAGATAACGCCTCCATCTTCTGGCTTCCTTTCCCACCGTCACCGGCTCGACCAGGGCGCGCAGCCCCTGCTGGGTTTCAGGATAAAACCCGTTATCGAACTTAAACAGCTGGAGCGCCTGCTCAAGCTGCTTGATCTGGATCACGGCCTGTTTTTCCTTTGCCCTCTCCCCCTGACCTATCACGTTCGTTCCCACTATGTAGGCAAGCCCCGCGATAATAAGCACGACCACCATAATTTCAATCAGAGTAAATCCCGTCTGGGATCTCATTTTTCTCTACCTCCCTGTTCAGCTTATTACAGAAGTTAGGTTCAACACAGGTAAAAGTATAGCGAAAACTATAAAGCCCATCACGACGCCCATAATCAGTATCATTACCGGTTCAAGAAGGGAAGTCAGCGTGGCAAGCATGCCGTCGACCTCCGTATCGTACATGTCGGCCACTTTCGACAGCATGACTTCCATTTTCCCCGCCTCCTCGCCCACGGAGACCATTCTCACCATCAGCGGAGGAAAAATCCCGGCCTGCCCGAGACAGCCTCCGAACGCCGCTCCCTCCGCAACCTTGACCCGCACATCCCTTATGCTGTCAACATAAAGACTGTTTCCCATAACCGATTCGCTCACCCTGATGGATTCAAGGAGAGGAATGCCGCTTGAAAGCAGCGTGGCAAGCGTTCTTGTGAAACGGGAAATCATCACCTTCGAAGACATTTTCCCCAACACCGGAATCCTCAGGGAAAATCTGTCGTAGACCTTCTTCCCGGAAGGAGTCCTTACGTACCTGTGCGCAAAAAACAATACGGCGGCCAGAAAAACCAGCAGAAAAACAGAATTCTCTCTGAGAAAATCGCTTGCCCCTATAAGCACTACGGTAATAAACGGTAAAGCCTTGTTGCTGGCTTCGAATATGTCGGCGACTTTGGGAATTACGAAAGTCATCATGAAAACCAGTACCCCGAGTCCGACAACAAACATTATCGCCGGATATATCATGGCGCCCCTGATTTTCGAAGTCAGTTCGAGCTGCTTTTCAAGAAAATCCGCAAGACGGTCGAGCACGACATCGAGAGTGCCGCTGGCCTCGCCGGCACGAACCATGCTCACGTAAAGATCGGAAAAAGCGCTTTCGTGCTCCTCAAGTGCGGCGTGAAGAGAACTGCCTTCACTCACCCGGCTTCGAACCTGAGAGAGAATCCCCTTTAGCTTCTGGTCATCAGTCTGCTCGTAGAGAGCCACAAGCGACGTTTCAAGAGGAAGACCTGATGAAATCAGGGTTGAGAACTGTCTTGTCATAACGGCAAGTTCCGAGATGCTCACACTGTTCCACGGAAGGCTTACCGACGAGCGGCGAGACCCGCTCGCCTCCTTTATGGAGGAAAGATAGATGCCGCCTTTTCTGAGCCTGTCGCTTGCAATCTTGACCGATTCCGCGCTTATAGCTCCCTTTATCGATTCGCCCTTGTCGTTAATGGCTTTATAGTTATAAACAGGCATCTGAAGCACCGATGTTAAAGATAACCGCGGTCTAGCTCTCCGCCAGCTCCTCTTCCGTAACCCTGAGCACCTCGTCAATTGACGTTATGCCTTTTGCGACTTTGTCGGCACCGTCCATTCTAAGGGTGACGAGTCCGTTTCTCAGGGCCTTTTCCTTAAGCGTTGAAGAATCCGGGTGCGTGAGGATGGTGTTTTTAAGCTCATCATCGATAAGGAGTATCTCAAAAATCGCTATCCTTCCCGAAAACCCCGTCTCCATGCACTCCTGACATTCCCCGGCCCTGTAGATTTTTCCTTCCGGACACGCCCCGCGAGCAAGTCCGATACGGCCGAGCTCCTCATCAATCGGCACGTACTGCTCTCTGCAGCGCGCGCAAAGAATCCTGACAAGTCTCTGGGCTACGACCGCCGAGAGGGTAGAAGCTATGAGAAAGGACTCCACCCCCATATCGGCAAGCCTGGTCACGGCACTGACCGAATCATTGGTATGCAGCGTGGAGAATACGAGATGCCCAGTGAGTGAAGCGTTCATGGAAATATCGGCGGTTTCCCTGTCCCTTATCTCCCCGACCAGTATAACGTCGGGATCCTGCCTGAGTATTGAGCGAAGTCCGTTTGCAAAAGTAAGATCGACCCTGGTGTTGACCTGTATCTGGTTAATTCCCTGTATCTGGTATTCAACCGGGTCTTCTATGGTGATTATCTTCTTGTCGGGAAGATTGATTCTCTGCAGGGCTGCGTAGAGGCTTGTTGTCTTACCGCTTCCCGTGGGTCCCGTAACGAGAATGATCCCGTGGGGGCGTTTGATAAGGGATTCAACAGTCTCGAGTTTTTTTCCCTCAAGGCCCAGATCCTCGAAGCTCATGAGTACAGAAGACCTGTAAAGCAGCCGCATTACCACGCTCTCTCCCCATGAAGTTGGAACCGTCGAAACCCTTACGTCGATATCCCTTCCTCCGATCTTAAGCCTTATGCTTCCATCCTGAGGTTTCCTTCTCTCGGCTATGTCAAGTTCGGACATGATCTTCACGCGCGAGATCACCGAAGACTGCACGGTCTTCGGAACTTTCGTCACGTCGTGCAGAATGCCGTCCTTCCTGAAGCGCACCAGCACTTCTTTTTCGAAACACTCCACGTGAATATCGCTTGCATGCTCCCTTACCGCCTGAAAAAGAAGAGTGTTTATGAATTTTATGATCGGCGCTTCATCTTCAGCCTCAATCAGGTCCTGGGGCTCGGTAAACTCCATTTCGGAGAGTCCCGAACCTTCGTTTATATCCTCTGATACGACATCCTTGCCCTGCTCGTAAACCCTGTTAATGCTGTCGGTCAGCACGCGCTCAAGGGTAATGTAAGTTTCAAGCGAGCAGTTAAATCGGGAGCGGACCTCATCAAGGGCGTAGAGCTCCTGGGGCGGAGCGAATACAATCTTGAGCGTTCCGTTATCCTTGTTTATGGGGAGTATTCTGAATCTTTTAGCGAAACTGATGGGAAACTGTTTTATCAGTTCATAATCTATATCGCCTTCGGGAATCGATTCGATTTTCTCGACTCCGTAGAACTCGGAAAGAACTTCAAGAGCCGGGGAATCTTTGAGTACGTCGGTTTTGAGCAGTATGTCTTCTGTGTTCCGGCCGTTTTTGCCTTTCAGCTCCTCAATCCTCCCCACAACCTCGGGGTAGCGCCTGCCTATTATTTCGTCAAGAGCCTTCATTTTCTTCTAAAAGTCTTCCTACTCAAGCGTATTCAGATCCCTTCTGTGAAGCAATGTCCTTCTTCTCTGGTGATCCATAAGCAACTGCTTCATATCGCTTTCCGTCTCAACTATCCGCGGGGTAAGAAGTATCATCAGGTTAAGCTTCCTGCTCTGATTGCGCTTGAACCTGAACAGGTTTCCAATCAGCGGAATATCTCCGAGCAGGGGGGTTTTGTTGTGAAGCACCTCTTCTCTGTCCTGAACCAGCCCGCCTATAACGAGGGTCTGTCCGTTTTTGACTATAACCGACGAATCGGCGCTTCTTGTCGTAGTCGCGATACCGAACTGGGCGGTGTTAAGTCCCGAGGGCGCTTCACGGGTGGAGGAGACCTCGGTCACTATGTCAAGGTTAAGGTACTCGCCTTCGCTTATCTGGGGAGTGATGCTGAGCCTTATTCCTACCGGCAGCCTCTCGATCGTCTGAACTGTCACTCCGCTCGTTCCCACGGTGCTGCCCATCGGAAACGGTATCACGTCAGCCACCACTATTTCGGCCGGTTCGTTATCGGTTGTAATAATGCTCGGGGTTGAAAGAACATTGACGTCGGTCACGGAACTCAGCGCCTGAAACACGGCGGAGAATGAAGGAAGAGACGGAAGCGGACCGGAACCGTCAGGGTCAACTTCCTCTCCCACTACTCCGAGAAAAAGTCCCGAAAGACTGCCTATGGAAGTGGCTGCGACTGCGGGATCGGCCGCGACTCCGAGAAGGCTCGGGATGCCCGGCAGCTGCTGTCCGACAAAACCGAGATTGTCGCCCTCGATTGTAACGCCGAGACCGAAATTGGTTCCCAGCGCGTTAAGGTTGTCAAGACCCACCTCGAGTATGGCAGCCTCCACGAACACCTGCCTTCTCCTTACGTCAAGCTTCTCCACTATCTGCCTGACCATTCTGTACTGAGTGAGAGAACCGATCACTATGATGGAGTTTGTCGCCGGGTCCGAAGTTATTTTCAGCCCGTCGCCCGAAGAGACTATTACGGAAGCGCCGGTCTGCTCGCCCCCTCCCCTCTGGATGTTCCCTCCCTGGGAACCGAGGCCTCCGGCACCCGCGCCGCCGCCCACGTTGCCCTCTCCGAGGCGGCTTGAAGGCTGGCCGGTTCTGCCGGATTGCCGGGCCCGGTCACTGTAGGAAACCGAAGATATGACACCCCCCTTTCCCTCCGCGAACAGATTTCCCAGAACTTCGATTATCTGCTCGGCGTCGGCGTTTTTAACCGGTATAACGTAGACATCCTGTTCAGCGTGTTCGCTTTCGATGTCCAAGACGGCGATGGTCTCCTTTATGAGGGCGATGTCCCTAGGGTCGGCAATCACTATTATGGAATTTGTCCTCTCGTCGTTTATCACCTTGAATCCCAGCAGTTCAGAGCTTCCGGATATGAAACCGTCATCCTTGCCTTTTGACGGCTTGGTCTTGGTGCCTTTGGGATTGAAAATCTCAAGCAGCTTGAAGATTACGTTGGCCGAGCTCGTGTTATTCACTTTGACAAACTCCACTTTCTTCTCGTAATCAAGATTCGCAACCACTTCGGCTATCTTGTTAACGTTCTGCTCATTATCAATGACTACCAGCGTATTCGCCGGTTCGTAAGGTCTCATATACCCTTCCTTGCTCACGAGGCTTCGGAGGACGTTGGAAACTTGCTTGACCTTTACGCTTCTGAGCTTTATCAGCTTCATCACGTATTTCTGGGAAGACTCTCCAGATTCGAAATCCAGTCTCAGCGGTATGCTCTCCGTCTTTATCCCCTTTTTCGGGACAATCTTGTTGACTCCCTCCGCGCTTACGACGGCATAGCCGTTCATATCAAGCAGTATTTCAAAAACCCTGAAAGCGTTCTCCCTCTCAAAACCGCCCTGGGGAGTTATGATCGTCACATTCTTGTCCCTGATCTGGTCACTCAGGAGATAGACCTCGGAAGTGATCTCGCTTATGGTCTTCACCATCTCCTTAAGCGTCATGTTGGCGCGGAGATTAACCATTCCCTCGTCCTCGGAAATCACCTCACTTTCCTCCCCCGCAGCCTCACCCTCGGATACCGCAACCGTTTTCTCGCTTTTAGCTCCGGCGGTCTCCTTACCAGAGTCCTCGGCAACCATGGGTGAGGTCCCCTCAGTCTCCCGCACTTCGGGCGCTTCCTCCGATTCGGGCTCCTCCTTGGCTGCAACCCCCTGCTGCTCCATATCCAGCGGCGTGCCGGGGTCCTCAACCAAGCCTTCCAGGGTCTCGTCGCCCGAAACTTTCACCGCATTTTTTCCAATAGGCCTCAAGTCTTCCTTGCCGGGATCTCCTGCGGCATCCTCTGCCAGCAACTCCGCGGCTTTCTCGGCAATATCAGCGGGTTTCTCAGGCGTACCCTCCCCGGGCTTATTCTCTTCTTTAAGCTTTGTGCCCGGGGCGACCACAACCTTGGCCCTCGTAAGATCCGGAAGCGGCTCGGACTTCTGTGCAGAAGACGCCTGGGAAAAGAGAAAAGAAGCGGAAAAAATGAGAACCGCCGACAGAACCGGGAAAAACTTTTTATTCAGAAAACATCTCATAAGCTGTTTTAATCTCGTGGTTTCAGACTTGAAACCACGCCTTAAAGAAACTGAGTTTTTTCGTATCAGGCCTAGTAAACCGTGTACCGGTTGCTCTTTCTTTTGCCTCTTCTCGTGAAATCAACGGTAAACTCGCTCTGGCCCCTCAAGTCTGTAAAGAGCGAAAGAGCGTTCTCCACATCGTTTAAAGCAACTTCGTTTATCTGGTGGACTATATCCCCGTTTCTAAGACCCATCTTATAAAATACGCTACGGCTTTTCACTCCGAAAATCTTGATGCCGTCATTGCGCGGCACAATTTTAGCCTCGGTTATTAAACTGCCGGGTTCAGCAAGCAGCTCGTCAAACATCCTTCTTTCTATCTGGTACACACCCTCGCCGACTTTGCTGACTCCCGCTGAGGACTTTTTTGACTTAACAGACGGTTTATTCCTTCCCGAAGATCTCGGAGGGCTTTGTGCGAAAACAGATTGGATCTCGTTCCCGCAGGTAATCAGCTCGGGACCTTCCGCTCTGCGTATAGTCACTTCGCAGTCGTTTATTTTCACCACCTCCACTTTTTCGGATGTTACAAAATCAACTAACTGTCCTTCAGAATAACCCTTTATTTTGCTATTTTCCATATTCTTTATCACGGCGACGCTCCTGCTGGACGCAGAATCAGCGCGGCTTCTGAGTATGGAAGTTCCGAGAAGTTCAAGCTTGAGGGAAGTTTTCGGGGTAATTTCTCCCTCGAAAACTTCCGAGAAATCATCCGCTCCCATCCCCCCGGCATAACCGCCCGTTCCAAACAAGTTCGCTTTCAGTATAGAATCGTAGTACTCTCTGGAACGATAGGGGGTCTTAACCCGTCCGTACTTCTCCTTGTAGACATGTTCGCCTGTCAGGCCACCCTTGTCGGACTCTATCCTGTCGCGCAGGCCGTTGTTGACCGTGGCCGAAACCGAGTACGAAATGGCGATTATCAGCAACACGTTTACGACCCAGGCGTAGCTTCTTAAAACAGACAAAAGCATAGTAAATTCCTAAATTAATTTCACGTAATTTAATAAGATACCTTATTTTTTGTCAATATTCCCAAGCCCGCGAAAACCCAACTCTCCGGAAACCGGGAATTCTCAGGCGATATCTCGGAGAGTTCTTTCAAATGCTCCCGCAGTGCTCAACCACTCCGATTCATCTCTCCCGCCGCCGGGGAAACGGGGGAGTTTTCAAGCACGGAACAAAAATACCGCTTTTCAAGATCATATATATCGAAAGCAAGTTCCGAGGCCCGCTCGAAGCCCCCTCCGCATGAAGCGCTCTCGCTTATCTCCTTGAAAAGCACTCCCATGTCGTACCACTTCTGGCCGATAACTTTCATCTCGTCGGCAACGCCCGCTCCGTAAAAAGGGGAAAGCACCGGGGAGACCTCCTCTAGGAAATCCCCGTAAAACCACCTGAAAGCGGCGCCGCAGACCCCCCTCCTGCATATGACCTGGTAAGTAAACCTCGAGGTCCACTTCCAGTCCTCAAGGTCCCTCCAGCCAGGAAGATCCTCGGCCCATTTCCTTATAATCTCAACGCCTGAAGTTCCCCTCAGGGTGGTCCTGCCTTCAAGCATCATCTCGGCGTTTTTTCTCACGGCGCCGAGAATCATCTCCTCGGCATCGAAGCCGGCCCCAAGAGATTTCACTTCAACACGGTTGTTGGAAAGGGGGTAAGGCCTTGCCTTTGAACTTCTCGCTTTCGCCATGTTCTCAAAAGAGACAGCCTGGATATCCTCAAACGAATTGTCCGCCACGTAAAAAACGGATTCGGAGTCATCGTACCCGCATACCGCTATTATGTGTCCGGGGAAATGGGTCCTGGAGTCAAAGTAGTCAAGGTAGCGGATATCGGCCTGTATCAGCACCGGAACGTCCCCGTCAATAAACTCCCTGAGTTCAGCCGAGGCCCGCTCGTTGTCGTCCTCGTATTTCCAGTCGGTGACATCAACACCGAAACCTCTCAGGAAATTAATTTCCATGAGGGGACCGCGAGGCTGTATAATCCTGCCCGGGCTCATTCCCTCCTCACGGGAGTAATAGAAACCGAGTCCGGCTCCCAGCCCGAAGCACATCCGCTCCGAGAGATCGCGTCCGAAGTACAGACATATATCTCTCAGGGCCGCGGAACCGCAGTGCACCCCTTTTAGATGTTTCCAGCCATTTATTATTTTCTTCATAAGTACCGAGAAGACTGAATATAATAGCCGGAAATCGATATTCCATAAAGACCCCGACACACTCATCGCTCTGGGGGACCATCTTGATCATTGCGCCAGAACGGATATTAGTAATCACCGCCACGGGTAAATCAGCATGCTTGAGAAGATTCTTGGAAATTCGAAAAAGGCCATCGTGCTCGGGATAGGAGGAGGGGGCGATATAGTCGGAACCCTTCCGACGGCAAACCTGCTCGAGATAAACGGAACGCAATGCGTTCTGGGAGGGCTCAGCTGGGAGCGCTTCGCGGTAGACCCCGATCCAGGGCCCAGAAAGCTTGAAGAATCACGCAATGTCCGCGAGATAAACGACGTGGTCTGGAAATGCAACAAAGATTCCACCACCCGAGGCGGAGCAAGGTTTGCCGAGGCGGGTATGGCCGAAGTTCTGGGAGAAGAAACTCTTCTTGTCGATATAAGTTACGGTCCGGAGAAGGTTTTTGAGGGAATAACGGACGCCGCCGAAAAACTCGGCGCAGATCTGGTGGTGGGAATAGACGTCGGCGGAGATGTGCTTGGATTCGGAGACGAAAAGGGACTCATGAGTCCGCTTGCCGACGCCGTAATGACCGCGGCGCTTTACAGACAGAGTTTCCTGATGCCTGCCGTAATGGGAGTATTCGGCTTCGGAAGCGACGGAGAACTTTCCAAAGAAGAACTTGAGAGGTCATTCGGCATCATAGCACGGAACAATGGAATTCTCGGGAGCTGGGGCATATCCGCAACCACACTGGAATTAATGGAAAAAGCGATAAGCGTAATACCCACCGAGGCAAGCAGAGGACCCGTTGAATACGCAAAAGGAGTTTTCAGCACCACTTCAATAAGAAACGGCAGAAGAAAAGTCGAACTCGATATAAGTTCCACAGTAACTTTCTACGTAGATCCCCGTGTGGTTTACGAAAAGGTGTCAAGACCCGCGCAAGCAGTATATGGGTGCGCAACGATAGGGGAAGCAAACACAAAACTTAACGAAGCGGGAATCAGAACGGAGCTTGATATTGAAATGGAGCTTTACGAAGATCTCGGGAAAAACTGATGGCGCTTGTAGCCGACAGTTAAAACTATACCGCCCACCCGGTGTCTGCATTTTCACCGGCCAGCGGGCAGGCCTCTTCCTACTGGTCGCTCCAGACCGCCAGTTCACTGCTGTTGGGATCCGGAAAATGAAACCGCCGCCCTCCGGAGAAGGAAAATATCGGCTTGCGGAGTCCGCCTCCGGCGGCAGTGATGCGTTCAGGCGCGGCTTCCGTATCTTCAAGCACCGGCAGCGCAGCGCCCTAACTGCTGTCAGAACGCAGCGGGGAGTGGCGGAATCCGCCGTCCACACTGCCGTCATTAAAGGCGCAGTGGCAGTCGCCGCAATTCTGGAAGGTCCAGCCAAACACGCCTCCGTAAAACGCCCTGGCCTTAGTGAAGTCTTCCGCCGGCAGATCGACATAACTGATTCGGGAGTCTTCTTTCATGATCGCACGTCACCCGGGCCCAGACCCCTTCCATGAGGCGGGGCGTCGAACCGGCCGTCTCTGTTATTCAGTAGAGTTTTTCGTGAATAAGCTTGAGTATGCGCCTTGATTCTTCCTCGTCTCCCCAGATGCCCACGCGGACAATCAGATCGGTTATCTCGGGCTTGTCGTACTTGACGGTTACATAGACCATTTTTTCCTGGTCGCGAAGCTTGGCTTCGATAAGCGCCTTGCCCACCTTGCTTTCTTTCTTGGTTACCTCAAATTCCTGCTGTTCCACCACCTCTACAACCGCAAACCAGACCTTGTCAAACGAGGCGGGCTCCTTGCTCTTCAGGACTCCCTTGAGATAAGCCGCGGTACCGCCGCCCATCACGCCGCCCATCACGAGCACGCAACTCGAAGAAAAAACAAACGCAAACAAGCACAAAAATACGGCGTGATACTTTTTTGGCAGGAAATTCATTTTTACTCCCGGCAGGCTTTACAAAAAAAACCTGTATGGTTACTTAACCTAACTTAGGAAGAAAAAGAGTCAACACATCCGCGGGATCCTTCATATCAGAAAACAGACTGGTTTTTGGACAGATTCCGCACTATCATAAACGTATGGGGAGACAGGACGGGAGCGGCAGTAATAGAGAAACTGGAGCCCGATGAAAACACCGGCTGAGAAGCAAAACAGAACTTCGGGAAGGGTAATCTCGCTTGATATAGGAACCAAGACGATAGGGGTTGCCGTAAGCGACGAGCTGGGGATCACGGCAAACGGCGTCTGTACCATAAATCGGGAAAACGAGAAAAAAGACCTAGCGCAGCTTCGCGATATAATGGAACGATACTCCCCTTGCGAAATTCTCGTGGGGATACCCTACAACCAGGATGGTTCTCTTGGAAGCAGGGCAAAAGGCATAAGGAAATTTTCCGAACGCATTCGAGACTCTCTGAGCCTTTCGGTCAGATGCTGGGACGAGAGCTTTTCCACCAGGACCGCTGAGCAGACGCTTATAGAAGCCGGCATGGGAAGAAAAAAGCGAAAAACGGTAATAGACAAGATGGCCGCCACAGTAATACTGGAAGAGTACCTTCTGAGCAGAAACCAGGCAAACCTTGGAGCAGACCTGATATGCCATACGCAAAGACAAACGGAATAAATCTTTACTATGAAGAGTACGGAAAGGGAGATCCGCTCGTGCTCATCCACGGTCTTGGAAGCAGTCTTGAAAGCTGGGATGTGCAGGTTCCCATCTACTCGGAACATTTCCGCGTGATAGTGCTCGATAACAGGGGTTCGGGCCGCTCCGAGAAGCCCGATTATCCCTATACGATGGAACAGATGGCGGATGATGCCGCGGGGCTCTTGGACTTTCTCGAGATAGAAAAAGCCCACTTCGTCGGAAAATCGATGGGCGGAATGATATGCCAGTGGCTGGGGATAAAATACCCCGAAAGGGTAATCAAACTCGTTATGGGATGCTCCTCCGCACACAGGGACGAGGTCGGAAATCTGCTTATCGAAACCGCGAGAGACATAGTGGATAAAGCGGGGCCCGGGGCAGGATGGGTTTTTGCGCTTTTTCTCGGATACCGAAGGAAATACATAGAAGAGAACTACGACTCCCTGGTAGGCAGAATCCGGGAAGTTCCCGCGGACCCCGACGCGGCTGCCGGATACAGAAACCAGAGCTACGCGTGCGAGAACCACGACGTGCTGGCCCGACTCGGGAAGATCTCCGCGGAAACTCTGGTCATGTACGGGGAGCGCGATATAGTCACGCCTCCCGAGAGATCGAAGAAACTGGTGGAACTTATACCGAATACGGTTGAAAAAGCGTTTGCGGACGTTGGCCACGGATTCTGGAGAGAGTGTCAAGCCGAGGCGGACAAGACCGTGCTTGATTTTCTCGCAGAAAACTGAATTGCCCCGTGCCCGCTCCCCTTTCCGTTCAGATAGAGATGCGTTGCTGCAAGCTGTTCTTGGCTTGTTTTAGAAAAAATGAAGAGACTCAAGAACCTGAGAGAAAAAACAAGCAGCTTCTTTCTGAGCGCGTCTGCCCCGAGCCCGAGGCTTCCTCGCCGGAGCGCCGGCGCGGGTGTAAAAAATATTCCGGAATCTGAGCGTGAAACACAAAAAGCGGAAAGAGATGCAATTGATGACATTCAGGCGGCGGGAAAAAGTTCCGGACACTCGGAAATCAAAGCTCACCGCGCCGACAGCGGGGAATCCCCGGCCGCGTACGGCGGGCACGGTTCAAACGGAACCCGCATCGCCAAGGCGGGGAAGTACGCCGGCTTGGGGATCGCGCTGGCGCTGATCGCGTGGCTCTCGCCGCCCCCCCCTCCCCAGTACCTTTTACAAAGCTTGAATCAAGCGAAAAAAACAAGAAACAAAATTTGATTGATTCACGTGTTTTTTGAGAAGTCAGACCAGCGCGTCTATATAAACGCCGTGACAAATGTCCAATAGGAAGTTTGTGCCACCGAGCACCAGTACTGGGGACGACAAACATCACGACAGACCCGATTAAACTGAAGTTCCCCCGCCCCTTCGGGGCAAATTCCATTCCGTGAAGACGGATTCATCTCGACTGCTCTTCTGCTGTGCTTGGAATAAGTTGTGTTATATCAGATGGTTGGACTGAATATTCTGTTTCGCAGACAGCAATGTGCCCCACCTGGACAGGCGAGACGGCCAGTTAATTTCTTTTGTACTCCACTGGGTACATATCCATAAGCTCAAACACCCTGCTCTGAAACTCATCGGGCCTCGTATACTCATAAAACACTTCCCCCTCACCGCCGAGCTTCTTCTTCAACTCCCGTAACCGTTCGCCCGGGCCGTGATAGTATCGTATATCTTACCCATCAGCAACCCTCTTTATTTTTCTGTACACAAGCGCTCTGGACACACTGGAGGATATAGTGTATATAGTAAGGCATGAGTGTTGCGCATGTCCTTACAGAGTGTAACTGTTGCGAGAGTTGTTCCTTCCAGAAGCAAAGCTTGAGCACAGAACTGGCAAAGCAGCGCGGCAGCGCTGTCTGGTACAAGTCTCTGCATGCAGAAGCGAAGGCTCGGGAAGAGATGCTGAGAGAACAGCTCAGTAAATTCAAGCGGGAAACCAGGGAAGTTCTATCTTTTCCAGGATTTTCTCCAGTATTAAGTTGCTGCGACTACTTCTCATGAATATCACCTCACATTTCTATGGATTTCTCAAATTCTCGGGTCTTTATATGCCGTGAAACTTCCATAACTATAAACTCAGACCCTTTCTTGAATTTTTCCTATAATCGGTAAAGACCGAGCGGTAGCAGCGTCAAGAAGCAGGTGGCTCATGTAACCGGCCCCTGCGAATAGAAGCGCTCCTCTCAAAAGAGCCTCGAGATTATCTTCGGGTTTCCACTCATAGACTTTTTTTAATCCATATCCGGCTGCGACCAGAACCACAAAGCTATGGAAAAACTGTCTATGATGCGGGTTTCTTAACGCCGGTTCCAGTATATCGGGCAAACGACCGGAAATCGCTCCAACGGCCGCAGCCAAGAACGGGTCATGAAGAGTCTCGTGGTCATCGTTCTTATCAAACATGGCAACAATCAGGCCGGATAATGCCCCAGCGACTGAATGGGTAGTTTGGTTTGGCATTGTTCTTTCTCCTATATATGTCTTTTAATATTTTTTCTTCGATATATAGCATTACGTACGCAAGGATAGCTCTAGGACAGGCATAAGTGGTTTAAGTCGCGTCACATATTTCCTTACTATCTGATCATATAGATCTGAGATGCTTTTTGCCTGCACGGTGACAACCAGCACATAGGCAAGCTTCTGATTGGAAGTGGAGCCTCGGCCTTCCATGCGTGAGTTATAGTGGATATCGAAACACGGATTTCTCAGAGAACTTCCTCTCTTGCGCTTTGATGCGTGGAGACAGTTTTCCCATTTCCGAGCATCACGCCGCGGTGGGTCTTCAATTGCACCTGTTCTGACCGGTCCAAAGAAACTTGCCGAGTCCGGATGGAGTTGTCCGTCGCGCGAAAATTTACCATCATGAGGACGGAACTTTACATCTAAGCCGGCCCTTGTGTAATTGCTGGGATGATGAGGGTCGGTCTGAGATTTGTAGCAGACTGTGGCCTTGATCAAAACTGTTCCTTGAATCTCATCATGCGGAACCGGGATTCTCGCACGGATATATTTCGCAGGTGAGATTTCACCCTGATAAACAACCCTTACCGTATCGTCATCGCAAAGCACAATGTCTTTGAGGTCTTGCGCAACGCGACCCCAGCCGATTTCCTTATGATCTTGCTTGCCTTCTTCCGCTGTGTGGATCAAGAGAGCACGAATAGCGAGATGGTTCAGATTCCCTCCGAAGTACGCGCGAATCCCAACTCCTTGGCGCATGACACTTGGCGTAGCGAGAGATGTTCCGGCTGTCGCCTCCAAGGCCGGTGTAACATCCGGTGTCAGAACAACGAACGGACGATCAACTTCACCTCCAAAGTCTACAAGATCGGGCTTCGTACGTCCGGGGCTCCGGCCCGGACCGACCGAACTGTAAGGTGCCCGCTTCCAATCATGACCTGGAGTGTCGCACGCTCCCACAGCTAGTGCGTTCACGCAATCCGCCGGTACCTGAACCCTGTCTAGACCCAACTCCGAGTCTCCGTCGCCGTCATTCCCGACAGCAACCGTGGCAAGTGTTGAAGTACGAGAAAACCGCTCATCCAAAACAGCAGTCCAGGCGTGGATATCGTCGTCTTCTATCGGAAGCCGCGGCCCTATGCTCAGGTTGACAAAATCAAATTCCTCGGCCGATAAGACAGTCTCGATACGTTCAAGAACCTCGTAGAGTTCGTGGAAATCTTGTCCGGGCGCGGCGTCCAAGACGCGATAGTGATCGATATGGCTATAGGGCTGAGGAATCTGTTCACGTGGATTGATATGGCCGAACAAAGCAGCAGATGTAACTGCTACGCCATGCGACAGGAATTCGTTCGTGCTAGCATGCAAGCCCGGCAGCTCATGAACCCTTACCCAGTTTTTCAGCGGGTGTCCGTTGGGGATACCGCCATCAAAAATGGCCACCCGGATATTCTTCGATACGGGAGGTTCCTGCGGAAGCTCTGGAAGGTTGGTCGGGATATCAGATGAGCGGATCGTCGGTCTAAGAACGCGCATCCCCGGCATTTGTCGAAGGGCACGCACCATTGAAAAAACGGCTATTTCATCCGCTCTTTCGACCGGAGCGTCAACTTCGAGAAAGCAAAGACCTTTAGCGAAGAAGCGGCGTCCGAACGTCGCTTCCAAACCAAGTTTATCCAGATAAACTTGGAAATCTCGAAGCAAATACGTCTGCGCCTCGATCTCACTTGCGTGCAAAACAATCTCCATCGGCAAAATACCGGTCTCGGGCAAATCCCCCTTAATTTTTTCCTGAGGTGCAGAAACCGACACCGCCTCAATAGAAATCAGATCTTGTGACTTGGTTTGATTCTCTTCCCAATTCTGTAGATTCTTATCCCAAGATCTGATATTGGCTCGCACCCCTCGAGCAAACAGCTCAGTGGTAATTGCTTCAACGCTCTCCCTTCCCCTAGACCGCTTCTCGGGCTTGATTTTCTTCGGACGACTTCCGACGACTTCAAACCCTACCTCCCGTAACAGAGCTTTGGGAAAATAAGACTTCGAAATATACTCAGGGTTAAGAGTCAGAGAGATAACAGCTTGGTCACGAGGACATGCGTAATCAGGCAGTTTGTCAATCTCTAAGGTGGCGCGGGAAATCATCGGAGAGAGTCGTCGCAGAGCCTCCGTAAATGTGTAAGGATGATCCTTCGGTCCACCTCCGGAGCGAACTGAGATATCCTCAGTTAGTCTTTCCCCGTTGCCGAGCAGAAAATTCTTCTTAGCCATTTTTACCCATCCGCCTTTTTTTATCGCTGCGTGCCCTAAGCCGCTCCCTGATAGTATCTCGCGCGACTCCAGTAATTTCATGAGCTGCACGCTGGGAAGCTAGTCCGTTGCGGACTAACTCAACCGCCAAGTTAATTCGGTCTCTCTTTGACCGTCCCTCAACATTTACCAGTTCGGCCAAGTATAAACCCAGATATTCTTCATTAAGCGCAGCGGCGCGACGAGCCAGATTTATTTCCCGTTCTATATCACTGAATGAATTTTCTGACAGTACCAGCGAAAGAACCTCCGTCCATGCTTTGGCTTCGGATGTCTCATCGCTCAGAAGCCCTGATAGAAAAACCAAAACTTCTTCCTTTTCAGGAAGAGGAAAATCGACCTGTTGTTCAAACCGCCGCCAAACCGCCGGATCCAGAAGATCCGAATGATTCGTCGCCGCAATCAATAGACCCGATGGTGGCCAGTCATCGAGTTCTTGCAGAAGAACGGTAACCAGCCGCTTGAGTTCTCCTATTTCGCCGAAATCGTCTCTTCGCTTAGCAACAGCGTCAAGTTCATCTAATAACAGAACGCATTTAACTGATTTGGCATAGTCCAGAACATAACGGAGATTTGAACCTGTCCGCCCAAGGTAGCTGCTCATAACCGCCGACAGGTCCAGAGTAAGAAGCGGACGCTCAGTCTCGCGTGCAATCCACCTAGCCGCGAGGGTTTTTCCCACACCTGGAGGACCGGTAAAAAGCACCGTTCTCGTCGGATCAAGCCCCGCTTCGAGAAGTGCGGAGATTTTCTCACGCTCCTGTACCAAGCGTTCCAGCGCAGTGCGAACATGATCCGCATAGACAGGTTCATGCGGCAAAATCGGCTTTTCCTCCAATCGAACCAATTGGAAACGTGATTCCATATCAACGGGCACAGCAACTTCCCCGGTGTCTCGCAAGGGAGAGGACTTAGTCGGGTTCTTACGCAAAAGCTCAATCAAGGCCTTTGATATTTCAGGATCTGTGTCGCGACTTTTCGCAATGCGATATAAAAATGCCTGAACATCCTGCGTCCTTTTAGAGAGTGCTACCCGGGCCAAATGAAGAAAATTTTCACTGAGTATTTTTTTATTTTTCATATTTTCTTCCATCTTCCGATATAGTTATGGTAAGCAATTATAAAGCTTACGGAAGAAAATGCAATAGTAATTATTAATTTTCTTCCACTTCTATTCTAATAGACTAATCTATTTCCAAAAAACTTTGAAATTGTCAACTTTGTCCCTAAGAAAACTCCGCACCACTTACCAACTCAGGTAAATTTATTGTAGCGCTAAACTTCCCTTGGGGAGGGGGGTAAGTTCAGTTCCCCAAACAAGACGACATACATGAAAACTGACTATTTTGACGATTTTCCAATTCCAAGAGACCTTCTTCCCGAAAAACTCGCCCGGTTGCTTGAACCGGTTTCTCTTTTACCAAACGAACGAGTAGAGGTAGCAGCACGATACGAAAACGACTTTAACGGGCCTGACTACGAGTGTCTTCACATGCTTATGGCCGTAGTACCTGACGGTGAAGAAGATAAGGTCGGCGTGTTGGACGAAACCGGCTATGGAGTCGTTTCCTTTTCCTTACCACAGGACTATGAAAAGGGCTGCTACGCCGAGTATCAAGAGAGTATATCCGGTTATGACTACATCGTGGCCTCCCATGGAGATGGTTCATTCTACTCGTATTTTTTGGCTGAGAAAGTTTGGATGATGCTCGGGCTCACCCCTAGGTGTCTTGGGGGCAACTCGCAACGTATTATCTTCGACGACCTCTCGATACCAGAGTTAGCGGTAGCTGAAGGTGAAGTCTCCAACGAATTTAGCTTTGAGCCAAGCCGAACTATTTCCTGGAAGATGTCGAACAGCTATCTACGCAAGTACCTTTGGATGCGCAACGCATATGCAGCCCGCGTATTTTTCTATGCAGTTGCTTTAAATGAAAATCCCAAGATTCGTGAAATAATGAATGGCGAGAAGCAGATCGTTCTGGAACCGGAAGGCGGCTGGTACCGGTTTGAGCTTCTAGAGAGCAGAGGCAAGCTGTTTTTACAGTGTTCAGCCACCGTGGTTGCAGTCGCACCGGAACGTTGCGACGAACTATAGCGCGACAATTGAAGGTATCAAGTGGCCCGGTGTCGATGGATTAGCAACCGAGGACCGATTTGATAAAGACTTTGAAACTACAGCAATTCCCACTAAGTCCTAAAACTCCTTAAAACAAAGGGGTTGGGGATTTTGTTTTCGTAAACTTTCACTCCGTTTTCAGGCAGAATTCCCCGAATCTCCGACACTTTCCCCATAAATCAACACAGACTGTGTTCGTAATATATGGTAAACTGATTTTCAGGAACAACAACCATAGTTTGCTACCGGAGGTGGACTGTGAAGAAAAAAACTGCGCGCAAATTGCGCAAAAAGCTGAGCAAACCCGGTCTGCTTAAAACTGTTCGTGACTGTTTTGAAGAAATAGATGACACCATCACGGGCCGGAGTTTCACTCTTGCGGATTACCTTATATCGGGACTTGCGGTGTTTTCCCTCAAACACTCTTCCCTTCTTGAATTCGATAAAGCCGTCCACTCAGAGAAAACAGTGCGTGCCAATCTGAAGAATCTGTTTGGAATCGAAGAAGCTCCATCGGATTCGGGGATGAGAAAGCGTCTTGACGAGCTTTCGCCCACAACACTGCGCGGAGCTTTCAAGCGTCTGCTGAGTGAACTGCAAAGGGGAAAGGGGCTTTGTGGATACGAGTATATAGACGGTCACTACCTGCTCTCATTAGACGGCACGGGGTTTTTCTCTTCTCCGAGTGTGCATTGCGAGAACTGCTGTGAGAAGCATCACCGCGACGGCAGCGTTACGTATTATCATCAAATGCTGTGCGGGGCTATAGTGCACCCTGAGCACAAGCAAGTATTTCCGTTAGCTCCCGAGGGGATACTGAAAACTGACGGGGCAAAAAAGAACGACTGCGAGAGAAACGCGGCAAAAAGGTTCATAGAGGATTTAAGGAGGGAGCATCCACATCTGAAGCTCATAGTGCTTGAAGACGCGCTAGCTGCAAACGCTCCGCATATAAGGCACCTGATCAGCAATGATCTGAGGTTTATACTTGGGGCGAAGGAGAAAGGTAACAAGTATTTGTTCAAACAGGCAGACAGCAGAGCTGATACCGAGGAAGTGGAGATGGAGGGAGAGAATGGAATACGGCACAGGTTCAGATACGTAAACAACGTATCGCTTAACGCGTCGAACAAGGGGTTGAAGGTTAATTTCCTTGAGTATCATGAGACAAGGCCCGGGACAAAGAAGAACCCACAGAGCAGTACCATGCGTTTTTCCTGGGTTACTGACATAGAGTTGAACCGCAATAATGTGATGAAGATAATGAGGGCGGGGCGAGCGAGGTGGAGAATAGAGAATGAGACATTCAATACGCTTAAGAATCAGGGTTATCATTTTGAGCACAACTTCGGGCACGGCAACAAGCATCTTTCGGGAGTGTTCGGCAATCTGATGTTGCTTGCGTTTCTGATTGATCAGATAGAGATGAGGTGCTGCGGATTATTTATGGCAACCTTGGAGAACATGGAGAGGCTCAAGTACCTGAGGGACAAGATAAGGAGGTTTATTCTGGATTTTATCGTCCCTGACTGGGAGACTTTGTATATGAGCATTGTACATGGTCATCAGCACACTGAACTCACCCCGAACGAGTAGTGGGTTCCGGGGTGGATTCCGTTTCTGTAGAGATGGATAGTTGCGTGCAGAGGTTAAAATGGTATTCAAAAATCGGTTGGAATATGTGAATGGCTACGGCAATTGAGGGATTATTCAGATCTGTGATGCTTGAATCATGGATGAAAATCATGAAAAACTACCAGCTGCTCAGCAACTGGTACCCAATACACCGATAGTGGGAATTGCTGTTGAAACTACAATAATTCTCGATGATAAATTTCTTGAACGCTACGAGCAGAATGGATTCTATCTCGTTGCTCCCAGCCGAGACCACTATGGCGTCTGGTGCTGCTTTCCTGCATATAAGGCCGAGTGGGGGTTTGTATGTCATAGAGTCGGCTGTAATCTGATTGAGGTGAGATTGAAAAGTCTTTACAAAGGAACTCCTAGGGCGATACCCGCGCGCGAGGTGCTTCATGTCCATCAATTCGCATTGTCACCCAAGGAGATAACCCATCTGGATACCGACGAAGAGCATATAGTTGCTAAAACCCAGCGTTTCTTAGATCAAATTCTTGCCTTGGGAGACAACCTTTCAAGTCTCGGAATGGCCGTAGGCATTCAGAAAAGGGCAAAAGATATTGTGGGGTTCTCGAAGGTTGCACTAAGCATTAACGGGTGGGACCCATACCCTGAACTTGTACGTCTGGCACATGTTGCGCCACTAGATATGAGCCAACAGGCATTTTTATCCAGATGTAAAAGTCTTTATGAAATCTGGCAACGAATCCCAGATGGATTCTTGAAACAACTGTTGAAAAAAGCTGGCTGTCCGAAAGAAGCCGTGGAAGAACTTAAGAGTTTAAAGCTTTTAGAATGTCTACTAAACGTGCTTCAGTTCCTGAATGCTAATCAAGAAACCCTTGACTCATTTCCAAGCAACAGCGAACCGGTCTATCATGAACAATGATAAACCACTATTTTTTGCAGGCGTGGACTGGGGCTCACAATCCCACTATGTCTGCGTCATCGACCAAGACAGCCGCGTTGTCGGGGAGAACTCCTTCAAGCACAGCGGCGAAGGTCTTTTGAACATGGGCGAGTGGATAACCAAGGTTACGGGCTCGGACACCGGGAAGGTCGCCGCGGGAATCGAAGTCACCCGCGGCCCCGTTGTGGAAAGCCTTATGGCCAGAGGATTTGACATCCACTCCATCAACCCCCGTCAAATTACAGGGCGGCGGGTGTCTATACAAAACAATGCCTGAGGAAGGAAAGTGGAACAGATGGATTCCGGAGAAGAGGACAGGTAGGTGAGACTGGATGACAACAAAGACCCTTTGGTCAGACTCAACGCGATTACCCCCCGGGAGATGTTCCGTCCCCGTTTGAGGACAGGTAGGTGAGACTGGATGACAACAAAGACCCTTTGGTCAGACTCAACGCGATTACCCCCCGGGAGATGTTCCGTCCCCGTTTAAGGTCGATCTGGAGGGAACCGCAGAGGGAGCGCAGCAAATCAAGCGCCGGACGCAAGCCGCGGGACGAGACAGTGATGTTCAAGACGACAGTTCTGTGCGCTCTTTCACTACTGTCCGACGAACAGGTCGAGTACCGGATACTGGGTCGTCTGTCGTTCACCAGATTCCTGGGTCTTGAGCTCAAAGACAGGGTTCCCGACACAAGGACGGTATGGATGTACAAGGACAAGCTTGCGCGGGTGAGATTTATGGAGGAGCTGTTCGCGGACTTTGACGATTATCTCAACAAACGCGGTTACAAGGTGATGGGAGACCGGATAATAGACGCTGCGATAGTGTCGGTGCCTAAGCAGAGAAACACGAGGGATGAAAACGAGAAAATAAAGAAGGGAGAGATTCCCAGAGAGCGGAATAGACAGAAACGCCCTCAGTAAGGATACCGACGCGAGGGGGACAAAAATAAATTATTACGTCTGCAAGAGCCACGTGGACATGAAGAAGAAGATCATAAGAGATTACGGGGTAATCAACGCTTCGATTCATGACATCCGGGTATTTGAAGAGATGCTAGATGAGGAAAACGGGGACAGGGGAGTATGGTCCAATAGCCATACATGTCAAAGGGAATGGAGAACATGCTTCAAGGAGGGGTATTAACCGCAAGGGTTTCTGGAACAAATCGCTTGGAATGTGGGCGAGGCATGCGAACAGGATTTGTTCGATGGTGAGGGTTGAGCATGTGTTCGGGTTTCAGAGCAACAACATGGGATGGATACTCTTAAGAAGCATAGGAGTTGTGATGGCCAGAGCGCACACAGATTTTAAGAATCTGGCGTACAACATGCGGCGATTTGTTTATCTTGGAGGAACGGCATAAGCCAAAAAATGGTCATGAAACGGAGAGAATTGCTTCTGAGGAGCGAAAAACAGGACAAAAACCAGCTTCGCATGACCAAGAATCAAGCAATCAGACATTATTGCGTAACTGGGCTTGTAGAGCAGCACGAAACGCCCGGTTACGGCGGGCGCGCAAGCGGCGCGAATCAGGCTATGGGGATAGAGCTTTCGATCAACAGAATCGGTATGTTTCCCTTTACGGGGTAGAAATGCTTTCCGCCGCGACAGAGAAGCCCTGCTTCAATCTTCCCGGAAACCCGCGCTCCCGACCTGTCAACGAGAGTTCCGAGCTCAACAAGTTCGTTAAGACGCGCAACGATCTCCCGACCGGCTTCTTCAAGAGGTTCCCCGGTCTCAGGACACACGAGAATTTCAAGCAGTTCCTTGTCAATCATAGATTTCGGGATTAACGGTTTCAGAAGGAAGTCTCTGGGGACAGATGCTGTGGAAGCCCCGCTCGCAAGAGATATTCTAGGTTCCCAGCAACTTCTCCGCTTCCTCATCCGATTTCTCAAAATAAAACTTTGGATCGCTGCGCCCGGCTATAACGCTCTCGTCGATGACGCAGTTCGTTACTCCCTCAAGCGAAGGGACTTCATAGAAGACCTCAAGCATAATCGCTTCTATGATGGCCCGAAGCCCCCTGGCCCCGGTATTTCTCAAGACGGCTTCTGCGGCAATGGCTTTTCTCGCATCTTCTGTTATCTCCAGCTGTACCTTCTCGATTTCCATCATCCTCTCAAACTGCTTCACGATGGCGTTTTTAGGTTCGGTCAGAATCTCGATCAACTGCTCTTCGGTAAGTTCGCTCAGGCTGGCGATAATCGGGACTCTACCGACGAATTCGGGAATCAGTCCGAACTGAACGAGATCCTCAGGCTGTACCTTGTTGAGAAGATTGCTTTCGTCCTCCGCAGTCCTGTCTGATAATTTCGCCCCGAAGCCGATGGATTTCTCCCCGATTCTCGCGCGGATAATATCCTCAAGACCGCAGAAAGCACCTCCGCATATGAAAAGAATGTTCGTGGTGTCCACCTGGGTAAATTCCTGCTGCGGATGCTTTCTCCCCCCCTTGGGAGGGATATTTGCCAGAGTTCCTTCCATTATCTTGAGCAAGGCCTGTTGTACGCCCTCTCCCGAGACATCCCTGGTGATCGAGGGACTGTCGCTTGATTTGCGCGTGAGCTTGTCTATCTCGTCTATATAGATAATGCCTCCGCGGGAAGCCTTTTCGACATCATAGTCTGCCGCCTGAAGCAGGCTCACTATCATGTTCTCCACGTCCTCGCCCACATAGCCGGCTTCCGTATAGCAGGTGGCATCCACTATGGTGAAGGGAACGTCGAGAATCCTTGCCAGCGTCTGCGCAAGCAGGGTTTTTCCAGAACCCGTGGGGCCGATGAGAAGTATGTTGCTCTTCTCCACTTCCACCTTGTCGCTTCTTCTCCTGCCGGATTCGTTAAACTGCATCCGCTTGTAGTGATTGTAGACGGCGACGGAAAGTACCTTCTTGGCGTTTTCCTGACCTATTATGTATCCGTCAAGAAAGGACTTCATCTCCTGTGGAGTCGGGAAGGATTTCTTCGCTTTCGGAAAAGCGCCGTCCTTGGTCCTCTCTTCCGCTATGATCTGGTTGCAGAGGTCTATGCACTCATCGCAGATATAGACGCCGTGGCCGGCTATGAGCTTGTTGATCTCATCCTGGTTCTTCCCGCAGAAAGAACAGTAGTGCTTCGTTTCTTCCTTGCTTCTTCTGGGACTCATCCCCTCGCCTCCTCCTTTTCGGTAATTGTCGCCTCCTCCCTTTCGGTAACTATGGAATCCACTATACCGTATTCAATGGATTTCTCAGCGGTCATGAAAAAGTCCCTGTCCGTATCGCTCGCTATCTGCTTAAGGGTCTGCCCGGTGTGCTTCTCTAGTATGGAGTTGAGCTGCTCTTTCACCCTGGCGATCTCTTTTGCGTGTATTTCTATGTCGCTTGCCTGCCCGGAAACACCTCCGAGCACCTGATGAATCATCACCCTCGAGTGAGGCAGCGCGTACCTTTTGCCCGGCGCGCCGCTTGCCAGAAGAACTGCAGCCATGCTGACCGCCTGCCCGATGCATATGGTAGAGACTTCGGGCTTCACGTACTGTATGGTGTCGTAGATTGCAAGGCCGGAAGTGACATGTCCTCCCGGGGAATTTATATAGAGGTAAATAGGCGTCTCGGGGCTCTCGGATTCAAGAAAAAGAAGCTGGGCGATTACGACATTGGCTACGGCGTCGTTTATATCGGAACCTATAAAGATAATTCTCTCTTTAAGGAGCCTTGAGAAAATATCGTAGCCCTGATCACCCCTGCTCGTACGCTCAATAACGTAAGGTATGAAATCGGTTATCATCAAACCGATTATAACTAAGCGTGTTATTCCTTGTCAATCTGCGGAATCTCGGTTGTAGAAATGGCAGAAAAAGTGAAACTTGATCTTAAACCGCATAGAAGCAAATCGAGAGTGCGGTACATAGCACTTGGAGTCATAGTCATGCGTGCACTTTTCCCAGCAATACCTTCACAGTCTCAGTTAAATCACCCTGTTATGTATTCCGGAACAAATGACATCTGTTCTCCTTGGCATGTACAAAAATCAAATTTTACGGATGGGCTATGATAACCGTGGTTTGTGCCTCGAGAAATGGAAGAACTGTCAAAGCTGCGGCGAATTCAGACAATATTTATCATGCTGATATATTTCTGAATATAAGCGAATCCGTGGCCGGAAAAGACAGGCGTGACAAACAAAAGCAACATGCCGTGCAACTGGCGGCATGTTCAAAATGGCAAGTGGCATCTACAGCCAGCTGAACAGCTCTCGGGATGTTGTAACACGTGTAATTACCTCATCCTGAAAAACAGACCCCATGCACACTGGGAAATCCGTGCGGATATGATTTTACAACAAAATCAGGCTCCTCATTCGCCCTCCACTTCCTCAATCCGGGCCCGCTCCAGCAGAATATCCAAAACTCCTCGGGTTCTGATCTGGGATTCCAGATGCTCCATAGTCCCCTGCTGTTCGTAATCCTCGTGCATCTGGTCGGGAGGAATATTGTACGAAGCTGCCAGGCGGTCTATGTGCTCGTTTAACTGCTTACGGGTAACTCTCACGTCTTCCTTCTGAGCGATGCGGCCGAGAATTATGGATGTCCTGATGCTCTCTGCAGCCTTCTCGGTGAATTTCGGTGCCATGTCCTCCCCGATCTCCGGTTCCGCGATTCCGCCTCTCTTCATGTCTGAGAGGAATCTGGCTTTAAGTCTCTCCTCCTCCCTTTCAAGCAGCGACGGAGGAATGTCGAACTGGTTTTTCAAAAGAAGGTCGTTGACTATCTGATCCCTCATGAATGAGAGCTGCTGGTCTTCATGGATGCGCTCAAGCTGCTCCTTTATGGCCTCTCGAAGTTCGGAAATGCCCTCGACATCAAAATCCTTCGCGAAATCGTCGTCCGCCTCGGGAAGAACCCTTTCGTGAATCTCATTCACTTTGACGGTGAAACTGACGGCCTTCCCGGCAGCCTCAGGTATCAGAAAATCTTCGGGGTAGGAGACCGAGAATCGAGTTTCCTCGCCCGCCTTCTTCCCAAGCAGGTTCTCTTCAAACTCGGCGGCGGCCTGCTCTTCACCCAGCAGAAACCTTACGTTCTCCCTGTTAAGATCGTCTATGGTCTCCCCGTCTTCAAACTTGCCGCTGTAGTCGACAAAAACGTAATCCCCCTCCCTGGCAGGGCGGTCCTCCTCGATAAGCCTTGACTGCGCCGACCCTTCCCTGAGTTTCTGCACCTCGGCGTCTATATCCTCCTCGGTCACCCGGAGGACGGTTTTCTTCACTGGAATTGAGCTGTAGTCTGAAAGCTCAAAATCGGGAACGACCTCGAATTCAGCCGAATAGGAAAAACCCTCCCCTGTCTTTACCTCGTCCATCTCGGTAATGTCGGGGCGCGTTACCGGCAAAAGCGAGCGTTGCGCAAGGGCTTCTGACAGGGTTTCCGAAACGAGGTTGGACGCGGTTTCCTGGTCGACTTCCTTTCCGTACATCGACTCGACCACGTGGCGGGGTACCTTCCCCTTCCTGAACCCCCTGACGCTCACTCCCCCCATAACATCGCGGAACACGGAATTTCTTTTTTCCGCAACCTGATCTGAAGAAAGAGAAACCGTTATCTTTTTTCTGGTGCTGTCAATATCCTCGACGTTTATTTCCATTTAGTTCAAGTCCTCTCAGTAAAATAATTCCCGGATGAAGCGATGTTCTCTCCGGGATGCTTGCATGCCTGTTATTTGTTTTTTGCTTTCGAGGGAAATTTTTCAGGGTTTTCAATTATTTCTTCCGTAACGTCACCACCGATATCGGGCCAGCAGAAATGCCCGGGAGACGGTTCTTCGACATTGATGATCGATTTTATGGACTGGCCCTCAAACCAGAGAAAATCATCACAAGACATAAACAATTCTTTCCCATGAGCCAGAAGCCATACTCCATGGGCAGAGATGCTTGTTGCCCTAACCGCTGAAATGCTGCTTCCATACTGCGACAAGCCCATCGCAATGAACCTCCACGAGTAATTCAATCTCCTTGAGTGGATGTATAGAATAACGATAATTTTTTGCTAACTCAATTTTGTGTTCAAGCCAGAATTTCGTCTCGCCCTCGCTTGAGACTACATGGACATGCATCCGTTGTTCTTCCCTTTAGAAAAAGAAGAAGCGACAATCTTTTTTTGGGAATTATCCCTTTAACTAGCCAAAGTTAATTTTTGCTCAATAACAGAATCAGTTTTATGAACCAAGATGGAACCATACCGGGAACGTAGCTGGATGTCCTTTATATCCACATTCTGTTGCCATGTGGAGGACACTTGTAGGATAAGCGTATTCTCTGCCAACCCAATTTGAGCCGTTCTTGCCGAAGCTGTTTTCGTTTTTGGAAACATCCCTAGTCTTGTCTTGCTTCTGACGCTCCCGTTCCCTACGCTCCGCATTCCGCTTAAGGGTTTTCTGCCTTTTTTGCTCCGCCTCGTATGTCCTCACCTATTCCCCTTTTTCGGCTTTTCAGATTTATAAAGATTACCAAACCGGCCCCGCCAACTCAAGAGACAAGTTCCCTATACGGAAGCTTTTTGCCTGGCATCTAGGGATAGAACCCGCAGCATGTTTTGAGTACCGCCCGCAATTTACAAATGTTTTTCCCCGTATACGTAATTTCGTGCAAACAAAGAAAAAGCAAGGAGAAGGAGTACCGCTTGGGGGACCGCGGTCTCATAAGAGGGATAGATCCCGAGGGTATCCATGTAAGGAATGAAATCCGCCGTAGTTGAAGAAATAATTCCCGCCTCCTGGAATTCAAGTATTCCCTTGCCGAGAAGTATGAAACAGAGCAAATAGAGGAAAACGCTCGTGAAGGAAAAGAAGTATTTAAGAGGAATCCTGAGGGTAAACCTGTACATAAGAAAGGCTATTGCGAACACGACCGCCACTCCCGCAACAAGTCCATAGATCACGTGCGGCATGGATGAACCGGTCTGGTAGAAAAGTGCCTGGTAAAAAAGCATCGTCTCGAAAGCCTCCCTGTAGACGGCAAGAAACGAAACGAAAGCAAGAGTAAGACCGCTTCTGCGGGTAAGCGCGTCCCGGGTCTTCGATCGTACGTATTCTTTCCATTCTTTTACGTCCGCCTTTGAGATAAGCCAGTAACTTACATAAAAAAGAATCGCTGCCGCCAGAAGAGAAGTTACTCCTTCCACAATCTCCCTCCTGGCCCCCGAGATATCTATTATGGTTCTTGCCGCGGCCCACGTAGCCAGTCCCGCAAAGATGGCGAGCACCCACCCGTAGTGAACGTACCTGATCATCCCGCGGTTACCTGAATGCGCCAAAGCGGCGATAATGGCCGCGATTATCAGCAGAGCTTCAAGGGCTTCTCTGAGTATTATGGCAAAAGAATTGATAAAACTCAGATACTTGCCGAGTGATGAGCCGCCTTGCAGGATGCGTTCCGACTCGCGAAGATCCTCCTCTATGCTAGCTTTCAGATCATGAAGCTCGGAGGAGTCCCGGTCGGACATCACTAGTGACCTGAAAAATCCCATTTTTTTCTCAACCTCAAGAACAAGCGGTCTTTTTTTCGATACCAGGGCAGGTTCGATTCTCTGAAATCCTCCCAGGTACCCGTCGAGAGCCTCCTTGAAAGCCTCGTCCTTTCTGCCGGCCTCGAAAAGATTGATCGCTTCTCCAAGCTTCTTCATGGTATGGGCTATGGCTTCGGATGCACCTCCAGCAATTCCATCCCGGAGATAAGCGGTTCTCAGGTAAAAAAGAACATCCTCTTGACTGACACCGGTTCCGGCATTAAGAAGAATCTCAGCATTGCTGGCCAAGGCAAGATTTTCAAGCCTTCTTACATCATGGGAAATATTCTCCATGGTAAGCCGAGAAGTACCTCCGCCTGATGGGATATCCGGATACCCGAGCGAGAGAACATAAAACGCCACATCCCATTTCTGCTTTTCATCAAGCACCTCTTCAAACGAGTTCATGGCTGTACCTTGGATCCCGAAAGTGGTGGTGTTATAAACTTTAAAAGGTGAGAGCCCGAGATTTATATCGGGGTCCGTAAAATCCGTGGGAGGAGGGTTGAGGATCTTAGAGAAAGCATCGTCCGGCCTTCCTGAGAGTCCGTGACAAGAGGAGCAGTTACTTACGTAAAGTTCTTTTCCGTTTTCGTAATCTGGCATATTCGCCGGATAGGGCTTCATGTCATAAGCTGAAATGATCCGCCCCTTCAACTCACCGGCAAGATTTTCCACCTCAGAGACGGGGCCCTTGGATTCTATGATTGAGCGCAGAAGTACGAATTTTTTGGAAAAATCAGCTGTCTCTTCTCTTTTCTCAGCCGTCTTTTCCCATAGATCAACCGTAGCGGAAGAAAAGTCCAGCATCTCCTGATACTCAAATTCGTTTGCTATCTCCCCATCTTTTACAGCATTTGAGTAATCCCCTCCTATGTAGTCGATAAGAGACAGTATCCTGTCTATATCTGCGGCATAAGAAGCTCCCTGAAAGAGAAAGAATATGAAAATAAACAGGTAAAAGAGGCTTTTTTTTAGCATAATTTCCGGATATCTCCCTCTTCGGGGAATTTGGGAAGGTAATTTTTACCATTCCAGACCTTCATTGTCAATAATCCTCGTTCCCCTCATTTTTGCTTTATAAATCGCTCCAGCTGTGGAGATTGAAAACTGATTCCGGTTCCTTGGGAATTATCATTCCCGGAATCCGGCGCCCTGCCGTATTCGTAGATATAATCGCCGAGGTGTGTTACGGCATCTACGTCAGCCGTTTCCGCCGCGTGGCCGTAAACGTTAAAGTAACCGCCATGAAAAGTAGGATGGTTTGCGCATGAAACCACCGCTCTGTGGTTCCATTGCATGGCGCTTCTCTGCGAAGCAGGTCTTTACCCTCAGGACATATCGAATGAACTTGAGAGAAGGTCCGGCAGGCGCAAAGTGGAAATTCCTGGCGCTTTTGCCTGTCGGGAAACATGCGGAAAAGAACACAAAATGCCAAACTGCATTGTCTCGGTTCCAGAAAAGAACAAAAAGCCGTCACGGACTGACATTCAGAACCGGAAAAATCCGTGAATCCCGATTCCGCGGCAGCATGGAATATCTCCGCTGGAGACACAAACCCGGCTATCCGGCCCTGTGAACACATATCCGCCGTCTTCTCCGGGAAACGCTCACAAGACCGAACATGATCAAAAACAGATTAAACACGACGTTAAACGACCCGCTTCCCTGCGCTTCTGCGGAAACAACCGAACATCCACCGCCGCTTTCTCCCTCCGCAACCGGAGGCTCGGAAATCTCAACAAACACTCCCACAAGCGACGGAAAAGACGACACGTCGGCGCACACAGACTCAATATCGTTAACAGTCTCTATGCTCGACCCCGGAAGAGGAGTCCATTCCCGCCCCTCTTTGTAACGATAAAGCTCCGGCATTGATTCCTCGAGGGAAGAGGAAGCGGGCAGACACACCGTCACTGCCTCACCTTCCCCGAGCAAGGCGCCCCCGGCACCCGTTTTTGCCGCAGCCCCTTCCGGACGAAGACCTTGCAGCTCTTCACCATCCGGGGGAAGCAGGTCGACACGTACCGCATATCCGCTCAGACTAAGCCCTTGCGGCAGTTCTTCTTCCGAAGGAATCTCGAGGTCGAAGGAGACAGTTCCAACCCTCTCAACAAGGGACGGCGAAAGAATTATTGACGGCACATCCTGAGGCTCTTCGTCCACATCATCCGGGACGCTTAACTCAATTGTAATACTCACATCCCCCTCGCCGCTGACCTCGACCGAACTTGGACCCACGCCCCCGGGACTTATGGCCAACCCATCCTCCCCCCTGTCTTCTTGCAGACCATCAACGGGAGTTGTCGGAGTTGTCGGGGTTGTCGGAGTTGTTGGAGTTGTCGGGGTCGTCGGAGTTGTCGGAGTTGTCGGAGTCGTCGGGGTTGTCGGAGTTGTCGGGGTCGTCGGGGTTGTCGGAGTTGTCGGGGTCGTCGGTGTCGCAGTACCTGAACAGCGGGAACTCCTGAAATTAATGCCGGTAAGCCAAGTCTTGAAATTATCATCGTCCGGCACTCCCACCCCGGTGGAACCAATGTCCAGTTCATTCACGTAACGATATTCACCCCCCAAACTGACAGGCAACTCCCCCGTGAGGCCGCAGTTCCCTGAAAGATTCAAAGTCCGAAGAACCAGCAGACCTGAAAACGCATCGTCAAGAGACCCTCTCAGATTGTTGTTCCGAAGATCAAGCCCCGTAACCTGCCCGGAGTCATTGAGGGTTACCCCGTGCCATTCCCTCAACGGTTCAGAAGAAAACCAGTTGTCATTGTTCGTCCACTGCTCCCCATTGTTGCTTTCATAGATAAATCTCAGCGCCGCTCTGTCATGCTGGCGAATAAGTTCCGACCTCAGGGTTTCAACCAAAAGCTGCGGATTTGACCAGAGCGAAAGTTCAACAAGATTGGTAAGGTCGACCAAATCCTCCGGTACGATACTCCTACTGTTTCTCAGATTATTTCCGTGGAGATATAAACGCTCCAGGGCTGTCATGCTCCTCAGTCCAGCCGGAATTCTTCCCGTTAACCGGTTTTCGTATAAACTCAGCCGCGTAAGCCTTGTCAGTCTTCCCAGTGCTGCTGGAATACTTCCGCTCAGCATATTCTCGTTGAGAAACAGCCACCGAAGGTTTGCCAGGTCCCCCAGTTCGGTCGGAATACTTCCGCTCAACTGGTTTCGTGAGAGAGACAGGTACTGAAGGTTTGTCAGTTGTCCCAGTTCGGCCGGAATTTCCCCGGTTAACTGGTTTCCCCATAAATACAGCCACCGAAGGTTTGCCAGGTCCCCCAGTTCGGTCGGAATACTTCCGCTCAACTGGTTTCTATTTAAAAGCAGTCGCTGAAGGTTTGTCATGCTCCCAAGTTCGGCCGGAATACTTCCGCTCAGCTTATTATCACTGAGATACAGGAACTGAAGGTTTGTCAGTTGAACCAGTTCAGTCGGAATACTTCCGCTCAACTGGTTGCTCGACAATAACAGTTGCTGAAGGTTTGTCATGCTCCCAAGTTCAGTCGGAATTCCCCCGGTTAACTGGTTTCCCCATAAATACAGGTACCTAAGGTTTGTCAGTTGAACCAGTTCAGTCGGAATACTTCCGCTCAGCTTATTATCACTGAGATACAGGAACTGAAGGTTTGTCAGTTGAACCAGTTCAGTCGGAATTCCCCCGGTTAACTGGTTTCTCCATAAAGACAGCTGCCAAAGGTTTGTCAGTTGCCCCAGTTCGGCCGGAATTTCCCCCGTTAACCGGTTCTCCCATAAACTCAGGTGCCCAAGGTTTGTTGTCAGTTGTCCCAGTTCAGTCGGAATTCCCCCGCTCAGCATGTTCCGATTGAGAATCAGTTCCCGAAGGTTCGTCAGGTTCCCAAGTTCGGCCGGAATTTCCCCCGTTAACCGGTTCTCCCATAAACTCAGATTCTGAAGGTTTGTCATGCTCCCAAGTTCAGTCGGAATTCCCCCGGTTAACTGGTTTTCATATAAATTCAGATAAAAAAGGTTTGTCAGGTTCCCAAGTTCGGCCGGAATTTCCCCCGTTAACCGGTTTTGAAATAAACTCAGTTCCCAAAGGTTCGTCAGGTTCCCCATTTCAGTCGGAATACTTCCGCTCAGCTGGTTGTTATTTAAAACCAGCCGCTCAAGTTCTGTCAGGTTCCCAAGTTCGGCCGGAATTCCTCCGCTCAGCATATTATGGTTGAGAAGAAGCTGTGTGACACGGTCATCAGTATTAGTTGTGACCCCATACCAATTTCCAATGTCTGGAGTGATCAGCCATCCTTGGTTGTTTGCCCAGTCGGCACCGCCCGTAGCGCAGTAAAGGGTTACCAGCACCTGCCTGTCCGTCGGCGGGTCGGACAACGTGTTCGTATCGCATGTCTCCGCCCGCGGGTTTCCCGGAAAAGCGAAAAGCGCCAAGGCAAGGCAGATCAGAACGCACCTCAAAGCAAACACAGCAATATCCTCTGTGAAAACAGCGTATCGGGGACTTTCTAAAAACACCTTCATCCTAAACCCTCATACTTTTTTCATGTTCCAGCTGAGTTTCTGGTGGGAACAAATCATATACGTTTGCCCCCCCCCCAGTACCTTTTACAAAGCTTGGTACTTTCAAATTTAATTGAATCAAGCGAAAAAAACAAATTTGATTGATTCACGCGGTGCTCCGCTTCCCTCCACCGGGTCCCGTCGGACACGGTTCCCCGCCTTCACAGGTACTATCAGAGCACTATGAGTCCCTGCATTGCTTCCTTCGACTTATTTGTTTGCTTTCCGCTCCCCCGCCGCAACCGCTTCTTCGTGCTGTCGCTTCCGCGCTCCTTGCGCACCGCGGCTGCCCTGCACACAAGGCCAAGGGAAATTGTTCACCCGGATCCCTCTCCTTCCGGGTCTCTTCGCGTGGACAATACAGGGTCTCCCAGGTTCCCCGGTGAACCTTCCCGTGGCTATGCTTCCGTTCTCCGACCCCGGACGACCCTCGGCAGCTCGTCTCTCGCGCTGCTTCGGTTCCGCTCCCAGCCAGTTAACACTGAAAGCGTCGTCATTCGGTGATATCGAGGCTCAATAGCGGCGCTTCACGACGCACGTTACCGTACACCATGCAAAACTCGCTTCCGGCTGGCTGACTGTACCTTTGCCGGGTGGGAGTCAAACTGGCTCACTTCGGAGGATTTCCCGCTACATATTTTAGCTTTCCCTCCTCCCACGGCTTTCCCTGGCGCAATAACTGCTCACCCCAGCACCCCGTGTATATTTTCCGAGAGAGAGCGGGTTACTGAAAAATCGCCCGTGATCTTGAATTGAAAACCTATTTTAGAAGTGCCCCTTAAATATTGTAAAAAATATTCTTGACATCATAACTCCATAATGTTATTAATTACGCATAATGGATATCAGTTATCCATAATATCTAGTTTTCTGTTCGGGCCTTGCCGGGAGCAGAAGGAGGAGGATGTAAACAGATGGTTAATACAAGACGGTGGAAATTTCTTTTTGCCTTTTTCCTGATTTTTCAACTTGTGGGAACGCAGATTTCCCTAGCGGGCACAGCTTCTGGGGAAAAGATTAAAAAGCTTGAGGAACAGATAAAAGTTCTAGCGGATGAGATAGAAGCCATAAAGTCCGCTTCGGTAACGGAGCCTACGGTCTATGAAACGGAATTCGGCTTGGCTCCCGCGGCTTCTAAGGTCTACAGGGTTGATCAGGGAATATCGTTCGGAGGATACGGTGAGGTGCTTATAGGCAACGTAAAAGAGGGGGATGCGAACGATGTAGTGGATACGCTGAGACTGGTTCTTTATAACGGCTACAAGTACAACGACCACATAATTTTCAACTCGGAAATCGAGTTTGAGCACGGTACGACGGGAAGCAACAAAGATGGACAATCAGGGTCGGCCTCAGTTGAGTTCGCGTACGTCGATTTCCTTATAAGGGATGAGTTCAACCTTCGGGGTGGGCTTCTGCTGACTCCTTTCGGAGTTGTAAACGAGATTCATGAACCGACAACGTTTTACGGAGTGGGGCGACCCGAGGTGGAGAGACGGATAATTCCGAGCACCTGGAGAGAGTCTGGCGCCGGGGCTCACGGAACGTTTGATCTGGGCAGCGGCGGAGAGCTTTCTTACAGGGCCTACGTGATGTCGAGCGCCGATGCTCGGGGGTTCAAGGCATCGGATAACAGAAGTCTTCGAATCAAGGGAAACAGGGCAAAATTCGAGGACATGGCTTTTGTCGGAAGGCTTGAGTACGATCCTATTCCGGGAATCAGAGTCGGAGGATCCATGTACTACGGCAACACTGGTCAGGGCGAGGAAGTTAACGACCAGACTATAGACGGCCTCTTCCAGATGTACTCGGTTGACGGACAGTTTCAGTATGCAGGGTTAGACCTGAGGGCTTTAGCAGTCTGGACCAGTCTTGATGACGCCGCGCTTATAAACCAACTTAAAGAGTATGAAGGCAACAAATCCGTCGGGGAGGAGCAGTCCGGCTGGTATATTCTAGGAGCATATAACATTTTCTCCGCGCTTAACTCCGCAAGCAGATATATGGAATATCTGGCGCCTTTTTTCCGGTATGAAAAATTCGATACCCAGGAAAAAGTTCCCGCGGGATATGAAAAAGACCCCGCCAATGACAGGACCCAGTACACTGTCGGGATAAATTACAAGCCGATTCCAAACGTGGTCGTAAAGGCAGAGTATCAGAATCTTGATACCGCCGGGGGTGGGGCGAAGGATCAGTACAACTTCGGGATCGGATATGTGTTTTAGTATGCAGAACTTAAATCCGCGATAAACGGGCGCGGGTTTATGCTTCTTTTTTTTCTCTCTCTTTCTCTCTCTTAAAAAGGGCAATGTTCAGATAGAATGTTGCCCTTCCTTCACATCATGAGCATGAGAATCTTTATCTTAATGACGCTTTTGTTTTTTCTTCATAGCCCCGGAGATGTCTCCGCCAAGGTCTTTCTTACCAAGGGCAAGGCGCTTGAACTCGTTTTCCCCGAAGCGGAAGAAATAGAGAAAAGACACGTTTTTCTCACCAAGCCCCAAGCCGAAAGCGTACGTGAAATGGCCAAGGTAGAGGTAGATTCAAGACTCTACACTTTCTACATAGCGAAATCGGGTGGAAAAGAGACAGGCTACGCTGTTATCGATACCCACACTCTTCGTACCCTGACCGAAACCGTAATGTTCGTTATAAATCCCGACGGGACGCTTCGCCACGCCGAAACTCTCGCGTTTTTCGAACCCACAGATTACATGCCGAGCGGAAAATGGATAAACTTGTTTCTGGAAAAAACCAGGATGGACAGAATGAAGGTAGGAAAGGGAGTCCCCAACATTACCGGAGCCACTATAAGTGCCGTATCTTTTTCGCAAGCCACCAGAAGGGTTCTCGCAGTCTACAGGGTTATGTTAGGCACTCCGGCTGATCAATCACTTCTATCCAGGAGAGAAAAATGAAATTCTTCATTTCATCGGACATAAGAAAAAACGATCTGTTAAAACTTGTCGTTCTGCTCACGACTATTTTCTTCCTCTTTTTGTGGTTAACCAACCTTCTGCTTTTCCTGAAGGTGGGGTTCAGCTACGAAAGTGTTGTTGAGTACTACAGGGGTTCCGAGGAGAGTTTCAGGCCTCCGAGAAGCTACCTTGGGCTGCTTGAAGAAGCTCATTTCCATTTTTTTTCAATGGCCGTTTTGCTGGTAACGCTCAATCATCTTTTTCTTTTCACTAACAGAAGCTCCGCCGAAAAGCTTCTCGTCATAATAGCGTCTTACGGTTCGGCCTTCCTCGATATAGCCGGCGGCTGGCTGGTAAGATACGTAAGCCCCGAGTTTGCCTATGTTAAAATCGGCTCTTTTGTTGTCCTTCAGATATCTCTTCTTTACCTGATCATTTTCGTAACGTTTTATCTTTACAGAAAAAAACCGGATTATCCAAAGGCATCGTGATGACTCCAGAATCCTAGGGACACGCATAAGACCCGAAGCAGGATCTTTTCTCTCCGTTTTTTCCAACGACGAGAAAACCCAGAGATTTATACTTGCGGGCAAACTCCTGTGCTCCACGCAGACCCAGAACCGAAACGGCAGTCGAGAAGACATCGGCTTCCGTAGCGGTTTTGGAAACGGCTACAACCGAAGTCACGTCCTCAGCCGGCCAACCCGTCCTGGGATCGATTATATGGGAGTATCTTTTCCCATCGTGCTCAAAGTAGCGCTCATAATCTCCTGAAGTCGCGACACCCTTGTTCACAAGGTCAATCTTCGAGATGATTTCGCTTCCGCTCCCGGGTTTTCTCACTCCCACGTCCCAGAACTTTTTGCCTGCGGGGGGGTCCATCGCGTATATGTTTCCCCCGAAATTCACAAGCCCCTTCGTGATTCCGCCCTCCTTCGCGATTCTTACCATCTCGTCAACCGCGTAACCTTTTCCTATAGCTCCGAAGTCGAGTCTGACGCAGTCGCCGTCAAGGAAAATCTGGGATTTAACTTCGTCTATCTTTATTTTCCGAAAACCCATACACCCAAGTGCGTCGCGGACCCGTGACCGACCGGGTAACCGCCCCGCCTTGGTCTCAGCCCGCCAGAGTTCGAAAAGACCGCCTATAGTTATGTCAAAAGCCCCTTCGGTAAGCTCCGAGTATCTGATCGAGGTCTGCACGAGACGCAGAAACTCCCCGGGGACGGAAACGGGAGCGACCCCGGCATTTCTGTTCACCTCAGCAAGAACGCTGTCATCCCTGTAGTTACTGAAAAGCCGGTCTATTTCCTTGGTTCTCTTCACGCAGGCATCAACAATCCGGTGGAAGAGTTCCTCTCTCGGGGAATAAAACTTAAGTTCCACCGTTGAGCCCATCGAGTAAAAGGATCTCTCGTAGAGATTCTCCGTACCGTGGGAGCAGGAATAAAAAAGCAGAACTAAAAGCGCAAGGCGGCGCATGTCTTGAGAATCACGTAAAGCGTTTTTCTGCGAGAGGAGGGAGTCGAACCCTCACACCCTAAGGTACTAGATCCTAAATCTAGCGCGTCTGCCTGTTCCGCCACTCTCGCCCTTTACAGTCAAAAATCGCCAGGCACCCTGAATCGTACTTCTGTACAGTGCCGTAAAACGCAAAATGAATTGGGCTGCGAGGGATTCGAACCCACGACCGACTGATTAAGAGTCAGCTGCTCTACCAGGCTGAGCTAGCAGCCCGGAAACAGAATAACAGAAAAGAAAATAAATGAAAACCGAGACGTCGGGCTGTATAGCTAAAACTCCCTGCCTTTTTGAACTCTTCTCCAAGATCGTTTATTTTTGAAGTTGTGGAAAACGTGATCAATTACTTCAAGGGATATCATGACGCCTATCAGGCGCATGTAGAAAACCTGCTGCTGTCGATTTTTATAGTGGCTGTCCTGTTCCTCCTGAGAAAGATTCTCGTCTCTCTCATAAGCAACAACACAAAAGATCCCAAGACAGTCTATTACTCGAAACGCATTATCGGATACGTATATGTTTTTCTCGCCATAGTGCTGGTCGGGGGCGTGTGGATAAGCGGCCTGGGTCATATAGGAGCCTATCTGGGTATAGCAAGCGCCGGTCTGGCCATAGCGCTTCATGAAACCTTAGCCAACATTGCGGGCTGGTTCTTCATATTCTGGAGAAAGCCCTTCGTGATAGGCGACCGCATACAGATAGGTGAAACCAAGGGCGACGTAGTAGACATGAGGCTGTTTCAGTTCAGTCTGATTGAGATCGGGAACTGGGTTGAAGCGGAGCAGAGTACGGGCAGGATCATACACGTTCCCAACAGCCATGTGCTCAGGGAAAAAACCGCGAATTATCACGGCGGGTTCAACTACATATGGAACGAGATACAGGTTCTCGTAACGTTTGAGAGCAACTGGAGAAAAACCCGCGAGATTCTGGAAAAAACAGTCACGGAAAAAATCAAATTCTCTCCGGAACGGGCTGAGGAACAACTTCGCGCGGTTGCCAAAAAGTACATGATACATTTACCGAAACTCACCCCTGCTGTTTATATGTCGACAAGGGACAACGGAGTGCTTTTCTCGATCAGGTACACAACAAACCCGAGAAGAAGAAGAAGTTCGGAGCAGATCATCTGGGAAGCTGTACTTGCCGAGTTTGAAAAGCATCCCGACATTGATCTCGCCTACCCGACGACGCGTTTTTATACCCCGCCTGAAAATCCTTAAAAAGCAGAACCCGCTCCCTGAGCCGGGAGCGAAACGGTTCATTGCTTCCTGTTCTCAGCGGAATCTTCCTCGGGTCTCAGTATGGAGGTCGCGGCCGCTTCGGGATTTATGTATTTCCCGGCCACTCTTGCTACGTCATCAGCCGTAACGGCAAGTATTTTTTCCGGGAACTTTCTGTATTCGTAAGTGCCTATTCCGTAAAGTTCGTCAAATCCGACCGCGGACGCTTGGGCGGAATTTCTCTGAAGCCCTATCTCGAAACTGCCGACTATGTAGTTCTTCGCCCTTTCAAGTTCCTGCTCCCCGACACCCTCCAAGGCAAGCTGCAGCTGTTCCTTTATCGCTCCGAGCGCCTCTTTTTCCTTCTGCGGAGCAGTTCCTATATAGACGCCGAAATAGCCGCTCTCCATCCCGGGAACGTAGAACGAGGTGACGGCGTAAGCAAGGCTTTTCTTGTCCCTAAGCTCGATGAAGAGTCTTCCTCCCTGGCCTGAGAGCACCGAATTCAGCACCTCAAACGCATAGCGGTCCCGGCTTTTAAAACCCGGGGCGTGAAAACCCGCGATAATATGGGTCTGGGCTTTGTCTCTCTCAAACTCGACGGTTTCCCTCGCGGCAGAAAGCGCAGACTCACGCGGCGGCCGGGTCTTTTCGAAGCCTCCCCGCTTCATATTACCGAACAGTTTCTCAAGAACGCCGAGAGTCTTCTCCGCGTCAATATCACCCGCAACGGAGATGACCATGTTCTCGGGCCTTATGACTTTTTTGTAAAATCCCCGGATATCGGCCGAGGCAAATCCGTCTACGTTTTCCTCGGTTCCCAGAACGTTGAACCTGTAGGGGTGCTTAAGGAAAAGGGTCCTGAGAAAATTCCTGATCGTTTTTCCCGTGAGGTTGTCCTTCTGCTTTTCCAAAGCGGCCAGAATCTCCCTTCTCTCCCTCTCCACCTCCTCATCGGAAAAAGAAGGATTAAGTATCACGTCTGAGAAAATATCCATTGCCCCTTCAAAGTTCTCGCTTAAGGCAGAGAGAGTCGCCCCGACGCTGTTTTTCCCGGAAAAGCCGTCAACGGTTCCCCCGAGCCCTTCTATCTGGGCGGCTATATCTTCTGCGGAGCGGCTCGAGGTCCCGCGGGTGAACATCCCGGACATGAAGTTCGAAATTCCGTTTGTGGTTTCGTCCTCATACCTGAGACCGCCCAGAAAAGCCGCGTGAACTGAGAAAAGCGGAACGGCCGGATTGCGTTTCAAAAGAACCCGGATTCCGTTTGAAAACTCGTATTTCTTAAATTCCGCCTGCGCCTGGGAAGCTTTTTTCTTTTCTTTTTCCTGGGTCGCTCCGGGAAAAACAAGAGCTTTTCTGAAACCCTTCTCAACCCCCTTGGTTTTGTCTTTAGGAAGCAGCACTCCCGCGGTGAGGTTTTCCTGCCTGAAGTATTCTCTGGCCACCCGCAATATGTCCTCCGGGGCAACATTCCTCACCCTCTCGAGGTAGAGGCGTTCGTAGCCGTAATCTCCCGTTTCAAGCTCGAAGTAACCAAGCTTTCTCGCCTGTCCCTGCATGGTCTCCTTGGCGCGGATGAAGTCCCTCTCTATGTTAGTTTTGGCGCGGGCAAGCTCCTCGGCCCCGACGGGTTCGTTTTTTATAAGCTCTATCTCCGCCACTATCTCCTTTGAGGCTTTTTCCACTTTGCCGGGATCAAGAACTCCGCCCACGAGGAAAAGACCGTTTTCCTTGAGGCTGTAAGCGTAGGCGTATATGTCGTTTACGGTGGCGTTTTGCTCCTTTAGTTTTCTGTAGAGCCTGGAGCTTTCCCCGGTACCGAGTATGCCGCTTATAACGTCAAGAACGGGAGTGTCAGCGTGGCTCGCCGAGGGGGTGTGGAAGGCAAAACTGAAGTAGCCCGTGTTTACGTCGCGGCCGATAACGAAAGTTCTCGTGCGTTTCTGCTCGGGCTCCGGGGGAAGTTCGCACTCAGGAGTTTTTCTTTTCTTTATTTTTCCGAAAGTCCGGGCCACCGCGTCCTTTATTCCCTCAGGATCAAAATCCCCGACCACAACAAGAATCATGTTGTCCGGGGAATACCACTTTCTGTAGAAATCAAGTATCCCGTCTCTGGTAAAGCTCCCCACGCTCTGCTTGGTTCCTATTATGGGCCTCCCATAGGGATGAACGCTGTAGGCCGCGGAGAAAAGCTTCTGGCTGATTACTCTTGAGGGGGAATCCTCTCCCCTTCTTATCTCTTCCTGGACAACCTCAAGCTCCTTCTCAAGCTCCGCGGGGTCAAAAGTCGAGTTCTCCATGACGTCTGAGAGCACATCGAGAGCCATAGGCAGAAAGCGCCGTGCGCTTACGATGTAATAAACCGTCTCGTCAAAGGAAGTAAACGCATTTATGTCTCCGCCTCCCGCCTCGACCATCCCGGCTATCTCGCCGACCCGTCTTCTTTCTGTCCCCTTGAAAAGCATATGTTCGTGCACGTGCGCGAGGCCGTACTCGCCCTCCACCTCGCACGCGCTTCCGGTCTTAACCCACACGTTAACGGCAACAACCGGAGAAGAGTCGTTTCTCTCAAGAAGCACGGTCATACCGTTAGAAAGACTGTATTTAGTTACTCCACTCACACCCGCAAGGGTTTTCGCACCTGAATTCATAAGACTCACTCCCGTAATCAGAATGAATAAAAAAAGTAATTTGAAAACCCCGTTCATCGACTTAAGCCTCAAGAGGAAAAATCCCTAGGACTCGTCTCCGGCCAGAGCTTCTGACTCTTTGTCCCGCGATGATGTAGCCTTCGCGGCCAGCTTCCAGGCACAACGTCCGAGCTCGAGGATGAAATAGCAGTAAGTTATAACGACCGCGACCACCCCGGGATTGGTAATAAGCGCCGCAATTATGATGGAGCCCGCGACAAGAGTGCTGAAAGCTCCGAATCTGGCGATTCGCGGGAACTTCCTGTACGGAACCTCGCTGACCATGACAAGTCCCACAACAGGAACGAAGAAAAGATAAAAAGATTTCATAAGTGGCGAAGCAACGATCTGAAACTCGGAGAAAAGGAGTATCGGAGAGAGAATAAGTCCCGCGGCCATAGGACTCGGAAGACCCGTGAACATGCGCTTTTCCTTGGTCGTAAACTGTACGTTAAAACGCGCAAGTCTGAGCGCTGCGCAGACGACGTAGAAAAGCATCGCCATCAGTCCCGGATTCCCGTATTCTGAAAGCCCCCAGACGTAAAGAAGCACTGCCGGGGCGACCCCGAACGATACAAGATCGCAGAGTGAATCGTAGGACGCGCCGAAGCGGCTCTCAGAGTTAAGAGCTCTTGCTATTCTGCCGTCAAGCATGTCGACAAGTACCGCCATGCCGATAAACCCCGCTGCCCACCAGAAGCGGTTAAAAAGCCATTGCTCAGAAACTGGCGCTGAGGCACTTTCCCCATGGATGGAGATCGAAGTCGCTATGGAAGCAAGCCCGAACGCAAGGCCCACAGTCGTGAGCATGCTCGGCAGCAGGGGAATAACCCGCCCCGGACGGGAAGATCTTCTCCTTCTTTTTTTTCTCAAGTTAGCCATGCTATAACCGTCCTGCCGGCTATGACTTTCTGCCCCACCTCGACACCCACTTTCACATCCTCGGGCAGGTAAACATCCACCCTTGAACCAAACTTTATAATCCCGAATTTCTCCCCGATTTCCAATACGTCGCCGAATTTCGCGCGCGATACAATTCTTCTGGCGAGAAAACCTGCCACCTGAACTATAACTACCTGGACTCCGCTCTCGCACTCAATCAGGGTCGCGAACCGCTCGTTGGCCTCGGACGAATCCCCCTTAAAAGCCATTTTGAACTCCCCGGGGTAATAAGTCGTTCCGACGACCTTGCCCGAAACGGGAGATCTGTTTATATGGCAGTCGAAGATGGAGAGAAAAATGCTTATTCTTCGGGTATTCCGCTTAAGATAATCGTCTTCAAACGTCTCCGAGATATCTATTATTTTTCCGTCCGCGGGACATATCACGGAACCGGGCTCAAGAGAAGGAAGCTCCCTTTCGGGATCCCTGAAGAAAAAAACGAAAAAAGCGGTAAGCAGAAGAAATACCAGAAATAAAGAGAAAGAACCCAGAAGCAAAAGGAGAATACAAAGCGCGACTGAAACATAAATTATACTGAGCCCCTCGCTTGCGACCCTCACAAACCGGAAATCCATCAGTTTTTGTCTTTATCGACCAGTTTCTTCTGGAAAAGCGAGCTCATCATTCCCCTGAGTTCTGCGCCCACTTTTTCGATCGGATGCTCTTCACCCTGCCTGAGAAGCGCGTTATAGGAAGGCCTTCCGGCCTGATTCTCAAGTATCCACTCCGAGGCGAACTGTCCGGACTGAATTTCCCCGATTATCTTTTTCATCTCCTGTTTCACGGAGTCGTTTATAAGCCTGGGCCCCCTGGTTATGTCTCCGTACTTGGCCGTATCGCTCACCGAGTAACGCATGTTGGCTATCCCGCCTTCGTATATGAGGTCAACTATAAGCTTTACCTCGTGACAGCACTCGAAATAAGCCATCTCGGGCGGATAACCGGCCTCGACAAGCGTCTCGTACCCGGCCAGGATAAGGGCCGTGAGCCCTCCGCAGAGAACTGACTGCTCCCCGAAAAGATCGGTTTCCGTTTCGTCCTTGAAAGTCGTCTCTATAACTCCCGCCCTCGAGCATCCGATGGCCTTGGCGTAAGCAAGAGCAAGATCCTTGGCGCTGCCCGTCGGGTTCTGGTGAACAGCCACGAGTCCCGGCACGCCGGCGCCCCCGACATACTGGTCCCTTACCGTGTGCCCAGGTGCCTTGGGAGCCACCATGAACACGTCCACATCCGCAGACGGGCGAATCTGTCCGTAGTGAATATTGAAGCCGTGACTGAACATAAGCGCGTTTCCGGCAACCAGGTTTTTTTCGATATGCTCATGGTATATCGCCGGCTGGTAAGTGTCCGGAGCCAGCATAACCACTATGTCCGCGGACTTGGAAGCGGCGGAAACCGACTTCACGTTAAAACCGGCCTCCTTGGCCTTTTTCCAGTTGGGACTGTCCTTAATGTCCGCGACCGTGACCGAGAGTCCGCTTTCCCTCAGGTTCTGGGCATGGGCGTGACCCTGGCTTCCGTAGCCTATGATCGCAATTTTCTTTTTCTTAAGTACAGACGAATCAATATCATCATCGTAGTAAACTTTCACCGGTTACATCCTCCTTTACTTTACTTGCTCTTCTTGTTTGCCCGGGACATGGCGACGGTTCCCGTTCTCGCGATTTCCTTTATCCCGAAAGGTCTCTGAAGCTCGATAAACGCCTGGACTTTCTGCTCGTCTCCCGTAACCTCGAACGTATATGACTTTGGAGACACGTCAACGACCTTGGCCCGGAATATGTCGGCGATTCGCAGAATTTCCGGCTTGGAATCGGCCTTCGCGTCGACCTTGATGAGAATCATCTCTCTTTCCACGCGGTCAAGTTCCGTCATGTCGACAACCTTGATCACGTTGACCATGTTGTTGAACCTTTTTATTATCTGCTGGATTATGGCCTCGTCGCCGGTTGTGACCAGGGTTATCCTGGATGTCCCCGGTTCCTGGGTTTCCGCGACATTGAGACTCTCTATATTAAAATCCCTCGCGCTGAAAAGCCCCGAAATTCTCGAAAGTACCCCGGCCTCGTTGTCTACCGTTATTGATATGGTATGTCTAGATTTCATGGAACCTCCAGAATGGTGAAAAAATTATAAAGATCGTGATTATATCGAATCTCCTGTAAATATCCCTGTGATAAACCACCAAGATGATCTCACTCTAGATGGCTTTATAATATCGACAGAGGGTTTTAGCTGTGAAACAAAGTGCCCGTTTAACAAGGAACACAAACAGTGATTATCAACACCAACTCATCCCACTGAATCGTTTAGATTTTGTTTCTGAATGATCGTTAATGAAGCCGTATCAGTATTCCATTCACTGTACTGTTTGCGAACAACTTTAGTTTTTTCAGGCAGAAAAGGAGCAATTCTTTTTAAGATATCCTTATACTTCTTCTCAGCGTTGGACAGCTTTCTTAATTTTTCTCTTGGTATATTTTGCTTTTCTTTCATTTTACACACCACCTGCCGCAACAAAAAAACTGGAGTTCTTGCTCTCAATCAGTTTTGATGTTGACGTAGTAGATAACAGGTTGTTTATTCTATAGTACAACTCATAAATTTGGGACCACGTATCATCCTTAAGAGGTTTGATTTCAACATTTAAACCACATTTTTTTACTTCCTCCGCATAAATAGCACGCCCATGGGACTTAACTTTTTTCGGCGTAAGAAAATTCTTGATTTTCCTTCTTATTAACGCTTCACCCATACTGGACATCATACCTGATTTTAGAGCTTGTATACTGATATCTTCTGACAAACCTAAAGCACTTCTGTGTTCTTCAATGTCGCGAGCGTCATAATTTTACAATTGTTGCAAATAGGGTTCTAAATTCCCTTCTTCTTGAATTGCACCACGGAATAAATCTTCATAGCTTTTAATCAAATTGTAGACCGAATAAACCTTTGTTGAATTGCCTTGAGTGAGTTGAATTTGCGGGTCTACTGGCCCCAGTTCTGATGTTGAATCCATTAAAATTTTGGATGACCCCAAACATATCATGGTTGCGGCAGATTTTGCTTTGCCTGCAACAATCGAAAGGTACTCGCCAGTACCACTATATTCTCTTAGTATCTGGATGATTCTTTCCGCGGCCAAAGCATAACCACCGGGGGAATTGATGAATAATGCAACGCCTTTTTCCAGAGACATAGGGCGTAACAAGTCTTCAAGCATTATTGCGTCTCCGTCGTCTATGAGCACATCATGGACGAAGCTTGTACAATATGAAACAATCGGTCTGCCTAATTTTTCTTCAATGGAATCATAAAGTTCTCTGCGAGTAGCAAGCCCTTGATTTTGTTCTTCCTTAACCTTAATAAAAGTTGTTTTGCCAGACATAGTTTGGAGAATAATAATGCTAAATGGTTAAAACTCAATAGAGAAAACAGGTCCACTTCTTGTTGTCACCCGTTAAGTATAGTCCACCGCTATCTGAACAAAGCTAACCGCTCCCTTCTCAGTCTCCGGCGTCTTCCTTAAGAATTTCCCCCAGTTCCCCGTTTGCGTGCATTTCGGTACATATGTCGCATCCGCCTATGAAGCTTCCGTTAACGTAGAGTTGTGGAAGCGTCGGCCACTGGGAGTAGTCCTTTATCCCCTGGCGAACCTCCTGGTCCAGAAGAACATCGACGGTCGCATAATCCACCCCGTAATAGTTAAGAATATTGACCACCTGCGCCGAGAAACCGCACTTGGGGGCGTCCTTTGACCCTTTCATGTAGAGAATAACGGCGTTCTGCGCTATCTGGCCCTCTATTTTTTTCTGTATGTCCGACATATTATTCCACTCCTTATTTGTTAATCTTCTCCCACTGCTCAGGCGTGTATGTCTTCATCGAGATTGCGTGTATCTCGGATTCCATAGCGTCTCCAAGCGCGGCGTAGACAAGCTTGTGACGCTCAATAGGAGACTTGCCCGCAAACCGCTCGGATACGACGACGGCCTGGAAATGCGTTCCATCCCCCTCAACCTCGACAAACGATGTCTGAAGAGCCTGCTCTATCATTTCATGAATCCGCTGCGTTTCCATCACAGCGGGGAATTATATACGCATACAGGCGCGTTTCCAAGGGAAGAAAGGAGCATTGCTGGTCTCAGCAGCAAGGGAATCCCACTCAAATCGGCCGCTTGGAACTTACGCGATAGCGCTTGCAGACTCAGCACACAGCAAGAAAAAGATTCTTGAAAAAAATTCCCGGCCGTTTTATTTTAAAATGTGCTTAGAAAACGAGGTTCCGACGCGCCATCATGAAGAGTTTCGGAGTGTCAAAGGAAAAGCAGAGGGCGCTTGAGCTTGAAATGAAACGCCTCGGCATAAGGGAAGAGGATATTGAGGAAACCTTCACAAGATCTTCAGGGCCCGGCGGACAGAACGTAAACAAGCTCGCCACCTGCGTTCACCTGAGGCACCGGCCAAGCGGCATCGCCGTAAAGATCTCAAGGGAACGCTCCCAGGCGCTTAACAGGTTTCTTGCGAGGAGAAGTCTCGCCGGGAAAATCGCGACGCAGATTCACGGAGAAGATTCCGCAGAAGCAAAAAAAGCTCAAAAGGCCAGAAAGCAGAAAAAAAGAAGAAAGAAAAAGACGGCAAGAAAACTTGCTGGAGAAATTCAGAAATAATCCGAGCAGCCACATGAAAAAGGATTCTCTTCTTCAGGAGAAAAATGAAGCTGGGGAAACGAAAAGCGCCCTCGCCGGAGTGAGGATCGAGATGTCAGCATTGCTTATGGCAGCGGCGCTGTTTCTGCTCCCGGGCATCGGGACGGCTCAAGCCGAAACCCTAGAGGGCAGACCTTACGTAACGGACGCCGACACGGTCAGGATATCAGGAGAGAGAATCAGGCTTGAGGGCATTGACGCCCCCGAGACAAAGCAGAGATGCAAGGATGCCTCCGGGAAAAGCTATCGCTGCGGTCTTGTCTCGACCTCGGCACTGAAAACCAGGATAGGAGACAAGACAATCAGATGCGAAGGCACAAAGCGCGACCGTTACGGGCGTCTGCTCGGAATCTGTTATCTGGGCGACATTGACCTAAACGGCTGGCTTGTAAGAAACGGCTACGCTCTTGCCTACAGGCGCTACTCGAAGCGTTATGTCCCGCAGGAAATCCAGGCGAAAAAAGACAGTCTCGGGCTCTGGGCCGGTGAATTCATGCCTCCCTGGCAGTGGCGCAAAAATACGCGCTAAGTAACTGCCCATGGCAAATAGACAGGTTACGTAAACCTTATCCCAAAGGCCGTCAGCTTAATCCTTACCGGAGCTGTCGCAACTTCTTTTCTGTAAGCAGAACCTTGGCAGACTTGTCGATATGAGCCTTCAAGGGCGGATATTCCACCAGGTTGTAGCCCACAAGATCAACCTTGTAAGGAAGACTGCTTTCATGAAAACATGTCCACAGACGGTCAACCGTAAGCTCCTCGATATCGCCGTAGAGAACCATGTCTATATCAGAATAGCTTCGGTGAGACCCCGTTGCCCTTGAACCAAAGATTGATACGGACTCAACGGCGGGGGCAAACTCCGTTATGATGCTTCCGATCAGATTCACCTGTTTTTCACTCAGTCCATGATCAGCCATCATCAATCTCCATATAAGCCTCGGACAATTTCTCGTACAGCACGCCGATACAGTCAAGGTATCTTGTATGTATCTCCTCTATCACGGCTTCGAACTTTTTAAAATCATAGGTGTGACTCAACTTGTTGCGCGCGTCAAGGGCACTCATCCAGCTTTCTCCATCTGATATCAAATTTCCCGCTATGGATTCCTTTAAGACTGCCCTGGGGGTGACTTGACCGAATACTATGTTCTGACTCTCAAGATAGTCCTTCATCGTCTTCCAGGCAAGTTCCATACAAAATTCAAACCGCTGGATCATGCCTTCTTTTGCGAGCTGATCGAGTTCCCCGGCTCTGTCTCTCTCCGCGGCCTCTCTCAGCAGAAAATAAGCCCGGCTGAAGTTATCGAACCTGTATTGCCATCTCTTTTTTTCAGAACTCATGACAAATCAACCCTCAAAACGCAACTGTGAGAAAACCTGAGCTGCCTGATAGGACTTCCTTAAGCTAAGCAACCCATTTCTCTCACCATAAATTTTTACCGATCGCGACAACGAATTAAAGTCCCGAACCCTTGGGCAGGGCTCGCGAAAACAGCCGAGGCCCGTGGACCAGGAAATTCGTCGCGCCCTGGAACTGGCGAAAAGGGGAACGGCTTACGAACAGCTCTCCACACCCCAGCAATTAAGTCGACAGCGAAATGTTGAAAAATCAGGAATTCCTGTCAATCTTACCTGCATGGAAAACGAGACAACAGCTTCCCCCGAGGAAAGCCGAGGACTCTCAGAAGACTGGGTGGTTTTCGGGCCGGCTTTCATCCTTATAGCCCTCGGGCTTCTTTTTCCCTATCTTTCTCTTCCCAAGTTTTCGTGGGCCCCGGATTCTCTGGGCGAGGTCTTAAGCGCAAAGAACATCTCTCTTTCCCTTTCGCTGGGAGTGGTCTTTTTATTTTTTTCAAGTTTCGGAATCCGTATGATGGGCGGATCGGTTACCCGCTACGTCGTGGGCTTTCCCATAGTTTTCGCACTTGCGTGGGCGTCCAAGTTTCTCGCCGGAAACGCAATGGCCAAGGAATGGGGCGTAAGCTATGTAATCTTTGCTCTTTTAATCGGAATGTTCGTTGGCAATGTTTTCCCCGACCGCTTCCGGGAGGCGGTCCGCACCGAGTACTACATCAAAATTGGGCTTATAATTCTGGGTTCCGGGATCCTGTTCGGCAAGATACTCTCCGCGGGGTCGGCGGGAATTCTGCAAGCCCTGTTCGTTGTGCTCGTCATCTGGTACGCGTGCTACTGGATCTGCAGGAGGCTTGCCGTGGATTCCGAGTTCGCCGCCATGCTCTCCACGGCCGTTTCCATCTGCGGGGTCTCCGCCGCCATTGCGGCCTGCGGGGCCATAGGCGGAGACAGAAAAAAGCTCTCCTACGTAACTTCTCTCGTTCTCATAGTGGCCGTCCCCATGATGCTAATCATGCCCTGGGCTGTAGAGCATTTCCAGATTCCTGCGGCGATCGGAGGAGCATGGATCGGAGGAACCATTGACACCACAGGAGCCGTGGTAGCCGCCGGGGAACTGGTGGGAGAATCGGCGATGAACGCTGCCGTGGTAGTGAAGTTTTCGCAGAACGCCATGCTGGGTCTGGCGGCGTTTGCCCTTTCTCTCTGGTGGACATTCCGCCAAGGAGCGGATGAAGGGGTAAAGCCGTCGGTCGGGGTTATCTGGGAGCGCTTCCCAAAGTTTATATTAGGTTTTATGGCGGCATCGCTTCTTTTTTCCTTCGTAGTTGGAGACGATCTTGTTTCACAGACAAAGGGGCTCATGAAAGGACTCCGCGGCTGGTGGTTCGCCCTTGCGTTTGTGTGTATAGGTCTTGAGACACGTTTTTCCACCTTGGTAAGCATGGATGAAGGACGACCGGCCTATGCGTTTCTCATAGCGCAGGGAATGAACGTCATCTGGACACTGATCATTGCATGGCTTCTTTTCGGCGGCTTGCTGTTTCCCGCCCCCGTTCTGTAGTTAATAATTCAGGGGAATTGCTTTTTTAGTCGACTGATTCTTAAAATAAGCCGAAGACTACAGGCGGTAAAGAAACTCTGACTTTTTTCTATATACCTGCTAATTCCGCAGCCGTTCTGTTGGAAGCAGAACCTTAGCAGATCGGTCAATATGGGCTTTCAGAGGTGGGTATTTCACCAAGCGGTAAGCAACGAGGTCGACCTTGTAGGGTAGGCTGCTTTCATGGAAACAGGTCCATAGCCGGTCAACCGTCCTCTCCTCAACATCCCCGTAAAGAACCACCTCTATATCAGAACAACTTCCGTAAGAACCCGTTGCTCTTGAACCAAACAGCGATACGGACTCAACGGCGGGGGCAAATTCTTTTATGATATCCCTGATCAGATTCAGTTGCTTCTCGCTTAATCCATGATCAATCATCGTCAAGCTCCAGATAAGCTTCGGATAGTTTTTCATGCAACTCGCCGATGCAGTCAAGATATCTGGTTTGTATATCTTCTATTATGATTTCAAATTTCGTGAAATCATAGGTATGACTCATTTTGTTACGCGCATCAAGGGCGCTCATCCATCCTTCCCCGTCGGATACCAGTTTTCCCGCAACGGACTCTTTCAGCACGGCTCTAGGGGTAATTTGGCTGAATATTACATTCTGTCTCTCCAGATAATCCTTCATTGTTTTCCAAGCGAGTTCCATGCAAAACTCAAAACGTTGGATCAATCCTTCTTTTGCCAGTTGGTCCAGTTCTCCGGCCTCGTTTCTCTCTACCGCTTCCCGCAGCAAAAGATAAGCTCTGCTGAAATTATCAAACCGGTACTGCCACCTCTTCTTCTCTCGTGTCATGGCAAATTCAGCCGAAAAACGCAACAGTTAGACAGTCTCAAAAACACCCAATCCGACATTTTGAAGTCAGGATATCAACCCTCCTGATTACCAAGCTTTACCGATACCGGCAGCAAATGAAAGTCCCGAACTTTTACATGAGTCCTCACGATATTGCCAAACCCTAAAAGCCAAGTACCTTAATTGCAGCAAATATTCCAAAGGAGTTCGCAACAATGAAAGCGATTATCTATCACGAATTCGGAGAAACCGATGTTCTTAAATACGAAGAGATAGGCAAGCCGGAACTTGGACCGGGAGAAGTCCTTGTAGAGGTAAAATCCTCCTCCATAAACTTCGTTGACCTCAGGCTCAGAAGCGGGAAATCACCCCGTCCAGTGCCCCTGCCGCACGTGGGGGGAGTAGACGTGGCGGGCATTGTATGTGAGAAAAGCGAGGACGTGTCTGACGTGGAAACGGGCGATCGGGTCATGGTCATGCCAGCCGTGCGCTCGGAAAGAGGCCTTGAGATAGTCGGGGTCAACCTCCACGGAGGATTCGCCGAATACGTGAAGATACCTTCATCCAACGTGGTATCGATTCCCGAAGGACTCTCTTTCGATGACGCCGCAACCCTTCCGACCTGCTACGTCACCGCCTGGTACGGCTTCTGCGAAAGAGGGAATATCGCCGAGGGAGAAACGGTGCTTGTGCACGCGGCGGGAAGCGGAACGGGAAGCGCGGCGATACAGGTAGCCAAGCTCTTCGATTCCTTCGTAATAGCTACCGCGGGAAGCGACGAAAAACTTGAGAAGGCAAAAGAAATCGGAGCCGACGTCACCATAAACTATAACTCTTCGGATCTCGGAGAGGAGCTAAAGAAAATTACAAAAACGCGTAAGATAAACATGATCTTCGATCCCGTGGGAGCTTCGATGTGGAAAGAGAACACGCAGTATCTGGCCCCAGGGGGGAAACTTCTGCTGATCGGAGTCGCGGGAGGCGGCGCTGCGGAAGCGGCCCTCGGCCCGCTTATCATGAAAGATCTCTCAGTGCTGGGAGTAACGGTGTTTAACGCCCGGAAGGAACACTTTGAGAAAGTCGCGCAGCTTGCCGCAGAAGGCGCCCTGAAACCTTCGATACACAGCAGGTTTCACCTGAATGAAGCGGCTGCGGCGCAGAAAATTCTCGAAGACCGCCAGCAGTTCGGAAAAGTCATCCTGAACCCGTAAGGAAAAACCTGATTCACAAGGTGAGCATCAAAAATCTGTTCGCGGCGCTTCTGTTTGCCTTCATCGCCGCGCCAGTTGCGTGCCTGGCAGGGCCGCCCTGCCCGAAAAGCATAATATCGCTCACACTGGCCTCAGACGAGATGCTGGTCGACATAGTCCGCGACAGAGAAAAGATAGCCGCGCTCACCTATTTCTCGACCGACCCGCTTATTTCAAACGTGGTGGAGAAAGCGCGGGGAATTCCGCAGGTCCGGGCAAACATCGAGCAGGTAATCGCGAAATCCCCGGATCTCGTGATAGTCGCGGACCACACAAACCCGAACATACGCGCGCATCTTGAGGCAGCGGGAATAAAGGTGCTGGCGCTCCACGAAATCGTCTCGCTTGAGAGCATAAAAAAGAATATAGAGCTGGTCGGAGGGGCTGTCTGCGAGGAAGCCGCGGCAAAAAGCCTCGTAGAAAAAATGGAGAGACAGATTGCGGATGCCAGGGCGAAGATTCCGCCTCGCGCGAAAGCCCCGACGGTTCTTTTTTACGGAGCTCCCGGGTTCACGGTCGGCAAACGCTCAACCATAAACGACATAATAGAACGCTCCGGGGCCATCAACCTCCCGGCGCGCCTCGGGCTGAGCGGATACAGCAACATATCTACCGAATACGTAATCCAGAACAACCCTGACCTGGTGCTTACAAGTAGTTATAATCCTTCTCACCCGGACTTTGTCGGCCAGATGTTCAAAGATTCCGCCTTCAGAGACAAAAAGATCATAGTCGTCGCGGGAAAGCATCTAGACGCCGCGTCTCATTACGCGGCGCGGGCCGTAACTGATCTGGTGAACCTGATACTCAGAGCAGAGAACAATGCCGACCGGTAAGAAAACGCTTTCCGTATACGCAGTACTCGCCTTGCTGCTCTTGCTGACCGTAGTCGCGTGCGTATCGCTCGGGGCGGTGAGCGTTCCGTTTGACAATGTAATCAGCGTGATAGCCGGCAAACTGCTCTGGCTCGATGCCGGAGCGGGAATCGAAAAATCACAGGAACTTATCGTCTGGAACGTGAGGCTCCCGAGAGTTCTTCTCGCCGCCACCATAGGAGGGGGACTCTCAATTGTGGGAGCGGTAATGCAGGCGATGTTCAGAAACCCCCTGGCCGAACCCGGAATACTGGGCTGGTCAAGCGGCGGAGCTTTCTTCGCCGTCCTGACAATCTATACCGGTATTCACCAGCAGTGGTTTCTCCTGCTCCCGCTCGCGGCGTTCGCGGGCACACTTCTCACGGCATACGCGGTCTACGGGATATCGCGCTACCGGGGTTTTGTCGAGAACACGACGCTTCTTCTCTGCGGGGTGGCGCTTGGAACACTCTTTGTCTCTCTCACGACTTTCGTGCTTTCGGTATCAAACGCGTGGTCAATGAAGGAAATGCTTTTCTGGATAATGGGCGGAGTCGACTCGCGCACCTGGACACATTTCGCAATGGCCGCGGTGCCCGTGCTTGCCGCCTCGGCAATACTGCTTTTCTACGCTAAGAACCTAAACGCAAGTCTCCTCGGCTACGAGACGGCAAAGACCGTCGGCATCGACATAGAGAAAACAACGAAACATCTAATAGTCCTGAGTTCCCTCATAGTCGGAGCAAGCGTGGCGGTAAGCGGCATCGTGGGATTCGTCGGACTTATAATTCCCCACTCGGTAAGACTGCTGATCGGGGTGGATCACCGCCGGCTCCTGCCCGCGAGTTTTATCGCCGGGGCCATATTCCTGCCCTCAGCGGACCTTATAGCGAGAACCGTAATGAGCCCCGAGGAGCTTCGCCTCGGGGTAATCACTTCCTTCATCGGAGTTCCTTTCTTCATGTTTCTGCTGAGGCGGAACTTCAGCGGGAGAGAAATCGCGTAGAATGCAAGGAGAACACATAAAAACATCGGGACTCAGTTACGGCGCAAACGGAAAAACCATAGTCGACGACGTAACCTTCGAGATCAGAAGAAACGAGTTTCTGGGCATAGTCGGCCCGAACGGCGCAGGGAAATCCACGCTTCTCAGGCTTCTTGCCCGCATAATCGATCCCGACGCAGGCCGCATCATGCTTGACGGAGAGGATATCTCTGGATACGAGGCAAAGGAGCTTTACAGAAAAATATCGTTTCTCCCGCAGACCTCGTATTTCGATTTTCCCCTCAGCGCACTCGAGGTAGTGCTTACGGGAAGGTATCCGTACCTGGGAATTTTCGAAAGCGAAAGCGAAGAAGACATGAAGCGCGCCGAGGACTGCCTTTCGCTTGTGGACCTGGAAGGGTTTTCTCGAAGAAAAGTAACGACGCTCTCGGGGGGAGAGCAGCAAAGAGTGTCGGTCGCGAGGGTTCTTGCGCAGGAAACCGATTTCACCTTCCTTGACGAGCCCTCTTCCCACCTCGACATACACCACAAGTTCGTCCTCATGGAACTGCTGAGAACGCTGGCGCGACAGGGGAAAGGGATCGTGGCCGTTCTCCACGACCTTGATCTCGCGAGCAGGTTCTGCGAAAGGATCCTTGTACTTGAGAATGGACGAGTCGCAGCCCTGGGAGAACCGTCGCGCGTGCTTTCCGAAAAGCTTCTCTCGTCGGTATTTAAGGTAAGGGGCTCGTGGGACCCCGGAGGGGAAAATCTTCTTGTTTTCCAGTGACCTCGAGGGGTATAAAAACCACCCTTCTACATTTTTAGTCTGCAGGCGAACAATCAGACTTCAAAAGAGCACCTGTATTGCATAGCCTGAATTTTTTATAGGAAAGTTTCGTTTCTCCATTTCCCCCAACCATTCCCATAGAGAGCGTGAAGCATAACCAGCATATGCTCCGTTTAGTCTAAAAACAGCACCAAGTGCTGACTCAATGCGGTCTTCTCCTTTTATTCCCACTGTTTTAGCAATAGTCTCTGATACTGTATTTTGAGAAACTAAAAATACAGTATCGGACAACTGGTAACAATCTGGATATTCCTTTGTGATAAGTTCAACTACTTCCGGATTAGGCTCTTTCAAGGTGATTGCGAAAATTGGCATGCCGACTCCCCTCCTGCAAAACTATTATAAAATATGTTTTTCTGAAAGGAAGTAAAAAATTCCGGCAAAAATCTTAACTCGTCCGCTAAATTTGACAAAAAAATTCGATTAACTATATTCTGTTGCCTAGTTTTATTAGGGCCCATAGCTCAGTTGGTTAGAGCAGCGGACTCATAATCCGTCGGTCCCTGGTTCGAGTCCGGGTGGGCCCAGAATTGAGAAACAGAGACCATGAAGGTCAATAAAGAGAAAGCCGAAACAACCCCCTCCGAAAGCCCCAGAATACCGATTTCCCTGAAAGGTAAATCTGGATTGGTTCGCCTGAAATAAAAAATGATGGAACAGCGTATCGAAAGCCTGCGGAAACTCGAGACAGTTGACCTGAGAATAAGAGAGTTAACCGAAGGGCTTAAAAGATACCCCGGCGAAATCGACAGCCTTAAAAAAGACCTTCTCGAAAAAGAAGAATCGATAAATCTGAAGGAAACCACCCTCTCGGAACTCAAGGCGCAAAGAGACGGTCTAGAATCCTCTCTTCGCTCCAATCAGGAATCCATAAAGAAGTCCGAGGAAAGGCTGTTTGCCATAAAGACCCACAAGGAATACGAAGCGCTTCAGAAGGAAATAACCGATACAAGAAAGGAAAACCTCGAAATAGAAGACCGGACAATCTCCGTAATGACGGAGATCGAAGAGACCGAGGCAGCTCTTGTCGGGGAGAAAGAAAACTACGCGACTCTGGAAGAGCAATACGCGGAGCAGATCGCGGAAAAAGAAAAAAAGATTGAAGAACTCGAGATTTCCCGCAAACCGGCGGAGCGTGAAAAAAGTGAAATCCTGTCCATTATAGACCCGAAAATACTCCCGCTTTACGAAAAAATCTTCAAAAGAAACGGCAGGGCGCTCGCGCTTGCCGAAAACGAGAAATGCACGAGCTGCAACATAAACATCCCGCCTCAGCTCTACAATGAAATACTGAAACAGACAAAACTGGTTCAGTGCCCGAACTGCAAGAAGATTCTTTACACAAACCCGTAACCGCCCATAGAGTTACCACGAGATTGCAAGAACGGAACCGTAAATGATATCTGTTGAACTGATCAACATACTCATATTTCTTCTGCCGGGATTTTTGGCAGCTGCTATTTTCTACCGGCTTACAGCATTCTCCGATGAAACCTCGGGTATCCTGGGATTTTTGGCAGCTGCTATTTTCTACTGGCTTACAGCTCATACGAAACCCGGTACATTCGGCCAAGTCGTTCAAGCTTTAATTTTCACCTTTATCGCTCACATACTGTTTTCTATATTCTCTACGGAACAAATAAAGTTGCCAGAGGAACCTTCCCTCGAGCTAAACCGGAGTATTATCTGGTTAATTTTGATAGCGGTCTGTTTAGGCTTGCTATTCGCTTGGATTTCAAACAAGGACCTAACGCACAAGCTCTTCCGCTACATGAGAATAACAAAGGAAAACTCCTACCCGTCGGAATGGTATTCAGCTTTTTCGCGCCACCCCAGTCGCTTCGTTGTGTTGTATTGTACATGGCTGGAAACCGCCGCCTTTACGGCTGGCCTGCGGAGTGGCCCAGCAAACCGGGGCAAGGACATTTCCGAATTGAAGAGGCAGAGTGGTTGCAAGATGAGCAATTGGATTCCATTAAAGTACAAGGTACACTGTTAATACCGGAATCAGAAGTTGAAATGGTAGAGTTTTTACCCTATGAGGAGTAAATTATGGCAAGAGAAGAAAACCCGTATCCTGGAAGGAAGCCTACGAAGGAACCTTCGATTGGGACATAGGGAGAATCCCCCAAGAGGGGGCAGCAAACCAAACCCGGAAAAATAACAATAACAAAGCCTAAACCATCTCCCCCACCACCACCGAAGAAATAGCGACAGGGAAAAAGAGCGCTGTCCATAAGCAGAATCAGATTTTATTGAAGTACCCTTTGGGCAAGCATTAAAGCGGCGATAATGCCTTTTTTTATGATTGGCAAATTTCGGTTTGTGCTGTTCGTTCTTTCACCAGGTCTGGTGCTTACGGCTTCTATGGCAGCTTTAATGTCCGAGAATTGAGCAATGTCCTTTTCAACGCGAGCTATTCTTTTCTAGCTTGCGCACAGAAACTGAAAAATGTCCGCCAAGAAAACAACCGAAATTTATATAGACGGAGCGTCAAGGGGAAACCCGGGAGAATCCGGCATCGGGGTCCTTGTGATCCGCCCGGACGGAACAAGAAAGGAAATAAGGGAGTATATCGGCAGGGGAACGAACAACGAGGCAGAATACAAGGCACTCATAAGAGCCCTAGGTCATCTCGTGGCTGAAGGCAGCCCCGGGGTGAAAATCCACACCGACTCCCAGCTTGTCGCAAGCCAGATGAACGGGCTCTGGAAAGTAAAGGACCCGAAGCTCAGAATACTCCACTCGGAAGCCGGAAAGCTCGCCTCCTCGCTCCCGGCATTCGAAATAGAATATATCCCCAGGGAGAATAACGCGGAGGCTGATAGTCTTGCGAACGAGGCGATAGATAGATATTTTAATGATTAGCGAGTCGGCCGTGCGGTCGCCCGCGGCTTGTACGCGGGAGGAAAGTCCGAGCTTCGCAGGGCAGGGCGCTGGTTAACGACCAGGTGTCGCGAGACAACGGAAAGTGCAGCAGAAAGCAAACCGCCTGGGCGCCGCAGGCGCCTCGGTAAGGGTGAAAAGGTGGTGTAAGAGACCACCGCTCCGAAAGTGATGGAGGAGGCAAGGCAAACCCCGCCCGGAGAAAGACAAATAGGGAAACGCCCGGACAACTGTCCGGTCAGGGCGGCCCGTCCTGGTTTTCGGGTAGTCGCTTAAGGTATCCTGGCAACAGGTATCTCAGATGGATGACCGTACTTGACAGAACTCGGCTTACAGGCCGACTCGCTTTCTGTATGGAAACCCACGCGCCGATTCAATGATTTCCTGTCTACAATATTGCTTCACATTCGCAAAGCAACTCATTATTTCTGCTGAGATGCTTCCTTAATGCTTTCAAGCGCCTGTTCCCTGTAGTCTCGTGCCGACTCAAGAGTCGGATCAAGAGAAATAGCACGCTCAAAACTCGCAAGCGCTTCTTTCGCCCTGCCGGTCTTAAGCAGCGCGATGCCTATTCGGGAATGCGCAGCGGCGTTTTCAGGCTCAATCCGCGCAAGCACCCGATAGCGATCCAGGGCTTCCCCGTAACGTTCCTGAACCAGCAGAAGTTCCGCCAATCCGTTAATGGCTTCCTTAAAACCCGGGCCAATCCGCAACGCGCTTTCATAGTGCTCCTCGGCCTCGTCGTAACGGCCCAGCTCACGCAACGACTGCCCTATCAGGTAATGCAGCGTGGGCGCCAGGGGGAAATCAGGCAGCAGCTCGAAAACCCTTTTCATGCTTGAGGCCGCCTCCTCGTAACGTCCCAGACGATAAAGCGAATCTCCCATGCCCGCATAAGCTAGGGCGAAACCAGTATCCGCCCCAAGCGCGTCCCTGTACCACTTAAGCGACTCCTCGTATCGTTTCTCCGCCCGCAGGTTCTCCGCCCGGGAGAAAAAAGTCCTCGCATCGCCTGAACCGCTCTCCATAGCGCTGCTTGTCTGACCCTGCGCCGAGTGAGGCTGACTTATCCCCTGCGATGCCTGGGCCATGAGGTAGCGCAGAGTAGAAGCCATTGGGAAATCCGGCTGAAGCTCAAGGGCCCGCTTCATGCTTGAGATGGCTTCGGGGTAGCGACCCAGCTGGTAGAGAGAGTCTCCCATGCCCGCGTAGGCTAGGGCGAAGCCTGAATCCATCTCAATGGTCAGGCGGTACCATTTAAGTGATTCCTCGTACAGTTTCCGCCCCCGCAGGTCCTCCGCTCTGGAAAAAACAACTCCCGGGTCAGGATGATTCGTTTCCATGGCGAGTTTCACGCCGAGATCGAAGTGTTTGTCCGCCTCGCCGTGGCGCCCCGTTTCCCGGAACGCCTGCCCTATAAGGGCATGAAACCTGGACGCCGTCACAGAGTCAGGCTGAAATTCAAGGGCCCGCTTCATGCTCGAGATGGCCTCGGGGTATCTCTCCAGTTGGAAAAACACGGTGCCCATTCCAGCGTGATTAAGAGGTTCACCGGGTTCCACTCTGGCCGCAACCCCGAACCACTTAAGCGATTCCTCGTAGCGCTCCTGCCCCTTAAGGGCCTCTCCCAAGTTCCTGAAAGCCTTCGGGTTAAGCGGAAAGATTTCCAAGGAGCGGCGAAGATAACTTTCGGCCTCCTCAAATTCGCTGAGCCTGAGTAGAGCCATTCCCAGATTCTGATGGGCTGCCCACGAACCGGGATTAAAAGAGATGACATGTTTAAACAGGGAAACCTCGTTTTTGTAGATACCCGTCTGGTTCCAGGTAACAACGCTGAGCAGCGCGAGAAGCGCCAAGGCGATGCCTTTTGCGGCCCTGTTTGTTATGGGCGACAACCTTCGCACGCCGACCGCCGCGGCCGCGGCGAAAAGGACTATCGCACCGGTCCCGGCTAAGTACTGGAAGCGGTCGGCAACAAACGAGTGCCCCATGTAGCTGTAGTCAACGAAACCAAGAGTGGGAGACAGAGTGACTGCGAAAAAAAGCGCGCAGGCAAGCGGTCCTCTGCCGGTCCGGCGCCTCATTGTCCAGAACACCAAGGCAACCGCTGCTGCCGCAGCGACATAAACCCAGCCAACGGGATCCGCCGCGTCAATTTCCCAACGCGGGTATATCACCGCGAGGTCCACAGGCCAGAGGAGCTTTTCCAAGTAAAACCACAGGGCGCGCGAGGCGATAAGAACCCGCTCGTAAACTGAATAGTCAAAAGAAAGGGCAGTATTGCTCTTGTAAAACCATATGTCGAACCCTCCGACGAGAAGCGCGACAAGAAAAAACGGCGCCACCCGCATAAAATCCTTCGGCGTAATACTGCCCTCACGCCACCACTGAAGAATCAGGAGCGCTAGAGGCAAGGTAATCGCAACCGACTTGCAGAGCAAAGCTGCCGCGAACAGCAGAAGTGCCGTAGCGTAGCGCCGGGGGTGAGGAATCTCGATAAAACGGACCCACATAAGGAACGCGGTCAGATAGAACAGCGCCGAGAGCAGGTCCTTTCGGGAAATCACCCATGCGACCGATTCCACATGCAACGGATGCACGGCAAATAGCGCCGCAGCAAAAAAGGCCCCGGGAACCTCCAAGCGTAAAAGCAGCCTCCAGAGAAGAGCCGTGCTTACGAAGTGAAGCAGAAGATTGAGAGCGTGATAACCCATAGGGTGAAAACCCCAGAGCTTTTGCTCTATCCAGAAAGTCGTGTAGAGGAGCGGCCAGTAATGACCTTCCACAGCGTCTCTCTGCAGGTAGGCTGTCGTGGGATCGAACCAGATATGCCAAATTCCTCGCCAGCTCGAGACAGCATTTAGCTTTGTTAACAGGAAATCATCCCATATGAATTCTCCCCAGAGAGCCTGGAAATAGTTCGCCGCCACCAAGAAACCCAGAAACAGCAATGATGCCGCTTGACCCTGCGATATTCCAAGTCCCGCAACTCTCTCGCGGAGATCTATCCAGATTCCCCCATATGCCTCATTAGCTTTGTTCCCCGTCATTACAAACCAGCAAGTATGCCTACCGGACAGTCCTGATAATTAATACTTCCGCGACTTCGGTACAGGCAGGTTCTATAGAATCAAACTGTATGAAAAAAGAAAAAGCCGCTTCTGCTTACTTGATAACGACTTTCAGAAACTCTTTCTTCCCGACCTTAATCTCGAAAGCGTTTTTCTCGGGAAACTCCGAATTTGGATCAGTGTACTTCTCCCCGTCTATGACAAGCCCTCCCTGAGATATGAGCCTTTTGGCCGCCCCTTTAGTGCTGACGGAATCGGACACTTCCAAAACAAGGTCAACCACCTTGCGGGAGCCGGGAACGTATGTCTTTTCCTTCGCGTCTTCAGGGAAAGACCTCTTTGAGAACTTGGTCTCGAAATCCCGTTCGGCTTCCACGGCGTCTTCGGAGTCATGGAGCCAGGAGACGACTTCCCTGGCAAGCGCTTTTTTCGCGTCCATGGGATGCCCGGTTCTTAACTTTCGTATCTCTTTTTCATTGCGGGCGCTTAAAAGAAGATAGTATCTCCACATAAGGTTGTCTGAGACCGACATCATCTTCCCGTATATACCCTGCGGAGATTCGTCGAGGCCTATGTAGTTTCCAAGGGACTTTGACATCTTCCTTGCCCCGTCTGTTCCCTCAAGTATCGGAAGAAAGACACCTACCTGGGGAGCCTGTCCGTAATGTCTCTGGAAATCGCGGCCGAGCAGTATGTTGAAGGTCTGATCCGTGCCGCCGAGCTCAACGTCGCAACGCATCTGCACCGAGTCGTACGCCTGCACCAGAGGATATATGAACTCCCTCAGGGAAATGGACACTCCCTCCCCGTACCTCTTTGAGAAATCGTCCCGGTCAAGTATCCGCGATACGTTAACCAGGGAGGTAAGTCCGAGGAACTCTTCCGGATCGAGTCTGCTGAGCCAGCGGGAGTTTGAAAGAACCTGGGTCTTTTTTTTGTCAAGAACCCTGAAAACCTGACGTTCGTAGGTTCTTGAGTTCCTGATTATCTCCTCTTTTGAAATCAAAGGGCGGGTTTCGCTTCTCCCCGAAGGGTCTCCTATGTAGGCGGTAAAATCCCCTATCAGGAAAAGAACCTCGTGGCCCAGGGTCTGAAAATCGCGAAGTTTCTTGAGGATTATCCCGTGACCCAGATGCAGGTCTGCGGAGGTGGGGTCGAACCCTGCCTTTATCTTCAGGGGACGGTCGTTCTCCCTTGAAGCCTCGAGCTTCAGAAGAAGCTCCTCTTCGGGAATTATCGCCTCGGTTCCCCGTCTTATTACCTTTAACTGTTCTTCAGGATCAGCGAAGGCCATCTGGAAATTCCTCCTCGCAGCGGGTTTAGCCTGTTTACGGAAGATCGGTTGATCCCATAAGATACCTGTCGCACTCTCTCGCGGCTTCTCTTCCCTCGTTTATAGCCCACACCACAAGGCTTTGCCCCCTGCGCGAGTCCCCCGCGGCGAAAACTCCCTCGACATTCGTCATGTACTTTCCGTACTCCGCCATGGCGTTTGAGCGCTCGTCGGTACGGATATTCATCTGCTGCAGAAGTTCCTGTTCGGGCCCCAGAAATCCGAGGGCCAAAAGCACCAGCCCGCACGGCCACTTCTGCTCGGAACCGTCAACTTCCCGAAACGCCATCCTTCCGCCGTCCCCTCTGTACCACTCAATGCGCACGGTCTCAAGTTCCGCCACCCCGCCCTCTGAGTCTCCTACGAATCTTTTGGTAAGAACCTGATACCTTCTCGGGTCTTCTCCGAAAACCGCCATGGCTTCCTGCTGGCCGTAATCAAGCCTGTACACCCTGGGCCATTGCGGCCACGGGTTATCCACGGCCCTCTCAAGCGGAGGTTTTGGAAGTATTTCGAACTGAAGAAGGCTCCTGCATCCGTGTCTCATGGATGTCGCGACGCAGTCGGTTCCGGTGTCGCCGCCCCCGAGAATGATAACGTCCTTGTCCGCGGCGGAGATGTAGCGGCCGTCGGCGAGCCCGCTGTCAAGAAGGCTCTTCGTGTTGGCCCCAAGGAACTCCATGGCAAAGTGGATTCCGTCAAGGTCCCTTCCCTGAATCGGAAGGTCCCTGGGTTTCGTCGCTCCCGTGCATACAACGACCGCGTCAAAGTTCTCTATGAGTTCGTTTCCGTCGATATCCACTCCCACTTCCGTGTTGGTGACGAACTCGATTCCCTCCTTCGCGAGTATATCAACGCGGCGGTCGACTATTTTCTTGTCGAGGTGGGGATTGGGAATTCCGTACATGAGCAGTCCGCCGATGCGGTCGTCCCTTTCAAGCACGGTGACCAGATGTCCGGCCTTGTTAAGCTGAGCGGCGCAGGAAAGTCCCGCGGGTCCGGAGCCTATGACGGCAACCTTCTTGCCGGTTCTGATCCCGGGGGGCTCGGGCGTTATCCATCCTTCCTCAAAACCCCTGTCGACTATGGCGCACTCTATGCTCTTTATGGTAACCGCGGGCTCATTTATGGCCAGAACGCAGGACCCCTCGCAGGGAGCGGGGCATATCCGGCCCGTGAATTCGGGAAAATTGTTCGTCTTGTGAAGTCTCTCGAGAGCTTCTCTCCAGAGTCCGGAGTAAATCAGGTCGTTCCACTCGGGTATAAGGTTGTTTATGGGGCATCCCGCGGTCATGCCGCCGATTTCTTGACCCGTCTGGCAGAAGGGAACTCCGCAGTCCATGCACCTTGCGCCCTGGATGGCAAGCTCTTTTTCGGGAAGGTGACCGTGAAACTCGTCCCAGTCGCTGGTTCTGCGGGCAGGATCTCTGTCAGGCCCGAGCTTCCTTTCGTAATTCATAAAACCTGTGGGGTCACCCATTTGAAAACTTCTCCTCCGTCAGAGCTTCCGCGTCAGTTTCCGCTTACGCGCGCGAGATCTCGCTTGTTCTCCTCAAAAGCAGCCATAAGGGCTTCGTCACCCGAAAGACCGCTCTGTTGCGCGCGGTTTATGTGCTCGAGCATTCTCTTGTAGTCTTTCGGTATCACCTTAACGAATCTGGGAAGACTCCCGGACCAGTTCTCAAGTATCCGCCTCGCCACCTCGCTTCCAGTGCACTCAAGGTGTTTTCTTATCATCCCAAGAAGTTCTTCTTCGTCATCTTCCTCCACGAATTCAAGGAACACGGATTCGGTATTGCATCTTCCGTGGAAACCCCCCTCGGGATCGTAAACATACGCTATGCCGCCCGACATCCCGGCCGCAAAATTCCTTCCGGTCAAACCCAGCACCACGACGCGGCCCCCGGTCATGTATTCGCAGCAGTGATCCCCCACAGCCTCCACCACGGCGCGGACTCCGCTGTTTCTCACGCAGAACCTCTCCCCGGCAACACCCCTTACGTAGGCTTCCCCTCCGGTGGCGCCGTAGAACGCTACGTTCCCGATTATTATATTCTCCTCCGCAAGGAATGTGGATTCCTTCGGCGGATAAATGATCATTTTCCCTCCAGAGAGCCCTTTTCCGGTGTAGTCGTTAGAATCGCCCTCGAGAATAAGTGTCATGCTCTTGGGGACGAAGGCTCCGAAGCTCTGGCCCGCCGAACCCGAGAAATGAAGCCTTATAGTGTCTTCCTCAAGCCCGTCAAGACCGTACCTTCTCGTAAGCTCGCTTCCTACTATGGTCCCTACGGTCCTGTTAACATTCTTTATGGGAACGTCGGCGCGGACAGTCTCTCCCCTCTCAATCGTCGGGCGGCATAAATCCATCAGGACGGTTTCGTCAAGAGAGTCCTGTATGCCGTGGTCCTGTTCGATCTGGCAGTAGGTTCCCCAGTCCTCGGGAACTTCGGGACGGAAGAGAATGCTGCTTATATCTATGCCTTTGGCCTTCCAGTGATCAAGCGATTTTCTCATCTCGAGGCAGTCCGTTCTGCCTATCATCTCGTTTACGGTCCTAAAGCCCATCTTCGCCATTATCTCACGTAGCTCAGCGGCGACAAAACGCATGAAATCGACCACGTGCGCCGGATCTCCGGTGTATTTCTTTCGAAGCTCGGGGTTCTGCGTGGCGACTCCCACGGGACAGGTGTCGAGATGGCAGACCCTCATCATTATGCATCCCAAAACTATGAGCGGAGCCGTGGAAAATCCGTATTCCTCAGCACCGAGAAGGGCCGCGATAGCCACATCCCTCCCGGTTTTCATCTGACCGTCGGTCTCAAGAACCACTCTGCTTCTAAGATTGTTAAGAACAAGCGTCTGGTGAGTCTCAGCTATTCCCAGCTCCCAGGGAAGTCCGGCGTGGTGTATGCTGCTTTGCGGGGACGCTCCCGTTCCCCCGGAGGTTCCGCTTATGAGTATCACGTCCGCGTGACCCTTCGCCACTCCGGCGGCTATGGTGCCGACACCGACTTCGGAAACCAGCTTGACGTTTATCCTCGCGTGCTTGTTCGCGTTTTTAAGATCGTAGATAAGCTGCGCCAGATCCTCAATTGAATAGATGTCGTGATGCGGGGGAGGCGATATCAGCCCCACTCCAGGAGTCGAGAGCCTCACCTTGGCTATCCACGGGTAGACCTTTCTCCCGGGAAGCTGCCCCCCTTCACCCGGCTTTGCCCCCTGGGCTATCTTTATCTGTATCTCGTCCGAGTTCACCAGGTATTCGCTCGTGACGCCGAAACGGCCCGAAGCAACCTGTTTTATGGCGCTTCTCCTGAGGTCCCCGTTGGGGTCGGGGGTATATCTGTCCGTGTCTTCTCCTCCCTCGCCCGTGTTGCTCCTGGCTCCTATGCGGTTCATCGCAATCGCTAGGCTTTCGTGGGCCTCCTTGCTTATCGCCCCGTAGGACATGGCCCCGGTCTTGAACCTCCTGCATATGCTCTCGACCGACTCCACCTCGTCAAGAGGTACGGGGGCGTCGGGGTACTTAAGCTCCATCAGGCCTCGAAGCGTAAAGTGTTCTTTTTCCTCGTCGTTCGCAAGCTTTGTGTATTCCTTGAATTTCTCGTAGCTTCCCGTCTGACAAGCTTCCTGAAGCTTGTGCACGGTGCGCGGGTGGTACATGTGGCGCTCCCCATCAGGCCTCCAGCTGTAAACCCCTCCGGTCTCAAGCGTCGCGGTCTCAACGTCCCTTTCCGCGTAAGCCATGGAGTGGCGTTTTATCGACTCCTCCGCTATGACGTCGATTCCCACTCCCTGTATGCGGGAAGACGTCCATGTGAAGTACTTCCCGACGAACTCGGTATTCAGCCCTAGAGCCTCGAATATCTGGGCACCGTGGTAGCTCTGCACCGTGGAAATACCTATTTTGGACATTATTTTGACTATGCCCTTCACGAGACTCTTCACGTATCCGGAGACCGCTTCTGTGTAAGATACGCCCACAAGCATGTTCTGGTGGATCATGCCGTTTATGGTCTCGTAGGCCATGTAGGGAGCTACGGCGCTCGCTCCGTAGCCTATAAGAAGCGCCATGTGATGAGTTTCCCTCGGCTCGCCCGATTCAACGACGAGTGCCGCGCGCATCCTGTTTCCGTTTCTTATCAGGTGGTGGTGAAGCCCGGAGACCGCCAGCAAAGCGGGGATTGGGGCATTCTCGGCATCAAATCCCCTGTCCGAGAGAACCAGAATGTTGGCGCCTTTTTCTATCAGTTCGTCGGCGCGGGCGAACATCCCGGAGAGCGCCTCCTCGAGACCCTCGGTTCCCTTCCGGGGATCAAAAAGTGCGGGGATCACTTCGCAGCGGAATCTCTCCCCGCAAATGGTTTTCAGTTTTTCGATTTCCGGGTTCGTAAGAAACGGGGTCTCAAGCTCTAATTTCTCGGAGCTTTTCGCCTCGGGACGGAGTATGTTGGCCGTTTTGCCCAGCGTGACCATGGTCCCGGTTATAAGTTCCTCGCGTATGGCGTCAATAGCGGGATTTGTGACCTGGGCGAACATCTGCTTGAAATAGTTGTATAGAAGCTTCGATTCGTCAGAGAGCGCCGCAAGCGGGGTATCGACTCCCATGGCGCCCACGGGCTCGACCGCGTTTTTCGACATCGGACCTAGGAGAATACGCAGATCCTCGAAGGTGTAGCCGAAAACCCTCTGCCTCGTAAGAAGCGTTTCGGAGTCATACTCGGGCGGAGTCTCCGCCGGCTCTCCTTCCATAATCCCGGAGAAGCTCTCCATGTTTTCCCCGAGCCACTTTCCGTAGGGTTTTTCCGTTGAAAGTCTCTTTTTGAGTTCCGTATCGCCAACGATGCGGCCTTCACGCGTGTCTATAAGAAGCATCCTTCCCGGAAGCAGGCGCCCCTTGTAGCTCACCCTCTCGGGCGGTATGTCGAGGACTCCAACCTCTGAACCCAGCACAACGGTGTCATCCCTGGTGACGTAGTATCTCGTGGGACGAAGCCCGTTTCTGTCAAGCACCGCTCCCACTTTCTCGCCGTCTGTAAAAGCTATGGAAGCGGGACCGTCCCAAGGTTCCATAAGGCAGCTGTGGAATCTGTAGAAATCCTTTTTCTCCTCGGACATGCTCTCGTGCTTTGACCACGGTTCGGGAATCATCATCATCACTGCGTGCTCTATCGAGTAGCCGGACAGGCAAAGAAATTCCATCGCGTTATCAAAGGAGGCGGAATCGCTTCCCTCGGGAGCTATCACCGGGAAGATTTTTTCAATGTCGTCGCCGTAGAACTCCGATTCCAAAACGGCCTGTCTTGAGTGCATCCAGTTTATGTTCCCACGAAGGGTGTTTATCTCGCCGTTATGTATCACGTATCTGTAGGGGTGGGCCCTGTCCCAGCTCGGAAACGTGTTCGTGCTGAAACGCGAGTGCACAAGCGCTATCGCGCTTTCCATGAGATCGGACATAAGGTCCGGGAAGTAGGGATCAAGCTGCCAGGTGACAAGCATTCCCTTGTAAACCACGGTCCTCGATGAAAGACTGGGCACATAGAAATGCCCGTCGCGCCCCGCGGTCTTTATTTCCGCCTCCGCGCGCTTTCTTATTATGTAGAGCCTTCTCTCAAAATCGTCCCCGGCGGGGGTCCCGTCTCCCCGGCCGATGAATATCTGCCTTACCCCGGGCTCGCACCCTAGAGCAGTCGCCCCGAGAGAGGAGCTGTCGGTCGGAACGACCCGCCAGCCCAGAACGCTCTGGCCTTCCTCGGTGACTATATCCTCAAGCCTCTTTTTCGTTTTCTTCTCAACAGATGGATCCGGAGAAAGAAATATCATTCCGACTCCGTAATCCTCTTCCTCCGGGAGGGTGATTCCCTCGGCTCCCAAGGCATCAACGAAAAACGCGTGGGGTTTCTGGAACAGTATTCCGGCGCCGTCTCCAGTGTTCGGCTCGCATCCGCAGGCTCCGCGGTGCTCGAGGTTTTTGAGCACGGTTATGGCATCGCGGATTATAGCGTTTGACCTCACACCCTTAACGTTAACGACGAATCCTATTCCGCAGGAATCGTGCTCAAACGCAGGATCATAAAGTCCCCTTTTTTCGGGAAGTCTCTTGAAATTCATATAACTGTCCGCCTGTTGTGTTGTTATGAAAAAAACAACGCGAGAACTGATGCGGCGTAAGCAACCTCTTCAGACGCCTTCCAGCAATTATAACATAAATCCGAAACTCCGCACACGCTCTGTCTGTCCATGGTTATAATAAGCGAAGAAGAATGAAGGCTAACCCCGAAAAAATCAAAGGGGAAAAAGGTTCCGAAAGCGTAATCCTCTCTTTCCACATGGAGTCAAGCGCGACTCTGTGGAATAGAATATTCGAGGGTTTTTCCTCCGAGATGGTCCTCGTGAGCAGATTCGAGGGAAAGGACAGACGAGCCCTCGATATACTCCACAGGTTCGGTTCCATCGTCGCGGAAAGATACGGGAAATGCGACGTGGAACCCAGGGTCTACGGAATAGTCATAAAAAAAGACGTAAGCGACGAACCCGAGGAGATGATAAACGAATGGATGGACCTGATGCGCAGGCTTCGCCATGAGATAATCGGGGTGCTCTAAAAAACCGTATCCCCCGTAATGACCTTGCGAAGGTTGCCCTCATCCGTTCTCAGATAAAGAAATCCGTTTGCATCGACGTGCTCTGCGACTCCACTTATAACCTCTCCCGAGACGTCTACGGATACAGACTTTCCCAAAAATCCCCACATCTCGATCCACGTATCCACAATCGCCCCTGTCCCGCGGCGGCGAAACTCCCCGTAGAGCCGGTCAAGGGCGTTAATAAGTTCCGCGCAGAATCTCTCCCTGCTGACATCTTCTCCGAGCAGCACTGAAAGAGATGTGGTTTTCTCTGAAATATCCTCCATTTCGCGACGTATGAATTCCTCAGGCAAATTGAGATTGACCCCGATGCCGATCACGAGATAGTCGACAGCACCGTCGGAGGTGCCGAGTTCCGTGAGCACCCCCGAGATTTTTTTCCCGCCGATCAGGATATCGTTCGGCCATTTTATCCCGGCGTCCACGCCGTAGCCCGAGAAAACATCGACAAGGGCACAGGACGCAAGGAAGGTAAAGACGGAGGATCTCCTAGGGGAGACCTCGGGGCGGAACAATGCGGAGAGATAAAGATTAATACCCCCGGGAGATAACCACCTTCGCCCAAGCCGCCCCCTGCCCGCAGTCTGCGAATCGGAAACCACTACTGTTCCGTCTGCGGCCAGACCATCGCCCATGAGTTCACGGAGAACATCGTTTGTGGAACCCGCTTCGTCATAGACAAAAAGTTTTTCTCCGACTATCTCCGCTCGGAGATGTTTTTTTATCTCTGAGATTTCCATGAAAACCTATTCAATAAGGATCTTTCTTTCTTCATCACTTAAAGTCCGTATTAGCTCTTCGATGCCCTCAATCCATCCATTAAACCCAAGACAACTCTGACGGATTCGCTCAATTCCAATTTTCCCACAGATAGTCGGACCGTGCAGTTTTTTATCAAAAGACAGGGAACAAACCCTTAATCCTGCGAGATGGACACGTCATGAAATCATCATTGATATTTTCCACATCGCCTGCTTCTGTGATAATTCTAGACAACTCTGAAGAAATATATGCGGACCCGAGTTCGGCAGACGTTACATCCGGATCACTGAACAACAAAGATTCAAACTCGTACTGCTGAATGTAGGGAATAAATCTATCCGGACTATTGATCTCGCTTTTTAAAGCGTTCTCCAGTTCTTCTTTGGTACGGTTATCTCTATGTTTAAATCCATATAAGTCATAAAGAGTTGTGATAATATCGCAATTATGAATAAGTTTCCGAATCTCAGAACAGGCGCGTTCAAGACTTACGTTTCCGCGCATATCAATAGCGGTTACGCTCGCGTCTTTGGTGATTAGATAAGGCTCCAGCACAATTGAGCAGAATTCCCGTTCTGTTGCGCCTTCAACACTTACATAGATTCTGATCACTCCGGCGTTCCTCCGATGAGATTTTTCTCCCAGAGGTCGCCAATGGCATAGTCTTCAAGCCAAAGCTTTATGTTTTCTTCTCTCGGTTTATTAAAACGAGATTCACCATCTTTCTGGTCAACAATAATTATATTTTGCCAATCAAATTGATTGGCAAGAGTCACAGATTGAGTTGAAACGATAATCTGAGTTCCGCTTGACACGCTTTTTAGCATTCCTGCAAGGATTTGCAGCGCATAGGGGTGCAAGCCCAGTTCCGGTTCATCCAGCAAAATCACCTTTGGCAACTCCGGTTGCAGCAACAAAGTTGTCAAACAAATAAAACGCAGTGTTCCGTCAGAAAGACCGTTAGCGTCAAAGTACTCGTCTGATCCTTTATGTTTCCAGCGCAGGCGAATTTGCTCTTTATTGATTTTGTCAGGAGCAAGAACAAAATCGTGAAAAAAGGGTGCAACGCGTTGTACTGTCTGAACAATCTTCTCATATTCCGGAGCATCCTGAATTGAATAAAGAAAAGCTGCCAAGTTTTCTCCCTGAGAGCGCAAACGAAGGTTGTCGTTAACTGAATGCGATTTTTTAACGGATGCCGTATCGCTCGTGTTGTGAAAATGATAGATCTTCAGGTTATCCAAGTACTTTTTTATACTAATTGCGACCGGAGATTCTAGTTTTTTCAGCAAACTTTCGTTCTCCCCGGCCTTAGTCCTTTGTTCGCCCTGATAATGTCTTACGGGTCGAGAGTCAGAATCGGCAGGAAAATATTCAAGCGACTCTCTTTCAAAAACAAGCCTCCCGTCGTCGGTTGGAACTAGTTCTACCTGATAGCCGTTGGGTGGGAAGAACAAACGGGCTTTTATTTTGCTTGTTTCCTTGCTACCGAAGTATAAAAAAGCTTCAGCAGTACCTTTCCGAGACACATGAAGCTGCAGGTCCTGTTCAAGGATTTTGTTCATGAAATGAAAGAAACTGATGAAATTTGACTTCCCCGCACCATTGGGGCCAATCATGATATTCAGAGGTTCCAGGTCAAGACTCAAATCCTTGATGGACTTATATCCTGACAAGTCTATGCGACTAAGTTTTCCAGATCCAGCCATCGTTGCACTTTGCCATGGTTTTAAAGGAAGTTCTTCCTGCATGCATAAAAATTCTTTGTCCAACAAAAAACACAAACTACAAAGAGCACGTTGTTGCAGCTCTCTCTGATAAAATATAACATAACTGGAGAGATGATCTGCAGATTCTGCAATCTTCCACTTGCTTTCTGGTATCATCAGTGTTGCACTTTAAAATTCAAGCGATGCCAAGAAAAAACCTGTCCTCGTGAAACAGATTCTTTCGAAAAATATTGCGATACCTCTTGCCGCCTACGCGGCAGTTATAGCGGTGATAATCATCTCAAAGGCCGCGATTGGTCGAGAGTACGCCCTTTTGCTCTCGGCGGGGGTCATGCTCTGGGTTCCGTTTCTCCTTGACCGCGGCGCGGCAGATGTTCTGAGATTCGATCCGCGGGGACTGCTTCGGGGAGCGACAATTTCTCTTGCGGTGCTTTTTTCTTATCTGGTCTGCCTATACCTTGTCTCCACTTATCTGGGAAAAACGGTCAAGTTCACAGAACCGACGGCGCTCTTAGTGCTCACGCACATTGTGGCCATCGCGTTTCCCGAGGAGTTTTTCTTCAGGGGATACCTCCAGAGAACTCTCGGGGGAGGATGGGGAGCCATTCTCGCGGCAAGCGCGCTTTTCTCCCTGGCGCATCTTCTCGTGATCTGCCTATTTTCCGGCGGGGGCAACTGCGCGCAGAACGCCCTCACCTTTTTCCCCTCGCTTGTTATGGGGTATCTGTACATGAGAACCGGCACCATATGGTCGAGCGTCTTTTTTCACTCTGCCGCAAATATTATATACCTGTCCTTTAGGCTGACCTAGACTGAACCAGCAGACTTCGTGTCATTGATCCGCTATCTAGGGAGGCCCGAGTGTATGAGATCTCTTCTTCCCGGTAATTACGCCGACATCGGGTAGCGGTTGGCAAGTACTGGAAATTCTGGAAGGTTCGGCGCTGAACTTGGAGTAATTACTGCCGTGTCAGTTGGGTTCGCGCTCGGAAACCTCGGCCCCAAAAATCGTTACAGGGCAAAGGCCTCGATCATGAGACCATTTGCTTTCTCATCAAACAAGCGTATACTCTTAAGAGCTTATTAATATGGATAAAATACACTTAAGAGCTTATGACTGCCAGGAATCTACTGAATACTAAACCACCGTACGCTGTTGAACAGTCACTGAAGCGCCTTGGCCACAACCTGCGCACTGCCCGACTTCGCAGAAACCTTACTATTAAAAGGGTCGGGGAGAAAATCGGGACGGGCCCACGTCCGGTTTCCGATGCCGAAAAAGGCAAGCCTTCAACCGGTATCGCCGTTTACATGGCGCTGCTGTGGGTTTATAACCTGCTTGAACCCATGGATGAGATTGCTGACCCGGCTTTGGATGAAGAAGGTCTGTCGCTGCTAATGGGGAAAGAACGCGCCCGCGCCCGGGCAACGGAAAGCTTGGAAAATGATTTTTAGGAGAACCTGGTGAACAGCGAGTGCTATGTCTACATTGTTCTCCCAGGTGAAACAGAATTTATAACAGCCGGGAAATTCGTGCTGACCGGAGACCGGCTTGATGTGCCTGTTGGCAGGTTCGTTTACGGTAAAAGCTATCTGGCGCGTGAAAATGCTGTCCCTATCGATCCTCTTGAGCTCAGTCTCAGCTCGAAAACTTTTGAGACCAGACGTCTGAATGGTATTTTCAGCGGACTGCGCGACGCCGGTCCGGACTACTGGGGCAGACGCGTTATCGAAAAACACTCCGGCAAGAGCCAGCTCGGCGAACTTGACTATCTGCTGCATTCGCCGGACGACCGTGCCGGGGCGCTGGGTTTCGGACTGAACAGAGAGACCCCGGCTCCGCGTCGTGAATTTAACCAAACGATAAACCTAGAGAAACTGCAGACCCTGGCAGACGCAGTAATCAAAGACAAATATCTGCACCCTGATCAAGAAACCGAACAGTTACAGGAGCTGCTGCTTCTCGGCACATCCATGGGAGGCGCCCGTCCCAAGGCCATAGTTGAAGATAATGACGGTCTATGGATTGCGAAATTCAACCGCCCTGATGACAGATGGGACCACGCCAAGGTTGAACACGCAATGCTCGCTCTCGCGCGCGTCTGCGGAATAAAAAGTGCCGATAGTCGCGTGGAAACGGTCGGAGACCGGAATGTACTGCTTGTCAGGCGCTTTGACAGGGAAAAAACCGGCCAGGGATACCACCGCGCCCGGATGCTAAGCGCGCTTACGCTTCTTCGTTCGGAAGACTCATATCAGGATCGCGATAAATGGTCATATCTGTTACTGGCTGAAGAGTTGCGCAGGGTTTCTTCGCGGGAGAAGCTCGATGCGCAGGAACTGTTCCGACGAATGTGTTTTAATGCTCTGATCTCAAACACAGACGACCATCCAAGAAATCACGCCGTTATAGCCCCAGGAAAACACTGGCGACTCTCGCCGGCTTACGATCTCACTCCATCCGTGCCCGTGAGTATCGAACGACGAGATCTGGCGCTTGTTTGCGGTGATGCGGGCCGTTACGCGCATGCAGAAAACCTGCTGTCTCAATCCGCTCGTTTCATGTTTGCGCCCCAAGACGCGGAGACCATCATTCAGGCCATGGAGCGGACTATAGCGAACAGGTGGTATAAGATCTGTCGAACCGAAGGCGTCAGCGAGAGGGATTGCGACAGGATTTCCGGGGCGTTTGTATATCCGGGATTCGGACTCCCCATCGTCCACAACTAACTGTGAAGCAGAAAATAATGGACAACACCCATACCAAAGCTCAGGGGAATGCTTTCCCCATCTGCAAATTGAAGGCTTTTTTCGTTTATATTGGAATTGCAATCCTTAACTAACGAGATTGATTGTGTATCAACGTACTATTGCCGACATCATAAAAGAAGTTAATGATAACTTCCCTGTTCTTTTAGTGACCGGGCCGCGACAGGTAGGTAAAACAACTCTTCTTGAAATGTGCGCTGAGGAAGGCAGAAATTACGTAACTCTGGATAATCTCGAAGCCCGCACTCTCGCCCGAAATGACCCGGGACTGTTCGTGCGAACCCACAAGCCACCGCTGATCATTGACGATGTGCAATATGCGCCGAATCTGTTCAGCCATATCAAGATAATTGCGGACAGGCAGAAAACCAACGGGCTGTTCTGGCTTACCGGTTCCCAGAAGTTTCACCTCATGAAAGGTATTACCGAAAGCCTTGCCGGACGTGTCGCGATAATCGACCTCCTGGGACTTTCTCAGGCTGAGATAGAAGGAAGATCCGAAATGCTCAGACCTTTTCTGCCGTCATCCGACTGGATTGACAGCGCGAAAAAAGCAACAGAAACGCCCGGAACTCTGAGCGGAATATACAGTCGCATCTGGCGCGGAGCATTTCCAAAAATCGTCGAAGCGACAGACAGCATACGCAATCTTTTCTACCAATCCTACATTCAGACCTACATCAACAGGGATGTGAAAGACATCCTTTCGATTGCGGATGAAACCCTGTTTTACAAATTCCTGGGAGCGGTAGCGGCAAGAACGGGTCAACTGCTTAACTACGCCGATCTGGCGAGAGACACGGCAATCGATAACAAAACCGCCAGATCATGGCTTTCAGTTCTCGAAACATCAGGCCTTGTTTACCTCTTAAAACCCTATTACCGCAACGTGACCAAGCGTCTTGTGAAATCCCCGAAACTGTATTTTCTCGATACCGGCCTGTGCGCTTATCTTACCAAGTGGCCAACCCCGGATTCCCTTGAGGCCGGAGCAATGTCGGGTGCCATTCTTGAAACGTATCTGTTTTCCGAAATTCTCAAAAGCTACTGCCACAACGGAGTAGAGCCGTATTTTTACTACTACCGCGACCTTGATCAAAGAGAAGTCGATCTTGTGATTGAGACGGGCGACAGTTTTTATCCCGTGGAGTTTAAAAAAACGGCGACACCGTCAGCCACGGCTTCCAAACACTTCCACTTGCTTGGAAAACTGGGGAAGAAAGTGGGGCACGGAGCGGTTTTCTGCTTCGTTGAACAGGACATCGCACTCTCAGAAGACGTTACCGCGATTCCCATCGGCTACCTTTAACAGTCTCCGGTTTCTGTTGACAACGGATCGCTTCGTCGCAGGTAAAAACCCACGGTCAATTCACCCTGGAGGCGCATTTTGGGGTGATATTGGGAGGCCTCGGGGCATTTTTCTTGTGGTCGTACCGGTTTTCTGCCTCAGCACTGTCCGATTTACCTGAAATCCTCCCTTTCAGACGTAGAATTCCGTCCTGAAGACGCAATTCTCCCGTAAAATCTCAGATTTTTTTGAAAATCACGGACTCTTCGCAGGAAATCCCCTCAGGGCGAGAGTCCTATAGCGCGCAACGCTTCCTCTCTGTTTTCCGAAAAGTGCTGAGCGGCCCTGGGAACACTCTTGAACTTCCTTTTCTGCCCCAGTATCACCGCAAGCGCTATGTTGTTGCAAACAGCGTTGTTCGCAGGCGCGTTGTTCACGCGCGTCGTGCTTCCGTCCTCACCGAAAGTGACGTCACGGCGATAGTGGTTCTTGCTCTCCACCGCCCAGTGTCCCCTGTTCCACTCAAGCAGCTGCTGCGGGGAGGCCCCCTCAGTGTCCACGGACGTAATCCCGTAGGCGTATTCCAGACTCTCTTTTTGCGTCTTTACGTCTTTTGACCAGCGTCTCACCTTGAAAACCTGCTTTACGTGCGGATAGTCAGTCAGGCGGAAGTACGAATTCATAACCTCTATCGAACGCTGCTCTATTCTTCCGTGCCCCTTGCTCAGCTTCTCCGTAAAATGCCCCGCAGCGTCATTCTTCCAGTCAAGCGCTCTGAGTCTCTCGTACGCCAAAGAACTGTTGCCTTTAACCGTGAACATGTAGTCCGCCTTATGGGTCCTTACAATCACATCAGCGGTCTTTTTCGTTGTGTGCAGAGCGTCAAGGGTTATCACTTTCCCCTCAACACTTGCCTCCTCAAGCAAGGCGAGCACCGCCGCCACCTCTCCTCCCTCATCTCTGAGATCAAGACTTCCAAGAGGCATTCCGCTTACGTGATCAACCAGGGTTACCACCTCATAGTGATTCTCCCCGTTTCTGTTTGCCCCGCGTATTCTCTTGCCGTCAATCGCCACTGCCTTGGCAAGTTCCATCTGCGGCTTGGTGAAACGAGAAACCACGCTCTGGAACTTCTGGGTGTCCAGATTCTTTACCACTCTGTGCACCGTGGCTTCCGAAGGAGCTTCATACCTCTGTTTCTCCTTGTTGTACCAGGCCCCAAGCAGCGCAAGCTCCTTCTGCGAAAGACTTTTTCCATACTGCGCGGCCGAAACCGCTCCCTTGTTGCCGCATAAAACAGAGAGAATGTAAATGGACATCACACACTCCACCCTGTGCTTTCTTCCCTGACCCCTTCGGAAATCAGGTATATCCTTTAACGCCTCGTAAAGTGAAGAAAGCTCCTCATCCGAACGACGCGTAACCGCTCTTTTTGCCTTCCACTCATCCCCGAGGGAATCAGCGTTGCGAAGCATTTTCTTCGCGTTTCTGCGCAGCGGATAAACGTAGAGTTCCTTTATCTTTCCGTGAGGCTCCGTGTAACGACCGTTGGAACGGGCGTATCCCCTGGAGCGTCCAACGAACTTCCAGTTCGACGCCTTGTACATAGCTCCGTCAAAGTGAGCGGGGTCAACGAAGCTCTCGGCAAGCAGCAGGCCGTGCCCGTAGATATCCATCCAGTCCTCGCTCAGCCTTCTTGTCATGCAGGACAGAAAGTGGGAAGCCAGATTGGGAAACTCCCCCGCTTCGCCCAGTATCAAAAACCTGGTGTTGTTCCCTATAAGGTGGAGGTTTTTGAACTGAAGCTCCTTTTTCCATTTTATCCAGCGGTCGCGGGGAGCGCACATAAAAGCTCCTGCCTGCCACGCGGCAATGCCAATCCATTGCCCATCATGCTCAGCTACGTAGCGTATGCCCCGACCAACTAACTGCTTGAAACCGAGGTAATGATGTTCGTTCATCAGCGCGTTCCACTTGGGGACCTCATCGGAACGCGCTACTCTTACTATGACCTTTGCCAGGGAGAATTCCGGGTGATCGTGTTGTGATTTGGTATCCATGTTTACAGGTTATACACGCAAACATGGAAAAAAGCCAGAGCCTTTTTTTTAACTTCCCCCAAATCTTGAATAAAATTCCCCCCGATAGCTAGCGTGAAATGACCGTGGGTAAAAACCGCGGATTCCTCGAAATATCCGGCGGTTGCGAGTATAGTTTTCAGATGAAACAGTTGCGGGCCGGGCTATCCCAGATCAACCCGAGCGTGGGGGACATAACCGGAAACACGAAGAAAATAACCGAAGCAATCGGGGCAGCGCGAGGTCTCGATATAGACATTCTGTGTTTCCCTGAGCTTGCCGTCACGGGCTACCCGCCCGAGGACCTTCTTCTTAAAACCGAATTCATTGATGACAACATCCGCGCGCTTGACGAAATAAGGAAACACTGTCCGGACAACATGGTCGTCATAGTGGGCTTTGTCGATAAAAAGGACGACATATTCAATTCAGCAGCCGTAATGCAGGGACAAGAGGTGATCAATGTATACCACAAACTTCGTCTCCCTAACTACGGAGTGTTCGACGAGAACCGCTATTTCCAGTCAGAAAGACGGTTCCCCGTCTACTCAATGGGAAAAATGACTTTCGGAGTAACGATCTGCGAGGACATATGGTACCCGGGAGAACCTATAAGAAGCCAGGTTCTGCTGGGAAACGCCCAGATCATATTCAACCTCTCGGCTTCACCCTACTACATGGGGAAACCTCTTGCGAGGGAGAGAATGCTCGCCACAAGGGCGGTTGACTACAACACAGTGATTGCCTACTGCAACATGGTCGGCGGGCAGGACGAGCTTGTGTTTGACGGAAACAGCATGCTGATAGACGAAAAAGGCAGGGTCGTCGCCATTGCCCGAAACTTCGAGGAAGACCTGCTGGTCTGCGACGTTAACACCGAAAGGGTTTACAGATCAAGGCTTAACACTCCGACCATAAGAAAGACGAGATACGAGCTCTCCTTCGAGAAAAACCAGCTCGAAGCATTCACGCTCAAGCCAGTTAAAACAAGGCGGAAAGCGAAAATCCCGGGAAAACAGGCCGACCCTTCACAAGATCATCTGGAATGCGCATTCTCGGCACTTGTCCTCGGCACCGGAGACTACATAAGAAAGAACGGGTTTGAAAAGGTGGTGCTCGGGTTAAGCGGCGGGATAGATTCTTCGCTTACAGCCGCCATTGCCACTGAAGCCGTCGGACCCTCAAAAGTCGTCGGAGTTTCCATGCCTTCAATGTACAGTTCCAAGGGAAGCGTCACCGACGCGAAAAAACTCGCGCGCAATCTCGGAATCGAGCTTCTCAGCATCCCCATAGAAGATGCCTTCATGTGCTATGAGGAAATGTTCGCCGAGTTTTTCTCCGAAATGGAGTCAGACGCAACGGAAGAGAACATCCAGGCGAGAATAAGAGGAAACATCCTCATGGCGCTTTCAAACAAGTTCGGATGGCTCGTGCTAGCCACTTCGAACAAAAGTGAACTCGCGGTCGGCTATTCCACCCTCTACGGCGACATGTCAGGAGGCTTTGCGGTGATAAAAGATGTGCCCAAGGCCATGGTTTACGAACTTTCCCACTATTACAACCGTCTTCGGGGAAAACAGATAATACCGAAATCCGTTATCGAAAAACCCCCTTCAGCCGAACTTCGCCCGGACCAGAAAGACACCGACTCCCTTCCCGAATACGACACGCTCGACAGGATACTGAAAGCCTACGTGGAAGACGGTCTCGGGGTCGACGACATAGTGAAGCTCGGGGAGAAAAAAAGCGTAGTGCAAAGAGTAATCAGAATGGTAAACACGAACGAGTACAAAAGAAGACAGAGCGCCCCGGGGGTAAAAATAACGTCGCTTGCCTTCGGAAAAGACCGCCGCTTCCCGATAACCAACCTCTACAAGAAATAGAGGAAGATATGCCTTTTTTGAACTTCGGAGAAAAACCGTATTTTCCAGCCAAGTAAAAATCCCTTCCTAACTGTCTGATATTAAAGATTTTTGCAAATCAACCCCAGAAAATGCGACTTTCCAGTCAAGTAAAAATCACACTTAGCGTTCCTCAAAACATTCCGAAAGCCCTTTGCTTAGCTTATCTCCACAATTTATCAACCTAACAGATTCTCTAAAATCGCGGAAACGTATCCTGTTCCTTGGTTTCTTTAATTCTTCTCTTTCGGCTTTACGGATTCCACGATGGGCAACAATAGGGCGAAAATTAATCTCTATATTGCTAGGAACAAGTTTTTTGGCTATATCCGCACCCGCTTTTAGCTGTTTAACAACTTCTTTTGCATCTGCTCTGCTTTTTTTTAGTTCTAATGGCACAAGCCAACTCCTGCTAGCAGATTCATTCGCAACGAAAAGATAATCACATCTCTTGTCCGCTTGGCCAAGTGGTGAGCCTAGTTTATCAAAGTCAATAATTAAATGCTGTTTTGGGGCACACTTTAAAGAAACACTACAACCGTCCTTTTTGCATCTCTTTGCAACACATTGACCTTTGATCTTACTACGGACTATCTCGACCAAGTTAGTCACTGATTTTTCTCAATTCGGTTGGAGATTTCGGCCCAGTCGTTGTGTAGAGCCGAAGCAATTTCACTGAATCCCGAAGGAAATAACCCAGATTCATTAAGAGGAATCGGTTTAACAACAGAACCTTTAGGACGATCTTTAGGTTCAAAAAGCCACACGCCTACATCGTTGGGACTTAACGCTTCTCCACCATATTTGATACTACTCCTGCGATTAGAAGAAAGTTCGGACAGTTGCACTAAATTCGCAAGTTCCTCAAGCAACCATTCGCTGTGGGTAGTAACAATTACCCTGACGCCAGAACGAACAATCGCCGCAAGCTGTCGAGTAAATTCAACCTGCATGGCTGGATGTAAGTGTGATTCCGGTTCTTCAACGATAAGAACATTTTCTTTGCGGACAATATAGCGTAAATACAGCACTACCGGCGCAAGTTCCGATACCATTGATGAGGCATTCATCAATGGTAAGTCCTCTCCCTTCCAAGCTTTTGGTTGATAGGTGAAAAATGGATAACCAAATTCTGATTTCTTTGTATGCACAGATCCACGGAGAACTTTTTCTTCAATTTGACTGCCAAGATCAGATTTGCCGTTTGTAAGTCGACGCCTTCGACGGGGCCGATTACCAAAATCGATAAGCTGTTCAAGAAAATCCGCAAGAACACCAGAAAGCATAGAGGTCGGGGCAGAAGGAGAACGTATACCTGCCATTGCGGCACTCCTAATCAAGGCGTTCACCACAACAGTATGTGCATGCATAACTCCAGTCCGGTCCGCAGGAAGATAAAACGCGGAAGACTGCAAAGAACCTACTACATGATGCATGGCGAAAGCGGACAAATCTCGAATTAAATACCATATATTACGCTCCAGCCTCACATCACTCTTGCCAGTACGCAATGAGAGCATATTCTCGATAACTTCGCTTATTGAATATAAATCATCAACAAGCAAATCATATCGTCTGGATGTCATTTTAAGCCGCATCGAAATGTCTTCAGGTATCGTTGTAGTAAGCTTGGGACTAGGTCCGTCGATTGTCAGCTTATGGACAAATGGTCTTGAATCATCCGGAACATGTCTACGGACAACAACGTGTGCACTACCCCTTTTTCCTCGACGAATCAGCGTGTTTGTATCGCTTATCCCAAAGCACCTGTTAATTTCACTGCCAAGAGAAGGCCCCATTGAATTAAATCCGGCAAATACAGAACGGATCAAGTCTGCAACTGGATCCGGCACAAGGACTTCATTATTGTCAGATCTTTTCTCTAGACCTGATAAGGTTTTTCCCGCCCATTCTCTAAGGTCGTTCAATACATCCGCAGACAGTTTATTCTTTTCGTAATCGTTAATACCATGAGAAAAAGAAAAGCGAGCACTGGACCGATCATCGGCACTAAAAAATCTATGTAAAGCATAGATCACAATGGCCAGATAGGATTTCCCCGTGTTACTTGGCCCTACAAACACGGTCAATGGACGCAGGTCAATTTTTGCCTCCGCAATCGGTCCGAAATCAGTTACTTCAAGCTCAAGAGACTCTCCAGAAAGTGAGTCGTTCATGCATTTATCCCTCTATCCCAACAGCTAAGCAAACCCAAGGATACACAGTTTAGAAAAATTGATAAATTAAGCAGTCTCAACAAACTGTCAATTAGTTTTCTGCCGCTCATCCAGAATTAACAACCCATATAATCATAATATTTAAGGCCGCTTTCAGTCTACAGCGATTATATGTTTTTACGCCCCCATACATTTTTAAAGTGATGAATACTTTCTTCCAATCCTCAGAAAAGAAGCTCACAATGGAGTATAACTCACCAGAAACTCAAATCAAAAAGGAGAATCCACTTCCCTCAGTCAAGTAAAAATCACGTCTCTAACTGCTGATTGTATCCTACGACTGTCATCCTACCACAGTTGACTCGAGGATTCATGTGTGGTATATAAACACATATGCGAGTAGGGCTTCGACATTTTTCCGCAGAATCCATAGAATGGCTTAAAAAAGAGTCCCGGAACCCAGCACAGACCCGCTGCTCTCTGGCAAAAACACTGTGCGAGCTTGAGCAATGGAAAAATTCCAGAGGAAAACTCTGCCTCGCTTCAGCCCGCAAGGCTCTTCCCAGAATAGCAGACAAAGCGGGCTTTTCCCTTCCCCCTTCAAAACCCATGGTCACAGGCATATCCTGCGGAGCGGGGAGCGTGGAGATAACAGCCGATTTCCCCGACAACAAGGTTTCATGCCGTATCGATGAACTCCGGGGCATATCCCTTGAGATTGTGGAGGACAAGGACAAGAGCCTCTGGCGTTCAATGATGGCCTCTCATCATCCCCGGGGATGGAGCAGAACTCCCGGCAAGCAGATAGAGTACTGGATAAAGTCTGAGAACCGCGGAGTGCTGGGGGGCATAGGGTTCTGCGCGGCAAGCTGGAATCAGAAGGCAAGGGACGACAGTATAGGATGGTCCCAGAGGGCAAGAGCTCTGAATCTTGAGTACGTGGTGAACAACCACAGGTTTCTGCTGCTTCCGGGGGTGGATGTGAAGAATCTTGCTTCCTTCGCGCTCGGCGCGTCGGTAAAGCGGTTGCGGTATGACTGGGAGGAGAAGTTCGGAGTAGAGCCGTTGTTTGCCTACAGCTACATATCCTCTGACAGGGAAGGGACGGGTTACAGGGCCGCGGGGTGGGAGATGTGCGACGGGAAGACATCGGGGAAGCCTCCGGGAACAAGGGAACCGGTTGAACGGAAGACGGTATGGACAAAGGAGCTTTGCAAGGGAGCTTCGGAGATGCTTTGCGAAGAGGGGCGAAGGAAGATGGGAACGATACCCTCGCCTTTTTACGCCGAAGACACTGACTGGGCGCGGATGGAATACGGGCGGAGCACTCATCCTGACGGCAGGGTGAGAGAACTTGTCATAAGGATGGGCAGGGCGTGGGAGCGGAGACCGGGAGCGCCGCTGCCGCATATTTTCCCTGGTAAAAACGAGCAGCGAAGCGCGTACAGACTGCTTTCAAACGGCAATGTGGAAGAGGATGACGTAATGGAACCCCACAGGGAGGCGCTTGTTGAGAGGATGAGGGTTGAGAGGAGAAGGGTGATGCTGGCCGTGCAGGATACCACGACGCTTAATTACAGCAATCTCGGCGAGGTGGAGGATCTTGTGAGCATAGGGGGCAAGGGTGAGGGGCTGTTTGTTCACATGGGGCTTGCGGTGACGGAGAGTCGTCGTCCGCTGGGGATTTACGAGGTTAATTCCACCATACGCAATAACGAGGAAGCAAAGAGCGAGAGCGCTCGCTGGCGCCGGGGGCTTCAAAGAGCGCTTGAGCTTGAGGAAGCGTGCGGAGGAACAAGGGTGGTGACGGTGTGCGGCAGGGAGGCTGACATATGGGATCTCATAGCGGAGGCGAAGGGTCGCGGGGCGGGTTTTCTTGTTCGTTCGAACAAGAGAAACCAGCGGAAGGTATCTGTGGACGGCAAGAGCGTGGATTTGTGGGAGCACATGGAATCTCTCGGTGTTCTGGGCACAAGGAAGGTAAAGGTCAAGGCGAGAGGGGGGAAGCATAAGCGCAAGCGCAGAGTGGCGGAGGTTGAGATCAGGGCGGATGCAGTGGGGCTGCTGCCCATAAAGAAGGAGGAGAAGAACACGCCGGAGCCTTTGGAGATGATAGCGGTTTCCGCCACGGAGAAAGGGGGCAAGTCGAAGGAGCCTCTTCACTGGGTGCTGCTGTGCACGGAGGGGAGCGGTTCCTTTGAGGAAGCGAAGCGTATTGTGAAGTGGTATGAGGCGAGGTGGACAATAGAAGAGTATTTCAGGGTTCTTAAGACGGGAACCCGTATAAAGGACAGACTTGTCAGGCATGCGTTCAGTCTTCGCAAGTGTCTTGCGTTTGACGCGATTACCGCTGTAAGGGTGTTTGATCTTGAGCGTCTCGCTAGGGACAAGCCGCAGATGCCGGCTGTGGAAATGCTGTCGGAATTTGAGATAGATGTTCTGTACACACTGCTTTTGCACAAGGGGATAATTCGCGGCAGACCGCCACCGGGGGAGGTTGCAATCAGGGAGTTCGTAATAGGTCTTGGGATGTACGCGGGATTCATACCGTCGAAGCGACAGCCTCTGCCCGGTACGTTGAAGATATGGCAGGGTTACACTTATTACCAGGCAGCCCTGGAAGGTATTGAGGCAGCAAAGGGTTCTGATCTGTTGTCGCATTAACCCGTATTATTCACGTAGGGGCGGGAACCCTTGACATGATCCCCCTAATAATGTAGTGTTTTAAGTGAGTTAAACTCAAAAACACACAAAAAAGGAGGATCATCCCATGGGTGAAAAAACTCTATCAGATATTTCCCCGTCTTTCAACAAATCAATCAAGGTAAACTTCGGTGAACAAAACCTCACCTCCCACTCAGGTTCCCTCCTTATCCGCGAAACAATGGAAGCTACGGGAATAATGAAGTGGCTTGCTTCCAGGATGAAAGACCCGCGCAAACCAAATAAGATCAAACACTCTCTCACTGAGATCCTCCACACTTATATGCTCCTGCTCTGCCAAGGACTCTCAGACCAGCAGGACACAGAAAGGGTAACAGACGACCCCGCCATGCTTGTGAGCAACAAAACCGAGCGAGGCGCAAAATCCCTTTTGAAGAATCTTCCCTCTCAGCCGACACTCTCTCGCGCTCTTGGTGTTCTGAGTTCCAGGGAAAATCTGAGGGTGCTCAATGAGTGTGTCTTTGAACTTGCCCGACGTCGCATTATTCTTGCAAACAACGGCAAAAAGAAAGATTCAATGATTATTGACGTTGACGGACTCCCGGTACAAACCGAAGGCCATCAGCCTGGGTCTGTATACAACGGACACTACAGAAAAACCATCTACCACACTCTGGTTGCGAGCAACGCCGAAGAGGGAGACATGTTCGGGGGAGTTGTGCGTCCCGGAAACGTCTCTTCGAAGAACGGAGCGGTGGAATTCATACGCGATCTTGTAGAGCGCTGCAAAAAAAGTCTGAGTGAAAGCATAACGCTTCGCATGGACGCCGGTTTCTGCGACGGGGATATGTGCGGTGAGCTTGAGGGTATGGGGGTTGAGTACATGATGCGCATAAAATCAAACAATGTTCTTGAAACCATGGCGGCTCCATGGGTAAGACATCGGAACCTGCTGACCTGTTACGATGAACATGGAACGTGGTGTGAGGAGCTTGAGTACGGAGCTAAATCATGGAATCGCAAAAGACGGGTAATTCTTGTGATGGTGAAAAATTCTGAAGATTTTTTCATCACAAACCATTTCTTCCTCGTAACCAGTCTTGGAAGAGAATACAGCGTGGGGGACGTTCTTGCTCTGTACAGGAAGAGAGGTAAGACCGAAGCGCACATGGGAGAGATGATGGACGTGCTGAATCCTTCTCTCAGCTCTTCACCCAGAGAGAAGAGCCATTACAGGGGCAAGGATATAGAGCGTGAGAAAACAGAACAGAAGCGGGAGGAGGACAAGGAAGAAGTTTATCCTCAGAATCAGGCGCTGTTCCTGCTCAATCTGCTTGCGTATGAAGTAATGCACACGGGGCGGTGTCTTATTGAGGATGTCGGCGGAAGGGGTTTCAGTCTCAGGCGCTACAGGGAACGTGTTCTGCTTTGCGCGGCGAGGGTGGCGCGAAGCGCGAGGAGGATAGTCTTCACGGTGGCCCGAAGTGGCAAGGAGTACTGGCTGATGCTGTGGGAGAAGCTCAGTACCATGCAATGGGTTGGCGCCTGAGACCCGAAGGCGTCGGTTTGTAAAAATATTGTCAGGCTTTGGGGGAGAGGTGCGGTCAAAAAAGGTCTGAAGAAGTCCGAATTCGGGGAAATCCTGTGAAAAGACTGTTTCCGTAGCACAAATCGAGCGTCGAGGTTCTCAAATCCCGGTAATTCTCCTTATGCGCTACGCAAAATACGGAAAATTCCTCGCCTTGTGGTATGCTGCTACCTTACGTGAATAATCCGGGATTAAGCAACGGGGGGGGGGGGCCGGTGCGCGTAAAATCACCGGCTTTGTGGTGAAACTGTTCGATAATCCGGAATTCTCCTTCAAATCATCCATCCGCAACTTCTTATCTTCTTTCCAGTGACTTGATCTTATGTGTTATGATTGAAAATGAACGCCTGTTTCGGCTGGAACCGCAGAAAATCACCCGATTCTTCGAGTCAACTGTGTGGTAGTGACAGATCCTACGAACTAAACGATGATATAAATTCAGAGAGTTTCTCAACGGTCTCAAGAATCTCGAGAGAAACCTCGGACTCGTCAATTGAGACCCCAAACTCCTCTTCAAGCTCCATAATGAATTCAAGCGTCGAAACGGAATCGACACCGACTCCGAGTTCAACAAGCGACTGCTCAGTCGATATATCCTGGGGATTGATGTCAAGATTGAACTTGCCGATGACAAGCTGCCTTACTTTCTCCCCAATAACTTTTTTTCGCTCGGTCACTTAAGTTTCTCCCTGAGCACCTTGCCCGCAGGGCTTCTGGGAAGCGCGTCCACAAATTCCATTTTCACGGGAATCTTGTAATCGGATACCTTGCCCCTGCAGAAACTGACAACATCCATCCTCGTCAGGCCGTCCGCTACGATAAAGGCCTTTACCTCTTCCCTGCCACCGGCTCCAAGGGTTCCTATGACCGCAGCTTCCGTTATTTTCCCGTGAGTCATGAGCAGATTCTCAACTTCGAACGGATCAACCTTGTTCCCGGAAATGTTGATGAAAAGCTTCTTTCTTCCGCGAATGAAAAGATACCCGTCGCCGTCAAACATTCCGAGATCGCCCGTGTGGTAGAAACCATCGACGAAAACCCTTTCGGTTTCTTCCGGAAAATCGACGTAGCCGTCTGTCATTGAAGGGCTCATTACTATTATCTCGCCGATCTGGCCCACCGGAAGTTCGCCCCCGGTTTCCGATATCACCCTTATAACGACGTTTTCAACCGGCACTCCGACTGAAAGACGCTTCTTGACTATGTCCTCCGCGATATTAATTGCCATCACCCCGGTCTCAGATGAACCGTAGAGCTGGCGTGGGTAGATCCCGAAAGCCCTGTGGAAGGAGAAAAAGGTTTCCTCGGGCAGGGGAGCCCCGGCGGAAATAACGTGCTTTAGCCGCGGCAAATCATAATCCCCACGGCTCGCGCTTCGAGCGAGGGTCTCAAGCATGAACGGGACGGCGGGGAAGACCGTTATCTGTTCTTCTTCAAGCGTGCCGAGAACCTCTTTTCTGGTAAACCCCGGGAGAAAATAACAGCACGCCCCGACGCTTACGGCGCTTACGAAGTTCCCGAGACCATAGGTATGCGATATCGGAATCGAAAAAAGAATCCTGTCTTCGCTATCCCAGTTTATTGTTGCAGTGTGGTTCCGGGCAAGGGCAATCATGTTGGCGTGGCTTCTCGCAACGCACTTGGGTTTTCCGGTTGAGCCCGTGGAGAAAAGATATACTGCTTTATCCGAAGGGCGGTTCCCGGGCGGGTCCGCGGGAGCCTCGTCCAGAAAGTTCTCCGGGGTCACGCAAACGGTGGTCATGCCTCCGGAAACGGCGTTCGCGGTATGCGCAAGAGATTCGTCCGTAACGATCAGGGCCGGCTTTGAGAACTCGAGGCAGTGTCTTATCTCCTCGGTTCCGCAGGCGCTGTCAATCGGAACGCAGGCAGCCCCAAGTCTCGCTATCGAGAAAACGGATATGGCAAGGGAAAGCGAATTGGGAAGGAAAACGCACACCTTATCCCCGCGTGACACCCCGAGGCGGGAGAGAAACGAGGAAAAGCCGTCAACAAAGCCGCAGATCTGCGCGTAGCTGTGGGTTTCTCCCTCGTACCAGACGGCGGCTCCCCGGGGATTTCGCTCCAGATTTGAATAAAGTATTTGGCAGTAGTTCTTCATCGCCCCGTCACGGGAAAAGGGGAACTTGTCCGAGCCCGGTGTCCTCGGGAAATCCAAAGACTATATTCATGTTCTGAACGGCCTGGCCCGCGGCCCCCTTCATCAGATTGTCAAGAACCGATACGATGACAAGGCGCCCTTCCCGCTCGCAAAAACCCAAAGAGATATAGTTGGAACCGGAAACAGACGCTATACCGGGCAGATCATCGCAGATCCGGATGAAAGGATCGTCCCTGTAGAACCCGGCGTAAAGTTCTCTTACATCATCGGGGGATATCTCCGAGCGGAGCCTTAGATACGAAGTGGCCATTATCCCCCTTTTAACCGGAATGCGGGTATTGAAGAAAAGCAGCTTTATCTTCACGTCGCAGAAATCGTCAAGCACGCGAAAAATCTCATGTTTCTGATCGTCCCCTCCAGCCCCACGGGCGGATACGTCTTCCTTTACCTCGGCGTAGTGACTCTCGGGCTTCGGTGCCCGCCCCGTAGTCGAAAAAGAAGACTTCACGTCAACTATAATGTCTCCTTCCACTTCATACTCCTTAAGAAAAGGCGCTAAAGCGAGAGAAACGCAGGTAGAGTAGCAGCCCGCGTTAGCGACCAGCGGGGCGTTTTTTATCCTCTCGCGGTTAAGTTCGCTAAGTCCGTAGACCGCCCGGGAGAAAAGCTCGGGAAACCGTGGTGCCACTCCGTGAGCCAGGGAGTAGTCGGCAGGGTCGGGGAATCTTAAGTCTGAGCTTAGATCAATCACCCTTACGCCCTTCTCAAGGAACTTCCGCACGAAGACTGAAGAAGTTCCCCCGGGAAGACAGGAGAACAGGAGATCGAGAGGTTCTGAGTCAGGAATTTTCGATACGGGGCTCAGGACAAGATCCGAGTAGCCCAGAAGATGCGGAAACGCCTCGTCCACCCTCCTGCCCGAGAACTTCTCAGACGTAAGCACCCGCAGGTAAACGTCAGGGTGGCGCGCCAGAAGGGAAAGAAGCTGCTGGCCGACATAACCCGTAACTCCCAGAATCGCTGTCTTGAGCTTCATCTTCTCTCGGAAAACCAGACTGTTTGTCGCAAACCCACCTTGATTAGCATGGGACTCGCTATCATTAATATAGCTTTAAAAACAGAAGGGAAAAACCGGGCACAGAGGAAAAGGAATGCTGGCTTGCGTCATCGGGCGTTCTGAGCGGTCGCGTTTCTAAACACCCTGTCGATCCACTGTTCTATGTTCTTGCGCGAGGTCTTTCCTATAAGTTCCCTCACTTCCTGCATGGGAATCACGGCCTTGGCATAGGACCTGTGTCCTCCGGCGCTTCCTATTTCGTCAAAAAGCTCGAAAAGCAGACGCCCGGCGCTCTTGACGGACCCGCTGTTTCTTACGGACATAACCACATGCGAACCGGAAACAATCCCGAAGGCGACAGACCATTTGATCCCCTCCACCTTCATCCCCATGTCAGCCACCTGGGCAATAAGATATTCCTTTTCTATCCTTCCCAGGTTCATGAAAATTATTCCGTCATTTATCCAGTGCCTTGAGAGTGCCTCGCCGTAATGTTTGATCTCTTCTGAATACAGGTTTTTGGACTCTATTTTCCTGAGCAAACCCAAGTCAGCCTGACTGTAGAGATACGTGAACGCTTCCAGATCGTCAAGATCCGCCCCCCGGTTAAGAATCATGGTGTCGGTTTTGATTCCATAGAGAAGCGCGGTTGAAAGTTTTGCGGAAATCTCAACCTGGGCGGCTCTGAGGAGCCGGGTCATGATCGTCGCGGTAGCTCCTTCCTCGGAACTTATCTCGGTGAATTTCGCGTCGCACTCGGGGGTTATCGGATGATGGTCAATCACCGAATCGATATCTGTAATCTCGCCCCTGAAATAAGAAGGCTGCACATCAACAAGCGCTATGGAATCGAATTTTTTTATGTCATTTTGGGAAATCACCTGCAGGTCTATGTCCATAAGTTCCACCATGGCCACGTTCTCGGGTCTTGAAATTTCCTCCCCCAGATAGCCTATGGTTGCCGTTTTCCTGTTTCTTCTAAGAAGGGCCCGGAGGGCCATGGCGCTTGCGATCGCGTCCGGGTCGGGTTGGTTATGGATAAGTATGAGAAGCTTTTTCGCGTCGCGGTGAACCTCTCTTATGAGCCTTACGGAGATATCCGACCTTGCAAGCTTCTCCTCGAAGGATATCTGGCTGTCGGCGACTTCGTCGAATCTCACGTACCTCGCTACATAGCCGTCCTTGCGCCGCCTGCCGTCGGCGGTAACAACTATCGGGCTCGTGGTATAACGGCGAGCAAGGGAGGCCAGAAACTCCTTGGTTGCAAGCTCGTTGTTTACGACTATAAGCGTAAAGGTTCCCTTCTGCTTAAACGCGTCATCAGGAGAATCAAGCTCCGTTACCTTGCCCCTGTTCTTAAAGAGACTCACCAGGAGAATGTCAAATTCTCCGATGAACATATACCGCTTTTTCCCGTTCGTACTCATCGTATCCGGAATGCAGAACGTCTACCTGTAGCAGGCGGCGCTGAGTTCCTCCGTGAAGCTTGAAATCCTGCCCAGCATTTCCTGCCTTTGCTCTCCTCCGCTCTCGATTATTCTCACAAGGGCGCTTCCCACGATGACAGCGTCGGAAAAAGAGGCTATGGCTGCGGCCTGGCGCGCTGAAGAGACCCCGAAGCCCACACCGACGGGAAGCTCCGAGCGGCTCTTTATCCTTTCCACCAGTTCCTCAAGATCATAGTCCATGTCAGGACGCGCGCCCGTGACCCCGGTTACTGAAACCACGTATATAAAACCCGAGGCGTTCTGCGACACCATCTCTATCCTCTCTTCGGTACTCGTAGGGGCAAGCAGGAATATCCGGTCAAGCCCCTCCCGCTCGACATGGATGCTCAGTTCCCCGGCTTCCTCGGGCGGAAGATCAACGACCAGAACTCCGTCCGCTCCCGCCTCGCGGGCGTCGCGTGCGAATCGCTCGGTTCCATAGGAGAAAAAAGGGTTGTAGTAGCCGAAAAGTATAACGGGAATACCCGAGCGGGACCTTATCCTTTTAACAAGGGAAAGTACGTCGGAGAGAGATGTCGAGTTAGCAAGGGCCCGTTCCGAGGCCGCCTGGATCACCGGCCCGTCAGCCATGGGGTCCGAGAAGGGTATGCCGATTTCCACCATGTCGACCCCGCTTGCTTCCATGCGGTCAATGATCTGCTCGGTCAGGTCGATATCGGGGTCCCCGGCGGTAACATAGCAGATTAAAGCCGCTTTGTTTTTCCCCCGGAGTTCGCGGAATTTTTCCTTTATCCTTCCCATGCGCTTTTATAAGAAGCAGGCAGTCTGGAAACGCAGAAATCGCAGGCAAACAGAATAAAAAATGTCCAACCCTCGAAAGCTTTGAAAATTAAATACGATGTTCCCAAAAACTGATGTAATTACTATTCTTAGATTTCTCCTTTTCCACCCTTCATCACTTGGCAAATTTGGCATCTTCCGCAAACAGAGACTCCACTACCTGCTTCATCGCCCCCAGGATGTGGGGAATTACTTTAGGTTCTCTGCCCATCTTACGATTTTCTCCCTCCTTGGTTCGGAGACTGTACGTCTAGATTTTCTGATGGCTTAACCCTCAACTCTCTTGCTACGCGTCGAAGAGAATCTCTATGAAATTCTGAATTAATCTCAAACCCTATAAAGTGTCTGGACAGTCCTTTTGAAGCAATAGCCGTGGTTCCACTTCCTATAAAGGGGTCTAAAACGGTGTGCCCTTCCTTTGTCGTGAGTTTGATAAGAAACTCCACCAACCTCAGTGGCTTTTGTGCTTCATGGATTTTTCGTTCGTCTTTTTCATATCCAAATATGAGAAGATTGGTTGGAACAGTACCGTTTTCCTGACATGCCTTAACATTTATTGCTCCTAAATCGTTTTCCAACACGTTCGAAGAAATTGTTCCACCTATTTTGTAAGGTTTCATAAACCAAGCAATAGGTTCATATACAGGGGCAAGATTCCCTAGTCTCCATCCTTCCCACGCCTCGGCTTCAGCATCCAGCCCACGCCGTTTAAATACGACACTTACTCTTTGAGCCCTATGATGCGCAGAATCTTTTTTCCATGCCAGAATGTCCTTAACGAGAAAACCTGTGTCTTCAAAAGCATTCACAACACGGTGCATCATACGCCTTGCTCCAAACACAAACAGAGAAGCACCATCTTTCATTTTCGGTAATACCATTTCGGCCCAACTTTGGCACCATTGCTGATACTCCAAGCTGATATTCCTGTCAGCCCTAGACCATCCATTAATAGGTTTTCCCCGCCTCTTGAAAGCGGATTTTCCAATTTGGGCAGGAGATTGTCCCAACAATGCGGAATTCGTATTTTTGTGTAGAACATCCCACCCGTCAAGATTAATACCATAAGGAATATCTGATAAGAATAAATCAATACTATTATCTGCTAAGAGCGGAATGTGGTCCCGACAATCCCCGCATGTGATTCTATTTAGATATTTGGTATTCATACCATTTTCTATGTCTAAGAGTCTGTTTCCCGCAACACTTTGAACCTTCTTTATCTTGTTTTCCAGCTTCCTTGCGTTAAGCACTTCCTTGATTGCTTCATCTCTCGATAGTCTCATAATACGTTCTCGTTCTGTAGCTAGAAAATTCAATGCTTCTTCTTTGGCAAAGTAAAAAGACTCGCTCAGTGCACGTTTTTCCTCTAGCCATATATTTCGTATTCTCCGGTCAAAGTCCAAAAGCGTCCTGTTTATCTCTCCCCAATAATACATTGCGTCTTTTGATGGATTCATAGCTTCAACCGATCTAAAGATTTCATGGATTAGTTCCTTAGTTCTTGCTCGTGTTGTCTTATTTGCATAACGAACCAGTACCGCCAAGTGTGTGTATGTCGCAATGCAAACGGATCTTGTAATTGCTTGTTGATAAATCTGACTTAAGCTCTTTGGCAACCGGTAGACTGGGCATACAACCATTGCATAAGGTTTTCCATGCTTCCATCCATCCATTGCTTGGATTTTAAAGTCTTTTTGATTTTTTGCTGTTTGGCTTAATCTAAATGCTTTAGCGTCAGCAACAAAGCTATACGCTTGACTTGTACATTCGACATCAGCTACATCTGCACGCTGTTTCAGAACTATGCTAGTAAACCCCATTGCCGTATACGCTTCATGAATCACAATGTCGGTATACTTGGAATAGAGTTTTTCCTCAGTGCTGTCGGATCCACAACATTCTGGGATAGCCCCACATAAACGTAAATGCCCAAGAAGTGGAGAAATGCCTTGTTCCTGTATTTCTTTTTCTAGTTCTTGTTCAATCTTATTCGAATCAACTTCAAAGTTGCCAGTCAAATTGGATAGTCTATTAATCCAGTGAACTCGATTTTCAACTTGTTTTTGAGTAATGCGACGAATATCCATACCGATGGAATTACACTTCTCCCTCAGTTTTTATCAAGATTATAGACTGTTTCGACTGATTAAACAAAGTGTTCATATCAAGCGGTTTCCCCACAGGTTCCTTGTACTTGAGATTTTTCTCCGCCATTCCGTCAACGGTTTTTCCTATCTCTTTCCTCGTGGGAAACAGTCTTGTGTTATGCCTTCCGGCGAATTAATCAGCATGTTTCTGCAAATGCTTCCCGCTCATTCCATGAGAGATTCTGATACAGCCTCTCTTGAACATATCCCAGAAGAAACCGTACCGCCTCATATAAGAGAGGAAGCGGTATGTATGTCCTTATCCCCCCTGCCGGATAGACAGACAACTATAATCTGCTCCGGGGACATGGACGGAGCGATTTTGCGCACGTGGGCTACTGCGTGCGCAGTCTCAAGCGCGGGTATTATTCCCTCTACTTCCGAGAGATAGGAAAATGCCGAGAGCGCTTCTTCGTCCGTTACGGAAACGTAACCGACCTCACCCGCGTCCTGGAAATACGAATGCTCGGGACCCACGCCCGGGTAGTCAAGACCCGCGGCGACGGAATGGGCGCCCTTTACCTGGCCGTCTTCGTCCTGGAGCAGGTAGGTTTTGCTTCCGTGAAGGACCCCTACCGAACCGGCGGTTATGGTCGCGGAGTGAAGACCGCTCTCAACACCGTGTCCCGCCGCCTCCACGCCGATTTTCCTCACCCCGGATTCCTCTATGAAAGGAAAAAAAAGGCCCATGGCGTTCGAACCGCCGCCAACGCAGGCAACCAGGGTGTCGGGGAGATTTCCTTCCGCGGCGAGTATCTGCTCCCGCGCCTCATGCCCGATCACGGACTGAAAATCCCTTACCATCATCGGGTAGGGATGGGGACCGGCGACGCTTCCTATTATGTAGAAGGTATTCCTCACGTTCGTAACCCAGTCTCTCATGGCCTCGTTCATAGCGTCTTTGAGCGTCTTCGTGCCCGAGACCACGGGCCTTACCTCAGCTCCCAGAAGCTTCATGCGGAAGACGTTAAGCTCCTGGCGCTTCGTGTCCTCCTCCCCCATGTATATCACGCATTCCTTGTTCAAAAGCGCGGCAACAGTAGCCGTGGCGACCCCGTGCTGCCCCGCCCCGGTTTCGGCTATTATCCTATCCTTGCCCATCCTCCCGCAGAGAACCCCCTGACCTATAGTGTTGTTTATCTTGTGCGCTCCGGTGTGGGCAAGATCCTCTCTTTTAAGGTAAATCCTGGCGCCGCCGAGACTCTCGGTCATCGCGCGGGCGTAATAAAGAGGGGTGGGCCTCCCCGCGTACTGCCTGAGGTAGTAATCAATCTCCTCGTGAAAAGTCTCGTCAGCCGCGGCCTCCTCGTAGGCCCGCTGGAGCTCGATAAGAGCTGGCATCAGGGTTTCTGAGACGTAACGGCCGCCGAAGTCCCCGAAACGACCTCCCGCGTCAGGGTAGCTGTATTTCCGGTCAGTTTTGCCCATAACCCGCGGCCTCCATAAACCGCTTAAGCTTAAGATGATCTTTTGTCCCCGGGGAGCTCTCAATCCCGGAACTAACGTCAACGGCGTAGGGATTCACCTCCCGTATGGCCTGGCGAACGTTATCCGAGTTAAGACCTCCGGAAAGTATAACGAACTTATCCTCGAGTTTCCGGCGGGAAAGAACTTCCCACGAGAAGTTCTCCCCCGTGCCCCCGTAGGCATCGGGAGAGTAAGCGTCAAAAAGAAAAGCGTCCGTATCGTATAGATTGACCGCATCAAGACTGTCTGAGTCTTTTACCCTTACGGCCTTTATGTAGTCCTCACCGAATGCGGCGCAGAACTCCGGGGTCTCGTCCCCGTGGAACTGATAGACGTCAAAACCCGCGACGTCCCTTGCTTCCCGCAGGTAATCCGCCTCGGCGTTAACGAAAACGCCCACCTTGGTTACAAACGGAGGGAGCAGGCTTATTGTTTCTCCCGCTTCCACGGGCGTAATGAACCTGGGGCTTTCCTCGTAAAAGACAAAACCGAGTGCCGTTGCCCCCAGCGCCACCGCGCAGAGCGCATCCTCAGAGTTAGTTATTCCGCATACCTTTACTCTTGTCATTTGCGCTTAATCCTAACCGACAGCAAAAGATAAAAGAACCCCGCCACATGGTTAAAACTGAATGCGGCCTTGATATATTTGGGATGGGTCAGGTTTAATATTTTCGGTAAGACAAAGGCTGCCTGAATGAAGAAAATCATTTGGGAACTTTATGAAGCCTGATTAAGAAATGACCAATAGACGCGAAAAATTCCGCGCGGCGGACATAAACGATCTTGTTTCTCTCGGCGAAGGGTTCACAATCGAATTCAAACGTTCGGTAACATCGGATATGGGACGTGAGATATGTGCTTTCGCTAACGCCTCAGGGGGAACAATCCTGACAGGCGTCGGAAATGACGGAAAAATTCACGGCGTCTCCGATCATAACCGGATCAAGTCCGAGATTCAGTCTATAGCGCGTTCAGCGGATCCTCCTGTTGCAGTCGAGATTGAGAGCGTAGATGAAATCATACTTGTCACAGCCCGGCAAGCCCTTTTCTTTCGGCGGCAAGTTCTTCATGCGCGAAGGGGCAAGCACTCAGCAGATGTCCCGTGAGGAGATACGGGAGTTTTTTTACAGTGAAGGGCTTATTCATTTTGATGAAACCCGTTGTGAAAAATTTTCTTTTGAGAACGACCTTGACGGGGAGAGCTGGGGACTTTTCCGGCAACGCGCCAGGATTCCCGAGAATATGGGTCCGGAAACCGCTCTGCGAAACCTGCATCTTCTCACAGAAAACGGTTATGTAACCCGGGCCGCTACATGGCTTCTCGCAAAAGACATACGCAGATTCCGGATAAGCGGCGATGTTTCCTGCGCGCTTTTTATGGGAACTGAAAAAGTCCGCATACTCGACCGTCGCGATTTCCACGGGGACGTATATTCGATGATTGATGAAACTGTAGCTTGGATACTCTCCAAGATTAATGTCGAATACATAATCAAGCACGTCAAAAGGGAAGAACGACCGGAGCTTCCAGAAGAGGCATTGCGGGAAGCCGTGGTGAACGCTTTTGCACATCGCGATTACCGTTCGACAGCGAATATACAGGTATACGTTTTCAAGGACCGCGTAGAAATCGTAAGCCCCGGAGGGCTGCCGGCGGGCATGACAGAGGAGCACCTCGGAACAAGAAGCATACCGCGGAATCCGCTTCTTTTTGCTCTTCTTCACAGAATGGAGATGGTGGAGAAAATCGGTTCCGGCATACGGCGCATCCGGGATATATGCAAAGAATATGGTGTTGCGGAACCTGTAATCGAAGTTTCAGATTTCTGGATCACCGTTACATTCACGAGACCTGCCATAGAGCAGAGCACCAAGTCGGGACCAAGTCGGGACCAAGTCGGAATTCTTCACAATTGTCTCTCGGAACGATCGATTTCTGAGCTTATGCACCTGAGAGACAGAACCAACCGTTCCAAGTTCAGAAAACAGATGTTAAAACCCCTTATTGAAACAGGGTTGCTTGAAATGACAATTCCCGAGAAACCGACCAGCAGTAGACAGAAATACAGACTGACTGAGAAGGGCAGAGATATTCTCGCCGAAATAAATGCTCCCGCAAACAGCGACAAAAAGGCTGAAAGTTCCTAAGGAATGACAGAACCTGATTCATAATATCTCCCAATAATCGCTCGTCCGGATATAGGGCATATCTTCCAGACGGGCTTCACACCCGCTGTTCATTTATTTGGGAATATGCACAAAGAAGCAGGGATATACCCTTGACATATATTACGCACCTCGTTAGCATATACAAAGAGTATATCCCCGCTGGAGGTAGCAATGAAGAGGGTAAAGGTCTTTAAAAACAACAAAAGCCAGGCCGTTAGACTTCCCAAGTCCGTTTCTTTCCCCGATACAGTAAAAGAAGTAGATATTATTGTCGTGGGACGCTGTCGGTTAATCGCACCGGCCGGTGAGGCATGGGACAGTTGGTTTGAGGGTGAAGGTGTCACGGACGATTTCATGAACGAACGCGACCAGCCACGAAATCAGGAGCGCGAGGGATTCTGATGCCAAAATACATGCTGGATACCGACATAGTTATTTACACAATAAAGAACAGGCCCAAAGAAATAAAGGAAATGTTTGTCGTTCAGCATGAACAGACCTGCATTTCTACCATAACTCTTATGGAACTGATTTACGGAGCGGAGAAATCTGCAGACCCAAAACGTAATCTGAACTACATAGAAGGGTTCATTACCAGACTTGAAGTTGTCCCGTACGACGGGAACGCGGCAAGGCATTCCGGTGAGATTCGAGCGGAGTTATCAAAATCGGGCAAACTGATCGGGCCCTACGATCTGATGATTGCCGGACATGCCAGATCGCTTGGCTGCATTCTTGTCACAAACAATACAAAGGAATTCACGCGTGTTGACGGGCTGCGTCTCGATAACTGGAGCGGAAACCAACACTGAGGGGTTTACAGCCCTTTTCTCAAAGATAATCTTGACTGAAACCATTTCTCTCGCCTGGTCCGTCCGTAAATTCGAATCCTGAAGCCAAAATCGAAAAAAATTGTTCTTTCGTTTGGGTCCTAAAAGTAGGCCTGAACCTGCGCCCTTATCATGTTTTCATCAGACTCTGCCCCGGTGAGATCCTCTTCTCTCTGGAACGTGTAGTCAAGCTGAACTTTCCACTTGTGGTCTCCGCTCAGATAGTAGTTGAGTCCCTGAGTAAAGGTCCATACATTGTCGATTTGGGCTGGCATGTCTTCGTCGAACTGAACCATCGCATATCTGGAAGCAATCTCGACTTTCTTCGGAATTACGAAGAAACCGCCCTGTGCCCTGAAACCGTAGTCATAGAGATCACCAACACTCGCTTCATCCACATCTACCCACCTTCCAATATACTCACCGGTGAGATTGAATCTCGGGTCTCTGTAGTTTATGTCAGCCGTAAAAGAAGTGGTTGTACCGGTATGCGGCACTTTTCTTTCCCCGGATGGAATTCCGATATTTATGTCACTGCCACCTATCCCCGCGATAGCGGCTCCAACCATGAGCGTGGGTTCCTTGGCGAAATTCTCTTTTATCTTCTTTGCGTTTCCCCCAATAGTGGCCGCTTGAACTCTCCCCGCCCAGAGCAGGCTTTTATCCTCTTCATCGTTTTTCTGGTTCGACCCATCGCCCTGAAAAAGACCGAAATCGTAGCGGATCATCCCGTCGCCGAGAATACCGTAAACACCGGCACCGATGTCTCTCTCATATTCGAAGTAGTCTGTTATAATCGAGCGGCCCACGAGTTGAAGGGCGGAAGATGAGTTAAGGATTTCCCTGTTAAACGGAACCTTGTATTGACCCACCGTGGGAATAAAAGCCTTGTTTTTCGCGAATGAAAGCTTCATGTCCTTGAGTTCTCCGTTTCTTGAGAAATCGTACTGAACCTTGTATTTCATCCAGGGAGCGAATGCGTTACCGTCCCAAGTTGCCCTCAGCCTTCTTACCCTGAAACCGAAACCCTCGTCATCGTCCATACCAGTGTCGGGGGCTGTGTAGTTAGCCAGAAACTGACCACGAAGCCTCATCCTCAGCTTGTAGTTCTTGTCCGCGGTCTGGAAGGTAAGACCGGCACCGTTCTTGGTTTTAACCTTTATCTTGTTGTACCAGGCATTGTAATCTTTCGCAGTGGCCTCGTACATCTTCATGTTCATCTGCTCTTCAAGCCTCTCTATCTGCTGCTTCAGTTCCTTGACCTGTTCCCTGATGCTCTGATCTCCGCCGGCCTGCGCGGGAAGTGACATAAAGGGAAGAAGCGTCATCAAAAAAACAGCTAAAATCCTCATCTCACACCCCCTTGGTGTGTTTATTGCTCTGCTTTGAACAACTGTGGCCTAATGATATGCGTGAATGGTTAATTCAAAATAAACGAACTGTTAGTTTAATGTTAAGGGCACTTCTAAAAATTGGTTTGCGGTTCAGGATTGCGAACAACTTTCCATTTTCCCTTTCAACTCAAAGGGTTTTCGTCATGCAAAGCTGCTTTTTGTCCCATTTTTCGTGCCATAAGAAGCAATTCTCTGTGTTTCATGACCATTTCCAATACTATTTTCCCTTATACCGTTCCCTCAAGATAAACCAGCCGCCGCATGTTGTAAGCCAAATTCTTAAGTCCTATGTGCGCCCTGGCCCTTTCAATCCCTATGCTTCTTAAAAGCCTTCCTCCCATGTCGTTGCTCTGCGCTCCGAACACATGCTCAACCCTCACCCTCACCACCGAATAAATCCTGTTGGCATACTCAGCCCATTTCCCAAGCGGCTTGTTCCGGGACCCCTTGCGGTTAATATGACTTCTGTATCCCTTCTCCTGAAGCTTCTTCTCCATCTCCTTTGACCTGTAAGCGCTGTCTGCCCATACCCCTTCACCACTGTTATCCTCATCCAGTATCTCTTCAAACATCTGACTGTCATGCACAGATGCGTCGGTCACCCCGTAATTTCTTATCAGCTTGTTCTTCGCATCTATGTTCACGTGGTTTTTGTAACCGTAATAACTTGTCCCACGTTTCTTTGTCCATCTCGCGTCGGTATCCTTCTGCGCGCGCTTTTCTTTCTTCCACTCTTGGGGAACTTCCCCATTCTTTATTTTCTTGTTCTCATCCCTCGTGTTTCTCTGCTTCGGCACCGACACTATGGAAGCGTCTATTATCTGGCCTCCCATTGCCTTGTATCCACTTTTGTTCAGATAACCATCGAAATCCGCAAACAGCTCCTCTATCACCCCCGCCTGCGCGAGCTTGTCCCTGTAGAGCCATACCGTCCTTGCGTCGGGTACCCTGTCTTTGAGCTCAAGACCCAGAAACCTTGTGAACGACAGACGGTCCAGTATCTGGTACTCCACCTGTTCGTCAGACAGATTGTAAAGAGCGCACAGAATTATTGTCTTGAACATCACTATCTCGTCCCACGGCTTGCGCCCCGCGCTTGACTTGCGCTCCCCCTCCGGCTTCCGCCACACCGACCTCAGTAGGGGACGGAACATCTCCCAGGGAATTATTGCGTTGAGTCTGACCAGGGGGTCTTTCTTGTCATCCAGTCTCACGTACCTGTTCCTTTCTCCGAAATCCAGCTGTTCCACTTTCCTTCCTCCGGTTATTGTTTTATCGTATCTGTGCCCACCGCCCTGTAATTTGGCGGGGGGAGGCAGATATGCTTTGTTCCTGTTTAGAGTTTAACTGGAATATAAGGGTATTTTTAGAAGTGCCCTTAAGAGACTCCGGCACTGAATTGATGTACACTTTCGGATTCTGTAGATTATCAGGGGAAGCATATGGAAAAGCTCGTAGCGGTAGTAGATGACGAAAAAGACATACTCAACCTGATAACCCACCACCTCAAGCGCGAGGGATATCGGGTAAAGCCCTTTCAGAGCGGAAAGGACTTTCTTCTCTACATAAACTCCGTTCCGCCCGATCTAGTGCTGCTTGACATCATGCTGCCCGGCATGGACGGCCTTGAGCTCTGCAGGATCCTGAAAAGCAAGCCACAAACGCAGTCAATACCCATAATCATGATCACCGCGAAATCCACCGAGGCCGATATCGTCGTGGGCCTCGAACTCGGCGCTGATGACTATATAGTCAAGCCTTTCCGGGTTCGTGAACTTGTCGCCAGAGTGAAAAGCATTTTAAGAAGATACGCGATGAAAAACCCCGGGGACGAAACACTTCGGATCGGCCCCCTCAGCATAAATCCCGCAAGTTACGAGGTTTCGGTCGATTCACAGAAAATCGACCTGACCACCACGGAGTTCAGGATACTTGAGACTCTCGCAGAAGCGGAGGGAAAAGTGTTCACCCGCGATCAATTGCTTAAAAGAAAGACTCTCTGGGGAGACGAACGGGTGGTTTTTGACAGGACGATAGACGTTCACATAAAAAACCTGAGAGAAAAACTGGGTTCCGCCGGCAAGATGATAAAGACCGTGAGAGGAATCGGTTACAAGCTAGAAGAGATCCAAACGGTTTGAAGATATTCAGAGAACATTTCATTTACCTGCTCTGCCTTGCCGCCGCCGCGGCTCTGCTCACCATGCTGCTTCCGCCTGAACGCGGAGCTTTAAGTTACATTTTGTGCGTAGCCGCGTTTACCGCATTCGGATTCGTGCTGTCGTGGATAATCGAAAGGGGCATTCTGAAGGACTTCTTGAGAATATCGAAGGCGCTTGAGCTTCTGCCGGAAAAACAGAAAAAAGCCCGTAAAACAGGCCGCAAGGTAAGTGATTTCGACACGGGAGTATCGATCTCCATAAGCGAGCTCTCCGAGAGAATATCCCTTCAGATGCAGTCAGCCGAGAGGGAAGGAAATCAGCTCAAAAGCATAATCGAGTCGATGTGGGAGGGAGTCATAATAATATCGAGGCAAGAGGAACTGCTGCTTCTAAACAACACCGCAAAGGAAATGTTCGCAATAGACGACGCAGCAATCGGCCGCCCCTACGTGGAAACCGTGAGAAACCCCGATCTCCAGAGGCTTATCTCCCGCATGAAGCAGAAGAAGAAATCGGCCACCCAGGAAATCTCCGTGCTTTACCCGCAGGAAAGATCGTATCTCGTGAGCGCCCGCGTAAGTCCCCGCTACAGGGAAATCGTGGTTGTCATTTTTGACATAACGGAATTTAAGAAGCTTGAGCGGATGAAGGCCGATTTCGTGGCGAACGTCTCCCACGAACTCAGAACCCCGCTTACGTCCGTAAAGGGGTACATCGAAACCCTTCTTGACAGAAGCTATGAAACGGACGAGGAGAAAAAGCATTTTCTCGAGATAATAGAGGAAAACACAGACAGACTCATAGCCATAGCTTCAGACCTGCTCGTACTGTCTGAGCTTGAAAGTGGAGGAACCGATCCCATAGACTCCGGGAAAGGGTACGAGGAGGTCGACATCGGGGAAACCATCATTCGCTCGGTGGGCTCGCTTGACTCCCTGTTCTCGAGAAAAGGAGTCAACCTCTCCCTTGAGATCGAAGAGAGCCTGCCCCTCTACAGGACAAACAGGTTCCTCATGGAGCGCATGCTTATTAACCTTGTTGAAAACTCGGCCAAGTACACCCCGGAAAACGGCTCTGTTGCGGTCCGCGCCTCGGCCCTGAACGGCACTTTCCGCATAGAGGTTGAAGATAACGGGATCGGAATCCCCCCGGAGCATCAAGAAAGAATATTCGAGAGGTTCTACAGGGTTGATAAGAACCGCTCAAGGGAGATAGGCGGAACGGGGCTCGGACTCAGCATAGTGAAGCACATAGTCATACAGCACGGGGGAACAATAAATGTGAGAAGCGCGGAAGATGAGGGAAGCACGTTCACCGTCGAGCTTCCACGGCGTGAGCATTAGGAGAACTTTTCAGCTTGTTTTAGACGGCTTGACAAACAAACTGCGGAAAAATTCCGAGCACTGTCCGGTTTCAAAACTCACCTTATACCTACCGCGGCATCCTTGAATCTCTCGACTTGCGTGATGTGGGATATTCGCCTTTCACGCATTCAGCTATCAGGTCCGCCATAAGGTCTTCACCGTATCTGAATCCTCTAACACCACAGTGATATTCACAGTCAAGTTCGGGATGTTCTGGGTCAACCTTCGGTTCGTGAGTTACGGTTAAATTTCTTTTGTCTTCGCTTTTAGATTTCACGTATTCTCTCATTTCTCCGACATTTATAACGCCCAGCTTTTCATTAGGAGTAGTTTCACGGGGAATATCTTTTCTCAGATATTCAATCCGGCTTAAAACATCGTCTCCCTTAAGCATATTGAGGGAGTAGACAGAAAGATACTCATCCGACTGCCTAAGACGAAAAGCCTCTCCCAGCAAGCGGCCTGTTTCTGGATCAATTTTGGACGCGCTCGCGTGGCGGGCTATATCATGATCGTCTGAAACGAAGCTAATTGTCTAGTCTCCTTAAAAACTCCCAAGCTCTGGGATAATCTTCAAGAAAACTCAACACTGATCCGCTCCCCGAAATTCTCAGCGCCTTGGTCGGATCATAGGAGTCGGGATAAAAAAACACAAATCTCAAGTCAAATGAATCTAGGAACTCGAGCGCAAGTCTTTCATCTGGAGAAGATCTCCAATGCGCTCTGATGTTTCCCTCGTAAGTTAAACCCAGAACGGGGACTAGGCTTAGGTCATAAATTCTGTTCAAGAAGTTAACCAGCCCAAGATATGAGTCGTTTGAAAGTGGCTGCTGTTCCTCTTCCTCAAGGGCAGCTTCCGAGAGATACGAAATTCTAGGGTTGATTCTCTCTAGAATTTCGGCAGAAGGGTTTCGTGAAGTTCCAAGCAAATAGTCTTCTAACCTTGGGAGTTTTCTAATTTGACCCGCGCTGGTAGGTAAACCCACTGTTCCCCACAGTCCTAACCCCTGTCCTACCGAATGTAAATGGCGGATTTGGTTATGATCTTCTCGCGTCCTGTTCAGTTTAGAGGAATAAGGATCTATTTCAGGCACACTTGCCAACTCTGTCTCGCTTATATAATTAACCTCTTGGCTCATGTCAGCCTATTTCCTCCATTATCTCGTCTGACCTCCGTACCGCATCTTCATAATCATCACGCCATTTGTCAATCGCACTTATAAGAGAATCCAAGTTGCCCAATTCTCTATGATAATTAAAGCCTAGAACTAAAGTAGCCTCGTTCTCATCGGTTCCATTTTTTCCTTTAAAGTCGGATGACTCTATAGTCAAGTTTATACTGTAGTCGTCGCAAAAGTACTGAAGTGTGGTTTTTATCTTCGATATGTTGTCTGCATTCCAGTTGCCTTTTTGAATCAACTTGTTTTTCAGTTTAGATAAAATATCTTGCATGCCAATTGAAAACCTGAAATTGTTTCCAATTTGCTTATAGGGTATATGTGGCAATGAATCTACATATTTCCTGACAATTCGCGGCAACTCACCAGATAAATCGTGATCATCCATAGTTGTGCTGTCGACAGTAAGCTTGTCAGGTTCCAGAATCAACTGCACATTATTAATATAGGAGCTTCTTGCGAAAAGAGGCGTAGTTATAGAGGGATCCGCCAATTTCCATTCAGGATGGATGATTTTCGTTTTAACCAACCAATCGGGATTAAGAATTGACGGATTGTGCTGATCCGCCACAACCACACAACTTGACCCGCTTAGTTTCATGTTGTTTTTGCAGCAGCAAGCATTTCTTCGTCAAGAATCCAGTTCTGAATAGACATGTGTTGAATTAGCCGATTGCGCTCAGTTTTATTCTCACGCAACTACACCTCAAATCTAACTCTAAATTGTTGTCTGTCAACCCGCTCTTGCATATATGTAGGATGTGGTCTAAAAAGCCAAGAGATCAGTTCATCTCTGAAGTGTGCTGATGCTTAAGCATCTCTCCGGTGGCTATGTAGTAGGCGTTTTCGGCTATGTTGGTCGCAAGATCCGCCACCCTCTCAAGATGCCTCGCGACGTAAATGTAGCGAAGCGCCCGGTCAAGCGTTTTGGGGTCCGATATCACAAAGGTTATAAGCTCCCTTACTATCTGGGGTTCGTAGTTATCGACTTCGTCGTCTTTGCGGCAGACCTCAACGGCGAGTCGCTCATCACTTCTTATAAACGCGTCCAGTGCCTCGCGGAGCATTTCCATCGCCTTGTCAGCCATCTTGGGAATGTCTATAAGCGGCTTTATAGGGGGGTAATCCGCCGTGAAAAGAGCCATTCTCGAGATGCTCGAGGCATGATCCCCTATCCTCTCAAGATCGTTGTTGACCTTCATTATCATAGTGACGGTCCGCAGATCTGTGGCCTCCGGCTGGTAAAGAGCCAGTATCTTGATGCAGAGGTTGTCTATCTCGATCTCCATTGAGTTTACCTGGTCGTCCGTGCTGATAACCTCCTGAGCAAGAATCATGTTGCCTTCGCGGAGGGCCTTTATGCTCTTGGCAATCATGGTTTCGACAAGAGATGCCATCTCAAGCAACTTCTTGTTAAGAAGCACGAGTTCCCCTTGGTACTTTATCATCCGTGACTGCTCCTTCTCGGTTACGCCTAACCGAATTTGCCCGAGACGTAGTCTTCAGTGTGTTTTTTGGCAGGGTTAAGGAATATCTTCTCGGTGGTGTCAAACTCCACTATGTCTCCTATGTACATAAAGGCAGTGTAATCCGAGACCCGGGATGCCTGCTGCATATTGTGGGTCACGATCACTATGGTGAACTTGCTTTTAAGTTCCGTGACAAGATCCTCTATCTTGGCCGTAGCTATAGGATCAAGGGCGGAGCAGGGCTCATCCATCAAAAGCACATCCGGTTCAACCGCTACTGCCCTCGCGATGCAGAGTCTTTGCTGCTGACCTCCCGAAAGACCCATGGCGCTGTCATTAAGCCTGTCGTTTACCTCGTCCCAGAGAGCGGCGCGTTTGAGGTTCTTCTCCACGATATCGTCAAGAACAGATTTCTTCTTGATCCCCGCTATCCTGGCCCCGTAGGCGACGTTCTCGTAGATCGACTTGGGGAACGGGTTTGATTTCTGAAATACCATGCCGACCCTTTTTCTAAGATCTGTGATGTCGACATCGGAATCGAATATGCTTTTGCCGTTAATCGATATGTCCCCTTCGGTCCTGCAGTCATCAATGAGATCGTTTAAGCGGTTAAAGCAGCGAAGCAGCGTGGATTTACCACAGCCCGAAGGGCCTATAAACGCCGTGACCTGTTTTCTCGGGATATTCATGTTGATGTCCCGAAGAGACTGCTTCGCGCCGTAAAAAAGGCTCAGGCTTTCGACTTCGATCAGGGGATCGGGAATGGGCTTTGCCTTCTTCGGTTTCTTGGCCCCCGGAACCGGGGAAACGCCGTTTGTCTCCGGGGTTCTGAACTCCTGTTTTTCCATAGGTTTTCCAGACAGCATTAAATCTTCCTCCACTACTTATACCCTATCAAACTACACCGCGGAAGCCGCGTATTTTTTCCTTAACCTGTTTCTTATTATTATCGCCGTTATGTTAAGCACAACAACTATCAGTATGAGCAGAAACGCGGTCATGAACACCATGGGTTTTGCTGCCTCGGCATTTGGAGACTGAAAGCCGAGATCGTATATGTGGAACCCGAGATGCATGAACTTTCTCTCGAGGTGAAGGAAGGGGAAGTGCCCGTCTATGGGAAGATCAGGCGCAAGTTTCACGACCCCCGTTATCATGAGCGGCGCCACCTCTCCGGTGGCCCGGGCGACAGCCAGAATAAGGCCCGTAAGTATGGCCGGAAGCGCGCTCGGGATAACCACCTTCCAAGTAGTCTCGAATTTCGTTGCCCCGAGGGCCAGAGATCCATCCCTTATGTTTCTTGGAACTGAAGCGAGTCCCTCTTCGGTCGCGACTATTACCACCGGAACTGTGAGGAGAGCGAGGGTAAGCGATGCCCAAAGTATTCCTCCCGTGCCGAAAGTCGGGCTTGGGAAAGACTCCCTGAAAAACACGGAGTCGATTATGCCCCCTACGCCGTAGAGAAAAAATCCCACTCCGAACACTCCGAACACTATAGAGGGAACCCCGGCCAAGTTGTTAACGCATATCCGAACAATTCTTACCATCACTCCCTGCCTGGCGTACTCCCGGAGATAAAGCGCCGCTATGACTCCGAAAGGCATGACTACTATGCTCATGATAAACACCATGAGAACCGTGCCGAATATCGCGGGGAAGATTCCGCCCTCGGTGTTCGCCTCTCTCGGGTCATCGGAGACAAATCCCCAGAATCTCTTGACGTAGAAACCGGCTTTTTCCCCAAATCCCATGTCGTTTGGACGAAAGGCAAGAACGATCTTCCCAAGCGGGACCGTCTTCTCGTCCCCCCCGGCGGATGTCATCACCGCCTCGTTTCTGTTAAGCTCCGCGTAGAGCGCTTCGAGCTTCGCCTCGCTTGCCTTGTAGCGCTCTTCGTACTCTTTTATTTTCAGGCGATGCCCGGCCTCCTTAACGGGATCGTCCTCGCCGCGCATCGCGAGGCCGCGGAGTTTAAGACGCCGCTTCTCAATCCCGCGGTTTATATCCCCTATCTCGCCCTTTTCTATCTTAAGTATCTTGGCGTGTATATTGTTTGAGTCGCTTATGAGATCTCGAAGCACGGAGAAAGCCTCAGGGTCTCCGCCCGGGATCACAATCCCGTTCTTTCTTATCTCCTTTAAGTAGCCGTGGTAATTACCCCACTCGTGCCGTTCAAGAATCACGGCTTCCAGGGGATAGTCAATTGAAGCTATGTCCGCCTCGTCTATCCATTTGAAGTCAAGACCGTAGAGATCCCTGTTTCCTATCTTGAGCTTAACTCGGGATCCAGAACCCCTTACTCCGTCACTGTCCCGCACGGACTCTCTGGCGCGAAACTGCCCCAGGTAGACGGAGCCGTCTCCAAGCGTGTAGCACCCGATATCCGCCGGCCACATAGAGCCCAGACCCTTTGTGGCTATGAGAAACAGGAGTCCCCCTATCATCACGAGCGTGATCATGAGCGCAAGGCCCGATATCCAAATGTAGGCGTCGCCTGCTTTCCAGAGTTTAGACATCGGACCGCGCGTATTTCCTCCTCAGTCTCTGGCTCAGAATCTCCGCCAGAGTGTTAAGCAAAAAGGTGAACGCAAACAGCAGAATCGCCGTCAGGAAAAGGACTCTGTAGAGGGTTCCCCCGTGCGGGGCTTCGGGAAGTTCGACCGCGATGTTGGCCGAAAGAGCCCGGAATCCGTTAAAAAAGCTCCAGTCCATGACCGGGGTGTTGCCCGTGGCCATGAGCACGATCATAGTCTCCCCCACGGCCCTTCCGAAACCTATCATGATGGCCGAGAATATGCCGGCGCTCGCCGAGGGCAGAACTATTCTGGTGGCCGTCTGCCACCTGTTGGCCCCGAGGGCCAGAGATCCCGCAGAAAGAGTCCTCGGGACGCTTGATAGCGCATCTTCAGAGATTGTGAATATGATGGGAATCACCGTAAAGCCCATCGCGAATCCTACGACCAGCATGTTTCTTTGATCGTAGCGAAGATCGAACATCCTGAAAAACCAGTCCCTGAAGTCCCCGGCGAAAACAAGGCTCTCAAGCGGACCGTTAAGCCACAGGGAAAGCGCAGCGGCAATCCCTATCACTCCCACGAGGGTGAAAAGCTCGGTTCCCACCCGGAATCTTCCGGAAAGCGAGAACGGAAGGCGGTGCCACAGGAAAAGCGCAAGCAGTGTAAACGCGGTCACAATAAACGGCATCACCAGGGTAGCGACGAAAATCTTCTCAAGCAGCGGCGCAAGCCAGAGACCCGCCAGAAATCCGAGCACAACGCTTGGAAGCGCCGCCATTACCTCTATCACGGGCTTTACCACGTTTCTTATGGAGGGATGAAGAAACTGCGAAACGCATATTGCCGCCAGGATTGCAAGTGGAATCGAAAGTATCATCGTGTATATGGCGCCCTTTAAGGTTCCGTAGGCAAGCGGCGTCAGGCTAAACTTGGGTTCAAACTCGTCCGTCCCCCCGGTTGACTGCCACACATACCGGGGTCTGTCGTAGCCCTCGTACCATGTTTTTCCGAAAAGAGTACGGAAATTCGTCTCGGGGTGCGGATTGTCAAGATAGTAACTTGAAAGCATCATCTCCGAGTCCACGGCCACCACCCCGTCCGCCTTGGAAGAAAAGCTAAGCCCCGCGTAAGGCTTTCCCCGGCCCGGAAAATCGAGCTGTTTCGTGGCAGAAGTGGCCTGGTAAAGGAATATGTTCCCCGAGGTGTCGGAAGCAAGAAATCCCCTTCCCCTCTGGGATGCGGAGAACTTATCAACCGGCCCCGGAAGCGGGGGGAAAACATGCACTTTAGTGAGCTTGCTTTCTTCTCCGCCGCCTGTGGTCTCAAACCACACGCTTACGTTCCCCGCGGCGTCACCGACTATAAGCGAGCGCTGTCCGAGAAGGAACCCTATCTCGGTAATCGCCACACCGGGGTCCCCGGTGGCATCCTGCACCGACTTTAACTCAGGAGAAGATGGAGAACGGAGGGACCAGTGATAAAGCTTTCCGTTTGCCGCGGAAACATAGAGGTTCTCCGTTGAGTAATCGACCTTCACCCCGGTAACCCGGGATCCTTCAAGCTGCCCGGTAAGATCGGTCGTGAAAACCTCGGTTTCGCTCTCGCCCAAAAAGCCCCCTTCACTCTCGGTCTCGACATAGGTTATGAGGCGCCCAGAAGCCGTGTAGGCCGCGACCACCGGGGATCCCGTCTCGGGCGAGATCTGATAGGCAAAGATTTCTATCGGTTCTTGCGTTACACGAAGGGCTTCTCCCTCCGTCACTTTTGATACTACGGTTCTTTCTGTCCCTTCGCGGAACTCGACCCTGAAGCTCACATCGAAAGGCTTTACGTAACCTTCCCGGTCGGCAAGCGCGTAGGAAGTATTGCTTATGGCATTATAAAAAGAGGTATAGCCGTCTGTCTTGTGAGAAATGGTGTGGGTCTTAAGAGGCTTGGGTTCTTCTTCAAGAGAGAAGAAGCGTACCGACCCCAGGGAGTCCACCGTGAAAAACTGCTCCCTGTACTCATCCACTCCTATGTCGAAAATACGCACTTGCCCGGTAGCCGTCCCGGAAACAAAACGATTTTTTATCTCCGAGACAGTCTCAAGCTTTTTCCCGGGACTTTTCCAAAGAGGTACGGTTTCGATCCCTATAAAAAAAAGTATCGCTATGATACAGAAAATGATTCCCGCGCCGCCGACAAACACCACGTGCCTTGCCAGCCTGTCGTAGAGCTTTCTTCTCCGTATCTGCTTTTGCTTGGAATTTTCTTCGATTCCAAGCTCGTCAGTTCTATCGCTTGACAATGAAATTACCTTGCACCCGGGACATCAGGTGCGAAAAAGACGGCTTAAAGTCCGACCTGCCAGGGATAAACGGCCAAACACTTCCGGATCCGTCCGCGGAAGAAGCCGCAAATAATACACCTAGTTCTTACCTATAAGGTCTCTTAACTCGGAGACTTTCCCGGCGGTCAAGGGAAGATAGCCGTCTTTTATCACTATTTCCTGTCCCTCCTGGCTCAGAACGTACTTCAGGAACTCAAGGCGGAGCGGATCAAGTGCTTCGTTCGGCTTTTTATTCACGTAAAGATAAAGGTACCTTCCGAGCGGATACTTCTTGCTGACGATATTCTCGAGACTGGGTCCGAAACAGCCCTTCTCGGCGGTCTTGGCAATCTCGATTGCCTTCACTCCGGAAGTTTTGTACCCGATGCCGCTGTAGCCGACACCCTGAAGGTCCTCGGTGATTCCCTGCACGACGGCGGAGGACCCCGGCTGTTCCTTGACAGTGTCCTTGTAGTCGCCCTTGCAAAGCGCCTTCTTCTTGAAGTAACCGTAGGTTCCCGACGCGGAGTTTCTTCCGTAGACGCTCATCGGCTTGCCGACCCAGTCGCCTGAGAGACCCGCGGCTCCCCATGTGCTGATGTCGCTTCCGCCGCCGCACTTTCTGTTCTTTGAGAAAATGGCGTCTACCTGCTTTATCGAAAGACACCCGATCGGGTTATCCTTGTTGACGTAAACCGCGAGAGCGTCGATTGATGTCGGAACCGCAGTCGGTTTGTAGCCGGTTTCCTTCTCAAAGGCGTCAATTTCTTTTGATTTCATTCTTCTCGACATGGGTCCGAACTGGGAAGTCCCCGCTATGAGAGCCGGAGGAGCAGTACTTGAACCCTTGCCCTCTATCTGGCATCTGACGCTGGGATAGAACTTGGCGAATCCCTCGCACCAGAACGTCATAAGATTGTTCATTGTGTCGGAACCCACGCTGTCTATGTTTCCCGAAACACCTGTCACCTTCGTATAGGAAGGTATGGCCGGGTCGACTTTGACCGTCTGGGCACCTGCGACAGTGCCGAAGGCAAATACGCAAACGATCGCAAAAAGGGCAAAACACGATGCAGCACTCAAATTCCTCATTACGAGAATCCTCCTTGAGATAGTGGAAAACAAACCAAGCAGGTTGGATTAATTAAAACCCGGAAAGGTTAAGAGGGTGTTAAGAAGCAATTAAAAAAAGATAAACAAAAAATGTTACTGAAAAAAGCTGGGAAAGCTTCGGGGAAAACCACTCTGCTCCGCTAGCGTCCGGTTTCCCCGGCGACTACGATGCGCCTGTCGGGAACCTTCTGGCTCGCCTCGTAGTATTCAAGCGCCTCGGGCATCAACTTGCGGAGGTTTTTTATCCTGGTCCTGTGCCCGGGGTGGGTGGAGAGAAACTCGGGCGGAGAGCCTCGTCCCGCGTCTCCCATTCTCTCCCAGAAGGGAATGGCCTCGCGGGGATCATAGCCCGCCTTTGCCATGTATATGAGACCTATCCTGTCGGCTTCTGCTTCCTGCTTTCTTGAAAACGGCAATGCTACGGCAAGGGCGCTTCCCACTCCGTAGGCGGCAAGAACCCTTGCCGTGGTTTCTTCGTCCTTTTTCCTCATGGCCGACGCGAGGGCCGCAGAACCCATTTCGAGCAGAATTCCGAGAGTAAGTCTCTCCCCTCCGTGACGCGCCGTCGCGTGCGCGACCTCGTGGGCCATCACGGTAGCGAGTCCCGCCTCGGTTTTTGCAACGGGCATCAACCCGGTGTAGACGCCGATTTTCCCCCCGGGAAGCGCGAAGGCGTTTACCTGCTCGCTGTCAAAAACTGTGTACCGCCACCTGAGGTTGGGGGTGTGGGAAACCGCGGCTATGCGCCGCCCGACCTTCCTCACCACTTCGTTGTAGTGTGCGTCGCGCGAGATCTTCTCGGTCTCAAGCAGGTTAACGTACGCGCTTGCGCCAAGATGCATCTCGAAGGCCCGGGGGAGCAGTATAAACTGCGTCCTGTTGGTAATCGGAACTTTGGCGCACGCCACAAAAAGAAGCAGAAAAAGCAGAATCCCGGCCGGAAAAAGACTTTTTCTTCTGATGTTCATCTTCTCACCCCGCAAGATCGCCTCCCACCTCCATCCCCGCGACAAGACACTGAATCAAAGATAAACAAATTGAGGAAATGAGCAAGCCTCCGCAAATCAGATGGACAAAAAAAAGCGGCGTGCCGGTCAGCCGGGAGTTAATCACGACATCCGGCGCGTGGTTCATATCACTGCTGCGGCTCTGAATCCGCACCCAGAAGCTTCTCGCCAAGCCTGGTCAGCCGGTATTTCTGGTTTCTGCTCCGTGGCGCGTTTTTGAGAGTCCTTTCCAGTATCTGTGAATCAAGAAGACGATTCAGAGATTTTCTGAAATTCCTGGAGCGGGAGCGATAGCCAAGAATTTCGAGGATTTGAGACGCACCCCGCGGGCTATCTCCGCATGCGTTTAGTATACGTCGATCCATGTCGTTGAGGTCAATACGGGGAGCATCTTGGACCCCTTCTTGGACCCCTTCTTGGACCCCTCCCTGTACCTCACTCTCGTTCGCCCCGATGGTGTAAGGATGGACGGGAAAACGGACAAGAAAATAACTGCGGTCTTCATCTGTTTCGAAAACAGGGTCGGGGGAACCATTTTCACTCATGGCCTTAAGAATCTTGGGTATACCTGTAGAACGGCCTTCTGCAAGATCAAGTTCTTTTAAGAACTCTCCGATCCTGCGATTCCTGTAGCGGTAACTGACGGCCCTGCCCGCTTTGAGGTCTTCCATTCTGACTGACCTGTCGGGCCCGGGACGGCTCAAAACGCTCAGTTCCCCAAGTGTTATCCGCACTTCCACGGGTTCCCTGATCTCATAGGACCTGTGATAGACGGCATTTACAACCGCCTCCTCAATTGCCGCATACGGGTAGTTCCAGAAGCGGTCGGCCTCGGCACGCCTCGGGTGCTTGACGACGGTTTCCTTCAGGTAGCCACGCTGAATGTATCCCAAGGCGCTTCGGATCATCTCAGAAAGGGGGCCTTTAAATATCTTCTCTTCAAAACGGTCGCCTCCGGGACCTTCGGGGAACCAGACCACATCAATCTGTGTCGTGGGGAAAAAGGATTCGGGATGATCGTTAAAGAACATAAGCCCGACATTCTTCGGGAAAGCGGATTCTCGCGGACCGCCCACAATATTCATCCGCCGTCCGAGAACCTCCATAGAAGCTCTGCCAGCAGACCCCGCAAGATCACTTCCCGCTTCCGTAAGAAATTCTTCAACCAGCTTTAACGATAAATCACCGACAGAAGCAGCCTGATTATAGCGATCGTCAAAGGGCACCGTGGCAGCGAGGGTAAGAAGTTCCCGCTCATCGGCATCCCCAGCGCGCACGGTGCTTGACTGCTTCCTTATGTACCAAGCCCATTCGGAGGATTTGCCGGAAAGAGAGACCCTCGCTCTGTAAGGCCTCGTTTCGCCTCCCGGAACCCAGATGACAAGTACTGTTTTTCCTTCTATCCTCTGTGGCGCGGTAACAGGGTGATACATAGGGCGGATCGCCGAATGTCCCATCTCAAGTATTTCTTTCTGTATGGAGTCAATGCGGCTTTCGCTGATACCTTTGGGAGGAAGCTTCGGGCGACCGTCCTCCTCTTCCACTCCTATAAGTATGTACCCGCCGCCGAGGTTATGAAAATCGTTCGCAAACGCACAGATCGTATGCAGGGCGGCTTCGGGATTCCACCCCGACTTGAATTCAAGACGTTCCCATTCAACAGAATGACCGGAAAGAAGAGAACCAGCCGCTATCGGCAGGGCCAATGAATCTCTGAAAGCCATGCTACCGCAAATGCCTCCTGTTTACGGGTCCGAAAAATCTAAAATCAGAGAACGGGAGTTTCAGGAGAGATCCGCTTCTCTCATTCTCTTCATGCCCTCGTCTATGTCATCGTCAGAGCACGCATAGGTAACGCGAACATACCCTTCTCCCTGGCTTCCGAAGGCCGTGCCGGCCACCACGGCGACCGCCGCGCGCTCAACCAGCCTGTCGGTGAACTCCTGGGAAGTAAGTCCGGTTCCCGAGATGTCCGCAAAGGCGTAGAACGCTCCGTCGGGAGTATCGCAGGCTATGCCCGGAACGCCGTTTAACCCGGCGACCATGCGGTCCCTTTTCTGCTCGAGCAGAACCAGCTTGTTCTCGACCCAGTCCTGCGGTCCCGTGAGCGCGGCGTGCGCCGCTTTCTGTATGAACGCTGCCACGTTCGTAATCGAATCCTGAAGGAATATCGAAAGTTTATCGGTAACCGGCTTCGGGGCCACGGTCCAGCCTATTCTCCATCCCGTCATAGCCCATGTCTTTGAGAACGTGTCTATGCAGATCACCCTGTCCCGTATGCTCTCTATCGACGAGATCGAAAGATGCGGCTTTCCGAAGGTTACCTGGGAGAATATCTCGTCCGATATTATCATCACCTGGGGGTGGCGCTCTAGCATGTCGGCTATTTCCTGGGGATTCTCCACCAGGTGGCCGTTTGGCCTCTGGGGGGTGTTTATGATCACGAGCTTTGTTTTCGGGGTGATGAGTTCCTCAAGGCGCTCAACGTCGAACTGCCAGTCTGGTTTCGTAAGCGGGGTGTGCTTTATCACCGCGTTTGCGTACTTGGCCCATACCTCGTCGGGGGGATACCCCGGGTTCGGGAATATAACCTCGTCCCCGTCCTCAAGAAAGGTAAGAAGGTTCATCGTAAGGGAGTGTTTCGCTCCCGCCGTCACTATGACTTCATCAGGCTCGGTGGGTCTTCCCCGCTCAAGCATCTTCTCCGCTATGGCTTCCCTGAGCTCGGGAAGTCCCGGCCCCGGATCATACCTTACGTAACCGTCTCTAAGCGCCTTCTCCGTAGCGTCAAGAACATGCTCCGGCGTATCGAAATCGGGTCCCTGATAATCACCTTTTTCAAAGTGAATGATTTTTTTTCCCGTTTTCCTTTCAAGTTCCCTCGCTACCCTCATGCTCGCCCATTGCTTGGGCGGAACGAAGTGAGAGGTTCGCGAACTGTATCCATATGATGACATAACTCCTGTCCTCCTTAAAATTTTTTCAAAAAGCTAAGAGTCCTCGTTTACAAGCAGTCCGGAAGCAAGCTGCGAGAAGACCGCGTCGGCCACCTCTCCCGCGTCCATCGAGAAATCGTGGTGAACCATCACCGCGCCCACGGCCCCGTAGAGCATGAGGGCGCGAAGCCTCGGGTTCTGTCTCACGAAGCTTCCTTCGTCTATGCCTTTTTCTATTATTTTTTCGTAGAGCCTCACCCGCCGCGTTCTCCACTTCTCGGTAAGCTCGAAGTGCTCCTTAAGAAGATGGGTCTCGTCACGGCTCAGTATGCGAAGAACCTTCAGGTTCTGTCTGTAAAAAGTGAATATGGTCGTAAGCAGTTTGCGGAGCTTCAGGGAAGCGGGGTCCGAGTTTTCTATCTCCTTCTGCAAAAGCGCCTCAATGGCCTCGAAGCTTTCCTTGAGGATTTCGAGGTATAGATTCTCCTTTGAGGAGAAATAGTTGTAGATGGTTCCCTTCGATACGCCCATCTCCTCGGCTATCTCTTCCATGGTGAGTTCGTGATAGCCTTTTTCAGAAAAAAGGTCGGTCGCGGTTCTCAGTATCTCGTCTCGGCGCCTGAATCTTCTGGATGTTTTTTCTCTTGACGTGCTTCTTTCGGGAACGCTTGCAGCTTGAACCATACTCCTCACCCACTGACTGACTCGTCAGTCAGATTAACAAGTCCTTAAAAAATTGTCAAGTAAAAATTTAGAACCGTCATTGAACAGGGTATTTCGAATTTTTGAAACGCGGCGAAAATAGCGACAGAGTTTTTTCTAGCGGAGTGGTTCTCGTTCTTCACGTGGTGAATAAAGCGGGCAAGAGATAAAAACATGCGACCTGAAAGGAACCTCGGGCATACGCGGGCAAGGACATGAAAGCAAGAAGGAGAAAGCGGCTCTTATTCTTTTGCGCGCTCTTCCTGCTGTGGATAGTCGCGAAGCCGTTTTTAAGCGAAGCCGACCCCGTAATCGTAAAAGAGACCAGAGAGGAAATCCGTCTGGAAACCGGGTACGCGAATTGCATCCGGCCGAATATCGCAGCGGCATCTCCCAGCTGCCTGACGGAGTGTTCAGCTACGCAAGCCCGGCGCGTCTTGAGGGGATTGGGCACATCGATTTCGTGCCGCTTGATCGTGACTCGGGGAAGGGTCCCGCAGAGCAGAAGGCGGAAGTTCACAAAACCCCCGATGGCGCACTCAGAAGCCTAAGGAATATCGGTTTTGATTCCGGTATCGCCTAATAACCTCATATGGCGATACGCATTGCCCTTTGCGCAAGCTGCGGTACCGATGACTGACTGCATACCTCTGAACAGAGGCGGGAAGCATAAGGGGACGGTGGGGGTAATGTCCCGGGGAAACTGCCCGCGTCCTCCCAACCATTCCAGGCACAACAGAGTAAGGAAGACGTACCGTATCCTGCTTGATAATGGCGTTCCCAAGGTTCAGGAGTCCCCAGCCATAAACAGGATCCGGTTCTTCGCTGTTTTTCTCTCGGTCTCCGACCGGCTCCGCGGAAACAAGCAGAATGGCCTGTATGACCTCCATAGACATATCGGGAAACCGGCTTTTGAGTACTGCGAGTGCCCCGCTCACCATGGGAGCCGCAAAAGATGTGCCCTCTAACCCTCGCGAATCACCGGGGTTAACCGTGAGGCCTTCTCCAGGTGCTACCAGACACCAGTTTCTGGCCGCGCCGCATCCGTTGGAAAACGAGGAGATTCTGCCGTTTTTATCTGATGAGGCAGCCACGACCCATTTTCCAAGCAGTTCGGGTTCAAACAACGGGGCCTCCCTCCATTCTCCGCTGGAGTTGTACTCCGCGCAGTTGTCTTCTCCGCAGTCCGTTCCCCACATGTCTTTGAATGAAATTGTGTTATCGGGGTTGTGCTCGTCGTAAATCCACAAGAAGTTCTCCATGAATTCTTGCTGAGATATCTCTATTTCTCCCCGCTGACATCCATCCTCATTAAAGTCTGTCCCGCACATATTAACTGTACCACCATTAAGAGAATTCCAGCTTTCGTTACCTGCTGCCCATACAAGGACGATATCCTGATTTTCAAGTATATTCGCGACCTGAGTAAACTCTGCTGTCAGAGGGCTTCTATCAGGGAGAATATCCAGGCTCAGAAGCGGTCGGAATAAGGGTAAAGGCTCGGTAAGCCATATACCGTCGTCCCTTTCAGGATATCTTCCGTAATAGAAGACGCCCAGCCCTGTACTCAAATTAATCACCTGCGCCCCATTTTCAATCGCGTATCTTACGATTTGAGCGCTCTTCACTCCACCTTCATCTGAAATTACTATCGGCATTATCGAAGCCCCTGGCGCGACACCATGGATGTTCTTGGTAGGAATGGGTGCGCCTTCAGTAGGCGTCACCTGAAAAATTCCGTCTGTATTGTCCCTTGCCCCAGCTGCGAGCATTGCTACGTAAGTGCCGTGTATGTCCTCTCCATCAGCTTCGCTTACCATTGCATTCTGGTTGAGAATATGCCACGGCGCTTCGATTTTGCCGGCCAGATCCGGGTGAGTAATATCCATGCCGGCATCCGCCACGGCGATGGTTACCCCTTCACCAAAATACCCGCGACTATAGGCTTCATCTGCAGAGATGTTTTTCAATCCGTAATGGGCAGTGAATTCAGCGTTTCTGTAATCTTTTCCATCCGATGCGTTCGGATGGCTGAGAGGAGGACTTTCGCGGAATTCAAGTTCGATAAGATTCGGTTTTGTGAACACGGGCATGGATGGCGAAATACTGTCCGGCTCTTGCCCGCCTCCTCCACAACCGCCCGGCAACAAGAGCATGGAGAATACCAGTACAAGCAGCCCGGCAATGCGGCAAATGAAATCCGGACTGCACACAAAATCGGACATCCGGTATTTTCCTGATTTCTCAGGCCAGTTTTCTTTAATCTCAGACTCTGAATTTTCTGTGGTCATTTCATACCCCCGACTTTTGATGAGAGTAACATATACTCTCACCCCCCCCCAGTACCTTTTACAAAGCTTGGTACTTTCAAATTTAATTGAATCAAGCGAAAAAAACAAATTTGATTGATTCACGTGTTTTTTGAGAAGTCAGACCAGCGCGTCTATTAAACGCCGTGACAAATGTCCAATAGGAAGTTTGTGCCACCGAGCACCAGTACTGGGGACGACAAACATCACGACAAACTCGTAAGCCGCTTGGCTTTCTAACCCGAAGGCGCTCGGACTTACAAAGGGCGGATACCCGAGACACCCTATCGCTCTTCCGAGGGACTCCGAACTTTCCGATTTTCCGGGATACGGATAAGTATCTCGTAAACCAGCCCCAACACTTCCGCCGCGACCGCCCCGCAGCAGATGAAATCTCCCGTAGAGACCGAAATCTTTAAATTCACGAAAATTCCCTTACCATAGTATCCTTAGATGAGAAGGCTAATACTGGTTATTTTCGTGCTAGGGGTGATTCTCGTAGCCGGGGCTTATCTGTCTGAGAACATGTCGAGGCATGACGCCGAAAGACCCGCTCACAAGACCCCGGCGCTTGAGCCGCTTGCGGAGCATCTTTCAAGAGCAACTATCCCGGTCTCCGTTCCCATAGCTGCCATAGGGGAAGCGCTTGAGCGCAAGACGCCGAAGCAGGAGTCGGGTTCAAGGAAAAACAGCCTCGGAAGACCCTTCGCCCGAAGCGAACTCAGATGGAATCTAAGCCGTTCCCGTCTTAAGATATCGGGCCGGAGCGGAGCGCTGGACATAGCGACCGAGCTTGGCGGAGAGGTCCGCGCGACGGGGGCCATTCAGCTGGTAAGGAAAGTCGACTTCAGCGCAAGCGGCGACGTACTTGCAAATGTCTCCCTCACCGCAAGTCCGGTCCTCGAAACCAACTGGCGCGTATCCCCGAACCTCTCCGAGGTAAAAGCAGATATACAAAAGGCCGATATACCGATAAAACGCATTGGAAACCTTGACGTAAGAGGAGATATACTTCCCGGAGTCCGAATCACGGCCGATGCGCTTCGCGCACAGCTTAACCAAAGCGTGGCCAGAAGCGATTTTTTTGAGCAGGCGGCAAGAAAAGGCTGGAAGAGGCTTTGCGGTTCAACACCGCTTGGAGAAGACTCGGATCTCTGGCTTGAAACAAAGCCCGTAGTCGCGCGCGCTGCACAGATCCGCATCGCCCGCAAAGACATCCGCGCCACGATTGGGGTTGAAGTAAAAACGCGCATCCTGACGGAGCAGACGCAGCCAGAATGCCCCTTCCCGAGAACCCTGCTCCTGGAAAAGCCGAAGCCGGGGGGCTTCGAAATCGTTATGCCCACCATAATCGACTACGAAACGCTTGGGAGAACACTCGCCGAGGAGGCAGTCGGTAAGTCTATGGGCAAAAACATCTCCATAGCCATAAAGGCAGTAAGGTTGCACCCGTATGGAGAAAAGCTTCTGCTTGAAACCGAGGTGGCCGCGGAGGCCAGAATCCTCTCAGGCACGGAAGCGAAGGGAACCCTGTACGTGGTTGCCGAACCGAAACTAGACGCCGAGACGCAGACCATAACGCTAGAAAACGCAGCACTCGATATCGATTCGCAAAACGTGCTTTTCTCGATGGTCGGAAAGGCAGCGGAACCTCTGCTTCTCGAAGCCGTCTCAAAACGCCTTCCAATTGATCTCGGGCCTAAGCTTGAGGAACTGCGAGATGGCGCGGAGGACGCGATCTTGGCTCTTTCATCGGAGAACCTCTCGGTTACAGGAAAAGTGAACCGGGTGCGCCTGAGCCGCCTTGACTTAGGGCCCGAACACCTGCGTTTAGTCTTCACGGCAGAAGGCAGGGTTGGGGCAAGAGTGCAGGCAGTTCCCTAGTGTACTTTTTCGCGTCCGGGAGTTTTGGAGGAGATTTCGAAAAGGAGTTTTTCTGGTACATTTTTTAGAGGAGAAAATCATATGAGCGTATGGGGAAAAATAATCGGCGGCGCGGCAGGGTTCGCGCTCGGCGGTCCTATAGGGGCTCTGCTCGGCGCCATGGCGGGCCACGCGTTTGTGGATACCGGGGAGCGGCCGACCGACACGCAGTCGAGAAAGCAGGTTGCCTTCACGGCCGGAGTTATAGTGCTGGCGGCCAAGATGGCTAAAGCTGACGGGGTGGTGAGGGAAGAGGAGTTACAGGCTTTCCGAAAGGTGTTTCATCCGATCCTGAGGGACGAGGTAAAAGAAGCTGAGGTCGCCCGCGTCTTCAATATCGCCAAGAAAGACTCAGAAGGCTTTGAGCCCTACGCGCAGCAGCTTGCCGGGATGTTCAGGGACAACCCCGCGGTTCTTGAGGAGCTTTTAAACTGCCTGTTTCTCATTGCCAGAGCCGACAATGTTTACCACCCCAAGGAAAACGAGTATCTCGAAAGCGTGGCCGATATATTCGGGCTGAGCGAAGCGGCATTCAGGCGGATTCGCTCCGCACATGGCGTCGACAAGCCGGATCCGTACGAAGTCCTGGGAGTCACAAGAGACATCCCGGACGACGAACTTAAAAGCAGGTACCGCGAACTTGTCCGCGCGCACCATCCTGACGCCCTGATCGCCCAGGGCGTTCCCCAAGAGTTTGTTGATGCGGCAAACGAGAAGCTCGCGGTCATAAACGATGCCTACGACCGGATTGAGAAGGAACGAGGTGCTGCCTGATCCCTCCACGCGGACGGTCCCCCGTAACACACTGAAAGGAGTATCTCATTGAGCGAACCAATTGCCATCTGCTTCAGTTGCGGCAAGGACAGCACGATGGCGCTTCAGGAGATCCGAAGACGCGGGGAGTACCGCGTGGTGGAACTTGTGACAACTGTGACTGACGCCTACGACCGGGTGAGCATGCATGGAGTGCGTCGCGCACTGCTCCGCAGGCAGGCGGAGTCTCTGGGTCTGCCGCTTGTGGAAGTCGTGGTGCCGCCGGAATCGTCAAATGCTGTCTACGAACGGGAAATGGGAAAGGCGTTCTCCAGTATCCGCGACAAGGGCATTCGCCGGATTGCCTTCGGCGACATATTCCTTGAAGACCTCAGGGGTTACAGGGAACGGCAGCTTGCGGCCTCGGGATTAACCTGCCTATTCCCCCTGTGGAAGAAGCCGACTCGGTCGCTAGCCCGGACCTTTATAGACGAAGGGTTTCGTGCGGTAACGGTATGCGTCGACTCAAAGGTGCTTGATCGGTCCTTTGCGGGACGTTGTTTCGATGAGGCGTTTCTTGACGACCTCCCAGGCGGGGTCGACCCCTGCGGGGAGAACGGGGAATTCCACACGTTTGTTTTCGACGGGCCGGTATTCTCCCGGCCGATTGATTTTGAGCACGGTGAAATAGTTAAGAGGGACGGTTTCTTTTTCTGTGATCTCGTATGAATTTCACACCATGTATATCGGTTCCTCCTTCATCTTTGCTAACTGATGTTTCCAAGCTTCGAAATTTCCTCGTACTCTTGACTTTGCTTATTGCTTTTGGTATATGTCCTCAGGACATATACCAAAAGCAATAAGAGAACTTAGCCATGTCAAGCAGAATTCCCGTAATCTACCCAACGAGATTAACCCGAGCTGGCCACCGCCTAGCTGAACTGCTTGAAGAAAACGGCAAGCCGGTTCTTACTCAGTTCCATTTTTTCCAGATTGTCCGGAAAATGTATCGGGATCACGGAGGCAGGAAGCTGTATCTGCGCAGCACTGCCCCGGCAAAAGATGACTACATCCGCATAGTGGCAGATCTTAAAAAAACGGCTGTGGTCGCCGCCGACAGGGACTACGGCAAACGTGTCATCAGGGTGCTGGCCGTTTCGGATCTTCCAGCGGAAGATATCGTCTGTCTGGTCGACCCGACATGCTACGTATCCCACCTCTCTGCCATGCAGCGGTGGGGATTAACCGACCGAAGACCGGATGCCCTAGCACTCACGCGCCCTGACCGAAGGACCGCAACACAGAGAATTCAAAATTACATGAGAAAAGCTCTGGGCGAAGATGAGACTACTCCCCTACCGTTGAGAATAATGGGCCACCCGGAGCGCGTACGACGACGGGCTGTCGAAATTCACGAAAGCAAGGCAGCCGGAGCGTTTCTTAAAAACAGGGGGAGTGAATTCCGTCTTTCCACAATCGGGCAGACATTTCTTGATATGCTTCAAAGACCCGATCTGTGCGGAGGCATGTCTCATATTCTCGACATCTGGGAGGAGCATGCGGAAAACTATCTTGAGGACATCGTCTCCGCAGTCGACTCCTGTGAAAACGGCATTGTAAAAAATCGGGCCGGTTATATACTTGAAGAGCGCTTGGGTCTGCGTCACAGTACAATTGAGAGTTGGAAGAAATTCTGTCAGCGCGGGAGCAGCCGCAAGCTTGATCCGACTGAGGCCTATGCGCCGACTTTTTCCGAAACCTGGATGATATCGCTTAATGTCTAACCCCGTACTTGAAATCAAAGTTGCGGACTGGGTTGAACGGGCAAAGCCCGATCCCGCAGCCTACCGACAACGCCAGACGATCGAGATTGTCCTCAATTCAATCGCTATGACAACTCCTCTGAATGTTGAGATGTTTCTAAAAGGCGGCATTCTGATGGGACTTGCCTACGACAGCCCGAGGCAGACATCTGATATAGATCTGACGACATATCTCACTGCAGAGGCCGATGTCGACAACAAAATCCGAAGACTTCTGGATTCGGCGCTACCGAGAGCTGCCACCGCACTTGGCTATGCCGACCTCCTTGTCAGAACCTACTCGGTGAAGCGCCTCCCGCCAAAAATGGATTTTGAAAAAGCACAATTCCCCGCACTGCAACTAAAAATCGCCTACGCGCGCCGGGGCACAAGGGAAGAGACGGCACTTTCGGAAGGTAAAATCACCAGCGTGATCAACCTAGACATCTCCTTTAATGAACCGCTGGGACAATTTCAGGTGCTTGAACTGACCGGAGGACAACAACTGCGGGCTTACGGCCTCGTAGATCTCATCGCCGAAAAATATCGCGCCATGCTTCAGCAGATTACGCGCAGACGCAACCGGCGACAGGACGTTTATGATCTCGGTCTGCTGATAGTTGATGACCAGATTGACGATTCCTGCCGCCCGCAGATTCTGGACGCTCTTATCGAGAAATGCAACTCGCGCCGTATCAGCCCGACCCGCATGTCTCTTGACCACCCCGAAATAAAAAGACGGTCGGGGGCCGACTGGCAGACCATGGAGCTTGAGCTGGGGGAAGTGCCGGATTTTGAAGATTGTTTCGCACGGGTTTCGGATTTCTACAGAGACCTGCCTTGGCAAACAACACGGACCCCTGAAAAATAGCAGGTTGAAGTGGGTAAATTCAAGATATTGTGTTAGATTTGGTCACATGATAGAGAGGTCGATAACCCCCAGGATCGAGAAGCTGCTTGAAAGAACCCCGGCCGTGGTCCTCACGGGCGCAAGGCAGGTCGGGAAAACCACACTGGCACGGGAGATCGCCCGCAGACGGAGCGCGACCTATCTGGATCTGGAGAACCCGAGGGACCTTGCGAAAATCGAGGATGTTCAGCAGTTCTGCGAACTTAACGAGGAAAAGCTGATCATTTTCGATGAGGTGCAGAGAGCGCCTGGAATCTTCGCCGCACTTCGGGTCATCATTGACGGCTACCGCCAGAGAGGGTTAAAAGGAGGTCATTTCCTGCTGCTCGGATCCGCTTCGATCGATCTGCTGAGGCAGTCCGGTGAATCTCTCGCGGGACGCGTGTCTTACATGGAACTTGCTCCTCTGAGCACCCGGGAAATCGATGAAGATGAAAACTTCAAACTCTGGAACAGGGGCGGTTTTCCCGAGAGTTTCCTGGCCCCGGATGATAATGAAAGCACAATGTGGCGGGAGAACTTCATCCGCACGTACCTGGAACGGGACATTCCGCCAGCAATTCCCACTAAGTCCTAAAACCCCTTAAAATAAAGGGGTTCAGGATTTTGTTTTCGTAAACTTTCAAGCCGATTTCAAGCAGAAACTCCCGCTTTTTCCAGCGTTCCCTCTCCCAAGTATGGTACACTGATTGTCTGGAACAACAACTATAGGGCACTTCTAAAAATTGGTTTGCGGTTCAGGATTGCGAACAACTTTCCATTTTCCCTTTCAACTCAAAGGGTTTTCGTCATGCAAAGCTGCTTTTTGTCCCATTTTTCGTGCCATAAGAAGCAATTCTCTGTGTTTCATGACCATTTCCAATCCTATTTCCCCTTATACCGTTCCCTCAAGATAAACCAGCCGCCGCATGTTGTAAGCCAGATTCTTAAGTCCTATGTGCGCCCTGGCCCTTTCAATCCCTATGCTTCTTAAAAGCCTTCCTCCCATGTCGTTGCTCTGCGCTCCGAACACATGCTCAACCCTCACCCTCACCACCGAATAAATCCTGTTGGCATACTCAGCCCATTTCCCAAGCGGCTTGTTCCGGGATCCCTTGCGGTTAATATGACTTCTGTATCCCTTCTCCTGAAGCTTCTTCTCCATCTCCTTTGACCTGTAAGCGCTGTCTGCCCATACCCCTTCACCACTGTTATCCTCATCCAGTATCTCTTCAAACATCTGACTGTCATGCACAGATGCGTCGGTCACCCCGTAATCTCTTATCAGCTTGTTCTTCGCATCTATGTTCACGTGGTTTTTGTAACCGTAATAACTTGTCCCACGTTTCTTTGTCCATCTCGCGTCGGTATCCTTCTGCGCGCGCTTTTCTTTCTTCCACTCTTGGGGAACTTCCCCATTCTTTATTTTCTTGTTCTCATCCCTCGTGTTTCTCTGCTTCGGCACCGACACTATGGAAGCGTCTATTATCTGGCCTCCCATTGCCTTGTATCCACTTTTGTTCAGATAACCATCGAAATCCGCAAACAGCTCCTCTATCACCCCCGCCTGCGCGAGCTTGTCCCTGTAGAGCCATACCGTCCTTGCGTCGGGTACCCTGTCTTTGAGCTCAAGACCCAGAAACCTTGTGAACGACAGACGGTCCAGTATCTGGTACTCCACCTGTTCGTCAGACAGATTGTAAAGAGCGCACAGAATTATTGTCTTGAACATCACTATCTCGTCCCACGGCTTGCGCCCCGCGCTTGACTTGCGCTCCCCCTCCGGCTTCCGCCACACCGACCTCAGTAGGGGACCAGCAATTCCCACTAAGTCCTAAAACTCCTTAAAACAAAGGGGTTGGGGATTTTGTTTTCGTAAACTTTCACTCCGTTTTCAGGCAGAATTCCCCGAATCTCCGACACTTTCCCCATAAATCAACACAGACTGTGTTCGTAATATATGGTAAACTGATTTTCAGGAACAACAACCATAGTTTGCTACCGGAGGTGGACTGTGAAGAAAAAAACTGCGCGCAAATTGCGCAAAAAGCTGAGCAAACCCGGTCTGCTTAAAACTGTTCGTGACTGTTTTGAAGAAATAGATGACACCATCACGGGCCGGAGTTTCACTCTTGCGGATTACCTTATATCGGGACTTGCGGTGTTTTCCCTCAAACACTCTTCCCTTCTTGAATTCGATAAAGCCGTCCACTCAGAGAAAACAGTGCGTGCCAATCTGAAGAATCTGTTTGGAATCGAAGAAGCTCCATCGGATTCGGGGATGAGAAAGCGTCTTGACGAGCTTTCGCCCACAACACTGCGCGGAGCTTTCAAGCGTCTGCTGAGTGAACTGCAAAGGGGAAAGGGGCTTTGTGGATACGAGTATATAGACGGTCACTACCTGCTCTCATTAGACGGCACGGGGTTTTTCTCTTCTCCGAGTGTGCATTGCGAGAACTGCTGTGAGAAGCATCACCGCGACGGCAGCGTTACGTATTATCATCAAATGCTGTGCGGGGCTATAGTGCACCCTGAGCACAAGCAAGTATTTCCGTTAGCTCCCGAGGGGATACTGAAAACTGACGGGGCAAAAAAGAACGACTGCGAGAGAAACGCGGCAAAAAGGTTCATAGAGGATTTAAGGAGGGAGCATCCACATCTGAAGCTCATAGTGCTTGAAGACGCGCTAGCTGCAAACGCTCCGCATATAAGGCACCTGATCAGCAATGATCTGAGGTTTATACTTGGGGCGAAGGAGAAAGGCAACAAGTATTTGTTCAAACAGGCAGACAGCAGAGCTGATACCGAGGAAGTGGAGATGGAGGGAGAGAATGGAATACGGCACAGGTTCAGATACGTAAACAACGTATCGCTTAACGCGTCGAACAAGGGGTTGAAGGTTAATTTCCTTGAGTATCATGAGACAAGGCCCGGGACAAAGAAGAACCCACAGAGCAGTACCATGCGTTTTTCCTGGGTTACTGACATAGAGTTGAACCGCAATAATGTGATGAAGATAATGAGGGCGGGGCGAGCGAGGTGGAGAATAGAGAATGAGACATTCAATACGCTTAAGAATCAGGGTTATCATTTTGAGCACAACTTCGGGCACGGCAACAAGCATCTTTCGGGAGTGTTCGGCAATCTGATGTTGCTTGCGTTTCTGATTGATCAGATAGAGATGAGGTGCTGCGGATTATTTATGGCAACCTTGGAGAACATGGAGAGGCTCAAGTACCTGAGGGACAAGATAAGGAGGTTTATTCTGGATTTTATCGTCCCTGACTGGGAGACTTTGTATATGAGCATTGTACATGGTCATCAGCACACTGAACTCACCCCGAACGAGTAGTGGGTTCCGGGGTGGATTCCGTTTCTGTAGAGATGGATAGTTGCGTGCAGAGGTTAAAATGGTATTCAAAAATCGGTTGGAATATGTGAATGGCTACGGCAATTGAGGGATTATTCAGATCTGTGATGCTTGAATCATGGATGAAAATCATGAAAAACTACCAGTTGCTCAGCAACTGGTACCCAATACACCGATAGTGGGAATTGCTGGTAGGGGACGGAACATCTCCCAGGGAATTATTGCGTTGAGTCTGACCAGGGGGTCTTTCTTGTCATCCAGTCTCACGTACCTGTTCTTTTCTCCGAAATCCAGCTGTTCCACTTTCCTTCCTCCGGTTATTGTTTTATCGTATCTGTGCCCACCGCCCTGTAATTTGGCGGGGGGAGGCAGATATGCTTTGTTCCTGTTTAGAGTTTAACTGGAATATAAGGGTATTTTTAGAAGTGCCCTATAGTTTACTGCCGGAGGTGGACTATGAAGGAACGTTTGCGTAAAACGCTGAGCAAACCGGGGCTGCTCCACGTTGCCCACAACAGTTTTAAAAAAATAGATGACGCCGTCTCAGGCCGCGGTTTCACTCTGCCTGATTACCTGATGTCGGCGCTTGCCGTGTTTTCCCTGAAATACCCTTCCCTGCTTGCTTTTGACGAGGCCGCGCATGATGAGGATAAGGACAGGGTACGCTTGAATCTCGAAAGTCTGTACAGAGTTTCGAATGTTCCTTCAGATTCGGGGATGAGAAAGCGTCTTGATGAGCTTGACCCAAGAGATATACGCGGCGCTTTCAGAAAGCTGTTTGGGAAACTGCAAAGGGGCAAGGGGCTTGAAGGCTATGAGTATATAGACGGTCATTATCTGCTTTCAGTGGACGGCACGGGGTTTTTCTCCTCCCCGAGCGTACACTGCGATAACTGCTGCGAGAAGCATCACCGCAACGGCAGCGTTACGTATTATCATCCTTTCAAGCCGACACACTTGACTCTTTAGTATTGGCTGGGTATATGTACTGGTGTGCGGATAGGACTACGTCATTTTTCAGCAGACAGCATAGAGTGGTTCAAAAAAGCTGCGGCAGACCCTGAGCAGACACGCTACGGGTTGGCGATGGGGCTTTGCGAGAGGGACAACTGGCGCAACTCCCAGGGAGAGCTGTGTCTGGCGTCCGCACGCAAGAATCTTCCCGAGATAGCGAAAGCCGCCGGAGTCAGTCTGCCTGCCCCCGTGTCCCTGCCCAAGGGGATGATTTCCGGAAGCAAGACCCCGGCGCTTCGCACAGACTACCCGGACAACAATGTGATCTGTACTCTTGAATCTCTGGGAGAAGTTTCTCTTGAACCCGTGGAGGGAAAGGAGAAGAAGCTGTGGCGTGAGATGATGCAGACTCATCATCCCGAGGGGTGGAGCAAGGTTCCCGGCAAGCAGATATCCTACTGGATAACCACCGGGAATCATGGACGCGTGGGAGGCATAGGTTTTTGCGCTGCAAGCTGGCACCAGGGGGCGCGGGACAAGTGGATAGGGTGGAGTACGGAGGCGCGGGTGGAGAATCTCGGTCTGGTGATAAACAACCACCGTTTTCTTCTGCTTCCGGGGGTACGGGTAAAGAATCTGGCGTCCTGTGCGTTGTCGTTGGCAATTTCGCGAGTGGGGGTGGACTGGAAGGATATTCACGGTACGGAACCTGTGATGGCATACACCTACATATCGAGTGATCATGAGGGGAGCAGTTACAGGGCCGCGGGGTGGGAGATGTGTGAAGAGAAGACTTCGGGGCGTCCCGCGAGCGGGGGGATAACGGAGAGCAAGACGGTGTGGATGAAACCCATTTTACGGGGGTGGAAGAAGGTTTTGCATAAAGAACCCCGCCGGGCAATCGGACAGACGCCGGAACCTTATTACGCAGAAGATGCTGACTGGGCGGATGTGGAGTACGGACGCAGTTCTCATCCCGACGGTCGAGTGAGGGATCGTATAATATATATGGGGCGCAGGTGGGCCGATAACCCCAAGGAACCGTTGCCTGTGGTTTTCCCGGGAGAAGCGGAGCAGAGGGGGATGTACAGGTTGCTGTCGAACAAGAGGGTTACGATGGAACATATACTTGAACCTCACACGGAAGCCGCGGTGAGCCGGTGTCGTATGGAGAGAGTGGTTCTGGCGGTGCAGGATACCACTACGGTTAATTACAGCGGGCATGAGGGGACCAGTGGGCTTGTGAGCATAGGGGGGAAGGGTAAAGGGCTGTTTGTTCATGTGGGGTTGGCGGTAACGGAGGGGAAGCGTCCTTTGGGGGTTTACGAGCTTGACGCCGAAGTGAGGGCAGTTGGCAAGAGTAACAAGAAGCAGGAGAGCAGGAGGTGGATAAAGGGGCTGCTCAAGGCTCGGGAGCTTGAGGGTGCGTGCGAGGGGACCCGCGTGATTACTGTCTGCGACAGAGAGGGGGACATGTGGGAACTTCTTCGGGAGGGGGTGCACAGAGGGGACGGTCTTTTGGTACGTTCAAAAAAGGGACACAATCGGCGTGTTGCGGTGGGGGAGAAGACAGAGAATCTGTGGAAGCACATTAATAGCAGGCCGGTGCTTGCCAGAAGGAAGATAGAAGTGGACGCGTGCGGAGGGAAGAGGAAACGTAAGAGTCGGGAGGTAACACTTGAGATACGCGCATCCAGGGTGAGGCTTGTGGCTCCCTTGAAAGAGGGGGCAGACGCGAAACCGCTTGATATGCTCGCGGTAAGCGCTTTTGAGCCTGATCCTCCGAGCGGGAAGGAAGGTCTTCACTGGGTTCTGCTTGCCACGGAAGGGGATGAAACTGCGGAGGATGCGGTGCGTACAGTTAAGTGGTATGAGGCCAGGTGGAGTATAGAAGAGTATTTTAAAGCTCTTAAGACGGGAACCGGAATAAAGGAAAGGAGATTTGATTGCGCGGATGATCTGCGCAAGTGTCTTGCGTTTGACGTTGTCACTGCGTACAGGGTGTTTGATCTTGAGAGGATGGCGAGAGAGAAGCCGGACATTCCGGCCCGTGATGTAGTGGGGGAGGAAGAGATAAATGCTATGTACAGCCTGCTTCTGTATGAGGGAATAATAAAGAACAAGCCTGATGAAATGCCCGACATGCGCACTTACGTGATAGATTTTGCGAGGTACGCTGGATTCAGACCCAGCAAGCAGCAGCCTCTTCCGGGTACGAAGAAGTTATGGCAGGCAACAGTGAAGTTCAAGATGGCGTATGCGGGCTTCAGGGCCGCACAGCAGGTTCAAACAAGGGGGCCATAAAAAATGAAGAGTCAAGTGTGTCGGCTTGAAAGATTATCATCACATGCTGTGCGGAGCCATAGTGCATCCCGAACACAAAGAGGTGTTTCCCCTTGCTCCCGAGCCGATACTGAAGACGGACGGGGCGGTGAAGAATGACTGCGAGAGAAACGCGGCGAAGAGATTCATAAAGGATTTAAGGAGGGAGCATCCCCATCTGAAGCTCATAGCGCTTGAAGACGGGCTTGCTTCAAACGCTCCCCATATAAGGCACCTGATGAACAATGATCTGAGATTTATACTTGGAGCAAAGCAAGGAGACCACGAGTATTTATTTGAACAGGTGGACGGCAGTCCTGACACGGAGGAAGTGGAGATAGAGGGAGAAGGGGGAATACGGCACAGGTTCAGATACGTAAACAACATGTCTCTTAACGAGTCGAACAGGGAATTGAAGGTGAACTTCCTTGAGTATCACGAGACAAAGCCGGGGACAAAAAAGAAGCCCGAGAGCAGGACCACGCGTTTTTCTTGGGTTACGGACATACAGTTGAACCGCAATAATCTGATGAAGATAATGAGAGCGGGGAGAGCGAGGTGGAGAATAGAGAACGAGACGTTCAACACGCTTAAGAACCAGGGTTATCATTTTGAGCACAACTTTGGACACGGCAACAGGAATCTTGCGAGCGTGTTCGGCAATCTGATGCTGCTTGCGTTTCTTATTGATCAGATAGAGGCGCATTGCTGCAAGTTGTTTCAGGCGGCCTTCGATAAGATTGGAAGGCTCAAGTATCTGAGAGAGAAAGTACGCGGCATGTTCAGAGAACATGTTCTTGAGAGCTGGGAGTTTTTGTACAGGGCAATAGTGGAAGGTTACAGGAGCAGTATAGAACTTCTCGACAGCACATGACAAGGAAATACAGTCTTTATTATCGAGGTGGTCGGGAACTTGCTTTGGCGGGTGTGGGAGAGGTATGCGCAGGGATTGAGGTGGATAAGGAAAATGGTCTGGAACCGGCCTACGCAATGAAGAAAAACTGTTTTCTACGCGGGATCAGACACCCTGAATACTGGCAGAATCTCGAAAAACCGAAATTTGTTCGCTAACCCAAGCCCGGTAAGTTCTTAGTGGGAATTGCTGACATTCCGCAGCTCGGCCCGCGCATTCCGGCACACACTCTGCGACGGTTCTGGACAATGCTTGCGCACAGACAGGGCGGATTGTTAAACGCTTCTGATCTGGCTCGAGGCCTTGATGTCGCCGGCGTGACGGCCAGCCGGTATCTCGACCTGCTCGTCGACCTGCTGCTCGTGCGTCGTCTCGGGCCATGGACATCCAACCAGGGAAAACGTCTCGTCAAGGCACCCAGGGTATATGTTCGCGACAGCGGAGTGGCCCACGCACTGCTCGGCATCGCGACTGTAAATACTCTTCTCGGTCATCCCGCGGCCGGGGGAAGCTGGGAAGGCTACGTGATCGAAAATCTCGCCGGGGTCACACCCGAACTTGCTTCCATGGGCTTTTACCGCACAAAGGGCGGAGCCGAGATCGATCTGGTAATCGATTCGGGCAAGGGAGGGCTCTGGGCCATAGAAATAAAGCGCGGTTCCGTCCCGAAGCTCTCAAGGGGATTCCACGCGGCATGCGAGGATTTAAAACCCGTCCGCAGGTTCGTCGTGCACGGTGGACGTGAGAGTTTCGTGATCGGAAAAGGAGTGGAAGCTCTGAGTCTGCGGGACATGATGGAGGAGATCTCTCAACTCTGAGAAGGCTGCGCCCGCAGACCTCTCCTCCGCATGCGAAACACAATCATCCGCTCAAGGCCCGGATAAACTTTCATCATCCAGTTGCTTCCTCACCGCGCAGCCGTTCCCCCTTGGCCGTCTTCCCCGCTCTGCTACTTGCCAGCGCACTGGCCGGAACCTTTTTTGTGTTTCTCTTTCTTGGCGGCCCAGTAGTTCTTCACTTCTTCCTTTGTAAGACTGCAGTTGCCGTCAGCGTCTATCTTGGCAAACTTCCCCTCCGCATAGGCTACGAACTCGGCCTTGGAAATGACACCATCTGAATTCGCGTCTTTTTTCTCAAACATTTTAGCGGACTTTCTTGGGCAATCTGCTTTCTTGCCACAATCTCCGCAATGGGCAGAGGCAAATGTCGCTCCGCCGATGAACAGAACCGTCAACATAGAAAACATCAATATTTTTCTCATTGCGCACCTCCATGTGCTCTATGATATACAAGTCTATACGAACTGGAGAGAAAAAGTACTGCCCGTGTTTCCGGCAGAAATCCTGTCGCCGCCGCTTCGGCTTGGAGGTCCTTGAGCAAAAAATTCATGCCTCCCCTTCCCATCCACGTTCAAGGACAGCAGGATGCACTACCAATCCCCACGAGGGAACCAGTTTTCTGGAATTTCTGCGGTCCTGATAACAAGGCTGCTTGGGCATATTTTCGCAACACGCCCAGCCGAGCATCATCCACCATCAGTGCTTCACGGTGCTGGGCGAGAAAAAATCCCACCTTCGTTACAGCCGTCGCGCTGCGCAACATAAGGACATAGTCGGTGACCTGATCCGGATTGAAATATTCAACCGATTCAAGGGACCGCCATACCTCCTCCCATCCGCCACTCAGGTCGGGACGAACAAGCACATCCACCATCGTACGTTCAAGATTGGTAACTCGGACTTGTCCGCCAGCATGCTTGCGGTCTTCAACCCCAAACAGTTCGGTCTGACTGTCCCTGAAACTCCAAAGGATACCGTTTTTGACACAACAAATTGACAGCAGTCAGCCTTTTTATTACGATAAATACTGATGAACCCGTATTATTCACGTAGGGGCGGGAACCCTTGACATGATCCCCCTAATAATGTAGTGTTTTAAGTGAGTTAAACTCAAAAACACACAAAAAAGGAGGATCATCCCATGGGTGAAAAAACTCTATCAGATATTTCCCCGTCTTTCAACAAATCAATCAAGGTAAACTTCGGTGAACAAAACCTCACCTCCCACTCAGGTTCCCTCCTTATCCGCGAAACAATGGAAGCTACGGGAATAATGAAGTGGCTTGCTTCCAGGATGAAAGACCCGCGCAAACCAAATAAGATCAAACACTCTCTCACTGAGATCCTCCACACTTATATGCTCCTGCTCTGCCAAGGACTCTCAGACCAGCAGGACACAGAAAGGGTAACAGACGACCCCGCCATGCTTGTGAGCAACAAAACCGAGCGAGGCGCAAAATCCCTTTTGAAGAATCTTCCCTCTCAGCCGACACTCTCTCGCGCTCTTGGTGTTCTGAGTTCCAGGGAAAATCTGAGGGTGCTCAATGAGTGTGTCTTTGAACTTGCCCGACGTCGCATTATTCTTGCAAACAACGGCAAAAAGAAAGATTCAATGATTATTGACGTTGACGGACTCCCGGTACAAACCGAAGGCCATCAGCCTGGGTCTGTATACAACGGACACTACAGAAAAACCATCTACCACACTCTGGTTGCGAGCAACGCCGAAGAGGGAGACATGTTCGGGGGAGTTGTGCGTCCCGGAAACGTCTCTTCAAAGAACGGAGCGGTGGAATTCATACGCGATCTTGTAGAGCGCTGCAAAAAAAGTCTGAGTGAAAGCATAACGCTTCGCATGGACGCCGTTTTCTGCGACGGGGATATGTGCGGTGAGCTTGAGGGTATGGGGGTTGAGTACATGATGCGCATAAAATCAAACAATGTTCTTGAAACCATGGCGGCTCCATGGGTAAGACATCGGAACCTGCTGACCTGTTACGATGAACATGGAACGTGGTGTGAGGAGCTTGAGTACGGAGCTAAATCATGGAATCGCAAAAGACGGGTAATTCTTGTGATGGTGAAAAGTTCTGAAGATTTTTTCATCACAAACCATTTCTTCCTCGTAACCAGTCTTGGAAGAGAATACAGCGTGGGGGACGTTCTTGCTCTGTACAGGAAGAGAGGTAAGACCGAAGCGCACATGGGAGAGATGATGGACGTGCTGAATCCTTCTCTCAGTTCTTCACCCAGAGAGAAGAGCCATTACAGGGGCAAGGATATAGAGCGTGAGAAAACAGAAGAGAAGCGGGAGGAGGACAAGGAAGAAGTTTATCCTCAGAATCAGGCGCTGTTCCTGCTCAATCTGCTTGCGTATGAAGTAATGCATATAGGGCGGTGTCTTATTGAGGATGTCGGCGGAAGGGGTTTCAGTCTCAGGCGCTACAGGGAACGTGTTCTGCTTTGCGCGGCGAGGGTGGCACAAACTTCCTATTGGACATTTGTCACGGCGTTTGATAGACGCGCTGGTCTGCCTTCTCAAAAAACACGTGAATCAGTTAAATTTGTTTTTTTCGCTTGATTCAAGCTTTGTAAAAGGTACTGGGTATAAGCTGCTGTTTAAGCTCTCTCTGATCACAGCGGATATCGTCAGGTGATATCGTTCTCCAATCCTTGCGACTGCATGCGCCATACACGACAAAACCCAAACGCATCTTTTCGCGTTCAAGATCACTGTGACTGAGCAATGCATGCGAATCGAAAAGATCGCGACTCACTTGTCTGGAAAACAACGCACCAAGCTTGCCTGCTGCGAGTTCGTGAATGTCGAGGATCATAATATCGCGCGCTCGAAATGAGCCTACCGGATGGGAATCCTTTATCTGTATCGGCCACAACGGAACTCGCAACGTGAAGACTACATCGATTTCAAGATTGGCATTGCGGCCAAGTGCGTTCGTATACCCTAGCCGCCACTTACCACCAGCGTGTTTTTGCGGTACACGCAGCAGCGTAAACCCCTCGCGGCCACAAATTGCCGTGATTGCCCGCTCAACTCCTTCCCGTTCGGCAAGCATCACGTCGCGGTCCGCAGACCCTATGTAGTTCAGATCAATATCAACAGATAATCTCGGCAAGTTAAATACAAACAGATTTAGCGCCGTACCTCCTTTCAAGACAATGCGATCCCTCAGGAAGGGGTGATCTCGAAACGCACCCAGCAACCCTATCAGTCGGATGACCTTGTCCAGTGTCTCCGGTAAAAACCCTGTCGCCGCCGCTTCGGCTTGGAGATCATTGAGCGAAAGATTCATGCGTCCTCCTCCCATCCACGTTCAAGGACAGCAGGAGGCACTATCAATCGCCAGGAGGGAACCAGTTTCCCGGAATTTCTACGGTTGCGGTCCAGATAACAAGGCTGCTTGGGCACATGCTTTCGCAACACGCCCAGCCGAGCATCATCCACCATCAGTGCTTCACGGTGCTGGGCGAGAAAAAATCCCACCTTCGCCACCGCCGTCGCGCTACGCAACATCAGGACGTAGTCGGTAACCTGATCCAGATTGAAATATTCAACCGATTCAAGGGAACGCCATACCTCCTCCCATCCGCCACTCAAGTCGGGACGAACAAGCATATCCACCATCGTACGTTCAAGATTGGTAACCCGGACTTGTCCGCCGGCATGCTTGTGGTCTTCAACCCCAAACAGTTCGGTCTGACTGTCCCGCAATGGCTTTGGAAACGACACAGAGATAAACTCCTGTCCCTGAAACTCCAAAGGACGTCGGGGGTGGCCAGAAAGATAAGGAAAACGGCGATGCACCGAGTAGGCCTTGCCATGAAACTGCAATGCGCTGTGATAAGCCAATACGGCATCCTCGGTCATGTGCGTCCCCAGCAGGTAAGGATCGACTTGGTGGCTTTCCGGGCTTATTATTCCCTCCGGCACAACGGCATATAGACCGCGGCGGACTCGGAGCAGGTGACCAGTTTTGACATGGTATGCCAGCAATGCATCCCGGGTCTTTGCACTACGGGGACCGCCGGCATCCAGAAAGGCCGCAAACATTTCATACCGGAATACCGGGTGTTTGTGGAAAAAATCCCGTATTTTCATCGGAAGCAAACCTGCAATTGACGATTTCTGCGTGAACACCTAATTAACTTAGGTGCACATACAATATTTGTCAACAGTTTTAACATAACAAATTGACAGCAGACAGCCTTTTCATTACGACAAATGCTTGTTACTGTTTATCCAGACACCTTTTTTGAATTCGGACAGTGACTATTTCCCGGTTCTGCCTCGCTCACTTCTTATAAGCGAAACGACTTCCTCGGTAGACATATCCGCCTTCACGCAGGGAACATCCAGGGGAGAAGCAGGTGTGCATTCCGGCATCAGTGCGTATGTCCTGCCATCTCTTCGACGTATCAGCACTTTCCCGGTTGATTCAGCTTTGTCCAAAACACTTGACAGTTTTTGCCTGGCTTCTGAATATGAGTAGACCTCCATCTCATTCCTCCATTTTCAAGAGACTGATGCAATTGACGCCTAGCTGTTCCGCGGCATCTCTCATTGAAATATCCAGGGTCAGCAAGGGCACGCGATACCGCACGGCATAGTCCAGAAAATACGCATCGCACGCATACGTGTTTTCATTAGCAATACACATCTGATACACAACGCAGGTTAACATTGCAGTAATAATGTGTTACAGTTTCCCAGCAATTGACACCAACCGGCAGTTGTTTTCTTAACAGGTATATAATGAAATGGCAAGGATGATTCCGGCATATATTGTCGATGACAAAACCAGCGTGGCTGAACGCAGGATATTCTCACAGCTCAAAGATGATCCCGGCACCGGAGAGTGGACGGTACTTCACTCGCTCGAACTCGCGCGCAGGGGATTGAGGAAACCATATGGAGAAATAGACTTCGTGGTGATCATGCCCGGAGAGGGAATTATCTGTCTTGAAATCAAGGGCGGCGGAATCTCCTGCGAGGACGGGCAATGGAAAACGGTTAACCGCCACGGGCAGGAATTTCTCCTTAAGAAAAGTCCTTTCGCGCAGGCCAGGGAGTCAATGTACGCGCTTAGGAACTCGATAATGGAGCATTTCGAAGATGGTTCGCGCGAATCGCGATGCCCTATCGGGTACGGGGTTGTTTTCCCAGACGCGCACTGCCCTCCGCTCACGCCAGAATTCGAGCGCGAAGACGTCGTCGATTTCCGGGACCTGAGGGACCGCCCGATATCTTCCTGCATCATGAATATCGCGCGGAAGAGGCTTCGGGAATTTCAGCCACGCGGGGAAAGACCCGCGCCCGTACACACGGAGGCAAAGAGAATCAGCGGTTTTCTGCGGCCGGATTTCGAACGGGTTGCGGCCAAGGCGGCCTGGCTTGAAGAGGCGGAGGAGAGCCTGCTCAGGCTTACCGGAGAACAGTACGAAATAATAGATCAGCTTGAAGACAATCCGCGCTGCCTTTTCGAAGGGGCCGCGGGAACCGGGAAGACCCTGATTGCCCTTGAATTTTCGCGACGCGCGGAGCTTGCCGGGAAAAAAGTGCTCCTTGTCTGCTACAACCAGCTGCTTAGCCAGCGCTTCGTGGAATTGACGGGAGGTACCGGAATCACGGCCGGCACGTTTCACGGAGTCGTGGAGAGTCTGATAACAGCCAGCAGATGGAAACAGGAATTCCTCGAAAGAAAAAGCGAGTTTGGGGATGACCAGAAAAAGCTGTTTGAAGAGGTGTATCCTTTTTTCGGGGAGATGGCCCTTGAGGAACTCGGCCCGCAGTTTGACCTGCTGGTTATGGATGAGGCGCAGGATCTCTGCAGAAAGGAGATTCTCGAAGTTCTTGACGGCGCGATACACGGGGGACTCTCAGGCGGCCGCTGGGCGATTTTCGGCGACTTCTCCCGCCAGAACATCTATAACCACGACGAAAAGAAAGATCCTCTCGACGCCCTCGGGGAGTACTGCCGGCATCCCGCGCGCAGCAGGCTTACGCGCAACTGCAGAAACACCAGGCGTATCGCGGAAGAGACATGTCTTCTTTCAGGGTTTGAGAACCCGCCCGCGCGCTTCGTGGAAAACCAGGGGCCGCCCGTGGAATACGAGTACTGGAGGACCTCAGCCGACTTTCTCGGTCTCATTGAGAGGAAAATAAAAGGGCTGCTCCAGGGGGGAGTTTCCCTTGAGGACATAGTGATTCTCTCTCCAAGGCGCCTTCAGTCCTCAGAGCTAGCCGACGTGAAGAGAGTATGCGGATTTCCCATTGAAGACGCTTCCCGAAGCCTTACTGCGATGAGGAAGAAAAAGGTCGTGAAATTCTCCACCATCCATTCCTTTAAAGGACTTGAGAGCAGCGTCGTAATAGTGGTGGACATTGAAGAAGTACGCGGAAGCCGGGCGCAGTCCCTTCTTTACGTGTCGATGTCGAGAGCAAAGAGTCTGCTGATACTGGTAATAAACGAGCAGGCAAGAAAATCGATTGACGGGATAAGGGGATCAGGAGGCAAAACTGTCTCCGTGTAGGTCACGGAATCAGGACGCGGGACCGCTCAGCGCCACCCCGGCTGCGTTTGCTATATTATCAATCCTGTTCTCCTACTAGATGCACTCCACAAATCCAATCTGGCCTGAATCAATATTCGGGAGCAAGGTTCCTGATCTTCAATCACCTTGGCAACCTGTCCTCAATATTGAAAGACATCTTCCTTTCTGCTATCTTAGACAAACAGATTGCCGAAGGTTTTTACCATCGGGATAAAGTGTATCTATGTTTCGCCGTACGCTTTAAAGGCTGGCAAATTGAGTGTCAGAGCAATGAGATCTCTTGCGACGCAGATAATCGACCAGAGAGTTTCCGGCATTGTTGAGGAACAGGGAAACATGTTCTCTGAACGGTTCCATGCGGTCGACGAAGAACAGAAACAGTCTTTGGCCTTCGTGTTTCTTGTCGCCAAAACTGTACTCGATCTTGATGACGAAGCAGTGCTTGACGGCATCGTTGATGGCGGGAACGATTTCGGAGTTGACGCTTTGTACGGAGAACCTCTCGATAATGGCGAGATTCAGGTTTTCTTGGTTCAGGGAAAATACAAACGGAATCTCAGAGGAGACTCGGCATTTCCCGAAACCGGGATTGCGAAACTGATTGAAGCCGTTTCCGTGCTTTTTGATCCTGAAAAAAATATCACGCTGAACCCACACCTGCGGGAACGGGTAGAGGAAATCCGCTCGTTCGTGAGAGAGGGGGCTATTCCTCGCGTGGTCTCAATCGCCGCAAACAACGGGACGCGCTGGTCGCAGGAAGCACAGCAGCGAATCGACAATGCATCAGAAGGGTTTGGAAGGCAGGTTGAATGGAGACACGAGGGATCCTCGGAACTTCTGGAACTGATGCAGGCGGAAAGACCTATCAGCGCCGCCTTACAGCTTTCCGGACAGGCCATGGTCGAGAGTTTTGGCTTTCGCAGAGCTCTCGTCGGACGTGTACGGGTTTCTGAACTTGCCAGGCTGGCAAATGACCACGGCGACAGGCTGTTTGAAAAAAATATCCGTCGCTACCTGGGGCTTGACGGCAACCGCGTGAACGAGGCCATTGCTGCTACCCTTCGGAAAAAGCAAGAGCAGTCGAACTTTTATTTCTACAACAACGGCATCACGATTACCTGTTCCCAGTTCCGCCACAACGCACTTCAGGACCAGAACTGGCAGGTGCAGCTCACCGACCTTCAGATAGTCAACGGCGGACAGACAACGCGAACCGTTCAGGAAATAGACAGACAGACCGGATCAGGTTCCGCGGAAATACTCGTGCGCATCTACGAACTCCAGCGCGGCGATGATGATTTCGTGGAAGCCATTACGTATGCCACCAACAGCCAGAACCCTGTTGACCTGAGAGACCTGAAGGCGAATGATCAGCGTCAGAAGAACCTCGCCACATCCATTGCGGAGCTTGGATACACATACCGGGCCAAGCGCGAGAACCATCCCGTCTCTTCCAGAGAATTTACCAGCGCAGTGGTGGCCGAAGCCGTGCTCGCCGTATGGCGTTGGCGGCCTCATCAGGCGAGATTCCGAAGCCGGGAACACTTCGGGGCGCTTTATGATACAATCTTCACCGACAATCTGAACGGAGCCCAAGCGGTCACCGCCGCCCTGCTGCTCCGTCACGCGGAGAACCGCAGGAAAAAACGCTCTGAAGACGCACCGGACTTCCTCGCGTACGGTTCCCGTTTTGTCGCTATGCTAATGGGGGATTACCTTCTCCGTGACATGGACATCTCTCTGGGGAAACTTGATCACAGGAATTTTACTAAGGCCCTAGAACTGATAGACAGAAATTCCGAACTGTATATGGGCAAAGCGGAAAAACGGATTTCTAAAGAACTTGAACCTCTTTTTGAAAGCAGGGAAAGAACCTTGCAGCGCCTGTCGGCCACTTTCCGCAGGGCAGACCTTGTTGAATCCCTTATGAACCCGGGACTTTTTTCAGCCTGATTCAGATTTGTAAAGGAAAAAGTTGTCCCAAGAAGCCCGACAGTGCATATGTTGACGTGAGAAAATACCTAGCTACGCTCTTAGCTGGATCGCAGGTAGTCGAGGTGGTCAGCCATTTCCATATTTAACGTTCATCAAGCAAAAACTCACCTGTCCCGGCTTCTGGCGCAAGTTGAAGCGGGAGAGGAAGTCATTATCGCCCGCAGGGGCAAACCCGTCGCACGGCTCGTGAGCTGCAACCCCCGGGGCAAGCGACGGCCGGATATCCTCAAGGGAAGAATAGCCCTGCCCGAGGGATTTTTTGATCCGCTGCCGGAGGATGAACTTCTGGAGTGGGAGGGGAAATAGTCGTGCCCTAGCTTCCCGCGCAGTTAATTCTGAACACTTATCTGGTAGAATTATCCCACTCTCAGACCGGGTGAATGTCCATGACTCGCGAAACGAAAAAAAACGAAAAAGACCCAGCCCCCGAAAAAAGCGTCCCTGATATAGAGCCGCTTGCACCAAAAAAGGATTCCGCGGCACACAAGCACATCCTGGACATGCTGTTTCAGGCCCAGGAACTCATCTGGGAAGCGGATAATTTCAGGTACAAGCGTGACAGGGTGGCTGCCGCGCAAAAGGCTCTGGAGCTTTCGGATATGTGCGCCGACGCATATATGCTGCTCGGGGAAGAGGCAAAGGGCGTGCTCAAGCGGCGCTATTATTACGAGAAGGCAGTCGCGGCTGGTAAACGTGTCGTTGAGTTTAAATTCGGCCCTGAAGCGTTTACACCCGAAGATGATCTTTTCTGGAAAGAAGTAGATACCCGTCCCTACATGAGGGCGCTTTACGGTCTTTCCTATTATATGTGGGACACTGGAGAGAGGCGGGAAGCAGTAGCAATTCTGAGAGAACTTCTTCGGCTCAACCCCGATGACAATCAAGGCAACCGGGTAGCACTCGTTAACAGACTGTTAGGCATCGGTGATCTGCCCGGTGCGGAAGATATTCTGGAAACGTACTCAGAGCCTTATATGACGGACTGGGCGTGGAACAACGCGCTTTTGCTGTTTCTGACCGAAGGCCCGTCGATAAAAGCCTACGAGGCCCTTAAAAACGCCTGTGAGCGGAACCGATTCGTCGCCGAAATGCTGACCGGTGTCAAGCAGGTGCCTCGAACTGCGCCGTCGTACTGTGCTATGGGATCGCGTAAAGAGGCAGTCGCATACGTAATATTCAACAGAGAAAACTGGGCAACGGCAAAACGCGCGCTGCTCTGGGTCGCGGAGAAAACAGAAGGAAAGTGATTCCGGAATCAGACGCAAGCCCCCTCAACCCTCTTCTCCCATGTGTGCTCCGCCGCCCCCGCCCGGGCACTCTCCGAAATCCGGGCGCAACGTTCCAAAAGTCAGCAGGCACGAGGCCAAGCGCCCGAATAAACGCCTCTGCGTTATCAGGAGGAGTGACAACCGAGTTCTCTCCCGGCCTCAGTATCTCAAGAACCGACGGAACCCCGGTCGCTACAATGGGTTTCCCGGCGGCCATATGCTCAAAAAGCTTAAACGGAGAAGTGAACTTTCCGGTTTCCGTCCCGTCCCTTATGGTTACTCTCGACGAATAGGGCATGACCAGAAAGTCAGATACAGGTAGGCAGAAAGAACTCATTTGGGATGCAGAGAATTTCATGTACAAGCGCGACGGGGCGACTTGACAACAAGTTAGTGTTTGTTTATTTTAAACACACAGTAACTATAAAGGAGTTTTTGAATGTCTAAATATGAACCTTTGACCATGTACCTGCATGGACAGAAGCCGCGGATGTCAATACCCATGACATTTGAAGAAATCGAAAAAGTCATCGGAACTAAACTGCCGCAGTCGGCATCCAAACATCGGGCATGGTGGTCCAACAATTCTACAAATAACGTCATGACCAATGCCTGGCTCAAAGCGGGCTACAAGACAAGGAATGTTGACATGCAAGACCGTAAACTGGTGTTCGAAAAATCCGGTCAAGCCGAATCATCTCCTCAGACCGGCGATAAGGAATCAGCACCTGGGAAGATTTTCAATAAAGCCGACCCCGATTTTTTCCTCTACATTTCCGGTTCGCTGAAGGGCTCGGTTACAATCTCGCCGGGCGTGGACCTGACCTCGCCTGTCGGCGAGCAGTGGGATGTCACGGGCTGATCGACCATGTCTGATTTTCTGCTTGATACATGTGCGGTTATCTGGGTCGCGAACAATGATGATTTACGGGAACCCGCCTTGAGCGAACTGCCCGAAGCCTGTGCTCGTGGCAGCCGACTTTTTGTTTCGCCTATGACTGCTTGGGAGATAGCCATGCTTGCGGTAAAAGAAAGAATTGCTCTCACTAACAGCCCCGACATCTGGTTCGAGCAATTCTGCGAACGGCCGGGAGTAGAAGTGGCGGGGATGTCAGCGTCAGTTCTGATTGCGTCCACCATTCTTCCCGGAACACCACCGTCCGACCCGGTAGACCGAATACTTGTTGCGACGGCACGGGAGTTTGAATATGCTCTGGTAACGCGCGACAAGCGTCTGTTGGAATACGGCGCCAAAGGTCACATCAAAGTCATAGGATGCTGAGTCTGCCTTAGATGAATAGTTGCTCAAATCAGTTGTTTGCTGGGTGAACAGGAGGCGGCATCAAATGGCGGAAGAAACCACCGAAATAGAGTTCGAGGAAGAAACCGTAAAAGTTGTCGGTTACCGGGAAGACGGCTTGTGGTACGCCCTTGGACTGGAAGTCAGCATCTTGGGACATGGAGAAACTTTTCAAGAAGCCGTGAACCTGCTTGAGGAACTGATTCAGGAACAGATAGAGTTTTGCAACGAAAACGCTATGTCCTATCATTACCGCTCCGAGGAAAAATACTTCCAGTTATATGAGGAACTGAAAAACAGAGAATCGCAAACCGAGAGCGTGAAATCCGACGAATCTATTGCCTAATTTTCATCTTTATTGAAAGCCATCTCAATTATCCTCTCAACCCTCTTCTCCCAAGTGTACTCCGCCGCCCCCGCCCGGGCACTTTCTGAAATCTGCGCGCAAAGCTCTGAATCAGCAAGCACGAGGCCAAGCACCCGAATAAACTCCCCCTCGTTATCAGGAGCAATAACAACCGAGTTCTCCCCCGGCCTCAGTATCTCAAGAACCGACGGAACCCCGGTCGCAACGATGGGTTTTCCAGCGGCCATATACTCGAAAAGCTTAAGCGGAGAAGTGAATTTTCCGGCCTCCGTCCCGTCCCTTATGGTTATCTTGGACGAATATGGCATTACCAGGACATCAGATGCAATAAGGTAAGAAGCTACTTGCTGCTGCCGCACGAATCCCTCTATTCTGAAATTGCCCGAGCCCTCCTGCCGCGCCATCTCGCGCCAGAGCGCGTTGTCCCTTTCCCTGCCCCCGACAATGAGAAACTCTACTTCGGGCATCTGCACCGCGGCGCGCGCCAGGATCTCAATCCCCCTTCCCCTGTAAGTGTTCCCGCAGTAACACATTATTTTTCTCTCAAGCGGAAGACCGAGGCGCTCCCGAAGCGAGGAAATGTCATGTTCTCCCTCAAACGCTTCCCGTTCAAAGCCGTTTGGCGCCACTACGGGATTTCGCCCCGTCATCCCGAGGCAGAAGTATATGTCGTGCAGTCCCCGCGAGTTAAAAGACATCCCGAGCAGGCTCTTCGAGCGGGAAAAAGAAGCTATTATTCTCTCTGCCGCCCAGTTAACAGGAGGGTGGTGAGCGTCATAGACCGTCGGAACCCCGAAAACCTTGGTCGCGAACCAAGCGAAGACAAGGTCCCTTGTGATCACGAAATCAAAATTTTCTTTTTTTCCGCAGGCGTAAAGAGAGCTTAAAAAACCGTGAAGCGGCCGCCTGGCAAGCCCGCCCGAAAACGCAATCGAGGTTACGCGAAAAGGATTCCTGATGCCGTAATACGAAAAAAGCTTTTCCTTGTTAACACGCCCCGGCAGGACGCATTCAACATCAATTCCCAGATTGGACATCGCCTGACACATCTTCATCATGTGAACGGCGCTTGGCTCTTCTGTAAAAAGCGGGTGGCTTCCAACGTAGAGTGCTTTTAGTCCTTCGTACTTTTTCATGAGTTCTGGAATCTCTTTCTACAACTGCCTGGTTTATGACCTCATCACATCAGTACTTTCCGTAATCCAAAAACACCCCCGCCGGGTCTTTGACATCCTTTCACGATAAACTGAATAACATGCACTCCTCTAGCCATGTAGAAAACTCCCAAAGAATCCCATCTCTTGACCATCTGGCTTTCCAATAAGCAGCGCCCTGTCAAGAAGCCTGTTTCCTTTTTCGCATGATGTTTCTGGCAATAAAACGCAACTGTGGCAGGCCGCCAAATTGGCGCCGCAGCCTCCCCGATACTCGCTCTCAACGCATACCGGATCGCTTGAACACCAAGAAGCTTCAACCATGGCCTTGCTTATTGTGGAACTTAAAAGCGGCGGTTCACCCCTGCGAACGAGTCCACCGAGGCTTCCCTCAGAATCTCCCGAGGCAGTGTAAACGAGCACTCCCTGCATAGGCTTGTCGAGATTTTCCTCTTCGCAGTAGACACGTTCTCTCAAGGAGGCACTCCCGTAACCACAATCATAGCTCAACTGCCGGATCAGAACATGCGCGAAAGTATGCAAAAGCATAAACTTAGGCGTGACATTAGGACGGTCGTGATCCCTTACGCGTGCCAACACACTTTTTACGCGCTCCACAACATCCGGTCTTTCGCTCCAGGCGTCAAGTTTCCGCTTGTTGAATTCAAGAAAAATCCCTTCTCCGTAATGACGAGTCGCGGGCATCCAGTCAAGCTTGTCCTCCGAAATGGGAGGAAGCGAAGCGTCGGTTTCTTCCGGAGGGTGAAGTCTGGAAAAACCGGTAAAAACGCGGGTTTCGCGCAGTTTCCTGATCAGGCATACCCCGTCGAGAAGATCTGACAGTGGCAAACCACACTCAGTCGAGTCCCGCAGTTCTATCTTCAGTTCTGCGGTTCCTTTGCTTTTCCCGCTTCGCAGGACTTCGTACTCCTGCCATCGAAGTTCTTCTTCAGGATAGTGCCCCCTCGCAGCAAGTTCCGCCATTCCGTCAAGCTTTCTCTGCGCGGCAGTTTTGAGTTCCTCGGGGTCAACCGATTCCATCCGGGCGAACATCTCGCAGATGGACTTGTTTATGTATTTACCGTCGTCCAAGTCTCTGGTAAGTTCACTCCAAATTTTCCGCTTTTCAATAAGCCTGCTGATCTTCTCGGCAGTCATCATGTTTCCCTGAAAGGGTATATATATAGACGATGCAGTCTTCGGGAAATAGACGTTGGATGAATCCCGCTGGACGACTCGCAAGTGCTCACCGCACTCCCCGCTCTCCTCGCCGAGCCACGGCATATTCCCCCTGCACCTGTACCCTATTATCCAACTCAACGCCCCTCCTTTATCAGAGCTGAAACTGCAAATATCCTTCAAAGACGCTTCCTGGCCACAGGTGCATCTGATGTTGCTCACGAAGCGACCTGAGTACAGGTGCCCCGTCGGCCAACTGAGCCTACAGGTCTCGTAGTCGGGACGCTTGTCCCTGTGTACCCATTGCATGAACGGGAAATCCTCAATATGTCCCCTCTCACACACGGCGACATAAGGACTTTGCACTAGGTAAGGACGCTTTTTCTTAGGAAGCGCTTCGCAGGCATGACATTCGCACTGCTTTCTTCCTTCGTTAAGCTTGAGTCTTTCCATAACTCCGCTTCTCGGGCAATAATGCCAACGTGGGAACCGGACAAACGGAATATGCTTCTCTGGGTGCTCAACTCCCTGACCATGCTCCCTATACTCGGGAGGAAGTCTGAAATGGTTCACGCCAAGTCGTTGCTCAAGGCGCTCTTCACGTATGAGCCAGTCAAGTGGACATTTATCCGAGGAAAGCGGCCATTCATCAAGCCCCGCAGTCATAAGAATCTCCCCGTTTCGAAAATCTACCAGAGCACCTATCCCAAAGGGGCTTATGAGATGACTTCTTCTGATCGGTTTAGTGTTAGCCATAGTCCTGTTACTTAACGCGGCAGTAATTCACCACGGTTTATACTTTCTTCTGAGTTGACGCGCAGAGCAGTTCCCGTCAACATGACGCATGGAAGTCAGAGTTGCGTAAGGAACTTCCTCGTCCCACAAGCCGTCCCGCTGTCCGCCCGCGGGGTACATAAGAGGAGTTTGCTGCGATGTGCTGAAATCCCCGTAACGGGACGGCTGGTAATTTTTCCAGTTCTCTATAATCCTGTCTATTTCCTCTTCGGTTTCGCCCCATTCATCGGGGTCGGCGGAAACCACCCGGTCCCGGACAATCTTCTTTATCCTTCTGACCAAAGAATCGGAAGGCTCTTTTGGTTCGTTTAGCATCTCCTCGTCCAGAAAACGGGAGAGAGTTATGACTAGAGCGTGCAACGCACGTTCTCTGACGGGCAATGCGAAAGGCGTTACGCTTGCTGGCTCGACATGCATGTAGATGCTCTGGTGATAGGATCGGAAATGTTCGTAATAGGATCTGTCCCTAGGCCGGAAGGGGTTGTAGATCGTAACGACTATGCCGGGGTGTTCCCGCCCGATTCTGCTCGACGCCTGTATATATTCCGACGTTGTCTTCGGCTGTCCGACGATAGTCATCAGCCCAAGCCTCTGAATGTCAATTCCGACCTGGATCATGCTAGTTGCAAAGCAGATGTCGGCAGCTTCAGGATGGCCATACTCGAAAAACAGCTGCTTCAGAATCCCTGGGATCTCGCTGCTCGGAATCCTGCTTGTAAGTTCAAGGTCCTTACCGATATATCTTCTTTTTTCTGAGTCGCTCCCTAAACGCCTCCACATGGTTTTGAGAAATTCGGCGATTTCGGAGCGGACAAGCGTTACCGCGCGCCCAAGGTCGCGGAGAGTGTTGAAGTAACCCACCATCGTCCAGTAAGGATCAGCCTCCCTTTTGCTCCCAGAAGGGAGAAGCTTGGGAGCCTGTAAAAGCGCCGTCATCGTCCGTGTCTGCGAGATTACGTGAGAAGAAACCGCGTTTGCGAAGACCCCGATGTAGAGGCGGCCCGCCTTGTCACCTCTTTGTTCCGCGAAAAACGAATCCCCGGCCTTGAGTGCCTGCGGGGGAAACAGAAAGGTCTCCCTTCCGTAAAGACCCTTCACCTGGCTTTGCGCTCTGGAAATCGTAGCGGTCGAGGCAATGATTTTGGGTACCGCTGACACTTCCCCGTCACCCCTAACGCAAAGAGCGTTCACTGCGGTCTCGTAGTGACCCACCATGGATCCCAGTGGACCCGAAATAAGATGCAACTCGTCCTGAATGATCAGTTCCGGGGGAGAGTAAGGAGTGCCGATGCCAAAAAGTCCCCGGGCTTTGGGTCGGAAAGGCAGCATTGCAAACTTGTCCACCGTGCCTATGAGGAGCGTGGGAGGTTCTCCGTATATCTGCTCGTCCGTTACGGCAAGCGGGAGGCCTCCTCGGGAGTGATTGAAATCACAGTCTTCATCCTCGCATATGAATCTTACCCTCGAGGGTCTATCCTGTTTGCGGTACCCTTTACACCGAGTGTATGAACCGACCCGCTTCGGGCCCATCTCGGCTCCGCACCAAGGACAGCCGAGCATGATGAACTTGTTGGCACCCTGGCCTCTCTCAAGATCGTTTAGCGCCTTGACCGCATCTTTTTCCGTGTTAGGCGTGACTTCGCCTCCTACCCACAAGCCGATCGAGAAACGCCCTTCTCCGAGTAGACCCATCTTCTCCCGTCGGATGAATTCGCACGCACACAAAAGGGAAGCGGCCCGCTGGAACTGCTGCGTAGTCAAGAGCCTGAGCGTGTAGCGCATCAGTATGGCGGTTCCGGCGTCGGACGGATCTCTGAGCCTTCTGAGAAACATGACACAGGCCGAGAGGCCGAGGTAGGCCTCCGTTTTGCCTCCCCCCGTCGGAAACCATATAACGTCAACGATGGACCGCTCGTCGCAGTCGGGATCCGCAACAGCTTTTAGGTTCATTAAAATAAAGGCCAACTGAAATGGTCTCCAAGCCCGATTCGATTCGTCATACCTAGGCCTGATGAAAGACCCTTCGAGCGCAAGCCTTCCGTCGTTTTCCTTCCATTCTCTCGGGCGGTTTGAGAAAATCTCGTAGTGCGCGTGCTGCATTAGCATCGCCCTGTTCATGAGCCTGAACGCTAGTGCGACATCCGGGTCCTGATCAAGAAATTCAATGCCTTCCCTAACACGGCGAAGACACTCTCGACACTGTTCCATGTTCCTTAAAGCAGTCTCTTTCATCCGCACGGACATATCCGACCCGTCAATTTCCTTTTCTTTTTCCTCTACCCAGTTTCCGTATTCATCGGCAAGCCCCAAGCAAAGCGATTGCCCGAGTTCGGGTTCGCCGAAGGCAAGATCCCGCATCAGCAGATCAAGCCCCTCGATTTCTTTCGGTAAAACGGGGCTTATTTCATACCTAGGAAGAACTGCAGTCCGTATCACCGTCGCACGCCCACCGTCCGACTCGTTCCATTCGGGCGCACATCCATGCCCAACGGCAAAAGTATGCTTGTGGGAATAAAGAAGCCGAAGCGACATGTCCTCATGGTCTTCGCGGTCGCTTGAGTACTCCGGGTAGCCGAGAAAACACGCCTCTCCCCCCGGTGCCGACACCCTGAATCCGCATTGGAAAAAACAGTCCTCGTTTGCGGGCACATGAGAATCTCCGATCCGGCGATTTACGAGTGTGAAAGTGATAAGCCGCCGTTCCCCCTTCCCCTGATGAGGTCTGCTGGTTATGTGGATGACGAGAACCGGTGTTCTGTCTTCCTCAAGTACGGTCTTTTGTAAAACCCTTGTTCTCCCTCCGACGAGTTCATCACGCCCTATATTTATTGAGCGCCTGACCGGCTGTCGCTTCCATACTTCCGACCCTTGAATTTTTTCCTTTCCGTAAATTCCCGCCGACACATTCACAACCAGAGAGTCGGGAGGAATTTCCACGAGCGCAGTGATTCCCATCGCACTTGGCAGAAACTGGTCGGTCAGGGTCACTTCCCCTTCAGTATCGGGAGCTTCGTTCGTGTCGTCTTTGCTTTGCTCGGATTTCACGCCGTATTCAACACCGTCGGCTTCGGCGTCGCCCAAGTCATTCACATTCGTTGCGCCGGAATCTACTTTTTCATCTTCGGAAGTCTCCTCGTGGCTTGCCACTTGGGCACTTCCGGGGAAAAGAATTCCCGCTGCGTAACGCCGTCGCGGAGGAGGGTTGCCCGCATCAAGCACTTCTTCCTCATCCGAGGGTCCCACAAGTTCTCTGGCCAGAAAATCCACAATGAAGTCGCGCGTTTTGGTTTTAGTATCCATCAATTCAGGTCTGGTTTCCTTAGTCGCCCCGCTAGAAAGTCTGGCCACGGGGAGAAAATCACACATGACGCGAAAGTATCTTAACCGGCTTCAGTCTCTTCATTAAATCCCCCGTCCCGTCAATCATCCGACCAGAGAAGCCTGTTGACTTCACCAGCGCCGCACATCTCAAGCATCGGTTCAACCAGATCGACCTGAACTATCCAAGCCTCTCCGTAGCGGGTGTACGACAAATTTGTGGGAACCTGAGGTTTTGGTAGGTTAATATTGGGTTTTCCGTTCTTAGTCTGGTATATTGTTTTAAATACCAGCTTAAGGGGGACTTCCAATGACCGATTCTTATATTCAAAACCTCATCAAGCGTCGTAACTGCGCCATTGATGAGTTTGCTACTCTCGGGAACATGTGTTCCGGATCCTTGGTAGAAACTTACCGCAAGTGCGGGAAACCGAACTGCCATTGCGCCATAGAAGAGGGAAAGAAGCACGGGCCAAGTTACCTGTTGAATTATTCGGTCAATGGCAAACAGAAGTCCAGGAGGATCAAGGCGAACCAACTGGAACAGACCCGTGAGCAGATGGCAGAGTACAAGCGTTTCCGGGAGATTTCAAAGGAGTTCATTGAGGCCAGCAATGAATTAAGCCGCGCTCTGCATGATTTGGATGCGGGGGGTGAGCATCAAAAAAAAACTCCGATTTCCACAACTCGGTCAAAAAAGAGATCACGGGGGAAGCGGCGAGGCTGACGGGGGACTGCTTTTTTGCTCATTCTGATTTTGAGAAGATAGAATGTGAAGCCAGGAAAACAGCGCTTATGGTTATGGGTAAGGCTATAGAGCGGCGGTTCAATTCAGATCACAGTGATAAAAGGGAGGGGGGAGAGTTTTGCGGTTGCGGAGAGATTGCCGAGTACGCGGGTCGTCGCAAGAAGCAGTTCATTACGGTGCTTGGTCCCATGGTGCTTGAGAGGGCGTGGTATCACTGTGAGGGCTGCAATGCGGGTTTCAGTCCACGGGACAGGGAGTTGGGTCTTTTGAATGATTCTCTTTCCCCCGGGGTTTTACGCATGGTGGGGATAAGCGCGGCGCAGAGCAGTTTTGGGGAGGCCAGCGGGCTTATTAAGGAACTTGGGGGAGTTGAAGTAGAGTCAAAGCAGGTAGAGCGTAACGCCAAGGAGTTGGGGAGGGATATAGCGCTTGACGAAGAGCGGAGGGTTCAAAGAGGAGAGTGCGCCGCGAAGACCTGTTATATGGGCATTGACGGTACGGGGGTTCCGATGCGAAGCAAAGAGACAGAGGGACGGTCGGGCAAGCAGGCTGACGGGTCATCGAGGAGTCGGGAAGCAAAGCTTGTAGTAGTGTGGACTGCGGAGAAGCGGGATTCTGAAGGCAGGCCCGTACGGGATCCTGGTTCTGTGAGCTACAACGCGGCTATTGAGACTGTAAAGAGAGAGGATGGAGATTTTTCGCCTTTTGCCAGACGTGTGATGAGGGAAAGTGAACGCAGTGGTTTCGGGTCTGCCGAGCGGCAGGTTGTATTGGGGGACGGGGCGGCGTGGATATGGAATCTGTGCGCGGAGCTGTTTCCCGGGGCAATAGAGATTGTGGACATCTTTCACGCGAAAGAGCATCTTTGCGATGTGGCCAAGTCATTGTACGGGGCGGGGAATGATCTTTGCACCCAGTGGGCAAAGGAGCGTATGGATGAGCTTGACAGAGGAGAGCTGGACAAGATTATAAAGGCGCTCAGGCAGCATGAGCACGGGCATGAGAAGGCGAGGAAATGCATCAATTACATTAACAACAACCGTCATCGTATGAATTACCCGGAATTCCGGCGGATGGGATTCTGTGTTTCTACCGGTGTGGTTGAGGGAGGCTGTAAATCTATTGTAGGGAACCGACTTAAGCGGGGCGGGATGCACTGGACTGTTCCTGGAGCCAATGCGATTATTGCTTTGAAAGCGGCAATAATGAGCAATCGATTCGACTCGTGGTGGAAACACCGACGCCGTGCGGCCAGTTGATAGCAGGATTCCCACAAATTTGTCGTACACCCCTCCGTAGCCAAAGTCCTGAAGAACCGGCTGTTCATCCAGTTCCCTAAGCCGACTGCTTCGCAGTCCGCCTAAAATAAGCCTGCTCAATTCCCTGCCGGCAGACCTGTGCGCATCGCGAATCGTCTTAATAGCCAAGGTGATTTCATCTTTTCGAGAAACCAATTCGCTGTGGTCTGTGGCACATGCTATGGCCTCAATGTCGCTGTATTTTTGCGGAGCGATAAGGTCGGGGTTTCTCAACCAGTTCCCAAGCGTTGGAAGCGATTTGCTAATACCGTATTTAGCAAGTTCCGCACTAACCACCTCGGGGCTATCGCCTAAATCTCCAAGCGCTTGTTTCCAAAGTTCCGCAGTATCGCGAGTTTTCGCATATTGCTCTTCGCCCAAAATCCGCTCAGCTATGAGTCTTACGAATTCCTTGTCTCCACCCGCCCTGAAAAGCACGAAGTCACCTGGAGAGAGCTCGGCAGGCTTTTTTGATAGCAACTTGGGATTATCTTCCTCGCTTTTATACACAAGTTCGTTAAGAACAGGCAATTGCGCCCATTCGGTGAGAAAAGCATGGCACCCTCCGAAAAAATGAACTGCCCTAGCTTCGCGAGCATCCCTGTCGTCCACAGTTCCGATCGGATGTGAGCGTGGCCGCCTTACAATCCTGTTCTCGAAATCAAGCAAAGAAGACTCTTTGATTTCCATTTCCCGTCGCGGCGCTCCTTGGTTATCTGTTTTCTCGTCCCGCGTCTCTGGGAGAAGTCCAAGTTCGACATCGAGAATCAAAGAACGCTCCTCTCTTCCTATTAGTCCCGAGCGGGAACGGTTCTTTTCCAGTCTTTTATGAGACAGCACCAGCTCCTTCTCAAACGGATAGACAAGAATACGAATATCCGGTGCCACTGCCATTCTGATCAGTCTTACAAAATTCCACCTGTAAGGCCAGGCAGGAACTATTATCCCTGCATATTCTGACTCCGGCCTAATTTCCGAAAAACGTTTTATCTCAAAACCGCCTTGCGGGCCGAGTTTTCCCCGAAGACATTCGGCAGTCCTGACCGACCTCACTGCTATACCCCAGCGACCCCTGATCTCGGAGAGAATACCTTGAAGCTTCTCGGCCTTGCTCCGCCCTCCTCCGTTCTCAACCAGACTCTCAAGCCCGTCAATAGCTTTGCCGATAGCGTTTCTTACATTCCCTTCCAAATACTTCCCGTGCTCCGTGAAATGATTTTTCATCGCGGCAAGCTTGCTTGCAGTGCCCTCGCCAACCCCGAGACAACACTCGCTACAATCAAACAAAACTCCCCGAATATCTCGAACCATCTTTACGGCTTCCGAATTCTCTTCATCATGCCTTACCATTTCCCAGGCACTTTCCAGAAACACAGCAACTTGCTGAATCAGACTATCTTCGCAATCAACCTCGGTGATTTTGCGGTGCAACCTTATGTTGGCCGCCCTGACAGTCGCTCCAACCAAGCTCGCATGCGCTCTCGAGCGTGTAGAATCTTCCCCCAAGAGAATTTCCTCGGGTGACATTCTCCACACTGTACAGCCTCGCTCCCTGAGCTGATCAATATATTCTTCCTCGTCGGCCGCAGCTAAGATAATCATATTCTGCCGTCTAGAAATATCATCAAACGCCTGAAGATTGCCGACAATTCTTTTCACTCCATCAACAAAGACTACCTTTGTGGCGGGCTGAGCCTCCAAGCAAGCCAAGGACAAGTACTCAGGAGAACTCGTCACAGCAACAACTGGGTTGGAACCATCTTTTGATTTTAAAGTTCCGTCAGAGGCAATTGATCCCGTTGATAAAAGTGAAGAAAGGTTCTGAAATTGTTCAACGGATAAGTGCGGCGGAGCAAGTACCATAGAATCGGCAAACCTCTCAAATTTTGTCTGTTCCATAAGAACAAGGGTTTTATTTTCTATCAGATCTCTATTTCCGGGCTCGTGCAGACCAAGCAAATGGCCCAGAGGACTACGTTCAAAATTGCCGAGCTTGGAGTTCAGTTTACCTTTCGGCCTCAAGCGATCAGTAGTTTCCAGCCTCATTACATCTTCAAGGGGGAAAGAACGCTTGTCTCTTTCGCTATCGAGGACTTTGAGCCTGAACAAGCTAGGACACTCTTCCCAAATGCCATCGTATTCATACACATAATTGTTGGGTTTTACCCTAACACGATCTCCTAGTGAGAAACTATTTTGAGTATGACGCCTAACCAAATCAGGGAAATTCTTCTGGAAGTTGATCAGTGCCCAGAGAGCGGATGCAAGAACTGTGGTCGCAGAAGTTTTGTCAAGTATAAAGCAACATGTCCCCGGTCCCCGCTTCTCAGCGGCTGCGAGAAAAAATCCAAAAAAACACGGGATGCTTTCAGAAGGAATGTCCTCGCCAAAAAGTGCTTCAACTTTACTGATTAGAGGAAACCGTTTTTGAAACTCCGCAATCAGGTCTGAGTATTTGTCGGATGTTCCCATCAATCAGCATATTCCTTTGATTATGTAAAAAGCCTTTCGTTATTACCGCCACGGAAAAATGCACTCCACTCTACTGCGTCAATTACCGGGTTGGCCATCGCTTGACGCATCTTGAGCATGTAAACGGCGCTTGTCTCTTCTGTAAAAAGCGAGTGGCTTCCAACGTAAAGCGCTTTTAGTCCTTCGTACTTTTTCATGCGCATTAAATCTACCTGTTTTTCGAAGCAAAATTCCCTTCCTCGGGCAACCCGGAACTGGATATATCCTTCGCGGACTTGCAGACGAGCAAAGTAAAAGTGCCCGAGAGTAATCGCCCGGGGCAGGCGAGGACGGCAGATTTTTTTTGCCTGAAGGGCCGTAATTCGGTAGCGTTTTCACTCCGGCAATTACAGAAATACCCCGGACCAGAGAAGATGAGCACTCAGGAAAACGACGCATCGGCAGTTCCGGTAAAGATCGAGCGGCTGCGAAACAAGCTTCTTGACCTAAGCTACAGAAATCCTCTGCTCTCTACCAGACTTGACAGCGCGCGAAGTTCCTACATCCGCGTGGTTGACGAACTGCCAGATTTTCTCTTCTCCAGCCTGCACCAAGAAGGTGAGTTTACCTTTAAACCGCTTCCGCCCCTGCCCCTTGAGGAAAACCCCCAGGATGAAGAAGGAGAGGAGTTCCAGGAAAGACTTGCCGAAGCGCACGTAAATGATCCTGACTACATAAGCGAGATTGAAGAGATCGACCCTTCGGGCAAAGACGCATTCGCAAGAGAACAGGATGCCGAACGTCGCCTGCGCGACCGCATACGCACAGAACTCGAAATGCCCCGCAGAAAAACAGTAGACCATCCTCTTGCAGAACACGCAAGAGAACACGGGATATCTCCCAGTTACGATCTTCCTTCCCAGAGTGAAAAAGCGGAGCACGGAGACGACTTTATCCAGACGCTTCTTCTTCCCGAGAATCTCGAGCGCGCCGCAGGGAGACTCATAAGAAAGTACAGATTGACTACATGCTTAAGAGAACAGAGAGTCTCGCTGACGTGGAAACGGATGATAATATGGTGAGAGCACAAGTTCAGGCCTATTTTTAGCAAACTTCATAGGACAAAGGAAATCAGTAATGTGAAATAAATGCAGACAACACTGTCAATCTATTTTTAATCGCCTCGGAACCCTTAACCCCAAGCGTAAAATCACTCCGGCGGCATTCCTTACTCAGAGGAGTCAATAACTCTCAGAAGATTCGGGACACGGCATTCCTCTCTCAAGAACCTGCCAGTCTGCTTTCTCGCTCTGAAGAAATCCATCGGACAGTCGACATCCATCCAGTAAAGTTCGCCTATATCCAAGGGCTTAATCTTGTACCCCTTGCTTACAAGCCTCTGTATTGAGGAAATGTACCACTTCCCCTCGGCACCGGGATTTCTCATCTCCTCTTCAATCGCTCTTTTGAGCAGTTCCACCCCCGTATCCCTGAATACCCTTATTCCGACCGACTCGGCTGAAGCTTCTGTGCTTGGTATCTCCTTGCTGATCTTCGTAATCCTGCCGTCCTCTACAACAACCTTCATATCCTCCTTCTCATAACGGGACCTCTTTTTTACAGGAAGACATATCTTCTCACCCCTGACCGCAAGCGCCTTGTCCAGAACGCCTATCTCGTATACATCATCTCCGTTCATAACTACAATATCTTCATCAAGTTCACTCCGGGCTATCCACAGGGACGCAAGACTATTGGTAGACTGGTAAAAGGGATTGTAAAGAGTGTTGATCCTCATTCCTAAGCCGTCGTAGCTTCTCAGAAAATCTTCCACTCTTTCGAAACGAAATCCCACGACAATCACGACTTCGTTTATGCCGCAGTCCCTTATGAGATTTATTTGGTGTTCAAGTATGGAGATGTTTCCGATATTAAGAAGACACTTGGGCTTGTCATGAGTGTAGGGATACATCCTGACGCCACTGCCGGCTGCGAGTATTATAGCTTTCATAAATCAATCAGTCCTCATAAGAGAAAGCAACTTCCCACCCAAGTCTGTGAAAAACATGTTGCGCATCCAGGGAGAAAACCGAGAAGAGTAATTCTGTATTTTCACGAAATCTTTACTGTGTCAGTATAACCGCATCTCAAACCATGTCATTACGCATATTAACGCAGCTTTAGCGACTCAAGGGCAATTGGTTACAATTAACCTCATGAATCCACTGCTTTCGATCGAGATTTCATACAGGGCGATAAAAGGCAACAAGGTGAGATCTTTTCTCACTACCCTAGGAATAATCATAGGTGTTGCGGCCGTCATCTCGCTTGTTTCCATAACTGGTGGAGCAAAAAACATGATAGAAGGCCAGTTAGCATCCCTTGGAGCAAACTCCCTTGTGGTAAATACCGGGAAAAGAACCAAGAGCGGGAAAAGCATTATTACAGGAAACGTAAAACCGCTTACGGGTAAGGACGTGGAAGCAATAAGAAGTCTCGACATAGTAAAATATGTCTCGGCGATATTCAACACGAACGCAAATGTCGTCTCGGGAAACAGAGATGTCTTCACGGCAATTATAGGAACCGGGAAAGATTTTATTCTGATAAACGACTGGTTTCCGAAGAAAGGAACATTCTTTAATGATCTTGACGTAAGAAATGCGGCGCTTGTCTGCGTGTTGGGGGAAACTGTAAAGCAAAATCTGTTCGGAAGCCATGACCCTATCGGAGAAAACGTAAGAATCGGTAAATACACTTACAGGGTTATCGGAGTAATGTCTTCTATCGGCCCCACTCCCAGCGGAAAAGATCAAGACGATATCATTCTGGTTCCCTATACTTCGGTTCAGAAAAGACTTGTCGGCAAAAAATCGCTCCAGAGAATCACTATTTTCATAGACCCCGCTTACGATCTGGAATATGCCAAGGCGGAAATAGAGAAAACTCTGCGCAGGGAGCATGGAATCAAGGAGGAAGCACAAGACGATTTTTACGTCAAAACCCAGCAGACGCAGATAAAAACCATCAAAAACGTCTCACGAATTCTCACAGTGCTTCTCGGAAGCATAGCGTCTATTTCACTCGTCGTTGGAGGAATAGGAATAATGAACATAATGCTCGTTTCTGTTGGGGAGAGAACCAGAGAAATAGGAATAAGGCTGGCCGTTGGGGCAAAGGAGAAAAACATACTGGTTCAGTTCCTGATTGAATCCGTACTGCTCTCTCTCGTGGGAGGAATGATCGGAACGGTGACCGGAATACTGATCTCAAAACTCGCTTCGGCTCTCACGGGCTGGCCGACTCAGATATCGGTACTGTCCATATTAGTAGCTTTTGTGTTCTCGGCCCTTGTCGGAATCATCTTCGGAATATACCCAGCGAAAAAAGCGGCGGCGCTAAACCCGATAGAAGCCCTGAGATATGAGTAAAAGCATGAAGTGTTCCCTCTATAATTCACCACTTTCCTCTTCATGCCTCCTTGTCTCCGTAAACCGTACACTCCCAGCGTTTCTCCCCTCCCTCGTTACCCTTACTTCGTAATGCTCCGATACCCCTGAGTACTTCTCCCTAGGCCTCCCCACCTTCTCCAGAACCTTCTCATAACGCTTCATCCGCCCCGGTATCGAAAGCCCCTCCCCAAGATAACGTAGCTCCTCTTCATACTTCTCGCGAAACCTCCCGAGTATTGAGTCCTCCTTCATCTTCTTGCCTTCACTCAGAGCGTAGAGAAAAGTCTCCCCGCTATCCCCTTCAAGCTTCCAACCCCATACCTTGTGACCTCCAGTCGTTTCAAGCTCTATGTCCGAGGGCCCTTCGGGAACCTCCGGCCCCGCTCTGCGGTTCACACATATCCAGTCGTAATATGCATTCAAACCAAAGAACAGAGAACCATCCTATCGTCGTGAAAAGAAAAAAGTCGGAGGATTAAAGATGTGCCACTACAAGTAAAAAAATATTTAGGAGAGAGACTCCATCTAATTCCTCCTAGTACGCTTAGAAATCCCATACTGCAAGCAGGCCCACAAGATAAAAATCGGGAAGCCAAGTTCTAACATTTCCTCAAATATACGCATCAACATCTCTTTCTCATACGATAGGGATATCGCAAAATTCTTGTGCAAGATTCCTGGTATCGCATCTATCAGCTTAGCTATTGATAATACGAGTAGTGCAACGACAACTGTAAAGGCATACCCTAATCGGTTACGCACTCCCGATATTAATACCTCGACATAGATCGTATAACGAACCAAAAAATAGGAACAGACAAGTATGACGGTACCTGCAACAAGTTTCTCCAGGGGCTGTACCGAAGACTGCAGGTAGTAACCGAAATGAAGGATATTGTCAGAGAAAAACTCTCTGTGAATATCCAATTCTCGCAAAATAAGTAGTGAAATCAGAAAGGCTGAATGGTACCGAAAGTCATTGTTTTCTTGAAGAACAAACAAAAAACAGGCAATCACTCCCAAGTACAAAATGACAGTGAAATTTTCTATGAGATTGTTTTCTCTAGATAACTTTTCTACCTCACCAGTATCCAAAACTACACTTAAAACAATGCTAATCAGGATCAGGGCTGCTAAAATGTAAAGAGACGAAAATGGATGTCCAGCATTTCTCATAAATCTTATGCTCAACCTACAAGTACAGCAAAGAACGTAAAAGGATACCTGACTTGATGCTTTGAATCTAAGGTCTTGACAGCGACCTTGACAACAACTACCGGTTCAAAGACCATATTTATGGCAGGGCAGGAAGATGAAAAAGATTCTTCTAATTCTTCTGTTTTTTTTACTGTTTTCAGTTCCTTCCTACGGGAAGGAAAAAGCTTACAAGACCTACACTGATATTGGAGAAGTTGAAGAAACCTCCTTAACCATTTCCCAGGTTCTCACCTCACGCAATGAATTTCACAGAAAGGTAATTACTCTTGAAGGGCAGGTAGGTGAAGTACGGTTTGAGGAAATGGCAAACGGAAAAAAGTTTACGCTCTTTTGGCTTTTTGAAGATGACCCAGAGAAAAGAATAAATGTTTACGCGAGGGGATTTGTGAAAGGCCTACAAAACGGAAGAAAAATAAGAATTTGGGGTTGGTATAGGAAGCACAAAAGATTATTTCTTTCTAAACACAAAAATATTATGAAGGCCAAGAAGATCCAATTTCTTTAAGTAATATAGGCAGATTAAAGACTCCCTAAGACCCATCAAGTGCTTTCTTCTTTTGGTGCTTTAAGTAGTGGACCCCAAAAATTAGACAGCGTCTTAAGTGTATTTCCTTGATATCGCCCCCAAAAAAGAAAAAAGCTGTTAAAAAAAAGGGACCACTTCTACCATCTTTTCGTGAGATGATGAATCGCTGTACCGATTTATAACAAAATCATGAACAATAAAAACAATCCAGCACAGCTACACCTCTGGTAATTTTAGCAAACTGCCGAATTCCGCATCCCAATACTCTGGGGAAAATCTTCCTCCTCCATTTTTTGGATAGAAAGTTACTTCGCCAAAAATTGTTTTCCCATCGAATTCATACAAATCAACACGTGCAAACGCAAAATCACTTGAAAGAATACTCGCAACTTTGACCATTTCCGTCAGGGAGTCAGGCCGTTCATGTTCTTTTTCATAGCGACGGGATTTCCTGCTCTTTGCAATAAAAAAATCGAGTTTCTGCCAGTCGGTGTCATAGAACGCTCTATAATGATTGGAGTATCTGTCGAAATCTACCTGCATAAACAAAGGCTCTCCATTGAAACAATAAAATTTATAGTCATTAAGTGAACCGTCTTTGTTTTCCATGTATTTTTCGCAAACTATCCGCGGTGGAATGTTTTTGTACGCCCATTCCCTTTTTTTTGCGTAGAAATTCTTCTCTAACCACTTTTTCATCTTCTTTTTCGCTTTCTCTATTTCAAGAACCGATTTGTCTCTGACTATTATGTTCCATCCGCTACCATGGGTCGCCTTAAGAACAAAAGATTCAGGTAACAAATCGAAGTCTATTTCGTCCGGGGTTTCAAAAACACCGTATAATTCATTCAGTAGGTGTGCACCGATCTTCTTTTCAACAATCTTTCTGACTTCGTATTTATCCGCATACAGTGTCATCATGGGGTTTCTGTCATTCAGTTTTATCCACTGTATCTTCTCATTAAAAGTCCTAGGATTCTTCAAGTTCGGAAACCTGCCAAAATTGTACAAAAATTCCAGGCAGATAAGCATTTTGTCCGGCAAAGGCCTCAGCAATGATCTCGTTACTGGCTCCATTATTTTTTTATATGATGACAACATGATGGAAACCGATTTTTCAAAATTCAAGGGGCGATTGTTTTCTCGCGCCTTTTAGAAATAGAAAGCTTTGTATAGTTCAAATAGATTTTGTAGCAACCTGAATTATTGTCAAATCGAAGATCTGTTGGACATAGAAAATTCTCAATTGGCTGATGGTTCGCCTTTTTACACAACCGGGATATCAGAGATAACTGCTTTTCGTAATTCATGAATTGTTCCGTTTTTTCTGGATCTCAGGTTTGACCTTGCCGCGGATTTCGTTAAAAACAAACCACGAAAACACAAATATCACGACCGAAGGCACTAGCCTTGAAACTGCCGCTCCTTCATAGGAGTAGGACTGAACCAGCATGAAAAGCACGATTATATAAGACGTAGATGAGACACTTACCCTGACTATTCTTTGCCTAAGCTTGTCAAGTGCCATTTCTGCCGAATCAATCCAAAAATAAAATCCCAATAAGACCTCTGAGACTATGATTACCCTCATAGCAGACACAGCAGGATGGTATTCAATTCCGAATAAGAGAACAATAATTTGATTAGCAAATATGAAAGACATTAATCCAACAGGCAGGAAGATTTTTAGGAGATTCCTGGTTGAATATGAAATGATCTCGGCGAAATCTTTCCACGAACTGCCACTTTGGGCCGTTATAAGAGCCGGATATATAGTTTGATTCGCAGGTTGGCGTAATTTCGCTCTCACCCCAGAAAACATGGTTGCAACTCGATAAAGGCCAGCCGCTTCCCTTCCGACAAAATGACCCAGAACGAGTACGGGAAGAAATTCCTTGTTAAGAATATTGTTCAGGAAACCGCTAAAAGTTGACGTAAGGACAAAGGGGCGTACTTCGGAGATTGTAACTCTTAGATTTTCTATTTTAGCGGTTGTCCAATTGTTGAAACCTTCCCGCTTAAGAACCCTAGACACAATTATCTGAAGTGTTACGAAAAATATAAAAGCTGCCACTACATAACAAGCCAAAATTCCGTCTATTCCAAACCCAGCAATAAGTACTGCGGCTATCAGTCCAACCCTCAGCCCAGTACGATATGTTCTCACTAAAGCTATGGTCTTGAACTCGCCAAATACTCTGAGGATCGCTTCCGAGCTTGTATTAACGCTTGTTACCAGAATGCTCAATGAATAAATAAGGGTGAACTTGAACGTGTCCTCGGAATGAATGAAAAGATCATTTGCCACTCCTGCAAGAAGAACACACGTTCCAAGGGCTGCAATCCCCACAAGGAAATCAAGTAAATAAAAGAATTTGATGAAAGAAAGTGCTCTGCTTTTTTCTCCAAGCTCCCAGCACTGTCCTACATACCTGACAACAGCTTCGGGCGATTTTAAGTCAACTAAACGACTCACAATCCCTACATACGAGATTATCAGACTGAAAAGGCCGAATTGCTCAACTCCTAGGAAACGGGCGATAAGTATAGGTTCGAGAAAAGCAAAAACAGAGGTCGCCATGCTACCACCAAAAAGCCATGAAGCGTTTCTCAGCAAGTTTTTCGTTAGCTTTTCCGAAGCTGGCATGGATGGATTTTGTTTTGAAACGTTTTAGGACAAAACCTGATTCTGCCCCTTCATTCCATCTGAAGACTAATTTTCTTGGACTTTCGAGTCACGAATTGAATTAGTCTACATTATATCAGTTTTGCCTAGCGGTAGTTTACTGTGAAGGATTTTGGCAATCAATGGCTGTATTGTAACGACATGGTTTAATTGAATTATATGAAAGGGGTGTGTATTACCTACCAGAGGTCAGAATTTCATCCAACCCCAGTCTTTCAGCTAAAACTTCCTGCGTTCTGGTTCTCTTGGGAACCACAGTAGCAGTCCTCTGCGGACCCTTTACCCCCTGAGTCGGATAAAATATCTCAAACTGCATTATCCCCCTTAACTCCTCAAGCAGCTTCTCCATAGAAAGGTCCTCCCAGAACTTTAACGATTCCGTGTACAGATGCTGCAATATAGATACCCCCAGCATACAGTAAAAAGCGTGAACCCTTATCTTTGTGTCAGTCCAGTGATACATGGGGTTCCAGCTGACCCACTGCCCGCTCTTAAGACCTCGAAACACCCTCTCTATTTTCTGCTGACCATCGTAAGCCTCTATTACCTGCTCCTCACTCCACCCAACACGATTGCTCATAAGCACGGTGCGCCCGAAACGCTTGTCCATAAGCTCTGAGAGACGTTCACAGTCCATCGAGAAGTTAAGCCTCCACACACCGTTGCCCCGCTCAAGCTCCCAGTTCACAATATCCGAGACAAACTGGGCCTGAAGATAACGAGATACCCGATTGCGGATACCTTCTTCGGTATATCTCGCCCCAGGGCGGCCCAACTCCCTGTTGAACTTCCTCATGGACTCCATGGCCTTTGTTGCGGAATTGATGACGCTCTGCATCTGCTCCGCGGCAAAACAGGATGAGTGCTTAAGAACCAGAAGATGTTCCCCACCGTGACACAACTCCCTGCAAGATTCCGCGCTCACCCCCGGATACCCAAACCCAAGAGGCCTGAGATCCTCTACGGACATCTCCCGAAACTCCTTGGGAGCCTGTCTCCACGGCAAAGCGCTTATCCACCCCAAACCCTTGCTCTCAAGCATTTGCGTATTCACCAACGAAGCCGACCCCTTGTCCATTACCAGAGTCACACTCTCACGCTCAATGCCATGCCCATCCAGCATGCCCACAAGCCGCTCTACAAGCCCCGGCAACACACTTGAGTCGTTAAGATTCCCCGGATAAACCTTGTGACACAGACTCAACCCCGCCTCCCCGTCCATAACGTAACTTAACCCCACCTGGCGAAGATCATGACGTTTCTGCTTGTTGCGTCCCCGCTTCGCAAGCTCGCTGCGCTCATTGAATGTGGCCATCCATGTGTGAAAGTTCGAAGTGTCATAGGCAAGCACGTAGCGGCTCAGCAGATTCCTCTCCCTCCACGCCCCGAGCAACACTGATTGAGCATGTTCAAGCTCATTGTTTCCCTCCTGCTGTTCAATACGGTCAAAAGCATCCCAGAATGCCTGGGAAGTAAAGCGTTTGGAATCAAAACCGAGATGCCTGCTGAGAATACTGTCTGCGTACCATTGCTCAACCTGGGTCTTGGGGCCAGGATCACAGATTCTGTGTATTGCCGCAACAAGCAGATAGTGGGCTATGGAGGGGCCTGATCTGGGTTGTGGCCAGATGGACTGCAGAGCTTCTACGACACCGCAACGCTGCGCGCAGAGCCATAGTGCCGCGGGAAGACCGAATTCAACAGTTCTTGCCTGCTGTGGAAGGGGAGAGCCTTTTTCAAGAACCATGGATTCAACTGCTTCCGCGGTGCCGAGATAGGTTTGTTTCGTAATGCGGGGTTTTCCGTCGACGCGAGAGGAGTGCACGACGTAGTAATAGCGTTTATCGCCTTTCTTTTTATGGATGATGGAATCTACCGCGTCAATCAAGATTGCACTAGCGCGACAATCAGGATGACACTTTGAGGATGGTGTCTGAAACGGAAGGAGGGCGTAGCCCGATTGGAGTTTCAGACACCATCCCGGGGGAAGAATTTCCTTCATATTCGTCGCTGATTTGGTAAAGCCTTCTGTTCATTTTCTTTGAACAGGAGGTCTCAATGCCGGGTCAACATCTAACGGACGAACAAAGGAGGAAATTCATGAAACTCATCACCGAAGAAAAACTCTCAGTAGAAACTGCCGCAGCCAAGTCTGGCTTCAGCCGGAAAACGGGTTTCCGAATCAAGAAGGAATCCCGGAGTGTAACCTCAACCGAGGAGAAAAAGCCCCGCAGAAGGCGTCGCCCGGACCCTCTTGAAGCCATCTGGGACTCCCAGGTGCTCCCTATTCTTCGTAATTCCCCCGGAATAAGGCCTTCTGCGGTGTTCTACGAGCTTCTGCGCAACAATCCAGAGCTCGACCCGGGGATTCGTCGCACCCTTGAGAGGCGCATAAGGGCCTGGAGAGTAGAGTTCGGCCCCGATAAAGATGTCATCTTCCGCCAGAACAAGAAAGCGGGACACCTGGGCATCTCGGATTTTACCAGAATGAGAGATGCAGGGATCACAATCAAGAGAAAACCGTTTGACCACCGGCTCTACCACTTCAGGCTCCCGTGGTCAGGCTTTGTCTACGCAACCGTGGTGGAGGGAGGGGAGAGCTTCACTGCATTCTCCCAGGGACTCCAGGGAGCTCTTCAGACCCTGGGCGGAGCTCCCGTGGAGAACCGCACCGACTCACTCTCAGCCGCGTTCAGGAACCTTACGAAGGATCAGAGAAAGGACATGACCAGAAGATATAAGGAGTTCTGCGCCCATTACGGCATGGAGGCTTCAAGAAACAACAGGGGCGAAGCTCATGAGAACGGAGCAATAGAGAGCCCTCACGGTCATCTGAAGAAGGAAATAGCTGACGCTGTTTTGCTTCGGGGTTCCTCGGACTTTGTAAATATCGAGGAATATAGAGACTTTGTCGCAGAGGTTGTCTCGAACATAAATGCCCGCAGAGTGGAGCGCATAGAAGCCGAGAGACGGACTCTCAGGCCCCTTCCCTCGGGTTCCATGCCCTGGTATGAGCGTCACAGCGTAGTGGTGACCTCATCAGGCGGCTTCCTGCTAAAGGGAGTGTTCTACACCGTTCCCTCACGCCTTATAGGGCACCGTCTCGACGCTCGTCTCCATGATTCAAGCATTGAACTGTACTTCGGGGGCCGTCATCAGCTCACACTGCCGAGGATGCGCAAAAACGGCAACAAGGCCATTCACTGCGTCAGCTACCACCATGTTATCCACAGTCTCAAGAAAAAGCCCGGAGCGTTTATGAATCTGGTGTACCGTGACGATCTGTTTCCAAGAGAGGAGTACAAGCAGTGCTTTGAGCTCGCGCTTGATCTTGTGGGGCGCAGAGAGGCTTGCAGGATAATCGTTAAGCTCCTTGCCATGGCTCATGAGCAGAGTTGTGAAGAGCAACTGGCTTTGGCCATAAGAGACAGCCTTAATTCCGGAGAACTGCCCGACATGGACACACTCAAGGAGCGTTTTGTCATGAAAGCGGGGCCGATGAAGGAAGTGGACGTTCAGGCGGGAGATCTTTCAAGCTACATGCCGTTATTTAAAGAAAAAGGAGGAAAAGTATGAACGACCATACCAAAGAAAATACAATAATCGACTCTGTAGGCCTTACCCTGATGTTCTCGCAGCTCAGACTGCCGGCAATAAGGAATACCTGGGAACAGTTCGCAGAGCGGGCCGACAAGGAGGGGTGGCCCGCGGGACGTCTGCTTGCGACGCTTGCCGAACTTGAGCTCGCGGAGCGGGGGCACAGGAGAATACAGCGCCACCTCAAAGAAGCCCACCTAATAGCGGGCAAGAGCCTTGATAACTTCGACTTCTCCGTGGTTCCCACTATATCCCCCTCAAGGGTAAGAGCGCTTGCTTCAAGTGATTCGTGGCTCAAAGGAGGTCACAACGTGATAATCTTCGGACCTCCGGGGGTGGGGAAGAGCCACCTTGCTTCAGCCATAGGGCTTGCGCTTGTGGAGGGAGGAAAAAGGGTCATGTTCACCCGTACCACGGATCTTGTGCAGAGACTCCAGATGGCACACAGGGAACTTCGTCTGGAGGGCGTGCTTGAGAGACTCAACCGTTATGACCTGCTGATTCTTGATGATCTTGCTTACGTACGCAAGGATCGGGACGAAACCAGGGTGCTGTTTGAGCTTATATCGAACCGTTATGAAAGCAGGTCGCTGCTTATTACGGCGAATCAGCCCTTTGAAGAGTGGAAAAACGTGTTTCCTGACGAAAATACGGCTGTGGCGGCCGTGGACAGGCTTGTGCATCACTGCGTAATCCTTGAAATGAACGTTGAGAGCTACAGATTACGTCACGCTATGGAGAAAAAGAAGGAGGAAGGGAAGAAAAAACGGGGCAAACCTGCGAAATACGCTACCGAGGATAACTCGAAGGGTCTGACCTCGAATACTGGAGATTGATATCTGTCAGATATGCCGGTATCGTCTCACAATCAGCGACACTGAAAAGTGTCATCTTGATTGTCGCGCTATAGGAAGCCATATTAGGTAATACTAGAATAACTAATATGGTATATAAGTCAAGAATAAAAGATAAATGAAGTATAGTAAAATAATGCCTAACAGGGTAATACACTGCTAAGACACAAAAAACCATTACATATCAAGGGGTTGTATCACACTCTGTACAGGATTAATTCGCTTCGCAGTAAACTACCGCTAGCATGATATAAAATTCTGGAGGAGTCTTAAAGCATGTGTATCTGGTGGCATATGAGTCTGTTTTGGAAGCGAAGGAAAAGAAGTGGTCCCTTTTTTTAAGTCATTGTTCTTTTGGCTTCAAGAAGCTAACGCTTTCTGACATAAATTAATTCGTGCTCCGGAGATTGCTGGTAATGTCTCATCTCAGGATGGCTAAAATCAAGACCCGCAAGAGGAAAAACGACTTTCGGGCGATGCTTTTTTATTAATGAGATCGGGTCATAATTGTAGTCGCGAAAGCTTTGATAAGCTTCTAAGCACCTTTTCGGTCGGACGCAGAACCAGAAAAAATCCACATCTTTCCTAAAAAGATTCGCCCTGACACCCTTGCGCCCTCCATAAAAAGTGTCCTGAGTCTCCGAAACAGATAACACATACTCAATTCTTGATGTCGTATCTCTTTTCCCACGACCATCTTTCGCTTCATACATCAAATATCCGGTACAAAACAGAATAAGTATCGCAAGGTAAATTTTTTTGGTTCTAAGATCACTAAAAAGGTTCTGCAAAGAACAGGCAGCAACCATCGAAGCGAAGGGTGCCGCAGGCAAAAACCATTGAGTATAAGGCATTTTAGCCAAAAATATGGAACCAAGGAGGCCAGACCCAATAAATACAATCACCCCGTGAAAACCGTCCATCCTCAGAAAACAACCATGGATAAACAATAGAAAAAAACCAATTCCCAAAAGAAAATATTTAAGTGGCGAAAAACTATCTGGGAACTTCATGTTGACAAGCCAGTTAAGGTCAAAATAATTTCCGAGGACACCGGAGGCAAGCAGATACCCCAGATAAGCAACGGGAAGAATCAGAAAGACTGACCAGTACAGAAGAAAATCCTTCTTCGCAATCTCCCCTTTCCAGAGCCAGTACAACTGGGCAACACCTATCAGGAAAACAAGAAAGATTGCCTTCTGAAGGGCAAGAAAAGACAGGGACAGGAGAAACGCGCTGGCAACGAAATACCTTCTCCTCTTCCTTTCATCCATCATATAAATCGTGAGCAGGTAAAAGGACGCGAGACCGAAAAAAGTCTGCAGAATGTCCGGTCTGATTTCCGTGCCCTTCTTAATGAAAAACGGGAACGAAAGCAGAAGAATTACTGATATCAGTGCCGTCCTTGCGTCATATATCTTTCGGGCAAGAGAAAACGAGATAACTGTGATGCCTACAAAAATCATAAACGCAAGCGCCTCGGCCACATAAAGGGTTACAAGAGATTCTCCTCCGAGTTTTATGACGGGAACAAGCGCGTAGTAAAGCAATGGATGATGATGCTGGAAAAAATCTTCATATATCCTCTCGCCAATGCTTATTTTCCAGGCGGTGTGAAAAGCCTCAATTTCATCGACGTTATATTTCCCGAGCACTGCGTAATAAATTGCAATGCAGCAGAGAAAACCGATCAAATAAAAATACGACGAATCAAGCTTTTTCGGGGACAAGCCTTCCACCTTCATCAGAATCTCTTTGCTCCTCATGATACTCGGCATCCTGATTCACCTTCCAGACATCATAAACTCTCTCTCCAGCAATGATGTTTTCAACAGTAAGCATTGCCGTCATCATGGCGTGGTCCTGATTGTTGTACTTGTGCATTCCGTTTCGCCCGACAAGGCAGAGCCCGGGGCAGCTTTCCTCAATTGAGCGACGTACAACTTCCACATTTTCCGCATAGTTGTCATCGTAGACCGGATACGCCTTTTTCTGCCGAATAACAAATCCTTCGTATACGTCTCCCGGACGGGCAAGCTCAAGGCGAACCAGCTCATCGCTCGCCAGCTTCACCAAATCCTCATCCGCACTTACCCAGAGTCCGTCTCCCTCAAAACAGAAATACTCCATTCCATAGCAGTTTTTCGCAGAATCGGGAACCATCTCGGGAGACCATGACTTAAAGTTCTGTATTCTTCCTACCTTAACTTCCGGGTCATGGATATAAATCCAGTTGTCATCGAAAATATTCCTGTCCTTGACCACAAGACCCACCACAAGGAAATCCCTGTAACTAAGAGCCGCGGCGGCTTGAGCGACATCCTCGGGCACTGCGGGCTCAATGCTTGCTACAAGCTCTCTTATGGGCGCAGAAGATATGACAAAATCCGCCTCGTGGTGCGTCTCGGCACCGTCCTGAGACCGTGCGACAACATCCCATCCGCGCTCATTCCGGTGAAGACCAGTAACCCTGTGCCCCATTCGTATATCACCGCCGCACCGCCTTATTTCACTGCCGGCTTTCTCCCACATCATTCCCGGGCCCTTGCGGGGGTAGTGAAACGAATCGATCAGGGTCTTTATAACCTCTCCTCCGGGGGAGGGTTTTCCGGAAAAAAACGCATTCTTCAGCGCAGATAAAAGGGAAAGCCCTTTTATGCGTTGCGCCGCCCAGTCGGCGGAAATCTCAGAGCATTTCATTCCCCACACCTTCTCCGTGTAAGACTTGAAGAAAATGGAAAACAGCCTGCGGCCAAAGCGATTGCTTACCCACTGCTCGAAATTGACCGGGTCTTTTACCGGAAACAGAGACGCTTTCGCGTAAGAGAGCACGCAGAGGGCAGACTCAAGAAAACCGAGATTCAAAAGCGCGTTTGCGGGCTTAAGTGGATAATCAAAAAATTTCTTCTTGTAGTATATGCGGGACTTCCTGGGCCTCCTGATGAAGTCTTCGCCAATAATCTCCTGCCAAAGCCGCGTCACCTCTTCTGACTTTGAGAAAAACCGGTGCCCGCCTATGTCGCAGAGGAATCCATTGTGCGAGACGGTCTTGGATATGCCGCCCAGATATTCCGGGTCGGCTTCAAGAACCGTTACCGGAATTCCCTTTTTGGAAAGCAGGTACGCGGCGGTAAGACCCGCCGGACCTCCGCCAATACATACGACTCTTTTACCTGATGATGTCATTTGACTTGCAACCTGAGAAGCAGCCTGCACCGGACGGATTTCCGTATCGGCACTCACTCGGCATCCACAGAGTTTTCTTTCTCATTCATGCACCTAAGACCCACGGGAAGGAGCAAAACATCTGCTTGGCAAAAAGCCCTTCGGCTCGAAAATCGAGCTCCCGCAATGAGTAAAACCGTTTCGCCCGTTTAATGATCGTAGTCTTTGAAAGCATAGTATTTCGTAAGAACAAAATTAAGAAAAAAAGCAGCCCCTATGGCAAGAACTCTGGCAATAAGCAGCCCGTCAAGCAGGGGAAAAACATCAAAGCTTATCCGACCAAAATCGAGAACATCAACAAGAGCGAACATGATAAGCATATTCAGAGCAAGCGATGCGACGCCTGCAATCAGTTTTCTCCATGATGCCACTATCCACGAATGCCCTCTCAGTGTAAACACGAACTTGAGGCATATCAAAAAATTTACCGCCGTGCCGACAAGAAAGGAGAGAAGCGTGGAAACCAGATAGTTTATTCCTAGGTGCTGCGTCAGAAAAGCGAAAACCCCGAGGTCGCAGAGGGCCGCTATCCCTCCGACTATGAAATACTGAAAAAGCTGGCGGAACCAAGTACGGCTGTGTTCTAGATCAAACAGAGCTTTTATCGTTCTCATTTTCCAACACAGCCTTAACAATTACAGCAACCCTCAGCAGCAGCTTTCCACCTCTCATCCTCTATTGCTGTAGAGCGAGTGATTCTTAATTCTTGACAGCCAGGAATTGATTTTAGAGTCTCGCGTACAGATTTCACCAAGGGTTTTGGCATCCAAGGATTAAGACGAATCCATTTTATCCAAGACAACTCGATATCGTAATTTTTAAGGCTGATTCTGCTCCAAGCATCCGTATAAATCACCCTATATTCTTTTTCGGTTTTATAGAGACTCCTCTTAAAAAACGGCAGGTCTGAAACATCTAATTGCAGCTTCTCTATCTCGCTTATCAAAGAGTATTGAACATAACCATGCTCAATTCTGTCGTCTTCAGAGAAGGCGGAAAGAAGTTTGGGTTTCTCAAAATTAATAGAAACACCTTCTGCTCCGCCGGAAAAAGTTTTCCAGTGCTGATATGTCTCCGCACTCTCCGTAAAGCAAAGCACAAGAACAGTTTTTGCCTTTTCGCACTCCTTATATTTTCTTATGAAAAAAGTGTCATTCTTATCATCCCAATTCACCGGGTCCAAGAGTGCAATCTGTTTTGTTGTTAGCAAATGTATGGCTGCAGCCAGACTGGTATAGCGATAGAAATACTTTGGGTTTTGCCTTTCTTCCATGTGCACGGTTTTTCACCCAGCAGGAGAATTGTCTTCTCTCTCAAGTTCAATAAGATCGTGTGACTTGCGTTGGACCCCTACCCCATTTTCCACCAGAAGAACAACCAGTTGCTCGCCGTTCATTAACGCCACGGGCGTGGCGTCTTTTCTATCCGCTTCCTCCCGCGCCCCTTTGCTAAAATCACTGGTCGTAATAATGAGCCCCTGTTCATGGGCCGCAAGACTTCCTCTGACCTGCTGAACTACAGGTGCCTGAACATTTCGTTTCCACCTTTTCACCTGAACCGCCATTCGTGTACGAATAACTTCGCCCACAAGCAGCGTCCCGCGAACATCAATGCCCCCGTCCCCAGTCTTGTCTGTAACTTCGATCTCCTCAAATCCCATTTCCGAAAGAAGCCTCGCAACCAGTTCCTCAAACGCATCCCATTCCATTTCAAAAAGCTTCTCGCGCAGCTCCTTCCGTACTTTCTTATTGTGCCTTTCTATTTCAAGAGCAAGACCGGTGGGCATCCATCTTGAAAGTCCGACGAGCCCCCCGCCGTGCTGTGTGAACCGAGGCTGCTCACTTCTACGCCTGGACCTCTTTATTGACGTCGATATCTGCGCATTCATGGATAACTCGGGAGTTTTCCCCTTGCTCAGAAGCCAACCCATTTCAACGGCCTTATCAGTTATTGCCCGGTAATGCATCGGCTTGCGGTCGGCAAATCGCTCAAGAACCATCTGAGCAGAGTCCGTAAAGGAAAAAGAAGTTCCTTTTTGCGTCCCGGCAACCTGGTCAACCGTGGTCTCAGTTGCGGTTTCCGGCTTGTTTTTGCTTGAAGAATCCGTTTTCCTTAGTCCGAAGGTTGCAGGCGCATGGCGAACAAACGGGGATGCATTTCCGTTTTTCCTGATATCCGAATTGATTGCAGCCCTTGCTGTTGCCTCCGGCGTTTTCCCCGAGGTTTCCCAGAGCTTTTTTGAGAGGATGCGTTTCGTGATCTCTTTCACGTGGAGCGGTGTGTTCGAGTCTTTCAATATAAGGATGATGGCTTCGCGTATATTCATAAATTTTTAGGATTATCTTTTACAATTGCCGTTGCCATTGATCATGTTAAACACCGGACAAGCCTTTTCAAATCTGGGGGTATTAATCCCCTTTTTGTCAGAAATCGTAACCAATCATATACACTCCTTCATGTACTCAAACAAGACCTCGGCAAATGGTTTATGTATTCTCGGAAGTACCCACATTGTGTCCTGATTGTCCCATAATACTTGGCTCACAACACTTGTAGTTCCCTGAAATTTGTTATCGTATTTCACTAGTGTCTTGATGTTAATCAAACAATTTCAGTTGGTTATGGTACACTGAGTCGGAAGACAAATCCAGCCCTTTCGTAAGTAGCTGATTTAACGGGATTTTTTCAAACAGGGTTAGGCTCAGAATCTGTAGAATTGTGTGGAAACTATGCTCAAGCCCAAGACGCTTTTTTATGATGGCTATGAGCACATAAACCGAAACCGCTATCCATATCTGGGACTTCACTGCGTTCTCAGAGGTTCCGTAGAAACTCTTGATTCTCAGGTGCTGCTTGATCCACTTGAAGAACAGCTCAACGTGCCAGCGATTCCTGTACAGTTCGCAAATGGTCATGGCAGGAAGCGAGAAATTGTTTGTAATGAAAATGAGGGTCTTATTACGTTCCTTATCCCGATACTTAACTGCACGCAGGTGTTCGGGGAAATCTTTGATGCTCTTTGGGCCTGAGAGTTTAATTGTCCAGTCGTAGATAAGTCCCGTGGAACGATCCACCTTGTGGGATTTAATACGACGATACCTGGTGTTCTTTTTGGCTCGCAGAACAAAGAAGCACCTGTATTGGTGGAGACGATAAAGGCGAGTGAAGTCGAGGTAAGCTCTGTCCATAACGTAGAAGGCACCGGGTTCGGGAATAATTCTGTCCAGAACATTGACGTCGTGGAGTTTGCCATCGGAAATGTGAATGAAGGCAGGGATATAGCCTTGCAGGTCAAGCAGTGTATGGAGTTTTACGGCTGATTTGGTTCTTCGGAAATTGGCCCAGGGAAACAAATTGAGACAGAGGTCTATGGTCGAAGAGTCCAGTGCGTAGACAGTGTCGGGGATATCAAGCCCGTTGTCATCGTCACGATAGAGCAAGCGGGCTTTGCGGATAAGGTGCTGTGCGAAATCCGCGTAGATTTGCCAGTTGCGATTTCTGTTTGCGACAGCAAGAGTACTGCGTGAGATGCCGCCTGGGATTCCCATGTGATAGAGTTTTTTGGCTTGGGCGCGCAGGCAGGTTTCTACGTCCCGAAGGCTATCTCTGTAGGCAAGCTGTGCAAAGGCCATACAGCGATACTGCTCCGCGCAGAAGAATGATTTGACTTTATGATTGCCGTTATAACGTTTTACGTATCTGTGGAAGGTATCCCATGGAAGATGCTCCATGAGCTGAGAGAAAACCAGTTTCCCCGTGTACATGATATCTGCCTCCTGTTATGCTGATAGGTACAGATATCATGGAAAAACGAACTTTAGACTTCAAGTCAGACGCATCGATTAATGGCTATCTTATGTTTGTAATCAGGTGGTTACAACACGCTCAGCTCAAAACGTCGGGACAGTAGTGATCGTATTTAAAGTTTTTCATCGTAATCTCGTTTGACTCTAAAGCTTGCTCCCAAGATGCTAAATCAACTATTTCACCAAGCTTTATTTTTTTGCCTGCCCTGTTTCCTGACATCTTTTTAAACACATCTGTTTTCTCCTGATACATGGTCTCAATATCTCGCTTTGTTTTTTTATTTAACTCATTGTAGATTCTCTTAATATTGTGTGTATGAGCACATTCCTGACCATGCTCTACTTCCCATAGTAAGAAGTGGACCCTTTTTTTAAACAGCTTTTTTCTTTTTTTAAGTGTATTCCGACCAACGCAGAAAAGCTTTCGGGAGTCTGAAACGGAAGGAGGGCGTAGCCCGACTGGAGTTTCAGACTCCCGGAACCATAAACTCTGTTCTATCTCTCTCATCACTTCAAGCCACCTGCTTCCCCACCACCCCCAAACCATAGTAAACCTGATCCGGAGTTTCCATATCAAGCCCCTGATGTGGCCTCCTCTCATTGTAAAACCCTATCCACTCCCCTATACCTGCCTTCGCCGAGGCTACTGATTCATACGCCTTCATATACACTTCCTCGTACTTAAGACTCCTCCACAGCCTCTCCACAAAAACATTGTCCCGCCAACTCCCCTTGCCGTCCATGCTTATATCAATACCTCTGGCGCTGAGCACCCCCGTGAACTCGTCGCTTGTGAACTGGCTCCCCTGATCCGTATTGAATATCTCAGGTTCATCGTACACGTATAGCGCTTCCTCCAATGCTTCAACGCAAAACTCCGTATCCAGCGTGTTCGATAACCTCCAGCTCAGCACCTTCCGCGAGTACCAGTCCATTACTGCCATCAGATACACAAAACCCCTGCTCATCGCTATATACGTGATGTCAGCGGCCCATACCTGCCCAGGACGCTCTATCGCCTTCCCTCGCAGCAAATACGGGTATATCCTGTGCTCAGCGCCCCCTCTCTTCGTAGTCTCGGGTCCAGGGGCCAGCCCCCGTATCCCCATAAGCTTCATGAGCCTCATCACCCGCTTACGGTTCACCTCCACGCCTTCCATCTTCCCAAGCGCGTACACTATCCTCCGAGAACCCTTGAACGGATACTCCGTGTGGATCCTGTCAATCTTCTTCATGATCTCCTCGTCCTCAGGGGATACCACTGTTCTCTCGTAGTACAGGCTTGAACGATTTATATCCAGCAACTCGCATTGCCTCACCATGGAAAGCGCCTGGCCACGCACTACGAATTCCTTGCGCCGCGCCCGATCTAACGACCGAGCGCTTTGGATAAAAAATCGTTCTCCAAGGTCAGCTGACCTACCTTGGCTTCAAGCTCCTTTATGTACTTCTCCCCCGCAGCCTTCTTGTCCGCTCCCGAACCGAACACCTTGCCCGCGTTCCCAAGCAGCTGCTTCTTCCACATGCTTATCTGATTGGGGTGAATATTGAACTGCTGGGCAAGCTCCGCTACCGTCTTATCTCCTCTTAGCGCTGACAACGCTACCTTCGCCTTGAATTCCGGTGAATGATTACGCCTCTTACTCCTCATTGTGTACCTCCTGTACTTATTAAAATATCAAAGAAATACACTTAAGACGCTGTCTAATTTTTGGGGTCCACTTCTGTATTTTTATCGTGTTTTCCAAGATTATGGCATATAGAATATGAGAAACGACACTTCTCCAGAATCTGTGATCATCGACCCACTTCTGAATATCTTGCCCTCTATCAACCCTAATACATGGATTTGATGTAAGGTATCTAGCAACTTGATAGAACGCCTCTGTAGCTCGAATTTTTTCTTCTGTTTGTTTCAGTATCTCCATTTTCACTCAAATCTTTCTCCCTTAGTCGCATAAAAAAACAGACAGTGCTCGGCAAGATCTAATTCGTGCACTTTCCCCAGAGACCTGCAGGCGTTAAGAACGCTGGACCGCATAGGCGAGTTGCGCGTAGTTAACAATAACCATCTCTTTCATCCTAAACCCTCACGGCAAAGTCTATATGTTCCGAAGCTCAGAAAAATCTGTTGCATGGGTCGGGAGTGCCAATCTTACATCCGGCGGTTTCGGAACGAACAAGGAGCTCCTGTTCGAGACCAAGTTTTGCCAATCGGAGCCCAAAACCAGCAAAGCTCCGACTCAACTCCTAAGATGGCGTCAGATGGGGAGAAGTTTAAACCCGGGATTCCTGCTGCGCGCTGTAAAATAGTTTATCTGAGTATCATATATATCGGAAAGTTGCTTGATAGTCTCCCGCAAATCTTTTCCTCTCATTCCTTTATAATCAGTCTTGAACATCAGGTGATAGAATGATACCCAAAAGGCGGCAGCATCATCTATATGGATATTTTCTTTCGGTCCACTTAGGGAAAGCAACCCAGAGCCTTGGAATAATTCTTTTGCAAGAATCTCGTTCGCCATTTGACATGCTGACACGAACACGCGCCTGCCTTGGAGGTGGGGTCTTAACATCCTACCCAATTCGTCGTAACTGACGGTGTCAAAGGTTGTATCAAGACCGCTTCTGTCCGCATGACAAGTAATATGCAGATACCGATGCTTTGATCTTCCGAAAATCTTGATCATTTTTTCCAACTCACGGGAAGTGCGAATATAGTAATATTTTGTTTTCTTTTTTCCCACGAGATGGAGCATTTTAGATATGATATCACCCTCCTTCCAATCGTTTTCCTCATCCCGCAAGTGAAGCGACTCGATAATGAACAGTTCCGCATTTGTTTTTATTTTCATAGCAATACACCCTGATTTCTTGGTTTTTCAGCCTTCAAAAATACCAGCTCGCTTTATAAAATTTTGCGGCAAAGCTATAATAGACATCCATATAAATGGTCTCCAAAATTAACACAAGCGAAAAGGACTTTCCATGTAGCACACAGAAGAATATTCACTCCACCTTTCGTGAATCCGGTTCCGAAACTGAATTCACCGAACTCCAGTTCATCATTGAAAATGTAATTGTACAACAGGATATGCAAGTATGAAAAACATGCAAAAACCAGATCGCTTCAGCCTTAATACACTGATCCAATATCTGGAGGATGGATATTTTGTCATACCCAACTTCCAGCGTGAATTTGAGTGGAAACCACCGGATATACGCGCACTGATGCGTTCAATTTTTCTTGATTATTACATAGGTAGTCTGTTGTTGTGGAAAGGCAAGAAAGAGAATTTTGAAGCGATGTCTTGTGAAGAGATCTATGGATTCAGCGGTGGTGGCAAGCGGAGCCAATACATCGTTCTTGACGGACAACAGCGCTTGGCAGCAATATACTATGCTTTCCTCGCTCCCGATGTACCATTACCGGGCAAGGCAACTCGAGCCTTTTATTTTGTGCGCATTGATAAGTTTATGAACGAGGAATATGACGAAGCTTTTGGTTATGAGTGGTCCTCAAAAAGATTCCGAAAAACACTTGATGATCGAGAACTTCAGTTCTCACAGCACATCTTCCCGCTGTCTGTGGTCGGCGCTAAAGGGTGGGAATTATCAAACTGGGTACAAGGCTACGAGCAGTATTGGAAAGACAGGACGACAGACCTGAGAAATGCCAGTGACGATACAGCAGCTCTACAAGCCGAACTCCATGCTACTAACGCAAAAAAATTCGGCAAACATCTCAAGGAAATAACCGAACAATATCAGATTTCATACATTGAACTTGACCAAGAGCTTGAACTAGACAAAGTTTGCGATATCTTCACGCAAATCAATAGCCGTGGTGTACGGCTTGACGTGTTTGACCTTATAAACGCGCTGCTTGTGCCTAAGGGGATTCATCTTAAACGCATGTGGCACGATGCCGAAGAACGTCTTGAATTCGTTGATTCGGAAAGAATGAACGTCTACATTCTACAAGTCATGTCAATCCTTCGACAGGCTTATTGTTCCCCGAAATACCTATATTTCCTCTTGCCGGGAAAAGAAAAGCCAGTTCGTGACCCCGACGGGACGCGACGCAGGGAAATACTCGTTCCCAATATCAGCGATTTTAAAAAACGCTGGAACCAAGCGGTGAACTCGCTTGAAAACGCTATCAAAATACTTCGCCATCCGCAGGAATTCGGTGCAGTATCATCAAAATACCTGCCGTATATTTCCATCCTTCCGCCATTTGCCGCTTTGCAGGCGCATGTAAAGACTTGTCCGTCGGGATTGCAACTTGACGCTCAGCGGAAGATAAGACATTGGTACTGGGCGGCAGTTTTTACGAACCAGTACTCGGGCTCGGTTGAGTCAACTAGCGCACGCGACTTCCTAGACGTGAAAACATGGATTGAAAATGACATGGAAGAACCTGCGCTAATACGAGAATTCAAGAACACATTCCGCTCAATGGACCTGCGCAGGGAAGTGAGGTACGGTTCATCTGTCTACAATGGCATCTTCAATCTGCTTGTTCTCCAAGGCGCGCGGGACTGGGTTACCGGCGAAATACCACAGCCTGAAGATCTTGATGATCATCATATCGTTCCAAGCTGGTGGGGGAACGAGAATCTCGATGACAAAATTATTAATACCATCCTGAACCGCACACCGTTAACAGCTGATACAAACCGAAAAAGAATAGCTAACAATCTCCCCAACGCTTACCTGCCGGAACTAATTAAAGACAATGGTGAGGAAAAAGTTCTCGATATACTACAATCTCACTTCATTTCTCAAGCAGCACTCAAGATACTTCTACGTGATCCATTTACTCCAAGCCATTTCGATGAATTCATCGCTGAACGGCAGCGGACTATACAAGACGCGATTGAAAATCTTTTGATCAAGGAACGTCTTGACCTCCCAGTGAATCTGCGCAAGATAGACGCAGAGATTGAGGACACCGAATTACAGTTGCGCAATATCATTATAAAGGCACTTAGAAACGATTCATTAGCCTTGCCCCAACATGTTCAGCAAAAGACTGATGAGCGTCTGCTCCGCGCCTCAAAAAAGAATGTCTCTCTTGACATGGAGTACTATCGGACATTGGAGGGAAAACTAGAGTATTGTGACCTCCGTGAATTGCAAGATATACTCACTTCGAAAAAAATCTGGCCGGAGTTCCAGTCGTATTTTTCCAATAAGAATATCCTGGTAGGGAAATTTGATCAGCTTGCAGAACTTAGAAACAGCATACGACATAGCCGGACAGTTGACGAAGTCACGAGGATGGAAGGGCAGGCATCTCTCCTTTGGTTTAAAAAGGTGCTGGAAAGATAACAATTCAAATACCAAAGTTGTACCAGAACTAGAGGTCACCTCTAAGAAAAACTTTCTGATGCCACGTATCTTTGACAATATCAAGCAAAATCTCCGTCCGGCACTGGCCGAAACCATGGAAGTTTCCGACCGCGCAGACTTCTGCGTAGGGTACTTCAACCTGCGTGGCTGGCGAACGATTGATCAGCACGTCGAAAAATGGAAGGGGGGAGAAGGTAACTGCTGCCGTCTCCTGGTCGGAATGCAGCGCCTTCCCCAGGAAGAACTGCGCATCGTAAAAAGCCTCTCGGCAGAAGAAGGGCAAATGGACAACCAGACCGCATCCCGGCTTAAAACCAGACTTGCGGAGGAATTCAGGGAACAGCTTACTATAGGCGCTCCGAGCAACCAGGACGAGGCGGGGCTCAGAAGACTGGCAAGACAGATAAAAGAGAAAAAGGTGATCGTCAAGCTGTTCCTCCAGCACCCTCTTCACGCCAAGCTCTATCTGCTGTTCCGCCCGGACCCCGTAAACCCGGCGGTCGGCTATCTCGGGAGCAGCAACCTTACCCTGCCGGGTCTCTGCAACCAGGGAGAGCTGAACGTCGACGTCATGGACCACGATGCCTGCCAGAAGCTCGCCAAGTGGTTCGAAGACCGCTGGAATGACCGGTGGTGCGTGGATATTTCGGATGAGCTCGTCAAAGTCATCAACGAGAGCTGGGCGAGGGAAGAATTGATTCCGCCGTTTCACATCTACGTGAAAATCGCCTATCACCTCTCGCAGGAGGCGAGAACCGGTTTGAGCGAATTTCGCATTCCCAGAGATTTCGGCGGCAGGCTCCTTGATTTCCAGACGGCGGCCGTGAAGATCGCGGCACATCATCTTAACCGCCGCGGCGGGGTCATTATCGGCGATGTCGTGGGGCTTGGAAAGACGCTCATGGCAACTGCCCTTGCCCGCATTTTCGAGGACGATTACGGACTGGAGACGCTGATCATCTGCCCGAAGAACCTTGTTCCGATGTGGGAAAGTTACAGGGAGGAGTACCGGATGCGCGCCCGCGTTCTTTCAATCAGCCGCGTGATCAGGGAACTGCCCGACACGCGCCGCTACAGGCTCCTCATTATAGACGAAAGCCACAACCTCAGAAACCGCGAAGGAAAAACGTACAGGGTTCTGCATGAATATATAAGGAAAAACGACAGCAAGTGCATCCTGCTCTCGGCGACTCCTTACAATAAAACCTACCTAGATCTCTCAAGCCAGCTCCGCCTGTTCGTACCGGAAGGCGATGACCTGGGCATCCGGCCCGAGAAACTGCTGCAGGAAATAGGAGAGACTGAGTTCCTTCGCCGACACCAGGCATCCGTCCGCTCCCTGGCGGCATTCGACAAATCCGAATACGCCGACGACTGGCGGGAACTCATGCGTCTCTACCTGGTGCGCCGAACCCGAAGCTTCGTTCGGGACAACTATGCGATGACCGACCCTGAAGACGGGCGGAAGTACCTCACGTTCGCAGACGGCACCCGCTCCTACTTTCCGACACGCGCTCCAAAGACAGTACACTTTGACACAGACGAGCAGTATTCCCGGCTTTTCGCCGACGACACTGTGGACACGATAAACGGACTGGAGCTGCCGCGCTACGGATTGGGTAATTTTATAAATAATGTAATACCCCCCCCCCCATAGCGATCCGGGGCCGGATGAGTCGAGAACTCTAGATGACCTCTCGCGTGCCGGAAAGCGCCTCATGGGGTTCTGCCGGACCAACCTCTTCAAGCGGCTTGAAAGTAGTGGCCACTCGTTTCTGCTTTCGGTAGAGCGCCACCTGCTCCGCAACTTCATCTACATCCACGCCATTGAAAACGAAAAGCCGCTTCCGATCGGGACTACCGACGCGGGGCTCCTTGACTCCCTCTCTTTTGACGGGGACGCGGAAAGCGCCAGTGGCGGTCTTTTTGACGACGGGGAAGAAGCCGGAACCACTGAACTGAATGCGGCCGGGCCGCCACGGACGGAGAAGGAGTTCCGAAAACATGCCGCCGCGGTTTACGAAGTGTACTCCAACCGGTACAAGGGACGGTTCCGATGGCTGGGTTCCCATTACTTCACGGAAGACCTGGAAAAGGATCTCAAGGCCGATTCCGCAACCCTGCTCAAACTGCTGAAGCGGTCCGGCAACTGGGACCCATCCTCAGACGCCAAGCTGGACGCGCTCCACAAGCTGCTCGCCAGCAAACATCCCGACGAAAAGATACTGGTCTTCACCCAGTTCGCCGACACGGTCCGCTACCTTGAGGAACAGCTAAACACCCGAGGCACTGAAGGGATAGCCGCCGTCACGGGGAACTCTGCAGACCCGACAAAGCTTGCTTGGCGGTTCAGCCCCAGAAGCAACGAGAAAGAGGGAAGCGTTTCACCCGGGGATGAACTGCGCGTGCTGCTGGCCACGGATGTGCTGAGCGAAGGGCAGAACCTGCAGGACTGCGCCATCGTCGTAAACTACGACCTGCCGTGGGCCATTATCCGCCTGATCCAGAGAGCCGGGCGCGTTGACCGCATCGGACAGCGAGCCCCTGAGATATTGTGCTATTCCTTTCTCCCGGCCGAGGGAATCGAGCGTCTGATCCGGCTTCGGGCGCGCGTGCGGAGCCGTCTTGACGAAAACGCCGAAGTCGTGGGAACCGACGAGGCTTTTTTCGAGGACGAGGGACACCGTGTAGTTTCCGACCTTTACAGCGAACAGGCCGGAATTCTAGACGGCGACGACGATACCGAGGTCGACCTCTCTTCCTATGCCTACCAGATATGGCAAAACGCGATAACGGCCGACCCGTCCCTCAGGAAAAAAATTGAGGATATGCCGTCTGTCGTCTACTCATCGAAGCACTACAAACCGAAACCCGACCGGCCAGACGGCATTCTGGTTTACATGCGCACCACCAGGGGATACGACGCTCTCGCCTGGGTTGACCGCCATGGCAGAAGCGTTACCGAAAGCCAGTTCGAAATCCTGCGGGCGGCCCGGTGTCCGCGCGACGCACAGGCACTTAACCGCAGCGACAAGCACCACGAACTCGTGCGAAAAGCGGCGGAACACATCGCAAGCGAGGAAAATCAGGTAGGCGGGCAGCTCGGACGCCCTTCTGGAGTACGGTTCCGCGTTTACGAACGCCTAAAGAACTACTCGGAAACCGTCAGAGGAACACTCTTTGACACCAAGCCGCTACGAAGAGCGATACAGGATATCTACCGCTATCCCCCGCTGCCGACCGCGATAACAACGCTTAACCGGCAGCTGCAAAGCGCCATCTCCGATGAAGACCTAGCCAAGCTGGTCATAGCCCTGAGAGAGGAAGAGCGGCTTTGCGTGGTCCATGAAGAAGACGAAAGCCGGGAACCGCAGATCATCTGCTCTCTCGGGCTGGTTAACCGGGAGGAGGGTTAAGATGCCGACTACACTCGACAGAGACAAGGTCAGAGAGCATCTTGAGAATTTCAATCTCCGGGTGCTCTTCATTGATGAGCTCGGCTGGGACCACAGGCGCGGAGACATGGAAGTCCGAATAGACGACCGCTCTTTTACCCTTGAGAAGGTCGCCCACAAGCGAGGCATGGTCGCCTACCAGTACACCACCGAATCGGACGAGAAGTTTCCAGATTACTCCACCCGCCGGAAAATTGAGAGGTTTGTCGCCAGAACAGTCCGAGAACATTTAATAGTCTACGCTACCCAAGAAAGAGACGCACAGTACTGGCAGTGGGTAAAACGCGAGCCGGGGAGACCGGATCAAAACCGCCTTCACATCTACAGCAGAAACCAGTCGGGAGAAGCCCTGATCCAGAAGCTTGAGCATATAGCCTTCACGCTTGATGAGGAAGAAGATCTCACCATAGTGGATGTCTCCGGCCGGGTGCGTGCGGCATTCGATACGGAGAAAGTCACCAAGAAATTCTACGACCGCTTCAGGGAAGAACACAAGACCTTTCTGGGATTGATCGACGGCTTCAAGGCATCGGACGACCGGGAATGGTACGCTTCGCTGATGCTTAACCGGATGATGTTCATCTACTTCATCCAGAAGCACGGATTCCTGGATGATGACCGGGACTATCTGCAAAATCGCCTGAACCGCATGAGGGCATCCCGCGGCAAAAACCGATTCCAGACTTTCTATCGCTTTTTCTTGTTACGCCTGTTCCATGAGGGACTTAATCAGCCGGAGACTGCTCGTGACTCCGAACTTACAGAGCTTCTGGGAAAGATTCCATACCTTAACGGCGGTCTTTTTGATTTGCATGAACTGGAACGTGACAACAAAAACATCGACATTCCAGACGAGGCGTTTGAAGGGATATTCAAGTTCTTCGACGCTTATCAATGGCATCTTGACGACAGACCGCTCCGTGACGACAGAGAGATCAACCCGGACGTGCTGGGCTACATTTTCGAGAGGTATATCAACCAGAAACAGATGGGCGCTTACTACACCAAAGAAGATATCACCGGATACATCTGCCGCAACACCATAATCCCATTTCTGTTTGATCAGGCCAAAAAAGAATGCCCCATAGCTTTTGACCCTGACGGCGGGGTCTGGCGCCTTCTGACTTACGACCCGGACCGCTATTTCTACGAGTCGGCACGCCACGGAATAACTCATGACATTAACGAAAATCGGGATCTCGCTAAAACGCGAGAACTTCCGGATAATATCGCCGCCGGTCTGAATGATATATCGAAACGCACAGAATGGAACAACACGGCTCCTAGAGACTACGCGCTACATACCGAGACCTGGCGCGAACACATCGCCCGCCGAGAGCACTACAATGAAATCCGAGCTAAGATCGTTGCCGGGGAAATCGTATCTATAAACGATCTCATCACTTACAATCTGGACATCGAAAAATTCACCCAAGATGTTATCGCAGGAAGCGAAGGACCTGAACTGGTCCGGGCCTTCTGGAAAACCATCTCTAAAGCCTCTATTCTTGACCCGGCCTGCGGTTCCGGAGCGTTTCTGTTTGCGGCACTCAACATTCTGGAACCCGTTTACATCGCCTGCATGGAAGCCATGCGGGGCTTTCTAGACGATCTGGAGCATTCCAGGCGGGAGCACAACCCCGAGGCTCTAGGCGATTTCCGCAAACTGCTTGAGCGCGTTGATACGCACGCAAATGAACGCTATTTCATCCTGAAGTCCATAATCGTTGGTAATCTCTACGGCGTTGACATCATGGAAGAGGCTATAGAAATCTGCAAACTGCGTCTGTTCCTGAAGCTGGTCGCACAGCTAGAGAACTACGACCAGATCGAACCATTGCCAGATATTGATTTCAATACCCGCGTCGGCAACACCCTCATTGGCTTCACATCGCTGGAAGAAATAAAACGGATATTGTCCGCCGACATAATCAACCAGTTGTCTCTCCCGAAAATCGAGAAGAGAGCTGATGAAGCTGGGCGCGCATTCGACGACTTTCGCAAGATGCAAACCGACGGTGACATTGATGCTGGTGCTTTCACAAACGCCAAATCAGAATTACGAAAACAGCTTGATGGTCTGCGGATGGAATTGGACCATTATCTGGCGGGCGAATACGATATCAGCACCGACAATGAGGCAATCTACACGCAGTGGCATTCCAGTCACCAGCCTTTTCACTGGTTCGTCGAGTTCCACAGCATTATGTGTAAGGGCGGTTTCGATGTAATCATAGGCAATCCGCCGTATGTCGAGTATTCGAAAGTAAAATCAGTTTATCAAGTTAAGCATTTCAGGACCGAGAAGTGTGGAAACATATATGCCTTTTGCATGGAACAGTCCCTTAAATTGCTACACGAAACAGCCCGCTTTAGTTTTATTGTTCCCCTCAGTTTTCAGGCAACAGCTAGAATGGATATGCTACAACAATTGTTTGCCGACGAGAAACGAGATGTTTTCCTTAGTTCGTTCGATGTCTATCCGAGCAAATTGTTTGAAGGGGCGAAACAAAGACTTTGTTTGTTGGTATTATCAAACCGCGTTAGCAAACCTGTATGGTGGACTACTTCATACAATCGTTGGAAACCGGAAGAAAGAAAATTCTTGTTTTCTAATCTTCGATATAAAGAATCGTATTTAGATGTAGATCGTCACCTAATTCCCAAAATTGGCGATGGAATTGCTAAACAGATTCTGAACAAACTGAACCGATTCGACCCAGCGGTTTACAAGGAACGCGCAATAAACCCTTCATTCTATGTTCACCGTATCCCATATAATTACGTTAAGGCTTTCGACTTTATTCCGTATTTTTGGAATGAGGTTGGCGGCAAGAAAAAGTCCGAGGATTACAAACCATATCAAGTGGAGTCATCGGAATCCTGTGGACCCTTATTAGGCTCCCTGAACTCAAATCTTTTCTTCTGGTGGTGGTATTCGTTGTTTGAAGGATATCACTGTGGTCGTCACGAGATTTTTTCTTTCCCGATTGGTGTAAACAAGATGGAAGCAGACGTTAGAAAAAACCTAACCGAACAGACTAAGCGACTTATGGATGACTATAACTCGCAGTCCAGCCGTAAAACTGCCAGATACAGAAAAACCGGCAAAGTGGTTTACGATGAATTTTACCCAAGAAAGTCTAAAAAGATTATTGACCAGATAGACAGGGAACTTGCTCATCATTACGGGCTTAGCGATGAAGAAACGGATTTCATTATCAATCACGATATCAAATATCGGTTAGGCTTATAAAAAAATTAATGGCCGTGCCGCCCGTCAATGCAAACACTTCCTTTGCCGCTGCAACTCGCAGCGTCTCAAGCAGCAAGGCAGATTGCTTTTCGTACCCCCGTGTCATGGATTCACCCAGCTCTCAGGAACTGTTATCTTAAATCTTGAGTTCCAAAGCCCGCCGTTTACGACATGACGACCTCCAGAACCGAGTTCGACGGACTCCAGATTCAATTCGCCGTACCATTGGTGATCGACAATTTCGGCAAGCGCGAGGAACAATCGCTTTGCCTTTACAGAACGACATGCGCGCAAAATGCTTTGCAGAAGCTCGGAACGCAGCGTGGACAAACCTTCCATAAGCTGCCTTGCCTCCTCAAAATCCGCACAGTTCGGCAGCAGATAGCAATACTCAAGCATGGCCCGTTCGGGCGAACTTGTCCTAAGCGAGAACTCTCCGGCACGCCAGTCTTCCAGACCCTCGGAAACCGGATCAAATAATGCGGCGGCGTTTAAGACCTGCAGGTTTCCGGCAAACCGTTGACGCCTGAACCACCGGGGCAGACCGCTGTTCGGTCCGATGCCGAGATACAGGACAGGGCTCTCTCCAAGCGGCAGGTAATGCAGGCGCCCATAATACCCAAGCGCCGTGCACGCCGCCGGATAAACCTCTCCGGGCCGTTCCCGCTGCAGGGCGTAGAGCGACCCTGACAAAGTAGGTTCCGTGCCCGCCCTTATCCAGGCTCCCCGCCCAAGAGAACTAAGCCAGCCGCTGCTTTTATATCCCTGAAGCAGTTGCGGAGAAACCCGTCGTGAGGACAGCCACTTGCTGGTCATGGGAACACCCGGAGGATTCTCGGCGAGAATGCGATTGATTCTGGTTCCCCTGGGTGTATCTTCACCTGTTTTTAAGTAATCCATATCAATGACACCGAATTAGCGTGAACTAAACCACCATGATTTAAAATCTGGAGTATAAGTAAAGCTATATTTTATTTAGAAAGAACATTCTGGTCAAATGTCTTCGCTCCCAAGCACTGCCTTTCCAGTATTCAATCTGAATGAATCGTAGTTTTTACAGTAATCACAACCCGGACAGAACACCTCGCGCTTTCGTGAATCTTCGTTTAACCGCACATCTAATCTGACAGTTTCACCTTTTACAAGACACACAGGACAGGGCGCTTCTCTTTCTGTGTAGTCGCAAAGCCCTTTCCCGAAGTTCGTGCACCCAAGAAATATGGAATACGGCGGAGGACTGCTCCTTACCCTTCTTACAAGACCTCCCATCCATCTCCCCTGGACAAGTCCCTTGCTGAAACATTCAGGACACGGCCCGACAACATCCTCCCTCAAAACAGCATCATTGAACTTGACGTCAAGACGCCCGCATATCTCTTTTATCTCCGCCGTAAAGGATGACGGCTGAACAGACTGGTTAACCAGAAAGACTTTCTCTCTGGCCCTGGTCATGGCCACGTACATAACCCGCCTCTCCTCCGAATTCGGGTAGCCGTCTCCCGGAGGCAGAAAGACCGAGAGAAGAGGATCCTCCTCTCCGCAGCCCGGAAAGCCCTTCATGCCCGAATCCATTCCCAGCACGATAACAATATCATCCTCAAGGCCTTTTGACCTGTGGATCGTTCCCTTGGATATCCTGAGATCGTCCCTGAAGGCCATAAGTTCTTTGGGACTGAGGGGTTCAATTTCCCTGTTCTTCCGCCCGAGTATAAAAACCCCCTTGCTCTTGTCCGATCTTGGAATCAGGTCAAGAACCTTTTTCAGGTTATCGTTGTCATAACGGTCAACGGAACATATGTTGACGGCCGGAAAGTCGTCGTCCGGCAATCGGGAGCGAACGGATTTTCTGATCTGGGCCGGGTTTTTCTGAATAAACTCAGAAGCGATGTCGGATACCGGTCTGCACGTACGGAATGTCTCCTGAATCCTGTAAGTCCGCGGCTTAAACAAACGGGCATCCAGCCCTGACATCCCGTCTTCTGCAACCAGAGGGCTTTCGGATTCGGAAAACTCTTTCATCGCCATGCTGTCTGAGCCGGTAAACCTGTAGACCGACTGCCAGTCATCTCCCACCGCGAAGAGGCGGGAATCTGTGGCAAGTATGCGGGCGAGGAAGTTCTTCCTGGCTTCCGAGATGTCCTGGAACTCATCCACAAGGACATACTTGTACCGATCCGGAAGCGCGCCATCCATCCCGGCGCCGCTTAAGTTGCGTATCGGCCCAAGGATCATGTCCTCAAAATCTATGGTGCCGTTTTCACGAAGAATCTCCTCGTAGGTCTCAAGAACCGGGAGGAAGAACCGTTTGAAAAGGCCGCTTCTGAATTTGTCGCGCAGGGAGTCAAGCCGCACCGAAAGACCCCCCGGGGAAAGATCGTTCGCCTTGGCAAGCTTTACGCATCTCGCTATCAGGCTGTACGTATCGTCCGAGTAAAGGGACTCAAGGCGTTTCTCTGTATATTCTTTTGAGGGAGAGTCATAGGAGATGCCTTTTTCCTCAAGCTTCCTGAAAATTTTCTCAATCACTGTGCCCTCGTAATACTCGTAGCTGTAGGTAAAAAGAAAATCCCCTCCCCGCTCCTCGTAGAATTTCTTTTTCTGTCGTACCGTCTCCGCATAGCCTTCAAAGGGGGAGCTGCCGTCCCTCTGGATCGCGAAATGCTCATGCCAGAGGTCTATTTCCGGATAATAGAAGTCTGGGGTTATATCCCCGTCGGGATGCGGCCTTTCATACTCAACTTTAACTCCCCTTATTATCAGGCTGTTTATGATAGCAAGCTCCTGCTGGGATCTGACCCAGCATCTTGCGTCAAGACTCGGTATGCGCTGCGCTCTGAATTCTTCACCGAGCCGGAACGATTCTCTTTTGTAGGGATAGCTTGTAACAGTTTCGTTGTATTCCCTTTCATCCCGGACGAACTCCTCTATCTGGTGGTACGGACACTCGGCCCTGAACTCAGAAATCCATTGCTCGATCTCAGGATGCTTGACCTTGGCCCTCTCGATTATCCCAAGTACGTTTGCCGTGTCGAGAAGACCGTCCGAAGAGGATTCCGCAAGCGGGTCAAGCTTTCTTCTCCCTCCTATCCTCTTAAGCAGTTCAAGACCGAACCCGTGGAATGTGTAGACTTCGGGGTGACCGACTCCGGGGACAAGCTTTTTTATCTTTTCTCCAAGCTCCTGCTCTATCGACTTGTTAAAGGCGAGAACCAGAATCTCCCGAGGGGCAGCGAGTTCTTCTCTTATCAGAAAAACGTACTTGCCAAGCAGCGTTGTGGTCTTCCCCGAACCGGCTGACGCTATTACAAGCGTCCTGTAGGAATCATCGACTATGCAGAGTCTCTGCTCCTGGGTAAGGGGATGGGCAAACAGGGAGTCAAAAAGTTCCTTGTGCTTAAGCAGCAGGCTCTCTGTTTTAGTCGTATCGGGCTGCGGAGCGGATTTTTCCGAAATCCCGCAAAGAATTATGAATGCAACTATCAGAAGGAGCAGCAGGAAAATTTCCATGTGGTGCGGGTATTGCTATGAGGCTGCTTTAACGCAACCGCCGGTTTTCAGAAGATTAGAAGGTTATAGATGGTCCTGATGTTGGAGAGGAGCACCACGATTCCAATGGTTACTACCGCTAAAACTGTGAGCCTTATAGTCACTCTTTGTTCAAGTTCCTTAAAGGCGCGCCTGATTTCTTCATTGCCACTCTCGGATTCTTTCAATGTCCCGTCTCGTGACCAGATTAGATTCAATGACCTCGTGCAGAATGCGAAGATGCGCCTCTGCCTGCTTTTCAGGAACTCCGGCTTCCCTGAGTTCCCCGATGTACTTGATAGCGTTAAAACCATTCATCAGTATCTATCGTAATAAAAAGGCTTACTGCTGTCAATTTGAACCGGGAGAGGGGATGGGCAAACAGGGAGTCAAAAAGTTTCTTGTGCTTAAGCAGCAGGCTCTCTGTTTTAGCCGTATCCGACTGCGGAGCGGATTTTTTCCGAAACCCCGCAAAAAATATGAATGCAACTATCAGGAACAGCAGCAGAAAAATTTCCATGTGGTGAAAGTATTGCTATGAGGCTTTGTTAACGCAACTGCCGGTTTTCAGAAGATAAGCTTTTATTCCAAGCGAATATTTTCCGGTCACTGCGAATCAGTCGAGGTCACAACTCACATGCGATGGGTTCAGGGTTTTCTCCGTACTGTATAAGACTATCCCAACTGCCTAAGCTGTTCGTAATAACCGCAACAAAGTGCTACTCTTGCCAGTAGAGACACTCTGTTGTTTGATAATCACACTTTCGTGGATACACTTTTTACGAAGGATAAATACTATGACGGAAAAGCTGATTGACAGAAATCCGGACATTCTGGGAGGAACTCCGGTGTTTTCCGGAACAAGAGTTCCCGTACGTATCCTTATGGAACACATCGAAGCGGGAGACAGGCTTGATGAGTTTCTGGAAGATTATCCTACGGTAACGCACGATCAGGCAATCGCTGTGCTTGAATGCGCAAAAGCAATGCTCACAGACAAAGCTAATGAAGCTACTGCTTGATGAATCCGTTCCAAAAAGACTCGGAGCTCTTTTCCCCGGTGAGTTTTAAGTACGCACGGTACAGCAGATGGGATGGACCGGTAGCAGCAACGGTGATTTGTTGCGACTTGCATATGAGCATGGGTTTGACGTCCTTATCACGGTTGATCAAGGTATTGAGTATGAGCAGAATTTAGCTTATCTTCCCATCCCCGTAATCGTCATGGCTGCAAGTAAAAACCGATTGCAGGAATTTAGCCCTCTTGTTCCCGAGGTGGTTTCTACTGTTTATGCTAATCCCCAAAAGCGGATTTATCTCGTTTCTGGTTAGCCCGAAAAGGCGCAACGAGAATGGAAGCAAGGTGGATTGGCGTTTTACGAAGGATGACGCAAGAATCAAGCTCAAGTCGTTATACCCGGCAATACAAAACTGATACTATAGGGGTTAGACGCCCCCATAACCCCGACGAACACCTGAGCCTTCGTCACTTCTCCCGTCTGAGGATCCGTTATGTTCACCACAAGCCCCGCGTAGTCCACAAAGCACTTCTCACCGGCCTTGTGTATCTGCCTCATCGACGGGAGGCCTGTTCTTCTTGCGCCACTCGCGGAGCAGTTCGCAGAAACACGTGTAGCTGTAATAATCCCGGCCTTCTTTCTTGCAGGTTTTACTGTACTCTTTCCAGAGGCGCTGCCTTGTCACTCCCTTTCTGGTGAGTTCCTTTTCAATATAACCTCTTCGCCTCTCGAAATCAATTATTGCGACACGGGTAGTAATTCCACTCCCGCCAAAGAAGTCTAAGCCGAACTTCACTTGCCAAAACCGCGTATTGATCAGTAACGACAGGGGGATTCGTAATTTCAATCTGTAGCTGTACTGGGAACAATTCTCCCCGGTTCAACATCAAGCAACTCAAACGCTCTTTGCTGAAGAGCCGTAGACTCCGCACAGATATGTAATCTGTGCTCAGGACTTCCGGGCGGAGTCACCTCGACAAGACTCAACGTCCCAAGATCTTCCATAAGAGTCCTGAAACTGTGAACACTGAACCCCTCTTCGGTTTTCTTCGTCCTGTATTTCCTCTTCGCGCTCTCAGACACCTCGGCCTGCTCCACGGGACTGCCTCTTTTCCCCTTCGCCCCCTCCCTGTCATCATCCTCGAACATAAGAGGCGAAAGACCCCTTCTCAAGTGCCACTCAACATAATAAGCGAGCATGCACAGAAACACATGCCCCCTGACGTGATCCTCTCTGTACACGTATATGGGACGTACCCGAAGTGACGTGGTCTTCATAGACCGAAACGCTCTCTCTACCGTACACAGGCTCTTGTACGCATACACAGCATCATCAGCTCCGATGTCCCCCTCTCCAAGACTGGTCCTCACAATGTATATCCCGTCAAGCGCCGCTTCCGCTCTTATCTTCCCTTCCTTTCTCTCCCACCTGATATCAGAGTCCGTAACAACTATAGAAAAGTGCTTCTCCACCTTCTTCCTGTTCGCTTCCCTCCCGACCCTTCTGTTTATCTCCTGCGCTCCCCGAAGAGAACCGCTGCTTACCAGTCTTTGTATTTCTTCCAGTATTCTCTCCGTGGCCGAAAGAAGATCCTCTCTCTTCCTTCTCCTTTCTTCCTGAAGCCTCGGATTAAGACACACCATAAGTCTCTCCCCGGGATAAAGATCACTCCTTATCTCCCCAACCCTGTCTTCCTCCACATCCTCAAGATTCAAAGGAGGTTTTTCTCCTTCCTTCGGTTTTTTGAGCAAATTCCTTATGTCACTTGTCTTAAGCGCCGATATCCAGTCAAGCCCACTGGGCTCAAGCTCAGCTCTTATCCTCGCCGTAGTTATCATCCCCCTATCCCCCACAAGCGCCACCCTCTGTATCGAGAAACGCTCCTTTACCTTCTCTATCTGCGACCCCACAGTCATGGGGTCAGAGGTGTTCCCTGAGAATACCTCCACCGCAACGGGACACCCCTCCTTCGAACAGAGAAGTCCGAACACTATCTGTCTGTTGTTTTTCCTTTTATCCCTGCTGTGTCCAAAAGCGGACAGGGAACAACTCTCTCCTTCAAAGTAACTTGAGGTTACGTCGTAGAGAACCATGGTTCCCTCCGAGAGATGACGCTTCGCGAGAACCTTCTCTATCCACGGCTTTCTCTTCATAAGCCACTCAAGCATCGAAAGCACTTCATTGCCCGTAACCTCTCCCAGCCCCAGTATGGCTCCAGTACTCGTCGTAGCAGTTTCAGCTGACAGCATACGGGATGTGGCAAGCTTTGAAGCGGGGGAGAGCACCCTCGTCACTATGGAGCCAAGGGCTATGTCCCGCACCCTGGAGCGCTTTCTGTGCAGTACGAGGTCAAGACCAAGATTCTTCGCGGTGCCGTACACCGCTGCCACGTGTCCGTGAGGCAGAGAACGTTTTATGGGGAAGGCTTCCTTTATGTCCTTGTATACGACTCCTCCCTTGAGCATTGCCCTTATGCCGTCAACAATGTGTGGAGGCAGGTGAGTGAGGTTGCAGAGAGTTTTCTTTACTATGCGGTCACCCTCTCTCCAGGCTTGGCGGAGCAGTATGGTGGGTCTGCTTTTTCTGTTGGGTATGGTATCGACATAAAATGACATGGGAACAATAATAACACAGTATATATTAGTGTCAAGGGAGGAAAAGAAAAAACAAGTCAACAGAAACATGGGAATAAAAAGACAAGTGAAAAACCACCTGATTCCTAAGAAAACTCAATTGTGACAGTGGGTTATGAAGAGATTCAGGCTTTTTTAGCCTGTGAAGTTGGGTCTAAAACTGTTGACCCTGTGTACTATAATGAACGCACAAGGCGTTGAACAACCTCTCTTGGTTTTTGTGTCGGATGTCCAACACGTTCTGTGGAGCGCCCTTCTCCTATCTTCTGTATATGGAACAGACTGTCAAACAGGAATTGCCGGAATGTTCGGTTTTCAGAAGGTTGGAAGGTTTCAGATGATGTTGATGTTGGAGAGGGCCACTAGGATTCCAATAGCTACTACGATCAGACCTCCGAGCTTTATGGTCATTTTCTGTTCAAGTTCTTTCATGTCCCGCTTAAGCTCTTGGATGTCCCGCTTAAGCTCGGTTCTCATTTCTTCAATGTCCCGCTTAACCTCTTGGATGTCCCGCTTGGTGGCCAGATTGGATTCAATGACCTCGTGCAGAATGCGAAGATGCACCTCAGCCTGCTTTTCAGGAACTCCGGCTTCCCTGAGTTCCCCGACATACTTGATAGCGTTAAAACCATTCATCAGTATTTATCGTAATGAAAAGGCCGAGTGCTGTCAATTTGAACCGGGAGCATGTGTTCAGAGCTTTCCGCAACAGCGTCTGCCGGGGATTGACAATCAGCTTAGCACTCAAGCCAGTTAACCGAAACTCCTTTGTTTCCGGTTCTGCGCAGATTTAACTGAAATTCGGAACCGTCCGCACGCCCTTCGTGCATACTGCTCGGCTTTACGCAACGAACTATATGATCTTCAGGGAAAAGTTCTTTGCCGCTCATGCATGCAGAAGGAATTCCAGGTCCTCGGTCACACGCTCTAAGTTGTTCAGACTATCGCATTTGGCATCGCGCCATATTTCTCCGTCCGCATGTCGCTTGAAGATAACATACCGGGCGGAATCCCCGAAGAACTGAATCCCTACGCAATTGCCCTCATCATCACTCCAGACGGCCCGAAGGTTGCCGTTGTCCCTGAGAAACAGGCTTTCCCTTCCTGACGCATGAAGCCGACTTGAAGAATTTCCAGAAATCTGACTCGGAAGCCTCATTAAAAGGAACTTTATCCGTAACTGCCTCGTTACGAAGCATTTTAATTCTTGAAGCGTAAAAACAACGGGTATAGCGCGACAATCAGGATGACACTCTTCCGCTCCGCGCCGCTGTTTCCGCCATCCCGGCAACCCGGTTAAAATTGCAGGCTCAACAGTGATGGAAAAACTAAAGACAAAGAACATGCTTCGCAACGGGAAGTTGGCAAGGAGCATATCCGAGCAGACTTGGGGAAAGGCTGTTACCCTGCTTACCGAGAAGGCTGAAAGTGCTTGCGGCACAGTAGTGGGAGTAGATCCCAGGGGAAGAGCGCAGGAATGCTCAAGTTGCGGGGCAACGGTAAAGAAGTCTCTGTCTGTGCGGACGCATAAATGTTCATGTGGATACGAAGCGGACAGGGACGTGAACGCAGCGTTAAATATCCTTCATCACTACTGTCTTGACGTTACGTAACTAACTGATTAGACACACCAAATCAGCAACAACAGGGTGTCACCGACTTGAACTCAAAAAACTATAGCACGTCCTTTTCGCACCGGGACTAAATCTCATCACTGCGCTTTACTTTTCGAGGCTTTTCATAACCGGTTCGAGAAGTCCCAGCTGATCTGCCTCGGATATCCACCTGACCGCGCCTTCAACATCAAAAGCTCTGGCGCCGTAACCTTCTTCAAGAAGGCTTTCGGGCAGCAGGTAATCGTATTTCCCCGTCTTCTTATTCTGAACCAGCGCGGCAAGTTTGGTGTTGTTCGGCCCTCCCTGCCGTGCAAATCTCAGAAGAGATGCCGAAATCTCGGCGCAGTCGGTATTTTTTATCTCCACGCATCCCGCGAAGGAATCCGCTTTGTAACCTTCACTCGCCAGCAGCACGCTCAGAGTGTTGACGACCCTGTCTCCCATCCAGGGAATCAGGCAGACATCTGTTCCGTTTTTGATAATGCGTCTTTGCCGAAGCTCAAGGCTGCGGAAGTACCCGAGACCTTCGTAAAACAGATCTTTCGCGACGGCATCGATAAAGTCTTTTTTTCCTTCCGCCGCATCGACCCGGTAATCCCCCCGTTCGTACATTGCGAGCATCTCTCGGCGGACGCGGTCATGAACGAACATTCCGTCTCCTGAAAATCTGGGAGGGCTGCCTCCTTCGGCCGCCACCACTTCTATGACTTTCCTCCGCTCATCAATGTTCACTACCTCCCAGCGTTTTCCGCCGAACACTATGTGCTGTTCCCTCATCACCATCGAGTGCACCGGTATAGTGCCCAGATTCCTGCCTTCGGAGACGACTCTGAACTCCTCGGGAGTTTTAAAAACCGCGTAGAAGCTGTAGTGGCTTACGAGCGCTTCCCCCGCCTCCCCGAGCACCAGCTCTCCGCTTGACATCTGGGTTATCAGGCGTTTGCGGCCCATTTCCCGCAGCAGGGTTTCGAAATGATCGACCGTAACCCGCCTGAAAGCGCCGCGGACGCAGAGAAGGTCCCACAACTGTTTCGCTCTCACTCCTCCCCACTGGGCTGTTACGGCCAGTATCTGGTGCAGAAGAGTGGAGAAATGAAACAGCCCCGTATCGGCGGGCTCATACCATTTTTCCCCGACGAGCAGATGCGCCATGGCGAGGCTCTGCAACAGTTCAAGGCGAAGCTTGTCGATAACGCTTGAATCTTTCGTCAGAAACCGCTCCCCGATGAACATGCGCAGCACGGGCGGGTCTCCCCGTCTGCCCGAACGGCCGAGGCGCTGTCGCAGGCTTGAGACGGAATGGGGAGAAGTGACCTGGGCTATGGACTTCACTTTGCCGATATCGATTCCGAGCTCAAGCGTCATGGTGCATACAGCAGTCGTGGGAAGAGTTTCCTTGTGCAGGCGCGACTCAAGCTCTTCTCTCAGTTCTTTCGAAAGAGAACCATGATGAGGAAAAAACTCGTTCGGTACCAGATTTTTCTCGCAAAACTCTCTCAGCATCAACGCGAACTGCTCGGTTCTCTTGCGGCTGTTGGCAAAGACAAGATTGGATTCTCCCCGGAGAATCCGGTACAGATCGGACGCGATGCGCTGATCTGTGTCACAGAACTCTTCGTCGGGAGGACCGTCGGCAACGTAACCCCTCACGCTCATGAGCAGACGCTGACCGGCTGAATCTGAATCTTCAAGCAGGAGGCATGGAAGAGAACGGTCCGGGCGAAGGTGTTCCGCGAGGCCCCGCATGTCTCCGAGAGTCGCGCTCAGGGCTATTCTCGGCACCGCCGCGCCGTCGCTTCCGAGCAGGTGTTCCAGACGGCAGAGCAGGGACTGCACGTGCACTCCCCGCTCGGAACCGACAAACGCGTGATACTCGTCAATTATAATGTATCCGAGAGAGCGGAACGATTCTCTTACCCACCCAGCACGCAGGATCATGAGGGACTCAAGCGACTCCGGAGTGATAAGCAGTATGCCTTCAGGGTAAAGTCTGACCTTTTTTTTCACCGATTCCGAAACATCCCCGTGCCAGGCCGTAACCCTGGTTCCGAGCATGTCGCAGAGAGTTTCAAGACGCCGGAGCTGGTCATTTATAAGCGCTTTGAGCGGGCTTATGTAAAGAATGCTGAAACCATACTCCCGCTCGGCCACGACGCTGCAGGCCGGAAGAAACGCGGCCTCGGTCTTTCCTCCAGCCGTCGGCGCGCTTATTATGATATCGGAGTCGGCATCCAGTATGGGCCGTACGGCCTTTTTCTGAATGCTCCGAAGATCTGCCCATCCCTGCCTGTATACCCATTTCCGCACGCCGGGAGAGAGAAGTCCGAATACGTCATCCATACACGCAGTCTCTAGAGAGAGAAGTCGGCAAGGCCGTTGTCTGAATCTGAATCTGTAATCATGGGCATGCCGCTTTGTTCTTCCTTTTCGATTTCAATGGAATCAACAAGATCGTTCCACTTCATGTCCCTGTTCTGGTCAAGAACGGACAGCATGTCAACAAACGCCTTGATCGTGTTGCGCGGAGTTCTGAAGTAGGCCTCGCCGACCCTTTTGCTGCAGTGCCTGAGAAACGCCTCTAAAGCTCCGTCCGGCACCAGATACCGCGTTTCGTCGCCCGAGGCGAACAGGTGTCTCAGGTTTTTTAAGAGAACATAGAGTTCTTCGGGAGTCAGCCGGGCGAGGTGAAGGGTCGGCGAATCGTAATCGATAACGCCGGAACTCTGCGCAAACCTGTTAGCGTCGAGCCGGGAGTGCAGGGCTTCATAGCTGTACAGTCCTCTTCTGGTATCGAACAGAAATTCGGGCGTTCCGCCCATGAGAAACCCGAGATGCCTGGCGGTTCCCTGAAGGCAGTCGTTGAGTATGCGCAGAATCTGTTCATAGTTTGACGTACGGGCCTGGGTGTTTCTGAGCTTGTAGAGATTCACCATTTCATCAAGGGTGACCAGGAGACCTTCATAATCCGCCTGTCTCACAAACAGGCTCATAAGCTTGAGGCTGTCGTAAAACGAACCGTCTGAAATTATGGTTCTCACGCCGATTGCCTTTCTCGCGTCGGTTCTGGTTGAGAACTCGGCGCGGAGCCATCGTATCGCATTCGATTTAAGCTCCTCGTCATCCCGTTCGTGACCGTTCCAGTAGGCTTCGATCACTTTCGCGAAATCATAGCCGCCGACGAATTCAGAGAGGGACGAGAGGCGGCTGTGGATTACGGATGAAACGGATACGCCGTCGCTGTCGGCCTGCTTGCGCGCAGTGGTGATGAATCTTTCCACTATGCTCGTCATGGCGCCGCCTTCGGGTCTGTTGCGGGTAGCGATGTTGCGCATGAGTTCGGAGTAGAGATTTTTCGCCTGATTGCCCGAAGCGTGCAGTCTTCTGTCCGGCGAAAGGTCGGCGCTTACGGTGACCAGTTTTCTCTCAAGCGCTATGGATCTCACAAGGCTCAGAAAAAAGGTTTTTCCGGATCCGTATTCGCCTATTATAAGGCGGAATGCCGATCCCCCGTCCCCGACCCTTTCTATATCCCTGAGCAGGGCCTGCACCTCTTTTGCCCTCCCGACCTGAATATGCTGAATGCCCGCCCGGGGAGTGACGCCGGCTTTGAGCGACTGAATTATTGAATCCCTTTCTCTGGGACGTATTTTTCCGGTTTTCATGATTTCTGTCCTTCAATGTTTTTTATCTTTTCCGCAACTTCGGGGTCGACGAGAACGGAACTTCCGCTTTCTAAAAGCGGGCAACCGACCCTGTCGAATGTCCAGTCATTTATTGTTTCGACCGCCCCTTCGGGCATCAGGCGCAGTTCATCGCACAGCTGTCTGAATTTTCCGGCGGACAGTTCCTCTCCGCCAATAAGCTTTCCGCAAAGAAACGCGTGGTCCTGATCAAGTCCCGAAAACGGCGCGGCGACATCCATGCTGGACGCCGGGGTTTCGCCCCGCATCTCGTCGGCATCCTCGAACACTTTCTCAAGAACGGTTCTGATTTTCCGCGTCTCATCTTCGTACGCATTTATCAGATTATGATCAAGAGCCTCAGACGGTGAATCCGGCACATTTCCGGGAAAAGAAAAAACGGCGCGGACGGCATCCATGATCTCCGGGGTTATTGTGCCGGCGTATCCGTACAGATTCTCAAGCTGGTTGATCGAGTCTGGAACCGAGCGTCCTTCCGCGACGGACAGGGTGACGAGAAAACGTCCGTACGCGATTTTCCGCCTTTCGCTAAGTGGTCCGATTCCCAGGGCAATCCGCCTGAAGCTTGTGGGAGAATCCATGCGCCAGAGCAGATACGCCTCAAGCGACCGTTTTTCGGTTTCAGTCAGCACGTCGTCATGATAAATCATTTTTTTCATTAGGCAGTTCTCCCCGAGACTGTCGACACAGTAGTCCATTTGCGTGAACAGGGGCGCAATGTCAAACAGCGCCTTTACCCTTTGAAAAGCGTCAGACGGGGCAAAACCGTCTCCGTGCCCGCCGTCAAAAACGGAGACCCTTCCCCTCACATGCGGTTTCTCCCTGTGGAATACGGCATGCGGAGCCACTCCGAAGCCCGCTTTCTCCAGAACGTCGGAGAGAAGTTTAGCTTCTTTCCCGCCGATCTTCAAAGGCACATCTTCGCCAATATCTTCAAGCACGTATTCCACCGGAATCATCACCGCCCCTCCGCGTGAAAGATCGTCTCTTATCCAACTTCTCAGACGCTCAATGCCGGGATTGGGAAACAGCGCGTCAATATCCCGGGGAAGCAGAATGAAAGCCCGCGCCGATTCGCGCGAAGCGTTCTTTCCGGCGAGAAAACGGCTCAGGGGAGCAAGTTCATCCGTGCAGGACTCGGCCAGTTCCGCGAGCTTTCTGAACGGGGCCTTGAGAGTCCATGGATCGGTCAGGAGGTAACGGGTTCGGAACCACGGATCAAGAGAAATGTTCAGCCTCTGGTAGCTGAAGAGCAGGTCGGAACCGCCGGGTTTTATTCTCAGACCTTCTCCGAATTTCCGGCGGTAGCGTACGGTGAAAAGAGCGCTGAACTCCTCGGAACACCTCTTTGCCGGCGTACGCAGGCGGAAATCCGGCCGGGTCTTTACCCAGGCCAAAGCAGCTTCGGCGTCAAGCGTACCGCCTCTCTCCGCATTCAGTGCCAGAAAAAACCTCAGTGCGGACGGAACGTGCAGGTTTTCGCGGACCAGATTGATATCCGGGTAGCCGTCCTCTCCCAAGCCGTTCGCCACCAATGAATAGGAAAGCAGTTCCGTCACACGGTTTCCCAGATCACGGTTATGTCCGTAAGCACTTTTAAGCCGCCCGAGCTCCTCTATGAGGGAGCGGAACTCGGGGAGGGACACCATTGCGGGCCGCTCATCCGCAAGCAGCCGCCTTTCAATGCCCTGGATGTAGAGGAAAACATGTCCTGTCCAGATCCGGGGGTCGTCGCGGCCGCCCGCGAGCCACTCAAGATACGCGGCACGGTGACCGGGACGCATGCCGCAATAGCTTACCGTCCGGCAGTCAGCATTCCGGTAGCGGAGATGATCTTCCGGAGGGTCTTCATAGCAGTCAAGCGCGGAGAATACAACCGACGGATCATTCGCGCAGCCGTCGCATGAATGCTCCCGCGGCCCGCCGCAGAAGTAGAAAAATCCGCCTGTGATCACATGAGATCCCACCGACACCTCTTCTCCCGGTCTTATCCATCCGCAGCGCCCTCCCGGGGAATCCTGATACGCACCGCCCTCATTCCCACCAGAAACAAGACTCATGCGGGCGGGTTTTCTGTTATCATCAAGAACAAAGTTCTCCAGATCATCTGCGTCGCCATAAAAATCAGCGTAACCGGGATTTTCCCGCGAACAGAGTGTTTTTTTCAGTCTGCTTTTCGTGGACATCCGTCAGTCGGTAACCATAATGTCCGCCCCGGTTGCGGCGGACGGGCATTCAAAGCGCATTTATTGCCTCTGCGATTTCCTGATCAACAAAAACGCGGTTTCCGACCTCTATCAGGGGCGCACCCGCATTCTCAAACGCCCAGTCGTTAATCGTCTCAATAGAACCGTCAACCATCAGTTCCATATCACTGCAGATCTTCCTCACTTCTTCGCAGGACCATTGCCTCCTGGCTACAAGTCGTTCGTAAAGAAGCCTGTTTTTCTCATCAAGACCTGAAACCGCGCCGGGCGGGGACGCCGGGGGAGACATTGCTCCGTCCACCGCGAGGTCTTCTGCGTTCCGTTCGTCCTCGAAGACATTTTCAAGAACGGCCCGGACGCTTCTGGTTTCCTCTTCATACGCGTTTATCAGGTCTGAATCCAGACCGCGCGGAGATTGAGCCCCCTGCCGTGCGTACGAAGCGGCGTCCGCTAGGGTAAGGGTTCTTTCGGGTGAAAGCTGGTTGTGAATATCGACCGAGACCGCGCATTTTTCAAGACCCAGAAGTCCGTAGATGTTTTCAATGCGCCTGATTGTTGAAGGACTGAGCGCGCCAGCCGCTGCCGCCGTCCTGATCGCAAGATGCCCGGCCGCCGATTTCTCCTCCGCGTTCAGATTTCTGTTGATATGATTTTTGAGTCCCGACTCGCTTCGGGGCGCCTGAATACGCCACAGCAGGTAGGCGTGAAGCGAATGTTTCTCGGCTTCCGTCAGCATGGCGTTTCCGTCAATCTCCGCGCGCAGGAGGTCCGTTCCCGGACTTTTCATGTTCTCCTCGCCACTGAGAATCATGGACCCCAGACGCAGCGCGACAACCATCTTCCTGAAAGCATCGGAGGGCGTGAAACTTTTTCCGGTTCCGCCCGGGAGAAGCACCAGATTGCCGTCGGTATACGGCCGAGCGTCATGAAAACGGATATCGGGAGCGATTGAGAGGCCTTCTCCCTGCGCGGTCTCCGATATCATCAAGGCTTGCTTTTGGCTGATTTGCCGCGAGGGGCTTTCTGCCTCGTACCCGAGCAGCGACCGTACCGGAACCAGCTCTGCGGATCCGGAAACACTGTTTTTCATTGCGGTTTTGATCCGGTCAAGTGCCGGAAGAGAACCTCCGGCCGGAATATCGTCCCAAGGCGGCAGGCCGGCTTCAGGAGAGATTTTCTTCCCGCTCTTGTGGGATGCCGAGCCGTCAAGGGAGAAAATTTCGTCCATGCATACTTCGGCCAGCCTCTTAAGCTTTCTGAAGGGAGTCTTGAGACCGCTTGCGTCGGGAAGATTGAAAGTGGCTTTAATCTCGCACAGCGAAAAGTTAACGGGGTCGTGGGAAACGCTCAGATCCTCCATGGCTGACGGGCACTTTATTTTTAATCCCTCGCCGAACATCTCCCTGTATCCCAGCCGGAAAAGGGCATCAAACTCCTCTTCGTGCTGCCTCAAGCGGGCTTCAGGAGTGTAATCAGAGTGACTTTTGACCCACGCAAGCGCCACTTCAGATCTTAGCGGTTGCCCCATAGCGGCACCCAGGGCCAGTGGGAATTTGAAAAGACCCGGAAGATGCAGATTAGCGTTTACAAGATGCGTATCCACGAGCCCGTCATTTCCGTGCTTGTTTGAAATTATGACATGTGACAGAAGGTCGTTTACCCGAATGCCCACCTCTTCCAGGCAGTCTCCGTAAACGGTCTCCAGCCGCTTGAGCTCCTTCACAAGCAACACGAATTCGGCCCGGGGAACCCTCCCTCTGCGATTATCGACGAGAAGCCGTCTTTCAATGCCGCAGAAATAAATATAAACATATCCCGGACAGTATTCGGGATCATCGCGTCCGCCCGCGAGCCATTCAAGATACGCGGCTTTTTCATACAAACCCAGATCGCGGTAGCCGTACCTGTGACTTCCCGTGCAGCATATGCAGGGTTCCCGCCCCTCGTTCCTTCTTATATATTTAAGTTCCGGGTCTATAAGTGACGGCTCATCGACATGATAACCCAGATCAGGACATAGCAGGCTGCAGCCCAGGTAAAAGAAGCCGCCCCTGATCGTGTACCTTCCTATCCTGACCGTGTCTCCCGGGACTACCCATACCGAGGAATCCCGCTTCGCGTGACGTTCGGCAGCAACTTCCCGCAAACAGTTTCCATCTCCGTCGGCGGATGAAAAAACTTCCCCCTTTTCATAACTGTAATCGTCTCCATTGTAATGGTAATCTCTGGCATCTCTGCGGCGTTGGCGCTCAAGATTTTTTGAAACATTTCTCGCAACATGTTTTTTCAATTCGGCATTGGCGGAAAGCCTTTCCATGAATTTCCGCATCATCGAACCTGTCCTTTTCTGTCGTCGTTTCTTCTTTCCCATTTTCTGGCTTCCTCCGTTTGCCAACGCTTACACAGACGCTTTCACATCCCCGCACCCAGCGCACATAGGCGCCAGTGACACCTCAAGATACTTCAGTCTGTCCGCCTCATGTTTACTGGAATCATACTGGGAGGGAAAGTTCCTGCAGTTGCGATACCGAGCTGTCTGAACCAACGCATGCGTCCGCTGCAAAAACACTTTCCAAGATGCCTGTTTTCCGCCTCACCCTGAACGTTGCCGGAACCGCCCCCCGCCGCATCTTGTCCCGGGGGCAGCAAAACATCCCCAATTCTTCCAACACATTATATTGTATATCAGAAAAAATGAAAATACAACATAAAGGTACTTACGTGTAAGGCGATTTCATGCGCGGGACGGATTTCAAGGCGGTGGAGGGGCTAAAAACTGCAGAATCGTCTCATAGTTCTTTGAGCGCGGTTTTGCTTTTGCCCCGAGGCCTTGTTGCAGACCTATCACCGGTGTTCACAGCTTCAGGACTTTGATGGAGGATCTCGGTACGCTGAGTCTTAATGAGGTGGCTTTACCCGGGAGTCCTGAGCACCGTTTTCCCATGATAACGGAGTCTACGCCGCTTCAGCAAAGGGCGTTTGAACTGCTTAGTGTTAAGCCGGGTAAATTTGTTGCCAGCAAAGGTACAGGTTGAATTTACGAATCTCTCCGTCTTCATTGATCGATGTGCCGTTTTACCTTGTGAAATTGGGGTTCCGTAACGAGCCCGGTACCGCCACGGCCCCCCGGCAATCCGGCATTCTGCAAGCAGAATTGCTCGATGACGGACAGGACGGCACGGGCAGAGCATTTCCGTACTGTTTCTTGTTTTTTTCGCGCATCCGTTTCCACTGTCCCGGCAACCCGGTTAAAATTGCAGGTTGAATAGCGATGACAAAACAGGTTTCCCGGAAAAAAGCGGGAATAAAAAAAAGGAAGCGCGCGAAAAAAGACAGAGAAGCCCGAAGAGACGGGGAAATTTTTGCCGGAAAGAAAGAAACCGGGATGTCCGCACGCAATAAACCCGAAGGACTCTCAAGCCGGGAATACGAACAGAGCGTCTCAAGACTTAAGTTCCTTGACAGGGTCATTGCTCTTGACCCTGAAAACAAAGAGGCGGCGTGTTTGCGGGGATCATGCAACATGTTTCTCGAACGCTACGATGAAGCAATCAGGGATCTTGACAAGGCGATACGCCTTAACCCCGACTCCGCGTATGCCTTTGAGTTGAGGGGACTCACAAAGCATCGTCTTGAACGCTATGACGATGCTCTTGATGATTTCAATACATCCATACGCCTTGACCCGCGCAATCCTTTCGCTTACAGCAACCGAGGCATGGTGAAAAAAGATATTCACCGCTATAACGAGGCGATAGAGGATTTCGATGAATCTATACGTCTTGACCCCGGTTTCGTGCCGGCATATCTGGAGAGGGGAAAGATCAAAGCCGGTCTTGGACGCTATAAAGAAGCCTTGAGGGACCTTGATAGGGCAGCGGAACTGTCCCCTGAAGATCTGGAAATCTACGGCATAAGAGGCCACGTCAGAGACGCTCTCGGATACCATCATGAAGCGATTGAGGATTTTGACAGGGTCCTGCGCGTTATCCCTGATGCTTCGCCCATCTACAACATCCGTGGTATCGCCAAGCACAACCTCGGACTCTACAGTGAGGCGATCAAAGACTTTGACAAGGCCGTGCGTCTTGATCCCAGCTGTTCCATGACCTATGTCAACCGCGGATCATCCAAGGCCTCCCTGGGGTTGAATGAAGAGAGCATGGAAGACTACAACCTGGCAGGCAGCATCAGCCCGGAGTCGGCGGAAGATTATAATAACAGGGGATTCGCCAAGATGAGTATCGGATTTGAAAAAAGGGATTTCGCACAGCTTGAAAAAGCCGCTGATGATTTCACAAAAGCAATCGAGATTGATCCCACGTGTCTGGATTCCTACCGTTATAGCGCATACGTGAAAAACACCCTCGGACAGCACCAAGAAGCCGTTAACGACATGAATCTGGTGATAAGAATAAGCGGAGGACACGCTTTGGATTATTTCAGCCTCGCGGTGGCAAAAATGGATCTTGCCATGTACGAAGAAGCTATAGAAGATCTTGACGCGGCAATAGGTCTTGATCCTGAAATCCCCGAGGCTTACTATATGAGATCAACAGCGAAAAGGATAATCGGCAGAGAGAAAGAAGCTGAAGCTGACATGGCTCTGGCAGTCAGCCTTGATCTCGACATTGCAACGCGAATTGGGACATTGCCACAACATCCCGACGCATAACGCCGCTGTACCGGTCCGCTTCGGCAAAAAGTGAAGACCCCCGGCCGCGAATAAGCATTTACGGTTTTGTGCTAGGAGCAGCGTCCACGGACTGCGGAAGCGAGGCGGTGTCTTTACGCTGTTTCAATCATGTATGCCGGCCATATGGCAACAATCGGCGCATCCGATTTCAAGGCGCGGTTCCCGGTCATCCTCGATCGCGTTCATGAGATCGGCATCTGGATGATTGCCCCAATGAATCGGCTGCCAAATCGAGGGGCTCCGGTTGAAAGAAAAACTGGTATCCTTAAACTGAAATGAAGGGAACAGCACTCATAACTGACAATATCGTGAACAGGTGTTCTATGAAAAGCGCGGGACCGCCTGAAGCGGTAAGCGCGCGTATCCCTGCCGGCACATAAACTGCGTGTCCGCGCGCAGAAAGCAACAGAAATGAAGAAAAAATCAACGGGGAAAACGCCCCGAGGAAAACACAAGAACCCCGCCGGGGGAAAGCAGGTGGAATCATCAGCCGACCGGAACCAAGCAGCCGGAGAGCCATCCCGGAACTCCTATGCCGCACACTTCAACCTGCCTGAAGAAACAGACCCTGAGTACCACGCAAAAGCTCTGCGCATACTTGACGAGACAATCAGTGCCGGTCCGAAGGACATCATCAGGGCTGAGGCCAGAAAGCGGGTCGGCGGCAAATAAGAAGCGGAGGAGTATCTGGCGCGGGCGCGGAGTCTTGATCCCTTCCTTCTCACCGAGGACCCCTGATCACATGATCCCGGAAGTGAAGTTTCGTGCCGACAGCGGATTTCTGTCGTCAGACCGAGTGTGTGAGCTGGAGAACTCCGCAGCAACATGAAGAAAAAACCTGAAAGACGTGAGGTCAGACGGAAACTCGGGCGCATAGCGGATGCGGCGACTGATTATGAGACAGTCATTGATCTGAAGCCCGGAGGAGAAGAAGATAACTCATGATATCCGAGCGTGCGCTCCGCGAGAAACTGCGGAAAATTGAGAATCTGTTCGCCGGCGCGAGCACCGAGGGCGAAAGAACCGCCGCGGGTCTCGCGGCCGAGCGCATACGCAAGCGTCTGCGGGAGTTTGCCCGCAAGGAAAAGGAAATCGAGATGAGGTTTACCATACCTGATGTGTGGGAACGCAAACTGTTTACCGCTCTTTGCCGACGCTACGGGCTGAGACCTTTCCGTTACCGCCGGATGCACAGCCAGACGCTGCTCATCAGAGTACCGGAGAGCTTTGTCAACACGGTACTCTGGCCCGAATTCGAGCAGCTGGCCTACGCGCTCCGCTCCCACCTATCCGACATCACCGATAGAATAATCAGGGAAGAAATCCATAACGAAACCCGGGAAGCGGAACAGAGAAGCCGGTAGGAACGCGCGGCGGAAACGCCTGTCGGGACGACTACTCTTCCTGGTATTTCGCCGCAAGGCCGCGCACGGCGGCCTTGAGTTTTTCGGTTTCCGGATTTTCCGGATCAAAGTCATTCCAGTGACTCCACGCGTGCAGTTCCCCGTACTTCTCAGGATCGGAAATCGCCTTCAGAAAACGCTCGTACCCCCATGGCCCGCCCACATCTTCAGGAGGACATGTTCCGGTCACTTCAATCAGCTGGGGATAAAACTGTCCCGCGACCGGTTTTCTTTTTCTGCCGATCCTTATCAGGTGGTCCCAGCAGTCCCCGAAATCATAACGATATTTAAACCGCCTGCCCCGGATTTGACCGAGAGCTTCCCCAAGAGTGGTTTCTTCGGAAAAAATATCCCCGCCTTCGGGGTCATGCGGGACCCATCTGAACTTGCCCCAGGAAAACATGTAAAGATGGTCACTATCCCATCCCATAGCCCTCTGTATGATCCAGTGCAGAAATTCAAGATCAATGTCGGAAGGCAGAAGAAGAACACGACTGACTTCGGGTTCAACATCCATCAGGGTTACAGTAACTTCGAATACGACCATGGCTTGCTCCTTTTTTTTCAAGTAGCGGATTCCGCAAAATCCCCGCTGATATGATTCGTCCTGATCAATATCTTGATTTTTCTCTCAGGAACTCTGGCAATCCGCGAATATTATTGTATCATTTTTCCTTTACATGTTCAGGAGGAATTTTCCTATGTTCCGTCCTGAACCATTTTCTCAGGCCCGGCACAAGAAACAATGCCAGAAAGAATACGCGCCACAGGGACTTCCCCAGAACGGGAACCGAAGTTTCTCGGCTGGAAAACATCCGACACAGACGAAATCAAGCGACGCCAGTGGCGCGGACGGACGGAAGCTCTCGACATAGAAAACACAGAACCCTCCTACGGGCGTTATGGAACGTTCCGGGTGCGTTCTTCAAGCGCGAGCGTTTACACAGTCGAAATACGGAGTCTTTCCGAAGCGGACAATTCCTGTCCCTGCCGCGACTTCGAGATAAACGGACTCGGTACCTGCAAGCATATAGAAGGAGTGCTGCACCATTTAAGAAAAGGCGGCAAAAGAGCCTTTAACGCGGCGGCGAAAACGGGTTCCCCGCGCGTCGAAGTATTCTCTCCGGGATGGGACCCGGATTCGGTGTCGGTAAAGTGGACGGAGAAACCGCTTCCACCCGGAGTCGAAAAACGGGTCGGGGAACTTGCGGAAAAACTGAACGGAGATGGGGCGCGGCAGGCGCTTTCCGGTCTTTCCGATCTTGCGGCCGCGAATCCCGGGCTCATCCGCGTCTCAAAACTCCTTGACCGCCGGGCAAGACGGCGCGGCGAAAAAGACCGCGCCCGGAAAAGGCGCGAGCGCTTCCTTCGCGACGTTGAGCGGGGACGCAGAACGCTTGACGTGCTGCGATTCCCCCTTTTTCCCTACCAGCGCGAAGGCATGCTTCATCTCGTGTTCGGAGAACGGGCCCTGCTGGCAGACGACATGGGTCTCGGCAAAACCGTGCAGGCGCTTGCGGCGTGCGTGCTTCTGCGCGAGCTTGAATCAATCGAGAGGGTGCTGGTCGTCTCCCCCGCCTCGCTTAAATCCGAGTGGGAAGAACAGATACGGGGCGCGACCGAGGGTCTTTCCTCGCAGGTCGTTTCCGGGCGAAGGGAAATCCGTCTGGATCAGTACGCGAAGGGCGCTTTCTTCACCCTCGTGAACTACGAGCAGATAATGAGTGACGGCGACGACATCCAGCGCGTAGTAGACCCGGACGTCATCATACTCGACGAAGCCCAGCGCATAAAGAACTGGCGCACTAAGACCGCTTCCGCCGTCAAACGGCTCAGCAGCCGGTTCGCCTTTGTTCTTACCGGCACCCCTCTTGAAAACCGCATTGACGAGATATACTCGATCATAGAGTACCTGGACCCGAAAATACTCGGTCCGCTGTTCCGCTTCAACCGGGATTACTATGTCCTTGATGACCGGGGACGTCCGGCGGGATACCAGAATCTTGACATCCTCTCAGAGCGCATTCGCCCCGTCATGCTTCGCCGCCGCAAGGACGAAGTGGAGGACGAACTGCCGGACCGCACCCTCAACAACTACTTTACCGAGATGACCCGGGAGCAGCGCGCAAGGTACGAGGATCACGAACATAACATGATGAGAATAGCGGGCAGGGCTAAGAGGAGACCTCTTACGCCGGAGGAGTTCAAGCGTCTTCATCTGGAGCTCGCCTGCATGCGGATGACGTGCGACACCCCCTACATACTTGACCCCGGGGTGCGCGACTGCCCGAAGCTTGAAGAGCTTGAGCGGGTGCTTGAGGAGATTCTCGAGGACGGCGACCGCAAGATCATCGTCTTTTCAGAATGGGTGCGTATGCTCGACCTCGTGCGCGAGCGTCTGGAGGAGCTTGACCTTGATTTCGCCCTGCATACCGGGTCCGTTCCCCAGAACCGCCGCCGTGCCGAGATCAACCGCTTCAAGCAGGATCCGGCGTGCAGGCTGTTCCTCTCCTCGGAAAGCGGCGGGACGGGACTCAATCTCCAGGCGGCAAGCGCGGTCATAAATCTTGATCTGCCGTGGAACCCCGCAAAACTTGAGCAGAGAATCGCGCGGGCGTGGAGAAAAAACCAGAAAAGATCGGTCAACGTCATAAACCTCGTCGCCCGCGAGACCATAGAGCACCGCATGCTCTATCTCCTTGAGCAGAAACAGGCGCTCGCCGACGCGGTTCTGGACAAACGGGGAGACGTGAAAAAACTTGACATCCCCACCGGACGCAGGGCTTTTCTCGAACGGCTCGAGGAGGTGCTGGGGAAACAGGCGGCGGACAGCGACAAGAGAAAGGATCCGGTGGAGACGGCGCTCGCGGACCTTCGCGAGCGTTTCGGTTCCGGACTGTTTCTCGCCGAACTCCGACGCGGGGAGGGAGGCAGAAGATCAATACTGGCCGTGGTCGAAAACATGGCGTCCGAAACGGCTTCGTTTGACGGTGACCACGGACTCTCGGTCGAGTTCATAAGCCGCGAGAACTACGAGGCGATCCGCCGACTTGAATCGGCGGGGCACCTCTCGTTTTCCGGGGGATGTCTGCGCGTGCTGCACGAAGCCACGGAAAAAGAGGATGATCCGACGGAGTTAAGACGCCTGGAGGCGCTGCGCCTGCTCGAGGCGTCTGACCGTCAGCAGAGGATGGCAAAACTGCTTGCGGGCGGCGGCTTCGAGGCTGAGGCGGCGGCGCAGGCACAAGAAATAGCCGAGCTAGCTATAAAGGCTCTGGCGGCCATGGCCCCCGCGCAGAACGGCGAAGAAAGCCCAGCCGAAATGTGCGAACGCCTGGGCGAAACGGAGTTTCTTCCTTCGGAACTGAGCCGCAGGGCCATCCGGCTCTGCGAGCCGCTCGAGGGAGAAGAAGATGCGAGCGGACGCCTCTCAGGGGACCTTGCCGAGGCCGAGATCCTGCTTGAGCACGCGCGCGGAATAATCGCGGAGTAAGTTTCCGGGGAAACCCCCGGGGGATCCGCAAAGGCAGAAACCGCAGCGGCCGCAATCCGGTCCCGCGGACGGAGAACATGAAAATGAAGAGGAAATCCTCACGAAAAAACGCCGTCGGGACGGAAAGGGAATGCGAAGACGGAACTGCGCAAACGGTTCTGTTGCAGGTATTCTCTTTGCCTGAGGAGAAGAGAATATGAGCATACTGGAGCTTAAAATAACCTTGAAAGACATTGAGCCCGAAGTCGAGCGCATTCTGCTCGTGCCTCCCGATATGTCTCTTGATGATCTGCACTATCTTATACAGACGGCCATGGAGTGGTACAACTCTCATCTGCATGATTTTTCTTCCGGTGGTGTTACCTGGGGGCAGCCTTGGGAGCAGACTGATCCCGACTGGGAGAACGATTTTCTGCCTTCTGATGAAACCACGATTCAGGACGTCGTCACAAAATTCCGAAGTCGTCGGCTCGAATACACCTACGATTTCGGGGATTGCTGGAGACATCTGATAAAGATAGGGAGGAAACGAAAGCGCGTAGCCGGCGAACTGTATCCCCAGCTGATCGGAGTGACCGGAAAATGTCCGCCGGAAGATGTCGGAGGTCCTCATGGATACAGCAGATTCCTCGAGATAGTTGCCGACCCCGATCATGAAGAATACGAGGAAACGATCGAGTGGTGCGGCGGTGAATTTGATCCGAACAGGCCGGAGGTCGAAGAACTCAAGGCCGCCGTCCGCAGATTTGCGACGTCCTGGACAAAACGTCACGAAGAACCGTCGAGGTAAAAATGGTCTCAAAGGGCTTTGACGGGAATTCCTCTTCGAACAAGACCTGTTTCCGAGGAAAAAAAAGAGCCGGGTGTCCGAAATAAACTGGAATACGTAACACGGGAAGTCCTGACTTTTCAGGATAAAAGTTGCGGACTTTAACATGTCCATACCCCTTGACCCGGACAACGCCCTGGCATACCACTCCCGCGGCATGCTGAAAAGGGATCTCGGCCGCCACAATGAAGCAATAGAGGATTTTGACGAGGCACGGTCATTTCACGCTAGCTATCGGGGGTAATTTTATTCAAGATTTGGGGGAAGTTAAAAAAAGGTTCTGGCTTTTTTCCATGTTTGCGTGTATAACCTGTAAACATGGATACCAAATCACAACACGATCACCCGGAATTCTCCCTGGCAGAGGTCATAGTAAGAGTAGCGCGTTCCGATGAGGTCCCCAAGTGGAACGCGCTGATGAACGAACATCATTACCTCGGTTTCAAACAGTTAGTTGGTCGGGGTATACGCTACGTAGCTGAGCATGATGGGCAATGGATTGGCATTGCCGCGTGGCAGGCAGGAGCTTTTATGTGCGCTCCCCGCGACCGCTGGATAAAATGGAAAAAGGAGCTTCAGTTCAAAAACCTCCACCTTATAGGGAACAACACCAGGTTCTTGATACTGGGCGAAGCGGGGGAGTTTCCCAATCTGGCTTCCCACTTTCTGTCCTGCATGACAAGAAGGCTGAGCGAGGACTGGGTGGAGCTCTACGGGCACGGCCTGCTGCTTGCCGAGAGCTTCGTTGACCCCGCTCACTTTGACGGAGCTATGTACAAGGCGTCGAACTGGAAGTTCGTTGGACGCTCCAGGGGATACGCCCGTTCCAACGGTCGTTACACGGAGCCTCACGGAAAGATAAAGGAACTCTACGTTTATCCGCTGCGCAGAAACGCGAAGAAAATGCTTTGCAACGCTGATTCCCTCGGGGATGAGTGGAAGGCAAAAAGAGCGGTTACGCTGCGTTCGGACAAGGAGCTTTCTTCACTTTACGAGGCGTTAAAGGATATACCTGATTTCCGAAGGGGTCAGGGAAGAAAGCACAGGGTGGAGTGTGTGATGTCCATTTACATTCTCTCTGTTTTATGCGGCAACAAGGGAGCGGTTTCGGCCGCGCAGTATGGAAAAAGTCTTTCGCAGAAGGAGCTTGCGCTGCTTGGGGCCTGGTACAACAAGGAGAAACAGAGGTATGAAGCTCCTTCGGAAGCCACGGTGCACAGAGTGGTAAAGAATCTGGACACCCAGAAGTTCCAGAGCGTGGTTTCTCGTTTCACCATGCCGCAGATGGAACTTGCCAAGGCAGTGGCGATTGACGGCAAGAGAATACGCGGGGCAAACAGAAACGGGGAGAATCACTATGAGGTGGTAACCCTGGTTGATCACGTAAGCGGAATGCCTCTTGGGAGTCTTGATCTCAGAGATGAGGGAGGAGAGGTGGCGGCGGTGCTCGCCTTGCTTGAGGAGGCAAGCGTTGAGGGGAAAGTGATAACCCTTGACGCTCTGCACACAACGAAAAAGACCGCTGATGTGATTGTCAGGACCCATAAGGCGGACTACATGTTCACGGTTAAAGGCAACAGTTCTTTGGCGTACGAGAGACTCAGAGCGCTTGACTGGAAGAATGACGCTACGGGGCATTTTACGGAGAAGCTGAGCAAGGGGCACGGAAGAATAGAGCAGCGTTCAATAGAGGTTATGAATTCGTACTTCCGCCTGACTGACTATCCGCACGTAAAGCAGGTTTTCAAGGTAAGACGCTGGTCAAAAGACGTAAAGACGCAAAAAGAGAGTCTGGAATACGCCTACGGGATTACGTCCGTGGACACTGAGGGGGCATCCCCGCAGCAGCTGCTTGAGTGGAACAGGGGACACTGGGCGGTGGAGAGCAAGAACCACTATCGCCGTGACGTCACTTTCGGTGAGGACGCAAGCACGACGCGCGTGAACAACGCGCCCGCGAACAACGCTGTTTGCAACAACATAGCGCTTGCGGTGATACTGGGGCAGAAAAGGAAGTTCAAGAGTGTTCCCAGGGCCGCTCAGCACTTTTCGGAAAACAGAGAGGAAGCGTTGCGCGCTATAGGACTCTCGCCCTGAGGGGATTTCCTGCGAAGAGTCCGTGATTTTCAAAAAAATCTGAGATTTTACAGAACAATTGCGTCTTCAGGACGGAATTCTACGTCTGAAAGGGAGGATTTCAGGTAAATCGGACAGTGCTGAGGCAGAAAACCGGTACAACCACAAGAAAAATGCCCCGAGTCCTCCCAATATCACCCCAAAATGCGCCTCCAGGGTGAATTGACCGTGTTGACGAGGCCATACGCCTTGACCCCGACATTGCCAATGCGGACCGGGATATGTTCGATGATGAACAATAACATCCCTTGCCGACTAAGAGAAATTGATCATGCCGGCAGCGAAAACGGACGTCAAACCCGCTGACGAAGGCAAGGAACTTGAACAGACATGGGAAAATATGGGAAGTACAAGGGGTTTTCCGGCAGACACTGCCTACCGGAGATCAGAATTTCATCCGCCCGAAGCCTTTCAGGCAGAACTTCCCGCGTCCGCGTCTTGCTTCTCCCGTGAATCACGACAGCCGGCCCCTGCGGACTCATCACCCCCTGTGCCGGGAACAGATCTCCCCTGATCCGCATCAAGCGGCTTGACAGAATATGACCAGTCATGAATACTGGTCATATGACGACAATCAATGCATCTGATTTCAAGGCACGGTGCCTCGCCATCCTTGACCGGGTTCACGAGACCGGTGAAAGGGTGGTTATCCTGAAGCGCGGCCGGCCGGTTGCCGAGCTGTCACGTGTAATCAGCAACGAAAGCCAGTATCCCCAGACTGAACTGAAAGGAACGGTTGTCATAACCGGCGATGTAACGGAACCGGTGTTTCCAGAAGAACACTGGGAGAGCATGGAAAGATGAACGCGCTGCTCGACACGCACATTCTGCTGTGGTGGCATGAGGGCTGCGGTCGGCTGTCGCAGGAACAGCAGGATATCATTTCGGCCGCCGACGCGGACTCGCCGTTGCACGTATCCGATATTTCGCTCTGGGAAACAGCAATGCTCTACAGACTGAAACGTATTAAGCTGAAGATTCCCCTGCGAGAGTGGCTGGAAAAGGCTGTCGCACCTCCGCTGGTACGGCGGCATGGCATTTCTCCAGCGATTGCGGCAGAGTTGGCGTCGTTACCGGATTCGTTTCATCGCGACCCCGCGGACCGCATTCTCGTGGCAACCGCACGTGTGCACGGCGCAACACTTCTGACCCAGGACCGCAGAATCGCCGAGGCAAAACTGGTTGATACGCTGAGCTGAGTCAGATTATTTCAAAACCAGGAAGTCCTGGTTATCAGAACCAAGGCAGTTCCCGCTCACACTCAGATTTACATTCGGACAATGGAAGAGAGCACCTGATGCAAGCAACGCTGATCGGATTTAGCGCAATCCTTATGTGGTCGCTTCTGGCCCTGCTGACGGCCTCTTCAGGAGAAGTGCCGCCCTTTCAGCTTGCCGCGATGTGTTTTTCGGTCGCCGCTTCCATAGGACTGATTTCGCTTGCCGCAAAGCCGTCGGGGTTTCGCAGCCTGCGCCAGCCCCTGCGTATATGGTGTGTCGGCGTCGGAGGGCTGTTCGGCTATCACTTTTTCTACTTCACCGCTCTTCGCAACGCGCCGGCTGTTGAAGCGAGCCTGATCGGCTATCTCTGGCCCCTGCTGATCGTCATCGGCTCGGCGCTTCTTCCCGGAGAACGGCTCGGCTGGCATCACGTAACCGGCGCACTGGCGGGTCTTGCGGGAACAGTGCTGATCGTCTCGGAAAACGGTCTTTCTCTCGATAACAGTTTCGCCTTCGGCTACGGCGCCGCGCTGCTTTCCGCCTTTACCTGGTCCGCCTACTCGCTTCTGTCGCGGCGGTCCGGCGCGGTTCCGACCGATGCCGTCGCCGGGTTCTGCGGGATAACCGCCGTTTTTTCACTCGTCTGCCATCTGGCCCTTGAACAGACGGTCTGGCCGCGCGGAACCGGGCAATGGCTCGCCGTCGCCGGCCTCGGACTGCTGCCTGTGGGTGCCGCGTTTTACGCCTGGGACTTCGGCGTCAAACGCGGCGATATCAGGGTCCTGGGCGCCGCGAGCTACGCGGCACCCCTGCTCTCAACCCTGATCCTTGTCGCATCAGGCGTCGGACGGGCCGACTGGCGCATCGCTTGCGCCTGCGTCCTGATAACCGGGGGCGCGGTGCTGGCCGCAAAGGATCTGCTGTCTTTACGGGCTCACCGGGAAAAACAGGCGGAGAGGTAAGGCAGATATTCAAATACGGCCAGCAATCTGTCGCCGAAAGGAACCACGGCCTCTTCCGAGTAAAGAACGACTCCGCAGACAAAATCTAGCCTTTATGAATTCGAAAAGTCTCTCCCCGCACTCCATATCAAAAAACTGCCGGCTCACCCGCCCTTAACAATATCTGCCTTATCCCTTGTCCAAAGCGAATGAGCGTATATATTTCAGAATAGATGAACGAACTGCTCGAAAGCTTCATAAAACACCTCTCTGACGAAAGGAACTACTCGGAACACACCGTAAAGGCCTACAGGGGCGACCTTGAGAATTTCCGCGATTTTCTCGTAAAGGAAGGAAGAAAAATCGAGGCCGTGGACATCTCGACCATAAACGCGTACGTCTCAGCTCTCTACGGAAAGAACTCCCCCTCCTCGGTAGAGAGAAAGGTATCGGCCATAAGATCGTTTTTCTCGCACCTGGTAAGAAAAGGCCTCGCGGCGCAGAATCCCGCAAAACTTGTCCGCACTCCCAAAAAAGAAAAGCACCTTCCCGTATTTTTAAGCGTGGACGAGGTGTTCAATCTGGTCGACGTAAAGGATTCCGGGAAAAATCCGCTTTGCGTGCGCGACAGGGCGATTCTTGAGCTTCTTTACTCAAGCGGCCTGCGGGTAAGCGAACTCGCGGGAGCCACCCTTGCCGATCTCAGCATGGGAGAGGCCATAATAAGGGTTCGCGGAAAGGGGAACAAGGAGAGAATCGTTCCCGTGGGATCAAAGGCGCTTTCCGCCCTGGGCGAGTATCTCGACATAAGGGAGGAGCTGAAACCCGCATCCGACCATGTATTCCTTAACTCCCGGGGAGGCGGGATAACCACTAGAAGCCTTGCGCGGATAATAAAGAAGTACGGACTTGTGTCGGGGATATCGAAAAACGTGAGTCCCCACGTGCTTAGGCATTCGTTTGCGACCCACCTGCTTGCGGGCGGCGCGGATCTTCGGGCGATCCAGGAGATGCTCGGCCACGCGAGCCTATCTACGACCCAGAGATACACACACCTCTCGGTCGAGCGGATAATGGAAGTGTACGACAGGACTCACCCGAACGCCTAGCTGCATCGGAAGGAAAAATTATGAACCAGTTTCACGGAACCACGATACTATGCGTTAAAAAAGACGGTCGGGTGGCCTTGGGGGGCGACGGTCAGGTGACCATGGGAGCCACGGCGGTAAAGCATAACGCGAACAAGATAAGGAAGATGTATGGCGGGGAAATATGCGCCGGATTCGCGGGTTCAACGGCGGACGCGATGACGCTCTTTGACAAGTTCGAGGGAAAGCTTGAGGAGTTCCGGGGAAGCCTTGAGCGAGCCGCGGTAGAGCTTGCGAAAGAATGGAGAACGGACAGGATACTCAGGAGGCTCGAAGCCCTGCTGATAGTCGCTAATTCCGAAACCATGCTCATAATCTCGGGAAGCGGAGACGTAATAGAACCCGATGAGAGCGTGATAGCAATAGGATCGGGAGGCCCCTTCGCCCAGGCGGCCGCCCTGGCGCTTGCCAGGCACTCGGAGCTCTCCGCCCCGGAGATAGTCAGGCGCTCACTTGAGATCGCGGCCGGAATCTGCATTTATACAAACACTCACATATCAATAGAGGAAATAAATTAAATGTCTAAGGAATCCTACCTCACCCCGAGGGAAATAGTATCGGAGCTAGACAAGTACATAGTCGGGCAGAACATGGCCAAAAGGGCCGTGGGCGTGGCGCTTCGAAACAGATGGAGAAGACAGAAGGTATCGCCCGAGCTTCGCGACGAGATATCACCGAAGAACATACTTATGATGGGACCCACCGGCGTGGGGAAAACAGAAATAGCCAGACGCCTGGCGAGACTCGCCCAGGCCCCCTTCGTAAAGGTTGAGGCGTCAAAGTTCACCGAGGTCGGCTACGTGGGCCGGGATGTCGAGTCAATGATACGGGACTTAACTGAAATAGCCGTCAACATGGTAACGGAAGAAGAGACCCTTTCTGTTAATACGAGGGCAAGGGAACTTGCCGAGGATAAGCTCATTGACCTGCTGGTTCCGACGCGCCCAGTCACCGGGACGGAGGAAGACATGGAAGAAGCCAGGAAAAAAATGAGCGAGACCAAAAAGAAGATGAGAAAGCTTCTTTGGGACGGAAAGCTTGACGACAGGGAAGTAGAGATAGAGATAACGGCGAGGTCTCTTCCCATACAGGTGTTCAGCCAGGCGGGAGTCGAGGAGATGGACCCCGGAATCTCGGAGATGATCGGCAGCCTAATGCCCAAGAAATCGAAGGTAAGAAAGGTCAAGGTTCCCGAGGCCATGGACATTCTCACCGAGGAGGAAGCCCGAAAGCTGATAGACATGGACAAGGTCACCCATCTGGCTCTCGAGAGAACCGAAAACTCGGGGATAATCTTCATAGACGAGATAGACAAGGTCGCCGGAAAAAACGGCGTCTCGGGCCCTGATGTTTCAAGGGAAGGGGTGCAGAGGGACCTTCTCCCCATAATCGAGGGAAGCAGCGTCACCACGAAGCACGGGATGGTGAGAACCGACCACATACTCTTCATAGGAGCCGGAGCGTTTCACGTCTCAAAGCCGTCCGATCTCATACCCGAGCTCCAGGGACGCTTTCCCATAAGGGTTGAGCTTGAGGCGCTCACCAAAGACGATTTCATACGGATCCTCACCGAACCCAGAAACGCTCTCATAAAACAGTACACAGAGCTTATGAGGACCGAGGACATAAAACTTTCTTTCACCAGCGAAGCAATAGAGAAAATAGCCGAGACCGCGGCCGAAGTTAACAGCTCTACCGAGAACATAGGGGCAAGGAGGCTTCACACCGTTCTTGAGAAGCTGCTTGACGAGATATCCTTTAACGCTCCCGACATGAAGGAAAAGAAATTCGCCATAGACAAGAACTATGTCGAGGAGAAAATAGCCGACATCGTCAAGGACAGGGATCTAAGCAGGTACATACTCTAAGAAAATGCTTGGGAGTCACACCCCATCTGTGTCCCGACTCCCATTTAACCCCGAATACGTCCTGTCATGAAAGAGGCCGTTAGAGTATCAAATATCGATCCTTCGGAATTTCTAACGAGCCTCAGATAAAAAAAGGAGCAGCGGCGGTCACGCCGGAAATTTCCTTTTCAAGCTGCGCGTTTGCCTGAGAACCGTTATACAAACCAAAAAATCTTTTGAAATATTTCTGTTTGAAGGGTAAAAAGTATCTTTATTTAAATAAATTCAAAATAAATCTTGCTAAAATTTTAAAAATATATAAAATATATGGTTATGAATAGTCGAAAAAAGTCAAGATTAAAAAATCTTATAGACAATGTTCCGTCTGGTTTCATAGTCGATGCCGTATGGCTTCGCGGCCATGGCATAGATTCAAAGTCAATACACGGCTACATAAAGCGAGGGTGGCTTGAAAAACTGGCCCGAGGAGTCTATCGCCGCCCCTTGTCAGCACTTTCCGTTCCGACGCCTTGGGAGTGGCAAATGCCACTCATATCCATCCAGAGCATCATGGGCTACGGCGTTCATCTTGGAGGGATCAGCGCACTTGAATTTCACGGTTACTCCCATTACCTGCGACTGGGCGGCCGCCCCGACATATATTTGTACGGGAAGGTTCCGTCCTGGTTCGGACGTCTGCCGTTCAAAACCCGATTTATTGTTCAATCGCGCTCCCTGTTCGGCAACGACACCACGGGCATTGAAAACGAAGACGATGAGCTTGCGGCCGAAACAGACAAAGACGGTGGGCCAACGGTAAGTCCTTGGCGATGGCCGATCAAAGTATCTTCTCCCGAGCGTGCCATACTTGAAGCACTGCACGGTCTGCGTAGCGAAGCAGGCTTTGACAATCTGAATATGGTTTTTCAGGGACTCACGACATTGCGACCTGGGAATCTGGCATCCCTGTTACGCCTTTGCCGAAGCGTAAAGGTAAAACGCCTGTTTTTCGTGTTCGCTGAAAAACATTCTCACTCTTGGTTCAAATACCTGGACAAGTCGGCAGTCAATTTCGGCTCAGGACCGCGCGCTTTAGTCAAAGGAGGCAAACTGCATCCGGTTTACAAAATTTACGTGACAGAGGAACTCCTGTCTTCATCCGAAAGTGCTGAAGAAACACGCCATGTGTAACTACAAACATTATGCCGAGCAGGTTCGTCTGCTGGTCCGCCTGCTGCCCGCTATTGCGGAAGAAGAAGTATTCGCACTGAAAGGCGGTTCCGCAATCAATCTCTTTTACCGAGACATGCCGCGCCTCTCCGTTGATATCGATCTTGTCTATTTGCCTGTTGAAAGCCGCTCTATATCTCTGAGCAATATCGACTTAGCACTGAAGCGAGTAATGAATTTCTTCGCCCGAAGCAATAGGGATGTACAGTTTCAACGCATCGCAGGGGGAGGAAATCTCGACACTCGTATCATGGCCATAAGCGGTAACGCAAAGGTGAAAATCGAGGTATCTCCAATTATGCGGGGAACGATTTTACCACCCAGACTGCTCAAGGTTACAGATGCCGTTTAGGAAATTTTCGGCTTCGCCGAATCTCAGGTCCTCTCTTTTGAAGACCTGTATGGAGGCAAATTGCATGCGGCGCTTGACCGACAGCACCCACGTGATCTTTATGACATAAGACTGCTCTACGAAAACGAAGGTATGGATAACAATTTGTTCCGTGTTTTTCTGGCTTATGTCTCTTCTTCCAACAGACCGCCTCATGAATTGCTGTCGCCACTTCCTTTGCCGATCAAAAAACTGTACATGGAGCAGCAATTCCCACTATCGGTGTATTGGGTACCAGTTGCTGAGCAACTGGTAGTTTTTCATGATTTTCATCCATGATTCAAGCATCACAGATCTGAATAATCCCTCAATTGCCGTAGCCATTCACATATTCCAACCGATTTTTGAATACCATTTTAACCTCTGCACGCAACTATCCATCTCTACAGAAACGGAATCCACCCCGGAACCCACTACTCGTTCGGGGTGAGTTCAGTGTGCTGATGACCATGTACAATGCTCATATACAAAGTCTCCCAGTCAGGGACGATAAAATCCAGAATAAACCTCCTTATCTTGTCCCTCAGGTACTTGAGCCTCTCCATGTTCTCCAAGGTTGCCATAAATAATCCGCAGCACCTCATCTCTATCTGATCAATCAGAAACGCAAGCAACATCAGATTGCCGAACACTCCCGAAAGATGCTTGTTGCCGTGCCCGAAGTTGTGCTCAAAATGATAACCCTGATTCTTAAGCGTATTGAATGTCTCATTCTCTATTCTCCACCTCGCTCGCCCCGCCCTCATTATCTTCATCACATTATTGCGGTTCAACTCTATGTCAGTAACCCAGGAAAAACGCATGGTACTGCTCTGTGGGTTCTTCTTTGTCCCGGGCCTTGTCTCATGATACTCAAGGAAATTAACCTTCAACCCCTTGTTCGACGCGTTAAGCGATACGTTGTTTACGTATCTGAACCTGTGCCGTATTCCATTCTCTCCCTCCATCTCCACTTCCTCGGTATCAGCTCTGCTGTCTGCCTGTTTGAACAAATACTTGTTGCCTTTCTCCTTCGCCCCAAGTATAAACCTCAGATCATTGCTGATCAGGTGCCTTATATGCGGAGCGTTTGCAGCTAGCGCGTCTTCAAGCACTATGAGCTTCAGATGTGGATGCTCCCTCCTTAAATCCTCTATGAACCTTTTTGCCGCGTTTCTCTCGCAGTCGTTCTTTTTTGCCCCGTCAGTTTTCAGTATCCCCTCGGGAGCTAACGGAAATACTTGCTTGTGCTCAGGGTGCACTATAGCCCCGCACAGCATTTGATGATAATACGTAACGCTGCCGTCGCGGTGATGCTTCTCACAGCAGTTCTCGCAATGCACACTCGGAGAAGAGAAAAACCCCGTGCCGTCTAATGAGAGCAGGTAGTGACCGTCTATATACTCGTATCCACAAAGCCCCTTTCCCCTTTGCAGTTCACTCAGCAGACGCTTGAAAGCTCCGCGCAGTGTTGTGGGCGAAAGCTCGTCAAGACGCTTTCTCATCCCCGAATCCGATGGAGCTTCTTCGATTCCAAACAGATTCTTCAGATTGGCACGCACTGTTTTCTCTGAGTGGACGGCTTTATCGAATTCAAGAAGGGAAGAGTGTTTGAGGGAAAACACCGCAAGTCCCGATATAAGGTAATCCGCAAGAGTGAAACTCCGGCCCGTGATGGTGTCATCTATTTCTTCAAAACAGTCACGAACAGTTTTAAGCAGACCGGGTTTGCTCAGCTTTTTGCGCAATTTGCGCGCAGTTTTTTTCTTCACAGTCCACCTCCGGTAGCAAACTATGGTTGTTGTTCCTGAAAATCAGTTTACCATATATTACGAACACAGTCTGTGTTGATTTATGGGGAAAGTGTCGGAGATTCGGGGAATTCTGCCTGAAAACGGAGTGAAAGTTTACGAAAACAAAATCCCCAACCCCTTTGTTTTAACCCGGATTATTCACGTAAGGTAGCAGCATACCACAAGGCGAGGAATTTTCCGTATTTTGCGTAGCGCATAAGGAGAATTACCGGGATTTGAGAACCTCGACGCTCGATTTGTGCTACGGAAACAGTCTTTTCACAGGATTTCCCCGAATTCGGACTTCTTCAGACCTTTTTTGACCGCACCTCTCCCCCAAAGCCTGACAATATTTTTACAAACCGACGCCTTCGGGTCTCAGGCGCCAACCCATTGCATGGTACTGAGCTTCTCCCACAGCATCAGCCAGTACTCCTTGCCACTTCGGGCCACCGTGAAGACTATCCTCCTCGCGCTTCGCGCCACCCTCGCCGCGCAAAGCAGAACACGTTCCCTGTAGCGCCTGAGACTGAAACCCCTTCCGCCGACATCCTCAATAAGACACCGCCCCGTGTGCATTACTTCATACGCAAGCAGATTGAGCAGGAACAGCGCCTGATTCTGAGGATAAACTTCTTCCTTGTCCTCCTCCCGCTTCTGTTCTGTTTTCTCACGCTCTATATCCTTGCCCCTGTAATGGCTCTTCTCTCTGGGTGAAGAGCTGAGAGAAGGATTCAGCACGTCCATCATCTCTCCCATGTGCGCTTCGGTCTTACCTCTCTTCCTGTACAGAGCAAGAACGTCCCCCACGCTGTATTCTCTTCCAAGACTGGTTACGAGGAAGAAATGGTTTGTGATGAAAAAATCTTCAGAATTTTTCACCATCACAAGAATTACCCGTCTTTTGCGATTCCATGATTTAGCTCCGTACTCAAGCTCCTCACACCACGTTCCATGTTCATCGTAACAGGTCAGCAGGTTCCGATGTCTTACCCATGGAGCCGCCATGGTTTCAAGAACATTGTTTGATTTTATGCGCATCATGTACTCAACCCCCATACCCTCAAGCTCACCGCACATATCCCCGTCGCAGAAACCGGCGTCCATGCGAAGCGTTATGCTTTCACTCAGACTTTTTTTGCAGCGCTCTACAAGATCGCGTATGAATTCCACCGCTCCGTTCTTCGAAGAGACGTTTCCGGGACGCACAACTCCCCCGAACATGTCTCCCTCTTCGGCGTTGCTCGCAACCAGAGTGTGGTAGATGGTTTTTCTGTAGTGTCCGTTGTATACAGACCCAGGCTGATGGCCTTCGGTTTGTACCGGGAGTCCGTCAACGTCAATAATCATTGAATCTTTCTTTTTGCCGTTGTTTGCAAGAATAATGCGACGTCGGGCAAGTTCAAAGACACACTCATTGAGCACCCTCAGATTTTCCCTGGAACTCAGAACACCAAGAGCGCGAGAGAGTGTCGGCTGAGAGGGAAGATTCTTCAAAAGGGATTTTGCGCCTCGCTCGGTTTTGTTGCTCACAAGCATGGCGGGGTCGTCTGTTACCCTTTCTGTGTCCTGCTGGTCTGAGAGTCCTTGGCAGAGCAGGAGCATATAAGTGTGGAGGATCTCAGTGAGAGAGTGTTTGATCTTATTTGGTTTGCGCGGGTCTTTCATCCTGGAAGCAAGCCACTTCATTATTCCCGTAGCTTCCATTGTTTCGCGGATAAGGAGGGAACCTGAGTGGGAGGTGAGGTTTTGTTCACCGAAGTTTACCTTGATTGATTTGTTGAAAGACGGGGAAATATCTGATAGAGTTTTTTCACCCATGGGATGATCCTCCTTTTTTGTGTGTTTTTGAGTTTAACTCACTTAAAACACTACATTATTAGGGGGATCATGTCAAGGGTTCCCGCCCCTACGTGAATAATACGGGTTTAAGGAGTTTTAGGACTTAGTGGGAATTGCTGTACATGGAGGAATTTTCAGGAATGACGCGCGAAAGAATCACGCAACCCGAGCTCGAAGCGGTGAGAATACATCTCTTTGCCGATATTAGAAAACGCCTTACGGGTGATATCGCAGCGTTTCTGCTTTCCCTTCACAATGCGGAACCCGACTTTGACCTGATCGGCTTACCTGAAGCCTTACATCTTCCCGCAGTCCAGTGGAAACTGCTAAACTTGCGGAAGCTAAAAGCCGAAAATCCGAAGAAACACGCACAGCAGCGGGCAATGCTTGAAACACTCTTCATATGAAATTGAGAAGCGCCTTTCTGCGTCTTTATTCCCGGCACAGATTAAGGCAACCTATCCAAGAAAACGCTTTTTTCTGGAAGTCGGTGGAAAAGCCTTTGTTATGGTCCCTGCTTTTAGTTAGATTCTTCAAGGGAAATTCCTTGGAGCCAAGATGGATTTTAAAGACTACGATACGGAAGGCTTTTACGACGAGGTGTTCAGGGATAACTCCACCCCGCATGAATGGACCCGCTTTTTAACCGACAGGATAGAAAGTCTCTCTGACGGAGAGCTGATCGAGAGGCAGAAAACGGCCGAGATGAATCTGTTCGAGATGGGGGTCACCTTCACACTCTACTCGGAAAAAGAGAAGACCTCCGAGGAGAACATTTTCCCCTTCGACATAATTCCGAGGATAGTGTCTGCCGAGGACTGGGGACTCATAGAAAGGGGGCTCAAGCAGAGAATCCACGCGCTTAACCTCTTCATAGACGACATATACAACGACCGGAAAATTCTGAGGGACAAGGTGGTTCCCAAGGAACTCATCCTCTCAAGCAGGGAGTTTCGCCTTGACTGCGTCGGCTTTTCCCCGCCGAAGAACATCTGGTGCCACATCACAGGAACGGACCTGATAAGACATTCGGACGGGAACTTCTACATCCTCGAAGACAACCTTCGCTCCCCCTCAGGCGTCTCCTACGTGCTTGAGAACCGCGAGCTTCTCAAGCGCACGTTTCCCAAGGTGTTCGGCACAGTGGAGATAATGCCCATAAGCGATTACGGACTCCACCTCCATGACACCCTCCAGTACCTTCTCTCCGACAGAACGGCCAACCCAAAGGTGGTGCTCCTAACCCCGGGGGTCTACAACTCGGCTTATTTCGAGCACTCTTTTCTGGCAAAGGAGATGGGGATAGAGCTTGTCGAGGGGAGGGATCTTGTCGTGGTAGAGAATTTCGTTTACCTGAAAACCACAAAGGGACTTGAAAAAGTGGATGTCATATACAGAAGGATAGACGACAACTTCCTCGACCCTCAGGTGTTCCGCCCGGATTCGGTGCTCGGAGTTCCTGGGCTTTTCAGCGCGTACAAGGCCGGAAACGTCGCCATAGCCAACGCCCCGGGAGGAGGAGTGGCCGACGACAAGATAATATACGCCTACGTAGAGAAGATAATAAAGTACTACCTTGGGGAAGATCCCATAATCCCGAACGTGCCGACGTATATCTGCGAGGAGGATGAGGCCAGAAAATACGTGCTCGACAATATAGAGAAACTGGTCGTAAAGCCCGCGAACGAATCCGGAGGATACGGGATAGTGTTCGGGCCCAAGGCGACGAAAGAGGAACTTGCCCAGGCAAAAAGAAACATAAAGGCGGACCCCAGAAACTACATAGCCCAGAAGACCATGTCCCTCTCCCGGGCCCCCGTGATAGCGGACGATCACTTTGAGGGACGCCATGTCGATCTGAGGCCCTTCATTCTCTACGGAAAAGAAATATTCGTCCTGCCCGGAGGTCTGACCAGAGTGGCCCTGCGCAAGGGTTCGATGATAGTCAATTCGTCCCAGGGCGGGGGAAGCAAGGACACTTGGGTGCTTGCTCCCGCAAAGAACGCCGGGGACAAAGGAGGCAGAAAATCCTAAGTCGCGTCGCAGAATCTATATACTGGATGAGCCGCTACGCCGAGCGAGCCGGGAACACCGCGAGGCTTATAAGCGTAAACCTCGGCCTTGCCATTGACACCCACGACTCCGTTGAGCAGGAGTGGGACCCCATAGTAAAGGTGACGGGGGACATGGAACTTTTCAGAAGCCTTTATGACAGCACGACCCGGGAGAACGTTATAAACTTCATGGTCCTTGACCGCAACAACCCGAACTCCATCATCTCCTGCGTTAACTGCGCTCGTGAGAACGCAAGTTCCGTCAGGGAAATAATCTCCTCTGAGATGTGGCTTCTCATAAACCGCTTCTACCACAAGCTAAACAGCGACGAAGCCAGACAGAAGCTGCTTGACAACCCCGGCAAATTCTGCGAAGTGGCAAAGGTGCAGAGCCTTCTTTTCCACGGGTCAGGGTACATAAGCATATCCCACGGCGAGGCGTGGCATTTCTCGGAGCTCGGAAAGCAGATGGAACGGGCCGACAACACTTCCAGGATACTCGACGTCAAGTACTACACCCTGCTTCCCAATGCGGAACTCGTTGGAACGTCGATAGACAACATGCAGTGGATAGCCCTTCTTAAGTCAACAAGCGCCCTTGAGACCTACAAGGCGAAACACCAGCAGATATCCATAGGCAACGTGCTTGATTTTCTCATCCTTGATAATCAGTTCCCCCGTTCGATAATCTACTGCATCGCACGAGCCGACGAGTCGCTTCACTGCATATCCAACAGCCCGGCCGGCTCCTATAACAACGAAACCGAAAAAGAAATGGGAAGACTTCTGTCTGACCTTCGATTCATAAGCGTCGGGGAAATAGTACAGCACGGAATGCACGAGTACCTAAGCGGTTTCCAGTCCAGAATAAACGAGGTCGGAAACCGCGTATACGACGATTACTTCGGCTACAGCTTAACAGACAACATCCTTCGGGATTTTGAAGATATCTGATAGGGAGAAAACAGATGACTTTCTGCGTGGGGATGAGACTTAAAGAAGGGATAATCGGTCTTGCCGACAACCTCATAATAACGGGAAACGAGGCCGTACGGGCAAAGAAGGTCACCACCCACAGGGCCGGGGACAACTCCTTTTTCCTTATGACCTCGGGGCTTCGCTCCGCGAGGGACAAGACCATCACCTATCTTGACGAGGCGCTTGATCACTCTCAGGATCCCTTTGACCGCCTTTACAAGGCGGTGAACATTTTCTCAAGGGAACTTCGGAGGGTGAAAGAAGAAGACGGAGATGCGCTTTCCGAATCGGGATTTACCTTCAACATGTACTCCATAATAGGAGGACAGTTCGAAAACGACCCCGAGCCCCAGCTTTTCCTCGTCTATCCCCAGGGGAACTGGATCAATGTGGGGACCACATCCCCCTATGTTATAATAGGCGAGTCGAAATACGGAAAACCGATAATAAAAAGAACCCTTACCTATGACACCGGTCTCGATACGGCGCTTCGCATCGCGTACCTTGCGTTTGATTCAAGCCGCATAAACGCCATAGACGTCGATTTCCCGATAGACATCGTAGTCTACAGAAGCAATTCATTTTCCCTCGAGCAGTACAGGTTCAACGAAAACGAACTGGCGGACATATCCGAGTGGTGGCAGGAGAGGCTCAGAAAATCGGCCGAGGAAATGCCCGCCGAATGGGTAAGAAAAATCCTTAACAGAAGCCCGAAAAGTGCTGCTTAGCATAGATCACAACACGACTTACTCCTACGGGAAAAAAGTGGTCCTGGCCCCTCATACCGTGAGGCTTTGCCCGAGAAACGGCGGGGGGCAGATGACCCATATGTTTTCGCTCAGGACGGATCCCCCCGAAGCGGGAAGAAGCGTGAACTCGGATCTCGACGGAAACACTACCGTTAACCTGTGGTTTATGGGCGAGTTCGACAGTCTTACAATCGATACCAGCTGCGTCGTCGAGACGCTCCGGGAAAACCCCTTTGATTTCATAGTTTCCGACATAAGGTTCCTTGATCTGCCGATGGAATACCCGCGCGAGCAGAAGGCAGCTCTTCGCCCGTACCTGACGGTAAGCAAAAAAACGGCCCTGGCGGTCTCGCCGCTTCGCGAAATGATTCTCTCGCAGACCATGGGAAGGACCACGGACTTTGTCCTCTCGCTCTGTGAGCACATACACGATAACTTTCCCCACGTCGCCAGGGAGCAGGGCAGCCCCTGGTCCGCGGAGAGAACCCTCAGGGAAAAAAGGGGGTCCTGCAGGGACATCGTGGAGCTTTTCGCGGCCGTCTGCCGCTCGGCGGGTCTCGCGTGCAGACACTTAAGCGGCTATGCGCTCAGCGAAAGAAGAAAAAAAGGGGACGAGCTTCACGCCTGGGCCGAAGTTTACATACCGGGTGGAGGATGGAGAGGCTATGATCCCTCTTCGGGTCTCGCAGTCTCAGACCGTCACGTCGCGGTCGCAAGCGGTCCCACCCACGGCCTCATCGCCCCCGTTTCGGGGAGCTTCTACGGGGACGGAACCGAAGTCGAACTCCGGTTCCGCGTAAGGGTAAGGAAGACTGGGAAACAGGAGAAAAAAGCCCTGGGACTTCTCTAGAGGACACGAGGAACTTCAACACAGAATTAGCCTGTCTTTACTGTCCACTCCACATGAACAGTGCATGCGGAGAGCAATATCTGCCTCACTGTTATTTTTGAATCCGATCTATCAAGAGAAACCCGCGCTGCAACAGCGTGTTCTTGGTACGGACAGTCAACTACCGGCCCATCAGAGTTGAATGCGGCAACAGAAACCTTCTGCAGCGATGAGAATATAGCCGTCGGAATTTCAACGAGTTGATACATTGACGGGATGCCGGGCCCTTTACGAAACGCGCGCAACATCATAATTGAATCTACCGCTTCCTGATACTCACGGAACAGGGCAAGCGTTCTTTTCCTACGTTCTCTTGCTGTACGCATATCCTGTATCCATGCTGCTTCGGTCAGCTTTGAGATGTGCACTGAGGTACGAGAAAGTCTTCGGGCAGCGGTAGATTTCAGTGAAAGCTTCCGCACCGGAAGGCGGCTGTTCTTAATTTCAATGTCGACAAACCTTTCGGTCTCTGAAAAATAATCTCCTACATTCCAGCCTGAAGATTCACAAGCATTGCGGAAAACTGCTTCGAAACTCTTTTGAGCAAGAGGTTCGCTGGTAGTTCCATGATGAACAGATAATGCTAAGGGTCCGCGCAAAAATAATTTCCGGTTTTAGTGCCTTGGCTTGATAGTGTAATTCCACCTTGGGATTTCACTGTCTGCGGTTATATTGAGGTTTTTCATTTCACTTTCAGAGATTCTGACACCTTTTTCGTACTGTTTCTCCACCAGATGAGAAGTCACGCGCAGACCAGCGCTGGTCGTGGTTGAATTGATATATCCGAGTATGGTCTCCAGATCAACAAGCGGCACACCGGCCCAGTTCTTGCTTATTTCACTGAACAGACGATGTTCTATGGGGTTCCACTTTGAAGTGCCAGTCGGGTAATGAGCAACAGTGACGGTAATTCCGTAAGGGTCGCAGAGTCTGTTCTGCAATGAGCTTTTCCACGCGCGTGGACGACATCCGTTACTGCCTCCAGAGTCGGCAAGAATGAACAGCTCGTTTGTATGAGGGTATATCAATCGCCCCTGATCACGCCACCACGCGGCCACGCAATCAGCTGCGAACTGCGGAGTGTCGCTGGAAGTTCCGACAAAGACAATGCCGGTATTGGTGCGCAGGTCGTAGATGCCGTAGGGAATCGCAATCCCCTCGGCCAGGGAACGGAAGTCGTGGTCATTCACATACTCGGGATGACGCCTCCACCTGACGCCGTGATTTTTAAAACGCCCGATCAATTCCTTTTTCTTGGTGTCAATGCTAATAACCGGGATGTTTTCATCACGTCCGCGCTTGCGTAACACGGAGATGCGCTCAAACTGCAAGTTTCGTTGCGGGTGATTGACCGCGCAGAGCATCTTGTGATTAACCCGCAACGAGTATTTCATCTTGTGGAGCAATCTGGCCACGGTGCGCGGACAGACATTGATATTGAAACTTCGCAGAGATTCAGCCAGCTTTGCGGTGGTGCAACGCACCCATTTCACAGCGCCGCAGGGGTCTCCCGCGGTATCATGATCCACAAGCTCCCGTATACGCTCTATTATTTCGAGGTTTTTTTTCAACCCGCTTGCGACCCCCGCCCGGCTTACGTACTCTGTCCTGTATGATCTCGCCACCATGGCCCAGACGCGCCGATTCAAGTCCGGCGAACAGACGCCGCTGACGCTCGTCAAGCGTATTGAAAAACAATGCGATCATCTTCCCCGATTCCTCGTTCCTGTTCTCTCTCGGAAGCTTCGCAGCCACAGCGGCCGTACGGGCCCGAAACTGCAGTTCACTTATATCTTTGTCAACAGCGCAGTAAAGATAACGTCTATCAATCTTCTTACGGACAAGCCTTGCGGAAACGCACAGCCTGGCAAGGGTGTCGCCGCAACTGACTCCGGTAATTTCTTCAAGCTCCGAGTAATACAGACCGTCGGATGATTCCGATACCAGAACCTCCGCGGTGTCGGCTAAAGTGCCGTGCCTTGAGAAGTGAATGCCGCTGCGCTCCCATAGCCCGTGTTCGTCAAACTGCGCTGTCTCGACAAGGGTGTAGTATTTGCCACTGTGGGAATAGCTCGACAGATAGTCAAGCTGGGCGAGCTTTCGGAATACGGTACGTCGTGAACCATGACCGATGGCATTCTGTATTTGTCGCAGAGTTACTACGATGTGGCTGCGTATGAAGTTTGCGATTGTCTGTGCGGAATATGTTTCTGTTCTCATTGCGGCACTCCTCCGGTATATATACCTTATATAGTGCCAGAATAGCCCATATCAGTCAATGTATCTTAAAGTGTGAAACTACCTTATATTGTGAAGAAATTAAAGAAGTGCGCGAATTTGCTGCCTCATGTGCTAATCGGCGTTAATGGCATAACTGCTGTGTGTTAATGGAAATTGTTTTTGCGCGGACCCTAAGCCGAAATACTCAATCCATTCGGCAGGCAACCAGGTACCTTGCTGGTTTACTGTCGCCTGCGGATGTTCAGACAAGGAATCCACAATCCTAGAAACGAACAGGACCGCTGTTGGCGACAGTGATTCGAGCTTTTTTTGAGTTCAGCGAGTGTCACCAATTTCCGAGCCTGCGTTCTATCAGACCAATAAAGGTTGGTTTTAATTCAATTCCAGCCCATTGCCTCCCCAGATTCTGCGCGGCCAGCAAGGTTGTACCTGAACCTGCATAAGGATCCAGCACAAAATCACCAGCTCTGCTTGTAATCTGCACGCAACGTTGTGCCAGAGCCACTGGCATTACCGCTGGATGGCTGTCTGCATCTCCATTATTTTCCTTTGAGGGTCCGTAGGTATATCCCATGTTGTCCGCAGTCGACGGCCATTTATTCCACGAACCGCATCTACGTCGTAATAATAGTCCTGATTTTTTGAAAGCAGAAAAATGGCTTCATGAGCTTTTGTAGGGCGGTCGCAGACAGATTCAGGATAGGCATTTGGCTTGTTCCAGATGACTTCGGACCGCAACCACCATCCAGCATCCTGAAGAGCAAAAGCCAATCTCCAAGGAAGTCCGATCAGGTCCTTCGGCTTTAATCCATCTGGGGTTGCAGGACGCACAGACATCGCACGTGCCCAGCTTTTTCTGTCTGGAGCACGATATCGTCGATTCCCAGACGTGTAAGCATCTCCAATGTTTAGCCAGACGGTTCCGTCTTTTTTGAGAATCCGTCGAATTTCGTCAAAAGTTTTCACTATTCTGTCGATGTAATCCTCAAGAGTTTCGTCGCATCCAGTCTGTTGATCGACATCATAATCTCGAAGAGACCAGTATGGTGGTGACGTTACTACCGTCTGAATACTTTCATACGGCAACAGTCTCAACGCATCTTTTGCGTCACCCTGGATAAGCACCGATTGAGAAAGCCTATCTACCGGCTCGCCAGTTGCTCTAATCAAACGAAAATCTTTTGAGCTTGAATATGTTTTGTTACCATGCTGACCGGCAGAAGCATCCACTCCGCCGGAGTTGTCGTCTATAAGTACAAGCTGTACATGGTCGTCGCTCATTGATGTTCTTTGGTGGTTGCGTTTTCGTGTCTACACAAAAACCCCTCAATATTCTAAACGAATAAAGGTGTTTAATCCTAATTTCATTTAGTGAAATCGCATGTTGTTCCGTGACGCTTCGGCGATGACTTTCGCATGAAAAAGACATAGTAATACAAGGACGAAAACTTCCACTGCGAGCCCTTCTTAAAAATCCTGCAACTGCGATCTAATTCATGCTATAATGAAATTCTGGAGAAAGCCCAAAAAGCTAATGGCCCGTAACAGTAAACCCGGGTCACGCTATTGAAAAAAGGGAGGGATATCTCAATGGTTCGCAGGAAATTTAAATACAGATTAAAGACACTCTTAGGCACTTTCGCCGTGGGCGCGGTTCTTACTCTTGTAAGCGGAGTCGAGGCAAACGCCCAGGAAGCATTCGGCGTAAGCAGCGTCCTGCTTGAGAAGATCACGGTCACGGCGCGAAAACGGGAAGAACCCATTCAGAACGTTCCGCTCTCCGTAACGCACTTCAGTTCCGAAGAAATTGACACCCTTAAGGTAAGAGACCTTGAAAGTCTCGCTGTAAAGATGCCCAACGTAGCGCTTGACGATATCGGCACCGTGGGAGGAATCGCCAATTTTTCCATTCGCGGACTCGGGATAAACAGTTCCATACCGTCTGTCGACCCGACCGTGGGAGTGTTCATTGACGGCGTGTACTTGGGGGCCACAAACGGCGCCCTGTTTGACACGTTTGATATCGAGAGCATCGAGGTGCTCAGAGGCCCGCAGGGAACACTTTTCGGCCGTAACGTGACCGGAGGCGCGATACTCGTTAACACGAAAAAGCCCGGAGACACCTTGGAGACAGCCTTTCGCACCTCGTTTGAGGGAGGCGGGGAAAGCCTGAACTCCTACTACATGGGCACGGTCGGAGGTCCGCTGAGCGATACCGTCCGCGCCAGGGTGACCGCGTACACGAACCAGGATAACGGCTGGTTTAAGAACCTCCACACCGGCGAAGCTTTCGGCGAGCTGGATGTCCGGATGGTGCGGCCTGTGCTTCTCTGGGACCCAACGGACAGCCTGAGTCTTGTGCTCCGATACCAGTACGACAGCGTCAACGGCGATGGCCCCGCCGCGCAGAGCCACACAAACGGGTTCGGCGCCACAAATCAGGCGGCTGACTTTGACCGAGACAGCCACGACTTCAACATCAATGAGGAAGGCAAAAGAGAAAACGAAGCTCATCTTATCACCGCCCAGGCGGACTGGGACGTAAATTTCGGCGACGGCACGATAACAAACATTTTCGGCTGGCGCGATTCAGAAACCTTCTCGGCCCTTGATCTCGACGCTTCGCCGCTTGACCTTCTAAGCGCGCAGGCATGGACCAACTACAGGCAGTGGAGCAACGAGCTGCGCTATGCGGGCAGGATCCTCGAAAGCCTCCACGCGACCACGGGAGTCTACTACTTCAGAAATGAGATCAATTACCACGAGCGCCGCTCCCTCCTTGCGGGCGTTCTAGCTGCATCAGGCCAGCCGCTGCCTCCAGGAGCGGACGTGTCCCAGTCGGGAGGAGGAAACTACGACATCGAAACTCTGGGCCTGTTCCTGTCTCTTGACTACGATCTTACAAGCCAGCTTGTCCTTACCGCCGGCACGCGTTACACGCGCGAGAAAAGAGACGCCGAAATAGCGCTGATCGCTACCAAGAGTCCCCCCGCCTCGCTAGCGCCGTCATGCAATATTGTCAAAGGCCCCGACTGCGAGTTTGACTTTACGGGCGAGGAGACCTGGAACAGCTGGTCTCCGAAACTCGGCGCGACCTACTACATAAGCGACAGAACCAACGTTTACGGACACTGGACCAGGGGATTTCGATCTGGAGGCTACAATCTCCGCAACCTCTCGCCCGTCCATTCCCCGGGACCTTATGATGAAGAAACAATCGACAGCTTCGAGGCCGGATTCAAGGTCGCAAACAACCGCAGCCGTCTATACGGGGCGGCCTTCTACAGCATGATTGATGATATGCAGAGGGAAATCAACTTCCCCGTTGAAGGACTCGGCTTGGTCCAGCTGATTGACAACACAGCCGACGTCGATACCTACGGTTTTGAACTAGACGGACTGTTCGCCATTGCGGAGAGTCTGTTTCTGGTCGGTTCGGTAGGATACGTAAACCCGGAGTACACAAAGGTTAAGCATGATCTGAATCTTGACGGAGGCGTGGATGAAAACGACGAGGCCCTTGAGCTTCCCCGCGCCGCGAAATGGACCTACAGCGTGGGACTTACCCACGACACGGGAGCAACCAGCTGGGGCCGGGTGACATCCCGCATAAGCTACGCCTACCGCGACAAGTCATACTTCACCGACGACAACAGGGGATATATCCTGGAGCAGAACATACTTGACGCCGGAGTTGACATCATCCCCGGAAACGGCCCGTTCTCAATCGGACTCTACGGCAAAAACCTGCTTGATGAAGTCAAGCATGGAGGGGACAGCCAGCTGCCCAGCATGCTGGGCACGCCACCGCTTGCGGCGCCTCTTGGCGGCACGTTTTCTCCTCTTGCCAAAGGCAGGATCTTCGGAGTTCAGCTGACTTACAGACACAGAAGCTGACGGACCGGCAGACGAGAATTCCCGGGCGGAAATCCTTTCTCCACCCCTGAGGCATTTTTGCGTCCTGAGAAGATTCCTCAATGCAGGGGACTGCTGTTTTCTTTTCGACCCCTGAAACCTGGATTCTCATATATGATTATCCTTGGGTGTTGTAATAAAAACCCCGGTTGCTATATAATGTTTTTCTTTCGCAGAAAGGAGTTTTTCGGGAATTATATACTTGACTAAACCGCATTATCATGACTGTTAAGGAAATACGCACAGTAGAGTTTGTCGTTCTGCCTGCTGCTAAGACGAAGGCAAGGAAGATGTTCCAGATAGCGGGAGCCTGTCGATACGTCTGGAACCATTTTTGGAAGAAGAACCTTGCTGAGTACCAGGCATTCAAAAACGGCAAGGGAGAAAAACCGAAGACAAGTTATTTCTCCCTCGGCGTTGAGTTCACCAGGCTAAGACACGAGACGGACTGGCTTCTGGATCTTCCTGCCAACCCCATAAAACATACTCTCAAGTATTTTGCCGACACGCTTGGAGAAGCCATGGCCGGCAAGAAGGGTTTTCCGAAGCCCAGAAGCAGAAAGAGGACTGCCCCTGGTTTTACGCTTCCAGGCAAAGAGAACTTCAGGATGAAAAATATTGACAAGAAATACTCTCTGCTTCTTATCCCCAGGGTCGGCTGGGTAAAGATGACCCGCAGGGGAGGCAATCCCTGGAAGAGTGGCACACCCAAGCAGGTGGTGCTTCGCCATGACGGACACAGGTGGCGTGCCTTTGTTTCCTACGAAGTTGAAATGGAGAAAAGACCGGATGACGGTGAGGTTCTGGGAGTTGACATGAACGCACGCCAGGTCGCCACTTCAGATGGAGATTTTTATCATCTGCCCGACTTAAGGAAAAAAGAAGCAAGGCGGAAGCGGTATCAGCGGAGGATGGAAAGACAGGTAAAGGGGTCTAACAGAAGGAAAAACACAAAGAAGAAACTTGCGAAGGTAAGCAGGGAAATAGCCAATACACGGAAGAACTGGGTTCACAAGACAACAGAGGAGATTTCAGAGAAGTGCGGAACTATAGCCGTGGAAGACTTAAAGGTTAACAACATGACTGCTTCCGCAAAGGGTACGATAGAAAATCCAGGGAGGAACGTGAAACAGAAATCAGGGCTTAACAGGGCGATGCTTGATACCGCCATGGGGGAGATAAGAAGAAATCTTGAGTACAAGTGCGGGAGACTGATTGAAGTGAATCCCGCATATACATCTCAGACGTGTTCTGAGTGTGGGCATACAGAGAAAGAGAACCGCAAAACCCAAGCGCGGTTCCAGTGTGTGAGTTGCGGATTTGTGTCCAATGCGGACACGAACGCCGCGATAAACATAAGGCGTCTGAGAATGGCGCAGCTGCACGGCGAGGAGCGTTCCGTCCTTAAAAGGACTCCGACGACCCGTGAAATCGATGCGAGGCAGCCAGATGGTTAGTCAAGTAGATAATTCCCAGTTTTTCATGAACAGTTCAGCCCAGAGGGCGGAAATACTGGTCGAGGCCCTGCCCTACATAGAGGCGTTTCACGGCAAAACCGTCGTGGTCAAATACGGCGGAAGCTTAGCCAAGACGGATCTTTCAAATTTCGTGCGCGACCTCGTATTGATGAAATACGTCGGGATAAAACCGGTAGTAGTGCACGGAGGAGGACCCCAGATCCAGGAGTATCTCGACACTATGGGAATAAAATCCGACTTCATAGCCGGGCTCCGCGTTACCAACAGAGAGGTAATGGAAGTGGTCGAGATGGTGCTTGTCGGAAAGATAAACCAGCAGATCGTAATGTCGATAAACCGCCACCAGATGGAAACGGTGGGGCTCTCGGGCAAGGAAGGAAAGCTTATAAAAGCTAAAAAGTTCGACCTTCACAAATTTGCCGCCAAGCACCGTATAGATATTGCCGAGGACGCAGACCTCGGCTACGTGGGCGAGGTTCAGGAAGTAAACCCCGAGGTAATCAGGGATCTTGAAGGCAAAGACATCATTCCGATTATAGCCCCCGTAGGGTTGGGGGAGGACGGAACCATCTACAACATAAATGCGGACCACGTGGCGGGGAAAATAGCGGGAGCGCTTCGCGCTGCAAAGCTCATACTGCTGACCAACGTTGACGGCATCCTAGACAAGAAAGGAAAGCTCATATCCTCCGTGACTAAAAAGCAGGCTGAGAAACTTATTAGGAACGGGACGATAAACAGCGGAATGATCCCCAAGGTGATGTGCGCGCTTGAGGCTCTGGAAGAAGGGGTCAGCAAGGTGCACATAATAAACGGGGGAGTAAAAAGGGCTCTCATACTCGAGCTTCTTACCGATCTGGGAATAGGGACGGAGATAACCCTTTGAGGTCAGTGAAAATGGAAGACCCACGGAGAAAATACCTGATGGAGACCTACAGCCGTCTTCCCATAACGATGCGGAAGGGAAGCGGTTCGTGGCTCTGGGATACGGAGGGGGAAAAGTATCTTGACTACACGACCGGGATAGCCGTTAACAATCTCGGGCACTGTCACCCCAGTATCACGGACGCCATAACATCCCAGGCCGCCACTCTGATCCACACATCAAACCTCTTTAACATAGAAAACCAGAGCGCACTCTCCGAGATGCTCGTTTCAAACTCGTTTGCGGACAAGGTGTTTTTCTGTAACAGCGGAACCGAAGCCGTTGAAGGCTCGATAAAGCTCGCCAGGAAATGGGGAACGCAAAACGGCGGAAAATTCGCGGTCATTTCAACCGAAGGAGCCTTTCACGGAAGGACTTTCGGGGCGCTTAGCGCCACGGAATCTGAAAAATACAGGGAGGGTTTTTCCCCTTTTCTTGAAGGATTCCACTTCGCTCCCTACGGGAACCCCGAGGCGATAGCCCGCCTGGCCTCGGAGACAAACCCCTGCGCGGTCATTCTCGAACCGGTGCAGGGAGAAAACGGAGTCATCGTTCCGCCCCCCGGGTACCTAAAGCAGGTAGAGGAGATCTGCGGGAAAAGCGGCATGTTGCTCATACTTGATGAGATCCAGGTCGGGATGGGAAGGACGGGAAAACTGTTTGCCTACGAGCACGAGGACGTAAGGCCCGACATAGTGGCGCTCGCAAAGGCTCTCGGCGGCGGGGTGCCGTGCGGAGCGGTACTGGCTAGGGAGGACGTGGCGAAGCACTTCACTCCCGGGGTCCACGGAAGCACTTTCGGCGGAAATCCCCTGGCCGCGGGGGCGGCCTGCGCCGCGGTCGAAACGATACTTCGGGAAAATCTGCCCGAAAGAGCGGGCGAGCTCGGAGACTATTTTCTCGGCAAGCTTGAAGATGTCCGGAAAAAATACCCCGAGCATATAACAGAGATAAGGGGAAAGGGGCTTATAATCGGGGTTGAGTTCTCAGACGGAACCTTCGCCCGGGACTGTTTTTCGGTCTCAGTTAAAAACGGGCTTCTAGTTATACTTACCGTCGAGCGCGTGTTTCGGATTCTTCCTCCGCTTAACACAAATAAAGAAGAAATTGACTTTGCCGTCGATGTCATAACGAAATCCATCGAGGAGGTGGTCTCTAGTGGGTAGGAGTCTTCTTGCCGTCTCAGACCTTGAAAAAAGCGAGATCAGGGAAATAATCCGCCGCTCCGGCGAACTAAAGGAACTGAAAAAACAGGGCGAGAGCCCAAGAAGCCTCGCGGGCATGTCAGTGGGTCTTCTTTTTGAAAAACAGTCGACCAGAACGAGGCTTTCCTTCGAAGCGGGCCTTTTCGACCTGGGCGCCCGGGGGATTTACATGAATCCGGCGGATACCCAGCTCGGAAGGGGGGAAACCATAGCCGACACGGCTAAGATTCTCTCCTCCTACCTTGACGGGATAATAATAAGGACGTACGGACAGGAAAAAGCCTTAGAGCTCGCTGAGAACTCTACAGTCCCCGTGATAAACGCCCTTACCGACATTGAACATCCAACGCAGATAATCTCCGATCTGTTTTCAATCTCGGAGCAGGGAATAAATCCCGAGAATTTCAAGCTTGCCTTTCTCGGCGACGGAAACAATATTGCCAATTCCTTCGTGGCCGCCTCCTCGGTAATGGGCTTTGGCCTTTCGCTTGCAGTTCCTCCAGGATATGAACCGAACCCGGCGATTATGGACGAAGCCTCGGAACGGGGAAACTTGGAAATTGAAGTCACCCACGACCCCGCCTCCGCAGTAAGGGAAGCTGACGTGATCTACACCGACGTCTGGGTAAGCATGGGTGAAGAGGGAAAAGGCACCGAGATTTTCAGGCCCTTTCAGGTAAACGAGAAGCTTCTTTCCTCCTGCCGCAAAAAGCCCCTGATAATGCACTGTCTTCCGGCTCACAGGGGAGAAGAGATAACCGCAGGAGTAATGGACAGTCGCAGTTGCGTCGCCTTTACGCAGGCCGAGAACAAGCTTCACGCAGGAAAAGCCATACTCGAATTCTGCCTTCTTGATTACCTCGCATCCTAAAACGCCGACACCTTCATTCAGCAGAAAGAAGATGAATTCGTCGTCCGGTTAGCGCAGAAACTCCTTTACGTTGCGCGCGGCCTGTTTCGTCATGCCCTTTACGGAGGCAAGCTCCTCGGTGGTGGCCCCTTTTATCTTCTCCACGCTCCCGAAGTGATTAAGAAGCAGAAATTTTCTCTTTTTTCCTATGCCCGGAACGCCGTCCATCTGAGAAGCCAGGGTCTTGCCTTTCCTTAATTCCCTGTGATAGGTGATCGCGAAGCGGTGCGCCTCGTCCCTTACCCTCATCAGGAAGTAAACGCCCTTTTTGTTTGACGAAAAATCGCAAGGTTCGCCCTTTCCATGCACGTAAATCCTGTCGATCCCGCCCCGCCCCTCGGTTTTCGCTATCGAGGCGAGATCAAGCTCGTTTTCCACACCGCAGTCTCGAAGCGCGGCGTAGGCGGCATTGAGCTGCCCCTTCCCCCCGTCTATAAGCATGAGATCCGGAAGATCCCAGTTGTCATCTCCTACCCGAAGAGCCCTCCTGTAAACGACCTCGTACATCGACCGGAAATCATCCTGACCCGAGGTGGCCGTGATCCTGTACCTCCTGTACCTGTCCCGCTCAGGCTTCGCGTTCCGGAACCTCACGAGCGAAGCGACCGTCTGGTGCCCCTGGATGTTCGATATGTCGAAGCACTCTATGGAATAAGGAACCCGTTTTATCCCGGCCGACTTACTTATGCCTCGAAGAAGTGTGCTCTGCTTGGCCTTTTCCTCGGCTTTTCTCGCAAGACTCTCCCGCGCGTTTTTCATCGCGAAGCGGACGAGTTCGCTCTTAGGTCCCCTCCGGGGAGTCTCGACGTAAACCCGTTTTCCCTTTTTCTCGGTAAGCCACTCCGAGTAACCCTCGCGATCCCTTATGGAAAGAGGCAGGAGAACTCTCTTTGGAATATAGTGATCAGAGAAATAAAACCTGCCGAGAAATTCCCTCACGCATTCCGCCTCATCGCCGTGGGGGCTTTTTACGGAAAAATCGAGCTTGTCGACCACCGAGCCGCCCCTCGAGAGCAGGACGGTAAATTCGTAGTTCTCGGAGTCCCTGTAAAAACCCACTATGTCCATGTCTTCAAACCTCGAGGAAGTAACCTTCTCTATCTCGGCGTTTTCCTTCAGGCTTACAAGCTGATCCCTGTAGTAGGCGGCGTTTTCATACCTTCCATCCTCTGAGGCTTTCTCCATCATCTCCCTGATCATTCTCACCAGTTTTTTTCTCTCGCCCCGAAGAAACGACGTGGTCTGATGCACGAGTTCCCCGTAGTCCTCCTCCGAGATCTTGCCCGCGCAGGGACCCGAGCAAAGTTTCATAAAATAGTTAAGACAGGGGCGGGTGCTGTGCCTTTCGAACTTGCTCTGGGTGCAGTCCCTGAGAGGAAAAAGCCTGTGGACGAGATTCACCGTGCTCTTAAGAAATTTGCCCGAGGCGAACGGACCGAAATAAAGCGCCCCATCGTCCCGTATTCTCCTCGTGCGCGAAAGCCTGGGGAACCTCTCTCCCACCGAGAGGCGAAGAGACGAAAACGTCTTGTCGTCCTTAAGACGTATGTTGTATTTCGGTTTGTGACGCTTTATAAGGGAGTTCTCGATGAAAAGAGCTTCGCTTTCCCCCTCGGTCACCACGTAGTCGATCGAGTCGACTTCCCTTACCAGATACGGTATCTGCCCCCTGTCTCTTCCCCTCTGGAAATAGGACATCACCCGGGCGCGAAGGTTCTTGGCCTTGCCTATGTAGACCGGACTACCGCCCGGACCCTTCATTATATAGACCCCTGTAGTGGCGGGAAATGATCTGGAGAGTTCAAGAATCTTTTCGCGCATAAGATACAAAAAATCAAAAGCCGCTATATGTCAAGATCCAGAAAGCTTTTCAACTCAGTCACCTATATGCATTTTAAATGATTTCGAGAATACTTTTCAGATTATAAGGCTGGTACCAAGCCAGCGTGAAAACTGCTGGAAGTCTGTATTGAAAGGATGAATTCAGGAGGGAGAGCCTTTTAATAATTCGTGGTCTCAGGACATCTGCTGGAATGTTTTAATTGTTTTTTTTTCAGTTCGATCGAAACCGCTAAAATCGTAACCAGCGTATTGATGGCGAGTAGTATCAGATCTATGCGTAAACCCGTTATCATTTTCGGTACGAGTCCGAAAAGCGACATTAAAAACACAACCAGGCTGATAACTGTAACAACCGGGATTACGGAGTTGAAGCTTCTTCCTTTGCATAGAATCGCGGTAAGAACCATAGGCGCCATGAGAGCGGTGCCCATGAATCCCGACACAGCAAGAGATATAATTCCCTGAGAACTCTTCATGGCAACAATGAAAGAGGCTATGCAGAATACCAGTATAACCAGTTTCACGAAAACAATGGGAGATACTTTCAACTTCCTGCTAAACCTGCCAAGAGCATTGTTAATCTCAGACCCAAGAGCGAAAAACTGAGAGTCAGATGTGGACATAGCCGCCGCCAGAATACCTATCAAGGCAACGGCACCTATAACGGGATTTTGCTCAAGTATCAGTTTGCCAATGAACTCCGGACCAGTTTTAGCCGGTATTGCAACTGCACCGTATAGACCAATTATAAGCCCTGCTATCAGAAGCAGAAAGGTGAAAGACGCATGCAAAACCGGGATTTTGCGTCTCTCGTTCAAACCCTTCAGAATGCTGAGCCTCGAAGTCAGCTGAGGTTGCGACACAGGCAGCAGCACAATTGATATGAATCCCGCAATAAGCCACTGAACCGATAACAATCCCTTGGGACCGGGAGTAGACAGCAGTGCAGGCTCCTCCTCCGCCACGGCCTCAACTAACTTTCCAATACCTCCAAAGTTATCCAGAACAATAAATGCCATTATCCATATAACGGTAAACAGCACGATTCCCTGAAGTGAATCGCAGTACATAATACCTCTGAGTCCTCCTATGGAAGAGTACAGATACATAAGAAACAGTATAATGACAGCCCAACTCCACTGGGGAACTTCATAGGGAACAACGTGGGCTAGAATGCCTGACGCTCCTTTTATTTGAATTGCTATGTAGGGAACGAGAAATATGACAAGGCCCAGGACATACACGAAAACTCCGCGGGAGCTAAAAGTTTCACGTAGCAGATCCGATATGCTCCGAAAATCCGTTGAAGAGATCCTTTCCCTTAATTTGAGTGAGAGCCAAAGCGTGAAAACGGCTAAAGCCATATCGGTAACGCCAAGGAATATCCACGTTCCCACGCCGTGCACTCGGAAGAAATTGGGCATCCCTATCAATATGAATGTACTGTAGAGCGTAGCAAAAAAGGTTAAGAAGCCGATTATAGTTCCAAGACTGCCGCCCGCAAGAAGGAATTGGTACTCATCCCCTTTGTTTTTCCTGTTCCCTATGACAGCAAGGGATATCAGCACTGCAAGATACACCAGTGCAACCGCAACAAATGCCATTCCCCTGTTCATGTCTATTTCTTCCTCTTATACAAGCAGACTACCCTTGGTCATCGGACGTAAGCATTGCCAAAACAAGCAGCACATATATGCATAGTGATATTCCCAACCCAGCCCACAGAGTCCTAGGAAGTCCCAGGAAATACGGTTCCGTCACTCCATAGGGGATTACCAGAGGAGTGAAAGACACAGCTGCCAAAATAGATACCGCCACCCCAAAGAATATCCATCGATTCTTATTACTCATGTCTAGAACACAACTGCCTACTAACGTTAGATTCTGAAAAAACCAACCTGCTAAATCTGCAAGAAAGTGTCAAACCAATTAAAACTATAAATTTCTTTACAGTTATAGACAAGTTAAACATGCCGACAACCTCTTCATATGTAAGCACCGTTTTCCTGATATTGATGTAACTGGAAAAATGATTTTGCCATTTGATCCTTTTCGTTATACCCGCAGCAGGCAGGGTTAGAAGCAATCGAGGCTTGCGCTGCTGGAATTTTCTTTTAGAAAAGCTCGTCTCGCCTTTCTTGATACTTATATTCCCATGCGTTAGGATTTCCCTTAACCATGAAGACCAACACCCTTTACCTTGAAACCTACGGTTGCCAGATGAACGAGTATGACTCGGACAGGATACAGAACGCCCTCGGCGCCAGTATCACCGAAAACCCAAAAGAGGCCGACATAGTTATCGTAAACACGTGCGCCATACGGGAAAAGGCCGATCAGAAGGCCTTAAGCAGCCTTGGGCGCTTCAAGCGCCTTAAGGCAAAAAACCCGGAGCTTATAGTCGGCGTGTCCGGGTGCGTGGCGCAGCTCTACGGAGAGGAACTCATCCGCAGGATGCCGCACCTTGACTTCGTGCTCGGACCCAGGGCGATTCCGCAACTCCCGCGGCTTATAGAAGAGATAAAAGAGAAGAAATCAAGACCCGTCGAGACGTCCTTTGACGTGCAGGAGCCTTTCGACGTCCTCCCCTACCACGAGGAGGGAAAACCCACGGCATTTGTGTCCATACAGCAGGGATGCAACAAAAAGTGCGCTTACTGCATAGTGCCCACGGTAAGGGGCTCCGAGGTTAACAGGCCCCTCGAGGACATAATTGCCGAATCCCGGCACCTTATCGCAAAGGGAGTGAAGGAAATAACCCTCATAGGACAGACGGTGAATTCGTGGAAGCTCGGCGGGCTTAAGTTCGGGGACCTGCTTCGGGTGCTCGGGGAGATTGACGGTCTTGAGAGAATAAGGTTTACGACCTCTTATCCGAGAGACATAACGAAAAAAATGGTGGAGGCGATGGCAGACGTGTCCAAGGTATGCCGTCACATTCATCTGCCCGTGCAGTCGGGCTCAGACAAGGTGCTGAGGCTCATGAACAGGACCTACACAAGGAACTGGTACTTAGATTCCGTTAACAGGCTCAGGGACGCCATGCCGGACATAGCAGTGTCTTCTGATATAATAGTAGGATTTCCCGGGGAAACAGAAGATGACTTCGAGGAGACGATGAGCCTTGTCGAAGAAGTGGGGTTCGACAGTTCCTTTTCATTTAAATACTCGCCGCGCCCCGGAACGGTGGGAGAGGAGCTTTGGAGATCAGGAGAAAGAGTGGAAGACTCGACGGCAGGCCACAGGCTCGCGCGCCTTCAGGAATACCAGCGGGCAATCACTCTTGCGAAGAACGCACAGAGGATAGGCAAATCCGAGCAGGTGCTGGTTGAGGATGCGAGCAGAAACGACTCCTCGTGGCTTTCCGGGAGAACCGAACACAACAGGATAGTCAATTTTCCCGGAGAAAAAGAGCTTATCGGAAAAATGGCGGACGTAAGGATAACTGAAGGACTTGCGAATTCGCTTAGAGGACAATACCTGAATTAACACAGGGAGGGAGAAAAAATGTTTCTTGAGATGAAGGTTTCCTGCATAGTCGCCGACCCTTTTACCGATATGCCCGTAGTCATTCTGAATGAAGAGGAAGGGGAAAGAAGTCTTCCTCTCTGGGTAGGATTCGAGGAGGCAAGCGCCATAGCAATGGAGATCAAAAAAACTCCAAGACCAAGACCCCTCACCCACGATCTTCTGAAAAACGTAATCGTCGCCACAGGCTACGAGGTTATTGAAATAGAGATCACGGAACTACGGGAAAACACCTTTTACGCCCGCCTTCGCATTAAAAAAGACGGAGAGGAACTCCTGGTGGATTCCCGCCCGAGCGACGCCATAGCGATAGCACTCAGGACCGGGTGCCGCATCATGGTCGACGAAGAGGTGATAAAGGCCGCTCTCAGCGTAAAAGTCGGGGATAAGGGCCAAAGCGCGGGCGATGTCCTCGAAGACATACCGGATGAGGATTTCGGCAAGTACAAGATGTGATCAGCGGTTGCGGAACATATACTCCTCAAGAAATTTCCTGTCTCCCTCGATCACGTCGAAAACCTCCCCGCAACGGTCACACTCTATATTGATCCGCTTCGGCGGGTAGCTTATTCCGCAACTCATCACGAACCAGCCGAAAACAGAGTATCTCTGCCTCGGAACCACCCACGGATCCCCGACGGAGTACCCGCAGGCACAGACCCTTGAGTCCCGTGCGTGAGTGTTCATCCGCAAACCATGCGTGCGCTGGTTTCAGCCCCCACCCTAGATGCCGTAGTAACCCGACTCTCCGTGATCCGTTATGTCAAGACCTTCGGTTTCTTCATCCTCGGTGACCCTGAGTCCGACGAGCATGTCAACGACCTTGAGAACTATATAGCTTACTACGGCGGTGTATACGATGGCGAATATTCCCCCATAGAGCTGAATGCCGAGCTGCGCGCCTATATCGAGATCCACGATCGAACCGCCGTATGCTGTTGAGGCGAATATCCCGGCAAGCACAATTCCTACAAACCCGCCGACTCCGTGAACCCCCACGACGTCAAGCGCGTCGTCATATCTGAAACGGAACTTGATATAGGTCGCCGCTATGTAGGCAAGAACCGAAGACGCGCATCCTATTGCTATGGCTCCAATCGGGCCCACGGTGCCCGAGGCGGGAGTTATGGCCGCGAGACCAGCGATAGCTCCAGTCGCAAAACCCAGGGCGCTTGGCTTGCCCGACCTCACGTTCTCAATGAATATCCAGGTAAGAGCGGCAACACAGGGAGAAATCTGGGTTACTACGACCGCCATTGCCGCCTGCCCCCCGGCCGCTAGGGCGCTTCCCCCGTTAAATCCGAACCATCCGACCCAGAGCATCGCGGTACCTATCATCGTAAGAGTGAGATTGTGCGGAAGCGCAAGCTGTCTGGGGTAACCTCTCCTTGCCCCGACCATTACTGCTGCCACCAGGGCCGCGGTACCTGCCGTGATATGGACGACTATTCCGCCTGCAAAGTCTATCACTCCCATGTCTCCGAGATAGGAGCCCTCTCCTCCCCAGACCATGTGCGCGATCGGAAAGTAGCAGAATATCACCCACAGGGCGGTAAACAGAAGCATAGCCGAGAACTTCATTCTCTCGGCGAACGCCCCGATTATAAGTCCCGGGGTTATGATTGCGAAGGTAAGCTGGAAGACGAAGAACAGAAGCTCGGGAATCGTTCCCGAAAGAGTGTCGATGCCTACCCCGTGCAGAAAGGCCTTTGAAAAACCTCCCACAAAGGCATTAACCCCAAGCTCTCCAGCTGCCATACCGGTGGTATCAAAAGCCATGCTGTAACCGAAAAACGTCCATATAACTGTCACTACAGCGGTAATTGAAAAACACTGCATCAGCACCGAAAGAACGTTTTTTTTGCCGACCAGTCCCCCGTAGAAAAGCGCAAGCCCGGGAATCATCATGAAAAGAACAAGCCCGGTTGAAATCAGTATCCAGGCGGTATCGCCCGTATCAAGCTCGCTTGCCGACGCGGGGTCGGCAAAAGAAAAGAAAGCTAAAACAAAAAAGAAAGCCAAAAGTGAAAGCGTTTTTTTTGAACTCATCGCACACTCCCCTCCTCATTATTCCGTGTTAAACCTGTTAAGTATATCACATAATGGGACCGCAGAACGAAACTTCAGAATGTCTCATCGAGCATGCGCAACTGCTCGGGGGAAAGTCTCCATCCCGATGCTCCGCAGTTCTCGACCGTTCTCGTCACCGAATCCGCCTTCGGAATCACGATGACGTTCTCCCGGCAAACACACCAGTTAAGGGCGACCTGAGCCTCTGTTTTCCCGGTCTCGGCCGCTATCCGGGACAAAATCCCGCCCCCGGAGCGGCAGAGCCTTCCGGCATCAAGCGGGGTGTAGGCCATTACTGTCACTTCGTTATCCAGGCAGTAGGGAAGCAACTCTTTTTCTATATCCCTTGATCTAAGGTTGTAGAGCACCTGGTTTGAAACTATGGGGTAGTTGGGAAAACAGTGCTGCGCCTCGCGCATCTGCCTCGCGGAGAAATTGCTCACCCCGACGTAGCTTACGCATCCGCGGTCAACCAGCTTCTCAAGCGCCCTCATCGTCCCTTCTATCGGATAGACGGGATTCGGCCAGTGTATCTGGTAAAGATCTATGCAGTCCGTGCCAAGCTTCTCGAGGCTCGCCTCGCAGGATCTAAGCACGCTGTCGTGGGCAAGATTCCTTCCCGAAACCTTTGTCGCTATGATGACCTCGTCCCTGAAGGGACGCGCGGCCTCTCCGACTATATCCTCCGTGTGGTACCCCTCGGCGGTGTCTATAAGCGAAGCCCCAAGCCTGATGCCCGCTCTCAGGGGTTCCACTCCCCCCTTGTAGTTCCACGTGCCGAGTCCGATCTCGGGAACGAGAACTTCCGTGTTTCCAAGCTTCTTAAAATTCATTCCGTGCGGTCCTTGATGCTCTGTGCCGCAAAGCTACTCGTCCGAGTGGATGAGTTTGCAGACGGCCGGCGCGAAAAGTCGCGCAAGCCTCTTATCTCGAGATTCTTTCTCCGTAACCGTCCAGATGAAAGACCTCGTCCGGACTTTTCCTCAACTTCCCGGTAGCGACCCGCCTTTTGTCGAAGTAACCGAACGGAAGCACGGTAAGAACATCGAGCTCTTCCGGCACTCCAAGATACCTTTTAAGCTCTTCTGTCTCTATTCTTCCTATCCAGCAGGACCCGAGTCCGTGGCTCCACGCCACTAAAACCATGTTCTGCGCGGCCCTGGTACCGTCGATCTGGTGCCACTTGCTTTGCGGGTCCACCAGAAGCACCACCGCGAAAGCCACCTGCACAATGAAGCTGCCGCTTGTGCAGTACTTTCCCATTTCCCGGAGCATTGCGCGGTCCTTTATAAGCACGAATTCCCACGGTTGATTGTTGTGGGCACTCGGCGAGAGCCTCCCCGATTCCAGCACCTCCATGATGACTTCACCCGGAACTTCCCCATCGAGGTAACTTCTCACGGAACTAAGCGATCTTACGCAATCGTAAACGTTCATAAACCCTCCACATGCGAAATTGACTGAAGGTTAGTATACCGGCTTTGACCCCGTACGGCAGAACAGGGAACATCCACTCTTGACGAGCCCTCAGTCCGCCTGTTTCCAGACAAGCCTGGATTTCCCTCTTGTCAAGGAGGCAACCTTCTCTTCAAGGCTCGCAACGGCACCGAGATGCGCTGTGAAGTCGAAGTGAACATCCTCCCCGCGCTCGACGCTCGTTATCGTAACGCCCGATTTCTCAAACAGAATCCGTATGGAATTTTCATGCGCGTAGGAAAAAACAATGCGCCCCGCCCGCACCGGGACATGATCTTCAAGCTCAAGCTCACCCAAGGCCGCCTTCAGGGAATCCGTGTATGCCCTCAAAAGCCCGCCGGGACCGAGCTTTATCCCTCCGAAATACCGGGTTACCACGGCCGCTACCTGCCCTATGCCGCTGTGTTCGAGAAGAGTCATCATGGGCCGCCCGGCGGTTCCCGAGATCTCCCCGTCATCACCGAAACCGATATCCGTTCCCCCGGGTGCGCATGCCAGAAACGCATAGCAGTTATGGCTTGCCGTGGGGTGAAGAGCCCTTACGCTCCCTATGAAATCTTCGGCCTTATCTCTGGTGCCCGCCCGCCCGACAGTGGCTATGAACCTGCTTTTCCTTATAATCCGCTGTGACGTCGAGACTCCCGCGGGAACCTGATAGGAAACATCTTCCACGCTATCTGCCTCCGGTCGAAAAAAATACCCTATTCTTGACCGTCCGGGCAAAAACCGCTCCTAACAGATACAGCGGATTATCTTCTGCGGGTTTTTCACTGTATAATGATTTAGCGGTCGCGCGCCGCCTGAAATTTGCTTTTTATCCGATGGGATCAAGGCTTGGCAGCCGCTTGGTTTTTCGGTCCCGTAAAATATTTGCTCGTATACCATTGCTCAGAAAAACAAGCATTTCCTCCCTTATTTTACGGTACAGATACTCGTTTCTAACCGGTCTTGTCTCTCTTACGGTGGTGGATATGGCGCAGCTGTCGGTTCCCATAGTAATCCAGTGGATAATAGATGAGCTCATCCTGGAGAGCGCAGATTTTTCCCTCATAACCAGGTACTCCCTCTACATCCTCGGGCTCGGGCTGCTAATGGCGTTTTTCCGCCTCGGCTGGCGGTACTTCATAATGGGCGGGGCGAGGAAAATAGAGTACTCGCTCAGAAACGATTTCTTCGATCATCTCCAGAAACTTAACTTCGATTTCTTCTCGGGAAGAAAAGTCGGCGACCTGATGGCGCACACGGTGAACGACATAGAGACTCTCAAGTTCTCCTGCGGCCTGGGCCTGCTCATAGCGTATGACGGGATATTCCTGTTTTTCTTCATCTTCGCCGCGATGCTCTACATCTCTCCCGAGATGGCCCTCTACGCGTTTTTGCCGTTTCCCGCGCTCGCCGTCTTCATATACAAATTCGGAAACATGATAGAAAGGAGGTTCCAGCGCTCCCAGGATTCCTTCTCAGAACTCACCGAAAGCGCAAGGAAGCCGGTCTCGGGAATCAAGGTAGTAAAAGCGTTCGGACTTGAGCAGCCCGAGGGACGGGATTTTGAACGTGCAAGCGAAGACTACCTTGAGAAAAACGTACACCTGGTGAAGATCCGCGCGGCCTTCCAGCCGTTTATATATTTCGTGCCCTCATTAGCGACGGCCCTGTTTCTTTTCTTCGGCGGAGCAGGCGCGATCGGTACCGAAATAACCCTCGGAGAGTTCTCCGCCATACTCATCTACCTGATGATGCTCGCCTGGCCGATGATGGCCATGGGATGGGCGATCGATCTTCTAAAAAGGGGGAACGCTTCGATAAACAGGCTGAACGAGATTTTCGCGGTTGAACAAAAAGACGACACCCGTGCAGGAGAGAAGGACTACGAACTCAAGGGAGACATAAGGTTCTCCGGGGTTTCCTTCTTCTACGGCTCCACCCCGGCTCTGCGCGAAGTCAACCTCCACATACCCTGCGGGACGACTCTGGGAATAACGGGGCTCGTCGGCTCCGGGAAGACCACGCTGATGAAGCTGCTCATGAAAATCCACGATACCGAACCGGGCGCACTAACGGTCGACGGGATCGACATAAGGAAAATATCAAGAAAAAGCCTTCAGGAGACCGTCGTCTACGTGCCGCAGGAAATAACCGTGTTCAGCGGAACGGTTTATGACAACATAACCTTCATAAACCCAAGCATAACCCGCGAGCAGGTGGAGCGGGCCGCCAAAACGGCGGGGATATACGAACAGATAATGGAGTTTCAGCAGGGGTTCGACACCGTGGTGGGAGAGCGGGGACTCAGCCTCTCGGGAGGACAGCGACAGCGCCTGGCCATAGCGAGGGCCCTGGTGCTCAATCCCGAAGTCCTGATACTTGATGACGTGCTCTCGTCCCTTGATCCGCAGACGGAGAACACCGTGATAACGAACGTGACAGAGGCAATGCGCGGGCGCACGGTGGTGATAATTTCAAACAGAATATCCTCCGTAGTCGGGCTCTCGCGGATCGCGGTCATGAAAAACGGAGAGATAATCGAAAGCGGGGAGCGGAGGGAACTCGTGGAGCGACGCGGAGTTTACTACGCGCTCGAAAGACTGCAATCTGTCTGAGGTGTATAAATGAGCGACTTGGAGAGAACCAGGAAATCAACTTACGATATTAAGATCATGGGGTGGATTCTGGGCTTTCTGGGAAAATACAGAGGTTACTTCGCCCTGTCCCTTCTTCTGATGATGGCCACCGCGGCGCTTGAAATCACGGTTCCCTACCTCATCAAAGTCGCGGTCGATGACCATATTTATCCCACATGGAGCAAGGCCGAGGGAGGGGAAGAAGCGGGGCGGGCGCTCCCGGAACTCGGGGTGGAGTCCACGCTTGCCCTTGCGGACGGAGGATTTCTGGTCGATTTCTCAAAGCTCTCCTCCTCGGAGAAAGACAGAATCGAACGCTCGGGCACCCTGTTCTCCGAGACAAAATATATCGTGGTCGACCCCGGGGAATTTGAGGGAGATGAAAAGCAGGAGGTTCTGGGAATAATAGCCCGAAACGCTTCCCTGTTTGAAGAAACCGAAGGGGTCGCGTTTCTGGCTCACTCAGACCTTGGCTCACTCCCCAGAGAGGAAGTGTCGCTTCTTCGCTCAAAACAGACAAAAAGTCTCAGGACCCTCGCTTTATACGTGGTTTTATCGGTGGTTGGAATTTTCCTCTTCACCTCCTCTTTTACCTACATTCTTCACTACTCGGGCCAGAGAATAATGCATGACATGCGAAATCACACCCTCTCCCACATACTTTCCCTTCCCCAGCAGTACTTCGACCGAAATCCCGTGGGCAGGATAACCACACGCGTCACAAACGACGTTAACGCCATAAACGAGATGTACACCTCCGTTCTCATACACTTCATAAAGGACATCATAATCATAATCGGCACTCTGGTGATCATGTTCAGGATGAACGTCGGGCTCACGCTTATAATCGTCGCGCTCACGGCGTTCCTTACTTTCACGGTATCTATCTTCCGAATGAAGCTTCGACTGGTGTACAGGGAGATCCGAAGAACCATAGGCAAGCTTAACGCCTTTGTCGCGGAAAGCATGAGGGGAATAGTGCTCCTTAAGCTTTACGGAAAGGAGAAAAGAAACTTCGAGAAATTCTGGGAGGTAAACACGGAAAACTACAGGGCCAATATACAGCAGCTCTGGGTCTACGTGATTTTCCGCCCTTCCATAGAGTACGTGGGCATAGCGGCAACCGGGATAATACTGTGGTACGGGGCGATCGGGGTCATGAACCTCGACCTGTCCCTGGGAGCCCTGCTCGCGTTTCTTTACTACGTAAGGATGATATTCAAGCCCATCCAGGAGCTTTCAGAAAAATTCAATGTCTTCCAGTCCGCCGTCGCGGCCTCCGAGAACCTCTACGACACTCTGGCGGAAAAATCTGAGGCAAGCGGATCTCTGGTGCCCGCGACAACCGAGGGATATCTTGAGTTCCGGGACGTATGGTTTTCGTATAACGAGCGGGAATGGGTGCTCAAGAACGCATCCTTTACAGTAAGACCTGGAGAGAGTGCCGCCCTTGTGGGAATCACGGGAGCGGGGAAGACGACCATCGTGAACCTGCTCCTTAAATTCTATAAACCCCAGAGGGGCCAGATTCTCTTTAACGGCACAGACATCGAGGAACTGTCAAACAGGTACCTGCGCTCGAACATAACCGCCATCTTCCAGGACCTGTTTCTGTTCGAAAAGGACATATCCGACGAAAGGGACGGGCGGGATGGTCCGGCAGCCGAACCCGTAAAGCTTTCTTCGGGAGAAACCCAGGCCCGGTCGATCGAAAAAGCGGTCAGGAAAAATTCGAAGCTTCTTATAATGGACGAGGCGACTTCCCATCTGGACGCGGAAACTGAAAAAAGAATACAGGGAGTGATAAGAAGCGCTGCAGGCTCTCAGACAAGGTTGGTCATAACCCACAAGCTCTCAACCCTAAAGGACGTGGATAACGTAATAGTGATCCATAAGGGGGAAGTGGTGGAGCAGGGAACTCACGAGAAACTGATTCAGAACAAAAACATCTACCACACCCTGTACGAATTTCTGAGAAAGACCGCGGCGGACCCTCTCCCGGGCTCCGGCGCATGACACCTGTGCGGCGCCTAAAATACCCGGAGAAGCTTAAGGGCCATAAGCCCGACGGCGACTAGAAGAGCCATCCTTATGTATTTTTCGCCGCCCCTTACGGAAAACGTGGCGCCGAACCATCCGCCGACCGAATTTCCCGCGGCGAGACAGATGCCTATGAACCAGTTTATGTTGCCGCTCAGAAAAAATATGAGAATCGCGGGAATCGTGTAGAAAAGCACCACAATCACCTTGTGCGCGTTTACCTTGGCTAGGGATGCTCCCATGAGGTGGTAAAGAGCCGCCATTATGAAAAGTCCCACGCCGACCTGGATAAAGCCGCCGTAAAAACCTGTAACCACAAGTGCCGGGTAAAGAACCCACCCCCGCCCCGTTTCGCCGCCGCCGCCGCCGAGCAGCTTGCCGAAAGAATCGACTTTAAGGAAGAAGGACGCGCAGACGAAGATAAGCACGACGGCCAGGATTTTTTCGAAAAGCTCGTCTCCCACCCGCACCGCCGCAAAAGCTCCCGCCAAAACGCCGGGAAGGGTGAAGGCCGCGAGCCTGACGCTGGTTTTTATGTCGGCAACGCCCTCTTTTCTGAAGGAAAGAGCCGCGAAGAAATTCTGAAACAAGATCGCCACCCTGTTTGTTCCGTTTGCGACTGTGGGATCAATCCCAAGAAATATGAGCACGGGAAGAACAATGCTGCTTCCACCGCCCGCCATCACGTTTATAACTCCCGCCAGAACGCCCGTGAAAAAAAGCAGAACTAAAGAAAAAAGATCATATTCTTGCATGTTATTCGGACTCCGGCCACGACAGAAGTCAGGAGAAACTTTTTGCCGACGGGAAACCGCACCGAAACCCTTTCCGCAAACTGAAAACAAGATTAGAGAGAATCGGCATCCGCCGCGGCCGGTTCTCCTGGGTTTTCCCAGCCCATTCGAATGTCATCTAAATGATAACCGAAACAAATTGCATTAGCCTCCAGAGCCTTGATTGGCAGGTGGTATGCCAAAAGGCCGTGGGAAATTCACGTCTCTCGGCACACCCCGGCAGTTGTTTATCTCCCAAGGGAGTGAACAACAGGGAAGCAAAACAGAGGTGATTACCGGATCCCTGACCGTGATTCCATAAAAGATTCCAGATGTGTTAGAATTTTAAGGAAGAAAAAAGAACCTGGCACGGCAAAGCGTAATGTCAGGAAATCAGGAATTGCTGTATCAGGAGGAAGATGATGAAAGTTAAAACACACGGAACGCTTCTGGGCTTGTTTTTCTCATTAGTGCTTGTTTTTTCGTTCAGCATTGAAGCTTCGGCTCATAATGAAAGTCAGAACAACAAGATGGCGGAAGATGTCAATATCGCAAGTGAGGCGGAGGTGGGGGAGTTCCTTTCCCACATAGTTGAACATTTCAGTCCGTTATTAAGAGTCAACAACCCCGACCCCACTCTGGAAGAACAAAAAGAACTGGTAAGCCTCTGGGTGATATTTTTCGAGGAACTAAGAAAGGAGGGGGTTTTTAACGATGGCGACGACATGTACTCCATCATAATAAATTCCGCCAATATAATAGACAACCACCCGGGACATCCCGGATTGTATGGCAAAGTGGTTGCCCCGGACGCCCAGGGTTCGCAGATCGGGGGTGCCTTAAGGCAATTAATCGAAGAAGAGGGTTGCGCGGGGTACAGGTACGGCGGAGAAGACAGACAGGCTTGCGGAGAAAAAGTAGACACTATCTATGGAGAGTTCGTAGTCATAGCGGGTCTTCATCACGACGAAGAAGACTCCGCTGTAATTGAACCCGACTGTACGGGTCTCGAACTTGATACCACCGCCGGGGATGTTGAAAACGAAGAGAGTCTGGATACGCAGAAACTGCTTCTTAAGCTGTATGTAAAAAGCATTATTTCCGTCACTCAAGACCTGCTTGTGGATGGCAGAAGAAAAGCGATGGAGGAACTGAGGAAAGGGGATCCTGACAGGATTATAGGGTTTGACGATATGGCTTCCATAAGGTACACGGAGTTTCAGAAGAAAATCGCTTGTTTTTCACAAGGGGATTTTAAGGAAGGCAGCATATACGTTTTCATCATGGAATTGGATGAAGACGCCACGGTGGTTCTAAACGGAAACAGTCCTCAACTGAACGGACTGAATCTTAGGCTGAGGGACCCGAATCCAAATCCGATTGACGGGGAGGAAAACAAAAATATTGCGGAACTGCTTAGGAACTCTGTAACAGAAAACGGGACGCCCAAAGATGGAAAGGGCGACTTTGTCGAATATCATTGGTTGCGTCCCGGCGATGAACCGACTCCTCAGTGGCTGGAAAACAACCTGGTTCCGGGCAATTCGCACAAGATAAGTTACATTGAGGCGGCAGACGTAGGTCATCATGAAGATCCTGTCGGTCGCTTCATGTACATCTTTGGTTCAGGGGTTTATCCCGAATCTGATGAAGACAACGGAGCGTGTACAGTCGCCGGGAGCGGCAATACTCCTCAGGGAGCTTTGCTCAACCTGTTCCTGGCAGCTTTCGTTTTGTTCTCGGCAGCTTTCCCCGGAAGGCGTACCCGGAAGGAATTCTTCCGAAAGCTCCGTAATGACTGACCATAAAGGCTTCTCACCGACGTGATGCCGACAGCGGGCGATTATACCCTTGGTTCGTGATACGGGCAGAAAAGCGGATTGGTAGACCGGCACACTGAAACACGAGCGTCGAGCGGAACTTCATGCCCTTTGCCAAGCTTTCGGGGGAACTAATCGCCAGTTAGAAGACGACCAGTCCGAGCTGGGATGGCAGGAGCATGGGCGGCGTTGTCATCCGCATACCACTTTCGCAACGTTAACAACCGCAGCCCAGGGAACCTGGACGGAATGAGACTTCCAAGGCCGGTTCACCCTTAGCGGTCAGAAGCTATTGTGCTAGCGCACGGTATTTTTCCCTGACGGCACTTTCCATCAAAAAAAGTTCGCCGTCGCTTAAGAAATCAAAATGCGACTTTCTTTTGTTCGCAGACAGTCTGCCTTTGTTTTCAAGGCAAATCCGGATAAACAAATCTATCAGGCGGTCGGGCATATCGATAACATCCTGAATCGCCTTTTTTGTGCTGTCATAGTTTGCGAGGAAGTTCAGTTCCTCTACAAGTTCGCTTTCGACGGTTTGAACGACAAAATCATGCAAAGCTTCCGCTTGTGCCGTCATATCAATGTAACGATACCAGTACGCAGTATCGTTGTGGACGGTCATCTGGGCAAGCCCATCTAAGCTGTATTCCACAAGTTGGTTCAAGGGAAGCGAAAATGCCTCTAAAGAATCATCGTAGCCTTCCGGATTTTTAAGCATTACAGCAGACACGGGAAACATCAGACCTTCCGGAACCATTCCTCGAATGGAAAAAATATTGTGGATCAAAAACCGGTGGATTCGACCGTTACCATCTTCAAACGGATGAATAAAAACAAACCCGTAGGCTACTACGGCAGCGTGAACAATAGCTGAAACACGGTCGGTCATCATAAGCCGATGAGAAGTCAGGATCCCCCTCATCAAGTCGGGAAGATCTTCCGGCTTGGGACACACATAATGAATTAACTCTTTTTGATAGGAAATCGTCTGACCTACATAATTTTGAACCGTTCGATAATCTTCGTTTATGAAACGTGGATCGACAATTCGATTCTGAAGGGCGATTAACAACTCCTTGTCGCAGAAATCCTGCCGTCGCGCCATCTCCAAGGACGCTATGAATTTTTCGGTCCGCGACGCGTCGGGTTTAATGTTTTCTATTTCAAAAGAAGATTTGGTTTCTTTGCTGTAAAGATAACTTAATGCTCTCCTAAGTAGTTGCGGAGGATACGATTCGACTATCTTCTCGCATCTGTCTCGAAAATCAATCTGATCCATTTCTCCAAGCTTCTCCGTTTTCCTGACAATAGGACAAAATTCCCTTGGTCCAAGCAGATTGTTGATAACACGGTGTCTTTGAGATTTTTCACCCCGGGAGAGAGTGTAATAGATGTCCGGTTCAAGCGCTTCCAGGTAATTCCCCTTGGACAAATCATCAATGGGTAACCTGCGACCAGTTAAAAACTCGAAAAAAAACCAGATGCGACGAGCATACTTTCCCGTTGGCTTGGATTTGATGTAATCGACAAGCTCAGTTTCCGCGACGGCATCGAAAACAACCTTTAAGGAGCTAAGGCTTACGCCATCATATTTCAAGGCAAATTCCAGATGGTCTCCTATTTTTTCACCAGGCCAGTATTGAAGAGAATAAATATCTTCAACTCTACCACCTTGTACTTTCTGCTGCCGACCACCGGTTGCCGCAACAAAGGAACTGTGCCAGTTGGGCAGTGCGGTCAATCCAAATCTGCTCAGCAGCCAAGCGTAGCCTGCGGGCCGTATTCTTGAAACGCTTGTTTTCATGGATTTACCCAATAAAATCGTTATTTTCCTCATAATATAATTAAAAATTTGGCTTTTGCAAAATAAATGATTGAAAATTGTCTATTTTTCAAAAATTTTTATTAAAAACCGTGAGTTTTGATAAAACTTTTAATTCTTCCAGTATCTCTAAAAAATGATTATTAAACTAAAAAAACAATTAAAAGACACTGCCTTTCGAATAAAACAGTTATTAAATCCGAGTTTCCTAATCAAAAAGTCGTATACAGAAGCCGTTCCATCTTCTTTTATTCTCCGCCTTTGGGAGTTATCGTATTCGCATGAACAGCTTTAAAATCGCCCTTGTTCAGAACCGGGTGCACAAAGACAAAGAGGAAAACCTGAAAAAAGCCATATTAAACGTAGAGAAAGCTTCTGCGCTCGGAGCGAACATAGTCTGTCTTCCCGAGCTTTTTCTCACCAGGTACTTCTGCCAATCTGAGGACACAGGCTGTTTTGATCTCGCCGAACCCATCCCCGGACCCACAACGGACAGATTCTGCGGGGAAGCGGAAAAAGGAGGAGTTTTCATCGTGTGCCCGCTTTTTGAGAAAAGGGCCTCCGGCGTGTATCACAACTCCCTTGCCCTTATCAATCCCTCGGGAGAGATTTCCGGCATTTACAGAAAGATGCACATACCGGATGATCCGGGCTATTTCGAGAAGTTCTACTTTGCTCCCGGAGACACGGGGTTTTCCTGTTTTGAAACCGATTTTGCGAGGATAGGCACACTTATTTGCTGGGACCAGTGGTATCCCGAAGCGGCACGCATAGTATCGCTCAAGGGGGCGGACATTATCTTCTACCCGACCGCCATAGGGTGGCACACAGACGAGGATGAACACTCGAAAAATACCCAGCTTGAGGCATGGAAGACTGTTCAGCGCGCCCACGCCGTCTCAAACGGAATCTATGTCGCGGCCGTGAACAGGGTGGGCTTCGAGGAATCGGGAGAAACCGGTGAAGGAATAAATTTCTGGGGAAATTCCTTTGTGTGTGACCCCCAGGGAACGGTGATCTGCGAGGCTTCCGGCGAGAGAGACGAAATCATACTGGCCGACATCGATCTTAGGAAGCTTGAGGAGACCAGAAGGAACTGGCCCTTTCTTCGGGACCGAAGAATTGACTCCTACTCCGAGCTTCGGCAAAGATTTATCGACAATGATTCCGGTACCTGAAATTGAGTGATTCTTCAGCGGTTCGTTACAGACTTCCAGCTGAATGGGAACCTCACGACGCCACCTGGCTTGTGTGGCCGCAGAACGTAAGCGACTGGCCGGGGAAATTCTCGGGGGTCGAGAGGGTATACCGCGAGACCGTAAGCCACCTGTCAGAATCAGAGAAGGTGAGAATAATAGTTGACCCCGGAGGAACACAGAAGCGGGCCGAGGGGTTTCTCAGGGAAGAATCAACTGATCTTGGCAACGTGGAGTTCTACGAGTGCCCAACAGACAGATCCTGGATACGGGATTCCGGTCCCTTCTTCGTAAGAGATGATTCCGGGGGGCTGCGCGTGCTTGATTTCGGGTTTAACGGATGGGCCAAGTACCCGGACTGGGGAAACGACGACATGGTTCCGGGGTTTGTGGCCGAGACCCTTCGTCTTGACTCGGAAACCCCTGCATGTGTTGGAAAGAAAATTATTCTTGAGGGCGGAAGCATTGACGTAAACGGAGAGGGATCCCTGATAACAACCAGGCAGTGTCTCCTAAGTACGGACAGACAGGCAAGGAATCCTTCTTTCCGGAAAAACGACTACGAAGCGGTGTTCTCTGAGTATTTCGGCGCAACGAACGTTCTCTGGCTTAACGGAGGCATAGAGGGAGATGATACAGACGGCCACGTTGACGATATATGCAGGTTTACGGACCCCGGCACGGTTGTCTTATGCCTTGAGAACAGCGCCCGGGACCCGAATTACCGCCCGCTTCGCGAAAACCTTGAAATACTCCAGGACCTAGAGCTTGAGGACGGAGGAAAAATTGAAATCGTCCTTCTCCCGATGCCGTCGCCGCTTTTTTTCGACGGCGAAAGACTTCCGGCAACTTACGCCAATTTCTACGTCTCAAACGAAAAAGTTCTCGTCCCCGTCTATAGCGATCCGAAAGACCGCGAGGCGCTCGGCGTACTGTCAGAACTTTTCCCCAAAAGATATGTCGTTGGAATTGACTGCACTGACCTTGTGTGGGGATTCGGAGCTATACACTGCATGACAAAGGAAGAACCTCTTCGCTGAACGCGCAGACTCAGACCGGGTTAATCACTGCGAGACCAGATTAACCCCTTCGTACTCAAGAATCGCCCTTTTCACGTCAACCCCCCAGCGGTAGCCGTGAAGATCCCCCGCTTTTCCTATAATACGGTGGCAAGGCACCAAATAAGCAATCGGATTTCCCGCCACGGCATTTGAGACGGCCCTTACCGCAGCGGGCACTCCTGCCGACTCCGCAAGTTCTGAATAGGACAAGGTCTCACCCTCCCGGACCTCCAGCAGCTTTTCCCATACCTTGAGCTGAAACCGTGTTCCCAGGAGCAGTATCTCCAGAGGCCGTCTTTCTGGGGAAAACAGCAAGTTCCGCAATACTTCGGCAGTCTTTTTATCATCCATCCGGTTCTTTGGGTTCTGCCACACCTTCCTGAATTCTTCCATGTGGGTTTCAGTACCGGTGCGGAAAAAACTCATATGGCATATAGCCTCTTCGCAGATCCCGATAAGACATTTTCCAAACGGGCTGCCGTGAATTCCGTAGACAAGGCGCATCCCGGACCTGGCTTCTTTCTTTTTCCCGGAAGAAATCTCTTTTGTGTTAACCACAATATCCCGCCATAAGTGGTTCGGGAAGCCTTCCAAGACTCCATTATCGTGGGTTTTCACATTTATCGACTGCAAAGCAAAACTACCTCTTTCCGAAAATCGATCTCGCTATTATCATCTTGTGTATCTCGTTTGTGCCTTCGTATATCTCTCCGACCTTGGAATCCCTGTAGATCTCCTCGACCTTGTATGTGGAAGAGTCGTGGGCAAGTTCCACCATAAGCCCGAGACCTCCGAATATCTGAACGGCGTCGCGGGCCATTGTAACGCTTATCTCCGAGCCGTAGTACTTGGCGGCTGATGTCTCGAAAGTCGGGAAAGGATCCCCGTTGTCAAGGCAGAGCGCGGCCTTGAGATAGAGGTTCCGCGCGTTTTCTATCTCAACGGCCCTTTGCGCCAGCAAGAACTGCCAGTACTGAAAATCGGCTATCTTTTTTCCGAAAGCCTGCCTCTCGTTCATGAACTCCACGCATTCATCGAACGCCGACTGCGCCATCCCCACCCCGCTTGCCCCGATTCCCGTCCTCCCGTAAAGAAGGGAATTAACGGCAACCCGAAGACCCTCTCCTTCCTTCCCTATCAGGTTTTCCCGGGGCACCTCCACATCTTCAAGGTATATGTCGTAGGTAAGCTCTCCCCTGTTTCCGAGTTTCTTATCCGGGGGGCTCACGGAACAACCCGCCAAATCAAGATCGACCACTATCATTACGGACTTGTCCCCCGCTGAGGCTAGCAGAGTAACGAAATCAGCCACCCCGGCGTTGGTTATGTAGCGCTTGCGGCCGTTTACAATGTATTTTTTGCCCTTCCTGCGGGCTTTCGTTACAAGAGACTCGGTCCTTACGTCGGAACCCGACTGGGGCTCCGTCATCGCAAATGACGCCACCGAGGTTCCATCAAGAGCCGCAGCGAGATATTTTTCCTTTATGTGGGGAGACCCCATAGCCAAGGTCTTTCCGGAAAGCAAAAAGTGGGCATTTATCGTTCCCGCGACGCTCGCGCTTATGTAGGCGAGTTCCTCCGCCATAACCGCTGCCGCGCACGCGGGGTAGGAAAGACCCAGTCCCCCGTCCTTTTTTGAATACGGAATCCGGAAAAGCCCCTCCGCGGCCATTTTCCTGAAAAGATCACGGGGGAAATTCTCATTTTTCTCGCTTCTCTCTCCTATGTCCCTAGCAATAGGAAGAACCTCTTTTTCGGCAAAACCCCTCACTTTCTTCCTGATTTCTCTCGTTTCTTCGGGAAAAAGATGCTCCTTGTAGAGCTTTGTCTGCATTCTTGGGGGTAACTTGCGCATTCGGTAACTCCCGTAGTAAAGAATTGTGCTTCTGCGAGAACAGTCTGGCAGATGTTCTCTGAACAGTTTAACCAACTTGTCGGATGAACGTTAAGAGCGTCTCAGAAAAACCGGTATCCGGAAGCAAAAATTGAAAACCTAGCTGCTCCGCGCTTCTCACGGTCTTCACCCTCAAGTAGAATGAATCTGAGCAAATCCGCACTTGGGAGGAACAAGTTGTCTCTTACCGGAATTGTCGTACCGTACTGGGCCGACGTAAAAAAAGATGATCTCACCTATTTTTCGAAACTGGCAGAAGACTTGGGCTATCACTCCATCTGGGTTCCCGAAATGTGGGGGCGGGACGCATTTTCCCTGATATCCCACATGGCGTCGGTCACAGAAAGGATAAATCTGGCCACCGGTATCATCTCCGTTTACAGCAGGTCTCCGGCACTCATAGCGCAGACGGCGGCCACAGTGGATGAGTACTGCGGGGAAAGATTCATCCTCGGACTCGGGATAAGCAGCGTTTACCTCAATGAATACTGGCACGGCACGAAATTCGAGCGGCCCCTGAGACGGACGCTTGAGTGCGTCGAAATAATAAGGACGGTCTTTGCGGGAAAGAGGGTTGACTATGATGGGGAGATCTTCAGGCTTAAAAACTTCAAGCTTCTTTTTAAGCCCCGACGAAGCGAGATCCCCATATATATCGCATCCATGGGACCGAAAAACATCGAGCTTACCTCCCGGGTCGCTGACGGCTGGATTCCCTATCTCTGCCCCGTAAGACTTATTAACGAAAGGAAAAAAGTGCTCGCTTCCGGCGGAAGAAAAATAACCGTGGCTCCGTTTCTTCCTGTGATGGTTTCCGAGAACCGGAGCGAATCAAGAGAAATCGTAAGGGAATTCGTGGCCCTTTATGTATGCTCCATGGGAGATTATTACCACAAGCTCGTAAGCAGCTACGGATTCGGGGAGGAAGCGGACAGGGCGAAAAAGCTCTGGCGGGAAAACAGGACGGAAGCCATAAAAAGCATAAGTGACGAACTGCTTGATCTTGTTTCCGTGAGCGGTTCCCCGGAGGAGGGAAGAGCAAAGCTCGCGGAGTTCTCCGGGAGTTCCGATCTTCCCGTTCTCATGTTTCCCTACAACGCTTCAAGAGAGCAGACAGCTTTTGCAATGGAAGCTCTTGCCACTTGAGAGAACAATCCAGGCTTAAGGGTCAGGTCTTGACATAATTTCCTGTCTTCATTATAATCCCTTCCATGGCAAGACCGCTAAGGCCGGAATACGCAGGGGCCGTCTATTACGTCTCCTCAGTCGGGAACAGAAGACAGAGCGTCTTTCAGAACTCAGCCGACGGCAACGCTTGGATAGAGATCCTCGAGGGGGTATGCGGAAGGTTCGGATGCCTCTGCTTTGGCTACTGTCTCATGTCCGACGGGTACCATCTGGTCATCGAGACCCCGAAGCCCAACCTCTCGAAAGCCATAAGACAGCTAAACGGCGTTTACACCCAGCGTTCAAACAGTCTGCACGATACAGACGGTCATGTTTTCCGGGGAAGATATAAATCCATAGTTATCCAGAGGGAGAAATATCTTCTGCCCCTTATGGCCCACATCTTTCTTCTCCCCCTTCGAGCCGGGTTCGTAAAACATCCGAACCAGTTCAAATGGAGCAGCTGCAGATACCTTTACGGAAAGGATGAAGCGCCGGGACACATAGACCTTGAGTGGTTCTCAGAAGGATTTGCCTCGGATATAAGCGCTTTTGATGAGTTTCTCGAAGAGAATAGTTCGCGCGACGTGATCTCGGAAACCCGAAAGCAAATATATCTCGGCGATGATGGATTCATAGAGCTTGTGCAGGAAAAAACGAAGAGGGATTCGCGGTCAAAGGATATTCCCAAGTATCAGCTCACAAAACCCGTACCGGGCATGATAGACGGTTTCATGCGAAGCGGACACTCAAGAGAGGAAGCGATAGCTAAAACCTACCTTACGGAGGATTACACGCTGAGAGAGGTTGCCGACGCGGTCTCAGTCCACTACTCGGTTGTGAGCAAGATCGTAAGCGAATACGAGAAAACCTCTTCTCTCTCTCGGTAAAAACCCTCAGTCGAGTCCGGACTGCTCCGCGAGTTCCTCAACCTCGTCCACCATCGCACCTATCACGTCAAGTCCCGTCTGCCAGAAACCGGGGTTGTTTATATCCACTCCCACTCCAGAGAGAAGCTCCGCGGGGGAGGCGCTTCCCCCGGACCGAAGAAGCTCCATGTAATCGGGCACAAAAGACCTTCCCCGCTCCAGAAACATTCCGTAAAGAGCCAGGGTGAGCAGCTCGCCGAAGGAATACGCGTAGCAGTAAAAGGGAGAGTGTATGAAATGGGGAATGTAGAGCCACCAGTAAGCGTAATTCTCAGTCAGGGTAACGGAATCTCCGAACATCTCGCGGTTAGCCTCGATCCAGAGTTCGCTTATTCTCGCGGTCGTAAGCTCCCCCTGATCTCGTCTTTCGCTGTGAAGTCTCTGCTCAAATCTTGTAAGAACCGCCTGTCTGAAGACCGTGGCCATTATATCCTCGAGTTTTTCCGCTACCAGAACCAGACTGCCTTCCCTTCGCGTCTCTTCCTGCTTGAGTCGGTGAAACACGAGCATTTCCGCAAAAACGCTTGCGGTCTCAGCCGTGGTAAGGGGCGTGTGGGCCCGGAAATAGCCCTGTCGCCTCGAAAGATACTGGTGTACGCCGTGGCCAAGCTCGTGAGCCAGAACCATCACGTCTCTCGGTTTCCCGGTGTAGTTCATAAAAACATAGGGGTGAACGCCGGGAACCGTACCGTGGCTGAAAGCTCCCCCTCTTTTCCCTTCCCGAAGCTCGGCGTCTATCCAGTTTTTCTCGAAAAACAAAGACGCGGTCTTTTTCATCTCGGATGAGAATTCCCCGAACGAAGAAAGCACTATTTCCTCTGCCTTGTCCCATGGTACCTGCTCCCTCTCCGAACCCAGGGGAGCATAGCGGTCGTAATCGTAGAATCTTCGGTACCCGAGAAGTCTTCTCTTGAGTCCGTAGTAGCGCTTTACGAATCCGAAATTTCGCTCGCACGATTCAAGCAGGGTTTCCACGGCACCGTGGGATATCTCGTTGCTAAGGTGACGCGCCGACATGGGGTCCTCGTAGCTTCTAAGCCTGTCGTTTATCGAGTGGTCGTTTACAAGAGTGTTGAATATGCAGGTAAGCACATGGGAGTTCTCTTTAAGCCCCCTTGTGAGACCGGACCAGGCCGCTTTTCTTTTCCTTCTGTCCGGGTCGTAAAGAAGCGAGAGGGTCCGGGACTGGCTGAGCCTTTCGGTCTTGCCCGAGAGCCTCACGCGAAACTGGATATTATTCACGACCTCGTCAAAAAGCCTTGAAAACGCCTTTTGCCCGGTGTTTGACTTCTCCTGAAGTATCTTTTCCTCGGCCTCTGAGAGAGTGTGGTTTCTGTACTGTCTTTCCTGCTCGAGAAAATGCCTGTATTCCGAAAGCTCCGGGTTATCAAGAAGTTTCTTCGCTCTTTTCTTCGGAACCGAGACCCATTCAATGTAAAAGAAAATGAGTTTTTTCTGAACTTCCGTCGCCTTCTGCTGCGTTGATGAACGGAAGGCGCCGTTTTGGGGGTCCCGGGTGTCAGCCGCGAAAACAAGGTGAGCGAAGGAAAGTATCTTTCCGATTCCTTCCGACAAGCGCTCAAGCTCCTTGACCGCTCCCGCCAGCTTCCCCGCGGTAAGCGAAGGAGACTTTATCTTTCCCCTGTATTTTTTTTCAAATCTGTCCGCACGCGCCGATATCCTCCCGAAATCCTTCTCCACGCGCGGGTCGGAAATTCCTTCGTAAAGATCCGAGAGATCCCAGCTTATGCCTTCTGCTTTCGCCATGTCCGTCTCCGTAGCTCCTTGCCGGGAGCGAAAATCAAGTTATTCTGAAGCAGGTATATATCCTCAAGCGATCTTCCCTTCTCCATGTAGTCCATTCCGTAGCCTACGAGAAACCCTTCATCCACCCGGAAACCCGTGTAATCGGGATCTGAGCCCGTCGCGCCCTTTCCTCTTTTGTCTATAAGCGCGCATATCCGAAGCGAACCCGGGTTTTTAGACTCTATGTACCGCAGGACAAACTTCGCCGTCTGCGAAGTGTCAATTATATCTTCAATTATTATAATGTCCCTGCCTTCCACTTCGCATTCAATATCCCTCAAGAGCTTCAGACGCCTAGGCCGCGCCCCCTCTCTGTAACTTGAAACCCTGAGAAACTGCCTTTCGACCGTCACGGTTAGCTGGGCCAGAAGATCTTCAAAGAAAGGGCGCGCCCCCTTGAGAACGCAGACCGCAACGGGAGTTTTTCCCTCGTAGTCCCCCGAAATTTGCCTGGCGAGCCTCGAAACGGCGGTTTTTATGTCGTCTTTTAAGAGAAACTTTTTTAGCGCAACGCCTTCCAGGATTTCAGTTTCTTCAGACAGCACCTCGCCCCTCCTTCAAAGTTTTTTCAAGTTCAGGAGAAAGTTCAATCACGGAGCGGCGAAGAAATTCCCGCTCGTAGACGTCTGGGTCGACAATCTCTCCGTTCCACACGAGTATATCCAGGTCCATTTTTCTCGGGCCGTAGCGATCCTCACCGACACCTCTCCCGAGGGAAACCTCCACCCCCTTGAGCAGGGTTTTCAGCTGCTTGCGGCCAAGACGGGTTTTTACAAGCAGGGAACCGTTTAGAAAATCCTGCTGCTCCCGGGCCCCTATGGGTTCGGTTCTCACGAATTTCGATTCTCCGAGAACACTGAGTTTTTCCCCGAGCATTCGTTTGGCGGCGCTTATGTTCTTCTCGGCATTTATGTTTGAACCAATTCCAATAATAACTGTATTCAACTCAGTTACCTTATATTGATGGTTTAGAACCTGGAAATTATAACTGAAGCCGCATGGACCGAAGTCGCTGGTGTCACTGTTTTTCGCCGGCAATTCCTGGAAACATCCTTTGGCGAAGTTCATGGAATGCGCGGCCAGCCCGGCTCGCTGTCAGGAGCGCAGACCGTGTACGTCAGGCTGCCTCTGCGGATGCCGTAAGATGTCCCGACACCTGGGCTCACCACGTAATTGTCCCCTTCGGGGTAATAGCCGCGAAAAACTTCCGTAGCCGTTGTAGTCAACTTTTCAGGATTGATTTTGCATTCTATCGTATCCACACGTTCTCGTCCGCGACGTACGACAAAGTCTATCTCGCGGCCCGACTTGTCCCGCCAGTAAAAGATAGAGTCATCCGCGTGGCAACTGCGCAACGCGTCAAGCACTAGATGCTCCCAGAGCAGACCACGATCCTCATCCCTTATTGAATCCCAGCCCCTCTCGTGGCAGACAAACCCGGTATCAAACGCATAGCACTTCGGGCGGGCCACTATCTCCCGTTTTCCGCCGCCATGAAAGGGCGGGACAAAATGTATCGCACAGGCGATCCGCATGGACTCCATATGAGTCTTTACGGTAGGTTGGCTCAATCCACTGTCAGATGCCAGACGCGCATAGTCCACCTGCCCTCCGCTCCGGCGCAACAGCAGGCGCAGCAATGAGAGAAATCCCTGCCTGTTGCGCACGGCGAAAAGTTCCTGAATGTCCCGAGCGTAGAAGCTGTCTATCCACTCACGGTAGAAAGACGGGTCTATATTTTCGGACAGCAGCGGTTCCGGCAGACCACCATGGAGCAGGCGGCGGTCAAGGTCCTTTATTCCGAATTCCTCAACGCATTCGCGCCAGAGAACCGGAAGCAGACGAATGGAACGTTTGCGTCCCGCAAGCGTGTCGCGGAACTTGCGCGTAGCGTTAAGTGTGGACGAACCAGTAGCCAGTACACGCATTTCAGGATATTCATCCGCCATAATCTTAAGACACAGACTCGGATCCGCCAATTGATGAACTTCATCTAGAATCAGAAGTTTATCAGTCGGGTTGCTACGCAAAAACAGCTCGGGATCCAGCAGGATTCTCTGCGTGGAAGGCAGGTCGCAGTTCAGGTAAATTGTCTCAGGCAGCATTTTTGCCAGAGTGGTCTTGCCCGTCCTCCTTACTCCGGCGAGCCAGACAATGGAACGGCGATACCAAGCATCCTGAAGCCGCTTCAGCCAGTATTCCCGTCTGATCATAACTGTATTTTATATCTGGACGACTAAAAGTCAATCACGTTTTCAAATCTGCCGCTTCAGCCAGTATTCCCGTCCAGTCATAACTGTATTTTATATCTGGACGACTAAAAGTCAATCACGTTTTCAAATCTGCCGCTTCAGCCAGTATTCCCGTCCAGTCATAACTGTATTTTATATCTGGACGACTAAAAGTCAATCACGTTTTCAAATCTGCCGCTTCAGCCAGTATTCCCGTCCGGTCATAATCATCGATCATGCTCCATGTCCGGCTGGCCGCCGGACAGCAATTCCCACTAAGTCCTAAAACCCCTTAAAACAAAGGGGTTCAGGATTTTGTTTTCGTAAACTTTCAAGCCGATTTCAAGCAGAAACTCCCGCTTTTTCCAGCGTTCCCTCTCCCGATATGGTACACTGATTGTCTGGAACAACAACTATAGTTTACTGCCGGAGGTGGACTATGAAGGAACGTTTGCGTAAAACGCTGAGCAAACCGGGGCTGCTCCACGTTGCCCACAACAGTTTTAAAAAAATAGATGACGCCGTCTCAGGCCGCAGTTTCACTCTGCCTGATTACCTGATGTCGGCGCTTGCCGTGTTTTCCCTGAAATACCCTTCCCTGCTTGCTTTTGACGAGGCCGCGCATGATGAGGACAAGGACAGGGTATGCTCGAATCTCGAAAGTCTGTACAGAGTTTCGAATGTTCCTTCAGATTCGGGGATGAGAAAGCGTCTTGATGAGCTTGACCCAAGAGATATACGCGGCGCTTTCAGGAAGCTGTTTGGGAAACTGCAAAGGGGCAAGGGGCTTGAAGGCTATGAGTATATAGACGGTCATTATCTGCTTTCAGTGGACGGCACGGGGTTTTTCTCCTCCCCGAGCGTACACTGCGATAACTGCTGCGAGAAGCATCACCGCAACGGCAGCGTTACGTATTATCATCACATGCTGTGCGGAGCCATAGTGCATCCCGAACACAAAGAGGTGTTTCCCCTTGCTCCCGAGCCGATACTGAAGACGGACGGGGCGGTGAAGAATGACTGCGAGAGAAACGCGGCGAAGAGATTCATAAAGGATTTAAGGAGGGAGCATCCCCATCTGAAGCTCATAGCGCTTGAAGACGGGCTTGCTTCAAACGCTCCCCATATAAGGCACCTGATGAACAATGATCTGAGATTTATACTTGGAGCAAAGCAAGGAGACCACGAGTATTTATTTGAACAGGTGGACGGCAGTCCTGACACGGAGGAAGTGGAGATAGAGGGAGAAGGGGGAATACGGCACAGGTTCAGATACGTAAACAACATGTCTCTTAACGAGTCGAACAGGGAATTGAAGGTGAACTTCCTTGAGTATCACGAGACAAAGCCGGGGACAAAGAAGAAGCCCGAGAGCAGGACCACGCGTTTTTCTTGGGTTACGGACATACAGTTGAACCGCAATAATCTGATGAAGGTAATGAGGGCGGGGAGAGCGAGGTGGAGAATAGAGAACGAGACGTTCAATACGCTTAAGAATCAGGGTTATCATTTTGAGCACAACTTCGGACACGGCAACAGGAATCTCTCGAGTGTGTTCGCCAATCTGATGGTACTTGCGTTTCTTATTGATCAGATAGAGGCGCATTGCTGCAAGTTGTTTCAGGCGGCTTTGGGGAAGGTGGGAAGGCTCAAGTATCTGAGAGAGACGATAAGGAGTTTTTTTACGGTTTTGGTTATTGCGGATTGGGAAGTTCTTTACCAGAGTATAGCGTATGGTCACGAGTCTCATCTCATACCGAACACTTCGTAGGTATGTTGATGATAATAAGTGGTAGGGTTCAACGGGGTCTGCTTTGCGTGGGGAGGAGAGGTTTGTCCAAAGCATGGAGACGTGCGCAGAAAATCAAGTGTGATGCAGAAAAAGCGGTGTTATAATGGAGCTGATTAAGCTCGGACGATAGGGAAACCTCCCGGACACTCAAAAATCAAAGATCAATCTGCCGATAGTGGGAATTCCTGGCCGCCGGACCATTCAGTTCCGCATGCCTAGGTCGCGCATAAAACCATTCGAGATGGTTCCGAACGTAGAGGCCCCTTGGAACTCGTCAGTAATATCTCGGGGAACTGCGGTACCTCCAAGAGATTTCGGTTTCGGCCGAAAGGAGAAGAATCCCGGGCGGGCACTACGCTTTCAAAACCCTCGTAAAATCATAAAAGCCGCCACGTGACGCCGGAGTCCCGGCGGATTCCGCAATCCATATCCTCCCAATAACCCGTCCCGTCTATCTCTCCCTCGCTTCGGTCACCGAAACGGAATCAGCAAAGCGAAGCGCCCCGGGCTTTTCCACCTTAACCGACGCCCACCTCACCGCCGGATCCTCAAAAACTATATCGCATATACCCCCGGCAACTCTCTCAAGCAGGTTAAAATCGTTTGTCTCCACAAAGCTTATGATCTTTTTATTTATGGCCTTGTAGTCCAAAGTATCGTCTATGTCGTCGCTCTCGGCGGCCTTGCGTCCGTCAAAATCGATGGTGACGTTTATGACCAGGTCCTGGCGGTTCTCCTTCTCCCAGTCATAGACTCCTATTATAGTGCGAAGCCTCAGGTTTTCGATCTTTATTATCATCTTATCAGGTAAGGCTCATGCCTCCGTCAACGAAAAGACACTCTCCGGTGACGTAATTATTCTCCAGAAGATAGTTAAGCGCGTTAATTATATCCTCAACAGAGCCCGGACGCTTCATCGGAGCTCCCCGCGCCGTCTTGTGAAGATAGTCATCCCCGAACCCCGGGGGAGCGAGAACGGCCCCCGGGCACACGGCGTTTACCCGAAAATCGGGAGCGAGTTCCCTTGCAAGCATTTTCGTCAAGTGATAAAGGCACTTCTTGCTCAGGTTGTAGCAAAAATGCTCAACGGGATTTTTTCTGACTCTCGTGTCAAGGAAATTAACTATAAGCCCCCCGCTTGCCTCGGTGGAAAAAGACTGGGAGAGGAAAAAAGGCGCCTTGAAGTTTATAGCCATATCGGTTTCAAGAAATTCGGGAGTCACGTCACGGAATCCGACGTTCTCGAAAATTGAGGCGTTGTTAACAAGAACACATAGTCCCCCGAAGCTTTCCGTGACTTTCGGGACAAGCTCTTTTGCGTCATCAGGTGATGAGAGGTCACACCTGAAAAGCTCGCATTCAACACCGGTACTGAGAATGAGTTCCCTTGCAGCCATGGCCTCTTTTTCGGAGGAATTGTAGTGAAGGGCGATACAGTAGCCCTTCCGGGCGAGATTCAGGGATATCTCCTTTCCTATTCTCACCGCCCCGCCTGTAACTAAAGCCGCCTTTTTCATTTCACATGGGAAACGACGGTTTTCATGTGGCACGCGTGCAAAAACCGCCTTTAGGTATATGTTGAATATATTATTCCCATTGTTTATTATAAGTAAATTTAAAAGCTGCCCGCGAAAGCGAAACCCCGGCCGTCGTTTCATATGAATCCGACGCGCGTTGCCGCGGATCTTTAATGTTTGCGTACGGATTTCTCCCCGAGGATGAAGAATTGGAGAACCTTGTAATTAACTGTATAAGAACACTCGCCATGGACGCTGTCCAGAAAGCGAAATCCGGTCATCCGGGGACCCCGATGGCTCTCGCTCCCACGGCTTTCGTACTTTTCGACAAGTTCTTAAAACACAATCCTGAGAACCCGAGTTGGCCCAACCGCGACCGCTTCGTACTTTCCGCAGGTCACGCTTCCATGCTCCTCTACGCCGCCCTTTACGTGAACGGATACGACATCTCGATTGACGACATGAAGAAATTCAGAAGCCTTCACAGTCTCTGTCCCGGTCACCCCGAAGTGGGAATCACGGCTGGAGTCGAGACCACCACAGGGCCTCTGGGTCAAGGAGTATCGAATTCGGTCGGAATGGCCATAGCGGGCAAATGGCTTTCGGAGCACTTTAACCGTCCCGGCTACGCTATAATAAATCATCACGTGTATTCAATCTGCAGCGACGGAGACATGATGGAGGGAATTTCCTCAGAAGCCGCATCAATAGCGGGTCATCTCGGGCTTGGAAACCTGATCTGGATATACGACAGCAACAGCATAACAATCGAGGGCAGCACCTCGCTTGCGTATTCCGAGGACACGGAAATGCGGTTCGGTTCCTACAACTGGCACGTGGAGAAAGTCTCGGACGCAAACAATCTTGGGGAAATTGAAAAAGCCCTGGATCGCGCGCGATCCGAAACCAAAAGACCTTCCATTGTAATATTGAAAAGCCAGATAGCTTACGGAAGCCCCAACAAGCAGAACACGTGCGAGGCCCATGGGGCGCCGCTTGGAGAGGAGGAAGTAAGGCTTACGAAGGAATTCTACGGATGGGACTCCCCGGGAAACTTTCACGTCCCCGAAGAGATTCTCTCCTACATGAAAGAAGCGGTCGCCAGAGGAAACGATGCCGAAGCGGCCTGGAAGGAGAACTTCAGGAAGTATTCAAACGAATATCCGGAACTTGCTCACGACTTTGAGATGCTTGATAAAAGGAAGCTGCCCGAGGGATGGGACGGCGATATCCCGTCTTTTCCCTATCCCGCAGATCCGATTGCTACACGTTCCGCGAACTCAAGCATAATTAACGCCATAGGGGAAAGAGTGCCGTGGTTCATGGGCGGTGCCGCGGATGTAGGCTCCTCTACTAAAACCTATATTAAGTGTACGACGAGCTTTTCCGCCGGGGACCGCGAGGGAAGAAACTTTCATTTCGGAGTCAGGGAACATTCAATGGCCGCGATAGCAAGCGGCATGTGTCTCAGCGGACTCAGGGCATACGCCTCGACTTACTTCGTGTTTGCCGATTACATGAAGCCCTCGATAAGACTCGCGGCCCTGATGAAACTTCCCGTAATCTACATTTTCACTCATGACAGCATAGGAGTCGGCGAGGACGGACCCACCCATCAGCCCATAGAGCATCTGGCGGCCCTCAGGGTCACACCCAACATCGATGTCATCCGTCCCTGCGACGCGAACGAGCTCGCGATTCTTTGGAAACACGTGATGGGACTTTCCGACCGTCCCGCCGCGCTCGTTCTCACAAGACAGAACGTTCCGATAATAGACAGGGACCGCTACGCCGCGGCCGATGGAGCGCTCGCGGGGGGTTATGTGCTTGCGGACTCAGACGGCACGCCTGACATCATACTGATATCCACGGGCTCTGAGGTTCACGTCTGTCTCGAAGTTTATGAAAAGCTGCGCGAGATGGAGAAAAATCCGAGAGTTGTGAGCCTCCCGTGCTGGAGTCTTTTCGAAGCTCAGTCCCAGAAGTACAAAGACAGCGTCCTGCCGCCTTCTGCCGGCACGAGGCTAAGTGTCGAGGCCGGAGCAACGTTCGGATGGGAAAAATTCACTGGGTCGGGCCCCGCTGCCAAGGTCTACGGAATAGACCGCTTCGGAGAGTCCGCGCCATACCAGGACGTGATGAACAACTTCGGTTTTAACGCGGACACCATCCTGAAGGAATGCCTCAAGCTGCTTGGTAACTAGTACCGTGTCCACTGAAAACAAAGCCGGTTCGGAGTCACCAAACTACACCGAATACGCGGGCGATTACGGAAGCATAATCCAATCCCAGCTCCTCGAACTTGAGAAAAACCGCTTTGCCGAAAGATTCTTCGAATACGATCACCTGCTCTGGGCGGATGATCCTTCCGAGATCACGAATCGCCTCGGCTGGGTCCATCTTCCGAAGCAGATGCTCGCGGTAATAAATGAAATAGACGACTTCTCAGAATCGATAAGGAAAAAAGGGTTCACCGAAGTTGTTGTTTTAGGCATGGGGGGCTCAAGTCTCTCCTCCGAGGTGTTCAGAAACATATTCACCCTCCGCAACGGCTTTTTGCGCCTCACTCTTCTTGACACTACGGACCCCGACTTCATTCTTAAGACCCGGGAGAGCGTAGACCTCCTTAGAACCCTCTTCGTAGTCTCCTCAAAATCAGGTTCGACCGTGGAAACCGTTTCCCTCATGAAATACTTTTACGGCGAACTCGAGAGAAAAACCGGGGCCCCGGGAGAACATTTCATCTGCATAACGGATCCTGGCTCAGGACTGATCAAAACGGCCGACAAGCATGGTTTCAGAAGGGTGTTCATCAACGACCCGAACGTCGGCGGGAGGTTCAGCGCGCTTTCCTACTTCGGCCTCGTTCCCGCATCCCTTGCGGGAGTCGATATACGCGAGATACTTCAGTCGGCCTTTTCAGTGCTGCTTGAACTTGAAAACTCGGTCGGAGGAAAATGCCGCGAGAGCCCCTCCTTTCGCCTGGGGACGTTTCTCGGGGTCATGGCCGAACAGGGAAGAGACAAGATGGGCTTTGTCTTTTCCGAAAAGCTTTTTCCTTTCGGCTGCTGGGTGGAGCAACTGATCGCCGAAAGCACCGGGAAAAACGGCGCGGGCATCCTTCCGCTGCTTGACGAAGAGGTCCCGGACTGCCCACGGCCGGGAGACGACAGGGCATACATTCTCCTTTCCCTGAGGGGGGACGGAACTGTGGATACGGCCGCCTCGCGCATCAGGAACTCCAAGATTCCCTTCGTGAAAATAGTAGTTGACAGTCCCGACCAGATAGCCGCGGAACTCTTCCGCTTCGAGTTTGCCGTGGCGCTTGCCGGAAGCATAATGGGAATAAATCCCTTTGACCAGCCCGACGTCGAATCCGCGAAGGCCTTCGCAAGAAGTTTTCTCAGACTCTACGGGGAAACGGGCGAACTTGAGCCAGAAGAGCCCGATTTTTCCAGAAACGGTCTTGCTTTCTCAAGTAACAGGAACATAGAATCCCCGGAGCAGCTAAAAGATATCATCTCTTCAAAGAAAAAAGGGTACGTATCGATTCAGGCTTACGTAGACCCCGCAGAAGAAAATTCAAAAGAGCTTCTTTCCCTTCGCGCACAGATTGAAAGCATATCATCCGTACCCGTAACCTTGGGGTTCGGCCCGAGATTCCTCCACTCAACAGGTCAGCTTCACAAAGGAGACTCGGGAGAAGGATTCTTCATTCAGATCGTAAGCGATAATGAAAACGATCTGCCCATACCTGATGATGTCGGTTCTGCGGAATCGGCATTCTCTTTCCAGGTACTCAAAACAGCCCAGGCCACCGGAGACTTCAGGTCTCTTGACGAAACCGGAAGGGGGATTGCAAGAATCAGGATACCGCCTGACATCCCGCAAGGCGTACGGAAAATCGCCCGGATTTTCGCCTGACCCGTCCCACGCGCGGCAGAAACAACACCAAGTCAAGCAATCCGCCTGCACAGGGCACTTTATCAGGTTGAAATCATTGCTCCAATATGGGATAATCACATTCATGTCGTTGGGATTCAGGTTGCAAAGCCAAGCTGATTCTAGGTGGCAGGTTTGACCTGAAGACTAACGTGAGGTAACTGTCTATGTAAAACACGCAAGGGGGGTTAAAAATGAGTACCGCATTCTTACGGAAACCGGGAAGTTCCATTAATTCCAGCGCCGTTATAAAAACACAAAATCCGGTCTTTTTTCTCTGCGTGCTGGCGTTGCTTGTCTTCTTTTCCCATGAGGGTCCGCTTCAGGCCCATGAAATCCCTGATATCCCGAGCCGTGCAGGCACAAGAGACAACCACAGCCCCGACAGCATAACAGCAAGAGACGTCACAGCCGGGGACATGGAAGAGATGAAAGCCTTCATGCTGCACGCAAGGGCTCACATGGAGCAGCTAACAGACTACAACACCGGCCTCGCGCCCTTCCTGCAGCTCCTCGAAGTGGAAGGAGGTGACTGGCGCAAAGACAGCATATATATCTTCCGGACGAGCGGAGATGGCGTGATACAGCAACCTCACCCGTATTATCCTCCCGCGCAAGGCGGAATCCTGTCACACAAGAATGACGTTATGAAAGGGCTCATGGACGAGTTACGGGAAAAAGAAGATGGAGCGGCTTGTCGCAATTACACTTTCGGGAATGAAGACAGAGCGGCATGCGCCGTTAAATTCAACCTGCGCCTCGACAGTCTTTCATTTCCGCTTCCGACCATTCTGGTCGGAGGGCTTCACCATAATTTCTCAGATGTATCCTTTTCCAATCTGAAATGCCCTCATTATGTTCCCGAAACAAGCGCCGCCGCCGTGGTGGACAGGGATACGCTCAGGAAGTTTGTAGATGAATTTGCTCAATTCTATGTTGACTGGCGGGAGAGGGCAGGCTTGCTTGAGCTTATCAACTCGGTTAGCTGTTTCAGGGTCTCGCCATGGAAAAACGATTCCATCTACCTTTTCGCAATGACCGCGGATACCCGGCTGGTCGTGCTAAACGGCAACACGCCCAGTTTTGAGAACAAAAGCCTGGATGTTGAAGACGACAACGGAACCAATGTCGGGGATTTACTGGTGGAAGCCGTAAGGGATTTGGATTCCGGCGAAGGAGCGTTTGTCAAGTATCTCTGGGACGACCCGACTACGCCTGATGACGATATACGCGATTCCGAAGGAAATCTGATACCCGGCAAGGCCCCCGGCAATTCTCCCAAGACAACCTATGTTACATGGATTCCGTCAACCGATGGGGAGGGTCGGATTATCTGGGGTTCGGGCATCTATCCCGAAACAGGTGACGACAATGGCTGCGCTATCGCGGGAGGAGCGGACGCGCCCGGAAACGCTCTGCTAAGTTTCTTCATGACAGTTCTGTTTTTGCTCCCAGCGGTTTTCCTTGAAAAACTCTCGGGAGCAAAGAGGGTCTTTTCGCGAAGCGGACCGGCAGCCTTCGTCGTCTGTGCGTTGGCGACACTTGTTTTTCTCTCGGGTCCCGAAACGGCTTCGGCCCACGAGGGCGAACACACCCATAGCGTAACTGCCGGAGATGTGGATGCTTCGGACCGGGATGATATGCTCGAATTCGTTCGGCACGCGAAAGCTCACTGGGAAGCCATAGAGGGTCCCAACGAAAACATAAGATTCGAGAAAAGCCTGACCGTGGACGGAGGGGACTGGAAAAACGGCACCATATACCTCATGGTGATAGATGAAAACGGAACGATCTATACTCACGCGCACGACCCTGAGGCGCAGAACGGAACCTTGGATGCTGCGGAACTCATAGCAGAAGCAAAAGCCGATGAAGGCGGCGGCTGCGTTCGGAACAGTGAAAACAGGGAGGCATGTGCCGTCAGGTTCGAGCATCCGATATGGAAAAGCGGACTCATACTCCTCGGCGGGCTTCACCGTGAGTCCGATGACGTAAGTTTTGACAATATAAGATGTCCTTATTTCATAAGTGAGATCATTGATGAAGAACCCTATTTCAAGCAGGGGACAACTGCCAACAAGGTTACAGACAGTGACACGCTTAGGAGCTTCGTGAAAGAATTCGTGAAGCATTTCACGGAGCAGGTAGAACAAGCCGGGCAGACTCCCGCCAGTCTGGCTTCTGTGCGCAACTGCTGGAGAGCGCTTCCGTGGAAACACGGGGCCGTATACCTGTTTGTGATGACGGAGAGAGACCGGCTTGTGTTTTTTAACGGGAATTCCCCGGCGCTTGAAAACGGGACTCTCGATGTTGTGGACGACAACGGATGTAATGTCGGTGACGAGGTGGCAAAGGTGGCAAATGGTGAGCCGAGGCAGTGCGGGGACCTGGGGCTGCTGCCCGGGGACGCGGAGGGCTTTGTCGAGTACCTCTGGGATGATCCGACTGATTCCACTCCCGCTTTTTCTGGAGAAGGCACGGCCCCGGGCGATGTGCCGAAGCTTAGCTACGTGGAGAGAGTGGATTTCCCCGGATTTCTCGATGGCCAGACCCTTATAGTCGGTTCCGGATATCATCCTGAAACAAGCGACGACGATGGAGGGTGCGCGGTCGCCGCAACTTCCGCCAGGGCCGGGGGAGTTTTGTTTGACTCGCTTCTTGTAGTCTCCCTGTTGTTCTCCGCGGCTTTGTGGAAAAAACGCCCGAGGGGAAAACAGGCTGTATCCGACTCTCGGGAACGTTAGTCTTTACCTGCAATCTTGTACATAACTGCGATCTGCATTTTCAAAGCCGAGAAGTATTTAATCCAGTTTATTCGCCCGGGATAAAATGTTTCACCCCTCGCGAAAACCCTATTACTAAATCAGTTGCGGTTCCTACAAAAATGCCATGCTCAATTATTCCCGCTCTCTCCGACAGCCGGTTCGCAAAACAGGACGGGTCTTCAATCTCCCCGCAACTCCAGTCAACTATAAAGTTGCGCTGGTCAGTCAGGAAAGGAGAACCGTCTTGTGCAAGTCGCAGTTCCGTTTCTCCGCCGAGTGTCTCAAGGTAGTTTTTTTCAGCTTCAAGGGCAAATCGAAGCACTTCTACGGGAACGGGGAAATGAGTGCCAAGGTGCTGAGAGAGCTTTGATTCGTCTGCGACGACTATGTTTCTCCTGCTGTTTTGGGCAAGCACCTTTTCCCTGAGAAGCGCTCCTCCTCCCCCCTTTATAAGGTTGAAATCGGAGTCGATTTCATCCGCTCCGTCAATGGTCACGTCAATCATCTTCCCCATATCGAGTTCAACAAGATCAAGACCCAGAGACTCTGCAAAATTCCTTGTTCTTTCGGAACTTGGAACGCAGTATATGCCCGAAAGCCGGCCGTCTCTTGCACGCCTTGAGATCTCTTTGATGGCAAACTCCGCAGTCGACCCGGTGCCGAGTCCGACAAGCATGCCCGCACGCAGGAAGTCAACGGCTTTTACGCCCGCGGCTTTTTTAAGTTCTTCGGTCTTGTCCATTTCGAAAAAGAATCAGTAAAGTCATTCCGCATACCCGGACAATTAACACAGATATAATACTATACGAGCAATTCCCAAAGAGATGAAATATCCTGAAGGCAGCCGCGGAAAGCAAGTGCCAGTTCCCGATATCCTGAGCCCGCTTCGCCGCCCCCACCTTCGGGACGTATGCCGTTTGTTTTGCCGCGAAAAACTTATATACTTGATAACAGAGGTCGCGAAACGTAAGAGACAGAGTGCATCATGGAGAATCTAAGACACATACTTAAACACAAGGGCTCAAGCGTGTGGTCGATAGGGCCGGATGAGACGGTATACAGCGCTCTCCAGATGATGGCGGAAAAGGAGATAGGCGCTCTGCTCGTGCTTGAGGGGGAAAAGGTCGTCGGAATATTCTCCGAGCGAGACTACGCGAGGAAGGTTATTCTTCAGGGAAGGTCTTCTGCGAACACGAAAATAAGCGAACTCATGATCAGAGATGTGATCTACGGTTCGCCCGACGACCCGATCCAGGAAAGCATGGCCGTTATGACGGCGAACAAGATAAGACACATTCCGGTAATAGAGGACGGCAAGCTTTGCGGGATGGTGACAAGCGGCGACATCATAAACCACATTATCTCCCGTCAGAAATTCGAGATCGAGGCGCTCAAGAAATATATAACCGGAGGTTATTGAGTCTTTTCCGGCCCCTACGCAATCAGTTGCTCCTGAACCCTCTCGCAGTCGGAGTGAAAACCCTTGGCAACTTCAAGAAACTCTATGGCTTTTGACGCCGACGCCTCTCCATTCCTATATTCGCCCAGTCTGCGCGAGACGTCAAACCATTTCTCATCGGTTTCCCCGGTTCTCACGATAAGGTTCTCAAACTCCCAGATCGTCTGCTCCGGAGTGAACGGGTCGACAAGCTTGGTGTAGAGAGGTACATGGGCGCTCTCGGAACACGCAAGGTAAAGCTCGTTTATGCATGCCTCGTAGTCGCCGTGCAGGAAAAGGGCCTGGGCCCGCTCAAGACGCTTTTCCGCGTCTGAGAAAACCGGGATCTTCTCCTCGACGGTAACCCCCGCGCACTCTCCTCTCACTCCCTGCTGAACGGCGAATTTCTTCTCTTCGTGTCCCCAGTCGGTGTAAAAATCGGGATCATCCTCGTACGAGGGAATCTCGTTGAACTCGGAGACCGCTTCCTTGATGTACTTGGCGCCGAGCCTTTTCATCGTGAGGTCAAAATGCTCGCCATCCTCTTTTTCCCTCTCGTATATCTCAAGCAGTCTCTGGACAACCTTGGGAGCGTTTCTGGTCGGAATCTTGGTGACCGGCATAGCAAGGCGCGAGTCGTCTCCGTAAAGTCCTCCGCCGAGGAAAAGCATCTCGGCAGGAACGCTTCTGCCTTCTCTGGTTATGGACGCTCCCTGGAACCCTATGCTGGCCGAAACATGCTGAGCGCAAGCGTTGGGGCAGCCGGATATCTTGATCCTGAGATCCCCGAGAGTCTCCTTGTATTTTCCAAGACCGTTATCCATCATGCTGGTAAGCTTCGTCGCAAGGCCCTTGGCCGAAGTGATGCCCAGACGGCAGGTGTCGGCACCCGGGCAGGCGGTTACATCTTCGAAAGTGTCCGCGCCCGAATCAGAAATGCCCGTCTCTTTAAGGTCGGCGTAAAGCGAGGGGATGGACTGGTCGGGAACCCATCTGATCACGAAATTCTGCTGGATAGTTATCCGTATGGAACCGTCCGCGTAAGTGTCTATCATGTCCGCAAGCGCTCTTGCGGTATCGGCCGGAACGTCTCCCAGAAGCACTCTCACGTTAACGATCGAATATCCCTCGACCCCCGCCGGAGAAACGTTCTTTCGCCGCCACTCCGTAAAACCCGGGTCATCCTCCACCCAGACAGGAGCGTCCGGAAGGTCGTGTCCGTTCGGCCCGGGGGTTTCGTGCTCCCGGTCGATTGCCTCAAGATAGTCGTTCCACGAAGGATCGACCTCAAGCGAAGCCCTTTCCTGCTCGACTACCTCTCTGAACTTCTCAAAGCCAAGTTTCCTCACAAGAAACTTCATTCTGGCCTTCATCCTAACCTTTCTCTCGCCGTACCTGTCAAAGATCCTGACGACCGAAGCCGAAAAAGGTATCATCTCCTCAACCGGCATGAATTCCGTCCAGAGATGTCCGAGCGAAGGCGAAGCGCCGAGCCCCCCGCCGACGTAGACCTGAAAGCCGTGCTTTCCATCCTCTTCCCTTACTCTGGCGCGAAAACCCAGATCATGGATGCGGATTCCCGCGTTGTCGACGTCCGGGTTGCTCTCAAAGCAGACCTTGAATTTCCTTCCCATGTTCTGGCATATGGGGTTTCGGAGCATAAACTGCTTAAACGCCTCGGCGTAAGGAGTCACGTCAAAGGTTTCCGTAGGCGAAGCCCCGGTTACCGGGGAAGCCGTGACGTTTCTTATTGTGTTGCCGCAGGCTTCGCGAGTTGTGATCCCCGCACTTGCAAGATCCCTCATCATGTCGGGAACAGTTTTGAGGTTGACGTAGTAAAGCTGAGCGTCCTGACGGGTCGTAAGGTGAAAGAAGCCACTTGCGTACTTGTCTGAAACGTCCGCAAGTTTTCTCAGTTGAGCGGAACTCAGTTTCCCGTAGGGAATCTTTATCCTCTGCATCTGGACTCCTTCCTGGCGCTGCGCGTACACCCCCAGCTGGAGTCTTATCTTCTGGAATTTCACCTCGCTTATCTTCCCGTTCATGTAGTCGGAGACCTGCTGTTCGAATTCGTCGATCTCATCCGCTACAAGCTCGGGCAGCGCCGGCGTTTCTTCATCCATGTTTTCTAGCTCCGTAACATAAAACTTTCTATATCTCCCGATATTTTAACATAAAACAAAATTTTTTTGGAAATCACTCCTGCGGAACTCCCTGAGCCGAAAGCCACATCTCAATTGCCAGAAGAATATAATCAATTTCCTGTTCCGTGAGCTTTCTTTTCTTAGGGATGCCGTGCCACTTCAGCAGGCAGCTCCGACAACATGTGGCCGTGGCATGCTGGGCGCGAAACACGGGATGTCCGCCCCACGGAGTCTGCTTCCCGTCGTCAGGGGGCAAAGCGGGGGCAAGCCTTTTGAGAAGGAAATCCCTTCCGTGCGAAAGCACTTCGGGGAGCCCTTTTTGCCTGAGATAAGACGTCTCCTTGGCATTCAGCCTGAACCCGGAACGGAACCGGGATCTGCCTAGTTTTCTGAAAACATTCTCCAGCCGCTGCTTTTCGCCGTTTTTCGCTCTACGCATCTAAGAAATTCAGTGCTCTCGCTCCTCAGAGAAAAAATCCCGCATCCGTCCGAGTACCTGTTCCGTCTTCGCGCAGAAGAAGCCGCTCCCCGCAACGGAGTTGATAAAGAATTTCCCGTAGTACTTCGACACGATGCGCCTGTCAAGAACCATAACAACACCGCGGTCCGTCTTGGTGCGTATGAGTCTTCCGAAGCCCTGCTTGAACCTGAGTACCGCGTGGGGAAGTATGTATTCGCGAAACGAATCCATATCCTGTTTTTCCATGTACTCGATTTTCGCCTCCGTAACCGGATCCGTGGGAACCTTGAAGGGAAGTCTGCATATAACGACCATCTTCAGGGAGTCCCCGGGAATGTCTACTCCTTCCCAGAAGCTGTCGGTCGCGAAAAGCACCGAGTTCCCAAGCGTTTTGAATTTTTCAAGCAGCAGACCCCTGGGCATTTCCCCCTGCCTGAAAAGACTGACCGGGACGGCCCCGATGGTCTCAAGAATTTTCCCCGTCTTTTCATAAACCCTGTTAAGCGAGGAATAAGAGGTGAAAAGCACGAGGGCGTTTCCGTTCGTTACGGAGATCGAGTCCGAGAGTATCCGCGCGAGGGAATCTTCGTAGTCCTCGCGCCCGGGCTCGGGCATATCCGACGGGACCAGCAGCAGGGACTGCGTTCGGAAATCAAACGGTGAATCAACAATAAGCCCCCTGAATCTTTCATTATCCGAAAGCCCGATGTTTTTCCTCTGGAAATCGAAATTCTTATCCACGGCAAGCGACGCGGAAGTCATAACGACGGTTTTGGTTTTCGAGTAGAGCTTTTCCGAAAGCTCCTTGGATACATCAAGCGGGGAGAGGTTGATGGAGCAGAAAATCGCCGCCCTTCTGCGGTTCCCTTCAAACCATCTTATATAGCTCTCGTCCTGCTCGCCAAAAAACCTTCCTATGGCTTCGCGGAAAGCAAGGGACCTCTTAGCGATGCCTCCAAGCTCAGCGGTGAGTTTTATGTGGGAATCCGCGTGAGGTGATCCCTCGACTACTCCGAGCAGATGGGCAATCTCGTTTTCAAGCGAAAAGAGAGTTTTCTCAAGCGCCCCGAACCGCTCCTCAACGGCAGGCCACTTCTCGTGCCGCATAACCTCTTCTGTGAGCCTCAGGCTTATCGACGTTTCGCCCGAGAGATCCGCCCCAAAACCGTAAAGCGAATTAAAGACCTCTTCGCTTACCGTCTCTATGCGCTCAACGGCCCTCGCAAGCCCGCCGGCCGAGCGCTCGAAAACCTCCCTGAGGGCGGAATCCTTTTCTTTCTGCGCGAGGTGCGAGATGTAGGATACAAGCCCCTTGTCCCTGTTTTTCCGGGAACGAAGCTTTGAAAGCGTCTTCGCAATTCCGTGCTTGCTAAGTTTCAGACTGAAGTGCGAAGTGGCCGCCTCGGCGATATTGTGCGCCTCGTCGAAAACGACCTTCGCGTAGCGGGGAATTATCCCGAAATCCGAATCGGGTCCCGCAGTCCCTTTTATAGCAATATCGGAGAAAAGCATGTGGTGGTTGGCAACCAGCACCGAGGCCCTCGAGAGATCCCTCCGCGACTTGAAGAAAAAGCAGCTCGAATAGTGGGGGCACTTGGTCCCCGGGCAGCTTTCGCTTTCCGCAGACACCCTGTCCCACACATCGTCAGGGGGCGTGAGCGCAAGATCGGAAAGTGAGCCGTCCGAGGTGGTCCTGGCCCACTCAAGAATATCCTTCATGGAACCTCTTTCCCCGTCGTCTATAAAATCGAAAAGATCCTGCCCGACGGCTTCGCCGCGGAGAAGACAGAAGTAGTTTCTCATTCCCTTAACGAGAGCGTAATCAAATTTCCTCGGGAAAAGATCCCGAAGAAGGGGAAGATCCTTGTTTATCAGCTGTTCCTGAAGATTGATGGTGTTTGTTGAGACCAGAACCCTCTCACTGTTGCCAATTGACCAGAGAATGGAAGGGATGAGGTAGGAAAGAGTTTTTCCGGTGCCCGTGCCGGCCTCTATCATTGAGAGGTGTTCCTCGTTGAATGCGTCAATTACGTTTGAGAGGACTTCCAGCTGCTCCTCCCTGTGCTCGTATTTCTCTCCCAGGACGCGGGCCACGGGACCTGCGGGCAGAAGATATTCCCTCGCGGATTCATTGTCAACACGTACCTTCTCCCCCGGAACAAAAGGCTCAACAACTACGTACACCTTCTCGACCTCGCTGTCCACTATGTAGAAACCGACGCCCTTGTTTCCGAAAGCCGAAGCGACTGCCACGTCCTGGGGTGAAGGTTCGAGGTTGCCCGAGGGATGATTATGCACAACCACGTTCCCCGTTTTCGCCGCGTCAAGGATGGCCGGAACCGCCTGGCGGTTGCCGCGCGCAAGGACTTTTATATCGCAGACCAGAGAATTTTCATTTACCCTGCCGACTAAAAAGACCTCGTTTCCATAGGCCTCAGTTATTGCCTCCCTGATGAACTCTGCAGCCTCAGGGGTAAAGTAGCTTTCAATCATATCCGCTTAAGTTTACACAGAGGCGTTAATAACAAAACTTTCCGGGAGATGTTGCCTTGCCCCTCGGGCTTCGGTAGCCTGTTTTGCGTGTCGGAGGAGGGATGGCCGAGCGGTTTAAGGCGCTGGTCTCGAAAACCAGTGGGGTCTTTTTGGCCCTCGTGGGTTCGAATCCCACTCCCTCCGCCATCAGCTCACCCCGAGTTATTCTATCCAGAGACAGCAAACTCCGTCGGAAGCCAAGTATTGCCGGCCGAACCTTATTCTTGGAAAAAGCAAACCGTATCGAAACATATACGCCTAATCCAAGCTTAGGTAATCGTCATATATACGAAGAACCGAAAAAAGCCATCCATGCTGTTATGCGGTGAATAGCACATTTATTCACCGTATATTTTGCGGCGATTTTCTTGCTTGCGTGATTAATACAAGATACAATCACTGCAAACAACGCGGTGAATGATATGTGGATACATGAGCATCATAACTGGCCGGACTTCACTTGGAATCTCAAAAAACTCGCTTCCAAGCTTGCAGATATTCGACACCGTCAGGGTCGTCTGTTAGGCAGAATGGAAGGATTAGGTTTCGAACTCAAGCAAGAAGCAAGTCTCGGAACACTGACAAGCGATGTTGTTAAATCATCAGCCATCGAGGGAGAAAATCTGAACCCGCAAGAGGTTCGCTCATCAATCGCTCGCCGACTAGGCATTGATATCGCCGGCATTACGTCAGTGAACCAAGATGTTGAGGGTATTGTTGAAATGATGCTGGATGCGACCCAGCAATCTGCCAGGCCCTTAACAAAAGACAGATTGTTTGACTGGCATGCGGCACTGTTTCCAACAAGTCGCAGCGGCATGCGTCGCATCACAGTCGGCGGCTGGCGCTCCGTCGAATCCGATCCCATGCAAGTGGTTTCAGGTCCTGCAGGACGTGAAAAAGTTCATTTCGAGGCTCCGAACGCAGAGCACCTTGAACGTGAGATGACGAGGTTTCTGGTATGGTTTGAGAGCAAAGATGATACTGACCCCGTGCTCAGAGCCGGTATTGCCCATCTGTGGTTTGTGACGATTCATCCATTTGAAGACGGTAATGGACGTATTGCAAGGGCGATTGCCGATATGGCCCTGGCGCGCGCTGACGGCATGGTAGACCGCTTTTACAGCCTTTCATCGCAATTTGAATCTGAGCGCAAGGATTATTATGACCAGTTGGAAAACCAGCAACGCGGCACGCCGGAGGTAACGGGTTGGCTTGAATGGTTTCTGGATTGCCTTGGTCGCGCAATTGCCAGCGCTGAAGATACGCTGAGCACCGTCTTGTTTAAATCGCAGTTATGGGAAAAGATTAATCGGCAGCCTGTCAACAAGCGTCAGCGTCTGATTATTAACCGTATGCTCGAGGATGATTTTAAGGGACACATGAACACCTCAAAATATGCAAAACTGGCCAAGTGCTCCACAGATACGGCATTACGGGACATTCAGCACTTAAAGTCACGCGGCATTTTTATTCAGAACCCCGGCGGCGGACGAAGCACAAGCTACCGCTTGCCGGATACCGTTAACTGAAAAAGACGGTCAGGATGCCAGATTGAAAGTAAGCCTTCTTCTCTCCATGTCCGCTGATACAAGCTCCACGCGAACTTCCTCCCCGAGTTCGAACCACTTTCTTTTTCTGCCCCTGATCTTGTAAAAGCGCTCGGGGATAAGCCCCTCGACGAAGTGCTCTTCTATTTCTATGAAAATCCCGAAGGAATGTATGCTCAGCACTTTCCCGTGGAATATGTCACCGATTCGGCTTTTCATGAAATTCGCCGTCTCAAGGTTCATAAACTGGCGCTCCGCATCCTCGGCCGTTTTCTCCAGAATCGAGCAGCGTTCGGCTATCCGCTTGAGACGGGCGGAGTCGTACGAAGGGGTTCTTTTCTGCAGTATTTCGTCGATAATTCTGTGAACAACAAGGTCAGGATACCTTCTTATGGGGGAAGTGAAGTGGGTGTAATCGTCTATAGCGAGACCGAAGTGGGGAACATGCTTTGTTGAGTAAACGGCTTTTTTGAGCGCACGCAGAATCATAAAATTTATCTGCTCCCGGTCCTTTCTTCCCGAAGCAGCTTTCATCACCGCCTGGATGTCCTGCTGCCTGACCCGGCCTCCGAAGTTTGCCTTGATACCTGTTTTGAGAAGGCTTTCGCGCAGTTGCTCTATGGAATCCGGGTCCGGGGGTTCGTGAATCCTGTAAATCGATTCGAAACCGTTTCTGAAAACAAACTCCGCGACGACGGAGTTGGCCATGATCATGAACTCTTCTATTATCTCGTGGGCGACATTCCGTTTAAGCCTGTCGACGTCGCTTACTTCTCCCTTGGAATCGCGAAGCAGCACGGCCTCGGGAAAATCAAAGTCAAGACCGCCTTTGCCGATCCTAAGCTCCCTGAGCTTGCGGTAAAGCTCTTTCATCAGAAGCAGGGAAGAAACGATGTTTTTGCCGCGGGGGGATGAAGCAGTGCCGCTTCCCTCCAAAACGGCCGCGGCTTCGGAGTACGTAAGCCTCGCGCAGCTTTTTATCACGCTGTTGTATATCCTAGAATCCCTGAGCTTTCCCGAAAAATCGAAATCCATCTCGACCGTCTTGGTAAGCCGTCTTCTTCCGGGGCGCAGGCTGCAGAGATCGTTTGAAAGTCTCTTGGGAAGCATAGGAATCACCCTGTCTGAAAGGTAGGTGCTGGTGGCCCTGCGGGCGGCCTCCTCGTCACACGCGCTTCCGCAAGCCACGTAATGAGAAACGTCCGCTATACTTACCCGGAGTCTGTACCCCCTGCGGATTTTTGTTATGCCTACCGCATCGTCAAAATCCTTCGCGTCATCCCCGTCTATGGTGAAAATAGTCTCTTTTTCAAGATTCACTCTCGAAGAAAGGTTCCCGTTTGATAACTCCGCGCTCAGACCCGCGACTTCTTTTATCACGTTGCGCGAAAAACCCTTCGCGAGACCATACTCGGAGATAATCCCCCTTTTTTCAGTTTCGATTTCTCCGGATATCCCTAGGCGCTCGGTCACTCTTGCAGACTGTTTCCCGGGCTTAATCTCTATGACTACGAGTTCCCCGCCGGAAAAATTCTTTTTCCACCCTCCGGTTTCAATCTCATACTCGAAGAGTTCCGCTTTTCTGGGACAGGCAACAAATCCCCCCGTGTTTTCTCTCAAGTCGGCCAGAGCCCTCAGGGTGCTACCGTTTGAGATGCCGGCTGGAACGATTTTCCTGCGGTTCCCGTTAAGAAGAGATACGGGGAAATCCAGATGCCGACTGTTTTTGGCAACACCCTTTTTCCGATGTTTTCGAAGACGGTAGAGACCCTTGGAAGTTCTTTTAAGCTTCCCCTCGAGGGCCATACTCTTCAGCGTAGCCCGGAGTTTCTCTCTTTTTCTCTCGGGCATATCAAGCCCCCTGAGGATATTGCCCTCGGAGAGGCTTTTCCCCTTGTCTTCGCTGAGCAGTTTCAGAATCCGCGATTCCCTTTTGCTTGACATGATATAAACCCGGCTTCTCAGCCGCAGGAACTTCCCTGTTTTAAGGATTGAAATTTACGAGGTCTTGTATACAATAGTGCCGTTTCTTATTAATTCTGCTTTCTGGAGTTTTTTCATGCTTAGAACAAACATTCTCGGAGGGATTCTCATAACCGCCCTTGTCCTTTTTATAGTAGGTTTCGGAATTTCCCTCAAATTCTCACTCGACTGGTCTTTTTACTTTAAGGTTCTCTCGGTAGTCGGCGCGGTCGCGCTTGCGGTTTCTCTGATAGTCCACCTTATACCTTCAAGAAACTAATCCGGTATGCGGAATTTCTTACCAGTTTTTTCTTCTATTCACAAACCCCTCAGCGCAAGTCCCGCCGCAACCGTCATCTTCGGGGCCAGATGTTCAATGTATTCAGGATCAAAACGCGAATCCGAAACGGTGATATTCCGAAAAGGATTCGAAATCTCGACCTGAACCCCGGTGGCCTCTCCAAGTGCACCGGCGAGAGTTGCTATTCTTGAAGATCCCCCGGAAAGAATTATCCGGTCGATTACGTCTCCTGCTTCATCAAGAACCGTCTTTATCTCATCGGTGGCACGAGCAACGAAATCAGTGAAAACACTTTCTATCTCGTCATATCTTCCATAACCTTTAAGGCTGAACTTTATTCTCTCCGCCTCCTCGTAAGTGATTTTGAATTCCTCCATCAAACGAAGCGTAATCCATTGTCCCCCAAGCGAAATATCCTTCAGTAAAAAAGGCACTGTACCATCCAAAACGCTCAAGTTAGTCCCTGAAGCTCCGATATTCACAAGCGCCACATTCTCTCCGCGACCTCGGCAAAAAGCTGTATAGGAGTTTGAAAGGGCCATGGCGTCAACATCAATTATCTGGGCGCGGAGTCCCGCCGAGAAAAGCGAATTTTTATACTCCCGCGCCGTTTTTTTCGAAACGGCCGCAACCAGCACCTGGGTCTCCTCGGATTCCCCGTTGCGGCGGAAAAGCGGAGTGTAGCTGTAATTAACCCCCTTAACCTCTTTGCGAAGAGTGGTTCTCACGAGGTCCGGAACAAGTTTTTCCATGTCCTCTCCGAGAAAAATTCTGGGAACATTTACGACTTTTAAAGCAACGGCTTCGCCGGAAACTCCTATAACCGCCTTTTTCGTTCTCACGCCGAGTCTGGAAACGAGACTTGATACAACCCCTGAAACTATGTCGCCCCTTGAAATTGACTTGCGGACTATTGCATCTCTGGGAAACATAGCCTCTCCCATATTCTCAAGCCGGTAGTTCCCACCCCCGTAGGAAAGTTCCACAATCTTGACGGAACTTGAACCTATATCTATCCCAACCATGGCATCTTTCCCCTCAAGAAGGGAATCTGGGCGACGAAGTTTACCGAAAGCCAATTTTTTAAAAGGAGAAATCAACGAACCGGGGATTGAAAACTACTCTTCCACAAGATCGTAGTAAATTTGCACTTCCCTTGAATGGGCTTCCGGGGGAAGGCTATCGAAACTGGCTGTGAAGAAAAAGCTTTCCGTCGGATCAAGTCTTTCCCCTTCCTCAACAAGCGCGGAGGTCGCGGCAAGGGCATCTCCATCCGAATCCTTTACGAATATGACGACGTAAACTGACTGTACCGGGAAATTCGCCGTGTTCACCACGGCGCCGTTAAAATCCACGCTTCCGTCAAAATTCTCGGTCTGGAGAACCGGCCCGTCGAGTTCAACGGCGGATTCCTCCGCGGTGCAGGCCGCAAGAACAAAGGCCGCGAGGACAAATAATGACGTAATCAGGAAGCTCTTTTTCATTTTTCCGGTTTAGTGCCCACGTTTAAAATCGAAATTACGTTCGCTGGATCCGCAGTTTTCTTTTCCGCAGTCTTTTTATCTTCAGAAGCGTGATCTTCTATTATGTCTCCAAGCACCTTGTGCATCAGCTTAAGCGCGCTTATGGAGTGTTCCCTGAGATAACCCTCGCTGAAGGGGATCTCCTCCTTTCTCCTTCTTAAGAACAGATGAAGAATAAAGGCCTGATTGTTTAGCACCACTAAAATAGCTACGTAGAGCAGAAAGTTGTCGGCGAAAACCTTTTTCATCAATGTTTTCGTGTCGGAATCGATCTTGACTATGCCGAGCGGCCCATTGACCTGCGGGGAGAGAAACGGAACGGAAACGGAAATCTTTCCTGCGTATCTTTCAACCGAGTATCCCTCGGGCGGATAAGTGTTCTCCAGAAAGTGTCCGGAAGCCATTTCGTCTTCCGGCTGTTTCATAAAAGTAACGCTGAAAAATTTGGGAGAGACCCCGAAAGTGTTAAACAGCTTCTCTCTGCCCAGCCTCTGGTCAAGAAAAAGATAAAACTCGTCGCTTGTAGACCCCTCTCCGTGATCCCGATAGAAACTGGTCGCCTGGTCTCCTATAGTCTCGGCTATGGCTTTGGTTCTGGTGACAAAGTCTTTTTTCGCGTTATCAAACTGAAAATAGAACACCACACCTATAAGGGCTATGATGCCCAGCTCAACCATTGATATTTTGAACAGCAGTCCAAATTTCTGGTTCAGGCGCATTTTACAAACTCTTCAAGTATCTTGCGTAGATTCTTGTCCTGTGAATGTCGGAGAAGCATGAATACCATTCCGGCAAAATCCTTTTTTATTTCCCCGTCTAGATTTCTGTAAAGCTTAAGGAGCATCTTCTCCTCCTTTGTGAGAACCTCGAGCTCCTGTTCTGATATGGCCTCTTTTTCGATGAATCTTTTGAGTCTTTCCGTCCTTGAGACGCTCCAGATTTCCTCAACCTTCACCCCCAGAATTGAAGATATCTGCTGGCAGCGGTCAAAAGAGGGCGCATCAACCTTTCCGGTTTCAAGCTGATGTATGTACACGCTCGAGACCTCAAGAGATCGAGCGAGGTTTTCCTGGGTAATCTTTCTTCTTTTCCTTATCCCCTTTAGATAGTCTCCAAACTTCATTCAAAACCCTCCGAGAATAAAATAGTCCTGTGTGCCAAGTTTAACTTAAGGTACACAACAAAACAATCCAGTCTGACACATCTTAAGACCACGGTTTAAAAACGAGGGGAGTGGATAGGGGTCTTTGATCTATGGCCTCTGCTGTCCCAGACGCATGCATAACTCAGTCTTCAGCAAGGGCCACCGCGGCCTCAGAAAGAGATAATATCACGTCTGAAAATCGTTCTGACGGATGCTCCGAGACTTTGCGCTTAAAATGTTTGTCCGCGGTTACAAATTGGCAGTTTCTCTCCAGTGCTGTCGCCAGATAAAGACAGTCGTATGCGGGATGATCAAGCTCAACCGCAAGAGCAGTAGCGGAACCAAGCAAGTGCCGGGTCGGAAGAAGTTCAACTTCCGCCTGTTCAAGAAACTGCGCTCCGACCATAGCTTCGTCCTTGGAGAATTCATCAAGCCGGACTTTTTTCCATAGGATGTTGGCACATTCCGCGATTAAAAGGTCGGGCGCAGATAATTGGGCATTTCCCAGAACAGTCAGAGCTTCGGCAGTCCCTTCCTCCTCCACAATCCACTTGACCGCGACACTAGCATCAATAACGTAACTGTTCACCGTTTGTTACGCCCTTCGCGCAAAAGATATTCTGCCGGAGTATGCTTGCGGCCTCCAGTCATCTGGCGGAGCTTTGCCGCAATCTCCTCAAACGCGGGTTCAGCTTCGGCGGAAAGCGCCTGGCGTAAGATTTCCCGGTGTTCAGCCTCCGCAGAACGTCCGTGGCGGGCCGCGCGACGTTTGAGACGAATTATAAGATCATCGTCAACATTTCGAACATGCAGGTTTGCGGGCATAGAACAACTCCTTATATATTTGCCATCAATAATAGCAAATTCCTTCCTTTTTTCAAATTGTTCTAAACACGGATGGCTTTTTCTAATAAAAGGAGACCTACGGGAACAAAAGCTCCAGAGGGCGGCAACAAAACCCAGACGATAAGACAGAGTCAGAACGACGCACAGGTGTTTATTATCTGGCGCAAAACCCCCTGCTGAGCAAACCTGCTTTTGTACCCCTCAATAATCCTGTTTATTCCGGGAGCAGAATTGGCATTTGGCGGGACAAGGATTATAAGGATCTTAGTGTCCTCTTCTATAAGTATTCCGTCGGAATTGGTGTACTGTCCATAGGCATCCAGAATGGTAAGACCTTCAGGAAACTCAACGGTTATGGTGTCTTCGACAAACTCGTCCCACTGCTGATCACTAACCACTTGTCGGTTATCCGCATTCCCACGCCCGAAAAAAAGTCTATATTCGGTATAAGACTCGGTACCGTCTGGACACGGGTTTGTCTGTGCCTCGGAAGAACATGAAAGGATAAAAGCACAAGCGGCAAGGGCCGCGACAGTGACTAGCACGCCAACTGTTTGATTAAGGGGCTTCAGCATAAACTTCCTCGCTTAGGCGCAGAGATGCGAAAATTCCGTTCTCCCCGCGAAAACACTGCAGAAATTGTGTGCCCGGAGGCGGAATCGAACCACCGACACGAGGATTTTCAGTCCTCTGCTCTACCAACTGAGCTATCCGGGCAGGAACAAACGGGCTTTAATTCTACCCGAAGAAAATATTTTGTTTCAAGGAACGAAGTTTCCCCGTTCATAAACAAAGGGGCCCCGGCCCTTTTCTAAAGAACCGAAGCCCCCTCGAACACAGAGAAAAGAGGTATGGAGAGATGGTTTTTTTTCTTCTGCGTTGTGTTTGGTTTCCTTTATCTATCTATATGTCAAGCCAGTAAAGAAGCTGTACGGCGAATCCGTGCTGATTATCTTCGCCGGCAAAATAAGCGTCGTCGCCGTCCGCCATGTCATACCTGTACTCAAGCCTCGTCTCGAAATTCCCCACGGACTCGAAAGGAGTCAGTATGAGAGTCGAGGTAAACTCGTAGAGCTTGAGGCCAGCTAGACCTGTGAACATTCCGTCGTCATCGAACTCCCTTATTTCCTCATCATCAACATATTCACCCCTGAGAGCAAGTGACACGGAATCCGCAAGACTTACTATCGCGTAACCCGCAAATCCCCAGCGGTCTCCCCCGGCGTCATACGACGTATACTCAAAATCAGCTATCAAGGTTAGCTTCTCCATAAGGGTCATGCTTCCAACGACCGTAACGAGAGTCCTGTTACTTTCCTCTCCGTCTGGAGTCTGAGTATTGCCGAAGTACCCGGTAACGCCTAGCCAGCCGTCGTTCGCGAAATTAAGCGCGATCTGGCTTTCAAACGTCTTGCCATCATTCACGTCATCAACCGCGTCCCAGTCGTTGCTTAAGCCGAGAGCGAAATCAAGCGATCCGGCACTGAAGGTGGCCCGAACGCCGCTGTGCGCAAACGGAATCCTGTAAAAAAGCAGGGACCTCGTTATGTTGGCGTTGTCCTTGGCCTCTATAAGTTCCCAGCCCGCAAGCGTGGTGAACTGACCGGCGTAGATGTTAAGACCGCCTGTGCCTGACGGAACAAGCACGTTTATGTAAGCCTGATAAGGGCTCACCGCGCCGTCGCCGTCGGTGTTAAAACCGAAGCCGAGACGTTCAGCCTGTTCGCCGAAAAGAACATCCGCCCTGAAACCCACCTGATCCATTGCTCCATCGCCGATGGTCGGAACCTTTTCAAGCGAAAGAGTGAAGGCGTCTATCGAAAAATCGTTGTGTTCGGGATAAAGACCCCTCTCAGCGATACCCTCCCCGACTTCTCCGTTCGAAACATACTGGTAAGTCGTGTCAAGTGAAAAGCCGAGTCCAACCGACTCAAGATTTCCGAGGTCGAGGGCCTTTGCCCTCGGGGCCCCGAACTGGATCCCGAGCAGCAAAGCCGCCGCAATCATCATCAATGAAAGTTTAGAAACTGTACTTCTCATTTTTCTCCTCCTAAATAAGAGTTATTATTTTCTTTTTTCCCTGTTCTCACGCTATCAAACCTGCGTTGCGGCCTGAAAATCCGGATAGGATTCCATTCCGTGCTCGGTTATATCCAGTCCTCTTCTTTCCTCTTCCTCGCTCACTCTTATGCCAATAGACATCTTTATGGCGTAGAAGATGATGAAGGCGCAGACGACCGTGAAGACACCGTATGCCAGAACCCCGATAAGCTGAACCATAAAGCTGAAATCGGGTCCTCCGAAAATTCCCACGGCAAGCGTTCCCCATATACCGCAGACCAAGTGAACGGAAATCGCTCCCACCGGATCGTCTATCCTTATCTTGTCGAAGAAACTGACCGCGAAAACCACTATCACTCCGGCCACAAGCCCTATGATGACCGCCTCTCCCGGAGAGACCACATCGGCCCCGGCCGTGATTCCCACAAGACCCGCAAGCACACCGTTTAGAGCCATGGAGAGGTCAGGGTACTTGAAAGTTCCCCAAGACGTGAAGGCCGCTCCTAAAGCACCTGCGGCAGCCGCAAGCGAAGTCGTGACTATGACCAGTGAAATCAGTTCCGGATCCGCGCTCAGCACCGAACCGCCGTTAAAACCGAACCATCCCATCCAGAGCAGAAACACACCGACTGCAAGAAGCGGAAGAGAGTGACCCGGAATCGGCCTCATTGCTCCCGAGGCGAGATATTTCCCTATGCGCGGGCCAAGAAGATAGGCTCCGACAAGTCCTCCCCATCCTCCTACGCTGTGAACGAGCGTGGAACCGGCGAAATCGTAAAAACCCATCTGATCAAGCCATCCGCCGCCCCACTTCCAGGATCCAGCTATGGGATACACTATGGCGACGAATATGGTTGCGAAAATAAGAAAGCTCGAAAGCTTTATACGTTCGGCAACAGCTCCGGAGACAATCGTGGCCGCTGTCGCGGCAAACATTGCCTGGAATATGAAATCGGTGTAGTAGGTGTAGCCGCCGTCCGCATACTCTATAAGCCCTTCAGCCCCGGCCGGTGCTGAAATACCGAAACCGGCAAACCCGAAGATGCCACCACCTATGAAATCTCCTGGGTACATAAGGTTAAAACCCATAAGGGCGTAAGTGAGAATGCCCGCCGAGATGATAAATGTGTTTTTAAACAGTATGTTTACCGTGTTCTTCGATCTGGTAAGTCCGGTCTCGAGACTGGCAAATCCGAGATGCATTATAAAGACAAGAAAAGTCGCAAGCAGCATCCACACGTTGTTCGCCACGAAAACAGAATGGGCCGCACCTTCTGACGCAAAAGCTGAATAGCCCCCCAGAACAACAAAAGCAAAAACCGAAAGAAACAGCACGCGGCTGCATCCGAAGGGTTTTCTTAAAAAATCTGCGATATTCATAACCAACTCCTCCATGTTTGGACAATTTTCTTCTCAATACCTTTTGCAATTAAGGGGCCATAAAAACAGAGGACAGAGAGTGTTCGTTCTAACTCTTTGAAATAATTAGAAAAAAATAAATCCTCAACGGTCCGGGATTTTCAAGTAGACTTAGAGACTGCAAACCATGCCTAAAAAATGTGCACAGTGTGCACCGAAAAAACCGTAATGAGAGTTCTCTTCGCCGGAACACCAGGATTCGCCGTACCATCGCTCGAGGCACTTTGCGATTCTCCCCACGAGGTAATCGCGCTCCTCTCAAGGCCGGACAGGCCAAGGGGGAGGAGCCGAAAACCCGTATGGCCGGAAACAAAAAAAGTTGCCGCGGAGCGAGGAGTGCCCGTTTTTCAGCCCCAGGACTTAAAAACACCCGAGTTCCAAGAGACACTGAAGGCCCTTTCACCCGATCTCATAGCGGTCGCGGCCTACGGAAAGATGCTCCCCACCGCCATGCTTGACGCGCCCCCCTTTGGCTGTGTAAACGTTCACGCATCGCTGCTTCCCAGTTACAGGGGAGCAGCCCCGATTAACTGGGCCATAGCAAAAGGAGAGAAAAAAACGGGAGTTACGATCATGCAGATTGACGAGGAAATGGACACGGGAGACATTCTCGCTCAAAGGGAAGTACGGATAGGAGATGAGGAAACCGCCGAAGAACTTTCGAAAAGACTTTCGCTTGAGGGAGCACAGCTTCTTTTGCAAACGATCGACCGCATCGCAAAAAATGAAATATCTCCCGTAAAGCAGGACTCGGCCTTGGTAACCTACGCGCCTCTTCTCTCGAGAAAAGACGGCCGGGTGGACTGGAGCCGAAACGCAGAGGAGATAAAAAACCTGGTAAGGGCGATGACTCCGTGGCCGTCCGCCCACACCACGCTCGGGGGGGAAAACCTCAAGATATTAAGGGCACTTTCGGGCCCGGGGGAAGGAAGACCCGGAGAAATAGTATCGCTCAGGGGAGAAAGCCTGGACGTCGCAACGGGTAATGGGATCTTGCAGATACTCTCTCTTCAGATTGAGGGCGGAAGAAAAATGGACGCTCCTGAATTCAAGCGGGGCAGAAAAGATCTTCGGGAAGGACAGTTCATGGTATAAACGCTCGGGGAACATCTATATCCTGATTGAGACCTCGAATGTTCCTATTTTCACTTTGCCGGCAAGTCCGCATTTCCAGCAAAGGTCTGTAGCATGAGTCTTTGACTTTGCGGGAACAAGCAGAATGAGCTGAACCGAAAGCTCCGAGAGGGTTTTCCAGTACTCGCTTCTTTTTTCGTCGATAGTGGCTTCGGTCTCAACCTCAATAATCTGCACGACCTGCCCGTATGAACCGAGAATCACGTCGGGGAAAAAACCCTCGAACTCAAAGAGTTGCTCTTCGCCTGGGTTGGTACGTATCTCGTTATAAAGCGAGGAGTACTTCTGCTCCACCTGCCCTATTACCCAGTCATGAATCAACCTCTCCTCACTCGGAATTTTCATATCTCCCGCTCCACATAAGCTTTGTCTTAAGAATGTTGAAATAATCCCTAAAAGGAGATTTTATGATATTCACGTAACTCTCCGAACCTTCAAGAACAACTTCGTCGCCGAGATAAAGAGGTACTCCCACCTGCCCATCAAGCGTAAGGTAAGTGTTCTGTATGTCGGTAAGCACCCTTGTCCTTATCTTTTTCGTGTAGGGAACCACTATAGGCCTGTTGGTAAGGATATGCGGACATATTGGAGTGACGGTTATCACGGGCAGCGTCGGATAAATTATCGGCCCGCCCGCAGAAAGAGAGTAGGCGGTTGAGCCGGTAGGGGTCGCAAAGATAATTCCGTCAGCCTTAAAGGTCGTAACGTATTTTTCGTTTATATATATGGAGAGATCCACAACCTTGGAAATTGGACCGTTGTTTATAACTACGTCGTTCAGTACCGTGAATTCTTCCCGCTCTCCGTCCTTTCTGTCTACGCAGCACGATATCATGTCCCTTTTCTCAATCTCGTAATCTCCGGCAAGCACTCTTTCCATCATCGGAAAAAACTCATCCACCGTGAACTCGGTGAGAAACCCGAGGCTGCCGAGATTGCACCCCAGTATCGAGACATTGTGTCCCTGCGCCATTCTTGAAACCCAGATAAAAGAACCGTCACCCCCGAACACCACTATTATGTCGACGGTCGCAGCCAGGTCTGACTCCGCAAGCAAGTTCTCGGCGTCTATGCTCCGCCCGAGGTTCTCCTCAACAAAGAACTCTACGTCTCTTTCATGAAGCCATCCGCACAAGCGCCTGGCAATCTCATAGACTTCCGTGCTGTCCTTCTTGCCCGTTATACCGAATTTCAAGTCGGTCCCTCCCTTGAGTCTCCAGTTGAATCATGCAGAAGATACGATTCTATAAAATCATCTATCTCTCCGTCAAGTATCGCATCAACTCCCGAGGACTCGAAACTGGTGCGGTGATCCTTCACCATGCGATAGGGATGCATGACATACGATCTTATCTGGCTTCCCCAGCCGATTTCCTTTTTCGAGGAATTAAGCTCCTCTTCTTTCTGTTTCTCCTCCATCCTGCGCAGTTCGTAAAGCCTCGCCTTGAGTATCTTCATGGCGCTTTCCCTGTTCTGGCGCTGCGATCTCTCGTTCTGGCAGCTGACCGCGACCCCGGTTGGCAGGTGGGTGATGCGTACCGCGGAATCCGTCTTGTTAACGTGCTGTCCGCCCGCTCCGCTCGCGCGGTAAGTGTCAACCCGCAGATCCTTTTCCTCTATGTTCACCTCTATTGAATCATCTATCTCTGGAGAAACGAAAACAGAGGCAAACGAAGTGTGCCTCCTTTTGTTCGAGTCAAAAGGAGATATCCTCACCAGTCTGTGAACCCCTGTCTCCGCCTTTAGATAACCGAAGGCAAATTTCCCCTGGGCAAGAATTGTGGCGCTTTTTATCCCGGCCTCATCTCCGTCCTGAGTCTCAATCAGGTCTGCGGAAAATCCCTTTCTCTCGATATACCTAAGGTACATGCGGAGAAGCATCTCGGCCCAGTCCTGGGCTTCAGTTCCCCCCGCTCCGGCGTTTACCGATATTATGGCGTTTCGAGCGTCGTCAGGACCGCCAAGAATCCGCGCGAACTCAAGTTCGTTGACTCTGACTTCTAAGGACACAAGCATGGTGCCCGCCTCTTCAATCGAATCCTGATCGTCTTCACCGACCGCAAGTTCGAGAAGACACGCCGCGTCCTCCATGTCGGAACGGAGCTTCTCGAATCCCGAAACGGACTCTTTGATTTCGGACTGTTCCTGAAGCGTCCTGCGCGCTAGCTCGGAGTTATCCCAGAAACCGGGACCCGCGGTAATTTCTTCAAGCTCTCTGAGCCTTTCAGTCTTGGAAGGCAGGTCAAAGATAGTCTCCCATTTTCTGGATTCTTTCCCCAAGACTTTCCATCAGAGCGCTGAGTTCTTCTTTCATCTGAGTCCCCTCCTGTTTCCGCTTAATAGTATAGAAACTGCCTGCTAATTCAAGAAAAAATGACGGAGAGGATATTGAGCGCTAACCGGAGATGGAGGAAATATTTTCCTCCAGAAAACGTGTGATTCTCTCGCGGTTCGCGGTCAGGCTTGAGAACTGCTTCTCGCATACATCGCTGAAACGTGCCAGTACCTTTCGATTGATCGACTCCTGATCCTCAAAAACAGCCAGAGAACGAAACTGAATCCCCCATCTTTCAAACTGAAGCAACGCAATTGTGGCATCGCGGGTCTTACCGTCATTGGAAAGAGCATGTACAAAAAGCGGTCGGGGCATGCTGTTGATTCGGCAATCCACCGTGTAAATCCCAAGGTTATCACGCTCTTTGTCGCTCCAGTCAAAACTCATGCGCTCTCGCGGAACAACTTCTTTCAGGAATGTTCGAAAATCCTCTGCGAAAGTGGACTGGATACGGCCTCGCGACAGATATGATACGTAAGAAATCTTCAGGAGCGCCTGTATAAAAGAATATAACGCGTCACCGTAACGCTGATCCGGCACATCAAGCACCAACTCTCCATGGCGATCCTCCACCTTGAATGTAGACAATGTGTTGGAGATTATTTTCTGGCGCGTACCACTGTGAAGATCCCGTTCATTGATATCGTAGGTAAGGTGCATATATGTATGAGCCTCATCGGAGAGCAACCATCGCGCTCCCTCTCTTTTGAGAACGATTGCTAAATGATCTCCATCCTCGAACAAAAAAGGGGTAAACACGCGGAAGCGCTCCACACCTTCTGCCTCGAGACGAATCTTGGTCGAAATTTTCTCACGAAAATCTCGCTCTATGGCTTCAATGGACACTGTTCAACCTCCTAAAAAAGATTGCCTTGCAGTTCATGCGGAACTTCAAGATTTACATCCTCAATCAAACATTTGGGAATTATGTATTTGACTTGACAAACCTTTTTAAATCGTGTAGAATTTTACACAGTTAAGGAGGTCAGTTCAATGGGACAGAAACCCAAGTCAGCAAGAGAAAGAATCAGTTTTTATGACTTTATGGAACTCTTCAACACGGAAGAGAAAGCCAGGAAGCATTTTGAGAAAATGAGATGGGCGGACGGAAGGAGCTGCCCTCGTTGCGGTTCCGAAGAAACCAGGGAAGCAAGCCACAAGGAAATGCCTTACTGGTGCAAGCCCTGCCGCAAGTATTTCAGTGCCAAGACCGGAACTTTAATGGAAGAAAGCCCCCTCTCCTACCGGAAATGGTTGATGGCTATCTACCTTATGTCCACTTCCTTAAAGGGTGTATCCAGTACCAAGCTCGGAAACGATCTCGGAATACAGCAGAGGTCAGCGTGGTTCCTTGCTCACAGAATCCGCCAGGGCTGGGCCAACAACGCTTCCCGTCTTTTCGGAAGGATCGTAGAGGTTGACGAGGCTTACCTCGGAGGACTGGAAAAGAACAAGCACGAGAAAAAGAAGCTCAAAAAGGGACGTGGCGCTGTAGGCAAAACTCCGGTTGTGGGAATCAAGGATAGGGAAAGCAAAAAGGTAAGAGCTCTGCGGGTGGAAAGCACTGATGCTCAAACCCTTCACTGGATCATCCTCAGTCATGTGGAAAAGGGAAGCGTGATATTTACCGATGACTACAAAAGCTACTCGGGACTGAAGGAAAAGGGATATGAACACGCAACGGTTCATCACTCGGTCGGAGAATACGTTAAAGGGGAAGCCCACACTAACGGCGTAGAAAGCTTTTGGGCATTACTGAAGCGTGGATACTACGGCATTTACCACAAGATGAGCGTCAAGCACCTTCAGAAGTACATTGACGAGTTTTCAAACCGCAACAATGTCCGCCCCATGGACACCATGGACCAGATAAACGCCACGATAAACGGACTTGTGGGGAAAAGGCTGACTTACAAAGAACTTATCTCTTGACAACTTACCCATTTCCCCAGTAGTAAGATGGGAAATGGAAGCATTGCCGGAACTTGTAGAAAAAACTGCCGATAGCCATTCGGATTATGAAAGGCCGTTAATCAGGGAATTTGAGGAAACGATAGTCAAACTTCGAGATTTGGCTGGCAAAATAGCGGAGGAAGGATTCTCTTCAAGCGGAAATTACAGAGATTCTATACTGTGGTTTAATGTCAACGGCTGGGATATAAACATCTTCGTCAACTGCGATAAATCTGAATCTGCTTCTCAAGTCGTTTGAGATTTTCAGCAGATATTTTTACGGCCCTAAGCTTCGTAAGACCTTGAAATTCAAAAATCACCAAAGTATTGCCTTCTGGGTCTTTTGATTTTCTAAAGCGTACATCTTTAACAAACAAGAAATCGCTTCCTCTTTCGTCGTGTTTTTCTACCTCTTCTATGTTTTCAAAATCCCCTTTTACATCCTTAAGCAGGTCTTCCGTCACAACAACCTCCTAATTTTGCTTGCGGGAATTATACCCGTTTCTCAAGATTACGAAATTCTCATAGATTACCCTTCCTCGGTGTGATATAGTTAGAATGTCGACACTGGATAGAACCCGCTCCGCCGGGTTTGCGTCCAATACAAGACCCGGTCTCGGGGAATACACGCAACTTCAGATTCTATCTGGTGTCGACAAGACCCGGCACCAATTTATGCCGAGGCACCCCGTGCCACCTCTGTTAACCCCAAACACGTAGGAGATTACTATGAGAACATTGTTGGTCTTTATGACCCTGTTTGGGGTCATGGGGGTGGCTTGTGCCGTCAATCAGGCACGGGGAGAAGAAATCTGTCACCTTTCATGCCGGGCGATGACGGTCGCCCTTGAGGAAGCCTATAAAGAGTTAAAGGATGCAGGTGACTTTGACGAGGTTGAAGTTATCGGATGCGACCCGAAAACCAAGGACATGTATGTCTTTGCGTCAATAGGCGAGAAGTCCGCTTATACGATGGTTTCTTACGATAAGGACTGTTTCGCTGGAGAACCCCGGCTGGTAACAGATTTCGACAGGATGAAGGAACTGCTGAAGAAAACAGGAGGTGACTCATGAAGAAGGTTCTGCTGTTTAGCGTCATTTTCGTTGCCTCTGTTGTGTTCTTTTCCTGGGACGCAAAGACCGTAACTATAGAACCCGATGGGTATATCGGTTCAGGCTTATCCAGCTATGTTGGTACACTGGTTGCCACTATTCACGCATCTGGCTATCCATGCAACAGTGTAACGATAGTGCGAAAACTGTGGGGGAAAACAGGATTCAAGGTGAAATGTAATCGCTCAACATATTCCTATGAAGTGATTATAAATGAGTACGGAGATTACCGGGTCTTACCCGATTAGGGGGCTTGAGAAAATGAAAGTTGTTTGGGGGTTGTGCGTTTTGCTTTTTCTGCTCGTCGCAGCTTGCGACCTGTTCGACTTGGAGGATTGCCCCGTGAACTGCGAAACCAAGGTCGTGGACACAGCAGGGAACGCAATCGAGTGCCATTGCCCGAATGACTAAGGAGGTTTGAAGAATGTTGTTTCTGATATGGATTCTGATTGGTGGTGTTTTTATGTTTTTTATGCTTGTGCTCGGTGTTTTCAACACTACGACTAATGCAGCCTTTAAGATAGCCTCAAGCCACCAAGAAGCAAAAAGAGCCGAGGCACAAGAGGAAGAACTGGAGATATTACGGAAAATAGCCATCAAGCATGGCATAGAGTTGCCCGAAAGAAAACCAAGAAGAAGCGTTGCTTCCAAAATGGGTTCTTTTCTCTCTATGGACGACAGCGGGGATGAGTTCAGAAGGCAATTGGGAATGAAAAAGAAGGAGAAACAAGGGTTAAGTGAACAGGAAAGAAAAATCCGAGAACAGTTAGGGATAATGGGAGAGCAGAGACATTAGATGACGTTGAAAAATCTTCGGAATCAGGTAGACTGTACCCATTCTGAAAAGCTTAGGGGTGCCCAGTAATGCCAGACAAGAAAGAAACCGAACCACAGATTCCCGACATGTCGCAGTTGGAGTTTGACGATGTAGTCCGAGTTCTGATGGGGGTTCCACCGGAAGGGGAAGAAATTACTATTTACGAAGACGAAGAAAGCGACTGAACAATATCAACAATTATGCAAATCTGGCCAATGAACGTGCTTTCTGTATTATCTTCTCGTAATCTTCAGGGTTATCATGCCAATAAAGGGGATGCCGTGCAAGAATTGTATGATATCGTTTTTCCTGCTCGAAAGTAGCTTCGCCTCGCTGAACTCTTCTCGCAAGAGCAACTAATTCTGCATGGATATTGTCATCAGCAGGTTTTTTTTCTCTTCGGAAAATCCAATTTGTAGGCGTGTCGAACTTTCCCATTCCAAAAAGAAAAAGCATTAAGGCTACAACAGGCCAAATCCAATGGGAAAAATCTGGAAACATAGAACTTACCCAAACTCCGAAGAGGAAAATAGCGGTTTCAGTGCAAGCAAACTTCCAAGAGTCCATGAATTGCGCCCTTTCAGGGGATTAGGCACAATTCTATATCCTGTGTTATGTCTTGTCAAGTCAAATACATAATTCCCAAACATTTAAGAGCTCCGTAGAGATCGCTCTAGCGATCGGTCGGTTGAGCATAGGCATCTTCCCGTGCCCCAATCCCCTGATATCGCTCCGTAGCAAAGTGAATATGGAAATCGTAGAAAGTCACATCTTCAATATGGTTTGTGTGCTCGTGGCTTCTACCATTGTAACGACGAAGGCGAAAAACTTGATTTGATTGAGGGACATGAACAGCAAGAATGATCGAAAAATCAAGTGGATTAATATGGCTCCGTCTGAAAATAATACGGAATTTGCTGTTTGCGCTACCAACAAATTCCAGTTGCTGCTCATCGTGACCTCGTTTGGGTCTCAGACCAGACTGTTTACGCCAATCAACAGGCAAAGGCTTATGTTCTTGAACCAACGATCTAATCTCCTCGTCCGAGTATATTATTGCCATGAGTTGTTCCAGTTCACTAAGTCAGGTGTTTACAGTAAGCACCCTAGAATCAGCGGGTATTGTAAACCAATCTTTGATCGTTTCTTGATCTTTTCGTGCCTCGGATAATGGAAATATAAAGGAAATGGGAATCATATGCCCAATCCCCTTTTAGATGCTAAGATATTTTGTCAATTCTTTCCCAAAGTTTACTGCGCTGATCAAATTGACTCATTACTAAACGGAGCACCGACAAGCACCGACAACACAATTGAAATAGTAGGAATGTTAGGGTAGTTTATCGGTTTTTATCCAATTCCTAGCACTACAGGAGATAAATCAAAATGAAAAGATTGCTGCTGACCCCCGGCCCCGTGGCGGTCCCAAGCGAAATAATGGTTGAGATGGCAAGACCGCTCATCCATCACAGAACCAAGGAATTTGAAGCCGTATTCGAGAAGGCAAGAGAAGGTTTGAAACAGATTTTTCAGACAGAAACCGAAGTTTTCATACTTGCGGCTTCGGGAACCGGCGCAATGGAAGGAGCCGTGGTAAACACCCTTCGCGCGGGCGACAAGGTGATCACGGTAAACGGCGGAAAGTTCGGAGAGAGATGGGGGAAAATCGCGAGGGCCTACGGACTAGAGGTGGATGAAATAGAGGTTGCTTGGGGCGAGGCGGTTTCCCCGGCAGTGATAGAGGAAAAACTCGATAGCGACCCCTCGATAAGGGCTGTTCTGATGCAGGCAAGCGAGACCTCCACAGGGGTCAAGCATCCCACCGACCAAGTCGCGGCAATTACATCAAAAAGAGACGACGTGCTGCTCATAGTTGACGGCATAACCGCCGTCGGGGTGTTTCCTCTCCCGTTTGACAAGCTGGGAATAGATGTTCTAGTTGGCGGCTCGCAGAAGGCTTTCATGCTTCCTCCGGGACTTTCATTCGCGGCGATGAGCGAGAAAGCCTGGGAATTCAGCAAAACCTCGGATCTCCCGAAGTTCTATCTCAACTTTGCCGACTACCAGAAAAGCGCCCAGAAAAACACGACGCCATGGACTCCCGCCGTCACTCTGATAATCGGCCTCGGCAAGGTTATAGAAGGGTTCATGGAAGAGGGAATGGACAATATTTACAGAAAACGCGAACTGATGTCGCTTGCGACCCGAGAGGCGCTACAAGCGATCAACATAGATCTTTTCACCACTGACGCGGCGAGCCCGGCTCTTACCGTGGGAGTAGCTCCTGAAGAGATAGGGGCGGGGAAGATCATCTCCGAGCTTCAGGCAAAATTCGGTATGACCGTCGCGGGCGGACAGGACCACGCCAAGGGAAAAATCTTCAGGGTATCCCACATAGGAGATGTCGACCGAAACGACATGGTGGCGTTTGTCTCGGCCCTTGAATCCATTCTGGGATCCTTGGGACACGACTTCACGAGCGGAGCTGGTGTTGCCAAAGTATCGGAAATGCTGGGAACGGCATAGACACCCTTACTTATGTGACGTCCGCTATTCAAGCGGACTGAAATCGGATAACACATCCATGAAGCGCTTCTCCTCAGAAACTTTCCGTTTTCTAAAGGATCTCGGCAGTCCGCGCGACAAGACATGGTTTGAGGAAAATCGCGAGCGCTACGAGAAAAACCTGCTTGGCCCGCTACGCCAAGCTGTTACAGACATAGGTCCCGATCTCCGCGAATTGATCAAAGACTGTGAGATCCGCCCCGCCGTTAATAAAACGATTACCCGGATAAACCGGGACATGCGTTTTGCCAAGGGGCAAAGTCCTTACAAAGACAACATGCTCGCTCTTTTTTACAGAGAAGGGCGCAAAAGACTTGATGCTCAATTGTTTCTGGGTTTTCAGCCGGAAGGCGTATGGCGGGGACTTTACGTACCCACTCCGCTGCTCTCCCCCGACGCCCCGATGGCCGGAGAAATTGAAAACGATTCACGGGCCGTCGTCAACCTTGCGCAAGACATTGGCCTTGGATCTGACATCGATCTGGTCGCGTGCGAAAAATATGGTGAAATTGACCGGACGCTTGACCCTGCAAAAGCAGAGAGCTTCCTTGAAGGACCGCATCTTTGCGCCTTGCAGACATGTGAACCAGGCGAGGTCGCAAACAACCCCGTCCCTTTTATCCGTGAAACACGAGACTTGTTAGTGCGACTCGTTCCTCTCTGGAAACTCTACTCAGGAGCGACAGGACAAATTTAGCTTGTTTACCATTTCGGTTGTTACTATTCCGCTTTATTCGCAGTATAGATCGTTACAGGCGTTTCTTACTTGATTGCTTCAAAACTGATTTTGAGCCGTGTACCGGTTGCCTGCGCAATCTTCTTTAGTGTACTTATGGAAGGATGAATCCTTCCACCCTCGAATCTGGCCACAGCAGACTGTGTTGTTTGCATTCTCTTGGCTAATTGTGCTTGAGTCAGCCCTGCCTGAGTGCGAGCCCCAATAAGCAAGACAAGCGTGCGATTTCAAATTCCGGTCCAAGCTCGTCATACGCAGACATATACTCCGGACCCCTGCTCCATTTCTTGTGTAATTCGCTTACCTTGCCCATTCAGCTAAAACACGGGGCCCAGATTGATCGCCACGACGATACCGTAGCCCAGAAACGTCAGGACCATCCCTCCAACTCTCATGAACATGCTTCTCTGTTTCATGAAACTGAAAAGAATCCCATGCATTAGTCTGCCGATCAGAAAAGCTATACCCGCAAAGTGCAGGTATGCTGAGGACAGTTGATTAAGTTCCGCAACAAGCATCAGAATCAGAAACACCGGTGCGTATTCGATTAAATTTCCATGTCCCCTTACAGCTCTGTTAAGAGTTTCCTGTGAAACTGTGTCGCCCTTCTTACGCAGAAAATCGGTAAACGGACTTCCCCTCAGATATATGACTCTCATGCTCAGAATTACAAGAAATATCGCCAGAAGGCATGAGTAAAGAAGTGTTATTTCGATTGGCGGCATTTTAAATCAGGAGAAGTGCTTTGAGACAAGCGGATCATTGTCTATTTCCGAGATCAGATAGCCGATCCCGTAATAGTCGCCCGAGTTGTGGTAGAGCCTTATTCCCTGAGGAGTAGTAAGGTAGTTTCCCGTTTTTACGGTCTGCTCAGGAAGATCGACCTCGTACACCGTGTAGCCGACCGTTCCGCTTCCTATGTTAACCTTTTTCCGCTCTTCCCTTAGCCTCTTGACGCTTTTCGCGATCTCCCAGGCTTTTGGATATATATGTCCTTTAACGAGAAATTTCATTGTAGCCCGAAGAACTAAAGAACCTCCATCTCCACGCGGTCTATCAGACCGATGCACATCATTATCTTGTCTATGCCCGGATCCCTTTTGTGAACGAAAGCTTCCGAGAACTCTCCGTCGCAATCCCCGCATACGCCTCCCTCTTCAGATTCCTTCTCGCAGTCCCCGCAGTAATATGTCTTCAGGTTATACCAATGTAAAGAGGAATAGAGAAGTTCCCTGAACCCGCTTTTGCTGAGACAGTCCCCCCACTCGGAAATCGCCTCGACTAGGTTGCTGCGGTAGTAATCGGGGATATCCTCCAAGTGGCCCGAGTATATCTCTTCCTCTCCTACGTAAATTCTGAATAGTTCCGACATGGCTGCAAAATCAGATCGTTGACAGTTTCGAGATCAGCAGGTGATCGACCAGAACGAGATTGACCATGGCCTCCGCTATCGGAACAGCTCTCGGGCAAAGACACGGGTCGTGTCTTCCCTTTACCCGCAACTGGGTTTTTTCTCCCTCTTTATCCACCGTATCCTGCACCTGGGATATGGAAGAAGTGGGTTTTATGGCGATTCTTACGACCAGATCCGCCCCGCTTGTTATTCCGCCCAGAAGACCGCCCGAGTTGTTCGTCCTGAAACCCAAGGTCCCGTCCTCCTTTTTGTACATAAGATCATTTACCTGCGAGCCCTTTTTCTCGACAACCCCGAAACCCATCCCCATTTCAAAACCCCTTATTCCCCCTATGCTCATGAGGGACCGGGCCAAATCCGCGTCAAGCTTGTTAAACACGGGCTCGCCGAGACCCGAAGGAAGCCCCCGGGACACTACCTCGACCGTTCCTCCGACGGAATCTCCTTCTTTTCTGACCGACTCTATAAGATCGATCATTCTCTCCGCAGCCCGCGGGTCGGGGCAGCGGACGGGATTTTCCTCGATCCGGGCAAAATCAATGTCCTCGGCAACTATGTCTCCCACCTGTTTTACGAATCCGGTGGTAGTCACTCCGTGGGAGTTAAGGATTTTCTTCGCTATCGCGGCGGCCGCCACCCTGCCGACTGTCTCCCGCGCGGAAGAACGGCCTCCCCCCCGGTGGTCCCTGCGCCCGTACTTCTCGTCGTAGGTGAAATCGGCGTGGCCGGGGCGGTAGATGTCCTTTATATCCTCGTAGGATTTCGATATGGCGTCTGTGTTTCTGACCATCATGGATATGGGGGTTCCGAGGGTCTTGCCCTCGAAAACGCCCGAGAGTATCTCGATCGCGTCGGCTTCCTTTCTCTGGGTCGTGATCCTACTCTGCCCCGGACGCCTTCTGTCAAGTTCGTACTGTATGTCCTCGGGAGATATCTCGAGTCCCGCGGGACAGCCGTCAACCACGACTCCCATGGCTGGGCCGTGGGATTCCCCCCAGGTGGTAATTCTGAAAAATCTTCCGAAACTGTTTCCCGCCACTTTACTCCCTTTCTTACTTCAGATAGCCGTTTTCCCTGAACCACTCAACGGTCTTGCGTATAGTCTGCTCGATCGGAGTCACAGTGAATCCGAGTTCGCTTACGGCCTTTGAATTGTCAGCGTGCCAGTTATGCCTTGAAAGCTTTATGGAATCGATGTCTAGCGTGGAATAATTCGGAAATCCGAGTCCCAGAACCCTCTCAAGGAGAAACGCGGTGGTGTAAGCGAATACGTAGGGAATCTTGATTTTGGGAGCAGAGATGCCGGTTATCTCTTCCAGAAGAGCGAAATAACCTTGCACATTGACGTTCTCGTTTGCGAGTATGTAGCGCTCTCCGGGCTTTCCGTTCTTCTCGGCAAGCAGATGTCCGTTCGCAACGTCTTCAACATCAACAACGTTAAAAGTGCCGTCCATGTAACCAGGGAACCTTTTCTTGCAGAACCACAGAACCGATCCCGAGCTTGAAAGATAGATGTCCCCCGCGCCGAGAACCACCGAAGGATTTGTTATAACCACCGGAAGCCCCTTTTCACTGAAGCTTTTTGCCTCTCTTTCCGCGAGGTACTTGCAGTTCATGTACCCGATTCCCTCGGAGTAAAGATCGTACTGGGTAGATTCGGTTACCGGGGAACCGTCCCGTTCAACCCCGATGGCGGCTACGCTGCTTGTGAAAACAACCTTGGATACGCCCACATCCATAGCGGCGGAAAGAACGTTCGCGGCACCGCGCACGTTTATATCCAGCATTTTCTGGTGGTCCGATTTCTTAAACGACACGAACCCAGCCGTATGGAAAAGTGTGTCGCATCCGGAGAAAGCGGCCTTAAGGGAATCCGGATCTCCAACATCCCCGTAGACCTTCTCAACATCGAGAGAATCTATGTTCTTAGTATTGCTCGTCTTTCTGACAAGAACCTTGACCCTGTCTCCTCTCTCAACCAGCTTTCTGGTTATGTGCGATCCTATAAATCCGGTCGCTCCCGTAACTACTGTCGCCATCTGCTATGTTCCTCCGGGGAAATTGATTGAAGAAAAAGATTTTCCCCAAGAGTATAACAATTCATCTTGACAATGTACAAAAACAGACGTGCTTGTTCAGGGTCTCTTTTCGCAAGCACCAAATAGAAGTCTCAAGTCAAAAGACTAACTCGGTTATCCTTGGTTTAGTCGTATCATAAAAACTTTTCTCCGGCATGATCCACGAAATAGCCAACATCCCTTATATATCTCATCACTGTAGATGGGTTTGAGTGTCTTGTGACTTCCATTATCTTGTCAAGACGCGCGTGGTGAACGGCCGCGCTTGTAACAAACCCCGCGCGGAGTGAATGTCCTGACACCTGTTTCGGATCCAGCCCGATAAGGGCCGCGTAATGTTTTACCAGTCTCGGAATATCCGAATGGTGCATCGGAAAACCCCTAATATGACCTCCCCGTTTCATCGTCTGAAAAAGAGGACCTTCCGTAATTCCTGATGCTTCCAGCCAGTCCTGAAGCCTCTTTATCGGTTTTACGTACCTTCCTTCCGGTATCGCAATCTTATGCCCCCTGCCTTCCTGGTCGGTCTTAGATTTTCGTATATAAATGAACATCTTCCAAGGGTCCTTTGCGTTCTGCGGTTCTATGAACTCAACATCGTTCGTTGTGAGCGCACAGATTTCAGAACGTCTCAGGGCTCCAGCAAATCCGACGGCCAGAATCGCCGCATTGCGCTTGCCGATAAGCGTATCCGTACATTGGTCTAGCATTCTTTTGACCTCATGTTCTCTCAGCGCATTTACACGGCGTGGCGCTGTCCCTTTGATTCTTGCCAATCCTTTGAACACGGCCATCACCTTGGGATGATTCATCGGAGAGTTTTTTTCGGCCTCGACGTATTTTTTATTTATTCCACTCCTATAGAGGGTAACCGTTCTAATCGAAAGAGTTTTTCCACTCTTAGGACGAGGATTGGTTGCCAAGTCAATGATGAAATCGGCAGTTTGTTCCGGCGTTATGGAAAACGGATCTATATTCCGGGAAAAGCAGTAACCCTCAAAACACCGCCAACCCTTTTCATACGCTATGTGGGTGTTCTGCGCCAACGCAGAAGAAACTACCTTGTTATAGAAAACCTTTCTTTCTGCTTTCATTTTTTCCTCCTTAATTTTGATTTTAATGGAGAAAATCCGATTTGTTTTCAAGGCTTCTATAACTACAGACATACTGGAGGTTGGTCGGAAGAAAAAAGCTATTTAAAAAATGGGACTTCTTAAGCTTAGGTAAAATTCTATACGTAGGCGTATGCACAGTTGGGTGAGGATAGGTGCCAAGATACAGTAGGTTAACAAGGACATGGTTGGAACACCATGGTTGGAACACTTGTCAGTACAGTCGTCCTGATGTAAAAACCCGAAAACAGGAAACTTCACAAAACAGTAGTGCCAAGCGAAAAAGTGTGTTCCGCTAAAAGTGCTTACCATCAGTGAGTTCAAAACCTTTTATCATTTGACGAACTCGAGCTAAGGCAACTACACTTGGATTGCCCATCAGAAATTCTCGAAAAATTCTGGCTGAGGTTTGACGATCTCAGCAGGTTCACTCCTTACTCCCAGACCGAATTTCTTCAGCAAATAACAAAAATCAACACCGTTGATCAAGTCAATAGCAGGGGCCCCATATCTGACAGCTTCTCGTTCTGCATCCTTGGTGAATCTTCCCGTGGTAATAAAAAGGCCTTTGTCCGCACGACCGACCAGAGCCCCCCTGAAATTGCGGATTTCACTTGCGCTGACCGAACCAGAATACCTCTTGCACTGAAATCTGATATGGAACGAAAGAAGGTTGACCCTGAGTATCCCGGCACCATCAATCCCTCCATCACCGGAACGGCCTGTTACTTCTACTTTGATGAATCCCGCTTCCCGCAAAATGCGCTGACAAAGACGTTCAAATGCCTCGGGCTTAATACTGCGAATATTTTCAAGAAGCTCATCTACCCAGTCCTGTTCATCTTCATTAGTCTGAGCGTAAGAACTTGTTGAAGAATCACCTTCTCCGTGTTTGGTCTTACCCACTTTACGGCGTGCGACGGTATCTTGACGCCTCCATTTGCTAACCCGCTTCCGTACTTCTTCTTCCGTAGAGATATCTCGTCCTGCTTCCGTGATCGCCCAGATTCCTCGCAAAGAGTTCTTAACCGCACCTATACGCTTCAGCATAGTACGTGCCCACGCAGCACGGTAATCAACCTCTGAACGATAACCCTGCTTGTGTGGAATGCTCAGAATTGATTCGGACAAATCCAGATCAAAAGCTATCTGTTCCGAAATCTCCTGAATGGAAGCAGAACCACCTCTTGCTTCCAGTGCTTTTAGAGTCGGCCAGAGCAAGTCGTCGTAACTGGGGATCTGTTCGCTTTCCATGCGTTCTGTGCTCCCGTGTCCATTTTCCTCCGCTTAAACCGTTCTGTTTAAAGCCGTGAGGTGTCAGACTCTATTGTTCGCAGCCTTAGGAAAGATCAGGACATTTAAAACTTGCAGTATCAGCATTTACTATGTTGTGACTGAAATAGCTTCTAAAAGTTTTACACGAAGACTTGTCTATGTCATTGGCCCAGATGATCTTGAATCTTCTTTTTTCGTATTTTTGTCCGAGAAAGGTAAAACCACCCACAAACCCCAAATCAAGACCTCCACAACCAGTGAAAAGGGAAACTACAGAAAACCTATCTTCCATAACCGTGTCATCAAAAGAAGTACTTTTCTTCAACTGATTGTAAGTTTACTTGGTTGTTGATACTTGGTAAATGCTGATATCACGGAGATATGCAACAGCAAAGACCCAAGTCTGTTTCCCTTCAATAATCACCACCAGATAAATACAGATATTGTTCTAGGGGGATTTCCCTGCCAAGACTTTAGCCATGCTGGAAGACGAAAAGGCTTAAAAAGCGAGCGGGGTGCATTGTACAGAAGCATGGCCAAAGTTGTCCAGTTGACTAATCCTCTGGTGTTCGTAGCAGAAAATGTGCAAGGGCTTCTCACTATAGACCGCGGTGAAGCGATAAAAACCATAATCAATAATTTTGAAGACTTAGGTTATCACGTTGTTTACAAACTACTTATCGCAGCGGATTATGGCGTCCCACAGACTAGAAAACGAATTTTTATAATCGGCACCAAGAGAAGCAAATTGCCTCCATTTGAATACCCGAAACCCCCAAATAAAAACAAATGGATTACCTTAAGGGAAGCTATTGGTGATTTAGAAACCGTTAGGGAGGGAGAATTACCTAATCATTATTGGTCCAAAGCGAAAAAAAACAAAGGACAGGGGAATAACATTTTAGATCCTGATAAGCCTGGTCCCACTATGAGAACAGAACATCACGGGAACATTGAATTCCACTGGAATGGCAAACGGCGATTATCCGCCAGAGAAGCTGCAAGAATACAGTCGTTCCCTGACGATTTTATTTTTTATCCTTCAACATCGCAAGCCTACAAGCAAATTGGTAACGCAGTTCCTCCCGTACTTGCGTGGTATCTCGCAACATCAATCGAAGAATTTATAAACGTGAACCTGCATTCATGATCTATGTGAATAACCCAGACCTTGATGAAGAAGAATTTATAACTCTTCTCGAAGAAACTCGAAGACTACTGATCGACTTTCTACCTGAAGAGGAAAATATTTCACCAATTGATTTTGAGAACTTCGTATATGAAAAAATGCGCAAAGAAGCCAAAGAAATCGGCTTCGAAGGAGAGATTCAACAAACAGATTCCCGCTCCTTCCCTGATATAGTTGCTAAAAAATACTTTGGCGTCGAGGTAAAAATGACTTCAAAGGATCATTGGATTTCCACCGGCAACAGTGTCCTCGAATCATCCAGAGAGGATGTTGAGCGAATTTACATAATGTTTGGGAAACTTGGCGGCGCACCGGATGTTCGATATCGACCATACCAAGAATGTCTACCCGGCGTGAGCGTCACTCACTCGCCCCGTTACCGTATAGACATGAATTTACCCAGAGGGGAATCTATTTTCGACAAAATCGGTGTTGATTACGACAAACTGCGAAAAGACGATGAGAAAATAGGAAAAATAAAAGATTACTACAGAAGCATACTAAAAGATGGAGAAGAATTATGGTGGATCGACAAAAATGATGACAAATCTTCTGACTTCATAATTAAACCTTACAGAGGATTACGTAGGGAGAAACAAGAAAAAATTAAAGCGGAGATAATGATTCTTTTCCCAGAAATTTTTGGCGAGAGCTTGATGAAATTCCAACGAGTCTCCGCTTATCTCATGACTGAGCATGGAGTCATAGCTTCCAACCTGAGAGACTTGTTCACTGCAGGAGGAAGAAAAAAACTAACAATCAAAGAAAAATCCGTCTTGGTTCCGCGAATCGCCTATAATCTCCACTCCAAAGCTAATATGATCAGATGTGAGATAAAAACAATGGACAAAGAAAAACTAAATCATTATTGGCGACAAAACGCCAAAAAAAATCGTCTAAACCAGTGGAAGAAGTTGTTAGATGAGAATTTTAATTTCTCAAAACACGGTGTTAAAGCTTCGGATATCTTTGATTCTGGAACTTCATGAAAAGAACAAAAAATTATTTGAATCGCAACTTCAAAAAAGAACGAAGCAATGACTCGCTTTCAACGGAAAAGCGCTCAGAATTAATGGCAAAGATTCGCTCAAAAGAAACGAAATTTGAACAAGAAATTGTGCACGCACTAAAAAAAATCACGAGAAAGAAATTCCAGACAAATGTCATTTCAATTAGAGGTAGACCAGACATAGTTTTCCAAAAGTATAAAGTTTGCGTATTTTTAGACAGCGATTTTTGGCATGGTTGGTATTATCCCAAATGGAAGCATTTGCTGAAAAATGACTTCTGGAGGGAAAAAATAGAAAACAACCGCAAGCGAGACAGAAGAAACACAGCTTATCTAAAACGAAACGGATGGACAGTTCTCCGGTTTTGGGAACATGAAATCAAGAAAAATCGTAAACAGGTATTAAAAGAAATAACGTTAGCGCTATCATCAGACAAATCGTAAATCGCTAAGAATAAAAAGTTTCATTATATAGGGCAAGAACTGTGCTTATAAGGACAATAAGGCTCGGTTTGCGGGTGCTACCAAACGAGGGAAAGTCCGTATCAAGATTCCGAACGTCAAGAAAAGACTTTGCATGACTTCATCAAAAGAGCCGTAAAGGATAAAACCGAGGCTATCTACATGGATGAGCTTCAATCCTATATATTGGCATTGCAGACCAAGATGCCCGCCATAAAACTGTCAACCCATTCCGAAGAACAGTGGGTTGTATATGATGTTCACATTAACAGCATAGAGGGAGCGTGGGACCTGTTCAAGACAATCATCAAACGGCGGTCCAGTCATGTGGGTCGGTCGCTACCGTTTTCATCCTTTCTCCATTTTTGCGAACATATACTCCCTAACCTGTATATAGTATTAATGAAAAATCAACCTGATTATTACTGCCCGGGATGATCTGAGCATGACGAGATTCCCGACGCGCTCTCTCTGCGTTTCCATGGAAAAAGCGCACCCGGCTAAAGACCTCACACTATCATCATCGAGTCGCCGTAGCTGAGGAATCTGTAATCGTGCGATTTCGCCTCCTCATAAGCGGCAAGGGCAAGTTCCCTTGTGCCGCAGAACGCGGAGACAAGCATAAGAAGAGTTGAGCGGGGCATATGGAAATTGGTTATAAGAACATCTACAAACCTGAATTCGTAAGGAGGTCTTATAAAAAGATCCGTCCTTCCGGAAAAAGGCCGCATCTCCCCTGTGGTACCCCCTGCCGACTCAAGGGCTCTTGTAACCGTGGTTCCCACGGAAACAATCCTTCTTCCCTCCGCCTTGGCCTCGTTTATCGCCGTCGCAGTCTCCTGTGGAACAGAAACGCGTTCTGAATGCATTGCGTGGTTATCGATAAGCTCATCCTTTACAGGCCTGAAAGTTCCCTCTCCCACATGCAGAGTGACATATTTCATCGTAACGCCCTTTTCGCAAAGGTCCGAGATAAGTTCAGGGTCGAAATGAAGCCCGGCCGTCGGAGCGGCGACCGCTCCCTCCTCGGTCGCGTAAACGGTCTGATAGGTCTTTTTATCCGAAGGCTCGGGTTCTCTTGATATGTAGGGCGGAAGCGGCATCCGTCCCGCGCTGCTGATTACCCGCTCGACGGGTTCACTGAATCTTATCGCCCAGCTTTTGTCAGGTTCCTTCCGAAGGACACCTGAGACCCCTCCGTCAAGGAAAACCCTGAGACCCTCGGCCGGATTCCTGAAAAGCACGCTCCACCGGGTCTCATCCTTTTTCTCCGTAAGGAGAAACTCGATGACTCCCCTTCGTTCCACGTGTCCCGAAAGCCTCGCGGGAATAACCCGGGTGTTGTTAAGAACCATGAGGTCGCCCGGGCGGAGCAGATCCCTCAGATCAGAGAATCTGGCGTGGGAGAACCCCTGGGTTTTCCTGTCAACCACAAGGAGTTTTGAGGAACTGCGATCAGCAAGCGGATACTGGGCGATCAGCCGGCTTGGAAGATCGTAGTCGAATTGATCCGTTCTCATCCGCAAAAGGGTCTATTTCCCCTCAAGAAGTTTTTTCACGGAAAGGCGGAGGGAGTTCAGCTTTATGAACCCGGTAGCGTCTGACTGGTCGTAAATCGAATCCTCCTCGAAGGTCGCCAGGTTCTCGCTGTAAAGGGAATTCGGGGACTTTCTCCCGCAGACCGTGACATTCCCCTTGTAAAGCTTGAGCCTCACCGTGCCGCTTACATTCTTCTGGCTCTGCTGGATGGCGGCGCTCAGCATTTCCATCTCGGGGGAAAACCAGAAACCGTAGTAGATAATTTCCGATATCTTCGGAATCAGGGAATCCCGAAGACGCATCACTTCCCTGTCCATGGTAATCGACTCAAGAGCCCTGTGTGCCGCGTGAAGAACCGTGCCGCCCGGGGTTTCGTACACCCCCCTTGACTTCATGCCGACGAACCTGTTTTCAACAATGTCCACCCTCCCGACGCCGTTTGCTCCGGCGACATCGTTTAAGCAGCCAAGAAGCGCCGAGGGAGAAAGCACCTCTCCGTCAACTGAAACGGGAATACCGCTTTCAAATCCGATTTCAACGTAGACCGGTCGGTCGGGGGCCGCCTCGGGAGAAACCGTCATCTCGAACATATCCTCGGGCGCCTCTGCCCACGGGTCCTCCAGGATTCCTCCCTCATAACTTGTATGAAGGAGGTTGCGGTCGCAGCTGTAGGGTTTTTTCTCGGTTACCGTGACGTCTATTCCGTTTTCCCTTGCGTAATTCACAAGGTCGGTTCTTGATTTGAAGTCCCACTCGCGCCACGGGGCTATGATTTTTATGTCGGGGTGCAGGGCGTAGAAGGTAAGTTCAAAGCGGACCTGGTCGTTTCCCTTGCCCGTGGCTCCGTGGGAAACCGCGAAGGCCCCCTCGCGCTTTGCTATCTCGGTCTGCCTTTTCGCTATAAGGGGGCGCGCTATGGAGGTGCCAAGAAGATAGCTGCCCTCATACACGGCGTTTGCGCTTATCGCAGGGAAAACGTAGTCCCTTACGAACTCGTCTCTTAGGTCTTCGATGAATACCGCGCACGCTCCGGTATCCCAGGCTTTCCGCTCCGCCTCCTGCAAATCCTCTTTCTGTCCTATGTCAGCCACGTAGGCTATGACATCGGAGTCGTACTCGTTTACAAGCCACTTTAGAATCACGGAGGTGTCAAGCCCCCCGGAATAGGCGAGAACTATCTTTTTCTTTTCTGACATTTTATTTCCGCTCCGGAGTTTCTGTGCCCGCCAGAGGTCTGGTCAGGGCATGTCCAGATTCTGCTCAGACCTGGGGCGAAGATCCAGAAGAGAAAATTTTATTCCCTGGTTCTGGTAGAACTTTTCAAGCGAAAGACCAGCGTACTCTATTTTCTGGAGATCATCTCCAGTGTATGTAAGATTTTTTACTTCTCCTGAGAGCTTGTATGAAAACGGTATGTCTTTATCCGGTCTCTCCTGACAGATAAAACCTATGTCTATCTGTCCGCTCAAATCCATACTCAGAGGAACAATGAATCCCACCGTAAGCTTCACGCTGTGCAGTTCGACCACCATGATTTTTACCCTGCTTGAATCTTCCTCGTCTCCGACTTCCATCACGTAGCCGTAGTAGTTAATTTCCTTGTTCTGCTCGCTCAGCGAATTCATGTACCAGTAATCTTCCGAATCGAGCCAGGACATTATTTTCATTTTTCTTTCCTCCGGGGATTCACATGGATATTTTGGGGAATTATATACTATTATCCCGTCTTTGGGTAACGATACGGGGTCAACCGTCGTCATTCTTTCCCGCTGGATTCCTTTTTCGTCATTTTTTTGAGAATTTCGAGAAAACCTTTTTTTCGTTCCGCCACAAATCCTCTTGTTTCTGAATTTCTCCGCGCATGTCTGTTTTTTTTCTTTCCCCCGACGCCGTCAAACCTTTCGGTTCGCTCTCCATTCTTATCCCGTATTCAAAATCACCGGGTCTTCCCCTTTTGCCGCCCTGATGCCTGTCTTGAGCCACGAAATCAGACTTCTGCCAAGATAAAGGGCGAGCGCGTCAATATCTCCCGTGTCCGCTTTCTGCAGGGCCACGATGTAAACATCCCTGTCCTCGCTTCTGATCACGACAGGAGGATAGCCGGACCGCATCAGAGCATGGTTTATCCACAAGCGCGCTATGCGGCCGTTTCCATCATCAAAAGGATGAATGAAAATGAACCTGCGGTGCAGTTCCGCAAGAAAAGAGGCTATTGAAGCCGGAGGAGATTCGATGTTTCCGTTAAACCACTTCATCAGTTCCTCCATCTTCGCGGGAACTTCTTCCGGCAGGGCGAACCGGAAGATTTCTCCGGTCGGGGTTCTTACGTGGTTGGGTTGGTTTTTGTACCGCCCGGGAAGGATTTGTTTGCGCGTAGGCCGTCCGTCAGGGGTTTAGGCCTCTTCCCAGAAAGGTTCCTTGAGGATAACAAGATTCAGACTGCGTATGTCCGCCTCCGTCAGATGACGCTCTTTATCTTCGGCAAACTCCCTGACTTTTTCTATCCCCGTATCATGGGCTTCCATCTCCTCGTAGTCGCGCAACGGATGACCGCCCTCGGTGCGCCCGTGGACAAGCAGAAGTTCCGTCTCTTCATAAGTCAGGGCGTTGCCCTCTATGCGGTTGGAGTGGTAGTTCCACTCAAGCCGGATTTTCTTCCAAAGCCGTTTGTCATTCTCAGGGCTGAGAGGTTGCAGCGAAGACCACTGTTCATAGAGACCCTGAATACGCTTGTCAATTTCCGCAAGAGACATCATATCTCCCCTTTCAAAACTAATTCCTAAGCTTCCCGGACTCACTTGTTCATCATACATTTTTCTTTTAACTCCGTATATATTCAGCGGTACGGGAATCTTTTATTACGCGGTCTTTATGACAAAATAATTGCCATTTTCCGTGTGTCTTATACATTTGCTTAGTAATTACAGGATAAAACAAGCTGTTGTTCTCGGACAGAACCTGTGCCAGGAAATACAAAAAAACACATCCGCAAGCGATAAGATCAGTTCTGCTTGGAGGTACGCCATGCGAAATAATAAGGCGTTTGTAATGTAACGACTGTACCTCCTGTATTGTTTGCGGTGCGGGTCTGGCGATGGCAGGAGTGGGATTGAAACTTCGCGCGGAAACTCTGTATCGGGAGACGAAAAACTGAGGATCCGCCGAAGCACCGTTTCCGTTCCGGTGTCAAGCAGCGCCGCTGTGTTGAAAAAGAGAAAACAAACCCTGCTGAACTGCACCGGAAAGGAAAAAACAACCTAAGAAGATATCCCTAAAAAACTGATCATTTTGTCCGTGCCGGAACCGTCTCTTCTGTATGAGGGAAGGCCCTGACAGCAAGTGCACAGATTCATTATCTCGACTTGCTGAACCCCCGCTTCACAAAGTTCTATTCTGTTAATCTCCACAAGATCAAGAAGAAACTTCCCGTCGCCTTTTTCCAAAAGCCAGTCCCCTTCTCCGCTGAACCTTGAAACGAAACGTGACGCCACGTCGTCCCGAACTTCGTAGCAGCATCCCCATATGGCCGGACCTATTACGGCCACGGCCTCCTGCGGTTTCAAAGAGTATTGTTCGCAAACGGCCCCAATACATTCCCTTACCGCCCGCAGAGAGGTTCCGCGCCATCCCGCGTGGACGGCGCAGACGCAACCGGAATCGGGAAAGCAGACAAGAACAGGAACGCAGTCGGCCGTGATGACCCCGACACCCGCGCCTTTTTGCCGCATAACGATCGAATCGGCTTCAACAGATTTCTCTCCCGCGGCATTGTCGACGAAAAAGACAGTGTTACTATGAACCTGGTTCACGGTAATGATATCCTCAAGCCCGTAAGCGGAAGCGATTCTGAGAATATCCGGCCCTCCTGGATCATGAACGAAACCGTGGATAACACCGCTACACTTCTCAAGCAGGGCCGAACGAAAAACCCTCATCCGCTCTGCCTCCTTAGAAAATCGATCACTGAAACCATATCCTCGGGGATTTTCGCCGAAAGCTCAATCCGCTTTCCGGTCGCCGGATGGGTAAAGCCGAGGCTTTTTGCGTGAAGAGCGTGCCTCTTTATTAACGCTCCCGGGATCCTTGAATTTTTCGGGCGGCTTTTTTTGCCTCCGTAAACTTTATCGGCAAACACCGGAAACCCGTTTTCAGAAAAATGAACCCTTATCTGGTGAGTTCTCCCGGTCTTCGGCCACACACTCACAAGAGTTGCTCCGTCCAGCCTTTCGATTACCTCCCAGCGGGTCTCGGCATCTCTCCCAACTTTGGAAAAAGAGGTCATTTTTATCCTGTTAGAGAAACTTCTTCCTATTGGGGAGATAAAAACCCCTGAACTTTTTTTCATTTCCCCGGAAATAATAGCCACGTATTCCTTTTCCGTCTCCCTGGTCTTGAACTGCTCGGAAAGACTTTTGTGCGCCCGGTCGTTTTTAGCAACAACCATGACCCCGGAGGTTTCCTTGTCGAGGCGATGCACTATCCCCGGGCGCATCTCGCCTCCTATTCCCGAAAGGTCCTCGCACATATAAACAAGAGCGTTCACAAGCGTGCCGCCCTTCACTCCCGCCCCTGGGTGAACCACCATACCGGCGGGTTTGTTGACGACGATTACGTCACGGTCCTCGTAAACAATCTCGACATCGATCTCCTCTCCCTTGATGCCGCAGGGCTCAGGAGGCGGAATGTTAACGCTCAGGTGCTCCCCGCCATTTATTATCCTGGAAGGCTTAAACGTTTTGCGGTCAATAAGTATGTTTCCGAGCTCTATGTGCTTTTTTATGCTCGAGCGGCTAAGCTCCCTAAGGAAGCCCGAGAGAAACACGTCGGCTCTTTGCCCGGCAAATTCCCGGGGGATTTCCGTTACGGTTTTTTCTTCCGCAGGTTCCATGAATTTCTCTCAGCTGCTCTCCTCAACGATAATGACTTCCGGCGGAACTTCGCCGAAAACATCGCTCGCGCGCCCCTGGTTAACCGATATTTCTATATATCCCCCGCTTCCCCCGATAACAACGATCTCACCGGGTTGCGCGGAAGAATACGACTTCGAAATTCCCGTAACCCGCTTCTCTCCAACCGTTACCACGGCCCGGACCCCGTCGCTTACGGCCTCCGTCGGTATGCTGGTTACAAGATTCCCGAACTTGTCAGTGTAAACGACGGTTCCGCGGATCTCGGCCCCGTTTACCGAGTATCCGTCGCGGGGAAGGATTTCGGGGTCACGGACCTGCGGCCCGATCTCCGAGAACGAAACTCCGAGCGAGAGATGCGCGGCGACGGGGGAAAATATATCCCTCCCGTGAAAAGTCGAGCTTATCTCCTTTAAGAAATAGTCACGGTTTTTTATTTCGCGGGCGCTGAAATCTCCGCAGCAATGAATAACCGAGCTGAAAACGCCGTTATCAGGTCCCACGAAAAAATGACCGTCGGCGAAAAGCGCTATAGGCCTTCGCCTGCCCCCGACTCCCGGGTCCACCACGACCAGATGCACGGTATTTTTCGGAAAATAGCGGTATGAGTTCCCTACAACAAAAGACGCGGCGCGGACATCATGAGACTCAATGCAGTGGGTTATGTCTACCGGGTGGACATTTTCATTTACGGAGAGCATAACCCCTTTCATCGCCCCCACGTAATGATCGCTTGACCCGAAATCCGTTGTCAGTGTTATAATTCTTCTCATCCAGACCGCTCCGCGAGTAAGATTATGGAACGGAGATGGAATTATATCAAGTCAGATGGCGAAGCTTACCGTTTTGGGTTCGGGCACCTGCGTGCCCCACAAAAAAAGGGGTTCTTCCGGATATCTTCTCGGCACCGATACCGGTTCCGCGCTCCTTGACTGCGGAAATGGCGTGGTATGGAAGCTTGAGAAGGTAGGAGTCGACTACCTCGGGATCGACAATGTTTTCATAACCCATTTTCATCCCGATCACACTTCAGACCTGATCCCTCTTCTTTTCGCCACGAGACATCCTTACGGGAAGAAAAGAGAAAAGACGCTTGGAATATGGGGGCCGGATGGATTCTCGGAATTTCTCGAAAAGCTGCGAGATCCCTACAGGGAGTGGGTAAGGCCAGAGCTCGTGGAAATCCATGAGATAGGAAAAAAGAAACAGAGAATCGGCGACCTTGAGATAAAGACATTCAAAACCGTCCACACTGACAACAGCGTTGGCTATGTTGTACGCTGCGGCGGAAAGAAAATCGTCTACACGGGAGACACGGGTTATTTCCCCGGACTTCGCAAGGTGGCTTCGGGGGCGGACATATTCGTTACGGAATGTGCGCTTCCGGATTCAGAGAAGATGGCCGTTCACATGACCCCTTCAGACATAGCGGAGATTCTTCGGGAAAGCAATCCCAAAAAAATTGTCCTCTCGCATCTTTACCCTTCAATGGACGGAAGAGATCTTCGGGAAGAAATAAAAGCGCTTTCGGGAAACAGAGAAACGGAGATAATAGTCGCCGAAGACTTTATGGAAATCGTTGCATAAGGAAATCAATATCTTATCTAATCCCTCTTTCCGGCAACGGCGCAGTTTACTTCCTCTATAAGATTCTCCGTAATCTCAAGGCTGTTTTCCACCTCGGTAACCGGGCGTCCGACGACCAGATAATCAGCTCCGTAATCAATAGCCATCTTTGGAGTGAGTGCCCTTTTGTGATCGTTTCGGCTTCTCCCCTCGGGGCGTATGCCAGGAGCAACTATTACGAGGCTGCTTCCAAACTCCCGCCTTATTTCCCGTATCGACTCCCCCGAAGCCACAACTCCGTCACAGCCGGCTTCGATCGACCTCCGTGTAAAAACCCGTACGTACTCGTCAAGCTCCAGATTCTCGTTCATCATAAGCGCTCTCAGGTCGTCCTGATCGAGGCTTGAGAGAAAAGTGAGGGAAAGAATAAGAGGCCGGTCTCTTTCGCCGCGGCCTTCCTTCGCGGCAGACACCGTTGCCTTTCCGCCGTTTATGGTAACGAACTCTACTCCCTCGGGCACCGCCCGAAGCGCGGCCGCAATCGTACGGTCTATGTCACCCATCTTGAGATCAAGAAAGACCTTCTTGCCGAGTCCCGAAAGCTCATTTACGAAACTCATCCCATTTCGTATAAAAAGCTGGTAGCCGACCTTGTAGATGCCGATCCTTTCGCCAAGAAGCTCCACAAGAGCAAGAGCCTTCTCCCTTGAGTCAAAGTCAAGCGCTATTATGAGCCTCTCGCAGCCCTGCGGGGCGCTCTCTTTATTGTTCTTTGGTGGTGACATGGCTTGAAAACTTGAAAACTCCCTTGTGTTGTGTGCCGCGGCGCCGCATCGCTTCGGCGAGAGCAAACGGGATAAAGCATACCCGGCAAACGCGCGGCGCGCTTGCGGCTACAACCCGATCTCCCCCACGTTAGCCGTAAAGCCGCTTTGCTTGACCTGCGTTGCCACGGCGTTATCATCTACGGTGACATGCGAGTCGTAGTCGCTAAACCCAGAGGATTCTGCGCGGGAGTTGAAAGGGCTATCGAAATAGTCGAAAGGGCCCTTGAGATGTACGGACCACCGATATATGTGCGCCACGCCATAGTGCACAACACAAGGGTAGTCGATTCACTGAGAGAAAAAGGCGCCGTATTCGTGGAGGAGCTTGATGAGATCAAAGACCCTGCGGCGCGGGTTATTTTCAGCGCCCACGGCGTAAGTCCGGCGGTAATCGAGGAAGCCCGGCGGCGAGGTTTCCAGATAGTGGATGCCGTCTGTCCGCTCGTCACCAAGGTGCACAATGAGGTGAGGCACTACTCCGAGGCGGGATACACGATAATACTCGTGGGACACAGAAACCACGTCGAAGTCATAGGCACGAAGGGCGAGGCCCCTGACAGCGTGGTGGTAGTGGAGTCCGTGGAAGAGGCCCTCTCGGTCAACGTCCCGGACCCGGAAAAAACAGCTTACGTGACGCAGACCACACTCAGTGTTGATGACACCAGGGAAATAGTCGCGGCGCTTGAAAGGCGCTTTCCGAAAATCGTAAAGCCATCCAAGCTCGATATCTGCTACGCGACGCAGAACCGCCAGGACGCCGTGAAGAAACTTGCCGAAATCTCAGACGTTATCTTCATAGTGGGATCGCCGGAGAGTTCAAACTCAAACAGGCTGGTCGAAGTGGCCAAGTCCTGCGGGGTGCGGGAAGCCTACCTGATTGAGGACACAAAAGGACTCGGCGGCGTGGGAGACCTGAACAAGGACATTACCGTAGGCATAAGCTCAGGAGCTTCAACCCCGGAAGTGATAATTGAAGAGCTGCTGGCAAAGCTCAGAGACATGGGAGCCGCCACTTTCGAAGAGTTCAGCCTGAAGGAGGAGTCAACAAAGTTTCCCTTTCCCCACTCGCTCGAATTCTCAACGGGGTGAACCGTTGTTAAGGAAAAACACTCGCTGGATAAACCGAGGAAGTCGTCGCCCGCTGGCTCTCAGTTGCTGAAAACTTCATTTTTCCCTGCTTGGCAGCGATTTATATTAAACACAGCCTTTAATATAGACGTATAAGTCAGTTATATTAAACACAGCCTTTAATATAGACGTATAAGTCAGTTATATTAAACACAGCCTTTAATATAGACGTATAAGTCACATGCCTATCTCCAGAAACCTGTTAACAAGAGCCGGTCAATACATCTACCAGCCTGAGGGTTACAGGGCATTCATCCCGGCTCCGCTACCTCCCGATCCGCCGGTCGAGATTGCCGGAGAATTACAAGTATTACTTTCCGAGGCTGACCGGGCGTTGGGATATCTTGATGGGTCTATTCACACACTGCCAAACCCCGACCTGTTCGTCTTTATGTATGTCCGCAAGGAGGCGGTACTCTCAAGCCAGATCGAAGGTACCCAGAGTTCTTTGCAGGATTTGCTTGAGGCCGAAGCAAAAATATTCTCACCGAGCCAGCCCAAAGACGTTGACGAGGTGATTAACTATGTCAGTGCCATGAATCTCGGGCTTGAACTTCTTGACAGATCCTCCGTCCCCGTTTCAATTCATGTAATCCGCAAAATTCATGAAAGACTTCTCCAGGGAGTTCGCGGCTCAAGGCTTTCCCCCGGACAATTGCGAAACACGCAAAACTGGATTGGAAATCCGGGGTGCAACTTGCACGAAGCAATATTCGTTCCTCCACCACACCATGAGGTTCCAAAAAAACTGGTGGAACTGGAGCAATTTTTCCACAATACGCAATTACCGACCTTGATAACGATCGGGATAATCCATTCCCATTTCGAGACAATACATCCTTTTCTCGATGGAAACGGACGCGTCGGTCGGTTGCTTATCTCCTTGCTGCTTGCGGAACGCAGGATTCTTCAGAAGCCTGTACTGTACCTGTCGCACTATTTAAAAAACCACAGGGAGGACTACTACAAGCATCTGCAGAATGTACGCGACCGGGGCGAATGGGAGAGCTGGCTGGGATTTTTTCTGCGGGGTATAAAAGAAGTAAGCAGTGAAGCCAGCGAAACTGCCAGTAAAGTTCTCCTGCTGAGAGAAGAACATCGGGCAACGATTGCTGAAAATCTGGGACACGCCGCCGGAAACGGCCATCTGGTACTGGAGTACCTTTACCAGAAACCTATAGTTTCGGTAAAGCAAGTGCAGGAACTGATCGGAACTACATACGCGGCAGCCAACAATCTGGTCGCGCAGATGGCAAGAAACGGCATTTTACACGAATTCACTGGCCGTGCGCGCAACCGCAGATTCATCTACCGGGACTATATCAGCCTTTTTCACGGTGATGAGCCAAAAAACCATGCGTAGCTCTCCCTGAACTCAAGTCAGGGCAATTTCCGAGAAAATGCGGGAACAGATCTCAAGATACGTAGCCGACATAGAAATCCCGGAGGGAATAGTTTCAATAGACTGCGAGGTGAGAAGCGGGAATAAAACGGAGATCCTCTTTATTCTCAACAGCTCTACATGCGAGGGAACCGAAACCCCGCCCGCCGGGGATTTTCGTGGCTCTCTTGAGAGCCGTGGAGAAATCCTTGTTGAAGCCGAAACGGACGATCCCGAAGCCTTTATAAGAAAAACCCTCTCCGCCGCGTACGGATCCCTCGCGGATATCACACTTACGGATACAGATACCGACTGATAGCTTCAGAAACGAAAACGGTTTCTTAGTTCGCTATCCAGCCACCGTCAACGGAAAGCTCCGCTCCCGTCATATACGCCACGTTTTCGCTGTCGCAGAGGAAAAGCACCGCGTGCGCCATTTCCTCGGGAGTCGCAAAACGGCCCAAGTGACCGGTTATGGGCTGAAGCCCCTTCAGATACGCATCGAGCTCCGGAGGCGAATCGTCAAGAAAAGCCTGCACCATGGGAGTCAGGGTAGTGCCGGGATTTATGGCGTTTACCCTTATGCCGTTTGCCCCGTACTCAAGGGCCATGCTTCTTGTGAGCTGCGACACCGCTCCTTTGGTGGAATTATACGCGGCGGTACCCGGTATGGCCTTGATTCCCAGTATGGAGGAATTGTTGATTATCGTGCCTCCACCCTGCTCGATCATGTGAGGAATCGAGAACTTGGACATCATGAAGGTGCCCTTTACGTTAATGTCAAACACCCGGTCCCAGTCCTCAATAGACGTCTCGTGAGTAACCGCCAGAGGAAGCACCCCTGCGTTATTAAACAGTATGTCGATTTTGCCGAAAAGCTTTATTGCGTGCTCCACGGCCTCCTTGCAGTCCTCTTCCTTTGACACGTCGCTTACGAGATACTCTATCTTGCCGGGAGAGTCCTTCGCCAGCTCCGCAGCTTCAATAAGAGTGCTTTCGGTTCTGCCGGTTATAAGAACATCCGCGCCCTCGTTTGCGAAAAGAAGCGCCGTGACCTGCCCTATTCCCAGACTGCCGCCCGTGATTATCGCAGATTTACCCTCAAGTTTCATTTTATTCCTCCTTGATATGTTTATTCATGCAGGCAGAAAGCACCCGCAACCTCAAAGCTAGTTTAAAACATCAGGGGCAGTTGCGTCAATTCCCATCCGGTTTTTTTACCACGCCTGATACAGAACACGGAAGACCCGGTCAGAAGAAAGGTACCGGAATTTGGTAGCCCCAACGTCTATATCAAAGGGGTTTCCCGCAGTCTCCCTCCGTCTCGGAAATCCCTTCGTATCTCCCTAGTATTATTGCCTCTTTTTTCCGTTTGCGTTTTTTTTCGTATCATGTAGAATCTTAAAGCGTAAGGAAGAAATGGGGGATATTTTGGGGGATATGAAAGACACTCAAGGAGGCAGGAAAACATGGGAAAATCACTCAACGCCGCTTTTGTCGGCAAGGTAAAGCATTCGGGGGGGGAAGGGGCCGGACAAGTATTTCGATCAAAACGGGCTTCAGCTCCGGGTCATGCCCTCGGGAAGCAAACAGTGGGTATGGCGGGGAATGGTTCTCGGCAAGCGCAGGGAAACGGGCCTCGGGGGATACCCGCTCGTTACCCTTTCCGAAGCTCGGGAAGCGGCCTTTGATCTGCGAAGGACGGCAAGGCAGGGGATAGACCCGCTTGCGAAAAGAAAAGCCGCTCAAGTGCCGACCTTCCGGGAAGCGTCCCTGAAATGCTTTGAAGCCCTGCGGCCTTCGTGGAAGTCCGAGGGACACGCCGCGCGGTGGATAGGTTCTCTTGAGCAATACGCTTTTCCGAAGCTCGGGAAAATGCGGGTGGACGCAATCACGTCCCAGGATGTTTTGAACGTTCTTACGGAGACCTGGGAAACCCGGACCGATACAACAAGGCGGGTGCGGCAAAGGATCAGCTCCGTTATGCGATGGGCGGTTGCCCAGGGATACCGGAAAGACGATCCCGCCGGGGAAGTCCTGCGGGGAGTGCTCAAGGCTCCCTCGAAGCAGGAACATTTCCGGGCGGTCCCGCATGAGAAAGTCGGATCGGTGCTTGCGGCGGTGCGGACCTCGGAAGCGCAACCCGCAAGCAAACTTTGCCTTGAGTGGATCGTTCTCACGTGCGCCCGTTCACGTGAGGCAAGGCTTGCCTCATGGACGGAGATTGATCTTGAGAAAAAGGTTTGGACAATTCCCGAGGCTCGGACCAAGACGGGGAAGGAACACCGGGTCCCGCTTTCAGCGCGGGCCGTGGAAGTGCTTTCCGAGGCAAGGGAAATTCAGGATCGCACGGGACTTGTTTTCCCCTCGATAAATCGCAAGCCGCTTTCGGATAGCTCCCTGTCAAAGCTCATGCGGGAACTCGAAGCGGGCGGAACCCCCCACGGATTCAGAAGCTCTTTCCGGGACTGGGCGGCGGAACAGTCCGTTCCCAGGGAGATAGCGGAACAGGCCCTCGGACACGCAGTAGCGGGACAAGTGGAAGCGGCGTATTTCCGCTCTGACCTTCTCGAAGCCCGAAGGGAAGTTATGGAGCGGTGGGCCGTGCACGTTGCCCGCCCTCTTGCGGCCGTAAGCTCGGCATAGGGACCCTGGACGCAAGAAAGCTCATAGCTTATGGAGTGAAAAAACTGAAAAAACCCTTATCTCCGGCAGGAAAAAAGAATGGGAAACAATCCTTACGGGGCTAGACCCGTAAACCGAGCTCAGGAAGTCTTGGACTTATTCCTTAACCCTTCCCCAGAGCTGAAAATGAAATTCTTACGGCGGATTGTCGAGGATCCGGCCTTCCCGGATTTTCTCCGGGAAAACATCCTCTCCCGCGCCGAGGAAGCAATCCGGGAAAACCGGGGACTGACTGAATTTCTCATTGCCGCTTTACGGATAGGGGAAATTCCCCAGGAGACAGAACTTCGGGAACTTCCCCCGGACGTTCGGGAGAAACTCCGCTCCATGATCCCGCCGGCAAAGTCGAAGCCCAGGGAAAGAGGCCGCCCGAGAAAAGACCGTGCGGACCTGCGTTATGCGGTGCTTGCGCTCCGGGCTTTCGGATACTCCGAGCGCAAGGCCGCGGAGCTTGTCGGGGACTATGTTTCCCTTTCCCCCGAGACCGTGAGAACAATCCTGAAAAGAGAGGTGAAGAAATGACTGACAACAATTCAAGGCACGGAGACGGTGGTTTTCACACGTCCCGAGTGATCCCGGACGTTGACGCAATGCTTGACTCCGTGGAGAGCTGCAACACGTGCGGCTCCGCGCTCGATATAGACGTACCCCGGCAAACCCTGAAGAACAGGGCGTTCCTGGCAACGCTCAATGAGAAAGGGGAAGTGCTCCGGGAATGCTGCGAGCTTTGCGCCCAGGAAATAGAAGATCACGAATAAGGTTTTTCGTTAAGGGGAAACTCCCCCTCTACGGTCTCCGGTTGCGCCGTCCAAAACACTGACAGGGTCCCGAAGTGGGTTCAAAAATCCCGATTTATTCACCCGCTTTTCCCGTTGATTCCATGCGGCATTTTCCCGTATCCTCTCTTCTATGGCACAAGAAAACAGACTTCTAAGGCTGCCGGAAGTCATGGAAAAAACAGGCATGTCGAAGGCGGCGGTCTATCGGAGAATTAAGGATTCAGACTTTCCGCCGCCCGTGCGGATCGGCCCCAGAATGAGCGCATGGAAACTTTCGGACGTGGACGCTTGGATTGCGTCCCTCGAAGTGAGACCGGCGCAACCCTCGGGGGCGGTGTGATGGAAGCTCTTTCGTTTCGGGGTGGTGATGGTAGGCTTTTCGCCCTTCCCTTTTTCCTGCCGAATAAGGGAATGCCGGGCGGGACTTTCCCGGTTCCGCCCGGCTTCTTTTCCGAGGTTCGGCTTCCCCCCGTTATCGAATTGCCGGACGTTATCGAATTGCCGGAACCGCCGGACCTTCCCCCGGTTGTCGAGCTTCCCCTTTCAAAAAGTGTCCCGGAACCGGGACGCTTTGAACTTTCCGCAAGTGTCCCGGAACCGGGACGCTTTGAACTTTCCGCAAGTGTCCCGGAACCGGAACGCAAGTGTCCCGGAACCGGAACGCTTAAAGGAAAGAAAGAAAGAAAGGAAATTGTCGTGAGGGAAAAAGACTTATACGGCAGGGAAAAAGACTTATGGGATACCTCAAGATTCCGAAAGAAGAACCAGGCGCGCCGCTCACGGAAGCGGAACTTATAACGCTGAATCTTTTCAGGGAGAGACAGCGGCAAGCGGGCACGGAGAAATTCGAGTTTCCGTTCAAGATGTTCCGGCGGTTCTGCCCTGTGAGACTGAAGAAAAGCAAGTCCGGGTTTTCCCGCTGCGTTTCCGCCCTGGAGAGAAAAGGGGAGCTTCAGGTTTTCTCCCAGGATCGGGGGAAGTCGGCCCTCTACAGTTTACTACGATCCCCCGAAACTCCGGGTTGTTGCGAGTGCGGGTTCGTATCTCCGGGGGAAAGCATGGGGGGCAATTGCCCGGCCTGCGGAGCAAAGCAATCAGGGAGAAAGCAATGAAAGATGATCATTTACCTTCCCGGACTTTGAGTGATTGGAAGGAAGCCGAGCGGGAACTTGCCGGAGAGTTTGACACCCTTTCCCGCCGCCGCATTGAAACGGCCTGGTACTGGGGGCAAGCCTTCAGTGAGATTCAAAGACTTTCCGAGCACGGGGACTTCCTGGCTTACTTGGATCAGCGGGATATAGCAAAGACCCGGGTTTACGAACTGATAGGGTTCTTTCATGCCTTCCCCGAAATTTCCGAATTTCGGAAATTTGAAAATCTCTCTGCGGTGCGCCGGGCGATCAAGGCTCCCTCGAAGCAGGAAGCCGAGACAGAAGAGGGAGCGCGGGAAAAGCTCACCCCCGCAGAGAAAAGACTCATGGAACGGGACCAGCTCCGGGAACAGGCAAAGAACGCGGAGAAGAGGGCCGCCGAAGCCGAACGGAAAATTCTGGATCAAGCGGAAATCATAGAGCATTACGAAACCGGGGAGAGAGTGTCCGAGGGTTTCAAGCAAGGCCGGTCCGTGATCGAGAACAAGCAAGCGGAAGTGTCCCAGCTCAAGAAGCAAATCTCCGACCTTCAAAGCGACCTTTGGGACGCAAGAAAGGAAAACTCTTTTCTCAAGCGCAAGCTCAAAGAGAAGGATAAGCAGATTGAACTTCTCAAGGAAGGGGAAATTTAGATCCTTCCGTGCTTCAGGAATAGGGGCCCTTCTGCGTATCCGCCCGCTCACGGCGTTTTCTCGGGGAAAAGGGCATTATCCCCCCATGTTTCGGAAAAACGGCCCCGTATAAGCCTCATAGCCGGGTTTTCTCGAAGCTCCGAGGGGTCTAGTATAGGCCGAAAACCGGCCTCCGGGGCCAATGTGTGTTTCGCCTGTACTCCACCCCTTCGCTCGAACCCCCCTCCGGGAGGGGGCCGCAGGGGTCCCCTTGGAGCTTGCGGGTTCATTCCACGGGAACCGGGGACCGTAGCGGCCTCAACTCTGTCCGAAAAATCGGAAAATTGCGTCCGCTTCATGAAGCTCAATGAGACAGTGGGAAAGTCCCAACTTGGGACATTTGATTCCGTCCGATCCGGCCTTCCGAGGGGGAAGCGCGCGGAGAAAGTGGGGGATATTTTGGGGGACATGAAAAACGGGAGTTGCGAAAAAGCCTTTATTTACAGGGGTTTCGGAAATTCAGTTGGTAGCCCCAACGGGATTCGAACCCGTGTTTCAGCCTTGAGAGGGCTGCGTCCTAAACCCCTAGACGATGGGGCCATACTCATGAGAGAATACCAAACTACCATAAAAAAATTCAATTTCAAAAAGTGCGGCATAAAAAAGATCGGTAAGTCCGGCCCGGTCTGGTGTAGTTTTTCGCCGGGAATATGCTGTATAATTAACCCGCAATCGGATGAACCCCCTTTTCGGAGAAACGGATATGAAAGCTCTCGCTCTTGAGACAGAACCTGGAAACGAAGAAAGCGTTTTCTCAAGAAAAATCTACGATGCGGTTCTCTTTGATCTCGACGGAGTGATTACCACAACCGAAAAAATTCACTCTGCCTGCTGGAAAAAAACATTCGACGAATTTCTTCGCTACCGGGCAGACGAATCCGGGGGCAGTTTTATTCCCTTCAGTGAAACAGATGACTACCTTGAGTATGTAGATGGCAAACCCCGCTACGAAGGCGTACGCAGCTTTCTGCTCTCGCGCTCAATAGATCTTCCCGAGGGCAACAGGAGCTCTCCGCCGGGCGAGCAGTCAGTTTTCGGGCTCGGGAACAGGAAAAACCAGCTGTTCACGGAAGCCCTTGAAAAAGAGTCCCCCGGAATCTACAGGACATCCCTCGCGCTGGCGCGCCATCTCAAGGAAGCCGGGTTTCGCCTGGCAGTCGTATCCTCGAGCAGAAACTGCCGGGCGGTAATGGCGGCCGCGGGAATAGAGAACCTTTTTGAAGTCACTGTAGACGGGATAGCGGCGGCTGAAAAAGGTCTTCGGGGAAAACCCCAGCCCGACACGTTCATAGAAGCCGCTTCGGCGCTCGGAGCCACACCCGCGAGGAGTATAGTCATTGAGGACGCGGCGGCGGGAGTGGCGGCGGGAGCAAGCGGGGGGTTCGGACTGGTAATCGGCGTAGCGAGGAAGGAAAACGAAGAGGAGCTTTTTTCAAGCGGAGCGGACATGGTCGTAAGCGATCTCGGAGAATTCTGCTTGACAGGCAGCAGGAAAGGAAAGCAGCTGTGATAAAAAGAGAGAGAAAAGGCATATACACCGCGCAGCACATATATCCTCCGGATCCGTGGAGAATAACAGAGAAGCAGTTTTATCCCGAACTGATCGGCCTGGGGGAAACCATCTTCTGCACATCAAACGGCTACATAGGAATGAGGGGAGCTTTTGAAGAGGGAAACCCGAGCTACCAGAACTTCACCATAGTGAACGGCTTTCACGAAACGTGGCCCATCATATACGGAGAGGAAGCATTCGGATTCACGAAAATGGGGCAGACGATAGTGAATGTTCCGGACTCGAAAATAATCAAGCTCTACGTGGACGATGAACCTTTCTACCTGCCCACCGCGACACTTCTTCACTTCGAGCGGTTCCTCGACATGAGAAACGGCGTGGTGGAAAGAAACCTCATATGGGAAATGTTCTCGGGAAAGCAGATATCAATAAGGTCAAAAAGGCTCGTTTCCTTGGAGCACCGTCACCTGGCCGCCATATCCTACGAGGTAACGGTTCTAAACGACAAGGCCCCCGTGATCATTTCTTCGGAAATAATTGACCACGAAAACTACGCTGAAGGGGACGAAGGAAAACCGGACCGCGGCAACGGAGGAGACCCGCGAAGGGCCAGCAGACTTGAACACCGGGTTCTTGAACCCCGCTTGAGCGAAGCACTGGACACAAGCGTGATTCTCTGCCACTCGACCCGGAACAGCAGGATGACGATAACATCCGGGATTGAGCACACGCTTGAGACAGACTGTGACTTTTCCTATACAAGCAGGGCGGCGGATGACCGGGGAAAAGTGGTTTTCATGGTTGACGCCCGAAAGGGGGAGCCGATAACTCTTACCAAATACATGACCTACCACACCACCAGAACCGCTCCTCAAACGAACGAGGAACTGCGGGAGAGGGCGAGAAGAAGCCTTAAAAGAGCCAAGAAATTCGGATTTTCGGATCTGCTTGAGGGACAGCGCAAGTATCTCGACAGATTCTGGGAAAGAAGCGACGTGCGCGTGGAGATGGACGGCGATGAGAGGACCGTGTCCTTCCAGCAGGCGATAAGATTCAGCCTTTTTCAGATGTACCAGTCCTCAGCAAGGGTTGAAGGAGCCGGCGTGCCGTCCAAGGGCCTTACCGGAGCGGGCTACGACGGCCACTATTTCTGGGACATGGAAATATACTTGATGCCTTTTCTTATCTACACCTCTCCCGCCATCGCCGAGAACCTTCTCAAGTTTCGCTACAGCATGCTTGACAAGTCCAGGGAATACGCAAGAAGGCTTAACCAGAAAGGGGCGATGTTTCCCTGGAGGACCATAAACGGCGAGGAAGCATCGGCCTACTACGCAGCGGGAACCGCGCAGTACCACATAAACGCCGACATAGTCTATGCGCTTAAAAAATACGTTAATGTCACGGGAGATCATGATTTTGTCTCCAAGTACGGGGCGGAGATCCTGATTGAAACGGCAAGACTCTGGAACGATCTTGGGTTCTATTCGAACTCGGGAGAAAAAAAATTCGAAATACACGGCGTCACCGGCCCGGACGAATACAACGCCGTGGTAAACAACAACACCTATACCAATCTAATGGCCCGCAAGAACCTGAGACTCGCCGCGGCCACGGTTGAAAAACTCGAGCAAACCGAGCCTGAACTTTTTAAAAGCCTCGCCCACAAAACCGATCTCCAAATCTCGGAAATAGAGGACTGGAAAAAAGCCGCCGAGAGCATGTACATACCTTATGACGAAAAACTCGGAATACACCCTCAGGACAACTATTTTCTCAACAAGGAGCAATGGGATTTTGAAAACGTCCCGGAAGACAAATACCCCATTTTACTTCACTATCACCCACTGGTCATTTACCGCCACAAGGTAGTAAAACAGTCGGACCTCGTGCTCGCGATGTTCCTTCTTGAAAAGGAGTTCTCACCGGAAGAAAAAAGCCGGAATTTTGATTACTACGACCCTCTCACCACCGGAGACTCCTCACTTTCGGCCTGCATACAGGGAATAGTAGCCGCCAAGGTCGGACACATGGACAAGGCTATGGAATACGCGGAAAACGCCGTTTTCATGGATCTTGGAGACATGGGACGAAACACCGTCGACGGCTGTCACATAGCTTCCATGGGAGGAACATGGATGATGTTCGTGTTCGGATTCGCCGGACTTGCCAACACCGGGGAAAGACCCGAGTTCATCCCCAATCTGCCTGAGGAGATGCTGAGACTTAATTTTTCCGTCTCAATTCTGGGCAACCTGCTAGAGGTTGACCTGAACCACTCGGAAGCCAGATACACGCTTAAAAACGGAGACGGAATAGCTCTTTGCCACGCGGGCGTCGATTTTGAAATTTCACCGGAGAGCCCGACATTCGCAGCGAAAACCTGAAAAACCGCCGCGACTTTCCTCTAAAGACGGAATCCGATACAGATGGGCTTTGAACTCGAAAAAAAGGCAGGGCTGGAAGCAGTAACAAAAGCGGCAAAGATCTGCGCACAGATGCGCGATGAAACCGGGTTTCGCGAGACACTTTACAAAGCCGATGGTTCGCCAGTCACTCTTGCGGATTTTTTCGTGCAGGCTTTAATAAACGAAGAACTTACGGCTGCCTTTCCCGAAATTCCAATAGTCGCCGAGGAAGCCTCTTTTTGTCTTGAGGGCGACTGTGGAGAAAAACTCAGAAAACATCTTGAGAAATTTCTGCCTGAAAAAAGTCCAGATGAAATATTCCGTGCAATCGACAGGGGAGATCATGGGGGTGGGAACCACGGCAGGTTCTGGACGCTTGATCCAATTGACGGAACAAGAGGATTTCTCGCAAAACGCCAGTACGCGATTGCACTTGCGCTTATTGAGGACGGAGAAGTCGTCCTCGGAATACTGGGGTGCCCGGAACTGGGACCGGATGCAGGAAACGGTGCAGACCGGGAGAAGGGATTTGTGTTTTTCGCCGATAAGGGGCAAGGCTCCTATCAGGCAGCACTTTCGAACGGTTTGCAGACGCGTATTTCGGTATCGGGAATCGCAAGAGCCTCGGAGGCCGTCATGTGCGAATCGGCCGAAGCTCCGGATTCATCCTATGAATTCTCGGGAAAAATCTCCCGTTTTCTCGATATAACCACAGAACCCGTAAGAATGGACAGCCAATGTAAATACGCCGTCTTGGCCAGAGGAGACGCTTCCATCTACCTTCGCCCGCCGCCACAAAAAGATTACAAGGAAAACATATGGGATCATGCGGCGGGATACATAATCGTCAGGGAAGCCGGAGGAACCGTGACAGACTCTTCAGGCAAGCCACTTGATTTCTCCGTCGGCAAAAAACTCCGCGAGAACAAAGGGATCTTAGCAACCAATGGGGTCATCCATGAAGCAGTCCTGCGGGCTGTGGAAAAAACCGTCCCCAAAAAAAGGTGTCCGGACTAACAGATCAAATTTCTGAGAATCATATCGAAAAGCCACATTTCCTTATCCGACTGTCAAGACCGAACTTTCTTTAATTTGACAAACAAGTTAAGCAGCAGGAGAATAATTCCTTAATAACTATGATGGAACACTTCTTAGTTATAGGGGCACCTTGAGAAATCATTATAGATTCATGAAAAAACTTAGCTCAATCATACTGTCAGTTTTGTTTTTTGCCGTACCTTACGCTGAGGCTCAACCGCCTACAGACCCTAAAGACATGGAGGGTATGAGGGCCTTTGTTGAGGCTGCAAAGACAGAATTCCTTAAGATAGGCTCTGAGGAATTCAGAAAAGCGGCGAAGGTAGAAGGTGACTGGAAACAAGATACTACATACCTGATCATCTTAGGGAGTGACGGCTATGTAGTTTTCCATGCTCACGACCGAGACTCAGAGGATAGAGACCTGAGTTCCCAGTCTCCGGTTGAGGAGGTCTTGGCTAACCCGGGAGAGTGTATTGAGTATGATGACCACGAGGAAGTGTCAGGCAGATACGCCTGTTCCGTTGAGATAGAAATTGGGGTTATACGCGGGAATTTTATCATGGTCGCAGGGCTACACACCGCCCCGCAGCCTGAAGTGCCGCTTGAGGAGCTTGTAGGGAGCAACTATGTACCCGAAGTTCAGGCTGATGAGGTTAAAGACGCTGAGACTCTGAAACTGTTTGTAGATGGAGCTCTTGAGGCTATACGCAAAAACTTCGGCGTGAGCCGGGAGGACGCTCCTAACATTACAAGATTCCGGCCTCTGTTGAGAAGAGAGGGCGGGCCGTGGAATCAAGGTGACATTTACATTTACATCATGCGGGGGGATCAAGTGGTCTTTAACGGCAACAATCGGGCCCTTGAAGATACAACTCTCAACATAACAGACAGAAACGGCTGTAATGTAGGGGAGGAGATACACAGGATTATAGACGGTGAAAATAGAGAATGTAAGTCTCTCGGCCTACTTCCTCAAGACTCAGACGGTTATCTTGAGTATCTATGGGATAACCCTGACATAGAAGGGGATGAGGATGAGAGATTTCTGGAATCTCAAGAATTTAGCCCTGGGTTTACCCCTAAGCTCGGCTATGTCAAAAGTTTCACGACCCCGCAGGATATTCCGGTGATAGTAGGCTCAGGCGTCTACCCCGTGGCTGAGAGTGACGGCGGGTGTACGGTAGCTGGACCTAATGAGGCTCTTCCCGCAGCTCTGTTAGTGATATTCCTGCTGGTGGGGGCTGCAATATCCTTAAAAGTTCTTGACAAGTTAAACAATTAAAGCCTTTAAAAAAGTTGCCCCTAGCTCCGCTGCACAATTATCTCTACACCCGCAAATAAACCGCAATTATCACAGCGGAAAGAACCGCCCTGTAAACTACAAAAAGAGTGAATGACCTTGTCTTAACGTAATCCAGCAGAAACCGGATAGCGAAAAGGGCCGAAATAAAGGAAGTCACAACCCCAAGAGCAAACGACCATCGGAACATCTCCGCATATCCAAGGTGCCTGATCTCAAAAACCCCGGCCGCCACTATGACAGGTATGGCCAGAAGAAATGAGAACCGCGCCGCTTCTTCTCTTTTGTAGTTTCTGAATAGCCCCCCGGTAATCGTAACCCCCGCCCTTGAAGCTCCGGGCAGAATCGCAAAGGCCTGCGCCACGCCGAAAAAAAGCGCGTCGGCAAAATTCATGTCCCGAAGAGTCTTACTTGCTGTCGTCTTCCTGTCGGAGATATAAAGAAGCACCCCGAAACCGAGAAGAAACGCCGCTACGGGAACAGGGTCGCGAAGCACGCCCGAGGCGTAGCGCTCGAACAAAAATCCGGCCGCAACAGCCGGCAGGGTAGCAATTATGAGGTAGGCCCCGATTTTTCCATCCTGGCGTCCCTCAAAGGAAAAAGATCTCAAGCCGCAGAGAAAATCCCGCACGATAAGAGCAAGCTCCTCCCTGAAGCAGTAAAGAATTGCAAAAAGACTCCCTATGTGAAGCGCAACCGTGAAAGGGAGGCCCTGATCCTGCCAGGAAAAAATCCATGGAACCAGAAACAGGTGAGCGGTGCTGCTTACTGGGAAAAACTCGGTTATTCCCTGTATTACGCCGAGGACTATTGACTGTGCTATCTCCAATCTTTAACTCCCCGCAGCCCCGTTTTCTAAAACGCTTCTTAGATAAAAAGCCGTGTGTGAACCGCTAACCCCGCATACCTCTTCGGGAGTTCCGCAGGCCACAAGCTCTCCCCCGTCTTCCCCGCCTCCGGGACCGAGATCAATCACGTGGTCCGCGCACTTTATGATGTCAAGATTATGCTCTATGACAACCACGGTATTTCCCAGGTCCACGAGCCTCTGTATTACCGAAACAAGCTTCTGTATATCGTCAAAATGAAGCCCGACCGACGGTTCGTCAAGTATGTAGAGGGTTTTCCCGGATGCTTTTTTCCCGAGTTCTCTTGCAAGTTTTATACGCTGTGCCTCTCCTCCGGAAAGAGTGGTTACCCGCTGCCCGAGTCTTACGTAGCCGAGCCCGACTTCGTCGAGTAATCTGAGTTTTCCTGAGATCTTCGGTATGTTCTCGAAAAAATCCGCCGCCTCTTTTATGTTCATCTCAAGAACGTCCGACATGTTCTTTCCCTTGTACCTGATCGTCAAGGTCTCGTCGTTGTACCTCTTTCCTCCGCACACCTCGCACGTGACGTAAACATCGGGAAGAAAATGCATCTCGATTCTGACGGTTCCGCTTCCCCCGCACCCCGCACAGCTTCCCTGGGAGAGATTGAAGCTGAATCTGCCCGGCCCGTACCCCATCACCTTCGACTCCGGAATCATGGAGAAGATTTTTCTTATCTCTGTGAGCACACCGGTGTAGGTTGCGGGGTTTGATCTCGGGGTTCTGCCTATCGGGCTCTGGTCAACCTTGATGACCTTGTCCAGATTTTCGGTGCCGATGATTTCTCCGTGCGGAGCTGTGCGGTTTTTACTGCGGTTAAGCTTTGCTGACAGACCATTATACAGAGTGTCGACAACGAGAGTGCTTTTCCCCGACCCGGAAACTCCCGTGACGCATATGAATGTTCCGAGGGGAAAATCGACGTTAATTTTCCTCAGGTTGTTCCCTGAAGCCCCTAGCACCCCGACCCGGGTGGCGGAGGAACGTCTTGAACCGGGCACCGGGATTCTTTTTCTGCCCGAAAGGTAGCTTCCGGTAACCGAACCGGCACACCGGGAAATTCTCCCGACGCTTCCGGAGCAGACAACCTCGCCTCCGAGTTCTCCCGCTCCCGGACCAACGTCGAGCACGAAATCCGCGCTCTTTATGGTTTCTTCGTCATGCTCGACGACGATTACCGTGTTTCCCATGTCCCTTATGCTCTTTAACGTCTCAACCAGCTTTTTGTTATCCTTCTGGTGAAGTCCTATGGAAGGCTCGTCAAGCACGTACGTTATTCCCGTAAGCTTCGATCCCACCTGGGTTGCGAGCCTCACCCTCTGGGCTTCTCCTCCCGAAAGGGTCGGTGCCGTGCGGTCAAGACTCACGTAGCCAAGCCCTATGTCCCCGAGAAAACCGAGCCGGGAGGATATCTCCTTTATTATCTCTCCCGCGATCCTCTCCTCCCTCTCGGAGAACTCAAGCGACCCGAAGAACGGAATGAGATCGCAGACCGCCATACCGGCAAGATCCGATATGTTCTTTTCCCTGAAAAGCACGGAAAGAGCGATTTTGTTTAGCCTGGATCCGTCGCACTCCCTGCACGGAACCGTTCTCATGTATTTTGAGAGTTTCTCCCGAAGCTCTTCCGAACCGGTCTGCGAATGCCACTCCGTGAGCATGCCGACGATCCCAGGGAAAGTCGAGGCGTATTCCCTTTTTCTCCCCCTCCTTGCCTTCCTGAAGCTTATGCTCTCTGTTCCCGAGCCGTAGAGTATCTTTTGTCTGTGCGGCGAGGAGAGTTGGGAAAACGGAACATCAAGCGAAAACCCGTAATGCTCGGAGAGTCCCTCGAATATCCGGGCAATATATTTTGAGTCCTCAAACGGCTTGATCGCTCCTTCGCGAAGGGATTTCCCGGGATCCTCCACTATCAGCTCGGGATCGAAAAACGTCTCGAATCCAAGTCCCTGGCAGTTTGCACACGCGCCGTAGGGACTGTTAAAGGAAAAAAGCCTGGGGGATATCTCCGGGTAGTTTATCGCGCAGCGGGAACAGGAAAAATGTTCGCTGAAAGTGAGAATCTTCCCGCCTTCGATCTCGCATTTAAGAAGCCCTCCCGACCTTTTAAGGGCAAGGGAGACAGCGTCTGAGAGCCTTTTTTCCGAACTCTCCCCGCGCAGAACAATATTGTCCACCAGAAGTTCGATAGTGTGCTTCTTGTTGCGGGAAAGCTCTATATTGTCTTCAAGGTCATGGATCTGTCCGTCGATTCTAACCCTGACGAAACCCTCCCTCCTCATGTCTTCAAGCTCTTTTCTGTATATCCCTTTTCTTCCCTGAACTACCGGGGAATATACGGATACGGGCTTTCTGTCCGCCTCCCTGCGGATTCTCTCAATCATGCTGGAAGGGGTCTGGGAAGATATTTCCTCGCCGCACTCATAGCAGTGCGGCTCTCCGACCACGGAGAAAAGCACGCGCATGTAGTCGTATATCTCCGTTATGGTGCCGACGGTCGAGCGCGGGTTTCTGTGAAAAGTCTTCTGATCGACTGAAACGGACGGAGAAAGGCCCTCGACGAAATCGACATCCGGCTTGTCAAGCTTCTCGACAAACTGCCTGGCGTAGGAGGAGAGCGACTCCATGAATCTTCTCTGCGCCTCGGCAAAAAGTATGTCAAAAACCAGAGAAGATTTCCCTGAACCGGAAACTCCCGTGACGACGGTAAAGCTTCGCCTCGGTATCTTGACGTCTATATTCTTAAGATTGTGCTCCCGCGCACCGATTATGCTGATGAACTTCAACCTGAAGGCTCCCCCGGGGAAAATACGCAGATAAAATTACCCGATGCCAGGGGAACCGTCTGCCGTCCGGGCGGCCTCGGAGAGAAAGCGGGTGAAAATCAGTTCTGAAAGGCGGGTCCGCTCAAGCTCGGGGTGCCACTGAAAACCCATGACGCGGCCGTCGGCCGACTCAAATCCCTCCACTATTGCGTCCGGCGCCAGAGCGTTTACCCGAAGACCCTCTCCGACCCTGTTTATCGCCTGGTGATGGTAGCTTTTTATCTCGAATTCCTTCTCTTTCGTGAAACCGCCGAAGACCGTGTCCGGAACAACCGTGACACCGTGAGGCTCGCCCCCTTCGTGACAAAGCGCGTCGGGCAGTAGGGCTTTTATGTCCTGGTGGATCGAACCCCCGTAGAAAACGTTTATGAACTGCATGCCTCCGCATATGCCGAGAACCGGTATTCTTCTTTCAAGCGCGAGGCGAAGAACCGCGAATTCCGTTTCGGTCCTCTCGGGACTCATGGGCTTTATGGCGGGATGGGGAGATTCTCCGTAGAATTTCGGGTCCATGTCTCTTGAACCCGGTATCAGGAGCCCGTCAATAATGGAGACTATATCGGAGAGAAACTCTGAACTCGACGCATCGGCAATCGTTGGAAGAAGAACAGGAGCGCCGCCGTAGAACTCAACCGCCTTTGAGTAGGCAGACTCTATGAGATTTGATTTGTCTTCAAGGTCTGTTGTTATACCAATAACAGGTCTTTCTTTCATGTCTTGGATTCACAGGACTCTTCTCGGGCAATCTCGCCTTGAAAGCCGGATTTTGGCCGGTCTCTCGCATGATTTCAATGAAACAAGCGAGAGACAATTACTGAGTTAGTACGATGTCATGAAATTCACGTGGCGCAAGAATTGGAATATCTTCGAAACGTTTTAGATCGCATAAATCCCGGTCACTGGAAATAACATAATCCGCTTTACCATCAAGGGCCACGGCAAGAAATTTATCGTCTTTTAAATCTCGGCAGGCACGAACATTTGAAACCACTGTCACCCATTCGGCAAACTCTATTACGGTCTCCAAAAGATTCAACCGATCTTCACGGTCTATGTAGCGGTCAAACTTAGAACGCCCGAGTACTTCATATAACTCCTCGTAGGTTTCCAAAGAAAAAAGTAATTTGTGCTCGGCAGCATATATCGCATCTAATATTGCCGCCGTTGTACCACTTGTTATAGTAGCACTAATGAACGTACTGGTATCAATGACCAAACGACACCTAGACGTCATCGAGTAAGGAAGATAGCTTTTCTGGTGTCAAACCACGTTCTTTTGCCTGCTTGCGTATTCTGGCTGTACTTTCAAGCAGTCTCTTGGCCGCAGCTTTACGATCCGGCCTGATAACTACCTCAACCTGCTCATCGGCTTCTACACCTGCCTGTTTTGCCCAAGTCTCGGGAATATCAGAACCTTTAACTGTAATTTTAATTGGAGACATAGTACTTTGCTTTATTTTCACGAAAACACCTCCATACAATTCGTCATCATAACCTAACCTTGCAGATAAAATTCCTCAATGATCGGTGACAACACCGATCATTGCTTCAAGCCGCGCAACCCTCTCCTCGGTCGGAGGATGTGTGCTGAAAAGTTTCGCAAAACCTCCCCCGATCATCGGGCTCACTATCATCATGTGCGCCGTGCTCTCGGCCGCCTGCTCGCTTACCTGAAGAGGAACTCTTGACGCTCCCGCCTGAAGTTTTCTAAGCGCATCGGCAAGGAAAAGCGGGTTTGCGCATATCTCGGCCCCGGTCTTGTCCGCTCCGAACTCTCTTGTTCTCGATATGGCCATTCTCACGATCATCGCCGCCATCGGGGCGATAATGGCCATGGCCAGAAGTCCCAGCATGCCACCGCCTCTTCTGTCTCCTCCTCCCCCTCCTCCGAAAATGGCCGCGAATTGCGCCATGTAGGCAAGATAGCTGATGGCGCCAGCTATTGTAGCCGCAACAGAACCAATCAGTATGTCCCTGTTTTTTATGTGGGCAAGCTCGTGAGCGATTACGCCTTTAAGTTCGTTTCTGTTCAAAAGACGCATTATCCCCTCGGTGACCGCAACGGCTGAATGGTGAGGGTCCCGGCCTGTGGCAAAGGCGTTCGGGGCCTGTTCGGGGATTACGTAGACCCGAGGCATTGGAAGTCCCGCTATCTGGGCAAGCTCCTCGACATCGGAGTAAAGATCAGGCGCGTTGTCCCTCCCGACCTCGCTTGCTTTGTACATTTTGAGAACGATCTTGTCGCTCCACCAGTAACTGACGAAATTCATGACTCCCGCAAGAACAAGTGCTATCAAGGCACCATTTTGGCCCCCTATCATGCCCCCTACCCAAACCAGAATGGCAGAGAGAAAAGCGAGCAGAAAAAGACTTTTTAAAGTGTTCATCTTCTAAAAATGCCTCCGAAATATTTTCTGTTTCCCTAGAAAAAACCGTGTTTCCCTTTACGGAAAATATAATAATACCGGCGGCGGTAAATTCAACGGAAAGGATTGATTCTTTGACTAAAAAATGATTTTCAGTCCTCTCGGATTCCCGAAAGGAATACCTGCGATTTTGCAAGCTTTTCGCAAAATTGTGATCTTCTGGTCAGTTGACGAATGCGTATTTAAAAACCAACCTCCTGAAAGTTTTCTCGCCGACGCTCTATCCCACTTGTGTCTTCCCAAACCCTCTCGATTTCGAGACAACCATTTTCTGCTTCCTCCGACCGGAAGGCTTGACGCAAGGCGAGAGAGAAAATCTTTATCTCTCACGGCCAGAATCCCCATGATTTTTGCGAACGCATCTGCCATGCTCTTCTCCCTGTATTCCTCACCCAGAAGGATAAAACTGGTTTCCCTAACAACCTTTTTCCTGGGTTTTTCAGGTTCAGATTCTTGCTCCCTCTTGCGAGAAAAAAGCTCGGGCTCTTGTCCAGGGGTTTTTAGGTTCCTAAGAAACTTCTCCACATCCGACCTTTCTGGTGCAGATTCAGAAATAAGAGATGTTTCCTCAATAACAAGGTTAACCAGTTTGTCAGAAGTCCCGTCCAGCAGTCTCTCCCAAGCAGTGGAAATATTTTTCCTCGCTTTAACCTTGCCAATACGCTTATCACGATCGTTTTCCGCATTCTCTTTGGCTTGTCCCGAATGCGTGTTATCAAACGAAAGGTAACGAACAAGCCCCTCAGCCACTTCATTAGCCGAGTGTTCCTCAAAATCTAAGGTGCGAACAAGCCTTTCCTCCAAACTCCCAGGACTCATGGGAAGATAAAACCTCCATCGTTTCCCATCAGTGAGAAAAGCCAGCGGGGAACCAGCATGAAATGCATACTCAAAAAGCTGGCGATCCGCAGTCATGTTCCCGACAGTTTTGACTTCAATTATACATCTCGGTGCGTTGCTGTCCTCGGGAACCATAAGACCGTAATCAACCCTACGCCCCTCAAGCGGAAATTCTGGGCAGACACATCTGGGGTTGTTTACATCCCAACCCAGATACTCTAGTACCGGTCGAACAATTTGCTCACGAACGGATGTTTCGCTTTTATAGACAGCTTGAAGCAAATTTTCCCGTACTCTGGATATAAAATCCAAAAATTCAGAAGAAATCATTTCGTGAAATTCTAACAATTGTATGGAATTCGGTCAATTTTTAATGTATCTGCTACAATCAACGATCTGGATTTATTGTAATACTGGTTAAACTATCAAAGGTTGAAGTAACAGAGGGTGGGGTTATGGCAAGCATTACAATTCGCAATCTTGATAATGAAGTGGAGACGCAGTTGCGCAAAAGAGCCATAGGTCATGGGCGTTCTGTTGAAAAAGTTGCGCCACTCTGCATGAGGCAGTTAAACAAGAGAATCCTCCAACAAATCTCTTAAGTGCCATACGTGCTCGATTTGCTCCTTTAGGCGGCGTAGAGCTGGAGTTGTCCGCTCGCAAACCTTTACCGGAACCACACAGGTTTGCGTGAGCCTAACGAGATGGTAGTTCTTGACACCAATGTGATTTCTGAACTTCTACGTCCCGGTTGTGCAGGCTTGGGTAGCTGGACAGGGAGCGAAAAACCTGTTCTTTTCAGAAGTGAGTGAGGTTGAACTGCGCTACGGTATTGATACCATGCCGGAGAGTCGGTGCAAAAAATGGCAGACAAAATTTTTCAAGATATTGTAGATCAAATAGAAAATTTCTATCAGGAACACAACTATGATCTTGGTTGGAGATTCTTGACTTGCTCAAAGTCAATCTTGAAAAACAACCCGAAAATAGCCCTGATTACATTGAATCCCGGAGGGAGCAGAATACCGGAAGATCATCCACGGAGCAGCTGCGAAGAAGGCAATGCCTACTTATATGAGAAATGGAAGAAGAATAAAGAAAGAGGAAGAAGTCCCTTGCAAATACAGGTCCGAAAAATGTTCGACAAAATCTGTGAAAAAACAAATTATGAAGGGAGCGGGAACGAACTGCTTGAATCCAGTTTATCCGCCTATTTCGTACCTTTCAGGTCTCGAAGCCGAAATTGCCTGCCACACAAAAAAGAAGCTTTTGATTTCGGAGAAAAAATATGGCTGAAGATACTGAAAACAGTTCAGCCGGAATTGTTTATATGTATTGATAAAGAAACGGCCGGACACTTAAGAAGAATAATTGGAACTGCATACAACCTGCCTGAGAACAAATCATACGAGTTGCCGACCGGCTGGGGCAGTTACACCGCAGATATAGTTGAGTTCGGGGCCAATGCCGAGATCAAGCTTCTGCGACTCCCGCATCTTTCAAGATTCACGTTGTTTACACGTGAGGCAAGCCAAAAAGAAATTGAAAATATCTTCTCGCAGTTTTGCGGCTAATTTCGACCTCGCGCCTGAAACCTTCACATCTTGAACTTCAAACCATCTTTCGTTTATCCGCCGGGCTTTGGCAGTTATACTTGGCACAGAAAAACCACTTGGACGATTCAGAAAAAATGTCTCTTTTAAATTCAAAAAAATATGAAGTGATAGTCATCGGAGCCGGTCACGCGGGCTGCGAAGCGGCGCTTGCCTCGGCGAGAATGGGCTGCAGAACCTTGGTTCTCACCGCGAATATAGACACAATCGGACTCATGTCGTGCAACCCTTCGATAGGCGGCGTTGGAAAGGGTCACCTGGTAAAGGAGATAGACGCTCTCGGCGGCGAGATGGGAAAAGCCGCCGACTCAGCCGCCATACAGTTCAGAAGACTCAACACCCGAAAGGGAGCGGCCGTTCAGGCAACCAGGATACAGGCCGACCGCCAGAGTTACAGAGCCTATATGAAAAAGACCCTAGAAAACGAACCCAACATAGAGATAAAGCAGTCCATGGTCGAGCGGTTTCTTGTCGACGGCAGGAAAGTCGCAGGGGTAAGCACCGCCCTCGGGGAGAAGTTTTTCTCTGATACGGTCGTGGTCACCCCCGGAACCTTTCCCGGTGGACTGATACACATAGGCCTTACGCGGATCTCGTCCGGTCGCGCGGGGGAAGCCGCCGCGGGAACCATATCGAACTCGTTTGCGGATCTGGGTTTCACGACAGGCAGGCTCAAAACCGGAACCCCTCCGCGCTTTGACGGAAGAACAATCGAGTGGAACAAGCTTGAAAGACAGGACGGAGACGGGAACCCAGTGCCTTTTTCTTTTTCTCCCGGAGAAATCACGACCGATCAGATGCCCTGCTACATAACCTACACAAACGAGGAAACCCACCGAGTCATAAACGAAAACATCGACAAGTCTCCCCTTTACTCGGGTCTCATAAAGGGAATAGGACCAAGGTACTGCCCATCGATAGAAGACAAGGTGGTCAAGTTTCCAGACCGCAACCGCCACCAGATATTTCTTGAGCCAGAGGGAAGAAACACCTATGAAATCTATCCCAACGGAATTTCGACAAGCCTTCCCATTGAAGTGCAGTACGAGTTCTCAAGAACCATGGAAGGCCTTCGCAACGTGGAGATAATGAGGCCGGGATACGCGGTTGAATATGATTTTCTCGATCCCACGCAGCTCGGAGCCACGCTTGAATCAAAGCTTCTCGCGAACATATTCTTCGCCGGGCAGGTAAACGGAACCACGGGCTATGAGGAGGCCGCAAGCCAAGGGCTTATGGCGGGCATAAACGCAGCGCTTCGGGTAAAGGGCAAGGACCCTTTCGTGCTCTCCCGCTCCGAGGCCTACATAGGAATCCTGATTGACGATCTGGTCACAAAGGGGGTTGACGAACCCTACAGGATGTTCACGTCAAGGGCTGAGTACAGGCTGATACTGAGAGAGGATAACGCCGACTTGCGCCTCGGCGAACTGGGGCACGCGATAGGGCTTCTTCCCGACAGGCGTATTGAGGAATTCCGGGCAAGAAAGACCGCTCTTGAAAGCGAGCTTGAGAGACTTGAGGGAGAAAAAGTGTTTCCGAACGAAAATACAAACAGGGTTCTTGAAAATCTTGGCTCCCAGAGAATCAGGAAGCCCCAGAGCCTAAAGGAAATACTCAGAAGGCCAGGCTTTACCTATGAAATGCTGAGCTTCATCGGCTCCGCCGCAAACCCCGACATCTCCCCCGGGCTCGGAGCCCAGATAGAGATGGAAGTGAAATACGAGGGCTACATAGAAAGGCAGAAAGAAGAAGTCGGAAAGCTTCGCAAATACGAGAACATGAAAATCCCGGAAACGTTTGAATACGGAAACATCCCGGGACTTTCAAACGAAATTGTCCAGAAACTTTCAAGGATAAAGCCCGAATCGGTGGGGCAGGCAAGCCGGATTTCAGGCATAACGCCCGCCGCCATATCGGTACTGCTTGTTCACATCAGGAAAAAACAGGGTCTTGAGCAGGAAGCTCAGTTAAAATCAAGTTCCCCGTCGTAAAAGTCGTCGGCTCCCTCCATTTCCTCAAGCTCCTGCTCGTAAAGCTCCATGGTGTCGCAGTCGCTTCCTATGTAACCGGAACCGTCGGGATCCTGCATCATCTCAACAAGATCTCTTACTTTTTTTTCGTTCCTTCTATTCGGCATTTGGTCCCCCCTGAAAAAATTTACATAGATTATAGGAACAGTTTTTATAAATGCAACAGTAAAAATAAAAAATAATTGCCGTTTTTACGCCGGATGCAATCATGAGAATGCCCCGTTCGTCTTTACTAAGTAGATACACAAGTTAACGGAGGTATGCAATATGAAGAGTTTTATCGGAATACTGTTTGTGCTGGCTTTAACTCTTGCCGCCCACGCGGCCGATGATCCGAGCATCAAGGGCGAGCGGCGAAGCGCGATACAGGAGGCAATGCAGAAGCACATTGACCACAATACAGTGGATGGACATTATGTTATATATGACGCGGTCACGGACAACGTGCTCAAACTGAAGCTCGCAAAGCTGCATGACGGAATAGTAAAAAAGGTGGATTACTACGTCAGCTGCGCGGATTTTCATGACCGCGCCGGCACCTATTTCGACCTTGATTTTCTGGTGATTGAAAAAGAGGGGCGGTTTCGAGTACTGCAAGGTGTCGTGCACAAGGTCGGAAGCGTGAAACGCAAGTATCATCTGGAAAGCTGAAACGGTCACGGAAACAGGGAATTTGGAAGAGTCTTCACCCACAGTGGAAGAACTGCTGCAGAGCGGTTTTCAGTATGCCTGCGCTCTCGCGCATAACCATCATGACGCCGAGGACCTGGTGCAGATGGCCTGGCTTAAAACGCATAAACGCTACGGCAATAAAATTACGAAGGCCCTGTTCTTCACAGTCATCCGGAACCTGTACATCGACCAGTACCGAAGAGCGAGACGCGTACGGTTTGTTGAGCTTACAAATGAACACGAGCACCTCTCAGCCTCAAAAAACACGGGCGGGGGACACGCTATGGTTGCAATAGATCAGATGCTCAGCAGGCTGCGGGATATCGAGCGGGAAGCGCTGTTTCTACATATAGTGGAAGGTTACTCAACAGAAGAAATCGCAACCCTCACTGGCAGACCGAGGGGAACCGTGCTGAGTCTTATACACAGAAGCAAAAAGAAACTGGCGGCACTTGACGCAGCCGAATGAACACCATGGAAAATCTTGAACAGGAACTGAAAAATTATTACCGGAGCAAGAGGCTCGGACCGGAGAAGATCAAAGCAATACGAAAACGGACCCGCGAGGCGAATAAAGCAAGACTCCATTCTTCCCTCCGTTCTTCCTACCTTATTCCCCTTGCGGCGTCCATATTGCTCGCAATTGGAATTCTGGCATGGCTTTACACTCCTGGAACAGGCGGGGGAATCGCTGATCAGGTAGCAGTCGAAATCGGACACAACCACCACCAGCACGGCGATCTTTTGGTGGAGTCAGACAACTACGGTGCCGTGCAGACAGCGCTCGGTGAACTGGATTTCTCCGTCAGGCCGCAGCGCGAGACGCTGGTTCGGGAATTTGCGTTAATAGGCGGGAAGTACTGCGTCATTCAGGGTTCCAAGGCGGCTCAGCTTAAGCTTAAACACCGCGGCAGCGGAATTGTTCACACGCTGTACATACTGCCTGTAAATAAGAAAACAGAAAATCTCAGGGAAGGTGCTTATGAAACAGGCGGCGTACATGTGGAACTCTGGACCGATCGGGCGCTTCTCTACGGCCTCGCTCACGATCGATGAAATGCCACACAAGCAGTCCGGCAGTTACATGTTCCGGCCTTCTTCTATAAGACTCAGCATACGCTGTGGGTCGTCAGTAGGAAGCTGGCACTCGTAATTCGAGCACACGTACGCCGCGGCTTTCCCGTCGAGGGAACTGTAACCACGCGTGTAGGGAGCAATTGCTGAAATTTTCTCCGCGTTTGTCTCGTCCTTTAATATCACCACCTTGTTCGGGAAAAACTCGCCCGAGAGTGCCTCGAGAAAACGGCGTGTATCGGGGGAATCTTTTTCTCCAGCTATGACTATCTCAAAAGAGGGGCCCAGCATGAAATCAAGAGAGTTCATGTGCATCGAAAAAGAAGCGGGATGTTTTGAAATCTGGGGAGAAAAGGCTGCGGCCATGCGGGCGGCTTTTTCTTCAAGTTCCGGGTCGGCGGTAATTCTGGCTATCCTCAGAACGTTAAGCGTAGAAACAGAGTTTCCCGACGGTACGGCATTGTCGTAAATCTCCTTCTGCCTGGTTATCAGCGCCTCGGCATCATCGGCGGAGAAGTAAAAACCCGCGAACTCCTCGTCCCAGAAATGCTCGAACTGGTCCCTGCAAAGGGAGATCGCCAGGGAGAGATATTCCTCGTCAAAAACAGCCTCGTAGCATTCAAGGAGTCCCCATATGAAAAAAGCGTAATCATCGACGCTTGCCATTATGCCCGACTCCCCATCGCGGTAGCGGTGAAAAAGCCTTCCGTTGCGGAAAAGGTTCTGTCTCACAAACTCTATTGAACCGCGGGCTGCGTCAGAATATCTTTTCTCTCTGAAAGCCGCCGCCGCTTTTGAGAAAGCCGCTATCGCTATTCCGTTCCAGTCCGTAAGCACCTTGTCGTCCTTATACGGATGAATCCTGCTTTCCCTGCGGGCAAAAAGTTTTTCGCGAAGCTCCCCGAGTTTTCCCTCAAGCTCTTCCTCCGAAATCTTGCGGCGCGACGCAATCCTGGCCAATGGTTCTTCCATGTGAAGTATATTCCTGTCGCTTTGCTCTCCCGTAGCCTCGTCCGTGAAATTTCCGTGGCGGGAGATATTGTAGACAGCCGAGAGAAGCTTTGTGTCCTCCACTCCCACAAGCCTCTCAAGCTCCCCTACTGTCCAAAGATAGAACTTGCCTTCCTCCCCTTCGCTGTCCGCGTCTTCTGCCGAGTAAATGCCTCCCTCGGGAGAGGTCATGTCGCGGATCAGGTATTCGAGTATTTCCTTCGCCTTTTTTTCGTGAAACGGATTTTTCGTTATCTGCCACGCTTCTGTGTAGGCGATTGCCAGAAGCGCCTGATCATAAAGCATCTTCTCGAAATGGGGGACAAGCCACCGCGAATCGGTCGAATACCTGTGAAAACCGAAACCCACGTGGTCATATATGCCGCCCATTCCCATGGCAAGGAGAGTCTTCTCAGCCATCCGCAGAGAAGGCTTCTTGCCGGTGCGACGATAATACCTCATCAGAAACATAAGATTGTGAGGGGTCGGGAACTTCGGGGCTCCACCGAAACCACTGTCTTCGGAATCAAAAGCCGAAAGAAAATAACTGTAAGCCTCTCCGAGGGTTTTTTCGTCAAGCGGAAGAGTCTCCGCGCTGCGCAGAGACTCCCCGAGGCTTGAGACAGCGTCGGTTATCTGCCGGGCAGATTCAAGCACCTCTTCCCTCTTGTTATCCCAAAGCTCCTTTATCGCGGGCACGAGCTCCTTCATTCCGATTCTGCCGTAACGGTTCTCCTTCGGCATGTAGGTCCCGGCGAAAAAAGGCTTTCCCCCGGGCGTCATTACTATGTTAAGGGGCCACCCGCATCCCCTCCGGGAAACCACGTGACAGACAGTCATGTATATATTGTCGATATCGGGACGCTCCTCCCTGTCGACCTTGACCGAGACAAAGGTCTCGTTCATAAGCTCCGCCACCTCGGCGTCCTCAAAGGATTCCCGCTCCATGACATGGCACCAGTGGCAGGTCGAGTATCCTATTGAGAGAAATATCGGTCTGTCCATCTCCCGCGCCTTCTCAAACGCCTCATCTCCCCACGGATACCAGTCAACCGGATTCTCGGCGTGCTGGAGAAGGTAGGGGCTTTTTTCGTCTTTAAGCCTGTTTGACACTTAAACCTCCCTAGAGGAAAACCTGAGTAATTTACAGGGAACCTGATCAGAAATCGTCTCTTGCGGCGAGATACATCCCCCGGCCCCTGAAAATCCGCCGGAGAAATATTCCCATGTCGGAAAAAATAATACTTTCTTCCTGTTCATATGCTATTTTTAGGCTAACATTCTCACCTAAATGCGTAAACCCGTACAAAAGGCAGGCGTTGTCGCTTACAGGGAAAACGGCCTCGGGGGAATTGAAGTCATACTTGTGAGTTCAAGGAAACTGGGTGATTCTTGGGTCTTTCCCGCCGGGGGAGTCGATTACGGCGAAACTCCGGCTGAGGCGGCTGAGAGGGAATGTCTTGAGGAAAGCGGCTACAGGGTGGAAATAGAGCAGCCTCTTGACATAATGGTCATTGAAGGGGAGAAAAGACACGTCCTCTACACTTTTTTCCGCGCCAGGGCCATTGAGGATACGGGGGATTACGAAAGGGACAGAAAAAGAAAATGGTGCGGGATTGACGACCTTCCCGACACGGTCGCTTACCTGTTTCGGGAAGTCGCGGAGAGTTTTCAGAAAAACATCGCAAGTTCCCAGTCCCAAGGCTGAAGCCCTGATCGACCAGGCGGCAATCGCAACTTCACATTCACACCGGAGAGGAACAAATGAAAAGCCAGCAGTTCATAAACAAGACGCAGAGTCACTACGCGCGGGTAGCGGATATCTACAGGTCCCTGAGAGTCACAGACTCAGAACCCGTGCTCTACATAAAGGGAATAATAGGGGACAAGGGGAAAATAAAGGCTGCCGACGTGGGGGCCGGCGCGGGACGGTACGCGAGACTGTTCTTTGAGCATCTGGGCAAGGATGACCTGTTTCTTTACTGCTATGACACAAACGAGTTCATGCTTGAGAGTCTCGAGCAGTACCTTGAGGATCACGGCATCCGAAACTACGCGACCAAGATCGCCATGGCGCAGGAACTTCCAATCGGGGACAGCGCGCTTGACGCCGTATTCTGCTTCAATGCCGTACATTTTTTCAACACCCCGAAATTTCTTGCGGAAAGCGCAAGAGTGCTCAGAGAAGGATCGTTTCTTTTTATTTACACAAGAACCAGAACCCAGAGCATGAAAAGCATATGGGGAAAGCACTTTCCGTCTTATAACAAAAAAGAATCGGACTTTTACAACACCGAAAGGCTTGAGGCGGAAATCAAAAGCACAGAGGGACTTGAGCTTATTGAGACAAAAACATTTGTTCTCGCCAGGGAGAACTCCCTGAAGGAACTGGTTGAGAGGGCGCAGAGCAAGCACTACTCGACTTTTTATCTCTACGAAACCCAGGAATTTGAGAGAGCCTTGGCGGAATTCAGGAAAAATATCCGGGAATCCTATGAAGACCCTGACAAGATCAAATGGTCCGATGAGAAAACCATGTATACCGTGCTCAGGAAATAGCGGGTTTTCCTTTCGAAAAAAATCGATTTGACATGCGGGACAGTTCCGACTAATATAGAACTCAACTTTATATTAGTCGGAAAACCATGTTCATCGACCGCACCCTAAAACACACCGTAAAGCAGGCAAGCAATGCTTTCAAGGTAGTTCTTCTTACCGGCCCAAGGCAGGTCGGAAAAACAACCCTGCTCCGCAAGCTGGCCGACAGGGAACGTTCATACGTGTCCCTTGACGAACCCGATACGCGTTTTTCGGCGAAACGGGACCCGGGCGGATTTATCGACAGGTTAAAGCTTCCCGTTCTGATCGATGAAATTCAGTACGTCCCTGAGCTTTTTCCCTATATCAAGATCGTCGTTGACGAATCAGGAAAAAACGGCCTGTTCTGGCTTACGGGATCCCAGCAGTTCTCCATGATGAAGAATGTCTCAGAATCTCTCGCCGGCAGGGTAGCCATACTTGACCTCCAGGGAATTTCCCTGGCAGAAGAACAGGGACGCCCCGAAACTCCCCCCTTTATTCCCACGGTAGAAACTCTCAAGGGGCGGGAGAAAATCGCCGAGGCGCTCAGCGTGGAGCAGGTATTCGAGAAAATCTGGCGGGGTTCCTACCCGCAAGTGGTCTCTGACCGGGGTGAGAACTGGCACCGTTTCTATCAGTCGTACATTTCAACTTACATCGAGCGCGACGTGCGTGACTACCTCAGAATCAACGATCTCATGTCTTTTCACAATTTCATACAGATAGCCGCCGCGAGAACGGGCCAGATGCTTAACTACCGCGAAGTTTCAAAACAGAGCGGGCTAAGCGAACCCACGGTTAAATCATGGTTTAATGTTCTGAAAGCCACGGGGCTTGTCACCATAGTGCAGCCGTATTTCAAAAATATTACCAAGCGGCTTCTTAAAACACCCAAGTTCTACTTCATGGACACCGGGCTCTGCTGCTTTCTAACCAGGTGGACAAACCCCGAAGTTCTTGAAAAGGGCGCCATGGCGGGGGCCATGCTTGAGACTTACGCGGTATCTGAAATCATCAAGTCGCATATACATAACGGTTCCCAGGCCCCTGTTTATTATTACGCCGACAAGGAAAGGCGTGAAGTGGATATTCTGATCGAACAAGACGGCCGTATTCACCCGATTGAAATCAAAAAAACCGCATCCGTGCGCAGTTCAGGGTTCCGGGGTTTTGATTTCCTGCGGAACATCAAGACCCCCGTGGGGCATGGCTGCATTTTATGTTTTTATAAGGAACTGTTTCCCTTCAGCCGCGAGATTGACATTGTCCCGATCGGGTATCTGTAGTCCAAATCTTTGTAAAGCTGCTCTGGATTGTCGGATTCTGTAACCACCCGGCGAAGCTCCAATGGCGGGCGATGGGGGATTCGAACCCCCGACCCCAGGCTCCGGAGGCCTGTGCTCTAATCCACTGAGCTAATCACCCGCTTAGAGGTATACCGAGTTCCTTCATGACAAGCTTCATATCCTCCCAAACCGGCTTCTTAAAAGACGGGTTTCGAAGAAGCGCGGCGGGATGGTAAGTGATCATGAGCTTTGAGTTTCCGTACTGGTGAAAAGTCCCTCTCAGCTGCCCCATCTTGAAGTTCTTGAGCTTTAGCATCAGTCCGGTGGCGACGCTCCCGAGACAGACTATTATCTCCGGATTTATGCTCTCTATCTGTTTCGCGAGAAACGGTTCGCAGCTTGCCACCTCGTCGGGCTCGGGATTCCTGTTTCCAGGAGGCCGGCATTTCACCACGTTGCATATGTACACATCCTTCCTCTCAAGCTTCATAGCCTGGATTATCTTCGTAAGCAGCTGCCCGGCCCTTCCGACAAACGGCCTTCCCTGAATGTCCTCGTCTCTTCCTGGACCCTCTCCTACAAATACAAGCCTAGCCCGGGGGTTGCCTTCTCCGAAGACTATGCTCTTTCTGGTCTCGCAGAGACGGCACCTTGTACAGTCTCCAAGCTCCTCCCTTATCTCGGAAAGTGTCTGGGCAGTCGATAAACCGCCCCGCTTTCCGGGATCAGATGAAAAAGAGGTTTCGTTTTTTTCCGTGTCAGCTATATCGGCCGCCCCCGTGACAACTCCAAGCGGCAATTCTTCTATACCAATCTCCCTGCAGAACCGAAGATAGTTAGAAAGCGCTTGCGTTGTCTCGTAAAACTCACTGGAACTCATTTCTTACCGGAGAAAAAGTCTAACACAAACGGCAGTTGGTGGCGAAAAAGTCCGCAGAAAACTGAATCTGCATCTTCACAGGTGAAAGTGTTTGAAAGCAGAAATTATTTTAATTAGAATTAGATGCGTTTAACAAAATCTCTTACCCTAACCCTAAAAGCGTTTTCCCCCGAAAAAATGGCCGATTACAAACCCCAGCAAATCGAGAAAAAGTGGCAGGATTTCTGGGCGGAAAAAGACATCTACAGGGTCTCCGAGGAGACCTCCCGGGAAAAATACTACATTCTTGAGATGTTCCCCTACCCGTCGGGAAGAATCCACATGGGGCATGTGAGAAACTACACCATCGGGGACGTCGTCTCGAGATTCAAAAGGGCAAGGGGATTTAACGTTCTCCATCCCATCGGTTGGGACGCTTTCGGCCTCCCGGCGGAAAACGCCGCCATACAGAACTCCATACACCCCTCTACCTGGACGCGGGGCAATATAGAGCAGATGAAACAGCAGCTCATGCGCTTGGGGTTCAGCTACGACTGGAGCAGGGAAATCGCGACCTGCGACGTTGAATATTACCGCTGGGAGCAGTGGCTTTTCACCAGGCTTTACAGCGAGGGGCTGGCGTACAGAAAGACTTCCGTTGTCAACTGGGATCCGGTTGACCAGACAGTACTCGCCAATGAGCAGGTGATCGACGGCAGGGGATGGCGCTCGGGGGCCGTTGTCGAGAAAAAGGAAATACCACAGTGGTTCCTCCGGGTAAGCGATTACTCAGAGGAACTGCTGGGCGAACTTGAGCGCATGAAGGGATGGCCCGACGCGGTAAAAACCATGCAGAAAAACTGGATAGGCAGATCCGAGGGCGTGGAAACGGAATTCCGGGTTGAGGGACAGGAACCCCCCCTCAAGATATTCACCACGCGGCCCGACACGATAATGGGAGTGACATATCTGGCACTTGCCCCTGAACACCCTCTTGCGGGCGAAGCGGCAAAGGAGCGGCCCGAGGTTGCGGACTTCATCTCCCAATGCCGCAAGGCTCCGGTTTCCGAGGCTGTGATCGAGACCATGGAAAAAAGCGGCGTCCCTCTGGGAATAGACGCCATCCACCCCATAAGCGGAGAAAAAATACCGGTGTGGACAGCAAACTTCGTGCTGATGAGCTACGGAACGGGAGCGGTTATGAGCGTCCCCGCGCACGACCAGAGGGACTGGGAGTTCGCGAAAAAATACGGTCTCGGGATAAAACAGGTGATTTTCCCTGACGACGGAAGCGCCTTCGACATCGAAAAAGAAGCGTTCACGGAAAAAGGAATTCTCGGGGACTCCGGGTGGCTCTCGGGGCTTACCTCGCAGGAAGCGTTTGGGGAAATAGCCGGGTTTCTCCAGAAAAATGCCGCGGGCGGAACCAAGATTAACTATCGTCTTCGGGACTGGGGAATCTCAAGGCAGCGATACTGGGGAGCGCCGATACCCATAGTTCACTGCGAGCAGTGCGGAGAGGTTCCGGTTCCGGATTCCGATCTTCCGGTGGAACTTCCGCTTGATATAGACATTGACGGAGAGCGAATCCCCGCTCTCTCCGGGATCGAAAGCTTCGTCAAAACACCCTGTCCCGCCTGCGGAATACCCGCGAAGCGGGAAACCGACACAATGGATACGTTTATGGAGTCATCCTGGTATTTTCTCAGATACGCCTCTCCCGATTTTAAAGGCGGCATGTTCGAGCCCGAAAAAACCTCTTACTGGCTTCCCGTGGATCAGTACATAGGAGGAATAGAGCACGCCATACTTCATCTGCTTTACTCGAGGTTCTTCACGAAGGTACTCAGGGATATCGGCGTTTTCCGACTCGACGAACCCTTTGAAAATCTTCTTACCCAGGGGATGGTGGTAAAAGACGGGGCGAAAATGTCAAAGTCCCTCGGCAATACCGTGGATCCCGACGACATGATAGTCCGCTACGGGGCTGACACCGTAAGGATGTTCATGCTCTTCGCCGCCCCGGTTGAAAAAGATCTTGAGTGGAGCGAAAAGGGGGTAAACGGAATGTTCAGGTTCCTTGGCAGGGTCTGGCGTTTCGCGACCGGATTTTTCGCCGAGGGGGAAAACGAAGAGCAGGCAAAGAAACTGCCGGCGGAGGAAGAAGCAGCCGCTCTCGCCGCCACGACTAACCGGACGATAAAAAAAGTCACAGAAGACATAGAGAGTTTCAAGTTCAACACCGCGATTTCGGCCATAATGGAACTTTTCAACGAGCTTGGCACGCTCTGGAAGGATAAGAGCGTGGGAAGAGAAGACGCCCGCGCGGCGTTGCTCGCGATAACGAGGCTTGTCTACCCGATGGCCCCCCATTTCGCCGAAGAGCTATGGGAACTTTCGGGAGAAAGCGGAAGCCTGGTTAACAAGGAGTGGATAAAGTGGGACGAGAGCGCTTTTGAGAGCGCGGAAATAACCATACCTGTCAGGGTTAACTCAAGGGTAAGGAACCAGATATCCATAAGCGCGGACGCGAATGAGGAAACCGCAAGGGAAACGGCCCTCTCGGACAGCAAGGTAGCGGAGTACATAGCGGGGCGGGAGATAAAGAATTTTGTCTACGTGCCGAAAAGGCTCGTTGACATAAGAGTCTGACATAACAAGGGAACAAACATGGCGCAAAATCCGGACTATCTGCGAAAAAAGGTAGAAGCGATAGAGGTTTCACCCGGAAAGCCGATCTCGAGGCTGCTTGAGGAAATGGCGAATACGGGATTTCAGGGCAGAAATCTGGCCAAGGCAGCGGATGTCTTCTGCAAGATGGTGGAAGCTGAGAATCTCACCATCTTTTTCGGATACGCTGGCTCCCTTTCCACAACCGGACAGTGGAAAATAATAAACTGGCTAATCGAAAACAGATATATAGACGTTCTGATACCCACGGGCGCGAACATCTCCGAGGACATAGTGGAAGCGATGGATTTTTCGTACTGGCAGGGAACTCCGAATGAAGACGACACAAAGCTTTTCTCCGAGGGGATAAACCGCTACTACGATGTTTACGGAACTGAGCCCGACTACCTTGAGATGACGGAACTTTTAGCCGAATTCATAATGACTCTTGATAAATCCCGAAACTATTCCTCAAGGGAATTCCTGAAAAGATGCGGACAGTGGCTCGACAAGAAAAACATAAACAGCATAGTAGCCACGGCCGCAAGAAACGAAGTTCCGGTCTTCTGCCCCGCCATAGCGGACAGCCCTTACGGAGACGCGGCGCTTATAGCCGAAAGCAGGGGACATCATCTCACAATCGACGCCATACAGGACTACGTGGAATTCATGGGAATGGGGGAAAGCGTGATTGACACGGGAGTGGTTTACATAGGCGGCGGGGTTCCGAAAGACTTTATTCAGCTTTTCGCCGTAACGGGCGATCTTCTTTACGAGGACAGAAAGGTTCCGGGAAGATCTTCGGGCCTTAACCGCAAGGGAACCGGTCCGCAGGAAACCTACTATCCTCATAAATACGCAATCCAAGTCACGACCGATTCCCCACAGTGGGGAGGACTTTCGGGTTGCACGTTTGAAGAGGCGATTTCTTGGGGAAAGGAAAATCCCGAAGGTAGACTGGTGCAGTGCTACTGCGACGCGACCATAGCTCTTCCGATAATCTCCCACGCCCTTTCGGAAAAAACAAGCGTAAAAAGAAAGGGAACCGTTTTAAAATTCGACTATGGGTTCTCCGCCTGAATCACTATAGGATGAAAACCTTAGGGGTCTATCAAAGATTCATTCGGATTATAGCCTTCAATGTCTTCGTTGGTATGGTGGCTTTTATAAATGTCAGCAAACACATTATCCTGTAAAGCAACCAGTATCGATCTGATTGGAGCACATCGTTTCTGTTCTGAAACACGAATACTCCTCTCAGCACATTCCTTCCTGACAGGGGATGACTAGCTAATAATCAATCAAGAGAACCTCGTTGCTGAGTCAAGAGTGGTGCAAATGAAAAGTTGTTCAGTATCTATCGGAAGCTACGCATGCGCCAGAAACTGCCATGACTTCGTCGGTGTCGAGTATGCCGTTGTCATTTTTGTCAAAACCTACATGCGTTGTAGTTCCGGTTGAACCCTCTTTGCAGTCCTGATTGTCCGAAAATACAACCAATGGCAACCACCCTTCTGATCGCTCTATTCCCGGACCGCTTATTACATATTTATCCTGATCTCCAACGCAAAGTGTTTTCGCATCCATCAAAATTGCTTCCCGATCTTCTTGGCTAACGCAGAACACTACTTCGTCGGCCCGTGAATTGGCAACGCTGATTAATGTCGCCATTCCCAAAAGCATTAAAATTATTGTTCTTTTCATTTCTCGTCTCCTGTTTTTACTTTATCTCGAATGTCTCATTTTCCGAGTCAAACGCTTTTCTTGCCGATACCGTACCTTGATTATTGAGCGGTTGCACAAACAATATCCAGAACGCTTGTAAACCCTCGATTTTCTCTTGTGCATGATGTGTAAGAACATCTCCAAGTCCTGTCGTTAATCGGCCTACCCGGTGTCCTTTCACAAGTGCCAGAAAGAACGACTTTTCCTATAGGGCAACTGTAAGAATGAGTAATTGTCCTGCAACCAGATATTATGCCGTGCGATATCAGTTTGCTGTTTGACATTCGACCGTAGCCTGACACTCCGTCATCACCGTCTTCGCCCTTCTCACCCTTAGGTCCCTGAGAGCCAGGATCGCCTTTATCGCCCTTCTCACCCTTAGGTCCCTGAGAGCCCCTATATCCTCTAGGTCCTGTCGCTCCCCGTGCGCCAATATCACCCTTCGCTCCTGCGGACCCGGTAGCTCCCTGAGGGCCTTGTGGTCCTGTCGCCCCTTGAGGACCAATATTACCCTTAGGTCCCTGCGGGCCTGCGGTTCCCTGTAGCCCAGTATCGCCCTTAGGTCCTTGCGGGCCAATACAGTCTAAGTGGTTATAGTTTCCGTCGTTATTTACGTCCTCTTTAGAATCACCTGCTCTGTTGCCATTTATGTCCCAGCATGCAAGTCCAGCTAAACCAGTTGATCCTTGTTCCCCTGGCGGACCTGCTTCACCCTGCGGCCCAGTCAGACCAATCGGCCCTTGTTCCCCCGTCGGCCCTGCCTCACCCTGCAATCCTGTGGGTCCTTGAGAACCTTCTGGACCCGGGTCACCGGGATCACCCTTGTCACCTTTCAGTCCTGCGGACCCGGTAGCTCCCTGAGGGCCTTGTGGGCCGATACAGTCTAAGTGGTCATAGCTTCCGTCGTTATTTATGTCTTCGTTAGGTTCTCCTAAGCCGTTGCCATTTGAGTCCCAGCATGACAGTCCAGCTAAACCGTCTGTTCCGTCGGCACCATCTTCTCCTGGAGGCCCCTGCGGTCCCGCCGGGCCAGTAAACCCAAGAGGCCCTGGTTTACCTCGAGGTCCCCTTGGTCCCGCTGGCCCTACCTTACCTCGAGGTCCCCTTGGTCCTGGTGGCCCTACTCTACCCCGAGGGCCTCTCGGTCCTACCTCTCCTGGAGGCCCCTGTGGCCCTGTTGGGCCTTCAATTCCGTTATTGTCTTGCGATGGTCCGACTGCATGTGCATAGGGCAAATCCCAAAACCCCGATGTCAACACTAAAAAACCTAAAATAGCCGTCAAGAATAAAAACCTACTCATTGCTCTACTCCTCCAATTAGGGTTTCTAAGGCCCAAAACGATATCTTTTTCCATCATGAGGAAAAAATCGCTTGTTTCTTTCTGAATTTCCCAAAAATATCATGTCACACCTTACTCTACCCCCCCCCATAATTTGTCAAGATTTTTTGTGGAGGTGTAGGAAAAGGGTAGATTATTTTGCGTTGCCCTAGATTTCAGGAGGAGTTGTCGCTTTTTTTGAAACTTGAAAAAGGAGGGTAACTTCTATGCAGTACAGTTACGAATTCAAGACCTGATGTCACTACTGTCCCGACGTTTTGAGCTGAGTGTGTTGTAACCACCTGACTACAAAGATAAAACAGCCGTTAAAGGATGCGTCGGACTTGAAGTTTAAAGTTCACTTTCCCATGATACCTGTATCTATCAGCATAACAGGAGGCAGATATCATGTACACGGGGAAACTGGTTTTCTCTCAGCTCATGGAGCATCTTCCGTGGGATACTTTCCATAGATACGTAAAACGTTATAACGGCAATCACAAAGTCAAATCGTTCTTCTGCGCGGAGCAGTATCGCTGTATGGCCTTTGCGCAGCTTGCCTACAGAGATAGCCTTCGCGACGTAGAAACCTGCCTGCGCGCCCAAGCAAAAAAACTCTATCACATGGGAATCTCAAGCGGCATATCACGCAGTACTCTTGCTGTCGCAAACAGAAATCGCAACTGGCAAATCTACGCGGATTTCGCGCACAGCACCTTATCCGTAAAGCCCGCTTGCTCTATCGTGACGATGACAACGGGCTTGATATCCCCGACACTGTCTACGCACTGGATTCCTCGACCATAGACCTCTGTCTCAATTTATTCTCGTGGGCTAATTTCCGAAGAACCAAAGCAGCCGTAAAACTCCATACACTGCTTGATCTGCAAGGCTATATCCCTGCCTTCATTCACATTTCCGATGGCAAACTCCACGATGTCAATGTTCTGGACAGAATCATTCTCGAACCCGGAGCCTTTTATGTTATGGACAGAGCCTACCTTGACTTCACCCGCCTGTATCGCCTCCACCAGTCAATGTGCTTCTTTGTTCTGCGAGCCAAAAAGAACACCAAGTACCGCCGGATTAAATCCCACAAGGTGGACCGTTCCACAGGACTTATCTACGACTGGACAATTAAACTCTCAGGCCCAAAGAGCATCAAAGATTTCCCCGACTCCTTACGAGCAGTAAAGTATCGGGATAAGGAACGTGATAAGACCCTCACTTTCATTACAAACAACTTCTCGCTTCCTGCCATTACCATTTGTGAACTGTATCGGAATCGGTGGCATGTTGAACTGTTCTTCAAATGGATCAAGCAGCACCTGAGAATCAAGAGTTTCTATGGAACCTCGGAGAACGCCGTGAAATCCCAGATATGGATAGCGGTTTCAGTCTATGTTCTCATAGCGATCATAAAAAAACGTCTTGGGCTTGAGCATAGTTTCCACACAATTTTGCAGATTTTGAGCCTGACCCTGTTTGAAAAAATACCGTTAAATCAGCTACTTACGAAAGGACTGGATTTGTCTCCAGACTCAGTGTATCATAACCAGCTGAAATTGTTTGATTAACATCAAGACACTAGTGACCTGATGTTTCTTTTAAGCCAAACTTCACTTAGCAAAACGGCACTTTCATCAATAAAGACAGGGAGATTTGTCACTGCTGTCCCAACGTTCTGAGCTGAGTGTATTGTAACCACTTGATTACAGCTATAAAACAGCCATTAATAGCTATGGGTGCAAAACTTGGTTAGATTCCGGGTTTTCTTTGCCGGAACTGGAGTATGGGAAGTGATTAAGCCGGTTTGGAAGGTCCGGGATATTGAAGATCTTTCTCATGTTTCCGGGATACTTCTGCACGACTTTTTTCGCATTTTCCATTTCCTTCCTCACAACTTCCCTGTCAATGTTGGCAAAACTCTTCGCCAGAGTTTCCTCCCCTTTGAGAATAATCCGAAGGTAATCCGGGTTCTTAAGATTCCTGGCCAACGGCACATCTTCGGCCATGGTGGTCAATGTACGCTCCAGTGAGCAGTTGCCCCCCTTCCTGCGCTCGTCGCGCTTCATGCCTCGAAAGAACTGCTCCATCAGATTGTTGGTACGTTGCGGCTGAATCTCAATTGTGCCTCTGTCACAGCTCACGATAACAGGTTCTGTAAAAAGCCTGTCCCAGTATTTGTCAATCTGCCTGATCATCTTTGCGTAATCCTTGTCTGCGGCCGCAAGACGCTTGATCTGTTCTTCATTACGAAACGCCACCACCTTCTCCCTTATGGTTCGCATATCCGTTTCACCAGTATCATTGAGACTACCGTTGCTGTCCGGCAAGGCTATCCGCAACGCATCGCGAAGCCGGTCAAACACATCCATTTTTCTTCGCAGGCAACAAACCCTGTTTGAAACAACCGAATCACCAAGCGCGTTGCGAAGAGGCGACAGAACTATCTTCTTTGAAAGTGGAGAAGACATCCGTGCCTTGAGTTTTTGCAGAACAGGGTAAGCCGACATCAACCGCTGGTAAATGTCGAAATGAGGTCGATCAAACGGAAACCCCAGGCCGTCTGACTGACTTGCGGCCTCCACAATCCACGCCGCGAGCACATAGACCTCCACAATTGCCGGCAAGGTCATTTCTTCCCGCCCCGCCTCACCAGCTCCCAGATAACATGACAGACTGTCTGCCCATGGGGGATTACAGTCAATCTCCGCTTTCAATTCTCTTATCATCTTTCGCAGCGTCCCGCGCACATTGTGCTTGCGCATCCGCCTGCGTATCGTATCGTACTCACCCGTCATCAAGTCCTTTCCTATGTCTCTTAAAAAATGGAAGTGGCATATGGTATCGGGAACATCAGGGAAAACTTCTTTGACGGCCTTGCGGATTGCGCTTCCCATATCATGCACCAGACAAACCGGGTCTCCGTAAGCTCTCCTGATTCCCTGAAGAAAGGAAATGATTCCCGCTGAATTCTCCGAGGGGATTTTAACCGCCCCGAGCACAAGACCCGATAATCCGTCAACACAGCACATCAGATGCGGACTGCTTCCCTCGCATGTGCCGTCCAGATGCAGAATATAGCCGCCACTTGACTCTTCCATAAACTGCTTCAACGATGACTCGCTATTGCGGTGCGTCCACCCGAGATATGCGATAAACCGCCTGCACAGAACATCTGTCTCGCGCAATGAGATGTCAATGCCAAGCGCCTCTAACGCAGACTGAATCGCCTGCTGGCTGCGGGAATGCTCAAAACGCGCCCGCCCGACATATTCGATCACGTCAAACCCGAAGCGGCAATGCGGGGCAACGAGACGATCAACCTCCCCGGGTCCTTGACACATTACCGCAACGACCACAGTACCGGTACCTGAGAACAGCGTGGAATTCGCCGATGTGCATGGTGACCACAGTGCGTCTCGCGGTCTTGTACTCCTTCAATACGCCCCCGCATGGACAAACCGCCGCCCCAGGTTGAAATTCAAACTCAGGGGTAATCGGAAACAAATTGCGAACGCTCAACCCCGCAGCGCAAGCGTCAATTACACGGCGTAATTCTTTAATCAGGTATGTGGGGCCGTTTTTTTTCCGTGAACACAGAAAAAACCTGCTTGACCTGAGCCTGTGTCACATAGCGTCCCCTGTCCCCAAGAGACCTGACAATGGAAGCGCTGTCCATCTCCACACTGTAATCGCGTATAGCCGTGGTCAGTATGTCGATAACCAGCCACACGGGCAGCTCTTCACCACCGCGGGTGAAAAACTGGTGCCGCGCCGTCTTCTGTTCTTCACAACGACCCCTCTCACAGCTCAGATACAGATAGACGCCTCCTGAAACCTCCCGCGTAATCTTCCCCTCCCGCACAAGATACAGAGGCGCGTTCTGAACTCGTATGTTCAACTGCTTCTCAAGCTCATTAAGCGTGTATCCGGCGGGAGAACGATGTACCAGCGCGGCTATGGTGGCTTTAAGATTGCCGGCTCTGGAGAAACCTATGCCGTCATGCTGCCACAAGCCGGCTTCATCAAAAACCGGAATGCTGCGCAGAGTGTAATAAATTCCGGAATGCGTGTAGCTTGAAAAATATCCCAGAGCATTCAAACGGTTGTAGACACTGATCCGTGAAGACGTTTGGAGTATCTTCAAGAGTTCAGGCAAAGTGGCGACACGGTTTCTTTTGAAATAAGAGCGCAGCACCTTTACTGAGTCTGAAATTGAGAGCATGTAGACCTCCTGGCTGTTTAATATATAGCCTATGTTAGTATAGTATACTATATAACACTTGACCCGATAAAACCAGAGGATTTAGTGTGTTTTGATTGAAAACAGGGTTTTTTAGAAGGAAACTGGAGGAAGTATTGCGTCTGACGGGTTTGATGTTGAACAGTCTACTATCTATAAATCAAGTAGATTCAGCAAGTTAGGACAATCTAACCAAGTTTTGCACCCATAGATTAATAGATGCGTCTGACTTGAAGTCCAAAATCTGTTTTCCCATGATACCTGTATCTATCAGCATAGAAGTTACCCTCCTTTTTCAAGTTTCAAAAAAAGCGACAACTCCTCCTGAAATCTAGGGCAACGCAAAATAATCTACCCTTTTCCTACACCTCCACAAAAAATCTTGACAAATTATGGGGGGGGGTAGAGTAAGGTGTGACATGATATTTTTGGGAAATTCAGAAAGAAACAAGCGATTTTTTCCTCATGATGGAAAAAGATATCGTTTTGGGCCTTAGAAACCCTAATTGGAGGAGTAGAGCAATGAGTAGGTTTTTATTCTTGACGGCTATTTTAGGTTTTTTAGTGTTGACATCGGGGTTTTGGGATTTGCCCTATGCACATGCAGTCGGACCATCGCAAGACAATAACGGAATTGAAGGCCCAACAGGGCCACAGGGGCCTCCAGGAGAGGTAGGACCGAGAGGCCCTCGGGGTAGAGTAGGGCCACCAGGACCAAGGGGACCTCGAGGTAAGGTAGGGCCAGCGGGACCAAGGGGACCTCGAGGTAAACCAGGGCCTCTTGGGTTTACTGGCCCGGCGGGACCGCAGGGGCCTCCAGGAGAAGATGGTGCCGACGGAACAGACGGTTTAGCTGGACTGTCATGCTGGGACTCAAATGGCAACGGCTTAGGAGAACCTAACGAAGACATAAATAACGACGGAAGCTATGACCACTTAGACTGTATCGGCCCACAAGGCCCTCAGGGAGCTACCGGGTCCGCAGGACTGAAAGGTGACAAGGGTGATCCCGGTGACCCGGGTCCAGAAGGTTCTCAAGGACCCACAGGATTGCAGGGTGAGGCAGGGCCGACGGGGGAACAAGGGCCGATTGGTCTGACTGGGCCGCAGGGTGAAGCAGGTCCGCCAGGGGAACAAGGATCAACTGGTTTAGCTGGACTTGCATGCTGGGACATAAATGGCAACAGAGCAGGTGATTCTAAAGAGGACGTAAATAACGACGGAAACTATAACCACTTAGACTGTATTGGCCCGCAAGGACCTAAGGGCGATACTGGGCTACAGGGAACCGCAGGCCCGCAGGGACCTAAGGGTAATATTGGTCCTCAAGGGGCGACAGGACCACAAGGCCCTCAGGGAGCTACCGGGTCCGCAGGAGCGAAGGGTGATATTGGCGCACGGGGAGCGACAGGACCTAGAGGATATAGGGGCTCTCAGGGACCTAAGGGTGAGAAGGGCGATAAAGGCGATCCTGGCTCTCAGGGACCTAAGGGTGAGAAGGGCGATAAAGGCGATCCTGGCATATCAAATTATGTAGGAGTAAGTTTCTCCTCCTCCGGCCGCTTTGGTAGTGTCAGTGTCAGTTGTACCGGTGGAAGAAAAGTCCTTGGAGGTGGTTGTAGTGCAAGTCCTGTCGGCACAGATTTGTATGGTAGTTATCCTACTTCTAGTGGTTGGTCCTGTAAATTCTACAACAATAGAAATGCATGGATAACTGCTCATGCTATTTGTGCTAATTTCGGTAATTGAAGAACAATATCATAAAAAACAGGAGGCAGAAAACAATGAAAGGAGCGACAATTTCAATATTAACGATCTTGGTGTTAACCATGCTTGTCTATGTTGCCGATTCATTGGCCGACGAAGTCGTCTTCTGCATCAGCCATGAAGAGGAAAATGTGGCTTTAATGGATGCGAAAGGGCTTTGCGTTGAAGGCGAGAACGAATATGTAATAGAGGGTTCAGGAGTAGAGCGATCAGAAGACCTCGTACCTTTGGCTATATTTTCAAACAACAGCCAGCATTGCGATGAGAATTCTACCGGAGTCACAACGGAGGTAGGTTTTGACAGAGACGACAACGGGGTGCTCAACGCCAATGAAGTCATGATAAGTTCGGGTTCATGCTCCCATTGAAGGTAAAAAAGCAGAGAGAAGTTTATATGCCCTCGCCGTTAAGGAGCACTTCTTTTATTTCTTTTCGGACGGGGAATAGATCTCTCGGGCCACGCTAACTAATAACTGGAGTGCACCAAGCAAACTGATGCGAGAGTAGCAGGTGGAAGTCCGGTGAAGGTTACAATCTCATACTGCACAGAAAGAGTTTCAGGGTACGGGACATAACCCTCGGAGCCATAGTAACGAGGGTGCTCTCCTCCGCTTCAAAGTTTGCCACCTCCCGTATGCTGTCAGATGAAACGGCCACAACGAGTACTGGAACCATACTGGGGGTTTGTGCACACCATAACGGCAAGGAGTTCTCAGGGCACACGAGGGTGTCGGAGGAACTTGAAGCGGGGTTTTACTTCCCTAGTATAATGTTTCACTGTTATATTTACAGTATTAAGCTATCTCCAGGAATTTCCACTATAGGCAGATTGAGCTTCGCTTTTTGAGTGTCCAGAAGGTTTTCCTGTTATGTGAACGTAATGACTCAATTATTGCACCGCTTTTTCCGCATCACACCTGAATCTCAGAATTTTCTGCGCGCATATCCATGTGCTTTGGACAAACTCCCCCTGCCTGCTACGCAGACCCCATTGAACTGTACCACTCATTATCATCAACATATCTACGAAGTGTTCGGTGTGAGATGAGCCTCGTGACCATACGCTATACTCTGGTAAAGAACTTCCCAACTCGGAATAATCATGACCAGGAAAAAACTCCTTATCTTTTCTCTCAAATACTTCATCCTCCCCTCCGTCCCCAAAGCCGCCTGAAACAACTTGCAGCAATGCTCCTCTATCTGATCAATCAGAAACGCAAGCAGCATCAGCCCGTATTATTCACGTAGAGTAGAAGAGTACCACAAAGCGAAGAATTCGAGGTGTTTTCTCCTGCGGATCAGCAAGATTGCCGAGATTCCAAAGCTCCGTGCACTGATTTGTCGATTTCCCCCAGCATTTACGAGAATTCGGACCGCTTCAGACGTATTTTGGCCGCACCTCTCCCTCGGCACCCGATAATACTTTTACCCCCCTCCCGTTTCAGGCGTAAACCCATTGCACGGCAGTGAGTTTCTCCCACAACATCAGCCAGTATTCCCGGCTACTGCGGGCCACCGTAAATATTATTCTCCGCCCACTCCTGGCAACCCGTGCCGCGCAAAGCAGCACACGCTCCCTGTATCTCCTGAGACTGAAACCCGCGGAACTTGCATCCTCGATAAGACACCGCCCCGTGTGCATTACTTCATACGCAAGCAGATTGAGCAGGAACAGCGCCTGATTCTGAGGATAAACTTCTTCCTTGTCCTCCTCCCGCTTCTGTTCTGTTTTCTCACGCTCTATATCCTTGCCCCTGTAATGGCTCTTCTCTCTGGGTGAAGAGCTGAGAGAAGGATTCAGCACGTCCATCATCTCTCCCATGTGCGCTTCGGTCTTACCTCTCTTCCTGTACAGAGCAAGAACGTCCCCCACGCTGTATTCTCTTCCAAGACTGGTTACGAGGAAGAAATGGTTTGTGATGAAAAAATCTTCAGAACTTTTCACCATCACAAGAATTACCCGTCTTTTGCGATTCCATGATTTAGCTCCGTACTCAAGCTCCTCACACCACGTTCCATGTTCATCGTAACAGGTCAGCAGGTTCCGATGTCTTACCCATGGAGCCGCCATGGTTTCAAGAACATTGTTTGATTTTATGCGCATCATGTACTCAACCCCCATACCCTCAAGCTCACCGCACATATCCCCGTCGCAGAAACCGGCGTCCATGCGAAGCGTTATGCTTTCACTCAGACTTTTTTTGCAGCGCTCTACAAGATCGCGTATGAATTCCACCGCTCCGTTCTTCGAAGAGACGTTTCCGGGACGCACAACTCCCCCGAACATGTCTCCCTCTTCGGCGTTGCTTGCAACCAGAGTGTGGTAGATGGTTTTTCTGTAGTGTCCGTTGTATACAGACCCAGGCTGATGGCCTTCGGTTTGTACCGGGAGTCCGTCAACGTCAATAATCATTGAATCTTTCTTTTTGCCGTTGTTTGCAAGAATAATGCGACGTCGGGCAAGTTCAAAGACACACTCATTGAGCACCCTCAGATTTTCCCTGGAACTCAGAACACCAAGAGCGCGAGAGAGTGTCGGCTGAGAGGGAAGATTCTTCAAAAGGGATTTTGCGCCTCGCTCGGTTTTGTTGCTCACAAGCATGGCGGGGTCGTCTGTTACCCTTTCTGTGTCCTGCTGGTCTGAGAGTCCTTGGCAGAGCAGGAGCATATAAGTGTGGGGGATCTCAGTGAGAGAGTGTTTGATCTTATTTGGTTTGCGCGGGTCTTTCATCCTGGAAGCAAGCCACTTCATTATTCCCGTAGCTTCCATTGTTTCGCGGATAAGGAGGGAACCTGAGTGGGAGGTGAGGTTTTGTTCACCGAAGTTTACCTTGATTGATTTGTTGAAAGACGGGGAAATATCTGATAGAGTTTTTTCACCCATGGGATGATCCTCCTTTTTTGTGTGTTTTTGGGTTTAAGTCACTTAAAACACTACATTGTTAGGGGGATCATGTCAAGGGTTTCTCCCCCTATGTGAATAATACGGGATCAGATTGCCGAACACACTCGCAAGATGCTTATTGCCGTGATCGCGGTAGGAAAGTTTCCTCGCTCCCCCCGCACAGATCCGTACGTGCACGCTAATGCATACGGCTCCTCCCTCGGGTGTTGACGACAGGCTATTCGCTTTTCGTGCCTGCTACGCTTCCTGTGACATACCTTTATCGGCTACTGTGTCCGTGGTATGCTTCCACGTGCCACTCTCCCCTCGGGCCCGGCCCTTCCCTCCAGCAACTCCGCCAGGGCTTACTCCCCTTTGTTCGCTGCCTTCCTCGGTACTATGCCCGGGTCTGACTTCTCCATTCCGTACATCCTCGATTCAGGTCACCCTCTCTCTTCGGCGGCCCCGTAGGGCAGAATGGAGACCTCCCAAGTCCCAATGCTGGGCGTACGTATGTGCCTGAACTCCTTCGACACCGTGGAGTCCTGACGCTCCTTACCATCGCGGCTCGCCAGGTGTTGCCTTCGACCTTCGGAAAAGCCTCGGCACTCCAGACATGCACTTTTTCGGTGCTCAATCGTCCCGCCCGTACGCACCGCTGCCGACGCTTCGCGCACACCCTCACGAGTGCACACGCACGGCTCGCGGCAAGGTGTGGTGGTTAGCCTCTCACCTCCGCCGGACTTCCACCGGCTGCCCAGACATCAGTTAGCTTGGCGCTCTCCGAAGTTGTGCTCAAAATGATAACCCTGATTCTTAAGCGTGTTGAACGTCTCGTTCTCTATTCTCCACCTCGCCCGCCCTCATTATCTTCATCAGATTATTGCGGTTCAACTGTATGTCCGCTTATGCGATTGCTCAACTGATTTTTACTTTGTTCTTCCCTTTTATCTGCTTGTGTATGTGTGCTTGCGGGAAAGTTCCGCGCTCTGGCGCTTGGGTTATCCGTAATTGTGGCACATTTGCCCCGAAAACAGAGGTAAACCGGGTTCTTCTCGCACTTTATCTGTTCTGTTCACCATGGAAGTGGTAAGATTCTTCAGACAGCCTCTCGACTCAGTAATTTTGCAAGAGGCTCAAAACAAGAAAACTTTTTGTGCGGAAAGTAAGATTTATGGTATAATAAGAATTCATATATTTGGGTGAACCTGATGGGGCCAATTCCAATACCGGGCCTAAAAGATTTACTGCCGTTGCCCCCCCCCAGATGGTTTTTTAAGCCATCTGCGCTTGTTTCACCCAGAAGAGTTGGACATGACAAGCTTCTGGCTAACTGAATATATTACACCTTATGATAAAAGGAGGAGAAAAATGAATTGCTTTATCAAAAGGGTTTTAATGATTTATCTGCTGGCATTCGGCATGCTGGCAGTACCGCTTTCAGCGTTTGCGGGCGGGGAAGAGGCCGAGGAACCGATTGCTGAAGAAACAATAGCCGAGGAAGCAGTGCCTGAGGAAACAATGGCACTGGAGGAGGCGCCGGTAATAAAGGATACCGACGTTTCTATTTACGGCAGGTTCTGGCCAAGAGTCACCTACGATGACGCTGACGGTGGGTCAACCGACATCACCGACGCGCTCTCTCGGGTCGGCATCAAGGCCAATACCAGGATAAGCGACACGCTCACTGCGGTTCTTCACGGCGAGTGGGACGTCGATATTGAGGCCAACGGAGATTTCGGGGACGCGCGTCAGGCCTACGTGGGTCTTAAGAGCTCGGATCTCGGCTTTGTAGGAATAGGTAAGCAGTGGGATCCGTACTTCAACGTCGTCGCCGAAGTAACGGATATTTTCTATCACAGGTCAAGTCCCTTCGGATATGACAACGAGGGTCCTTTCCGAAGCAACAACCTTGTACGGTACGCACACAGCGTCGGCGGCCTGAGCATAGATGCGGGTATGCAGGTAAACGGTTCTGCGCCTGAGAATCAGGCTGGCGAGGGTTTTTTCCGTAGCAACGCTAACACAAGCACCGACCCGGATGATGTTGACGCAGCTTCCGTGGGTCTAAGCTACCGCGGAGGGCCTCTTTACGTGGGCGCGTCCTATCTGCGGCAGAACAATAAAGATGATGATGCTGGCAATGATATCAAGAGAGATTTCTTCGGCATCGGCGCGAGCCTTAACGCAACAGAAAATCTTTACCTTGCCGTTACTTACCAGTACATACAAAACGATCCTGACGTCGGTTCCGAAACAAACCCCTATACCCTTGACGTAGTGGGAGCCCTTTCCTTCGGCGGCGGGATGAAGGCGCTTGCCGGAATTTTCGCTTACGATGACGATGGCTCCACGGAAAAGCTCGGCGGCAACATCACGCTGATAAAGGAAGTGCATCCGAGTACCGACGTGTTTGTCGAATGGGTGATTGTGGATCCTGAAGAGGGGGAAACCGAAAACACCATAAGTCTCGGTTTCCGCTACGACTTTGACGTCGCGATCTTCTAATTGTCTCAAGAGGTCGTGCCAAGGCGATTTCGCTGCGCGCGACTGATATTCCCAGGGACATGCCAGGAGAAAAACTCCTGATATGTCCCTTTTTTTCACCCTCAGCTTTTTCCTTCGCAGGCCGCCGGAGGTTGCTTTCAGGCGGACAGAGTGTAAATTCAATTTCAGCCTCAGAATCTGAAAGGAGGAGAATAGGGCACATGAACGAAGAACGCATAGGGGTGGATTATTCTGAGCTCCACCAGCTAGACAGTCCCGCAAACAGACTTATACGGGAATCCATATGGGGAACTGAGGATGATATAGGGCAGCAGTCGTTCATTACTCCCCGCTATCTTGACCAGCTGATTCCCCGACTCGGCATAGAGAAAACAACCCACCTGCTTGACGTCGGAAGCGGAGCGGGCGGGCCGGCGTTATACATAGCGGACAAAACGGGCTGCAGGGTGTCGGGAATAGAGATTAACGAGGTTGGGGTCGACGTATCAAGGAAACTTGCGAAAAACTCCGGGCTCGAGGAACAAACGGAATTTTATCTGGGCGACGCGATGGAAATGCCGTTTACAGAAAACACGTTTGACTTGGCAATAAGTCTTAACGTGATGAACGTGTTTTCTGACAAGACGGGACTTTTCAAGGAAGTTCTCAGGGTACTTAAGCCTTCCGGAACGTGGGCGTTTCTAAGCGGCACCTTCGAGATATCCGGTGACGAGGAAACAAAGGAGAAGATGGCCAGGGGCTATCTTATCCCGCAATATTACGATTCGCTTGAAAGTTACAGGGAAAAGCTTGAATCGGCCGGATTCCGTATCGAGGAAATAACCGAGTACGTGGCGGATTTCCGGGTCCAGGTCAAAAACTGGGGGGACGCTTACAAAAAGCATTCCGCCGTGATTGCCGAAGAGCAGGGCGAGGAAAACACCCGCTATCACATTGAGTATTTCGATACGTATCTGGGGCTGATTGACGAGGGAAGAGCCTCAAATCATCTCGTCATATGCTCAAAGCCCGAATAGGGTTCCCCATGGTCACGCAACCGGGTGACCCTCAAGAACGGAGCGAAGATTCCTCGAAGCACCTTCCGGATCATCTGACCCAAAAACGCTCGTTATGACGGCTACGCCGTCTACCCCCGCGGCAAGCACCTGCGCCGCATTATGGGGGAATATTCCCCCTATGGCAAATATCGGAATTCCCGTGATAGCGGTCCTCGCCTCGACCAGAGTCTCAAAAGGGATGGGGATTCTGCCGGGTTTCGTCGGAGTAGCCCAGGGAGTTCCGAAAACAACGTAATCGGCACCCATTCTCTCGGCGTGTATACCCCTCGGAAGAGAACCGTAACAGGAAACGCCTATGATAGCGCCGTTACCCAGCTTCTTTCTCGTGGGTATTATGTTCGGGTCATTCTCCCCCAGATGCACCCCGTCGGCCTTTATTTCCATCATGAGTTCCGGGGAGTCGTTTATTATAAGCGGCACGGCGTATCTCTTCGTAATACCGAGAAGTTCCCTGCCCAAGGCGACGACTTCCGAGCGCGGAGAAGTTTTATCCCTTAACTGAACGATGTCAGCTCCTCCCACTAACGATTTCTCAACTGTTTCGCAGAAAGAACCGCGCGGAATCAGCCCCTCGTCGGTAATCACGTAAAGTCCCCCAAGCTTAAAACCCATGGCGCACCGCAAACAGAATGAAAATCATTGCCGACTCTTCCGGAAAGACGGCTACATGCATCTTTTGAGGAACCTTCTGGCGTTTGCTATCTCTTTTCTCACGTTCGAGGTTGAAGTGCCGCCCAAGGAATTTTTGCTCTCAACGGAACCCGAGAACGTTATCATCTGGAAAATATCCTCGTCGATTTTTCTGGAAAACCTGCGAAATTCGGAGAGCTTAAGATCTGAAAGCTCTTTCCCCCCCCGCTCGGCGTAAGAAACTATCTTCCCCACGGTTTCGTGGGCCGAACGGAACGGGACACCCTTGCGGGCCAGATAGTCTGCCACGTCGGTCGCGGTAACAAAGCCTCCCTGAAGGGCCTTCTTCATGTTCTCTTCCTTGAATTCAAGCGTCTTCAGCATTTCGACATTAACCCGAAGGCAAAGCTTTACCGTGTCAGCGGTATCGAAAAGAGGCTCTTTGTCCTCCTGCATGTCCCTGTTGTAGGAAAGCGGAAGTCCTTTCATCAAGGTAAGAAGCGCGCTCAGGTTCCCGTAGACCCTGGCGGTTTTCCCCCGGGTGAGTTCCGACATGTCGGGATTCTTTTTCTGGGGCATTATGCTAGAACCCGTGGTGAACCCGTCCCCGAGCGAAACGAAGTCAAACTCCTTTGCGCTCCACAAAACAAGTTCTTCGGAAAGCCTGCTCAGGTGCATCATCAGAATCGAGCAGCAGAATACGAACTCCGCGCAGAAATCACGGTCGCTCACCGCGTCAATGCTGTTTCTTGAAACCGATTTAAACCCCAGATCCTCGGCAGTCATCTCCCTGTCTATCGGAAACGAGGTTCCCGCCCCGGCACCGCTTCCAAGCGGGCTCACATTCACCCTTGATAGGCAATTAATAAACCTCTCGCGGTCGCGCTTCAGCATTTCGTAATAAGCCAGAAGATGGTGGGACAGAAGCACCGGCTGCGCACGCTGCATGTGGGTATAGAGAGGAACAACCACCCCCAGATTCTTCGCGGAGAGTTCAACGAACTGCTCCGCCAGGGCGCACACAAGCGAAATTATCTCTTCTGTTTCTCCCTTCAGGTAAAGCCTCGTGTCGGTTAGAACCTGGTCGTTCCTGCTCCTGGCGGTGTGTACCATGGCACCCGAAGACCCCGTTTTCTCGATAAGCCTTTTCTCTATGTTGAGATGGATATCCTCGCAGCTCTCGCTGAACGCGAACTCCCCTCGGTCTATCTCCTTTTCGATCTCCCGCAGACCCTTGGTTATCCTGGCCGCATCCCTGCGGGAAATAATTTCGGTTTCGCGAAGCATTTTCACGTGGGCGATACTTCCCCTTATGTCTTCTTTGTAAAGACGCCTGTCGAAACTTACCGATTCCGAGAACTTCTCGGCGATACTGTGTGTATGGGAAGCAAAGCGGCCCCCCCACGCTTTTTTGGCCAACTCAGTCTCCCGCTCCCGCGCCGGCCGACGCGGTTTCCACCGAATCAAGAAAAACCTTCCGGGTCGGATAGGCAAACTCTATTCCCTCTTCGGAGAACCTTTTGAATATCTTGAGGTTAATTCTCTGCTGTATATCCATATAATCATCAAATAAAGGACTAAGGACAAAATAGACTACGTCGTAATTAAGGGAAAAATCACCGTAACTGCTGAAATGCGCTCTGACGAATCTCGTTTTCTCTTCCGACTCTATTATATCTTTTATCAGCCCGGGGATTCTCTCAACATTCTCGTAGGACGTTTCGTAAATGACTCCTAGAAAAAAATTGATCCTGCGTGAGTTCATCCTCTTGTAGTTTTTTATGCGGCTTTGAAGCAGGTCGTTATTCGATAAAACAAGCTGTTCTCCGTAAAGGCTCCTCAGGCGAGTGGTCTTAAGCCCTATGTGTTCTACATCTCCCCTGATATCGTCTACCACGATGAAATCCCCGACCTCAAAAGGCTTGTCGAAAATAATGGAAAGCGAGGCTATCACATCGCCGAGAACGTTCTGGAGCGCAAGTGCCACGGCTATGCCACCGACTCCAAGTCCCGCGATTATCGTGGTAGGGTCAAAACCCAGATTGTCGATCGTCAGAATTACGAGAATTACCCAGAGGACTACTTTCGCGAAAAACCCGAGACTTCTTAAGTGTGTTACGGTAGCGCCGGCGCCGACGTCGATATTAGCGAGCTTCTTAGAGACGTAATAATCAATGAAACCGCTTCCCCATAAACCGACCTGAACGAGAAGGCAGATAATTATTACGCTTTTCCGGAATTCCCTTACCTGCTGGGTTAGGTCAAGGAAGAAGGTAGCCACGTAGACCGAAAAAATTATGATCAGCACTATGCTGGTTTTACCCAGCAGCGCCGAAACCAGATCGTCGAGATCTGTCTCGGTCTTCTCGGCAAGATTGGCAAAACCCCTTACGAACCTTTTCAGAATGAAGTTAAAAACTAAGGCTAAAACAATCGCCGCTCCCAGAGCCCAGAGCCACGATTCAGCGGAATTGCCCAAGTAAGTCCGGCTAAATATTTCCTCGATATTCAATCAAACGCTCTCCCTAGATACAAAATACGCCCGCCCTGCGTTGCGGCCATCATATAAATACCCGCTCGAGGAACCTTAAACAACATAAAGAAATCAGTGAGAAGAATCAGAAGGAGCTTCCGGGCTCTTTTAGAAACTCGGTTTCTTCCGGGGTGGATTCCCTTCCCAAGGCCGTGTTTCTGTGTGGATACCTTCCGAATCTCTTTATTATGTCAAAGTGCCGTCCCGCAAAATCAGTGGAGCAGGCCAGAGCTTCCTTGATTTGGGGATGTGATTCATAGTCGTTTTCAAGAGCGGAGTACTTCCGAACGCTCACATCCTGAATCTCCATATCCTCTGAGTGCATAAGCGGCAGGTAGAAAAATGTCCTGTGCACTGGGTGAAGGTCCCTGTCAAACCCCCTCTCGATACCCCGAAGACAGGTGCGGAGGGCAAGCGGGTCCCTTGAAAACGCTCCCGGCGTGTCGCGGTAGATGTTTCTTGGAAACTGATCGACGACGATTATGAACGCCACTGTGCCCAAGGGGGTTTTGAGCCAGTGTGAGAGTTCCCCTTTTTCGGCAAGCAGGACATGTTTTTCGAACCTACGCCTTACGAGATCGTCAAATTCCTCCGATTTCGCCCACCAGGTCATCTGCTTATCTTTATCCGGCAGCTCTCCCTCGCACAACTCGCCGAACCAGAAATCAAGCACCTCGGATGCTGCTTCGGTTCCGTCCGCAGCCAAAATTTCCTCTTTTTTCATGTCCCGAGAGTATAACACAGGGAAACAGAGTCCTCGCAAAAACCGTATTCCCCGTCCCCGGATCTTTTCCTCCGCACTTATGAAGAAAATTTTTATCGTTTCACAGTTGCCGAAAAACTTTCAGGGTTAAGAGGCAAACACCTGATCTAACTTGAATTTCATGGTCAGATAATCTCTCTTCGCGGAAACCCTTTTTATTTTATCTCAACGAAAGCAAAATAGTTCCTTGACAAGTATCAATATATTGTGTTTAAATAGAATCCACGCACAAGATAGGCAATAGATCTTGTACGTAGACTGGAAGGAAATGGTTATACGGAACAGAAAAGGAGGAAAGCGTGCCCGGAGATAAAAACCACCCTGAAATCGTTACGAATGGAACATCCGATCTTAAAACTACAGCCGTCAATGAACAAGAAGCCCAGGTCCAAGAACCCTCCCCGGAGCATGTAAAAGCTCCGAGCGACACCATAGAGATTCCTGCGGAAACCGTTGATGCCTTCGGCGGAGACGCGCTCAGGGCGCGCGTTTTCTACGAAAAATACGCTCTTCGTAACGAAAAAGGGGAAATAACAGAAAAAACTCCGGAGCAGATGTGGCGAAGGGTGGCTAAGGAAATAGCCTCCCCCGAGGAAAAAAAGGAACTGAGAAAGCAGTGGGAGGAGAATTTCTACTGGCTTCTCTCCGATTTTAAGTTCATCCCCGGCGGGAGAATACTGTTCGGCGCCGGCCAGAACAGGAGGGCCACGCTGCTTAACTGCTACTACATGCCGATAAAGGAAGATTCCATAGAGGGAATATTCGAGTGGTGCAAGGAGGCAGCCAGGACTTACTCTTTCGGCGGAGGAGTCGGAACCGATATATCTATCCTGAGGCCGAAAGGCTCGCCGGTGAACAATTCGGCCATATACTCGACGGGGGCGGTATCGTTCATGGACCTTCTGTCCACAACCACCGGAACCATAGGACAGGCGGGAAGAAGAGGGGCCCTCATGATAACCATCAAGGTCAACCACCCCGACATAATGGAATTTCTCGACATAAAGAACGACGAGGCAAGATCAAAGGTCCAGTTCGCCAATATCTCGGTGAAGGTGGATGACGAATTCATGGAGGCCGTGGAAAAAGACACTGACTACGAACTCAGCTTCTCAAACGAGAAAGCCGAAATAAAAAGAACCGTGCGTGCCCGCAAGATATGGGACAAGCTTGTTCAGTCAGCGTGGTCCTCGGCCGAGCCTGGACTTATATTCTGGGACACGGTTAAAAGATACTCCCCGACCGAATACGCAAACATGGAAGTAAACGGCGTAAACCCCTGCAGCGAGCAGGCGCTTGAGGACTACGGCAACTGCTGTCTCGGGAACGTGAATCTCTCCATGTTCGTCAAAAACGCTTTCGAAGAAAACGCCGCGATAGAATGGGAAGAGCTTGAAAAGGCTTTTCAATACAGCGTCAGATTCCTTGACGACATACTGGATTACAACATCGAAAAGCATCCCCTAAGCTTCCAGACAAAAGCGTCTTTGAGGTCGAGGAGAATAGGGGTCGGGTTCACGGGCCTGGGAGACATGCTCGCCAAGCTCAACATAAAATATGACACGGCTGAAGGCGTAAAATTCACCGACGAGCTTTTTGAACATGTAAAGAACATAGTTTACGAAGCCAGCTCGGACCTTGCCAAGGAGAAGGGAACTTTCCCCGTGTTTGACCTGAAAACCCACATCGCTAATCCGTTCGTAAAAAGCATGCGCGACAACGTGATGAACAAGATAAAGAAGCAGGGCCTCAGAAACGCGTGCATACTCACGGTTCCGCCCGTCGGAAGCGGTTCGGTTCTCGCTGGAACCACAAGCGGCGTCGAGCCCATGTTCGCCCTTTCCTATCTCAGGCGCTCAGAATCCCTGTCGGAAGGGGAATTCAAAGTCTATCACCCCCTTGTTTCCGAGTACATGGAGAAATTCGGGCTGGATGACGATGCGGATCTTCCGGACACGTTCGTCACCTCACATGAGATAAAGCCGGAACAGCGGGTTCGCATGCAGGCCGCTATTCAAAAGCACATAGATTCATGCATATCAAGCACCGTTAATCTACCCAAGGACATAAGCCTCGAAGAGGTCGAGAAGATATATTTCCTCTCCTGGAAGCTCGGTTGCAAGGGGGTAACCGTCTACAGGGAAGGCTCCAGGGAAGGAATATTGATAACGGAAGAACAAGCGAAAGATAAAACAAGCTCTCCACCCCGGGATGAAGGGATGTCAACCACCCACTCCAACCTCACACCATCCCCTCATCCCACTCAAAAAGAAGCGGTAAAACCTGTCACCAGACCACGTGTCCTGGAAGGTTTTACCGAAGCGATAAAAACTGGGTACGGGAATCTCTACGTGACTGTCAACAGTCATGAAGGCAAGCCGTTTGAAGTTTTCGTCCAGATTGGAAAATCCGGATTTACCACGATGGCGGATGCCGAGGCAACTGGAAGACTGATATCTCTGTCTCTGAGGTCCGGGGTCGATGTCAGGGATGTCGTGGAACAGCTGGAAGCCATTGGAGGTTCCTCGCCAGTTTTTTCAGGGGGAAGTGTCGTAATGTCCGTCCCCGACGCCATAGCGAAGGTGCTGAGAAGTCACTTCGTAGCAAAGGAAAAAACTGGCGAGGAAACCAATCCCGTCGCGGAGGCAAACGGTTCTGCCCAGAAGGTTTCAACGGACCTTATGTTTGAGCAGTGCCCCGAATGCGGAAGCAGAGCACTTGCGTATGAATCCGGCTGCTTTACCTGCAAGGAATGCGGGTTCTCGAAGTGTAGCTAGACTGTATCCTTTTCACACCTTTTTTTCACCCTCAAAGCAGACTGCGGACTTCCTCGTGCGGTTATGAAAAGTGGACTGGGAAAATTCCCAGCGATTCAGAATTCAGACGTTAGAGCCTCTTGCAAAATTATTGAGTCAAGCGGCTGTCTGAAGAATCCTACCACTTCCATGGTGAACAGAACAGACAAAGTGCGAGAAGTAGCCGGTTCACGTCTGTTTTTAGGACAAATTTACCGCGATTACGGATAATCCAAGCTCCAGAGCACGGAACTCTCCCACAAGCACACAGATAGAAGCAGATAAAAGGGAAGAACAAAGTAAAAATCAGTGGAGCAATCGCATCAGCTGATCAACCGTAAGCGCCAGAATGCCGAACATCAGATGGCAAAACGCCTTGGCATGTCCCCGCACCCTAAGATGCCTCCCCCCAGTACCCGTCCGTTGGTTCGCTCAACAGTGGAGCGCTGCTTGAAACGCTCCCTGCGGGCGTCAGTTATCCCCGCAACGCTCTGCGCCTTTGCTTCGTCTCTTAATTCAGCCTTGAGCTGCGAATTGCGCCGCGGGTTTATGTCTATAATCGGTACATGTCCAAGCAGTCTGCTGTAATCACCTATAGCATCCACGTCGTAGGCGGAGTCCATAAGATCATAGAGGCTTGTCACCCTCCGGGCTGTCATGGCCGCCAGGGGAATCGCAACCTGACTGTCATGTACGGAAGCTGACGTCAGTATGCAGCTAAGCGGAATGCCGAAATCGCCCGAGTCTATATGCAGTTTCCATCCCACCCAGGTGTGTTTGTAACCCTTGGAGTCTTTCTTCGTTCCAACATCGCATACATCGGGAAGGTCCCGGAGCATCTCGTTTGGGTTCATGCTCCCCTGACGTTCAATGCGCGTCGGTTCCTTCGGGGGTTCGGAACCCTTGGGTGGGCGGCCGCGTTTGCGTTTCGGCTTGTCCTGTTGCGGTTTGGAAGCGGGACGCTCCCGAGCCTCTATAGAGGTTGAGTCCCTTGATACATGAAGCACCACTTCGTCTGAGAGGAAATTGTCTATGATTTCCTCGTGAAGCAAAGCGGGGATGTTGTTCTCCGCAAATTCTCCGAAAGCCCGGGAGAACGTTGATTCACAGGGCACCTCCCAGGGATTGTACCACCCGCACAGACGCCGCATGGTTTTATCCCGTATTATTCACGTAGGGGCGGGAACCCTTGACATGATCCCCCTAATAATGTAGTGTTTTAAGTGAGTTAAACTCAAAAACACACAAAAAAGGAGGATCATCCCATGGGTGAAAAAACTCTATCAGATATTTCCCCGTCTTTCAACAAATCAATCAAGGTAAACTTCGGTGAACAAAACCTCACCTCCCACTCAGGTTCCCTCCTTATCCGCGAAACAATGGAAGCTACGGGAATAATGAAGTGGCTTGCTTCCAGGATGAAAGACCCGCGCAAACCAAATAAGATCAAACACTCTCTCACTGAGATCCTCCACACTTATATGCTCCTGCTCTGCCAAGGACTCTCAGACCAGCAGGACACAGAAAGGGTAACAGACGACCCCGCCATGCTTGTGAGCAACAAAACCGAGCGAGGCGCAAAATCCCTTTTGAAGAATCTTCCCTCTCAGCCGACACTCTCTCGCGCTCTTGGTGTTCTGAGTTCCAGGGAAAATCTGAGGGTGCTCAATGAGTGTGTCTTTGAACTTGCCCGACGTCGCATTATTCTTGCAAACAACGGCAAAAAGAAAGATTCAATGATTATTGACGTTGACGGACTCCCGGTACAAACCGAAGGCCATCAGCCTGGGTCTGTATACAACGGACACTACAGAAAAACCATCTACCACACTCTGGTTGCGAGCAACGCCGAAGAGGGAGACATGTTCGGGGGAGTTGTGCGTCCCGGAAACGTCTCTTCGAAGAACGGAGCGGTGGAATTCATACGCGATCTTGTAGAGCGCTGCAAAAAAAGTCTGAGTGAAAGCATAACGCTTCGCATGGACGCCGGTTTCTGCGACGGGGATATGTGCGGTGAGCTTGAGGGTATGGGGGTTGAGTACATGATGCGCATAAAATCAAACAATGTTCTTGAAACCATGGCGGCTCCATGGGTAAGACATCGGAACCTGCTGACCTGTTACGATGAACATGGAACGTGGTGTGAGGAGCTTGAGTACGGAGCTAAATCATGGAATCGCAAAAGACGGGTAATTCTTGTGATGGTGAAAAATTCTGAAGATTTTTTCATCACAAACCATTTCTTCCTCGTAACCAGTCTTGGAAGAGAATACAGCGTGGGGGACGTTCTTGCTCTGTACAGGAAGAGAGGTAAGACCGAAGCGCACATGGGAGAGATGATGGACGTGCTGAATCCTTCTCTCAGCTCTTCACCCAGAGAGAAGAGCCATTACAGGGGCAAGGATATAGAGCGTGAGAAAACAGAACAGAAGCGGGAGGAGGACAAGGAAGAAGTTTATCCTCAGAATCAGGCGCTGTTCCTGCTCAATCTGCTTGCGTATGAAGTAATGCACACGGGGCGGTGTCTTATTGAGGATGTCGGCGGAAGGGGTTTCAGTCTCAGGCGCTACAGGGAACGTGTTCTGCTTTGCGCGGCGAGGGTGGCGCGAAGCGCGAGGAGGATAGTCTTCACGGTGGCCCGAAGTGGCAAGGAGTACTGGCTGATGCTGTGGGAGAAGCTCAGTACCATGCAATGGGTTGGCGCCTGAGACCCGAAGGCGTCGGTTTGTAAAAATATTGTCAGGCTTTGGGGGAGAGGTGCGGTCAAAAAAGGTCTGAAGAAGTCCGAATTCGGGGAAATCCTGTGAAAAGACTGTTTCCGTAGCACAAATCGAGCGTCGAGGTTCTCAAATCCCGGTAATTCTCCTTATGCGCTACGCAAAATACGGAAAATTCCTCGCCTTGTGGTATGCTGCTACCTTACGTGAATAATCCGGGTTTATCATAGCGAAGACGTTCTATAAGGTCTCGCGTGGTGGGGATGTTGAAGATGGCTTTGGCGATGAAGGCGTTCAGGATGGCCTGGCGGGATTTACGGGGTCTGCCCGGCAGATAAGGACTGTCCCAGAGGATGTTCGGAGGAAGATCGGACTTTATGGCGGAGATAACGGTGGCCAGCTGGCGCATGGGTTCGGAGAGGTCATCGAGGTTTTCCTGAAGAGCGGGTGAACAGTTCCTGTTGCAAACAAGCGTGGAACCGGTACAATGGTAATGCATGGGACATGGTGTTTCTCCTTCCATATTATGGATTTTGGTTGACCTGTAGTATACCGTGAAGGAGACACCATGTCTTTATTTTGCCCCTTTATTTCAAAGAAATTCACTCGCCTTAAGAATTTTGCAAGAGTCTCGTTAATATAAAAAAAGAGGTGTCTCAATGAATCGGCTTTGGGTCTGCCATGGCGGAAAGAAAGATGAGTTCGTATCAACTGCCGTTGAGATGAACGCAATGGCTCTTGGATGGGATGAGGTCGATGAAGACTTAGGCGCATTCAAGGATAAGAATTCCGTGCTTGAGCTTGTTAGAAAAGCATATCCAGGCTCATCTGATGGAACGATCAATAGTTGTGCCGACCAGCTCTATAAATTCGTAACCGATATCATCGCTGGAGATTTGATCGTTATGCGCTGCAAAGAAAAAAAAGGGTTTTTCATCGGCACTGTGGAAGGAGAATACTATTTTGATTCAGGCTCTGACAGATTCAGGCACCGCCGTCCAGTCAAGTGGAAAAAAGAGCCTATATCACGTGATATTTTCGGGCAAGACTTGATTAAACTGCTTGGTGCACGGAAAACGCTTTCCCCAGTCAAGAAAAATGACGCTTATAATCGCATACGTATGATTCTTGAAACTAAGTTTGATCCAGATTCTTTTAACTGGGTACCGTTTTACCAAGCTGTAGCCAGTGCATTGCTCGGCTACAAAAACAAAAGAAAAGAACTCCTAGAAAAAACAATATTCCCTCTCGAATCTTGGATGAAAGAGAACAAGGTTCCCTTCATTAGCCTTGAGGACACTGACTCAGATGAATTTAGGGCCCCTTTGAAAGACATCTGCCCATTTACAATCATGGCTATTTTCAACAGGGGTATCACGAATGAGAACAGGGAAATCATCGCTAAGAAGTTCGCCGAGTTACTCAAAGTCAAAGAACCACTGCCATCACCATTTTCTCACGAGGGAATACCTGTTGTGGACAACCGAAATTCGTGGTTCTTCGGATATGAAAAAGACCGGCAACCCAGTGATATTGACACGCTCTGGGATGTCTTTGAAAGTGGGATCAGGTTTGCCGAATATAACGGTTCCGATAAGTATATCTCCGCCTTTAAAAATAGCTTTGATAAAGCTATCCACGTATCTGGAGGGTGGAAACTTGCAATTGGCCTGTACTGGGTGCGTCCTTTCGATTTTCTCTCTTTGGATAAGCTGTCGCGGAAGTATATTGGGGAAAGACTCGGCATGACAATTTCAGATAAACTTAACAGTGCAGATGAGTACTTGGAAATCTGCGACAAGCTCAAAATCAAGTTTAAAGAGAAAACATGCCCCGTCCATTCCTTTCCCAAGCTAAGTCTCGCGGCTTGGTTTCATCCTGATCCTATCCCCGATACTCCAAACCCTGCACCCACCCCCATTTCCCCAGCGAACGCAAAAAATCTGATCTTTTACGGGCCGCCTGGAACAGGCAAAACTTACGAGCTTAACAGGATGAAGCAAGAATACTCCGGCGGACCGCAACCACTGAACAGAAAAGCCTGGCTTATGGGAGAACTGCTGGACACCCCGTGGTTCAACGTGATTTTTGCTGCGTTGCATGACCTAGGGCAAAAGGCAAAAGTCAGCGAAATCTCAGAACACGAATATGTACGGGCAAAAGCAGAATCTGTTGGCCGTGTCAAGCATGTAAAGAACACCATATGGGCAGTGCTTCAAGCCCACGCCCCCGAAGATACTGAGTTCGTTAAATTCAAGAACAAGGGTCAGCATCCTGCCGTATTTGATAAAAACGAAAACAGTTTCTGGTTTCTTGTAAACGACTGGGAGGAAGAATGTAAAGATATAGTAGAACTTTCCAGAAGATGGAAAGATGGGCCGGACCAAGAATCAGCAAACGAGCGATTCGAGTTTGTCACTTTTCATCAGGCTTACAGTTACGAAGATTTCATTGAGGGCCTGAGACCTGTTCAGGATGAAGAAACCGGAGATATAAAATACGAAATTATCCCAGGAGTATTCAGAAGGATATGCAGCAGGGCAAAGGCGGATCCAGAACAACGCTACGCAATCTTTATTGACGAAATCAACAGGGGAAATATCGCAAGCATCTTCGGAGAACTTATCACGCTGATCGAGACGGATAAAAGGGTAATCCATGGAGAAGACGGGTCGACCGAGTCAGGAATGACTCTGACTCTTCCTTATTCCGGGGAACGTTTCGGCGTTCCTGCCAATCTGGATGTCTACGGCACAATGAATACGGCCGATCGCTCGATAGCTTTACTGGACACTGCTCTTCGGCGCAGATTTCAGTTCCGGGAAATGATGCCGGATACGAGCGTGATCAAGGGCTCATCAGGCAACGGTCTAATAGAAGACGGTAAAGGTGGAACCATTGACCTTCGCAGACTGATTGAGACGATAAACCGCCGGATCAGATTTCTTCTGGGAAGAGACATGACTATCGGGCATTCATACTTTATCAATGTCCGGGACTTTGACGGTTTGAAAAACGCGCTGTATTCCAGAATCATTCCGCTCCTCCAAGAATATTTCTACGATGACTGGCACAGGATTCAGCTGGTTTTCCGTGATGTGGGAGCGAATGGTGAAAAACTTGAACCGCAGATCATACGTCATATGGAAATCAAGGAAGAGGAGATATTAGGCTTTGACCACGACGATTTCGAAGATTCAATCGAATACAGCGTAGCATCTGAAGACGAAATCACTCCAGACGCAATCAGGAAAGTATACGAAGAAAAAACAACACCTGATGCCTGAAGTAATTACAGTCATTGAGCACGAATCGGTCCCCATAGTCCGCTCCCGCACAGGCAGACAAAAGGAACTTGGGGAGAAACACTTGCACCTTCTCGAAAAACTCGAAGGGGAAATTCCATCAAGAGCATTCTCTTGGGGAAACAGGGAAATAAAATTCGCGTCGTACTGCGGAGTGATTTCTCTTGGGGACATTTCCATAGAGATTCTGCCCAAGATATACGGCATAGAAGCTGACGATGTCGGATCCAGCAGAAAAGCGCTTATTCATATGCTCTACAGTGCACGGCGCATGAAGCTCTACGAGGCGGACACAGCGAAAATCGATCTTCAGAAACGATTTCTCCTCGACATATTCATACTGCATTTCTGCAGACGGCTACGTGCTCAACTGGCGCGCGGGATGATCCGGAAATATGTCTCCCGAAAGGAAAATCTGAAGGTGCTTCGGGGAAAGCTGAAAATCGGAGAACATATCAAACGTAACCTTATCCACAAAGAACGGCTGTTCTGTCAGTATGACGAATTAAGCGCGGATAATGCCTACAACCGGATACTGAAATACGTGCTGGCAATAATGCTGAAAGAAGCTAAGGGAAACCATACGCTCCGGCAGGTTTCCGAACTCCTTGGGCGGTTTGATGCTATAAGCGACTGCGCAGTGGATTCCGCAATTCTTGATCAGTTGATTTTTGACAGACTGAATGAGCGGTATAAACCCGTATTCGATCAGTGCAGATACTTTCTTGATGGGCTTTTCCCTAATGTCATTACCGGAAAGAAAAACTGCTTGGCTCTTCTGTTCGACATGAACAGGCTGTTTGAAGAGTATGTGGGCTCGCAACTCCGCAAGGAGGGAAGGATGCAAGGTCTTCGTACAAGGGAGCAGGGACCTCTTGAATACTTCGCCCGACTGGAGAATTCGAATGAGAAGGTTTTCGGTATGAAACCTGATTTTTCTTTCATAAACAGGAAAGATCAGATCGTCATGATTGCCGACGCAAAGTGGAAAATTCTTGACGAAGGGGAGAAAAATTTCGCAATATCACAGACAGACATGTATCAGATAGGAAGCTACGCTTCAAGGTACGGAGTCAGGAATCTTGCCCTGTTTTATCCCATGCAGGAAAAATTAACGGAACGGATTAAGCTAACGCTTCTCAAGGAACATGAAGAAGTTCCGACAACTCTTCATATACTGCCGATTGATATCAGCGGGAAAAGACAAAACGAGTTTGCTTTCTGGAAGGAAAACCGGGAAACGACACTCCAGGGGAAAACCCAGTAATCCGGCAAACGCGTAAAGTTGAAGTCATTACATTCCGGTCACTTCATGATTCCTGACAGACAAAACTTTAGCGTTACTGGCGTCTATGTTGACTACCTTGAAAGACCGAGTCCTCGGACGTCTTTGTGTCTTAAACGGATCATCCGCAGACTCAAACGCACTTCTAGTCTGATAATCCCACGGTCTGGAAAACCCTATGGTGATTTCCCAGCAGTCCCGGCCGTCATTAAATTCGATCTCTTCAAGTCCAACATTCGTAATCTGCTCTTCAACGAAAATATCCTTTACATAGTCTTTCGCTAATCTCACAGCTTCTTTAGCATCCATAATAGACTTCACGCCAAAAACAACTTAATACTTCTAAATGATAAAAAACGAAACAGGTGTTTTCAAGACAACTTCGAGATCAGATATTACGCTTTAGCTGAACGGGCATCCGCAGTCAGTATCTGGATTTTTCCGAAAGAATGCTTCCCGTATTTACGATGGCCGGTTTGCCGCCTCGTTATCTAAAAGCAGGGCAGGTTCAGGCAAAAAAATCTACTCTCCCGCCCGGGCTCTCGCTATTCTGAGCTCCTTGTCAAGCTCTTCCCTTTCCGAATCTCCCGCGTCCTGAAGATCATCAAGTTCCCGCTGGAAAGCTTCGGCATCTTTTCTTGCAGCAGCGACGTCAACCTCGGCGGGATTCTCCGACTGGTCGGTAAGAATGCTTACGGTATCATCCTTTACGTCCGCAAGGCCGCCGTGGATTATGAGCGTGTTTTCCCCTGACTCCACGGTTTTGAACCTGAGCCTTCCCGGAAAAAGTACTGAAAGAAAAGGCACGTGACCCGGCAGGACGCCGAATTCCCCCATCTGGCCAGGGGCGACCAGTTCCTCGACCTCGCCGTCAAACACGAGCTTCTCCGGAGTTATAATTTTGAGTCGCAGTTTTTCAGCCAATTTTCAGATCTCCCGTCAGGAGGCGATTGCCCCCGCCTTCTCACGCACTTCGTCAAGATTGCCTACCATGTAGAAAGCCTGTTCGGGAATGTCATCCATGCTGCCCGAGATAATCTCGCCGAAAGCTTCTATGGTCTGTTTAATGGGGACGTATTTTCCTGGGGTGCCCGTGAACTGCTCGGCCACGTGGAAAGGCTGGGAGAGATACCTCTGGACCTTCCTGGCGCGTGCAACCGTGAGCTTATCCTCTTCTGAGAGTTCGTCCATACCGAGAATCGCGATTATCTCCTGGAGCTGCTTGTAGCGCTGCAGAACTTCCTGGACTTCCCTGGCGACCCTGTAGTGCTCGTCTCCGACTATTCTCGGATCAAGGATGTTCGAGGCCGAGTCAAGCGGGTCAACGGCGGGATATATTCCAAGTTCGGTCAACTGCCTTGAGAGAACGATGGTTCCGTCAAGGTGCGCGAAGGTAGTCGCGGGAGCAGGGTCCGTAAGGTCGTCCGCAGGAACGTAAATCGCCTGCACGGAGGTAATCGAGCCTTTCACAGTCGAAGTGATTCTCTCCTGGAGTTCCCCGAGGTCGGTCGAGAGAGTCGGCTGATAACCAACAGCGGAAGGCGTTCTCCCGAGAAGGGCCGACACCTCGGAACCAGCCTGGGTGAAACGGAAAATATTGTCGATGAAAAGAAGCACGTCCTGACCCTGGGTGTCGCGGAAATACTCGGCAAGCGTAAGCGCCGTAAGGGCAACCCTGGCCCTCGCTCCCGGAGGCTCGTTCATCTGTCCGAATATGAGTCCGGTGTTTCCGAGAACCCCGGATTCCTTCATCTCCCAGTAAAGGTCGTTTCCTTCCCTGGTTCTCTCTCCCACTCCGCCGAAAACCGAGTAACCGCCGTATTCCTTGGCTATGTTGTGGATGAGCTCCATCAGCAGTACGGTCTTACCTACTCCGGCACCGCCGAAAAGACCGATTTTCCCGCCCTTGAGAAAAGGAGCGAGAAGATCGATAACCTTTATGCCCGTCTCGAAAAGCTCCATCTTGGTGCTCTGTTCGACGAACTCGGGCGCGGGACGGTGAATGGGCCAGCGCTCCTCAGTCTCTACGGGCCCGGCTTCATCTATGGGTTCTCCGACCACGTTAAGCAGTCTCCCGAGAGCTTCCTTGCCGACCGGGATTGTTATTCCATCGCCGGTGTTAAGAGCATCCTGTCCTCTTTTAAGCCCCTCGGTCGAATCCATGGCGATGCATCTTACGCGGCCTCCCCCCAGCTGCTGAGCGACTTCCAGAACCAGGTTCCACTCGGTTTCCCCGAGGGCCGGATTCGTTACCTTAAGAGCCGTGAACACGGTGGGAAGAGCTCCCTCCGAGAATTCAACATCCACCACGGGACCCGTTACCTGAATTATTTTCCCGGTTCCCGGGTCGGCTCCATTCGTCGTTTCGGCTCCCTGGCCGTCTGCCGTAAACGCTGATTCAATACTCATCTTTACTCGTTGCCTCCTTTCCTTTGAGCTTCCGTACCGTTAACGATATCCATAAGCTCCGTTGTAATGATCGCCTGCCTGGTCTTGTTAAAAAGCAGGGTAAGTTTCGCTATTACCTCGTCCGCGTTGCTGGTCGCGTTTTCCATCGCAGTCATGCGCGCCGCGTGCTCGCTCGTGAGCGACTCGTTCATGGCGCGCTCGATTCTCACCTGAACGTATTTCGGAAGAATCGAACCTATTATCCGTTCTTTCTCCGGCTCGAATATGTAATCTGAAGAACTCTCCGCACCACCATCGTCGGGTTCCTGCGCCGAAAGCGGAAGAAGTCTCTCAAAAGTCATCCTCTGGGAAATAGCGGAAACAAAGTGGTTATACGCAAGCACTACTTCGTCGCTCTCCCCGACCCTGAACTCCTCTGTGAGCGCCGCGGCCAGTTCCTCCGAGAATTTCCGGGAGTTCCTTTCATTGACTCCTGTGTAGTATTTGCCTGTGGCAACCCCGTTTTTCGAGAAGTAATCCCGTCCCCGCCTTCCGACGAAACTCAGCTTTATGTTTCCGAAAACCTCGTTCTGCTCCTCGACATAGCGCTGCATGTTCCTTATCAGGGCACTGTTAAAACTTCCGCACAGTCCCCTGTCGGACGTAAAGAACAGAACGTGCAGGTTCGTTTTTTCCTCCGGAACCCGAAGAAGGGGATGATCCTCCGATTCTGAAAGCGCCGCCACGTTTAAAACCACATCGCGGTACGCATCAGAATAAGGCCTGTAGGCCATAAGAGCGGCTTGGGCCTTCTGCAGACGCACAGCGGCTATGAGCTTCATGGCGCCCATTATCCGCCGCGTGCTTCTCACGCTCTTTATCTTTGTCGTTATCTGTTTAAGGCTCGGCATTATCCTTTCCCGCTGCTATATCAGGCAAGCTCGCCCAACTGGTTTTTAAGCTCGTCAAGCGCTGCTGAGAGCTTTTCCTCAAGCTCGTCCGAAACAACTTTCTTCTCTTTTATCTCCGCAAGATACTCAGGATGCTTCGATTCCATGAAAGAAGAAAGCTCCCTCTCGTATTTTCTCACTGCGGATACCGGATAGTCGTCAGCATAGCCGTTTGTAACTGCAAATATGATCAGGATCTGCTTTTCAACCGCCTGTGGCTCGTACTGATCCTGCTTGAGAGCCTCGACAAGCCTGCTTCCGCGGGCAAGCTGGTTCTGTGTTACCCTGTCAAGATCGGAAGCGAACTGCGCGAACGCCTCGACTTCCCTGTACTGGGCAAGTTCAAGCCTCAGGGTTCCGGCAACGTTTTTCATCGCTTTTATCTGAGCGCTTCCTCCCACCCTTGAAACCGAAAGACCAACGTTAATGGCGGGGCGTACGCCCGAGTAGAAAAGATCGCTCTCAAGATATATCTGCCCGTCAGTGATGGAAATCACGTTCGTTGGAATGTAGGCGGATACGTCACCCGCCTGGGTTTCGATTATCGGAAGCGCCGTAAGGGAACCTCCTCCATCCTCGTCTCTCATCTTGGCGGCGCGCTCAAGAAGCCGCGAGTGAAGATAGAAAACATCTCCGGGATAAGCCTCGCGTCCCGGCGGTCTCTTTAGAAGAAGCGAAAGCTGGCGGTAGGACCACGCGTGTTTCGTCAGATCATCGTATATTATGAGCGCGTGTCGGCCGGTGTCTCTGAAATATTCTCCCATGGCACAGCCGGAAAAAGGAGCAAGGAACTGAAAAGGAGCCGGGGTGCTGGCCGTGGCGGAAACTATTGTCGTGTACCTCATGGCGTCGTGCTCCTTGAGCTTATCGACTACCTGAGCCACGGTTGACTGTTTCTGTCCTACGGCAACGTATATGCAGTGAACATCCTCTTCCCTCTGGTTTATTATCGTATCGATCGCGATAGCGGTCTTTCCGACCTGACGGTCTCCCAGAATAAGTTCTCTCTGGCCTCTTCCTATCGGTATCATGGAATCAACGGCCTTAAGTCCCGTCTGAAGGGGCTCGTTTACCGACTGGCGGTAAATAACTCCGGGGGCCTTCACCTCGATCTGCCTTGTTTCAGCGGCGGCTATTTCTCCGAGACCGTCAATCGGTCTTCCGAGAGCGTCGACCACCCTTCCGCCGAGAGCGTCTCCGACTGGCACCTCGGCGATGCGTCCCGTCCGCTTTACCATTCCTCCTTCGCTCAGGTGGGAATCCTCTCCGAAAAGAGCGACACCGACATTATCCTCTTCAAGGTTAAGAACAAGTCCGGTGATTCCGCCGTCAAATTCGACGAGCTCTCCCGCTACCGCCTGATCAAGACCGTAAACCCTGGCGATACCGTCGCCGACGGAAATAACCGTTCCGACTTCCTCGGTATCAACTTTCCGTTCATAGCCCTTTATCCTGTTTCTCAGAATCTCGCCTATACTCTCTGCTCTTAGTTCCTGCATTACTAGCTCCTTTGGAATTGTTCGGGTCAGGACGGAGAAAGAACACTTCTTATTCTCTCAAGCTGCGTCCTGACGCTGTTATCGTAAATCTTGTCGCCCACCTGGGCCTTTATTCCCCCTATCATGGAAGGATCAACCTTAAGCGACACCTCAACCGTTTTTCCGGTCGCCGCACGAAGCGCCGCGCTGAGCCTCTCGACGTCGTTTTGGCTAAGATCTCTAGCCGAGGTAATTTCAGCCGTTACTTTTCCAACCGATTCATCAAGTCTCGCGAGCACGGATTCCCTTGAGCCGAGAAGTGCCGTGACCTTCTCCATCTCCAGAACCAGCAGAAGAAATCTTCTTGTAATTTCAAGAGAAGATGCCGCCTCGAGAAAATCCTCCAGGACCGACTTTTTTTCCTCCGCGGAAAACACCGTGCTCATAAGAACATCCCGAAGCTCGCCGGAATCGGAGACCCGTTTGAAGAAACTCTCCATATCGGATCTTACGCCCGAAAGTTTATTTTCATCCGCCGCGGAATCCACAAGCGCCGAGACTAAGTCTCTCAGTGTCGCAACTGTTGCCATTTTCCTTCCTCAACCATTTTTACGAAATCGTCGACCGAATCGGTCGTAAAATCCGCGTCCACCCGTTCCTTTATCATTTCCTCGGCAAGCGCAAGCGCTGAGTTGACCACTTCGGACTGTATCTCTGAGACAGCCTTCGTGGTCTCAAGACGAATCGTATCCTTAACCTCTTTTTTTATCATCTCGCAGCTTTTCTCCGCCGCGGAGACAAGCTCGTCCCTTTCATTCTCGCCCTGTTTTCTTATATTCTCCTGAAGGGTCGCTATTTCCGATGAAACCGCTTCAAGTTTCGCCGAGTATTGCTCAAGCGTAATTTTCGCCTGCTCGGCCGCCTCCGCGGCGCGGTCAACCTCCGAGCGGAGTCTTTCCTTCCTGTTTTTGAGAAAAGACAGAAAAGGCTTTCTGATAAGATATATGAGAAGGGCTGTAAGAAGACCCAGATTAAGGGCATGTTTTATTACGAACGCCCAGTTGAAATGGCTATCCAATCTCGGTTTCCCCCGGAAAATTAAAATCCGCCGCCGGCATCATCCCTACGCCCCCTTCCTCAAGACACGGTCGCTTATCTCCGCCGCAAGCGATTCTATCTCACCCTGCAGGTCCGCCCTTATCTTCGCAGTCTCGCTCTCAAGAGTCCCTCTCGCCCCTTCGAGTTCCGCCTGGGCGGCCTCCCTCGCCGAAAGAAGCATCCTTGAAGATTCACCTTGGCCCTGCTGGCGAAGTTCGTTTCTTGTCTCAGTGGCCTGGGTCCTCGCCTCGGCGATTTTCTCGTTGTACTCGGCAATGGCACCCTCGGCATTGCGAGTCATCTCCTCGGCTTCCCTGAGCGTGCCCGCGGTAAGTTCCTCTCTTCTGTCCCAGACCCCGATAAGCGGGCGGAACACCAGCCTGTTCAGCAGAAAAAGCCCTACCAGAAAAATAACAAGCTGAATTATCAGGGTTTCATCGACACTCAGCATGTTCTCAGCGGCATCTGCCGAGGGAACAACCGTCAGGGAGAAGATCGCAGCATACAAAAATGTCCTAAGACCGTAGAATCTCATGATTAACCTAGCTTCAAGATTATTTGCTAGACCGTGTTTTCGGTCGACTCATACTCCTTGCTTTCGTTTTCGAACATCCATTTTAAAAGCGGAGGCACTATAAAGGTTGTCAGTATTACCATAGCCGTGACGGCGGAGAAAAGATCGGTTTTGAAAACGCCGTACGCAAGACCGATCTTCGCGAAAATAAGCCCAACCTCACCCCTTGGGATCATTCCGACGCCAATTATACTTTTTCTCACGTCTTTTTCATAGACCACGTAACCGCTCGCGTACTTACCTATAACCGCCGCCACGAAAAGAATTAAAGCGATTGATATTACCATAATATTTTCAGATACAAAGGGGTTGAACACAGAAACATCCACGGCGGCACCCACCATCACAAAAAATATGGGAGTAAAAAAGTGCGAAACGGGTTTCACTCCTCCCTCTATCGTTTTGAACTGATCAGTTTCCCGAAGAACCAGACCGGCCGCAAACGCCCCGACTATTGGGGCAAGAGAAAAAAGATTTGAACAGTACGCATAGACAAAGCAGAAGGCTATTCCCATGATCCAGACCAGGTTGCTCTTATCGGTCCGGGCGAAAAACCCGAAAATTCTGGGAGCAATAATCCTGCCCAGAAGTATTGAAACGGCGAGAAAACCGAAAGCCTTAGCTGTTATAAATGAGATCGAAGAGAGGGTCATCTGCTCTGTTCCACCGCCCGATTGAAAAGAACTCGCTATGCCGCTTACGACCCCGAGAATAATAAGCCCGATGACATCGTCTATTATAGCTGCGGTAAGAACTATTCTGGCCTCTTTTGTCTGGAGCTGGTCAAGGTCCGCCAGAACCCTGGCCGTGATTCCAACGCTCGTGGCGGTGAGCGTTGCACCCATTACTATGGCCACAAGCCCGACCATACCGGCTTCAAGATTGAGTATCGCGAACTTCTGGAAATAAATTACGCAAAAATATCCCAGTACAAACGGAAGCACCACACCGACTATGGCTACGAGTGCCGAGACCGGACCCACTTTTATCAGATCCGCAATCCTGGTCTCAAGACCTATCTCGAAAAGAAGAAGGATGACCCCTATTTCAGCCAGCAGGTGAAACACATCGTATCCGACCATGCCTTCTGTAGAAGGAATGAGTGCCAGAACACTTGCGCTCAGAACTACCCCGGCGAGAAGTTCCCCGAGAACCGAGGGCTGTCCGATTTTTTCTGCCAGCCGGCCGAAGGCCTTGGCAAAAACAAGGATTATCAGGAGATAAAGAATGAAATTTTCTACTGATAAATGCTGTACGTATTCCATTGTCTCATCTTGGGGAAATTTGAGGGTTCTGTCAGATTAAAAAGCAGTTTACTATCACAAAACGGGCACACTGTCAAAAAAGTGCTGAATTGTTTAGAAAATCCTGGGGAATTCAACAGATGTGGAAATCATACTCAAGCCTTCCAGATTAATTTTCCAAAAACACAAAAACACGAATTAGAATCACTACTGTCCCGACGTTTTGAGCTGAGTGTGTTGTAACCACCTGACTATAAAGATAAAACAGCCGTTAAAGGATGCGTCTGACTTGAAGTCCAAAGTTCGTTTTCCCATGATATCTGTATCTATCAGCATAACAGGAGGCAGATGTCATGTACACGGGGAAACTGGTTTTCTCTCAGCTCATGGAGCATCTTCCATGGGATACCTTCCATAGATACGTAAAACTTATAACGGCAATCACAAAGTCAAATCGTTCTTCTGCGCGGAGCAGTATCGCTGCACGGCCTTTGCGCAGCTTGCCTACAGAGATAGCCTTCGTGACGTAGAAGCCTGCCTGCGCGCCCAAGCAAAAAAACTCTATCACATGGGAATCTCAAGCGGCATATCACGCAGTACTCTTGCTGTCGCAAACAGAAATCGCAACTGGCAAATCTACGCGGATTTCGCACAGCACCTTATCCGCAAAGCCCGCTTGCTCTATCGTGACGATGACAACGGGCTTGATATCCCCGACACTGTCTACGCACTGGATTCCTCGACCATAGACCTCTGTCTCAATTTATTCTCGTGGGCTAATTTCCGAAGAACCAAAGCAGCCGTAAAACTCCATACACTGCTTGATCTGCAAGGCTATATCCCCGCCTTCATTCACATTTCAGATGGCAAACTCCACGACGTCAATATCCTGGACAGGATTATTATCGAACCCGGAGCCTTCTATGTTATGGACAGAGCCTACCTGGACTTCACTCGCCTGTATCGTCTCCATCAGTCAATGTGCTTCTTTGTTGTTCTGCGAGCCAAAAAGAACACCCGGTACCAGCAATTCCCACTAAGTCCTAAAACTCCTTAAAACAAAGGGGTTGGGGATTTTGTTTTCGTAAACTTTCACTCCGTTTTCAGGCAGAATTCCCCGAATCTCCGACACTTTCCCCATAAATCAACACAGACTGTGTTCGTAATATATGGTAAACTGATTTTCAGGAACAACAACCATAGTTTGCTACCGGAGGTGGACTGTGAAGAAAAAAACTGCGCGCAAATTGCGCAAAAAGCTGAGCAAACCCGGTCTGCTTAAAACTGTTCGTGACTGTTTTGAAGAAATAGATGACACCATCACGGGCCGGAGTTTCACTCTTGCGGATTACCTTATATCGGGACTTGCGGTGTTTTCCCTCAAACACTCTTCCCTTCTTGAATTCGATAAAGCCGTCCACTCAGAGAAAACAGTGCGTGCCAATCTGAAGAATCTGTTTGGAATCGAAGAAGCTCCATCGGATTCGGGGATGAGAAAGCGTCTTGACGAGCTTTCGCCCACAACACTGCGCGGAGCTTTCAAGCGTCTGCTGAGTGAACTGCAAAGGGGAAAGGGGCTTTGTGGATACGAGTATATAGACGGTCACTACCTGCTCTCATTAGACGGCACGGGGTTTTTCTCTTCTCCGAGTGTGCATTGCGAGAACTGCTGTGAGAAGCATCACCGCGACGGCAGCGTTACGTATTATCATCAAATGCTGTGCGGGGCTATAGTGCACCCTGAGCACAAGCAAGTATTTCCGTTAGCTCCCGAGGGGATACTGAAAACTGACGGGGCAAAAAAGAACGACTGCGAGAGAAACGCGGCAAAAAGGTTCATAGAGGATTTAAGGAGGGAGCATCCACATCTGAAGCTCATAGTGCTTGAAGACGCGCTAGCTGCAAACGCTCCGCATATAAGGCACCTGATCAGCAATGATCTGAGGTTTATACTTGGGGCGAAGGAGAAAGGTAACAAGTATTTGTTCAAACAGGCAGACAGCAGAGCTGATACCGAGGAAGTGGAGATGGAGGGAGAGAATGGAATACGGCACAGGTTCAGATACGTAAACAACGTATCGCTTAACGCGTCGAACAAGGGGTTGAAGGTTAATTTCCTTGAGTATCATGAGACAAGGCCCGGGACAAAGAAGAACCCACAGAGCAGTACCATGCGTTTTTCCTGGGTTACTGACATAGAGTTGAACCGCAATAATGTGATGAAGATAATGAGGGCGGGGCGAGCGAGGTGGAGAATAGAGAATGAGACATTCAATACGCTTAAGAATCAGGGTTATCATTTTGAGCACAACTTCGGGCACGGCAACAAGCATCTTTCGGGAGTGTTCGGCAATCTGATGTTGCTTGCGTTTCTGATTGATCAGATAGAGATGAGGTGCTGCGGATTATTTATGGCAACCTTGGAGAACATGGAGAGGCTCAAGTACCTGAGGGACAAGATAAGGAGGTTTATTCTGGATTTTATCGTCCCTGACTGGGAGACTTTGTATATGAGCATTGTACATGGTCATCAGCACACTGAACTCACCCCGAACGAGTAGTGGGTTCCGGGGTGGATTCCGTTTCTGTAGAGATGGATAGTTGCGTGCAGAGGTTAAAATGGTATTCAAAAATCGGTTGGAATATGTGAATGGCTACGGCAATTGAGGGATTATTCAGATCTGTGATGCTTGAATCATGGATGAAAATCATGAAAAACTACCAGCTGCTCAGCAACTGGTACCCAATACACCGATAGTGGGAATTGCTGACCCGGTACCGCCGTATTAAATCCCACAAGGTGGACCGTTCTACGGGGCTTATCTACGACTGGACAATTAAACTCTCAGGCCCAAAGAGCATTAAAGATTTCCCCGAACACCTGCGTGCAGTGGGGTATCGGTATAAGGAACGTAATAAGACCCTCATTTTCATTACAAACAATTTCTCGCTTCCTGCCATGACCATTTGCGAACTGTACAGGAATCGCTGGCATGTTGAGCTGTTCTTCAAATGGATCAAGCAGCACCTGAGAATCAAGAGTTTCTACGGAACCTCGGAGAACGCCGTGAAGTCCCAGATATGGATAGCGGTTTGGGTTTATGTGCTCATAGCCATCATAAAAAAGCGTCTTGGGCTTGAGCATAGTTTCCACACAATTCTACAGATTTTGAGCCTGACCCTGTTTGAAAAAATACCGTTAAATCAGTTACTTACGAAAGGACTGGATTTGTCTCCAGACTCAGTGTATCATAACCAACTGAAATTGTTTGATTAACATTAAGACACTGGTGAATTAGAATAATTCTTTTCCTGTGTGGTTATTGAAACAATCCGCTTCCTTAAAGTATCTAATTCCCATTGTCAGGCATATCAGGTTCCAATATCCCACAGCCCAGTATATGGTCAATTAGCTTTTTGAGCACTTCTTTGACTTGCCTAAGGGAAATCAGTGTATATATTTAAAAGATGAGGGCTGTTCGACAGATTTCTGGCGAAGAAGCTTCTCGCCCGACACGATAAAAGCCTGTAAATAGAATCTTGAGAATTTTCGTGATTCTTTCTGGAAAGAAAAAATGAGAATCCAAGACGCAAATGCGGGAATAGTAAACAAGTGCCTCTCCACCTTACACGGAAAAATTTCTTGGCATTGGCAAAAAGAGGGATGTTGGCGACCCTATTCTTTTTTGAGATTCCAGTGAGAAGAAAGATTCTCTCCAGAAACCAGTTTAAATATGTGTGTGCCCCCATATAAGGAAAATGCTTCCCCGGATTTCTAAGCGCAGACACCTATAGATGTAGTTAAGTCAAATCTAACAGCATCATATGGAAAAATGTGGCTAGGAAAGTGTTAAGTTTTTAATACAAGTAATTCGAAGGAAAGGACCTATGAACAATCGGCGACGTTACAAAAATCCACCCATAGAAGAAGCGGTTTCTGAATTTCGTTTCAAGCCAGGACGAGACTGGGATCTTACCATTCCTAGGAAACTCCAAGCCAAATTGAGCAACGAATATGCAGGAAAACCGCAACAGGGAGAAATCGTTGAGGTGGAACTAGGATCCCAAGAGGGCAATCCCCCTAATCTTCGGGTTCATCAAAAACTTGCAAGAACCCAACTTGTCTCGAAGAATAGTAAAAGAATGGTCGGGATTGGACCAGATGTACTTAGTATCCACATGTTACATCCTTATCAAAACCCCTCTGCTCCCAAGACTAGTGGATGGGACGAGTTTAAACCTAGGATTTCGGATGCGCTTGAAGCATACTGGAAAGTATTGAAGCCAACTGGCGTACATGGGATTGGAATTCGGTACATAAACAAGATTGTTGTCCCAAAAAAAAGCGTAAAAGTAGAAGAATATCTCAGATGTGCTTTACCGACTGTCAGTGGATTGCCAAACCGTCTGAACAGTTTTATGGGTCGAATTGATTATGCCTACGAGGACGGTGTACGTCTTGTTTTGTCTCAGGGTTCGGTCGACGCACCGACGGATCATGTAGGCTTTCTGCTAGATATTGACGTCATATGGGAAGATATTGATCCGGTCACTTTGGACAAAGCGTTGGAAATAACCAATGACTTACGCATTCGCGAAAGAAAAGCATTTGAAACGGTTATAACAGATAAATCAAGGAGGCTCTTTGATGCAGATTGAAGTTCATTCATCCGCGCGTTCTACAGCTTCGGGTTTGATCGCATACTCATTCGGTTCAGCAAGCCAATCGAGAGTATCATATGATGATTCTTCCCGGTCTATTTCCTGCGAAGATTCGCCTGTGACATTCCTAGATACTGCAATCCAGATTGTTTTCGAGAAGTACTCCCTTGCTATATCCCCAGATGCAATGTGGTTGCGAAAAGCGGAGATGAAGCTTGTCAATGATTTGTATTTCAAATGGCAAACAGAAGACAAGCCTATTTTATCATTGGAGCAAATGCGACTTTCGAACAAGCTTCTTGCAGCATTTGAGGCCGACCCGCTTGAAGACGGAATGAACCATCCTGCGGAGCGAATTATTAGAAAGGCGTTGTCGGAAAACCAGCAAATTTTCGATTGGTTTAAATTTTTTTCTCTGGACGAAGACCGTCCGAGTTTCGCCGCATCAGTCCTGCGTTGCCTTGGGCGTCAGACGAAGCTAGGAACATATTCATGGCGTGCCGAACTCGTTCGCAGAGGACTAGCTATAGATAATGTGGAAATCAGGGATGCGGCTGTACAAGCGGCAGACTCTTGGGGCGACCAAGAGTTGGCAAGTATTCTCAGATCACACTACGAAGCCGAGCCGTGGCTTCGCGAGTACATCTTGAATGTAATCAATGACTTGGGGGAATAGCCCGTGTTTTTGGCCCGCAAGATTACTCGCGCAAAATGGAGCCCTAAAAAAGGGATATCAACAAAAGAAATTTCAGCGGACGCCATAACTGCAGACCTTCGCACGCGAGATAATAATTTGTCCTTTTGGAAATGTGATCCGACTTCTAATGAAAGTATCGAAAACGTGGCTTTAGCGATAGCAGCTACAGGCGAACGTGTTGACAAGGTCGAACTTGTTTGGATTAGCGATGATAAGTTGCCAGATGACTGCAAAACGTTGAAAAACACCGAGGGTGAAACACCTGTAACGGATTTGGCCAAACAACACTTTGATTTGTGTGAGCTTGATTATGTTCGCCTTGGAAAAGTCGCACACATCATCACTGCCGCAATTAAAGCAGAACAATATCATCGGTTAACAGAAAGCTCCGTCACTAAACTCTTGGCGAAGGCTGTAGAACAAGAACGTCTTGATCTTAACGACCTTAAGAAAAAAGTTAAAAAGAAAGTAAAAAAATTACTCGATCCAGAACCTTAGAACCTATTTTCCGCGGAAAAAAATTCCTTGTTTTTCCGAATTTCCGCATTCCGGAATCATCATTCCTACTGCTGAGGAACAAGACTGTCCCAGTAGTCCTGTTCCGTCATCCCCAGCAGCTCAAGCACTTCCTTCTGAACAGCTGAGAGATCGTCGCGGTACTCCGTCTCAACCTCATCCCCTCGCATAACACGATACACGCTCGTGTCATGGAACCGTTCAATTATCTTCGCAGTCGTAGGATGATACGCAAGACGATGCTCAGGATAAACCGCTATGGCGTCTATCTCCCTGGCCTTCATGGAGTTGCGCACCTCCCTCTCTATTACCGCCTGTATTATCAAAGCCATGAAAAACAGAAACATCACGGCCTCCACCCTGCTTGTCTTCTTGAACAATGTGGGAGCCGCAAGATGCACGCTCTTTAACTGCTCAAACCTCTTCTCAAGCCTCGGCTGATACTTGTACGCCAAAAGAGCCTCCTTCGCCCCCATCTCTCTGTCCGTACACAGCAACGGAAACAAGCCGTCAACATTCTTCTCCCTCTCAAGAGCTTCCCTGTCCCTCCTCCAGCTAAGCGAATACACCGTCTTTGATTCCTCCCTGTACGCTGTCCCCCTCCCAGGACGTCCTCTTCCTCTCTGCTTCCGCGTAACCTCTTCGTACTGCTCTATCGTAACGTCGTAAAAAGCCTTGACATCATGTTTCTTCAGTATCTTCTCTACCCTTTCCTGAATCTGCTCTTTCGTCTTGAGCCTGCGCTTGTTTAACCGACCGCTTATGTCAGCCAGAGCCAGGGAAGCCTCATCCATCCGCCGCTCCCTCTGTTCGCTGTCCTGTCTTCTCTTCTCCGTGGAACATATCCAGTGAACCCCGTAACCACCCTTGTCTGTCTCATAACTTCCCCTGATCCTGTAGAAAGTCTCGAAACTCCCATCCCGACCAGACACAGGCCTGCGCATAATACGTTCCTTGCCCCTGGGATTCTCCCTCATGGATTCTTTGAACTTCTTCACCTCTCCCCATGTCTTCGGAATTATCGTCACGCACCTGCCCCCGTTGCCCACTATGAATGAAAGCTGCTTCTCCGTGCACAGCTTGCAGTCAGCCACATACAGAAAATCACTTCTCCCCGCCATGTCGCGCAGGACTGTCCAGGTCTCAATGTGAGTGGTGTCGTCCGCGCGGTTGCCGGGCCAGGTCTTGCAGTGAACAGGCACTGCCCCGTCCGCGGAAATCGTGAGGGAGAACACTATCTGCCTGAGATCAGGACGATGGTCCTTGCTGTGTCCGTATTCAAAGGAAAGACCACTTCGGGTTCTCTGCGGCATCTTCCCCGTTGTTTTAACCGTGGTGGAATCATTGTGAAGCTGTGAGAGTTCAAGACCCGTTGAGCGAACCACTCCAAGCGTGCAGTCTGTAAGAAAAGAGGCCCTGTCAACAGAAAAGAGCTTGTCAAGAGCCCTTGCGTAACGATCATCGTTAAACACCTCCTCGGGCAAAGCGCTTTTACGTCCCAGTAACCGACCGTCAATGTCCGTGGTCCAGCGTCGGAGATCATACAGGGGCCAGCGGCCGCTTGCGATGTTGAACACCAGAAGCAAAAGAGTGTCGGCCGCTGGATAGGTTTCATTGCCGTGGGGCGGAATGTAAGAGCGCAGCAGGCGGTCTAGCCCGAGTCGTCGAACCACATGCTGAAGCAGGGGGATTTCACCGATACGCGTTCGTTTGAGAGTGGTTGACATATCTGTACATTATATATACTATACCAAGTACAGATGTCAAGAATAAAACAGATTGAACAGCTGGGACTAAGACACGCTGAACTGCTGAACTCCATTGTCGGAATCAGAGGGATGATCAGGGGTTCGTTCAGCACTGTTTATCGCAAGTGCGGGAAGCCCAACTGCTGGTGTGCGAGGGGGGATGGTCATCCGTTGGATCGTATAGTTTTTTTCCAGGGTTCCAGTTCAAAGTCCAGAGCTGTTGCGAAGGGAGAAGTGCAGTGGGTTAAAAGCATGACGGAGAACAGAAGAAGGTTCCGCAAGTACCGCCAGCAGCTCAGGGCAGTTCAGAAAGCGATTCAGGCGGAAATTGACGAGCTTGAGGCGGAGGTAATAAGCAGTTCGACCGAGAAGAAAGCCTGGTTGAAATAGGGTTTTGTACGGAAAATTCCTGGCAAAAAGGAGTTGAGAGAAAAAAAGGGTAGAAAGGCGTAAAAAAACTGTCAGGAATATGAGTCAGTTACAGAGCAAAAAATCGGGAAAACAAGAATATTTTTTGTGCGGAAAGTAGGTTAGAACATCTCGAGTAACTACAGAAAAGCATTCACAAAAAACCAGACGGAAAACAATTGGAGCGTACCTCAGCGAGCCACACCCTCCCTGCCACCTTGACCAATATATTAGCTTCAAGTTAAAAGCACTTTGCATTTTCTGAATTTATCGACATATTTCCCCGTTTATGAAACCACCTAGAAAAACGAAAATAATCTGTACCGCCGGCCCCTCTACAAGTTCGTACGAAATGCTGATGAAAATGTACGAGGCGGGCATGAGTGCCGTGCGCCTCAATATGTCGCACGGCACTCACGAAAGTCACCTTGAAGTAATCAAGACGGTGAAATCCATAAACAGGGAAGTTGAAGACTCAATCGCCCTGATACTTGACACTCAGGGCCCAGAGATCAGAACCGGGGTTCTGCAAAGCGACCTTCATATAAACCAGGGAGATGTAATTACAGTGTCCGTAAGACCTGATGACGTTGAGGAGTCTTCAATTCATATCAATTACGAGGACATTATCAACGAAGTTCAGATAGGAGAAAAAATAACCGTGGACAACGGTCTCATAAATCTCGAGGTGCTTGAGAAGGACCACGGAACCATGAAATGCAGAGTTATCGACGGCGGAACCATGAAGAGCAAACGCCATGTCAATCTGCCCGGGGTAAAAGTCAATCTTCCTTCAATAACGGACAAGGACAAAGCGGATATAGAGTTCGGAGTCAGAAACGAAGTCGACTACATAGCCCTTTCCTTTGTGAGGGAAGCACAGGACATTTTGGAACTCAGAGAACTGTTGGGAGTCGATGGGGAAGAAATAAAAATCATCTCTAAAATCGAGGACCAGGAAGGGGTGCGAAACGTAGAGGAAATTGTTGAGGAATCGGACGCGGTTATGGTTGCGAGGGGAGATCTCGGTATCGAGATAAGCATTGAGGAATTGCCGGACGTACAGAGAGTAATAGTCGGCAAATGCCAGGAGAAAGGCAAAAGAGTGATAGTCGCCACCCATCTTCTTGAATCAATGATCGATAACCCGATTCCTACCCGGGCGGAAGTAACGGACGTCTCAAACGCGGTCTACGAGGAAATTGACGCGCTTATGCTCTCGGGTGAAACAACAACCGGAAAACATCCCATAAGGTCAATAGAGCATCTCGACAAGATAGCCTTAAAGGCGGAAAGTCTCACAAGTTTGCAGATGGGCAAGCTTCTTGTTAAGCAGGATCTCAAGCAGCATATAGCGGCTTCGGCGGTTGAACTCGCCGAATCTGTCAACGCCAAGTGTCTTGTTGTAATAACGAAGAAAGGACTGATGGCTCAATTGACAACAAACTGCAGGCCGGCCAAGACACCTATTCATGCGGTAACTTTCGACAGCAGAATAAAGCGGCAGCTCTGTTTGAACAGGGCCGTAACCGCGCATCTCATGGAGGAATCCGAAGATCCCGAACAGAGAATACAGGATGCTTTCGGGCTGCTGAAAGAAAAGCAGGTGCTGGAACAGGGTGATCTTGTAGTGCTGGTGTCGGACGTTATCACTACCGCCGGCATAGACTCAATCCAGCTGAGAGAGATAGCGTAATCGGTTTTGGGGGCGAGACTGGTGCTCCCGTTTCAGCAGCGCCGTCCCGTTTCGATGTCCTTGCGTATTTTCACTATTTGGTATCCTTTATATATTGGAGAAGCCTCTGTGGAAATTTCTAAAATCACGTCAAAAGGCCGGGTAACAATCCCTCACGCGTTGTGCAGGGCGGCAGATCTTAAAAAAGGCGACAAGCTCGTTTTCAGGCTGGATGGAGACCGCATTGTCGCAACCAAGCTGAAGACCGCTGAAAATTCTTGTTCTGGCAGTCATTTTTCAGACTTTGAAGAATGGCTTTCGGATGATGATGAAGAGGCATGGAGTGACCTTCAGCCTAAAGCGTAACTACGCACATCTCAGCAATCCACATCCCTAAGCACTTTTTCTATCTCGTAGCCCGCGGCGATGGTTGCAACCTTGGAAACAAGATCAAACGCCGATGGAATCCCGTTTGTGAAGGAGTCTTCACACGGCAGAAACTCCATCCCCTTTGAATTAAGGTTCTCAAGTTCGCCCCGAAGAGGGTTAACCCTGTAGAACATCCCCGCCACCTGGGATTCGACAAGGTAAACGACGGGCTCGCCGACAAGACCGTCCCCGACGCGAAGCGATGTCGGCACACCCTCCTGTATGACCACGTCCCGAACAGGCACTCCCCCTTTTGAAACCCGCATCCTCTTGCGGTCGCGCGAGTTCATCTCCGCTATGCTCCGCGAGTCGCTGACGCTGGAAACGGCCATGCCGTAGGTACCTGAATTGCTTTTGACGAAAAGCGAGGGCTCGTAGTCTATGCCTCTTTTCGAATACTCGTCTTTAACTATTGAAAGAATTTCGCCGGCCCTTTGGGAAACCCGCTCCCTGTCCTCGGGAAAGTCGAAATCCACCCCGCTTTCCAAGACGGTTTCAACCGACATCACCCAGGGATCCACCTCCAGTATCTCGGCAAGTTCGCTGCAGAGACGATTATAAAACTCAAAATGCACGTCTTTTTTTCTCGCATGCCACCCTATTTCAACGGGCGGCAAGACGGGCTGGCGCAAATTGTGCAGGGTTTTCGGACACTTCTCCGAAAAATCGTTGTTTATCATTATGATATCGGGCACGAATCCGTCTATCACCGCCGAGCCCTCTTCCTGAAAAACCCGCTTCGCCTCGATTACCTGACCGCTTGCCGAACTGAACGAGACGGTTTCCCTTCGAAATTCCTCGTTCGCAATGCCGACGCACACCTCGTAACCCACATCCTCCAAAACGGACTTTATTACCCAGACATTTTCCCAGTAGTAGGCGTTTTTGGTATTGAGCTCGGGAACCAAAAGGATTTTTTCAGCGCTCGGGTACCTGGAAAAAAGATATTCCCTGAAAAGCTTCCCCGCGTTTTTCCTGAATCCCGCAGAAAGGTTGTTGAAGCCTGCGGGAAAAACGTTGGTGTCTATAGGGACAATCTTATGCTCGGAGAAACGCAGGTCAACGGAACTGTAAAGCGGTACCATCACCTTCTCGCAATGGAACTCTATCCAGCGGGAAATCTCCCCGCGTTTGCTAGCGATATTTCTTTCAAGTTGCTCTATAAGCATCGTAGCCAGATCAGGCCCTCACGACGAAAGTTCCGCAGAGACGGTCGCTTAGAGTCTTGCGTTGCGGGTCAAGCATCGAAAGCGCAAAACCCGCAAAAACGGTAGCAACGGAAAAAATCCAGCCGACCCACCTGAGCAAATTCGTCTGAAACCCGGCAGCAGAACCATCCCGCATCACCACTCGGATACCCGCAAGCGAGTTTCCAAGAGTCGTCCCGCACCAGGAGGGAAGAAAAATGAAATACGTGGTCGCCAGCACGTAAGCAGAAAGACATACCCACCCCCATATGGAAACAAATTCTCCGAAGCCCGGGAAAAAAGTTTCCCCGATGAGATTCGCTCCCGAGAAAAGCGCGGCCGCGGCAACGCAAAGAGTAAACAGAAAATCGACGGAAAATGCGAAAAGTCTCTCCCCGAAAGCCGCGGGAACCATCCCGTGGGGCAGGGGCGGTGGACTCTCTTTTTCTATTTGATCTTCCTGTTCCTGCTGCTCTTCCTGTTCCGCAATCTCCTCGCCCAGATCTCTTTCAAAAACAAGAAAGTCCTCAAGTTCGCCCTCGGGCAACCCTTCGTCTTGAGGACCGCTCGCAGGGCTGAGTTCAAACGTCGCCCCAACTGTCTCGACCCCGGCTAGAACTTCGTCGGCAACGGGCTGCACGCTCCTTTCAATAAACACCTCCGTGCTCAACTCGTCTTCATAGAGGTACTTGAAAATAGGTACGGGAGACAGGGCGGCCCCGCATTTCTTGCACTTCTCAAGATAATCAAAGCTCGTGTAGCCGCACTCAGGACATTTCATGGTCGGAACCCCGCCGAAGCTACATTCCGGAACTTTCAGACTTCAGGGAAAGTCGGTAATCCACGGCGTTTCTAATCGCTTCCATGTTGGCCCCTCCCGAAATCACGAAGCCGTCAACCACGAATGTCGGAGTGCCGCTTACCCCGATCGATCTGCCCTCATCCATGTCCGAAGCGACCCTCCGCTTGGTTTCCTCGGATTCAACGCACTGATTGTATTTTTTTATGTCGACCCCGAGTTTGCGCGCCATCTCCGCAAAGGTCTCTCTGGCGTCGGCAACCTTTATTTCACTCTGCTTTTCGAAAATGGCGTCGTGGAGCTCCCAGAATTTCTCGTTTGCCTGGTCATACACGCAAAGAGAGGCGATAGAGGCTTCCTCGGCCCACTTGTGAAACGAAAGCGGGAACTGCTTGTAAAAGAATCTGACTTTGCCCTTGTAGTCCTTGAGAAAGTCTGCGACCCCGTTTGCGGCCCTGGCACAGTAGCCGCATTGAAAATCCGAGTACTCAACCACGGTTACCTGTGCATCTGGACTTCCCTTTGAAGGAACATTCTCAAGAGATATCTTACGGGCGATTTCAGCTGCGGGATCCTCGTCGAGATTTTCAAGCCTGCCGACCATTATTGTTCTGCGGTCTCCTGAAACCAGAATCGGAACCTGTCCGCCTTCTGAGGCAATAAACCCTTGCCTGACTCCCGAAACACCCGTTTCCTCCATCTCGTCCACCTTTACGGTGGGCACGTTGCTCATTATCAAAAACTTCCCGTCATGACTTACAAGAAACGGGAAGCTCCGGCTTTTGCCGTCAGGAAATCCGACTTCGTATCTGCCCTTTTTGAATCCCTTCATCTCAGAGTTTTTCCCCTTGACAGCCTTTACCGTAAAGCCAGTTGGAAGATAAACCCCGTAGCGGCTCTTGAAGTGGTACTCAAGTTTCCCTGGGTCAATGTTATCGAGCGCAAACAGACTCGCGGGAAAAAGAAAAACCGCTGCCAGGATCGCTAAAACGACCGTCGCAAAAACAGACTCTCTCGCCTTTTGGGCGAATACTTCTTTTCTCATTTTGTGGAAGCTCCTTGCCAGTTATGGTTCGCCGAAAACGGTGGCGAAGATATGGTCTATGTTTTTTAGATCTTCTTCAAGTCCAAAACACGAATCGATCTCTTCATCCGAAAGGATACCCGTTATCTGCAAGTCGGTTTTCAGCATATCCCGGAAATCCTTTTCTTCCTCCCAGCACTTCATGGCGTTTCGCTGCACGAGCAGGTAGGCCTCCTCCCTTGAAAGGCCCTTTTTTACAAGCTTAAGCAGAACCTTCTGGGAAAAAACAAGTCCCCGGGTAATCCAGATGTTGCTTTTGAGCCTGTCGGGATAGACCCGCAGACCCTCGATCAGGCCGCGGAGTCTCTCAAGCATGAAATCAACAAGTATTGTTCCGTCGGGACCTATTATCCTCTCGACGGAGGAGTGACTTATGTCCCTTTCGTGCCAGAGGGCTATGTTTTCAAGTGCCGCGGCAGAGTGGGACCTTACTATCCTTGAGAGTCCGCAGAGGTTTTCCGAAAGCACGGGGTTTCTCTTGTGCGGCATTGCGGAAGACCCCTTCTGCCCCTCGGTGAAAGGTTCTTCCATCTCTGCTACCTCGGTTCTCTGGTAATGTCTTATCTCGGTGGCGATTTTCTCCACCGAAGCCGCTATAAGAGAAAGACAGAGAAAATACTGCGCGTAAATGTCTCTTTGTATCACCTGCGTCGATATTTCCGCAGGACGGAGCCCAAGCAGTTCGCACGCGTAACGCTCAACCCCCGGAGTTATATTGGCGTAGGTGCCGACGGCGCCCGACATCATCCCCACGCTCACGGCGTCCCGCGCTGAATCCATTCTCTCAAGGTTCCTTCTCATCTCGTCATACCACAGGGCAAACACCAGGCCCAGAGTTCTGGGTTCGGCGTGTATGCCGTGGGAGCGCCCGACCATCGGAGCATCCTTGTAGTCAAACGCCTTTTTGCGGAGAATCCCGAGCAGCTTATCAAGCCCCCCGACTATCAGTCCGCCCGCATCGCGAAGCTGTATAGAAAAAGCGGTATCAAGAACATCTGAAGAAGTCATTCCGAGATGAATGAATCTCGAATCATCTCCGACATACTCGGAAACGCATGTGAGAAAAGCCAGGACGTCGTGTTTAAGTTCCCTTTCAAGCTCGGCAATTCTTTCTGCGTCAAAGGCGGCTTTTTTCTTTATGCCGGAGAGAGAATCGGCAGGGATCTCCCCGTAGTGCGCCCACGCTTCGCACACGGCCAGCTCCACCTCAAGCCAGACGCGGTAGCGGTTCTCATCCGACCATATCCGCGACATTTCCTCTCTGGAGTATCTTGAGATCAAATCGTTATAACCTCCCCGGCCGCGCTTCGCGGGGCCACGGCCAAAGCGACACGGCCTTCAGCGCCCCTTCGGCGCAGAACTTCAAGCGAGCATCCAAGCGCCATTTCGGGAGTGTTGTTCCTCGCGCTTAGGTGCGCCAGCAGAACGTATTTCAGCCCTTCGTACAGAACATCACCCAGAAGAGATGCCGACTGATCATTCGACAGGTGCCCGTGCCCCCCGCTTATTCTCTGCTTTAGGTACGCCGGGTAGGAACCCGAGAAAAGCATTTCCCTGTCATGATTCGATTCGAGAACGAGGGCGTCGCAGTTTTTAAGGCTCTCCCTCACAAGCGCCGTGGGTTTCCCTATGTCGGTCACTATGCCTACCTTGACGCGTCCATCGGTTACGGTGAAACCGACCGGATCGATCGCGTCGTGCGCCACCGAGAATGGAGTAAGGGTAAGGTCGTTTATACGAAACGGCTTTTCCGAGTCGAATTCCCTCAGCTTCCCTATCCCGCCATCGGGCAAACGTGAAGTCTTGGCGCCGTTTCCGCTATTGCGTCCGTTTCTTTTTCCTTCCCAGAAACCGACGGTTTCACCCGACACGTAAACGGGCACCCCGGACATTCTCCCGACAGCTCTTGAGTGATCCTCGTGCTCGTGCGAAAGCACCACGGCGTCAAGGTCGGACACCGCTATACCCATGTCCCCGAGACTCCGCGAGATCCTCCGGAAGCTGATCCCCGCGTCAATCAGTATTTTCGAGTATTTCGACTCAAGATAAAGCGAGTTTCCAGAACTGCCGCTGGCAAGAGTGCAGAATTTCATCATGTTCCGTCCGCGTGAAAAACCGGCTGTGTGGAAAAACCAAAAGGCCGGTTTGTTTCGCCCGGCGGACTGTAATTATAACCGAGGTTCGGAAATCGTGGAAAAAACAGAGATTGGGGAAATCAAGTCCGCCATATTCAGAAGAGAACAGCGCACAGCGCATGTCAAACAGATTTTATCGGTGCTTAAATCTGGAACGTAGGCACCTTGCAAACCGCTACAAAGCCTTGTTAAAGTTAAAAGCTTCATATATTTTATAGTGTTGCTTTTTTCAAAAGAGCCGGATCATTAATGAAACTCTCGATCATATTTTCCATAGCACTTGCCTTGGCAGCGCTGATTCTCGGCCTCAATTACCTTTCGTTTCCCTACTCGGTTATTGCCGCCGTTGTCTACGGAGCGCTGGCTTTCGTGTTTCTCGCGGGATTCCGGATGCTTTTCAGGAAGATATCGCTTCGCCAGGCGCTCGGAATCTCAGTCGGCATACTCACGGGCGCTTTTCTCTCCCTGGCGTTGCTTACAATTCTTAACAGTTTTCCTTTGGAAGGATACCTTCTGCCCCATCTGAAAATGGGAATACTGCTGCTCCTTGTCTGCGTGGGAGCGCTGACAGGCCTTGACAAGACATCCCTCGCTACGGCGGCGTCTGACTCGTTTTTCACGCAGCCCGAAGCCCTTGCCCCGAAAATACTTGACACAAGCGTGATAATAGACGGACGCATAGCCGACATAGCGGAAACGGGCTTTCTCCAGGGAGAGATCATAATACCCAAGTTCATAATACAGGAACTTCAGTACATAGCGGACTCCTCGGACCTTGCGAGAAAAACACGCGGCAGAAGGGGGCTTGACATCATAACCAGGATGCAGAACGACATACCGTCGATAAGCGTCACCCTCACCGATCACGATTTCGAACACATAAAGGACGCAGACATAAAGCTGATCGAGCTTTCAAAAAGACTGAACGGAATACTTGTCACAAACGACTACAACCTGAAAAAGATCGCCGATCTTGAAAAAGTCACCGTGCTTAACATAAACAACCTCAACCACGCGCTGAGACCGGTTGTGGAGCAGGGGCAGACGATAAGAATAAGCCTAGTAAAACCCGGAAAAGAACAGCATCAGGCAGTCGGCTACCTTGACGACGGAACAATGGTGGTCACTGACCACGCCTCGAGGCAGGTAGGAAAGGACGTGGATGTTTCAGTGAGGAGCATGGTGCAGACGCCGACCGGAAGGATAGTTTTCGCGAAACTGAAAAAAGAGGTCTGATTCACGTGAGCGCGCCAAGAGTCTCAGCGGTGGTGGCGGCAGCAGGTCTCTCGAAAAGGTTTTCCCCGCCCGGGAAAAAACAGTTCGCCACACTCGGCGGAAAGCCCCTTGTCGCGCACTGTCTTTCCGCTTTTGAGTCAAGCAAACTCGTAAAAAGCATAGTGGTCGTAGTGCCCGGGGATGAAATCGCGCGCGCGAGGGATCTGCTCGGAGGTCTCGGACTTGAAAAAATCTCTTCCATTGTCGGCGGAGGCGAAAGAAGGCAGATATCGGTGAGAAACGGATTTCGCGCCGCTCCGCCGTCAAGCGACATTATCCTCATTCACGACGCGGCCCGACCCTTTGTCGACAGCGTCACTATTGAAAAAGTAATAGACGGGTGCGCGAGGGCGGACGCCTGCATATGCGCCGTTCCGGTTACCGACACATTGAAGCGGGAGCGGGGCGGGGGAACGCACGTTCTGGAAACGGTCCCGAGGGAAGGGCTGTGGAGGGCGCAGACGCCGCAGGCTTTTCGCCGGGAGGTGCTCGAGGAAATCTACAGCTCAGACGCCACGGCGGAACTTGATGCGACCGACGAATCGGCGCTCGCCGAAGCGATAGGCATAAAGGTAAGCATGGTGAAAGGAAGCTGTCTCAATATGAAAATCACAACAGACGCTGATTTCGAAATAGCGGAACTTATCCTAAGCAAAGGAGAAACGGTCAGTGTACAGAACAGGAACCGGGTTTGACGCGCACGTATTCTGCGAGAAAAGAGCGCTTGTTCTTGGCGGCGTGGAAATTCCCGGCTTCCGGGGACTTGCCGGTCATTCAGACGCCGACGTACTCTCCCACGCCGTTGCCGACGCCATTCTGGGGGCCATCGGCGAGGGAGATCTGGGAAAACATTTCCCGCCCGGAAACCCCGAATACAAAGACATATCAAGCCTCGTTATTCTCTCGGAGGTCGCCCGGATGATGAGGGAAAGGGGATTCGCGGCAGAAAACATAGACTGCACGGTCATCTGCGAAGAACCGAAAATATCTCCCCACGCTTACTCCATGGAGAAAAAGATCGCGGACACACTCGGGATTTCCCCGGAGGCGGTAAACGTGAAGGGAACCTCAACAGAAGGTCTCGGCTTCACCGGGAGAAGGGAAGGCATAGCGGCGATGGCCTCCGCGCTTGTAAGGAAAGCAACGGAACCTTCCGGGTCCTGACTTCTACATCTTGCTGTCAAGAAAATTCCTGAATGTGGAAATGTTGCTCTCGCGGGCCTCGGGCACAGTTCCCGTGAACACGATTTCTCCCTCGTAAAGAAACGCTATCCTGTCAGAAACCTCGTAAGCGGTGCCTATGTCGTGGGTAATTACGACCCCGGTTATCCTGAGTCGGTCTCTCATGCTCTTTATCAGCTTGGCAATCCTTTTTATATTGGGAGGATCAAGGCCGGTCGTGGGCTCGTCGTAGAGAAGAATCTTCGGACGGGTGGCGATCGCTCTCGCGAGAGCCACCCTTTTTTTCATCCCTCCGCTCAGTTCCCCGGGGTACTTGTCTTCAATTCCCGGAAGATCGACCAGTTCAAGGTTCCGGGCGACCGCCTTTTTTATCTCCTCGGGGGGAAGTTGCAAATTTTCAATCAGGGGATAAGCTATATTCTCCTCCACGGTAAGCGAGTCAAAAAGGGCGGAACCCTGAAACAGCATGCCCGTTTCCTTTCTTATTTTCACAAGCCGCTTCTCGTCCATCTGCGCCGTATCCTCTCCCAGAACCACGACCTTCCCGCTGTCGGGCCTGATAAGACCGATTATCTCCTTCAGCAGAACGCTTTTCCCGACTCCGCTCTCCCCCAAGACGGTAATGATCTCTCCGCTTCTTACGGAAAGATTTATTCCCCTGTGGACCGTCTTTCCGTCAAAGGACTTACACACGTCCGTCATTTCGATTATGTTTTCCGACATGAGAACCTCAGGGGTCTAAATTTACTTTATCGTAACTATATTAAAAACGGGGGACAATTTCTGGTATAATTTAATGTTGAGAGTAAGTTAATTGCAACTGTCCGCAGTTGTATATATAATCTCAAACTTGGCTTTTTATTTCGAAAGATTGAAAGGAGACGAAAATGGCGCACGAATTACCTGATCTTCCTTATGATCATGACGCTTTGGAACCGCATATAGACGCGGAAACGATGAGAATACATCACTCAAAGCATCACCAGGGGTACGTAAACAACTTAAACGCAGCGCTGGAGAAACATCCGGAGCTGGCGGACAAGTCGCTTGAGGAACTGCTCGGCGATCTTGACTCCGTTCCCGAAGACATAAGAACCGCGGTAAGAAACAACGGCGGCGGGCACGCGAATCACAGCCTTTTCTGGCCGTGCATGGCTCCCGGTTCCGGGGGAACGCCTTCGGGCGAGCTTGCCGACGCCATAGATTCCGCGTTCGGAAGCTTCGACGCTTTCGCCGAGACATTCTCCAAGGCAGCCGCCACCAGGTTCGGAAGCGGCTGGGCGTGGCTTTGCGTGGACGAAGACGGGGGGCTCGTGGTAACATCCACCACGAACCAGGATAATCCGGTTTCCGAGGGACTGAAACCCATTCTGGGTCTCGACGTCTGGGAGCATGCATATTATCTGAACTATCAGAACAGAAGGCCCGACTACGTGAAGGCGTGGTGGAATGTGGTGAACTGGGAGCGGGTTTCGGAAAACTTCGCCGGGGCGAAGTAATTCCCACGAGACCGCACTCGGAAAAAAACGCTTACATTTTAGCACGAAAAATCTTATAATTGCCTAATAGGGACGGAAGGTGCCGATTTTCATTGCCCGCTCGGGCTTTGAAAGCCTTTTTTATTGCCTCCGTTTTTCAATCAGGGAATTGGCGGAAGAGCAAGATGGATATTAAATACAAGGATTTTCAGGATAATGCGGAACACGATGCCGGGTTTGAATCCTACGATGTTGACGACGACATCGAAGAGAACGAAGCCGAAGAGAGTTTTGACAGCCCGGACGAAGAGGAGCTGAAACCCAGGGGGAAGGACAAAGAGAAGGACAAGTGGATCCCCGATGAACAGCTCCGGCTTCTTTACGTCTACTTCAAGGATATGGCCGTTGAGCCTCTCTTCGCCGCAAAGCAGGAAGTCGAGATATCCGCGAGAATCAAGATGTGCGAAATCAGGATGGCCAAGGTTCCCAAGAGCATTGAAAAATACGAGAAAATCCGCACAAGAAAAAACTCGGCCAAGGCGCGCGCGATAGCACACAGGATAGCGGTCCTGCGCGCTATGGAGAGAATTTACGTCGACTGTGCGCTCAAACTCAAGCAGAAGTTCGTAAAGGCCAACCTGAGACTCGTAATAACGATTTCGAGAAGATACATGAGCAGGGGGCTGCCGCTTCCGGATCTCATCCAGGAAGGAAACCTCGGTCTAATGCGGGCGGTCGAAAGATTTGATTACACAAAGGGCTACAAGTTCTCCACCTACGCCTCATGGTGGATACACCAGGCCATACTGAGAGCTCTGCAGGGACAGACTAGAACCATAAAGGTCCCTGTCTACTTGCTTGAGCAGGCAAACAGGGTTTACAAGACCAGTGCGAAGCTTAGCAAGGAAATGGGAAGAAAGCCGACGCCCAAGGAAATAGCCGAGGCCTCGGGGATCTCAGCAGAGGTTATAAACAGGATTCTCAATTCCACAAACGACGCCATAAGCCTCGACACGCCGGTTCTCGACGGGGAGAAGACCACGCTTCTTGATTCGGTCGCGGATAAGGAGGCTAAAATCCCCGACACGATAATAGCGAAGATGTCTCTCGCGGAAAAGCTGAAGGAAGCTCTTACCCTTCTCAATCAAAGAGAAGAGGAGATCATCAGGCTTCGCTTCGGCATAGGGCGCCAGAGCACCTACACTCTCGATGAGATCGGCAAGAGGTTCAATCTGACCAGGGAAAGGATAAGACAGATAGAAAAGGCCGCCCTCGGGAAACTCGCAAGTTCCGGCGCGAGAAAAGACCTGGAAAGCTTCCTCAAGCAGTAGAGCGGAACCGCGGCCCGCTTAGCCGAAACCGTAGTAATCAATTCCCAGATGGCTTATCAGTTCCTCGCCCCGCAGGTAGCGAAGCGTGTTCTGCAGCTTGGTGAACTGAACGAAAAGATCGTGCTCGGGATAGAGCCTCTTATCGACCATGGGGCTTTTGAAATAAAAGGAAAGCCACTCCTGAACCCCGTAAATACCGGCGCGATGCGCAAGATCCAGGAACAGCACGAGATCAAGAACCACCGGTGCGGCGAGTATGCTGTCGCGGCAGAGGAAATTGACCTTTATCTGCATGGGATAATCGAGCCATCCGAAAACGTCTATATTGTCCCATGCTTCTTTTTCGTCTCCGCGCGGCGGGTAGTAGTTTATTCTTACTTTGTGGTAGTAATCCGAGTAAAGCTCAGGATTTACCTCGGGCTGAAATATGTACTCAAGCGCACCCAGCTTGCTTTCTTCCTTGGTTTTGAAAGAACCGGGATCATCAAGCACCTCTCCGTCCCGGTTACCCAGTATGTTGGTTGAAAACCACCCGTTGAGCCCGAGCATCCTGCTTTTAAGACCCGGAGCCAGGATAGTCTTCATGAGTGTCTGGCCGGTTTTGAAGTCTTTGCCGGCTATTGGAACTTCGTTTCCAATCGCGAGCTGCTGAAGCGCGGGGATGTCCACGGACAGATTCGGGGCCCCGTTCCCGTAGGAGGCGCCGCATTTTATGGCCGCGTAGGCGTAGATCATGCTCGGGGGAATATCGTCGTGATTTTCCCTTAGCCCCTTCTCGAAACTCTCTACGGTTTCATGAACTTCCGACGGCTCGAGGTATACCTCGGTACTCCCGCACCAGAGCATTACCAGCCTTTCGATATCGTTTTCCCTCTTGAACCTCTTTATGTCCCTGATCAGCGCCTCGGCAAGATGCATCTTCGTCTTGCCCTTCTTTACGTAGGAACCCTTGAGATTACGGACGTAGCTGTTATCGAAAACAGCCCGCATAGGAGACTCTTTTTCAAGATCCCGTCTTATCTTCCCGAGAAGTTCGGGGCTGAGCACCCCGGCCCGAAGCGCCGAGGCGTGGCAGTCTTCATCGTGTATGTCCCATCCGGCAAACACCATGTCCTGGATTTCAGCCAGCGGAACCAGGTCTTTTATGAGAGGAAAGTTCTTCTCGGTTCTTTTGCCTAGCCTTATTTTCCCCATCTGCGTCAGGGAGCCGATGGGCCTTCCCACTCCCTTTACCACCGCCTTTACGCCCGCTATGAAAGTTGTGCTTACCGCCCCGCTCATTCCTGGGATCAGAACCCCGAGCTTTCCCTTGGCCGGGCGGATATCGAATTTTCTCTGGAACTTCTGGGTTGGATCGGTCAAGTATAAATTACCTTTTGGAGAACTGCTGCCCCCTTCTCGCCTTGCGCTTCCCGTACTTTTTGCTCTCAACCATCCTTGGGTCGCGTTTCAGCAGTCCGGAAACCTTGAGTTTTTTGCGAAGAGACTCGTTGGCTTTGAGAAGGGCTCTGGCAAGTCCGTGGCTCACGGCTCCCGCCTGTCCCGTAAGTCCTCCCCCCTTGACCCTGACCATCACGTCGTACTCCATGGAGGTATCGGTGACGCTGAGCGGTTCACGGGCCTTTATCTGCCACACTTCTCTGGGGAAGTACTCCTCCACGGATTTTTTGTTCACGGTAATGGAACCGCTGCCCCTCCTGAGCCAGACCCTTGCGATTGACGTTTTTCTTCTCCCCGTGCCATTGTAAATAACGGTTTCAGGCATAACGAATCAGACCTCCAGAACCTCGGGATTTTGGGCCGCGTGCGGATGCTTTTCCCCGACATAGATTTTCATCCGCTGTATGAGTTTCTTCTGCCACCTGTTTTTGGGAAGCATCCCCCAGACGGCCTTCCGGATTATCTCGCCCGGCTTTCTCTCGGCAAGCTCCTCGGCTGTCACAGATTTAAGACCGCCCGGATAGTGGGAATGGGTGTAATAGGTTTTCTGTTCCCACTTCCTGCCGGAGAAAGTGGCTTTCTCGGCGTTGACTACAACGACGAAATCTCCGATATCCGAATGGGGAGCAAACTGCGGCTTGCCTTTGCCCCTGAGAATTGAGGCCACCCTGGTCGCAAGCCTTCCGACGGGTTTTCCCTGGGCGTCGATCAGGTACCATTTCTTTTCAAAATCATCGTTTCTGGCCATGTATGACTTCATAGCACTCTCTCTTCGGATAAATTAGGGGTATCGATTCTACCGAATGTAACCTCAAAGTCAAAGAAATTTAGGTGAATCGGGGAAAAGATCAGAAGTCATAAACAGCAATGACGAATATTTTCGAGAGAATGAAGTCGAAAAGTATTATCAGAAAAAGGGAGATCACGACAGTTTTAGTGGTGGCGTTTCCGACCCCGCGCGTTCCCCCCTCGGCCTTCATTCCCACATAACAGCCGGTAATCGCCACTATGATTCCGAAAAACAGCGTCTTGGAAATACCGGTCATCAGGTCTTCAAGAGAAACCCAGCCCCTTATGCTTTCAATAAAAAGAGTAGGCTTCACGTTAAGTTCCATCTGCGAGATGATCATCGCCCCTCCTATGCCCGCGAGGTTGGATATTACCGCAAGCAGCGGAAAAGATATGATGCAGGCCATGAGCCTCGGAGAGACAAGTTTTCTGATCGGATCGGCTCCAAGGGCCTTTATGGCGTCTATCTGCTCCGTTACCTTCATCGAGCTTATCTCGGCCGTGATGCCGGAACCGACCCTGCCGCCCACAAGAAGGGAGGTTATTATGGGACCTAGTTCCCTCACGAACGAGAGAGTAACCACGGGGCCTACGAGCCCCTTCGCCCCGAACCACGCGAACCCCCATGCCATCTGCACCACCATCACCATTCCGATCGCCATGGCGGAAACCACGACTATTGAGATGGAACGATAACCTATATCGTATATCTGAGCCGTCAGAAGACCGTAATCATACGGGGGAGTAACAGTAGCTACGATTGAATTCCAGAAGAAAAAGCAGACCTCTCCCACGCCGAGAACAAAGTTAACGAGACTGCTTATAACTTCGGATACAAACCTGCTCATTTAGCCCAGAGTTCCTCGAAACCTGAAACGAAATCAATGAACTTCCCAAGATTCGCTTTGAAGTCGGCCGGGCCCGCGGAATAACTGAAGTCATAATCGCACTTGCCAGATTTATGCACTACCGTCGAAAGCATGAAACTCTCGTCGTCAAGCGACGCCTCGTATTCTGTGTATAGCCCCGCGGCGCCGTCGACTTCAATATCCTTTCGCAGTCTAATCCGCTTCTTGCTCAAGCCAACCACCAAGGAATCCGAAAGCGTCTGAAGACCATAATCCCGGTCCCCGCAGAGCGAACTTACCGTTAACACGAGATCACCCGCCGGATTGTAAAAAGCCATGTCTCCCCCTTCTATCGGTATCCTTTCCCAGTCCCGCGAAAGGGGAGCGATGCGGTAGCTGTTTTGATTCGTTGTGTATACCCATTCCTTCATCTTTCCGGACTTCCCGTCATCACCCGAGGCATAGTTCACCAGAAACTTCACGGCAGAGCACGAACTCATAAGGAAAATCAGCGAAAGCCCCATGAAAAAAAAGATATTTTCCCGCATAGTGCAAAAACTCCATCGTCCAGTAAAAAGACACGTAAGTGCTTAACTTACTTGAATATATACTAAAAACCAAGCATTATAGAACCCAAAAACAAACCGAGGTGCGATATTGAGTTCCGTAACGATATACACAAGTTTTTACTGCACTTACTGCGCAAGGGCAAAAAGGCTCCTTGACAAAAAACAAGTGGACTACGAAGAAATAAGGCTTGACGAGGATCCGGAAAAAAGAGATGAGCTTGTCGAGAGCCTTAACTGGAGAACCGTACCCATGATCTTCGTCGGCGAGCAGTTCATAGGCGGCTACGACGATCTTGCGGCCCTTGAGCGCTCAGGAGAACTTGACCGCATGCTTGCTTCCCAGGCACAAGGCAATTCCTGATTATACCTCCCCGCTGACTTGGGGCTTTTGACAACCCCCGCTGCTAACCTGTATAGTTGTATTCAGATTCAGGTTAAGGGAATCGGGTGAGAATCCCGAACTGTTCCCGCAGCCGTAATAAGGGTTTTTTCGGTGCCCATGCGAAGCGTGCTTGCGTTTCGGGTCACTGGCTTGAACAAAGCCGGGAAGGCCGTATCCGGAAAACTCGCTCTGTTTCTATAACAGGCGGCCCTTTAAGTCGGAAGACCTGCCTGCGTCAATCTATAGCGGCTTTGCCTCGGGAGCTAGGCGTATGGCGATTAAAAACACATTTTCCATTTCTCGCGCACCCGCGCAGTTTTCGTTTTCCGCCCTATGTACTCATTCATTTAACCGCTCTTTCGGGGAAAGCTGTCTGCCAGCACTTGGAGGAGCTAGCAATGAACAGACTTAAGATATTTTTCGCCTTTGTTTTGATCCTGCTTCTGTTTCCGTCCGCGGGTTTTTCGGAGGAAACCAAACTGGAGAAAATTATAGTAACGGGAACAAAAACCCGGATTGACGCTGACCGTCTCGGTTCCACCGTTACCGTTATCGACAGGGAGGAAATCGAGAGAAGCGGCGAGAAGGATATTGCGTCAATACTTTCGAGGGTTCCCGGGTTAAGCGTGGTACGCTCGGGAAGTCGCGGCGGCATCACATCTGTTTTCGCCAGAGGAGGGCAGTCGGATTATAACCTCGTTATGATAAACGGCGTCCAGATAAACCAGGCCGGGGGAGGTTTTGACATATCTTCCCTCACCACCGAAACCATAGAGAGAATAGAGATAATAAAGGGAGCGCATTCGTCTCTTTACGGTTCCGACGCAGCGGCTTCCGTTATAAACATAATAACGAAGCGCGGAAGCGGAAAAGCAAGAAAAACAAGTTCCGTTGCGCTGGGATTCCGCGCCGAAGACGCGATGATCCTTGAGCATTCCTCAAGTTTATCCGGCAGACTTGAAAAACTTGACTATTTCCTTTCCCACCAGAGAATCATCGATGAGGGAATTCTGGAGATAAACAACGATTACAAAAACCGCAGTTTCACGGCAAACCTGAACCTTGAGGCAGCTGACAATCTCGACCTCTCGTTTTTCTCCATATACAGGGATTCAGATTTTGAATTTCCGACCGGAAGCGCGGGAGACAGGTTTGATCCGGTTGACCCGGACAGCGGCACAAAGAGCAAGTCGCTCGTTACGGGTTTTGACATCGTGTTTTCCGCAACCGAGTGGTGGGAGAACTCTCTTAAGGTCGGTTACACAAGATTTGACAGGGAGAACTATGACGGACCCGCGGAACCCGATGGATCATTCGGGCCATCCAACTCCGAAACTCTCGACAAAAGAGTATCGCTTGAATACGGCTCCAGCTTTTTTGTTGACTTTGACCATATCTCAACTGTAACTTCAGGCGGTGTTGAATACGAAAAGGAGAACTTTGAGGCGGACCCTCTTGACAAATCAAGAGAAAATTACGCTTTCTACACTCAGACCCACCTTGATCTGCTGAGGACCCTCTTTGTGACAACCGGCGTAAGGTATGATGATAACGAAGCCTTCGGAGGCAAGTGGAGTCCGAGTGTTTTCGCCAGATGGAAAATCGGGGAGAGCGGAACCGAGATAAGGGGAGGGGCAAGCAGGGGAATCAAGGAAGCCACTTTCTATGAGAATTTCAGCGACGCTTTCGGAACGATACCAAACCCCGATCTCAAACCCGAAGAAACATTAACCACGGAAATAGGCGCAAGGCAACGTCTGCTTGAGGGAGCGGTCGAACTTGATCTTTCCTTTTTCCGCAACAAGTTCAAAAACATGATCGCCTACAGCTTCACGCCTTTTGAGAACAGAACCAACTATGGGAACATAAACCGGACGGAGTCAAAGGGAGCTGAGGCAGTAATCAGCTTATATCCGAACGACAGTCTGACCCTCAGTGCCGGCTATACGTACACCGACGCGGAGGTAACCGATGACGGCGGAGCGGGGAGTGCGGCTTTTTCGAAGGGAGAAAAACTCATACGGATACCCGAACATTCGTTCTCGTTTAACGCGGGATATTCAAAAAATGCTTTTAACCTCAGCCTTTCGGGAAACTACACAGGCGCCAGGGACGACGTCAACTGGAGCACGTTTCCGGGCACCAGAGTAAGAAACGATTCCTTTTTCATTGTTGACGCCGCGGCTTCCTACGAAATCAGCGTGAAAAGGTTTGTTGATAAGATCAGGCTGTTTTCAAGGGTAAACAACCTGTTTAACAAGGATTACGAAGATGTTTTCGGTTTTTCATCCCCGGGGTTCAGCATGATTTCCGGAATATCTGCGGTTCGTTAGCAGATCCGGCGGATTCAAGGAAGCTGTCTTTACGCGAAGAATCAAGGCTCAGTCAAGCCTGCCGGGGTGGCGATTCGGGTACGCGGGCAGCTTCCTATCATGCCGGAGCATCCGTCATCTGAATCCGGGAATCACCTGGTTTCCGAAAAGCTCGATTGAATGCGCTATGACTTCCTCCGGGGCCTGGGGAAACACCATCCTGCACATTATGTTTTGTATCCCGGTTTTCTCAGCGTACTTTCTCACTTCTTCGGCGCAGTGCCCGGGGGTGCCGATCATAAAACGGTCTTCCGCCATGTATTCAAAAAAAGGATCGTCCGGGTCTGTTATATTCTTGCCTCTTATCACTATTTTGACCCCGAGGCTAAGGTAGAACCTGTACATGTTTATTATGTATTCAGTTCCGCCCGCAGTGGCTTCTTCCATGGTTTCACGCACATAAGTTTCCCGAAGCAGTACGTGCTCCACTTCAGATGGATCGCGACCGGCTTTTTCAGCCTCATCGTTATACCACCCGAGGGTATCCATTATCATGGGAACCGTCCTGCCGGGGCCGATAAGAAGCGGGTGCCCGAGGCGCCCGGCCCGCCGTACTGCGGGTTCCTCGAAAGCCCCTATGTATATGGGTATAGGTCTCTGCGCGGGCTTGGGAGTAACATCTATGTTTGAGAAGCTGAACCTCTTGCCTTCATAGGAAAAGGGGCCGTCCTCCCAGCATTTCTCGATTATCTCTATTCCTTCCTCGATTCTCGAGGGTCTTTGCGTCATCGGGACTCCGAACCCCTCGAATTCCTCTTTTCTGTATCCTATCGCGACTCCCAGATCGAACCTTCCGCCGGAAATGAGATCGACCGTGGCAGCATCTTCGGCCACCCTCACGGGGTTATGAAGCGTGAGTATCAGGGCCCCTGTACCTATTCTCACTCTCTCAGTCACAGCGGCCATCGCGGCGGCCATCCCAAGCGGGGAAGAGCAGTATCCATCCTCAAGAAAATGATGCTCGGAAAGCCATACCGAATCGAAATTCACCGCTTCGGCAAGTCTCACGTGGTCCAGAGAATTTCTGTAAAGATCCACATGACTGTAGTCAAGGTCCTTGTGGGTCTGCATGCTGAAGAGTCCGACTCCGAATTTCATTTCACACCTCCGGGATATTTACTGGATTATTTGCGTTTAAACTGCAAATCAACCATAATTCTACCGTGATCGCTATCTACTTCCAAAACCATAATCGAGGTGCCATACAGTGGGAAAAGAAATAAAATTTGGACTTTCCGCTCCGATGCCGGGAGCTGACGTTGACGGACTCGTAAATTTCTCGATAAAAGCCGACCAGCTTGGATTCGACACCATATGGTACCCCGACCATCTGCTTTTCGTGGACCCGGGAGCCATCGCCCCCGAGGCGTGGACCGTGGCTGCGGCAGCTGCTATGAAAACGGAAAACATAGCCTTGGGAACGGTTTCTGATCCTCACAGAATGCATCCCGCTGTTTTCGCCCAGAGACTCGCGACCGTTGATCAGCTTTCAAAGGGCAGGGTGGTGCTCACCCTCGGAGTCGGAGAATCTATGAATCTCGACGCGTTCGGAATCGAGTGGGATAAACCCCTTTCGAAACTAAGAGAGTCAATAGAAGTCATGGAGCTTCTCTGGGAAACTGACGAGCCCGTGGATTTTGACGGGCAGTTCTACAAACTTGAGAACGCGTTTCTGCAGATAAAACCCTACGAGAGAAACAAGATACCGTTTTACATGGCCACCCACACTCCCAAGGGTCTCAAGCTTACGGGAGAAAAGTGCGACGGATGGCTGCCGATAGACCTGAATCCCGATCTCTATTCGGGTTACCTCGGGGATATAAAGGTGGCGGCGGATAACGTGGGAAGATCGCTTGACGACGGTTTTGACCCGGCGCTTTGGGTATTCACATCTCTTGGAGAAAACGTTGACGCGGCCTACGAGTCACTCGAACCTTTTAAATACGTGCTGGTTATGCAGGACCAGCTGCTCAAGGCCGGATACGATGTCGAAATACCAGAAGAATATCACGGTCTTAACTACTTCAACATAGTGCCGACGGATGAAGAAGGGAGGCAGAGGTTCAGACAGCTCGGGCAGCTTTTCCCGAGAGAGGCCATACTTGATTTCACCATTACGGGATCGAAAAAAGACTGCATAGAGAAAATCGAGAGGTTCATAGATGCTGGTGTAAGGAATTTCGTTCTGTTCTACAGGTTCAGTCCCGATCCGGACCTAGCTCTTGAAACTTACTCAAAAGAGATAATCCCTTACTTCAAATAAGTCTGCCGCGTCAATCAAGATGAAACTCAGGGGATGGTTCCCAAACGGAAGGAGCGATTTCAGCTTGAGTATGGATTCAGATGCCAGGGAACGGTTCTGATGCCAGGCAGCAAGGGCCGCGGTTCGTTAATGTCGCATGCCAGCGCGCCATGCGCATTCGCGCCGGCCAGTTTCAGCCACTGTTTGAGGTTGTTGCCGTGTTGCGCCCGAGGTGTCGCAGTTGCCTTGATTTCCAGAGCGTACAGTTTGCCGTCGCGCTCGATGATCAGATCAACCTCCTTGCCGCCGCTTGATTGCCAGTAATAAATCTGCGGCTCCTCCCCATGCTGGCGAAAAAACTTAAGCCACTCTGCCACCACGGCGGTTTCCGCCAATGCTCCCAGTGAGGGACCTTGCAGAATGGAGCTTCGTGAATGCAGACCCAGCATGAAGGCAGCAAGCCCGGGATCAAGCAGATACAGCTTGGGACTTTTCCTCAGCCGTTTGCCGAAGTTCTTGTGATAAGGCGGCAGCAGACAGATCAGCTGACTGGTCTTAAGCACAGATAACCAGCGCTTTACCGTAGGTCCGGCAACGCCGATTTCATTTCCGATCTCCGTCATGTTAAGAAGTTGTCCGGTACGGACGGCAACCAGCATCAGAAACTTATAGAAAGTTTCCAAATCGCTTACCTGAGTCAAATCCCGGACATCGCGTTGTATATAAGTTTGGAGATAACCGGAAAACCAAAGCTGCCGGTCCACCTGCTTATTCAGGCAAGGTTCGGGGAAACCGCCGCGCAAAAGCCAATCCGCAAGGCTTGGAGCGGCGACTTGCCTGCTGTCGTTGCGGAAAAATTCTGTGTCTGTCGTATCAACAGGATCAGACATTCCGCCTGCTTTTGCGGGAATGTACTTTTCAGAGGAACCGAACATCCACTTAAGCATATCTTCGGGGGATACCTGTGGCTGCTGCGACAATTCTCTTACGGACAAGGGGTCAAGGTTCAACACGGCTACACGGCCGGCCAATGTCTGGCTTACTCCCTGCATCAGCGAGAAACTTTGAGACCCTGTAAGCAGCCACTGTCCGGGCTTGCGTCGCACGTCTATCAGTTCCTTTATGTAATGCAGCAGCTCCGGCGCATATTGAATTTCATCCAGGATCAGCGGTCCTGAAGTCTGCGTGAAAAACCCGACAGGGTCCGCTAATGCCCTGCTGCGTATATCAGGACGTTCAAGCGACACGTAATCATGCGACGCGCCAAATTCAGTACGCAGCAAGGTAGTCTTGCCGGTTTGCCTGGCACCAGTGACCAACACCGCCGGAAAAGAAACCATCGCCTTGCGTATTGTGTGGGTCAGATAGCGTTGTATATAATCCATGTTTTGCAAATGTAACATAGAATAGCAGATTTGCAAAACATGGGCTTGGAGATTATATTTGCTATGAGCGGGTTGCAGGACCGTCAGATTGAACTTCTCTTAGCAAAACGGCGTATCGATCAGCAATAGCAGGGAATTCGCAAATTCAACCTGTAACTGTACTGGGAACAATTTAGGCAGGCTTACCCTTGAGAGGCGAGTATAGCACGACAATCATTGAGGTTCGAATCTCGCTCAGATGCTGCAACCGCGATAACGGTACAATATACTGGCCGCAAAAAATACGAAAAAGGTAACTTCCAGTATATGCGTTATCCCTTAATCCGCGGAGACATCCTCACCGAACCCCGGGTATTCAGCGCTCGACGGATGCAGAATGATTCACAAACTCGACTCTGCTGAAGTAAAGAAAATTAAGGCGGTCAGGTTCAAGACCTTTTACGTACGGCTTGATCATGTTCTGCTGAACCGAGTTTAGATAAGGAACTATCGGCACGCCGGTTTCCACGAGGATTTTCTGGGCGCTGTTGTAAAGGTCCGTTCTTTGTCCGCGGTCAAGAATCCCGGCCGCCTTCTCCACTAATCGATCGTACCGCGGATTGCACCACCCGGTACGGTTATTCCCGCTCCCGCACTCAAAGAGATTCATGAAATTGTGAGGATCCGGAAAATCCGCCTGCCATCCGGCTCTGAATACGGGCGGAGGACCCGTTCTGAGCGTGCTCAGATAGACGGTCCATTCCTGGTTCACAAGCTTCACCTCGATGCCAAGATGTTCCTTCCACATGCCTTGGAAGGCCTCGGCTACAATTCTGTTGTTTCCGGTATCCGGATAAAGAAAAGCGGTCTTCGGAAAATTCTCTCCGCCCGGATAGCCGGCCATCTCAAGAAATTTCCTCGCCTTCTGCGCGTCAAACGAAATGCCAATCCGGGGATTGTGGGCAAGCATGTCAATCGGTATCCATGAAGTCACGGGATCTCCAGACCCCTGAAGAAGTCCCGCGAGGCTCTCTCTGTCTATCGAACTCGCGAAAGCCTTTCTCACCAAGGGGTTGTCAAACGGGGCTTTGCGGGTGTTAAATCCTATGTAGTTGTTCCTGAAAACCACGCTCTGCTTAAAATCCGGAAGCTTCTTAACCCTTGGAATCTCAAGCAGGGGAATCCCCTTGCTGTCAAGAAAATCGAGTTCTCCGCTTTCATAAAGCGCGAGAGTGGATACCGGATTCTCGTTCATTATCATCTTCACCTTCTTGGCGCTTTTAGGTTTCTCTCCCCAGTAGCCCCCGTACTCCTCGATAAGAACTTCCTTATGATGCTTCCATTCTTTTAATCTGTATGGTCCCAGGGTGACTATGTTTGCGGCTTCAGTCCACCTGGTTCCATATTTCTCAACAATATCCTCTCTCATCGGAAAAGTGGACATGAAAGTGAGCAGGCTCAGAAAATAGGCCCTTGGCCTCTCAAGGGTGACAATAAGAGTATGTTCATCCGGGGCCTTTACCCCGACTTTGCCGAAATCCTTTATCTCTCCCGAGTTAAATTTCCTGGCGTTTTTTATGTCAAAAAGAAAGTAGGCGTAGCTTCCGGCAGTTTCGGGGTTAAGGATCCTTTTCCATGAATAAAGAAAATCCCCGGCCCGAAGCGGCACTCCGTCCGTCCAGAAGACTTCTTCCCTTATTTTAAAGGTATAGCTTCTTCCATCCTCGCTTACCCGCCAGCTTTGCGCGAGAGCGGGCACGGGCTCGTATTTTCCATCAAACGCTGCGAGGCCGTCCATTATGTTCTCTATGATTGTAAAAGATGTGACATCGGTGGCTAGAGACCAGTCAAGCGTGGGAGGCTCGGTGCCGATATTTATGTTAAGGGTATCCTTGCGGGAAATATCCACTGCGTCTGGGGCCTTGTTTCCGGAACCGCAGGAGATAAAAAGCAGAAAACAGAGTGCTGAAAGAAGATTTTTCAATTTTTTCGCAGCAATAATCTGAAAACCCCGATGTTCGCGGATTGCTTCATAAGAACCGTCCCCAAGCGCAAACAACCAAGCTCAATATCTGACTTGGCTGTTATTCGAGAACTTCGAACCGTCCGTCTTTTACTATCCCCACAATCGGTTCGTAAACCGCATCCCCGTTGCGGTCAAAATAGAAATCGCCGAAAACAGTGTTCTCGGCTCTCACATCGGCCATCGCATCCCGAATTGCCTGGGGAGAGCTTGAGTCCGAATCAGCGACAGCCTGAGCCAGTATATGAACAGCTCCGTATGACCGCGCGGCGAAGGCGTTGGGCTCCTGCCCGTATTTTCTCCGGTAACTTCTAAGAAAAACTCGATTCTCCGGCGTGTCGATGGCGGCAAGCCAGTTGGTAAATGTGATCGCGCCCTCGCCCGCGCCCGGAATCTGATCATTCGCCTTGCTTACGTCGTCTATCGTGAGCAGGGTCGCTATGAGGGGAACCTCTATACCCAGTCGGTGCGCCTGAACGAGAACCCCTGTGCGTCCGGGAGGCAGGGCGGAGATGAAAACGGCGTCGGGATCTGTGTTCTTTATCGCAGTCAGCTGGTCGGTCAGGTCGGGAATCTGTTCCTCCTGGGGACGGGCATAGCTCTGCTCGCTTACAATTGCGACTCCTTGACTGTCAAACGCCCGTTTTAACTGCTCGAAATTGCTTCGGGAAAAAGTGTCGAGAGAATTTGTTATCGTAGCCACTTTGCTGTAGCGAAGACGTTCCCTGGTGAAGCTCACCCCCTCAGGAACTAGGTGCTCTACTGTAAGCGAAGCGCGGAAAGCAAATTCGCTTGCGGCGCTGAGACCGCTTGCGGCTGAGGTGGGACTGAAGGATACGACCCTGTTTTCATCGGCTACAGAAATAGCCTCCCTGGTCGAACTCGAGGTAAAGGGACCGAGTACGGCCACCACGCCGTCCTGTTCAATGACCTTTCGGTACGCCTCCCGGGCGCCCTCCACGGTGCTTTCCGAATCCTCGGTAACGAACCTGATCTGTTTTCCCCCGAGAAGCAACGATCCGTTAACTTGCTCAAGGGCAAGATCCATGCCGTTTTTCATGTTAAGGCCCGTTGATTCTAGCTCGCCCGTGAGAGGAACGACGACGCCGACGAGAACTTCCTCAGTGCCGTTCTCACCGCAGGAAACAAAACCGAGGACCGCAGCCACAACAGCAAAAAGTAAAAGCGCAGCTGTTTTTTTCACTTTAAAACACCCCGTATTTTCGAGGGTTATTCGCTATCGGAGAGAGCAACCAGAACAGAGTCCTTCTCGACCGTTTCCCCTTCTTTGACCCTTATCTCTTTTATGGTTCCCGAAGCGGATGCCTTGAGCTCGCTTTCCATCTTCATGGCCTCAACCACTACGACACTGTCTCCCACATCGACGCTGTCTCCCTGCTTTTTAAGAATTTTCACCACCCTGCTGTGCATCGGCGCCGTTATATTAAGACTTCCCGCGCCTTCTGTCTGGGAAGCGTCCCTTCCTGAGATGGCTTCGAGCTCGTAGAGATCGCCCTCGTGGAAAACCTGTATTTTCTTCCCTTCCCTGAATATCCCTACGGTAATGCTCTGGTTGTCAACCAGAATTGAATAAACACTTTCGTCTATACGCAGAAATTCTATTTCCTTCTGCTCACCGTCTATACTGAAAAGGCTGAGTCCTTCCCTCTCTTCGAAGCCTACCTTGTAGGTTTTGTTTCCCAGCTTGAAAGTATAGGTCATAACAACGGATTCCCGGATACGCCTGCCCTTCTGGCAAAAAGCTTCCAGCCCGAAGAAGCGGCGGTTTTCCCCTGCGCAACTTGGTTTGATCCGCCGTTCATGGCGACGGCGGCGGCTATGAGTATAGCCTCTGGACCGGACTCCCCGGGCACAAGAAGTTCCGGATGCCTTTCTATAAAACCCGTGTCAATCTGCGCCTTGCGGAACTCAGGATCCCGCATCATCCTGATCAGAAATCCAAGGTTGGTCCTGACTCCCAGAACCACGTATTCTCTCAGGGCGGAGAGCATCCTGTCTACCGCGTCCTCCCGGGAATTTCCCCAGACGACAAGCTTCGAGAGCATCGGATCGTAAAAAGACGTTATCTCGCAACCGCTGTAAACGGACGAGTCGTCTCTCACTCCCGGACCGCTTGGAGCGCGCACGTAGTGAAGGGGTCCGGGCGAGGGTAGAAAATTGGTGGCGGGATCCTCCGCGTAAACCCTGCATTCAAGGGCATGGCCCTGCATTTTTATGGCAGACTGTTTGAAAGGCAGTTTTTCCCCAGAAGCTATCCTTATCATCCATTTCACTATATCGAGCCCCGTAATCATTTCCGTAACCGGGTGCTCGACCTGCACCCTGGTGTTCATCTCAAGAAAGTAGAAATTCTCTTGCTGGTCCATTATGAACTCGACCGTTCCCGCCCCGGAGTAATCAACCGCCTTCGCTATGCGAAGCGCAACTTCGCACATGTTTTTTCTCGTCTTCTGGCTTATGAATCCCGATGGAGCTTCCTCTATCACCTTCTGGTGGCGTCTTTGTATCGAGCATTCGCGCTCAAAGAGGTGCAGGAGATTTCCGTACCTGTCTCCGAGAACCTGGACTTCGACGTGCCTCGGTTTCTGAATGAACTTTTCTATGAATACCGAATCGTCTCCGAAAGAGGAAAACGCCTCGCTTCTGGCCATACGAAGAGACGATTCAAACTCCTCTTTGGAATTAACGAGTCTCATTCCCTTTCCCCCTCCGCCCGCAGAGGCCTTTATCATCACCGGGTAGCCGATTTTCTTAGCCACCCTGGAGGCTTCAACATCTGATACGGCTCCCTCGGACCCCGGAACGAGAGGCAAGTTCGCATCTCTGGCTATCTTTCTCGCGGTTACTTTATCCCCCATAAGCCTTATCGATTCCGCGGAAGGCCCTATGAAAACCACGCCCTCTTTCTCGCACAGCTCGGCGAAGGAATCGTTTTCGGAAAGAAACCCGAACCCCGGATGTATGGCTTCGGCCCCGGATTCCTTGGCGGCCGCAACTATCTTCTCCCCGACCAGATAGCTCTCGGAGGGTTTCGACGGCCCTATATGATAAGCCTCATCCGCGAACATAACGTGAAGAGCGTTCCTGTCGGCATCTGAATAAACCGCCACCGTGGCAACTCCGAGCTCCCGGCACGCCCTGATGATTCTTACCGCTATCTCTCCCCTGTTTGCTATCAGTATTTTTTCAAACATCTTCTCACCCGGCCGATCAGAGGGGAATGTTCCCGTGCTTTTTCGGCGGAAGCGTCTGTCTTTTTCCGTTCAGCATCTCAAGCGCCGCTATCACTCTCGGTCTCGTGTCCTCGGGTTTTATGACCTCGTCTACGTAGCCCAGGCTCGCGGCGCGGTAAGGATTCGCGAAATTCTTTTTGTACTCCTCAATGAGTCTGATCCTCTCCGTGTCCGGGTCGTCCGCGGCGGCTATTTCCCCCCGGGAAATTATGTTCACGGCCCCGTCAGGTCCCATGACCGCGATTTCCGCGGTGGGATAGGCAAGGTTCACGTCTCCTCTTATATGTTTCGAGGACATGACGTCGTAAGCGCCTCCGTAGGCTTTTCTGGTTATCACTGTAATCCTCGGAACCGTCGCCTCGCAATAGGCGTAAAGAAGTTTCGCGCCGTGGCGTATGATTCCTCCCCATTCCTGGGAGGTTCCCGGGAGAAAACCCGGCACGTCGACAAAGGTAAGGAGAGGGATATTGAAGGCATCGCAGAACCTTACGAACCTGGCAGCCTTAACCGAAGCGTCTATGTCAAGACATCCCGCAAGCACCTTGGGCTGGTTTCCAACCACTCCGACCGGCTGTCCGTTCATCCTCGCAAATCCTACCACTATGTTCTTCGCGTAGTGCTCCTGAACCTCGAAAAAATACGAATGATCAACTATAGGCCGAATCACATCCAGTATGTCATAAGGCTTGTTGGGATTATCGGGGATAAGTCCGCGAAGGCTCGTCTCTTTTCTGTCTGCGGGGTCATCGCAGGGGACCACCGGAGGATCCTCCATGTTGTTTGAGGGGAGAAAACCGAGGAGTTCCTTTATTATCTCTATTGAGTCGTCGTCATCCTCCGAGGCGAAATGCGCGACGCCGCTTACGGAATTGTGAACCATTGCACCGCCGAGCTCTTCCGAGGACACCTCTTCATGGGTAACTGTCTTGATCACGTCGGGACCCGTAACGAACATGTAGCTTGTGTTTTTCGACATGATCGTAAAATCGTTCATTACCGGGGAGTAAACCGCTCCCCCGGCGCACGGACCCATAATCGCGGATATCTGAGGTATGACTCCCGAGGAGACCACGTTCCGAAGAAATATCTCTCCGTACGCTCCGAGACTCTTCACCCCTTCCTGGATTCTTGCCCCGCCGGAATCATTAAGCCCAATGATCGGCGCGCCGGTTGAAAGCGCCAGATCCATTATCTTGCACATCTTCTTTCCCTGTTCAAGACCCAGGGAACCGCCGAAAACCGTAAAGTCCTGAGCGTAGACAAACACCTGACGTCCCTCAATCTTTCCGTAGCCCGTAACCACGCCGTCGCCGAGGATTCTCCTTTTCTCCATGCCGAAGTCCGTGCAGCCGTGCAGGACAAACTTGTCAATTTCAACGAAAGTATCCCTGTCAAGAAGTTCGGCTATTCGCTCGCGAGCCGTGTGCTTGCCCGAATCATGCTGTTTTTTGATTCTGGCTTCCCCGCCGCCCAAGTTTGCCTCTTTTTCCTTATCTTCAAGAATTCTGACTTTTTCTTTCATCGGATGTACTCCAGACCCACTTACAGTTAAAAACGGATCAGTGAATCATAACACGCAGAGGTGCCGTTTCAAGGTTCCGCAGCACAAAGACTCTTGAACAGAGCATGAACCTGGGCGCGCAGGCTCTCCGTGCCGGAGGAGTTCCTTATGAGAAAATCGGCCTGAGAAGCCTTTTCCTCTTCTGAAATCTGAGAGTCCATGCGGCGGCGGATTTCCTCAGGCGACATGCCGTCACGGGACACCACCCTGCGTTCCCTCAATTCTTCGGGACACGTAACTACCACCAGACCGTCGATCAATTCATCAAGACCACCGCCCCCGCGGTCTATAAGCGACGCCTCAACAAACACAACCGGTTCGCCACTTCGGGCGGACATCTTCTCCTTTATCCGCTCAAGAATCCTCGGATGGGTTATCCCGTTAAGCCGCTTGCGGTCCTCCTCGTTTGTAAACACTATTTCGGCAAGGGTGCCGCGGTCAAGCGTGCCGTCCGCACAGAGAACCTCCCGGCCAAAACAGTCGACGATTTCCAAAAGCGCGGGCTCCCCGGGCCGCACGATTTCCCGCGCCACCTCGTCCGCATCCACAGTGAACGCCCCGAACTCGCGCAGCATCCCCGCCACAGTCGATTTTCCCGAACCTATATTTCCTGTAAGTCCGTATATTTTCATCTTCAGGCGACGCGGGAGCTTATAAAGTCAATCGCTCTCGCGAGGCGCAGCGCCACAGTGTCTTTACCCAGTATCTCGACAACATCAAAAATCCCGGGACTTTTCGTAGAACCGGTAAGAGCAACCCTGGCGGGCTGAGCTATTTTCCCGAGCCCGAGGCCCGTTCGCTGCATCACGCGCTCGAAACCCCCATGAATATTATCATGGGAAAAATCCTCCACGTTGGAGAGTTCCTCGGCCAGAAGCGTGAAAATCTCGCCGTTTCTCTCCACTAGAAATTTCTCCGCAGCCTTTTCGTCGTACTCGAAATCGTCGGTGAAAAAGTAAAGGGACTGATCCACTATTGCGTTAAGAGTCTCTGAGCGCTCCCGCATCTGCGCAACTATCCTACAAAGCCGTTCGGAAGGCGGCCGGGGAAGTCCCTTTTGCGCGATAAGAGGGACTATTTTCTCCGATATGCTCTCCTCGGGCAGATCCCTCAAGTATTTTCCGTTAAGCCAGAGAAATTTCTGAGGGTCAAACACCGAGGGAGATTTTCCGATGCCTTTCAGGCCGAATTTTTCAACAAGCTCCTGCGCTGTGAAGACCTCCTGGTCCCCGAAAGACCACCCCAGCCTCACAAGATAATTAAGCACCGCTTCCGGAAGATATCCGCGCAGTCGGTACTCCGTAACGGATTCCGCGCCGTGGCGCTTCGAGAGTTTTTTCCCGTCCGCGCCGAGTATCATCGGAACATGGGCGAGCTTCGGCTTTGAGAAGCCGAGTGCCTCGGCTATCAGTATCTGTCTAGGAGCGTTTATTATGTGATCATCGCCCCTTATGACGTGAGATATATCCATCTGCGCGTCATCAACCGCCGCGGCGAAGTTGTAGGTCGGAAATCCGTCGGCTTTCAGTATCACGAAGTCTTCTATTTCAGAAGAGTTGAAATCTATCCCGCCGCGGACAAGGTCCTCAACGGAAATCTTTTCTCCGGGGGGCACAGAAAGCCTTACGGCGTAGGGTTTTCCAGGAGCCGAGCCGAGCTGCGACCACTCTCTTCTGTACCTGAAGACCTCGCCTTTGTCCCTGGCCTCATCCCTTCTCCTCCCGAGTTCCTCGGCAGTAACGTAGCATCTGTACGCCTTGTCCCCGTCTATAAGCCGCTCGGCAAGCCGACCGTAAGTATCGAGCCGCTCTGACTGCCGGACAATTTCCCCCTGCCACTCAAGCCCGAGCCACTTAAGAGATTCGACAATCTGCCGTTCGAATTTTTCCTCGGAGCGCGCGCGGTCGGTATCCTCGATTCTGAGCAGGAAATCTCCTCCGAGACTCGCGGAAAAAAGCCAGTTGAAAATGGCGGTGCGGGCCGCTCCCACATGAAGAGCGCCGGTGGGGCTTGGAGCGAATCTTGTTACGATCTTCACGGATACTATTTTACACGCCGAAGCGGTAAAAAAAGAAATAACGCCGAAGGACTTGGGGACCCTTCCCAGTGGATTGTATAATAACTGCCATGAGAATATGTTCGCTTCTTCCCAGCTCAACTGAGATAGTATTTGCCCTCGGACTTGAGGAGAACCTTGTAGCAGTAACCCACGAGTGCGATTATCCGCCCCAAGCACGCGGCAAGCCCGTGGTCGTAAACAGCATCCTCAAAGAAAAGGGAAAGCTCTCAAGCGCGCACATAGACGAATTTGTAAGCCAAAGCCGCATGGAGGGGAAAAGCGTCTATCTGATCGATTCGGAGCGCCTTAGAGAGATAAAGCCGGATCTTATCATAACCCAGGGGCTTTGCGATGTCTGCGCCGTATCCGAAAACGAGGTAACGGAAGTCTGCGAGATTCTTGAGAACAGCCCCGAAATACTGTCTCTCGAGCCCTCCACCATCGGGGAAATAATGGATTCCATACTGCTTCTGGGAGAAGTCACCGGAACAAAGGAAAAGGCCTCACATATCCTGGATGGTCTCCGCAAAAGAATCGAGAGCGTCGAGAAAAAACTCTCGGGAGAAAGATACCAGCCGGGGGTTTTCTGCCTTGAGTGGCTTGACCCTCCTTACGCTGCCGGGCACTGGGTGCCGGAGATGGTAAAGACGGCGGGAGGAGAACCGCTAATCTCAAGTGCGGGAGAACCTTCGTTTAAAACAACCTGGGATGAGATACTCGAGTCATCGCCTGACTACCTGATCCTGATGCCCTGCGGGTTTGACGTAGAGAAAACGCTTGATGGGATAGAGGATGTGACAAGCGGGGTAAGACAGTGGCATGCTCTGCGCGCGGTAAAAAAGGGTCACTGCTACATAGTGGACGCTAACTCCTATTTCAGCAGACCGTCGCCCCGGGTCGTTGACGGAATTGAACTGCTGGCAGGAATAATCCACCCCGACATATTCACGCAACAGCCGAGGGCCAACTCGGTTCTGAACGTGAAAAATCACTTCTATCTGCAGACTTTTCTCGGTTAAGACTTCGGAGTCGGTAAAGGATCCTCTTCTCCTGAGGCAACATCGGAATCTGAAGGAGCTTCAGGGCTTGGAGGTGCTACCGCGGACCGAAAAGGGTCCACGTCTCCTCCCCCATTTGACATAAGAAACACTCCTGTGATTAAAAATACTGAACTGCTGGGGAGTGTCGCCCACCCACATATATTCACGCAATGACCGAAGGCCAACTCGGTTCTGAACGTGAAAAATCATTTCCACCTGCAGACTTTTTTCGGTTATTGCGGGGCCTGAAAGGGATCCGCGTCTCCTGAGGGAGCTGCGGCACTCGCCTCCTGAGGCGCCCCCTGTGCGGACTGAAAAGGGTCCACATCGCTCTGGGCCTCTTGGGGTTCAGGCGGAGCGGGTGGTTCGGCAGCCTGCTGTCCACCTCCTCCTCCTTCATTTAACATAAGGACTATCCCTATGATAAGAATTACGATAGCTAACAGCACTAACTCATTGCCTTGTATTGTCATGAGACTATCTATCCTCCTGATACTCTTTATACTACTATGCCAGGCCCACTAATCTAAAGCCCGCAAAAACCTTAATCCTACTTTTAATGATACTGATTCATGAAACAATATGTCAAGCATCTTTTCAACGCCTCAAACAACATATGATACGCTTGAGCAGGATATAGAACTGCAGATAGCGCTCTCCCAAATCCTCTACGGCTGCGTACCACACGCAACGGAAGAGGAATGTTTGATGATTTTCAAGGAGAGCCCGGAAAAAATCGCCACGCTTGCTGATATCCGGAAAATATCAACTCGGTTTTTTGCGGTCGAGAAAGAGGAATTTCCCTCGGTCGCCATGGAAATAAGAATAACGACGGGCAAAAATCTCAGGCTGAAGTATGAGTACTTCTTCCTCACCGAGTCTTCGGAGGAGACCTTTTTCCTCTCTACCTTGGCGAGCCTCGGGATGTTCTCCCTTATTTTTCTCTGCGACGATACGCATTGCGCGATTACGGCGGAGATGACCGAGACGGAGATAGAACCGCTTAAAAAGATCGTTGCCGCGCAAATACAGACTGGTTGACAAAATCAGGGCTTTAAACTATTATTGCGCTTACCGCTTCGGAGAGAGATTCCAAGTTGAAATACGCAAAGATCATAGGAACCGGTTCTTCGGTTCCCGAAACCGTACTTTCCAATTCAGATCTGGAAAAGATGGTAGAAACCTCTGACGAATGGATCACGTCCAGGACAGGAATAAAGGAACGCAGAATCGCGGATGAAAACACCGCCTCCTCCGATGTCGCCTATGGAGCCGCCGAAAAAGCGCTGAGGGCCGCCGGCGTAAGCCCGCAGCAACTCGACGTGATCATAGTCGGAACCATAACCCCGGATTTCATCTTCCCCTCAACCGGCTGCATTCTCCAGAACCGCCTCGGAGCGAAGAAGGCTTATGCCTTCGATCTTATGGCCGGCTGCTCGGGATTTCTCTACACGCTTCACGTTGCCGAGGGAATAATAAAGTCGGGTGGCGCGGAGAAAATTCTCGCCATAGGAGTGGACGTTCTCTCGAAAGTCACCGATTTCGAGGACCGCTCAACCTGCATACTTTTCGGTGACGGGGCGGGCGCAGCTGTCCTCACTGCCTCTGACGAACCTGGAATTCTCTCATCCATTCTCAATTCGGACGGAAGCCACTGGGACCTTCTCTACGTCCCGGCTGGAGGATCGAGAACTCCGATTGACGAGGAAGTGCTTAAGACCAGAGAGCAGTACATAAAGATGGAGGGAAACGACGTTTTCAAAGTCGCGGTCAAGAGCATGGAGTCAGCAACCGTGGACGCCATAGCCAAGGCAAACGTCTCTCCCAAGGACATTGATCTCTTCGTCCCGCACCAGGCAAACTACAGGATTTTGGAAGCCGTAAGAAAAAGGCTTGATTTTCCGGAGGAAAAAGTGTTCGCGAACCTCGACAAATACGGGAACACCTCTGGGGCATCCATTCCACTCGCCCTTGACGAGGCGGTTCGCCAGGGAAGCGTAGGAGAAGGAAGCCTTGTGCTGTTCGCGGCTTTCGGAGCCGGCTTTACCTGGGCCGCTTCGGTGGTAAGATTCTGAGCACTTTCCATGGCGCCGCATCGGGCTTGTCAAGAATGCGGCTTGCTTTCTTCGCAGCAAAACGCAGAACATGACTCTTTCCTCAATCCCAGAGCTTGCAAACATCGTCCTGCCGGCGTTTCTTGTAATCGCCGCGGGCTTTCTCTTCAGCAGGACGAAAAAAATAGACATATCCTCGATTAACGATCTTGTGGTCTACGTGACCACGCCGTGTCTAATAATCTCGTCCCTCTCTGATTTCACGATGGACCCGTCTGTGACGGCGAAGCTATTTCTCTCGATATCGGCGGTCATTTTCTCTACCATAATAATCGGCGGGGCGCTTACGAAAGCACTTCGGCTTGACTCGAGGGTATATCTGCCTCCCGTGGTTTTCGCAAACACGGGAAACCTAGGACTTCCCCTTTGTCTTTTCGCGTTCGGACAGTATGGGTTCAACATCGCGATACTCTGTGTCGTTTCGACCATGCTGCTTCACTACACCGTGGGAATTATGATCCTCGGGTCCGGAAAGAATCATCTGCGCGAGATATTCAGGCTTCCCCTGATATACGCCACCGTAGCCGGAATAATCATAAACTCGGTCGGCTTTCAGATCCCGGTAGTTATCGAGAGGCCCGTAGCCCTTCTCGGGGATATCACCATACCCGCGATGCTCTTCTCGCTCGGGTACAAGCTCTCCGAAATGAAGGTCTCCAGACTTTGGCTTTCCTTTTTCTTCGGCTCCGCCAGAATATTTCTCGGCGTAATTCTCGGAGTGTTGTTTGTAAACGCATTCGGCCTGAAGGGAGTGGAGGCAAAAGTGGTTATCTTGGAGTGTGCAATGCCTCCCGCGGTTTTTAACTTCGTGCTCGCGGAGAAATACGGCAGGGACTCCGAGACGGTCGCATCAATAATAGTGGCCGGAACGGCAGTTTCCCTTTTGGTTCTTCCGTTCGTTATTTCTTGGCTGGTTTAGGCTGCGATTCGTACTCCCATATTTTGTAGTCCAGAATCCTAGAGGAGATTTTGAGCTCCCCCGCAGCGTCCTTAACGGATTTTTCGGCCTCCGCGGCGGAAACTTTCCTTCCCAGCGCTTTTTCCACGAATCTGCAGACATGAACGTCACCCTTCACGAAATCGTCGTTGCCCGAGTACATGAGAAACATGTTAATTGTCCTTTCACCAATTCCGTGCAACCTTATAAGAGCGCTCTTAATTTCTCCGGGATGTTCAAGAGAAACCTCGCGCGCGTCCTGAAGCGTGTCGATTCCGATCTTTTGCAGTTCAGCCGCGGCGAGAAGCACGTTTTCGGCTTTCGTAATATTTGTCCCTGGTGAACGGTAGCGGGCGGCAAAAACTTCTTCTTTCATGTACTCCAAACCGTACTCTTCGTAGTGACCGATCAGATCCCGAAGCGTCTCCTGTTCTTCCACCGGAGGGAGGTTTTCCCGGGCAGTTCTAGTTCTACGAAGACCGAAATAGCGGCAGTAGCGTTCAATGATTGGTACAACCATCGTCTTATAACGAAGCTGGGGATTGAATACTGCGTCAATGAGAGCAACTGACAAGTGAGCCGGAAAAAATTCGTCTCCCAGTTCTGCGTTTTCCGAGACGATTGAACGGCGTACTACTTGCTTGGCGACTAGGTTTTCCCTGAACATCAGTTTCCCTTGTATCTCAATACGGCTTAATGGAAACGCATTAACCCCGGATTATTCACGTAAGGTAGCAGCATACCACAAGGCGAGGAATTTTCCGTATTTTGCGTAGCGCATAAGGAGAATTACCGGGATTTGAGAACCTCGACGCTCGATTTGTGCTACGGAAACAGTCTTTTCACAGGATTTCCCCGAATTCGGACTTCTTCAGACCTTTTTTGACCGCACCTCTCCCCCAAAGCCTGACAATATTTTTACAAACCGACGCCTTCGGGTCTCAGGCGCCAACCCATTGCATGGTACTGAGCTTCTCCCACAGCATCAGCCAGTACTCCTTGCCACTTCGGGCCACCGTGAAGACTATCCTCCTCGCGCTTCGCGCCACCCTCGCCGCGCAAAGCAGAACACGTTCCCTGTAGCGCCTGAGACTGAAACCCCTTCCGCCGACATCCTCAATAAGACACCGCCCCGTGTGCATTACTTCATACGCAAGCAGATTGAGCAGGAACAGCGCCTGATTCTGAGGATAAACTTCTTCCTTGTCCTCCTCCCGCTTCTGTTCTGTTTTCTCACGCTCTATATCCTTGCCCCTGTAATGGCTCTTCTCTCTGGGTGAAGAGCTGAGAGAAGGATTCAGCACGTCCATCATCTCTCCCATGTGCGCTTCGGTCTTACCTCTCTTCCTGTACAGAGCAAGAACGTCCCCCACGCTGTATTCTCTTCCAAGACTGGTTACGAGGAAGAAATGGTTTGTGATGAAAAAATCTTCAGAATTTTTCACCATCACAAGAATTACCCGTCTTTTGCGATTCCATGATTTAGCTCCGTACTCAAGCTCCTCACACCACGTTCCATGTTCATCGTAACAGGTCAGCAGGTTCCGATGTCTTACCCATGGAGCCGCCATGGTTTCAAGAACATTGTTTGATTTTATGCGCATCATGTACTCAACCCCCATACCCTCAAGCTCACCGCACATATCCCCGTCGCAGAAACCGGCGTCCATGCGAAGCGTTATGCTTTCACTCAGACTTTTTTTGCAGCGCTCTACAAGATCGCGTATGAATTCCACCGCTCCGTTCTTCGAAGAGACGTTTCCGGGACGCACAACTCCCCCGAACATGTCTCCCTCTTCGGCGTTGCTCGCAACCAGAGTGTGGTAGATGGTTTTTCTGTAGTGTCCGTTGTATACAGACCCAGGCTGATGGCCTTCGGTTTGTACCGGGAGTCCGTCAACGTCAATAATCATTGAATCTTTCTTTTTGCCGTTGTTTGCAAGAATAATGCGACGTCGGGCAAGTTCAAAGACACACTCATTGAGCACCCTCAGATTTTCCCTGGAACTCAGAACACCAAGAGCGCGAGAGAGTGTCGGCTGAGAGGGAAGATTCTTCAAAAGGGATTTTGCGCCTCGCTCGGTTTTGTTGCTCACAAGCATGGCGGGGTCGTCTGTTACCCTTTCTGTGTCCTGCTGGTCTGAGAGTCCTTGGCAGAGCAGGAGCATATAAGTGTGGAGGATCTCAGTGAGAGAGTGTTTGATCTTATTTGGTTTGCGCGGGTCTTTCATCCTGGAAGCAAGCCACTTCATTATTCCCGTAGCTTCCATTGTTTCGCGGATAAGGAGGGAACCTGAGTGGGAGGTGAGGTTTTGTTCACCGAAGTTTACCTTGATTGATTTGTTGAAAGACGGGGAAATATCTGATAGAGTTTTTTCACCCATGGGATGATCCTCCTTTTTTGTGTGTTTTTGAGTTTAACTCACTTAAAACACTACATTATTAGGGGGATCATGTCAAGGGTTCCCGCCCCTACGTGAATAATACGGGTTAACAGTAATTTATACTTGTGGCAGGAGGGGTACGGCTAGGTTATATCACTCAGGGTAAGACCCTCGTCCCTAAGGTAAGGCATAAGGCCTTTTTTGGTGATCGTTCTCAGCGCGCGGGCAGAAATCCTTATTCTCACGTACCTGTCTAGCTCGGGAACGTAGATTCTCTTCCAGTGCAGGTTCGGATTCTGGCGTCTTTTAACGTGGTTGTTCGCGTGGGAGACGTTGTTTCCGAAAAGGGGTTTTTTTCCTGTTATAGCGCAGCGACGTGCCATGGGTATATCCTCTGACTACTTGGTCTCCTTAAAGACGACGTGCTTTCTTATCACCGGGTCGTACTTTTTCAGTTCAAGACGGTCCGGAGTATTCATCTTGTTTTTCTTCGTGTAATAGATGTAAGGACTCTCGGTGCTTTTCATCTTGACAAGTACTCTGTTTAACGACTTTCCCATTGCAACCCCCGAAAAAGTGAATGGTTATTATCCACGAAAAAAAACTGTTTTCAAGAAAAAATTTAAATTTCTTTGGGAATCAGTGATCGCAGCCATCTTTCCTGCAAAGCCTGAAATTGCGCAGGTGACCGGAAATCATGATAAAAGCGCCGATAAGAGTAAGAATCGATTCTACGTAGCCCGTAGCGGCGAAAGCTCCGACTAGGAGAAAATAGAGTCCCACGCCCCCCAGCATGATCACGCTGAAATCCTTATGACGTCTGCAGCCGAGAAATATGGCGACCACGCTTGCGGGAATGACCATAAAAAGCATCAACTCGTGGAAAATCTCTTCAAACACGAATGTCGAACCCACGACCGGGAACAGTATGAGAGCCACCGGCGTAAAAAAACAGTGGATGGCGCAGATGCCCGCAAGGGATATCGAGGTGTAATCGGTGAGCCTCTGAATTCTTACCTGGTTCATTGTATCGTTAAGCCGCCTCCGCGCACTTTAAGCACTGGCCGAAAAGCTGTACGAAATGATCCTTCACTCTGAATCCCTGCTTTTCAATCGAAGCGTAATCAAAGCTCTCCACCGGACACTCGGGAAAATCGAAAACCCTCCTGCAGTCAACGCACACCATATGATGAACATGCTCGCCTTGGGAGAACGCGTAACCGTGACGGCCGTCGGGAAAATGAAGGCGCTTCACGATGCCCAAGTCCTCGAACATCTCAAGGGTTCTGTAGATGGTGGCAAGCCCCGTGGCGCCGAGCATATCCTTCACCTTGTCGTGTATTTCGCCGACCGAAAGCGATTTCCCGCTCGTGTGAAGAACATGAACGACTGCTAGGCGTTGCGCTGTGGACTTGAGTCCCTTTTCCCGCAGAACTTCTCTGGCATACGATTCCTGAGTGCATTCAAAATCTTTCGTCATGAGAATTATTAAATGAGAATGACTTTCAATTAGCTCTTATTCTAAATCGCTTGTTAAGAACCGTCAAGGGGAAAAGCCCAAATTGAAAAGACATAGGCCCGGAAGGCAAAAAAGGCGTTTATCGAGGCCAGTCCCCGGAAATCACTTGGCTATAACGCCGCCGTCGATTGAAAGCATTGAGCCCGTGTTGAACATGACCTTATCATCGCAGAGAAACAGAACCGCTTCAGCTATTTCGTACGGATCGGCCAGCCGTCCCATGGGGTGAAGCGACTCCATAAAAGCTTGGGCCGCTTCGGCATCTTCGGCTCTCTCAAGATAGGAATCGAACATCGGCGTCCAGACCCCGCCGGGACAGACAGCGTTTATCCTGAGCCCCTTGTCCGCGTACTCAAGGGCCATGCTTCTTGTTAACTGAACAAGGGCTCCCTTGGATGCCGAGTAGGCTGAAAGTCCCGCAAACCCCTTTAGCCCGATAACAGAAGAGTTGTTGACGATAAATCCCCTGCCCGCAGAAAGCATATGAGGAATGGCATATTTGCACATCATGAACGCTCCCTTCACGTTTATATCGAAGATCTCCTGGAACCTTGAGATTTCGACTTCGTGAAGGGGGCCGGAAAAAATGATGCCGGCGTTGTTAAAAAGAATGTCAATCTTTCCGTGCTCGCGAAAAGCGGTCTCCACGGTGGCCGCGCAGTCGCTCTCGACTGAAACGTCACAGACCCTGTATCCTATAGAAAGTCCTTCTTCCTCCGCCCTGCCGCATAGCTCTTTTAGCTTCTCTTCCCTTCTTCCGGCAATCAGAACCCTGGTTCCGTTTCGCGCCAGCAAAAGTGCCGTCGCTTCACCTATTCCCGTCCCTCCCCCGGTAATGATCGCCGAGCGGCCTTTAAATCTCATAGAATACTCCGCAAAAACATCCTTTGTAGCAGATCAGAAACTTACGCGAAAACCGCAAGCAGCACTCCTGCCGCTACGGCCGAACCCACAACCCCGGCCACGTTTGGACCCATGGCGTGCATCAAAAGTACATTCTGGGGATCTTCCCTGGCCCCCATATCCTGAGAGACGCGAGCGGCCATTGGAACCGCCGAAACCCCCGCCGAACCGATCAGGGGATTGACCTTGGTTTCGGAGAAAACATTCATAAGCTTGGCCATCAGCACCCCGGAGGCCGTGCCTATGCAGAAAGCCACAATTCCCAGAAGAAGTATGCCAAGAGTCTCAAGGGAGAGAAATTCGGAGGCAAGAAGCTGCGAGCCGACTCCGAGGCCGAGGAATATCGTAACGATGTTGATAAGCGCGTTTCTCGTCGTATTCGAGAGCCGGTCGACCACTCCGCATTCCCTCATCAGGTTGCCGAAAGCGAAAAATCCTATCAGAGGTGCCGCGGACGGAAGAAAAAGAAGGCAGAGGGTAAGAGCAATCAATGGAAACATTATTTTTTCTCTTTTGGCCACCGGACGAAGCTGGTTCATCTTTATTTTTCTCTCTTCAGGGGAGGTAAGAGCCTTCATTATCGGGGGCTGAATTATCGGCACGAGAGCCATGTAGGAATATGCGGCGACCGAGACCGCACCGAGAAGCCTAGGGGATAGCTGCGAAGAAATGTAAATGGAGGTCGGTCCGTCCGCTGACCCTATTATTCCTATCGAAGCCGCGTCTTTTAGGGAAAAATCGATCCCGTGCACGTACTGGGCAAGCACGAGCGCGCCGAGCAATGTCGAGAAAATGCCGAACTGCGCAGCACCTCCAAGAAGAACCGTCTTCGGATTGGCCAGAAGCGGGCCGAAATCGGTAAGCGCCCCCACTCCCATGAATATCAGAAGGGGGAAGATGCCGGTCTTTATGCCGACATCGTACACGTAGTAAAGTACCCCGCCGGGGTCATTTATCCCCGCAAGCGGAATGTTGGCCAATATGCACCCGAAAGCTATCGTAACCAGAAGAAGAGGTTCGAATTTCTTCGCAATCCCCAGGTAGAGAAGAAGGAATCCCACCAGGATCATCAAAAACATCCCGAATCCGTTAACCCAGGAAATTGCGTTGCCCGCAATAAATCCGTAGATGCCGGTACTGGTAGCCACGTTTTTCAAAAGCTGGGAAAAAGACGCAAGTTCCTTGGATTGCTCCGCAGAGGCTGCCACGCCGCTCACCGTTTCACCTAGACAATCGGGTGCGTCGGCGAACATTCCCAAGGAAAAGGCGAGAACCGCCAAAGTAAGTATGAATTTTTTCATGCGCTCAAGAAGGAAGAATGGTAAGGATAAGCTGACCCGTCTCTACTACCTGTCCCTGTTCAACCTCGATGGACACCACTTCCCCGTCGCACGGAGAGGCAACCGGAGTTTCCATCTTCATGGCTTCAAGCATGATCAGCGTCTGGTTTTCCTTTATCTTGTCACCCACGCTGACCTGCACCCTGTACACATTGCCGGGCACGCTCGCCGTAACAGCTACAACATCGGGAGAATCTTCATCCATCGCGGAGGATGTCTTAGGCGCAGGAGCTTCTGTTACGGAGGAAACATCCGAAGTTCCTTCCTTTACGGTTACGTTGTAGCTTCTCCCGTCAACCGTAATAACAAAGTTCTCCCCGGTACCGGACACCTTTGACGCCACGCTCGTGCCAATACCTTGTCTCTGCTGAGGCTGCTCTTCAGGCCTGTCTTTTCTTACGTTGACGCTGAAATTCCCCTTGAGAAAATCAAGGCCCTTGTTCCCGCCCTGGGTCTGGAGCGCCCCGACTATGAATACATTCTCCTCGGTGACAGGAAGTCCTTCTTTCTCGAGAATTTCGGTTGCCTTCGGAATGCCGGGCTCGAGTATGTCGAGCGGGTCGCCTTCAAAGCGGGGCTTGCCCATCTGCTCTTCCGCTATCGCCACGACTTCGGGGTCGGGCTCTACGGGCGTGCGTCCGAAGTAGCCGAGCACCATGTTCCCGTAACCGTCGGTGATCTTTTTCCAGGGCCCCTGAGTGACATTTGCGTAAGCCTGCTGAAAATAGAACTGGGAAACCGGGGTAACGGATGTTCCGAATCCTCCCTTGGCAACACATTCGCTCATCGCTTCGATCACCTGCGGGTAAAGATCGAGGGTGCCCGTATCTCTCATCATCATGGTGTTTGCGGTAAGCGCTCCGCCGGGCATCGGAGAGAGAAGAACCTCCGAGGAAACCCGAAGGGCTTCGGGCGGAAAATAATAGCCCGACATGCATTCCTTGAACACGGAATTCGCCTCGAGAATCTTGTTTATGTCCACATCCAGAGTGTATTCCGTCCCCTTAAAGGCGTTCCACATGGATATAAGATCGGGCTGGGAAGTTCCCCCGGAAACCGGCGCTCTGGCAACACAGACCCCGTCGCACCCGCCGTTTATGGCGGCCATGTACTGATTGACTCCCTGGGCGGCCGTCTCATGGGTGTGCACCCAGAGAATTACGTTTTCTCCTACAAGCTTTCTCGCGGCCCTTAGGGTCTCGTAAATCTTTTTCGGATTCGAGGTTCCCGAAGCGTCTTTGAAGCATATGGAATCGTAGGGAAGCCCCGAATTAAGTATTTTTCTCAGCCTGTCTATATAGAAATCCACGTCGTGTGCTCCTTCGCAGCCCGGAGGAAGCTCCATGAGCGTTACCACCGCCTGGTGATGCAGACCCGCGTTTTTTATGCACTGACCCGAGTACTCGAGGTTTCTTACGTCGTTTAAGGCGTCAAAGTTCCTTATGTGAGTTATGCCGTGCTTTTTGAACATCCTCGCGTGGAGATCTATCATGTCCTTGGGCTGCTGGGAGAGGGCAACAACGTTGATCCCTCTTGCAAGCGTCTGCAGGTTGGCATCCGGTCCCGCCGCCTCGCGGAAACGGTCCATCATATCAAAAGCGGATTCTCCGCAGTAAAGAAACAGGCTCTGGAACCTGGCTCCCCCGCCAGCCTCAAAGTGGGATATCCCGGCTTCTCTGGCGGCTTCGACCGCCGGGATGAAGTCTTCCGTGAGCACTCTCGCGCCGAAAACGGACTGAAACCCGTCGCGAAAGGATGTATCCTGAAATAAAATTTTCTTCATGACAAGGCCCTAAGGTTTTCAAGATCTAGCCGTCGCCGGCATGCTTCGCCCTGTAGGCCGCGACTGCCGCAGCTATGACCGGAATGACCTTCCTTCCGGATTTTTTGGACGCCCCGGGACCCGAGGGCGCACGTGCGTCGCTGTCTTTAAAAAGTTTCGCAGACAGCATAACGCTCAGCATCAGGACAAGCAGGAAAACAAATACTGTGGCCATACCAATGACCATAAGCTTTACGCCTTCAAGTATCATAATGGACGAAGAACCTCGAAAACCGTCTGAATTTGATGGGTATCAATTATTTACAAGAACTCGTTTATTGTCAATCTGCCGTGAAACCTCGAGTGTCGCACGCACGCCGGGAATTTCCGAGTTTCATTTTTCCTTGACCTTCAAATCCTTACGTGTTATTCTGACCCCCCACTATGAAAAGGACTTATCAACCGCACGTAAAAAAGAGGCTCAGAACACACGGCTTCCGCGCGAGACTGAGCACAAGGGGAGGCAGGAGCGTACTCAAGAGAAGGACTGCCAAGGGAAGATACGTTCTCACGGTTGGGAGATGGAAAAAGTAGCGTTTGAGCAAGACAGCTCGTTTCCCGCAAAATTCAAAGTAAAAACATCCCGCGACTTTCGCAACATACTCTCAGAAGGCACCAAAGCCCACTCGAAAAACTTCATACTCTACGCGAAGCCCAACTCCCTCGGGTTTCCCCGCCTAGGAGTGTCCGTGGGCAAAAAAGCGTCGGCAAGTGCCGTCAGGAGAAACAGGATGAAAAGGGTGCTGAGGGAGGTTTTCAGAAAAAACAAGCCGGAGTTCTGCTCAAATGACGTTGTATTCATAATAAAAAACGACGTATCGGGCAAGAAATTCTCTGAGCTCCGCTCGGAAATAAGGAAACTCGCGGACCGCCTCAAATGAAAGAAAAACTCCCGGTCAGATTCCTCGTTTTTCTGGTAAAGCTCTACCAGAAGACAATTTCTCCCCTGCTTCCCGCCACCTGCAGGTTTCACCCCAGCTGCTCAGCGTATTCGATCGAAGCACTGAGAGAACATGGAGCCGTGGCGGGAACCAGGATGACCCTCAGGAGGATACTGCGATGTCATCCTCTGAGTGCCGGGGGATATGATCCCGTAGCAAAGAAAAGTGATGAGCTAAAGAAGTGAGTCGGTTTCGGGAAAGCATGTTCATTTATGGCAGGACAGGATATGACGTTGACCAGGCAAACAGGGGCCCGGACACGGAATTTCAGAGGCCCAGTCCGAATCCGGGTGACCACGTGTAGCCGAGGTAGACTGCCCACTCGGAAACTTCGAATTCTAAACCGACCGCCGACGGGACAAGCTCCGTTCCGCTTGGGCTTTCGCGGCTTAAGTCATATCTTGAATAGGTCGTCCTCAGGTCAAGCCGGCTTTTTTCGTTCCCGATTTCTATGCCGCCCCCGAACACCCATGGCGTCACGGAAAAATCCCTGCGGGACTTAGAATCAATAAATGTCTGGCCGTCCGACAGCACACCCGTGGCAGTGGTTTCAATCCCTACGTCAAGACGCCTCACTCCGGCGAGCGCATAGACCGAACCGCCCGAAAAACCCGTTTCCCCGGAAGAGTAACCGAGCTTAACGCTGAATCCCGCATCGCGGTTCTTGTTGAGGGACCAGTTGCCGGGAAACACGTCGCTGTCGGGATTTCCGGGAGTCGTGGTGCCTTCTATTGAACCCTTTATGGGACTGTCAGGCCTGAGTGCCAGGTCGATTTCCCCTGAAAAATAAAGGCCGCCTGACAGGTTCCAGCGATGTCCCAAAACGGCCTTGAAAGAACTTATCGCCCCTTGGCCGGAATCGCCATCCCGGTTGGTCACGGATGCGGCATTGGGAGGGTTGAGCGTTATTGATTTCCCGTAATCCACATCGGCGTATTCAACGCCGACCGCCCCTCCAAAGTAAAAGCCTTGGGCCAGGGCCGGATCTGCTGGTAAGCGGAACAAGGCGAAAAACAGCAGAAAAACCGCGAACACAGCCCGTTTTACGCTATCTGAAGACATTGTATGTGAGAGCATAGGAATTTCCCCAGTACCGTTTCGCATTATGAAACAAACGCCCCGCCGCATTAGTCATGATACAGAAAATTCACCCGGCATGCATAGTATAATAACAACAGCGGAGTCGATATTCAATTGCTGACAGAGTCCGCGACGCCGCGGGGAAGAGCGGTGAAAATCAGGTTTTCGGGGTTCACGAAAAGCGGGATAAAAACTCTCCTGTTGCTATCGGAACTTATCGTGTATCATTGCTTCCATAAATTTTTACTCTTTGGTTTCCTGCCACATGTCAGAACCACGCACAGAAAACGGGAGCAGTCTCACAGGTGTCTCGCAAAAATCACGATAGCGCCCCACATCCTCAATAAAGCCCTAATAAACAACACATGAACAGCGACCTCAAGAGAAACTACATTTTATTTCTGGTATTGTCGGTACTGGTAATCGTCGGTTACTCGGCGTTTTTCGCAGAAGCCCCCAAGGAAAAACAGCCCGCAAAAACAGACCGGCCCGCATCGGCGCCCGCCGCAGGAGATCTTTCCGAAGAACCGGGTTCCCCGCAGGAACTTCCCGCGGAATTTGAACCGATAAAATCTTCCTACGCTTCCAAGATCATAAAAGTCAGATCCGACCTCTATGTTGCCGAGATAGACACCCTCGGAGGGAAAGTCGTCGGCTGGGAGCTTTCGGAATACAAAAAGACGGTCGAGACGGACTCGGTGCCTGTGGCGGTGATCGATGAAGAGCAAAAGTCGTTTGACACCGTACTGAGAGTCAAAAACGAAAAAATGCCGGAACTCATCCCGTTTTCCTACAAGGGAGGCACGAATCTGGTCGTGGGTACCGAGGGGCTTGATGTCAATCTGGTCTGGAGAAAACCCGGTGGGCTTACGGTGCGTAAAACCATCTCCTTTCACCCCGGGAAATACTTTATCAGGGAAAACCTGGAGATTCTTAACGGAACGCGCAGACAGATAAACCATAAGGTTTACGTCGGCTGGGAAAATACAGTATACGAGAGCGGCTCAAACAGTCTCTACGAGTTTATCTCAATGGTCGGCGGCGAGGTCAAGCGGACCAAGAAACCCCTTAAGGAAACCAAGGCGTACAATGGAGAGACAAACTGGTTCGGTTTCGGCGACAAGTACTTTCTCGGCGCGTTTCTGCCGGAAATAGGAGGGGACCGGGGACTCTACCTGCAGCCCCTTGATGAAAAAGGTCTCGCCGGGGCAAGTTTTTCCTATCCGGAGCAAAAAATAGCTTCAGGGAAAAGCTACAAAGTCGGGTGGAAATCGTATTTCGGTCCAAAAAATGAACCGGACCTCAAGGAAGCCGGGTACAGCCTTGAGAAGTCTATTGACTACGGCTATGCGGGAGTACTTACCAAGATCGCCGTCGTGCTTCTTAAGTTCGTCAACGACTTTTTCAGCAACTACGGGGTCTCCATAATAGTGCTTACGATCGCCCTCAGGGTGATATTCTTCCCCCTTACCGTGAAAAGCATGAAATCGATGAAAGCCATGCAGAACAAGATGAAGAGTCTGAAACCTGAAATCGACGCTCTCAAGGAAAAATACAAGGACGACAAATCGACTCAGCAGGCAGAGATGATGAAGCTTTACACAAGTAACGACATAAACCCGCTAAGTAGTCTCGGGGGATGTCTTCCCCTGCTCATACAGCTTCCCGTTTTCATAGCTCTTTATTTCGCGCTTCTGTATTCGATAGATCTAAGACACAGCTCGTTTCTCTGGGTAAACGATCTCTCCCAGCCCGAACACCTGTTTGACGTTCTGGGAATACCGTTTCGGGTGCTGCCCCTTTTGATGGGTGTCTCGTGGTTTCTCTCGCAGAGACTCACCCCCATGACTACTCCAGGAAGCGAGGCGATGGAACTGCAGATGAAGCTCATGCAGTTTATGCCTATAATTTTTACCATAATGTTCTGGGGCCTGCCTTCCGGTCTTATACTTTACTGGACCGTAAGCAACATTCTCTCCGTCGGTCAGCAACTATACATCAATCGACAGGTCCCGGAACCAGAAGGAGGATAGCAATGGCCACCGCAATAGAAAAGGAAGGGAAAACAATTTCCGAAGCCGTAGTGAACGCCTGTGAAGAACTCGGAGTCTCAAAAGACGAAGTGGAAATCGAAGTTATAAGAGAAGACTCCAGGGGGGTTCTGGGCATAGGAAGCAAAAACGCCATAGTGAGGGTGGAAATAAAAACTGGCGGATTGAGCGAAAAGGCGTTTCGGGCGAAAAAAACTTTTGAGACCCTCCTGGGTTTTCTGTTTCCAGCCCCGCAGAGCGTAAAGGCCGAGGAGACTGAAAACAGGATAATACTTGAAGTTTGGCCCGTTAAAGACAAGAAATTCCTCATAGGGAGAAACGGGGAAGTAATAAAGTCCCTCGAGTACATAGTGGGGAAGATAGCTTCGAGAAACAGCACCGAGGGGAAAAACAAGAGGGTCGCCATAAACATCGGCGGGCACGACGGAAAGAAAAAGGACACCGATGTGCCGAGAAAAGTCGCGGAGACCGTGCAGAAAGTAAAAGAGAGCGGAAATTCTCACTCAATCGAGCGGCTTTCATCCTACGAAAGGAAAATGGCCTACATAGAACTCAAGAAGCAAGAGGACATAAAATACGAGACGGTTCCAAGCAAGGGCAACTCGAAAAAAATCGTCGTCAGCCCTCAGGCCTGAGTTCAGGAATCCCGAAGCGTTCTGAAAAAATCCTCAAGAATGCGCGCGCACCGCTCGCCGCAGACTCCCCCCGAGAATTCTACGCGGTGATTGAGTTCCCCTCCCGCGCCGATTCCGAAGTTGCTTACAAGCGCCCCGCCCTTGGGGTCGGGAGCGCCGAACACGACCCTGTCTATTCTCGCGTTGATTATTGCTCCCATGCACATGGCGCAGGGCTCAAGGGTAACGTATATAGAAGTACCGGAAAGTCTCCAGTTTCCGATAACTTCGCACGCGCGGCGTATAGCCAGAATTTCGGCGTGGGCGGTGGCGTCCGAAGCTGATTCCCTCAGGTTGTGGGCGGCTGAAATTACGGTGCCTCCCCCATCAACTATGACCGCCCCTACCGGAACTTCACCTTCTGAAGCGGCCCGCTCGGCCTCCCCGATAGCCAAGGCCATAATGATTTCATCGGACTGCCCCGTCACGGATAAAAGGAAAATCTAATCTACTTTCTGGCGCTGAACTTGAGTCCCGTCTCGTTTCTGTCCCAGGTATTTTCCGTGATTTCCTTTATTTCGGCGACCTTGACCTTCTGGGTCGCGGTTACCGGGAATCCATCCTCGTAAACCTCTATGAACCTGGGCACCATGGCCACTATTACCCTCTCGGCCATCCACTTGGAGAACTCAATCGGATCGAATTCCTCGCCCGTCTTGAGCGTAACGCAGAGCTTGATCTCGTCATCCGAAACGTTCGGGAGCCTTATACCGACCGCAATGGCTTCCTGAATCGCGGGATACTGCATCGCCTCGTCCCCGACGGCTACCGGATCCACGTTTTCGCCTGAAACCCTGATGCGGCTGAACCTTCCGACAAAATAGTATCTCCCATCAATACCTCTGGCGAAGAGATCGTCCGAATTGAAGAAACCGTCATCGTCAAAAGCCTCTCTGGTTCTTCTCTCATCCTTGAAATATTCATTCAGAGTCGTATGCGGAACAAGCGGCTTTACGAAAAGAAGCCCCTTGGCGTCGTCGGGAGGAGTAATGTCGTCGGTAGAGTCCCAGAACGGTCTTACCACCGTATCGATGTCTTCGGGATTTCTGAGCTCGACGTAATATCCTTCCATGGGGAAACCGGATGAACCCGGGCGGTGGTCCTCGGGGTCTTTCCAGAGGACCATGCCCATCTCGGTCGAACCGTATCCGTCTATTACCCTGACTCCGAACCTCTCCTGGAATTCCTTCAGGTTCCTCGGAGCCGGGGAGCCCAGCATTATCCTTATGTTGTGTTTCTGATCCCACTCGCTCTCAGGCGCTGCCCAGAGGTACTCGGCTACCGCTCCCAGCATGTTAACGCATGTCGCGCCGCACCCGGCCGCCCATTTCCAGAAATTGGAAGCTGAGAACCTGGGGAAAAACACGGCAGTCCCACCGGACGCCATGGCGCTGAAAAGGCACATTACCTGCGCGTTGGCGTGACCGAGTGAAAGTATGCTCATGAGCACGTCGTCGCTTCTTATTCCCTGCTGCTGCAGATAAGAACGGACTGTCATGATCACTCCTCCGTGGTCTCTGGCAACCCCTTTTGGCATCCCCGTGGTACCGGACGTGAACATACATCTCTCCATGTCTGCAGTGGTAACGTCCACCCCGGGATTGGTATCGTCATAACTGTCAAATTCTGAGAAAGGAAGCGCCTTTATGCCTCCGATTTTTTCAGGTGGATTGTCAACCGTCACGAAGACTGCTTCTAAATGCTCCAGACTGTCGCCGATTTCCTCTATGAAAGGAATGCTCCCCTCGTCAATAATGAGGGCCCTCATGTCCGAGTAGTTGATTACGTAAGCGAGTCTTTCCCCCTTCTCGTCCTTGTTTACCGGAACCTGCACGCCGCCGCACTTGTGTATGGCGATAATAGATATCACGTGCTCAGAACAGTTGAGCATGTACATGCCGACCTTGTCCCCTTTGTTTATTCCAAACCCCTGGGCAAGACCGTTTGCCACCCTGTTCGCCCAGGCGTTGGTCTCCGCATAAGAGTAGCTCTCCACGATGTTTCCGTCTCTGTCTCCGACCTTGAACATTGCCTTGTCGGGAAACATCTCGGCACCCTTCTCAAGATTTGTGGTTATCGGCTGCCAAAGTGAAGTGTCTTCAAATTTGCCGAAGGGAAGATCTCCGCTTCCCAGATATACGCCATCGCGCGGTTTGAATAATAATTGCATTTACTGTAACCTCCTGAACAGTCTTATAACATTTGGAAATGAAAAAAACACCCGGACTATTATAGGTTAATCGGTGTCTCATTGCAAACCCCGGTTTTTTCCGGTTCCTGAAAAAAATCTCTGGTCGGCCGCATACGGCCTGAAAACCGCTTCTGATATATGGAAATTTTGAATCTGCTGATTTTTGCCGTGAGTTTCGCTCTTCTGTGGAAAGGAGCCCGTCTTCTCGTTAGAGGCGCCTCCGGGGTTGCTGCGTTCACCGGCATGGGCACCTTTTTTGCGGGGCTTATCGTGGTTGCGTTTGGAACATCCGTTCCCGAATTCATGGTTTCCTTGGTGGCAGTCATAGAGGGCTCAAGCGACATAGCAGTCGGAAACATGGTCGGAAGCAATATCGCCAACACCGGGCTTATTTTTGGCCTGACGGTTCTTATAAGTCCAATAGTGATAAGTAGAGAAGCGTGGAAAGAGCAGTGGCTTCCGCTTGTTTTTATGGGGCTTATGACTTTTGCCGCTTTCGGCCTCAACCTCACGGAATTCTCTCTCGAAAGAGGTGAAGGAGTGCTGCTGCTTCTCCTGCTTGGCGTCCTTTTGGTCATCCCCTACGGAAAATCCACAGAAGAAAACGAGGCTTTTTCCGTATCGCCAGATGACGGCGGGTGGAATATCCTTCTTTATGTAGTCTCGGGTTCAGTGCTTCTGGCTGTCAGCGCCCATCTTTTGGTTAGCAGCGCAATAGATATCGCCGAACAGCTCGGAATAAGCGAACTTTTCATAGGGGTCGTGGCAGTTGCCTTCGGAACTTCACTTCCGGAACTTGCCGCTTCGCTCGTGGCCGCGTGGAAAAAAGAGCAGAATATAGTCGTTGGCAACATAATAGGGAGCAATTTCTTTAATCTTGGGTATCTGGGTCTCGTTGCGGTTATCCGACCCATAGAGGTAAACCGGGATATGTTCGGATACGCGTCCGAATTCGCATTTCTTATCCTGCTTACAGTTCTTTTCGTGTTACTAATCGGAAAAACCCAGATTGGTAAAAACAGGGTCGGAAAAAAGAAAGGAGTTCTTCTGCTTATAATTTACGCAGCGTTTCTCTACTTTATCTCAAGCTCACTTCCTTGACCTTAACTTGAGCCCGCTTTTGTGCCTGTCCCAAGTGGGGCCGGATATGTTCTTTAGCTCCGAAACCGCGATTTTCTGGGTCGAGGTAAGCGGAAACTCCTCGTAGACTTCAATGAACCTCGGAACCATGGCCACCATAACCTTCTCGGCCATCCATTCGCAGAACTCCGCGGGGTTGAAATCCGCCCCTTCCTTAAGTATCAGGTTGAGTTTGATTTCGTCATCCGATATGTCGGGCAGTCTAATGCCTACGGCCACCGCCTCCCGGACTGAAGGATGTTCCTCGGAGACATCGGCCACCGCTACAGGATCAACGTTCTCTCCCGACACGCGTATTCTGCTGTAGCGGCCCATGAAGTAGTATCTCCCGTCGGTTCCCGCGGCAAACAGGTCATCCGAATTAAAAAATCCCTGGTCGTCAAAAGCGTTTTTCGTTCTTCTCTCGTCCTTGAAATATTCATCGAGGGTAGTGTGCGGAACCAAGGGTTTTATGAAAAGAAGTCCTTTTTCCTCCTCGGCGGGAGCGGGGTTCTTGTCCACGTCCCAGAGTTTGTCTATGATCTCGTCCGTGTTCAGTGGATCTCTTATCTCAAGGTGGTACCCCTCGACGGGAAATCCGCATGAACCCGGCTTTTCATCCTCGGGATCTTTCCAGAGCGGCATTCCCATCTCAGTAGACCCGTAGCCCTCTACTATCTTCGTGTTGAATCTTTCCTCGAACTCGCGAAGCTTTTTAGGCGCGGGGCCTGAGAGCATCATTCTTATCCCGTGCTTTGAATCCCACTCTGACGGTGGCGAAGCCCAGATGTACTCGGGTACCGCTCCCAGCATGTTCGCCCCGGTCGCACCGCAGCCCGCCGCCCACTTCCAGAAATTGGAGGCGGAGAACCTCGGGAAGAAAACGGCTGAACCTCCAACCGCTATCGAGACGAAAAGACACATCACCTGGGCGTTTGCGTGTCCCAGGGAAAGAACCGTCATCAAGACGTCTTCGCTTCTTAGCCCCTGCTGCTGTATGAAGGAACGCACCGTCATGATCACCCCTCCGTGATCGCGGATAACACCCTTGGGCATCCCCGTGGTGCCGGAAGTGAACATGCATCTTTCCTTGTCGGCGGTCGTCACGTCGACCCCGGGGTTTTCGGATGAGTACCGGTCAAAAACGGAAAAAGGAAGTGTCCTTATACCCCCGATATCCGTCGGAGCGTCCTCCGATACAAGAAAGATTGCCTCAAGGTTCTCAAGCCTCTCCGCTATTTCAGTTATGTAGAGAAGGCTCTGGGTGTCGACCACGAGCACCCGCATTTCGGAGTAGTTTATTACGTAAGCGAGCCTATCGCCTTTTTCATCCTTGTTTATCGGAACCTGGACGGCGCCCGATTTGTGTGCGGCGATAATCGATATGACGTACTCTGAACAGTTGAGCATGTACATGCCGACCTTCTCCCCTTTCTTTATTCCGAACTCTCCGACAAGACCGTTTGCCACCCTGTTCGCCCAGACGTTGGTTTCCCCGTAACTGTAGCTTTCGGCCACGTTGCCTTCTGAATCCCCGAGGCTGAACATCGTTTTTTCCGGATATGACTCGGCTCCAGCTTCAAGGTATCTGATTATCGGAAGCCACTTGTCGGTGTCGTCTAAAGAACCGTTGGGAAGAGTTCCATTTCCTATGTATTTTTCGTCTCTCGAACGCAAAGGCAGTTTCATTTTTTTCTCCTGTTAAATTAATTGAGCCATTTGATCGCAAAGCCGCAGGTTCTCACCATAGTAAAACGCTTTTAAAATATATGGCGGAAAAAAGATTTATCAATTCCGCCGCATCGCAACGGAACCGAAACGATCAATCTGTCAACAGAATTTCCGGCATGACTGATCATTCGCCTGAGCGTTTATTGATTTCGTCCATGATTTTTCTACAGATGCCCACAACCACGCGGTCCGAATCGGTGCTACGCACATCAAGCTCTGAATATTCAATACGTTCGCTCAGACCGGAAATCGCATGTTCTTCAATAACTATCTCTCGCGAAAACCCGCTGGCGTCAAGAGTCCAGACAAGCGATATAACAAGGTTAAAGTCGGTGTTTGCCCTCCCGACATAGCCGTTGAGGTGGTGCTCACATGTAAATTTGAGTTTTCTATCGTCGCTAAGCTTAAAACCGGGTCCGATTTCATGACTCTGTTTTATTTCCTCCCAATGTCCCGCTTCCAGAAAAACTCTGGAACTGCCGCTCCGGCCGCCAATGCTCAAATATGAAATCGACGAACTGCTGCCGAACAATCTTGCTATTCCCCTTCCTACAGTAACCCTAAGTTCTTCAAGAGTCGGCAGTACTTGGGCACCGTACACGCTGTCGAGTATTCTCATATCGGAAAGAGGCTGTAATATCTTGGTTTTATCGTTCAGAAACACCGCTATTTCCTGATCTAATTCAATGCGCTCGAGCACGCTGTGCAGATTGGCAAACGACACTATCTCACCTGCGCTCCGGGACTGGCGGCCTCTGCCCCCGTATACAACAGCTTTCATCAAGATCTCAGGAACAAGATTCGATACTCGATTCAGCGAATCGAAATAGTCCGACGTGACCGTTGTGCCAGATTTGATTTCTAAAGCGACTGTACCATTTCCGGTTTCAAACAGCAGGTCGGTTTCCAGACCCTGCCTGTTACGAAAAAACGACAGATTGAAGCGGCGGCCCCTGTTAAAACGGTACTTGACCGCTTCAGCCACGACCATGTTTTCAAACAAAGCTCCTCGCAAAGGATGGGTGGCGGTCTGCTCAGGCCGCTCGATGCCGACCAAGTGACTGGCAAGCCCTACATCATAGAAGTAGATTTTCGGCGATTTTACCAGACGTTTCCGTATATTTACGTGAAACGGCGGCAGCTGGAAAATCACGTAGCCAGCTTCAAGGAGAGTGAGCCAGTGCCGGGCGGTGGTATGGGACACTCCAGCGTCTGAGCCCAAAGATGAGAGGTTCACGAGCTGGCCCACACGTCCGGCACACAAACGCAGAAAATGCCGAAAAGCCGAGAGGTTGCGGATTTCTCCGAGCTGTCGCACGTCACGCTCAACATAGGTCTCAAAGTAATCGGCAAGTGCCTCTCGCGGTTCAAGTCCCTGATCATAAATCCGCGGATAAAACCCCGAATAAAGTATCTCCTCTATTGACTCGGCGGCCCCGGTCTTTCGACGTTCCAGCAGGGAAAACGGCAGCAGGTGGAGCAAGGCTGTCCTTCCGGCAAGTGACTGGGAAACAGATGCGGAGAGGCTGAAGTTCTGGCTGCCGGTAAGAACAAACAGACTGTTCTGCCTTTTTTCGTCGGCAAGAACCTGGAGATGAGACAGAAGTTTCGGAACACGCTGGATTTCATCCAGTATGGCCCCTCCCTCAAGCCGGGACAGGAAGCCTTCGGGGTCTGACAGGGCAAAGTCCCTGTGGACAGACTTTTCTAGGTTAATATACTGAAGATCGGGAAAAGTTTTGCGGCAGAGCGTGGTTTTGCCGGATTGGCGCGGTCCTGTCACAGTTACAAAAGGATACTGCTCAAACCGCCTGATCAGATGTGGAGTGATTTCGCGCTCAATCATGACAATCAATATACGTAGATTGCTTCAATTTGCAAATACTATTTTCATTTTACATAAAAACTGTTTTTTTGAATATTTCTTGCCAAAAACAATGACCTAGGCCACCGGGAAGAGTCTCTCGGCCGCAATCAGGCAAACCATATAATCAAGCACTGGCCCTGAAAATAAAGAACTCCCCGTTGCAGACCCGCATCTGTGACCTCCGATGAAACCGGGCTCAGAAAAAACTCATCAGGTCTTCTTGCCGGCGCTAAGACTAGTTTTCTTGTCTTCTTTGAACAGCTCCCTCAGTTCCCGCGTCGTATCAAACACATCCTCGGGAAACCCGACCTTGTCGTGATAAACCGCCATCTGGCTGTTCAGTGTCTCCGCATCATGTTCTTGGAACGCCTGAATTATCTCCGTCGCTTCGGCCCGGGACAGCCCTAGATGCTCAAGCAGTTGGGTTGAAAGATCAAGGCTTGAAAGCAGAGTCTCACGAATCACGGAGGTCACTCCCAGCTCGCGAAGCTTTATTTCGTGAAAGCGATCTCTCGCACGTGCCATGATTTTAAGGTTCGGAAAAGAATTAGATACCTGACTGACTATTTTCAGAGACGCTTCGACATCGTCAATCGCAACGACGAGCGCGGGAGCGCGGTCAATATGAGCGGACAGCAGAACCCGCAGGTTCGATGCGTTGCCATAGTACGTTTCACTTGCAAACTGACGGACAAACTCAACTCTCTTGGCATCAAGTTCAATCACCGTAAACGGAATTTCAAGTATGGTAAGTATTCGGGCTACTGTCTGGCCGAACGGACCAAAACCTACGATGATAACGGAATTCTGCGATCCATGAGTTTCCTCTAAGGGCACAGACATGCTGTCCTTTTCGGCACCGAACCGGGAACCGAGCGCAACGAGAAAAGGTGTTGCCGCCATTGACAACGTTACCACCAAAACGGCGATATCAGCGATGAATTGATCTACTAGTTGCGCCGAAACGCCTACGGTAAACAGAACGAAGGCGAACTCCCCGCCTTGGGAAAGCACAAGTCCTGTCCGCACCGCTTCATCGTGCTTAAGACCTTGCAGTCTGGCAAGCGGGTATATAACGAGCGATTTTACGACCATGAGAGCCGCGGTCAGTCCGACGATCAAAAGCGGCTTGCTGGCCAGCAAGCCTAGGTTGGCCGACATGCCGACCGCAATGAAGAAAAGACCCAAAAGCAGCCCCTTAAAGGGCATTACGTCCGCTTCAAGCTGGTGGCGATACTCAGAATCGGCAACCATAACGCCCGCTACGAAAGCCCCGAGACCCATTGAAAAACCGATGCTGTGCATCGCCAAGGCGGCACCTGTCACGAGCGTAAGCGCGGCGGCCGTGAAAAGTTCATGGATTCCCGTGGAGGCAACAGAACGCAGGGCGGGACGAAGCGTAAACCGAGCAACCACGAATCCAGCCACAACAGCGATAAGAAGCAGTAAATTCAACGGCACCGAATCCCCGGGCTTAGAAGACAAGATACCTACTAAGGCTATCGCCGGAATAACGGCGACGTCCTGCATGAGCAGCGTGCCGAAAGCCGCGCGTCCATGGGGCCTGTTGAATTCCCTGTGTTCCCCGAGCCACTGCACGACAAACGCCGTACTTGAAAGAGCAAGGGAGAACCCGATCAGCATTGACGCGGGCGAACCCATCCCCAGAAACATGAAGCAAAACACCGCAATGACGACTGAGGTGATGAGGATCTGGGTTATACCAAGCCCGAAGAGAAATCTCCGCATGGTCCACAGACGCTGCGGACGAAGTTCAAGCCCGATGAGAAACAGCAACAAAACGATTCCGAACTCAGCAAAGTGCAGAACTTCCGTTGCATTGCCCGCAAGCCCGAACACGCTTGGACCGATCAGCAACCCAACCAGCAGGTAGCCGAGCACGCTGCTCAATCCGAACTTGCGGCAGACAGGAACAACGACAATCGTCGCCAGCATAAAAATGAAAGCTTCAACCAGAAGGCCCATTTGACCTCCTGCGAAACGGATTCGAATCCTGCTCCTTTAAAATCTCTCTTTGCTTAACCAACTCATACATTGTTTAACAGACTTAACTCCTTCGGGACTTTGCTCCCACACCGAAATGTGGGCAAGTGAAAACAGGCCGTAAACCGCTTTTCGGGATCAGGACGGCATTTGCGGAAAAAACTGGTCAAAACACAGCCCCGTACTCTAAACATGTTAATAAGTCGAAAGGGTTTCTCAAACAGGAAAAAAGAAACGGTTCCTCTGCGGCCTGCAAAACGGGATGAAAGATTCAGAACTTGGTTATTTTCCAAGATACGGAGTTATGAGGAAGAAACGGAAAAGCTGTATCGGCTTTACCCATAGCAGTCGATAAAGTTTCTCAGAAGATCCTTCCCGCACTCTGTAAGGATGGACTCGGGGTGGAACTGAATGCCCTCAACGGGAAATTCTCTGTGCCTTATCCCCATGATTTCACCTTCCTTGGTCCAAGCGGAAATTTCGAAGTCGGACGGAAGGGATGCCTCTTCCACCAGAAGTGAGTGGTATCTCGTAGCCTCGAAGGGATTCGGAAGATCCTTATAGATGGTTTTTCCGTCGTGGAGGACCGGGGAGGTTTTTCCGTGCAGAAGTCTCTCAGCCCTGACTATGTTCGCCCCGTACGCGTAGCCCACCGCCTGGTGACCCAGGCAGACGCCGAGAATGGGTTTTTCCCCGACATACCTTTTTATTATGTCGACCGAAAGCCCGGCCTCTTTGGGCGTGCAGGGCCCGGGAGAGATTACGATTATGTCGGGATCAAGATCATCCACAAAACCGAAGTCAAGACAGTCGTTTCTCCTCACCTCGATCTGTTGACCGAGTTCCCCCAGGTAGTGGACCAGATTGTAGGTAAAGGAATCGTAATTATCGATCATCAGAATCATTTTCTGTTTGCTCCCGGTCATCAGAGTCCGTTCTCCGCAAGCTCAACCGATTTTACCAATGCCTTTACCTTGTTAACCGTTTCCTGGTACTCGGTTTCGGGATCCGAATCTGCCACTATGCCGGCGCCCGCCTGTATGTAGATTTTACCGTCTTTTACCACGAACGTTCTTATGGTTATGCCGCTGTCCATGTTGCCCGAAAAGCTGAAGTAGCAGACGCAGCCCCCGTATGCCCCTCTCGTTGCCGGCTCGGTCTCCTCGATTATTTCCATCGCCCTTACCTTCGGCGCCCCGGAAAGCGTGCCAGCGGGGAAAGTTGCCTTTATTACGTCAAAGGCGTCTGACCCTTCGGCAAGCAGGGCGGTAACGTTTGAAACTATATGCATCACGTGGGAATATCTCTCCACGATCATAAAATCGTTCACTCTGACCGAACCCGCGTTGGAAACTCTTCCCAGATCGTTTCTCGCGAGATCGACGAGCATTATGTGCTCGGCCCTCTCCTTGGGGTCCGCAATGAGTTCGGCCGCGAGGCCGTCGTCCTCGGCGACCGTTTTTCCTCTCGGCCGCGTTCCGGCTATCGGACGGCTCGCGATTCTTTCCCCCTCGACCCTAACCATTACCTCGGGAGAAGATCCGGTGAGTATCTCATCACCCATCCTAAGGAAAAACATGTACGGAGAAGGATTCAGTATCCTGAGCGCCCTGTAGAGATCGAAAGGGTCGACCCTCAGGTCCGTTTTCCATCTCTGGGATATCACGGCCTGTATTATGTCCCCTGATTTTATGTACTCCTTGGTCCTGAGCACCGCATCCTTGAAGTGCGCGGGTTCAAAATTGGGCTCGAGCGTGAATTCTTCCTCTCCAACATCTTGAGAACTGCAACTGGTAAACTTTTCTTCAAGCGAATTTTTAAGCCTGCTTTTAAGCTCGGCTATTTTCGCAAGAGACTTTTCGTACTCCTCCCTCGCGTTTTTAACGTCGGGAACATGGGCGTTTGAAATGATCTTTATCTTGCTCGTAACGTTATCAAACGCCAAGACGGTATCCATTACCATGTAAATAGAGTCCCAGAGCTCAAGCTCATCGGGAGAGGTATCGGGAATATTCTCTATAAACCTGATCATGTCGTAACCGAAATAACCGACCGCTCCGCCGTGAAATCTCGGAAGCTCCTCCGAGGAAACCGGCCTGTAGCATGAAAGCAGATCCCGCAGTGCCAGAATCGGGTCGCCCGTGAACGTTTCGGTTTCCCCGCCCGAGCGCATTATCTCGATGCTTCGGCCCTTAGAGCGGAACACCACCGAGGGTTCCGTGCCCAGAAAGCTGTAGCGCGCCCACTTGTCCCCACCCTCCACGCTTTCGAATAGAAAGGAGTAATCGGGCGAGTCTATTTTCCTGAAAATCGAAACCGGAGTGTCGTAATCGGCCAGAACTTCCTCCCACACGGGTACGAGATTCCCGCGCTCGAGGTTCTCCAGAAACTGTTCGTAGGAGGGAGAAACCATGGAAGGAAATGATAAGACTCGAAAAACTAAAGTCAAGAAAGACGCCTTTCATAAATCCCCATGGACATTATAATTAAGGGCTTGAAAAACAAAGGAGCACGCTAACTTTGATTGCCGACAAAGCTATATTCAGAGAATACGACATAAGGGGCATAGCGGGGGAGAGCATCACAGAAGAGGTCGTCGAGAAAATCGGAAAAGCCTACGGAACCATGGTGGCCGAGGACGGGGGATCGGAGGTTTCCGTTGGATACGACTGCAGGAAATCTTCCCCGGCATTCCGGGACGCGCTCTGCGAAGGAATAACGTCAACCGGCGTTAGTGTGGTCGACATAGGAATGGTAACGACCCCGATGGTTTATTTCTCCACCTTCACCTCAGGCGTCGCTGGCGGTGTGATGGTAACCGCCAGTCACAACCCTTCTGAGTACAACGGGCTTAAAATGTGCGTAGGCCAGGACTCCCTTTTCGGCGAAGGCATACAGAGAATAAGAGAATCGGTCGAAGAGGGGAAGTTCAAAACGGGGAAGGGCAAAAGGAGACAGGCGGATATAATTGAACGCTACCTTGAGTTTTTCGAGCAGAACCTTCATATAGAACCGGGGATAAGGGTAGCGGCCGACGGCGGCAACGGAACCGCCGGAGTGGCCTGCCCGCAGATTCTCAGGAGATTCGGCTGTGAAGTTCATGAACTATACATGGACCCTGACGGGGATTTTCCGAACCACCACCCCGATCCCACGGTCGAGGAGAACCTCTCCGACATAAAGAAAAAGATCGTGGAAGCCGGCCTCGACGTGGGCTTGGCGTTTGACGGGGACGCGGACAGGATAGGAGTTGTCGATGAGCGAGGAAATTCGATGAGCGGAGACATGCTGCTCCTTGTCTATTCGCTCGATCTTCTCGAAACGAACCCGGGAGCGACCATAATAGGGGACGTTAAATGTTCGGGAAATCTTTTTTCCAAGATACGGGAAGCCGGCGGAAATCCCATCATGTGGAAAACCGGCCACTCGGTAATCAAGGACAAGATGAAGAAGGAGGGCGCCGAACTCGGCGGAGAGATGAGCGGCCACATCTTCTTTAAAAACAGGTTTTTCGGATACGACGACGCTCTTTACGCTGGACTTCGGCTTCTTGAAATCCTCTCGAAAACGGGAAAGAAGGCCTCGGAGCTGCTTACGGGGCTACCTAAAACCTTCGCAACCCCGGAGATAAGAGAGGATTGTCCCGATGAAATCAAGTTTCAGGTAACGGAAGCGGTAAAGAAAAAACTCGGGGAGCAAAACGAAGTGATCGACATAGATGGAGTCAGGGTTGAGTATCCGGACGGATGGGGCCTTCTCCGGGCATCCAACACCCAGCCAGCCCTGGTGCTTCGTTTTGAAGCTCAGACGGAATCAAGGCTCGCGGAAATAAAGGAAACCGTGGAAAAAACCCTTAAGGAAACGATCAATGAGATCAGCTGATCAGGATTTCTCCCTTACTGGGATAAACTTGTAGGAACTGATATCCGTTCCGTCTGGCGCTTTCTTTATCACCCCGACCGTAATGCCCATCTCCTCTCCGAACTCAAGAGAATCGGAATCCTCAGTTTCAACCTGCGCCATGACCCTCACGCCTTCCGGAAAATCGACAAGAGCTAGAACATAGGGCACCGTGAATTCCGGCATGCTTCTCCTCACGACTGTAAAGGAATGCAGAATGCCTGTTGGGCTGAGGAGTTTCTCTTCCACGTCATCTGAAAAACTCACTGGGTCCGCAAGGTACCTCGGGAAGGTCCAGTTGTCGGATTCCTTGCAGTAACCCGCAATCAGCCTCACTCTGCCCTCATCGTCGGTTGTAAACAAATCCGGTCTGAAAATATCTTCGCTCATGACTCTCTCTCCTTAAACGATCGTTTAGCGTGAAGGGAAATTATATACAACTGAAAACAGTTTTCAATTCCAGTAAAGACCCCCGGCGGAGAAGCCCTTGTCCGGGTTTGTAAAAAAACAGGTGAATTTGTAGAATTTTTACGTGGCGGAAAAAATCCCAAGAGCACTTACCGTTGCCGGGTCGGATTCAGGAGGAGGGGCGGGAATCCAAGCTGACCTTAAGACTTTTACAGCTTTGGGGGTGTACGGTCTTTCCGTGCTCACCTCCGTTACCGCCCAGAACACCTTGGAGGTAAGCGCCATCCATGACCTTCCCGAGCAGTTCGTGGGGCTGCAGTTTGACGCCGTGATGAGCGATATAGGCTGCGACGCCGCCAAGCTCGGAATGCTTTCCAACGAAAAAATCATTGAGACCGTGGCGGAAAAAATAGATCAGTATGGAATTGAAAAGCTCGTTGTTGATCCCGTGATGAGTTCAAAAGGCGGGACCGCTCTTTTAAAAGACTCAACGGAACTTCTAAAAAAAGAGATTCTCCCAAGGGCGCTCGTAGTGACTCCGAACATACCCGAGGCAGAAATACTGAGCTCCGTTAGGATAAGCAACACAAGCGACATGAGAACCGCAGCCGAGAAGATTCACTCGCTCGGGGCAAAGACGGTTCTCGTAAAGGGTGGCCATCTTACGAAAGATCACCCGGCGACAGATCTTTTTTTCGACGGGGAGACATTCAGAGAACTGGTTAGCGAGAGAATCGAAACGAACAACACCCACGGAACCGGCTGCACCTTTTCGGCAGCTGTATGCGCTTTTCTGGCAAAGGGAATGTCTCTTCCGGTTTCCTTGGAGAATTCAAAAGCCTTTGTCACAGAGGCAATACGAAACTCTCTTGAAATAGGGAAGGGACACGGGCCTCTTAATCACCTAGGGGAAACCTGAAAAACAAGAACTGCTGTTTTCCAGCACTCGAATGTCCAGTCTTCCCAAAATCAGTTCATACCAGTTTCGCGGCGTATAAACCGTCCCATAAGCGGTACCGCCAGAGCATATTTACCCCATCGATTTTTGTATACGAGCCCGGCTCTCATTAAGGTCGAAAGCATCTGGCTTATGTGGCTGGAACTGAAAGGTTTTACGCCGAGACCTTCTCTGCCTGACAAACTGATAATATCTCGAACGGTAAATTCTTCATCGCAATTATCAAGCGACGCGATCAGGGTAAGCAGTTCACGTTGTCTGTCTGTGGCTCTCGCCCACCTAGCGGCAAAGAAATCCGAATCAAGCTTTCTAATGATCTCGTCTGTCGGGACTGAATGGCTGCCCTGTATAAAAGCATCGTAAACTTCCCTGCATATGAACTGAATAAAATAAGGGTATCCGCCAGAAAGATCGACAATAGTCGCTACGCTCTCAGGGGTTAATAGGACGGGACAGCTTGTATCTTCAACGGGCTTGAGAATAGCGTCTCTGCTGGCTTCCTCGGAAAGCCGCCCCAGCACTACAACGTGAAACATTCTCTCCGAATAGGTGCGGGCTTTGACCAGCTCCGGAAAAAGAGTGGGCAGACCGGTCAGAACCAGAAGCAGCCTGCACCCTTTTTTTTGAAGTGACTGAAATACTTCAAGAAGGATAGACAGAGGGAATTGCTCCTTTAGAGCCTGGTCGGAAAGGTTTTGGGCTTCATCATATGCGAATACGAGACCCTTGGCACCTGACTGCCTAAGGAAGCCCCAGGCTAGCTCAAGTACGAATTTCAGTTTGTCCGACACAAGTCCGGGAGTCTGTTCATAGGCTTGGAGCAGCATCCCGTAATTAAGTTTGAGTTCGACAGACTCAGCATTATCCACAAAGCCGACACGCCTGAACTCTTCCTTGCCCACAGTTATACCCGATGTTGCAACAGACAAATCAGCAAGAAGTCGCTTCACTATGTTGTCTTCACTGATACTCGCTGACTCAGATAAGTCTGTTCCACACCACTTCCACCCATCGGCAATGGCAAGAGGCTTGAAGGAATCCAGGAGAACCGTCTTGCCCGTGCCCCGAAGACCCGTCAAAATCATGTTCTCCATAATCACGTCTTGTTCAAGAAATTTGAGAAATTTTTTCTTCTCCTCCTCGCGACCAGCAAGATGTGGAGGAGGATGCCCCGCTCCAGGACGGAATGGATTTTGAAATTGTCCGGACATTTTTACACCTCATTAGTTGACAGACTAAATTTAGTATAAAAACTAAATTTAGTCTGTCAACTAAAAATACTAATTATTTCTTATAGGAAAGAATCAGTCCGGGGTTAACCCGAGAGACTTTTGAGTTGGGTGATTTCGGCTGTTATGCATCGTAGTTTCAAATTTGAAACCACGGACTATTGTATATAATTTCCCTATCGAAAGCGTCCGTTCGGAGCACGGCACATCTGTCCGGGACGTGGGACACTCCGAAGGACACAATGCGGCGAGCCATAATGCCGGACTTTTTGCGAGAATCAGAACATATGCCTGAAAATTTAACCGATCGAGCACATTCCGAACCCGGGGGATGCCGGGTCGGGCCGGCAATTCCAGTGGCGCTGTTCACGGTGCTGGTTATTGCGATTCTGACATTGGCGCGCGTTACTGGACCCGCGGAGATTTCAACGTTATTCATGCCCTGCTGACTCTGTTCCTCTCGATTAATCTGGTAATCTGCTATTGGGAGGTGTGCCTGTTCCTAAGACGCGACTATATCGAACGGCGCACCGAATATTGGCGCAAGCACTGGCGGGAGACGGACCGAAACCCGGCCACCGAATTCCTTACTACAAAGATTCCGTTGACGAGGGTGCTGTCGCCGACTGTATGGGCAAATGTCTGGGCGACGTATTCCCAGTTCGACGATTCCTACGCAGACCGGCGCACATACGGTTACATAGTAGGTATTGCCAACGGCTTCGCAACCCCAGCCCCGACGTTAATTCTCTACGCCGCCTTCACCTTCGATATTTTACCTGCCCTCGTCGCGGGCATCGTCGGAGTGATGCTGTTCTGGCAGTTGACGTACATAACCTCGGTTTACTGGGTCAGTTTCTTCTCGGCCAATCGGCAGACCCGGATCAGCCGAAGGGATATGTACATCTACATCTGGGGGATGAATTCTCCATGGGTGCTTTTCGCGCTACTGGGACTCTACGTCTCCATTCGTCTGATCGTGAACGGCGGCTACAGTGTTCTGGGTTATTGATAACTCTTCCCAGGGTCCGGCGCTTATAACCGCCAGCTTCAAAAAACAACAGATTATGTTTAATTGGACCCGGCAACTGATTTCAAGTATTCCTTAATCCTGTTCCGGTTTTCGCTTTCTTTACTTCCCTTGTAATAAATCTCAATGAATTCAATTTTCCCTTCTCGTTTAAGATACGCATAAATAACCCGAAGAGACTTCCCCGGAAGAGAGCGACACGCCATACGCGCTTTTACTATTTTGATAACTTCGGTGGAATGGATAACGGTAAAACTATTTCCGAAACCGGTTGGAGAACTTGAGAGAACCTCTTTGAATATTTCCAGATCGTCGTTAAGGGTGCCGTATTTTCTAGAGAGTTTTCTTAATTCCCTCCTGAATTCAGGCAGAGAATTAAAGTTCGTCATACTCTCTGACAGAGGTTAACTGGGGACGGTAAAATACATGTTCATACTTCAGCTCCTCCCTGTCCCCGGCTACAGCCCAAGGAGTATCAAGATGTGATAATTCGGTTATCTGCGCAGCAGTCATATTTTCCAGTCTGCGTATTTCCCAGTTGATATGCTCAAGTTCTTTGGATGAAAGAAACGATACTTCCAGTTCTTTCGAACTGACCAGATATTTTACTTGGTCGTAGTTGTGAAACTTGGTTTTTACTCTTTCGATCTTGTCTTCTTTTTCAAGTTCTTCAACGATTTTGGCAAACATTACGGGGCTGGGTCCATAAGTGTTTTTAATATACTTAGCACCGATTAACTGCTCCTCGTATTTTTCGTAGTAATCAAAGTCTATAAAATAGAGAATCTTATAAAGTGTCGTTTGACCTATATTTGGTCGGGCACCTATTCGGGCAATAACATACAAAAGAACCTGCTTAAATTTTTCCATTTTTTCCTGAGGAACACTGATGCGGATACTTTGTTTTTTAGCCGACTTTTTCTTCCTAGACCTTTTAATGTCAATGGCTGGGGGTGGTTGTTCCCTCTTATTAAGAAAATCCTCAATAGGCATGTCGAAAATTTCCGCAAGCTTTATCGCCTCGCTTACCTTAAGCTCACGCTTCCCAAGTTCAATCTGTACGTAAGTGGCACGAGACAAGCCGAGTTTCGAAGCAAGATGTTCCTGTGTAATAAGACGCTTTTTCCGTTGTTCGCGTATAAAATCTCCTAACATTTCATTGTAAATATAAAAAAGTTGATTTTTTTGTCAATAGAAATGTATGGAATTTGATACATTTCTATTGACCCCTAAGTACATAGTCATCATGACCAACCTTGCCGAAACTGTCTAGATAAATCCGGTCCAATGTGGATTAACTCGCCGGAGTCGATTATACTAATGATTTTCCAATCGGCCATCTTTCGAAAAAAAAGGGAACTGAACATGTCTAAAATCATGGATGGCAAAAAGGTCTCTCAAGACATCAAAAAATGGATCATCCAAAGGACCAAGGAACTTAAAGACCGCACGGGAATAGTGCCCGGTCTTGCTTCCATTCTGGTCGGCGACGATCCCGCGTCCGAAATATACGTGAGGAACAAGAGAAGGGCGTGCGGAAGATGTGGAATGCTTTCAGAAGAATACAATCTTCCGGAGGAAACCTCAGAAGAGGAGCTTCTTTCGCTGATCGAGCGCCTCAACTCGGATAGAGAGATTCACGGCATACTGGTACAGCTTCCCCTTCCGATCCATATGAACCAGGCAAAAGTGATTAGAACGGTGTCTCCTGACAAAGATGTCGACGGATTTCATCCCGAGAACATCGGAAAACTGTTCCAGGAAAACCCCAGCGCCATCTCCTGCACCCCGTACGGAATAGAAAAACTTCTCGATTACTACGGCATAGAGGTGCTCGGCAAGCACGTAGTGGTTGTTGGAAAAAGCAACATAGTTGGAAAACCCGCGGCGGCCTTGATGCTCAACAGGGACGCCACCGTCACCATAGCCCATATCGAAACTCGAAACCTGCCGTCTATAACCACCATGGCGGACATACTGATAGTCGCAATAGGGGACCCGCAATTCATAAAAAAGGAGATGATAAAGGACGGAGCCGTTTTAATCGATGTCGGAATCAACAGGAGCGAGAGCGGAAAGCTCGTCGGCGACATTGACTTTGAGGACGTAAAGGAAAAAGCCTCTTACATAACCCCCGTTCCCGGCGGGGTGGGTCCGATGACCATAACCATGCTTCTTTGGAACACCCTTGAGGCGGCGGAGATATTCGTGCTGGGCGAGTAGCCCCAAACCCGGGTCAGAGAAGCACCTCGGGGCCATCGGTTTTCGAAACCGCCTGCGAATCCCCGAGGCCGGAACATATATCCCTTACCGCCATGTTCTTTGCGGGATGCCAGGCGGCCGGGTCTATCTCGAGCAGAGGCTCAAGGACAAATCTTCTTTCGTGGGCCCTCGGGTGAGGAATTACCAAGGAATCCGTGCTTATTACGAGGTCTCCGTAGAAGATTATGTCAATATCTATCACCCTGGGTCCCCACCTCCTCGTTTTTTTCCTCCCGATTTCCCTTTCGACTGCCTTGAGGTGGTCGAGAAGATCGAAAGGGGAAAGTTCCGTTTCTACCTTGACGACAGCGTTTGTGAATTTCGGCTGATCCTGCGGTCCCACGGGATCCGATTCGTAAAGGGAGGATACGGCAAGCACCCTGCAGTTCTTCTTAATGCTCCTTATGGCTCGTGCGATGTTTTCCCGGGCGGGTCCAAGATTGGCGCCGAGACTTATGAAAACGGCATTGCATGAAACTTCGTGTTCAATCAATATACTTACCTCGGGCGGGGCGCGAGAAAAAACAAGCAACTTCTTTAAAAACCGGAACCCGAAAGGGTTCAGGCTGCCCAGATAGAACATGTCAGGGATTGCACGCAACTCCCTTGACAGACTCACCTTCGGGAACCCTGTTCAAGAACTTGCCACGTCAATTACGCAGACTGATATTTTGCGTTTCTGATCAGCACTGAGACCGTTAAGCAGGCGCTCTTGCAACTCCCTGGCATTTTGCGGCAACGTTCCTTCTCCGGGTGGCTGACGGTGTTCCCTGCCGAACCAGAATACCAAGTAAATACCGTAGCCATCCGTTTCAGGGTCTCGTGTATATTTCGCAATTAACTGTTCTTTTACCGCACTCCACAAATCTCGACTGTTACTTTTTTTGATCTCCACAGGAATACTGTATTTACCGTACGCGACCCGGATGTCAGACCTCTTATCATCAGCGTAGCGACCTTCCGGCTGAGCATCAATTCCCAACAACATCAATTTCTTTTTTAAATCCGAAAGTAACGCGTCTCTGCAGAGGTCTTCAGTACGCAGGCTAGCAGGATTTCCGGCATCCATGTTCCAGTACTGACGCCAAGCAGATGTGTTGCCGTCTCGAATCTCCCGGGCCAGATCATTCAGAATGTCAGTCAGAAGTGCCGCCAGATCCGCTGCGTTTGCTGGCTGTCCGCTTTCAAGAGTCTTGAGCGCTTGCTTAACGCTGGGTTGGCGAAAATCGCGTTCCCGCCGGAGGGATTTCTGCTCAGACGAAACGCTGAGCATATAAGAACTCCACGGACACAAAGCGTTATCAGATGACAATTCCTCAAGGACCTTGGCGGCGCACGGGGACCGAAGGCATGCCAGTTGCTGAATCAGGCCGCATATTAACTCCGCCGCCTGCCATGATTTATCAAACGAACTTTCCGCTTCCACGGAACTCAGTGAGCGAGGTTTATACAAAGAACCTATCAGTCGGATCAGAAGTTTTGTAGCGGGAACGTCAAGACGCTCAACAAATCTCGTGGGGGGGATTTTAGGGGACAGGGTCAGAAAATCCACCAGATTCTGGACTCTGCGCTCGCGGTCCACGAGATACGTTTCCATTTCTTTGATGAAACCGGAGGGTGAAAGGATAAGTCCGGCCGCCAGCCAGTAGACGCGTTGGGCAATATTCATACCGGAAAAAGAAAGCTTCTTTTTGATCAGATTCAGAAACTGATTCTCGTCGCAGTGAAGCAGCGCAGATCTGAGCAAGTAATTCAGCTCACCCATTTGCCGCGCTCTGCACCGGGCAGGGAATGCTTTCAGGACCGGTAAAACTGCGAGGCTCGCTATGTTCGCGTGGTCTTCCTGAAGCAGCAGGGGCTGTACGGACATCATGGCGCTTCTGTTTTTTCGGATCATTGAGCGGACGGATTTTATCAGAACATCCGAAACCATGCCCGGATTATTTTCTACCAGATGCCCGTACCAGTGCGGCTTGGGCTCCAATATGCTTGACGGCACCGGTGCGGCATAGTAAAAAGCAAGGGCCTGGCGCATCTGCTTCTCCGTCATAGACTCTCCGGCGGATTTGACGTCGTTTGTAAATATTTCCTTAAGACCCGCGAGAAAAGGATACGTGAGATAGTGCAACCTGCTGTCCGCTCCGAGATTTATAATTTCGGTTTCGTCCGGCACTTCGTCACGATTTACAGACCCTTTGAAGCTTTCAAGAACCGCACTCACTAACTTCTCGTCACCATCCAGAAAATTGTTCAACCGCTCCAGGGGAGTGCTGCCGTCTACATCCGTGATCAGGCCAAAATATACCTTGGCCAATTCATGAATCAGATGAAGAGGGCACAGGTTCTCGCGCAGCGCTTTTTCGCATGACCTTATCTCATCGAGCCATGCCTGTCTTTTCGCTTCCTGGTGTTCAAGGGCTTTTTCTCGTAAATCCATGACTTCTTTTTCATGTAAAGATGGTTCACCGCGTCTTGAATCATATTCGGTCATCAGCTCTGCGAACCGTCGTTCAAGATCTGGATGACCGGCAAGTTTGCCCTTAACCGTTTCCTTTGAAAATCCCTTGTCAAAATCGGAATTCCTTATGGCCCGAACCGCTTGGCGGAGAAAGAAATCAACAGACTCCCCGTCAGCCGCATCTGCGGCTTCCTCCAGGCACCAGAGCGCAAAATCAGGCGGAGGAGAAGCACCCAGACCATATCCAGAGAATCCAGAGAGAAACAATCGGGTAAATATCTGCTCTGGGAGAATGCCGCGTCCCATGCCCGCTTTAAATATCGCTTTCTTTGTTTCCGGATAGTTGTTAAGCCACTCGCGGACCACTGTTTTTTCTTCGCCGATGGTCGGGCCCCAGACCTCGGGACCCGATGCAACCCAGAACCAAGAAAAAAGGTCATCCGGGGAAAATTTCTTCCCCGGGGTTTCAAGAAACCGGGGCAGCATACGCAGCCGCAGCTCGGAAAACAGCCGAAACCGCTTTCCGCCACTTTTATACTCCTCTAAAAACCGATCCAGACATCCGGTAAACTCGCCGATCAGCGCATCTAACTGAGCAGTGGTTGAATTATCCACGAGATTGTGCCAGAAAAAATCATACATTCCGTAAATATCCGGTTTTTTCGGTGTTCTGAAGTACCTCCAGAGATCTGAAGCGGACAGGGAATCCGGATAAAGTTCAATCAGAAGAAGTCCCAGCAGCTCGTCATCGGGGTCCTGTATCAGTCCGTCATGAACATCCGCCAGCAGCCTTTTCAGCTGAGCGGTTGTTTCCACGGTTTTTTCTCGCTGCCGGATGAACGCACGCAATGAGCATTGCCTGATTTCCAGTTGTCGGCTGTTGTCTCTTGCAATTTCCATCAGGACATCGACAAGTTCGGGAATGCGTGATTCATGTTGAAGGGTTTTGAGCAGGAAGTCGACAAACGATTGTCGGGCATCGTCTCTTCCGGCATCGGTCAAAGCATCTCGAAAATATTCCCGCATATTCGGCGTGGCCAGATATTCCAGATTGGGGTCCAGACCTACGGCCCGCGCAATCCAGGGATTTTTTTCCGTCTCCTCCGCCACGCGGTCCAGAATATCCCGCTTTTCACAATCGGAAAAACTCTCGATGTCTCCGTAGAGCACCGTTCCGAGCGGGTCACGTTCGACAATTTCTTTCCTGCTTTGCGGGCTGTGCGCCGCAAGCCATGCGGAAAGGCCGCGCAACTCGGATACAACCCTTCCGTCGTATCCCGTCATAAGGGCGAGTACCCGTCTTAGCGGAAGACCTTCTTGAATCAGTTCCTTCAGATACAATCCCGCCAGAAATTCGGCGACTTGGCGATGGACCGGAGTTTTGTGGATACCGTCTGCGGATTCAAACAGTTTGCTTCGCAGAACGTTTCTCAAAGAATGTCGATCTTCTTCTATTTCTCTCAGGTCGATATATCCAGAATCAGTTCCGTTACCGGTGAAAAAGTATCCGGTATGCCCGGTAAGCAGTTGAATCGCGCAGAGTTTTCCCGCAACGCTAAGCAGACCGGAAATATTGACGGTGTCTCTGTTTGCCGAATTATGTTCCCTGTTGTGCTCGAGTAGAAGTTTACGGCAGGCAAGATCGAATGTTTCCTTTCGGGTTTCCGGCAACTTTCCGTTACCGGTAGCGGAAACGAGCATCCGGAGGCTTTGCGGGTTTCCAAGCAGTGAGCCAATTCCCTTTTCCTTGGCTGAGTTGACAAGCTGTTCAGGATCCTCAACGCCATGATTACAGCGCAGTATATTGAAGACATCTTCATCGGACAGCGGGTCAAGACGCAAAACCCTGATGCTGCCGTCCGGCGACACGTCCTTCAATTTGTCTCTGTCGTTAGTTCCCAGCCAGTCGGCTTCACGGCATGACAGCCGGAATCGCGGACATCCGAGTCTGTGGAGTTTCCCTCGAATCCGGTCAAAAGGCACGCGTTGGTCCTGCGAGCCCGCCCGCATTTCATCAAGACCGTCTATAAAGAGTACGGCTTCATGCCATTCAGGGCGATCGTCATACGTGACAAAATCCCGCGCGGTGACGTAACATCTTTTTTCTTTTCGGGCTTCATTTTCGAACGCTTTGGTTTTACCGGCACCCGGGGGACCCAGCAGCACATAGGAACCAGCGCCGCTGAAATCTTCAAGCGGCATAGAAGCAGGTATGTTATCCTGAACGTCGCCTTCAAAAATTTCCTTACATGTACGAGGGGCAAAATAATTCATGAGTCCTCAAACCAATCCCTTGCGGGAGTCGATAAAAATTCCCAAATCGGAATTCCTCCCTCGCCTACCAAGACCGAACGAAGAGGATTAAATCGTTTTTTAAATTCCCCAAGCCCGCTTATGTTCATCCGCCGCGCACCACTTTTGACTTCAAAAGCGACAATTTTGGGGCCGCGCGCAAGTATGAAATCTACTTCCTGGTTGTTATTTCTCCAGTAATAAAGACTAATAGCGTCCTGCGCAGCCGTGTTGAACAGATGTGCGCCTACCGCACTTTCAACCAGGCGTCCCCAGAAGGCTCGGTCCGCTTTTGCTTCTTCATACGTATATCCTGAAAAAGCAGACATAAGCGCCGTGTTCAGCACGTTAAGTTTGGGGCTGGACGCCTTGCGGCGCAGGCCGCTTTTTGAATACTGATCCAGTCCCGTGATCAGACCAACTTTTGACATCAAGTTGAGATAGTGAGCCAAGGTTGTAGCATTTCCGGCATCCGTAAGTTGCCCGAGCATTTTGTTGTATGAGAGAATCTGCCCTGAATAGACAGCGCCAAGTTCAAATAGTCTCTTTAACAGAGCGGGTTTCCGCACGGGCTGCATCGCAAGGATGTCACGCTCTATGTTGGATTCAACCAAAGCCTCGGAAATGTACTTTTTCCAGCGGATTTGCTCGGAAATTAACCCCGCCGCACCCGGATAACCTCCAAAATAGATATAGCTCGAAAGATCAACATCAAACGCCTCGGACATTTCCGTAAACGACCAGTGAGTGAGACTAATGGTCTCGAAGCGTCCTGCCAGGCTCTCCGTTAATCCTGACTGCATGACAAGGGGCGCTGAACCCAGAAGTACCACGTGCATGGGACAATCATTCTGTCTGTCTTCGTCCCAAAGGCCCTTTACGGTCTCTGACCAGTTTGGAATTTTCTGAATTTCGTCAAACGCGATGATAAAGCCCTGTTTTGAACGACTGGCCATTATACGGGCTCTTTCCCAGTTGTCCACAATCCATCTCGCATTTCTTTCATCATGGTCCAGGGCCGTATATTCAACCGATGCGACAACAGGTTCTTGGCGCACTTCAGATGGTGGGGGCAAAACAGAAGATGTGAATCTATCAACGGGAAAATATTTGCTCGGCCGGTCAATCCGGCTCAGTGCCTGCCGCAGAACAGTGGTTTTGCCTGACTGCCGCGGTCCGGTGATAATAATCAACCTCCGCGGAGCTTCACTCAGACGCTTGAGAATAGTTGATATTACAGGGCGGCTATATGTTTCTGTCATGGCACGTTAACCTATCGAAAGTTTTTACTCAATAGGGTAACGTGTTCTCAGGAAAAATCAAACTGAAAATTTCGCTTACAACCTATTTTCGATAACTGCCCCCAACCGTGCGAACTGGGGATTTTTAAAAACCGGAACCGATTTAAGTAGAATATACTCTGTAAAGGAAACTATATGGCACTTTTAACCGAAAAAGAAATTTCTTCCGCGCTCGAGGGACTTCAGGGCTGGCAGAGGAAGGGAGAAGAAATAGAAAAGACGTTCGTTCTCAGAAATTTCGTCGATTCCATGGGTTTTGTTAACAAGGTCGCGCTTCTTTCAGAAAGGGCAGATCACCACCCCGACATCCTCATACGGTGGAATAAGGTTTCCATCACCCTTTCAACCCACAGCGAAGGCGGAATCACGGAAAAAGACCTGAGTCTGGCGGAGGAAATAGAAAAGGCGCTCTGACGCGGGTTCCGCACGCCCCCGGCGGAATCAGTCCACGTCCCTTATTTCGTAATCGTCCTCTCCGAGGGTAATGGTATCCTCTCCAGGTCCGCCCACGCGGGGACCGGGTTTTCTGCTCCTGCCCGGAAAAAGCTTCCTCAAAACCGAGGCTCCTGCTCCGAGCACTCCCAGTGCAACCAGAGCCAGAACGCCGAAAAACGCGAAAAGGCAGACGGCCACGACCACGAAAAGCGCGATGAAGGGCAGGGAGAAGAACGGAACTCTTCCCCCGCGAATGTAGATTTTTCCAGCCATTAGGAAACCTTATCCGATATTATCACCGACCGCAGCACCTTTTGTATTTCTTGCCGCTGCCACAGGGGCACGGGTCGTTCCGGCCGACTTTCTTCTGCGTTCTCCTGACCGGGGTCCTGGCCTTCTCTTCAGCCCCTTCTCCCCGCCCGAGCACCATTTTCTTCTCCTCAAGCTCTCTTCTTCTTTCAAGTTCCTCGATCTGCTCTTCGCTCGCGGGCTGTATCCTGAAAAGATTGGAGCAGACATCCATCCTGAACTTGTCCATCATGAGGGCAAACATGTCGAAGCCCTCTTTCGTGTATTCCCGAAGGGGGTCTTTCTGCGCGTATCCCCTGAGTCCCACCCCTTCCCTCAGGTGATCCATGTTAAGAAGATGGTCCTTCCATAGATAGTCTATGTGCTGAAGCATGACGTAGCGTTCGACCTGCGAGAGGTGCTCGGAGCCTATCCTCTCCTCTTTTTCCCGGTACGCGGCGTGGAGCTTTCCGGTGACTTCTTCCGTTATGACTTCGCTGTCCGCCTTGCCGGAGGCATCTATCTCGATCTCCGTTCCGAAAATCTTCCCGATAACTTCGCAGAGCTCGGAGAAATCAGATTCCAAGCGGTCATCCCGCCCCGCCAGGTAACTGCCCACAGATTCCCGAACGATGTCTTCTGAAGACGTAAAAAGTATATCTCTCAGGCTCTCGCCGCCCTCGAGAATCTCGCGACGCTGCCTGTAGACGACGTCCCTCTGCGTGTTGAGAACATCGTCGTATCTCAGGAGATGCTTGCGGATGTCAAAATTCCTTCCCTCGACCTTTTTCTGGGCGTTCTCAATCGACTTGCTTATCATCGAGTGCTCAATCGGCTCTCCTTCCTCCCACCCGAGCTTGTCCATGACACCCGTTATCCTCTCCGAGGCGAAAATGCGCATCAGGTCGTCTTCAAGGGAAACATAGAATCTTGAAGATCCGTCATCTCCCTGCCTTCCCGCTCTTCCCCTGAACTGGTTGTCTATCCTCCTCGCCTCGTGTCTTTCTACCGAAAGGATGTGAAGCCCGCCGAGATCCTTAACTTTCTCCTTTTCAGAATCGCAGATCGATTTCGCCTCGAAAAGCGCTTCCTCGTACTGCTTTGGCTCTGCTTCCTCGGGCTGGACCCTGAACTCTTTCCTGAGAATATCCATTGCGAGGAACTCGGGGTTTCCGCCGAGCAGTATGTCAGTTCCCCTTCCCGCCATGCTGGTCGCTATGGTTATGGCCCCTATTCTTCCCGCCTGGGCGACGATCTCGGCCTCCTTTCCATGCTGCTTGGCGTTAAGCACGTTGTGGCCAAGGCCCATCTTCTCAAGGTAGCCGGCCAGTTTTTCCGACTGCTCGATCGATGAGGTGCCGACGAGCACCGGCCGGCCGGCGGAATTCATTTCCTCTATCTCCGCGCACGCGGCGTTGAACTTCTCGCGCTCGGTCCTGTAGACAACATCTTCGTAATCCTTCCTTATAAGCGGCTTGTGGGTCGGTATCACGGTGACGTCAAGATCGTATATGTGGCTGAACTCAAACGCTTCCGTGTCGGCGGTACCCGTCATACCGGCAAGTTTTCTGTACATCCTGAAATAGTTCTGGATCGTTATGGTTGCCATCGTCTGGTTCTCGCTTTCGATTTCCACCCCTTCCTTGGCCTCAACCGCCTGGTGAAGCCCGTCGCTCCATCTGCGCCCCGGCATGAGCCTTCCCGTAAACTCATCGACTATCACCACCTTCCCGTCCTGCATCATGTAGTCGACGTCGAGGTTGAAAAGGGCGTTGGCGCGAAGCGACTGGTTAACGTGGTGGAGAACCTTGAGGTTGACGGGGTCGTAGAGGTTCGGGACGTCAAGCGCCCTCTCCACCTTGGAAACCCCCTCCTCGGTAAGATCCACCTGCCTTGTTTTCTCGTCCACCGTGAAATCGGTCTTCCCGGAGAGCGTCTTCACCACCTTGTCCACCTTGTAGTAAAGATCGGTCGAGTCCTCCGAAGGCCCCGAGATTATAAGCGGGGTTCTGGCCTCGTCTATGAGAATGCTGTCGACCTCGTCCACTATGGCGAAGTTGTGGCCGCGCTGAACGTAGCTCTCAAGGGAGAACTTCATGTTGTCGCGCAAGTAGTCGAAACCGAACTCGTTGTTGGTGCCGTAGATAATATCCGCCTGGTAGGAATCCTGCCTGGTTGAGGGCTCAAGGCAGGTCTTGAAGGAATTTATGATGTCGAGATTTTTTTCGGGAAGAACATCGTTTGCCAGATACTCGTTTGGCCACGCGGTCAGGTTTTTCTCTACAGACTCTTCGGCCCGCTTTGGGTCCTCCCAGGCAAGCACGTAGGAGGCGTCGTGATTTATAACTCCCACCTTCATGTCCAGGAGCATAAAGATCGGCGACATCCAGGTGGCATCCCTGGCGGCCAGATAGTCGTTTACGGTGACAAGGTGGGAACCGAGCCCGGTGAGGGCGTTCAGGTAAAGGGGCAGGACGGCGACCAGTGTCTTTCCTTCCCCGGTTCTCATCTCGGCTATTCTGCCTCTGTGAAGAACCATCCCCCCTATCATCTGAACGTCGAAATGCCTCATGGCTATCGTTCTTCTCGACGCTTCCCTCACGGCGGCGAACGCCTCCGGCAGCATATCCTCAAGAATCCTCTCCATCTCAGCGAAATACTTCTCGTCGGACGGGCTTCCGTTCGTGCCGAGGCGGGAGTGTATCAGTTCCCGGAATTGCGAGGTCTTCGCGCGAAGTTCCTCCGTGGGAACCTTAACCAGCGTTTCTTCAAGGGCGTTTATCCTCTCTGCCAGAACGCCGAGCCTCTTTACCTCTCTTTCGTTCTGCGAGCCGACTATCTTTTTCAGGACATAAGAAATCATGCGCCGAAGCGGTCTCCTTTAGCTAACGGTTCCCGGAGCGTCCGGGAACAGCCCTCCTAAAACAGTCTAATAATCCGTGGCAAATAGACAAGAAATTTCTGGATTCAGGAGTCAAGTTTCACGCTTACGACCCTTGAAGCGGCGGTACCGTCCGTGGTTATTCCTATCAGCGCGTCAGCCTCGTGCATGGTTTTTCTGTTATGCGTGATGACGGCCACCTGTGAATGGGCCTCTATCTCGCTCAGGATCTTGTTGAATCTCACCGTGTTCACTTCGTCAAGCGCAGCGTCTATTTCATCCAGGAACACAAAGGGAACGGGTTTTACCAGGCACGCGGAGATTATGACCGCTATGGCTGAAAGCGCCTTTTCCCCTCCCGAGAGCAGGTTTATCGGCTGGAAGCGCTTTCCTCCGGGCCTGATCATGACCTCCACTCCGGTTTCAAGCAGGTTCCTGGGATCCGTAAGCTCAAGGCGAGCCTCCCCGTTTTCGAAAAGCTTGCAGAAGGTTTCGCTGAATTTCCCGCTTACGGTCTCAAACGCCTCCCGGAATCTTGAAACTGACTCCCTGTCAAGCTTCCTTATGGCGCCTTCGAGGTAATCAAGCGCCCGGGCGAGGTCATCGGTCTGGCGCTGGAGAAACCCGTTTCTCTCTTCAAGCTGCTCGTATTCCTCGGGCGCAAGCAGGTTCACGGGACCGAAATTCTCTACGCGCCGCCGGAGCGTCTTAAGTTCCCTCTCCGCATCGGGTATCGAAACATGGGAGAGATTCGGGCCTTGCGAGGTATCGGGCGCAGCATCGCCGAACGTCTCTGTGTACCGTTCGCTCAGATGCTCAAACTCATCCTCCGCACGCTCAAGCTGCGCCTGGGTCGAGGCAAGCCGCTCTCTTCGCGAGGAAAGCTCTTGCGACGCGGCCTCGAATTCCTCTTCGCTTCTGCGGAGCTCCTCCGCGTAGTGCGACACCCTTTCCCTGAGTTCCCCGAAGGACTCTTCTCTCAAGCCCAGGTCGCTGCAGATCTTCTCGAACTCCTCTTCCGCCTGGCGCCTCGACAGGGCAAGCGCTTCGCTCTCCTGTTTTTTAAGTTCCCCATCCTTTGTTCTGAGGGAAAGCTTCTCGTTTATAACCGCCTTTATTCTCTCGGCTTCCGATATCTCGTGCTCAAGGGCCTTTTCCCTTTCAAGGACCCCGGCGTTATCTATCCTGAGTTTCGTTATTTTCTCCTGAAGAGCTTTTTCCTCCTCGGCAAACCCGAGAGCCCGTTTTTCGATTTCCCCGTATTTTGACTCAAGGGAGCTTCTTTGGCCGTCAAGCTGCTCTACAAGCGACTCCATCTCCTCGACGGTGCGGTTTTTGCTTCCCAGCTTGCGCTCAAGCTCGCTTTGCTGCACCTCAAGGTTCCCGATTCTCGCTCCCAGCTCCTCTATCCTGGTCTCCGCGTTCGAGCGGTCCTTTGCGTTCTCAACCGAGCTTATCTCGCAGCACCGAAGAAGTTCCTCCACCTGCCCCCGGCGGCCCTCAAGCGCATCCATCTCCTCCCTAAGCGTCCCGCAGACAGACTCCAGTCTCTCCATGTCGGCCAAAAGGGTCTGTGTCTGCCCCTCAAGCTCCTCGATTTCTCTTTTTCTCTCAAACACCCCTGCCAGGGATTTTCCGCCCGTCACGGCCCCGTGGGAATCGACGTAGTCCCCTTCGAGGGTGGCGAAGCACGCGCCGTTTCCCGTCCGGTCCTTAAGCCTGATGGCTTCCCGCAGATCGGAAGTGACGTAAACTTCCTGCAGCATCGAGTCGACAAGGCTCTTCCCTATCACTTTCACGTCAAGGAGGCTGTTAAGGGAGGTCGCATCCGGCTTGCCGTTTCCGCTGTCCCTGCCGTTTCCGTTGCCCGAGCCGTTCGCCGCGAACCGGTCGGCTGCCGGTATGAAGGTTCCCCTTCCCGCGTCAAACTCCCTTAGAAGCTCGACCGCGGCGACCGCCTCCGTGCTCCCTTCGACCACTATCCAGTTGAGTTTTTCCCCGAAAGCCGCCTCGACCGCCCTTTCGTAGTTTCTCGGGACGGAAACGAAATCGGAAACAACCCCCAGCACGCCCCTCTGCTTGCGCTCGAGCACGAACTTGCGCGTGGCGTCAGGAAGCCATTCGTAGTTGCTCTGTATTTTGTTAAGGGCCTCCACCCTGGAGACGCAGTCTTTTTTCCTGCCTTCAAGACCCCTCAGTTCGCCGAGTTTCTTCTCGCGCTCAACCCTGAGGTCGTAAAGACGCGAATCGATCTCTTCTTTTTCCTTGGTGGCCGAGGTGAATTCGTCTTTTATCTCCCCTTCCCGGCGGCGGAGCGAGGCAAGTCTTTTCTCGCACTCGAGTTTTTCAAGTCCCAATGCGGAAGCCTCCCCCTCAAGCGCCTCTTTTTTCTCCTCAAGCTCCTCAAGCTCCTTTGAGAAAGCGCCTATCGTGCTTCCAAGCGAGCTTCTTCTGGTCATCACGTCAGAGACCAGATCCGCGGTTTCCTCAAGTTCCTTTTTGTCCCGCTCCCATTCGCTTTTCAGGGTCACAAGGTTCTGTTCCTCGCGCGAAATTTCCTCGGAAGCCGAAAGACGCGTGTTTTTAAGCGCCGCTGACTGAACCCCGGCGCGGCTGCTTCTCTCCTCCATCTCCGAAACTTCGCGCCCGAGGCTCTCTATCTCGGCTTCAATGTTCCTTACGTAGCCTGAAATCCCGGCACTCTCCCGTTCGATCGAGGCCCTGCGGTACTCGTTTTCCCTTTTCTGCGCCCGAAGCTCGTAGATCTCCTTCTCAAGGGAACCCAGATCCCGGCCCGAAACGGAATTTTTCTCTTTCGCCTCCTGAAGCAGCCCGCGCTTTTGCTCAAGCCCGGCATCTGCCGAGCGGACGAACTGTTCCGCCCCGAGCTTTTTTTCAAGAAGCGCTTCTTTGCGCCGCCGCGATCCCGAGAGCTTGGCCGAGAGAACATCAAATTCAAGCGAGCGGGCCCTCCCGGTAAGCTCCTCGTACTCTCGGGCGCGCTTTGCCTGAAGCGCCACGGCCTCAATGCGGTCCGAAACCTCGCGCTTCATATCAAGAACGCGGGAGAGGTTCTCCCTGGTCGACTCTATTCTGCTTCTGGTTTCCTTTCTTCTGAGCTTGTACTTCTCGATCCCCGCGACTTCCTCTATGAACTTTCTTTTCTCGTCGGGCTTCGACAGTATGAAGGATTCGACCTGGCCCTGTTCGACAATCGAATAGGCCCTCGCGCCCATTCCGGTGTCAAGAAGCATCTCGGTTATGTCCTTGAGGCGGCACTTGACCCCGTTTATGCTGTATTCGCTCTCTCCCGAGCGGTAAAGTTTCCTCCGGATTCTGACTTCCTCGAAACCGAAGCCCTCGACCTCCTCGAGAACCAGGGACACGTCGGCCATGCCCAGGGGCTTGAGCTCGGCGCTCCCGTTGGAGATAACGTCTTCCATGCCCCCCGCGCGCAGCTGTCTCGGGTTATGTTCGCCGATTACCCACCTGATGGCATCGAGAATATTGGATTTCCCGCAGCCGTTGGGACCGACTATCGCGGTTATCCCCTCGGAGAAGTCTATTCTCGTCTTCAGGTAAAAAGATTTAAAACCTGCTATTTCAAGCGCTTTAATTCTCATTGGAGAATCGCGGCCCGGCATCGTTGCGTCCACGCGCGCCGCCGCCCGTTTCACGCAAAAACCTCGCCGTAACCGGGAAAGTTAAATCCCCCGCATGCGTATTATAGAAGCCCTGACAGGGCCAGAATCCTGAAGAAAGCTGCCGGGATGATGCTTTCGGCAGTACGTGAAAAAGATTCCTTATCAATCAAGGCCTTCCGGTCAATCTGAATTATACCACAACATCTGGAGGATTTCCAACTTCCCGGTCGGGAAATCACCCTCCTTGGGAAAGAAGGTTCTTGTTGGGTGAGATTTTGGAGCTTTCTCTGAGGTTCTCAAGCAGACGTTCGACCACAAGCATCTTTCGCAACGAGATCTCCTGGTGCCTGAGAGAATCCTTCTCGGTCCCGAAGTACCCGCTGTCGGCGGGCTTTGTCTTCGCAAGCGACACTATGTAGAAAGTCTCCCCCGACTTGTAAACACGATTGGGGGTGGGACGGCTGCTTCTCAGCCCGAAGACGTCTGGAATGAAATCCCCCGATTCGACGTCCAGAGGATCCTCGGCCCTTGAGAAAAAACCGGTGCGCTCCACCGAAAGACCCATGGACTTGGCCATCCCGGAGAAAGCTTTGCCCGAGGCGGTTATTCTCGCGAGACTGTTCCCGGCGGACTCCCTGGCCCGGTCGACGGCCTTTTCCCTTTTTAGGGCCTCGATAATCTCCCCGCGCACGGACTCAATTCCCGACCGCATTGAGGACTGAACCCGGGTTACCTCGAAAAACCAGGTGAAATCCCGAAGCACCACGTTTGAAAGCCTGTTTTTCTTTACCGAAAAAGCCTCTCTTCTTATGGCGCCGGGAACGTCTGCGCCCGCGCCTCCGAGAGTAAACTCCGGGGTTTCTTTCACATCAAGCGAGCTTTTTTCGGAAAGAAGGTCTGAGAAGGAATGTCTTTTCCGGAGAAACTCCTCAAGGAACTGGTTGTAGAGCAGCTTGGATTTGCCCTCCACAAGCTGCTTTTTTATCTCCCCCTTTACGTCGTCAAACGGTTTCGGGGTCCCTTCGGAAAGAAATTCCTCCGGGTAAGTCGTGTAGTAAGCCTCGATTTCCTCGTCGGAAACCCCGGAATCCTCGGTGAAATCTCCGGGAGTGAGTTTTACGTAGCGTGCCGCGCGTTTCTCCGGCTCCCAGAAAAGACCGGTATTCTTCCTGTAATACCGGGCGATTTCCTCTTCGCTCGGTTCCTGGCCCTCAAGGTAATCCCGGGCCGCAAACGAGGCGTAGTGAAGATCGATTTTCTCCTCGCGCGTCCTGTAGATGCTCAAAAGCTCCTCGTCGCTTGCCGTTACGGAACTGTCGAGAACTGAAACGAGCTTCTCCACAAGGAGATCCTCCCTGTAGGAATCCTCGAAATCCTTCACGGTGCGGTTAAGCCCCCTTGAAATAAAGTCCCGGTAGCGTTCAAACCCCACGAAAGCGCCGTCCACCTGGAACCCCGGATCGTTTCTTATCGCGTCTGAAAGCTCCTCCCGGCTCACTCTGATCCCCAGTTCTTCGGCCTTCTGGGCGAGAAGCTTCTTGTTAACCAGCGAGTCGATCACGGAAAAATTCACGTATTCGAAAAGCTCGTCCGAGATCTCCTGGTCGCTGCGGCGCAGGCGGTCAAGCATCGAATCCCTGAGATTATAGAACTCCGCTAGGGAAACCTTGTCCCCGTTTACCTCTACCGCGGCTCCGCCGCTTGGGCCTCTCCCTCCTATACTTATTCCTCCCACGTATCCGAAGCCGATAACGAAGGTAAGTGCGAGCAGCAGAAGCAGGGCCTTAGTGAGAAGGCCCTGCCTGTTTTTTATGATATCGAACGCCAACGGGATTTTCCTTGAAAAGACGATCTAAACTCTATATGAGCCGGTATCAACTTTCAAGCTGCCGGGGTGGGCCGCGCGGTCCCCGGCTTGACACGGATAAGGGGCTTAAATAGCTTACAGGTGAAATATCCGGGAGCACGGAGAAACTCAGATGATAACGGCACTTGGCGGCGGAAGCGGAGCCGCGAAATTCCTCAAGGGGCTTACGGGAATAATTCCCCTGTCGGAACTCACCGTAATAGTGAACACCGCGGATGACATGGACCTTTACGGAATGAGGGTCTCTCCGGACATAGACACCATAATCTACAGGCTCTCGGGAAGCCTAGACGAAAAAAAAGGGTGGGGTCTCCGCGGCGACACGTTCGAGTTCCTGGGCGCCGCCGCGAGGTTCGGTTTTCCGACGTGGTTCGGGCTCGGGGACAGGGACCTCGCCACTCACCTGTTCAGAAAAGCCGTCATTGACGGAGGCGGGACCCTCAGCGAATCCACTTTGAAGATAGCGCAGCGCTTCGGCCTCGGGGAAATGCGCATACTGCCAATGAGCGATGACAGGGTCGAGACATGGATAGAGACGGACGCGGGAGAAATGCACTTCCAGGAATACTACATAAAGCACGCGATGCGCCCCGAGGTGCGTGGAGTCAAGATAAAGGGCGCGCGCGAGGCTTCCGCGGCCCCGCTGGTTCTTGACTCGATAGACGGCGCCGACCTGGTGATCATATGCCCGAGCAACCCCATAATCAGCATAGGGCCCATACTCGATATAAAGGAAGTGAGAGAAAGGCTAGTCGGCGCGCCGGGACTCAAGGTCGCCGTGAGCCCTCTTATGCGCGGAAAACCCCTTAAGGGTCCGGCGGACAAGCTCATGAGGGGACTTGGAATGGAGGCTTCTTCGACCCAGGTGGCCAGACTTTACGCCGATTTCCTGGATGTGCTCGTTATTGACCGCTCGGATGCGGGAGAGGCGGCCGCCGTAGAAGCCCTGGGAGTAAGTGTTTTCGTCACGGACACTCTGATCCCCGACGAGCAGAGCTCGATACGCCTTTCGCGGGACGTGCTTGATTTTACGGAATCTCTGGGGAGGAACCGCGCTTCGCCCTAGGCAGGGCGGTCAGGAATCCTCTTCTTCTTTTTTCTTCGGCTCGTAGGGTACGATGCTGTAGAAAAAGAACTGGGGTATGCCCTTTACTTCCGATGAATCGCAGCTCGTCGGGATCTTTACGATATGGTTCATGACCACCGTGCCTATGGCGTAAACCGTGGTTTCCCCCTCAACTCCGAACTCAACCGCGGTATAATCCTCGTTGTCTTTCTCGAATTCCCATCTTATGTCGTAAATCCCGAGTTTTTCCAGCTCTCTCCTCAAGAAATAGTCGGAAACTTGAGAAGTCTGGGAATAACACGACCTTCCCCTGAAGCAGTCAAGAAATATCTCGCCGCGAAGATGAGAGGAAACCACATCACCGAGATTCCCGCCGTTCACTCTCCCGTAATATATCCCCTCGGGAAGCATGATCATGTTGGCGGCGAAGCGGTGGCCCCCCACGTGGCTGGTTCTCCACGCGGAAATCCCCTCTTTTTTTAGAAGCTCCCTGAAAACTTCGGCCCCTGCGACCGCGCAGCATCCGTCGTGGGCTCCGTGGGTACAGACCAGAACGAGCCTCTCTTCGCAGGAAAATTTCTCTATCTCCCCGGTACGGACAAGCTCGGGGAGATCTATCGAGAGGAGGTCTTCGTATGTTTCTATTTCGAATCTGTAGAGTTTCGGGGAGAGTTCAGAAGAATGGGCATAATAAAAAACGAGGTTTCCCTTGCCTGGGCCCGGCCCTCCGATCAACTGAATCCTGGATTCCTCAAAAGATGAGAGAAAGCCTCCGAGATGCTCCTTTACTTCCTCCGGCAGAGCGCTTTCCGCAAAAGCATCCCTTTTCCATGCCCTGGAGTACTCAAGCAAAAACCAGTCCTTCACCTCAAGAGCGGTTCCGTAGAGATGTTCTCCGCTTTGGGAAGACCCCTGGGAACATGTAAGTGTTTTTTCGTCGGTCATCTCATCCTCCTTGGCCCTGCCCGCCGTTTTTACCCCTAAGCACCGTCAGGAATTCTCCCTTCGGCACCAGATAGAAGAACTTTCCCCAGTTTTTCATCACACCCGCGTGCCGGGAGGCATCTTTTCCCTCCCCCCAGAAAAGGTCGACGCGGCGGGCCCCTTTTATAGCCCCCCCGCTGTCGTGGTTAACGACAAAGCGGGAAACCGGCTCCCACTGCGACGGCTCGACCGAAGAGGGGGTTTCGAAGACCGGTTTCTCAAACTCCATGAACGCCAGAGCCCCTCTGGGGAAAAAAGCCTTGTCGGTCGCTATGGTCCTGCCGTCGACGACTTCCGTTCCGAAAGAGGTCTCGGGTTTGCCCGGAAGTCCGCGGAAGAAAATGTAACTCGGGTTTTTGTAAAGGATATTCATCCTCTCCGCGTAGGAGAGGGATCTCAGGTGGCTTTCTATGGCCCAGAGGCTCATTTTTTCCTTCGGAATCCACTCGAAGAGAAATCTCCCTATTGCCACGTAATCGTGTCCGTTCTGGGCGGCGTAGCCCACGACCCGCTCCTCTCCGTCTGCGAATCTTATTTTACCCGAGCCCTGGATCTGAAGAAAAAACGCGTCAACAGGGTCTACCCATGCGACCTCGAGCCTTTTTCCCCTGAGCCTCCCCCCGGAGTCTATTTCGCTTCGTGAGTAATAGGGAACCAGTTCGGATGTCCTGCCGGGGCCTCCATGGGCGACCCTGCCGTAAAGGGACTGGAGCTTTCCCCGGGCGATTTTGTCCTCCTCAAGAAACGAAAATCTCTCGAACCGCTCGACGAACCTGTCTATCCTCAAACGTACCAAGTCGTCGGGAACCCCATAGAGCGGCTGGGTGTGCTGGGGTGTCCTGGTTCGGGAAGCGGAGAGCACCGGAGAAAAGTAAGAGGTTATAAAAACCTTCCCCCAAGGCTTTCCCGGAAAGCCGTAGAAATCGAAATTTTCCCTTACGTCCTTTATGAAATCATCCTTGGTAACGCCCGCCTCAAGCTTGGCGAGAAGATAAACGAGCGCAAGGGCGTAGTCTCCGGCGGAGACGGTTTTTTGTCCGAAAACGAGTTGGGAGTCCTTTTTCTGCGAAAGTTTCTCGACGCTTGCGCCGATGGATTCCTTCAGTCCCTCGGGGAAAAGGTCGTCGTCCATCTCGGGGAACGCGGGAACCGCCCGCATGGACTCGGGGCTCGGAATCTCCGGGGGTCTTTCACAGGAAAGGTAGAGAAAGAGCAGGAAAACGGCTGACAGGACAGCTGCGGTTCTTTGTTTCATCTAAACCTGTTTGGTTCTCTAAAGGAAAAATATGCGACGCGAAACGCCCGCTAATCAGGATAAATTTATACCTTGTTACATGCTGCTTGCGCAAAAATTCTGTGTCTCCGGTCTCTGCCGGGACGGGTATTTTTCTGAAAAGACAGGGTAAAATAAAAATTTCGGGGTAGTTTGGCCGCAGCGGCCCGCAGTTTTTTTGCAGTCAGAAAACGGAAAAATGAAACGGAAATTCCTTGGCATAGATATAGGGGGAACTAACATCAGGGGAAAAATCATCTCCGAGGAGGGAAGCACGCTCGGCGAGAGAAAAACCCTCTCGGACGCCCATATGGGCATCTCCCGGCTCATGGAGAACCTGGCCGGCTTCATAGAAGGATTTGCCGGGGAAGGGGTATCCGCAATCGGGATAGGAGTACCGGGGACCGTTGACCGCGCAAGCGGCACTCTGGTCCAGGCCCCGAACATAGCGAACACCAGGGATTTCCCGTTTACGGAAGTCCTTTCGGAGAAAATCGGAACCGCGACCCCCGTTTTTATACAAAACGACGCTTCCTGCGCGGCTCTCGGAGAATACCGGGCGGGGGCGGGCAGAGGATCAGACTCGATGGTAATGATAACCCTGGGAACAGGATTCGGGGGCGGAATAATCCTCGACGGAAAGCTCTGGCCGGGGGAAGACGGCTTCGCCGGGGAGGTGGGACATATGACGATTAACCCGTCGGGACCCATTTGCGGCTGCGGCGCTAGGGGCTGCATTGAAACCTACGTTTCGCAGGTGGCGATAAAGAGAATCGTCCGCGAGCACCCGGAACTCCGCAAAAGGTTCGCCGGTACCGAAGAATCGGCCCTTCCCGAGCGCCTGGCGGAGCTTGCGCGCGAAAAAAACCGAGCGGCCATCTCGGTATGGAACGACTTCGGGGCGAACCTGGGAGTGGGAATATCAATTCTCGTAAACATCCTCGACGTAAAGACGGTGGTAGTGGGCGGGGGGCTTTCGGGGGCCTGGGAACTTTTTATCGGGAAAGCCATTGAGGAAGCCGAAAGAAGGTGTCTTGGGGGAGCGCAAAGGGGATTTAAAGTAAAAAGAGCGGCCCTGGGAGACGATGCGGGGGTGCTGGGAGCGTGTTACGTGGCCGAAACCGGGCTCGGGGAGAGATCCTAGGAGGCCCGGAGACTCTTCGCAAGGTCAAGCAGCTTCTGCGAAGAACCGCGAATTCTTATCCTGAGCCACGGGCCCTTCGTTTCATCCGCCTTGAACCTGTTATCCATTCTTAAACCGCCCAGCCAGATTATTCCATCGCGGGTTTCGAAAACCGCCACTTTTTTTCTAAGAAATCTAGGTATTTTCTCGTCAATGAAGAAATCCTTGAGCTTCTTGACCCCCTTCATTCCGAGCGGAACGAACCTGTCTCCTTCGGAAAAGCTCCTGAGCGTTACGGGAAAACCGACTTTCTCGGGCGCGAAGTGCCCGACATCGGCCGCGCCCCAGAGGGAGGCGTCATCCGTAAGCTCAACAGCGACCTCAAGATCCCGGGAGATCCTGTGGGTACCGTGGTTTTTTATCTCGGTTTGCGGGAACTCGCGGAATTTCTCCTCGCGCGTGAAAAAGAAAACCCCGTGCCCCGCGTGAAAAACGACTCCGCCGGGAAGGTTTACCTCAGCAGAGGGCTCACTGGAGCGCAGCACCTCGTCAATCGAGAAAAGATGCTTGGCGGAAACCGAGTTCAGGTCCCCTTTTACGGCCAGAATCGATTTTCTCATTACCGAGAACCTGATCGCCAGGGGCTCGCGAAGAAGTTTTTCCGTGTCTCCGAGCACGCCTCCTGCCACAACGCGGGCAATTCCCCGGAATCTTTTCTCGGCTTCGGCCGAAATGAAATCCGCTTCCGCGGCGCAGACCGCCGCCACACGGGAGAGAACCTGCTCAACAGCGGGATTATAGCTCTCAAGCAGGGGAATAAGTTCGTTTCTTACCCTGTTTCTCAAAAATTCGTCCGAACTGTTGGTAGAATCCTCCCTCCAAGGCTCTCCTTTTGACTGGAGGTACTCGATGACCTCATGCTTCGTGACGTTTATGAGCGGGCGTATTATGTTACCGGTTAAGGGTCTTATCCCGGCAAGCCCCTGGGAACCGCTTCCCCTTATGAGCCTCATTATCACCGTCTCAGCCTGGTCGTTAAGCGTGTGCGCCGTGGCGATCCTCTGGGCAGAATGCTTCGTCAGAACATCGTTGAAAAAGCCGTAGCGAAGCTCCCTGGCGGCGTCCTCGAGTGAAAGTCCGCGTTTTTTTCTGAAGCCCTCCGTGTCTACCCGCACGCACTCAAACGGAAAGCCGAGCCGCTGGGCCGCTTCCCCGACGAACTCGGCGTCTTCATCCGACTCGGCGCCCCTTAGCCCGTGATTGACGTGGGAAACGATCACATCTGTGCCTGGATAAAACTCCCGCAGGTCGCAAAGAGCAAAGAGAAGGGCCATAGAGTCTGACCCCCCGGATACTCCCGCAACGATCACATCCCCGGGAGCGATCATCCCGAAGGAATCAACCGTTTTTCTTATCTTGGCCAGAAACATCGGAGTTGCTTTGAGAGATCCCTGCGGAAACTATGAGCCGAAACGCGTCTTCTACGGAAATATCCAGTTCCCGCAGGTCCTCTTCCGGAACCATGATGTAAATGCCGCTTGTAGGATTCGGCGTCGTGGGTACAAACAGGCTGACAAGATTATGGTCCGTCGCGTTATGGTTCCTCCCGGCCTCCGTAACCCCCGTTACGAAAGCTATGGCGTGAATCCCTTTTCTCGGGTACTCGACCAGCACGACCCTACTCATGTTCTGCATCTGGGAGGTGAAAAAAAGCGTCTGCACCACCTGCTTCACGCTCACGTAGAAAGCTCTCGCAAGCGGAATCTTCGAGATAAGAGACTCGCCGAACAGAATGATCCTCCTGCCAACGAAGTTCCTGGTCACAGCCCCCAGAAAAATGATCAGCAGCAGTGTGGCGACGATTCCTATGAGAAAGGAGATTCCCTGAAACACGTAAGGCGGGACGTCTATGAAGTGGCGTAGTATCCCGGCAGGGCCCGTGCTGAAAAAGAAAAGCATCCACTTTATCAGCTTGTAGAGGATGAAAATGGTCACCCCGAAAGGGACGATAATCAGGATGCCGGCAATGAAACTCTGCTTGAAAAAAGAAGATTGAGGGGTTTTTGAGTCCGGTATTTTAATCCTCCCGTTTCTGGTCAATCTCTTTCCTGAGAAACCTGCTCGGCTTGAAAACGACCGTGAGGCGGGAAGGTATGTCTACTTCCTCTCCAGTGGAAGGGTTTCTTCCTATACGGGATTTCCTTCTCGTGACCCTGAAGGTTCCGAACCCGGGGAGCTTCACCTCTTCACCGGCTATAAGCTTCTCTCTCATCAAGTCGAAAAAAAAGTTTACTATCTCAGCGGATTCCCTTCTCGAAAACCCTATTTCCTCGTATAAAACGCCTGCCAGATCCTTCTTTGTCATGAAAAGCCCCCCTTTTTAGATCGAACGTAATTCGGCCCCTATTGTTTTTTCCAAACTGTTAAGAACATCCTGCTGAACCCTGTTGGCATCCTCGTCGGTAAGGGTCCTTTCCCTGTTTCGAAGAATCAAGGAAAGCGCAACACTTTTTTTTCCTTCCTCAAGGGAATCTCCCTTGTAAACATCAAACACCCAAGCGTTTTCTATTATACCGGAATCCGCCTTTTTTATAACCGAAAGAATTTCCCGCACCGGAACCGTATCATTGACCACAAGCGCTATGTCGCGGCGAAGAGAGGGAAATTTGGGAAGGGGGGAGAATTTCCTTTCGAAACTCGTGTAGACAATCGAGAGAAGTGAGAGGTCGAGTTCAAGCACGTACACGCTTTCGCTTATCTCGAGTTTTTCCAGAAGATGGGGATGAAACTCCCCTACCACCCCCAGAACGTTTCCGTCAACCAGCACCGCGGAGGATTTTCCGGGCCAGAGGAATCCATGATCGGGGGAAACGGACTCAAACTCTATTCTTGAATCCACCGAAAGGACCTCCAGGCTCCTTTCAAGCACGCTTTTTATGTCAAAGAAGTCGAATTTCTCCCCGTCCCATATCTCGGGCGCCCTTTTTCCGGTGGCAATCGCCGCGAACTTTTTCACTTCGTTCGGCAGCTGGTCCATGTCCTTGGGGTAAAAAACCTTGCCGGACTCGAAAAGTCTTACGTCTTGATTCTGCCTTGAGAGGTTGAGTCTCACGTTTTTCACCAAGGAGGGAAGAAGGCTCATCCTCATCTCCGAAAGCTCCCGCGATATCGGGTTCATAATGCGGATCGACTCCTCAAAACCGAACGTCCTTAGAAGTTCGGGAGACTCGAAACTGTAGTTTATAGCCTCAAGAAAACCGTAGGAGACGAAAATGTCCCTGAGCCTTTTCTCCATGACGGTTATCACGTTGGGTTTTCTGGCCACCATCGGGACCTCCGGCAGGACGGAGGGGATGTTGTCATAACCCAGAAGGCGGGCGACTTCCTCGACTATGTCCACCTCGCGCTCTATGTCCACCCTGAAAGTCGGAATCCGAAGCAAAAGCTCCCCGGCAGAGATGCTCAGGACCTCAAACCCGAGACTCTCGAGAAGTTCCGCTATCTCCTGGGAATCGGTGGATATGCCGACCAGATTGCAGACCCTGTCAACCGACATGGATATCTCCCTCGGGCTAACCGGTTCGGGATACACATCGATAATCCCCCTGGCAACCGCTCCTCCGGACAAGCGGCTTATAAGCTCGGCGGCGCGGTCAAGCGCAAACGAAACGTTGTTTATATCTATGCCTTTTTCAAACCTGCTCGAAGATTCGCTCTTGAGACCGGTTCGCTTGGACGTTTTCCTTATCCCCGCGGGAGAAAAGTAAGCGGATTCAAGCAGGACATTGCTCGTCGCATCCTCTATTTCAGTGCCGGATCCGCCCATGACCCCTGCAAGCGCGACGGGATGATCCCCGCTGCAGATAACCAGGTCCTCGGCGAGCAGCTTTCTCTCGACCCCGTCCAGCGTTTCCACCGTTTCTCCGTCATCAGCTTTTCTGACGGAGATCCGGCCCTCGTCAAGCTTGTCGTAATCAAAAGCGTGAAGAGGCTGTCCCTGCTCAAGCAAAACGAAGTTCGTAACGTCGACGACATTGTTAACGGAGCGGATTCCGCAGTACTCAAGCCTCTCCTGGAGCCACGCGGGAGAAGGACCGATTCTGACTTCTTCAATGAGCCGGCAGCAGTATCTGGGGCATGCCTCCGTGTCCTCAACAACTACGGCGGCCTTTTCCGAAATGCTCCCCCCCTGCTCTTTTAACGAGAAAACCGGTTTCTGAAGATTCTCGCCCAGTATTGCAGAGACTTCTCTCGCGATCCCGAAAATACTCATGCAGTCAGGACGGTTAGGGGTAATTCCCACCTCGAAGATAACGCCGTCGTAACCGATCTGCTCGTTCATGCTGGTTCCAAGCTCGGCCTTGGGTGAAAGAATCATTATCCCGTCTTCATCGCCCGAGAGGCCCATTTCATCCGCGGAGCACAGCATTCCCTCGGAATTCTCCCCGCGGATCTTGGAGCGTTTTATCTTGAGGCCCTCCGGAAACTTCAAGGTAGGGGGAAGAAGGGTTCCAGCCTTGGCAAAAGCGACCTTGTCCCCTTTTTTCATGTTGTCCGCACCGCAGACAACCGTGCAGGGGGTTTCTCCGTCCGTAACCTCGCAGACGCTCAGCCTGTCGGCGTTGGGGTGCTTTTCGATGCTGCTTATCTGGGCGACGCATACATCGGCAAGAGCCTTGCCCTTGTCTTCAAGCGCTTCAAGCTCCAGGCCCGCCATGGTAAGCATTTCTCCCAGTTCTTCCGGAGAAACGTCGATTTTGAGGTAGTCGGTAAGCCATCCAAGAGGAAAAATCATAAATTCACCCGGCGTTATGTTACACGGTATAAAGAACTGGTCAACAGTTAACCTGCTGAAAACAAAAGATTATTTAAGAAGTTAAAAATAACTTCCAAACAATTATGGCCAAACCCGGGGGGCCGCGCAACCGGTACTACAAACGGGTGGGCATTTCAACCGGCTGAAGAGAAAAAACGCGGCTCCCGAGACGGGCAAAGAGGCGCGTCTCCGCGTAAAATTCTCGGTGAACTCCTTAACTGTTAACAAATTATTAAATTTTCGTTTGGAGTTTCTTAATTCACTGATATGAAACACTTTTTCTTGTCGATAGATTGTGAACAAAATTCCTGGAACTCTGCAGACTGCACTCTAACTCCCTTAAATAACTGAATAATTCTCCAAACAGGCCAACCCCTCTCACTTCTTCCGCCGAGCACCCTGTGAAATGTTTCACGTGAAACATTCAGTCCCGATTCTACTTTCCAATGCAGAATCTGGAAAAAATTCTGCCCAGAACATCTTCCGTGGTCACTTCTCCCGTAATCTCGCCGAGCGAATTCATTGAGTTTCGCAATTCTATGGAGAGTATCTCCGGATACTCGTTCCGCCCAAGCAGCTCAAGGAACATGCGTAGCTGGCCGCGAGCCTTCTCCGTGGATTTTTTGTGGCGAAGGTTCGTAAGCACCAGTTCCGAGGCATCCGAGGCACGAGGCGAGCCCGAAAGGGTCTCAAACATGGCCTGTCTGAGCCGCCCTATCCCCTCTTTTGCAAGTGCCGAGGTTTCAACCGGTTTCTTTGGCCCAAGAATCCTCAGCAGCTGCGACCTTTCCAGTTTTTCCTCAAGATCCATCTTGTTGATCACGACAAGATGTTTCTTTCTGGCGGCGGTCTTGAGGATTTTTCTGTCCAGAGCATCAAGTTCCGTGTTCTGGTCCAAAACGACGAGCACGAACTCGGATTCCTCAGCTTTTTTCAAGGAAAACTCCACCCCGAGCCTTTCTATCCGGTCTTCCGTGTCCCTTATGCCGGCCGTATCAGTTATAACGAGGGGAATTCCCCCGATATTTATTCTCTCTTCGATAAAATCCCTCGTGGTTCCGGCTACAGGGCTCACTATAGCCCTCTGAGTCTCAAGCAGGCAGTTAAGTATGCTCGATTTCCCGACGTTAGGCTTGCCCAGTATTACCATAGTCACCCCGTCTCTGAACATTCTGCCCGTGTCGTAGCTGTTTATCAGCGCCGAAAGTTCTTTTTCCACGGATTCAGACGCTTCCTTGAGGCGGTTTTTCGCAATGGGATCTATATCTTCCTCGGGAAAATCGAGATTCGCCTCTATTTCCGCCAGAACGTCAAGAATTTGATCCTTAAGTTCGTTAACCTTGTCCGAAAGGGTCCCTTCAAGCTGAGACTCGGCGTATCGGAGGCTCTGTTCGGTCTGGGCGCTTATAATATCGGAAACCGCCTCGGCCTGCGCCAAGTCCATTTTCCCGTTAAGAAACGCCCTCTGGGTAAACTCGCCCGGGGCAGCGAGGGTAGCCCCGAGGCCTATCAGAATTTCAAGTATCTTCCGGGGAACTATATGTCCCCCGTGAGAATGTATCTCGGCTATGTCCTCCCCCGTATAGGTATCGGGGGAACTCATGACCACACACAGGGCTTCATCCACCGTCCCGCCTGTTTCGGGATCGATTATCTTCCCGAAACAGAGTTTTCTCTCGGAAAAACCCGAGTTCCCCGCAGGAACGAAGATTTTCCTTGCGATCGAGTGAGATTCGCCGCCGCTTATACGGATTACGGCCACTCCTCCCTCTCCAGGCGGAGTGGAAACGGCAGCTATGGTGCTTTCGCACTCGGGTACAAGTGACGACATGAAAGAGAATCTACCATACAAAGCCGCATTCAGTCAGAGGAAAAAAGCTGAAAAGCCCCGAATGTTTCACGTGAAACATTCAAGGCAGATTGAGCAGGATTTTCAAAAAAACCGTTAAAGCTATTTCTCGAGACTCTTAAGCGTGTCCATGGCAATGCTGGTGTGCGCGTAACAGGAACCTGCGGTCATGACCATGGCAACGTTTATGGCCTCGGCCATCTGCTCCGCGGTTACGCCGTCGGTGTGCGCGTCCTTCACGCATCCCCTTATGCAGTAAGGACATTTCGTCGCATGAGCGCAGGCAAGACCTATTATACCCCTTTTCATCTTTTTGCTGAGGGCTCCGTCGGCAAAGATTTTCTTGTGAAGCTCCATGAAGTGGGGTGAAATATCGCCGCTGCATTCCCTGAAACTGGCAATCTCCTTAGCTATGTCCTTTTTGAAGAAATGCCCCTCGGTAAGCGGGATATCGTTTTCAAGGGTGTCCCAAGCTTCAAAAGCCAGGCTTGAAAACGCGAAAGGGCCCCCCATATTGAGCCTAAGTCCCACGTATATTGATTCGACTATTTCCTGGTCGCTTGCCCCCTCTTTTTTGCTGGCACGCACTCTTGACCTTATACAGTAGGGACAAGCCGTAATATGCGCTACGGCTACCGCGATGAGCTGCTTTTCCTTTGCGCTAAGGGCTCCGTCGGCAAACACTGAATCATGGTAAGCCATCCAGGAATCGTAAAGATCCGGGTTCAGTTCTCTGAGATGAGCTATATCCCCGCCGATCTGGGCCTTCATTATAGTATCAGACATGCCGATTGCACCTCTCGTTGATTATTATTTTCCCCGCATTAAAGCAACCGCGCCTGGGCAAAGCACGGAAACTCCGCATCCTCGAAAAGTAGTATAATCCCTTAGGGCCATAAAATCAACAGGATGAATTCCTATTGTAGGATGAATTCCCATTCCAATGATCAGGGTTTCGGATTCCCGGAAAGACTTATCCGGAACAAAACGGAATTTCCCGTCTGTTAAGCTCTGTTTCAATGTCATGTTCCGAAAAATTCATTGCCAATAGAGATTCGGGTAAATTTAGAAGTGATTACAAGGTAATACGAAACGGCTGGTCTTTATCGAGCTCTGCCAGTTCTTCAGGTGAAAGACCTTTTGACTGGAGCAGGACCTTGAATTTTCTCCCCATGAATTCAGGCATAAAAAGCGTCTTGGCCGCAAGACGGTCTCCCTCGTTATGGGGTTTGTCGTATGTCTTGAAAATTTCGAGAATTCCCCAGTCAACAAGGAACTGACCCTGCGTTGTATACTTGACTATGGGAAGATCAAGAGTATCCCCGACTCTCATAAGTTCGGAAAAATTAACGTCAGCTGTTATATCCTGCTCTCCAACTCTGGTGTAGGGATCGGAGTTCAGTCGATGGCGATAAAAGCACCTGAAAGTACCTTTTCGTCTTCCGGGTGAGTAAAGCTCGGGAGCAAGAGATCCGTAGTCAATGCACAGAACAAATCCTTTTTGAAGTGTCCTTTCCACCTCGGCAAGCCATTTCCCCGCCAGCAGGCAAGCTTCCGCCTCTTCGCCCCGGGCGTATCCCCCCAAGTATCGTTTTGAAAAGTCGTAAATCCCTTCCGCTTCCGGGTCCCGCAGAACTTCCTCGATCTCTCCATTGCGAAGGGAAAGAAAAATCTCCCGGATTTCCTCTCCGTCCGACCTGAGTCTGTGAAAGGGAAGGGAATCGAGAAATTCGTTGGCAATCACCACCCCACAGAATCCGCCTTTTCCGATTTCCTGCAGATTGTCTATCCACCGAACCCTCCCGCGGTGCCCCCTGAGCCTCTCCTCAGCCGCCAGAACCGCCTCCGGGCTCGCCTCTCTCATCACGTAGTCGGTTCTTGAGTAAAGCCCCCGGTGATTCCGGCTGAGGGCCTCGAGTATGTCAAAGGCAAGCTGCCCCCCGGAGGCCCCGAACTCCAAGACGGTGAAACTCCCCCCTCCAAGCAGAAGCGACGCCTCCGCAAGGAACCGCGAGATAGTCTCCCCGAAAGAGCTGTGAACCGATGGAGCAGTGTAAAAATCACCCTTTTTTCCGATACTAGCCTTCCCCGATGAGTAATAGCCGCACTCCGGGTGAAAAAGGGAGAGTTCAACAAACCTGCGGAAAGAAATCGGGCCGCCGTCTCGTATTTCCTCTTTTATGATTTTCAAAAGGGTGCGTATTTTTTCTTCTCCACGGAAAATAACAGTCAGGAGATAAAATTACACAGATTTTCCATGCTTTAAAAACAAGCTAGGATCCTTTCTGGCTGCTCGAAAAACAAGTCAAAAGAGCACATTACAACAGAGAAAAAGGGTTGGCGCCAACCAGCGGCATTTCACATAGGGCTAAAAAAGGCTTTCTCGGGCCGGAAAAAATTATCGAGTAATTTAAGGGTGTTAGATCCTTTGAACCGCCTCGGGTCAAAACATTCCACAATTTATCAACAGAAAAAAGTTGTTTGATATCAAGCAATTACGAAAATCCGGGACTTCTTGGGGCTCCCGCCACGGTACAGTCTTAAAAAAGCCATCGAGAGAGGAAATGTCAGTTAGGGAATACGGGCCGATCGTGCCCGAAAAACAGCTTTAAACATGCACAACTCCGGGTTTTACACGGGTTTACTTGTTCGAGAACCTTTTGCCGATGCTGGCAAAGGCGTTATGACTGTGAATGCTTTCGTAGTTAAGAACCCTGAGCTGGTAAGAGTCGAAACTGGGGTTGCCGTGGAGTTCCGAAGCTATGTTTCTCACTACATCCTCAACAAAACACGGCTTGTTGTAAGCGCTCATGGTAACGTGGCGCTCGTCTTCTCTTTTTAAAAGCGGGTAAAGCGGGGAAGAGGCCCCTCTTTCCGCAATCCCTATTATTTCCTCAAGGCATATATCTATCGGTTCGTTTTCCTTTTTTCCTTCGTGCGTAATGGTTATGAAAACCTTGGAACGCTGGTTGTGAGCCCCGTAATCGCTTATCTCCTTGCTGCAGGGACAAAGGGTCTTGACCGGAACCACTACGCTCTGGGTGAGGCGTATGCCATCCGGGTGCGTTTCGCCGTGATACGCGCATTTGTAAGGCTGTGGAGATATCTTGCCGCTTACCGGAGCATGCCGGTTGAAAAAGTAATCAAACTCTATCTTGACGTCGGAATCTTCCGAACCCTGCCTGTCGCAGAGAGCGATCAGGAAAGAAGCCATATTCCCCAAGGAGAATGACCCGTTGAAATCAAGGGCAGTCTCAAGCAGACGGCTCATGTGAATTCCCTTCTGGTCGGGACCCAGGTTAACGCTCAGGCTCAGGGAGGCCTGAACGCTCTGATCCTTCTCAGAATCGGTCTCGCAGCCTTTTATCTTAAGTGGAATCTTAAGGTCGCAGACACCGACTCTGTCTATGGAGATGTTCCTGTAGTCTTTTCTCGCCTGTATGTCTTCAATAGGCTTTTCTTCAAGTTTCATTTTCAAAGCATTTTTTCTCTTTATTCGATAGAATAACTACCGCGGATCAAAGGCGGATTCTTCTCAGGACGGGGAAGGATACCACAATGAAAGCCCTTTGCAACAACAAGAGTCTTCAACGAAGTTTGGGGTTGTCCGCGTGCCGCCTCCCGTCCCTCTGTGTTTTCTTCTCAAAATTTTTTCTCAAAACCTCCGTAAGATCAACCCCCGTCTGGTTCGCTATGCAAGTCAAGACGAAAAAAACGTCGGCAAGCTCGTCGCCGAGTTCCCGGCGATTTTCATCCCCCTTGAAGCTCTGCTCCCCGTATGTCCTGGACATGATTCTCGCTACCTCGCCCACCTCCTCGACAAGCTGTGCGAGGTTGGTAAGCTCGGAGAAGTACCGAACTCCCACTTCCTTTATCCACTCGTCGACTTCCCGCTGATACTCCCTGACCGTTATCTCACCAGACATAAAACCACCCTCGGCTTCTTAGCGCCCGCAACAAATCCTAAAGTTTTTTCCGTCCCCTTAATTCTACCACCCGAACTCTGAAAGAAGCGATTCCCTCATAACCTCGTAACTCCGAGAAACAGAAGGCATCGCGTCGCCGCCCACCCCGCTTACATAAACAATACCCGCAACAGCGTTGGTAAGAAAAGCGTAATCGCTTGACAGAAGCTCCTCAAGGGGAAAATTCCCGCAGACGGGCTCATAGCCAATCCCCTCGGCCGAACGCAAAACGATTTCCCTGGTCACCCCAGGCAAAACAGGGCACTCTGAAGACGGAGTGAAAAGCCTTTTCCCTCTGGCCCAGAAAACATTGTGGCACGAGGTCTCGGCCACCCTGCCGTCGGTATCGAGAAAAAGGGCTTCGTCAAAACCCCTCTCAACGGCCTCTCTTTTCGCCACAACATTTCCCAGATAGTTAAGCGTCTTGTGCGAAAAAAGACTGCTCTGCGGGGGTCTCCTCTCGCTGCAGACCCAGAGAGAGAGGGCATCCGGGCTCTGCGCGCGAGGCTTTACGGACACAAGAAGCGAAGCCGCCCGGGGCCGTGAGTGATAAACCGCGTCCCCTTGGGCGAGAAGACAAGCTTTTACGTGCAGGTCGCCCCCGGGGGACGCTCCCACGGCATCCTCGATTCTGAGCCTCACTTGGGATTCCGGGTGGAACGGAATGCCGAGAAAACAGGCTCCCTTTCTCATTCTCTCAAGATGCCTAGAGAGGAAAACAGGCGGGGACCCCTTCCACCTGAAGCTCTCGAAAACCCCTTCTCCGTAAAAAAGAGCGCGAAGCGCGGGCACATCCTCAAGCCTTTTTCCGTCGAGAAAGAAAAGTTCCTCCATATCCAATGATTATAGCACCTGACGGGATGCGATTGACGTGAGGGCCTTCGCCTTGAGTTCCGTCTCCCCGTATTCGTCGTCCGTTTTCGAATCCCACACAATTCCGCCTCCGAACCAGAAATCCGCCCCCTCGGAACTGTTCACCCCAGTGCGGATCGCAACGCTCATGGTAAAGTCTCCGCTCGGAGAGAACAGGCAGATCGCTCCGCAGTAAGGGCCTCTCTCATGGGGCTCAAGGCTGTCTATTATGCGGATAGCTTCCCTTTTCGGGGCCCCGGTAACGGATCCGGGGGGAAAAGTGCTGGCAATTATTTGAGAGAGTCCGACTCCCGGGCGAAGGCGCCCCTCGATTTCGGACTCCATCTGGAAAAGCGTACTGTAGCGGCGAACGGAAAAAAGCTCCCTTACTCCTATAGAACCGTACCCGCATATTCTCCCGAGGTCGTTTCTCATGAGATCAACTATCATGAGATTCTCGGCCCGTTCCTTGGGTTTTTTTCCTAGTGTCTCGGCAAGTTCCCTGTCGCGTCGCGGGTCGGGGTCCCTGCGGACGGTCCCTTTTATGGGTCTCGTGATAATACTGTCACCCCTTCTCTTGAGAAAAAGCTCCATGGAGCCGCTTACAAGCTCAAAATCCAGAAAATCGATAAAGGCGGCGAAGGGAACGGGCTGGGCGCGGTAAAAATCCAGAAACCACGAAAGCGGCTCACCCAGAGGCTTGAAGCGGAACTTTCGCGAAAGGTTCACCTGATAAACGTCTCCCGCCGCTATATGCTCCTTTATCGCCGAAATCTTCCGGGCGTATTCTTCCCTTTCAATGTTCGAGCGGGGAAGGGGCCCGGGACCTGTCCTCTGCTGCGGGAAGGCGGAGAGAACTTCTTCCCAGGGGGCTGTGTAAAAACTGTCTTTTTCGTAAAAATGAAAAAAAAGTAAAGGGAGCTTCTCCCTCTGCTTTGCATCCGAGGTCGCAACCCCGGAAGTCGTGTAGCTCAGGTAGTCATAGCTTATGTAGCCGAGAGCCGTGTATCCCTCGGCAGCCAGTTTCTCAACCAAACAGAGAGGGTCTTCTGAGAAACTCTCCTCGCCGGAGCGGGAAAACACTTTGGTCCCGTTATTTGAGAAGCAGAGGGTAAGGGCAGGGTCGCCGAAAATCCCGGCCGTGGCAGAGGAACCTGAATCAAACCATCCTGCGCCCGAGTCTATCAAAAGGGACTTTGGTCTGTGAAGCTTCATCGCGCCTCCTCCCTTTGAGACTCAAAGCCCGTCGAGCACTTGGGAACGCGCTTACGACGGGGGAGGCGCATCGGCTTTAACCGAGCGGTTAAGGATTTCGGCTATGTCCTGGATGCCGATGTCCTCCTCCTTGCCCTTGAATCGCGCGGCGTCGTCAAACATCGTGTTGCAGAAGTAGCACGCCGTCGCCAGGGTGTCGGGGTTAATTTCCGCGGCCTCCTCGAAGCGGTTCCAGTTAACCCTGGGAGCCTCCTCCTCCATCCATATCTTTCCGCCTCCGGCTCCGCAGCAGAAGCTCTTTGTCCTGTTCCTCTTCATCTCCACCAGATCGATCCCCGGAATGCTTTTCAGTATCTCTCTTGGAGAATCGTAGACGTTGTTGTAGCGGCCGATGTAGCAGGAATCGTGGTATGTTATCTTCTCCTCGATCGGGGCGTCGGGGTTAAGCCTGCCCTCCTGGATGAGCTGCAGGAGAAAATCGGTGTGGTGGACGACCTCGTAGTGCCCGCCGAACTGCGGGTACTCGTTCTTCATGGTGTTGAAGCAGTGGGGGCAGTTTGCGAGAATCTTCTTCACCTTGAGTTCATTGAGAGTCTCTATGTTCTGCACGGCGAGCATCTGGTAGAGGGCCTCCTCTCCGAGCCTTCTCGCAGGATCGCCCGTGCAGGTCTCCGCGGGGCCCATGACGGCGAAATTAACCCCCGCAATCTTAAGCAGGGTCACTATCGCCCTTGAGACTTCCTGACCCCTCGGGTCGTAGCCCCCGAAGCATCCGGTCCAGTAAATCACGTCAAATTCGCTTGCGTCCTCGGCCGAGACTCCGAGGATGGGAATTTCCATCTCGGAAAGCCAGACGCCGCGGTCGGCCTCAGGAAATCCCCAGGGGTTTCCGTTGTTCTGAAGCTTCTGAAGGGTCCTCGTGGCGGTTCCGCTCATGCGGCCCTCAAGGGTAAGGAACCTTCTCATGTCCATTATCTTGCCCATCTGGTCAATGAAAAGCGGGCACTGCTCAACGCATGCGTTGCACGTGGTGCACGCCCAGAGCTCCTCGGGCGTCACCCACTCGGTGTCGGGAAGATCGGGCTGCTCTTCCTGGGGTTTTCCGGCGAGTATCTCCTTCCCTTCGCTTGAGACGTAGTGGCGAAGCTTAACGACGATGTCCCTCGGAGAGAGCACCTTCTCGGTGTTCCACGCCGGGCAGTTATCCGTGCATCTTCCGCACTCGGTGCAGGTATAGGCGTCAAGTACGTCCTTCCAGCTGAAATCGGCTATCTTCGAGGAGCCGAAGTGATCAAGGTCTTCGGGGATGTCCTCGAAATCGAGCTTCGAGAGCTGCCCTCGGGGCTTCAGGCTCTGGAAAAAGACATTGAAAACGGCCGTCAGGACGTGGCTGTGCTTGGAGTAGGGAAGGTAATTGAGAAAGGCAAGCACTATCAGGATGTGAAACCACCAGAAAAACTCCTTCCAGAAAAAGGTGCTCCCGGTGCTCATGCCTTCGTAGAGCCCGGAAAAAGCCCCGGACACCGGCAGCATCGCGGGACTCGTCTCGGCAAGCGCTATCCTCGCCCCCGTGGTGAGAAAGGCGGTGATCATGAGGCCGAATATAAGACCCAGTATCACGACTGCGTCGGGCCCGTTAACCTCCCTTCTTCTCCCTATGGTGAGCCTGTTTATTATGCCCATACCTATGGCCACAAGAACCAGGGCCTGCACTATGTCAAGAACCATCTCGTAGACTTTCCCCATGGATCCAGGGAAGAAATGAAATCCTGGAACAACGCCGCTTATCAGTATCTCCACCGTCCCCACCGTTATTATGACGAAGCCCCAGAAGATCATGGCGTGTTCTATGCCGGCGAAACGGTACTTGAAAAGCCTTCTCTGGCCGAACACGTAGACGATGACCTTCCTTATCCTCTCGGGAATATTGTCAAATCTGTTGTCTTCCTTTCTGCCGAGAGTGACAAGCCTTAAGAGAAGGCGGATGTTGTAGGCGAAAAAACCGAAGGCCGCTATAAGCAGCAGAAGCATTATCACGGATTTGGGATCCATCTGGTTTCTCCTGAGCAAGACATGGAAAAAGGCATTTAGATTATATTGAATCCAGGGGGGTTAATCAAGCCGGGCTGAGAACTCCGGTGTCGGCGTTTGCTGAGCGAAAAGACATCCGAAGCGGCAACAAGGCTGTTCCTTGTTCTTTTGAAAAAGAGGCAGTACCTGACTCCGCGCGGCAAAAAATCCACGGTTCCGCTTCCAAGCGGCGCGCCCTCTCAGGCTCGCCTTTTCCCAGAGATCGCCAGAAACAGCGCTACGGTAATCAAAAACAGGTTAAAAACCGCAGCTTCAAGCTCGTTTCCGCTCCCGGAAGCAACCGCGCATCCTCCACCGTCGCTGCCACCCTGTCCAGACCTTGGATAAATACCGGACCCGAGAACATACTCCGTACCCCCTTCTATGCCGAAATCTGTACGTATGAAGTACCCGATCTTGACCGACGTGCCGGGGGACCTGCCGGGAATAGGGGTACCCACCTCCTCACAAAACACATCTTCATCCTCCGGGGACGGTCCCGAAGCAGATCCCGTCTCCTCGCAGACCACCTCGTCGCCCGGAAAGCTCGGATCTTCCCAGAGGTAAGTGAGGAAACCCTCTCCCGGGGTATCGTCTTGCCTGTCCACCTCCTCCAGAATGCGTTTGGCGACCTCAACTCCGTTATCGTCCACAAGGCGTAGCGACCTGTCCTGAAGCTGCGGGGAATTCCCGTTAAAAATCCCGTACATTCTATCCGTACCGGTGACTATATAGAAATATATGGAGCCCGATTCCCAGGGCCACATCCTCCAGCACGGCATAAGCTGAATCATTCTCAGGAGCGGAAGCCTTCCCTGCGCGTCATTGCCCGACTGCCGCCCGGGAACCTTGGCAAACTCTTCAGCAATGTGCGCCTCCACCCCTTTGAGGTAACGCACCAGGCTCTCCTCGTCATTCGCTCCCACCATATCGGCGCTTAGCCATCCACTCATCTCAAGTTCATCGCGAGTGAACCGAGGACACGCGGCTTCCGCCTTGGAATGATCCACGTCATCCCGTTCATGATTAAAGCCGGCAAGCTGTATAAAGGAATTGCGGGACCCGGGCGGGGTCATATGCGAATCTTCAACGGCGCAGATATGGCTGCCATGTTCCCCGGTGCCGTCCTGCACGCAGACCGCCTCCCCGTTCGCTCCTTCCACCTTCTCGATCAGTTCCAGGAAAATCGGGATATTTCTCAAGGACCCGCTCAGGGCCCCAGGATACTTCCCATGAAAAAACACGATGTCGCCTGACTGAACAGAAGTGCCGGTTTGTTCCCCGCCGCCTACTTTATTAACGGTAATCACGTACATGTCGCCTTGTCTCCATATCCCGTTACTGTTTCTCAAGGCGTTGCGGAATTCTACTTGAGCGTCTTCGCTCATGATCCGCGCCCGGTGTTCTTTTACGTGCAGTACGAAATCCTTCACCGCCCTCTCGGCTTCCTGATCATCGCTCCCCATATTCGCGTCACTTGCCTCCTTGGCAGTTGTTCCATACATCTCATGAGTGGAAGCGGGCGGGGCGGCGGAAAAAACTAATATGAACACACAGAGGAAAAACAGGGCGGGTGCCGCGACTTTTTTCATGATTTAAAATCCCTCTCTATAATAGCTATCAAGATACAAATTCCTGTGAGCTTCGAGCTTTTATTCTTTGCTAGTTGATAATAACCGGTTAGTTTTGAAATGGAATTAAGACATACCCCGATAACGTTGCAGACGAGTGCCGGAAACTCAAGCGATAAATAAGGAGTAATAAAAAATGATTCATAAATTTTATGAGGCAGTCAGCCAAGCTGCGCCCTGGAATATTATTCTCGCACTGCTTGTCCTGGCAACGGGCCACTCCATGGCTTGGGACGCATCCGCAAGGGAAGGGAACCTTGTCGGTAACCGGCCGTATTCCGAAGCGATGTCCGGCAGTCTGCACCCCGTGAAAGTTATCACCCGGCGGGACATTGAGCTCTCAGGCGTAAAAAGGATAAGGGACCTGCTGAATCGGTCGGCTTTCAACAGTTTCGGTCTCCAAAGGCCGTTTGTTCTTGGAAGGGGTCGCGCCCTGATCCTGATTAACGGGCGGCGGATCTCAGACGCCGGGGTTGACACGGACACCATTCCGCTCGCGGCTGTTGAACGCATTGAAATCTTCGCTGACAGCACAAGCGCTCTGCATGGCGGGAAAGCTATCGGCGGCACCGTAAACATCGTTCTCAAGAAAAACTATGAAGGCCTTGATATCCAGCTAAACGCCGGGCGCCCCCGCGGTGAGGGCGCCGGTTCCGAACACCTGAGCGTTCTCTGGGGCGCAAGCGTCGGAGAGGGAAATCTTACTGTCGGGGCGGATATCTTCCGGCGGGACGAGGTACGCGACATCGACCGGGATTACAGCCGTGCCAGATATCAAGCCGGAGGTTCCTTCGCCGACACCGAAGGAGTGTCATCTCTCGGCAACACGGTTTTCCTGGTAAAAAACGACGGAGGACGGGTCTCGGGGCCGCTGGGCGACTGCGATGAAAGCGTGTATACGGGAGGGCTCACGGACCCCCCGGGCGGATTTTTCGGCACCGTCTGCGGGTTTGCCTACGCGGATATCGCGTGGCATCTGGATCGCAGGCAGAATGACCACGCGTTTATGAATTTCAGTTATCCTGCAGGCGACGCGGCCGATATATATGTTGAGGGACGCGTAACCAGAGAAGAACTAAGGAACCTGTGGGCGCCGGATCCGAATGTTTTCTCCCTCGCGCCGGACGAGGCGCTGAGAAACAGCCTCATTGAAAGTGGAAACTTTGAGGGTCTTGACGAAAGCAATTTCCCCGAAAGCATCACGGTAGGCCACCGTTTTCTGGGACACGGCAACCGCCAGTGGGTTTCGGACCTTGAAGAATATGACATTGCGCTGGGGCTGCGAGGGGACATTAAAAACAACATAAAATATGACGGCTATGTTCACTATAACCGCTATGACTATGGCGTAGATGGCAATACGTTCATTAATGAACCCGTAATAAACGCCGCTATTCATAGCGGAGATTACGACATCCAGAATCCGCTTTCCGAAGCCGAAGAGCACAGGGCCGTAATCAGGGAAAGCAGCGTGCGGAGCGAGTCCAAATACAAAGACGAACACCTTGAGGCGGGGGTGGCCCTTGACGGCCCGCTGCTTGAGCTCATGGGCAACAAGCTCCTCTGGAGCGCCGGTCTGCAGGTCGCTAAAGTAGAGACAAGCAATTCCAGAGAATACTTTAATCTTCGCGGTGAGCCGGTTAACGCGGATGACGTCCTGGGGGGATCTTCGTCGTCGCTAATGGGTGATCGGCGGCGCCTGTCAGCTTTCGGCGACATTCTGGTGCCTTTGGGAGAGACAGTGGACGTGTCGTTCGCCGTCCGCCACGATGATTTTGACGATGTCGGGGGAGCGTTCTCGCACAGGATAGCGACGCTTTACCGCGTAATACCCAATATCGCGTTGCGCGCGTCATGGAGCGGGGGAGCGCACGCGCCCGGGCTTGCAGCCCTGCATGCAGAGGAATTTGTCTATTACCCGTACGTATGCGACGCTGACACGCCGACTCCGGACTGTTCCAGGGATCAGGTACGGGTGGTCACAGACGGCAACCCGGAACTGGAACCGGACGAGGCGGAAAGCTTCGGCGCCGGTGTCTCCGCGGGCTGGGGTCCGCTCTCAGCCGACTTCGACTGGTTCCGCCTTCGTCTTCAGGAAACACCAGCCACTTTGAACACGCAGTTCGTCGTCAGCCTGGAGAGAAACGGGAGGCTTAGCGAGTATCCGGGACTGAGCGTGACGCGTTCCGACGGTCGATTAGCAGAAATCCGCAACCCGCTGACAAACAGCGGAGAGACTGATATGGACGGGTTCACGACCCGACTCGGCGGCGACCTGAAAACCGACCTGGCGAATTTCATGCTCAACGCCAACTGGATCAGGATAACGAATTACGAAAGACGCGTGGGAGTGGAGACGCAGCCCGGAGATATTCCGCGCAACCATATTCACTTTCTGCTCCGCGCAGACCGCAACGACCTGACAGCGCAGTGGAGCACTCACGCGGTTACGTCCTTCCGGAACGAAACCGACACCAAAACCTTCAGAAGGTGGGTGGGACACGATATCGCGCTTAGCTGGAGAAACGCTTTCGGCTTTAACTGGTTCGAACTCACGGGAGGCGTTCTGAATATCGGCAATGAGGGCCAGTCCCGCCCCGGTTCCGATGAGGATCACATACTGTATCTGGATTCGATCCTGGGACGCACATTGTTCCTGACCGCGAAGTTCAATATATGATTCGGCCTGCCGCTTTTTCCCGGGAGTGAAATTCCCGTCGCCGACCAGATGCCGCGGCCCAAGAGCACAAAAAGACCTGACCCTGCTAGAACTCTTTTTCTTTCCGAAAAAACCGCGCTCGGGTACCCTGCATTAAGAACATGAAGATATTTCTCTACTACGACTACATCTGCCCCTTCTGCTTTCTTGCCACCGAAAGGGTAGCCGACCTCGCAAGGGAGTTCGGCCTCGGGGCGGAGTGGCTCGGCGTCGAGATTCATCCCGAATACCCGGCCGAAGGGAAAAGGCGGAAGAAAACGGAGAGGATCGTCCGTATCTCCGAGACCCTTGAGAACGTGGCCGCCGAGGCGGGGGCGGAGATAAAGCTTCCGGGGTTCGTAACCAACTCGAGGCTCTGTCTTGAGGGGGCTGAGTTTGCGAAGGAGAAAAACAGGTTCATGGAATTTCACAAAGCCTGCTACACGGCCTATTTCAGAGAGGGTAAGAACATAGGTCTTTTAAAAACCGTTCTCGAGGCGGGAGAGAGGGCGGGTCTCAGTGCCGAAGAACTCTCAGAGTCCCTTCGGGGGAGGTTCTTTTCAGAGAAGATAGAAAAGAACATGGAAAGGGCCCGGGAGAATCTGGTCCTCGGCGTCCCCACCCTTTACCTCGGAGAACTCAGAATACACGGGATCCAGCCTCTTGAATCATACAGAAAACTGATAGCGAAAGAGCTTCTGCGGGAACAGCTTCTTCACTGACCCGGCATCTCGCTTCTCACTTCTGCGACGGGGCAAGTTCCCCGGCGCGCCGAAGATACCTTTTCGCCTCTTCATCCCGTCCCATCTTCCGCAGTGACTGCCCTATGAGGATGTAAAGCCTGGGAGCCATAGGAAGGCCGGGATTCAGGGAAAGGGCCCGTTTCGTGCTTGAAACCGCCTCTTCGTATCGCTTGAGCTCGAAAAGCACATAACCCATGCCGACATAGGGCAGGGGGTAGTCCGGATCTATTCTTAGCGCGGCAAGGTAGGCTTCAAGCGCATCATTGTAGCGCCCCCGCCTCCTGAAGCTTTCCCCGAGGTTCAAAAACGCCGGCGCGTAGCGGGGATTTAGTTCAATGGCCCCGCGCAGATGCTTCTCGGCTTCTCCGTGGCGGTCAAGCCCCGAAAGTGCCGCTCCCAGAACGTTATGGGAGCTGTAATAAAGGGGGCGCTTCCTCACGGCCTCGCGGGCGGCGGCAAGGGCCTCTTCCGACGGCCCCTCGCTGTGAAGCAGCGCGTAGGCAAGATTCATGTGGGCCGTATAAGCCTTGGGGTTAAGAGAAACAACGTGCCTGAACAAGGTAACATCATCCTTGAAAACGCCAGCCTGATTCCATGTCGCAACGCCGAGCAACGCAAGCAGGGCGAGGGCCGCGCCCCCGGTCATATTTCTAAGAGAACCGCGCAGTCTCCGAGAACCATACGTGGCGGCCGCGGCAAAAAGGACTATTACGCCGATACCCGCGAGGTACTGATAGCGGTCAGCGACAAACGAGTACCGCATGTACCCGTAGTCAACAAAACCGAGGGCCGGAGAGAGCGTGACCGCGAAGAACAGGGCGCAGGCAAGAGTACCCCGCCCGATTCTGCCCCGCAACAGCCAGAGCGCGGCGGCCACGGCGACCGCCGCAATGACGTACAGCCATCCCAGAAGGTTCGTGACGCTGACGTCCCAGTGAGGGTATATAACCGCCAAATCCACGGGCAGAAACAGTTTCTCCGCGTAGAACCAGAGGGCGCGCGCCGCTATAAGCACCCTCTCCGGCACCGAGTACCCAAGGGAGACGGGCTGCACATTCTGGTAAAACAGCATGTCGGCAACCGCCATGGAAAGCCCGACGAGAAAAAACGGCGCCGTCCGCAACAGGTGCTTCCTGGTGACGCTGCCCCCCCTGTACCACTGCAGTATCAGCAAAGTCGCGGGAAAGACAACCACGACCGACTTGCAGAGCATTGCGGCCGCGAACAGAAAAAGCGATCCGGCGTAGTGTCCCCGCCTTCGGGACTCGACAAAGCGAAGCCACATCGCAAGCGCGACGAGACAAAACAGGGTCGCCAGCATATCCTTCCTCGCCATTATCCACGCGACGGATTCCGCGTGCAGCGGGTGCGCGGCGAACACCGCGGCCGCGAACCACGCGCCGGGAACGGCAAGGCGCGCGAGCAGGCGCCAGAGCAGAACCGTGTTTGCGAAGTGAATCAGAATATTGACTACGTGATAGCCCGCCGGGGAAAACCCCCAGAGCTTATGCTCAATCCAGAAGGTAGTGTAAAGAAGCGGCCAGTAATGCCCCTCCCGCCACCTGTCTCCCTGCGTGTAGGCGCTTGCGGGATCAAACCAGAGTTCCCAGATTCCTCGCCAGGTCGAAACGGCCCCGAGATCCCTCATTATGGAATCGTCCCAGACGAATCCCGCCCGGGTAGCGGGAAAATAAATGACGGCTACGAGCAAAAAGAGAGCCAGCAGGTAAAAAGCGTCCCGACGCGAAACCCGAAGACCCGCAACCGTCACCCCGGGGGGCGGTTGGGTACGTGAAGTCCCGGGAGACCCCGAGCCGTTCCGTGCAGCCTGTTGGGCAGCCTTCTTTCTCCTTTTTTTCTCTCCAGTCGTCATTGTAGCCAAGAGATATACAGCCTCCTGAAACCTGCATTTATCCCTTGCGGTCCGCCCCGCGAAACGTCCAGCGGGAATTCAGGTAGTAGTTAAGCAAAGCGCCCGGAGCAATCCCGCAGGCCTGGAGAAACACGGGGAAAACCCAAGGAAACAGCGTCGATAGGGCGACAAAGACCGAGTAGCTGAGCAAAAGAGTTATCAGGGAAACCGCAGCGAACTTAACTCCCCTTACTGATTCACGCCCGATCATGACGCGGTCGCCGAAAGTCCAGTAGTTATTCATCATGAAGTTCGAAAAAAGGGAAATCATTATCGCCGCGGGCGAAGCTACAAACTTGTGAATACCAAGCCTGAGCATAAGGTAGAAAGAAACCAGATTGACAGCCGCCCCGCAAAAACCGGTAACGCAGAACTTAACGAAGGTAAGATGGCTTCTCAGGCGAATCCAGAGAATACTGAGCAGAAACTCCATCATGTTTGCCACACCAAGCTTCGTTTCTCCGCGCTCTCGGTCGCGGAAATGAATAGGCTCCTCGACCACGCGCGCCCCGCAGCGGATCAGACGGTGCAGAAGCTCAACCTGAAACACATATCCCTTCGCCCGGACATCCTGCAATCTCGCAGCCCTGAGCTTTTCCGTCCTTATGGCCTTAAACCCCGCAGTGCAGTCGGAAACCCCTCTCAGGCCGCCGACCCATCTGGCCAGCCGGTTTCCCCACCGCGAAAGAAGCCGCCGTCTCAGGTGCCAGCGCTCATCAAGGGAACCTCCTTCAACGTAGCGACTCCCGACGGCCACGTCAGCCCCGTCCGCGATTCGCTGAAGCAGCTTTCCAGCGTCGGCCGGGTCGTGCGAAAAGTCAGCATCCATCTGCACCACGACTTCGGCGCCGAGAACATCCATCGCGTGGGTGATTCCGCGCACGTAAGCGTCCCCGAGGCCGCGCCGCTTTCCCTCGAGCAGATGAACGCGTCCCTCCGCCGTGGAAGCAAACTCCCTGACAAGACGCGCCGTACCGTCGGGACTCTCGTCGTCGACAACAAGAAACTCCGTACCCGCATCACCGTAGAGCTGCGTAAGCCTCCCGAGCAGCGAAGTGATGTTAAGGGCCTCGTTGTACGTGGGGATAACGAAGCACACCCTTGCGTTGCCGGCGCTCAATCAGAAGCCCCCCGTGGAGCAAAGACGGCGCAAGAGACAAAACTGAATTTGGAAATGCTTTTCCGGTTCAATGGTCAACACTCTCCGCGATTATTTTACCGAACTCGGCGTCCGAAGGTGAACCTCGCTTATCATCCTCGGGGTTGAAGAAACCACGGTGAAGGTTTTTCTCCCGAAAACTATCACGGTTCCGGGAGCGGGAATCGACCCGTGCGTGTAAAGAAGGAATCCTGCCAGCGTCTCATAATCCTCGCCCTCCGGAATGGCGAGACCGAGGCCGTCGTTAAGCCTCTCTATCTCGACGGTGGGATCTATTAGATACTGTCCGGCACCGATCCTCCTCCACGGGGTCTCTCCGGTGTCGTACTCGTCCTCTATCTCCCCAACCACCTCCTCAATTATGTCCTCAAGAGTTATGATTCCGACCGATCCCCCGTACTCGTCAACCACGACGGCCATTCCCGCGCGTCCCCCCTTCATCTCTTCCATAAGCTCGTTCACGAGCTTTGATTCCGGAACGTAGAAAGGAGTAAGGGCGTACTGCTCAACGTTTTTGTCAAGGTCCTGCTCGCCGAGAACGTAAAACGAATTGAGTATGCCGGTTATGTTGTCGACCCGGTCGCTGAAAATCGGAATTCTCGAGTGGCTTTTCTCCGCTATGAGCCTCTTTACGTCGCGAAGAGTGGACCTTCTCTCAAGCGCGTCCACCCTGACGAGCGGGATCATTATCTCTCCGACCGTGGTCTCGGAGTACCCGAAAATCCTGCGAAGAACCCTTCTTTTGTAGTCCGAGCTCGGCTTGTTCTCGTCCTCCTCCATCACGTCCTCGAGCTCCTCGCGGGTTATGGAACTCATGTTCTTGCCCGGGCGGCTCAATATCCCCCGGGTGAAAAGATTGACGAAGAAAAGCACCGGGTAGAAAAGCTTGGAGAAAACCCAGAGCGGATATATGATCCAGAGCACTATGGAGTCCCGCTTGCTCTCGAAGACCGCCTTCGGAACCACCTGGCCGAAAACGACGATGAGCGGGGAGAGCACGGCCACCGTGTAGAGGCCGCTTCGCTGCCCGACGGTCTCCTCGAAATAAAAGGTAAGCATCAGGGTGTTTATTATGAGAGAAAGGTTAACCCCTATGAGGGTAGTACCGATGAAGCTTTCGATCTTCGAGTGGGCATCAAGAACGAGCCCCGCGGCGGCGGAGCCTTCCTCGGCAAGGGATCTCATCTTTATCTTGTCGCATGAGATGAGGGCTATTTCCGAACCGGCGAAAAACGCCTGCAGAAGCAGAAACAGCAAAACAAGAATGACCACTAGCTCAATTGACATCGCCGCGCGCCTCCCTCTTAACGTCGACCCTTATCTCGGAAATCCTTTTCCCTTCCCTGCTCTTTACCGTGAAAACCAGTCCGCCGAATCCTGTTTTTTCCCCTTCGGCGGGCAGCCTCCCGAAAAGATCGAATACGAAACCGCCCATGGTCTCGTTTTCCATCCGAAGCGGGATCACGGCTTCCTCCAGAATGTCCCCCAGATTCTCAAGCCCCGCCGAGCGCGCGACCGAGAAAAGGTAGTCGTCGTTGAATTCCTCTATCTTCATTCCCCCGGAAATCGTGATCGCTCCCCCGCGGACCGCGGGAGCGACCTTTCCGGGCACCGACCTCTCGTCCTCTATCTCCCCGAAAAGCTCCTCCAGTATGTCCTCCATGGTCACCAGCCCGTCGAACCTTCCGTACTCGTCGACAACTATCGCTATGTGAATCCTGTGCGTCTGGAGCTCTCGCAGAAGCGCCCCCGCGGGCTTGGAGCGGGGGATGAAATAAGGCTTCCTCAGGCACTCGCTCACGGTGGCCGCGAGGTTATGCTCGGTAAAATTCCACTTAAGAAGATCCTTGCCGTAGAGAACGCCCGTTATGTTGTCCTTCTCCTCCTCGTAAACAGGGACCCGGGAGCGGCCCATCTGGCGGACCCGTCCCACGGCCTTTTTGACCTCAATATCGTGGGGAAGCGTGAAGCAGTCGATGGCGGGAGTCATTATCCTGTGGGCAGGCAGGTCCTCAAGCTTGAAAAAGCCGTCGGCAAGGTGTTTTTCAACCTCGTTGAGCACCCCCTCGTCCCTCCCCATCCCCACCAGGACTTCAAGCTCGTCGGAGGAAATTTCGTTTCCCTGCGCGCGGTGTCCCAGGCCCGCCCCGAAGGCCCTTATGAAAAAACCGGAGACAAACAGGGTCGCCCACCTGATCGGGGTGACCGCGACGTGGAAGAAATAGAGGGGAAGGGCAACCGCTTTCGAGATCGTCCTCGGGAACTTAACCCCGGCTGTTTTGGGAACGATCTCGCCGAACACGAGGAGCGTGGGAGAGGCTATGGCCAGGGATATGAGGGCCACTGTCCGCTCGGGGGTGTCCTGAAGATATTCTCTCGCCGTGAGACCTATCACGCTTGAGTAGGCTATGTTGAATACCTCGTCGGCCAGAAGAACCGTGGTGATTAGCTTGTGGGAATTGGAAAGGAGCTTCCCTATGGCCACAGAAACCCTGCCTCCCTGCTTAGATATGCTGTCTCTCTGCGGACGGCTTAGGGAGAAAAGCGCCCCTTCGCTGAAGCAGAAAAACGCGGAGCAGCACAGCAGAAAAAGAATCAGAATGAAATTTTCGCCCAAAAAATTTTACCCCCGTGGATGAATCAGCAGAAGTGCTCAAACCCAGCGGTATCGTAAAAAACCTCCTCTCCCCCCTCGTCGAAAAGCCTTATTTTCCGCCCGGCGGTAACAGAACCGATTTTCGAGATGGCAATCCCGCAGAGGCGCGAAACCTCCTCTATCGAGGCGCGGTTCTGCGAAGAAGAGGTGAAAAGAAGCTCGTAGTCCTCCCCGCCGGATAGCGCGAGGCGGTAGCCGTCCTCCGAGAACCTGCCGCAGAGGGAAAGAAAACCGGGGGAAAGCGGAAGGCTCCCGAGGGTTACTTCGGCCCCCAGTCCGTGCTCGGAAGTCAGCTTCTCAAGGTCGCAGAAAAGCCCGTCGCTTACGTCTATCATCGAAGAGGCTATCCCGCGTTTCGCGACCATCCTGCCAACCTGGAGACGCGGCGCGGGCTCGATGTGTCTTGAAACAGCGCCCTCGCATCCGTCAATCCCGCAATCACCCGAGAGGGCCCTCAGGCCCAGAGCGGAATCCCCCAAGGTTCCGGTCACGTATATGTCGTCTCCCTCAGAAGCCCCGGAGCGCAGGACTATATCGTCGCTCGACACCTCCCCAAGCGCCGTCATGTTTATGAAAACGGTTTGGGATTCCGAGAGATTCCCCCCTATAAGGCAGACATCAAACTCCCGGCAGCCCGCTCCCACTCCTTCCGAGAGATCCTCTATGAACTCTATTGAGTCAGCGCCCCGACAGCCGAGGGAGCAAAGAAGATATCTCGGCACCGCTCCCATCGCCCCTATGTCGCTTACGGCGACGCAGACCGCCTTCCTGCCGAGCTGCCTCGGGGTCTGGGTTCCCAAGCGGAAGTGAACGCCTTCGACGAGGGTGTCCGTCGAGGCGACAAGGCATGCTTTATCTCTGATTTTTACAACAGCGGAATCGTCCCCTATCCCCGTCAAAACTTCTTTCTGAGTAGCCTTGAACCTGTCGGCCAAAAATCTCAAGGCGTCTTCTTCTCCCATTTGCAGTTAGAAATTGTATTGTAAACGCGGTCGCGTGTCAATCGGGCCGGCGCGTCTGAAAAATTTTTTCTCCCCTGTATACAGGCACGAAAGCGGGGTTTCGGGTGGGTGGAAAACTGTTTTTTCTTGACACTAAAAACCGATGTAATTAGAATTAAATTCCACTTTCCGAAGGGTGGGTCGGGATATTTTCTGAAGCATCATTTTTAGAGTTGTTCTTTGTTTTTCAGGAGAAGAGCTGTTGAAAAAGACAGAGGAAGTTGCGCACGACAACCTGACTGCTGAAAACTACAAATCGCAACAAAAAACAGAGTTTGACTGGGACGCCGTTCTCGAGGGCGTCAAGAAAGACCTTTATTTTCCCCCCTCCTGGCTGTTTTCCATAAAAGTCGCAAAAATCGAGGGGAAGATGGTCACGCTTGAGGCGAAAACCCACTTCCAGGCCCTCTGGGTAAGAAACCATTACCTGCAGCTGATAAACGACGCTGCCCGCAACATCTACGGAAAAGAAGGCTTCCAAGTAACCATAGACGCGGGAGAAGAGAACTCCGCTGCCCGGGAAAGCAAAAAAAAAGACAGGGTCCCGGACAACGGGGGAATCACAGAACCTCATGGTCCCCAGACAGCGAGCTTTTTCAGTTCATCCAACACGTTTGACAGTTTTGTCGTCGGGCCCAGCAACCAGTTCGCCCACGCAGCCTCATACGCCATAGCGGAGAACCCGGGAATGGCCTACAACCCTCTTTTCATACACAGCGGGGTGGGCCTCGGGAAAACTCACCTCCTCCACTCCATCGGGAACCACATACTCAAAAAGTACGGGACCCGCCTGAATACCTTCTGCATCTCGGCCGAGCACTTCACAAACGGGGTGGTGCAGAGCATAAAGACGGGTTCTATGGACAAGTTCAGGAACCTCTACAGGCTGAACTGCGATGTCCTGCTGATAGACGACATACAGTTCATCGCCGGCAAGGACAGCACGCAGGAGGAGTTCTTTCACACGTTTAACTCCCTCTACACCGCGAAAAAGCAGATAGTTATAACGAGCGACAAGCCGCCCGGCGTGATGAAGAACTTCGAGGAGCGCCTGAAATCCAGGTTCGAGTGGGGTCTTACGGCCGATATACAGCCGCCGGAAGTTGAGACCAAGATAGCAATCATAGAGAGAAAGGCCGAGGAGGAAAAAATCGATATCCCGGCCGACGTTGCTTCTTTCGTGGCCCAGAACGTCCTCTCCAACATAAGGGAGCTTGAAGGTTCGGTGAACAAGCTCTTTGCCTACTCCAAGATGTTCAGAGAGAGAATAACCCTCGAGCTGGCAAAGCAGCTCCTCAGCAACCTGGTAAAAAAAGAGGCCCCAAAAATAATAACCATAGACCTCATCCAGAAGGAGGTGAGCTCCTTCTTTGACCTTACCGTAAAAGAACTGAAATCCAACCAGAAGCAGAAAAAGGTTTCAGAACCCAGACAGATAGCGATGTTCCTTTCGAGAAAATACACTTCTTCATCATTCCCGGAAATAGGAAGCAAGTTCGGAGGGAAAAACCACTCCACGGTGGTCCACGCAGTAAAAAACGTTGAGAAAAAGGTCGGAAGAGATGCTTCGGTATCAAACGCCGTCACGGCGCTCTCAACCACCCTAGAGAAGTTCATCACATCCTGAACCAGCCAGAAGACGGCCTGTCATAGAAAACTGAAAACAGTGTTCAAGAACCCTTGTTTCCTCACAGGTACGGAACGAACAAAAGGAGAAGGTGTGAATATCTGTTGGGAAAAAGAAAAGTTATAAACACGGCCCTTAACCGAAAAATCAAGATGTTTCAGGGAATTTCACTAATTTCACCCTTTTCACAACAATTACTACTACGGCTACTAGAGAAGTTTAAAATTTATAAATAACAGAAATAGCAGCAGGCAAGCATCCGGGCTTGTGGTTTTGTGGGGAAAAGTAGTTATTATCATATGGAGAAGCTGTTTACACATATTAAGGAATAAAGAAAAGAAGCTTTTTTCAAAAACCGGAGGTTTTTCTCTTAAGATGATGTTTAAAATCAAAGGCGGAGATTTTTCAAGGAAGCTGGGAATGATCCAAGGGGTCGTGGAGAAAAGAACGACCATGCCGATTCTCTCCCATGTTCTTATTAGTTCTACGGACAAAGGCCTGTTTCTGGAAGCTACTGATCTTGAAAACACGGCCACGGTTTTCTGCGATGCCGAAACAGAAGGAGAGTTCCAGATGGCGGTTCCCGCGGGAATCCTTTCGGATCTCGTGAGGGAGATCAAGGAAGAGGAGGAAATTTCGGTTACCGCTGCCGAGAACAACTGGATCGAGGTTGTTACCAGTTCGGGTTCTTTCAAGATAGCGGGGCTTTCGGCCGACGATTTCCCCAGGATACCCGAGGTTTCATCGGAGAATCTTTTCCAGGTTTCCTCCGAGAGACTCGAGGAGATGATATCCAAGACGGTTTTTTCCGTCTCCGACGACGAAATGAGGAGAGGCCTCTCTGGGTTGTTTTTCGAGAAGAGAGGGGAGCAGACTCTCAGGCTTGTGGCCACTGACGGTCACAGACTAAGCTTTGTCGATGAAAAAATAGAGAACCTTAACCTGCCGAAGGACATTCTGGTTCCCAAAAAGGCGGTTATGGAGATAAGGAGACTCCTTCGTCTCTCGAAGGAAGTCAGGATCGGAAGCAGCGGAAACTTCTTCGTTTTTGAGCTGAACGATGAAAACCTTGTTTTCGTTTCCAGAGTGATTGATGCCGAATTCCCGGACTACATGCAGGTGGTTCCAGTCTCGACGAAAAACGCAGTCACAGTCAACGCCTCCAACCTTCTGGTCGCGCTCAGGAGGGTTTCCCTTTTTTCCGCGGACAACGTGAAGGGCGGGGGCAGATTTGTGGAGATGGTCTTCGGGGAAGGGAACCTGCTTCTCGGTGCCTACCTTAATACCGGCGAGGGGAAGGAGAGCATACCGGTTGAGTATTCGGGGGATGAGGTGAAGCTTGGTTTTAACTTCACTTACTTTCAGGATGTTCTTGACGCCGTGGGATCTTCAGAAGTGATAATCGGTTTTTCCGGCCACAAAAACCCGGTTTGCGTGTTTCCCTGCTCAGAAGGCGAAAAGCAGGATGGCCATGTGAACGTAGTAATGCCAATGGAACTTGATGCCAAAGGAACTTGACGCCAAAGCGGCGGAGGGGCAGGCGAGGGAATAACCCGCGTACCTTTAAGATGCTAGGTGGATTCATCGGAGTTGATTTTTCCGGCGGAAAGGTCAGGACCGTAACCATAAGAAGAGGTCTCAGGGGAACTGAAACCCGCAAAGCTTCTCTTACCGGAGGGCTCGGGGACAGCGGCACATCGTCCTTTCTCCAGAATGAGATTTCCCTTGGGACCAAGGCAGTTACCGGAATCAGTTTTTCTCCGCTTCTTCTCAGGGTTCTCAAGTTTCCTTTCTCGGATTCGAAGAAGCTGAGGGAGATTTACCGCTTTGAACTTGAGAACTCAACCGGGTTCACATTGGGGGATGATGTGCTGTCCGATTACCACGAGGTTAAGGGACAGGAAGGAACCGAGATCATAGTTCCGGCCTTCAAGAGGGCGGTGTTTGAAGAACACCTCGGTTCTCTGCAGAGGTCAGGAGTGGATCCGGATCAGGTGACTTTCACCCCGGTTGCGCTCTCATCTCTGGGAGATCTTCTTGACGAACAGAAACCTCTTCTCCTGATAGATGCCGATCAGGACCACCTTAATTTCTCGTTTTTTGGCGAGGGGGGGTTAAGGAGGGTAAGGAACTGCGACGATGCCGTCGGGAGAATGAAGAAATTCCTTGCCGCCGATACCCTTGACTTGCGCCGGATAAGCAGCGACGAGGAGAAGAGAAACATGTTTCTTGAAAGCTGCCGCTTCATAGCGGATGAGATAAGAAACACCGCGCGCTACTTTGAGGGGGAGGCCGGGGAGGAGATAAAGAGCCTTGTTCTTATGGGCGGGATATGCGAGGTAGAGGGAGTAGTGAAGAAACTCACCGAACTGCTCGGCCGGGAAGTGAAGAGAATTTTCATAGAGCAGCTAGGCCATGACGACTCTCCTTTTTTCGCAAGGGCGTACGCCTTTGCGCTTTACGGAAGCTCCTCCGGCAGAAAGGGGAGGTTCAACCTCAGGAGAGACGGATACAGACCGCGGGGGATGGCCAAGGATCTGCTAAAGGAGTTTCGGGTTCCCGTCGCTCTTTGCGCCGCCCTGCTTCTGGTGGTTGTTTTCGGGCGCGTGACGGAGGTGGTTTCCGCTAGGGGCAAGATGAGTTCCATACGCTCAGAGATGGAGATTGATCTCAGGAAGGAGTTTCCGGGGGCCGCTGGAACACAGGACCCGGTCGCTTTCTACAGGGGGAGACTTGAAGTCATCAACCGCAAGCTTGACATACTGAAGCAGGTAAAAGGATCTCACAGCCCGCTTGAGGTGCTGACGGCAGTTTCCGCCGCCGTTCCTAAAGATGTGAGTTTCTCTGTTGACGAGATAAGGATTGAAGACGGGGGCAAGGCCAAGATATGGGGCAAGAGCGACTCCTACGAGGAGATAGCGTCGATAGAGAAAGCCTTTCTGGAATCAGGCGGTTTCACCCAGGTTAAGATGGGACAGGTCGGAAAGGCGGTTAACAACAGTCTGAAATTCGAGATATCTATGGTCGTCAGGTGAAAATGAGGGAATTAATTCAGAGACTGGTGCGGGAGATTAAACCGTTTTTCGGAGTTGTTCAGCAGAGAACCGAACCTCTTGTGCGGAGGGTAAGGGGCCTCATAGACAGGAGGGAATTCTCCCCTAGGGACATCCGAGCCCTTAAGATAGCCACTGCGGCCCTGGCGGTCTTCATTCTCTTTTCTGTCTACAGGGCGGTTTTCCCCGGGGGTTCTGCCGTGAGAAGCGAGGTCAGCCAGATGAGACTCGAGCTAAACGAGATGAGGGCCATTAGGGGGGAATACAGCTACTCCAGGGATCTTCTGGCCAAGGTCAGCGGTTCGATGAAGGAGGAAAAGGAGGCCCTTATTTCGGTTGCGGAGAAGGTGCTTTTAAGAAACGGCATAGACCGCCGCTCATTTTCTATAAAAGGAACCAACCCGTCGGTCAGGGGAAAGGGGATAAAGCGGGAAAGAGCGGTCCTGGTAAAGATGAACAAGGTGCCTTTCCCTAGGGTGCTTAACGTCCTCTATACCTTTCAGAAAAGCAAGACCCTGCTCAAGGTCTCGGACCTCAGGATAAAAACCAGGTTCGACAACCCGGACCTGAGTGATGTGTCGTTCCGCCTGTCTACTTTTTCTTTCAGCGAATCTTGACCGGGGAAAAGATGAAGATAAATACCAGGATCAAAATGCCGGAAAAAATCTCTCTCCGTCTCTATGTGGGGATATTCTTCGCGTTCCTTCTGATATTCTTTCTCCTCGGGTTTCCGTGGGACTCGGTTGAAAGAAGGGTCATCTTCGAGATACAGAACAGCACCCCGGTTCCGGTTCTGATAGGCGATGCGGAACTGAAGGGCCTTTCCTCGGTCGAACTCAGGGATGTCCGAGTGATCCTTGGGGAGAGGGGGTCGGTTGTGATTGACAGGGCCAGGGTTAGCGCCGGGCTTTTTTCCGTTATTTTTTCCGACGACGCCCGGATTTCCTTTTCCGTCAACGCCTACGGCGGGAAAATAGACGGCAGGATTTCGCAGAATGCGAAGAAAAAAAGTGTTACAAGCGCAGAGGTGGACATAAATTCCATTGAATCTTCTTCCGTTTCACGTCTTTTTCTGGGGGTCGGGGGGGTCTCCGTCAGCGGGAAGGTTGACGGAACCATAAAGTTTCTCGGAGAGGGAGAAAGCGGAGGGATATCCAAGATGGTGTACCTGGTATCCTCTCCTTCTCTTTCGGTTGCCGTGGACAATGTGCGGGGATTTGAGGTGGGGGAGGAGTACAAAAACCTTAGCGTGGTGCTTCGCGGCACTGCCAACCGCTTTGAATCGCGTATCGAGAAGTTTTCCCTCACGAACCCGCAACTGTCCCTGCAGGCGGAGGGGAAAGCCCCGTCTCCTCTTCGGTTAAGAAAGGGAGCCGCCCTGGATCTCTCCGTTACGTTCAGGCCTTCTCCCGAGGATGTGAAACTTGCCCTGGTCGGCGGTTTCCTGGGTTCCAAGGGGGCCGACGGCATCTTCTCCGGGAGGGTTCAGGGAACGCTTGCGGAGCCCAGGATCGTAAGGGGGGATGGAGGCGGCTGAAGACCCCGTTTTCTGCCCCCTCGGGCTATTTGACTTTGCGCCGCCCCCTCGCTATTCTTCTCGAAATATTCTCCTTAAGACTGCATAATGGCTCCCAACAAAGAACTTGCCGCCGTAAGAAGGGAAATAGACGCCCTTGATTCCAAGTTGCTTGAACTCATCAACAGGCGGGCCGAGCTTGCGATAGAGGTAAGAGGACTCAAGAAAACGGACTCTCTGGGAATTTACGACCCTGGCAGGGAAAGGGAGATAGAAAGAAAGATAACGGGAAGCAATCCCGGCCCGCTTTCAGACGAGGACATTCTTTTTGTTTTCAGGGAACTGATATCGCGCTGCAGGTCCCTTCAGCACGACGAGAAAGTTGCCTACCTCGGGCCCGAGGGCAGCTTTTCAAACCAGGCCGCGTTCCGGAAATTCGGCTCTTCCTCCGAGTTTTTGCCGGTTTCCAGTTTCGAGGACGTGTTCGAGGAGGTACATGGCAGAAGGGCCGATTTCGGCATAGTGCCTGTCGAGAACTCGGTCGAGGGATCGGTCGGGGACGTGCTTGACATGCTTGTCGAGTGGGATCTCAGCATTTTTGCCGAGTGTTTCGAGCGCATTGAGCACTCCCTGCTTTCCCTCAACGGAGACATCAGCGAAGTAAGAACCGTGGCTTCCCATCCCCAAGCGTTCGGGCAGTGCAGGAAATGGATAGCCGCAAACCTCTACGGCGTCGCGCTTGTTGAGACCCCGAGCACCGCGGCGGCGGCGAAAATGGCCGCAAGGGACAAGAGCGTCGCCGCGATCGCGAGCGAGTTCTCGGGATCGATATACAACCTGAAGACAATACAGAGCTACATAGAAGACAGCCCGCGCAACACTACCCGGTTCGTGGTGGTGGGAAGGGAGCAACCTCCCCCGAGCGGAGAGGACAAGACTTCGATCGCCTTTTCCGTCAAGGATGAGCCGGGAGCGCTTCACAGAACATTTTTTTTTCCTTTTTCCGAGTCCGGCATAAATCTCACCAAGATCGAGTCGCGTCCCGCGCGCGACAAGCAGTGGGAGTACGTGTTTTTCGCCGACTTCTCGGGACACCGCGAGGATGTGGCGGTAAGGGAGATCCTTGAGAAGGTGAAAGCCAACTGCGTTTTCCTCAAGGTGCTGGGATCCTATCCCGCCGAAGTGCCGGGATGAAGGCGGGCTTGACGGACGAACTCCACCATGGAACCAAGAGCAAGCGTAAAGAGACTTATTCCCTACGTTCCGGGAAAACCCATCGAGGAGCTCGAGCGGGAGATCGGAATCCGGGGCGCGGCCAAGATGGCTTCGAATGAAAACCCCCTCGGCCCCTCCCCGCTTGCGAAAAAGGCGCTTTCAGAACACGTCTCGAAGGTCAACCTTTATCCCGACGGGGGCTGCTTTGAGCTCCGCCGGAAACTTTCCGAGAAGCTCGGGGTTCCCGAGGACACGATAGTAATCGGCAACGGCTCGAACGAGGTGATAGAGATCGTCGCGAGGACTTTTCTCGAGCCCGGGGACGAGGCCATATACGGTCGCCACGCGTTTATCGTCTACCCGATCGTCACCCAGTCGCTCGGGTGCTCTCACGTTGTTTCCCGGATGCCGGATCTTGCGCACGACCTCGAGGACATGCTTTCCCTGGTGACCGAGAAAACGAAAATTATCTACATCGCGAATCCGAACAACCCCACCGGGACGATAGTGAGAAGGGACGAGTTCGAGTGGTTCCTCGAGCGGGTTCCCGAGAACGTGTTGATACTCGTGGACGAAGCCTATTTCGAGTACGTGGACGACCCCGAGTATCCGGACACGCTTCGCTACCACCCGGTCCGCGAATCGCTCGTGACGGTGAGGACCTTCTCCAAGATTTACGGTCTTGCGGGGCTCAGGGTCGGCTACGGGATTGCGTCGAGGGATGCGGTTTCCTACATGGACCGGGTAAGGGAGCCGTTTAACGTGAACTCGGCAGCGCAGGCGGCGGCCTGCGCGGCGCTTGAAGACGACAGACACGTCGCCCGCTCAAGGGAGCTTAACCGCGCGGCAAAGGAGTATTTGCGCGGGAAGCTGGGCGAGATCGGGGTCAGGTACACGGAGTCTCATACGAATTTCCTTCTCGTGGATCTCGAGAGGGATCCGATGCCGGTTTACGAGGCGCTTCTTCGCGACGGGGTCATAACGAGACCTGTGGGCGGCTACGGACTTAAAACGCACCTTCGGGTAAGTTTCGGCCTCGACAGCGAAAACGAAAAATTCATTGAATCGCTTGGGAGAATTCTCGGAAGATGACTTTTGAAAAAATGACGGTGGTAGGTCTCGGCCTTATAGGAGGCTCCCTCGCGGCGGCCCTTCGCGAATCGGGGGAAGTCGGGGAAGTCTTCGGGGTCGAGCGGGACACGGAGTCGCTCCGCTTCGCCGCTGAGAACGGAATCATAGACGCGGGCGCCTCTGAAATCGGCCCCGGCATAACGGGGTCGGAAATAGTTGTCGTCGCTACCTACGTTGACGTCATAGCGCGGGTGGCCGGGGAAGTTTCCGGATTCGTTTCCCCCGGCACGGTGGTCTGTGACGTGGGAAGCGTAAAGGCTTCTATAGTGAAGGAAATGGAAAAGGGTCCCCCAAATATCCGCTTTGTCGGGGCCCATCCCATCGCGGGGAGGGAAACATCCGGCGTCACGGAGTCTGACCCCGGTCTTTTCTCAGGGAAAAGATGCGTTGTCACTCCCGTGGAGAGCACCAGCCCCGAAGCTCTCTCCATGGTGAGGACGCTTTTTTCGCTCGCTGGAAGCGAAGTGGTCGAGATGGATCCCGAATCCCACGACGAGGTCTTTTCGCTCGTAAGCCATCTTCCCCACGCGGTCGCCTATTCGCTCGTAAGCGCGGTGGCTTCCGGGGGAGGAGACAGAGACCTTTTTGATTTTTCGGGCGGAGGCCTTGCCGACTTCACCAGGGTCGCCGGCAGCTCCCCCGAGATGTGGGCCGGTATTTTCATCGAGAACCGCGAGGCGCTGCTTGACGCCATCTGCGGCTTTGCGGGAAAGCTCGGGGAAATTGAAAAAGCCATCGCCTCCGATAATGTAGAGAATCTGACGGTTCTTTTGAGGGAAGCCCGGGATTCAAAGAGGAATCTCGGGGAGCGAGAAGACAATGTCTGAGAAGATAAAGAAGACGGACGAGCAGTGGCAGGAGGAGCTCTCCCCCGAGGAGTTTCTTGTCACGAGAAAGAAGGGCACCGAGAGGGCCTTTACCGGAAAGTACCACGACCATCACGAAAAGGGCATGTATATCTGTGTGTGCTGCGGGCAGAAGCTTTTCCGTTTCTCGGAGAAATTCGACTCCGGCACTGGATGGCCGAGCTTCTGGGAGCCCGTCTCGCGGGAGAACGTGGCGGAGAAGGCCGATCATTCCCACGGGATGACGAGAACGGAGGTTCTCTGCTCAAAGTGTGACGCCCACCTGGGACATGTTTTCCCCGACGGCCCGCAGCCCACCGGGCTCAGGTACTGCGTAAATTCCGCCTCTTTGGATTTTGAAGAGGAGAAAGAGTAGCAGGGAAGTGGCGACGGGTGGGTTCGAACCACCGACACAGGCCTTATGAGAGCCCCGCTCTACCCCTGAGCTACGCCGCCCCCTTGAAAAAAAGTAATTCGAAAAGCAGGGAATTATACCGGAATCCCGTGAGGATTCAACGCACAGACGCGAGGATTCGGCGGAAATTGACGCGACCCCGACTCTGTGTAAATCAGCCGGCCGCCGCCCCGTTTTTTCCCGCTTCTTCCTTATATTAGCCCCAGCTCCAGAAGTTTCCTGTAGGTCTTGGTGTGGGATCCGTAGTGAGAGAAGGTCTCTATGTCCTCAGGTTCGTCGATGTCGATGCTGATGTTGAAGTTTTTGTAGATGTCGCAGGGCACGTATCTTCTCTCAGCCTCCTCCCTGTGTTTTCTGAAGCTGTCGTCTCCGAACATCGAGGGTATGCTGTCGGGAGGCTTTCTCAGTATGGCGTTTGTGCCGAGCTCATCTTCTGAGGGGACGAGGATCACGGACTTGCCTTTCTTTTCCTTCTCAAGGACGAAGTCCAGGTCCTCGCCGGTTATGAGAGGAGCGTCGCCCGGGATTACGAGCACGGATTTCGCGCCCATTTTTCTGCAGACCTGGATCGCGAGGTCAACCGAAGAACTCTCCCCGAGCTGGTTTTCTTCCCTTATGACATCGAACCCCTCCTCGAGAGCCATTTTTTCCGCTTTCCTGTCGACCGTCACGACAACCCTGTTATCGGCAAGCTTCGAGTCGCCGACCGCGGAGAACACGTCTTCCAGCATCACGTAGGCAAGTTCGGTTCTCTGTTTGTTGCTGAGCACCGAGGCGAGCCTTTCGTTTGCCCTTGAAAGATCTTTTACGGGAATCAGTATGAATTTCAAAATTGCTACCTCACAGTGGCGGGCTCTCGCCTCCGCACTATTCTATACAATAAAAACATGGCTTGAAAAAAGGAAAAGTTGCTTTTAATAATTTGGATTTAGAATATGCCCTGTTTCAAAGAACTATATTCATTCGTTCGGCGATTTTGAGGGCTAATTGCTTAAAATCTTGTTTGGCATCTTGCACGGCATTCGCATGAGAACCTATTGCTCCATCTGCCGAGGTTAAATTGAAAATAGGTTTACGATGTTCCTGTGCCATGGGAATTAGACTGCGGTAATGTTTGACGGTGGCTAGACAATGGCGTTCAATTATATCCTGTTCGGTATTCAAAACATCATCCAACACATACTTACAGTAGACTTCCGGTATGCGTTGTACCCATTTGTCATAGGCTTTTACCGGCCGGTACAAGCGTACACCATGTTGCTGGCACAAATAGCCAATAGGTTGCATCTTTCCCTGAGGCAGGTGGAAGTCAGCAAATGAACTTGCTTCAAGGCTTCCCTCCCAGTTTTCCAGTCTTTTTCGCCAGAGATTTTTCCATGTTCTTAGCGTCGGACCGAGATTCTTTAGCCCCTGCAACGAGAAAAGATCTGCACCCAGTGGTATTGCAACGTAGTCCGTAGCTACGAGAACCGAACGATTGATTGCACCGAGATTGGGTCCGATATCAACAAGAATGATTTCGGCTTGAACTTGATCGGCGGCCATTTGCATCACCTGCCAGAAGGAACTCAATATACGCATTGGACGGTAAAGGTTGTTATCCCCCATGCTGCCAGGCCATGCTTCCGATAAAAGGTCTTCGTAATTCGACAGTGCAACATCTCCAGGAAGAAGGAAAAGGTTAGTTGTTATCTTCCGAAGTACCGGCGTAGCAATATCGCTTACTCCAGCTAATGGTTTAACGCAGTTGTAGATTGTTGAGCCTTGATTCTGTTGGTTCCATATTTTTTCAATTTTATCTTCGTTCAGGAACGCAGCGGTCAAATTGGACTGTGGGTCGAGATCAAAGATTACAACTCGTTTGTGCAGGTTGGCGAACATCCAAGCCAAGTGATAAATCAAGGATGTTTTCCCCACTCCGCCTTTATTATTAAAAAATGTTAGAACAGATGCTTTCATTTTTTTGCTCTCAGTGTGCAAAGAACCGAACTTTGATTAACCTCAAATTCAGGTTCAGGATTACCATTTTCTTTCATTGCTTTTCTGGCCGTAGCTATGCCGCGACCGAAGGCTTGAACAAAACCGAATGTCTTCAATACGTCCCCGATGTTTGGGTTACGATAATCGGTAATTCCAGGATTGCCGAAGTTCTCCGGTGTAACATTGCCGTAGGGTCCACCTGGGCTATTGATTTCTACGCGATCGTTAAACCAGTAAACACGTACTGGCGCATTGGTGCTTTCATAGGTTCTATGGAGCACCGCATTGTACAGAATTTGCTGGAGAGCCGTATGCGGATACGGCATCTCTTTAGTGTGGGTTGGTGCCGAGGTGATGTCAATGGCTGTGCGATTATGAGCTTTAAGCTTTTCTTCAGTACGACGCAACATCTCAACCAGTGCACCCCCCACCTCCTCTTCATCTATTACCGGATCGTGCAGTTCTGTTCCATCAATGCGTAAAAATTGTATGTAAGCACCCTGAAGGAAATCCTGCGGGCTCTTGCCAATGGCTAGCAAGCCTAGAACCGTCGGTGTGGTATCCGCGGGCGATGCGATAAATTTACAGGAAGTGAGCCGTTCTTCGTAGGTTCTGTCGTTGGTTCTCAGTACATCCTCAGCAAAAGCGACAGGGAGATATTCGTTTTCAAAAACAGTTTTCGAAAGGTCGGAAATAGCACTTGTTGGAATTTCGTAGATATCGAAAGGTAAGTTTTTACTCCTTCTTCTTTCGTTTAGAATACGCTCTTCCTGTTCATTGGCAATAGAACGCCTTGACCCCGTACGAACCCAGATGCGCCCCTTGTATTTAACCGGGGGCATATCCGAGGGCATAACCGCCACCACGGCCATTTCAGCGCCCTTCAGTATGCGTTTTTCTACTGAGAGTGCAGGTAATGGCAGGATATTGCCGTCGGTTTTCATGTCGGCCAAACTGCGTAGCAGCTCATCGGTGATAGGCTCATTGGATGGGGAACCATTGTCTTGAGTGCCAACAAACAAGACACCGGGTTGTTTGTGATTTGGCAAGTCATTGGCAAAGGCACATACTGCCTCCCGCGCTTTTGTAGGTGTGCTCCCCCTGAACGACTCTTTTCTCTCAACTCGATCGGATTCCGCATTGTCCAGAAGGTTTTCCAACTCAAGTTCCGTAAAATTTTTCATGGTGTTGTTTTTGTTAACAAGAAAAATTAGTGCGCAACACTTTTTTCAGCAGGTTCTCCGCATAATCCATATAATAATATCCATTTTTCTCAACTTGTTTTTTTGCTCAGATGCGCAAGTTTTGAGATTATGTCCAAAGTTTCCGCAAATTTAAAGAAAGAGAGTGGTTTTTCTTCGTGTCTGGTCAGATAAAGATAGCACCCTGAGTCTCTTTGACAGCACAGCACCCGGACTCCAAGGTTGAATCGCCTGAGGATATGTAGCAAACTTAAGTTGTGCAAGGTGTCTCGACGGATCTCACTACGGTGGGATATCTGCAGTTCTGGGGAGCAAGCCACCGATAACCTGTTTATGCTCGGCATTTAATTTCTATGGAGCTTGCCGCATATTGAAAGGAGGGTTTTCAATTGGATCATCCACCGCACGGAGCTATCTATTACGTAGTTGCACACCTGATTCATGTAGCAGACAGGAACGGGTATGAGTGAAGAAACGAAAAGAAATCTTAAGCGTATTCGAGTTGAAGGGTTTAAGTCCATAAAAAAACTCGATTTGCCCATGAGAGATATCAACATATTGATTGGTGCAAACGGGGCCGGAAAAACCAATCTGATTTCGTTGTTTACTTTTCTGAGCCACTTGTCCCAAGGGAAGTTGCAGCAATATGTCAGAACTGAGGGCGGAGCGGAGCGGTTTTTCCATTTTGGCACCAGAAACACAGAAAGGATAAAGTTGGATCTGGAAATTGGAAACAATGGCTACAACGTGGAGTTTTTACCTAATCGGGACGATGATTCGCTGGTATTTGACGTTGAAAGTTGTCGCCGCATTGATTCATCGGGGAGTTCGCCATGGTCTCTTTATTCAAGAAAGGGTGAAAGCGGTTTAGCGACCGAAAATCTTAGTGGCCAGCCCGTAAAGTACTACACTAAAAAATATCTTGACCAATGCAGGGTTTACCATTTTCACGATACAAGCAGCCAGGCCGGATTCAAGACAAGGAAACCCCTGAACGATTATTGTTATCTTGAAGAAAATGCGGCCAATACTGCTCCTTTCCTTTATGACCTGAAAACCAGTCGGGATGATGAAGACCGGCAATCATACGAGCAGATTGTTTGTGCGGTTCAAAGCGTTGCACCGTTTTTTCATGATTTCTACTTGGAACCGACGGGGAAACGGGGAGAAGAAAATATTTTATTGCGCTGGATGCACAAGAATCGCCAATCACCATTTAGCGCTAATGCTTTATCGGATGGAACGGCCAGGTTTGTCTGTATCGCGACTCTTTTGCTGCAACCTGAGTCAAGAAAACCCGACACAATAATACTTGATGAACCGGAACTTGGACTACATCCTGCGGCACTTTGCGTTCTCGCCGATATTGTCCGCTCAACGTCTAGGGAAACGCAAGTAATATGCTCTACTCAATCCGTGGTTTTTGCGAACTTTTTCAGTCCCGAGGACTTTATCGTAACGGAGTTAAAAGACGGTGTTTCGGTGTTTGAGCGGCTTGATAGAGAACAGGTCGAGCAGTGGCTGGATGAGTATGGGATGGGTGAAATCTGGTCCAAAAATCTTATTGGCGGTCGCCCGGAATGGTAAGACTTGCCGTATCCGTGGAGGGTCAGACGGAGGAGCGTTTTATAAAAGAAGTAATTGCTCCCCACTTGGAAGGTCGGGAGATTTACGCCCAACCGATTTTGCTCGGGAGCGGAGGGGGCGATGTTTCGATTCCTCGCGTCAGAAAAGATTTGATAAACTTGCTGGGAAGTTTTGATAAGGCAACGACATTTTATGACTTTTACGGGTTTCGGGGGAAGGGTGAGGAGGAGAGCAAGGAGTCGCTGGAGGCGAAAATTCTTGATTGCGTTAAGTCTCAGTCTCGCGGCCGACTCATTCCATATATCCAGATGTACGAATTTGAAGGTTTGCTGTTTTCATCACCCGAAGCTATAGAAAACAACATTCCTCCCCGTAGAAGGTTGTCGGACTGGGCACAGCGAGTGGTTAATAAATTTGGAGGAGGTCCCGAGGCGATAAATGACTCAACTCATTCCGCTCCTTCAAAAAGACTGAGCGGTAAAGCAAGATACATAAAAACTATTCATGGGCCCGACATAGCGGGTGAAATTGGCCTTGAAGTATTAAGAGAAAAATGCCAAGGGTTTGGAAAGTGGCTTTCTAAACTGGAAAATTTAAGTGCATAGTTCTATATGTTCAGAACAGATTATTCATATGATATGAATAGCTCGCCCTCCTTTAAGGCGTTTGACTGTTAAATGTCATGTTTTCAAGTTTGACTTGACTGCAGTAAACTAGAGCAGATGAAAGAATGGAAATGGGAAGGTTCGCGCTGGTGGAAGTTTGATTTCCATGCTCATACTCCGGCATCCGATGATTATGGCAGGGGCGAAGACCAGACAATTCTGAGAGAGCGTGAACCGAGAGACTGGCTGCTTGACTATATGCGCGCCGGTATCGATTGCGTCGCAATAACTGATCACAACAGCGGTGAGTGGATTGACCGCGTCAAGGAGGAACTTTTTCTTCTGAACTCCGAGCGTCCAGAAGGATTCAGAGATATTCACGTGTTTCCCGGCGTGGAAATTTCGGTTAATGGCGGCATCCATCTTCTAGCGATTCTAGATTGTGATAAAAAAACATCGGACATAGACTCTCTTCTCGGGGCTGTTGGATTTGACGGCGAAAAAGGTTCGGGCAATGGAATCACATCTCTTTCTCTTATTGAGGTTATTGATAAAATCACTTCGATAGACGGAATAGCGATTCCGGCCCATGTAGACAGAGAAAAAGGGCTTTTTAAAAATCCAGACGGAAAAACTTTGGAACAGTTGTTAAATCGTAAAAATATTTTCGCGATGGAGCTAGTTGACCCTGATTTTGAGAAACCGGGAACCTATACCGACAAAAATCCTCGGTGGACCGAGGTGTTCGGGTCAGACAGTCACTATCCCCCCGGCAGTTCAGAAGAAAGATATCCCGGCAGCCACTTCACTTGGGTCAAGATGGGAAAACCGGGAATAGAGGGATTGAGACTGGCTCTGCTCGACGGTTCACTGTCCGTGATTCGGTCCGACAGGGAGGAAGCCAACCCAAATGAAGGTGCGAGGATGGTGTTGGAATCCATAGAAATTTTGAAAGCGCGTTATCTGGGCCGCTCTAAACCCTTCACTGTTGAATTTAACCCATGGCTCAACTCTATCATTGGCGGGAGGGGAACGGGCAAGTCGACCATTGTGGAGTTCCTGCGTATTGTAATGCGAAGAGACGATGAATTGCCGGAAGATTTAAAAGACGATGAATTTGGAAAATACCGGAAAGTCTACGCACATAGAGAGGAAAGCGGTCTTCTTACGGATGAAGTTACGATCAAGGCAGTCTATCGCAAGGACGACACCCGGTTTCGTATACAGTGGAACCCTGCTGGAAATATTGAACCCATCGAAGAGGAAATTGAACAAGGAAGATGGAAAAGCACCGAAGGTGATATTCGCCAACGGTTCCCGGTAAGGATTTACAGCCAGAAACAGATATTTAGCCTTGCAAAGAAACCACTTGCCCTGCTCGGTGTAGTTGACGAGGCTCCGGTGGTTGATCGTCGCTCTTGGGATGAAAAATGGAGACAGGCGGAAAACAAATTTCTTTCGCTGCGTGCAAAGACTAGGGAGATGAAAGCCGGGTTCTCTGAAGAAACGCGTCTTCAGGGTGAGCTTGAAGACGTAAAAAGAAAGCAGGGCATCTTTGAGCAGGCTGGGTATGCCTACGTGTTGCAGAATTTTCAGAAACTGAACCGTCAGCAACGTAGCGTTGAGACTTGGGAGGAAAGCTGGTCGGACATTGCAGAGCGGTTGCGTCAGGTTGCGGATGAAATGGTTCCCGACCCGCTTGAAGATAAAACTCTTGATATGGATTTAGAGGCAGATGCTGAATTGCAAGGTCATGCCGTCACAGTGTGCGAAAGCTTGGGTGAATTGCGCAAAGAAATTGAGTCTTTGGCATCTCGAACAGATAAAATTCTCGCCGAGTGGCGGAAGAACAAAGGTGAATCATCTTGGAAACAGGGTGTTGTCGTCGCTGAGCAAGCCTACCGGGAATTGAAAGAGAGTTTGGCAAGAGAAGGGGAGAATGACCCCGCAGGCTACGGTGAGTTAGTGCAACGTCGGCAGTTTATCGAGAAGCGACTTGAAGAACTTAAGGAATCTAAAAAGCAGGTCAAGGAAATCGAAAATCAGGCGGACGAGCAGTTGAAAAAAATGATCGAAATTCGCAATGAGCTGACTAAATCCCGTCGGGATTTCCTAAGTGGAGTGTTGCGTGAAAATCAATATGTCCGCATAGACGTAGTTCCTTACGGAGCAACTGATACTGTTGAAGCTGAGTTTCGCCGATTGCTTCAAAGGGAATCGGGTTTTGAGAGGGACATCGGTTTGCCAAACGGCGGAGGGTTGCTCGGCAAGCTTTATGAAGGCAGTGGTTGCAGTGATGACATTGAAAGGGACCTCGGGGAGATTAAAAAAGATGTCAGGGATATTGCTTCCGGCGAATACGATTTGAAAAAACTTGCGGACCAGCGTTTCGCTGCACATGTTTCCAAGCTTCCGCCCGAAGCTATTGATCGTATCGACATGTGGTTTCCGGAGGATTCACTTGACGTCCAATACAACGCAACGGGCGAAGGTGAGAACTTTCTCTCAATTCAGGAAGGTTCCCCAGGACAGAGAACCGCTGCGCTTTTAGCTTTTCTTCTCTCATACGGCGACGAACCGTTGATTTTGGATCAGCCGGAGGACGATCTGGACAATCTGCTGATCTATGATTTGATTGTGACCCAGTTGCGGAACATGAAACGCAGTCGGCAGATTATCGTGGTGACGCATAATGCCAATATAGTTGTCAACGGCGATGCGGAACTAATTGTGGCTCTTGCTCCGCATCATGGCGAGACGAAGAAAGAGTGCAACGGAAGTCTTCAGGAGAAAGAAGTCAGGGAAACTATTTGCGCGATTATGGAGGGTGGAGCCAAGGCATTTGAAGAGCGCTATCGCCGCATTGCGCTGGAAGGAGACCGTGTTTAACAGCCCGGAAGAATTGCTAAGCAAAATACATATTGGGGAAGACAACTCGCTTGAGCTTAAAGCTATTATGTTCAGAGGGGAACGGATTATCGGGCCATCGCGCGACGAACTGGCCGACGAACTTTCCTCTATAGCCAATACTAACGACTGCGTAGTTGTTCTGGGCGTGGACGATAAGACTCATGAGATAATCGGTATCCCGGCAGAACGCATAGAAACCGTTGAGCGTTATATATATGAAATTTGCAATGACAGCATCACACCACCAGTTCTTTTTCGATCATTCCGCATGGAACTCCCTGATAGTACAGGTGCTTTGCAGATCGTCCTCAAGGTGGAAATTCCGCGCAGTCTCTTTGTCCACGAAGGTCCAGGAGGCTATTTCCATCGCCAAGGTAGTTCAGTGCGAAAAATGTCGCCGGATTATCTCGCCCGCCTGTTTCAGCAACGCAGTCAGGCCCGATTGATCAGATTTGAAGAACAGCCTGTTCCTCAATCAAGCATAAGCAATCTATCCAAGGAACTGCGGGAAAAATACACCACGCGGTCCGATGAACCTGTAGAAGTCGTTCTTCTGAAACGTTCTTTGTTGTCCAAAGAGGAAAGCGGGGCTGTGGTCGCCTCGGTGGCGGGCATATTGTTTTGTAGCGAACACCCGGAGAACTTTTTACCCAGCGCATTTATCGAGGCCGTACGCTACAGGGGAACAAGACAGGACTCCAACTACCAGATTGACGCACAAAGGATTCGCGGACCACTTGACCGGCAGATAAAAGAATGCATGACTTTTCTAAGAAGGAACCAGATTGTCGGAGCTGTCAAGAAACCTCATCGCGTGGAAAAACCGCAGTTCAGCGAGCGGGCCGTATTTGAAGCTGTGGTAAATGCCGTGGCTCATCGGGACTATTCGGTCTCCGGATCAAAGATCCGGTTCTTCATGTTTGATGACCGGCTGGAAATTTACTCGCCAGGCGCTCTTTCCAATACCGTAACCGTTGACAGCATGCACCTTCGTCAGTCGACCCGGAATGAACTGATTACAAGTCTGCTTGCGGAAACACCGGTGGCGACGGCAATTGGGGATGTAGGACGTGATTTCTACATGGAAAAACGAGGTGACGGAGTTCCAATTATTCTGGATGAAAGCGAAAAACTTTCCGGGGAAAAGCCGGTTTACAGACTCATTGATGATTCCGAACTTTTACTGACCATTTATTCTGCGAAAATGTGATGAGCGCATCGAGATTGATGTCGACGCCGTAGATGTAATTACTTGGATTATCACTAAAATGGTCAATTATGATTTAGAGGAAAAACGTTATGGCAATGAGAGATCCTGTACATCCGGGCGTTATCGTACGCGAGGATTGTATGGAACCCTTGAATCTATCGGTTACCGAGTGCGCGAAAGCACTTGGGGTTGCGCACCAGACGCTTTCCAATCTTGTCAATGCAAAAGCATCCGTTTCCGTTGAAATGGCCTGTAGATTGTCGAAGGCATTTGGTTCGACTCCGAGAACTTGGCTTGGCATGCAGTTGGCCTTTGATCTTGCCCACTCGCAGGAGTTAGAAGACAAGATCAAGATAAAGCGCGTTTCCGTAGAGCGTGGATCAAAAGCGAGGACGACTCCGCGGTCGGGGTAAAACAGAGAACCCGGTTCGTACACGCTATCTTGGGCTTTATTGACAATAAAAGATGCCTCTATATAGAATGATTAGCGGAAACTAGCCGCTACGCCGCGAAGAAAGGAGCCCAGTCTAACAATGACCCGCAAAGCCGTTTTAAAAAGAGAAACATCCGAAGTCAGCGCCAGCGTCGAGCTTGATCTCGACGGAACCGGGAAATTCGATATCTCGACAGGGGTGCCGTTTTTCGACCATATGCTGAGCCAGTTCGCAAAGCACGGCTACTTTGACCTCACGGTCAAGGCCGAAGGGGACATCAACGTTGATTTCCACCACACCGTGGAGGATGTCGGGATAGCGCTCGGGGAAGCTTTCTCAGAAGCCTTGGGAGACAAGAGGGGAATCACCAGGTACGGCCACGCCGTAATTCCTTTTGACGATGCGCTTGTTCTGGTGGCGGTTGATCTCAGCGACAGGCCCTGCTTTGTTTTCAAGGGGGATATTCCCGCTGGCAAGGTCGGGGACTTTGACTCGGAGCTTGCCGAGGAGTTCTTCAAGTCCCTCACGAACTCGCTTCGCTGCAACCTGCACATCGAGTTTCGCCACGGAACGAACCTGCACCACATAATAGAGGCCATGTTCAAGGCCCTGGGAAGATCCATGGACGCAGCCTCGGCGCTTGACGGGCGCCGCGACGATATTCCCTCGACCAAGGGGACGCTCTAGTGATTTCCATCGTGGATTACGGCATGGGAAACCTGAGAAGCGTCGAGAAGAGCTTTACCTCCCAAGGCATAGAGGTCCGCGTTACCGGGGACCCGGGCGACATAGAAGGCTCAAGCGGCCTCGTGGTTCCCGGGGTCGGGGCTTTCGGCGACTGCGTGAGGAACCTTCGCGAGCGCTCAATGACCGGGCCAATAAAGGATTTTATCGAAAGCGGGCGGCCTTTTCTGGGTATATGCCTCGGCTTTCAGGTTCTGTTCGAATCAAGCGAGGAAGCTCCCGGAGAAGAGGGCCTCGGGGTCCTTAAAGGGAAGGTCGTTCGGTTCCGTGTCGAGGAAAAGAAGCTGAAGGTGCCCCACATGGGCTGGAACAGGGTGAGCGCGCCCGAGCAGACCCGCATACTCGAGGGAATACCGCAGCAAAGCTGGTTTTACTTCGTTCACTCCTACCACGTGGTTTCGGACGGGCCCGGCGTCTGTGTTCTGCTTTCCGATTACGGGGGCGAGTTTGAGGCGGGGGTCATATCGGGGAATCTTTCCGCCTTCCAGTTCCATCCCGAAAAAAGCTCCGACTACGGGCTCATGATCTTGAGGAACTTCTCGAAGCTCTGCCTTGAGAACTGATCTTTCTCCCTTCCGTAGACCGCCTCGTAAGCGGCGTAGCTCCTTATGATTTTCTTTACGTAGTTCCTTGACTGCTCAAAGGGGATTTCCTCTATGAACTCGTCAATGTCGAGCGCCCCGTTTTTCTCATACCATGTCTTGGCGCTCGTGGGGCCGCCGTTATAGCCGGCGAGGCTTACGGCGAAGTTGCCCTCGAAGATCTCAAGCAGCCAGCTCAGGTAATAGCATCCCAGTTCAAGGTTTATGTCGGGGGAGAAAAGCTGGGAAGCCTGGAAATTGCTGAGACCCGCCTTGGGCGCCGCCTCAAGCGCGGTCGAGGGAAGCAGCTGCATGAGCCCCCTCGCGTCGGAAACCGAAACCGCCTCCTTGTCGAAATGGCTTTCCTCCCTTATTACGGAGTAGACCAGGAACTCGTCAAGTGAGTATTTGCGCGAAAAAACCTTCACCCGCTCCTCAAAGCCCTTCGGGAAGGAGAGGCTGAGCGCCTCGGGGGACCTGACGCCGTTTGCCAGGGTTATTGAGGTTTTGTAATCCCGCGCCCGCAGGTAAAGCGAGGCGAGGTAGAGGCGCTGCGCGCGCGTTTTCGCCCGGGGCCGAAGAAGCTCGGCTTCCCCGAGGGCAAGATCGTATACCCCGGCCTTGGCGAAGAAAAGAAATTTCTCGAGCGCGGGATTTTTCCCGAAAGGGTTCCCCGACCGGGCAGCGGCGGGAGGCGGGGCGGGAAGCATCTTTTCCCCGAGCCTCATCTTCGCGAGAGCCGAATAGTAGGTGATTTTCGGGGATTCGGCGAGTTCCCCGAGCGCGAACAGCGCCCCGGGCTTGTCTCCCGCCCGCTCGGACGCCCTCGCGTACCAGTAAAGAAAACGCTCCCGGCCTTTGCCCCTCGCCCAGGCGCGGTCGGAAAAAGCCTCGGCGGCCTCTGCGTACTCCTTTTCCCCGTAGTGCATCCACCCTAGGTTCCACGCGCTTTCCCGGGCCTCTTCCCTTCCGGGGTATTTCTCGATAACGAGGCGGTAGATCCGGCGGGCCTCTTCAGTCTCTTTGCGCAGGTGGCGGAGCCTCGCCGCCTTAAGAAGCGACTTGGACGTCCAGAAGCTTTTGGGGTTTAGCCTGTGGAGTCTCTCGAAAACCCCTATGGCCTCCTCTTCCCTTTCCATGCTCATGAGAGTCACGCCCCTCCAGTAAAAGGCCTTCGGGGAATCGACCCCCGAGAATACCTTGAGGGCTTCTGGAAACCGGGAAAGCCTGTAGAGGCAGATGCCGGTTTTCGTTTTTACCGCGCTTGTCCGCGGCGCTCCGGAGAAGGCCTCAAGCGCCCCCTCCCAGTTGCCGGCCTCGAACATTACGTCCCCTCTTTTTTCAAACTGCCGTTGCGAAGGGGTAAAGACCTTTCCGTTTTTCTTGTGGAGCTCGAACGCGTAATCCGAGAAGCTTACCTCCGGGTGCTCTGCCCATATCCTCTCGAATATCGCGGAGGCCGCGGGGAAGTCTCCCTGCTTCTCTTTTATCTCGCCCAGGTTTTTCAGGTAAACGGCTTTTTTCCACCTGCTGTCGGTCCGCTGGGCAAGGCGGGAGTATGTTTTTTCCGCCTCCGCGAACCGGTCGCTTTCAAGATGGATTTCGGCGAGCCGCTCACGGGCGTCATCGCCGACCGCCGAGTCCGGGTGGCGTTTCAGCATCTTCAGGAAAAGAGCCTCTGCCCTCTCCTTCTGCCCGAGGCCCAAAGCCGCCGCCGCTTCGTAGTAGAGCAGGTAATCCTCTATGAAGACGAGCTTATCCTTTATCCCGGCCAGGGCCCCGTGCACCTCGGCGTGCTGCCGCTCCCGGGCGTGGCAGTGAACCTTGAGGAACCGCGCCTCGGGGGTTTCCTCCGTGGATTGCAGGGCTTTTTCGCAGTCGGCGTGGTTGGCGCGCGCGCCCTCGGCGGCGAGAATAAGCAGGGCAAAAAGAAAGACGCAGAGCGTGGCCTTTTTCGGTTCCATTACCTTGAGTTCTCCGTGGCCAGAAGGTCTCTTATGCCTTCCCCGAAAAGATTAAAGGAAAGCGCCGTTATGAAAATCGCGACGCTGGGAAACACTATAAGATGAGGAAAGGTTCTTATTCCCTGCCACCCGGTGCTCGCAAGCGTGCCCCAGCTTGCCTCGGGCGGAGATATACCGAGGCCGAGAAAGCTCAGGGTGGATTCCGTCAGGATAGCGTAAGGAACGGAAAACGTGACGGTGACTATCAGGGGGCTCAGCGTGTTTGGAAGTATGTGCCTTGCGAGAATGGTACGAGGCGAGGCCCCGAGCGCCCTCGCCGACTCGACGTACTCAAACGACTTTACCTGAAGCACGCTCCCCCTCACTATCCTCGCGACCCTCATCCACGACATCACCCCGAGAGATATTACGATGCCCGTTACCCCGGTTCCGATAACGAGAGTGAGAAGAACGATCAGCAGAAGATCCGGAACGGCGTAGAACACGTCGACCGTCCGCATTATCAGCTCGTCCGTTTTCCCCCCGGCGTACCCCGAGACCGCCCCGAGGACCGTTCCGATGACGAGGGCCATTGCGGCGGTTCCCACGGCGACCGCGATCGATATCCTCGATCCGTGGATTACCCTGCTCAGAAGATCGCGGCCCTCCTGGTCCGTTCCCATGAGGTGCACGGAGTCTGGGGCGCGAAGCGCGTTTGCGAAATCCGTCCGGTCGTACTCGTAGGGGGAGAGGGCGGGCGCGAAAATCGCGACCAGAATTATAAGGAATATTAGCGTTCCAGTGATTATTACCTGGGTTTTTACGTACATGCTGTCTTGGGCCCAGGAAGTTCAGGCGTCTTTTCTGTGTGAGGCCCGTACTACCGTCTTTATTCCGCCGCGGACGTTGAAGTCGCCCGTCACCTCGACCGACCTCGGATCGCACGCGGAGACGAAATCGTTAAGGATCCTGTTCGTCACGTGCTCGTGGAACTCGCCCGTGTTCCTGTAGGAGAACATGTAGAGCTTAAGGGACTTAAGTTCCACGCAGAGCCTGTCGGGTACGTACTTTATTGTGATGGTCGCAAAGTCCGGCTGCCCCGTTTTCGGGCAAACGCAGGTGAACTCGGGACACGATATCTCGATTTCGTAATCCCTCTCCGGGTTTTTGTTCTCGAAAGTCTCGAGGATTTCCGGGCTCGGTTCGTCCATTGGCCAGAAACGCCGCGCGGCCTTTGCGGGCGCCACCTCCGTATCCGCTTAATTTATCAGATGTCAGCCGGTAATCAACCCCGGCCGCGGGAGTTTGCTTTGGTTTGACACCGCGGAGTTTAGAGTCAATAATCTTTTCTCCGCATTCTGGGGCATCGTATAACGGCAGTACAGCGGACTCTGGATCCGCTAGTCTAGGTTCGAATCCTAGTGCCCCAGCCAGCTTTTCGTCTTTGACAATTTTGGTTTCTGTAAAAAATGGGATTTAGCAAGCAGAACATATCTGCAAATATAGAAATTTGGCCACTTCTATATTCTTTTCAGCGTTATTGTCAAAGGGCTTTGGGAAATCAAGCCTAAATCTAGTCACAGATTATATTCTGTAATTTTATCCTTGACTTACAGCTTTTATCCTGTTAACATTGGTTTTACTTACAGAATATAGGCTGTGATATGACAAACGAATTTAAGTATATGCAATTGCAGACGCTGGATGACCACCTTTCCAGAGTGAATGTTTGCGACCGTCCCTCTGGCGGTTGGATTCGTGCTGTCCGCACCTCGCTTGGCATGAGCGTTCGTCAGATGGCGGAACGTATAGGCATCACACAGCAATCCGCCGCTCGTTTGGAGAAAAACGAGATCAATGATGCGATTACACTTAGGTCGCTTCGCAAGGCGGCTGAAGCATTGGATTGCAGGCTCGTTTATGTTTTTGTTCCAAATGATGGCTCCTTGCGGAACATCGTGCGCAAGCAGGCGCTCAGAAAGGCTCGTGATATCGTTGATCCTGTGGATCACAGCATGATGCTTGAAGCGCAGGATGTAGGCGACAGGCAGGAGAAAACCGCCCAAATCGCTGATGAGTTGGTGCGCAACCCTGCCATCAGTCTGTGGGACTGAAATGGTTCAGTATCGTTATACAGAGGGCCAGACCCCGCTTAGCGAGGAAGAGAGGGAACATCTCGTTCCCACCATATTAATGCGTGAAGATCTGGACCGTTTCGAGCGGGAAAATATTCTTGAAGCCCGGAGATGGGTAATGCGGAAATCTGTTTTGGCATCGAAACAGAATATTTTTTCGGAGAAATTTATCCTGAACCTTCATAAGCGCATGTTCGGTCGTGTCTGGAAATGGGCAGGTCAGTACCGAAAATCCGACAAAAACATCGGCGTCAACTATTCCCTCATCCAGACCGAATTTCGCAAGTTGCTGGACGATGCCGCTTATTGGCTGGAACACAATACCTACGGTGTTACTGAACTGGCCGTTATTTTTCATCACCGGTTAGTGAAAATTCACCTTTTTCCGAACGGCAACGGCCGACACGCGCGCTTGCTTGCCGATGTAATAGTTGCCAAATATGGTGGTGAAAAACTCACATGGGGCGGTGGTGCCGACCTCGCTGCACCTGAAGATGTCCGCAAACGCTATGTTGCGGCACTGCATGAGGCTGACGCCGGCAGCTATGATTCCCTGATTTCGTTTGCTAAGTCGTAATTCATTTTGGTAATGTCAAACACAAACCATTGCCTGAGACCGGAGAAAAACAACCCGCTCGGGGCGAGCCTAAAGATGAGGCCGAATCCGGTTTTTTCTTACGCGTTTCCGGTTCGTTAAAGGGTACTGTAGCTATCTCACCGGGTGTGGACTTGACCTTGCCTGTCGGCAGGGAATGGGACATCGCTGAACAAATAAAGACGGATTGCCCGAACCAACATCACTCCATTATCTCGAATCGGAATATGTCCGGCCTTGAGAAGTGCCCCACGGAGTCTATGACGGTCTTTGCCCTTATTATCTGGTCAAGCTCGATCTCGGCGTAGAGAATCTCTTCCTTTCCGTACACGGGACCGACCATGTACTGCCCCCTCGGGTTTATTATGCCGCTTCCCCCGGGGTAATCCCAGATCGTGTGCTCCTTCAGGGGAAAGGAGTCGGGAATCATGTCCTCTTCTATGAAGCCGGCTGAGATTATGACGAACACCTGTCCCTCAAACGCGTACTGGCGGCTCGCGAAATCCATCGTGTCCTTGACGAACGAGTGCCCTCCCCAGAGACCCACGTGCACCTGCTCCCCCTTGGTGAACATCGCGTACTTCTCAAGGGTCATGTGATGCTCGTAGCAGAAAAGCCCGCCTATTTTCCCGACTTCTGTATCGAACACCCTCACGTCCTCGGCAGTTCCGTTGGCCCAGACGCATTTCTCGCTGTCAATCGACATCAGCTTTCTGTGCCTTCCGAGAAGGGAGCCGTCCTTGCCGAAGTAGAGTATGGTGTTGTAGAGGGTTCCTCCCTCTTTTTCGTTAACCCCTATTACGACGCAGGTCTTGGCCCGCCGAGCCGCATTGCCGATTCTTTTCGTGTCCTCCCCGGGAACCTCGACCGAGTTTCTGTGCAGCTCGACGTGGGCGTCCATGGTGAGCTTCTTCTCAGCTCCGAACCCGAGATCCTTCGGCCAGTAGGGATAGGTGGGGATGAATGCCTCGGGGAAAACCACGAGCTCGGCCCCGTTTCCCGCCGCTTCCTTTATAAGCCTGAGGACCTTGTCGATCGTGCCCTTTCTGTCGAGAAAAACGGGGGCTGCCTGCACCGTTGCCGCCGTGAAGGATTTTCCGTTGCTCATAATGGGTTATTATATAACGGAATTTGAGAAAAGGCAGGTTCATTACGAGTTGAGGTATTTGCGGTGCGACGATTTTGAATATCTGGTTTGCATAACGAGAGAGGAATCGGCAACCTTGAGCGACTGGTGAACGCAACAATATCTTAGGGGTTATTACTGCTAAAATTGTTTAGTTTAAATTCAGCAGGAAACCCTTCTTCCTTTGCTGGCGTAACTCCCAACAAGACTTTCAAACGGGTATCAAAGTCCACTTCAGATATGCCGGGAATGTTGTTGGGTTTATTGTCCATCACCTTTATTTCCACAGAGCCCCAATTAACTCATCTCTTAGCTCAATAGCCAAAACTTCTAATACCTGCCTCTTGGTTATTCCATTTTCGTAGGCGCAGCTTTTAATTTGCTGATCCATGCTCGGAGTTAACTGAATATCTGTTGTCACATAGTCTAGACAAAAGTTTTGTATCTCATAGGGATGTTTGCCCGTGACCTCGTCAATAATGCTCGGGGCAGTCTCTTTTGCCCACTCAGATGCTTTAAGTCTGTCTGAAATAGACCGTCCAAGGTCCGTCAGTTTCAAAGGGCTGGATTTGTCTGTGACGGCGGGGGAGAGTCTTAAAAGGATTTCTTTGATGTCCTTGCGGACTTCCTCTATAAATTTCTTAAAATCTGTCCTGTCGGAGTCAAGCTTTCCTTTCCATTCTCCTACGCGAATAGCAGCCGCAACTATCCCGATAATAGCCCCGGCTATTAAGACTATCTTTCCAAAGTAGAGGAGATCATTCATGGGTGCGTGATAGTACAAACCATGAATATTTAAACGGAGACTTTCGCCTCATTGACATTAAAAGGAATCTTATAGGATAAGGTTGTATTGTCAATCCGAGTTGTCAACCTATCACGGCAATCCTATACTCGCACAGGACAATCTTGCGCTCTAGAAAAAGTAGCAGTTCTGTGTTCAAAAGCGGAAAAAACTGCTCAATTATGAAGATATCCCTTTACTGCAGAACTTGAGCTTTCTGGCGAAGCACCTCGCGGCGGCAGGGTCAGAACTTCGGAAAATACCCGAAAGTGTACTCCGTAACCGTAAAGGATTTTCCGTTGCTCATAATGGGTTATTATATAATGAAAGTAAAAAAAGCAGGGTCTCTGATCCGAAGCAAGGGGGTAAAAATGGGAAGACTTACTGGAAAAACCGCGCTCATAACGGGCGGGGGAGAGGGAATAGGAAAAGCGACAGCACTTCTGTTCTCAGCAGAAGGCGCAAACGTGGGCATAATGTCAAGAACCGCGGAGAGGCTTTCGGAGGTGGTGGCCGAGAACCCGGGTCCCGGGGAGATAAGGTCCTATCCGGGAGACGTATCTATAGAAGAGGACGTAAAGAGGGTGGTTGAAGCCTTCTACGGCGATTTCGGAAGTGTTGACATACTGTTTAACAACGCCGGGATCCTTGAGGGCGGCACTGTGGTAACAACCTCTAACGAGGTCTGGGACCGCACGATCGACATAAACGTGAAGGGAGTCTTTCTCGTGAGCAAGTACGTGGTTCCGCTAATGGCAAAGCACGGCGGGGGCTCCATAATCAACAACTCAAGCGTGCTTGGAATCGTGGGGATGGAGGGCTGCGTCGCGTACAACGCCTCCAAGGGAGCCGTGAGGCAGATAACCAGAAGCATGGCCCTTGATCACGCGAAGGAAAACATAAGAACTAACTCCGTCTGCCCCGGCTACATAAAGACCAAGATGGATCCCGAGTTCATGGGGAACCCGCCGGACGCGGAGGAGCAGCTCGACGCGATAGCGGCCGACATGATTCCTCTTGTGAGAAGGGCCGAGGCTGAGGAAGTGGCCCACTCGGTGCTCTACTTGGCTTCGGACGAGGCACGGTACGTAACGGGTTCCGATCTTGTTATAGACGGGGGCTGGACAACGCTTTAGGCACGCGGCGGCAAAGAGTTTCAGAAAACAAACCAGAGACAAAGGAGGAATTTCAGATGGAAGTTTTTGAAGCAATGGGCACGAGGAGAAGTTTCCGGTTCTACAAGCCCTGGAAAGAGGTTGAGGACTGGAAGATACAGAAAATGCTCCAGGCGGCGCGGTACTGCTCCTGCCAGGGCAACTGCAACTCGACCGAGGCGATAGTTATAGACAAAAGAACCTATCCCCCGGAGAAATTCGAGAAGATAGTTGAATGCGGCTCCGCGTTTAACGAGATTCACCTGCGCCAGGCCCCGATTATCGTGGCGTGGCTGATAAACATGGATGCCTGGTACAAAGAACTCATACAGACCTTCCAGGTGCTGTTTCCCGCGAGAGCCATAACCGCCGCTCACGGCTGGACCTACAAGATACTTACCGAGACCACCTACCCGCGGCTCATGAGTTTTCCCAAGGACAGGGCGGAGGATCTCCTCAGGGTTGAGGCGGGCCAGGCCATAGCGAATGCCATGCTTGCGGCCACCGACATGGGGCTTGGGTGCTGTCTTATCGCCACGGGGAGAAAGCCGGCCGAGTTTCCGAAGGTTCTCGGGACTCCCGAGAACATAGTTCCCATCTGGCTCATGACGGTGGGATACCCGGCCGAGGATCCCGGGCAGAGGCCGAGAAAGAGGTTTGACAGGCTCTATCACTCAAACGAGTACGGAACTCCGCTTGCCGAGGACCAGGACGTGCGGAAGGAACTTGAGGAGCAGAAGCTGATACAGCCCATGGACCCGCTTCCCGGGAGAGAGGAGGAGCTAAGGCACATATGCAGGATGTTCGGTTTCACGGAAGATATGTGCGACATGCCGAAGGAAAAGGTTCTTGAGATGTACGAGGAGGACTCTCCCTACTACGGGGAACTTCCCCCGGGCCTTGAGGAAAGAGGAGTCTGAGCTCTTATACATAATAAGGAAAAGGGCGCGGCTGGCTTCGGGGTCTCTCCTGAGGGAGTCGCGCTTTTTTGTATTCGCACTTGCGGAGGTTCTTCCTTATGTGTGCCACCACGGGTGGCCTCTATCATGGCAAAAAATTTTTTGCCAAAAAACTTATTGCCAAAAAACTTATTGCCATGTATTCTGTTTTTCATCCTGATCTGAACGGGAGTCAAGCGAATGCGAAACATTACAGGACAGGCGGTAATCGGCGAAGACCTCTACGGACGAGAATCCGAGCTGGAACTGTTGTGGGAGAAACTTGAGCAGGGAGAGCATATTCTGATGCTTGCCCCGCGACGAGTCGGAAAGACCAGCATTATGTTGGAACTTCGTCGCGAACCTCGGGAAAACTGGGATGTCTTTTATGTAGATGTTGAAGGTGCCGAAGATTCGGTGGATTTCTTGGCGGCAATTGTCGCCGCTCTGGCGGAGAACCCGAAGTACCGCCGAGGCATCGAAAAAATTCCGTTCGCAAAGACCGTAACGGACACGCTCAAGAGCACATTTTCCTTCTCCGAAATTTCTGTCAGCATAGAAAAACTCCGCATTGAACTCAAAAGGGCGATCGGCCGGGACTGGAAACGTACGGCGGACCAGCTTCTTGAACGTCTTGAGAGTCTGCCGGATTCCGGTCGCAAACTCCTGATCATCCTCGACGAATTTCCGATACTTGTCTCGCGCATGCTGAAAACCCTTGGAGGAAAACATGATGTCGAGCTACTGCTGTCCGGTCTCCGGCGCTGGCGTCAGTCTCCGCAGATGCACGGGAAGGTGTGCACACTGGTCGGCGGATCCATCGGGCTTGAGGGTATTCTCAGGCGCTTTGCTCTTTCGGGATCAATAAACGACCTGGCTCCGTTCCATCTGGATTCGTGGGACCGGGATATCGCAGTTAAGTTCATGGAGGAGCTTGGAGGCAGTTATGACTTCAGTGTGGACGAACGCGGCGTCTCGCAAATTCTCGACCTCCTCTCGGATCCGGTTCCCTATCACCTGCAACTGTTTTTTTCGACCCTCCGCCAATCCTGCAATGGGGACCCCTCACGCGTTTCCGAAAGCGTAATAGAGCGATGCTTCACGGAAAGGCTTGCAGGACCTGGGGGCACGCCTCATCTTGACCATTACGCGGCCCGCTTGGAAATCATGCTCGACGCAGACGAACAGAAAGCGGCGTACGACATACTCAATCACGCCTGTCGGCGGAAAAACGGCGTGCGCATCTCGGATATCGAGAAACTGACCCGCCGGGGCGAAAGCGTGTTTCTCTCGGCGCTTCGCAATTTGGAATCGGACGGGTACGTGCGGCGGGACGGTTCCTATGTATGTTTCAGATCGAATCTGCTTAGGCTGTGGTGGCGGAAAAACCGGTCAGAGGGAATGGAGTCATGAAGCAAAGGCATATCTACAACCCGGCCCAACTCTCCCTGGATGAACTCAAGGCTTCTTTCGTCGCCCGCCAGGAAATCCTCACTGAGATGCTTCGCCTGCTGGGCGAGCAGAACCCCGACCGACCGTGCCAGCACATGCTGCTCGTCGGCTCGCGGGGGATGGGCAAAACCACCCTCGGCCTGCGGTTTCTCCAGGCGGTACGCGAAACGCCCGATCTTGCAGAAGCATGGCAGCCCGTGGCGTTTCACGAGGAAAGCTATCAGGTGACCGACCTGGCGGATTTCTGGCTTGCGGCCCTGCATCACCTGACCCGCGCCACTCGGGATTCCCGGTGGGAGGATAAGGCAGAAGCGCTTTCGGCCGACGAGAAGAATCCGCAGCGCCTTGCCGCGTACGCGCTCTCGGTCCTTATTGATTTCTCCCGAGAAAGCGGAAAGAGGCTGATTCTGTTTGTCGAAAATCTTGACATCGTTTTCTCACAGCTGGGCGATGAGCGCGAAGTCCACGCTTTGCGGGCTTCGTTGATCGAACATCCGGAGATACTGCTGATCGGTTCCGCAAATGCCGTCTTCGAGACCATACAGCACCGCGGCGAACCGTTCTATGAGTTTTTCCGGGTTTTTCTTCTGGAAGGTCTTGGGTGCGAAGAGTATCTTCAGATATTCCGAGCCCTCGCGGAACGTGAAGGCAAAGCTGAAATTACCGAGACACTGAACCGCGAACGCGGGCGAATCGAGACCATGCGCCGCCTGACCGGAGGAAATCCGCGGCTGCTGGTGCTGACCTACGGAATCCTGATTGAGTCGCCGTTTAGTTCCGCATTCAAGGATCTGGAACAGCTAATAGACGAACAGACTCCGTACTTCAAGTCCCGCATTGAGGAACTGCCGACACAGTCCCGAAAAGTGTTTCATTGCCTTGCGGAGGGATGGAGTCCCATGCTCGCGAGGGAAGTATCCGCTGCGACCAGGCTTTCCTCATCGCACACAAGCGCTCAGCTTAAGCAGCTAGTGGACAAGGGATACGCCAGGGAAGCGCGGTCAGAGAGGGAAAAGCGTATCCGGTACGAGGTTGCCGACCGGTTCTACAACATCTACTTCCTGCTGCGTTTCTCGCGGCGGGGATATCGACGCCTGAAGCTGCTGGTAGCCTTTCTGAACGATCTGTTCGGCCCGGTTCCGATGCGGTCGATGTATCTGGCGACTCTTGAGGAATTGAGCAGCGGGGCCTCTGAAGATGGAGAGGCGCCTGAATTGCTTGGAGCCCTGATTCCCTATGTGGCAAATGACAGTGGTTTCGCGGAACGCAAAGACTGGCTGAAGAAGGCCATTAACCTGATAATCAGTTCTATCGGCCCAAGCGGCGCGAGCTTGTCAGCATTTGGCGAAATAGCACGGGACCTTTCCCGGCAGTACCAGCTGGATTTGGATTGCTTTTCGGATGAGGTCTGTCGCGGCATCGAACTACTCGATCTGAGCACTTCGTGGAGGCAGAAACCGAGTGCAGAGAGGCAATCAGACGAGAACCGGAGAATCTCTCCGCCTGGGTATTTCTTGGCTTCGCCCTAAGGGGAAGAGGGCATTTTGAGGATGCCCTTGATGCGTTCAGGCATGTAACCGAGGCTGTCAGTCCCGGTGACCCCGCACAATTGCAGATTTTCGCGTTTGCAGCTCTGACGGGAGAGGCCGGAGTCCTTCTCGCTCTGGAAAATGCTGGTGATGCCTTAAGCGTTATTGCAAAAATTTTGGAACTTGTAAAACAGGATGACCCGCATCCCCTACGCTATGTAGCTACTGAGCTGATTCGGGTTCATGGCAAGCTGCTCCTGGAAGCGGATCATCACGAAGAAGCTCTCGCGATCTGGCGGCAGGTCTCGCGATATGTCTGTCCGGAAGATCCGGAATTGTTGCGCCTGACATTTATCAAGACGCTTGCCGAGAGAGGAAACGCTCTTGTCGCGCAAAAGCGTTATGATGAAGCTGTCTCTATTTTGGAAAATTTCACTCAATATGTTCGTACCGCCGACTCGACGACATTACGTTACGGTGCCGGTCTGGCGTTGTTCGCTCTGGACACGGCATACTTGGAACTGGGGCGGTTTGAAGACTGGATCATTTCCTGCGCCCGGTTTTCAGAATATGTTTGTGTGGATGACCCGGTAGATGCGCGTCGGAAATTCGCCAGACTGTTGGCCACCAAAAGCAATATTGCCAACTCGCTGGGATATTATGACGACTCGGAATCGGGCTGCAAAAAAGCAGTGGAGCTCGACCCTGAGTGTGGCAAGGCTTGGCGCGTCAGGGCGGAAGCGATTATCGGGGGTGACGACGCTTCGCGCCTGGAGGAAGCGAAACGCTACGCTTGCCGTGCGGCGGAGCTGATGCCGGAAGACCCTGCCGCGTTTCATGCGGTCTCCGATGTACTGGCCCGCTGCGGGAACTGGATGACAGCTCTGGAAAAACTTGACCGAGCGCTCTCAGTCGCCGGCGATCAACAGTGCTGGAACACGCATGGTCTGACGGAATCCCTGATCAATCTCGCGGCGGCCGGCTGGAACCGGCAGGTCATGCAGATAATGGAAAGCCATCCCGCCCTGACTGAAACCATGGAACCGCTCTGGCACGCGGTGCGGGCGGAAACGGGCGAAGAACTCGAATCCCTGCCCGCGGAGATCACTCAAGCCGTAATTGATATAAGGAAGAGATTCTCGGAGAAAAAAAAGATGTTGCCAAGAACAGCGCCGCTGTCAAGCTGATAAACTGCCCCTGTTTCCTGTGCTCGCACTTGCAGAGGTTCTGCCTTGCGTGCCGACGTGTTTTCTATATCTTCTGGATTTTGAATTTGGAGGTCCGTTAATAGGAGGAGAAATGATGACAGATGGAAGAGATGAAAAATCCGGTGCGCGAAAGCGCCCGCAAGACCGTTTGAGGGAGAGCGCTAAAATTTCACCGTGGTCATTTTGGGAATCTCTGACTGTCGAGGAACTTGCACGCCTGCAGAATGTGAACCCGATACAGGACATCAGTCTTCTTTTTGGTACTTGGCCCGGCGAGCCTGACGACGGATTTGAAGAGGCAATAAAAGAACTTCGGTGCGGAGGGGTTCATAAAGACGGGGAGTCCCGAAGGAAGGTCTGAGGCATCAGACAGCGCAGAGAGGCCACAGAAGACTGAGAAGACAGGCAGTGTTCACAGTTTCAGGACTCCTATGGAAGATCTGGACAATGAGTCTTACTGGGATGGTTTTGCCAAGCTAACTATTGGCTGGGCAGCCGGTGGAAGTCCGGCGGAGGTGAAAGGCTAACCACCACGCCTTGCCGCAAGCCGTGCGTGTGCATCCGTGAGGGTGCAGGCGAAGCGTCGGTAGCGGTGCGCATGGGCGGGGCTATTGAGCACCGAAAAGAAGATGATCTGGAGTGCCGAGGCTCTTGAACTGGTCGAAGGCAGAACCAACTATGCCGCTATGGTAAGGGACAGAAGGACTCCACGGTGTCTAAGAACCCAGGCACGTACGTACGCCCAACAATGGGACTTGGGAGGTCTCCATTCTGCCGCGGCAATCTGATTATATAAACCACTGATTGAAGGGGTCTGACTCCGGACCTTATACGGGGTAGTCCACCGGTCAGACCATGAATCTCTGCGGTTTGCTTGAACAACAACGCAGGTTAGAATAAACACCGTTGCGTTGCGGGAAACCTTTGCCCGCTCGCTCAAACTATTTCACGGCAAACTCTAGGAAAGAAAGTGGAACAGCTGGATTTCGGAGAAGTGGGCAGGTACGTGAGACTGGATGACAGGAAAGACCCCCTGGTAAAACTCAACGCAATAATTCCTTGGGATATCTTCCGTCCCCTCCTGAGGTCTGTGTGGCGGAAGCCCGAGGGGGAGCGCAAGTCAAACGCAGGACGCAAGCCGTGGGACGAGACAGTGATGTTCAAGACGATAATTCTGTGCACTCTTTACAACCTGTCAGACGAACAGACGGTCCGCCTTGAGCTGGGAGGAGAATCGATGAGAAAAGTCGTAGCGGAGAAGGAAAAAGACCGGGAGGGAGGCGATTGCCGGGATACGTGAAGCTTTGAGTTCACGTTTGCGTTCCGAAAACAGACGATTCATGCCTGATTCCCGAAAAAACATCCGTTTAAAAGCTCACCAGCGGACGATCTCATGCGTGCGAGGGGTTGCAGGTCGGGTCGTTTCGGGCGCTTTCGAGTTCCGGAACCGGATGGGGGGGGACATGAGAAGAACTGGTGTTGTAAACGGAAAAAACGGAGGGATTTTTAAGAGCAGACTTTTTACTCGTTGTTTGACAGAAAAATTACTGACGTGGTAAAGTCTGTTTTGAAGAAAAAAAGAGAGAACAGGATGTCCGAATTCAGTGAGAATCACTGACCGGTTTTAATGAGAATTGGCGTCCGAAATCATGAGAATACGCAGGGAGGAGGTGGGCGGACAATCCGGGGAAATCGATTCCCGAGATTTTCCCCGGGGAATCTGAGCGCAAGGCCGTATACAGGCTGCTTTCAAACCCGAGGGTGACAATGCAAGACATAATTGAACCGCACAGAGAAGCGATGATAAGCCGTTGCAGGCTTGAGAGGGTGGTATTGGCAGTGCAGGATACTACCACGTTGAATTACACTGGACTTGAGGATACGCCGGGGCTTGTGAAGATAGGGGGCGGGGGCAAGGGGATACTGGCCCACGCCGGTCTTGTGATAACGGAGGGGAGACGTCCTCTGGGGGTGTACGAATTCAACACGGAGCAGAGGGGGGATACAGAAGAGGTGGAGAGCGCGATAAAGGGGCTTTTGCGCGCGAGGGAGATAGGGGAGGCGTGCGAAGGCACAAGGGTGATAAGCGTATGCGACAGGGAGGCGGACATCTGGGAGTTTTTGCGGGAGTCCGTAGAGAACGATGACAGGGTTGTGGTTCGTTCAAAAAAGGGGAACGGACGTTGTGTGGTTGAGGATGGGAAAGAGGGGAAGCAATGTCTTTGGAAATATATGAGCAAGCAGCCTGTGCTTGGGACAAAGACAATAGAGATCAGGGCGTGCGGAGGGAAGAGAAAGAGGAAGGAGAGGAAAGCTGAGCTTGAGATAAGGGCGGCTTTGGTAAGGGTGGTTCCTCCGGAGAGGGAATCATCTCAGAGTCCGATAGAGGTATTGGGGGTAAGCGTGTATGAACCAAAGCCTCCAGAGGGCAGTGAGCGTCTTCACTGGGTGCTGCTCAGCACACAGGGGAATGCGGTGTTTGAAGACGCGCAGAGGATAGTGAAGTGGTATGAGGCGCGGTGGACTATAGAGGAGTACTTCAAGGTGCTCAAGAGCGGACTTGCTGCGGAGAAAAAAAGGTTTGACAATGTGGAGGACCTTCACAAGAGTCTTGCTTTTGACGCCATTACGGCGTACAGGGTGTTTGAGCTTGAGAGGATGGCGAGGGACACACCCGAGGTGCCCGCTGACAAGGTGATGACGGGGGACGAGGTGGATGTTCTGTACAAGCTGCTTCATCACGCAGGGATTATAAGGGAGCTTCCTCCTGAAAAGTGGGTTCCGGATATACGCACTTACGTGATAGATATTGCGAGGTACGCGGGGTTCAGTCCTACGAAGCGTCAGGCTCTTCCGGGAACGAAGAAATTATGGCAGGGGTATGTGAAGTTCAAAATGGCGTATATGGGGTTTGTCGCGGCAAGGGAGCTATTCCTCTCAGAGCAATCAAGAGGATCCTGACACTGCCGAGTTAAGTGTGGGTAGTTGAAAGATTCGGACCTTTCATTGTCCAGAATAGCCGCACCGTGAATCGCTCGTTTTCTTCAATCAATTGTGGGTCGGAACCGTTGTGTTCCTTCATCCCCTTGATGATTTTTCTGGGTACCCCCATTCCCATATGTTCCAAGTATCCGTAGTCCCGCATGAAATCCTTAAGGAAGCTGTTGCGTGCCGCCCGAGTTCCGAGACGCATACGTTCCGGCGTTATGCCGTTCGGAAGCCTTCCGGGCGAGACTACCTCCAGCCGATTCTCGTAAATTGCCAACTCGATATCGGTGTCTGACAACAGATAATCTCTGTGGATCAGGGCATTTATTATTGTTTCCCTGATTACTTCCTCCGGATATGTTGGAGTATCGACACGACGCGTACCATCTTCAAGATGCGAATGCACGGGTGTATTGCGCCGGACAAAATCCACCGCCTGTTCCACCAAACCCGTTTCCAGAAGATGTCCATCCTGATCCATAAGTGGTGCCACTGCTCCACGTAATTGTTTTCGCTCTTTTGCTTCGTATTCTTTTTCCATCCCCGAAAATGCCACTGCGTCGATGCCGCTTTGTGGCAGATACCGATTCGGTGTTTTTCCGAAAAGCAGCATACCAAAAACGGTTACCCCGTCTTTAATCATAATGTCGGTATTTATAAGCAAAGCCTCCCATCCTGCATCATCGTTATCACTGGGAATATCTTGTTGGCGAACCCGCCTGAAGTAGTCTTTAAGTCGGCGTTGGTCCAGATCATTGATTGTCGTCCCGGAAATAGGTCGCATCTCGGCGCGGATCATGCCTCGTTGCTGAAACAATCGGCTCAATTCCTGTGGAGTAGGTTCACGACTTTGGGTACCGACCCGGATGTAATAGGTGTGTCTGTTCTTATGCAATTGACTGTGCACAACGCCGCCGCGCGGGACGCGCACGATTACAACGTCTTTGCTGGGCTCTACTTTCTTAATTGTTTGAAAAAACGGGATAATGCCGGGTCTGATTTTGTCTCTGCATGCGTTCATTACCCATTCTTCAAGACCCTCTCGGACAAGACCCGTGACGCTCCCGTCATCTTCAACGCCGAGAAGCACTATGCCGCCCTCAAGATTGGAAAAAGCGACAAGTTCTTTTGCTAGGTCGTGGTTTTGCAGAGTGTCGCATTTGAACTCTACGCCTGAATTCTCGCCGTTGGCGATAATTTCCAGAAGCTCCATGCGTGTTATCATGTCTAAGAATCTGAGATTAGGGCGGTGCGTCTTGAAAACATCTTTACCGCTTTCACCTTCCGCATCTCGATTTACTTGGTTTTGGAGTTTGACTTGGCTTATCTGAGCAGGCTGAGAAGAGTTGCAAACAGTCGCTTGCAATGAGGACAACGTTTTCGGACGCTCCCCGCATTCATACGTTGCAGAAGATGTCTCGCATGCCGGATTTTATCGTATTTCCCCTTCTGGGTTTCCTGAGTCGCCCGATTCAAAGCTCCGGCGATACGCTTTTTACTCACTTCTTCAAGATTTTCGTGGGAAGGAAGAGCATTCTTTCGAAAGCCCCGCCCGTAATACTCCTTGAGCGTGTCAGGATCTGCTACAATCCAGGTTTCCATGGTTTGAACCATAAGATGAATGGCGTTTTTGCCAACGCCCTGGAAATCCCATCCGTCGCGCGCAGCCAGATGCTTCCCGGGGGCCGACGAGCTAACGGCGGTTTCTGAATCGACCAGAAGCACGATAATTCCTGAACCGTCATTCAAAAGCTCATTCCGGAAACGCCTGTATGCTTCATCGCGCGGACCGCAACACACAAGCCTCCAGTGCCAGCCCTTGTTTCTGCACGCCTCCTTGACTTCAGTCAGAAACGTATCCATTCCTTGGCGTATCGCAACCTTGGAATCCCTGCCTTGCCCTCCGCCTTCCATGTAGATTACGACGTTCACGGGTTTGCGCCCAGCTCGCCCATTCGCCAAAGATCCCCAAGCGCGTAATCCTCAAGCCAGTGCGCGAGCTTGGCGGAGTCGAGACGACGCAGTGTCGTTCCCGCTCCGGACCGCTCGCAGGCGACTACCGTATCCGGCCTGTCGCTGAGGGCCGAGACAAGCGCGTCTGAATGGGTTGCCACAACAAGTTGCGTGCGTTCGGCCGCGCGGACCATGAGGTCCGCGACAAGGGATACCGCGTCGGGATGCAAACCTAATTCCGGTTCGTCAATACATACGAGCGGCGGCGGAGAAGGCGTAAGCAGCGTGGCAAGAAGCGCGACGAATCTGATGGTGCCGTCCGAAAGACGCGTCGCCGGGACGGGAGAGCGGAACCCCGCCTCATGAAGATAGAACTGGATCGTACCACCGGAAACCTTGGTGGACATATGTTCGAAACGTGGAAAGAACCGTTTGAGCAGTTTGGTGAATTCAAGAGATGCCTGATCGTGTTCAATCTTGTTGAGAATCAGAGCAAGATTGCAGCAGTCGGGAAGCAGCCGGTCCTCGGGAAGATCCGCCGGTTGGGTTCTTCGCGGCGCGGTATAGCGTCCGAAGGTCCAGTCGCGCAGCATCTGAATCTGCCCGAACTGCCTGCCCAGCCAAGTGAGTTCCGGGTAAATCTCAGGATCCTTTATCTGTGCCAGAACGGACTGGTCCGGGTGTAGTTCGTGCCGCTTGATTCGTCTGGGCGGTTCGCCCCGGCTGCTGGTTCCGGAGCGGTTCCTTATGTTGATCGCTGGGCGTCCTTTCTGAAAGCGGTAATAGAAATAAGGATCGTCATGGCCGAGGGATGGAGCTGTTTCTTCAATTGCCTCGTCAAGCACCTCAACGCGCGTATTGTCTGTTCCGAACTCAAGACAGTATCTCAGTGCCCGACCGTCGTTTGGTGTTTTTAGTCCAGTGGTATTGTCGCCGGTTTCTATCTCGATCCTGGCGACCTCTTTCGTCTTTTTTCCCTTCCAGAACCATTCCGCCGCCCCGCCGCCATCCCGTATCGCCGAGGCGAAGTCAGTCGGCGTCGCGCGAAGAAGTTCGATCGCCTCGATAATGTTTGATTTCCCCGAACCGTTAGGACCGATCAGTATATTCAGATCCTGAAGTTCAAAAGGCTTCATGTCGGGAGGGAACGACAGGATGCCTTGCATTTTGAGATTACGAATGAATTTCATGACACATCTCCAAAATTACAGGTTCAGGTTGCGTCCGCTGTCTCTGCAGCCTTGCAATTGATAGCCATCTTTCCTTGAGAGGTCCCCGAGCAATTCTTCCCGTCTACTTCTTGTACTCGCACTTGCAGAGGTTCTGCCTTATGTGCGCCACCAGGTTGTCTATGTCCCCGGGGCTTATTATCCCGGCCCAGGCGGTCATCATCGGGGACTTGCCGACCGCCGCTCCGCCGTTTGTTATCACGTTGACCAGGTACTCGTCCGTGTAGTCCCCGAGGATAGCGGCGCTCGAAAGATCCCTCGGCTTGGGGTCAAGTGCGGCTGCCGCGACTCCGTCGCCAAGCCCCGTTAGGCCGTGGCAGGTGGCGCAGTAGACGTTGTAGATTTCCTGTCCCTTCGCGCTGTCGGCGGCTTGGGAAGCGTGGGGCGCGAGAAAAAGCGCGCAGGAAAAGACAAGCGTTGCGAGCAGGATTCCGGTTTTCATTTTCTTTGGCCTCCCTTCGGGAAAAAGCTCGATTCGGGGAAAAGCTCCCGTTGTCTTTGAGTATATCTCGTTTGCCTTTATAATCAACTGTGGAGACAGCTTCCCGAAGCGCCTCCGGACGAGGGAGTAGAGGCAGAATATGGTGGAGATAAAGTACTGCGCGCGTTGCGGCTGGCTTGCGCGCTCAGCGTGGATGGCGCAGGAGCTTCCGGATACTTTCGGGGGAACGCCCGGCGGGGTGGCGCTCGTTCCCTCAAGCGGCGGGATCTTCGAGGTGCGGGCGGATGGGGAGCTTGTGCGGTCGCGGGAGGAGATGGGAAGGTTTCCCGAGATTAAGGACAGGACCGGCACTGATTAGCGGGGGAGTGATGTCGGATCATGCGTGCAATGTGTCCGCGCGTCGTGCGGCGTCAGCCCGATTCCGGCGAGCCTGCGCAAAGTTCGTAGCTTGCCTGCATCCGCATCCAGTGGTCGGCGGTACCCCAACCGATATCTTCCAGTGCCAGTGCCATGTTTGCGGAAATACCAGCCTTGCCATTCAGCAGGCGCGATAGAGTTTTACGCTCGCAACCGAGCCGAGTCGCTGTTTCCGTTACACTCCAGCCCACCTCGTCCATGCTCTCGCGGACCAGCTCTCCTAGATGCGGCGGGTTCGGCATCGGCCCGACGCGCTTGCCTGCAATATAGCTCATCTTAGAACTCCCTCCCGATCAATGATAGTCAACCAGATCCAAATCCACAGCTTCACCATCCTCGAAGCGGAATACCACGCGCCAGTTGCCGGAGACGCGAATACTCCATTGCCCGGCACGGTCTCCCTTCAGCGGATGCAGCCGGAAGCCCGGTGCGTCGGCACTACTCGGATGCGTCGCTTCTTGCAACCGGAACAGGATTCGCCGGAGTCGCGGCACTAGGTCAGCAGGCAACCGTGCGGGATCTTTCAAGCCGACACACTTGACTCTTCATTTCTTATGGCCCCCTTGTTTGAACTCGTTGCGCAGCTCTGAAGCCCGCATACGCCATCTTGAACTTCACTGTTGCCTGCCATAACTTCTTCGTACCCGGAAGAGGCTGCTGTCTGCTGGGTCTGAATCCAGCGTACCTCGCCAAATCAACCACGTAAGGGGTCTCGCCATAATTGTTTGTTTATTGTGGGAACATCCTGTAGTTCCACTCTCCATGAAAACTGTCCCGCTTCATGGATAAACTTTCCTCTTGCTCTTTGGTTATCTTGCGCCCCTTCGGATAACTTCCCTCATCAAGTTCCGAACGAATCCTCAGACCACTTCTTGTAGTCGTATGCCCAATCAGATTAACAACCACCTCAAGACTTACAAGCGGCTTCCCCCTCCAGTTCGACGTGATGTGACAGAACATCCGGTGCTCTATCTTGTTCCACTTGCTCGTACCCGGCGGAAAATGACATACAGATACTGTCAAACCCGTCTCCTTCGCAAACTTCGCAAGCTCCCACTTCCACAATCTGTTGCGACTCCCGTTTGATCCTCCGCCATCCGCGGTTATAAGAAGACGACGCGCATCCGGATAAACAGACTTCCCCATATTCTCCCACCACTTCCTCAAGGTTTCCACCGCAAACGCAGATGTGTCGTGGTCCACTCCCACGCTTACCCACCCCATATCGTTGTTTATGTCGTATATACCATAAGGTATAGCTTTGCCCAGGTTCTTGTCCATGAAGTCGTGAACCCTTACCTCTTGAGGTTCCCCCTTGCGTCGCCACTCCCTGCCATCATTACGGAAGTCCCCCACAAGCTCCTTTTTCTTCGTGTCTACAGATACCACGGGCTGCCCCATCCTCTGATGCGCTCTTACCTTCCTGCTTATGTATCTGAACTGAGCGTCACGATCAGGGTTCTGAGCCCCCTCAATCGTCTTGCGGTTCGACTGAAGACTGTATCCCGCGTAGTGAAGAAGTCGATTCACCGTACGCTCGCTTACTTTGTGACCTTTGGCTGTAAGCTCACTGGCAAGCTTGGCAGCGCTGCGCGATGGCCAAAGCAACGGCCCCTCGGGGTCTCCTCGCGTTACGGGATCTACCAGTTCCTCAAGAGCCCCGAGAAGTTCCGGGTCGTGCTCGCTTAGAAACTTCCTTCCCGCCCCCGGGCTTCGCTGCCTCCCCTCAGAAAGTTCATCATCCACCCGATTGTCAAGCTCTGCTATCCCCGCTCGTATGGTGTGGTACGTGACATTCCGGTTGCTTCGGCCACGCGCTCTATTCCGCCGCGACCTATGTCTCTGGCTTCCACCGCGGCCCATCGTCTTCTGCTGCGTTCGTTGAGAAACGGATTCATTGCGGTAAACTTGGTTTGCAGGAGTTGAGTCACTGGATTCTCCATGTTGGAGAATATGATAACACATTCAGACAAACAAACAACAATATTTTATTTTATTTCAGCGAGTTAGACCCTTTTCTGGCAGACACTAAGTATAGAGACCTTGTCAATTGAGAACCCTTCTCTTGCTTTTTGGCTGTGATAGATATACTCTGGTGATCAGAGGTGTGTTATGTCAAAAGGCATTTTCCTTGTTGCTTTGCGTAATGAGAATCAGGAAGTAGAAGGAAAAATTAAGCAGCTTTACCCAAGCGAGCATTATAAACTTTCAGATAGGGTCTTTCTGATTTCAACCGATACCATTACAAGAGACCTTGCCATAGAAATCGGAATTAGAAATGATGACTATATTGAAAGCGGTGTAGCATTCAGGCTAGAGGGATCATACGCTGGACGTTATACACCTTCTTTGTGGGAGTGGCTCACAAAGGAAGGAATCTGAGGAGATACGCAATGCCTACAAATGGCGTGGACCAACCTGAACCCGATCATCCAACCCCGGCTGAGAAAGAACATACTAATCGCAGGCTAACAAAGCTGGAAGTGGATGTTGCGCATACTGTGTCAGAAGCCGATCTTGAGAAATCAATAGGTGATATGAAAACGGGTATTGCCACAGCGATTGGAGATATGAAAGTCGGTGTTGCTGAAGCAGTTGGAGAAATGAAGAGGGAAGTTACTGCAGCAGAAAAGGGAACAAAACTCTGGGTAATTGGTGTTCTAATTAGTGGACTTATAACTTTGATTACTATAGCGGTAACGTTGTCTAAGCTCTTCTCAGCAATCCCACCCTCGAATTAATTTCCTGTCATCTATGATTCCCAGAGAAAAATGGGCAGAAAACCTAAAATTATCCCTCATATTTCTGGAGCCCTAGCCCGAACTTCACTTGCCAAAACCGCGTATTGATCAGTAACGACAGGGGGATTCGTAATTTCAATCTGTAGCTGTACTGGGAACAATTCTCCCCGGTTCAACATCAAGCAACTCAAACGCTCTTTGCTGAAGAGCCGTAGACTCCGCACAGATATGTAATCTGTGCTCAGGACTTCCGGGCGGAGTCACCTCGACAAGACTCAACGTCCCAAGATCTTCCATAAGAGTCCTGAAACTGTGAACACTGAACCCCTCTTCGGTTTTCTTCGTCCTGTATTTCCTCTTCGCGCTCTCAGACACCTCGGCCTGCTCCACGGGACTGCCTCTTTTCCCCTTCGCCCCCTCCCTGTCATCATCCTCGAACATAAGAGGCGAAAGACCCCTTCTCAAGTGCCACTCAACATAATAAGCGAGCATGCACAGAAACACATGCCCCCTGACGTGATCCTCTCTGTACACGTATATGGGACGTACCCGAAGTGACGTGGTCTTCATAGACCGAAACGCTCTCTCTACCGTACACAGGCTCTTGTACGCATACACAGCATCATCAGCTCCGATGTCCCCCTCTCCAAGACTGGTCCTCACAATGTATATCCCGTCAAGCGCCGCTTCCGCTCTTATCTTCCCTTCCTTTCTCTCCCACCTGATATCAGAGTCCGTAACAACTATAGAAAAGTGCTTCTCCACCTTCTTCCTGTTCGCTTCCCTCCCGACCCTTCTGTTTATCTCCTGCGCTCCCCGAAGAGAACCGCTGCTTACCAGTCTTTGTATTTCTTCCAGTATTCTCTCCGTGGCCGAAAGAAGATCCTCTCTCTTCCTTCTCCTTTCTTCCTGAAGCCTCGGATTAAGACACACCATAAGTCTCTCCCCGGGATAAAGATCACTCCTTATCTCCCCAACCCTGTCTTCCTCCACATCCTCAAGATTCAAAGGAGGTTTTTCTCCTTCCTTCGGTTTTTTGAGCAAATTCCTTATGTCACTTGTCTTAAGCGCCGATATCCAGTCAAGCCCACTGGGCTCAAGCTCAGCTCTTATCCTCGCCGTGGTTATCATCCCCCTATCCCCCACAAGCGCCACCCTCTGTATCGAGAAACGCTCCTTTACCTTCTCTATCTGCGACCCCACAGTCATGGGGTCAGAGGTGTTCCCTGAGAATACCTCCACCGCAACGGGACACCCCTCCTTCGAACAGAGAAGTCCGAACACTATCTGTCTGTTGTTTTTCCTTTTATCCCTGCTGTGTCCAAAAGCGGACAGGGAACAACTCTCTCCTTCAAAGTAACTTGAGGTTACGTCGTAGAGAACCATGGTTCCCTCCGAGAGATGACGCTTCGCGAGAACCTTCTCTATCCACGGCTTTCTCTTCATAAGCCACTCAAGCATCGAAAGCACTTCATTGCCCGTAACCTCTCCCAGCCCCAGTATGGCTCCAGTACTCGTCGTAGCAGTTTCAGCTGACAGCATACGGGATGTGGCAAGCTTTGAAGCGGGGGAGAGCACCCTCGTCACTATGGAGCCAAGGGCTATGTCCCGCACCCTGGAGCGCTTTCTGTGCAGTACGAGGTCAAGACCAAGATTCTTCGCGGTGCCGTACACCGCTGCCACGTGTCCGTGAGGCAGAGAACGTTTTATGGGGAAGGCTTCCTTTATGTCCTTGTATACGACTCCTCCCTTGAGCATTGCCCTTATGCCGTCAACAATGTGTGGAGGCAGGTGAGTGAGGTTGCAGAGAGTTTTCTTTACTATGCGGTCACCCTCTCTCCAGGCTTGGCGGAGCAGTATGGTGGGTCTGCTTTTTCTGTTGGGTATGGTATCGACATGAAATGACATGGGAACAATAATAACACAGTATATATTAGTGTCAAGGGAGGAAAAGAAAAAACAAGTCAACAGAAACATGGAAACAAAAAGACAAGTGAAAAACCACCTGATTCCTAAGAAAACTCAATTGTGACAGTGGGTTATGAAGAGATTCAGGCTTTTTTAGCCTGTGAAGTTGGGACTAAATCCTCACATCATCTTTTCCCGTTGGGAATTCAGGCTAGGGAGTCTTCTGAGCTTGTCGACAATGGTGCTTTTTCGCTTGTGCCTCTGGGCGATTACAATTTTCCCGTCGGCATACTTAGCGCGATTCCGAAGAAGTGTCTGAAACGTATTCAAAACCTGCCTGTGCGAATCACGCCACTTCTGCAAAACTTCTGCATCTTCTACGTTTTCTTTTCCATTTCTGAAATTATTTCCTGCCCTGTCCACTCTTTTTTTTGAGCATACAGAGTCGGGCTGGTTTCGAGTTGATCCCATTTCAGTATGTATCACGGGGGAATACAGGCGCAATCTTTGCCGTAAAATTATTTGTTAGAGCGGTCATATTCGTGTTCGGGGCATCTGGTTCCATATTCTGCCGTCAAGTGTTCTGCCGGTCCGTTTCTTAAACACACCTCCCCACTGCTTGAAGAAAAAGGGGACTCTGCTTTGCCGGCAGTTGTCGCGGATTTCCCTTACCCATGTAGCTTCCATGGGCCTTGCCCCGGGTCCCGACTCTCCGCCTACTATTACCCAGTCAATACCGTCCAAGTCAATTTGAGGGAGCGGCCCCAGCAGTGGTTCAAGGGAAAGAAATTTCACTCTGGCGGGCGTGTTTTTAAGCTCGTCCAGACGGGCAACCCACCTCTCGGATTCAATGCTGACGCCAAACCATATATTCGGAGTCCAGGTGAGTATTGTGCCGAGTTCGCTGATTCGCTGCGGCCGTTTAGTGAGCACCTGGAACGTGTGCGCTTCAGCCGCGTTCATAACGCTGAAGACGGACTCAATGAATCCCGCGGGAACGGATTCGTGAAACAGGTCACTCATCGAGTTCACAAATACAAGTCTCGGCTTTTTCCACCCGAGAGGTTTTCTAAGTTCCGCGTCGTGAGTCGCGACCTCGAAACCGCGGCTGTATTTCCGCACTCCCATGGCCTTGAGGCGGGACGACATGCGTTCTGCGTAACAGTGCTTGCAGCCGTCGCTTATCTTGGAGCACCCCGTCACGGGATTCCATGTGACTTCCGTCCATTCAATAGCTGATTTCGCGCACATGATTACATCTCTTTTAGAATATGTTCCGCAATTCCTTTAGCGGGGCCAATTCCGTTCGGATTGCCAACGCAGAACAAAAACTCGTAAAGTGCCGACCCTTTGGAGTTTCTCAGAGTACGGGATTTTTCAAGAAATCTGTCGCCGAACAAGCCCCTGAGATTGTCCTTATAAATCTCAATAAGTCCTTCTGCTCCTCTGGCCCTTACTTGTTCTTCGTGTCCGAACAGGTCGCCCTGTGGGTTTTTAGAATATAGCTTTTCCCAACTGGTATCTCCATATACTTTCTTCAGTTTCTCCTTCCAGCCTGGTTCAACCTCTTCCGGTTTTTTTGATACAGGCAGCATTCTCGCTATTATGAATGTCGGGAAAAGAATCCATGTGTCCAAGGCCTTAAAGCTTTCGATTCTTTGTATCGTTGACCACTCAACCTGAGTTGAGAAAGGATCAAGGAAAAGCACGCCACGCCACTTGCTCCAGTCCTCCTCAAGATTAAGCAGAAAATCGTTTGCGTCTGAATTTTCAATTATGATTTCTCTCTCTCTGTTTTGCTCGTGCAACCCGCGCAATTCGTCACACATGGTTTCATCCTTTTCAACAAAGACCAGCTTTTCAAACTCCCTATTTTTGATTCCAAGAGCTATTTCCGCCGAACCGCTGATGAATTCTTGCGTGTTCATAGCATCTTGTTTCAGTTCGTCAGGGAGATTGAGATGTCCCGTGCCGGCGAAAGCGTCAATGTACATGAGCTTGAAAGCCTGTTTTTTTAACGCAGTGGTGTAGGCATCCAGATACTTTTCCAGTATTGACAGTTTTTCAAGGGTCCAAGGTCCTCCCCAGGACTTTTCGAGTTTGTCGTCAGCCATTGCTATATTACGGTCTCCTCTGCCGGGCAAGTGCTTACTGTACTTTCAAGTTGTCAGTACGATTTTGCAGTAAAGAATCTTCAATCGTTTTTCACTCAAGACAATACGCTAGCCAAGTTTTTTACGCCCGCTCCTTCGCTCCTTGAACTTCAGTCTCATCCTTGCGACTTTCAACCGCAAAAGCGAGCCGGCACCCTTTTTAGTCTTAATATGCGGTTGTTTTTTAAAAGCCCTTGAAATTCTTTCTCGAATACACACTTTAAATAGTGTTGCAGACTTTATTATACACAATATGTTGAGTCAAAAACGGGGAAGATGAAGCAAATAAAGAAAAAAGCGGATGACGTGAATTTCACATGAGCGACAACAAAAAGATAAGCATGTCGATATTTCTTCTGAAAGAAGGGATTTCTCCAGAGGATGCCCTCAAGGAAGAAGCGAGGGAGAGTCTTAAGGATTTCGAAAAAATCTCTTCTTGGAAAATCCTTGTCAGGGCAAATCCTCCGTTTACTCCCGACTGGGCGGACTGCATCGCGAGCGCCGTGAGAGTTTCAAGCGCAAGCGCCGTTCTGTTTATCAGGGGGGACAGCTTCTTGTTCGCCGCATGTTTTGGATACGGACACAACTTTCTTGATAAGAGCAAGGTGCTCAGAGACTTCGAGTTGCGTACCGCGCTTAACGCTCTTGATAAGTACAGGATTAAAACCTGCATGGTTCCCGTTAGCTGAATAATGATGATTCCCGACAAAAGACTGCTGAGTGCTGTTGCTTTTACGTTTCTTGTCTTGAGCTTTCCCGCTAACGCGGACGCAATGGCAGGTGTTTTCAGACAAGTCGTCGAGAGCGCGGCGGATTTCGTGCGACCCCTTTTTAAGCCCCGGAAAGATGATGGAATTGAAATCATAAAAAAAAGCGCCGCAGCAAAACAATTCTCGTGACAGCAGTCAGTTTCCCAACAGGAAGAAACTGTCTGAAACCGCTGATGAACCAACTGCAAGGGAATTGCAGGAAGAACCGGAGTTCCGCTTGAAGGTTGGAGACGGGAAGGTTCGGTTCGAATTTAAGGAGCATTACGCCGAGGAATCGGATGCCCGGAAATCAATCGAGGAATTTATCTATACATGGGAATTCGACGCCTGCCTTAATAATGGCATTGATTCATTCAGGTTGGAATTTGAGAAAGCTGAAATCGAGGATCGAAATCCAACACCGGGCAAGGTGTCCCTTTGCCCTTCTGTTCTTACTATAGCGGCTCCGACTGTTTCAGTTTCACTTGCTATTAGCTTGCCAGATTATCCTTATCCGCCTTTGGGTCTGCTTATTAGTTCCGATGTACAGACGATGTATGATCGATATATGAATTATCGCCGGGGACGCGAGTCACTGTTAGGCATGGCTTATTTCTGCCTTACGATTATTGAGGGCAAGGCGAAAGAACATTATGCCAAAGGTAACAGCAAAAAAAACAAGGTGAACTCCCGCGAGGCGGCTTCCCTGTATTATGGGATAGAGAAAGAAGTCCTTGATAAAATAGGGTGTCTCACATCGAAAAAAGACGGCCGTGCTGAGGCAAGAAAGAATAAGGGAATCGAACGGGATTTAACGCATGAAGACCGCAGTTTTTTGAAACAGTCCGTCAGGGAAATTATCCGTCGGGCGGCGGAAAAAGCTTACAGTCCGGACAAGGAACTTGAAGAAATCTCGTTGTCAGATTTTTTTGATACAAGATGAGCAGGGAGCGTATGCAACTTCCCAAAACTCGGCGTTTTTACCGAGGACTGGATATATTGAGAGGGAATCGGGCCAAATCAGCAATTCCCACTAAGAACTTACCGGGCTTGGGTTAGCGAACAAATTTCGGTTTTTCGAGATTCTGCCAGTATTCAGGGTGTCTGATCCCGCGTAGAAAACAGTTTTTCTTCATTGCGTAGGCCGGTTCCAGACCATTTTCCTTATCCACCTCAATCCCTGCGCATACCTCTCCCACACCCGCCAAAGCAAGTTCCCGACCACCTCGATAATAAAGACTGTATTTCCTTGTCATGTGCTGTCGAGAAGTTCTATACTGCTCCTGTAACCTTCCACTATTGCCCTGTACAAAAACTCCCAGCTCTCAAGAACATGTTCTCTGAACATGCCGCGTACTTTCTCTCTCAGATACTTGAGCCTTCCAATCTTATCGAAGGCCGCCTGAAACAACTTGCAGCAATGCGCCTCTATCTGATCAATAAGAAACGCAAGCAGCATCAGATTGCCGAACACGCTCGCAAGATTCCTGTTGCCGTGTCCAAAGTTGTGCTCAAAATGATAACCCTGGTTCTTAAGCGTGTTGAACGTCTCGTTCTCTATTCTCCACCTCGCTCTCCCCGCTCTCATTATCTTCATCAGATTATTGCGGTTCAACTGTATGTCCGTAACCCAAGAAAAACGCGTGGTCCTGCTCTCGGGCTTCTTTTTTGTCCCCGGCTTTGTCTCATGATACTCAAGGAAGTTCACATTCAATTCCCTGTTCGACTCGTTAAGAGACACGTTGTTTACGTATCTGAACCTGTGCCGTATTCCCCCTTCTCCCTCTATCTCCACTTCCTCCGTGTCAGGACTGCCGTCCACCTGTTCAAATAAATACTCGTGGTCTCCTTGCTTTGCTCCAAGTATAAATCTCAGATCATTGCTCATCAGGTGCCTTATATGGGGAGCGTTTGAAGCAAGACCGTCTTCAAGCGCTATGAGCTTCAGATGGGGATGCTCCCTCCTTAAATCCTTTATGAATCTCTTCGCCGCGTTTCTCTCGCAGTCATTCTTCACCGCCCCGTCCGTCTTCAGTATCGGCTCGGGAGCAAGGGGAAACACCTCTTTGTGTTCGGGATCTTTCAAGCCGACACACTTGACTCTTTAGTATTGGCTGGGTATATGTACTGGTGTGCGGATAGGACTACGTCATTTTTCAGCAGACAGCATAGAGTGGTTCAAAAAAGCTGCGGCAGACCCTGAGCAGACACGCTACGGGTTGGCGATGGGGCTTTGCGAGAGGGACAACTGGCGCAACTCCCAGGGAGAGCTGTGTCTGGCGTCCGCACGCAAGAATCTTCCCGAGATAGCGAAAGCCGCCGGAGTCAGTCTGCCTGCCCCCGTGTCCCTGCCCAAGGGGATGATTTCCGGAAGCAAGACCCCGGCGCTTCGCACAGACTACCCGGACAACAATGTGATCTGTACTCTTGAATCTCTGGGAGAAGTTTCTCTTGAACCCGTGGAGGGAAAGGAGAAGAAGCTGTGGCGTGAGATGATGCAGACTCATCATCCCGAGGGGTGGAGCAAGGTTCCCGGCAAGCAGATATCCTACTGGATAACCACCGGGAATCATGGACGCGTGGGAGGCATAGGTTTTTGCGCTGCAAGCTGGCACCAGGGGGCGCGGGACAAGTGGATAGGGTGGAGTACGGAGGCGCGGGTGGAGAATCTCGGTCTGGTGATAAACAACCACCGTTTTCTTCTGCTTCCGGGGGTACGGGTAAAGAATCTGGCGTCCTGTGCGTTGTCGTTGGCAATTTCGCGAGTGGGGGTGGACTGGAAGGATATTCACGGTACGGAACCTGTGATGGCATACACCTACATATCGAGTGATCATGAGGGGAGCAGTTACAGGGCCGCGGGGTGGGAGATGTGTGAAGAGAAGACTTCGGGGCGTCCCGCGAGCGGGGGGATAACGGAGAGCAAGACGGTGTGGATGAAACCCATTTTACGGGGGTGGAAGAAGGTTTTGCATAAAGAACCCCGCCGGGCAATCGGACAGACGCCGGAACCTTATTACGCAGAAGATGCTGACTGGGCGGATGTGGAGTACGGACGCAGTTCTCATCCCGACGGTCGAGTGAGGGATCGTATAATATATATGGGGCGCAGGTGGGCCGATAACCCCAAGGAACCGTTGCCTGTGGTTTTCCCGGGAGAAGCGGAGCAGAGGGGGATGTACAGGTTGCTGTCGAACAAGAGGGTTACGATGGAACATATACTTGAACCTCACACGGAAGCCGCGGTGAGCCGGTGTCGTATGGAGAGAGTGGTTCTGGCGGTGCAGGATACCACTACGGTTAATTACAGCGGGCATGAGGGGACCAGTGGGCTTGTGAGCATAGGGGGGAAGGGTAAAGGGCTGTTTGTTCATGTGGGGTTGGCGGTAACGGAGGGGAAGCGTCCTTTGGGGGTTTACGAGCTTGACGCCGAAGTGAGGGCAGTTGGCAAGAGTAACAAGAAGCAGGAGAGCAGGAGGTGGATAAAGGGGCTGCTCAAGGCTCGGGAGCTTGAGGGTGCGTGCGAGGGGACCCGTGTGATTACTGTCTGCGACAGAGAGGGGGACATGTGGGAACTTCTTCGGGAGGGGGTGCACAGAGGGGACGGTCTTTTGGTACGTTCAAAAAAGGGACACAATCGGCGTGTTGCGGTGGGGGAGAAGACAGAGAATCTGTGGAAGCACATTAATAGCAGGCCGGTGCTTGCCAGAAGGAAGATAGAAGTGGACGCGTGCGGAGGGAAGAGGAAACGTAAGAGTCGGGAGGTAACACTTGAGATACGCGCATCCAGGGTGAGGCTTGTGGCTCCCTTGAAAGAGGGGGCAGACGCGAAACCGCTTGATATGCTCGCGGTAAGCGCTTTTGAGCCTGATCCTCCGAGCGGGAAGGAAGGTCTTCACTGGGTTCTGCTTGCCACGGAAGGGGATGAAACTGCGGAGGATGCGGTGCGTACAGTTAAGTGGTATGAGGCCAGGTGGAGTATAGAAGAGTATTTTAAAGCTCTTAAGACGGGAACCGGAATAAAGGAAAGGAGATTTGATTGCGCGGATGATCTGCGCAAGTGTCTTGCGTTTGACGTTGTCACTGCGTACAGGGTGTTTGATCTTGAGAGGATGGCGAGAGAGAAGCCGGACATTCCGGCCCGTGATGTAGTGGGGGAGGAAGAGATAAATGCTATGTACAGCCTGCTTCTGTATGAGGGAATAATAAAGAACAAGCCTGATGAAATGCCCGACATGCGCACTTACGTGATAGATTTTGCGAGGTACGCTGGATTCAGACCCAGCAAGCAGCAGCCTCTTCCGGGTACGAAGAAGTTATGGCAGGCAACAGTGAAGTTCAAGATGGCGTATGCGGGCTTCAGGGCCGCACAGCAGGTTCAAACAAGGGGGCCATAAAAAATGAAGAGTCAAGTGTGTCGGCTTGAAAGGTTCGGGATGCACTATAGCTCCGCACAGCATGTGATGATAATACGTAACGCTGCCGTTGCGGTGATGCTTCTCGCAGCAGTTATCGCAGTGTACGCTCGGGGAGGAGAAAAACCCCGTGCCGTCCACTGAAAGCAGATAATGACCGTCTATATACTCATAGCCTTCAAGTCCCTTGCCCCTTTGCAGTTTCCCAAACAGCTTTCTGAAAGCGCCGCGTATATCTCTTGGGTCAAGCACATCAAGACGCTTTCTCATCCCCGAGTCTGAAGGAACATTCGAAACTCTGTACAGACTTTCGAGATTCGAGCGTACCCTGTCCTTGTCCTCATCATGCGCGGCCTCGTCAAAAGCAAGCAGGGAAGGGTATTTCAGGGAAAACACGGCAAGCGCCGACATCAGGTAATCAGGCAGAGTGAAACCGCGGCCTGAGACGGCGTCATCTATTTTTTTAAAACTGTTGTGGGCAACGTGGAGCAGCCCCGGTTTGCTCAGCGTTTTACGCAAACGTTCCTTCATAGTCCACCTCCGGCAGTAAACTATAGTTGTTGTTCCAGACAATCAGTGTACCATATCGGGAGAGGGAACGCTGGAAAAAGCGGGAGTTTCTGCCTGAAATCGGCTTGAAAGTTTACGAAAACAAAATCCTGAACCCCTTTATTTTAAGGGGTTTTAGGACTTAGTGGGAATTGCTGGGGCCAAATCACCGTTGGGTTTATGGAATAAGGAACTGACGGGAAACATCTACTCCGTTATAGTTCAACTATAGTTCAACGGGCGGTTGCAAACGCCCTGCGCAGAACCCTTTTTGACAAGCACGCCAGTGGCATGTAAAAACCTGCTTTTGCGACCAGACAATAAAGTGCAGGGTTCGGAAATGTCGAACGACAACTACATACACATATTCGACACCACGCTTCGCGACGGGGAGCAGGCCCCGGGCTGCAGCATGACCTCGGAGGAGAAGCTCCGGGTCGCCTATCAGCTCGAGCGCCTGGGCGTGGACATAATAGAGGCGGGGTTCCCGATATCCTCCGAGGAGGACTTCCGGTCCGTAAAGAAAATAGCGCGGAAGATAAAGGGCTGCCAGATAGCCGGGCTCTGCAGGGCCAACCTGAAGGACATAGACCGCGGCTGGGAGGCGGTCCGGCACTCGGAGAGCCCTAGGATACACACATTCATAGCCACCTCGGAGATACACCTCAAGCACAAGCTCAGAAAAACTAGGGATCAGGTGCTCGAGATGATAAGCGGCGCCGTCAGGCACGCGAGAAACTACACCGAGAACGTCGAGTTCTCCTGCGAGGACGCGACGCGCACGGACATCGACTATCTCTGCGCCGCTGTCGACGTGGCCGTCCGCTCGGGAGCCGCCACCATCAACATCCCCGACACCGTGGGCTACACGGTCCCCGAGGAGTTCGCCCACATAATCCGCACGCTGGTAAAGAACGTCCCCAACCTCGACGACGCGGTCCTCAGCGTCCACTGCCACAACGACCTCGGCCTCGCGGTGGCCAACTCCCACGCGGCCATAAGCGAGGGGGCGAGGCAGGTCGAGTGCACGGTTAACGGTCTCGGGGAGAGGGCCGGCAACGCCTCGCTTGAGGAAATAGTCATGGGTCTTAGCGTCCGAAGCGACAGGAATCCCTACGCTTTCGGGATAAACACGACGCAGATTTATCCAACGAGCAGGCTCGTCTCCCAGGTGACGGGGGTTAACGTTCAGCCGAACAAGGCGATCGTGGGAGCGAACGCGTTCGCCCACGAGGCGGGCATACACCAGGACGGGGTGCTTAAGGAAAGCATCACCTACGAGATAATGACCCCGCAGGAAGTCGGGATTCCCTCAAACCGGATAGTGCTCGGCAAGCACTCGGGGCGCCACGCGTTCCGGGACCGCCTCGAGGAGTACGGCTATGTTCTCGAGACTGAGGCTTTCGAGAGCGCGTTTGCGAAGTTCAAGGCGCTTGCCGACAAGAAGAAATACGTTTTCGACGAGGACATAGAGGCTCTTATAAACCAGGAGTTCCTGCGTTCCTCCGATTACTACGAGTTTGCGGCCGCGAGCTACTCGGGCGGAACCGACTCGTCGCCCGAGGCGAGCGTCACGATCATGGCGGGAGGGGAGGAGGTGTCGGTCCGCGAGAAGGGCTCCGGGCCCGTCGACGCCATCTTCAGGGCGGTCAAGAAGGCTACGGGGCTTGACCCGAGGCTTGAGAATTTTTCCGTGTCCTCGATAACGGGGGGTACCGACGCCCAGGGAGAGGTCACGGTCAGGATATCCGACGATGGAGCGATATCGCAGGGACAGGGGGTCGACACCGATATTTCGGTTGCGAGCGCGAAGGCTTTCGTGAGCGCGCTTAACAGGCTTCGCTGGAGGAAGGAGCATCCGCGCCGGGGCTCCGGGCTTAAGGGGATTTGACATGTACAGGGTTTAGTGCTGCCGGGGCGTGGGCAGCCGGATATCCGCGAAACGATTTCTGAAAAATGCGTTCACGGTTTTTATGTTCGGGCGTTGCTCGTTCCTGACTTCGATGCGACACGGCAGTGCCTGATTCGCCTGAAAATTCGGGGGGGGGGGCAATGAGGAGTTGAAATTTGAATTTACCGGTGTTATTGTCTGAACGGCGGGGAGATGTGTTTCCCCGCGGGTGATTTCCGAAACGGTATTATCCTTAAAAATGGAAAATCAAAAAACATGTTGACACTTAAGTGTGTTTTCGTGTAGAGTTTAAGCAATAGTGATGGGCGGTATTCAGATCGCATATAATACTTTGGAAACAAGTCATGAGGAGGTAAGTGAATAAGATGTCTAATTTTAACGGAATGCCTTATAAGAGGTCAGGACATGTGGGGGGAAGGAGCGTGTCCATGATCGGCATGTTGGTGTTTCTTCTGTCCGCATTGCTGGTTCTCCCGTCGTGCTTTGACAATGACACCGAGACGGTGACACAGACGCAGTGCCATGACGGCACCACAGTCGATCCTGGCGATACGTGTCCGCCTCCATCGGATCCATCAGAGCAATGTGGAAGCGATACAGAGTGGAATGCAGAGACTATGGAATGCGAGTCAACTGTGCAAACAACAGAATGCGGGCGAGGAACTATGCTAGATCAGGGGAGCGGTGAATGCGTGCGTGATTACGATGAAGTGGCAGAAGGAACCTGTAAGGATGATAATCCTGACAATCGCCACCGTTCCGGTGATGGAGACGACATGGTAATGGGTACAGCCGGCAAGGACTGCATTGATGGCGGGAAAGGAAAGGATAGGATTTTAGGTGGGGATCAGGACGACGATATCAAAGGCGAAGCTGGCGATGATACCCTCATGGGCGGGGCCGGTGACGACACGCTTGACGGCGGGGCCGGTGACGACGACTTGCAAGGCGGTGCCGGAAATGACGAGCTTATAGGTGGCACAGGCGACAACACGCTTAACGGCGGTGACGACACTGATATAGCGATCTATTATGTTATGGGAGCTACGAACAACCCTATTAACGTACATATCAACTTGGAGGAAGATGTGGCCTCTGTTCAACATACAGAGGCTAGTGGTAGTAGTGGATCCCGCATTGGCAGGACTTCGGATAGCGGAACAGGAGAGGATACGTTAGTCAGCATCGAGAACGTCAAGGGTACCCATGGCAATGACTTCATAGACGGCGATGGAAATGCGAACCTGCTAAAAGGTCTTGACGGCGAGGATGTGATCAACGGCCACGGCGGTGACGACACGATTATTCCGAACCGTCCGGCAGGCATGAATGATGACGGTGAATCCGTTTCGAATGCAGCAGCCGATGCCACTCCTGCCGGAACTGACGGAGCCGATATGGTTGACGGCGGTGACCATGGAGACAAAGGCGACACCATAAGCTATGAGGGCGAAAGTGCTGCTGTGACAATTGACCTCGGCACGATTGTTCCCGCTGAGGGTGGTACCACCCCGGATGACCCCACCGACGATGTAGATGCTCACGTAGCGGCTACTGTAAGCGGCGTTACCGACATGATCAAGGTTGTGGAGAATGCAGCTACGGAAGATGAGGACGATCAAGTCAGCACAATCGAGAATGTTACCGGTGGCTTCGGCGACGACGATATTGACGGTGACGATCGGGCCAACACGCTTACCGGCGGCGACGGCGCTGACACGCTTACCGGCGACGGCGGCGCTGACACGCTTACCGGCGACGGCGGCGCTGACACGCTCGAGGGCGGCCCTGGTGACGACAGTTACATGGGAGTCGAAGCCGGCGATACTGTTACCGAGGCTGAAACAAATGGAGGCATGGATACGGTTTACTATCTTACGTTAGTAGATAATGAGGGTACAGACACTACTGATGAAAGTGTTGTCACTGATACCACTCCTGCCAATGTTGAGATGGTTTTTGGTACGCCAAATGTCGACAATCTAACCGCTTCTACCGTCGCAGACACCGAAGTGATGATTTTAGGCCTTGGAGGCAACGATGTTCTTATTGGTGCCGCTGGCAAGGACACACTTGTTGGCTGCGCGGGTAAGGACATGCTTACGGGTAATGACGGAGACGATGTTTTCGGAATTTTCAACGACAGCGATGATCCTGACACGATTACGGATTTCACCACGGGTACTGGGACGGCCGCGACCGACGAGATTCATCTCAAGGGATTTGCTAGTGGGACTGCGGAACCCAGACTGATTCCGGGCAATTCCACCCAGGCGGGGGTTTATGTAGGCGCTGATCTTGTTGCCATGGTCGGTTCTACAGCCATAGTTGGTATTACTATTGCTGGTGACAATCCGGATACCACGGCTGTGGAGACGGATTATACTTCGACCCAGGCGCAGCAGATACTTAGTGCGCTTAGAAAGAACAACGCTATGGGAAATCCTATTGTCAGAAGGGTTGAGTTTGATTCTGCCAAGTGTATGTAGTTCAAACTAAGTCGGCGGCCGGCTGACGGTTTGCTTTGCGGGCAAGACCGTAAGTTGAATGCTGGAGTTTAAAAGGCGCCGGGCCGGTTATCTGATGAAGGTAGCTGGCCCGGCGCCTTTTTTTTTGTTGCGTTGTTCCTGAATTTCTCACGATTTCTAACCCTGACAGTGTTAAGTTCATAGGGGACGCGGGGAAGACAACGACACGCTTGACGGCGGGGCCGGTGACGACACTGATATAGCGATCTATTATGTTATGGGAGCTACGAACAACCCTATTAACGTACATATCAACTTGGAGGAAGATGTGGCCTCTGTTCAACATACAGAGGCTAGTGGTAGTAGTGGATCCCGCATTGGCAGGACTTCGGATAGCGGAACAGGAGAGGATACGTTAGTCAGCATCGAGAACGTCAAGGGTACCCATGGCAATGACTTCATAGACGGCGATGGAAATGCGAACCTGCTAAAAGGTCTTGACGGCGAGGATGTGATCAACGGCCACGGCGGTGACGACACGATTATTCCGAACCGTCCGGCAGGCATGAATGATGACGGTGAATCCGTTTCGAATGCAGCAGCCGATGCCACTCCTGCCGGAACTGACGGAGCCGATATGGTTGACGGCGGTGACCATGGAGACAAAGGCGACACCATAAGCTATGAGGGCGAAAGTGCTGCTGTGACAATTGACCTCGGCACGATTGTTCCCGCTGAGGGTGGTACCACCCCGGATGACCCCACCGACGATGTAGATGCTCACGTAGCGGCTACTGTAAGCGGCGTTACCGACATGATCAAGGTTGTGGAGAATGCAGCTACGGAAGATGAGGACGATCAAGTCAGCACAATCGAGAATGTTACCGAGGCTGCAAATGGAGGCATGGATACGGTTTACTATCTTACGTTAGTAGATGATGCGGATACAGACGGTGATGAAAGTATTGTCACTGCTACCACTCCTGACGGTGTTGAGATGGTTTTTGGTACGCCGAATGTTGACAATCTAACCGCAAGTGCTGACGGAGCGGCCATTTTAGGCCGTGGAGGCAACGACACGCTTTTTGGCTGCGCGGGTAAGGACATGCTTACGGGTGGGGGGCGGAAGCAATGTTTTCGGAATTTTCAACGACAGCGATGATCCTGACACGATTACGGATTTCACCACGGGTACTGGGACGGCCGCGACCGACGAGATTCATCTCAAGGGATTTGCTAGTGGGACTGCGGAACCCAGACTGATTCCGGGCAATTCCACCCAGGCGGGGGTTTATGTAGGCGCTGATCTTGTTGCCATGGTCGGTTCTACAGCCATAGTTGGTATTACTACTGCTGGTGACAATCCGGATACCACGGCTGTGGAGACGGATTATACTTCGACCCAGGCGCAGCAGATACTTAGGGTCCGCGCAAAAATAATTTCCGGTTTTAGTGCCTTGGCTTGATAGTGTAATTCCACCTTGGGATTTCACTGTCTGCGGTTATATTGAGGTTTTTCATTTCACTTTCAGAGATTCTGACACCTTTTTCGTACTGTTTCTCCACCAGATGAGAAGTCACGCGCAGACCAGCGCTGGTCGTGGTTGAATTGATATATCCGAGTATGGTCTCCAGATCAACAAGCGGCACACCGGCCCAGTTCTTGCTTATTTCACTGAACAGACGATGTTCTATGGGGTTCCACTTTGAAGTGCCAGTCGGGTAATGAGCAACAGTGACGGTAATTCCGTAAGGGTCGCAGAGTCTGTTCTGCAATGAGCTTTTCCACGCGCGTGGACGACATCCGTTACTGCCTCCAGAGTCGGCAAGAATGAACAGCTCGTTTGTATGAGGGTATATCAATCGCCCCTGATCACGCCACCACGCGGCCACGCAATCAGCTGCGAACTGCGGAGTGTCGCTGGAAGTTCCGACAAAGACAATGCCGGTATTGGTGCGCAGGTCGTAGATGCCGTAGGGAATCGCAATCCCCTCGGCCAGGGAACGGAAGTCGTGGTCATTCACATACTCGGGATGACGCCTCCACCTGACGCCGTGATTTTTAAAACGCCCGATCAATTCCTTTTTCTTGGTGTCAATGCTAATAACCGGGATGTTTTCATCACGTCCGCGCTTGCGTAACACGGAGATGCGCTCAAACTGCAAGTTTCGTTGCGGGTGATTGACCGCGCAGAGCATCTTGTGATTAACCCGCAACGAGTATTTCATCTTGTGGAGCAATCTGGCCACGGTGCGCGGACAGACATTGATATTGAAACTTCGCAGAGATTCAGCCAGCTTTGCGGTGGTGCAACGCACCCATTTCACAGCGCCGCAGGGGTCTCCCGCGGTATCATGATCCACAAGCTCCCGTATACGCTCTATTATTTCGAGGTTTTTTTTCAACCCGCTTGCGACCCCCGCCCGGCTTACGTACTCTGTCCTGTATGATCTCGCCGGACAGCAACTCGTGGCGACCGCGTGAAACGGTCGCGGGGTCAAGTTGCAGGGCCCGCGCCATCATGGCGTCGCCACCATGGCCCAGACGCGCCGATTCAAGTCCGGCGAACAGACGCCGCTGACGCTCGTCAAGCGTATTGAAAAACAATGCGATCATCTTCCCCGATTCCTCGTTCCTGTTCTCTCTCGGAAGCTTCGCAGCCACAGCGGCCGTACGGGCCCGAAACTGCAGTTCACTTATATCTTTGTCAACAGCGCAGTAAAGATAACGTCCATCAATCTTCTTACGGACAAGCCTTGCGGAAACGCACAGCCTGGCAAGGGTGTCGCCGCAACTGACTCCGGTAATTTCTTCAAGCTCCGAGTAATACAGACCGTCGGATGATTCCGATACCAGAACCTCCGCGGTGTCGGCTAAAGTGCCGTGCCTTGAGAAGTGAATGCCGCTGCGCTCCCATAGCCCGTGTTCGTCAAACTGCGCTGTCTCGACAAGGGTGTAGTATTTGCCACTGTGGGAATAGCTCGACAGATAGTCAAGCTGGGCGAGCTTTCGGAATACGGTACGTCGTGAACCATGACCGATGCCATATCAGTCAATGTATCTTAAAGTGTGAAACTACCTTATATTGTGAAGAAATTAAAGAAGTGCGCGAATTTGCAGCTGCATATTACGGCTGAAAAGGGACAGTAATTCCGAGAATAAAGGGACAGTAGTTTCGAGCGAAAAGGGACACTGATTCCGAACGAATGGGGACACCTGAATCTCCTGTTTTCTTCTTCCCGAAAACATCACAGAAAAGCGTTTTGTTAAGCTCTTTGAATCTTAACCAAGGAGGGCGGCAAAATGCCGAGAAGAAGAATGAGTGTGGAAGTGATAAGGGAGATTCTGAGGCTCAAGTCCCAGAATCTTTCCATAAGACAGATAAGCCGGAGCGTTAAGAAAGGCAAAAGCAATGTTCAGAGGTTGCTCCATAAGGCTGAGCAAGCAGGTCTTAAATGGCCTCTTTCCCCGGAGGTTGACGACCGTAAGCTTGAGGAGCTTCTCTATCCCGAGCCCGACGAGGTCGTCTTCGAGGGCAAGGCGATGCCTGACTTCTCTTACATAGAGAAGGAACTCAGCAGAAAGGGCGTGACAAGGCAGCTTCTCTGGAAAGAGTACGTTGAAGCCTGCGAACAACAAGGCAGGGATTATTACAGCTACACGCGGTTCTGCGAGCTTCTCGCCGCGTGGCGCAAGAAGAACAGGCCTCCCTCGATGAGGCAGATACACAAAGCCGGGGAGAAGTGCTTTGTGGACTACGCGGGGCTTACGGTGAACATAACGGACCCCCGGACGGGGGAAGTAAGCAAGGCTCAGATATTCGTCGGAGTCATGGGGGCGTCCAATTACATTTTCGCCGAGGCCACAGCATCCCAGACTCTTCCCGACTGGCTGGGGAGTCATACCCGCATGCTTGAGTTCTTCCGCGGGGTTCCCGAGATCATAGTTCCCGACAATCTCAGAACCGGAGTCTCAAGAGCGTGTCGCTACGATCCCGAAATCACCCCCGCCTACCTGCAATGGTCTAATCACTACAGGACGGTCGTCATTCCCGCGAGGCCCGGGAAGCCAAAGGACAAGGGCAAGGTGGAGACCGCCGTACAGATAGTGGAGAGAAGCGTTCTGGCTCCGATAAGAAACGAGAAGTTCTTCTCCGTGGCCAGTCTTAACAAGAGAGTAAAGAAGCTTGCGGAGGAGGCAAACTCGGCCCCCTTGCAGAAGGGGGAGGGAGAGAACCGCGGGGAGCTGTTCGAACAGATGGATCTTCCCGCCATGAGGCCGCTTCCCCCGGTACCGTATGAGTACACGGAGATAAAAAAAGCGAAGGTGCACATTGATTATCACGTGGAGCATAAAAAGTGTCTCTACTCGGTTCCCTGCGCCTACAGGGGAGAGAGGGTGGAGATTCACGCTTCACAGAGTATTGTGACAATCTGCTTCGGAAACAAGGTCATAGCGCAGCACAAACGTACAAGGCCGGGACGTCCCGCTACGGAGCGGGCCCACATGCCCGAGAATCACAGGGAGCATGGGATGTGGACTCCCGAGGGTCTCAGGAGTTGGGCCAGGGGGGTTGGAGTGGAAGCGTACAGGTGGGTTGACGCCCGTATTGAGTCAAAGGATCATCCCGAGCAGGCCTACAGGGTGTGCCTGGGTCTTATGAAGCTTTCCCGAGATTATCCCGGAAGACTTGACGCGGCCTGCGCGGTGGCGAACAGAAACGGGCTTGTGAAGCTGAAACAGGTGAAGAATGTTCTTAAAAACGGAACGGACAAGCTGCCGTTGTTCGAAGAGGATGAGTTCAGTCTTCCCCAGGATCACGAGAACGTGAGGGGACCTGGGGAGTTCAGATAAAACCACGGAGGTATTTTCTATGAGTTTGCAACAGACATTATCCCGACTTCGGGAGCTTCGCCTCGGAGCCATGGCGGGGGCGCTTGAGCGGCAGTGCGAGCAGCCGCACACCTACGACGAGCTTGGTTTTGCCGAAAGGGTCGGTCTGCTTGTTGAGAGGGAATGCATAGAGAGGGAGAACCGCAGGCAAAAGAGGCTTGTACGCGACGCCCGCTTCAGGCTTAGCGCTCATCTAAGCGATATCGACTACGCCCATTCCCGTAATCTCAGCAAGTCCCGGATAGCCGAGCTTGGGGAAGGGGACTGGATAGAGAGGGGGAGAAATCTTCTCATAACGGGGCCCTGCGGAAGCGGAAAGACATGGATAGCCTGCGCCCTGGGACATAACGCGTGTGTGAGAGGGATAACGGTTCGCTATTACAGGACTTCGAGGCTGTTTCTCGCTCTTTCGCAGTCAAAGGCCGACGGGAGCTATGAGAAGCTTCTGGGAAGGCTTGAGAGGGTGAGACTTCTCATTATGGATGACTGGGGCATGGAGAAGATAACCACGCCGCAGAGATACGATCTTATGGAGGTAATGGAATACCGTTACGGGGAGAGTTCCACTGTGATAGTGAGTCAGCTTCCCGTGAGCGAGTGGCACGGAGTCATAGGAGACAATACGGTTGCCGACGCGGTTTTGGACAGGATCATTCACAACTCGCACCGCCTTGAGCTGAGTGGAGAATCGATGAGAAAGGCTGTGGCGCAAAAGCAGGCGGAAGGAGAAAACGGAGGTGACCCTCGGGATGTTACGGGATCCTGAGCGCGCGGAGAGGATGGGCGGGGATGGTTATAGACGCGAAAATGGCGATTTACGGTTGATTCGTGCCGGTTCCCGAAAAAAACATCCATTTAAAGCCCGCTCAGAGCGTGATCTCCGGTGTTCGAGGGGTATAGGTCGGGTCGTTTCCGGGGTTTGGGGCTTGATGCGAGCTGGGGGGGGGCATGAGAAAAACTGGTGTTGTAAACGGAAAAAACGGAGGGATTTTTTAAGAGAAAAAGACAGACTTTTTACTCGTCGTTTGACAGGGAAATTCCAGACGTGTTAAAGTCTGTTTTGAAGGAAGAAGAAAAAAGAGATTCAACTGTCCGAGTTCGTTCGGAACACCGTCCGAATATAATCGGAATAGGTGTCCGAATAAATCGTAATATGCAGATTGCGAGGTCGGTGTGATTCGTTTCCCGTTGAAACCGACGTGGAATATCCGACTGATGTGGGTTTGAGCTGGGATGCTACAAGGTGTCTTGTCAGGGAGTGCGCGGAGGTGGCAAAGGTGAACAGGGTTGATGGCTGGCGTCAGCACAGTCATCTGATCAGCAAGATAGAGAAGCTTTACAATCTGGTAAGAACGAAGAGGAGAAGAGACCGGAATCCAGGCAGTCTGCAAGAGTATCTCTGTGTATGCGAGGAGATGGTAAGGCGTGCGGACAATCTTTTATGCGAGCTTGTGGCTGCGGGGGCACCCGCGTGGCGGTTTGAGAGGATAAACCGCTATAAACTGCACGCAATACGTCAGGTTGACCAGATACGCAGGCGTATTCTACATTCCGTTAAAATATGATCTTCTTGGCTTCCTGGATTAGCTTGTCTGCTTCTTCAATTTTCCTTTCAAAAAACCGTTCAGTAGGATGAAGATACCTATGAATAAAAATTGCATAAGGAATGGCAAGCACGGCACCCACAACTATCCAGTATTTTATTTGACTTAATTCCAGACGCAGTTCTTCTATGCTTTTCTGATTCTGAACTACAAGTTCATACACTTGTTCAAGAGTTATTTCCATGGTTTCTTCTGTTTACATTATTAGTACAGATGAATTATTCTGTCAAGGAATTTTTGTATAGCTGTAGGAAGTAAATTAAAATGACCGGTTTTAGAATTTTTTAGTTGTCCGGAAATTTTTTTGAAATTTTTCTGTTTTTTTTTCAATTAGTCTCGAAGGGCGAGCCCGAAGAGACTAATTGAAACCGTCCGCTTACTCTCCCACTGCCTTCCTGATCTCCTCTGCCTCTTCAATAAGATTCCCTGCCCTGTCGTAAACCCCAAGCTTACGTTTCCTCCCGTGTACCACCGCCATCCTCCCGTCTTCATACTCATGCACCATTACCTTCGCCCTCACAAAGTGATAGCGATCTTTAACCGGGGGAATCTGCAGACTCTTCCCCCTGTACCTCACGCAGTTGTCATTGCCCACCACCCTTTGCTCCTTCAAACACAGTATGTCTTCCAACCCCACCGCGAGCAACGGAACAAACGCATTCCCATCCTATGGGTGCAAAACTTGGTTAGATTGTCCTAACTTGCTGAATCTACTTGATTTATAGATAGTAGACTGTTCAACATCAAACCCGTCAGACGCAATACTTCCTCCAGTTTCCTTCTAAAAAACCCTGTTTTCAATCAAAACACACTAAATCCTCTGGTTTTATCGGGTCAAGTGTTATATAGTATACTATACTAACATAGGCTATATATTAAACAGCCAGGAGGTCTACATGCTCTCAATTTCAGACTCAGTAAAGGTGCTGCGCTCTTATTTCAAAAGAAACCGTGTCGCCACTTTGCCTGAACTCTTGAAGATACTCCAAACGTCTTCACGGATCAGTGTCTACAACCGTTTGAATGCTCTGGGATATTTTTCAAGCTACACGCATTCCGGAATTTATTACACTCTGCGCAGCATTCCGGTTTTTGATGAAGCCGGCTTGTGGCAGCATGACGGCATAGGTTTCTCCAGAGCCGGCAATCTTAAAGCCACCATAGCCGCGCTGGTACATCGTTCTCCCGCCGGATACACGCTTAATGAGCTTGAGAAGCAGTTGAACATACGAGTTCAGAACGCGCCTCTGTATCTTGTGCGGGAGGGGAAGATTACGCGGGAGGTTTCAGGAGGCGTCTATCTGTATCTGAGCTGTGAGAGGGGTCGTTGTGAAGAACAGAAGACGGCGCGGCACCAGTTTTTCACCCGCGGTGGTGAAGAGCTGCCCGTGTGGCTGGTTATCGACATACTGACCACGGCTATACGCGATTACAGTGTGGAGATGGACAGCGCTTCCATTGTCAGGTCTCTTGGGGACAGGGGACGCTATGTGACGCCGGCTCAGGTCAAGCAGGTTTTTTCTGTGTTCACGGAAAAAAAACGGCCCCACATACCTGATTAAAGAATTACGCCGTGTAATTGACGCTTGCGCTGCGGGGTTGAGCATTCGCAGTCTGTTCCCGCATCCACGGTGTTTTTCAGGGTAGTTGTCGCATAAATTGTTTCATTCGCCCTAACGATTACCTCCAATAGTCTCCATGTCAAATTGCTTTCGCTCATATCAAGCTGCTCTCTTGCTGTTATCAGGATTAAGAAAAACCTCCCGTATCTCAGACCAGTCTCTCGTCTTGCCTGACCAGCGGCTGGGGTTCTTTGCCCTTGCCTGTTCATAAACGCTGGCCCGCCGCGAGAGTATCTCTCCATCAAGCCCCTCGTGACGCTGCATGGGCGTAACGAACTTTATGGCGCTGTGCAGATGCTCGGTGTTGTACCATCTGACGAAGTCGTCAACCCATCTGCGCGCCCGCGCTATGTCTTCAAATCCCTTCCGCGGGTAATACGGCACGTATTTCATTGTCCGAAACAACGACTCCGAATAAGCGTTGTCACTGCTTACTCCCGAGCGGCTGAAAGACGGAATCACTCCGAGGCGCTGCAGAGTCACAAGCAGAACCTCCCCTCTCATAGCCGCGCCGTTATCCGAATGCAGCGTTACCTGGTCGGGGCATACCCCTTCTCTTTGGCATATGTCGGTCATGAGATCCGCGGCAAGAGCGCTTGACTCCTTCTCATAGACCTGCCACCCGACTATCTTGCGGCTGTATATGTCCATCACCATGTACAGGTAAAAGTACATTCCGGCAATCCTTGCGGGGATCCACGTTATATCCCAGCTGTAAACCTGGTTGGGGACCTGAGCCTTGATCTCTCGGGGTTTCTTTTTGCTCCTGGGTTTTGAGCTGTGGCGATGGGTCATCTGTCCCCCCGCTGTTTGAGAACCCTGTAGAAACTCGATTCACTGGCTATATAACGCCTGGAATCGGCCAGTGCGGGCACTATCCTGCACGGAGGCATATCCGAGTACCCCGGGCTGTTCGCAACCTTCACAATCTCCTCCCTCTCCTCCTCGCCGAGCTTGTTTGAAGGCTCATGACGGGCGTCTTTGCGCCCGTCATGAACATTGTCCGGCTTTGACCATCTCTGGAGCGTTCTTGCGCTTATCCCCGCGACCTCGCAGGCCTTTGCGCGCCTTGCCCCGGAGGCCGCGGCTTCATTGATCAAGCCGATTATCTTCTCCCTTCAAAGTCAGTCGACCTCGTCTGTCTCCCATATCCGGTCGACTTTTTTTTTAAGAACCAGAAGCGCGGCGGCTTCCGCCAAAGCCTTCTCCTTTCTTCGCAGCTGCTTTTTAAGAGACCTGTTCTCCTGGGTGAGCTGCCTTATTCTGGTTTTGCCCGAAGATTCCGGGGAACCCCCGGAAAACTCTTTTCTCCATGTTTTTACGTGGTGGGGAAAGATTCCGTTTTCCCTGCACCAGGAGCTTGCCTGCTCGGCGTCCATGGATTCACAGGCTATGACGGCCTGGAGTTTCTGTTCCGGGGTCCATTGCTGAGGGGTTTTTTCTTTGATCATATTCTCCTCCGAGAGATGATTGATTTGAGATTTAGCCACCCACCTTCTCAGAGTAGAATGATCAATGCCGAAGCTTTGCGCAACGGAATTGAAAGAAACACCGGGTTCCCGGCTGAGAACCTTTTCGACGGCCTGGGCCTTGAATTCGTAACTGTACTGCATAGAAGTTGTCCTCCTTTTTTCAAGTTTCAAAAATTTAAATTTTTGAAACTTGAAAACTCAAAAAAAGCGACAACTCCCCTGACATCTAGGGTCCACCTGAGTTTGAATTCCGACCTGACGCGGCGGTTTGTCCATGCGGGGGCGCATTGAAGGAGTACAAGACCGCGAGACGCACTGTGGTCACCATGCACATCGGCGAATTCCACGCTGTTCTCAGGTACCGGTACTGTGGTCGTTGCGGGAATGTGTCAAGACCCGGGGAGCTTGATCGTCTCGTTGCCCCGCATTGCCGATTCGGGTTTGACGTGATCGAATATGTCGGGCGGGCGCGTTTTGAGCATTCCCGCAGCCGGCAGGCGATTCAGTCTGCGTTAGAGGCGCTTGGCATTGACATCTCATTGCGCGAGACAGATGTTCTGTGCAGGCGGTTTATCGCATATCTCGGGTGGACGCACCGCAACAGCGAGTCATCGTTGAAGCGCTTTATGGAAGCGTCAAATGGCGGCTATATTCTGCATCTTGACGGCACATGCGAGGGAAGCAGTCCGCATCCGGCAGTAAACTATAGTTGTTGTTCCAACCAGTCAGTGTACCATATCGGGAGACGGAACGCTGGAAAAAGCAGGAGTTCCTGCCTGAAATCAGCCTGAAAGTTTACGAAAACTAAATCCTGATCCCCTTTGTTTTAAGGGGTTTTAGGACTTAGTGGGAATTGCTGGAAGTGAACCTGATTGGTGGGTATTTGCAGCAGTAGGCACTTTGCTTATCATACTTGGGTCGGTAATGTTGCGGATAGGACATGGAATTAACATGAACACTTCTGTGGGAGTCTCTGTGTGCTGTTTATTTCTGCGCAATAGGACGCAAGCTGCAGTAGTAGCAGTCATCCTCACGATCGACAACACGACACAGGCGACCCTCATGGCCTCTCCAGTCCTGGTGCGCAATGGGAGCACGGAGTTTGGTAACCAGCACCATCAGTTCTGTCGCTGCAATTGATGCTACTACTCCGTTGACCGTGATCACCGATGGCCCACCACCAACCAAAGCCTCCTCGGGTACGCCGTAGATAGTATCCCGGTCAGCACGCTGCTCCGGTGAAGCGCAATATTCCTGAAGCTCATTCTGGTTCAATACCCCAAAGCACATCAGGCAGCCCGTAGTTTGCGTTGTGACGCAAACCCGCCCACCGAAAACAATCTTGTCCTCTTCGGGAATCGTATCGCTTGCCGCATCGATAAGCGGCAAACCGTGTTCACAGCAGAACTTGTTCAACAGGAACCGGGGGCCATCGTGGTCGAGACATCCCACAACTATATCCACGCCTGCAAGGGCATTTTTCGCTTTGGGATCTTCAATACGCGCATGTACTGTCTCAATTTTGATCTCGGAGTCAATGAGCTTGCCGAGCTCGCTAAGTATCTGAACCTTGGGCGTTCCGTCCGCATGTGATGCCCAGGCGCCAACCAGTCGGTTCCGGTTCGAGTCCTCAAGTGAGTCGTGGTCAACGACCACTATTTTCCCAATCCCCAGATAGGCAAGTTCAAGCATCATAAACGAGCCTAGACCTCCCCCGCCGACGATGCCGACTGTTGCAGCATGTAGGCGTTTCTGCCCTTCGTCTCCGAAGATTTTCCGTTGTCTATCGAATCTATCCATGGTCTTTCTCCCATAAGCACTCGGATTCACGACTCGCACGCAACAACTGCCCGGCAACGACAAAGTCCACGGAGCCTCGGGGTCTCCGCCCGCGACCCTCCCAGTAGAGAGAATCGAATGCATCCCGACCAAAGACCAGAGCAATGTACGGCCGACCGGGAAGTCGCCATAACATCTGCGACCCGATGTCTGCCAGACCATGACAATCGAAGGGTGAGAAACACACACTTGGTCCTTTCGTAAAAGGATGTGAGTGAGCCTCTATAAGCGCGGTGTTTGTCTTGTGTGCACGGATGATCATCTCTTGAAGCACAGCGTCGTGCAGATCCAAGTAGCAAGCCGTCTGTGTGGCGAAGTCGTCTGGCTTGAGTATGACGACATCAACAACTTCAAGCTTTTTATCGCCCGACTGTGCCGCGAAAAGAAAAGCCCCGTGTTCATTCTCGTACGCGTCTTCGTACACCAGCGCAGAGCGGAGTGCTCGGTATTGCTGCTCGCTCTCGAAGTGGAGCCTCCATTCCTTGTTGAATTCAGACACCCGCTTTAAACCTCTCCTCAAATGTGATGATGAAGTTTAGCAGGTTGGCTCCCGCGCAGATATTCTGCCTTGGAACCCAAGGGATACCATCTCTATCTCCCTGCCAGGAAAGCACACCCCACTGTCCCTCAAATGGCGGCCGATTGCTTACGTCGGCGGTGAAGTTGTCTGGTGTTTTACCACCGACCTGCGCGGAAGACAATACGTAAATGCCATATGGCACCTGTCCTGGGTGTTCGGGCTGTGCATGAAACGCAACCGGAAACGGATCCGGAGTCCAGCCATGTCGCACTGCCCGAGTGTCATTCTGCACAAGAAACCAGTCTCCCTTCCGGACAACGTTCGGAAAAACCGAGAGGATCAGCTTGTACTCTTCCTCGAGACGGAGTTCACGCTCAACCACGCTGCCACCCGATTTTCTTCGCAAATCTCTTGAGGTTCTTCAGGTCTACGACTTCATCCGGCTTGAGCGTACGTGCCTCGTTTGTCACCAAGTCAATCTGCTGAACGCCCTGCGATGGACCCCAGCCACCGAGCTCGGCAATCTGTTTCGTGGTGATGGTCTGCCCGGGCCACTGGAACTCCTCGCCTTCGATCCAGAGCGAGAACATTTGCCCGGTACGGAGGCTTTCGACGCCTTCTGTCTCAAGCTTCACGATGTCGTTATCCCGGATGAAAAGATCGGGTTCGTCTCGCTGTTCCAGCCAGATTCCGGTGCAAGCGGGATCTTTACCTGCCATCTGTTTCGCTATCAATCCGGTCAGTTCGGAAGCACCCCATTCGAAACGTCGCCTGTCGATCTCAACACGGAAGGATCGGTCGCTTTTAAACGCGATAAACCGTTCTGTTTTTTTCTCGCACAACTCGACTGTTTCGTCCAGTCGGCACTCTTCAAGCGCCCCATTGTCCAGAACTTGGAAGAGCAGATGCTCTTCCGGCGGTCTGAAGCTTGCTGCCTCAAGCAGTTGCCGACCTGTGACCTTGGGGTCATCAAGCTCAAGGGGCTTGCGGAAATTGAAGCTGGCTTCGGCCACGGCAACGGGAAATTGCCTTTGTCCCTTATCAGGGCTATTATAGTGACTTTGAATAGATTCCATTACTTTTCTCCTTGGTTCAGATTTTCATGAACAAGCACGATATTTTTAAATGTAAGCAGCGGGAAGCTTTTTGTCAAGCAGGCCGCTTGATATTTTCAGCATCACTGATAAAATAAAAAATATAATGAATGAGTTGGCCGAAAAATTAACATGGTTACGCAAGTTAAGCGGGAAGACCCTTCGCGCGGTAGAAGCGGAAACAGGGATTTCTAACGCATACCTATCTCAGATAGAGAACGGGAAGGCAGAGAAACCACGTCCCCATGTTCTGCACAAGCTTGCAGAGTGCTACGGCGCCCGATATGAAGAATTAATGACTGTAGCTGGGCATCTGGCTCGCAGTGACGAAAGGCAGGAGGAGGATCCAGAACTTACTGAAATCAAGCTGATGAGTGCTGGACTCAGTGATGAGGAGAAGAAGATGCTGAAGAGATTTATACGCTTTTTGCAACAGTCTCGGGGGGAAGATTAAGATTGAAGATTAATGTCGGCGAGGGTTTCATACTCCGTCCCGAAAGCGCTGAGGAGATATCAAAGTACGCCAAGAGGACTCTGCGTGCGGCAGAGGCTTTTGGCAAACTGCCCACCCCTGTTGACGAGCTTCTGGAAGCTGTGCGAGTCGGAAGCCTGAAGATTGATGAAGAGATTAAGGAGAATTTTTCTGCTCGTCTGACAGGTTCCACAAGACAGGCTTTCGAAATGATGTGGCAAAAGATTCGAGGTATCGCCGACATTCGGAGACGCGTGACGTATGTTGATGAGAATGCTTCTCAACCAAGAATCTTATTTACAAAAGGACACGAACTTGGCCACCAGGTGTTGCCTTGGCACAAGCTGGATCCCGGTTACTTCGATGATGACAGGGTTCTGATGGGCAACGCCGAGGAAATATTTGAAGCGGAAGCAAACTTTTTTTCCGCAGAGGTGATATTTCAGGGTGACAATTTCACTCGTATGGTTCGCGATTACACCGTGGGGTTTGATACCATCTTTCATCTTGCACAAAGCCATGGCGCATCCCGCCATGCTACGGCTTGGCGCTATATCGAGGAGCAGGATGAAGCTGTTGCGCTTCTTACGTACTGGCCATGGCCGAGCAGGTTCAGTCCAGAAATTTTTCATCTGGGTAAAAGCGTTGCATCGCCAGAATTTCTGCGCAAATTCAGCTTCATCGATGTTCCACAAGAGCTTACTCAAGGTCAGCCTTGGATGGCAGCTTATGATTCCAGCTTGATCCAAAACGACATGATTTCTCTAGACTGCGATGCAAGCACATTCCGATTTGAGTGGGAAGCGTGGTGGAACAGTTACACATTGTTCGTAATATTGCGCCAGAAACCTAGGCTTCACTTGATCCATGATCTCGCCGAGAGAGTCTCAGTAGCTTCTCCTTGGTAGATAATTGCCGATTAGCGGAGGCTTTATTGTGAGGAAAAGGCCCTGCGAGACTGTAGGCGAGGAAGACCTTTCGTATTGATTTCCTCGGACAACTGAAATGATTCTTACACCGAGGCTAACCACCACACCTTGCCGCGAGCCGTGCGTGTGCATCCGTGAGGGTACAGGCGAAGCGTCGGTAGTGGTGCGTATGGGCAGGGCGATTGAGCACCGAAAAAGATATGGTCTGGAGTGCCGAGGTTCTCGACAAGGTCGAAGGCAACACCTGGCGAGCCGTGATGGTAAGGAGAGCCAGGACTCCACGGTGTCGAAGGAGTTCAGGCACGTACGTAAGCCCAACATCGGGACTTGGGAGGTCTCCATACTGCCCTGGCACGGGGCCGCTGAAGAAAGGGGGTAACCTGAATCGAAGATGAACGGTATGGAGAAGTCAGACTCGGCCATAGTACCGTAGAGTGTAGCGAACAAGGGGGCGCAAGCCCCGGCGGAGCTACAGGAGGGAAGGGCCGGGCCCGAGGGGAGAGCTGCACGTGAAAGCATACCTCGGACACAGTAGCCGATGAAGGTATGTCACAGGAAGCGGAGCAGACACGACAAGCGGGAGCTTGACGTCAAAATCCGAGGGAAGAGCCGTATGCATTAGCGTGCATGTACGGATCCGTGCGGGGGGTGCGAGGAAACTCGCATTCCTACCGCGCTCGCTGGTGTAAAGTTGATCGACGCGGTAGAGCAAAATATTGTGCGCTCGGATAACTTCCTTATGTTAGAATTAAACTGGGCACTGAGTACCCTGCGCAGTTGTCGGCAATCTGACTCTTGGGCGGAAGGTGATTTACAGATTTTGTGTATTTGGCTACGCGGACCGTTGAAAAAACTGTTAGTGTCATTGGAGGGGATGATTTAAGTGGCACAGTCGGATTTGATCATCAAGCTAATCAGAAGCGCCGCCGATTCGGACCAGACTGCTTTTCGGAAAGTGGCCGAGGATCTGATTTCGGAGGAAACCCGCAAGGGGCACCGCATTCTTGCGGAGCGCATGCGCAAGGCACTGAATCCCTCTTACAACGGCAACAAAGGCGGCCAGCCAAACGGTCATGCGTTGAAACCGCAGGGTGAACTGTTCTATGAAATTACGCCCGAGCGGGAGCTCGGCAGCCTGTTTCTGCCTCTGGGAGTTGAAGAGCAGATACGTGAACTTGTAGAAGAACAGCACCGGTCAGATCTGCTGCATTCCTATAATCTCAAGGCAAGACATCGCCTACTTTTCGCGGGACCTCCCGGGAACGGAAAGACGGCCCTTGCCGAGGCTCTGGCTTATGAACTGATGTATCCTCTGATCGTGATCCGCTATGAATCGCTGATCGGCAGTTACTTGGGAGAGACATCGGGTCGCCTTAAAAGGATTCTTGAGTACGCCCGCACCCGCAGGTGCGTGCTGTTTTTCGATGAATTTGAAACCTTGGGAAAGGAGCGCGGCGATACCCGCGAAACCGGGGAAATAAAACGCATTGTCAGTTCGCTGCTGCTGCAGACCGACCTGCTGCCGGATTACGTTGTGTTCGTGGCGGCCAGCAATCATCCCGAATTGCTTGACAGGGCGGTGTGGCGCAGGTTCCAGGTCAGAATTGAACTCCCTTTGCCTACCCACAAGCAGTTGTGCGCGCTGATTGACGCCGTGTCGGGGCGTTGCGAAACCAGGTTTGGCTATCCCACCCAAACCATTGCCAGTGCATTGCGGGGCACAAGCTACTCGGAAGCCGAGCAGTTCTGTCTGGATATCGCTCGACGCGCAGCTCTTTCAAACCAAAACGGCAATGCCCGGGAAATAACCGGGCGCAAGCTAAAACAGTGGAAAGCAAGATTGCGGCCGATCAGTTAAAAACTTGAGACATGCCAGCTAAGCTCCCGCTTCTTATTTTCCCTGAACCTATACCTATAAGTCCTCCAAAGGGCAAAGGGCGTGCTTTCTCAAAACAGGAGGCTCCTGGACATTTCAGACAATTCCAGCGGCTTGATCCGCAGATAGATCAAGTAAGAGAAGAGTTCTCGAGGTTCAAGGGTCTGGTTGATGCGACGATGACCGGGGGAGAGCCGGAATCCGTACTTGTGCTTGAACTGGCGGACAGGGTTGATGATTTGGTGCGTGCGGTTGAAGCGGCGGGTCTTGAGTGGCTTGGCGAGTGGGATATTGAAATGGACCCGGACGATGATTTCCCGGCGGAAGGCAGGAAAGCAACCCGTGAGGGCCGTCTGTTTGTTTCCATGGTCAACGAGAAGGGAATGAGAGAACTACTGTCGCTTTGGGATAGGTGGAGGCGGGAGAAACCGTTTCCTAGAGGCAAGACCAAATGGCGCGATATCTTTTCTTGTCTCAAGAACATTCGGCGCTGGGGAATGCAGGAAACTCTGGTTGAAACGGAAATAAAGGACTACATTGAAGATTTGACTGACGGCGATATGGCCAGCATTCAGATTGAGTGCTTCTACCGTAAGAGCCGGAGGAAGCGCAGGGTTGTTGAAGACAAGATAAAGGCTTTGCTTAAGGAGGCAGGCGGGGAAACAGTCAGTGACTTTATCCATATGCCCGAAATTGCGTTTCACGCCGTGAAGGCACACATCCCTGCGAATAAAGCCAAGCAATTGCTTAACGAGACTCATGATGCCGCCGGAGAACTCCATCTTCTTATATATCCGAGCATCACTAGTGTCTTGATGTTAATCAAACAATTTCAGCTGGTTATGATACACTGAGTCTGGAGACAAATCCAGTCCTTTCGTAAGTAGCTGATTTAACGGTATTTTTTCAAACAGGGTCAGGCTCAAAATCTGCAAAATTGTGTGGAAACTATGCTCAAGCCCAAGACGTTTTTTTATGATCGCTATGAGAACATAGACTGAAACCGCTATCCATATCTGGGATTTCACGGCGTTCTCCGAGGTTCCATAGAAACTCTTGATTCTCAGGTGCTGCTTGATCCATTTGAAGAACAGTTCAACATGCCACCGATTCCGATACAGTTCACAAATGGTAATGGCAGGAAGCGAGAAGTTGTTTGTAATGAAAGTGAGGGTCTTATCACGTTCCTTATCCCGATACTTTACTGCTCGTAAGGAGTCGGGGAAATCTTTTAAGCTCTTTGGGCCTGAGAGTTTAATTGTCCAGTCGTAGATAAGTCCTGTGGAACGGTCCACCTTGTGGGATTTAATCCGGCGGTACTTGGTGTTCTTTTTGGCTCGCAGAACAAAGAAGCACATTGACTGGTGGAGGCGATACAGGCGGGTGAAGTCAAGGTAGGCTCTGTCCATAACATAAAAGGCTCCGGGTTCGAGAATGATTCTGTCCAGAACATTGACATCGTGGAGTTTGCCATCGGAAATGTGAATGAAGGCAGGGATATAGCCTTGCAGATCAAGCAGTGTATGGAGTTTTACGGCTGCTTTGGTTCTTCGGAAATTAGCCCACGAGAATAAATTGAGACAGAGGTCTATGGTCGAGGAATCCAGTGCGTAGACAGTGTCGGGGATATCAAGCCCGTTGTCATCGTCACGATAGAGCAAGCGGGCTTTACGGATAAGGCGCTGTGCGAAATCCGCGTAGATTTGCCAGTTGCGATTTCTGTTTGCGACAGCAAGAGTACTGCGTGATATGCCGCTTGAGATTCCCATGTGATAGAGTTTTTTTGCTTGGGCGCGCAGGCAGGTTTCTACGTCGCGAAGGCTATCTCTGTAGGCAAGCTGTGCAAAGGCCATACAGCGATACTGCTCCGCGCAGAAGAACGATTTGACTTTGTGATTGCCGTTATAACGTTTTACGTATCTATGGAAAGTATCCCACGGAAGATGCTCCATGAGCTGAGAGAAAACCAGTTTCCCCGTGTACATGATATCTGCCTCCTGTTATGCTGATAGATACAGGTATCATGGGAAAGTGAACTTTAAACTTCAAGTCCGACGCATCCTTTAACGGCTGTTTTATCTTTGTAGTCAGGTGGTTACAACACACTCAGCTCAAAACGTCGGGACAGTAGTGTCCGAGCATAATGTATTTTCGCCACACGGGACAGAGCATGACCACGGCAGTTGAGGGCGATGGAGAGGATACGGAATACCTGGAAACACGGCCCTCGGAACTGCCGGTAGCGGCCATACTTGACGGTGTTCCGAACCTCAGACATAAAGCCTTGGAGAACCGGATTGATTTTGATGACCCCTTTGACCTGGCAAGTGAATATCAGCCGGGGGAACGTCGGCATGGAACTGCGATGGCTTCATTGATCATTCACGGCGACCGGTCGAATAGGGCTGCGGAACCGCTTCGCAGCAAAGTACATCACGTGGCCATCATGCAACCGGACCCCGCCGCAAGGGCTTTGGGGAAAAAAGAGGAATATTTTCCCGAAGACTGCTTTTATGAAGACAGGGTGGCGCGCGGCGTGCGCCGCGTGCTGGATGGAGACGGGGAAGTCGAGGCCCAGGCACCCACGGTCAAGATTATAAATCTGTCGCTTGGCGATTCAACCCGTCCCTTCCTCCACACTCTCAGTCCATGGGCTAGACTGCTTGACTGGTTCTCGTGGAAGTATCGTGTGCTGTTCTGCGTGAGCGCCGGAAATTACGAAGGGGATTATAATTTCGGCATTTCTCTTCCAGAATATGAATCAAAGGACAATGAAGAGAAAATGCGGATGCTGCTTGAGTTCATGCAGGATTCTCTTTCTTCCAGGAGATTGCTCGCCCCCGCCGAGTCGATAAACTCGCTGACTGTAGGAGCACTTCATCAGGATGAAAGCGGCGATGGCTACTATATGGGGGACAGAATTGATCTGCTTCCGGGCAATGAAATGCCGAGCCCTGTATCACGTCTTGGACACGGATTCAGGCGTTCTATTAAACCCGAAGTTTATTTTTCTGGAGGACGGCAACTTTACGGAAAATTATCTTCAGGGGACCCTGTGATTTTTGAAATCGACAGTTATCTGAGGGCTCCGGGGCAAAAAACCGCCTGGGACAGCGAAGATGGAGCATTGTCCAAGGATACGTTCAACAGGGGAACAAGCAATGCCGCAGCTCTGGCAACCCGGGCGGGTGTGCGGATTCATGAAGTTCTGAGTGAACTGAACGATCAGAATTCGGGTGTTATCCCCGAGGAATTAATCGCTGTGCTTATAAAAACCCTACTGGTCCACGGAAGCCTCCAGAACAGCGAGTCCAAGACAGCGGTGGAATATCTGAAAAACCAGGGAAACTCGAGAACATTCAGAACGGTTCTGGCGCGTTATCTGGGTTATGGAGCGGTGAATGTGGAGAGGGTGCTTGCTTGTACCGAGCAACGCGGCACAATAATCGGCTTCGGCGAGATAACGGCTGAAGAAGTGCACGAATACCGTTTCCCCGTTCCCGACGAATTCGGTGGCCAGAGAATCTTTCGTCGCATGGTAATCACGTTGGCATGGTTCTCTCCGGTCAACCCGAGGCATCGTTATTTCAGGGAAGCAAAGCTGGAAGTAAAACCCTCTTCAAAATGGGTTGAAACACCCCTGAAACTCGAGCGTACCGATAGCGATCATAATCAAAACAAACGTGGGACCGTTCAGCATGAGGTTTTAGAAGGAAAAAGCGAATTGAAACAATTTCGGCAGAACGAGGAAATTGTTTTGCAGGTCACCTGCAAAAAAGACGCAACTGAGAGACTGGAGGAGAAAATCCCTTACGGCTTGGCGGTAACGTTAGAGGCTGCAGAAGAAAGCGAAATCTCAGTATATGAGGAAGTCAGGCAACGGTTATCAGAACAGATAGAAGTTTAGCCAAAACTACTCACAGCAAACTGCCTTCAGCCTGTCTGCTTCCCGCCAAACCGAAAAATTGACTGATACCTCCTGCTGGATCATAATGAATCTGCAAGCGTTTCAGTTTTTGCCCGAGTTATTGCGATATCCATGTGCTACGAAAAAGATCATTTCGAGTCATCTCCCCACATTGCGGAGCTTAAGCGTCTGCTGATGTCGATTGACCGCCCGGGCAGTACTGCGCTTCCGGGGAAATGCTTGCTCCACTGCCCGTTCGCCGCGAGAGGGGGAACGGCCGCCGACGGTCTCGGCTGTCCGAGGGAAAGGCTCCGCGCGGACATCTACAAGCTTCTCGTATATGAGCAAGGAGGTTTTTTCCTTCCCCACCGCGACACCGAGAAAACCGACGGCATGGTTGCGACGCTTGTGGTCGCCCTGCCGGTCAGGGGTTCGGGAGGAGAGATCATCGTGCGCCACAAGGGACGCGAGACAGTAATTGACATGCGGGACGGCGAGCCGTCGGAAATCGCCTGGGCGGCGTTTTACTCTGACGGCGCACAGGCCCACGGAACTGGGTGAATTGATCTCGGTGAGCAGATCTCGGCTAAACTGAACTTCATTTAGCAAAAAGGCACATTGATCAGTAACGACAGGGGTATTGTGTAAATTCAACCTGTAGCTGTACTGGGAACAATTTTCCCCGGTTCAACATCAAGCAGCTCAATCTGCCGATAGTGGGAATTTCTGTTCTTGCGGTACTGAGGCTTGGCAGTATAGAACTGGAATTTATTTCTGGAGCATGGAGGGGAACCAACTCGTTTTCAGTAGCTCTTCCTCAATCGACGCTGCAAGGATTGCGAACACCCGAACAGTCGTTTTGAATAAATTCCGTCAGAATATTTAGGGGCGAAATAAACGAAGAGAATCAAATTTCATGGATTGGATGAAAATTAGACCGGATGTTGATACCGGACTTGAGAGTTGTTTCGCTATTGGTTACAGGTTTACCGACGATGCCGACGACAATTGGACTAAGCGATTCAGCAGGTTCAAGGCAAAACAACAGCCGGCAATCTACGCAGCAGTGACCTTGATGAAGACCATGGTTCCGCTTCTCGTGGAATACCTTGAGCTTGACGAATCAAAAACAGTCTTTATACCCGCGCTTTCGTCAAGTGAAACCGTCGCGTCTGAGATGGGAATTTTATCAGTTATGGCTCTTGCCTGCGCTAAATCGTCCAACGCAAACTTCGCAGGAAACGCAATTACAAAAAAAGCCCACCATCCATTACATCTTTCCGGCAATGCGGAAAGAAGACGCGAAATACTTGACGAAGCCGATTACAAATCTGTTACAATAAGAGATGAGAACATCTTGATCTTTGATGATTTTATAACGAGAGGGGATACTCTCTCTCACATAGCGCGGGCAATTCACAAAGCAAACTGCGGAATAAGAGTGTATGGAGTTGGTCTGGCTAAAAACGAAAGGCGATCATATCTGAGGCAATATGGTCTTGAAATCTCAAATAATCACATCCCGGAAAAATGGGATGAACTCTGGGTGCAAGGAGAAAAGCTGTACCGTAGAAAACAAGGGGAAGATTAAGCCATGAAAACGGAAATCTCTCCTACGGCAACCGCTCTTGTTGCCCTCATGAAGCTAAAAGGACTTGGGAGGAGGGGGGCTCTGAGGATCGTTAATGATACGATTGACGATGCTTCCCGCTCTGATTACTGTAAAGCATTGAATTCATGGCTGTCGCGGAATGATGCCGGTATTTCAAAAAACGAGTTTCTGAATGTCTGGACAAACAGTTTAAACCAGCTCAATAAAGACCACAGAGCCGGCATCAAGACAGTTTCTTTCCACGATGAGGAATACCCAAAACGTCTGCGGGAAATTCCCGACCCTCCCGCCGTGCTGTTTGTAAAAGGTGATATCGAGGCTTTACGTTCGACTAAAAGCTTAGCCATCGTCGGCACTAGGGAACCAACGCAGCAGGGGGAGAAAATCGCGTACAGAACAGCCCGAACCGCCTCCGAGGCGGGATTCGTCGTCGTAAGCGGACTGGCTCATGGGTGCGATACCCGGGCTCACAACGGCTGCCTTGAAGCCGGTGGCGTCGGTGTTGCCGTGCTGGCTCATGGGCTGGACAGGGTCTATCCGGCCGCAAACCGCGACCTGGCGGATCGTCTTGTTGAACAAGGAGGCTGTTTAGTCAGCGAGTATCCCGTTGGCACGAGACCCACGAAATCAGCATTTGTCGAACGCGACCGTATCCAAAGCGGTCTTTCAGAAGCGGTACTCGTCATTGAAACAGGAATAAACGGTGGAACCATGCACACGGTTCAATTCGCTCGTAACCAGAAGCGGGTGCTTGCCTGTATTGATTATACAAAACAGCAGCTTTGCGGGGAGAACAAAGCGGAGGGAAACCGAAAACTCCTAGAAGACGAAGCTGTCAAACCAATTTGGGACAGGACAGCGTTCACGCAATTCCTGAATGAGCTAAAGTCTAACTTGTCCGACGAATCATCAGAAGAACAGAAAGAAGCTGTTGACCCCCAGCAACTGTCGCTTGCATTTTCAGAATGATCATCTGGATTATTCGGCATCTCTAAAATTTCTTACAAACTCCTCGGAAGAAAGATCGCCCGTTATACCAGGAGCCACTCCCCGCAAATCCATGAGGCTCGGCAGGTCATCATCGTCGGGAAGTAACTCAATAGCTTCGACTTTAACATCTCTTGGAAAGTCATTCCCCTTGGGGTAGGTAAGCTCGCCCGATACTCTGATCTTGCGGCCAATCGCTTTCCGGGCTTCTTCAATCCTGTCCGGTGGGAAAAAACAGTTCACCTTTTCGGGCGGTATGGCTGAACAGATGCGGAATACATTCTGATTTGCATGAATATTCAGAAATTCCAGACGTCCCTCCACCGTACCGATTGATTTAGTCTCCGATAAAGTGACGGCCTCTATGACAGATTTCACGTTTTCACTTACCTCGCCGTGTCAGATCATCAAGGTCTTGCTAACAAGCTTTTAAACTGAACACCCCTTCGGGGCGGCGCGCTGATTTTAAGCATGTTTTCAGGACAGTCATGCAGGGAGGGTCTTTTGGCTCCCCTCGATGGTTTTTTGTCTACGCCGATGTTTTTCACGCTAACGTAAAGCTGTTGATAAACTTCTTCTTCAAGAAATCCGGGTTTTTCCCAAAACGTTCGCCCGACCGTGCGGCAGTAATCGAGAAAACATCTGGACCCCTGTAGCTGCCGTATTATCTCTTTCTCCGAACCATAGCTACTGCGTTTCATTTCGATGTAAATTATCCAATTCTTCTTCCCGTCCTTGGCGATAATAACAAAATCCGCCCGCTTGCATTCGCCTTTGGTGTTTCTGAAAATCTTTTTCGGAGAGGGAAACATATCAGATTTGATTGCGATGGCGTCTTCCGGCGTGTTAAGCACTTTTATTTTATACCCGGGCGATTTCCCTCCTCCGGGTTCCTTCAGCTCAAGAAAATTGTTGCCATGCTGATCTTTCTTGACAGTCACCACCGCTTCGTCTCTGATCAGTTCCCGCAGGACATCAAGGTCCGGATTCATTCCCCGTCCCCCCATACGATGGCTTCCTGAATCTCGTTCATCTTGTTTATCGCCCCGTCAAAACTGCGAGCATCAATTCCCCGCTCACGGCTTACTTCGGTCTCCGCAAGTGTATGGTGGCGGCTTTTCCTTTTATTGCCGCTTTTTGTTTTCATCAAAGCTTTTTCCGCCACGTAGACTTTCACTCTCCCGGCCTCAACAAGCTCTTCTCTCCGGTAGCCCTCCCTCTCGGCAATTCGTTTCAGATAGGGCTTATCCTGATTAAGCATGATCAATGTGTTCAGTTCCTTGACGATATAATCGCTGTGAGTGGTTATGAAAACACGGATCCCAAGATTCATCAGCCGGGCGAAAAGCCGGGCGACCCGGCGCTGGTTTTCAGGATGCAGGCTCAATTCCGGTTCATCCACCATCAGCAGATCGCCTGGTTTTGCGATGTGACGCAGATAAGAACCGATATCCAGCATGGAGCGTACGGCACCGGAACTTTCTCCCATAGTCAGCCTGAGGCGTTTGCCCGAAGGCCTGAAATAAATCGAGTTGCTGCTTCCTGAAACATATTCACCGCCGATGATATCAGTGAATTCATCCAGAATCCGAGCATGTTTTTTGACAATGAAGCTGTCTTCCTTGGTAATATCCGCAACTCTGCGGGTAAAATCCACGTTCGCCCTTACCGGCAAAGCGTAGTCATTGTAAGATTTAAAAAGCAGCTCCATCGGGTCAATGTTCTTGTCCGCACGACCCATTTCCTCAAGCAGTCGGTTCCTGGCAAAATCGAGCTCCTTGCTGAAAATTGCGACACCGGTACGCTCCGCGCTGGCAATAAACGGGTCGGGGAAATATCGACCGAAGATTATTTCGTTGATGATATCAGAGATTGCGCCCTTAATTACCTCTGTGGGCAATTCGATTTTTTCGGTGTCCGCCGACAGGGAAACTACCAGGCAGCTGCTCCCCTCGGGTTTGCTCAATGAGAGAAGCTCGCTTTTTTTAGACCTTATTTTTCGTTCGAACGCAGGAAACAGGATTGATTCCTCATCCAGCTCCAATTCCACTTGGAACTGGGTTTCCCTGAAGTGTTTGGAGTTGGACGCAAAAATTCTGGGCAGATGCTGAGTGTATCTCCGGCAGCCTTGTGAAAGAATATTCTTCGCTTTTCTAGCGTGTATTGTAATATCAATCCGTGTTGCACCGTCATTAACGAGATCCCTTATTTCCTGATCGGAAACTTCGGCTCTCATGAATCTCTGCCAGTTCAGCAGAAAACCAAACAGGGCGTAAGTTGCATATGTTTTGCCCGTGTTGTTGCGTCCGCAAATCAAGGTCAGGTCGCCTAGCTCGAATTCCGCCTCTTTGAGAACACCCAGATTTTTTATAATTATTTTCATAATGCTTATCTCTAAAACGTCGAGTTAACTCGTTATTGCCACAAAAACCAGCTTAGCAAACCCGACAGGAATATCATAGCATAATATCATTGCTGTCCCCATGTTTTCCAACCTCATAGAGTTTTTTGATGTTCATGTCTTGTTTGCTGAAAAATTTCAATCAGGTTAGCACTCTACACGTCGTCGCCACTCCGTCCAGAGGTATTTGTAAACAGGGTTAGTGCACACAGTAGCCATGATTTCGTCAGCCACACCTATCCACTTGTAACGGCGAGCTGCCTCTGCTGCCAAGACAGCTAAGATATTTTGGTAGGCTTTGGGAGCCGTGTTCCATCGGGAAAGCGTCGCTAGCTCATTTTTATTCAATTCTTCGACTATCATTTTCTCTGTCCGAAGTTTAAGTTCCTTCCAAACCAACTCGGATTCTTTGCGTGGTAGCGCCAAGGAATCGGTATTGAGAATTGCTCGGGCTGATGGTAAGGACTTCGAGATAGTTTCCTTGTTATCTTCATATATGTGCATGCTGTCGCTGATTTGGTTGTAGGTTCCACATTCGATATTAAGCCACCCGGCAACAATCTCTTGAAGACTGGTGAATTGAACCAAGTTGTGCGGCAATCCTAAAAACAGGTCGTTGCTTCTGATAATTTGAGACCACTCAAGCTTGCCGTCACGAATTTTCAGCATTGAAATGACGTTACAGGGAACATCCTTGCTGACCGGTGTTCCGTCAGATTTAGGTATGTCGATTCTGGAGTCCCAGATTTGCAGAACTACCTGCCTTGTATCGGGGTCGTGGTCGAGAATCTGATAGGCCCGCTCCAACTGATCCAAACCGAGGTGGCGGCGAAGACGGTAGCCATAGGCTCCGTGAAGTTCTGGTCCCTGCCCGACAAAGTCCTTATACTTGGTGTTCCAAAAATCAAGGAACGCAAGATCCCGTCTGCCATTCATAATCCATACGACTTCCGCAAGGGCAAATGCGGGATTCAGCGCAGGTCGCCTGGACATCACCCAGCGTTGCTTTGGATCAGAAATTGAAATTGCCACGTGCAGAATTTCTTTCGTTTCACCGTTTTGGCTGCTTTGAACCCGCGCGACGCCGGGACGCTGGAATTCACTGGTCAGCTGCATCCATACATCATCGGCCGAGGAACCGTTAAATACCGAAATCATTCACCCCTCCTGTTATCAGGGATCATATGGTTAATATTCCACTTGGGAGGATACCAGTACTCAATGGGTTCTGCTGAAGGACGGTAGATCTGCTTAATTCGCGTCCGCTTGCTGACCCCTTTGATATCGGGATGTCTCAAGCGTGCGTACTTCGAGACTTCGCAAAAGAGGTTCTGGCAGTCAATCAGTTGCAGAGGCCTGCCTCCCAGAGTGCGGAAATTCAGCCCTGATCTCTCGAATTCCATTTCTTGACGTTCCGTGACCAGCTTGATTATATCCGTCTCGTTCAGTCCTCCCAGGTTGGAGAAACACTTGTGAATGCCGTCTATAGCGCCGGGTCCCGGGATTACAAATTCCATCTCGGAGAAATTCAGCACTTCGCTGTAATTGAGATCCGTAACGAACTGGTATGCGAGAAAGTCGCCAATCGTCGGGTATGAGCGCAACACTTCAAAAGCCTGACGCATGTTCCGCGCATCGGCGATTCTCAGAGGCACTCCATCGTCCATCATACATTTGACGAGTTCAAGGTGATTGCTGTGTTTGCGGGCATGGCCGAACGCGCGTTTACCCGAAGGCATCATATAGGCTGCCGAATAGATCCGTGTGCCCGACAAAATGGCCTCAGAGAGTATTTGGTCGTACTTGGCGAAAGAATAATCGGAATAACTTATTGTTCCCAGCTTGGATTGTAACATCTCCCATGTTTCTATTTTGTTGAAGAGCTTGAAAAGGATAGTACGGAAAAAGATCTCTTCGGGGCTTGCTTCTCCCTCGTAAATAACATGTCGGATCAGATACTGGCTCACGCGGTCTGATGCTCTGTACGCGTTGGTGAACTTATGGCGGAGCAGTATCGGGTCATCTGTCCAAGGACCGTCAAGCCTCTCAAGTTTGCGAAAGAACACCTCCTGGCGTTCAACTGCAAACCGCCAGTAGGTGTCATATACGACGGTTGGCCGGGCCGGGGAGAGTTTTGCGAAGACATACGGCAATTTCTTTTGTCTGAGGACAGGAGGCAGCAGTTCCGGCTGATTCACAGAGCGGCTGATGTGTTTTCCCTCGGCACCATTGCGTGGCTGGAAATCTGTGTCTTGGAGCGCATCCAGTACTTGCTTCACGGATTCATCAACCGATGTATCGTTTCGGATCAGGCGTACTGGATATCTATCGCTTTCTTTTTCGTATAGGGTTTTGTAGACCTTACGCAGTTGTGCGTGGTTGGGATCGTGGAAAGACTCATCCAAGCGATCGATCAGGAAGACAATAGATGGTTCAATGTCCTTCCAGTGGATACGCTCCGCCTGGATAAGGGCATCCAGCACGGAACCATTTACAGAAGATGTGCACCCATACACCCAGGTTGACCACCAGAACCTGTCAAGCACTACCCAATGTCCATTTTTCAGCTCGGGCGCGATACGCTGCTCGATAACATCAAGATGTGCGGCGATATGAAGGGCTTGCAGACTGGTTGGGGAAATGTCTCGCAGTTTAAATTTTTCGGGCGAATGATGTATATCATAGACTAGGCGGCCTATGGTTCCGGCATCCTTGCCAGGAAACGACAAGCGCTTGCAGGAAACTTTTTTTTCTTCAAGCTTTTCCACAAGGGCTTTGGACAGGGTGGATTTGCCGACACCGTCTGGCCCTTCAAAAACTATCAGTTGACCCATGGAAGGATTGTCAGGCATCTGCAACTTCCTCGTCGTCTGGTTTCGCTCTGCCCAAGGCTGCTTCAACCTTATTAGCGAGTTCCTTTAAGTCTTTTTTCGCTATCTCACGTTTAGCTGGAGTCGCGATACAAACAACCTTGGATAGCTTCAGCCCCATCTCGTGAGCCACAAAATGGCCCAGACGGCATAAGCCGAGATAATTACCATAGGCACGCTCGAAGATATACTGAGTTGCGTAGAAACCGGTCACTTGCAGGTTGTTTTCCCCAGTATTTGCAAATGCCACCTGCTGCAGGCAGGGGAATCCCCGTTGACGCTGGTGAGTGTGATCCTTACATGGATCAAAAAGGGAAGCCTGCAAGGCGCTCTTGCGATGATTGTCGCGCTTCCATGTGCTGATGATATGTTCCAACTGGTTTACACCTCTTTTCTGCGTTTTTTTGTCATAACCGAAAGAAATGAGACGCTGGAAATAAACTCCGTACCGATTCCTAGGGTATCTGCGGATGCGAGGAAAGGTTTTGAGATATCTTTCATACAGGCATTCTCTGCTCATATCTGGGTTCCAGAGCGATACGGGGAATATGGTGTTCGCAACTTCATGACATGAGAGTCCGTCTTTTTTCTCCTTCAGCGCGGAATCAAGAACATCACGAATAGCGAGGATTTCGGGAGGTTCCGCATTGTCCAAATCATTGATTACCACCACCAACGGAGAAATCTCCCCGCCCGTTGCATTGAAAACCTCCAGAAAGGCCTTGCCCCACGCTACCGAAAGATTGTTCTCTTCAATAATCATTATTGTCTACTTCCTCTAAATGCCGAAAGATGCTCCGCCCGATAAAGCCGCTTCTGGATACTCTGACGAAAACTGACCAGCCGGATTCATGTTCAAGTCTGCCCAGCCCAGGCTGACAAGCGCGGAGCAGCATGTCATCTTTTCTGTCTTCCACACGCTCAACGCACACCCCCTCCAGAGCAGGCTGCCCGTGAACGAAAACAAGGTTTCCAACCTCAACATCTATTGGTCTGCCCGTCCAATACCTGTCAACAATCCAGACTGTGTCGGATATTCCCCGGCCAATGGCCAGAGTCTGAGCTTGGCGAGGCTTAACCTTCAGAAGACGATCAGCATGCGCTCTGGGAATAAGGGATAGAGCAATGCTTAAGTGATGTATCAATGTCGTGTATCCGACCCCGAAATAGTTGGATATAACGTAAACCTGATCCGGTGTGCACTCTCTTATCGGCCACTCGCGAAGTGCGAAGGCTTTTTCAACGGCCATTTTTGGCATCAAAAGAGCACCCGCAAAGCAATCGGCAGCAAATTCCCTGGGATCAAACCGACGATAACGTCCCCATTGCTCAACGAGTTCATCCACCTGCATTCCGTCTCCATAGCTATGATGCCCGAGTTCGTGAGCGCAAGTGAAGGCGCGACGCCCCGGGGGACGAAGAGACGATAAAATGATATGGGGTTTTCCGGAATTACAGTACATTCCCTCCATGCTCGGAATATCCAAAAACCGGACTTCAACTCCAAGTTTTTCGGCCAAGTCGTAGACGCAGATCGACTCGTCCAAACTGTTTCCGGCGGTTTTTCGCATCCGAAGGGCATCGGCAACTGCCTTTCTGGCTATATTTTCCCTGTCTGTAGTTTTCAACTATCTTCCGAAGTCTTTAAGGCTTTAATAAGTTGCAGAAGACGATCAAGATCTTCCTCTTTCAGTTTGCCCAGTTCCCGGGCCGCCAGCTCCACGCGGTCGTTCGCAACCGGAGACGTTTCCCTCTCTCCAACTACCCAAGGCAAGTTGACGCCGTAGAGTTCTGCCAGCTTGAATGCCTCTTCAGCGGAGACTTTTCGGCGCCCCGCTTCAATTTCGGAAACCGTGGGCCTGTGCCATCCCAAATTTTTAGCTACCTGACCTTGGGTAAGTCCGGCCATCTCTCTCGCAAGACGAAGGCGAGACGCAATGTTTTCTCTTGAAGCCGATTCTTTGCTCATTTTTTATCCTTCTCTTCCTTAATGATTCTGGAAATATCAGCAGAGATTTCCGCAATCGACAGAGATCGTTTCCCTTTCTTAGAAACAAATAGGGTTTCGGCCGGGAGTTCACAGCCCAGAGATTCGGAAAGAATCACGGCAGCCTCCACTCCGTTCAAGCTATCAAATCCCTGGATACCTCCGACGGGCTTGGTGGCAGAATTAATTGCTTCAAAAGGTCTACCACTCATCTCTTGCACTTCCGCAATGGCTCGGATTAATTTTTCAGTTACCTCGTTTTTATCCATAGACGTTTGACCCTTACCGTTTGTAAGAAAATCTTACCGCGCTGCCTCAAAACGTCAAGCGCAAAAAAGATTTGCGGGAATTGGGGCGGAAAAAATTCCAATACCCCTAGGACTGAAACTGCCTGATGGGTTAACGTTTCATTCCTGCGGCGGCAAAGGCTTATAGGAAATTGTCCGATTATCGAGGTCGCCAATCACAATGCCACCATTGTTTTTCAGGACTTCTCTGAATACCGCGTAACCGTCCAGAATCGCGCGTTCCCACATGTAAAGAGGAGATTGCTCGACTTCGTATCCCTTGACAAACTTCTGAACATTTTTCAGCAGGTCGAAAGAAAGCTGGTCTTGGTTTTCGAAGAAATTGAGATCTTTGGCGCAGGAAAATATCCAGGCGCTCAGCCCCTCTTCAAGAAATGTTGCTCTGGCTCCATCTTCCGCTTCATCAATTCTCGGGTCGCTTTTACGCTTCAGCTTGAGAATCCTACGGGTTATCGGCGACCAGTGAAGAATAGCGGCATATGAAAGGTGAAACACATCATGGAAGCGGTAACCGTCTTCATTTGCTATGTTGTCGGTAAGCGGGTCACCGATCTTCACATCTCCGTATTTCATATAACTTTGCCCGTTTTTAGCTTGCCTTATTTCAACTTTAAATTCTCGGGGCAGATTCTCCTCTTCGGGGAACCCATCGTCGAAAACAGGTAATTCTCTATAGTCTGGTCTCAGAAAACGTCCGCAAACCTTTCCGATATTGGTGTTAACGATTTTCGCAAACGGAATCTGCGCAGCTCGGACGGTTCTCAGGTACCGGTCTGAGAATTCACGCAAAGAAGAAAGGGTTTCTTCGCTGGGCTGCTTAACTGCTAGAAGCTTGGAAACCGCTTGGCCAAGCTTCAAAAGATTCTCATCAAGAGATAAATGGTCCTGAGGAGTGAAAACACGGGAAATGGGTCCGTCAATCAAGTCACTAGCAGCTACTGTCTCTGTGTAGTTTTCATTCTTTATCACATCAGAGAAAATTTCATCAATCCCATAACCAAGGCGCCTGCAAAGAGTTGTAAAATACCATAGAGTATCACCCAGTTCTTCTTCCATTGCGTCATCATATCCAGAATAAGTTTTTTCTTCTCTGTGATGTTTTTTCGATGTTGCCATGACACTTCCGACCTCACCGAAGAGTCCCAGCAAAATTGGGTTCAGATTTTCTTCAGGCAACTTCTCGGTTTCTGCTATTTTCTCTGTGTAATTACGGAGCAGAACCGAATTTTGCGACAGAATTTTCGGTGAATCTGGTTTTTTACTCATGATACTTTTCAAGTGCACATGCCCTTAAGACGAAACAGACAAGATAATTTCCCCGGTTCTCCTTCAGGAAACCCCCGAGACCGCAAATACTTTCAGAGTTAGCTCTATTCTCTAACCCTGAGTCTCGAATGAATATGAGTTTTGATGGTTTTGTCCGCTTTCGTCCCCGCAAACCTTTCGGCCTCATATGTAACGTCCGTACAAGAAGGTTTTTCACCAGTCCAAGGGTTCACCAATATAACCGCTTGTACCTAACGAACGTAACCATTTGATAAACTCTTCGACCAGACCCGGCGAAAATTTATTTTTGTGAGCGCTTCCTTTTTTACGGATATCTTCACCATTAAGAAATTTCTCTGGGATTTTAGGGCCTTCACCTCCCCAGTACAAATAATCATTACTAATCAGAACCCGGTCGGCCTGCGTATCACGACAAAGATTATGGCGGTTTTGTTTGCCTTCTTCATAGCTGTGATGGGAATTTTGCTGATGCCAGTCACCCATCTCGTTCCTAAAGTAGATATTGTCTCCATAGCCCTGTTTCAAGCTCCCCTTAAGATTTGGCCTTTTGTGGCGAAACCTCAGGTCGTTCCAGTATTCATTAAATGTCACCACTTCCGTAACACACATAGCGTATACAAGGAGTTCTCTGCGGTCCTTTCTCTTGCCCTTGCCGCTGCTACCGGTGCCAGTTATCCAGTCTCCTATCTCGGCCACTTTCCTTATCCTCGGCTTGCAGGTTGCGAGAGTGCAGAAACCATAAAAGGGGTTGGGGGCAAATCCAAAATCCTGAGCAACTACGTACGAGAACAATCTCAAAAGACTCTTCCTGTTCCGCAGTTATATCGACTGATTTTGCGTTGAGGCCATTGCGAACCGTCTGGATTTTCACAGTTTTCTATTTTTCCTTCAATCGCATCGACAATACGATCTCCAGTCCATCCGACGATTGCGTCAGCGTACTTGTCAAGTGCTTCTGGAAGTTCGCAGCCTTTTTCACCATCTGCCCAGACACCAACGATACGCTTGTCTTGTTTCTGGGCATACTCAATTTCCCAGTTCACATAGTCACTATCCTTCGTCTCGGGAGAAAGATAGACAACAACAGTGGAGCATTGCCGAATACGCGGAGCTAGAATTTCAGACTTGATGTAGTCTTCTGACTTTGCGTTATTTGGGTTGTCGGAACTGATTGAATAATCACGAATTGTCATCCCCTTGGAGGCAAGCAGACTTTTCAGTTTTGCAAGTCCGGGGTCATCTTCGTGAATGTGACTTATAAAGACATTCTTAGTTTTTTCAGCCATTGTTCCTCAGCCTTCCGCCTGAAAACTATAATTCTTAGTCAACAGAAATTCAAGTGAACTCCTTCTTTCTGGGAAAAGGGTTGTTGTCGGTAGGACGGCTTCCCTTTCAAACAGTATATTTGGGCTGATTGTGCTTATACCCTCTGCGTGTTATTTTCATTGGTGCGAGCAGGGATTTACCGTCTTGCTCCACAGAAACGTAACGAACGTAAGAATGTAAATCCATCTTCCTGCAGACTGGCGGTGAGAATAAATGGCAACAATCAATCAGATAGAAATCTACAAGCAGAGATACGAGACGTATCGACACCTTGACCGTCTTCGCTGGCAGATGCTGCAGATTGCGGTTGGAGCAGGTTCTCTAATTCTAGCTTTTGCTGGAGGTGGCAGTGAACCTGATTGGTGGGTATTTGCGGCAGCAGGCACCTTGCTTATCATACTTGGGTCGGTCATGTTGCGGATAGGACATGGAATTAACATGAACAGTAAGGTGCTTAGCAAAGCCGCAAGTGCAGTTGGTGATATAGGCATCCCGCCGACTTCGAATCGGTGGAAGAGCGTTTCCTTCTGGGTTGCTTGTGTTTTAATTGCACTCGGGAGCGTTTGCGTAGTATCCGCTTGGTATTTTTACCCTTGTGGAGGATAACAAAAGGCACAAGTCGATGCATAAAGTTTTCATCAGCTATCATCACCAACTTGATCAAGGTTACAAAAACTACCTTGTGCAGATGGGTGATAAATACGAAATATTTCTTGACCGGTCAGTTGATACTGGAGACATATCAGATGACCTCAGTGACGAATCGATAAGGAGAAAAATTCGCGACGAATATCTGCGTGATTCAACGGTAACAATCCTTCTTGTGGGGCTGGAAACAAAAAGGCGCAAGCATATAGACTGGGAAATCTATTCAAGCATGATAGACGGTCAGGTTAACAAGAAATCGGGAATTCTTGTAGTGAATCTACCGTCAACTGGAAACACTCTCTGCACAACCTCACACACTGGAGAAAAAGAAACTGTCTACCCTGAGATTAAAAACTGGGTAAGTGTTGATAGCAGGACTGAGTACGAACGCCGTTATCCCTATGCACCGGATAGGATTATCGATAACCTTCTTAGATATAAGGCTAAAGCCTCTGTTACTCCTTGGTCCAAAATAGAAACCAATCCCCATGCTCTCGGGTTCCTGATTGATGCTGCTTTTGGAGATCGTGAGAAATGTGAATATGACTTAAGTCGACCTATGAGGAGAGTCAACTCTTGAAATTCTCACTTTATGTGGTGCACTCTCTCGGCTAGAAATGCCCACTTCCAAATGGCGCTTCAAGCCTAGAGCATGAATCAACCATAAACCCGTGGGATACTCCTACTTTTTCGGGAAGCACTTTCTGCATCTGAAACCGGAACTGCTGTTCAATCAGCATTCCTGTTTCACCCGAATGCGGTATCGAAGAGCGGATTTGATTGATCGCCGCGTTTAGTTTTTCCTGAGCAGTGGATAGAATACTGCGGTATTGATACAATATAGTCACATTGTTCGCCTGTATTAATTCGACATGTTAACCTTGAAATTTTGCCCTCATGTCATATAGTTTTGGTCAGCTTTAATACCGGTGCAATTCAAGAAAGGGGAGAATAAAGATGGCTAACGTTTTCGATGTTGCAGACTATATTCTACGGAAAAAAGGTCTGATAACAACCTGGAAGCTTCAGAAGCTTGTCTATTATTGCCAGGCGTGGTCTCTGGCATGGAACGGCGAAGAAATGTTTCCAGAAGAAATTGAAGCGTGGGCAAATGGACCTGTGGTTCGTGAATTGTACAAGGTTCACCGAGGCAGATACGAAGTAAACAGTCTGGGAAGAGGCAATGCCGATTCACTCTCAAACGAACAGCGCTCGACTGCGGATGCAGTACTGGACTTCTATGGCGACAAGCCCTCCCAGTGGCTCAGCGACTTAACCCACATGGAAGACCCGTGGATTTCGGCTCGCAGAGGGATGGCGGATGGCGTCCGGGGAAACTCAATTATTTCCAAACAAAGCTTAAGCGATTACTACGGCAGTCTGTAATCGTGTCCAAACGACAGGCAGGACAGAAGAGAATACGGACGGGAAAGGGGGGCTTTCCTGACGACAAGGATCTTGAAACTGTCGTATGGCAGTTCGGGATTACGGATCTGGAAGGCACCTGGGGGTGGAAAACAACAGCCGGGAAAGACTGGTGGGAGAAAATCCTTCCGAAGTTAAGAGATTTTGAAAGCATGACTTGGGAAGAAATAATGAGAGCTTCCGGGGGAAGAAAAGCAGGCACCAACAATCACTCTGTAGAAGTAAAGAACCTTACACCGCAAGCCAGAGACAGACTTGAAGAAATACAGCAGGATGACGTATCAGAACTGTTTTCCCTGCGGTTGGATTCAAAGACAAGAATCTATGGAATCCGTGACAGGCGAGCATTGAAACTTCTCTGGTACGACCCTTATCACGGAAACAATCAACGAGCCGTTTATCCAGTCCAAGGATGAAGGAACAGGTCTTCGGCCGAATCATCCCTGCCTCCGCCCTCGCCGCGGACAGCATAGAGGTCACGCTCCCGGTAAAGCGCATCCGGGGCGGTTTTAAGAATCCGCCTTGCTTCGGGGGCCTGTCAAAAAAAATAGAGCTTCCCGTCTTCGTCCGTGAAGTTTTCAAGCGGCATTACGGGTGCGAAATGGTTTTTCGTTTCGTTTTTCCTCTTGTCCCCGCGGAGGTGTCGCCCATTTGCGGTTCCTCCCGCATCCTCTTTTCTAAAAGCTCAAATCAGCGACAACTATCCTGAAAAACACCGTGCTTATTACAAAATAAAGGGACACTAATTCCGAGTTAAAAGGGACACTGATTCCGAACGAATGGGGACAGTTGAATCTCTTTTTTCTCTTCCTTCAAAACCATGAGGGTTTAACAGAGTGGATGTGCGGGGGCGGGTAATAACCCTCGACGCTCTGCATACGACGAAGAAGACTGCGAAGACCATAGTCAATGAGCGTGGAGCGGATTATATGTTCACGGTAAAGGGCAACAGTCCCCTTACGTACGAGAGATTGGGTTCCGTTGACTGGCAAAGAGACGCTACGGGGCATTTCACCGAGAAGACAGACAAGGTGCACGGGAGAATAGAGCAGCGTTCAATAGATGTTATGGACGCTCACTACAGGATGATTGATTATGAGGGGGTAAAGCAGGTTTTCAGGGTGCGCAGATGGAGCAAGAACGTAAAGAGCGGGGAAGTGAGCGAAGAACATGCTTACGGGATAACGTCTGTGGACAAGCAAAGAGGCAGCGCGCAGCAGTTGCTTGAGTGGAACAGGGGACATTGGGGTGTAGAGACAAAGAATCACTATATACGCGACGTTACCTTCGGAGAGGACAGCTGTTCTTCCCGCGTGGGGAATGCTCCCGCCAACAATGCGGTGTGCGCCAATATAGCGCTTGCGGTGGTGTTCCAGAGGGATTTCAGGACTGTGCCTGAGGCGCTCAGGCATTTTACGCTCAACAGGGAAGAGGCTTTCGAGGCTGTGCTCTCGGGTTAGGGCTGAGGAATCCGCAAGTTTCAGTGAGAATACAGGATGGCAAAAGGGGTTTGCTGTGTCTGAATGCGGTAAAATCACATCCGCAAGAGAATTGCCGGGCAATATCGGGCTGTTTTGGGGTAGAAAAACCGAATTCTTGCGCATTCTTTTATGAAGAATTGCTCCCACCCCAATATCACTCCAAAATCCCCTGCAAGTATAGGATTGCCGTGGATGACAGGTTGATAGTATATACTACCGCCCGTTTTAATCGATATCGGTTTTCTGGTCAGGGCTAAATGGCGGGCGTGGTTTCAATTTGTCTTGTTGCCGTGTTATTATTTTCTTGGTTTACTTGAATTGGGAAAGTTATTATTTTCTTAACGTAACTGTGTGTTTGAAGGAATGAAAATTAAATCATTAAGTTTTACATACATGGAGTTGCAACAGGACCACGGAACATGGAGAATACGGACTACAATAAATATTCATGCGGGTCGCATCTGCTTGAAAACGAGCAGTTCCTATCCAGATGTCAGGTTGACACGCCTGAAAAAATAGTCTCTTTTGTTTGGGAAATAATCAGTTCACACCGCTCGGAATTGAAAAATGTTGTCGATCTGGGAGCAGGAAACGGATGCTTCGCCGCTCATAGCAAACTGAAATACAGGTCATACAAGGGCTATGAGATTGATGGCAGCCGGACCGGGGAAATATGTCTTCCGGAAAATGCGGTGATTAAAAAACGTTGCGCTTTCGGAATTGATTCTGCCGATTATGATTTATGTATGGGAAACCCCCCCTACGTTAGACATCATGATTTGGATACGGAATGGCAGGAAAAGGTTTCCGAACAACTCGAGAACAGACTAGGAATCAAGCTTAAACGAACTGCGAACCTTTTCGCTCTTTTTCTAGCGCAGGCCCTAGCCATAACGAAAGAAAACGGCCTAGTTGCCCAAATCATCCCTTACGAGTGGCTCACCCGCCCCAGCACGGAACCGATTCGAGAACTGATCAAAAAAAACGGATGGAACGTCCACGCATACAGATTCGTATCGGAAGTATTTCCTAGGGTTCTTACGACAGCATGCATTACTGTAATCGATAAATCCAAGAGGGACTCCGTCTGGAACTACAATGAAGTCGGCGAAGATTTCTCGGTAAAACCTGTAAAGCGGGTAACTGGGTCCCGTCATAACGTCATCAAGTATTCCAGACGCGGCGAGTTTAATTTTGCGCAAAGGGGTCTGAGTCCTGGTGGAAACAAGGTGTTTTGTCTAACTGAAGGAGAGAGGCTGCATCACGGATTGGAAATCGGAAAAGACGTATTTCCATGTCTTATTTCTTTGCGTCCGCTACCCGACCACATCAGGGTCCTCACTATGAAAACCTTCAACAAAAATTACATTGAAGCGGGTCAGAGGTGCTGGCTTATCAGCAACACCGCGACTCCGAGCAAGGCCTTGCGTGGGTATCTGGAACGCGTACCTGAGGATCCAAGAAACAATTACACGTGTCGCAATCAAAATCCTTGGTGGAGGTACACGCCCCATCCACCGCCCGAAGTTTTATACAATCCCGGATTTGTTAAATCGTCCCCTCAGTTTGTCGACAACCGCATTGGCGCAATAGCCGTCGGTTCCGTATTCGGAATTCATGCACTTAAAGGAATTTCACGTCTAAGACTTATTGAAGAACTGAGCGCGATAAATTTCAGGAACCGCCTTATAAGTTACGCAAATGTTCTCAGGAGAGTGGAAGTAAACCAGATGAACACTGTTATAAATGAGATGATTAGAAAAGTCGACAAGGCAAAAGGAAGAGAATCCGATGGCAAAGCATAATTTGCAGAATCGACTGGACGAAGCGGAAGCGAGCTTTGAAGTCGAAAGCGCCATTCTCAAGGAAATTGGCGAGCAGATGTTCGGATCCAGCGAAACCGCACTGACCGAATTAATCAAAAATTCCTATGATGCCGACGCTACGCAGGCAATCCTTAAGTGGAGCGATTCAAAAATAATTCTCACCGATGACGGACATGGAATGACGGAGGATGAATTTCTGAATGCGTGGATGAAAATTGGAACGAGCAACAAAATAAATATTTCCAAGAGCAGGAAATACGGACGCGACCTAACCGGTTCCAAGGGAGTTGGCCGATTTGCGGTACGGTTCCTCGGAGAGACGCTTGACTTCACAACCGTCGCCAAAGTTGCTACAGGAAGAACGAAGCTTTCCGCAATGTTTAATTGGCCGGAAATTGACAACGAAACGGATGTTAAAAAGGTGAGAATCAAATACAGACTAGAAAGAGACGTAAGAGAACCCGTTGGAACTAGACTTGAAATCGGTGACTTGAAGCATACCGAAGACTTCGGTTTAAGCGTGAAGCGCGTCAGGACTGATCTGCTGAACATTGAAACTCCTCTTATACCTTTGCTTGAAGATCTTGGCCTGAAAGAGGGAAAGCGAATGAAATCCGATCCCGGCTTTAATTTTATTGACCGGGAACTGAATGGGGATTTTCGGCAAGGCAACATCGACTCACTCCCGGAAACCGGCGCGCATTCGGTAGCTTCGAAGGTTCTCGGGGCATTTCTGGCAAGAGTCGAAGTCCGCTACAGTGCGGAGATTGGAGAACTCAGGTTCATCGTTACGCACAAGGACCGCAGAGAAAAAATTTCTTTTAAAACCCTTTTTGCGGATGATGAGGTCGGATCCGACATTGTAGCTGACATACGGTTTCTGCCACGCCGTAAAGGGGTATTCAGCAGCCTAAATGGAGTGGATGGCAGGCACGCCCACATCTGGGTTAAAGATCACTGCGGAATCGGCGTTTATGATCGAGGTTTTCGCATTCCGCCCTACGGTTATAGAAACAATGATTGGCTGTATCAGGATTTTGATCAAGCCTCTAGCCGTAGAGACTGGCGTTCATGTTTAATGAAACGGCACTTTCCAATGGAACCTGAAATTCTATCGACTCCCAGATTGAACTATATGCTCAACTTACCCAAAACGACCCAGGTAATAGGAGTAGTATTCATCGAATCCGATCGTAAAAGAGACGATCAGGGGCTGACTCCAAATATGGACCGTCAGGGATTCAAGACAAACTCTGCCTACCGGCAAATGGTTGAAATTATTAGGGCAGCACTTGAATACGTGGCAATGCAGGATAAGAAAATCCTTCTAAAAAAAGAAGACGAAGAAAACCGGCGCAGAAAGGAGGAAATTAGGGCCGATATAAAGGAAGCCATTAAGCTTATAAAAGAAACAAAGAGCCTTACCCCAGAAGACAAAGCCAGAGTGGTTGATCAGTATCAATATCTGTCTCGTAATATTGAAGATCTTGAAAGCTACGACCGGGAAGCCAGAGAATCTCTGGAAATAATGAGCCTGATGGGAGTGATAGCCGGGTTCATGACCCATGAATACCAAAGCGCAATCGATCACCTTGAAAAGGCAAGCGACCTTTTAGGCAAGCTAAGCAAAAAGGACAAGCGTTTTCTGACTTACAAGGAAGGTATTGATAAAAACATGGTTCACTTTGTCAGCTACATTGAATACACTAAGGCGTTTGTCACCAGTCTTAACAGAGAAAAAGACCCGAAATTCAAGGTTCTTCCCAGAATACAGCATGTTGTCGATACCTTCAGCGGATACTGCGATGATAATTCCATATTGGTAAATACATCGGGTATAAAAGACGGGCTTGAAGGACCGAGAGTACCCTTAGCCCTGTATCAAGGTATAATCCAGAATCTTTTTACAAACGCAATCAAGTCTCTGATATCCGAGAGAAACGATACCCGGCAAATCAGATTCATTGCGTGGAATGAGGAAACTGGCAAAAGAAAAAAACACACCATTCAGATTATGGACAACGGTCCTGGAATACCGGATGCTTTGCGGAATCGCATATGGGATCCACTGTTTACCACTTCTTCCAACGAGAACAATCCTTTGGGTTCGGGCATGGGACTAGGACTTTCCCTCTTGAGGAAAGCGGTAAAACAACATAAGGGAGTAATAGACTTAAAAGAACCGCCACATGGCTTCACCACGTGTTTTCAGGTGGAACTACCATTCGGGAGGTAACGTGATGGACGAGATTTGGGTAATTGATGACCTAGAAGAAATCAGAGAAAAAAATGTTAAAGCGATAGAAGATTTGCTGCGTTCTAAAGGTCTGGACAATTCCGTTGAGGTAGTATCTGTTGATAACGAATTAATGGGCCAACTAAGCAGTGAGGAAGACAGAGAGAATGACGAGGAAGTATTTTCGGTTGAGGACAAAGTTGGACAATACCTTGCCGAAAAAAGGAATATAAAACTCATTGTCGTTGATCGGGACCTTCATAAATACGATAGCCATATCCGTTCTGAGTCAACCATTACTGAAGGTGCGTCGCTTGTGGCAGTACCTGTCTGCGGGTATTCAAGAAAAAGCCGCGCTGTCAACCCGGGCAGCAGGCTTATCAGGCTAGCTGAAAGCACTACTACCCCGATGATCGATATCCCGAAAGAACCGACAAAACTCGCAGATAATGTTGTCGAAATTTACGATGGCAACAAAACAATCGCAAGCAGCATGTCGTCTATTGAAAATGCTCCGAGTTTATCCAAGGCGGTATCGATTCTGCTCGGCAAGGAGAGGCAGTCGACATACTTTGCGAATTATCAGCTTACGCTCCCCGTACGAAAAGGCCTGCTCAACCTGACAGATGAAGAGGGTCCGGACAGTAAACACCTTCTCGCTTATACTATGGGATTATGGCTGTACAAATTCATTCTGAGATTTCCAGGCATTCTTCTCAACGAGCAGGCCGCAGCAGCTTATCTCAATCTCAAGCAAGAAGATTTTGCCAAATATTCCTCTCCATTTGAAGAGTTTAAGTACGAGGGACCGTTCAGCATGTTCTCTCGTTATTGGTGGAGATACGATCTTGATGATGCCCTCATAAGAGAAGATATAAAAGACGGCGTTGAATACATTAAAAAACACTTGGGCACTACCGTTGAACCGCTTAATGAAAGAGGGGAGGAACAGGCTTTCTGCATAGTTACTGAAGAAATTATTCCTTTTACTCAGTCAATTAGACCTCCGATGGTTCCAGACGGGGCAGACCTTGCGAGGATAGACAGGAACACCGCTGAGAAATGGCAGATGTACCTACCTTAAATTTTACGTCGCTTCGGAGATATCTAAGAAAATTCGAACAGAAGCTAAAGCTTGTTCTCAAGGCTTGCAATGTCGAGTTTGATTCCGATTTCAGACTGAAAAAGACAAACAACAAATTTCAACTCTTGAAACTTGCAAAATTCATTGGAGTTCAACAACGAGCGGGAAATCAACCGGGCAAGGCAAGGCTTAACATATTTTTGCATTTCGAGGGTGAACTGGATGACCAAGATCGCGTAATCAAATACCGCATCAGAGTTTCTTACACCCTTGTAAAAAAACAAGCGCAACCCGAGGAAATCTGCCTAGTCAGAGGGACGCACTATGACTTCAACAGTACTTCTGAGCTTCTTCATCCCATTTGTCACGCTCAAGAAGATATAACAACGCTGAAAGACGAAATTGATAAAGACTATAATATTCAGAATGCGGAACAAGTTGATGAATTTCAGAAAAAATACTTGTTCGCAGTAAAAAGTGCGAGAGTACCGACTGCGTTTTTTGACTTTTTCTCGGTTGTAATAATGGTCGTAGCTGATCACTGCATCAAAAAAGATATGCCCGAACAAGTTGAGGGTTTTAATGAAATTCTCAACTTTGTTATTGAAGAACTGCCCGAAATTTCATTACCTACTGGTCTTCTCCCAGGTAATAGCACTCTCAGGAATACAAACATAGCAAAACTGCACTCCGCACACTGGTATGCGGCTAGCCTGAATTCCCAACGGGAAAAGATGATGTGAGGATTTAGTCTCAGAAGAAGCGGATTACGAGCGTTTTATTGTCAAGCCAGGGGATTTTCTCCCTGATTTCCCCGTAACCCGCGGAAATCAGCAGAGGGTTGTTGGTCCTGCGCCCGAGGCTGACGACAATTTCGCTTCCAGTGATTTCCACTTTCGCGCTTGTCCTCACAAGTTTGCGGAAGATGTTCCTTGCTTCCGCACTCTCAAAACCCCTGCCCACGCGATTGCCCAGAACCCTGTACAGACCACTTGCCATAAGCGTCCATGTGGAAAAAGTCTACCGCGTCAGAAATCATGTTCTCTATTACCATCCGCCTCGCGTAACGGTCTATGAGCTTCACCGCCGACTCCTTCATCTGATTGGTCAGAAGCAACGTGGGCTTCTCGTGACCGAGATCGACAATCGCTATCTGTCGGATATCCCCCGGATAGCCCTTTATCCTTATACGCCGCTCAAGAATTCTGGGCGTCCTGTATATGCGCCCCACGTTGGTCAATCTGATCTTCCTCCACTTCTCCTGCGGCTCCGCCAGCAGATCGGAGACCATCTTCTGTGTTCTCCTGCGCAAAGTCACGAATCTCACCCCCATCTCCTCGAGCCTCGCCAAATTGGCGTAGGTGGTAAGCTGGCTGTCAAAGATCACCTCCGAGGGAACCCTGCCCGCGCGCTCCCTCCACAGTTCGACAAAACGCAGTATCTCGTCGTTGTTCTCTCCCTTGCGCAAATTGGTGTTGGCGTAGGCGAACACCCGGGCGTCAGCGTCCCTTGCCAGAAACGCCAGCACCCCCTTCTGCCGACGAGAACGCTTCGATACGTAATGCTTCTCCACAAGCGCGTCGTCTCCGTGATAGGGTATGGTATGGAAATCAAGATCAAACGACCCCGCCGCGCCAGGCGCCACGCCCAGGCTGTCCACCCCCCTGGCCCACATGTTCATCAGTTCGGAAGTGACTCGGGGATCAGCCCTGCATGAGTACTCGGTAAGAGTGGAACGCTTGGGAATCACGTTGAGCCCCGCAAACAGGGCAAGACCCTCGTCAAGCGTGTCGGCGGTTACGTGTGAAGGACGTCCTATCCCCCAGAGCTTGAGCGCCAGCAGAGAACGAAAGGCGCATCCCGCAGGTATCCCGGACATCACTCTTCTGCCCAGAGCGGTACTTAAGGAAACTGCTCTCGCATGAGCCTGCGGACGCGTAGGAGCAGTACGTTAAGAACAACCTGCTCGGACTTTACGGGGAATACCTCGGCAAGTCCGTCATTACCAGAAACCCGAAATGGCTCGGGGAGGTGGAACACCTGATACCGCTTGCGGAGCGGGATTTCTACAGCCTCATGAGCATGACGGAGGCGGTGGTTTCGCGGTGGGACCCTCAGCATCTTCGGGAAGCGGAGAGCTGGGTGGAATCCGCAGCGATTTACAGCAACCCGGAAAACATGTCCGTAAGGATGCTTGAGAAACTCAGGTAACCCGCGGATACTTACTGCTGTCCCGGCGGAGTTCCAATGAGTAGAGAAAAACGGAAAACACCCGCGGAGAAAACCCGCCTTCTTGATTCTCTTATTCACTCCCGAAACACGGACGAGAGGCCCTGGAAATATTTTCCTCTCGTGCTCGCGCTCGGTTTCATTGCCCGCGCGGCCGTTGCTCTCTCCGGCGATTTCGTCCTGCATCCGGACGAAATCATGCAGTATCTTGAGCCGGCGCACCGGCTTGCGTTCGGAAACGGCGTAAGCTACTGGGAGTATTTCTACGGCGCCCGCTCGTGGCTCGTGCCGGGGACGATTGCCGGAGTGCTGAGACTGTTTGACATCGCCGGTCTCGGGGAACCGTTCTGGTACGTGGGAGGCGTAAAGCTTTTTTTCTGCGCGGTATCGCTTCTCGTTCCGGCGGGAATGTATTTTTTCGCGAGGCGGCATTTCAGCGAGACGGCGGCCAGGGTGGCGCTTGTCGCCGGCGCCTTCTGGTATGAGCTGGTCGTCTTTGCCCACAAACCGATGACGGAGTTTGTGGCCACGGCCCTGCTGATGAGCGCGTTCGCGCTTTGTCTTCGAGGTCCCGGGGAAGAATCTTCGGGAAAAAAGGAGATACTGGCTGGAGTACTGGCGACGCTCGCCGCGGCGGTGCGGTTGCAGTACGCGCCGCTTGCGCTGCTCGCGCTGGGCGCGGCGTTTCTTAAGAGCAGAAGGAAAACGGGGATTCTCATTGCGGCGGTCTCGGTTTTTTTCGCGGTCGGACTGTTTGACGCGCTCACCTGGAACGGCGGCCTGTTTCACTCATATATAGTCAACCTGCGCTTTAATTTTGCTCTTTCGGAACTGAGGCCGGGAGAAAGCCCGTTCTACCAGTATCTGCTGTGGCTGCTGCTCTCAAGCCTGGGATTGAGCGCGTTATGCGCCGCGGCCGCGCTGTCCCGCCTTAGGCGGTACGGGTTTCTGCTTGGTCTGATTGTCCTGGTTCTGCTGCCCCACTCCCTGCAGACGCATAAAGAGTACCGTTTCGTTTTCGCCGTCATTCCCCTCTGGCTTCTGATCGGTTCGGACCTGATGGCACGTATTGCCCGCAAAGGCCGGGGACGGATTGCCGCCGCGTCCGCAATTGCCGTTTTCGCGTTTTTTTCCCTGGCCGGAATCTTTAACTCTCTTCCTTACCAGAAGCATGTGTACAAAGGCTATTCAGGAGAAACCGGAATCGTGGGTTTCGCGCGGAATCAGGATCCGGTTTTCGCCGCCTACCGCCATCTCGCGCGCACCCCTGAAGCCGATGCCGTATGGCACATGGACCGTCCTTATTTCAACTCGCCCGGCTACTATTACCTTCACCGCAAAATACCTTTCTACGACAATGCCTGGGGGCGGATGATCAACAGAAATCCGAAAACGGTTTCGGGATATGTAACCCACGTAGTATCCGAGGATCCGGAAATCTCCATTCCCGGATTCTCACTCGGGCGGGAATTCGGCAATGTCCGTATCCTGCGGCGCGAAGAAACCGAGCCCCGGGTCCGGTTGTGGGAGAACTACAATCCTGTCATAGTCAGCGACACGTTGAGGAAAATAATGAAGCGCGTGGACCCGGACTCCCCGCATCCCCCCGCCCGCAAAGGGGTACGTTTTGTCGCCCGCGACAAGCGGGGGGAGTCGGGGAAGTCTCCCTGAGGCGGGTAAGTGCGCACAGCGGGAACCTAGATGAGCCCCGCGGAACCTGAAACATCCCTCCCCGCTCCTCCGCTCTCTCCGCGGGCGGTTCCGAAACCCCGCCCGGATTCAGTATAATATTCCTTCGTGAGCGAAAAGACCCCCCTTATGAACCAGTATCTCCGCGTAAAAAAGGAGCACCCCGACGCGATACTCCTTTTCAGGCTGGGGGATTTCTACGAGATGTTCTACGACGACGCGAAGGTCGCCTCCGAGATACTCGGAATAGCCCTTACCTCGAGGGACCGCTCAAAGAAAAACCCGGTGCCTCTCTGCGGCGTTCCCCACCACAGCGCCGAGACCCACATATCGAAGCTTCTCGCGAGCGGAAAGAAGGTGGCGGTCTGCGAGCAGACGGGCGACCCCGGGCAGGCAAAGGGAATCGTTGAGAGAAAGGTCGTCAGGGTTCTCACCCCAGGGGCGGTTCTCGATTCTGAGAACCTTGAATCAAAGAGCAACAATTTCCTCGCGTGCGTCGCGGAAGAAGAGGGCTTCGGGCTTTGCTTCTGCGACATATCGACGGGAGAGTTCAGAACCTCTTTTTTTCTCTCGGAGCAGGACCTTCTCTCGGAACTCGCCCACATCGACCCGAGGGAGATTCTCGTCCCGGATTCCGAGTCGGACCCTCCCTGGCTCAAGTCCCTGCTCGACGCGAATCCCCGCGCGCTTGCGACCAGGGTGGATTCCTGGAAGTGGGAGGCTGAGCGCTGCGGGGAGATCCTCCGGGACGGCTTTTCGGTGCTTACCCTCGAAGCCGCGGAGATCGAGAAAAAACCGGGCTGCGTTTGTGCCTGCGGGGTGCTTTTCGATTACCTCCGGGAAACCCAGAGGGATTTTCTGCCGCAGATAGATTTTCCCAGGTACTACGACACCGCCGACCACATGAAAACAGACGGGTGGACCGCGAGGAACCTTGAGTTAAGAAGCTCCGCGGAAGGTTCCGTGAAACACTCCCTGCTGGGAGTAATGGACGAGACCCGCTCGCCGATGGGCGCGAGGCTTCTGCGCCGCTTTATGAGCTATCCGCTGCTCGACGCGGAAAAAATAAAAAAAAGACAGGACGCGGCGGCGGAACTGCTTGAGAATCTCTCTGTGAGGGAAGAGCTTGCGGAGGCGCTTCGCCGGACGGGGGACCTCGACAGGCTCATACACCGGATCGAGACCCCTTCCGCGAGACCCAGGGACCTCGCCTCGCTTCGGGACTCCTCTTTTTACGTGGAAAGAATCCGCTGCGCCATGGGGGACCTTCGCTCGGAGGCCCTCGCGTCCCTTCGGGAGAGGATGGACGATTTCCGGGATCTCCGCTCCTATCTCGAGGGAGCGCTTGCAGAGACCCCGCCCGCCCTCGCGCGGGAGGGAGGGGTTGTGAGGGAAGGCTTTTCCCCGGAGCTTGACCGGCTTCGCAAGATCCAGAGCGACGGGCGCGAATGGATATCCGCGCTTGAGGGTCGGGAGAGGGAGAGAACGGGGATAGCCAACCTCAAGATCGGCTACAACAGGGTGTTCGGCTACTACCTGGAGGTTACCAACTCAAAGCTTTCCCTGGTTCCCGGGGATTACTCAAGAAGGCAGACTCTCACCGGAAGCGAGCGCTTCATCTCGCCCGAGCTCAAGGAATACGAAGAGCAGGTACTGACGGCCGCCGACAGGATAGCCGGGCTCGAGGCGGAGCTTTTCGAGGAGATGCGAAAGCGCGCGGCCGCGGCCGCCCCGCGCGTAAAGGCCACGGCGGCCGCGGTCGCGGAGACCGACGTTTTCTGCTCCATGGGGGAGATAGCGTCGCGCTACGGCTACTGCCGCCCGGAGTTCGTCTCCCGCCCCACGGTCGAACTCCGCGACTGCCGCCACCCCGTTGTGGAGAGGATAGGCCCTGAGGGGGGCTTCGTTCCCAACGACGTCGCGCTCGACTCCGAGGGAGACCGCTTCATGATCATCACGGGACCCAACATGTCGGGCAAGTCGACCCTCATAAGGCAGGTGGCTCTTATTTCGCTCATGGCCCAGATGGGAAGCTTCGTTCCCGCCCGCGCGGCCCGGCTCGGGGTGGTCGACCGGATATTCTCGAGGGTCGGGGCGTCTGATAACCTGGCGGCCGGCCGCTCAACCTTCATGGTGGAGATGGTTGAAACCGCCCACATACTGCGAAACGCCACCCCCAGGAGCCTCGTCATACTGGATGAGATCGGGCGGGGCACCAGCACCTTTGACGGGATGAGCATAGCGTGGGCGGTATCGGAGTATCTCTGCGATCTTGGCCCCCTCACCCTTTTCGCGACCCACTACCACGAGCTATCGAACCTCGCGGACGTAAAGGCGGGGGTCGCGAACTCGAACGTGTCGGTCAGGGAGGAGGGGGGAGAGATACTGTTTCTCCGCAAGCTCCTTCCCGGAGCCACGAGCCACAGCTACGGCATACAGGTGGCACGCCTCGCCGGGGTTCCCCCCGGGGTTCTTAACTCGGCGAGGAAGGTCCTTTTTTCGCTTGAGAAGCTCAAGGCCTCCCTGTCCCAGTCGATGCTCGGCGGCCAGCTTCTTCTTTTCGACGCGGAGACGGAGGGGGAGTCCGAGGCCGGGTTTCGGAAGGAGGAGCTTCTCTCGGAGGACCTGGCGGCCCTTGATCCCATGAACATGACCCCGATGGAGGCGCTTTCCAAGCTGATCGATCTCTCGGAGAAGGCGAAGAAGTGAGGCCAGTTGTTATGAAATCATCTTTTCCATCTATGAAGCTAAGAAGCAAATATTACCGTATTCACCGGGTTCTTAGAAAACACTGTTTATTATTCAAGAAGTCTCTGAGTTTCCCTACCCCCCGGGGTCTTAACGGACAGGCAGAAACTTAAAAGGTTGTGTCTATGTTTTACTGCAATGCATGCTGAAATGAAATCAACTCGAAACCATCGCTTTTCCACATGCTCGAAAAAAAGAGTGGACAAGGCGGGAATCAACTTCAGAAACCGCAAAGACAACGAAGAGGATACAGAAATTCTGGAGAATTGGCGGGCTTCGCACGGGCAGGTTCTGAATACGTTTCAGACACTTCTCGGAAACCGCGCTGGGCGCACAGAAGGGGAGATTGCGGTTGTCCAGAGACACAAGCGAAAAGACACCATTATCGACAAGCTGAGAAGGCATCCAAGGATGAAGCTTTCCCAGATGAACGACATAGCGGGATGCAGGGTGATTTTCGAGAATATAGAGACTTTGTATGAGTTCCGTGATAATTTCCACAATTCTAGGTTAAGACATCATTTGAAAAATGACCCGGACAAATACGACTACATAAAATCCCCGAAAGATGACGGATACAGAGGCGTGCACGATGTCTATTCTTACAACGGCAATTCGCGGTACGCGGGGTTGCTGGTTGAAATTCAGTACCGGACGCTCATTCAACACTCTTGGGCGACCGCCGTTGAGATTATGGGATTCGTTACGGATAACAATTTGAAATTCGGACAGGGAGACAAACGATGGCTTGAGATTTTCCGTTTCGCGAGCGAAATACTGGCGAGGGTTTTTGAAGGCAGGAAGTCATGTCTGGGAAATCTCGCGGACAGTGAAATCATTAAGGGGTTTGACAGGCTGAATTCAGAGATCGGGTTTGTGAAGGAACTGAGACTTCTTGAAGTGATCCGGGAAGATGTATCGGAAGCAAAGAATATAATTCTTATGTTTGATGATGAAGAACGCAGGCTGTCCAAGTGGGATTTTCCAACCGCTCCTGAAGCCTTGCGGAAGCTCGCTGATCTGGAGCGGGAGAACCCAGGGAAGAACATCGTGTTTGTAAGAGGCTACAAGGGGGAAGATATAAGGGAGGCTTTTAAAAACTACTTTTCAGATGCGGAAGATTTTACAGACAGAATTTTTCAAGGATATTCCTCTCTCTCTGGCAAGCCGACAGAATCTGATTCGGGTGTTTGGGTAAAATGGCCATTGATGAGTGAGGATTCTGAAATAAATGGACAGCAATTCCTATTTAAAATGAACACGTGAGTTTTCTGTTTTCAATCACCGTTTACTTTCAGACGGAATATGCGCTGTCAAGTAATTACAATGCGACGAGAAGCAGGCTTTTTCGGTCAACTCCTAATCGTCCTTTTTCCATCAGTTTTCCTACAGAAGTCCAGCTACCTGCTCATTTCGTAAAATTGAAATTCTTACCGGAATTGCTTACTGTATAATAACTGTAAAGCAAAGAAAATTCCTATTAGCGGGACTGGGGGGGGGTGCTTGCGGCACGTTCCGAAGCATCCAGACCACAATCCACATATAAGTTCAGAACGACTAAAAAGGAATAAGGAATGAAAGAAAAAGCTTGGTCAACAGCAAGTCAGGACAAACCTCCTGTTTTATGGAATGGGTCCACTAACACATTCTCTATCTTTTTAAGCGGGTTAGGGGATTTCACAGGAAAGGATAACATAGAGGCAGAATGGTCTCCGCAGATTACGTACGTGGTTCGCATTAGGGAAGTAGGCACTGAGGACTGGAGCTTTGGATTTGAGACACCTTTGACCGGATGCGGTTTTGAATATCTGAAGCCGAACACCGAATACGAGTTAGAGATTCGATCCAAGAACGAGCATGGAAAGAGCAAACCGGCTTTGATCAAGTTCCGCACTGGAAGTCAGGGCGCTGCAGGCATCTGACTCCCCGGCATGCTTAATTTCAGACTTCCTTGACCTCGGGCAGATGTATATTGAGGGTTTACGGGCAATATTCCGGCAGGCAACCCGCGGACCGTTTTCATGGCGGTTCCAGAATACCGGTAGTGGCCAGGGTTCCAGAGGGTTTCGAGGGTTCGGTGTTCGGCACAAGAGTGGAAGCGTTAGTTTTGGTGCTGCATTATACCCATGCTATGAGTTACAAGAGGCTGGAGATTTATGATTCTTCATGTAACTTAATACCTCCATATAATTCGGGTTAGCCGTGATGTTTGTCAGGTCCAGTACTGGTGCTCAATGGCACGAACTTCCTGTTGGACATTTGTCACGGTGAAGCCTGACCGAGGCGCTTGTCCGCACTAGGCGCTCTTTGGCGCTGGGGAGGGGGTGGCTGCTCTCGGTCAGGCAACCCGTGATATAAGTTCAGACTTCCTGACCTCAGATTAGTGTATATGTAATACGGTTCTGCCGCAACCATCTGATTTCCCCTTGTTTTTTTTTGATTTCCCCGGAAATTTTCTCTTGACTTTAACCTTATATCGGGCAGAGTATTATGAAGCATTTACATACCACAGGAGAAACAGATGCCCGTAACCCTGCCAATGAAACATAAAAAGTCCACACCTGTAGGAAACACCTGCTTTTCCTTCATCATTGACCACGACTCCAAAACGATCACCTACTTTTCAAACCTCCAGCCCTTCGATTCTCACTCAATCACAGACAAAAAGGCTTTTTTGCTCAGAGCAGCGAAGTTTCGCGTTGAGGCCGAGGTAAGAAGCCGTGATCTTGTGGATGCGTTAGGACTCTCGCGTTCCACAATTCTGCGTGCGGCAAATCAGTACAAAGAGCATGGAGAGGAAAGTTTTTACGAACCCCGCAGAGCCCGCGGCCCCAGCAGGTTTACCGAAGAGATGAAAAGAGAAGCGAACAGAATGTTTGGCGAAGGGATGAGCGGGGCGGCGGTAGGCAGGGAGCTTGGAGTTGGAGCGACTACGGTGAATCTGAATCGCAGGGCCGGGGTAATAGGGGCTTGCAATGAGAACGGGGGCGTGGGGGAGTCTGTCGGTGTTAAGGGGCGTGGGGAGAGGGACAGCAGGGACAGGGAAGCTGCCATGGGCAGGGGGGCAAGGAACACGGAGGGTCGGGTGCTTGCAAGCCGCGGGCTTATTGAAGAAGCGAAGCCGGAGTTTGAGGAGAAGGCGGGAGCTGTTGTCAATGGAGGTGTATTAGCGGCATTGCCCGCATTGCTCAAAGAAGGGCTGGTGGATTCTATAAGGGATACGTTCTCTCTTCGGAGGGGGTATTACGGAGCGAACTCCATTGTATTGTTTCTGGCGTTGATGCTGCTTGCGCGCGTACGCAATCCGGAGAGTATACGTTATCAGTCTCCCGGGGAATGGGGGGCGATACTGGGTCTTGACCGTTGTCCCGAAGTAAAGACGCTACGCAGAAAGATACGTGGGTTTGCGAGTTCGGGGGACGCGTTGGAGAGGTGGCAGTCAGAGCTTGCGGGGCGCTGGATGCGGGATGATCCGCAGAGTTTCGCTACGCTTTGCGTGGACGGGCACGTAAAGACATACAGTGGGGGCGGGGGGAGGCTTCCGAAGAAGTTCGTACCTCGGGAGAAGCTTTGTCTTCCGGCTTCAGTGAGTTATTGGGTAAACGCTCTCGGGGGGAAGCCGTTTTTGTGTATACACAAGGATATGGACCCGGGGATGGTAAAGGCGGTGGAGGCAGACGTAATCAAGGAGCTTGAGTCTCTGGGGGCGCTTGACGGAGCGGTGGATATTACCGGGGAAGAACCTGGGGAGGCTGTTGTGACTCTGGTGTTTGACAGAGAGGGTTGGAGTCCGCAGATGTTCCGCAGACTTGCCGGGCGTGGCATAGCGTGTATTACATGGCACAAGAATTTCAAGGGGGAAGACTGGCCCGAGGAAGAGTTTGCGAAGGTAAGGGTTCCTGTGTACGGGCCCGCGGGGACTCACAGCAGTGAAGTGAGTCTGGCAGAGAGGAAGGTAAGCCTTGGAAGCGGGTTTGAAGTTCGTCAGGTTCGTCGGCTTGTTGATACAGGCAGGCAGATTCCGCTGATTACCACGCATCCGACCATGACGACGCAAGAGGTGGCGGGAGCGATGTTCTCCCGGTGGTCGCAGGAGAATTACTTCAAGTACATGAGGGAGCAGTTCAATCTTGATTCCCTTACGACATACATACTTGAGGAGCTTGGAGCTGACACCATGGTTGTGAATCCGGTGAAGAGGGAGAAGAGGAAGTTGTTGGGGAAACGCAGGGGGCGTCTTGGGAATCTCAGGGGAAGGCTTGCGGGCAAAGAGAAGAAGCTTGCGGGGGAGAAGGGGAAGAAGAGAGAGAAAAGGGAGAGGGAGGTGGAAGAGATAAAGGGGGAGATAGAGGGGATTGAAGAAGAAGTCAGGGTGCTTGGGGATGAGATAAAGGGTCTTCCGGAGAAGATTGCGGTCGGAGAGATGGGTGAGGAGCAGAGGTATCAGGCTCTGGAGAACAAGGAACGCCTGTTTCTTGACATAATACGTATGGTCGCATACAGGGCGGAGACTCGGATGATGGGGCCTGTGATTGAGTGTCAGGGGAAAAAGCCGAACGCGCGAAAACTTCTTCAGTCTCTGTTTACAAGTGAAGCTGACATACTTCCTGATCGGGAGAACAAGATTCTGAGGGTGAGGTTTCTGGGGCTTGGGAGTGATTCCTGTGAGAGAGATCTTGAGAAGCTGGTTGACGAACTCAATGCGACAAATACTATATTCCCTGGAACTGACTTCAGGATGGTCTACGAATTGCCGGACCAAAAGCGGCCTGCAAACTCTCAATAAGCGTCATTCTATCTGCCAGAGATCAGGAAGTCTGAAACTATAGTTGTTGTTCCAGACAATCAGTGTACCATACTGGGAGAGGGAACGCTGGAAAAAGCGGGAGTTTCTGCTTGAAATCGGCTTGAAAGTTTACGAAAACAAAATCCTGAACCCCTTTATTTTAAGGGGTTTTAGGACTTAGTGGGAATTGCTGTTTTTTGCGTAGTCTGCTCGACCAAGACCTAAAAGAGTCGCAGCAAGCGGGAGGATAAAGCAATTATGAAGCTATTCGTTATCGGTAATAGCGTTTCGCAGGGGTTAATGTCTCTTGTCTCCACACGAACGGAATTTGTCTTATCCATCGGTTATCGCACAGCTAATAGGATTAAAAGGTGACGACTGGCACATACCTCGTTGGCCCAAGAGCAGTTCGCCTCTGAACATCGAGCTTCTTTTACGTCATGACTAGTCAGGTATCGAAGATGAAAAATAATCGTGATGATGAAGAACACGTTTCCAAATCATACCAAAGCTTACGCAGGCTAGTTGGTATTGTCTGCTTTACACTTCCGATTGTGTTAGTCGTTGGTACCTATGTGCTTTCTTCCTATTCTGACCCTGCAATTAGAAACTCCATAAGCGACTATTACTATACCGAAATGCGTGATTATTTTGTCGGAGCACTATTCGCTATAGGATTTTTTCTAATTTCATATGAAGGATACGAGGAGCGGGACAATATTGCTGGAAACTTGGCAGGTATTTTTGCACTAGGTGTCGCTCTGTTTCCATGTGGACAGAACCCATGCGAAAAAACCTGCATAAACTGGATACACTACATTTCGGCAGTCGGCCTATTTGCAACAATTGCGTACTTCTCTATATTTCTGTTCACAAAAACTAAAAGCGGTGGAAGATTCTTTGAATTTCCGAAAATTTCCTGTTGTTGCACCAATTCCGATTGCCCATCAAAAGAAAAACTGGCCAGAAACAAAATTTATTTGGTTTGTGGTGTAATAATAATTTTATGCGTTATCATATTACTTTTGAATCATTGCTGTTTTTTAAAACCAAAACTAGTGTTTGTGGTTGAAACTATTATAGTTTTGGCTTTTGGCCTCTCATGGTTTGTGAAAGGCAACACGTTGTTTAAAGATAAAGATTCCGCCCGTTGAACTCTGAAGTGTAAGTTCCCTAAGAACAGGGTTTGACGTTGTTTTAGTCCTACGCTCTGTTTGAAAGGGCCAAGTGACACAGATAATCTCTAAGTTAGCACAACAAAGGAGGTTATCTGATGCATTACAACAGGGGGGCCGGTGCGCGTAAAATCACCGGCTTTGTGGCGAAACTGTTCGATAATCCGGAATTTTCCTTCAAATCATCCATCCGCAACTTCTTATCTTCTTTCCAGTGACTTGATCTTATGTGTTATGATTGAAAATGAACGCCTGTTTCGGCTGGAACCGTAGAAAATCACCCGATTCTTCGAGTCAACTGTGTGGTAGTGACAGGTTACGAATTCAAGGCCCAGGCCGTCGAAAAGGTTCTCAGCCGGGAACCCGGTGTTTCTTTCAATTCCGTTGCGCAAAGCTTCGGCATTGATCATTCTACTCTGAGAAGGTGGGTGCCCAAAAGAGATTTTCCGAATCGACGGTGCACTTCGGAGTTCAGGCGGCGCGAACAGAAAACCGGCTGGCGCCTGTTTTTTTCCTCCATCCCTTGACACCCGCAAAAACATGCTTACTTTATAGTTGGCACTTGGAAGGCGCAAGTGCCAGTCCAGCTTCAGAAAGTTAAAAAGGAGGTATTAGAGATGGAGATAAGACCGCTACATGACAAGGTCTTGATAAGGCGTCTTGACGTGTCTGAGACGACCGAAGGGGGAATCATAATCCCCGACACTGCCGCCGAGAAACCCCAGCAGGCGGAGGTTGTTGCCGTGGGGAAGGGAAGGCCTATTGAAAACGGAGAGATTTTTCCGCTTGACGTGAAGCCCGGCGACAGGGTCATATTCGGAAAATACGGCGGAAGCGAGGTTTCCCTCGGCGGCGAGGACTACCTTATTATCGCCGAGCACGAGATACTCGCCGTCATAGAAGACTAACAAAGGAGGAAAACAGTAAAATGGCAAAGGATCTGTTATTTGACACTGAGGCCAGGGAGAAGATTCTCGAGGGCGTTAACAAGCTCGCGGCCGCGGTAAAAGCGACGCTGGGTCCAAGGGGACGCAACGTGCTTATAGAAAAAACTTTCGGAGCTCCGGTCGTGACCAAGGACGGGGTTTCGGTGGCCAAGGAAATAGAGATTGAGGACAAGTTCGAGAACATGGGGGCCCAGATGGTGAAGGAGGTCGCCTCGAAGACAAGCGACGTCGCGGGGGACGGCACCACCACAGCCACCATACTTGCCCAGGCGATATACCGCGAGGGAATAAAGCTCGTTGCCGCGGGACACGACCCCATGAAGCTTAAAAGGGGAATAGACCAGTCGGTCGAGGTTGTTACCGGGAGCATAAGGAAATCAAGCAAGCAGGTAAAGGGACGCACGGAGATAGCCCAGGTGGCCACGGTTTCCGCAAACGGGGATCAGAACGTCGGAAGCATCATAGCCGACGCCATGGAGAAGGTGGGAAAGGACGGCGTTATCACCGTCGAGGAGGGAAGAAGCCTCGATACCGAGCTTGACGTGGTTGAGGGAATGCAGTTTGACAGGGGATACCTGAGTCCCTACTTCGTCACCGAGCCCGAGAAGATGACGGTCGAGCTTGACGATCCGCTCATCCTGCTTTTCGATAAGAAGATAGCCAACATGAAGGACCTCCTCCCGCTTCTTGAGGAAGTGGCCAGAAGCACCAAGCCCCTTCTGATAATCGCGGAGGACGTCGAGGGAGAGGCCCTCGCCACTCTCGTGGTCAACAAGATCAGGGGAACGCTCAAGGTCGCGGCCATAAAGGCCCCCGGATTCGGGGACCGCAGGAAGGCCATGATCGAGGACATAGCGGTTCTCACCGGCGGACAGGTGATATCGGAGGAGGCCGGCATGAAGCTTGAGAACGCCAAGGTAACCGACCTCGGACAGGCAAAGAGGGTCGTCATAGACCGCGACGACACCACGATCGTCGGAGGCGCCGGCACCAGGGGTTCGATAGGAGGCCGCATAGGCCAGATCAAGAACCAGATAGAGATAGCAAGCGGCGAGTACGACCGCGAGAAGCTCCAGGAGCGCCTCGCGAAGCTTGCCGGGGGCGTGGCCGTGATCAGGGTAGGGGCCGCCACCGAGACCGAGATGAAAGAGAAAAAGGACAGGGTCGAGGATGCCCTTAACGCCACGAGGGCAGCCGTCGAGGAAGGAATAGTTCCGGGCGGAGGCGTGGCCTTCATAAGGGCCATCGCCGCGGTTGACAAGTACGACGGCGCGGACCCGGAGGAGCAGGCGGGAGTCAACATCGTCAAGAAAGCGCTCGAGGAGCCCCTTAGGGGAATAGCCTCTAACGCCGGATGGGACGGTTCCATAGTGATCGAGAAGGTAATAAATCAGAAGGGCTCAAACGGCTTTGACGCCGCGAAGCTCAAGTACACGGACCTGATAAAGGCCGGTATTCTCGATCCCGCCAAGGTGACGAGGACTGCCATGCAGAACGCGGCGAGCGTAGCGGGTCTTCTGCTCACCACCGAGGCGCTGGTCGTCGACATTCCGAAAGAGGATGCGGGCGGCCCCGGAGCAATGCCTCCTGGCGGACCGATGGGCATGGGCGGCATGATGTAATAGCCTTCTGCACCCGGCAGAAACCACGAAGCGGGCACGGCGCACGGGCGCCCTGCCCGCTTTTTTCTGCCGTTTTAAATTTTTTTAATTTTTCCTTGACAGTTTAAGTAAATTACTTATATTTTAAAGTATTGATTAGATACAATAATCAATACTCATCCTTCATCCTCCTTTTTGTAATAGAGAGCGTCTCGGCCCCCCTGAGGCGCTCTTTTTTGTATAATCGAAAAGGTGATGTATATTTCTGCCCTGATTCCCCGCGGAGCCCTTTAAGATGAAACGATATTGTCTGCCTTTAGCCGCACTGATCCTGATAGCGCTTGCGTGGTTAGGGATCCTGGGGTTTCTCCGGACGGACAAGGGAAGCTTCCACGGGGATGAGTTCCGCCGTCCCGCCTTTGATTTCTCGCTCACTGACCACCGCGACCGCGGGTTCTCGCTTTCTGATCACAAGAACAAGGTCGTGCTGCTTAACTTCGGCTTTACCAACTGCCCCGATATATGTCCCGCCACGCTCGGGATGCTGGGCGAGGTGATTGATATCGTGGGAGACGAGAGGGTCATGGCGATTTTCATAACGGTTGACCCCGAGCGCGACACCGTGGCCAGGCTCGGGACCTACATTCCCTTTTTCCACGACGGCATAATCGGGCTTACGGGTCCGCAACGGGAAATAAAGAGGGTAAACGACGCCTGCGGGACCTTTTATTCGAAGGAGCGGGGGGACTCTGGGTCGGAGTACGGAGTGATTCACTCCCCGGCGGTTTACCTGATAGGCCCGGGCGGCGAGATGATGCTTCGCTACCCCAAGGAAAAACTTGACCCGAAGAAGATCGCGGGCGACGTAAAACGCCTTCTTCTGTGAGATCCCATGAGAAAAGCCCTGCTTGCCATCCTGCTTTCCCTGCTCGCCGCTCCCTCGGCCTTGAGCGAGGGCGGGATATCGGTCAGGGATCCGTGGGTAAGACAGCCCCCTCCGGGCAGTTCCGTGACCGCGGCCTACATGGTTATCGAGAATTCCGCCGCGACGGCGGATGAGCTTCTGGAGGTAAGCTGCAGCTGCTCCGCCTCGGCGTCGCTTCACGTTACAGAGATGAGGGAAGATTCCATGACGATGAGGAAGGTCGCCTCGATTGAGGTTCCCCGGGGCGGTTCCGTAGCCCTTTCTCCCGGAGGCCGCCACGTGATGCTCGAGGGACTCTCGGGCGATACGGGGGAAAGCGTGGTTCTTGAATTGAAATTCCGCTCGGGCGCGGGGATGTCGGTTGCGGCGCCCGTTCTTTCACCCCCGGCCGCAAAGAAGCGCGGCCGCCACCACTAGGGGGTCTGCTCCTTTGAGTAGACTGTAAGCGTCTGGTCGTCGGGGTCCGACTTCGCGGCGGTTTTCATTTCGCACTTGGCCATCATGGCTCCCCCGGCTTCGGTTATAAGCGTCTCGATCAGTACCTCTCCCGTTATTCTGCCCGTGCTTTTGATCTCAAGCGTCCCGGCGTCTATCTTCCCTTTTACTTCCCCGAATACGATGACCTCTCCGGCGCTTATGTCCCCGGCCACGGAACCGTTAGGACCCACCACGAGCGTGTTGACGGTTTTTACGTCTCCCTTCAGGATTCCCTCGACTTTCATCGATCCCTCGCACGAGACGTTTCCCTCGAACACCGCGCCATCGCCCAGAATCGTTTCCACGGCGTCCGGGTCCTTCCTCTCCTTCTGCCTGTTATTGTACATGCGCGTTCCCTTATCTTATGAATTTGCCGGGGTTGATCCTTCTTCCGTACCTTATTACCTCGTAGTGAAGATGCGGCCCGGTTGAGCGGCCCGTCGACCCTATCTCCCCTATCTTCTCTCCCGCCACGACCTTCTGGCCCTTGATGACCTCTATCCTGGAGAGGTGCCCGTAGAGAGTCTTGTAGCCCCTTTTGTGCTTTATGATGACGTGCTTGCCGTAGCCCTTTACGTACTTGGCCTTCTCGACCACCCCGTCCGCCGTGGTGACGACCCCGTCTCCCGTTTTCCCCCTGAAATCGACTCCGCCGTGGAACTCCCTGGCTTCAGAGAACGGGTTTTTCCTGTAGCCGTAGCGCGAAGAGATGCTTCCCGAGGCGGGTCTCCCGAAGGGGGTGACCGCGAGAGCCTTGTCCAGGCGCTTTATGTCCCTCTCGACCGCGTCGAAGTAGTCATCCCCGATATCGCTTGTCCGGAATCCCCGCCCGCCAATCCGGGGATTTCTTCTCTGCTTCTTCGTCGAGAGGCTTCTTTCCATCGAGGCAAGCTTTTTTTCAAGCCGCAGCACCCTTTTTATGAACCTGTCCTCAAGCTTCTTGTCCACGATTATGTCCTGCGACATCGCCGTGACGGCGTCCAGCAGCTCGTCTATCTCGGCCTGTTTCCGCGCCCGGAGGTCTTCAGCGTCCCCGTAGAACTTGTATGACAGGAAAAAGGAGAGAAGAGCGCCCAGCACGAAAATCCCCAAGGCGCCAAGGACGAGATGAAGACGCGCCCTGCTGATACCCCAGGACCTGGTCCAGCCGGACTTGTTGCAGGATACTATGAATGACAGCCCGTCGTTTCTTTTGCTCACCATTCACCTCTCAGCCGCTTCGGCAGCGGACCGGTTCTGACATGAACGTTCAGGTAAGAGTAATTGATAAAACCCCATTGTCAAAGAAACAGCAAGTGATCGCAGCGCCTTGTAGCGAGGAGCTTTCATTTGCCCGAATAGCCCGAGATCGTCCCGAGCTGCTCGAGGGTCCTTACCCCCTCGTGGAACTCTCCGCCGATTTCCCAGGTGGGGTAGCTTCTTATGTTCTTGGCCGCGCAGAGGGCGGGATCGGGGTCGGGACCCCTCCGGCCGCACTCGACGTAGGTTATGTAGCCGAAAGCCCTCCCGAAAAGCTCCTTCTGCTTCTCGCAGTGAGAGCAGGTGTAGGAGCCGTACATGGTCGCTCCTTGGTCCGAGAGGTATTTCGCAAGGCTCACCTGGTAAAAGGTGGCGGCGGACGGCGGATTTTCCTGCGGGGCGGGGGAATGAATGGAGTAGGAGACGGCAAACACCAGGACGAACGCCGCCGCCGCTCCACCGAAGGATCTTACGGCGCCGCCGGTCGTTTGAGAGGCCGCGAGCAGAAACAGGGCCGCCGCGATAGCGGCCGAGGCGACGCACCACGAGCAAAGCGCCTCTATTATGAAAAGTTCAAGGTAGGTGAGGTAGGCTGAAAAACCCACGGCCGCGGCCGACAGCCAGAAAAGAAGGTTCCACTTTGTCCGCCGCCCGAGGCGCGAGACGGAAACGGCGGCCATAGCCGCGTATCCCAGGACTCCGAGCAGGGAGACGGGGACGTCCCCCATGCTCGAGTACCGGCTCTCCCTCACCACGTCGCAGCCCATGCCCGTGAGGCAAAGCTCCGCGTCCCCGAGCACGAAGTCAGCCACAAGCAGGTACCCCGATACGAGCACTCCCAGGACGCAGAGGACGGTCGCCGCTCCCGCGGCGCCGCCAAGAAAGACTTTTTTTCCTTTTGCGCTCATCCAGTCGGGTATTATACAGATTATTAGCGGGTTTTTGAAACCTGTTCGCCCCGCGGCTTCAAGGCCGTGTCAACGGTTTTTGAAAAGTTGCTTAAAAAACGAAAAACCTTCGGGTTACCCCTTGTTTTTTGCGCTCTGTGCGGTTTTTATTTTACGCAGGGTTGAAGCGAAGATGATTAACAACGACAACATAGCTCAAAAGGTCACGTTTCCGCGTCCCGCAGAAGGCGGCAGGACCTCGGGCGCCGCGAACCTCGTCTCCACCGCTTTCTCCCCGCCGCTTGTGGTTTTCTACGCGGTGATTCTCTGCTCCTATTCGATCAATCACTCCTCCAAGTTTCTCTGGACCTCGTTTTTCGTGCTCCTTTTTGCCCTGGCCCCCACGGTCTACATCTTCTATCTCATGGGCCGGGGCAAGGTTACGGATTTTCACATTAGCGTGAGGGAGGAGCGGATAAGGCCCCTCAGCGTTATTTTCATCTATTCGGTCTTCCTGCTCGTGCTGTACGGTTTCGTCGGCGGACCGGACGCCCTGGTGACGCTCGGCTACCTGTGCCTTGCGCTCACGGGCCTCTGGATACTGGTTTCGCTTTACTGGAAGATAAGCGGTCACTGCACCGCGATGGGCGCGCTCGGAGCGATGGTGTTCGCCCACCCGCACGAGAATCTTGTTTTCGTTATCCCGCCCCTTGCCCTGCTGGTCGCGTGGTCGAGAGTGAGGCTCGGGTGCCACAGCCCGGCCCAGACGCTGGCGGGGCTGGTTCTCGGTGCCGCGGTCTTCTGGTTCTTTCTTCCCTGACCCCCCGCGGTTTTATTCTCAGAGAAAAAGGTCCAGGAGCCCCTTTCTCTCGGCGTCTTCGATAGGGGAGCCGGTCGGATGTCTGAATTCCTCTTCGCCCCCGTAGCGCTCGGCAAGGGCGAGTATGGTTTCCGATATGTCGGGGACGACGTCCCTGTAGGGTTCGGGCTGCGCTCTGGGAAGAGATACCCATCTCTCAAGCGTGCCGTCAAAATCCCTGCCCACCCTGTGGAGCACCTCGAAGCCCATCTGCTCAAGCGCCACCGCGTTTGACTCCTGCTCGTACTGTCCCTTCATCGGCATCGCGAGCAGCTTCTTGCCGAGAAAAAGGGCCTCAGACGGCGTCTCAAAGCCGGCATTGGTTAGTATCCCCTCGCATCCTGTGAAGCTTTCTATGAACCTCTCGTAGCTTACCGGGTACACGGTGACGTTTCCCTCTGTGTAGGTCTCTCCCCTGTAGTGCTTTGAGAAAAGCTCCCAGCGCACGTCGATTTTCCCGAGGTGCCCGATCAGCTTGCGCTCGTCGAAGCTCGGGAGGTAGACCGTGTAGTGGCCGTTCCGGCGCACTTCGTAGCGCCGCAGCTCCTTTCTTATTATGGGGGTTTTTATGAAGTTGTCGTACTCGCGGAAATGAAGCCCGAGCGGTATGCACACGGGAGCGTACCACTTTATGATGAACTCCATTATCTTGTTCGGCTTCTCGGGCCTCGGGGTCTTGGGGGAGGCGAACGACGTCTGGTGGGAAAGCGAGACGCAGGGCCTTTTCTTGAGGCGGCACGCCCAGGAGGATATGGGCTCGAAGTCGCTTACCACCATGTCGTAATCGGCCACGGGAAGGTCGTTGACGTCTCCGAGCAGCTTGTCGAAGCGGGCCTTCTTTATCGAGGCGTAGTAGTCGATTCCGCCGTTTTTCCCGAAAACGAACCCGAGTCCCCGCAGGTGGTACTTGACCTCGAAGCCGAGATCTATCTCGTGCTGGCGCTCGCTTACCATTATGTCGACCTCGACCGACTTCCGAAGCTCGGCTATCACGTCTCTTGAGCGGCTTATGTGACCGTTTCCGGTCCCCTGTATTGCGTAGAGTATCTTCAAACCTTTTCTCCTCGCGCGCAATGTAATTCTAATCTTTTTTGCGGGCGTTGTTAAACATGCCCCCGGGCGCTGCTTATTCCCGATTTTCGTCAAAGCGGCGGTTAACGCTTTGCTGTGCCTCATTGCCGGAAAGACCTTTTCGCAATGTTCATAGCCTTGCGGTGTCCTAAAACCTTGAATCTAGCGTGAAATTTGGGTAGCCTGAACCTGTTTCGAAAAGCTTGGAGTGTGTCCGGAAAACAAGGGAGAAATTAAATATGCGGACTTTTGTCTTTGAGGCAGACCGGGATGATGAGGCAAAGGTACGGTGGATTTCAAAAGCTCCGTCAGGACCTGTCTGTCCTCGGGAGGACTTCAAATGAAAATCAAGTGGGCGGAGAGAATCGAGAAGCTTCCCCCTTATCTTTTCGCCGAGATCGACAGGAAGAAAAACGAACTGATCGGGAAGGGGGTCGACGTGATCGACCTCGGGGTGGGCGATCCGGACATACCGACGCCTGGGCACATAGTGGAGTCGCTTCGCGAGGCGGCCGGGCGACCGGAGCACCACCGCTACCCGTCCTATGTGGGCATGCTGTCTTTTCGGGAGGCCGCCGCCGGGTGGTACGAAGAGCGCTTCGGAGTCAGTCTCGACCCCGCAAGGCAGGTGGTCGCGCTCATAGGCTCAAAGGAAGGGATAGCCCACGCGCCTCTCGCGTTTGTCGACCCGGGGGACGTGGCGCTCGTGCCGGACCCGGGATACCCCGTGTACCCGGTTTCGACCACGTTCGCGGGAGGGGTTCCCCACCCGATGCCGCTTCTTAAGGAAAACGGGTTTCTCCCCGATCTTGACGCCATTTCGGCGGAGGTGGCCGAGCGGGCCGTCATGATGTTCCTTAACTATCCCAACAATCCGACCACGGTTCTCGCCGACGAGGGGTTTTTCCTTGAAGTGGTCGATTTCGCACGGGAAAACGACATACTCGTCTGCCACGACGCCGCCTACACGGAAATAGCGTTTTACGGGAAGAATCCCCTGAGCTTCCTCGAGATACCGGGGGCTGTGGACGTGGGCATCGAGTTTCACTCGCTGTCGAAGACCTTCAGCATGACCGGGTGGCGACTGGCGTTCGCCGCGGGGAACGAGAGGGCCATAGCGGGTCTCGGTAAGATAAAGACGAACATAGACTCGGGGGCGTTCCAGGCGGTACAGGAGGCGGGCATAACGGCTCTTCGCAACAGCTCCGCGGGGCTTGAGGAGAGAAGGGAAGTCTACAGGGAGCGCCTCGAGATATTCTGCCGCGGCCTCGAGAAAGCCGGCATAAGTTATACGCAGCCCGATGCTACCTTCTACGTGTGGTTCGAGGTTCCCGAAGGGATAAGCTCTTCAGAGTTCTGCGCGAGGATGCTTTCCGAAGCCGGAGTGGTCGTCACTCCCGGAAACGGTTTCGGGGACTGCGGCGAGGGCTACGCGAGGGTCTCCGTCACGTTCGATACCGAGAGAATAAGGCAGGCGGCCGAGAGGATAGCCGATTTCAGGCCGTAGGGACGGCGGGTCTTTACGGACAAGAGGTTCTGAGAGTTGTTTGAGCTTATAAAGTGTTTCTGCACCCTGCTTTACGTTATCTCCTCCGTTTTTCTCTGCGTATTCGGCCTTCACCGCTATTACCTGGTGCATCTTTACTCGATGACGAAGGCGCGCCGCGCCGCGGCCCCGCAGGGACAGGGACCCCTTCCGCGCGTCACGGTGCAGCTCCCCGTCTATAACGAGATGTACGTGACCGAAAGGCTCATCCGCGCGGTCTGCGCTATCGACTACCCGAGGGACCTGCTCGAGGTGCAGGTGCTTGACGACTCGACGGACGACACAAGCCTCATAGCGGCGCGCTGCGCCGACGAGCTCCGGGCCGCCAGTTTCGACATAAAGCACATCAGGAGGGAGAACCGCGAGGGGTACAAGGCTGGGGCGCTTGCCGCGGGCTGCGCGCAGGCAGGCGGGGAGCTTCTTGCGGTTTTCGACGCGGATTTCGTTCCCCCCAGGGATTTTCTCCGAAGGACCGTTTCGTGCTTCGATGACCCTGAGGTCGGGATAGTGCAGACGAGGTGGGGGCATCTTAACCGCGACTACTCTCTTCTCACGAAGGCCCAGTCGGTGCTTCTTGACGGCCATTTCGTGGTTGAGCAGGCGGCGCGCCATGGGAACGGACTTTTTCTTAACTTCAACGGCACCGCCGGAGTGATCCGCAAGAAGTGCGTAGAGCGGAGCGGAGGGTGGCAGCACGACACCCTGACCGAGGATCTTGATCTAAGCTACAGGGCGCAGATAAACGGGTGGAAGGCAGTCTACCTGCCCGACGTCATATCGGACGCCGAACTTCCCGTTGACATGAACGCTTTTAAGATACAGCAGCACAGGTGGGTTAAAGGGGGGATCCAGACGGCGGGGAAGCTTCTGCCCTCGGTGCTCCGCGACTCCCGAATTCCGTTTAAGGTCAAGGCCGAGAGCGTGTTTCACCTCCTCGGCAATTTCAGCTACCTGTTTCTGCTCGCCACGATAATTCTCATAATACCCATGAACTTCCTGTGGGAGCGGATCTGGCTTAACGATCTCTTCATAGCGAGCGTCACGGGGGTGGCGCTCGGCACCTTCGCCATAATAAGGTTCTACATACTCGCGGTCGGGGAGGCCCACGGTCCCCGGGCCCGGGAATTCTACAAGTACATACCCGTTGCGCTGAGCGTCGGGGCGGGCATAGCGGTTAACAACGCCAAGGCTGTGCTGGAGGCGGTTCTGGGCAGGACGTCGGGTTTCGCGAGAACGCCAAAGTACGCCGTCGTGGGCAGGAAGGACCGGTGGAGAACCTCGGCGTATGTCTCCTCAAAGGGAGTTACCACTTTTTTCGAGGTCGTCCTCTCGGTTTTCTTCACCTTCCAGGTGGCGTACGTTCTCTACATGGGTTTTTTCATCTGGGTTCCCTTCCTGCTGCTTATGCAGTTCGGTTTCACCTACACCGCTTTTCTCTCGATATATCACGGTTCGTGAGTGGTCTTCGCGTTGCCCGATGACATCTGTGTCTTGCGGGTTTTCCTTTCTTCTTCGCACCCGTTTTCTGACGATGTATTCTGACGCCGCGTGTCCGCCTCCCCCGGAAACCCAAGCATGTCCTGGCCGGACGAAAAGGACGGTTTACCTCCGGGCCCAGAGCGTTCCGAAAGGAACGGCCCAGAGCCCCTTTCCCATGGACCCCGCGAGAGTTCCCGAATAAAGCACGACACCCGTAAAAGGCCGGTTGCCCGCTATGTTGTCCCCGAACCACCGAAGACTCCTGAAATCGCTCTTTCCGATGACCGACACCGCGCCCTCTTCGGGTTCCTCTCCCCCGTTGTTGCATATGTAGTCCATTTCTATCAGCATCTCGAGACACTCTCCCGGCGACAGTCTTCTCTTCCGGCTCTCCGACTCGAGCTGCCGGTAAGCGTTTTTCGCGATAACCACCGCGACGGTTTTTTCATGGTTTTCGTTTCTCATGGTTTATTCTCCTGTTAAGTATGTTTTTGGTTTAGCCATGACACATAACGCCGCTTGAGTTTATTCATTTCTTTTTCGCCCGCGCAAGACAGGGCGAAACCGAAGTTATCCCGCGAAGCCTCGCCCCCTTTCTTTTCTCGAGTTCCGGGAGCCCCGCACGCCGTCAAACAGGTAGTGGGGACAGACGTAGATGACCCCGTTTGTCGAGGAGATGGCGCGGGCGAAGGGCTTTTTCTCGAGCGTCTCCACGTTTATCGCGGGCGTGACGTGGTCGTTCAGTATCCGGGGGATGTCGCGCACGAGCCACTCGGGAGGCTCCGCTCCTTTTTCTTCCGTCGCGCGCGGGTTTTTCCGGATGCCCGAGAATTCCTCCTCCCGCGCCGCCAGGTCCGCCTTTTTAAGACATTCAAGCAGCGGGTCGGGATCGCTTACCGCCCTGTGGTGGTTCCGAACGGCGTCGATTACGGAGCGGAGCGAAAGCGCCGCGTCCTCTCCCCCGCGTTCCGCGGCCCACGCGCCGAGCGCCCGAGCGGACGCCGCCGCGTGGTCATCCTTCACATAGCGCCCGTCCCCGCCGGGGCGCAGGTGCTCCATTTTTCCGACGTCGTGGGCGAGGGCGGCTATCACGTGCTTTCCGTAAAGCAGCCTTTCCGTGTGGACGGAGTCGTGTATTTCCCTCATGCGCCGCGCGACGCGCAGCGAGTGGTCAAGCAGCGTCACCCGCGAGAACCTCTTCGCCGTCGGGGCGAAAGTGCTTTTTCCGTCTCCCGAGACGACGCTTGAGCAGAGGCCGTGGCGGTCAAGCTCAAGGAGTATTCTCTTTATGAGGGCGAGCTCTCCGCGGCGTTCGAAGAGACGGAGATGGGGTTCTATCTCCTCTTCCCAGAAAGCGCGGGTAAGGGGGTGGGTGAAAGAGGTCCCGGATTCGGCCTGGGAATCCGAGAGGACCGGAATCTCCGCATCGCTCCGGAGCCAGAGACTCTCGGCGAGCGTTTCTATCGTGCGGGGTTCCTCCCGCGCCCGGGCGCGCTCTTTTCCCTCTTTCGTCGTAAACTCCACTTCGTGGGAGCCGCCGCGTCTCTTTCTTCTTGTCGCAAGCGCGAAAAGCGCCGCGCCGAGCGTCGCGCAGAGAAGCGAAAAAAGGGCTGCCGCCTCCCAGCTCACCGCCACCTGGGGAAGGTATCTCATTTCCGCTCTCCTTTTTTTCCTCATCAGTTTCTTATCTCCGGGAACCGTATTTCCTCGCACGGCGCCACGTCAAGCGTCCTGCCCCTGTATATGCCGTCGAAGGTGAAGGCGAAAAACTCCCTTCGCGCGAGCCTCATGAAGCTCTCGGGCGGCACCCTGCTCTCCTCCATTTCCCGGACGCTGAGGCCCCCGCCGAGGCTCATTATCGGGGAGAACCTTTTTCTCGTCCCCGCGAGACGGGACGCCCACGCCGCGGTGTCGGGGTCGTTCACGCGGAAAACAACCTTGGTGTTCGTGTTGTCGAGGATCTTTCCCGCGTACGCCGGGCCGAGCTCCGCGACGAGGTCCTGGCGGCTCTGAGTCAGCATGCAGAGCCACACCCCGGCCCCTCCCGCCTTGCTGAAAAGATCGTCTATTCCGAAGTAAAGGACGTTCGACGCTTCGTCGGCGTACACCGCGAGCGGAGGGTCTATCCTGCGGTGAGAGGCAAGCACCCTGCCGACGAAGCTCTGCACCATCGAGAGCAGCACCCGCGCCATTATGTGGGCCGTTTTCCTGGTGAGAAGCGATCCCGTCTGCACGACGAGTATCACCCTCTTGCCCGCCTCGAGGCGCTCAACGAAGCGGTTCGCGGTGTCCTTTCCGATGATCTCTCCCACCGAGCCCGAAGAAAGCGACGTTATCACGGTGCGGAGGCTCGAGGAAACCTTGGAGAAGTAATCCTGCGGGGATGAGAGTATCTGGTCGAGGTTCGCGAGTATCTCCTCCGCCTCGGGCCCTTCTATTTCGGCTATCTGGGCGCGCAGCCCCTCAAGCTCCCTGTAGCCCATGTTCTCCTTTATCTTTTTGAACGTGAAGGTGGGCCGCTCCCCGAGGGATTTCGCGATCAGAATGAGTCCCTGCACCACCACGAGCGTCACCTCGTAGGCTATGTTGAAGTAGAACTCCTCGCGGACCCGCACGCCCGAGACCACGTGGTTTACGATCTCCTCGGGCATGAAGTAGTGGGAGAGGGGGTCAAGCCTGACCGAGTAGCGGGGATGCACGGGGGAGAAGAAGATAAGATCGTCATCCCTCCCCGCTTCCCTGGCCGCAGTCACTATCTTCGAGAAAATGGCGTTGTCCCCCTTGGGGTCTATCCAGAGGATGCTCCGCCCCGCCCGTATGTCCTGCTCTATCATGGCTTCCGCGAGGCGGGTCTTTCCGCTTCTGGTGGCGCCCATGGCGAATACGTGTCCCTCGCGGTCCGAGTCCGCAACGGTTATCGGCGCGGGTTTAGCTTCGGGTTCCGCGTCAAGCGCCGCGCCCTCTCCTATGGCGCACCCCGCCTGAGGGACGGTGTCGCGGGACTTCCTTGCGCGAAGTCGGATCAAGAGGCCGCTCTCCCGTGTTTTTCCTTCGTTTCTCCCGTTGACATCCTTTTCCTTTTTCTGTCCATTTTTTGATATCTGAAATACAATGTATTACAATTAAGGGAAAATGTCTATAACTTTTTTCAGGAATTTATCGGGGACGGGAAATCCGGCGGCTCGCGGGAGCGGGAAGATTCCCGGTTTTTTGCGCCTTATATGTGAAGGAGAAGGACTGTGAGCGAGGGGCGGGGAGGTTTCGTTCACGTGTCGCCTTCGCCCCACGCCGCGCCGCGGGGGATCATAGACGCGTATCGGAGATACAGCAGTACCACATAATAGAGCGCACGGGGCAGGACATACCTTCTGATTTCCTGACGATGAGGGGGATGCTCACTTTTTTCATGGTGGGTTTCAGAAGCGGTTTCTGGGAGGGGGCGCTGCTGGGGCTTCTGCTTCCGCTCGGGTGGGGAGTGTGGGAGGAGGTGATCCCGGCCTTCGGGGGGACGGCGGATCTTTTCGGAAAGTGCCTTGTCTTTCTTTTCGGGTGCGGGATAAGTCTCATGATGACTGTGGTGCTCGGGGGGATACTCGCCGGGTACTACGGGGGAAACCTCACGAGAAAGGCGGTCAATTCGCTTGTGTGGGGCCGGACGGCGAGCCTGGTGGCGAAGGGGCTTATTGTGTTCTGCGTGTTTAACCTGCTTGTGTTTCTGCTTAGTCCTGGGAACGTCTATTTTGTCTGCGAGGCGCTTCGGGGGGTTGTCGGGGACCCGGCCTCTCTTTACCGGGGGATAATGGAGATGAAGGAGCCTATTCGCAAAAGCGCCTCGACGCAGCTTTACCTCTCCCCGGTTCTTTCCCTCATCCCCTTCGTCACGCTCAGGCTTTTCGGGCGGGGGTGAGCGGGTCGGGACTGTCGGCCGCGTCTTCGCTTCATTTCCGCGTGGTTTCGGGTTTCGCGCGGCGGAGCGGGAATTTTTTCTCCTTGACATGAACGCGCTTTTGGTTTAGTGTTAGTGGAGTATTAAGGGAGAGTATGATTTTCCGTTAAGGGAAAATTGCTTGAAATTGGATTGTTTTTGTAGTAGATTTGGAACTAGTTTGATTACGCCTTGAGGGATTCGGGTTTTTACGTCCCTTAACGCTTATTATGGAAACATAAATTTTACAGGAGGTAAGGAGAGATGATTCAAGCCAGATGGCTTATAATATTTTTTGCCGTTCTCGGCATGTCGGTGCCGTCGTTCGCGATTGACTGGTCGCTTGGCGGATTTCCGAGCTACATGAGGACGAGAATTCGCACTATCGACAATGCCACCGCAGTTAATAACGGTGAGAGGATGACTATCACTGATACGACACTCAGGATCACCCCGCAGCTGGGTCTAAGCGACTCGGTTACCGTGAGGGCTCAGGTTGACGTGGCGAACAACATGATATGGGGTGGTGCTACCAGTGCACTTTTTGGTGATTCAGGAGGTCTCGGCAATGTCGTGCTGAGCGACCTGAGACCGAGTGACCGCTTCAGAGGCGCTATTCTGACTGGTGACGGGGCGGTAGATGAAGACTTCGGGTTTTTCAGCGTGCGCATGCTTCATGCGGACATAGTTCTTCCGAACAACTTGGGTTTCGTAAGGATAGGTCGCCAGCCTTTTGACTGGGGTATCGGGCTTCTCGCAAACGGCGGACACGATCCGCATTCCGATCTTGGTTTCGTGCTTGACAGGGCTCTTTGGCTGAAGTCCTTCCCGGCGGGAGCCGGAACCTTCACGCTGGTTCTCGTGTCCGATATATGGAGTAGCGGTGACACGCTGTTTGCCGAAAGCGGTACTGGTTATGACATACTCGCCGCTGCGGCTTTGTACAACCAGCAGATGGGAGACGTAAACGTTACCATCGGAGGTTACGCGTTCCCGTATATGCATCAGAACAATTTTGCTGAGGGTGCTCTTGATCTTGACCGCTATGCCTGGTACTCGGGTCTTCTCGTGCTCAAGGCCCCTGTTTGGAGCTTAACCTACGAAGCCCATTATCTGGGAGGGGGTGAGCTAGAACCTGCTGGAATAGACATTGACTATGCTTTCAACATGGCTGCCCGTCTTGAGCTTTATCCTTCAATGATGGCACAGGTAAGTACGATAGGTGTTGAAGCCGGCTGGTCTCAAGGCAATGACCCTACCACTACTACTCTTGAAGGTCAAGTTGTTCCGTTCAATGCGGCTTATAACGTAGACAATCTTCTTTTCAAGCATGTCATTCCGACTATTTACGGTCAAGAGGGAAGCGTCATAAACGCTATCTACGCAAGAGCGTACGCGAACATGCAGCTTTCCGACAATCTCGGGTTCACGCCTCAGGTTCTTATGGCTTGGAACGATGAGACGAAGACGGGTGCAGATACTCCCTCCGTTGATAAATATCTCGGAACAGAAATTGAGGGAACGCTCACTTGGACACTTCATCCAGGCGTAAACCTTGACTTCATCGGTAGTCTGGTGCTTGCCGGAGACGGTCTTACGGACCGGCTTGAGGCTCAAGAAGAAGACCTAGCCGCTGGTTCCGCCGAGGATACGATCTGGGCTTTCCAGTCAAGGCTGATGGTCTACATCGATCAGTTCATGAATTAAAAAAACAACCAAGTCAGAGCTAACAAAGCTTGAATGGAGGGGGCTTCCTAACAAAGGTCGCCCCTTTTTTCGGTGTGCCGAGCGTGACCGTCATCTCGGATTCCTCTTTCGGTTGATGCGACGGGGCTGGCGGAAAAGGGTCATCAATCAGGTTCGTTGCGAATCTGGTGTGGGAATTATGGGAGCGGGAGAACCTGAGTAGTTCACAAGGCATAAAAGACGGAAGACGGGTTATCTCCGGGGGCGGTGCGGAAGAGTTTTTTCAAAACACCTGCATGCTCCGGCGTGACCGTCGCGTAGGAGAAGTTGCGGCAACAAAGACAGACTATCCAAGTGTGGCAGTGGTCGCGAGTCTTTGAGCAGTTCTCGAAGGTCAGACTTGAGGAGCATACGAATTGCTTTCAAACCGAAGGGCGGAGATGATGGAAGACATTCTTGAGCTTCACGAGGAGTCTGTTGAGAGTCGCCGCAATTGGAGGGCATGGTGTAAATAAACTGCACGGAGGAAAAACATCTATGGAGGAGCTTCGGGAGAAATTAGAAGAAATTTGGGATGGGTGCGATGAAGAGAAATACATATTTCGCGGCGAGAAGGAATTTTATGAAGAGATATCTTCCAAGTTATACAGAAGGCACGGAAAGCTGGTTAAAGATGTAGGGAAGAAGTATCCTTCCTCTTACGGAAGCATTACTCTTCTGCTGAAAATGGAAAAGGACATAGTTAACAGAGCAAAGAACCATTTCAGTCCCAATGCGTCCAATATTGAAGTTCTGACAGAATTACAGCACTATGGCGGCGAAACCGCTTTGATTGATTTTACGCGAAATATCTCCGTCGCCTTATTTTTTGCTTGCGCAGGAAGTCCTGATAAAGACGGGCGGATCATACTGTTTGATAAGTCAAAAGTGACAGAAAACAAAGATGTTGATTACTACAGCACTCAGAAAAATGATTACGAGATAATTGCTCCCAGCGGCAAACATCCGCGGATTATCTTTCAGAGCAGTGTGTTTGTCCACGCTGCAAAAGGGTATATAGAATCCGAGAAATGCAAAACCATCAGAATTCCAAAAGAACTTAAAAGGAAACTTCTCGATTATTTGCGAAAGCATTTTCACATTGAAAGGATGACTATCTATAACGACATCCATGGTTTTATTCAAAGTCAAAAGGAGTTAACCGAGGCGGAAAAAAAGATTTGTTCCGGATTAAGGCACCAAGTAGAGGAAAACATTGAAGAAGCAATGAAGGATTATGACGAAGCCGTAAAACTGGACCCACGATGCACCGAGGCATATAACAATCGGGGTTTAGCCAAGTCTCACATGGGCAAGCATGAAGAGGCGATAAAGGATTTTGATAAGGCCATAAAACTGGATCCGCAAGACGGCATGACATATTATAATCAGGGCAACGCCAAATCTAGTCTGGGCAAGCATGAAGAGGCAATAAAGGATTTTGACCGGGCCTTGGAATTAGATCCAGAAACAGCCGTAGCGTATCACAGTCGGGGTATCGCAAAAGCCGAGCTGGGAAGACACCAAGGAGCCGTAGAGGACTTCAGTGAAGCCATACGATTAAAATCCGATAAAGCAGAGTTCTATTCCAGTCGAGGAAAATCCAATAAAAAATTGGAATCAGGTAACACAAAAAAATCGGAAAAAGATTTCGCTAAAGCGAGAAAATTAAAGGGAAAGAACAAATCAGGAATTCCCGGAGAACCTGAATTCCCTACCTGAACTTTAAAGTGCACAAGTAACCGCGTTTCGTAATGATGAACGGATTGAACGTCTGTCAACTACGGACGGGGACTACGCAAAGATGGTCAGGCAGATTGACAAATACTGGGACAGGCTTTTTACCGAACCTCTGGTTGTGAACTGCGACAGGGGTGCCATAGAGATTCAGTCGCAACGTACCAACAATCTGATGGAACAATTCTTTCGAGGTATGAAACGCGATGAGCGCAGGAAGGGGGGAAACTGTTCATTGGAGCGTACATTGAACACCATGGACGGGGATGTGCCGTTGACAAGGAATCTGAAGAATCCGGATTATCTTCGGATTATTCTCAAAGGAGAGGAGACGCTGGCCAAGAGTTTTGCCAATCTTGACGGGGAGGTTGTCAGGAAAAGAGTGGAAGAAGCGAAAAAAGCCGTGCAGAAGTATCCTGGAAGAATGATGAAGGATCTTCAGCATCCAGGACTTCCGACCCGGCTGAATGGCTTCCCATACCCCAACCTACGCAAAGAAAACCCGGAATCTAACCAAGTTTTGCACCCATAGCTTTTTTAGCAGTATCAATCCCTCACTCAATCACGAAAACCCCACACTCACCATCAAAATGGCATAAAAAAAGCGGGCAACCTTTGTGAGGGAGCCCGCTTCATTCAAGCTTTGTTAGCTTTTATTTCGGTTTTGTTCTTATTTCATGAACTGATCAATGTATATCATGAGCCTTGTCTGGTACGCCCAGATCGTCTCCTCAGGATCGGTAGCGCCTTGAGCTGCAAGCAGGTCTGTAAGACCGTCGCCGGCAAGCACCAGGCTTCCGATGAAGTCAAGGTTTACGCCCGGATGAAGCGTCCATGTGAGCGTTCCCTCAATCTCTGTACCAAGATATTTTTCAACCTCACCGGCATCGATAGGAACACCAGCACCCAAGTTGGGGAGAAATCCTGCGCTCGTATAGTCGGAGTCAAAAGCCGAAACTGGCATCGTCTCATCATTCCAGGCCATAAGAACCTGAGGCGTGAACCCGAGATTGTCGGAAAGGTTCATATTCGCGTACAGTCTGGCGTAGATAGCGTTTATGACGCTTCCTTCTATATCATAAATAGTCGGAATGACATGCTTGAAAAGAAGGTTGTCTACATTGTAAGCAGGGCTGAACGGAAGGGCGTTACCTTCAATCTTGAAAGGAGTAGATGCATCATCACCCTGTGCCCAACCGGCTTCCAATCCTATCGTGCTTACCTGGGCCATCATTGAAGGCATAAGCTCAAGACGGGCCGCCATGTCAAATGCGTACTCAAACTCAAACTCTCCCGCGGGAAACTCAGCCGTGACAAAACCGGCCGGGTGAGTTATTTCTCCCCCTCCGAACATCTGAACTTCGTACGTGAAGCTCCAGCTGGAACCCTTAAGCACAAGAAGACCTGAGTAAAGCGAAGTGCGGTCGACATCAAATCCTGAAAGACCAATATCGGTGAATACGCCATCCTGATGCAGGTACGGGAACGCGTAACCTCCTACGGTTACGTTCACGTCTCCCATCTGCTGGTTGTATATACCCGCCGCGGCAAGTATGTCATAACCAACGCCTCCGCCTTCTTCGGTGAACAGCGAGCTGCCGTTGTTGAATATGTCAGATACGAGAACCAATGTGAAGGTTCCGGCTCCGGCAGGGAAGGACTTAAGCCAGAGAGCCCTGTCAACCACGAAACCGAGGTCCGAATGGGGGTCGTGTCCGCCGTTTGCGAGAATCCCGAGACCCCAGTCAAATGGCTGGCGACCTATCCTTACGAAACCCAAGTTGTTCGGAAGAACTATATCGGCGTGAAGCATGCGCACGGTAAAAAACCCGTAGTCATCATCTACTGCCTTTTCACCTGTCAGAATAGCGCCGTTAAAACGGTCGTTTGGCCTCAGGTCGGACAGCACAACGCTGTCATCCTCTTTAAAAGTACCGCCGAAGAAGTGGGCCGTTGACCCACCCCATATCATGTTGCTCGCAACGTCAACCTGGGCGCGTACGGTAACCGCGTCGCTCAATCCCAGCTGCGGGGTGAGCCTGAGTGTCGTATCAGTGACATGCATCCTGTCGCCGTTATTCACAGCGGTGGCGTTGTCAATGATACGCATCCTCGTCCTCATGTAGCTCGGAAATCCGCCAAGCGACCAGTCAATCGCGAACGACGGCACCGACATGCCGAGAACGGCAAAAAATATTATAAGCCATCTGGCTTGAATCATCTCTCCTTACCTCCTGTAAAATTTATGTTTCCATAATAAGCGTTAAGGGACGTAAAAACCCGAAAATCCGGTTTCTAATCATTCGACCGCCAAGGGAACGCGCGAAATCGGATTTCAGTCGCGGTTTGTTCTGAATACGGGGGATCGGCGCGGCAGTTTCCATCCCCGGTCCCCCGCGGTCATTCGGTCATCTGCGGCCGTAGCGGATACGCGCCACGGCGTTGCGTCCCGCGAGCTGTTCCCTGGCGTACGCGGCGGGCATTTGCGGGGACTGCCAGCGGCCCGCGATCTGCATGTCGACCAGCGTGGCTCCGCCGAGGGCCAGGCTCTGCGCCGCCCCGACGCGCAGGGAATGACCGCTTACCCCCTCTATTCCCGCCGCCGCGGCGCGGGTTTTGAGGATGCGACGAATGGATGCCGGGGACAGGGGCGTTTCACCGACCCTGGAAGTGAGAAGATTCCCCCTCGATACTCTGCGAAACAGCGCTCCGTCATTTACGTCCGCGGCTTCGCGCCATGCCCTGACCCGGGCCATCGTCGGGCGGCCGAGATAAAGAACCGTCCCCCTGCCTTCCTGGTCAGTCTTTGACCTGCGGACGCTTGCCCGTCCGGAGCCGTCGGCCGCCTCGGTAACGTCGGAGACGAGCAGGACCGCCGCTTCCGAAATTCTCAGCATCGCGTCGGACATGACCGAGATCAAGGCCGCGTCGCGGATCCCCGAGAGCGAATCCGCCTCTGCGCCCGCCATGGCTGCGATTCTTTCCGCCTGCGTCCAGGTGACGCCCCGCGCCTGGCCGCGTCCGCGTTCGGCGCCCTTGCGGCGGAATCCGCGCATCGCGTCCGCCGTTATCCTGCCCACCGGAGATTCCCGTTCCCGGAGCTTCGCCGCGTAACGGACCGCCGCTATGACCATTTCGGCCGTGGCGGGAGCTTTGCCTTCCATTTTGATCCTGGCGACGTAGCGGGCAAGTGTCACGTCATCCAGTTTTTCAAGCAGCCATCCGATATTCACCTCTTCTGCCGGTTCGATTTCCATAAAGGCCGCAAGACGGCCGAGTGCCCGGCGGTAAGCCTTGAGCGTATTCCCGGATACCGATTCCCGGATCAGGTTTCTCAAACCCGCAATCGTCTCCCGGCTTTCGGAAACGTATTCCCCTCTTGCGGCCTCATAGTCCTTCCGTGGTTTCAATGCGGTTTCCGGATTCCGGCAAGTTTCCCTCCCTCCGTCCGTTTTGCTTGTTCCCGTTAACCCCAGTTTCCGATGCGTGATTCGTTTTGCCATTATTTGAACCTCCTTTAATTGGTTCAAGCAGTATGCGCATATACAGGACTGGTTTCCTCGGGGAACGGACAGGACCGGGCCGCAGGGGGTCTCGGTTTTCGTCGACCGGGGACGTTACAGCGAGTCTCCCCGCGAAGTCGGCGGCAGGGTTGATTTGTTTTAAGGGATTTTAGGGAATCGCTGATGAAACCATGATTTGGGAAGAAATCAAGGGAAAAGAAAGCCATTTTATCGATGTGGACCTTCGCACGGATCGGGGCAAAGAGGAGCTGAGGGATGCTGACGCCGTGAGGGGGTATAAGAATCTGTGCAGGATAGAGCAGGCGTTTCGATGCATAAAGACGGTTGATCTGATGGTAAGGCCGATACGACACAGGAAGGAACAGAGGGTAAGGGCGCATCTTTTTCTGTGTATGCTTGCGTGGTATGTGGAGTGGCACATGAGGGATGCTCTGGCTCCTGTATTGTTTGCGGATGAGCATCTGAGGGATGAGGTGAGAGACCCTGTGTTACCCGGCGGGATAACGGAGGAGGGGAAGAGAAAGAAGGGAACGAAGAAGAGTGAGGACGGGCATGATCTTCACAGTTTCTCCACTCTGCTTGACGCCATGGGGACAATATGCAGGAACCGCAGGGAGGCGAGCGGGGAGTTGAAGAAGAAGCTCGGCGGTGAGGGGGAAGTGTTTTATGAGTATACGAGGCCCGATGAGTTTCAGAGCAGGGTGTTTGAGCTTATGGATATGTACCCAGTGGAGTACAAAAGAAATTAACTGGCCGTCTCGCCTGTCCAGGTGGGGCACATTGCTGTCTGCGAAACAGAATATTCAGTCCAACCATCTGATATAACACAACTTATTCCAAGCACAGCAGAAGAGCAGTCGAGATGAATCCGTCTTCACGGAATGGAATTTGCCCCGAAGGGGCGGGGGAACTTCAGTTTAAAACCTCTTCTGGATGCCGCGTAGAAGGAAATGTTAAGAAAAAATCAGGGAGGAATCTTAAAAAAAGAAATTCGCTCTATACATAAAATTTAAGCTTCACTACATAAAATTTAAGCTTCACTGCTCCGAAGCGCGCCGCCGATTTTTCTGTTTTGGGGGTAAAGCAGGTTATAATACTCCCGACAGTTCAAATCACTCGCAGTGCAGACTAACAAAAATCAGAAAGGATCATGAAGGGCATTAATCCGAAAATCTTAATCTGGGCGAGGGAAGAGTCTGGCTTTTCCCAGGAAGAGATCGCTGATCATCTTAAAAAAAACCTGGAAATCATTCAGGAGTGGGAAAAAGGGTCCTCCGGTCCTTCCTTCCCGCAGCTGGAGAAACTGGCTGAAAAATACAAAAGACCGACGGCCTTGTTTTTTTTCTCCGAGATTCCCGATGAGACATCCATTGAAGACCACTTCAGGTCTCTGCCGGAAAAACAAGTTGCTTTTATTGCGCCTCATCTGCGTTTTCTGATTCGAAAAGCAAAAGCCATGTGCATAAATCTTTCGGAACTGAATAACGGCACTAACCCGGCTAAAAAATTTATGCTTGCAGACCTGTCCGTGGGACAGAAATCCATTGACGCCACAACCTCCGAACTTAGGAATTATCTGGGTATTGACCTGGACACGCAGAGACAGTTTAAAACATATGACATGGCTTTTAAGGAGTGGCGCCTGGCATTGGAAAAACATGGAGTGTTCGTATTCAAGGATGCCTTTAAAGATGACGGGGTCTCGGGATTCTGTCTGTATGACGAGGTTTTTCCGATTATCTGGATTAACAACAGCATGTCGCATTCAAGGCAGATTTTCACCCTTTTCCACGAATTGGCCCACCTCTTGTTTCACAGAAACGATATTGAAATGTCATCAAAGGATGAAGACTACTTGCGGGGATTGTCCCCCGAGGACAGAAAAATAGAAAAGTTCTGCAATGCTTTTGCGGGCAAATTTCTTGTGCCCGACGACGCGTTTTCAGAATATCTGGATGTGGCGGTTAATGATTACAACCTTGACTATATCGCCAAGAGATTTGTTGTGAGCCGCGAAGTGATTTTAAGAAAATTTTTAGATATCAATAAAATCACCTCGGCGTTTTATTCAACAAAAATCAGCCAATGGAGGAATCAATACGAAGCGAGAGCAAGAAAGAATGTTTCCGGATCCGGAGGCAACTCAAACTATACGAAAAGAGCATATCTTGGCGAAAATTATATGGAAATGGTCTTCAGTCAGTATTACAGGGACAATATCTCCGCGGAACAGGCCGCTGATTATCTAGGAGTAAAAATAAGCCGCATCCCCAAGATGGAATCTCTCATATTTGAGGAGAAAACCAAGCAGTGATTTTCGTTTTCGACTCAGCTCCCTTGATCAACATTTTTAACCACTTATTACCCTGAACAGTTTCTTTCCTTCTGGGAGAAATTCGATGAGTATATAGATAGCGGAACTATCACCTCGGTAAGAGCGGTAAGAAGAGAACTGGAAAAAAGAGGAGATGAGCTATCTGATTTCGTCAGGCAGCGGCGAGATGTTTTCACAATGCCTACCGACGAGGAAACAGCTTTTATAGCAACCATTTTTCAAAACAGACACTTTGAATATCTGCTCAGCAAACAGGCACAGTTGACAGGTAGAGAAGTTGCCGACCCTTACGTAATTGCCAAAGCTAAGATTCTGGGTGGTTGTGTGGTTACTGAGGAAAAATTCAAAGAAAACGCGGCCAAGATTCCTAATGTTTGCAAGGAGTTTGAGATACCTTGTGTCAACTTGAAAACATTTATGAAAAACGAAAGCTGGTTTTTTTGAGCCTGCTGTTTGCCGAGAAGCATTCGCCCGGACTCCTATTTCAGAAACCCGTTTTCAGAAGAGCCAAAACCACTCACAGCAAACTACCTTTTATCAGTTCTTCTTCACGCTTCAAAGCTAAATGTGGATCCGTCAGCCTGTCTGCTTCCCGCGGAAAAAAACGAAGAATTGACTGATGCCTGCTGTTGGATCATAATGAATCTGCAAGCGTTTCAGTTTCTGCCCGAATTATTGCGATAGCCATGTGCGACGAAAAAGATCATTTTGAGGCATCTCCCCACATTGCGAAGCTTAAGCGTCTGCTGATGTCGATTGACCGCCCGGGTAGCTACTGCGCTTCCGGGAAAATGTTCGCGCCCCTGCCCGTTCTCAGTGTTTCCGGGATGGACGCTCTTTCCTTTCCGGTTCCCGAAAGCCAGGTGAAAACCCTGATAGAGTGTTCGCGCCGTTCCCCTTTCGGAAAAGGTACGGAAACTCTGGTCGACAAAGAGGTGCGCGACAGCTGGGAGATAAATTCTTCCGAATTCAGTCTTAAGGGCAGGGGATGGAATGAGGCCTTCGCCGCAATAGTGGAGGCGGCCGCCGACGGTCTCGGCTGCCCGAGGGAAAGGTTCCGCGCGGACATCTACAAGCTTCTCGTATATGAGCAGGGAGGTTTTTTCCTTCCCCACCGCGACACGGAGAAAACCGACGGCATGGTTGCGACGCTTGTTGTTGCCTTGCCCGTAAGGGGTTCTGGAGGAGAGGTCGTCGTGCGCCACAAGGGGCACGAGACCGTGATTGACATGCGGGGCGGCGAGCCGTCGGAAATCGCCTGGGCGGCGTTCTACGCCGACTGCGAACATGAAATCCGGCCGGTTCGGGATGGAAACAGGATAGTTCTGGTCTACAACCTCGCTCTCTTAAACGGGGCGGGTGAACTTGCGGCACCCGACTTCGGGGCGGAAACGCAACGGGTCGCGGACGAGCTCTCAGCGTGGAGAAGCGAGTGCCGGGCCGACGACAAGATCGTCTGGCTGCTTGATCATGACTACAGCGAGGCGGGGCTTTCCTTTGACTCGCTTAAAAATATTGACGCCTCGGTTGCCCGCGTTCTCAAAGAAGCTTCCAAAGCCGCCGGGTATTCTCTTTACGCGGCGATTGTCACGATAGAGGAATCGGGTCAGGCGCTTTACGACGGGGGATATGAATACGGCGATGTCCCGGAGTCATACGAGATGGGGGAGATATATGATAGCGTCTGCGTTCTTGAATACCTCATCGCTCCTGACGGGCGGGCGGCGGATTTCGAAAAGCTCTATTTCTCCAAGAAAGAAGTGCTGCAGACAGAAGAACTTGAAGACCTTTACACTGAAGATGAAAGTATAGAGGAGTGGACCGGCAACGCCGGCGCGACAATTGAACGCAAGTACCATCTTGCCGTTCTTGTTCTCTGGCCCAGGGAGAATTCCCTCGAGCTTATAGCGTCAGACGATATAAGCGGGGCTGTGGATTATCTCGAGACGCTGATTGAGGAAGGGGATCCGCAAGCGCGGGCGTTCGTGTCGCGGATTCACGAGATATGGCGTGACGGGGGACGCCATCATCCGGACGCAATGAGCGAGGCCCTCGGCACCGCGCTACGCATTCTGGTCGGACTGGGGGACGCGTCGTCCGCCGGACTTCTGCTCAGTTCCTCGATTGCGTACTGCAGGAGCGCGCAAAGCGCCGATATAAGGGCGGCTCTGTTTCTTGCCGGGCCGGATTTCGCCCGCGATTTTCTCCCGGATCTTATTAGCGAAAACCTCGTGAGCCGTCCCGAAGATGTTTTCAATCTTGCGGCGGAGTTTTGCAGGGAACTCGGCGGCGGTGCGGGATGGAGCGAGATTCTCGCCGACAGCCTGCGCGGTTCGATTCTGCCCGGGCTCTCAGGCTCTCTCGCCAAAAAGGAGGAATCCGTTTCTTCGTGGAGCTGGGGGCTCGGCCGCGACGCGGAACTTTCCCCCGAAGCGGCGGGAAACCTTCTCGCGGCGTTTCTTTCTCTGGGTCTGTCGGAAGAGTCGGGGCGGGTTGTGTCCGTTCTGCTTGATCATCCCGTATGCGCAAGCCCCGACCGGGTTATTCCCCGCGCCCTTGAGTCTCTCCTTGAGTTTAAGCGGACGGGAAGCTTCGAGACCCTGTGGAAGCGCGCGGCGGAATTTCTGCTTGAGCGAAGCTCCGCGCCGCCGGAACCTCCCGGGGACTGGAAAATCGCCTCTGTTGCGGGGTGTGGATGCGAGGACTGCGATGTTCTTCGGGAGTTCTGCGAAGACCCCTCCGCCATGGAACACCGCTTCAAAGTGAATCAGTCGGAGCGGGGCCACATAAGAGACGTAATCAGCAGACACGATCTTGATATCACCTACAGGACCGAGAAGAAAGGCAGACCTTACACGCTGGTGTGCACCAAGACCCGTTCAGCCCACCAAAGAAGTCTCAAGAGTTACGAAGAAGACATAACTGAAATGAAAAGGCTTGCCTCCATGGTGCCGGAACCGGAAACTCATACATTGAAGCGCCTGAATGACGCGGTGGCGCGACGCGGCTGATGCCGGTACTGGCGCATCTGACGGGAACTTATAGCGCCCGAGGACTCAAGTCCCCGAAGGATGTCCGACGTCGAAAGCGTCTGAGCGGGCAGCCGCTCCGCCAGATCATCCCAACAATCGCGGAGAGCGACTCCGGCGAACCGACACCGCGGAGAGACTCCGACGCGCCTTGCGCATCTCCTTTTCCGTTCGCAACAAAAGCCTCCGCGAAAACCGTTTCCGTGGAAGCACCGATGAAGGGCCTTCGCCGCTTCAAGGCATTTTTCCGCGCGGCCCACATCTCCTTCAAGCGCCAGTATCCGCGCGCACCACACAAACGCCCGGCTTTTCGCCGTTGCTTATTACAAAATAAAGGGACACTAATCCCGAGTTAAAAGGGTCAAACCCGGTGTAAAGAGGCAAGGTCAGGAGGTTTTCAGCAGAAACTCTCGTAGTTCTGCAACTGATGCGAAGAAATAATCTGGTGCGGACTCCTCAAGGGACAGTGTGTCGGCAAGACCCCACCCGGCTCCGATTGCGGTTACGTTGGCGGCCTTGGAAGCTTGTGTGTCCTCGGGCTGCTCGCCGATGTGAAATGTTTTCTCGGGACTTGCTCCTGCTTTTTCCATTGCCAGATATAAGCCCTCCGGATCTGGCTTTTTTCTGCTAACCTGATGGTATCCCAGAACTATGTCAATCGGCCATTCATACTGCCTGATGAAGTAACGCGGTATCATGTCTGGGCTGCTGGTGACAATGGCAAGTGCCTGATTCTTTATGACCAACTTCTTCAGAAGTTCACTTATTTCTGGATAAACTTCCAGTCTTCCTGCCCGGGCCATGATCTCTTTCCATTTTCTTTCTGCGCGCAGTTTTTCAACGGGCTGAGTATTGACCAGAGTGAGATCAAAATCAAAGGTGATCATTCTGAAAATGCAAGCGACAGTTGTTGGGGGTCGACAGCTTCTTTCTGTCCTTCTGATGGTTCGTCGGACAAGTTGGACTTTAGCTCATTCAGGAATTGCGTGAACGCTGTCCTGTCCCAAATTGGTTTGACAGCTTCGTCTTCTAGGAGTTTTCGGTTTCCCTCCGCTTTGTTCTCCCCGCAAAGCTGCTGTTTTGTATAATCAATACAGGCAAGCACCCGCTTCTCGTTACGAGCGGATTGAACCGTGTGCACGGTTCCACCCTTTATTCCTGTTTCAATGACGAGTACCGCTTCTGAAAGACCGCTTTGGATACGGTCGCGTTCGACAAATGCTGATTTCGCCGGTCTCGTGCCAACGGGATACTCGCTGACTAAACAGCCTCCTTGTTCAACAAGACGATCCGCCAGGTCGCGGTTTGCGGCCGGATAGACCCTGTCCAGCCCATGAGCCAGCACGGCGACACTGACGCCACCGGCTTCAAGGCAGCCGTTGTGAGCCCGGGTATCGCACCCATGAGCCAGTCCGCTTACGACGACGAATCCCGCCTCGGAGGCGGTGCGGGCTGTCCTGTACGCGATTTTTCCCCCCTGCTGCGTTGGTTCCCTGGTACCGACGATGGCTAAACTTTTAGTCGAACGTAAAGCCTCGGTATAACCTTTTACAAACAGCACGGCGGGAGGGTCGGGAATTTCCCGCAGATGTTTTGGATATTCCTCATCATGGAAAGAAACTACCTTGATGCCGGCTCTGTGGTCTTTATTGAGCTGGTTTAAACTGTTTGTCCAGACATTCAGAAACTCGTTTCTTGAAATACCGGCATCATTCTGCGACAGCCATGAATTCAATGCTTTACAGTAATCAGAGCGGGAAGCATCGTCAATCGTATCATTAACGATCCTCAGAGCCCCCCTCCTCCCAAGTCCTTTTAGCTTCATGAGGGCAACAAGAGCGGTTGCCGTAGGAGAGATTTCCGTTTTCATGGCTTAATCTTCCCCTTGTTTTCTACGGTACAGCTTTTCTCCTTGCACCCAGAGTTCATCCCATTTTTCCGGGATGTGATTATTTGAGATTTCAAGACCATATTGCCCCAGATAGGACCGCCTTTCGTTTTTGGCCAGACCAACTCCATACACTCTTATTCCGCAGTTTGCTTTGTGAATTGCCCGCGCTATGTGTGAGAGAGTATCCCCTCTCGTTATAAAATCACGCCCCTTGATTCGTCAAGCTCAAGGTATTCCACGAGAAGCGGAACCATGGTCTTCATCAAGGTCACTGCTGCGTAGATTGCCGGCTGTTGTTTTGCCTTGAACCTGTTGAACCGCTTAGTCCAATTGCCGTCGGCATCGTCGGTAAATCTGTAACCAATAGCGAAACAACTCTCAAGTCCGGTATCAACATCCAGTCTAATTTTCATCCAATCCATGAAATTTGATTCTCTTCGTTTATTTTGCCCCTAAATATTCTGACAGAATTTATTCAAAACGACTGTTCGGGTGTTCGCAATCCTTGCAGCGTCGAGTGAGGAAGAGCTACTGAAAACGAGCTGGTTCTCCATGGATGGATTTCCTTCCAGCCTCAATGTTCTTTTGATCAAGACTTTCGCAATGGGGGAATGAAAATCTGTCAAGGGAAGAAAATACTGGTGTTCTCTTCCCCCTGTTTGAGGTTGCGGAATAAGACTTTCAGGAAACACTTTGGAAAGGAAAATCATATAAGCGCAACCGCCTCTTTTTTGAAAAAGGTATACAAAAAGGGGAAAATTAGTTACCTTTTCCGTAGAGGTAGAACAATGAAGATGTCGGCGCTCATCGAATTTCTGGACCTGCTGTCGGAAAACAGTATATACGCTTTCACAAACGGGATGATCCGGAATGTTTTTCCGGGCGAACCGGAAGAGAACCTGAAAAAGACGCTGTCAAGGGCCGTGACGGCCCGCTTGATCGAAAGAGCCTGTCGGGGCGTGTATCTGTATGCGCGCGCTGACTCCGCCAACGCCTACAGGCTTGAATCCGTCGCGGCCGCGCTTCGCAGCGGAAAGTACTCTTACATAAGCCTTGAGACGGCTCTTTCGGAATACGGCATAATAAGCCAGATGACGCTTGGCCACCTGACGGTGATGACGACGGGAAGGAGCCAGAAATACGCCACGCCCCATGGAACCATAGAGTTCACCCATACTTCGCGGTCGGAATCCGGGATTGTCCGCAACACCTTCTGGCGGGACGGAAGGCCGCTGAGGATGGCGAACCCCGAGACGGCTTTTGAAGATCTGAGGCGCGTGGGGCGCAACATTCACATGGTCGACATGGAAACTTATCACGAGGTGCTCCGTGACCGCGATTACATTGACTGAAAGGGTGAAAGGAATTATCGAAACCGCTCCGGCCCTCGCGCCGCTGCGCCCCGTAATTGAAAAGGAGCTTGTGCATTACGACATTTTTTACGTTTTGCAGCAGAAGGCCCTCATGTTTCCCGGGATGGCTTTCGTGGGCGGTACGTGCCTGCGCCTCTGCTACGGGTCAAACCGTTACAGCGAAGATATTGATTTTCACGCGGGAGCGGATTTTAAACCGGGGGATTTTGACAGATTCCGATCTGAACTCGAACGCTACATCTTCGACCGCCACGGGTTCGAAACCGAAGCGAGGAGTCCGAGAGATCTGAAAAAAGACACCGGTCCCGCAACCAGCCGGGTGAGCACCTGGAAGGTTATCATAAAGACTGGCGGAGGCCGGAAAGATCTGCCTCGACAGCGGATTAACATAGACATCGCGCGTCTTCCCGCATACGAGGCCTCTCCCCGAATTATCAGAACCAATTATCAGGATCTTCCGGACGGTTACGGCACAATGTTTGTCCGGTGTTCCTCTCTTTCTGAAATACTTGCCGACAAGCTGGTCGCGGTGCCCGCGCGAAGCAGCATAAAAGCCCGGGACTTGTGGGACATGCTGTGGCTGCAGCAGAAAGGCGCCGTGCTGAGGCCCGATCTGATCAGGCTGAAAATCGCGGACCACGGGATAACCGAAGATTACAGGGATCTTCTTGAAGACAGAATCGACGGAGTGGTCGAATATTTTGAAAAGCAGCTGTTTCAGCAGGAAATGTCAAGGTTTCTTGATAGGGCGACATTATCGGAAACGGCGGCTAAACCGGAATTCGTCGCTTCTCTGAGTGCGCATATAGCGGACACGTTAACAAGTGTTCATAGGGCCCTGTACTCTTAATAGTTCAAAGGATGTTCGGTTACGGAACGGAACTGTCTTTAATTCCGATGTTCCCCCAAATTTACCTCAGGCAGAAAATCACTCAGGGCATGGGGGTTGCAACTACTGCCAAAGAGCAGACAAAAAACAGTATCTCAAAAAATGCGCAGCATAAGATCAGAATGAAGGATGTTTCAATCGGAATACGCGTTCAGATGCCAGGGAACGGCTCTGATGCCCGGCAGCAAGGCTTGCGGTTCGTTAATGTTGCAGGCCAGCGCGCCATGCGCTCCGCTTCGGCCAGTTTCAGCACTGCTTGAGGTCTTTGCCATGTTCCGCCCGAGGTGTCGCCGTCGCCTTGACTTCCAGCGCGTAAAGTCTGCCGTCGCGCTTGATGACCAAGTCTCTACCCATCCGATAAAGCATTGAAGAACGCTTTTGAGTACTGCAAGATGCCAGCCGACGCTCATCCAGAAAAATCCGCTTTCTGCTGGCCGAGATAGAGGGCAGGCTAGGTCATAAGGTCAGATACCTTGATACAAAACTTGAACACATTTGCCCATACAATCCAAGCCTGGAGTGGTATCAGAATTTTGGTGAAGGGGCGAATGATATTGTAGACCGGCTGGGGAACATGCTGCTTTTGGAGCAGGACAATCTGGAACGTGCTGATTTTACCGCCAAAAAATCGCACTATCTGAAAACTTCCTTCAACCTGGCCAAGAAGATTGCAGAATATGACTGCTGGGACTTGGCCAGTCTTAACGACTACCAGTCTTGGCTTGCTGACAAGGCGGTTAAAACCTGGCAGGTCGGCTAGGACCCATTGGACTTATGGGAGCGGCCTGCGCCAACAGGGACATCCCGTGAGCGAAAGGAAATCTGGGTCGGGAAAGCGGATGATTCGGCAAATGTTTTCAGCCGGTAGGGGATATTTGATGCAGTCCTCATGATCGGTTGGTTCCGTTGAATCATAATCACGGCTCATGAGGAATCGTCGGACAATTTTGTACGTCAGTCTTGTGTACATCTCAAGCGAGGCGATTGGCAAGTCGGCTTCCACGATGCACGGTATACCAATGCGCCTGATGGCTGACGATGTTATTTGATCGTTCTCATGGGAGTTGTATAGTGCCTCTCCGCCCCGGCGCAAAGAAGAAAAACTCTGTGATTCCTCTCTCCGGCCTGATACTCAGTCCAATCTCTTGAAATGAACCCCAATCACAATAATACTTTTACAGCCTCAGTAGCGAATTCCGAACGATTGATTAAAAGAACCTATGGAGTTTTGCGGGTTCCCATGGGGTATATCCTACGCCGGACGGAGAGGTTGCGATTGATATTTTCAACGGGCGATAGCCTCAAATCTGATTGAATAGGAAATCCTCTCATGATATAGTTTTCCATAGGGTGAGGTTGTCTCTATGCGCACTGGAATAGTCATAACTATCGAACCTGCCGAGTCTGATCGGGAACATGTAAGCCTTAATGATTTCTCATTTCAACTTGAGGCGCTGAGGAAGGTTCTGTCTAATACCGAGTCTTCACTTTCGGGAGAACAGGCTGAAATCGACTGGCAAATTGTGGATTTGAAGCACTCCAGCCCGGCGGAAATTGTTCTTCGTCCTATTGATGCCCATATCGGCACGGACAAAGAAGACATAATCTTCGAAACGGTAGACAAGGTTATCAGTTCTCTCAAGATGCTCTCAGAGAATACCCCTCCGCCGGTTGAAATGGGCCAGCAGCTGCTCAGGCATTATAAGGATTTCAGCGACAAGGTTCAAAAAGGCATTCTCAGGGTCAGCTTAAAGAGCGAAACAGACACAGTTAAGGTCAGTGAGAACGTGAAAGCTGTCATAGAGGCCGTCGCTTTATCGGAGACTAAATCAATCGGTACGGTGGAGGGGCGTCTGGAATTTCTGAATATTCACGCTAATCGTAATATATTTCGCATCTATTCGGCCATACCGCCCGAAAAGGTAAACTGTTTTTTTCCGCCGGACAAGATTGAAGAAGCCCGAGACGCGCTTGGTCGCAAGATCAGAGTATTGGGCGAACTGACCTACCCCAAGGGGAATGCTTTCCCAAGAGACGTTAAAGTCCAAACTATTGAGTTGCTTCCCGATGACGATGACCTGCCGAGCCTTACGGATTTGCTGGGAATGGCTCCTGATATAACAGGCGATCTTTCCTCCGAGGAGTTTGTAAGGAATCTTAGAGATGCCGAATAACCCAAAGCTCCTCTATTGGGACAGTTGTATCTTTCTGGCCTGGCTTAAAGATGAGGGGCGGCCTGGAGGCGAAATGGCTGGCTTGGCAAGTATCGCCAGGGAAGTTGAGAAGAAGAACTTCTCTGTAATAACCTCCGTGATTACAATAGCCGAGATTCTGACCGGGCGTTCGGGCGAAGAGGTTGTCGCGGAATTTAGAAAGCTGCTTCAGAGAAGCAATTTTCAGCTGATAAATGTTGACGAGCGTATAGAGCGGCCAAGGCAAGCGAAATACGTAATCATTACATCGAAAAAGCGAAGAGGGAGAAAGTATCGTCCATCAGGTTTGCGGACAGTCTCCATCTTGCGACTGCTATTATCTCAGGGGTATCCAGATTTCACACATTTGATGGTAGCCACGAGAAAAGGGGGTTGTTAGACTTAAACGGGAATGTTGCGGGCCACCCTCTTGTAATTGAAAAACCCGGCACCGCACAAAAAGAGTTTGATTTTGAATAACTCTGAACGAAGAAGAGAGTCTTGTCGATTGTTTGTCGACATAATAAGGATGGTGGCTTACAGGGCAGAGACCGCAGCAAACTCACCCTGAAGCGCCTAAATGACGCGGTGACGCGACGCGGCTGATGCCGACAAGCCTCAATGGAGTTTTTCGTCCACGCTTGAGGTGCAGGGAAAAGTTCCGTCTGATAACGAAAGAAGCGAAACGGAAACAGTCAGATGGAGATTCGCCGCTTGATTTCTTAAGCGCGCCACCCTTTCATCTGAAAGGGCTTCTTCTGTTTTGCCGCTCATCGTGCGAGCACCTGTTTTTCCGAGGAGGAAGCGGGGAAGCCGGGCCCCTGAGAGTTGCCGGGCGTGGGCGTTTTGCAACGCTGCCTAGCAGAAGTTTACCGTGTTAATTTTCTAACTGGCTGATTTCACTTTGTAAATGGCTGGATTCTGTATGACCTACGAGGTCATGTATTTTCCCAGGTCAAGAGTATCGCAGAGTGCCTGCTGAGACTGATTCATATGCGTGTGCGTCTTATGCAGCTGAGGCTCCTTGCACCACTTTGAAGGCGGATAAAACAACATAACTTCCCGAATACCGCCAAGCTGCTCAAGTATCTCATGAGTCGACATCTCAAGCCCACCCCCGCGAACCTCCCGCCTCAGGAGACTGCACAGCATGAAAGCCAGCACACAGCACAGAACATGAACCCTGATCTTCTGGTCAGTCCAATGATATTGAGGACGAAGCGCTATATGATGAACATTCTTCATATCCCGAAACGCGCTCTCAACGTGATACTGAGCCCTGTAGCCTCGTACAATCTCCTCATCGCTCCAGTGATGATTGTCAGTGAAGATCAAAGTCTTGCCCAGAAGCGTTGACCGCAACCGCTCCCATTCGGATTTGTTGAACCTGTAGTGAAGCGTGGTGAATCCGTCTACTTCCGTAATATCAACACAGAACAGATCCTTCATGTGACGAGCCTTGAGCCATTGTTCAACCTTCTTTTTTGTGCCGGACACAGCAGGTCGACGCCCCGCTGTGATCTTTCCCGAACGCCATTTGCGCAGACGACAGGCAAGGTCACGCAGCAGCTTGCGCCGTCTGGCTATCTCCCTGAGAAGAGTCTTTACCTGGGAGTCGTACAGATTCTTGTTCCACGTAACAAGCACAGTCTGCTCCACTCCCCACACCTCATGCCTGCTGCGCCATGCCCTCACCCCCTCAATCCCTTCAACATCCGTAAATCTGTGCTCGGGAACCGCAAGCAGTTCCGGGTGATGGGTGGGCACCAGAGAACCGATTACGTGGTAGGGACTTCTGTTCACGGCCTCAAGGTTGTCGCGGGCGTTGTTCCCCTTGTCAAACACTATCGTCACATTCTCTGCCTGTTCTGAAATCTCCCGGTAACGTTGCACCAGGGAGTCCACAAGCCCCCGAAACATCGGAGCGTCCGTCTGGTTTCCCTGATAGGTGCTATGCAGAAGAGGAACAGGCCCGTCAGCGCTTACAAGCAGAGCAAGTCCTACAATGCGCAGGGACTTGCGTCCTTCCTTGCTGTGTCCCCTCTGGGCAAGAGTACAGCGGTCGTTAAAGCTGTTTATGAAGGTGAAGAAATTCGTAGCGTCAAAAAGCACCTGGGAGATGTCTACATCAAAAACCCTTACCATCTCCCCAACGCAGTCACGCTCAATTGATGAAATCGCTTCGGGGGATACGCGATCCATGTTGTCCCAGAAACGCTGGCTTGTGAGCTGCCGGGGTTCAACATCTATGAACTGCTCAAGCACGGTGTCTGCAAACCACCGAGCGGTAGCAGCCTTGGAACTCGGAGCTACGCAGCGGTTAATGATGGAAGTAAGCAGATAGGTTCCTACGGAAGGAGAGGTTCGTTTGGGGACGTGGTGGTCTATGTGTTCACAGAGTCTGAGTTTGCGCGCGATGTCGAGCAGAGCGACGACCGCGCCGAAGTCTCTGACGCTTACCTGCTGCGGGACGGGTGGTTTTGAGAGTGTGGATATAATATCGTCGGCTTTGCCGAGGTATTTCTGCCAGATGATTTTGGGTTTGCCGTCGATTCTGGCGGATTCTCTAGCGTAGTAGTAGGGTTTGCCGCGGATAATTTTTTTGGTAATGCTTGCCATGTTAGGACATACTATAAAGGGTATAAATAGTGATGTCAAGTAGTGGAAGAGCACAATATATTGTTCAGTCCTGTGTCAAGTAATTAGGTCATACAGGTTTCAGGTGAGATAAATCTGTACCTGTGCTGCAAAAAAGATCAGAATTTAAATGAAAACAGGTGGTTACGACTTGCCGCCGTTGACAGGCGCTTGTAATCTATGGCAAAATCAATCGTGAAGACGGTAAACTCCCGCTAGATCAAAAGACCTGCCCCCGGGTGCCTGATGAAAGGCGGCCTCAGGTTTGAATCAGCGCAGTAGTTTCCAGAAGGGCGTATTCATTCCTCTTCCACGCGCGTAACGTATTGTAATAACGTAGTCCGGACAAAAAAATACTCAGGAATATGCGCGCCGCGAAGCAACGGGATATCCGGCATTCTCAAGTGTGTCCCGGTACTGGCGCAGCTGACGGGAACTTATGGCGCCCGAGGACTCAAGTCCCCGAAGGAGGTCCGGCGTCGAAAGCGTCTGAGCGGGCAGCCTCGCCGAACCGCGGCCCTTGAAAAACCCGTCATCGCTTACTATCACGTCGCATATATCCGCGAGGGCCCGCAGGCCGGATACGGTGTTTCCATGGACAAAGCAGCTCTCGGGCGTGGCGGTGTGAATCCTGCGCGCGACCCTTACCTTTCCGGACTCTATACGGGAACCGAGAACCGACCTCACGCGCTCTATGCAGGCTGATATCTCTTCTGAGTTTTTTTCGCAGGAAAGAAGGAAGTCGGTTTCGGGGGCGGATATCCGGGGAATGAAAACTCTGAACCCCGCACGCTTGAGTTTCCCTAGAATTCCAAGGTGAAAAAAGCATGCCGCGGATGCGGCGTCAAGATAAAGCCAGGCGCCGTCGGCGATTTCAGGTTCCCGGGGCCAGGGAGTCCCGAGAAGCCGCAGGTAAACGCGCGCGCTTTGTTCAGCTTCAGCCGTGAGTTCGCCTTTTTTCCTAAGCGCCGCCGCTACACTTGAGCAGCTCGCAAGAACATCCGAGTGCCCGGCAAGAACATCCGAGTGCCCGGCAAGATCAACCTGCTCTTTCACGAGAGAATCCACCCTGTAAACGGGCGCCGAGCGGACGACCAGACGCTGGGCGCCGCCGCCCCGTCTCCCGGCTTCCTCTATCATGGAGGCGAGGTCCTGGCCTATACGCGATGACAGCTCGGCGTTCGAAACCCCGCGGCAGTGAAATTCCCCGATCAGTTCCCGCTCAATCAGACGACTCAGCGCCCGCGCGTCTTTTACCTGTTCGCGCCGGTAAAAAGACGCGTTTACCTTCTCCGCGAAAAGCCACGCGAGAGTCGAGTGCGTGACAAAGACCTCCTCAAAGGCGTCGAACCCCTCTTCCAGCAGGTTGAGAAAACCAAGGGTAACAAGCGCGGTGCAGTCAAATCCCGCAGTCGCCCCGGCAGGGATGTCGGGCTGCGTCTTCTCGCCTCCCCCGACGGGGACCGGGCGTTTTCTGCTCGCCTCTTTTTCCGACAGATTCTCAAGGGCAGGCACAAACAGGAGATCGAAAAGGGATTTTCCGAGGAACCGTGACGCCGGAAACAGGGGAATATCTCCGCGGACAAGCTTCGCGAAAATATCGGATTCAGAAGAACTGTCTGTGCGCAGCAACCGGGCGCAGCCGCGGGGGAAGGGGTCTTCTCTTCCTGATAACGACACTATCTTCTTAAAACCCAGGTCAAGATCGGCGTTCTCTTCCCACCCCGCCTCCGAAGCCGCCGCAAGCGCGGAAGCCAGCACCTCGGCGGCAGCTTTGCCGATTTCTCCCGCTCCGCGAAGGCCCAGGCGCGAAGCAAACCCGACGAGTTCCGCGAGGCTTCGCGCGCACGATGACGCCTTCTCTGAATACTGATCGGAAACGGCGGCGCCAAGTCCGCTCCACCCGCCCGTAAAAACAGAAAAATCAATGAGCGATTCCGGGTTCTCAAAGCCGTCCCCAGTCCTTTCCATCTCGCTTCGCAGCCGTGCCATTTCGCCCTCATCGCAAAGAGCCTGAAGATAAAGAGATGTTATGCGCTGAGAAGCGTCCAGCAGTTCGCGGTTTTCCTCTACGAATCCGACAAGACTGCCCGTGTTTCCCGTCCGGCTGAAAGCCGAGACCAGTCGTTCCGCGTTCCTGAGCGAGCGCGTTCTCTCAAACAGCGTTTCACCGTACACGCAGAATTCCTCAAACCTGCCGAGCGCCTCAAGCTCGTCTGCGAGCTTCATAAGAGCGGTCAGGGAATCGGTTTCCTGGAATCCCCGCTCAAGGCTCCCGTCCCCTTCCCCCGGCCGCGGGTCGCCGACTACCGTGGCGACCTCCTCGCAGTCAGCCTCAGAAAGCCCTTCCCCGCGAAAGACGTGGAGATATTCTGCGAAATCCTCAGGCAGCCGCTTGCGGGCGGCGGATGCGGTACCTTCCGGGCCCCGGCACGACGCGATGGCCGCGCGGGCGTACGCTTCATCTCTTGAAATCCGCCCGCGAAACGCCGCGGCGCGAAGAACTTCTTTCTCCACGGCCAGAGGGTCAGGAACAATTCCGAAGTAAAGGCCGAGAGGCGCGAGGTGAAAGGCGGCTCCGGGGACAGTGAATCTCTGTTTCAGTTGCCGAGCCGCTTCCGTGGAGTGTTCGGGGTGTGAGAGGCGAAGCCAGAACAGGTACTCCTCGCATTTTTTCGCCATGGAAAAACAGCCCGCGGAGTGTGCGGCGGAGGCGGCGAGGAGAAAGTGTTCATGCGCTTTTTCGCGCTCGCCGATTTCGGAAGGAAACAGATAAAACTCTTCTGAGTGAAAAGGAGGTCTCCCGCGCAGCGCGGGGCGCAGTTCATCAGGCACGGCGCGGAGCAGTCGCGTTACGGCGATAATATAATGAAGCGCGGGCGTGTTTTGAGGGTGCTCTTCTCCGAAGACGTCAACAAGCGCCCGCGCCGAGTCCCAGCGGGCAAGTTCGAGCTGACAGTTAAGAAGAACATACCCGCCGTCAGAATCAAGGTCCGTAGAATCGATTCCGGCGCCCTTTATCCACTCAACCGCCCGCCACGGCCCGCCGCTCCGCCAGGTCATCTCAACAATCGCGGAGAGCGACTCCGGCGAACCGACACCTCGGAGAGACTCCGACGCGCCTTGCGCATCTCCTTTTCCGTTCGCAACAAAAGCCTCCGCGAAAACCGTTTCCGTGGAAGCGTGAAGTTCCTTGGCCGCTTCGAGGCATTTTTCCGCGCGGCCCACATCTCCTTCAAGCGCCAGTATCCGCGCGCACCACGCAAACGCCCGGCTTTTCGCCGTGTCGGAACCCGAAAAAAGGTCTCCGCGCGAGAGCCTGTCGTAAAGGCGCAGTGAATGTCCGGCGCTTTCAACTTCCTTGAAAAACCGGAATTTCCGAAGCCCATCCACCGCGGACTCGATCTCTCTTGCGACAAGGGCCCCGAGAAACGCATCGGCGCTTATTCCCGCGGACTCGAAAAAATCTACCCCTCGCCCTTCCTCTTCGCGCTCCCGCTTCCAGAGCGCGAGGTTCTCGGCCGTGAAGCTTTCATGCCGGTCGGCTGCCGCCGCGCAGTGCTCAGGACAGAGCAGAACGAGATTTTGCTGAGAGTCAAGCTCTTCCCGCAAAATCCCCGGTTTTCCTCTCGGCCCCTCTTCATTGACAACGTGAATACGGCACGCGCGCCCGGAAATCATGACGGACGACCCCTCGCGGGAAGGCTCAGCAAGCATTGCCTCGCATCCCGGGTGCGCGCAACGGTTCGCGCTTGCGGAAAACAGGTTTTTGTATGTATTGATGGATATGTCCGTCTTCATTGCGACTTCCGTCTCCGCCGGGACGTACGTTATGCCGATAACTGTAACATAGTATGGCGTGAAAGCGGCGACAGAGGCTGTCACTTTACCAATCTTTCTGTTACAGGTTTCTTCTAATCAGTCCGGCGAGAAATTTCGTAAAAGGCACAACGTTCCGCCCGACGCTTGCGTCCTCGAGTGTCTCCATGTAGGGACCGCGTTTTTCTATCGGTATCACAAGCCAGGGATAACCGCCCGCGGCCAGCATAACGTTCATGAGAAACCGCGCCATCCGCCCGTTGCCGTCCACAAAGGGATGTATGTAAACAAAAACAAAATGTCCGAGAACCACCCTTGCTTCGGAGCTTTTTTCGTTTCGCAACAGATCAAAGAAAGCCGGCATCAGTTCCCGCACGGATTCGTGAGCGGGCGGCACATGCATTGATCCGCGTATGTAGACCGGAATCCTCCGGTATCCCGCAAGCTCCGCCGCGCCGATAATTCCGGCCGCCACGCTCGGCCCGAACAGTTCCCGGTACCATTTTCCGAAATCGTCCGAAACGGCCTCGCCGGGATTTTTTCCCTCGAGAACGTCAGTTATGGTGAGTTTTACGGCCTGAAAAGCCTGCCAGTATCCGCGTGCGGCAAGAGCGTCGCGGTTCTCCTTGTCGGTTCCGTCCGTATCCCACCTGCCTTCGCGCACGCGGTTTATAAGCTCATCGTCAACGCGGTATCCCTCGATTGACAGTGAATTGTACGCGTCTGCCGCGTAAATGTCGTCTATTCGCCGAAGGTACGTCTCGGTGTCTACGGCGACCCGCGAAGCTTTCGGAAAATGTCCGATTACATCCTCCCGGAATCCGGCCCACATCATACGCGTGCGATTCACGTGAGGCGAGACCTCGCGCGCCCCGAAGGAGACCGTTTTTTCCTTGAAGGGATCAGATTCATATACCGCGTGCCCGGCACTTCTCATCGTATCAATAATCGCGTCTGCGACCCCGTTGCGCCCGATATTCCGAAAGGCGCCGGCGAGGCGGCCCGCGACCGCACTGCGTCCGTCTTCAAGCAGTCCGGGCAGAATGTCGGAGGCGTCGTCGATCATGGAGAGGGCCAGACGCAGTTCTTGCGGCCGCACGGCAAAAAGCGACGGCGCGCAGGCGATTAACGCGACAGGAAGAGTCATGATCCTGAGACCCCTGAACCCTTCTCCGCCTATTTCGGTTATCCCGTCCTCAGCGGGCAGCTTCAGGCGAAGGTCAAGAACCGATGTTCCGAGAAGAAGTCCCGTCGGTTTGTTGGAACCTCTGGGGGAGCGTACGACAAGCTGGCGCGGCACCGTCCAGTTTCCGGTATGCAGACTGAGGGACTGCTCGGGAGACAGGCACCAGGAGCGCCTGAACCTGAAATTCAGATAGTCGGCGCAGAACCCCCAGAAAGAGATATGCCAGAATATGCTTTCTCCCGGCGCTTCATCGGGACGGGTGGAGATATACCACCCTTTCATTACCATTTGAATAAAACCGTTTTTAAGCAGCCGTTCCCGGTGAATTCTGCCCATGTCGCCCGCCCGCAGGGCGATTTTTCCGCTGTTCTGGATTCTTTTCAGGACGGAAAGAGATCGTGCCAGTTTTTCAGAAGCGGTTGCCATAGGTTGCCTTTAATTTGTGTGATCGGGCCTTCGGATATTTAGGCTATTGAGCTTAGCGTATTTAGGTTATTACGTCAAGATATTTTTAGGTTATTATGTTTGCCTGTTGAAGTTCCGCTCAAGAGATGTCCTGTAAAAGTCGTTTGGCGGCAATCGCGTGAACCTGTTTATCAAGCGCAAAGCTTTCCGTGCCGGCGTGGATAATGTCTACTCTGCTTAGTCTCAGGTCTCGCAGCGCCGACCGCATCGAGCGGGTGAAGGCGGGAGCCGTGGTGCGTTTTATCTCGAAACCGCGAAGGCGGCCGCCCTGATGCACGACAAGGTCGATTTCCGGTCCCGAATGAGTCGCCCAGAAATAGCATTGCCTCTCCCCGACCCCGAGCGCTTGAATCAGAGTTTCGACGATGAACCCCTCCCAGGACGCTCCTACCTTGGGATGGCGCTCCAGCTCGGCGTGAGTGGTTACATTGAAGAGATTGTGAAGTATCCCTGAATCTCGCACGTAAATCTTTGGCGATTTCACCTGACGCTTGCTTATGTCGGCGCTCCAGGGCTTAAGGCTTCGGACCATGAATGTTGCCTCCAGTGCATCAAGATAGCGACGCACGGCGTGGTGGGAAACGCCGAACGCGCGAGCGAGTTCCGAGCCGTTCCAGATTTGCGCGTGATAGTGGGCGATCATTGACCAGAAGCGGTCAAGAGTCGCGCTCGGTATCCTGATTCCAAGCTGTGGAATGTCCCGTTCAAGAAAATCCCGGATGAAAAATCGCCTCCACTCATAGCTTTGCCTGTGGCTGCGCGCGGTGAACGAGCGGGGAAAGCCGCCTCGAAGCCAGAGGAGGTCGGCTTTGCTTTCACCGACCTCGGAGAGCGAGAATCCTGGAAGCTCGTAGTAGGCAATTCGCCCGGCCAGGGTTTCCGAGCTTTGGCGCAGCAGTTCGGGAGACGCGCTGCCTAGAACGAGGAAGCGGGCGGGGCGGCGGGGGCGGTCCGACAGCACGCGCAGGGTGGGGAAAAGATCGGGCCGCCGCTGGATTTCATCGAGCACCACGAGGCCGCGCAGAGGGGAGAGCGCAAGCAGGGGGTCGGCAAGACGCGAGAGGTCGGCGGCGGATTCAAGGTCGAAGAAATGAGTCGGACTTTTTCTAAGCTGTGCAAGCTCCCGGGCCAGCGTCGTTTTCCCTACCTGCCGGGCTCCAAGCAGGGCGACGACCGGATTGCGGGAAAGAAGCCGGTTCAGTTCTTTTAAATGCTTGGGACGCTTAATCATCATGCGGAATTATATCACGAAAATTGGAAGTCTGCCATCCAATTTTCATGATTATTGAAAGATTGCGGAAGAAAAAAAGACCGCTCTTAGGGCTTAGACAAAATAGTTTCATGCCAATGTTTCTTTCCGCGCCTAGTTGTTTTTCTCTTGAGAGATATTGACAATTCAGTTACTCTAAACCCATAAATAATGGAATTTTAATACCTGATATGTCGGATAATGAGTTTCCAAGAGAAATAGTCGCGTCAGTCAGGCGCATGGCGGGGCACTTTCCCGCCGTTGTCGTTACGGGCGCTCGTCAGACGGGCAAGACAACGCTGCTGACAAAACTGTTCGGGGATTATAACTACGTAAGTCTCGACCTTCCGGCGGAAGCGCAGTTAGCGGAAGAGGATCCTCAGTCGTTTCTCTTGCGCCATCCCTCCCCGCTGCTCGTGGATGAGGTCCAGTACGCTCCCGGACTGTTTCGCTACCTGAAGGTTGAAATAGACAGGCAAAGGAACATGAACGGACGCTTCATTCTGACGGGGTCGCAGAAATTCAGCCTGATGCAGGGAGTGTCGGAGTCTCTGGCGGGACGTTGCGGCGTGCTTGAGCTTGAAGGCCTTACGATTGAGGAACTTGGACCCGCGTTTTCCCGCGTGGAAGAGAGCGGGGGAATGGCCGGGATTCTCGGTCGCGGGTTTATGCCGCAGCTCTGGAAGGATCCGGCGATGAGGCCCACGGACTATTTCGCCAGCTATCAGGCGACTTATCTTGAGCGCGATGTGCGCCAGCTTTTAAATGTTTCGTCGCTACGGGACTTTGACCGCTTCATGCGCGCCCTGTCTCTTCGCAGCGGGCAGCTGCTTAACAAGTCGGAAATTGCCAAGGAGACGGGAATAAACGGCAAAACCGCCGACAAGTGGCTTAACGTGCTTGCGGCATCCAACCAGGTTACGCTGCTTGAACCCTGGTTTGCGAATCCGGGGAAGCGTCTTGCGAAGACACCCAAACTTTTTTTCAATGATGTCGGGTTGCTGTGCTTCCTTCTGGGACTTAAGGGACATGCGGTGACCGAAAGCTACCTGATCGGAGCGATATGGGAGACTTTTGTCTTTGGCGAACTGCGGAAATACCTGTCTCTGGCGGCTCCGGAAGCGAGCATATGGCACTACCGGGACCAGTCCCGCGAAACGGATTTCATTATTGAGAAGGACGGCCGTCTGACTCTGGCGGAAGCGAAATGGAAGGAATTTCCGACACCGCGCGACTTTGCTCAAGCCCTCAAGGTTCACGATCTGCTCGGAACGCGGGCAAGATGGCCTGTTATGGTGCTGTGCCGCACCCGTCAGAGCTTTCCGGTTGCGGAGGGACTGCTTGCCGTAAATGCGTTCAGACTTCGGGAATCCCTGGCATGAAGTTATGTTTCCGACTTCTTGTCCGAGGGTTTTAAGAGCATGTTTCAGGAATTTCCTGGAGTTCTTCACTTCTTGCCGCATAGTAAAGAACATGCTGTCTTTACTGCTGTCAGCTTTGTAAAGAGGTGCGGAATGCCGAAAGTCAGCAGTAAAAGACAAATCACGCTCCCGGCCATCCGGTGCGATCAGCTTGGCATTAAGCCTGGCGATTATATTGAAACCTTTGTTGCTGATGGCCGCTTAACCATCGTCAGGAAGAAGGAAGGGGCCGCCCAGAGGCTGTTGCGGCGCGTTAAGGGCGACCCTTCAGTAACGGATCAGGAATCCCTGGAAGATGCTCTGCCTCCATGATTGCGGTTGACACCAGCGTGCTGTTGCGTTATCTGCTGAATGACAATGCGGCGCAGTCCGATACAGCGGCCAGCCTGATCAAGGGCGACGATACGGTTCTGATAACCGATGTGGTGCTGGCAGAAACCCTCTGGACGTTAAGCGGGAAGAAGTACCGGCTTAACAAGGATCAATTGGCCGGAGTGGTTCATGCATTGTTTGAGGAACCAAATGCGCGCTTTGAAGACTGGGCGGCCGTGTGGATGGCTTTAAATGACTATCTGGAATCTGACGGGGCTGATTTTGCCGATGCTCTGATCATAAACAAGGCCCGGGCGACAGCCAAAGCGCAGGGCGGACTATTTTCCGGTTCCTACACATTTGATAAAGTCGCCCGGAAGTTGCAAGGGGCCAGGACACCATAGAACTCCGATCTTGATGCACCAGAATCCTTGAATAAAAAGAGCAAGGACAAAAAGTTGAGCGACTGCCCGACATTTCTTTCCATTTCGCAAGGCAGTGCGGGGCCTGAAATTATGCTTTTTGCGGTTTTCTCAGTAGATTTTTACCCCACACTCAGAGAGGATGACGAAGAATCCGGATCAGGATACGAAACGCCGCGGTCCGGTTCCAACGTAACGGAGTATCTCAATGTCAAAACGCTTCAATATCTTTCTGGTTTTCGCTGCGTGTCTTCTCTCCGCCTCGGTCGGGGCGCAGGCCCTCACTCTCACGCAGGCGAAGATAATGGCCCTTGAGAAAAACCATGACGTAAGGGTATGGATGCTCGGCGTCGACGCTGCGCGCGGGGAGTACAAGAGCAAACGGGGAGTCTATGACCCCGAGATAAGTTTCATGGCATCCTACGCCGACGCAAAAACCCCCGTTTCCAGCGCCTTCCTAGAGGACGGAATAGTAAACGCCGATGTTTTCTCCTTCGGAAGCGAACTCTCGGGGAAGCTGCCCACCGGAACCTTCTACAAGCTCTACGATCTTGAAGTATCGCGGACCGAGACCGATTCTCCGCTTGAGAGCCTGAGCCCTTCGTGGGCCGCGAGCCTAGGTTTCAGCGTAGGGCAGGAGCTGCTCCGCGGCTTCGATATAGCCTCCGACAGGGTATCCGTGGTACTCTCGAGAAAGAACAGGGACATATCCGTTTACGAATTCGAGCTCATGGTGGCGAAGACGCTTTTCAATCTTGAGAAAAGCTACTGGGGAGTAGTGGCCGCGGCCCGCGACCGCGACCTTGAGAAAAAAGCCTACGATCTTGCCTTGGACCTTGAGAGGAGAACCCGAATAAAAGTGGAGGTCGGGGTTCTGCCCAGGGTCGCCCTCACCCAGGCGCGCTCTGAAAGCGCCGCCAGGAAGGTGAGGATGATAAACTCCGAGAACGCATACGAGGCGTCCATGGATGCGCTTAAAAATCTGCTCGTTATCCCCTTGGAGGAAAGCGTTGAGCTGCTCGAGGTAACCGATTCCATGCCTACCTCTTACGAACCGCCCTCGGAGGCCGTGGCCGTGGTGCAGGCGTTTGAGAACCGCCCCGAGATGCGCCGGGCGGAGCGGGAGATGGAGAAGGCACAGGCGCTTAAGACCTTCTACTCCCGCCAGAGACTGCCGCGTCTCACAGTCGAGGGACGCCTCGAGTACCTGGGCCTTGGGGGCTCCGAGAACCCCGACAGGCTCGTTTTCGGAGAGTTTGGCGGGGTGCCCAGGCGCTTCACCGATTCCTCGCATGCCTACGACAGCATCGTCGACCGCGATTTTCCGAGCTGGAGCGTTACGGGGAAGTTAAGTTTTCCAATTTTCGGTAGAAAGGCCGGGGGAAACTACACAAAAGCCCGCGCCGACTATGACCGAAGCGTTATAAGCTACCAGAAACAGAAAGATACAGTGCGTCTTGACGTTAGGAACGCCATAAGGGAGATCGCAAGCAGCCAGAAGAGGATGGAAGCCGCCTTGCTTTCCACCAATCTCGCAAAGGAGGTGCTCGGGAATGAGGAGGAGAAGTTCAAGGCGGGACTTTCCACCACCAGGGAAATTCTTGAGGCACAAAGGGATATCATAGGCGCGGAGTCTAGCTACATAAGCGCTTTTGCCAGCCACCGGATAGCCCTTGCCGACCTTGAGCGCGCGAGGGGGACTATGATAGAGAGCAACTCCTTTCTCATAGAGAACCACTCGGACATCGGGCCTTATCTTGAGGTTGACTGATTCGTTTGGTGGGCTCTTCGCGCATTCTTGATAATCAAGTTCTCCGGTATACACTGTTTCGTAAGGGGAAAGCACTATGGCGGACGAATTAATTGACAGAAATCCAGACATCCTGGGCGGGACACCGGTTTTTTCTGGAACAAGGGTTCCTGTGCGAATACTTATGGAACACTTGGAAGCGGGAGACCGTCTTGACGAGTTTTTAGAAGATTACCCTACGGTAACACGCGATCAGGCGATTGCTGTACTTGAACGCGCAAAAGCAATACTCGTGGGTAAAGTGGATGAAGCTACTGCTTGACGAATCTGTTCCAAAGAGACTCGGTTCGTTTTTCCCCGGTGAACTTGAAGTACACACGGTCCAGCAGATGGGATGGACCGGCAGCAGCAACGGCGATCTGTTGCGCCTCGCCTCCGCCCACGGATTTGACGTCCTGATCACTGTGGACCGGGGTGTTGAGTATCAGCAGAATTTGTCCTACCTGACAATTCCCGTCATCATCATGATTGCGCATCAAAACCGTTTGCAGGAATTAAGGCCGCTTGTCCCCAAAGTTGTTGCTCTTGCTTCCGGCAATCTGCAAAAGCGGGTTTATCTTATTTCAGATTAAGTCAATATGGGTTCTATTTATAGGAGCTATCATGGCTGAGAATCTTGGTCGGTTTGAGCCGAAATGGCGATTGTCTCCGCCTGGAGATACGATTCTTGAAATTCTCGAAGAGAAAAACTGGACTCAGGCTAAGTTCGCATACCGTACCGGTTATACGACAAAGCGCGTAAGCCAGCTTGTACAAGGCAAGGCGGTGATTACGGAGGATACCGCGTTTCGACTGGAAAGGACGCTCGGCGGCAGTGCGGAGTTCTGGCTGTCAAGAGAGGCAAAATATCGCGAGGCTATTAAGCGCTGAGCGTTTTCCGTTGTTTATTTCCAGCAAAAGCCTCCTTTCCTTAGAGATTTCCTTAAGAAAGGAAAACCGCAAAACCTTTCTTTAGCCGCTTCCTAAAGAAAGGATCCTTACTTTAGAGTTTGCGTAAAGAAAGGATATCGCCGAATTCTTTCCTTAGCCGGGTGGCGTTCAGTGCTTGAAGTGTCTCTTCCCGGTAAAAACCATCGCCATTGAATGCTCGTCCGCAGCGGCGATCACTTCGGCATCCTTTACCGACCCCCCGGGCTGCGCTATTGCCGTGATTCCCGCACGCGCCGCCTCGTCAACTCCGTCTCTGAAAGGGAAAAACGCGTCAGAAGCGAGTGCCGAGCCGTCAGTCGGCGTTCGGGCCTTCATCCCCGCGACCCTTACGGAATCGATTCTGCTCATCTGTCCCGCCCCTATGCCCACCGTCCGGAGGTCTTTTGCGTAGACAATGGCGTTTGACTTGGTGTGCTGACAGACTTTCCAGGCAAAGCGCAGATCTTCCATTTCCTCGGGGGTGGGTTTTCTCTTGGTCGGAACCTTTATCTCTGAAAAATCATCTTCCAATCCCCTGTCGCTTTGCTGTATGAGCGCTCCTCCCGCCACTTTCTTTATGTCCCAAGCGCCCGCCCGGCCGATATCCATGCCTCCTGAGAGAAGCACCCGCAGATTCTTCCTTGCCCCAAGCAGCATGAGCGCCTTCTCAGAAAAACCGGGGGCTATCACGACCTCGGCGAACATGCCGGCTATCTCCTCGGCCGCGGTCTCGTCAACCTCCCTGTTAAAGGCGATTATCCCGCCGAAGGCGCTTTCCGGGTCGCATTCCCTCGCCCGGGAGAACGCCTCTGCTGGAGTGTCCCCGAGCGCCGCTCCGCAGGGATTGTTGTGCTTCACTATTGCGCATGCGGTCTCTTTGAACTCTCTTACGAGCTCAAAGGCGGAGTCGGTGTCGTATATGTTGTTAAGGGAAAGCTCCTTCCCCTGAAGTTGCTTTACGTTTGCCACGCAGTGCGTCCCTTCTATGCCGCTTTCCGTGTAGAAGGCCCCCAGCTGGTGGGGGTTCTCCCCGTAGCGAAGATCAAGCTTTTTTTCGAGGTAGAGGGTGTAGGTCGCAGGAAGCGGGTTTCTTTCGCCGTCAGGTTCGAGGGAAGAGAGATAGTTAGATATCGCCGCGTCGTACCTCGAGACGTAGGAAAAGGCCTTTGCCGAGAGGCGGAAGTTGGTTTCGGGGGAGATTTCCCCCTTGTTCCTGCGAAGCTCCCTGAGCAGGGTACCGTAGTCTTCGGGATCGGTGAGCACGGTTACCGACGCGTGGTTCTTCGCCGCGGCCCGAAGCATCGCCGGTCCGCCTATGTCTATGTTCTCTATCGCTTCAGAAAACGTGGTTCCCTCTTTCGCGACCACTTCCTCAAAAGGGTAGAAGTTGACCACGAGCATGTCTATCGGCTCTATGGAATTTGCGGCCATTTCCCCAAGGTGGCGCTCATCGTCCCTCATTCCGAGAAGGCCTCCGTGTATTTTGGGGTGAAGTGTTTTCACTCTTCCTCCCAGTATCTCGGGAAACCCCGTATAGTCCGATATTTCCGTCACTTTCGCCCCGCCGTCCCTAAGCCTCCTGGCGGTCCCTCCGGTTGAGAGCATCTCAACGCCGAGTTCCCCCAGGCCCTTTGCGAGCGTGGTTATTCCCTTCTTATCGTAAACACTTATTACCGCTCTTTTTATCCGTGTCATGAATGAAAGTTCCTTTTCAGGACCGGGGGCGCACCTCGGATGGAACAGAGTAATTGAGGTTATCACAGCCGCCCGGATTTTCAATTCTCTGCTTGCAAACAATATGGTACAATATCAAAGATCAGGCGTGTCGGCCACGCCGGGTGAGCGCAGATGGAAAAGCAGAAATCGGCCCGACTCAAGGTAGGGGTTTTCGTCCTCGCATCGATCGCTATATTCGTTTACGGAGTTTTCACGATAAGCGGCCAGGAAGAGCTCTTTGAGAGGGAGTACAGGGTAGAGACCTACTTTGACAACTCGGCTGGGTTGCTCGAGGGCGCCTACGTGCGACTCTCGGGGGTGGGAGTGGGATCCGTGTCAACCATCCGTTTCTCGGAAGATTCTTCCCTCGGGAAGGTTCAGGTCATAATGGAAATCAACAAGCGGGCGCTTTCCAGAATCTCGAAGGACTCCCACGCCACGATCAAGACCGAGGGGCTTCTGGGAGCGAAGTTCGTCGAGATCGTTCCCGGCCAGAGAGAGAGCGTGGGCAGGGCCCGCGACGGGATCGTGATCAGGGGCTACACGTCGCCCGAGATGCAGGAGATAATAAGCCAGTCAGAGGAATTCGTTACGAACCTCACGTCCATCTCCAGGAATCTCGACAAGATAGTGGGGGCGTTTGCGGATGAAAAGCGGGAGGATTTCCTGCATACTCTCATCTACGACGAGCAGTTTGCGGCCGACATGCGGAGCTTCTCCTCCAACTTGGCCGAAATTTCCCGAATGATCAGGGAAGGAGAAGGTTCGCTTGGGGCACTTATAGTCGATCCCTCGGTTCACGACGCCCTTAAAGGAGTGCTGGGGGAGGCGGAGAGAAACAGGTTTGTTCGCTCCGCCGTCAGGTATATGATAGAAGAAAAGGAGAAGAGGGCGTCGGGAGAGCATTAGGGTTCAAGCGGACCCTCTTCCGGCGACATCTGGATATTGAATAAGAAAGTCTTAAGGAGGTAATAGAAATGTCCACCAGAAGTTTTTTGGTTTTTTTAATTGCTTTGGTTTTCTGTGCCGTTCCGCTCACGGCCACGCACTCGGGCGAGGCCCCGGCCAAGTCGTTTTCGCTTCCAGGTCCGCAGCTGGTAACCGGAGCTTGGATGTTCATCGCGGCCTACAAGGCCGACCCGGAGGTTTTGAAATCAATGCTTCCGGCGGGTCTTAAGCCCCATCCGAACAGTCACGTGGTCATAAACATGTACACGGTTCCCGACAAGAACCAGACCTCGGGATTCGGAGCGTACACGCTTACCTATCTGACTATTGAGCTTGAAGGCCACAACTCGTACGTGATGGATTCCGATATAACCTACCCAGGAAGGTACTTCGTTCATTACTACAACAGCTCCCCCAGGATGAGGGAGTTCACCAAGCCCGTCGGAATTCCCGCTCAGGAGGGAATGACCACCACCGTGGTGGAGAACGGAGTGCTTAAGACAAAGCTTGAAATCGGCGGACAGTCGATGATCGAGGCCACGGCCGAGGTCGGAAGCGAGCTCGGAGGATTCGGCGGAGGACATCTTAACTACTTCGGGTTTATGGAGGACAAGGGAGTGGTCAAGTACCCGATCCCGTGGAACGGGGGAACGGTATCAATGGCTAACCCGAAAATAACGTTCACGGCTCCCGAGGGCCATTCGCTTCACAGGCTTAAGCCGCTTGCGGATCCGACCTGGGCGATCTGGACCAAGGGAAGCTTCGTCTACCCCCAGTACCAGGTAGTTAACTGAAGGTAAGGCAAGTACATTTTTCAGGGTTGTATCCCGAAGCCTTGTGCTCCGGGGTGCAACCCTTTTTTTCCCCGAAAAACCCCATGACCAGATCGGATTATCCCGTTTTATTCGTAATAAGCGAGATAAACGCGTTTTTCATCCTGCTTCTCTTCTTCACGCTTCGCGCCGAGATGCCCGGAGTGTACTCCACGCTTGCGGGAGTGCAGTGGGGGATGTTCATACTGAGTCCCGTGATCCACTTTCTTTTTCTCGGGCTTTTCTCCCGCTGGTCCTCGCTGGTCCAGTTCGCAAAGTTCTGCGTCATAAGTTTTTCTAACCTCGTGATCGACTTCGGAATACTTAACCTGCTCATCTATTATTCCGGGGTGGCGGAGGGGATTTTGTACTCGGTCTTCAAGGCGGCTTCCTTTATTCTGGCGAACGTTAACGGCTATGCGTGGAACAAGTTCTGGACTTTTGGCAGCAGGGAGGTCGAGGGGTGGATGAACCAGTTCATAAGGTTCTTCGCCGTCGTGGGCGTGGGACTCGTGATAAACGTTACGGTCGCTTCGTACGTGGTCGCCGAGTTCGGAGGTTCGGGGGGTTCCGTCTCTTCCACCGTGTGGGCCAATATAGGGGCCGCGGTGTCCTTGGTGTTCACGCTTTTCTGGAATTTCTTCGGCCTTAAGTATCTGGTTTTTGAGAAAAAATCTTGAATAGATGATTCCGAAGCTTTTGCCCGAGCGCGGCAGTTAATGCAATCTGGTCTTTCCCTCGTTCTTGAACGGGATTTCCTTAAGACGCGGTGCTCCACAGTATGCTGACCGGCAGAGCGAAGATGCCGTTTCCGAAGCTGAGCTTTTCCTGGCCGAGATAAAATACCAACCCTATCGCTTCTCTGGTGGTTCCAGGTCCTTTTTTCGCAAACCACTTGAGGTGCTTCAGATCCTGAGGCGAGATCGCGGTTGAAGCCTTCACTTCGATGCAGATCAGTCGAGTTGCGGATTCAGCCAGAATATCTATTTCGCGTCCGCGACTGTCTCGCCAGTGATAAAAGTGAAGATTCTGATCCTGATACGGAACTGAACGTAGCAGTTCTGAATAGACGAAGCTTTCGAGCAGACCACCTAATGCAGCTGGATTTGCGTCCGCATGGAAACTCTCGGGTGTCAGTCTGCGTAGCGCGCAGGCGACCCCCGTGTCTACAAAGTGGTTTTTTGCGCTTTTGATTTCTCGCCTAGATTCGCCCGACGCCCATGCTCCCAGCCTGTTTACCACGGACAGGCGCGAGAGCACCTCGAGGTATTGCTCAAGCGTGTTACGTTGAACGCCGACCAGTTCGCAGATTTCAGAGAGATTCAACTCCATAGCGGTTCTCACGGCCAGTTGATTGATAAGTCGTCGGAGGGCATCCGTTCTCCGTACGGGAAGAACATCGGCCACATCTCTGTCCACAATGGCGTCAACATAGTCCCGATAATATTCTTGCCGTTCTTCTGCCTCCAAGGGGAAAATCTCCGGGAACCCGCCTCGCAGAATTATGTCGATGTAAGACTGACGATCCGTTTTTTCAGGTGTTGGTAGCGCGGCGAGTTTCGGTGCGGGCCGCAAGGCCCACGTCAGTATCCTCGAAGGGTTTCGCTTCCTGATTTCCGAGACAGTCAGCGGCCATAGCTTGAGCACCCTCATTCGGCCGGCCAGGGAGTCGGCGACTCTAAGGGACATGAAAATATTTGAAGAACCCGTCAGGATAAACTGACCTTTACGGCGATTGCCATCGACTTTCTTTTTGATCGCGAGAACTAGCCCCTTTGAGCGTTGGATTTCGTCAATTATCAGAGGTTCCGCTTCTAGTCCAGTCGTCAGGCTTTCGAGTTGTCCGTCAGGATCATTTTCTATAGCTGTAAGCACTGATTCGTCGTCAAGCGTGATGAATCTGCCGTTTTTATGCAAATCTCGTACCAATGTGGTTTTTCCAGCTTGCCTAGGACCTACAATGTTTACTATTCTTGCCGAATCTAGAGCCTTATCGAGTTTCGTCGACAAATGACGCGGTAAAATCTCTTCTTGTTCAGACACCGTTTTTTCTCCGTATAATTTTCTAAAGATATTATCATAGCGGGTGAAATTGTCAATAGAACTCAGGTTGAATTATCAATAGAATAGTGGTGAAATTATCAACAGAAGCCGGGCGGATTTGATATTAACGTGATGACCGGAATAAATGCAGCCTTCGGGCAGTGAGAGCGGGCGACGGGATTCGAACCCGTGACCCCTGGCTTGGGAAGCCAATGCTCTGACCAGCTGAGCTACGCCCGCAATACCCAGAATACTCTATACGGATATTGCTTACAAATCAAACCCCACACCGCGGACTGCGGACGGTTCTCCGGATAAGCGGCGCATGTTTCAGATATAATGTTTCCTGTGGAAAAGACTCGCCGGACAGGACACCTGCTCACAGAAAAAGTAAACCCGAGGACGGCCAGTATCGATGAACTCTCATGTTCTGAGATCATTGATCTTATAAGCAGAGAAGACCAGGCGGCGTTTGAGGCCGCCTCAAGGGAAAAAGATTCCGTCTCCCGGGCGGCGGAAATGGTTTTCCGCTCCCTTGAATGCGGCGGCAGGGTCTTTTTCGTCGGGGCGGGGACAAGCGGGCGGCTCGGGGTAATGGAAGCTGCCGAATGCCCGCCCACCTTCGGAACGGATCCCGAAACGGTGCAGGCGGTTATGGCGGGAGGGCGGGATGCGGTATGGAACTCGGTCGAGGGTGCTGAGGATTCCGCTACGGCTTCCGTGGAAGCCCTCCGTGACAAAAAACTCTCGGGAGACGACGTGGTTTTGGGAATCGCGGCGAGCGCCGGTACGCCGTTTGTGATATCAGCTCTTGAGTATGCAAAGACGGTTGGTTGCGCAAGCATACTTGTATGCTGCAGCGAGCCGGAAGACGTCCCGGCCGACCTGGTCATACCCCTTCTTGTCGGTCCCGAAGTGATAGTGGGGTCCACCAGGCTCAAGGCTGCTACCGCTACAAAGATGGTCCTTAACATGATTACGACGACCGCCATGGTGCTTCTCGGGAAAACTTACGGAAACCTGATGATTGACCTTAAGCCCACATCGTCAAAGCTTGTTGACAGGGCAAGGAGAATCATAATGGACATATGTGGCGTGGGGGAAGAGGAGGCTGCCTCGCTTTTGCGGGAAGCCGGCGGAAATCTCAAGGTTGCCGTGGTAATGAAACTCGGGGGCCTCTCGCCTGGAGAGTCCGTCGAGTGGCTAAGGGAAAACGGCGGATACTTGAAGAAGACCCTCGGGAGCATATCCCGAGGAACGGGCAACCGGTGACGCCCGCGACTTGCTTCCTATATCTGCTGGGAGTGATAAGTCGGGGATGTTGCGAAGGTAACAAATGGTTTTGCTGCCAGAAGGCAGCGTGAGTTCTAATACCGAGAAGAACTTTTACGGGCAATATGCCCAGGTTCTTTTGCTGTGTCCTAATCAATCCGATTGACCGATACCCGCAAATGCGAACAGGGGCCCCGTAATCGCCCCTATCCGCTGCTTGTAACGCCTGAATGTAGGATTTTCTCCTGTTATTCATAGAAGCGAGATCATGCCCTCCGGCCCAGTCGATGGCTGATAGTTTGTACAATTTGATGAGCAGCGCGTCCGCCATGATTCTGGCGTGACGACCGTTACCGTTGGGAAAGGGATGAATTGCCGTCAGACGATGATGGAAGCGGATTATCGCTTCTAGCGGTGGATAGGTTTCGTTGTTGAACCAATATTTCATGTCGTCGAGCAGTGTACGGAGTTCTGCGGCAATATAGAGCGGATCAACCCCGATATTCTTCCCTGTACGACGAAACGTTCCCGCCCACAACCAGACTTCGCCGAACAGACGTCTGTGCAGTTGACACACGCAGCTTTCCGACAGCAAGTCAGTGCGTCTGCTTCGGCGCATCCATTCTATGCCGCTTTGGATGTTGGCTTGTTCAGTTTGCCTAGCGAACTTTCCGTAGGCTCGGGAGTTCTTCTAAGCTCGATAATCAAGATGTCCGTCTGCTAAATTCCTCTTTCATCAGGTAACTTTTTCCGCGTGAACTGGCTCCGTCCGATAATTTCAAAAGAAAAAAAACTGATAGTTGGTCTCATTTCCGGGACTTCGGTGGACGGTATTGACGCGGCGCTGGTAAGGATTCGCGGCTCGGGAGAGGATGCAGAAGTGCAGTTTGAGGACTTTATCTGCCGGGAATACTCCGATGACGCAAGGAAGCTTCTTCTCTCGCCCGGTGCCCTGAACACCGCCTCACTGTCCGATCTTAATTTCCTGCTCGGCCAGGAGTTTGCTGCGGCGGTCTTTGATCTTCTCCGCAAAGCGGCACTCAAAACGACCGAAATTGACTTGGTGGGTACCCACGGCCAGACGGTTTTTCATAATCCCCCTTCTCTGGGACAGGATGTTTCCTCGACCCTTCAGCTGGGCGAAGCGGACGTTATCTGCGAGGCTACGGGAATTACCACGGTGGGAGACTTCAGAACTAGGGATATGGCGGCGGGCGGAGAAGGAGCGCCACTCATCCCCTACGTCGATTACCTGCTGTTCTCCGGAACCGGTAAAAACGTAATTGCTCATAACATAGGAGGCATTTCCAACTGTACTCTGGTCACGAAAAAACCCGAGGAGCTTCTGGCTTTTGATACGGGACCCGGCAATTCCCTGATGGACTCGGTAGTCCGCCTTGCCTCGGGGGGCGAAAGGAGTTTCGATGAGGACGGCGCGATAGCGGGGGAGGGTTCGGTTAATGAGGGCATTTTCCGCAGACTCATGAAAAATCCGTACCTTGATATAGAACCCCCTAAATCGACCGGCAGGGAGCTTTTCGGGGAACAGATGGCGGGGAGGCTTTTTTCCCTTGCCCAGAAAAAAGGGGTATCCCTTCCCGATCTCCTGCGCACGCTTGTCGAATTTACCGCCTGCTCCATAGTATCTGCCTATGAAAGATTCGTTTACCCCCGCGCGGACGTGGAAGAAGTCGTGCTGAGCGGCGGCGGCGCCAGAAACCCCGTAATGGTCTCGAGGCTTCGCGAAAAGCTCGCCCCGACGCGGCTTTGCCTCTCGGATGAATACGGCATTCCCGCGGATGCCAAGGAAGCCCTGGGATTCGCGGTGCTCGCGAATGAAACCGTGTGCGGGAACCGGGCGAACGTGCCGGCAGTCACCGGAGCCCGGGATGCCACGCTTCTCGGAAAAATATCGATCGGGAAAAATATCTTGTAACTATGTATGAAAATCCTTCCGTTTTTTCGTCAAAAGATCTCTCCGCTCCCCGGCGCGCGGCCCAGTTTATTATGCCGAGAATCGATTTCAAGGACCCACGCTCGGTCAAACGGGCGGAGAGCCTCGCGCGGGATTTCTGCGTCTGCGGCTTCATAATATTCAACGGGGATGTCAAGCAGGTAAAAGAAACAACCGGGAGACTTGCGTCCTTATCCGAGTTTCCGCTTTTTTTCGGCTGCGACGTTGAAAGGGGACTCGGTCAGAGGGTTTCGGGAGGAACTCTTTTTCCTTTCGCGATGGCCCAGGGGGCAATGAACGACGAGGAGTTCCTGAGGCGTCAGGCCATTGTAACGGCCCGGGAGATGAGATACTGCGGGCTAAATCTCGCCTTCGCCCCGGTTCTTGACATAAATTCCGAGCCGAAAAACCCGATAATAAACGCAAGGGCATTCTCTGAAGACCCCGCGGTTGTCTCGAAACTGGGAGGTTTTTTTGCGGAGACCATGCAGAAAGAGGGAGTGCTCGCCTGCGGGAAGCACTTCCCGGGTCACGGCGCCACGCTTGAGGATTCCCATGTGGGTCTTCCAAGCGTCGGGAAACCGCTTGAGCGCCTTTTGGAATCGGATATTCTGCCTTTTCGGGAAGCGATTACGAAAAGGCTTCACTGCGTGATGCCGGCCCATGTCTGTTATACCGCCCTTGACCCTCCCGGAGTCCCCGCCACCCTCTCGGAACCGATTCTGCGGGGTCTTCTGCGCGGAAGAATCGGATTCAACGGCCTGGTCATCTCGGATTCCTTCAGGATGGACGCGCTGGGAGGAGATGAGCGGGAGGAGGAAAACATTCTCGCGGCTCTCGCAAGCGGAGTGGATATAGTTCTTGACCCAAGGGATCCCGAAGGGTTCCTTGAAAGAAGGGCGGAGGATGACTTTTTCAAAGACCCTGCTCGAGGAGAATCTCTCTCCAGGATATCCTACGCGAGGGGGCTTTTCGCCTCGGGCGGGGATGATATTCCAGCACCCGATTTTGAGAAAAACCGCGAGGAGGCTGGGGAAATCGCCCGCCGCTCGGCCTGCGTTGTTCGAGGAGGCAGACTTCGCGGTGAGGAAGTCTCGGTCTTTCATTTTGGCAGGGAAGATACGGAGGAGCTGCTGGCCGGGCTTCGCGAGGGGTTCTCCGAGGGAGAAGTGGCGATTGGGGGGAGTTTTTGCTGGCCCGAGCCGCCCCAAGGGGAGAATGCTTCCTCGCTCGTATGCGTTTTATCCGCCTCCCCGGCGGGCTGGACGGAGAACTGCATTGTTCCCCCGGCGATAGCCGATTACGTAAACGGTCTTTCATCCTTTCCGGGTGAAAAAATTCTGCTTACCTTCGGCTCTCCCTATCCGGCGGCCGAGTTTTCTTTTTTCGATACCGTGATCTCGCTTTTTGATTCCTCGCGCGAGGCGGGCAGAGCTGCCGCGGAGATTCTTACGGGAGAGCGGATGTCTGCGGCTAGGCTTCCGGTGAAAGCAGTTCCATGAAACTCCACGCCGTAGACTGGATGCTGCTCGGCCTCTATTTGGTCTTTTCCCTGGGAGTGGGCGTTTATTTCTCAAGGAGGGCGTCCGGGAGTCTTTCGGACTACTTCGTTTCAGGGCGCGGGCTTCCATGGTGGCTTCTCGGGACCTCGATGGTCGCCACCACTTTCGCCGCGGACACCCCGCTTGCCGTAACCGGGTGGATAAGGACCGAGGGGATATGGAAGAACTGGTTCTGGTGGAACTACATCTTCAGCCACGCGCTCGTGATAGTGGTTTTCTCGAGGCTCTGGAGAAGAGCGCAGGTGATAACCGACAACGAGCTGATAGAGCTTCGCTACGGGGGCCGCCCCGCCGCGTTTCTCCGGGGGTTTAAGGCGTTTTATTTCTCGACGGTTTTTAATTTCATAGTGATGGGGTGGGTTATAACCGCGATGACCAAGGTGTTTGAGGTCTTTTTCGGAGTGGGGCAGATATACGCGGTTTCGCTATGCGTAGGAATCGTGCTTGTCTACACGGTTTTTTCGGGGCTCTGGGGGGTCGTGATAACGGACTTCGTGCAGTACGCGATAGCGCTCGGCGGCACGATCATACTCGCGGTCGTGGTAATAAATTCTGACGCGGTCGGAGGGTACGGACAGTTCGTAAGCAAAATCGCGGAGCTTCCCCCCGAGCAGACTTCCATGTTCATCACGGAACCCACTGGCACTGAAGAGTTTTTCTCCTCTGACTTTTTCACCTTCCTTATCTTCATGACCGTCGTCTGGTGGTCCTCCCACAACGCTGACGGCGGAGGCTACTTCATACAGCGGCTCTGTTCCGCGAAGGATGAGAGACACGCCCTTGCGGGCACGGCGTGGTTCGCGCTTAACCATTACGTGCTTCGCCTCTGGCCGTGGGTTCTGGTTGCACTGGCTTCGGTGGTGATCTTTCCCGAGGCGGCCGGGGTGGCAGGCGGGGACAACGAGTCGGTTTACCTTGTTATGATAAGGGATTTTCTCCCGCCGGGTCTTCGGGGTCTTCTGCTGGTTTCCTTTCTCGCGGCGTTTATGTCCACGGTATCGACGCACCTTAACTGGGGCGCTTCGTATATCGTGAACGATCTTTACAGGAGGTTCGTGCGACAAAGCGCCCCGCAGCGCCATTACGTGGCGGTCTCGAGGATCGCGACCGTGGCGCTTGCCGTCATCGCGGGCGCAGTGGCGCTTCAGATAAAAAACATAGGGGACGCCTGGATATTTCTCTGGGCAATGAGTTCGGGAATCGGTCTCGTGTTGATACTCAGGTGGTTCTGGTGGAGGATAAACGCCTGGAGCGAGATAGTGGCGCTTGCATCGTCCCTTGCGACCATACTGGTTCTGATTCTCTACACGGAGGCCAGGGGCATTCCGCTTGAACTGCGCCACCAGATACTTGTCGTTCCCGTCTCGATAGCCTGCTGGGTTGCGGCCACTTTCGCCACCGCTCCCGAGTCCTGGGGGAAACTCTCGGAATTTTACTCGAGGGTAAGGCCTCCTGGCCTCTGGTCGCCTGTCCGCGGCAGAGCGGGGATTGCGCCGGGGCGGGGAGTTTTCCCCTCTGTCTTTTTTAACTGGTCGCTTGTCGTGTCCTTTCTTCTCTGCTTCATGATAGGGACGGGCAAACTCGTTCTGGGAGACATGGAAACCGCGCTCTGGCTTCTTTGCGGTTCTGCGCTTGCGCTTGTCCTCATCCTTTACCGTCGCGGCAGTTTTTTCCGCTAGCGGTTTCAGTATTTTCCTTTTCTGTGGTATATAGATGGTTGCTATGGCGATAAACGTAAAAGTGCTTGAGCGACCGCGGCTTTCCTTTTGGGAGAAGCTTTACATTCCCCAGGTGCTGAAGGGCCTTATGATCACCATAAGGCACATCACGCATCACCAGCCGATAACCGTGAAATACCCCGAGGAGGTAAAAGCGCTTCCCGAGAACTACAGGGGTCTTCACGTGATGCCTGCCGATGACGAGGGCGAGATAAGATGCGTTGCGTGCAAGCTCTGCGAGATCGCGTGTCCCACCCAGGCTATCTCCATAGTTTCCGAGCCCGCGGACGATTACGGAATCGAGAGAAGGCCAAAGGTATACAACATAGATTTCATGCGTTGCGTTTTCTGCGGCTTCTGCGTCGAGGCCTGCCCGTGCGATGCGCTCAGGATGGGAATGAAGTACGAACTCTCTTCGTATAACCGCGCGGGACTCGTTCACACCAAAGAGGTTTTCTTCGACCCCAACGTAAAAAGCGACGCCCCGAGGGACAACGCGAACTTTCTTTACAAGATGGGCAAGGGGGAGATACTTGATTCCCCGGAGGAAATTTCAAAAATAATGGGGCTGGACGGTACCTACTCCGAAAAATCCGACGCGCACTCTTAAGCTCGACCGAGAACGGGGGAGGAAGACGCGGCTTGCCCGAGGCGTTGCCGTCGGCAACGGTGCAGGCGGGGCAGTCAATCGGCGCCGTTAAATTTTTTATTCCGTGGTTTCGAGGAGACTGAAGCTGCTTTAGAGCCAGTCATCTTCAAACTTACCGGCCGGACGCTGGTGAAATGTCCCGGTGTCGAGACTGTTTTTAAACCCCCTGAACTTAAGCAAACCGGAGATCGCGGGTTTTATCTTGCTTCTTTCGACCACCAGGTGAACGCCGCCGCTTTCCTCGTAGAACTCAGAGGACATTATTTTCGGGTCGACCCCGCGTCCGCCGCTTGTGAGCTTCACAACCCGGTCCCCGGCAAATGCGATTGTCGCTTTTTTCTCCGCTATTATAAAGTCTCCCTGTACCGAGTAGCTCGCGAGGGCTCCTCCGGTTGTCGGGTGGCCGAGTATGGAGATGTTCGGAAGCCCGTTTTCTTTAAGCCTCATAATCGCTGATATGGTTTTCGCCATCTGATACAGCGCCACGGTGCCTTCCTGCATCCTGGCTCCTCCGCTTACCGTTGTCGTTATCAGGGGAAGCCTGTTTTCTATGGCGTAACTGACGATCCTGTTCATCTTCTCGCCGAAAACGGAACTCATTGATCCGCCCATGAAACGGAAGTCGCAGACCGCCACCGCCACGGGTATGCCGAACATGGTTCCGTAGCCCGTTACGAGGGAATCCTTGGAGTCGGTTTTACCGGCGAGTTTCTGTATTGAGGACGAATAGTTAAAGAACTTGTAGACCGAATCCACGTCCTCAAGGGAAAGACCCGGTTCTATTTCGTGGAAGGACGCCTCGTCCAGAAGAAAGTCCAGATAGTCATCGGAGCTAAGCGCTTCGGGACGGTGGCAGTAAGGACACGAGGAATTGTTCGCGTGCAGCTCCTTTTTCGTAAGCTGTTGCTTGCAGCCGGGGCGTATGATTTTTCCTTGGCCATCCTTTTCGTCGTTGCAGAAGTGAGGTTCCGCTCCGTAGATGGCTATCTGCATTTCGGAGATATCCGGAATTTCTTTTTTCCCGCTGAAGTAGTTAGGGAGCCAGGCTTTTATTTTTTTCGAGATTCCCCGGTAGATTTTCTGCTGTTTTTCTATCTGTCCGCAACGCTCGATTTTCCTGCGCAGTTCCTCGCGCAGGTGCCTTACGTCATAGCGGTCAAGTTCCTTCGAGGCGGCGGTCAGGGATGCCTGCAGGTTCTTAAGTGTCGAGGGGATGTAGTTGTTTCTTCCAAGAGGGGCCTCTTTTACTATCTCGTCTATTATTCCGTATTTCTTCATGTGGTTCGCTGTGGGCTGCAGCACCTCAAGAGCTTCTGCGACCTTGTCCGCACTTCTGAAAAGAATAGCGGAGCAGCCCTCGGCGGTTATCACCGAATATTCGGCTCTCGAGAGCATAAGCCTTTTGTGTCCCAGCTGTATCGCGATCGCGCCCCCGCTTCCCCCGAGCCCGAGCACCGTGGTTATCGTTTTAGTTCTTATGGAGATCATCTTCGACTGGCAGTAGGAGATCATCCAGGACTGGAGTTTTTCGGCCGAGTACTCGTACGGGTCTCCTCCTACAGTGTCGACGAAAGTGAAGAGCTTGAGTCGGTTCTGCTCTGCGTATTCCATCATGCACAAAGAAAGTCCGTACCCGTCAGCCTTTACCATTCCATAGTTAAGCGTAGTTCTTTCCTTTTCGCTTGAGGGAGTCTGCTGGGCTATTATGGCTACTTCCTCCCCGGTACCCTTAAACACTGCGGTGCCCACTATGACGACGGGGTCGTTAGCAAACTCAATTTTCTTGCCCGAGGGAGCGTGGATAAAGTTTCTGAATCCGTAGAGCTTGTCCCAAGGAGTAAAGTCGGTAAAGAGGGTTCCGATCAGGTGCTTTGACTTTATCCTGTCAAAGCTCTTTGCTTCCTCGTGGGCCTGAAGTATTTTTGCCGTCGATGCCATGGTATGTCATGCGGTAACCGCTTAGCGAATCCGCTACACGTAATTATATAATCAAATCTGTTTATGCGAAAAGGAATCCGTTTTCCCGAAAACCACGACCTGTTGCTCATAAACCGGCTAAGAAGTCCGTTTTTCCGGCCTACAAGCGCTCAGTGAATCTTCCGCGCGAAGGTTCGCCACGGGATTCGGCAAAGGTTTTGTGGGGAAAATTGAATATTGCGGATTTCTTTTTCTATGCGGTGAAAGACTGTCCGCAGCCGCAGGAACCGGTCGCGTTAGGGTTTTCGATCGCGAAGCCCTTTCCCTCAAGACCGTCCTTGAAATCAAGAACCGATCCGTCGAGATAGGTGTAGCTGATCTCGTCGATGGCGACCTTTATGCCGTCGGATTCGATCAAGTTGTCTCCTTCATCGGTTTCATCGTCAAATCCCATCTCGTAGGAAAACCCGGAACAGCCCCCGGGCACTATCCTTACCCTGAGAAACGCGTTTTCTATGTCGTCTTCGGCAAGCAGCCTTTTTATTTCATCTACGGCTTTGGGAGTTACGGAAAACATATTTCCTCTGCCTCCTCGCAGTGTAAATTTCTTTTACCACTCCGCGTAACAAAATACATCCGCCGGGGACGATTGTCAAAGCGGAAGTGTCAAAGCGGAAGCTGTAAGCGCCCCCGGTTTGCCCGGCTGCCCAGGTTTGTTGTATAGTTTTCGGCGTGAGTAAAACGGCCTACTTTATAATCGATTCGAGCGAGCGCAATTCTGATCTTTACCACAGAACCGGTTTTTTCGTTCCGGACCCTGTTATTTTTTTCGAGCACGACGGGGAAGGAACGCTGGTTCTAAGCGATCTTGAGCTTGAGCGGGGGAAAAAAGAGGCAAGAGTAGAGAGGGTCGTCTCATTCGGTGAGTGGGCTGCCAGGATTCGCGGCGGCAGGAGAAAAAGCCCCGGTATTGCAGAGGTGGCCGCGGCAATTCTCAGGGAAAGAGGGATAAGGAGCCTGATTGTCCAGAGATATTTTCCGGTTTCCTATGCCGACGCGCTCCGGGGAGCCGGTTTTTTCGTCAGGACCGCGAAAACGGATTTTCTTTTTCCCGGGCGTCTCAGAAAATCCCCGGCGGAAGTTTCACTCATAAAGAAGGCGCTTTACTCTACGGCATGGGCCATGAGGATTGCCATTTCAATTATATCGGATTCAGTGGTGAAGGGTTCCGTGCTTTACCGCGACGGCAAACCCCTTACCTCCGAGATAGTGCGCTCCGCCATAAGCTCCTATCTTGCCGAACGGGGGTATCTGGCTTCGAACACCATAGTGGCCGGAGGGGTTCAGGGATCCATGCCCCACGAGAAGGGATCAGGTCCTCTTAAGGCCGGATGGCCGGTGGTGATCGATATTTTCCCGAGATCTCAGGAGAACGGCTATTTCGGCGACATGACCAGAACCGTTGTTAAGGGCGAGCCCTCGGCTGAACTTCTAAGAATGTACGATACCGTTTTGCGCGGTCAGAAAATCGCGCTTTCCATGATAAAAGACGGCGTGAGATCAAGGGACGTGCACGGCGCGGTAATCGATTTCTTCACGGAACGGGGGTTTCCTACCACGGCTTCGCGCTCCGGAAGCCCCGAGGGGTTCATACATTCCACGGGCCACGGTCTGGGGCTTGACATCCATGAGCCGCCGAGAATCGGCCCCGGAAACGAGATTCTTAAGGAGGGAAATGTTGTTACCGTGGAGCCCGGTCTTTACTACGGGCGTCTCGGGGGAGTAAGGATAGAGGACGTGGTCCTGGTCACGCGGGACGGAAACCGGAACCTGACCCGGTGTTCGAAGAAATTCCGGGTCTAGGGTGCCCCAGGAGCTATGAAAGAGGAAAAGACTTTTGACGATATAGTTTCGCTTGCGGGGCGTCTGCGCGCTCCGGGAGGCTGTCCATGGGACAGGGAGCAGACGCTCGAGTCGCTTCGGGCGTACGTTCTCGAGGAGGCCTACGAGGTAATACAGGCAATAGAGCTTGGGGACACGGACGGACTCGTAGAGGAGCTTGGAGATTTCCTTTTTCAGGTTGTCTTCATCTCCCAGATAGCAAGCGAAGAGGGGAAATTCGGCATAGGCGATGTTACCCGGAGGCTCCACGACAAACTCATAAGAAGGCACCCTCACGTGTTCGGCGAGAAAAAAGCCAAGGACGCTGAGGAGGCCTTAAGGACTTGGAACGCCGAGAAGCTCAAGGAGAAAAAAGGGAAGGCCGATCTGGAGGAAATACCGAGAGCCATGCCCTCTTTGATGAGGGCGCAGAGGGTCGGCGAGAAAGCGGCCCGCGCCGGGTTTGACTGGAGCGACATTTCCTCGGCTTTTGCCAAGGTAAAGGAGGAACTGCTTGAGCTTGAGCGGGAAATGGATGCCGGAGAGAAAAACAGGTCCCGGGAGGAGTGGGGAGATCTTGTTTTTTCCGTCGTGAATCTGGCAAGACATCTTGACATCGACGCCGAGACTACGTCTCATGGGGCCGTCGAGAAGTTCATAGAGAGATTCTCCCGGTTCGAAGAGAAAGCACGGGCCGGGGAAAAAGAGATAAGTACTCTTTCCATGGAGCAGATGGACGAGATCTGGGAAGAGATAAAAAAGACGTAGTTTTTCTCGCTTCAGGGGTATTCTTTGGACGTGAACGGTTCTTGAATTGAGAGATACAAAGGAGAAAGTATGGGGATTATATACCGTACTTTGTTACACATTCTTTTGACTTTAATCTGTTTTGTGAAGGTTGTTATATGTGAGATTAGACGGATTGTACTGGAATACGGGCAGAGGCTTCTGAATTATTCTCTGTTTTGCTTATTTGAGGAATGTTGAACAACAGATTAATCAACTCTTGGTTAAGATAATAACTTTCGCGCCCCAGTCGTTGTTTTTCCAGAATACCTTTCTGGTTTAATGCTTCTAGGTAACGTGTAGCTGTTGCTCGCGATATATTTAGGTCGTCCACGAGAAACTGAATTTTGGTGTAGGGATGCTTAAACAGGTTATTAAGCAAGTCTTGACTGTAGATTTTCGGCAAGTCGTTACGAATTTTGTGTTTCTGTTTTTGTAGTAGAATTTTTATTTCCTCTATCAACGATAAGGTGCTTTGTGCTGTAAGAGAAACACCTTCAAGCATATAAATAACCCACTCCTCCCATTTGTCTTTGTCCCGTACCTCCTGTAGCAGGCGATAGTAATCTTCCTTGTTATGGTTAATGTAACGACTGAGGTATAAAATCGGGGTATCAAGAAGCTGATTTAGAATCAGGTAGAGGATATTGATAATGCGTCCGACCCTGCCATTGCCATCATAGAAAGGGTGTATGCTTTCAAACTGATGATGAATAAGTGCCATTTTTATCAGAGTATCTAAAGGACAGGACTGTCTGTCATTAATGAATTTTTCTAGATCATTCAGCAGGAGTTTTAATTCTTGAGGTTTTGGGGGAGTATAGATTACCTCACGAGTTTGTGTGTTCATGATGACGACTTCACCCTCTCCACTCATGTGTCGGAAACCCTCTTTATTCTCTAAAACAATTTGCTGAATAGATTGAATTGTACCGAGACTGATAGCCTTCTGTTGACGCACGATGTAAAAACCTTGGCTAAGGGCCTCAGTATAATTGTGAACCTCTTTAGCGACTTGGTCGTTGATTGTGGGTTGCAACTGGAATTTGTATAATGCATCCTGTGTAGTAACAATATTTTCTATGGCTGAGCTGTCCTGCGATTCCTGCATACAAAGTGTGGAAATGAGAATAGTCTGATTTGGTATGCCAGTACATGCTCCCTTGAGTTCTCACAAATACCGGTTTGCTATTACCAGTGGTTTTAGAATGGCGGGGGTTTCGAAATCGATCCGCTGTGTAGTTTTGTAAAGATCCGGCAGCATTGTTATTTCCCTTTTTTCTCAAAAAAGCTATTTTTTGAGAAGGTCAGGCGTTTTTTGTCCAAATCCCCCTTGACACTTCCCTGACGACTTGTCCTGGACGCGGAGCAGATGCCACGAACCCATACGCACCGACGGCGTTACGCCGCTTACGACCGATTTCGGAGTGGGCGACACAGACAGCTGGATCTTCACGGTCGGGCTCAAGTATTATCTCTGAGGCGCTTTCTTCCTACCTGGCGACAAGCGTTCCCAATAGCCTCCAGCCTTCTTTTACATAGACTCCGCTTGCCGCGGCGCAGTCCTCGGTATAAACAAGAGAGTCATGCTTTACCGAGCGGTTCGCGGAATCAAGTATGGCGAATGGAACGGGTTCGTTCGAGTGAGTCCTGAGATCTATGGGGGTGGGATGGTCCGAGAGTACAAGCACCCTGTATTCGCCGAACTGCTCCATCCCCGCGAGTGCAGGCCCTACTACCTTTTGGTCAAAATCCTCGATCGCCTGTATCTTGAGGCCGGCGTCTCCGACATGACCCGTTTCGTCCGTTGCCTCTATGTGGATCATTGCGAGGTCCACGCGTTGCAGCGACTCGATAGCGCCGCTCACCTTTCCCGCGTAATTGGTGTCAAGGTACCCGGTCGCTCCCGGAACCTCGATCACTTCCATCGCGGCGAATACTCCTATTCCCTTTACGAGGTCGACCGCCGATACAACTGACCCGGTGATTCCGTAAAGCTCCTGAAGAGACGGCATGTCGGGTCTTGTCCCCTCGCCCCAGAGCCATATGGAGTCCGCGGTGTTTTTCCCTTCGGCTCTTCTTTTCTTGTTCACGGAATGGTCTTTGAGTATTCTCCGGGATCTCTCCATGAGACCGAGGAGTTTCTCCGCCCCGTCTCCCGAAGGAAGCCAGGGAGTGATTTCCTTTCCGGAAATGTCATGAGGCGGAGTCGTTTGAATACCGCTGTTTCCTCCGCGCCAGAGCAGAAGATGTCTGTAGCTTACCCCCTGGCTTAGGGAGAACTCCGCCCCGTCGAACTCTTTTTTCAGATCTTCGATTATCCCGGCCGCATCATCGTCCGTTATATGCCCGGCACTGTAGTCCTCCATGACCGTCCGGCCGTTTCTCTCCGCGAGAGTTACAAGATTGCATCTCACCGTGACGTCCGTTTCCCCGAGGGAAATCCCAATGCTCGCGGCTTCAAGGGGGGATCTTCCCGTGTAGTATTTCGTGGGATTGTAGCCCAGCACCGCCAGGTTTCCCACGTCGCTTCCCGGAGGGAGAGGGTCCGGAATGGTCTTTGCGATCCCGAAAATCTCGGCCCGCTTGGCGATCGCGTCAAGGTTGGGAGTGTCGGCGACTTCAAGCGGAGTCCTGCCCTCGAGCTCGGGGAGCTTGTGGTCGGGCATGCCGTCGCCTTGGAGTACAAGATATTTCACAGAACGAAGATTATACGCAAATTCAGGGTAATCAAGGTTCAGGATCTTTCAAGCCGACACACTTGACTCTTTAGTATTGGCTGGGTATATGTACTGGTGTGCGGATAGGACTACGTCATTTTTCAGCAGACAGCATAGAGTGGTTCAAAAAAGCTGCGGCAGACCCTGAGCAGACACGCTACGGGTTGGCGATGGGGCTTTGCGAGAGGGACAACTGGCGCAACTCCCAGGGAGAGCTGTGTCTGGCGTCCGCACGCAAGAATCTTCCCGAGATAGCGAAAGCCGCCGGAGTCAGTCTGCCTGCCCCCGTGTCCCTGCCCAAGGGGATGATTTCCGGAAGCAAGACCCCGGCGCTTCGCACAGACTACCCGGACAACAATGTGATCTGTACTCTTGAATCTCTGGGAGAAGTTTCTCTTGAACCCGTGGAGGGAAAGGAGAAGAAGCTGTGGCGTGAGATGATGCAGACTCATCATCCCGAGGGGTGGAGCAGGGTTCCCGGCAAGCAGATATCCTACTGGATAACCACCGGGAATCATGGACGCGTGGGAGGCATAGGTTTTTGCGCTGCAAGCTGGCACCAGGGGGCGCGGGACAAGTGGATAGGGTGGAGTACGGAGGCGCGGGTGGAGAATCTCGGTCTGGTGATAAACAACCACCGTTTTCTTCTGCTTCCGGGGGTACGGGTAAAGAATCTGGCGTCCTGTGCGTTGTCGTTGGCAATTTCGCGAGTGGGGGTGGACTGGAAGGATATTCACGGTACGGAACCTGTGATGGCATACACCTACATATCGAGTGATCATGAGGGGAGCAGTTACAGGGCCGCGGGGTGGGAGATGTGTGAAGAGAAGACTTCGGGGCGTCCCGCGAGCGGGGGGATAACGGAGAGCAAGACGGTATGGATGAAACCCATTTTACGGGGGTGGAAGAAGGTTTTGCATAAAGAACCCCGCCGGGCAATCGGACAGACGCCGGAACCTTATTACGCAGAAGATGCTGACTGGGCGGATGTGGAGTACGGACGCAGTTCTCATCCCGACGGTCGAGTGAGGGATCGTATAATATATATGGGGCGCAGGTGGGCCGATAACCCCAAGGAGCCGTTGCCTGTGGTTTTCCCGGGAGAAGCGGAGCAGAGGGGGATGTACAGGTTGCTGTCGAACAAGAGGGTTGCGATGGAACATATACTTGAACCTCACACGGAAGCCGCGGTGAGCCGGTGTCGTATGGAGAGAGTGGTTCTGGCGGTGCAGGATACCACTACGGTTAATTACAGCGGGCATGAGGGGACCAGTGGGCTTGTGAGCATAGGGGGGAAGGGTAAAGGGCTGTTTGTTCATGTGGGGTTGGCGGTAACGGAGGGGAAGCGTCCTTTGGGGGTTTACGAGCTTGACGCCGAAGTGAGGGCAGTTGGCAAGAGTAACAAGAAGCAGGAGAGCAGGAGGTGGATAAAGGGGCTGCTCAAGGCTCGGGAGCTTGAGGGTGCGTGCGAGGGGACCCGCGTGATTACTGTCTGCGACAGAGAGGGGGACATGTGGGAACTTCTTCGGGAGGGGGTGCACAGAGGGGACGGTCTTTTGGTACGTTCAAAAAAGGGACACAATCGGCGTGTTGCGGTGGGGGAGAAGACAGAGAATCTGTGGAAGCACATTAATAGCAGGCCGGTGCTTGCCAGAAGGAAGATAGAAGTGGACGCGTGCGGAGGGAAGAGGAAACGTAAGAGTCGGGAGGTAACACTTGAGATACGCGCATCCAGGGTGAGGCTTGTGGCTCCCTTGAAAGAGGGGGCAGACGCGAAACCGCTTGATATGCTCGCGGTAAGCGCTTTTGAGCCTGATCCTCCGAGCGGGAAGGAAGGTCTTCACTGGGTTCTGCTTGCCACGGAAGGGGATGAAACTGCGGAGGATGCGGTGCGTACAGTTAAGTGGTATGAGGCCAGGTGGAGTATAGAAGAGTATTTTAAAGCTCTTAAGACGGGAACCGGAATAAAGGAAAGGAGATTTGATTGCGCGGATGATCTGCGCAAGTGTCTTGCGTTTGACGTTGTCACTGCGTACAGGGTGTTTGATCTTGAGAGGATGGCGAGAGAGAAGCCGGACATTCCGGCCCGTGATGTAGTGGGGGAGGAAGAGATAAATGCTATGTACAGCCTGCTTCTGTATGAGGGAATAATAAAGAACAAGCCTGATGAAATGCCCGACATGCGCACTTACGTGATAGATTTTGCGAGGTACGCTGGATTCAGACCCAGCAAGCAGCAGCCTCTTCCGGGTACGAAGAAGTTATGGCAGGCAACAGTGAAGTTCAAGATGGCGTATGCGGGCTTCAGGGCCGCACAGCAGGTTCAAACAAGGGGGCCATAAAAAATGAAGAGTCAAGTGTGTCGGCTTGAAAGGTTCAGGATACGTCGACCGCGTGTTTTTTAAGGTCGGAGAGATCAATGATCCTGAGTACCGATTCATGAGTCGACTGCAGGAAAACCGGGGGAGCCACGCCGCCCTCAAGCGCCTCTTTCCAGCGAAGCGCGCAAAGACACCACCTGTCTCCGGGCTTTAGCCCCTCAAAACCGAACTCGGGACGGGGGGTTATGAGGTCGTTTCCCCTGGACTTCGAAAATTCGAGAAATTCCTCCGTCATCTCCGCGCAGACCAGGTGAAGCCCCACATCCTCGACCGCCGCCCTGCAGCAGCCGTCCCTGAAAAATCCGGTCATTGGATCGGTGCCGCACTCTCTCAGATCCTCGCCGAATATGTTTTTCTCTTCCGTTTTCATCCCGCGTGTTCGGTAAAAGACTGCGCCTTGCGGTAATATTATATATTGTTTTGCCGAGTTAGGTATATAATTCTCAGTCAGAAGATGTCCGATTTCACACTCAAGGAAAAACCCCGCACGCTTGCCGGAGAGATAACCCCTCCCGGCGATAAATCCATTTCCCACAGAGCGGTCATTCTGGGCTCGCTCGCGCGGGGAAAGACCAGGGCGAGCGGGTTTCTCGCTTCCCGGGACACCCTTGCCACGGCGAACGCTTTTAGAAGCATGGGGGTTGGGGTGGAAGTAGGCGCGGGAGGAGTGGAAATTGCGGGAAGGGGGCTTTTCGGCCTCAGGGAGCCCCGCGGGGCTATAGACGCTGAGAACTCGGGAACCACCGCCAGGCTGCTTACGGGAGTCCTGAGCGCCCAGAGCTTCCCTTCGACCATTACAGGGGATGATTCCCTGCGCCGCCGTCCCATGTCCAGAGTGACTGTCCCGCTTCGCAGCATGGGGGCCGGGATATCGGGAGAGGTCCTTCCGCTTCACATAACAGGCTCGGAACTTCAGGGAATAGATTACCGGTCCCCCGTGGCGAGCGCGCAGGTAAAATCCACGATTCTGCTCGCGGGACTCTATGCCGCGGGAAGTACCAGCGTGACGGAACTCGAAAGAACCCGGGACCACACCGAAAGGATGCTGCGCCATTTCGGAGTTCCGGTGCAGGTAAGCGGAACACGTGTCTCGGTAAGCCGGGGAGCGGAGTTTTCGGGAACCGAGCTTGAAATCCCCTCAGACATCTCATCGGCGGCTTTTTTTATCGTCGCCGCGCTTCTGAACCCGGGATCGGAAATCATGGTAAAAAATGTCGGGCTTAACCCCCTTAGAACCGGGGTGCTCGATATCCTGTGGGAAATGGGGGCCGATATCTCCGTTGAGAACCGCCGCCGGTGCTGCGGGGAACCGGTAGGGGATCTGGTTGCCCGCCATGGCGCGCTTCGCGCCGTGCGCATAGAGGGAGAGTCGGTGTCGCGGGCCATAGACGAGCTTCCGGTTATTTCCGTGGCAGCGTGTTTTGCCGAGGGCGAAACGGTGATAAGCGGCGCGGGGGAGCTTCGGGTAAAGGAAACCGACAGGATAAGCGCAATAACGGGCGAGCTTTCGAAACTTGCCGCGGACATAAGCGAAACGCCGGACGGCATGATTATAAACGGCACTGGGGAACTTCGCGGGGCCCGATGCGAGAGCCGCGGAGACCACCGGGTCGCCATGTCTCTTGCCGTCGCCGCCACGCGGGCCCGGGGGGAGACGGTAATCGGGGACGCCGGATGCGTTTCCATTTCGTTTCCTGAATTCTTCCCGCTTTTCGAGACTCTTACAGATTCCAGATGAAAGGAGACGGCGACAATATCGTTACCATAGACGGACCTTCGGGGGTCGGGAAAAGCACCGTCGCCAGACGGGTGGCCGACCTGCTCGGTTTTTCGTGTCTTGACACGGGCGCCATGTACAGGGCCGTGGCGCTTAAGGTAAGCGAGGCGGAAGCTGACCCCAGCGATCCCGCTTCGCTCTTGCGGCCGCTTTCCGGAACTACGGTGGAATTCTCTCCGGATGGCCGTGTTTTTCTTGACGGGCGTGACGTCTCGAAACTTATAAGGACGGAGAAGATCTCTTCCCTTTCCTCCGAACTCGCGGAGCTTGCCGAAGTAAGGGAATTTCTCATCGGCATTCAGAGAAAGATCGGGGAAGGGGAAAACATAGTTGCCGAGGGAAGGGATATGGGAACCTATGTTTTTCCCGGGGCAAGGTATAAATTCTATCTCGACGCTACGGTCGCCGAGAGAGCGAAAAGGAGATTTCTTCAAAACAAACGGGGAGATATTCCCCTCTCGGATGTTCAGTACGAGCTTCGCAGAAGGGACCGTCGTGACACGCTCCGCGCAGAGAACCCCCTTCGTCCCGCCCGGGACGCCGTGGTGATAGATACGACCCGAATGAGTGCCGAAGATGTGATTGCGGTGATATTTCTTCGCACAAAAGACATTTCTCTCCGCGGCGATTGAAAACAATTTTTTCTTTCCCGATGCTCTTTTCATTTTAGACAGTTTTCATGTAACATTGCCTTTATCAGTAAAAGACTTATGGCAAAGGCGGCTAAACAAAATGACTCAGGATAATGGTATTACGGATTCTAACGAGAAAAGCTTTGAGGAGTTACTTGATGAAAGTATGGAATCGCGCTTGAGCGAGCCCGAGAACGGGGAAATAGCGAAAGGAAGGGTCATAAGGGTTGATTCTGATGCTGTTTTCATAGACCTCGGGTTTAAGTTCGAGTGCATAGTTCCCATAAATCAATTTCTAAACAAAGATGGCGAATATGAAGTCTCTGTGGGTTCGGAGATAGAGGTTCTTGTCGAAAGACCTAACCCGAACACCGTCAGGGCTTCCAAACAAAAAGCAGACCAGATCAGAGAAAAAAGGGCGATCGAGGAGAAGTTCAAGAACAAAGAACCGGTCGTCACTAAGATTCTAAACAGAGTTAAGGGTGGTTTTAACTGCGATATAGGGCGGCATACCCCCTTCAAGGTGTTTCTTCCCGGTTCCCAAGTCGGCCTGCGGCCGGTCGCGGATTTTGACGAGATGGTAGGCCAGACGATCGAAACCCGCATTATTCAGAACAACGATAACGGGATAGTGGTGTCGAGAAGGGCGATTCTCGAAGAGGAGAGGGAGGAGAAAAAGAAGGAGACGCTTGCCACCATATCGGAAGATCAGACTGTTTCCGGAAACGTGGTGAAGATAATTGACGCAGGCGCTTTCGTGGACATAGGGGGCATAGAGGGTTTTGTGCCGATAGGAGAGATATCCTGGGGGAGGGTAAGGCATCCGGGGGATGTCCTCAAGGAAGGCGAGGACATCCAGGTCAAGATTCTTCGCCTTGAGATCGAAAACGGGAAAATAACTCTCGGGGTGAAACAGACCACCGAGGACCCGTGGGAGAGCATACAGGAAAGATACCGAATCGGCGACAGAGTCAGGGGCAAGGTGGTCTTCGCGGCGGAATTCGGCGTGTTCGTCGAGCTTGAACCCGGGATAGAGGGGCTTGTGCACGTGAGCGAACTTTCCTGGGTCAAGAATTTCCGTCATCCAAGCGAAGTGGTTTCAGTCGGAAGCGAAATAGAAGTTGCGGTTCTGGGAGTGAAGCCGAAGGAAAGAAGAATTTCGCTGAGCCTCAAGCAGATACAGGAAAACCCGTGGGATGAGTTCAAGCGGAACAATCCTCCCAGCACAAGGGTTAGCGGAACCATAAAAAACGTCACGGAACTCGGGGTTTTTGTCGAAGTTGCCCCGGACATGGTCGGGCTCGTGCGACCGGAAAATCTGAGGTGGGAGGGGGAAGTCAGCCCCCTTGAGGTTTTCTCAAGCCAAGACGTGGGTAAGGAAATAGAACTTGTTGTGCTGAATGTCATCCCGAGACAGAGAAAAATCGGGCTTGGAGTCAAGCAGCTCACCCCGGATCCGTGGAACAAGGTGCTCCGGGACTACAAGGTGAACGAAACCGTGGTCACCTCCAAGATAGAGGAAATTCTCGAAAGCGGCGTCACCGTGGCGCTTGCCGACGACGTAACGGGATTTTACGCCATCCGCGAATTTAATGACGATGAGTTCAGCAGGGGATCCATCAAGGTTGGAGACGAGATAAGCGGTCTGGTCACGGGTTTTAACAAGCCCAAGCATCAGGTGAATCTCAGCCGCAGAAGGCTTGAAAAGAAACAGGAAAAAGACACGATGAGAGACTTTGTGTCTTCCCAGCGGGAAAGTTCCTCCAAGCTCGGGGACATCCTGAACGAAAAGCTCAAGGCCCTTGACTGAGGGGTGGCGAAGTGAGAGTCCTCGACCCGAATTTCTTTCTTAAGACCTTCCTCTCGCTTCTGGTCATCTTTCTTATCGGTTTCGCGGGAATTCTCATAGGAGTGCTGATCTCCGATCATGGCCGGAACCCCGGCGGGGACGGAGTGGCGGTGGTGAACATCGACGGCATAATAATGGACTCCGCCCCCTATATTAAAAGCATAAGAAAAATACGCGAGGCCGATTCCGTAAAGGCTGTCGTGGTGAGGGTAAATTCCCCGGGAGGATCAGTCGCCGCCTCCCAGGAAATATACGAGGAACTCAGAAGCCTGGGCGAAGCGATGCCGGTTGTGGCCAGCATGGGAACGGTTGCCGCCTCTGGGGGTTACTATATCACCTGCGCGGCGGCCACGATTTATGCCAATCCCGGCACCGTGACCGGGAGCATCGGCGTGATAGCGCAGTTCGCAAGTTACGAGCAGCTGCTTAAGTGGGCGAAGGTGGAAGTCGAGGTGATAAAAAGCGGGGAGTTCAAGGATCTTGGCTCGCCGCTTCGCAAAATGCCCGAGGCGCAGAAGGCTTACCTGCAGACTCTCATAGACGATGCCCACTCCCAGTTCAAGGGCATGATTTCCGAAAGAAGGAACCTCCTCCCGGCGAAAGTCGCTTCGCTTTCCGACGGAAAGATATTCATCGGAAGCCAGGCGAGGGAACTCGGCCTGATTGACCGCATCGGGACTCTTGAGGACGCGATTGCCGAGGCGAGGGAGCTGGGGGGTCTGGATGAGGATTCGTGGATCAGGGAGTATCCCATGAAGAAAAAAACGCTGCTTGATTTCGTTTTCCCCGAAACTCTTTCTGAGCGCGTGACTTTTGTCTCTCCCGTGAGAACCGGCTTCGGTCTTTACTACATAGCCGACGTGGTTTACTGACCGAAATTCCCCCTTATTCCATATCAACTTTCGTCTTGCAGTAGATGTGCGGCAGCTTGGTTCGGCTGGTATTTTCTCCAAAAACCGATATTCTAAAATGCAGTGCCGCTTGGCGGACCGCGCTGGTTTGGCGAAACCGTTTTTCAAACAACCGATGAAACACGTAAAAAGATTTTTTCTCCTGATCGTATGCTGTTTTCTAGCCGTTTTCTTCATTCAGAACCTTGAGATAGCCACGCAGGTGTTCAGAGTCGAACTGGGGTTTTTCTCTTTTAAGAATACGTGGGCGGTTTACAATGCCGGGATAATAGGAGCTTCGTTTCTTCTGGGCGCGTTTGTTTTTTTTCTGCTGACTTTTGCAAGAGGCCATTCCACAAAGTCCGAGTTGAAGCAAAGCAGGGAAACCGTGAGAGATCTCGAGAAAAAAGTCGGGAAGCTGGAGGTGGAGCTTCTGCAGAACAAGCCTGCCGGCTATCAGGAACAGCCTTCTTCCCATGATCTGTTCAAAACGCCGAAATGAGGTCTGCCACCACTGAAACCCGGATGTCTGGCCGTACGGGGACCCGCAAAAAACCCGAATGGATAAAGGCCAAAATCCCAAGCGGCCCGAATTATACCAAGCTCAGGAACTTGGTGCGTGAATTTGGCCTTCACACCGTGTGTGAGGAAGCGAAGTGCCCGAACATAGGGGAATGCTGGGGAGCCGGAACGCTCACTTTCATGATTTTGGGGGATGTCTGCACGAGAAGCTGTGGCTTCTGCCATGTGAAAACAGGAAAAGGCGGCGAACTCGACTGGGAAGAACCCGCCAGGGTGGCTGCGGCGGTCGCGGAGCTTCGGAAAAACAACGCGCGGGTTACACATGTAGTTATAACTTCGGTAAACAGGGATGACAGGAACTACGAAAGCGCCTGTATCTTCGCGCAGACTGTAAACGAGGTAAAAAAGACATCCCCGGGGGTAAAGATCGAAGTTCTGATCCCGGATTTCAAGGGGGAACACGAGGCGATTCACAAAGTGATAGCGTCATCTCCCGACGTTTTGAATCATAATATTGAAACCGTTCCGAGACTCTACTCTCTTCCCCAGAAAACTCAGTCGGGAAGAACGAGGTCCGTGAGGCCGCAGGCGGTCTACGGCAGATCTCTTGAACTTCTTTCGCTGTCCGCGAGGATGGGAAGGCCCGGGATGCTTACCAAGTCAGGCATTATGGTCGGTCTTGGGGAGAGTTTCGAAGAGATCGTCGAAACGCTTAAGGATCTCAAGCGCGCAGGTTGCGACATAGTTACCATAGGACAGTATCTGCAGCCCACTATCGACCATATACCGGTATCAAGGTTCTATCATCCCGTCGAATTCGAATCTCTTAAAGACTACGGGGAGAAAATAATCGGTATCCCGCACGTGGAAGCGGGACCGCTCGTCAGAAGTTCTTACCACGCGGAAAAACAGGTTCTTCAGCTCTCCGACGCAATGACCGGGACGTAAAAGCGGACATTCTCAAAAGATGAACCGATTGCGACTCGGAATTACACTTAAAGACAAAACGGGGCGTTTTAGCGCCGGCTAAGATTTTTATTCTCAGTCAAAAAGTTTTTCAAGCTCTTCTGCGATTGCCTCAAGTTTGTCCTCGGAAACCCCGTACTCGTCTGAAATTCTTTTTATTTCCTGGGAGGATATCCGAAGTCCCGCGGTTTTTTCCGCAACGGGTTCCCGTTTCTCCCTGTCGATGAGAAGTTTGGCCACGTCCCACCTTGAATAGTGGCCCAGGGAGTCGAACACCGCCTTCACCGCCTTTATCTGGTTTGCGTAGCAGTCGGCGTAGAGTACCGCGTCTTTTTCGAAGTGAGGTTCAAAAAGATATCTGCCGGCTGGGTTGACGATGGAGCTTCCTCCTCGAGCCCAGTCATAATTCATGTGGTCCCCGTCGCGCACATAGTGCCATCTTTCCGGGAAATCATCGTCGTCAAGATAACCGCAGGCGCTTAGCACGAACGCTCCCGATTCAAACGCGTGAACCCTTATGAGCGCCTGCACCGTGCACCCTGCTCCGGGATCTTCCGTTTCGGCGGCAAGCAACTTGTCGTCTCCTCTCCTCCAGTTCCCCGGCCACACCGCCACGTGGAAGTCCTGTCCGCTGTGAACCATCGCGGCCCTTACGAGAACCATGTGATTCTCCCAGCAGACAAGTCCCCCTATTCTTCCTATGTCGGTGTCGTAGGTGGTTATGTCGCTTCCGTCTCCCTGGCCCCAGTAGACTCTCTCCGTGTAGGTGGGCATGAGCTTTCTGTGCCTGCCGAGCACCTTGCCTTCTCGTGACATGAAAAGAAGAGAGTTGTAAACGGTGCGGCTTCCCTTGCGGTCGTCAAGCTCGTTGCAGCCTATTACCACGTGAGCGTCGGCCGCCCGGGCGGCCTCTGCGAGCATCTCGGTGTCGTCTCCGGGAATCACTATGGAGTTGTCCTGAAGCGCGATCATGAAATCCGTCCAGTCATGCGGCGGGGTTTCGTAGCCGACTGTGTAGTAGGCCGGGTAGCCTGGAATGAATGCCTCGGGGAATGCTATAAGCTCCGCTCCGTTATCTCCCGCTTCCCTTATCACGCGACAGGCCTTCTCAAGAGTCCGTTCCTTGTCCATGAACACGGGAGCCGTCTGGGCAACCGCAACTTTTACTTTTTCCCTGCCGCCTAGAACTTTTTTCATGAGCCTCGGGCCGCAGGCGCACTCAGGTTATTATCCTGCTTCCGCCCTGGGGTTCCCCTCCGCTTTGTCTCTGCTGGTTCTGCTTGGCTCTGGCGTAGACAAGAGCGAAGAACTTCTCCTTGAAGTCATTATCGAAAGCGCACACCCCGGGGATTATGTATCCCATAAGCGCTATCTGGAGAAAATATTCGGTGTTTGCCTTGAGAAAGGACTCGTTTATCTCGCCGCCGTACGCCTGTGCGAAATTCTGGTATATCTGGTTTCCGAGCTCGGTCGCTATCTCCACGACGCTTTTTGACTGGCCGGACTCCTGATGGGCCGCTACTCCGAGGTTAAAGGCCATGTTTATGGAGTTCATGAAGTTGTCTGCTACTGCTTCTTCCGACCCTGTTTCCTCTTGCGGCTTTGTGTCTTCTTCTGACATTTTAATATCCCCCGTTTTTGTATGGTGAAATCGTCCTGACGTATTATATTATATGGCTGCTTTGATTTTAACAATTTTGCTGGAGGAAAATCCATGAAAGCCGATCACCTTATACAGAGACTCGGTCTGAAAAAGCTTCCCGGCGAGGGAGGATACTACAAAGAAACTTACAGAAGCGAGGAAATGGCCGGAGAAGACCGCAATCTTTCAACCGCTATTTACTACCTTATAACCTCGGAGGCGAATTCCAAGATGCACAGGGTGAATTCGGACGAGATTTTCCATTTTTACTTCGGTGATCCCGTCCAGATGCTGCTTCTCTATCCTACGGGAGAATCGAGGATAGTGTTCATGGGAGATAATCTTCCCTCCGGCCAGAGAACTCAGCTTGTGATTCCAAAGGGAACCTGGCAGGGCGCAATGGTGGTGGAGGGAGAGTACGGGTACGCTTTTATGGGAACTACGATGGCCCCCGGGTTTGAGCTCGAGGATTTCGAACTGGGCGCGCAGGAGAGCCTTCTGCTGAGATTTCCCCAGCATGAAACCCTGATACGGGAGCTTACGTAAACGGGAGATAGAGATTCCAGGATCAGAAAAACCTGTGATTTTTTTTGACGGCGTGTGCGGGTTCTGCAACAGGTTCGTCGATTTCGTAATGTGGGCGGATGTACGCCGGGAAATACTTTTTTCCCCCGTGCAGGGAGAAACGGCCGTTGAGTTCTCTCTGTATCAGGACGAACCCCCGCGCGATTGGAAGATGGCCTACGCTGATGAAGAAGGGGTTTACGAGGGAGCTGACGCGGTTTTGCTGGTACTTAAGAGACTTGGAAGTCTCTGGACACTTCCCGCGCTTCTGATATATGTCCCCCGGCCTGTAAAAGACTATCTCTACGGGATCGTATCGAGGAACCGCTACAGTATTTTCGGAAAAAGGGATGCATGCCGGGTACCGTCCCCTGAGGAGAGGGAAAGGTTTTTGCCCTAGGCGCTTTTTTGTATATACCCACTGCGTATTGGAATCCTCCGCGTGGGAGCATTGTTGAAGGACCTGCTGCTGTGTTTATAGTCCGGATACATCGTATGAAGCTGGCCGAATTGAGATACGGCAGCGGAAAAACCTCATTTTCCAGTCAAGTAAAAACTTGTTGCGCAACACGCTGATATGCAAGACTTTTCCCGAATTCAGCTCTGAAAAAACATCTCCAGGTGATTTTCCAGTCAAGTAAAAATTCCGATTGTTCTCTCATGATGAACTCGAGGCCCAAGACGGGACATAGCGCATGAACTTGGGGCCGGCTTCCGCGTTCTCCGGTACAATCAAACCTTCGTCAACGGTATCTTTGATAATACGTGATATCATTGCCCTGTTATTGGTTTTAATGCCGAACCTTTCTCTCAGGGAGGAGTTGGTCATGCGTTCATTACTTACCCACTTGAGGCAGGCATGAAGGTAACAGGCGCGGATTCGGTCGGATTTATCCATATCCGCCAGCTTTTTCCGCGAGAAAAGAATAGCTCGGGTAGCATCGGGCGGCGCGTCAAAAAGCGGAGCCGGCAACTGCGCGTGTTCGACTTCAAATACAACTTTGTCAATGCCGCTGCCCTGTTCCTCGCAGATTCCAAACTGCCTCATCAATGATGCCAGCGATTCGTTGCGGGACTGCGGAGGGGCATCAACAAAGCGATCGGTTGATATCAGCGGTTCTCCGGGATTTGCTATCTCAATGCGATCATCGAATATTTCGACCTTCGGACCGGTTCCGGTGATTGAGAAATCCTGATGAATAAGGGCGTTCGCCACCAGCTCCCGCACGGCCAGATCCGGGAACATGCGTTCCGTATTCCTGATTCCCCCTTCAATGATTTCATGTGAGGGAAGCAGCGCGTCTATATATTCCACAAGACCTCTAAATCCGGTCGCGTACCCCGTGTCCCCGGTTCGGTCCCGGTCCGTTTCCCTACGGTCTGTGCCCTTGTACTTGATTACCCGAACAGCTTTCCGTTTGAGATCCGGAAAGTCGCTTAGGCTTCTGGCGAAAAGCAGCGCTCCCAGATTGGTTATGTTCCAACCCTCAATATCATGCTGGACAATCAGCCGACTGCTCTTTAGTTCGCTGAGTATGTTCGACCTGCCCTCGGGAATAGGTTTCTTCAGAAGGTCGAAATAGGCCGGGTAATCGAGCATCTGCAGAACGGTCTCATCATCAACCTGTTCCATCGCAGATAATCTCTCAAAAGGTCTTTCGCTGAATATTCTCCACAACCTGCGGGCGCGTTCAGGCGATGACGTGAGCTGGCGCGTGACTTTATCAATGCGGATATATTCAACATTTTTGAAACTGACTGGATGACTGGTCGCCCTGCCAATTTCAAGCACCACAACTTTCTTTTCATCAATATTCACTGTTAGGAAACGGAACGGAACTTCGGGTTTAAGCATGGAAAGCAGCCAGTGCTGCAACGGCTGGTTCTTGGCTTTTGCTTTTCCGGGGTCAAAATTAGTGCCAAGAATTTTATGTGTACAGTTCTCGATTCCCCAGACGAGGTATCCGTGGGACTGGCCATTGAGAGCGGCTCCGTTTGAGAGAGCTGATATATATTTCCCTATATCTTCAGGGTCGGCGGCATTGTGTTTGAATTCCACCCACTCCGTTTCAGAAGGCAAGTCGCACAATTTCCGCGCCAGCTTGGCAAGAGTTTCTTCAGAATAGCCCATGTCGTATCCGCCTCAAAGATAGTCACAACCGCCCTTTCAGAAATCTGGTGTTAATAAACACAGGCCGTTTCGCAAAAAAACTAGAAATTCTCGGCTTCTTACTCGGCGACTGATACCTCATTTAACAGATTATACAGTTTATCAGAGAATATGTAATGTCTGCGATTTTCCTGGAACCGCAATTTACAGTATTTCGAATAATTTGGATGTTCTCTGAATTCGCGGGAAAATCGCATTTTCCAGTCAAGTAAAAACTTGTTACGCAACACGCTGATATGCAAGACTTTTTCCGAATTTATCCCTGAAAAAACATCTCCAGGTGATTTTCCAGTCAAGTAAAAACCTCCGGGGTTTCCTCTGAGGAGAGGGAAGGACTTTTGTCTGGGCGCTTTTTTGATAAATTCCCTCGTGTATGTATATTGAAGCGCAGGAGAATTTTCATTCGAGATGCCTTCACTTGAAGAACTCGTCTTAGCCGACGAGACAGCCAGCGAGATAGAGCGAGCGAGCGAGGTTGCCAGAGAAGAATGGGAGAAAATAAGGGTCTCCCTGGCTCTTTGCGGGGATACGGGGGATTACTGCGGGGATGATTTCATGCTCGGAACAATTTCCAGGGAAACGATAACGCGCGAGCCGCTTGGGAGTCCGACTAAGTCCGTTTCGGTTTACTCTCCAACCTATTATCCGATGTATCTCGTGAAGAACCTGCGGGAGTTCCGGGAGAAGTTCCCGGAGAAAAACTACCGCACAACGGAAGCCCTCTATGTATATGTAGAGCTTGTGAACGCGGCGGCGCTACGCCTCGGCCTTGAGGGAACGCTGGCCATGGGGTTTGCCAGCGGCTATGCGAACGTGAGAACGGGCTGGATCGCTGAGAAGGGACTTCCGGAGCAGAGCGCCGTATTCTCCGAAATGTTTTTTTCAGACAGACCTAAGAACCACGACTGGGATTTTCACTGGACCTCGGTCAGGCAGAAATTCGCGGAAATCCACGAAAAATTCGTCGCCTGGCAGCGCTCCCCCGCCCTTTACCTTGAGGAATCAAAGTCCAAGGCGGTCGTAAAGCCCTTCATAGTCTGAGCTTCTTTTTATATACGCCAACCATCCTATGTTTTCTTAAGATTTTGCAGAAGATCGAGTTTTCTGTTCAAATCCAACAACAGGTTCCAAGTATAATTGTGGAACGGGTTCGGAACTTAGAGTACTCAAGGTAGCAAGGCCCTAGCGTTATTTGACATTTAAGTGCTATCATATATAGTAGCACTTCTCAAAAGTTATAACAGGGTACGAAAATGCTGGTTGTTCAAGTCAGTCGGGTCAGGCATTCCGTGAGTACAGGAGCATGTCGGAAACAAAACGTGAGAAACTCTTTATACAGATCAAGCAGAATCCCAAGAATGTCAGATTTGAAGAAACTAAGCACAAAGAGGAATTATAAAATGGCCGAAAAACTCAAAGATTTTGAATACTACATGAGCCTGAACTACCCAATTAAATATTGGAATGACGATGATGGATTTTTTATAGAAATACCGGATTTGCCCGGGTGCATGACTTTTTGTGAAGAGTTTGGTCAAATCAATGAAATGGCCGAGGATGCAAAGAAGTCATGGATCAGCTCCAGGCTTGAAAAAGGTCTTGAAATTCCAGAACCCAGAAATGAAGAAGACTTTAGTGGTAAGATTCTGCTGAGGTTAGCTAAAAGTCTTCACAGAACCCTCTCGAATCAGGCAAAAAGAGAGGGGGTGAGTTTGAACCAGCATATACTAGGGCTGCTTTCGGGTAAATCATCGATAGCGGAAGTGGAAAACAGGGTTATAGGAAGAATTGAGGAAATGAGCAACCCTCAACATTTGTCGCTTGGCAGCGCTCCCCCGTAGTCAAAGTCCAAGGCGGTTGTAAAGCCCCTCAAAGTCTAGACGAACCCCTCTTCGAATTCGTCCGAAGGATTCTCGAAGCTCGGAACCCCGTTTTGCTCAAGAAACACCAGCTTCACCGTGCCCGTGGGCCCGTTTCTCTGCTTTCCGATTATGAGTTCAGCCATACCGTCTTTTTCCTCGGGGTTTTTTCTGTATATGTCCTGGCGGTGAATGAAGAGCACTACGTCCGCGTCCTGTTCTATGGCGCCGCTTTCCCTGAGGTCTGAGAGCTGGGGACGGCGATCGGTTCTGGCTTCGGTCTGGCGGCTCAGCTGCGAGATTCCTATTACCGGAACGTCAAGCTCCTTGGCGAGCGCCTTCAGAGCGCCCGAGATCTCCGCTATCTCCCTTTCCCGGGTTTCATTTCTCGAGCTGCCTCTCATTAGCTGCAGATAGTCGACCACTATCAGGTCGAGGCGATTATCTTTTTTAAGCCGTCTCGCCTTCGCCCTTATCTCAAGCACCGTGAGTGCCGGGGTGTCGTCTATAAAGATGCTTGCGCTCGCATACCTCTCGGCTGAATCAAACAGCCTCTCCAGGTCGTCGTCCCTTATGTACCCGCTTCGCATGGCCGAGAAACTGACCTTCGAGTTTATGGAAAGAAGTCTCATCATGAGCTGCTCTTTCGTCATCTCAAGCGAGAACATGGCGACTGAGAGGTCTTCGTTCAATGCGGCGTTGCTTATTATGTTAAGGCAGAGCGATGTTTTTCCCGCCCCCGGGCGCGCGGCGATTATCACGAGATCCGATTTCTGAAGACCCGAGGTCAGGTGGTCGAGTTTCTCAAAGCCGGTTCTTATGCCGGTTATGAGCTCCTTTTTCTTGTAGAGCTGCTCGATATTGTCTATAGCCACCGGAGCAAGGTCCCTCGAGTGCCAGAAGCTCGGTTTTATCTTGTTCTGGGCGATGTCGAGGATTGACTGCTCCGCCCTGTCCAGAAACTCGTCAACTTCAACTTCGGGTCCGTACCCGCGGTGCGCTATATCAGTTGCGGTGAGCACCAGTTTTCTCAGGACGGACTTGTCTTTCACTATCCTCGCGTAATGAGCGACGTTTCCCGCCGTGGGAACGGTCGAGACCAGGTAGGTGAGGTAGGCGGCCCCCCCGGCTTCTTCTATTGTCCCCTTGGAGTCCATCAACTCGTACAGGGTGAGAACATCGATGGGTGTGCCCTCCCTGTCGAGATCTATCATGGAATTCATTATCTTGGAGTGGCTTTCGTTGTAAAAGTCCTCGGCTATGAGAATTTCGAGGACCTGGTTTATCGAGCTGCTTTCAATGAGCACGGAACCCAGTACCGCGCGTTCCGCCTCCTCGCTGCTCGGAAGGGGAGCTTTCGTCAGACTGTCCATCGTTTGAGGTTACCTCCTGTTCCACCTGTCCTATAGTTTCTCATTCTCCTACCAGAACCACTCCCACGTCCATTACGTTCGTTCCCGTGCTTCCGGTTTTTATGAGATCGCCCAGGGTTTCGAAGAAAGAGTAAGAATCGTTGTCGGCAAGATGGTCTCTAGCACTTATGCCCATCGATCTCGCTATCAGGCGTGACTGCCCGTCGCATATCGCCCCGGCGGCGTCCGTGGGGCCGTCTATTCCGTCGGTTCCGGCGAAAAGCCCCACGATCCCGCTGCTCCCTATTATCTCAAAGCAGAAGGAAAGGGCGGTCTCGGTGTTGCGCCCGCCGCGTCCCCGTCCCGTTACGTTCACGGTTGTCTCTCCCCCGAAAAGTATGCAGGCGGGTTTCTTAACGGGCATCCCGAACCTTTTTACGTCAAAGGAGATTCCCGCAAGCACCTTGGCCACTTCCCTTGCCTCTCCTGATATCTGAGAGGAGAGAAAAAGCGTGTTGTAACCCATTTTCTTCGCCATTTTCTCCATCGAGATTATCGCCTTGTGATTGTTTCCGATAACGACCGTGGTGGCTCCGCTCCGTTCGTACTGCTCGCGGTCCATCGTGGGAGAACTGTTTTTTTCCCTTCCTCTCTCAAGATGCACGACCACCCTCGGGGGGATTTTATGCTCAAGCTCAAGGGCCTCTATGACCCGCCACGCATCCTCGTAGGTCGTAGTGTCGGGAACCGTGGGTCCCGAAGCTATGAATTCAAGCCGGTCGCCCACGACATCCGAGAGAATCAGCGTGATGACCCGAGAGGGCATGGCTTTTTTAAGAAGCCCTCCTCCTTTTGTCTGCGACATTTTCTTTCTCACTGTGTTAAGGCCGTAGGTGTCGACTCCGCTCAGCATCAGTCTCTGGGTCACCGCTTTTTTATCCCCTATGGTGAGCCCTTCGCTCGGCATCGCGAGTATCGAGCTTCCGCCTCCCGATATAAGGAAGATCACGAGATCCTTCTCTCCCGATCTTTCGAGAAGCGAGACTGCTTTTTTTGCCGCCTCGACGCTTTTTTCATCCGGCACCGGGTGAGAGGAGAGATGAAAATCCATTTTCTGAAAAGCCTGCCCGGAACGGACGTTCGATACCACGATTCCCCCGGTTATCCGCTCGCCGAGAAGCTCCTCAAGCGCCGCGGCCATAGAGGACGCGGCCTTCCCGAAGGCCACGACGTACACCGACTCGAAATCGGAGAGATTGAAGCTTCGCCCTCCGACCTTGAGTTGCTTGCCCTTGAGCTTGATATGCTCCAGTACGCATTTTTCCGGGTCGGCTTCTTTAAGCGCCTGATCAAAAAGCTCCCTTGCGTCCTTTCTAAGTTTTTCGCTCATCCCCTTCTCTTGATTTCTTCAACTATTCTGTCAACTTCCGATTCGGTGAGGTTCTCGTAAAGAGTATCGTCCACGAGCATTGCGGGTGCGGTACCGCAGGAGGCGAGACATTCCGCTTCGAGAAAGGTTATTTTTCCGTCGGCCGTCGTCCCGCCGGTCTTTACCCCTAGGCGCTTGCAGAGGTGATGCTCCAGTCCCTCGGCTCCGCGAAGCGCGCAGGAGAGGGTTCTGCAGAGCCACATAACGTGCGCTCCCGCGGGTTCTGTGAAAAACATGGTGTAAAATGACGCGACGTTCTGAACCGAAGAGGCTGGAATATCAAGCGTCTCGGCGACTTCTTCCATGGATTCGGTGGAAAGCCAGCCGAATTCGTTCTGCACTTCCCGCAGGACGGGAATAAGCGCCGAAAGTCTGGTTTCGTGGTCATCTGTTATTTCTTGTATCTTACCTCTGAGCTTGGGGGGAAAAGGCAATCCGAACCTCCTCACTGCTTACGACCGGAATTTGAAAACTAACATAATATACCAATACGGGCAACTTGATGACTGACATTATTTTTCAGACGAGCGAAGGCGAAGCTTTTCAATCGCCCGTTATCTGGAAAAACTCCTGCCGCAGCGAATCCGGATGGAATACAGGAAATGAACCCTGAAACCCCTTCCCTCTTCTATCTTTCTGAGAAATGCGGGCTGATCAAGACTGGAGAGAAGTCAGTTTTTCCATGATCTTTGGCAGGGAAATCACATAGACATTATCACCCAAAGGGAACTCGTCATCACCGCCATAGACGACAAACTTATGCGTGGCGCCAACGTCATCACATGTTTGGCTATAATGTTTACCTAACTTCGGTGCGACACCATGTTTGATTTCAACGGCCCAGACCTCAGCACTTGGCATTTTTATCACCAGATCAACCTCTGCTCCGGCAGCGGTGCGGTAAAAATAGGTTTCGGCGAGGCGGGGTAATACGGAATGGATGTTTTCAACGACAAAACCTTCCCAGCTTTTACCAAGGATGGGGTTAGATAGAAGCGCGTCGTAATTACCAATGCCGAGCAGGCGGTGCAGAATTCCGCTGTCGCGCACGTAATACCGTGGTGATTTTATCAGTCGTTTTTTGACGTTGGCGTACCATGGCTCAACGCGTCTGACCAGCAACAGATCAGTCAGGATATCAATATAATGATTGATAGCCGCACGTCCCACCTCAAGGTTTGTAGCCAGTTTACTCACATTTACTGTTTCACCTTGAAGATGTGCAAGCATTGTCCAAAGGCGCCGCAATCTGCCGGCTGAAACATTAAACCCCATTTGGGGAACATCTCGCTCCAGATAAGCGCGTATGAGGTCTTCGAGCCATTCCATGGCCATGGCATCGTCTTGTGCTAAATAGCTTTTGGGAAATCCGCCACGTAGCCAGGCGCTCTGGATGCTGTGTCTGTTATTGTCAACCTCAAGTGCGTTGAGGCCGCTCATTTCGATGTAGCTAATTCTCCCGGCTAAACTTTCCGAAGATTGACGCAGCAAGTCCATTGATGCCGAGCCAAGCAAAAGAAATTGTTCTGCGTTACGGCCCTGCTGGCGGTTTTTATCAATAAGTCCACGTAAGACCGTAAACAAATCAGGTGCTCGCTGTATTTCATCCAGAATGATTAGTTTGTCGCTGTGGCTTCTGAGAAAACCGGTGGGATCACTTAGTCTAAGCAAGTCTTCCGGCGCTTCTAGATCAAGGTATATTGACTCTCTGTTTTTGGATATATGCTGGGAAAGTGTCGTTTTACCCACCTGACGTGCGCCAAGCAATGCCACAGCCGGGTTACGGGCTATGCTTTTTTCAAGTTTATCTGCGATCCATCTTTTTAACATACCTTGCATTCTGCACCATATGGAGACAAATTGCAAGGCATGAATTGCGCCGAATCTTCCCAAAGTGCGCCGAAACGGGAAATCCTCCCAAGCTGGAATGAAGCACAAAACCCGGTCATATAAAGTACTCTCTACAGGGCGCTTGGGACGTGCGGCAGCAGGGCGGAGATTTAAACCGCGATTGAAGCTCGCGGGATGGCGGTTAAAATTTTTTCAAATGCCTAAAAAGAGAATAACTACTGTTTACACTGGCCTTGGAGATGACGGGAAAACCTCGCTTCTGGGCGGAAAAAGGGTGAGAAAGTCATCGCCGAGGGTAAGTGCGTACGGCGATGTGGACGAGCTTAACTCGGTTCTGGGAGTTGCCTGCACAAAAGCGGTCGATCCCAGGGTTAAGGAGCTTCTGCGGGAAATACAGAATGCGCTTTTCACCGTGGGAAGCGATCTGGCTACCCCGCGGGATTCGACTTTCTCCCCGCCGAGGGTGACCGCGGGAATGGCGAAACGGCTCGAGGAACGGATAGATGAGTTCTTGCCCGAGGTCGGGGAGCTCAGGGAGTTTGTTCTGCCGGGAGGGGCGGAGGGCGCCGCCTGGCTTCATCTCGCCCGCACGGTGTGCAGGAGGGCGGAGAGAGGCGTTGAGGAATTCTTCGGGAACTCCGAGGAGGGAAGCGAGATCCTGATCTATCTTAACCGCCTCTCGGATATTCTTTTCGTTCTTGCGAGAGTGGAGAACAAGGCCGCGGGAACGGGGGAGATCTTCGTTGATTTCGGACGGGGCGAGGACGGGTGATGGACGAAGGCGCAACTATAACGAACCCCGAGATCGAAGACTACATTCTCTCTCTCTACCCCCGCGTTCACGAGGTTTTCTACGAGATGGAAAAGCGGGCTGAGGGAAGCGACGTGAAAATAGTGGGGCATCTTGTGGGGAGGTTTTTTTCGCAGATATGCCTTCTGCGCAGGCCGCGAAGCGTTTTCGAGATGGGTTCGGGGTTCGGGTACTCGGCCCTTTGGTTCTCCCTTTTTCTGAGTGACGGAGGCGTGGTAACCTGTACGGACTGGCTTGAGGAGAACGCGGAGGCGGCGCGGGGATACTTCACGCGGGCCGGGCAGACTCGCAAGCTCCGCTTTGTCTGCGGAGACGCGCTCGAAGTACTGGCGAATTCGGACCGTAAATTTGATATGATATTCAATGACATAGACAAGGAGAACTACCCGCAGGTTATCGAGCTTGCTCGGGAGAAGCTTAACCCCGGGGGGATGCTCATTACCGATAACGTGCTTTGGGGAGGAAGGGTTCTCGGCGGCGGGGGTTCTGAGAGCACCGAAGGAGTCTTGGAGTTTAACCGGCTTCTGTTCTCGGACCCGGAGTTTTTCTCCACGGTGGTTCCCCTTCGCGACGGGGTGGCGTTGAGTGTCAGGATTTAACGGATATTTGTTTCCCGGGATTCCAAAGTGAAAAAACTTGAGACCACTGAGAATGAGCTTCTGGCTTTCTTTACGGACTCCTACGAGCATATACGCAGGCGCCACTACGCGAGGAGCAGGAAAAACAAGGCACTCATAGGCTACGAGCTTGCCCGAGAGAGGACCGAGATCGTGGACGAGTTCATCAGGCGGGCCCTTTCGCGGTACGGTTACCCGGAACTCGAAGGCGTCTCCATAGTGGCTCTCGGGGGGTACGGCAGGAAGGAGCTTTCCCCGTACTCCGACATAGATCTTCTTTTTCTTCACAAAAAAGGCTCGAAGAGCCTGGCCGAAGAAGTAGTTGAGCGGCTTCTTTACCTTCTGTGGGATACGAAGATGGATGTGGGGAACTGCACGAGAAGCCTTGAGGAGTGCAGGGAGCTCTCGATGGACAGAAACGACGTTACCATCCTGAGTTCTCTTCTTGACTCGAGGTTCATATGCGGTGACAGGGCTCTTTACGACGAACTTGAAAACGAAATTTACGGCGAAGTGCTCCCCAAGATCTCACACGACTTCATAAGGAGAAAAATAGAGGAAGGGAACCTAAGGGGGGAGAGATACGGAAAAACCCTCTACATCCTCGAACCCAACGTTAAGGAGGGAAGAGGAGGGCTCAGGGAGTTCCAGGCGGCGATGTGGATAGCGCAGGCAAGCTACAAGGCCAAAAGTTTCGAGGAGGTGCTCCACAGGGGGTTTGTCTCGGAGAGGGAATACGGGGCGATACGCAAATGCCTTAACTTCCTCCTGCTCGTGCGCGGGCAGCTGCATTACCAGGCTAAAAGAAGGGAAGACAATCTGAGTTTCGACCTTCAGGTCCAGGTGGCGAAATCCTTCGGTTACAGGGACGGAAGGCTCCGCGCGGTGGAGAAATTCATGAGGATCTATTACCTCCGCGCCGCGGTGCTGGTACAGCAGTCCCGAAGGCTGACGGAAAAATGCACGAGGGCGTACGCGCGAAGAAGGCTCGCCAAAAGGGCCATTCATCTTGACCGCGGGTTTACGATACGGGGCAAATATCTCTCCGTGACGAGCAGAAACGTTTTCAGCGAGGACTTCTGCAATTTCCTGCGCGCGTTTGAATACGCTGACCGCCACTCGGTCGAATTCACGGAGTACTTGGAACTTCTCATGGCTGAGCAGGCAACCCGCATAGACGAAAAGGTCCGAAACGACCCGGAATTCAACAGGATGTTCCTGAGGTTCCTGCGTTTCGGAAAGGATGTCTCCAAAGTGCTGCTCAAGATGAACGAGATGCGCCTTCTGGGCCGCTTCATTCCGGAATTCGGGAAAATAGTCTGCATGGTGCAGTTCGATTCCTACCACGTTTATACAGTCGACATACACTCCATATTCATGGTCAGGGAGATCGAAAGGCTTATAAATTACGAATACGAGAAGAAATTCCCCTTTCTCACCAAGGTCGCCGAAACCCTGGTGAAAAGACATGTTCTTTTTCTCGCATGCCTTTTCCACGACATGGGGAAGGGCCGGGGGGGGAGCCACGCGCAGAAAGGGGCCGCCATGATCCCGAAGATAGCCGAGAGGATGGGTCTTAGCGACTCCGACGCGGAGCAGCTTGAATTTCTGGTGAGACACCATCTGGCCATGGTTCATTTCTCCCAGAGAAGGGATCTTGAAGACCCGGTCGTTCTGAACCGGCTGGCCAAGTCCATTCCGGACCAGGAAACACTCTCTTTGCTCTACCTGCTCACTTTCGCGGATATAAGATCGGTCGGTCCCGACGTGTGGAAAGACTGGACGGGAATGCTGCTCCAGGATCTCTACGTGAAGACCTTCCGGCAGATGTCGGCGGGCACGTATCGGCGTAAAACCGATGAGGAATGGATGCAGAAGATGACCTCGGACATAGTGGCCGCCGTCGCCGGGGAGATTCCCGAGCGCAAGGTGAGGAAAATATTGAAAAAAATGCCGGTTTCCTATTTCGGCCAGTTTTCAAGACAGAACATTTTACGCCACGTGAAGCTACTGAACTCTGTTGAAGGAAAATTCGCAACGGAGGTGATCCACTACGAGGAATACGACGAGTTTACGGTCTGCGCTCCCGACAGGAAAGGTATATTCTCGGAGTTCTGCGGAGTTCTTAGTGCGAACGGACTCAATATCCTGGGGGCAAGAATCGTAACCACGCTCGACAAGAAGGCTTTTGACGTGTTCTATGTGGAGAGGACCGATTACCTGACCGGGCAGGAGTATGGAGAGGTGTGGAAAAAGGTTGACAAAAACCTCAGGAAGGTGCTTGACGGAGATGTTGAGGTTGACGAGCTGGTTGAGAGAAGGAAGAGAAATTACTCATCCTACGGAAGAAAGGTTCCCGAGTATCCTCCGGAAATCGTGTTTGACAACGAGTCTTCGGATAAGGCGACCGTGATAGAGGTTTATGCCCACGACCGGGAAGGACTTCTCTACAGCATCACGAAAGCAATTTCCGAGATGAATCTTTCGATTGACTACGCCAAGGTTTCGACCAGGGCGGATCAGGTCGCCGACACGTTTTACGTGCGCGACTCGAGAGGACGCAAGATAAGCGGTGCCGAGAAACTCAAAAAGATAGAGGATTCTCTCATATCGGCGGTGAGCTAGCAGGGGAGAAGTCGGGCGGTTTTGATGAACGCGGAAATTATTGACGTCGAGTGCGATTTTCTTGTTGTGGGCGGGGGGCTTGCGGGTCTCTACGCCGCGGTGTGCGCGTCTTCCCTCGGCCGGTGCGTGGTGGTGACCAAGCAGACCCTCGTGCAAAGCAATTCATACTGGGCTCAGGGAGGAATAGCGGCTGCGGTCGACCCCGAGGACTCGCCCGTTTTTCATCAAGAGGACACGGTTGCCGCGGGAAGAGGGCTTTGCGATGGCCGCGCCGTGCAGATTCTGGTCGAAGAGGGAAGGGAGAGGGTCGCGGACCTCATAAACCTCGGCATGAAGTTCGATTCCGACGACAGCGGTCTTCTGCTCGGCCTCGAGGGCGGGCACTCGAAAAGAAGAGTCCTTCACGCGGGAGGCGACTCGACGGGAAAGGAGATGATCGAGTTCCTTATCTCCTACGTGAGTTCAAGCGAATCGGTAACCATTCTGGAGCTTGTCACCGTTACCGACATAATCTCAGACGGAGAGAGATGCCGCGGCGTCTGGGGTTACGACGAGGGGAGGGAAAGCTGCGTGAGAATTTTCTCTCCCTGCACCATAGTCGCCACCGGCGGCGCGAGCGCCCTTTACAGCAGGACCACCAATCCGGAAGGGGCCTCGGGGGAAGGCATATCGCTTGCCTGGAGAGCGGGAGCCGAGATTTCCGACATGGAGTTCGTTCAGTTTCACCCCACTGTTTTCAGCGGCAAAAAAGGCGACGCCTTTCTTCTCACCGAAGCGATAAGGGGGGAGGGAGCCTATCTCCTTAACGCCCGGGGCGCAAGGTTCATGGAACACTACAGTTCCCTCCTTGAACTTGCTCCGAGAGACGTTGTCTCAAAGGCGATTCACAGTGAGATGAGATCCTGCGGAGAAGACTATGTGTATCTCGATCTCTCCCATATGGACCCCGGATTCGTAAGGAAAAGATTCTCTAACATAGACAGGCTCTGCAGGGATTCGGGTTTTGATCTTGCCAAAGACCGCATCCCCGTTGCTCCCGCAGCCCATTACACCATAGGCGGAGTAAGGACCAGTCTCAGGGGAGAGACGAACATAGAAGGTCTTTACGCCTGCGGAGAGGTTTCAAACACCGGTGTCCACGGCGCCAACCGCCTTGCGAGCAACTCCCTTCTCGAGTGCATGGTGTTTGCCAAAAGGTCTGTTGACAGCGCGTCCGGCAGGCGGCATACGGGGGACATTAGCGGAGATTTCGAAGGCTTTATGCTTGCCGACACCAAGGAAGCCGATGCCGGGTTTTTCAACGAAGCCAGGGACTCAATAATCGGGGGGATGAGCACGCATCTCGGGATAGTGAGGGAGCGGGAGGGCATGGAGGAATTCATCGCGAGGCTCAAGGAGATTTCCTCGGCAGCCGAGGGCATTCCCGGATGGTTTGGCTTTAAGCTCGGGACGATGCTGGATGTGTGCCTGCTCGTTGCGCGCGCAGCTCTTTTGAGGAAGGAGTCGCGGGGAGCCCACATGAGATCTGATTATCCGGAGGAAGACTCGGATTATGAAAAACATCTGGTTTTCAGGAAGAACTTGGAGACCTGCGGAACCGACTGATGAAGACGCATGAAAATTACCCGCAGGAAGTTGACGCCGTCTTGGAACTTGCTCTTCGGGAGGATATAGGAAGCGGAGACGTTACGACCGGGAGCATAGTTCCCGAAGACGCCGTTTTAACCGGAGAAGTGCGTGCGAAGGGGGCCGGCGTGGTTTCGGGGCTGGGGCTTTCCGGCGCCGTTTTCCGGAAACTTGATCCCGACTGCGTGTGGGAAGAGATTGTCCATGACGGGGAAAGGGTTTCGCCGGGAGACGCTCTTGCCCGAGTCACAGGCAGAAGCCGGGCTATTCTTTCGGCGGAGCGGACCGCTCTTAACATACTTCAGAAAATGAGCGGCATCTCGACTCTCACTTCTTTTTTCGTCGAGGCCGTAGCCGGTTGTGAAGTGAAGATAAAAGACACCAGAAAAACCCTTCCGGGACTCAGGTGGATCAGCAAATACGCCGTGGCGGCCGGCGGGGGACACAATCACCGCGCCGGGCTTTACGACGGAGTGCTCATAAAGGATAACCATGTAAAGGCCGCCGGGAGCATAGCGGCGGCGGTCGAGAGGGCGAAGCGGGGTGTCGGGGCGGATTTCTCCATAGAGGTGGAGACCAAAACCATGGAGCAGGTAAAGGAAGCGGTTTCCTGCGGCGTTGACGTCATAATGCTTGACAACATGAATGTCCGGGAAATCGGGGATGCCGTGCGCCTGATAGGCCGCCGCGCGCTTGTCGAGGTCTCCGGCGGGGTTACCCTTGAGAACGTTACGGAGCTGGCGCAAAGCGGAGTCGATTTCATATCTGTCGGAGCTCTTACTCACTCGGCTCCGTGTTTAGATATTTCTTTTGATGTGTTAGAATCATGAATGCGGGCTGCATAGGGAATGCCCGGCTGTTGAGATGGACGGCTTACATGACATTTCAGAAGAGATAGACAGGCTTAGAAGGGAAAAAAATGCGGTAATTCTGGCCCATAACTACCAGATACCCGAGATTCAGGACCTTGCCGACTACACGGGGGATTCCTTGGGTCTCTCGCAGAAGGCTTCTGAAACCGACGCGGAAATCATCATCTTCTGCGGGGTTCACTTCATGGCCGAAACCGCTTCCATAATCTCCCCCGACAAGAAGGTGCTTATCCCCGACCCCGAGGCGGGCTGCTCCCTTGCCGAGACCATAAACTTGGAACAGCTCAAAAAATGGAAATCCGAACACCCGGACGCGCTCGTTGTTTCTTATGTTAACACCTCGGCCGCCGTCAAGTCTGAGACCGACTACTGCGTTACTTCCTCAAACGCCGTCAAGATAGTGGAGTCCATCCCTAGGGACAGGGAGATACTTTTTCTGCCTGACATGTTCCTGGGAGCTTTCGTCTCCAAGGTTACGGGCAGAAAGATTCATATCTGGCCCGGGGAATGCCACGTGCATGCGGGAATACGGCCTAAGGATATAAGGAGAATAAAGGAGTCCTATCCCAACGCGGAGATGATAGTTCACCCCGAGTGCGGCTGTACCACGTCTTTTCTTCATTCCGCAGCCGGGGATGACGAGCTTGCAAGGGAGATAAAGTTTTTCTCTACGGGAAAGATGATTGACTACACCCGGAATTCCGAAACCCCCGAGTTCGTGGTCGCCACTGAAACCGGAATTCTTCACACTCTCAGGAAACAGAGTCCCGAAAAAGAGTTCTACCCGGCCAAGGCCGACGCGGTCTGTGAGTACATGAAGATGATAACGGTTGAGAAGGTGCTGAATTCACTAAGGGAAGAGGTGTATGAGGTCAGGGTTCCGGACGATATTGCCCACAAGGCTAAAAAATCGATAGACAGGATGCTTTACATCTCGGCCCAGTAGTTCTAGGTGCAAAGTAATTCGAGTCCGACAGGCATCGGGCCCGAAAATAAAAAAGGATTGAAAAAACACGCCCCGTGAACATAGCCTTCTTTTGTAAACTTCAATGTTCACGGGGCGGCGGGTAAAAAGGTCTGTGATTTTCTATAGGCAACATCGCGAATATTCAGAAATCGTAATTTCTCCCTAGTTCATACTTTGCCGTTCTTGTGTATACTTTTATTTAGCAAATTCTTTACAAAACTTGGTAGCTTTTTCCTAGAGCGTTTTGACAATTCAACAAGACGGTCGTACTCGGGTACTTCCCCGGCTACGGCGCTTATGTCGTTTGCGCCGCCCCAGATCATGTAGAGCGCGTCCGGATCCGCGCTTGAGCCCGAGAGATGCTGACTGATCTGCTGCCGCGTCGTGGGCACGGGATTCTCACAGGCAACGTCCGGGTCTACGCAGGTGCCTCCCTAGGAATAGTTCGTCCCGCCGGCGAGCGAATTGACTGCCGATGCTCCGAAGGCTTCGGCCACGATTTCAGCCCAGACCGGGTCGGGATTCGTGGTGAAGCTTGTGCCGTCCGGAATATTGAATCCGCGAGACTTGGCAACAGGCGCGTAAGACTGGACGATATTTCCTGAGTCGCTCAAGCTGTCGCCGAATGTGACGACGGAACTGAAAGTTTGCGCCCGGCTGCCGATGCCAAACCCTGACAGGAGCAAAACGGCAACGGCAAAAAGCAGATATCGCAACATTGAGAGTTCTCCTCTGGATTCCGTTTTCAGACTTGATTTTACCATACAAATAAAGACGGATTCCGGCAACCTGTTTTCCCGGGCGCGGCGCGCGGGTCAGTATCCCTGCGCTAGTCCTCCCGGGTGCCTGGGATCGGCTGCTCCGAGAAAGAGCCCTTCTGTCTTCGCCACGCTCTGGGCGCTCCCCATCGGGCCGGTTCTTTTCACCTCGTATCCTTTTTGCCGCAGCCCGGCCTCTAGGTCCTTCCCTGCTTCCCTTTCCACGTACAGGGTATCGGGGAGCCACTGGTGGTGTATCCTCGGGGCCGATGTGGCCTCCCGGATGCTCATCTTGTGATCAATCACGTTCAGAATGACCTGAAGCACGGAAGTTATTATTCTGCTCCCTCCACGGCCCCCCGTCGCGAGAAGAAATTCTTCGCTGTTAAACACGATGGTCGGCGTCATGGATCTCAGCATTCTTTTGCCGAGGGCGATTGAGTTTTTTTCGCCGCCGATGAGACCGTATGCGTTCGGCGTTGCGGGTTTTGCCGAGAAATCATCCATTTCGTTGTTAAGCAGTATCCCTGTTCCCGCCACGGCGAGACCTGAGCCGTAGGCGAAATTAAGCGTGTACGTGTTTGAAACCACATTTCCGAACCTGTCGGCTACGGTGAAGTGGGTGGTATCAGTGCCTCCGGCGGGGGGTGGTGAGCCCGGTTTTACGTATCTGCTCGGAGTCGCTTTTTGGGGATTGACGCGGTTTGCCAGGCGTTTTGCGTACTGTTTTGAGACAAGATGTGCTGTGGGAACGGGGGAGAAGTCCGGATCGCCCAGATGTTCTGATCTGTCCGCGTAGGCAAGCTTCATGGTCTCCGAGAGAATATGGATGTAGCGCGCGGAATTATGGCCGTATTGCGAGAGGGGGTAGCGCTCGAGAATGTTAAGCATCTGGATAAGATGGACCCCGCCCGAGCTTGGGGGCGGCATCGAGTGTATGCTGTAGCCCCTGTAGCTTCCGGTCACCGGTTCTCTTATTAGACCTCATAAGAGACAAGATCCCGTTCGGTTATGAGTCCTCTCTCTTTTTTCATGTAAGCCGTGATTTTTTTCGCTATCGCTCCCCTGTAAAACGCCACGGGACCGTTTTTGCTTATTTCCTTGAGGCTCCACGCAAGATTTTTCTGCCTGAGGATTTCTCCCTCCCGGGGCGGCTCCCCGTTGTTTTTGAAAAAAATCTCCATGCTCTCGCTTGATTTTTTCAAGCGCCCTTTTGCTTTCAGGAGCGATTTCCTGAGTTCCGGCGTAACCGCAAACCCCTCCTCCGCGAGCCTTATTGCCGGCGCAAGAACCTTTTCAAGCGGCATGGTTCCGTATTTCTCAAGGGCCAGCGAAAGCCCCGCGACCGTTCCCGGAACCCCGCAGGAATAGATGCTGTGCCGCGCCCGCTCCGTGTCAACCTCTCCGGTCTCATCGAGGAACATGTTGCGCGTGGCTTTAAGCGGAGCTTTTTCCCTGTAATCTATGGCGACTGTCCGTCCCGTTTTACCCAGATGCACCAGCATGAATCCGCCGCCCCCGAGGTTTCCGGCTCTCGGGTGGGTGACCGCGAGGGCGAATCCGACGGCGACCGCTGCATCAACGGCGTTTCCGCCTTCCTTGAGTACGGAGAGCCCGACGAGGGTAGCGATCTGCTCCTCGGATACAACCATCCCGTTTCGAAAAGATGCGGATTCCGCCGGATCTTTATTTGAATAACCGGGCTCCGCGCGGGCGGAAGTGAGTGCGACGGATAAAACAAGACAGAGTATGAAGGCGTGTTTAAGGATCGAGTCCGCGGGCATATTAAGCGACCGGGGAGTGTTCAGAAGGAAACTCCATACCTGTAGCGCTTCGACATGTTCATCCTGTCTTCGCAGATCTTTATCTTTTTGGAATAAAACGCCTTTTCGAAAGAGTCCTCGGCAAGGCCGATCGCGCGGTTGAAATTCGATATCGCGTCTTCGTACTTATGGAGCTGGAAATGAAGGTTTCCAAGGGTTGAATACAGAAGATCGTGCGAGCGGAGATCCTCAACCCCGCGTATTCCCCCTATGACGCGAAGACCTTCCTGCGGCCCCCGGGTTTTGGAAACAGCGATTGCTTTTTGAAGTTCGACAAGCGGACAGTAGTTGCATGCCAGATACTTGTCGTAAAGTGAGATGATCCGGTCCCAGTTCGTGTCTCCGTATTTTTTGGCTAGAGAGTGAACGGCGTCAACTCCTGCCTTCAGGTGAATTTCCGTCACATCTTCTCCTTTCTCAGCCGAGAGGGCGAGGTGCTCAAATCCCTTTTTGATCATATCCCTGTCCCAAAGCTCCCTGTCCTGCTCCTTTATCCCAAGCGGTCTTCCGTTGCCGTCGTTCATGGTCTGAAGTCTCGAGGCGTTTAGCAGCATGAAGGATACAAGGGCGTGAACCCTGGGCTTTTTCGTTGCGGGGAAATCAAGCAGCATTTCGCCAAGCCTTATCGCGGAAAAGCACAGGGAGGCGATCGGGGGCATTGCCTTGCGGATACCGTTTTGGCCGAGGCTGAAGATCTCGTGTATGTTCTTGGTCACTGCCCCGAGATTTTTCTCCATATCGGCCGCGGTCAGCCGAACGGCCGCTTCGGTGATCTTCTTTTTCTCCGAAGCGAGCTGCTCTTCGAGGGCCTTCTCGTTTCTCTCCGCTATCCTGGCGAGAGAGGAGCAGGAAAAGCCGCAGAGCACGTTCAGTACGAGGTATTTCTGGAAGGAACTTTCAACTCCGGGCGCGCACAGGGCGAAGAGCATCTCGACCTGGTTTTTCGCCACTTCCTCTTTATCCGGAAAGGGGAGGTGAAATCCCGATACGTCGATACTTCTCTTCGCACCGTTTGCTCTGGAGAGATAGTTTATCTTCCTGCAGAAAAGCTTGTTTGAGCTCTCCGTTACATCAGCCCACACCGCGCTCTGGGGATCCCGGGGAATTCCGTCTTTTCCCCACCTGTTCCTCATCTTCTCAAAAGAGTTGGCGCATACTCTCTGCACGTGCTCAAGGCTCTCGCAGCCGAAAACCTTCACGAGCGTGGAAACAATCGCTCCGTAGTCACTTATAAGCTGTTTTGTAATCTGCCTGTTTACTTCAGGCCGGTTGTATTTTATTCCCAATCGCCCGCTTCCTTCCCCACTGTGGAGAACGTTTTAATCTACAACCGGACTAAAATACATACCGGAGCTTGAAAGTAAAGATCGCGTGGTTTTTCTTATTCACCCTCTCTTGAGGCAAGTTCCCTGTCGAGAATCAGAAGCGCCGCGGGATTGTCCTCCGCGAGCTTCAGCTGCTCTACGACTTCCTCGGCGCTTTTTTCCTCCTCGACCTGTTCTTCTATGAACCAGTGGAGCATTACTAAAGTTGCCTGATCGTTTTTCGAGGCGGCGAGATCATAAATGTTGTTTATCATTCCCGTGACCTCCCTTTCATGCTCCAGAACCTCCTCAAACATTTCAAGTAACGCTCCGAACTCAGAGGGGGGCTGCTCTATCGAATCAAGGGTTACCCTGCCGCCCCTGTCAACCAGGTAATCAAAGAACTTCAACGCATGCGCAAGCTCCTCCTCGCTCTGCTTGCGAAGCCAGCTTGCGAAACCGGAAAAGTTTTTGGATTCACAATAGGCGGACATCGAGAGATATAGATAGGATGAATAGTACTCGTTTCTTATCTGCGTGTTTATTGCGTCCTGTACGTCGCTGTCAATCATTTTAATTCCTCCTTGGTTTCTTATCCTGCATATTTAATGATACCCCGCTCGTTAAAAATTACTACCAGATGGTAACTGTTTCCAATAAGAATTCCGCCCGATTATGACTGGCGTCCCGCATGCTGTATAATAACAGGGTTGTAAATATCCGGACCTGTATTATATACTCTAAACAGGCTTGTGTATTGAGGAGGAGAAAATGTCAGACCCCGCAAACGTTAACGAAAAAGTCCTTCCGCTCCTTCCACTTCGCGACGTAGTTATATACCCATACATGCTGGCCCCTCTTTTCGTGGGCAGGGAAAAATCCATCAAGGCCCTTGAGGAGGCGGCTAAGAGCAGCAAGGAAGTATTCCTTTCGGCGCAGAAAGACGCGAAGGTGAACGAACCCGGGAACGAGGATATGTACAGAATCGGGACCATCGGAACGATAGTTCAGATGCTCCGGCTTCCCGACGGCACCGTGAAGGTTCTTGTCGAGGGCAAAAAGAGGGCCTCAATATCGGGCTTTGTTTCTCACAAGGACATGTTCGTCGTAAAAGTAAGGGAGATGGATGAACCTTCGGGGGAAAGCGTCGAGGTTGAAGCGCTTATGCGTTCGGCGACCAAGCTTTTCGAGGATTACGTGAAACTCAACACGAAGATCCCCTCGGAAACCCTCGTGACTTTCATGTCCATTGACGAACCGGGCAAGCTCGGCGACACGATCGCTTCGCATCTTAACATGAAGCTTTCGGACAAGCAGGAAATTCTCGAGGTTCTCCATCCGCTCGAGAGGCTTGAGAAGCTTTGCGAGAAGATGCAGTCCGAGCTCGAGATACTCCAGATGGAAAAGCGCATAGGGAAGAGGGTCAAAAAGCAGATGGAGAAGGCCCAGAGGGAGTATTATCTAAACGAGCAGATGAAGGCCATTCAGAAGGAGCTCGGCACGGGGGACGAACTTAAAAGCGAAATAGACGAGTTTGAGGAAAAGCTTAAGGAGAAAACCCTTCCCGAGGATGTTGAGCAGAGGGTCAAGAGAGAGATAGGCAAGCTCCGCATGATGTCCTCCATGTCGGCCGAGGCGACTGTGGTGAGAAACTATATCGACTGGCTTTTGGATCTGCCGTGGATAGAGGAGAGCACCGAGGACCGCCTCGACATCAAGGAAGCCGCGTCGATTCTCGACGAGGACCACTACGGCCTTGAAAAGCCCAAGGAGAGAATACTTGAATATCTGGCGGTCAGGGTTCTGGCCGAGAAGCTTAAGGGCCCGATAATCTGTTTCGTGGGACCCCCGGGCGTGGGAAAGACCTCTTTGGCCAAGTCCATAGCGCGCGCGATGGGCCGCAAGTTCGTCAGGACGTCTCTTGGCGGGGTAAGGGACGAGGCCGAGATAAGGGGACACAGGAGGACCTACATAGGAGCCCTTCCGGGCAAGATCATACAGGGAATGAAAAAGGCCGGAACCGTGAACCCCGTCTTTCTCCTCGACGAGATCGACAAGCTCGGGATGGATTTCAGGGGAGACCCGGCTTCGGCGCTTCTTGAGGCCCTTGACCCTGAGCAGAACTCAAACTTCAACGATCATTACATCGAGGCCGACTACGACCTCTCGAAGGTGATGTTCATAATGACGGCGAACGTGCTGCACACGATTCCCTGGGCGCTTCAGGACCGGATGGAGATAATCCGTCTTCCGGGCTACACGGAGCAGGAGAAACTCGAGATAGCAAGGAAGTTTCTTATAGGGAAGCAGAAGAACGATCACGGCCTTAACGACCACAATGTGACCATAAAAAACGAGGCCCTTCTGCAGATCATAAGAAGGTACACGAAGGAAAGCGGCGTGAGGAATCTCGAGAGGGAAATAGCGGCGCTTTGCAGGAAGGTTGCGAGGGAGATTGTTGAGAAGAAAAAGACCAAGGGAGTCAGCATCACCGCCAAGAGCGTCGGCAAGTACCTCGGCACTCCCAAGTACGAGTACGGGGAGATTGAGCAGACCGACCAGGTGGGGGCCGCCACGGGGCTTGCGTGGACGGAGCTTGGAGGAGAGCTTCTTACGATAGAGGTTTCCATTGTTCCCGGCAAGGGGAATTTCACCGTTACCGGCAAGCTCGGCGAGGTGATGCAGGAATCCGCGCGTGCGGCTATGAGCTACGTAAGAAGCCGGGCGCAGCGCCTGGGACTTGAAAGGCTTTTCTATCAGAACGTGGATATACACATTCACGTTCCCGAGGGAGCCACTCCCAAGGACGGGCCGAGCGCCGGCATAGCGATAGCGAGCGCCATTACGAGCGCCATTACGAGAAAGCCCATAAACAGGGAAATCGCAATGACTGGAGAGATCACGCTTCGCGGAAGAGTGCTTACCATCGGGGGGCTCAAGGAGAAAATCCTCGCCGCCCACAGGGGCAGGGTTAAGGAAGTGCTGATTCCCGCGGAGAACAAGAAGGACATTGAGGACATACCGGACAACGTGAGAAAAGAGGTAAAGATAACTCCAGTGGAGCATATGGACGAAGTTCTTGAAAAGGTGCTTATCTCGGATGAGCCCGTGCTCAAGAACTTCGTCGTTCCCAAAGCCGGTTATGATCTCGAGGCCGACCCGGTGACGAAGAACATAAACTGAGGCAGAAAACTGCTTGGTGTTTCAAAAGCCCCGAGGCGGTCGCTGCCGCTTCGGGGCTTTTTGGTTCAGGGGAGATTCGCAAAGTGAAGCCGTACATGAAGGGAAGGGGATCCCAGGAGAACCCCGCGGGAAGGTTCGAACGGATTGATTTTGTCGCGGACGGGGATGCGCCCGCCTCTTACGGCGCCCCCAGAACCGTTTACTACAGGGACCGGACGAAAACCATAATCTCCTACAACCGGAGCCCCGATGTTTCCTTTGACGCGAGCATCAATCCCTACCGGGGGTGCGAGCACGGATGCGTTTACTGCTACGCAAGGCCCACGCACGAATATCTGGGGCTCTCCGCGGGGCTTGATTTCGAAACAAAGATTTTCGTAAAGCAAAATGCCCACGAGCTTCTTAGAAAGGAGCTTCGCTCGGCGAAATGGGTTCCTAAGCCGATAGCGATAAGCGGGGTTACCGACTGCTATCAGCCGGCGGAAAAGCATTTCCGGATAACGAGAAAATGCCTCGAGGTTCTGAGGGAATTCCAAAACCCGGTCGGGATAGTAACCAAGAACTATCTGGTGACCCGCGATATTGACGTTCTCTCCGACATGGCCGGAATCGGCTGCGCGCGCGTGGTTATCTCCGTTACGACGCTTGACGGCGAGCTTGCAAGAAAGATGGAGCCCAGGACGTCTCAGCCCGAATACAGGTTCAGGGCAATAGCCAGGCTTGCGGACGCCGGCATTCCCGTGACGGTGCTGATAGCCCCGGTGATTCCCGGCCTCACCGATCATGAGATTCCGGCGATAATGAAAGAAGCTTCGTCCCGCGGAGCGGTCGACGCGGGTTACGTGATGCTCAGGCTTCCCTACGGAGTTGCCGAAATATTCTCCGAGTGGCTCGGACGCCACTACCCCGACAGAAAGAAAAAGATACTGGGGCGAATCGAGTCTATGAGGGACGGAAACCTTAACTCTTCTGAGTACCGCGTCCGGATGAAGGGCAAGGGAATTTTCGCCGAGCAGACCGAAAGGATCTTTCGCGTGGCTTACGGGAAATTCGGTTTTGGGGGAAGGAATGTGCCTCTTGATGTTTCCCGCTTCAGAAGAGACGGGCCCGCCCAGCTCGAGCTTTTCCGATAAGCCGCGTGAAAAAAAGGGAGGCGGCCTATCTTGCCTCCTCGAGCTTCTCAATCAGTTCCTTTATTTCCTTTGACTTTATTTTCATGCTTACCTTGTTGACGATTAGCTTTGCGCTTACCTCCGCTACCACTTCCACTATCTCAAGATCGTTTTTCTTAAGGGTTTCTCCCGTGGCCGTAAGATCCACTATAGCGTCGCAAAGCCCTATTATGGGGGCAAGCTCAACCGAACCGTAGAGTTTTATGACTTCCGTGCTTATGCCTTTTTTGTTGTAGAAATCGCTTGCGATCTTCGGGTACTTTGTCGCGATCCGCAAGGATGCCTTGCCCGATTTCTCAAAGCCCTTCGGAGCGGCGACTACCATCATGCATTTTCCTATTCTGAGGTCAAGAGGCTCGTAGAGGTTGCAGTCCTGCTCCATCAGCGTGTCCTTGCCGACTATTCCGCAGTCCGCGGCTCCGTACTCGACGTAGGAGGTGACGTCCGTGGGTCTCACTATAAGCAGCTTCATCCCCGCCTCTTCGAACTCGAATATGAGTTTTCTCGAATCCTTTATTATCTCCGTTATGTCTATCGAGGCCTGCTTGAAGAGATCGATGGTCTCCTCAAGCAGCCTCCCCCTGGGCGTTGCTATGGTTATCACTCTTTTTCCCTCCAGATGCCGGCTCCTACTGACCGCAGTTTTTCGTCAAGTTTCTCGTATCCCCGGTCAAGATGGTAGATTCTCGACACTTCCGTCCTGCCGGCGCAGCAAAGCCCCGCCAGCACGAGCGAGGCACTCGCCCGAAGATCGCTTGCCATGATCGGGGCGCCTCTCATCTCCCGGACACCTCTTACCACGGCGCTGTTTCCGACAAGTTTTATATCCGCTCCCATCCTCCGCAGTTCGGCGGTGTGCATGAACCTCTGCGGAAATATGTTCTCCGTTATGACGCTCATTCCGTCGGCAACACACATGAGTATCATCATCTGAGCCTGCATGTCGGTCGGGAATCCCGGGTAGGGGAGCGTGGAGAAGTCTATGCTTTTTATCTTCCCTGTGCCCCGCACTCTGATGGAGTTCCCGTTTTTTTCTATCTCCGTTCCCGTCTGAAGCAGTTTCCCTGTGAGCGCCCCAAGGTGCTCGAATCTGCAGTCCCTGATCACGAGATCGCTTTCATTAAGGGCGCCGGCTATCATCAGCGTTCCCGCCTCTATCCTGTCCGGCATTACGCTGTAGCCCTTAAGAGGATCGAGCGAGCTTACTCCCGTTATCGTTATTATATCCGTTCCGGCTCCTTCTATTTTCGCTCCCATCAGATTGAGGGCGTTTGCGAGATCCGCCACTTCGGGTTCGCACGCGGCGTTCAGTATGACGGTTTCTCCTTCGCAGACGCTTGCGAGCAGCATTATGTTTTCGGTCCCCGTAACGGTCGAGAGATCAAACGGCACGGTGGTTCCTTCAAGTTTTTTCGCGACGGCGCTTACGTATCCGTCTTCAAGCTGTACCGATGTCCCGAGGATTCGAAGTCCCTTTATGTGCTGATCTATAGGCCTCTCTCCTATAGCGCATCCTCCTGGGAGCGACACTTCGGCTCTTTTAAATCTGGCCACAAGCGGTCCCAGAACCAGCACGGAAGCCCTCATCGTCTTTACCAGATCGTAGGGAGCCTTGTAGCGGTCAATGCCTGCAGAGTCAACGAGCAGTTCACCGTCCGCATACTCGCATCTCGCACCCAGGGTTTCAAGGAGTTTCATCATGGTCCGCACATCCGCCAGATCCGGCACGTTCGAGATGGTGTTCTCCCCGTCGTTCAGTATGCAGGCTGCCATTATGGGAAGGGCGGCGTTTTTTGCTCCGCCGACCGACACCTCGCCGGAAAGCCTGTTTTTTCCTTCTATTAGTATTTTTTCCAAGTTGCCTTCACTACCCTTTTTATGCCGCCGATATCGGTTTCAGAGCATATGTCTGAAAAACCGTTTTCACGAACTATTCTCTCCGCACTCTCTGCCTGGGAGGCCCCGATTTCAAGAAGCAGAAACCCGCCTTCTCGAAGCGCGGTTCCTGCCGCGGCCGCTATTTTCCTTATGCAAACAAGCCCGTCCTTCCCGCCGAGAAGCGCCGTGCGCGGCTCGTAGCCCCTTATCTGCGGGGAGAGCTCCGCGTATTCCGCTTCGGACACGTAAGGCGGGTTGGAGGCTATGATGTCAAACGAAGATTTTGCAAAACAGCCCAGAAGATCCGAGCGGATGAACCGGACACGCGCACCGTGTGTGCGGGCGTTTCTCTTTGCTACCCCGAGCGCTGCGGCGGATACGTCCGAGGCAAAAACCTCGCAGCCTTGCGCTTCAAGAGACAGGGTTACGGCGAGGCACCCGCTTCCCGTTCCGAGGTCGAGGACACTTGGACTCTTCATCCGTCCCGCGGTTTCCACGGCGAGTTCCGCAAGCGTTTCGGTTTCCGGTCTCGGTATCAGGACGTCGCGGGTCACGACAAAAGACCTCGAGCAGAACTCCCGCTTGCCGGTAACGTACGCGAGGGGTTCTCCCGCGAGGCGTCGGCGAAGGAGATATTCAAACGCTTCTGCTCGTTCGGGGTCCACGCGTCTCTCCGGATGTGCGTAGAATTCCAGCGGGTCCGTGCCGAGGCTTATTGCGATTATCGCCCTTGTTTCAACCCCCGGGCACTCGAAACCGTTTTCCTCGAAGCTTTTTCTGCCTTTCAGGTAAAGTTCTCTGAGTTCCATTTGAGCTTGAACCGATGAGTGTATACGCGGAAGAAGCGTTTTCAAGTTCTGCATTCCCGAATCCGCTGCGGACCCGGATTACAATCGGCAGGAATTCGTGATAAACTAACAGTAGTCAGAATGTTGCGCAAATAACTGATGAGGAGATATTGAAATGAGAATGCACGATGAAGGAGACAGACCCTATGGCAAAACCTATATAAAGGCGGGAAAACCGGCTTTTTCCGTCTTTATAATGTCGCTGCTTGTCTTCCTTTCCTACACGGCCCCGCTAAGCGCCCATGACTATACCGATATCCCGGTCCGAGAAGGACGCGAGAACAACCACGCAACTGACAGCATAACGGCAGAAGACGTCACAGCCGGGAACATGGAAAAAATGCGGGATTTTGTGCTGCACGCAAGAGCTCACATGAAGCAGCTTGTGGACTACCCAAGAGGTCTCGCGCCCTTTCTTCAGAAAATTGAGCAGGAAGGAGGGGACTGGCGCAAGGACGGAATATACATATTCCGCATAAGCGTAAAAGGTACGATACAACCGCCCCATCCGCGTTATCCCCTCGCCCAGGGCGGAAACCTGAATGAATATTCTCCCATGGGGGAACTCAGAGGAAAACTTGATAACACACAGAAGGGGGAAGCCAAATGTGTTGATTATGAATTTGAGGATGAAGACAGGGCGGCGTGCATAGTTTCTTCCGACCTGGACTTTCAAACGCCGCTTCCGGCCACTCTGGTCGCCGGCCTCGACCATAATTTCTCCGACCTCTCTTTTTCTGGCCTGCGGTGTCCGTATTATGTTCCCGAAACAAGCGCCGCCGACGTGGTGGACAGGGACACGCTCAAGAAATTCGTGGATGAAGTTGCGAGGTTCTACGTTGATCTGGTGGGGCGGATAGGCACAACCAGTTTTGTTAACTCGCTTAGCTGTTTCAGGGTTCTGCCCTGGAAGAATGATTCCGTCTACCTTTTCGCCATGACCGATGACACGCAGCTGGTTGTCTTTAACGGCAATACCCCGGGTCTTGAGAACAGAAGTCTCAATGTTGTGGATGCAAACGGAGTCAATGTCGGAGATCTTATAGTGAACTCCCTTAAGGACAAGCCATCGCATGAAGGGGCTTTTGTTGAATATCTATGGGATGACCCGGCGGACAGTATTTCCCCGATTATGGAAGAAGGGAAGGCTGCGGGTGATGTGCCGAAGTTAAGCTATGTAGTCGGAGTCCCGCTTGGAGACAGCGGAAGACGCGTCATCTGGGGTTCGGGCATCTATCCCGAAACAGGTGACGACAATGGCTGCGCTATCGCGGGAGGAGCGGACGCGCCCGGAAACGCTCTGCTAAGTTTCTTTATGACAGTTCTGTTTTTGCTCCCAGCGGTTTTCCTTGAAAAACTCTCGGGAGCAAAGAGGGTCTTTTCGCGAAGCGGACCGGCAGCCTTCGTCGTCTGTGCGTTGGCGACACTTGTTTTTCTCTCGGGTCCCGAAACGGCTTCGGCCCACGAGGGCGAACACACCCATAGCGTAACTGCCGGAGATGTGGATGCTTCGGACCGGGATGATATGCTCGAATTCGTTCGGCACGCGAAAGCTCACTGGGAAGCCATAGAGGGTCCCAACGAAAACATAAGATTCGAGAAAAGCCTGACCGTGGACGGAGGGGACTGGAAAAACGGCACCATATACCTCATGGTGATAGATGAAAACGGAACGATCTATACTCACGCGCACGACCCTGAGGCGCAGAACGGAACCTTGGATGCTGCGGATGCTGCGGAACTCATAGCAAAAGCCGATGAAGGCGGCGGCTGCGTTCGGAACAGTGAAAACAGGGAGGCATGTGCCGTCAGGTTCGAGCATCCGATATGGAAAAGCGGACTCATACTCCTCGGCGGGCTTCACCGTGAGTCCGATGACGTAAGTTTTGACAATATAAGATGTCCTTATTTCATAAGTGAGATCATTGATGAAGAACCCTATTTCAAGCAGGGGACAACTGCCAACAAGGTTACAGACAGTGACACGCTTAGGAGCTTCGTGAAAGAATTCGTGAAGCATTTCACGGAGCAGGTAGAACAAGCCGGGCAGACTCCCGCCAGTCTGGCTTCTGTGCGCAACTGCTGGAGAGCGCTTCCGTGGAAACACGGGGCCGTATACCTGTTTGTGATGACGGAGAGAGACCGGCTTGTGTTTTTTAACGGGAATTCCCCGGCGCTTGAAAACGGGACTCTCGATGTTGTGGACGACAACGGATGTAATGTCGGTGACGAGGTGGCAAAGGTGGCAAATGGTGAGCCGAGGCAGTGCGGGGACCTGGGGCTGCTGCCCGGGGACGCGGAGGGCTTTGTCGAGTACCTCTGGGATGATCCGACTGATTCCACTCCCGCTTTTTCTGGAGAAGGCACGGCCCCGGGCGATGTGCCGAAGCTTAGCTACGTGGAGAGAGTGGATTTCCCCGGATTTCTCGATGGCCAGACCCTTATAGTCGGTTCCGGATATCATCCTGAAACAAGCGACGACGATGGAGGGTGCGCGGTCGCCGCAACTTCCGCCAGGGCCGGGGGAGTTTTGTTCAGTCTGCTTGCGGCTGTGGCGGTGGTGTTTTCCACTGCTTTACTCAGAAGCCATCCCGAAGGAAAGTAAATTCCGCGGCATGGCGGAAACGGGGCGCAACCCTGTATCTGTTTGCCGGGCGGGTTTCCTCGTCGGATGCGTATGTTGTTTAATCCGGATGAACTTGAAGGACAGAATAGACGAGGTGGAATGGAGAATCGCCGAAGCTTGCCGCAGGTCAGGGAGAAATCGCGGCGAGTTGTGTCTTGTGGCCGTATCCAAGAAGTTCCCTGTTGATGTAATTTCTGAAGCCGTCGGTCTCGGGCTTCGGGATTTCGGGGAGAATTACGCCCAGGAGCTTCGCGACAAGCATAAGGAGTCCGGCGGAGAAGCGATTCGCTGGCACTTTATCGGAGCCCTTCAGAGAAACAAGGTGAAGTACGTCGTCGGCAAGGCGGATCTTGTGCACTCGGTTGACAACATGCATCTTGTTGCGGGACTTGATAAGAGGGCGGCGGCTTCGGCAATGCGCGTGCGTGCTCTTGTGGAGATAAACGGAGGGGATGAGAGCAAAAACGGAATAAAAGCAAGCGAGCTTCCGGAGTTTCTCGAAAACGCCTCGGGGTTCCGAAATGTCTCGCTTGAGGGCCTCATGATCATGCCGCCTTACTTTGAGGATCCCGAGATGAGCAGACCGTGGTTCTCGGAACTGAGAGAGACGAGGGACAAGATGGCTTTAGAGTTTCCCGCCATACGCGAGCTTTCGATGGGTATGAGCAACGATTTCGAGGTGGCGGTTGAAGAGGGCGCCACGATTATCAGGGTCGGTTCGGCGATTTTCGGTCCGAGGCCCAAGTGAGTCTTGAAATGGGAAAAGCAGGCTTCATAGGCGCGGGGAACATGGCCGAGGCGATGGTAAGGGGACTTCTCGCCTCGGGAAGCTTCAAAAAAAGGGACATAACGCTTTCGGACGTAGATCCCGGGAGACTCTCTTACCTGTCCTCGCGCTACGGAGTCACGACCACTTCGGATAACCGCGAAGCGGTGAAGAAGTCCGATATAGTTGTTTTTTCAGTAAAGCCCCAAGTAATGCCCGAGGTCTGCGGGGAAGTGAAAAACGTCGCCACCGGGAACAAGCTCTACGTGTCGATCGCTGCCGGAGTAGGTCACGCTTCCATAAAAAAACTTATCGGAAGGGAGATAAAGCTCGCACGGGTTATGCCCAACACACCGAGTCTCGTGCTTGAGGGGGCGTCCTGCGTATATCTCGGGGAGGGCTTTTCCGGCGAGGAAGAAGATATGGTTCTCGAAATCCTGGGCTCCTTGGGAAAAGCCTTTCGGGTTGAGAGCGAGAGCCTTATGGACGCGGTTACCGCTCTTTCTGGAAGCGGTCCGGCGTTTGTGTCGATTTTCATTGAGGCGCTTTGCGACGGCGCGGTTAAAATGGGGCTCCCAAGAAAGCTTGCAACGGACCTTGCCGCGCAGACAGTTCTGGGCACCTCGAAAATGATTCAGAAAGGCGTCGCGCATCCCGCCGAGATAAAGGACATGGTCACGTCGCCCGGGGGAACCACGGCAAGCGGCGTCCATTCGCTTGAACGGGGCGGTTTCCGGGCTGCTGTGATATCCGCTATCGAGTCCGCGGCCAGACGTTCCGCGGAACTTTCAGGAGAGGAGGACTGACATGGAAATATTAGGAGGCAATTTCTTAAGGGCAATCGCCGAAGTGGTGGACATACTTCTTAGCGTTTACATATGGTTCATAGTGGGACGGGCGATACTTTCATGGGTGAATCCCGACCCTTACAACCCAATAGTGAGGTTTCTTTACTCGGCCACGGAGCCGGTTCTGGGTTTTGCCAGAAGATACATCCCTCCCATCGGAGGCTCATTAGACCTCAGTCCCATAGTGGTTCTGCTTCTGATAGTCTTCATAAAGCGCGCTGTCGTCAATTCTCTTTTCCAGATGGCATCCGGTTTTTGATGGATTGAGCCTTCTTCTCTTTTCCCGACATGATCTTGGCTATGCTTGAAAAACGCTTCGGAGGCATATACGATAGAAGTTCTGTAAAATTTTTGACGCAAGGAGAGATCAAAAAATGAAAATTTCACTTCTAGGTGGAACAGGAGACATAGCGGAAGGTCTGGTACTGCGGTGGTCAAGGGCTGGGCATGAGATCTACATAGGTTCTAGAAGCGAGGAAAAAGCGCTCGGCATAGCGGCTGGCCACGTGGAAACGCTCGAGGGGCTCGGAATCGAATCGAACATACACGGCATGGCGAACGCGGACGCGGCGGCGGCTTCCGAGGTAATAATAATAAGCATTCCTCCCGAGTACGCGGCGGCCACAGTGGCGGGATGCGGCGACAGCATCACTGATCAGATAGTCGTAACCCCGGTAGTCTCGATGAAAAGGGAGGGCAAGACTTTTCTGTTTGACCCCCCTGCGCAGGGATCCTCGGCTCTTGAGATAAAGGAAGCGCTTCCGGAAACCGCGAGGCTGGTGTCGGCTTATCATAATCTTCCCGCAAACGAACTTGCCAAAATAGACGAGGACCTTGATTACGACGTGGTCATATGCGGAGATGACGAGGGAGCTAAAGAGGTGATCAAGAACCTTACCGAGGAGATGAAGAAACTCAGGGTGCTCGACGCGGGTCCGCTCGAGATCTCCTCGATGATAGAGTCTCTTACGCCCCTTATCGTTAACCTTAACGTAAGGTACAAGCCCTCGCATTTTTCAGTCAAGTTCGTCTGAGGCGTCATTCTCCGATAATCTGGATGATTACCCTTCTTGTTCTGGGGCGATTATCGAAGTCAACGAGCACTATCTGCTGCCAGGTGCCGAGCAACGGACCGCTTTCCGAGAACGGAACCGTAAGCGAGGGGCCGAGCACCGACGCCCTCACGTGCGAGTGACCGTTTCCGTCGCCCCATCTGGCGTTGTGCGCGTAGTGCATGGCCTCCGGAGCCATTCTTTCAAACGCGTCTTTCAGGTCGGAGAGCGCCCCGCTTTCATACTCTATAGTCGTGACCGCGCAGGTCGAGCCGGCGACAAAGACCGTGGCCGTTCCCGAGGATAATTCCGCCTTGGAGAGTTCGCGGCTTATGTGAGGAGTTATGTCCAGTATGTCGCAGTCGCCCTGGGTGCTTATCGTGAATGATTTCGTTTCGACCGGCATCTTGTCCTCAGAAAAGTTCCAGCTGGCGCGGCTTTTTAAACGCCGTTATGTTCCACCCGTCCTTCTCAAGTCCCTCCGTGAAGCTGTCGCCGAAGTTTCCCCTTATGATCACGTTCTCGGGCCTTGAAACGCCAAGATACTCTGAGATCTCGTCGTATCCAAAGTGGTTGCTTAATGGGAACGCCACCTCGGCCCGTAGAGCCGATCTAACAAACGTTCCGTTTTCCATTGAGCGGCCGCTTATCACCGCGACCTTCTTTCTTTGAAGGTTCTCGACGACCGCGGAGTCCCTGTAGGAAAGAGGGGCCATCAGGACCTTGTTTTTAAAATGTTTTCTTTTTATCCCTCCGTAGGGAGGAATTTTTACCCCGAGTTCCTCATAGAGCCTTAGAGTCTTAGCCATCGCCGGATGAAGGCTCATCTCGATGTCTCGTTCCCCGAGGAAAATTATGAGGTCCTGCGCTTTCCCCATGGGGTTTGCCAGGATTACCGGTACGTTGTCCTCAAACAGCGTCCTGTTTACGAATTCGAATATGGATTCCATTACTACTTCGGGCGGCGGGAAAATGAACTTCGGCGCCCCGTAAGCGCAATTTACGACCAGCGTGTCGCATCTTCTGAGTTCCGCGTAACCGGCGGTGCCGGTATTCTTAAGCTTGAAGCCTCCCGCGTAAACGACCCTTTTTCCGTCTTTTTCGATGACTACCTGCGCCGCCCCGAGCATCTGTCCCGATGGGATAAGCTCAATCGAGTAGCTGCCCAGGGTGAAAGGTTTTCCGTAAGGGGAGGAAAGAACCGCCGAGCCCTTAATTTTTTTCCCCAGAAGCTTTATCGTTTCGGGAGTAGCTATGATTTTTTCGCTTCGGGGAAGGCTGTTGAAATTTGCGCTTGAAATAAAAGAAAGCGGCACGGCCCGCTTCGAGTCGAAATATATGTCGGTACCGGAAAGCTTTATTTCAGAGCTAGAACTGATCTCCAGCATACGGAAGGAAATTTACTTTAGTTTTTCCTTCATAACAAGCGGTCTGCCCCGTCCTCGCCGACTTCCTGGATCAGTCGCTTGGCGGTGGATGATAAGGATGTTCGGCCTACAGATATCTTGGGATAAAAAACCGTCGCTCTCGCCGGTTTTCTCGGCCTTTATATGACCTGTTAAACGGGAAAGCCTTTTTGTTGCGGGGAGACTTGCGTGTCAAATTATGAAGGCCGCGGCATAAGGGAATTTTTACCGCAATTTTTCCATCAAAAGTGCTTGATAGCCTTAATGTTTTAATTACTATGGTAAGTACTAATGTGGCCCGGCAAGAGCTTAGGGTTTAAACTGAACAATCAACAAGGAGGATATAATGAGAATCTTAATGCGAAATACTGTCTTTAAGACAGCGGTACTTGCGGGTCTTTTTTTATGCATGCTGATGTTTGCGGGCGCCTTTTCCGGTATTACGGCTTCGGTGCACGCCACAACAGCTGGCGAGGTGGGAACCGACCAAGCAAAGCTTCAAGAATTTGTGGAGGCCGCGATTGATGAGTATTACGTAAATACTATTATAAAGGCGTGTGATTTTACTGATGCTCCTTTTGCTGCTGCAATCGCTAGAGCGGAAGTAGATCTTGCAACTGCTACCGTAGAGCAAATAAAGCCACTTATTGCTCTTTTTCCTCTTGCCGGTATAACAGGCAGGTCGGATATAGAACCTTATTGCGATTTTACCCAACGTTTCGGCCAAATCTTTGGCTATGAAGAGGGAGATTGGAGGTCCGGTTCCATATATCTTTTCATTATGGATGATCAAGGAAACATGCTTTACAACGGAGACGATCGAAGTTCTGAGGGGATGCGTGTGGTTGCCGTGGACGAGGGCGGAAGGGATGTCCGTGATTTAATTGTTGGCGAGGCGGAGACTCCCAGCAGGGAGGGCTTTGTTAAGCATTGCTGGGAAGACCCGGATGTAGAAGGTGACGAAATAGTCGATTCGAATGGAGATCCCATTCCTGAAAAGGCCCCTGGCGACTCTGCGAAAATTAGCTACGTTGTAGACCCATTCCAATACTTGGAAGCGCCCGCCCTCTCCCCTTCTCTAGGTATTATCTTCGGTTCCGGCATCTATCCGGGAATGGACAACGAACTGCCAGAATGTGACGGGGATGGTATGGCTGGTGACATGGACGATATGGATGATATGGACGACATGGAATCCGGGCCGGTTACTTCCGTTAGCGGCGGAGGTTGTGCCATTGCGGCCGGGAGCGACGGTATGCCTCGGGGTACCGCGTTTAGCCTGCTGTTGATGGTGGCCGCCCTGCTTTTTAGCGCAACGTTCGGAAACCGTGCGATAGGTAGACGGAACGGCAATGGCTCTTAGTTTTTAGGGATGTTTTTTGACTAAGGAACCTCTCCAGAGCGGATTGGTGTTTTAGAGTAGGCAATTAAAGGGGGAACGTCGCTTGGCGCTCCCCCCTTTTTTTGTCAGTTCACCTCTATTTTCTTTGAAGATTCATCCTGCTTTCTCGGCAGGGTGAGATGCAGGACGCCGTCTCTGTATTCGGCCTGGATGTTTTCTCTGTCTATGTTGTCGTCAAGAAAAAAGCTTCTCTCAAACAGTCCGTAGGATCTCTCGACCCTGAGATATACTTCCTTCTCGGTCTTGTTCTCAAGCTTTTTTTCTCCCTTTATCGTAAGCCGGTTGTCCTTTACGTCTATGTCGAGATCTTCCCTGCTTACCCCGGGCAGTTCCGCCGATAAAACGAAATTGTTTCCGTCGTCAAAAATGTCAACTCTCGGACTCCGGCCACCCTCCGCCGCGTCGGAATCAAAAACCCTCGGGAAGGCGCTTGCGAAATTCCGAAAGACATTGGCTGGCTCCAGTAGATTTACTGCGTATTTCATTGTTCTTTACCTCCGTTTAAATGAATTTTTGTCCCCTTTTCCCCTTCCGCAATTCCATGTTAATCATCATCCGGGGGCATTCAAGGAAAATTTTTTTGTTTCCCCCGGGTTGTATTTCCCTCCAAATAATGGTTTGTTTGATTACGGGAGAACCACTCATGGCGAGACTGCAGGGCGGATATCTGGTCTCAAAGGCTCTTTACGACCTGGGAGTGAGAGACATCTTTACCCTCGGAGGGGGACACATAAATCCTGTTTACAGGGCCTGTACGGATATTGGCATAAGGCTTGTCGACACCCATCATGAGCAGGGAGCCGCAATGGCGGCGGATGCCTACGGAAGACTCAGGAGAGTGCCTGGGATATGCCTTGTGACTGCGGGTCCCGGACTTACGAACGCCCTCACGGGGGTATCGGGTTCCTATCTTGCAAATTCTCCAATGATGCTGATTTCGGGACGTTCGGGGATCGAGGAGAACGACAGGATGTCCCTTCAGGAGATAGACCAGGAAGCAATCGTGAGGCCCGTTACCAAGTGGGCGAGGACGGTTTATGAAGTAGAAAGGCTCGAGGAGTACGTCTCGGCCGCCTACGGGGCCGCGATCTCTGCCAGGCCGGGTCCTGCATACCTTGGAATGTCCTACGAGGTTCTTTATCCCAGCTGCGATGAAAAGGAGACCTCACCCGCAAGGGCTCCCGTCCCGGATACCGACTGCGAACCGCCCGAGCGCAAGATATCGGAATTCTTCCGGCTGCTTTCAGTCTCGAAAAGACCCGTCGTGATTGTCGGAAGCGGCGGGTGGTACTCGGGTGCGGAGCAAAGTATTCTGGAGTTCGCGGAGAGACTTGGAGCGCCTTTTTTCACTCTTAACATGGGAAGAGGGATCCTGCCGGATGACCATAAATGCTGCTTCGGTGCGGCGGCGCCCGCGAGCCCCGGGGGATTCAGGGAGATAAGCGCAAACGCGGATATTGTGATTCTTCTCGGCATAAGGCTAAGCATCTACGCCGGGTTCGGAAAAACCATAAACCCCGAGGCCAAAACGGTACAGGTGGATATTCATCCCGAGGAGATCGGAAGAAACCGCCCGGCCGACCTTGGGGTAGTCTGTGATCTAGATTCTTTTCTCGAAAAGGCGAATCTTTACGCCCGGGAAAACAAGAGAAGCTTCGATTTTAGCTTTTGGATGAAGGATGCCCGCTCCTCAAGGTCCCGCGCCCGCGCGGCATTTCGCCGGATCGTTTCCAGATCGAAGGGAATCCACCCTGCCACGGTGGCAAAAACTGTTTCGGATTACTTGGGGGGAGGGGGGATAATCGCGGTTGACGGCGGAGACTGCCAGTCATGGACAGACCTTTCATCCGAAGTAAGAAAACCCGGGCACTACCTTAAGGGAGGCCCGCTCGGGTGCATGGGAGTCGGAGTGCCTTTCGCCCTCGGGGCAAAGGTCGCTTTTCCCGAAAAGCCCGTGGCGCTCGTGACCGGAGACGGGGCCGTGGCCATGAATTTCATGGAGATGGAAACCGCGGTGAGGCACGCTATACCTTTTGTGGTTGTGGTCTGCAACGATTCCGCGTGGGGAATGACCAAGCACCAGATAGAGATAACCTATCCTGGCGCAGGGGCAACCCAGGGGGTGGACCTCGATTTTGTCGATTTTCACGAAATAATAAAAGCGATGGGCGGGTACGGGGAGAAAATAGAGAATATAAAAGACCTGACCCCAGGACTGGAAAGGGCTTTTTCCTCGGGGCTTCCTTCAGTGATCAACGTGAGAACCGACCCTGACGCGGTAAGCGGCGCAACGCGGGTGATCACGGAGATGATGATGAGGGCGATGGACTGATTTTCCTTTCGAAGGGCTTTGCAGTCAGTCGTTTTTAAGCACGGCCAGAAAAGCTTCCTGCGGTATTTCCACCCTTCCTACCTGCTTCATCCTCTTTTTTCCCTCTTTCTGTTTCTCAAGAAGTTTTCTTTTCCTGGTGACGTCTCCCCCGTAGCACTTCGAAGTGACGTCCTTTCTCATCGCCTTTACGGATTCGCGGGCTATCACCCTGCTTCCGATTGCGGCCTGTATGGCTACCTCGTAGAGCTGGCGGGGTATGAGCGACCGGAGTTTTCCTATAAGCCCCCTCCCTCTCTCGTAGGCCTTGTCCTTGTGGGAGATTATCGAGAGCGCGTCGACTATGTTTCCGTTAACCAGGATATCGAGCTTTATGAGGTCCGAGTCCTTGTACCCGGCGGGCTCGTAATCCATCGAGGCGTAGCCCTTGGTGACGGATTTCAGGTTGTCGTAAAAATCGTAGACTATTTCCGCGAGGGGAAGTTCGTATTCGATTATGGCCCTGTTTTCGGTCACGTAGATCAGGTTTCTCTGTATGCCCCTTCTTTTCTCGCAGAGCTCGAATATCTGCCCCAGATAATCCGAAGGGGTGTGAACGGAGACATACACATACGGTTCCTGGAGCCGGGCTGAACGGTCCCCGGTCGGAAGTTCGCTGGGATTGTCAACGTACACCTCTCTTCCTCCCGGATAGACGGCCTTGTAGATGACCGTCGGCGCGGTAGTTATGAGGTTTACCTCGAATTCCCTCTCCACCCTCTCCCGCACGATCTCCATATGGAGCAGCCCGAGAAAGCCGCAGCGGAATCCGAACCCGAGCGCCAAGGACGTCTCGGGCTCGTAAACAAGTGACGAATCATTAAGCTTGAGCTTCTCGAGCCCTTCCTTTAGTCTGTCGTAATCTCCCGTGTCGATGGGGTAGAGCCCGCTGAAGACCATGGGCTTTATTACCTTGAATCCCTCGAGGGGGTTTTTGGTGGGGGAATCGGCATCCGTTATCGTGTCTCCGACTCCGGCTTCCCCGATTTCCTTTATGGAGGCGGTTATGAATCCGACCTGTCCCGTCGTGAGCTGCTCAAGTTCCTCTGCCTGCGGAGCAAACGCGCCTATCTTCCGCACCTCGTATTTTTTGCCGGTTGCCATGAGCTTGATTCTCATGCCGAGACTTACAGTTCCCTCGTATATCCTCACCAGCATTACGACGCCCTGGTATGAGTCGAACCAGCTGTCGAATATGAGCGCTTTGAGACTCGAGTCCTCGGGGACCTTAGGCGGCGGCACGAGCGCCACGATCGATTCCAGTATCTCCTTGGTGCCGGTTCCGTCCTTGGCGCTCGCCAAAACGGCGTCCTCTGTGGAGATTCCGACTATATCCTCTATTTCTTTTTTGACTCTCTCGGGTTCGGCGGAAGGCAGGTCTATCTTGTTTATGACGGGTACCATCTCAAGCCCTGAATCAGCGGCCAGGTAAGCGTGGGCAAGCGTCTGGGCCTCAACCCCCTGGGAGGCGTCAACCACAAGCAGCGCTCCCTCGCACGCTATCAGGCTTCGCGAAACCTCGTAGCTGAAATCGACGTGTCCGGGGGTGTCTATCAGGTTGAACTCATAGGTTCTGCCGTCATCGGCCCTGTACTTCAGCCTTACCGCCTGGGCCTTTATGGTTATTCCCCTCTCCCTTTCTATTTCCATGTTGTCGAGGAACTGCTCGGTTTTCTCGCGTTCGCTGAGGGTGCCCGTGAATTCAAGAAGCCTGTCGGCAAGAGTTGACTTGCCGTGATCGACGTGGGCTATTATGGAGAAGTTCCGAATGAGGTCCGTTTCCATGGTCAGGCTGAAAGTATAAAGCAATGTCTTTATGTTTCAAACGCCGGGAAGACCCATGTGCATGAATGAAAGTCCTGATCGTCCGCACTTGCTCCCCGGTGGTTTCTTGGGATTTGTAAGGAATCGTCATCGCTTCTGAATTTCCCGTTTTCCCAAATATTACGGTTTAAACTATGCTGTGTTCTGTGTTATAATTGAAAGTCTGCATTATTAAGCCATGGAGGATTAAGATGAGAAAAGGAATCATTGCGGGGTTTGCGACGCTCCTCGTAGCGGGTTTGCTGAGTCCCTTTACACATGCTTTCGAACTTGAAAAGCTCGTTGTGCTCGGAAGCCGTTTCGAGGAACGCAGCGTTTCGGACTCCCCGGTTCCCGTTGATGTCATAACCGAAGAGGAGATTGTCGCCACGGGACAGACCGAGGTCGGAAGGGTTATTCAGGAACTTATACCGTCTTTTAACTTCTCAAGCTCGACCATAAGCGACGGAACGGACGCGCTTCGTCCCGCAACGCTTCGGGGGCTTGGCCCTGACCAGGTGTTGGTTCTTGTTAACGGAAAGCGCCGCCACAAAAGCGCACTCATACACGTGAACACCTCCGTGGGTCGTGGCACCGCGGGTGTTGACATGAATACGATTCCCGTAAGCGCGATAAAGAGAATCGAGGTGCTGAGAGACGGCGCTTCGGCGCAGTACGGCTCGGATGCCATCTCCGGCGTAATAAACATAGTCCTTAAGGACGGCTATGACGGCAAGATAACGGTGACTGCCGGGCAGCTTTACGAAGGAGACGGAGAAACTCTTGTAGCGAGCATAAACAAGGGTTTCTCGCTCGGCGGAGAGAGCGTCGTTAACATGACTCTCGAGGTAAGGGACAGAAAGAGTTCCAACCGTGCGGGGCTTATGGGGGATATTCACTATCCGAACACTGAAACAATACAGGATTCAACTGTGTGCGCGGGAAAGAGCAACTGTAATCAGCTTGCGGTTCCTAGTGCCGATAATGACAATCAGAGAGAACTCGATTTGGACAGGAGTGCATTCAGAGTAGGCGATGCGGATTCAACGCACGTAAGCTTCGTTACTAACATGAGAGGGCCGGTGGATTTCATGAACGGTGAGATATACAGCTTTTTCGATCTGTCAATAAGGGATAACGAGAGCGGAGGTTTTTACAGGAGGGCGAATCAATTGGATAGAAATCCTTTGGGGTCGGATTATCCGGACGGTTTTCTTCCTCTTATAAATACCCGCGTGAACGATTACGCTTTCGGAGCGGGGTTCGAGGCGGAACTCACTGACAGCGTTGACATGGATCTGAGTTATGTTGTGGGCGGAAACACTTTTGCTTTTGAAATAACTGATTCCCAGAATGCTTCATGGGTTGCGTGCAGGGAAAAGGAGGATAAAAGTGGATGCGTAGAGGGAGTGGTTTATACCGGTTTGGCTCAGACATCCGCAGAGGCTGGAGAACTCAAGCTTTTTCAGCACACGGTAAATCTTGATTTCACTTCTCCTCTCGGTTTTGGAAGTTTTGCCTGGGGAGGTGAGTACAGAAGGGAGAAATATGAGATCGTGGCTGGTGAGGCGTATTCATACGAGGACTACGATGGCCCTGGTGGTCAGGGAAGTCCGGGGATACAGGTTTTCCCAGGATTCAAACCCTCAAACGAGGTTTCGGAGACAAGAGACGCTTTTGGTGCTTACGCTGAGACCGAGCTTGATCTCGGAGAAATGCTGCTTTTAAGTCCCGCCGTTCGCTATGAGAACTACAGCGATTTCGGAAACACCTTTAATGGTAAGCTTTCCGCGCGCGCTCAGCTTGCCGAGGCATTTGCCCTGAGAGGTTCCGCGAGTACCGGATTCAGGGCTCCTTCAATGCAGCAGATTTATTTCAACAACGTCTCGACTCAGTTCAATTTTAATGAGGAGACGGGGGAACTTGATCCGTTTGAAGTTGGAACTTTCCGTAATGACAGCGATCTCGCAAAAGCTATAGGGGTTCCCGAGCTCAAGGAGGAGACATCAAGGAACTTCAGCGCGGGTTTTGTCTTCAATCCCCTCCCGGCTCTCACGATTACAACTGACTTTTATCACATAACTATTGATGACCGAGTTATCCTGAGCGGAAGGATAAGTCAGAATAATGCGCCTCAGTCAGTAAGAGACAGCATAGGGGCGCAGCAGGGTCAGTTCTTCATGAACGCCGCGGATACCACTACCAAGGGTGTGGATATAGTTGCAAGCCTTGATCACTCATTTGCCGACAGCTCCACTTTAAACTTGGTTTTCGCCGGAACCGTAAATGAAACCGAGATCACGGACGTGAATCTTCCCGCCGACCTTCCCGAAACGCTCTTTACCACCCAAGACCGTTCGATCGTGGAGGAGTGGCAGCCCAAAGATCGCTTCTCACTCTCCGGCACTTATTCAAGAGGTCCGGCTTCACTGCTGATCGCTTTTCACCGTTACGGAGAGTACACGGTTACGGAAACTAATGGAGATAACCAGACTTTTGGAGCCAAGTATCTTACCGACGCGAGTCTGAGTGTGGATGTTGGCAAGGTCGGCGCGTTTAAAATCGGTGCTAACAACCTTTTTGACGTAAAACCCGACAAAAACACGATCGGTCAGTCAAGAGGCGGTACAATATACGATCATAACGGCGACCTCATAGTTGATTCTCCGGGAGTTTTCACCTACTCGCGGCGCTCGGCGCCTTTCGGATTTAATGGCGGTTATTACTACGTGGCTTACGAGTACAGCTTCTGAGCCTGTCTTGCCTCAGCGATATTCTTTTCCTGCCGGGACGAACTTGATCCCGGCAGGAACTTTTCCCAAAGACCCTTTTATACCGAGGATGACCTTATTACCATAAGCTTCTCATGGGTCATCTCGCGCATCGTGTACGGAATTCCTCCAGTTCCGATTCCCGAGTGCCCTGCCCCACGAAAAGGCATCCAGTCGACCCGAAATGCGGTGTGATCGTTTACGAGCACTGAAGCCGCCTTTAACTTCCTTACGGACTCAAGCGCGGTATCGATGTTCTTCGTGAATACCGACGCCTGAAACGAGTAGGGGAGACTGTTTGCCAGTTCTATGGCCTCGTTCATTTCCTCGTACGGGTAAACGGCTATAACGGGTCCGAAAATCTCCTCCCGCGAGAGCCTGCAGCTCTGGCTCGGGTTAAGGATTACCGTGGGTTCGTAGCAGGTTTTCCCTATTCTGCTGCCTCCGCAAAGAAGCTCCCCGTCTTTCCTCAAAGCCTCTTTTACCCAGCTGTGAACTCTTGCGACCTCCCTCGGGCTTATGAGGGGGCCTATATGCGTTTCTTCGCTCATCGGGTCTCCGACTTTTGTTTCAAGGGCAAGTTTTTTAAGTCCCCTGGCGACCTTTTTCACTACCGAGCTTTGTGCGAAAACCCTTTGCACGGAAACGCAGACCTGGCCTGCGTGGTAGAAGCCGCCTTTTGCGAGAAGGGGAAGCATGTCGTCTATGTCGGCGTCACGTTCTACTATCACGGGAGCCGCGCCCCCATGCTCAAGAGCGCATCTTGTTCCCGGCGCGAGTCTTGATCTCAGGTGCCATCCCACCTTGGCGGATCCGATGAATGTGAGGTAGTTGACCCTTCTGTCGGTGGCCAGCGCTTCGGCGAGCGTATCGTCCACTATAACCGCGCGGGCCCATTCTTCTGGAAGACCGCTCTCGTAGAGAGCTTCGAGCAGGTTAAGGCAGGAAAGGGGAGTATTGAGCGCGGGTTTTATGATTACCGGGCAGCCGACGGCCACCGCGGGTATCACCTGGTGAACGGCGAGGTTAAAAGGGTGATTGAAGGCCGAGATGGCCGCCACAACCCCTATAGGTTCCCTGAGAGTAAACGCCATCCTGTTAAGGGAAGCGGCGTTTGAGCCCATGGGTATTTCCTCTCCTCCGAGATTGGGGAGGGATTCGGTTGCCACCTTTATTCCGTTTACGGCCCTCGTAATCTCGGCTCTGGTGTCAATGAGGGGCTTTCCTCCCTCTGCTGCTGCGTCCGCTACGATGCGGTCGTAGTTTCTCTCGACAAACTCTCTGGTTCGTTCGAGGATATCTATTCTTTGCGGAATGGGAATTCTCTCTGACGGCCTATCGGCAAGAGCCCTTGCAGCGGAAAGCGTTTTTTGCATCTCCCTTTTGCTTGTCACGGGAATTTTTCTTATGAGTTTTTCATCGTAGGCCCCAAGAACCTCAAGTGTTTTCGGCATGCTTTTTCCCTCTTCCTCCCTTCGGTGTGGGCTTTTGCTTTTTTAGATACCTGATTTTAAGGCACTTTACATGCCGACAGGAGGTGTTTATATTGAAAAACAGAGGTCGTTTTCATGATTATACGCGGAATTTCCCTGATTGTTTTTGCGGTTGCGGTTCTTGTTATTTGGCCCCTCCTGCCCGCAGGTGGCGAGCAGGCTGAAAAACCCCTGCCCGAGGGAGTCATGGGACTTACCGCGGAGCAGTGGAGAGAGAAGCTTTCTTCACTTGAGTACAAAGTTCTCTGGAAAAAAGGCACGGAAGCTCCTTTTTCGGGAGACCTGCTTTATAACAAGAAAAAGGGAACCTATGTCACCGCCGGCTGCGGACAGCCTGTTTTTTCCTCCGAGCATAAATACGATTCAAAAACCGGATGGCCGAGTTTCTGGAGGCCCATAAGTGAGGACGCCGTGAGGATAGTTCCCGATAATTCCTTCGGGCTAAGGCGCTATGAGGTAGTATCGAGCGAATGCGGGGAACACCTGGGACATGTTTTCAAAGATGGCCCTCCTCCGACGGGACTTCGATACTGCATAAACTCGGTCGCTTTGGATTTTATCCCTTCCCGGTAACGCCGTTTTGCCCCGAGTTGCGGGTGTAGTTTAGCTTGACATTGAATGCGCACCTGTGATAAAAGCATAATTAGCGGTCCCTGTCTTGGGACCAGGAATGGTTATGATCTCATACAGGAGGTATGGTTAGTATGGTTCCAATAGAAGCTTTGTTAGGTTACGTGTTGCTGCTCGTGGGGTTTGTGTTCTTCGCGAACGGAATGACCCTTTTGGGTAAAACCGGAGCGAAGGAAGTGGGAGTGCTCAATCTGGGAGTCGGCGTGCTTATAGCGATCGCCGCCTGGAAACTGCACACCCTGGGTCTTACGGCGGCTACCGCGCTTGTATCGGTATTTGCGTTGATATACCTGATAGTCTACGCGGTATTCGTACACGGACATGACGCGAAAGGGCTGGGAGTGTACTGTCTTTTCGCAACGGTGGTGTTTATATGGTACGGGGCTCATTTCCAGGCACTTGGGCTTGCGTACTTTGCGTACTTCTGCTGGGCATGGGCTTTGCTGGTGCTTCTCTGCTTCCTTGCGTTCTCGCAGGGCAAGGATCTTGGCAAGCCGATAGCCTATCTGTTCATAATAGAGTCGATAGTGACCCTGTTGATACCGGGAATGCTTCTGCTTACAGAGAAATGGAATCCTCTCGGTGGAGTACCAGGCTAAGGTTTGATACCTGCCGCCGTGCTTTTCTGAAAAAGTCTGAGGCTTTAAGCGTTGGTGCGAACGGGAAGCACGGGATTTTTAAGAGTTGGTTTTGTTTCGGCTAGGCAGTCCGAAACTTAACAGGAGTTTGCGAGGCGGCTTCAGCTTCGAATGGTTTTCGATGTAGCAGTCGCCGAGCAAATAATTCCTTGTCCCTGAGGCAAGGGAGTGCCGGTTTACAGGTGGCTTACAAAAAAAGGGGACTTTCGAGTCCCCTTTTTTTGTTTTGTAACTAAGGAATTCCGGAACTTTTAGGCTTCTTCCTTTCTATGGACGAGAATCGTCCACTTTCCTTTCTGAGCGGGCTTTTCAGCATCTTTGTGGGTAAACACGTTTACCTCAAAAATGAAGAATCCCATGTTCGGACGCCTGTGTTCCCTTTTCTCAACGAGCTTTCTCGTTATGTGAATCGTATCGCCTGGGAATACAGCTCCCGAAAATCTCCAGTCTTCAAGGCCCATGAAGGCGACGGTAGCGAGTCTCGGCATGGTGAACCAGAGGCCGGTAGCTATGGAAGTCACCAGCATGCCGTGGGCTACTCTTGTCTTGAACACGGTTTTCTTGGCGAACTCCTCGTCTATGTGCATATTGTTGTAATCTGCGGAAAGTCCAGCGAAGTTGACGATATCGGCTTCAGTAATAGTTCTTCCTGAGCTTTTGTGCTCGTCTCCCTCGTTCAGATCTTCGTAAAAAAGTCTTGGCATCTTTAGTTCTCCTTTTTAACCAGCTGGTTTGAATTTGGGCAGGGTGACCTCATCGGTAATGTCATCGAAGCAGACCTGCACTTCCATCCCGATGGTCACCTCATTGGGATCCACGTCAACCACGTTTGACATCATCTTAACTCCCTCGTCCATCTCTATAAGGGCCACCACATATGGAGGTTCGCCCTTGTACGCCTTGGACGGTCCCATGTGGTGTATGGAAAAAGTCCACACCTTCCCCCGGCCCTCACTCTCAACCCACTCTATGTCCTCACTCATGTCCCCTCCCGGGGAAAGAGCCCTTGGGTAAAAGAAAAACTCTCCGGTCTCCCTTGACCTTGGGATAACCAGCTTGTGCTCCTTTGCGGCATCCCAGTACGGCTTAGTCTCCGGCCTGAACTCGGGCAAAGGCTTGTTATACGCTTTTTTCTCTTCTGACATCTTCTTAGTTCTCCTTTTGTATCGTTAATTAACCGGCTGGTTCCCCAAAACCACCGTGCTGTGAGCAGACACTATCCCCCCGTTTCCATGCACAACCGCAACCTCAGGGTCCTCAACCTGCCTTGACCCCGCGTCTCCCCTTAACTGCAGAGTGGCCTCAACCACATGATGCATGGCCCCAAGGTGGGCCTGGGAGAGCAGTCCCCCGTGGGTATTAACAGGAAGGTCCTTCCCTATCTCCATCCTTCCCTCAAGTGCAAACGCTCCTCCCTCTCCCTTGGGAACAAATCCCAGTCCCTCAAGTTCAAGAAGCACTGTTATGGTGAAGCAGTCGTAAAGAAACGCTATGTCCACGTCCTTGGGTTCTATCCCAGCAGTGCTGAACGCCTTCTCCCCCGACCTCTCAACCGCGTCGTATATCTGGTCAAGGTTCTCTAAAGAGGTCAGGTACTGGTGAGAGTATCCCTGTCCCATTCCCCAGAGGTAGGCAAGGTCGTTTTCTATTCCAAGTTCCTTCGCCTTATCTTCCGTAGTTACTATGAAAGCGGCTCCCCCGTCAGAGATAATCGAGCAGTCATACTTGGTAAGGGGCTCCGCTATCACCCTTGAATTAAGAACGTCTTCTATCGACAGCGGGTCCTTGTTCATCGCGTTTTCCTTGTCGGCCGCGTGCTTTCTCATGGTAACCGCCACAGCGGCGAGGTGTTCTCTTCTGGCGCCCCAGTCATGGAGGTATCTCTGCGCCGCGAGGGCGTATCCCCCGGGAGTCGTAAGTCCGTACGGGAACTCAAACTCCGCGTGACACATCTCCCTTATAAGCGCAAGCATTCCCGAAGACGATATCCCCGAGAGGGTGTTGTCCCCCCTTACGCAGAGTACCACTTCAGACTGTCCCGAGGCTATTGCCATTGCGGCTTCCGCCACCATCCACACCGCGGTGGCTCCCCCCACGGCTACCGAGGAGAAAAACCTCGGGTTCATGCCGAAGTAATCGGCAAAGGTAGTGCAGTGCATGAAAGTGTGCTCAACGAGGGAGAAGGCCGTTACGAGGCCGTCCACGTCGTCTTTTTTAATCCCCGCGTCCTCAATAGCGAGCTTTGAGGCTTCGCTCAGGAAGTGAAAGGAGCTTTTATCCGGGATCTTGCCCTGTTCCGTTTCGCCCACCCCGGCGATAACCACTTTTTTGTTTTTCAGAAGTTCTCGGGTTTCCTGTATGCCCGGAAGGTTCTTAGACATTGTAATGCTTCCTCCTTACTTAGTGCTCTTTAATGTTCAAAATCCGTATCATATTACTACATACACCGAGATTTTGCCAAACTAAATTCCAAGTTCGCGCGAAATAACGATACGCTGTATCTCCGAGGTTCCTTCGGTTATGGAAGCCAGCCTCGCGTCGCGGTAGTATCTCTCCGCGTTGTACTCTACGCTGTAGCCGTAGCCCCCGAGAACCTGCAGGGCCTCTGTGGCCACCCACTGCACTATCTCGGCCGAGTAGAGCTTGGCCATGGAAGCTTCCTTGAGGCATCTTTTCCCTTTGCTGTAGAGCCATGCGGCCTTGTAAACCATAAGTCTCGCGGTCTCTATTTTGACCGCCATATCGGCGAGCTTGAAGCTTATGGCCTGAAACTTCGATATGGGTCTCCCGAACGCCTCTCTTTCCTTTGAGTACTGAAGAGCGTACTCAAAAGCGGCCTGCGCTATTCCGACGCTTTTCGCGGCGTGAGTTATGCGCGCTCCGAGCAGCGTTTCCATCGCCCCCGCGAATCCCCCCTCCCCTACGAGCAGGCTTTCTTCACCGACCTCACAGCCTTCAAATATGAGTTCCGAGGTGTCCGCGGAGCGGTGCCCGAGCTTGTGCATCTTTCCGCTTACGGAAAATCCCGGGGTGCCCTTGTCAACTATGAATATGCTTATCCCGTGACCCTTTTTCGTCTTGTCTGTGTAGGCGGCCACGACCGCGTAATCGCACATGGTACCGTTTGTTATCCAGGTCTTCGTGCCGTTAAGCACGTAGCGGTCTCCCTTTTTCTCCGCCTGGGTTCTTATGCTTCGCGCGTCCGAACCGGCATTGGGTTCGGTGATTCCCAGGGAGCCGATCAGTTTGCCCTCGACCCCGGGGACGAGATATTTCTGCTTCTGCTCCTCGGAACCGAATTTGTATATGGGGAACATGGAAAGGCTCGTGTGGGCGTTAATGCACATAGCTATGCCGGCGTTAACCCTCCCCATCTCCTCCGAGAATATGCAGTCCATTATCTTATCCTGAGCGACCCCTCCGTATTCTTCCGGAAAGGAGATTCCAAGCAGCCCGATTTCCCCGAGCATGGGAAACAGCTGCTTGGGAAAGGTCTGGGTGGCTTCCGCTTCTTCAACCAGCGGCTCTATCTCGTTCTGGGCGAAATCCACTATCATTTCCCGGAACATGCGCTGCTCGTCCGTGAATTCGAAATCAATAGGCAATTTGGCGTCCTCCCTGTGCCAATCCTCATCATAGCGAGAAAGTTTTTCGGGAAGGCAGTATAGCAGTTTTAGCGCGCTGTGGCAAAGGAACTTTGCAATTGCAGCAAAAACTCTATTGACATAACTAGCAAATAGAGAGTACTATAAGAAATGTTCCACCTTCCGGTTGCCGCCGTGGCTGTTTTTTCCCTAACGGGATTAAGTGGCTTCGGCGGCTTTTTTTTTGTCCGATTCAGCATAAACCGTGATTGCGTTTCGGGTGAAGAATTCCTCTTCTTTTCACACCCGAATCGGCATTTTTATGGGGTTAAGCGGGCAGATATTCTTCGGTATCCCGAAACCGGGAAAAAGTTTGCTTAATATCACAAAAAAACACTTGACAAAAGGGAGGGATGTTTGGTTGAATGTAAATCGGGTGAGGTTGCGTCTATTCGCATCCAACAGAACAACCAACATTTTATCGACAGGGGAGAGCGGGTGAATGGAGAGGTATGGAATGGGTGGTTGAGTTTTGGCCCAAATCTACAATGAAGGAGGCTTAATTATGAGCCATAGTCATTTAAACGTCCCAACGAAGTACTGGGAGTTGACGAAAGAGGTCCCGCCCCCTCCGATAGAGCGGGATATCAAGTCGTGGATCATAGCGAATCCGTCGGATCCGCTGTGGGACATAGACGTGCTGCCGCTGACATACACGGACAGCAGGTGGTCAGCATTCGTAGTAAGGGTTGACGAGGCAACACGTAGTCGTCTGTGCCCTAATCCCCCGCTGCAGGTATGGGATGGCGAGAATGCGGACCTGGTAGAGTTTTGGTATGTGGATCACAAGAACACGATGTTAGGTCCATATCTTGAGTTTGGCGTAACGGTATCGGCGACGTACACGGATCCTGACGGGAACGTGTGGAGGGCAGGATACTATCCGTATATGTATCTTACGGGAGACGCGCCGGTGGACGCGGGTCGTGTGCTTGGATTTCCAAAGAAGATGTCCTACATCAGATGTACGGTACATGGTGGAGAGAAGGGCACGGATTTCTTTGGGTTTGCGATGAGTCGTAACGGTTACCTGATGCACAGCGCTACAGGTCAGTTTGATGACAAGCAGGTAACGCCTCCGTACTTCTACGGTAAGACGGATTGGGGTAAGTTCAACATGAAGGTAATAACGCGTCCGGACGTATCGAGTTCGGAGTGGCAGCTGACGTATCTGCCATCGGCGTTGCCGCCTCCGTTTGACAGCATGATAACGGGACACAGGTTCAAGATAAAGCCGGAGCATACCAGGACAGCAAGCGGAGACGCGATCAACTGGTTCATGCAGGCCACTCCGTTTGACAACATGGGAGCGGAGCTGAAGATTCAGGAAGTGACTGGATTGATTTCGTTTGTGTTCGACTTGGTAATACCGCCAGCGGTAGTACTGTGGACGGAGACATATGAGAGGCCGGCGAGTTATCGTGGATATGCCACGCCATACAAGTATGGATTGAGGCAGCAGTTCCCGATCAGTCAGGGTTCATAAGATAAATAAAGATTTAAGGAGGTAAAACCATAATGGGATTACATGCAAATGAGTACAGTTATCCTTGGCTGGATGAGGGAGAAGTTCCGCCATTACCGTTGGACAGGGACAGGATTCACATAATCAGTCAGGGAGTAGCGGACCCAGTGTTCGACTACGACATCATACCGCTGACGTATACGGAGAGCAGGTGGATGGCCTATGTGATAAGGGCAGACCTGAGCGCGATGAAAGCGGTAGTGCCGGAGCCGATAGAGGTTCAGGATGATGTAATAGAGTTTTGGTACGTAATACACAAGAACACGATGTTAGGTCCATACATGGAGATGGGCGTAACGTTTTCGGCGACGGTAGATGACGGAAGCGGACACATATACAAGGCGGGTTACTATCCGTACATGTATCTGTCGAACGACTCGCCGATCTTTGCCGGTAAGGAGCCATTCGGATTTCCGAAGAAAGCTGCATACATAGCCGGGTTCGAGCATGGTACCAACAACAACTATTTCAACCACTTGATGGAGCGCAGGGGGTATATACTGCACACTGCGAACGGGCGTTATTCGGATCGTCCGCTATCGGCCAGGCCGACATTTTACGGCAAGACCGACTGGGGAAGGATGAACTACAGGATAACGACGAGGCCGGATGTGGCGAACAGTATCCATGAAGTAACGTATCTGCCGTCGGATCTTCCGCCGGGATTCGGGACGGGGCACAGGTTCCAGCTGAATCCTGAGAGCGTAAGGACGGCTGTTACGGAGGATGTACGTTCGTGGTACATGTCAGGGACGCCGTTTGACTACATGGGTGGACAGATACCGGCGACGGAGGTAGTAGGGTTGATAAGCTTCACGTTCAACCTGATCATACCGCCGGCGTTGACGATATGGACGAGGACGGTAGAGAGGGGAGCGGATGACATGGGTCATGTGGTATACTCGACGCCGTTTGAGTACACGATGCGTCACAGGTTCCTGCTGCCGCAGTATAGCCAGGGATAATGGCGAAGGACTGGTGTCGAGAGACACTCGGTTCTTGATGAGTAAGAAAGAGGAGGGAGACCGCAATGGTTACCCCTCCTCTTTTTTTTTACCTGAATGAACAGCGCGGGAGCGAGAGTTTTTTATCCGGCCTGATGTGTCCGGGGATTAAAAGGCGCGGGACGGGTAAGGTTTTCTTGCTGCGTTATTCTGCGGATTTCATATTCCGAACAATGTTGCCAGACGGGGAGCGGCACTTTCGGAAAAAGGGTTTATGAACTCAAGGCCGTTTAGTCGTCGGCCGTCCTGCATGTCTTCGCTCAGAATTACGGAGCACCCACTCTGCAACGCTGTAGCCCAGAGCATTGCGTCCCAGAACGATAGCCAGTGATCATTGACCGCATTCATGGCGTTAACAAGGGCAGTGTAGTCTGCGGAGAAGACTTGAAATATTTCCAGCCAGTCATGAACGAACGTGCTCGCATGGGATGGTTCAAGCAGTTTTTTCCGCGTTGTTACATGGAAGAATTCTGCAAGAACTTGCGTAGTCAGCACACAGTCACATTGTGCCGCGCGTCCGATGAGTTCCTTTGATTGCTCATGACGTTCGCCCGCATCCAGATCAACCGCGTAGACGAGGAGGTTTGTGTCAAGCGAGAATCGCTTTTTTTTAACGATCATAGATATTTTCCCGTTCTACCCTGAGTCCGCCGAGGGAAGCCCCTTCATCAAGCCTTGCCATCATCCGCTCGTAGGCCATGGCCCATCCGGGGTCGGTCGCCTTATCTGACGTGTGGGGTAACAGCTTGGCAACTGGACGACCGCGTCGGGTAATCAGAAAACCCTCACCGCGTTCAACATCCTTTATCAGTTTGGAGAACTCTTGGTTAGCTTTCATCAAAGAAACAGTGCGCATGGAATTCCTCGCAATATAGTATATACTACATTATGGGCAGTGTCAGTTCCGCTGTCAAGCGGTGAAACGGAACCGGAAGACTCCGGCAGAGCCTTTCGTTTTTTCCTGAACTTACCGCCAGAGAGGGCTGAATACCAGACCGGAGAGAATTTTAGGGTAGAAGTAGGTGGTCTTGTGGGGCATCTTGGTTCCGTCGAGAACCACTTTGAATATGTCCTCTGATTTTAATTTTGGAAGAAGAAATCCGGCCTCAAATTCCCCGTTGTGCACATTCTCGAATACTTCTTCTGGGAACTTGGAGTACCGTACACCCGCCTTGTCTTCTTCTACGAGCGCTCCGAACACCTGGCTGTGAAGAGTTATCACGGCGAGGTTCTCATAGTCTTTTTCACGGTTCGTCTTGGGAGTAAGCCTGAAGGTTCTCTCGGGATCCTTGGTCACAACGGATATCTGATCCGGGCCGAGATCAAGCGAGCGCTCAAGCGCAATTCTCTCGACTTCGAAATCTTCCCGCAGATTGTCAATCAGGTTATCTCCGACTTTTCTTGCTATCCTGTGAGTGGGGTTAATTATAAGTCCCTGGCCTTCTCCGCGCGAGAGATAGGTCATTACGTAGTCCCAGGGCATCTGTCCTGAGTTTTCCCCCGTTTCTCTTCTCTTCAGGTCTCTGAAGCTTATCGAGGTTTCGTAACGGTGGTGACCGTCTGCGATCAGGATGGATTTGTCCGCGAGGCGGCTTTTTACGCGTTCTATGATTTTCGGGTCGGATATCTTCCAGAGAGTATTTCTTATTCCTTCCTCAAAGATGACGTCCACAAGCGGTTCTCCGATATTTTTATCTACATCTTCCTCAATCTCTCCCGAGGCGTCGGGATAGACGCAGAATATCTGGCTCAGGTTGGAGTTGCATGCGACTGTGAGCGCCAGCCGGTCTTCCTTGTGTTTTCTGAAAGTCTGTTCATGCGGCAGAACGATTCTCTTGTCGAAATCCTCAACCTTTAGGTTCGCTATGAACCCTTTTCTCGTGTAGCGCTGCCCTTCGAACTCGAAGCTCTGGTAGTAGGGGTAGATTGAAGGTTCGTCATCCCTTATGAGCACCTTGTCGCGAAGCCACTTCGAATAGATTTCATTCGCGTTCTGGTAACGCTGCCTGCCTTCTCCTCCGGGCAGTTCAATTCTCACGGCGTTAAAAGGACTTTTGGCGAAGAGTTCCTCGCGGTGCTGCGGGCTTATTACGTCATAGGGAGGAGCGATGACTTTCGCGAAGTCCCGGACCGCTTCCTTGCTGTATCTTATACCTCTGAGGGGTTCTATTTCAGCCATGAAGAATCTTCTCTATTTCGGTTACGGAAAGATCGCCCTCTCTGATAATCTCGGGTGACATGGTCGTCAGGTTCACTATCGCTGAACCCATTGAGGGTGGAAGGTTACCAGAATCAACGATAACATCAATCCCGCTCGGAAAATCCCTGCGGATATCAGCAAACCGGTTTGAGTTGCCCCTTCCGCTTATGTTCGCGCTCGTAGAGGTTACGGGTTCTCCCACGCGGCGAAGGATCTCTTTTGCGAAAGGGGAAGTGGAGATTCTTGCCGCGACCGAGTCTCTTCCTCCCGACACCTCTTGCGGGAAAACGGATTTCGGATGCAGTATGAGCGTCAGGGGTTTTTGGCTCCGGGAGTATCTTTCGAGCAGGTCGCCGGGAACATGGAAGTGACGATCAAGCATCTCCTCGTCACTTACGAGGACTATAAGGCCCTCGCCTCCGGATCTTTGTTTTATCCTTACTATTCTCTGGCAGGCCCCCCGATCAAACGCAAGACAGCCGACCCCGTAGAGAGTTTCGGTCGGGTATACGATCACCCCTCCGCCCGCGAGGCATTCGGACAGCTTGTCAAATACGAGCGGATCGTTTTCTTTGATGGTTTCGGTCAATTTTTCGCGTTCCCTAGGTTCCGATATACTATAAGTTTAACGATGGACTCGCAAGCTGTAAAAAGAACCGACAGATGGAAATCCCGTATAGCCTCGGAACTTGTGGGAATCCTGGGAGCCGGGGCGGTTATATCAGCCAAGGATGAGCTGATCGCTTATGAAAGCGACGGGCTCACGGGATACAGGGTAACACCTCTTTTCGTTGTTCTCCCTTCAAGTGCAGAGGAAGTCTCTCTGGTTGTGAAACTCTGCAATCGCGAGAAGATTCCTTTTGTTCCGAGAGGGGCGGGAACCGGCCTCTCCGGCGGCGCTCTTCCCAGTCGCGAGGGAATAGTGGTATCACTTTCAAGAATGAACAGGATTCTTGACGTGGATATCCCGAACCGCGTTGTTGTGGTCGAGCCCGGAGTGGTCAATATTTCCGTAACCGATGCCGTGAGTGCCGAGGGATTTTACTACGCTCCCGATCCTTCAAGCCAGATCGTGTGCACAATAGGGGGCAATGTCGCGGAGAATTCCGGAGGAGTTCATTGTCTTAAGTATGGAGTCACGACCAACCATGTGCTCGGAGTGGAGATGGTTCTGCCCGACGGAGCAGTGGTCACGCTCGGAGGTCCTACCCCGGAGAGTCTGGGATATGATATTCTTTCGCTTGTGGTCGGAAGCGAGGGGCTTTTGGGTATAGTGACCAAGGTCTTTTTGAGAATAATAAAAAAACCTCAGATGGTTAAGACTCTTCTTGCTTCGTTTGAGAGAATCGAGGACGCCGGGGCGTCGGTCTCCGCGATCATTTCTTCGGGGATTATTCCCGCGGGAATGGAAATCATGGACAATCTCAGCATAAACGCCGTGGAAACCACGGTGGGTGCCGGATACCCCAGGGACGCGGGAGCCATTCTTCTCGTGGAGCTTGACGGGCCCGGGGCGGAGGTTGGCGCGCAGGTTCCTGCCGTAACCGGGATACTTCGGGAAAACGGCGCGATTGAAATAAAGCTGGCGGCGGATGAAGACGAGAGACAGCTTTTCTGGAAGGGGCGTAAAAGCGCGTTTGCCGCCATGGGGAAAATAAGTCCCGGATACTATGTACAGGACGGCGTAATTCCCAGGAGCAGCTTGGCCAGGGTGCTTGGAGAGATAGGGGAGCTCGGCAGACGGTACGGTCTTCAGGTTGCCAATGTCTTTCATGCGGGAGACGGAAATCTTCATCCGCTGGTGCTTTATGATCCCGAAGTTGAGGGGGAATCCGAGAAAGCCGAGGAACTTTCCGGCGAAATTCTCAGGGTATGCGTTTCGGTCGGCGGCAGCATTACGGGAGAACACGGCGTGGGTTTTGATAAGAAGAGGTTTCTTCCGCTTATGTTCAGCGAACAGGAAATAGATACGATGAATCTTGTGCGGTGCGCTTTTGACGAAGAAGGTCTCTGCAATCCCGGCAAGGTGTTCCCGACTCCTAGAACGTGCGTTGAGCCCGGGATGCAAAAACGAGGTTCCGAAACTGCTCCCGAAATGGGGGAGCTTTTCTAGCAGAGCGGGGCCCGTGTTCAAGGTTTAACGGTCCGTTGGTTTGAAAAAAGGATGTCTCACGTAACAGAACTCTCCAAGATGGTTTCAGCTTCCCATGTTCCCGTTTCCGGGGATACGGGTTCAGACGTTCCCGAATTCGGCTTCTCTCCCGAAGTAATTCTCTATCCCGAAACCGTCGAGGAGATATCCCGGGTCCTCGGATTTGCTTCGCAGAAGGGCATCCGTGTTTTTCCTTTTGCGGGGGGCACCAAACTTTTTCTCGGCAACCCGGTCCGCGCGGTCGGCGCGGCGCTTTCACTCAAGCGTCTCGGCAGGGTTCTGTTTCACGAGCCCTCTGACATGGTTTCCACGGTCGAATGCGGGATGGAGGTGAGGGAGTTTCAGAATGCCGTCGGGCGCGAAAACCAGCTTTTTCCCGTGGATCCGCCCGGTCTTGACTCCGGAGCCACTGTGGGGGGGCTTTTGTCGACCAATCTTTGCGGTCCAATGAGTACCAGATACGGCACGTGCAGAGAACTTATCTTGGGAGTCAGGGCCGTGAGGGCTGACGGTGAGATCATAAACTTGGGAGGGAAAGTAGTTAAAAACGTAGCGGGTTATGATATTCCCAAGCTTATGGCAGGTTCGCTTGGCACCCTGTGTGTATTGGCGGAAGCGACTTTCAGATTATACCCCCGCCAGCCATTCTCAAGGACCCTGGTTCTGGGTTTTGACAACCATGTTTCCTGTTCCCGGGCAGCCGGAGCGATACTTGCTGCGGATGTTGTTCCCACATGCTTTGAAATACTTGACGAGAGACTCTCTTCGGAATTTGCCGCGGCACCGGGGGCCAAAAGAAGTGTCCTGCTTAGATTCGACAGCTTCGAAGATGCGGTGGTCGAGCAGATAAAAAAAGTGAGCGAGATAACCTCTGGTGACTCTGCCTCCTTCATCGAGATGGACGATCAGGATTCACGGGAGTTATGGGATTCGGCAAGGGAATTTCCGTTTCCATCCGGGGCAAGTTTTTCCTCGAAGCTCGCTCTCCCCGTAACTGCCTCAATCGAGATTCTCTCCGATGTTGAGAGCAATCCGGCACTCTCGGGGGTCACAGCGCGCTGCCTTTCGAGGCCTGCCAGAGGGGTTGCGCTTGTTTCGGTAAGCGGTGGAGATGAAGAGGCTGTCAGGGCGGCGCATTCTCTTGAGAATCTTGCCGATTCGCTCGAGGGTCGTATCATGTTCTCAGGGGGCCGCCGCGAACTCAGGGAGAGAATAAAAGCGTGGGGAGATTTCGGAGAAGCGCTTTTTCTTATGAAGAACATAAAACGGCGTTTTGATCCGGGAAACATTCTGCCCGGCGAAAAAATATTCGATGCAGACTGAGGATACGGATTATGATAAGAAGGGAATCCGATGAGGGGTGGACGCTCATAACGCAGCCGAGCCACGCTTTTCTTTCTTCAAGAATAATGGATTTCTGGGGCAATGAGGATTTCGAGGCTATCGTTCCCGGAGACGAAGTGATGCTTGCGATAAGGGAACATGACTGCGGGTGGGAGGAGACGGATTCCGCGGCCGACCTTAACCCGAAAAACGGCTATCCGAGAAGTTTCATGGAAATGCGGCCCGAGAGCCAGCTTGAGATATGGTCTGAGTGTTTCGAAAAACATGCCGGCGAGCATCCATACGCCTGCGCGCTCATAGCGCTTCACTTCTCCGAACTTAACGAAAGGACCATATCCAGAAACCCGGATAACAATGCGGCCGTTTCGCTTAGAGAGAAAATCAGGGGATTTTTGCGGCGAAGCCTGAAGATCAGGGTCGGGGATGAAAACCCGAACGGATACCTGTCTGCCGATATCCGGACCAATCTCAGGTTTCTTCAGGTGGGTGACATAATATCGCTTGGCTTCTGCCACGGATCAAGATCGGTCACTGTTCCGGGCGTTCCGATTAATTACCTTGGAGACACGGTGGAAATAGCCTTGTCATCAGAAGACGGGCTTAACTATACGATCTGCCCAAATCCTTTTTCTCAAGACTCTCTTCACTTTGATATATCCGGCAGAAAACTTGGGAAAAAATCGTTTGGCGCCCAAGAGGAACTCAAAGAGGCTTTCCATAGCGCGGGTACTGAGACTTTCGGTTTTTCGATTTCTTCTAGAGCGGAGGGACGCAATGTCGCTTGAGACTGCTTTTGACCATACGGATCGCCCGAGCAAAAAGATAATACAGGACTGCGTTCACTGCGGGTTCTGTCTTTCATCTTGTCCCACCTATCTTGAAACCGGAAACGAACTCGATTCTCCCAGGGGAAGAATACATCTGATAAAGGCCGCGGAGGAGGGAAGAATTCCGATGGGCGAGTCGCTTGTAAAGCACCTTGATCTGTGTCTGGGATGTCTTGCCTGTGAGACTGCGTGTCCCTCTGGAGTTAAGTATGGAAGTCTGATAGAGATGTCGAGGGGACAGATTGAAAGGAGGTTCAAGAGGGGGCTGGGGGAGAAAATTCTCAAGGCCTTCATCTTCAAAATCTTTCCTTATCCCCAAAGGCTGAAGGTTCTCCTGCCGTTTGTCTACCTGGTAAAAACACTTGGCCTGAAGAGAGTTTTCCCGCCGTGGCTTCTTGACAGAATAAGTCTCTCGGCTTCTTCCATGTTTCATATGCTGCCCGAGGTCAACTCTGCTTTCGGGGAAACTCTTTCGGCTTTTTATCCGGCAATTGGAGAGAGAAAAAAGAAAGTTGTCCTTCTGAGCGGGTGCGTTCAGGGGGTCTTCTTCCCGGAAATAAACAGGGCAACGATCGAAGTGCTTCGCGCAAGTGGCTGCGAAGTTTTTGTTCCCAAGAATCAGGGATGTTGCGGGGCCCTTTCTGTTCATTCGGGAAGGCTTGAGGAAGGAAGGGAGTTCGCAAGAAAACTGGTGGCCCTTTTCGCCACCTTAAACGTAGATGCCGTAGTCGTTAATTCCGCCGGATGCGGTTCCACTATGAAGGAATACGCCGAGATCCTGCGTGAGGATCCGGTCTACTCCGAAGCCGCAGCGCATCTCTCGGCGAAAACCGTGGATGTCATGGAATTTTTTTCGGATGTGGAAATAGAGGCGTCGCTGCGCCCTCTTGATATAAAGATTACTTATCAGGACGCATGCCATATTGTTCACGGACAAGGGATACGGTCTGCTCCAAGAGAACTTCTAAGAAGCATCCCGGGACTGGAACTCGTCGAAATGCGACGGTCTGATCACTGCTGCGGAAGCGCCGGAATATATAATATCGTGCAACCGGAGATGTCCGCCAAACTTCTCTCAGGGAAAATAAGCGAGATAGAAAAAACCGGCGCTGATTATCTGGCCGTCGGGAATCCCGGGTGCATGATACAGATCCGCAAGGGACTGCTCGGTTTAGATTCCAAGACCGAGATTGTGCATCCAGTAGAAATTCTTAACTGGTCGCTGAGAGGCAGTATCAGCTAGGCAGAGTGCGGACAGTTTTAACCTAGCACGGAGTCCTTGCAGGCTTTCGCCACGCGGAACTTCAGGACCTTTCTTGCAGGTATGCTGATTACTTCACCGGTGGCGGGATTTCTCCCCCTTCTGGCACTACGATTGCTGATAACCAGTTTGCCGATTCCAGGAATCGTGAATTCTCCTTTTTCCTTTACCTCTTCACATGCAATTGACGCCATAGCATCAATAAGGGTTCTGGCTGTCGCCTTGGTTATTCCCGCCTTCTCTGCCAAGCTGTCTGAAAGCTGGGATTTTGTTAAAGGTTTTCCGTTCACTAACATCCTCCTTAAAATCTATTAACAATTATCAGGGTATTCCGGCCAAAAGTCAATCTGTTTTAACGGTTGTTGCTAAATCGCCGGATTCTCAATATTGTTATGAATATCCTTTTTATTGAAGCTTTTGTGGTTGGAAGAATAGATGAGATTTTGGTTCAGGGAAAGAAAAATGAAGAACTGGGCGGCTCTGGTTTTAATATCCCTAGGTTTCCTCCTTGTTCTTTTTTTTCTGTACGCGAGGTTTCTTCACGAAAGGGAATCGAGTGCGCAGGGTCACTCTGAAGATAACGTCTACAGGCCCATAAAAGTGATGATGCCTGTAGCGTCCCCGGGTTCAGTTTACACCGATGTTCTCGGAAGAGTCCGCGGTAAGCAGACCGTTCTGGTCCGAACGACCGTTTCGGGATGGGTAAAGAGGATAGATTCCGGTCGAGGTCAGGAAATTGAAAAGGACGGAATTATCCTCGAACTCTACGATTATCGCGTGGAAACACGGCTTGACGAGGCCAAATACAACCTTGAATCCGCCAAGGGGAAGCTTGCCGAGGCTGAAAGGGTATACCGCAGAAACGCGACTCTTTTTGAGAAGGGAATAGTCTCTGAGGATGAGACCGAGGCGTCACAAAACCTGCTTGAAACCGCCTTGGCCGGCGTAAAGGCCCTTGAAGCTTCTTACAAAAGGGCCAAGTGGAATTACGAAAACCTCAATATCCGCTCCCCTATCCAGGGTCAGGTTGTCGAAATCGTTCCCGACATCGGGCAGGAGACAAGAAACGGAGATGTGGTAGCCAAAGTCGTTAATCTGAGCGGCAGGAAAGTCATAGCCGGTGTGGACGTGTCTGTTGCCAGAAGCGTCAACAGGGGAGATGTTCTTGAGGTATCGCTTACAAGAGACGGCACGGTGGAAACCGTCGCGGGCGAGGTTGACGGCGTGAGTCCGGGTTCTGATGATCGCTCGGGCACCTACGATATCGAGATTGCCATATCCGATCCCTCGGTAAAATGGTGGCCCGGGGAAATGGTTTCCGTAAAAATACCGGTGCAGACGCTTGATAATGTTGTCAGAATTCCCAAGACGGCTGTCCTGTCCGATGATAAAGAAAATTCCTCTTTCGTGCTGGTTGAAAAAAACGGAGAAGTTCTCAAGGCTGAAGTGGCGCCCGTGTGGATAGACGATAACTCGGCCTACATATCCTTTGATTCTCTCCCCCCGGATTCCAGAATCATAACCGAGGGGAACTTCGGCATCCTTCCCGGTCAGCCGGTAAGGGTCGTCGACTGATTTTCCGTCTCCCCGGGGTGCCCGGGTTCAGCAGGACTGGCTGCTGAGAAATTCGCACTTTTCCCGGGCTATCTCCGCCGCTCTTTCTATCTCCTCGAAGGTGTTTTCCGGGCAGAAGCTGAATCTTATGCTTGAATACGCATGCTGTTCATCCAGCCCCATGGCGGTAAGAACATAGGATGGCGTAACGTCGAAATTCGTGCACGCGGAACTCTGCGAACACCTTATTCCCGCCTCGTCAAGGAGGGAGACCAGTTTTCTTCCGTCAGTTCCGCCGAAATGGATATTGGTTGTGTTGCATATTCTTTCCGCCCCGCCCCCGTTAATCGAGGTGTCCGGGATGGATTCGATTATTATTTTCTCGAACCGGTCGCGAAGATCTTTCATCTTTCCTATGGCCTGCTCAAGCCTTGTGTGTCTTATCTCGCAGGCGGTCCCAAAGCCTGCTATGCCCGGAAGGTTCTCAGTCCCGGGACGAAATCCTTCCTCCTGAAATCCTCCGAAGAGAAAAGGATTCACAAGCAGCCTGTCTTTTGCGTAGAGAACCGCGGCACCCTGGGGACCGCTGATTTTATGAGCGGTGAAAGAGAGAAAATCCACGTGAAGCTTCGCAAGGTCAATCTCGAGCTTGCCTACAGCCTGGGCGGCGTCGGTGTGGAGAAGCGCTCCGTTTTTCCTGCAGACCTCGGAAATGCTCGCTATATCCTGTATAACTCCGGTCTCGTTGTTAACCCACTGCACGGAAACTAAATCGGTTTTCCCGGAGATCGCGTTTTCGAGTCTTCGGATGTCAAGAATCCCCTGTCTGTCCACCTTGAGCATTTCGATGTGCACATCGTTTAGTTCGAGGAAATTGCACATCTTCATTATCGAGGAGTGCTCTACCTGGGTTGTGACAACGCGCGGCTTCTCTTTTTTCATGGTGCAGGAATAAAAAACCATATTGTTTGATTCCGTGCCGGAACTTGTGAATATGAGGTCTTCGGGGGAGCATCCCACAAGACCGGAGGTCCGTTTTCGGGCAAGGTCCATGCGGTTCCTCGCCCGCTCTCCAGCCGAATGGGCGCTTGAGGGATTACCGAATCCCTCACCCATGGCTTCGTGCATGGCCTCAGTTACTTCGGGAAGTGGTCTTGTAGTTGCGTTGTTGTCAAGGTAGATTTCGCCGGAAATTTCCTCTGTACACCCCATTATAAAGCTAATAATACACGATTTTGTGGCTAAGGTGTTTCTTCCGGCAGGTCTTCGGGCAGGAGAAGGGTTATGCAGGGTTCCTCGGAGTCTTTCGTTACCGGACCCAGGTAGGAAATAACCTGAAATTCCCGGCCTTTTCCGTCTTTGGTAACCGAAGCGGTGAAATTGATCACGTTGGTTCTCTTCGTTTTTCTGGTTGCCCTTATAGACGACACGAGAGGGGAAAGTATTTCCTTTAGCCTGGTGTTTTCATCCTCGCCGCGGGCCGAAGCCTCAGAATCGGGTTCCATCATTTCCTTTTTAACCGAGGAGGTTACGAATATGCGGATCATGAGACCTGATTCCCTCGCCACGCCGGATACCTCAAACTGCTTTTCAAGCTCAAGGTCGGTTTCTCTCTCCAAGTAAAATTTTTCCATTTCTCTCCCCCTTGCTATTGATAATATATACTAGATGGTTTAGTTGGTAGATACAAAACGCCGCCGCGGCATCGGGAGAGTTTCCGCATGGACAAGACTGGAGAAATAAGATTTGTTCCCTTGAAGGGAATTCCGGAAGTGGAGGAGGGGGACAGCCTCGGGGAGATGATTCTGCACGCCGCCGGCCGTGAGGGATTTTCGTTTCTCGACGGGGATATAATTGTAGTTGCGCAGAAGGTGGTTTCAAAGGCCGAAGGCAGGGTCGTTAGTCTCTCCCAGGTGGAACCTTCAGGTTTCGCGGTTACGGTCTCCGAGGAAGTTTCAAAGGATCCGAGGTTGGTGGAGGTGATTCTCGGGGAAACCAGGAGAATCGTAAAAATGGACGAGAGAGAAAGCGGCAAGGGAAGACTTATAGTTGAAACGATCGGAGGGCTTGTGCTGGCAAACGCCGGCGTTGATGCGTCAAATGTTTCCGGGGGCGAGGACGTCACACTTCTTCCGCTTGATTCCGGTCGCTCCGCCGGGGTTATAAGAAAACATATAGAACAGGAAACCGGAAAGTACGTGGCCGTCATAATAAGCGATACCGTGGGACGTCCTTGGCGGGAAGGGCTCACCGACATCGCCATTGGCTGTAGCGGCATGAGGCCACTTTCTGACCGCAGGGGAGAGACCGACACCAAAGGTCTTCTGCTTACGGCAACCGAGATGGCGACCGCGGACCAGGTGGCGTGTGCCGCGGGCTTGCTGATGGAGAAAACCGCGGCTCTGCCCGTTGTGGTAGCGCGGGGGGTTGAGTACATCCGCGGGGAAGGAAGTTCGGATGAACTGATCAGAGATCCGGCCCATGACCTGTTCAGGTAATTTCCCCAAATTCCATGAAAGGTTTTTTCGAAAAAGATTTCCTCCTTATCTCTCACCGCGGCGCGAGTCATTACGAACCGGAAAATACTCTTCGCTCTTTCCGCAGGGCCCTGGACATGGGGTCTGCGGCGATAGAGTTTGACGTGAGGAGGAGTCTTGACGGCCGCCTGGTCGTCATTCACGACCGGACGGTGGGCAGGACCACGGACGGCAAGGGAGCCGTTTCGGGGAAGACCTTTTCTGAACTCAGATCTCTTGACGCCGGTTTCGGGGAGCGGATACCGACTCTTGAGGAAGTCTTTGAGAATTTCGGGGGGCGCTGCGGACTTGTGGTCGAACTTAAGGAAAAAGGTACGGAAGAAGAAACGGTCTCGCTTATAAAAGCTCATGGTCTTATAAAAGATGCGGCGGTGGTTTCTTTCCGCGAGGACTGTCTTCGTGCCGTGAGGGAACTTGATCCTTCCATTACTACGGGACTTATTACGGTCTTCGGCTTCGGGTGCGTGAAGAAGGCTCTTTCTCTAGGCTGTCGGGTAGTTGCTACAAATCACCGTTTTATGACGGGACGCCTCGCTTCGGAAGCCCGAAGAAGAGGTCTTTTCGTGTGCTGCTGGACGGTTAACGATCCGAAACGAGGCGAAAAGCTGGCCAGTATCGGGATTAACGGGATTATCACCGACCGCCCTGACCTGATCTGAAGCTGGCTTGCCGGTGCGCCTGATCTTGTCCCCAAGACGTTAACCCGCTGAAATAACTCGAATCCGGAGTACTTCCGCTGCCGCGTGTCACAGTGATTTACGCGGTCGATCGGTTATTATTCGCTGTTATGCAAGCTGTTTAAGTGATGGTGAGAAAATGTCGCCTGATAACGGACATTCCATATATCTTGACTATAACGCGACTACGCCTCTTGACCCGCGCGTTTTGGAAGAGATGACCCCATATCTTGCCGGAAATTATGGGAATCCTTCCAGCATTCATTCTCCTGGAAGCGTCGCGCGCGCGGCGGTTGATTGCGCCCGCGAGAGGGTATCAGGTTATCTCGGGGCGAGGCCGGGAGAAATAGTTTTTACCTCCGGGGGCAGTGAAAGCAACAATTTCGCCATAAAAGGCTTGGCCTACGCTCTTTCTGACAGGGGAAACCACTTGGTTACGACCGCGGTGGAGCACGCCTCGTGTCTTGAAGCGTTCAGGTTTCTTGAACGCAGGGGTTTCGAAGTCACCTATCTTCCCGTGGATCCCTTCGGACGGGTCTTCCCCGAGCAGTTCCGGGAAGCGATTACCGAGCGCACGATTCTTGTTTCCTGCATGTACGTGAATAACGAGACCGGAGTTGTAAGTCCGATTCGAGACATAGGGGAAGTTGCCCGCGAGAGGGGGGTGATTTTCCACACAGATGCGGTTCAGGCCCCGGGAAAGATGGAGATCAATCTTGCCGATCTGCCGGTGGACATGGCGTCTTTTTCCGCCCACAAGATATGCGGTCCCAAGGGGTCAGGAGCTCTTTACTTGAAAAAAGGGGTTGCCCTTGAGCCTTTCGTGCACGGCGGGGGGCAGGAGAGGGGAAAGAGATCGGGAACGGAGAACGTAGCGGCCGTCTGCGGATTCGGTTATGCGTGCGAGCTTCTGCATGGGGAGCTTGAGACGGAAAACGAAAGACTGGGGAAGCTGCGCGACCGTCTTTTCGAGGAGCTTTCCCGCAGAATAGAGGATGTCTACCTGAACGGACATCCCGACACCAGAGTCTCCAACACCCTTAACGTCGGTTTTCCAGGGACTCCGGGTGATTCGGTGGTAATGAATCTCGATACCGCCGGAGTGGCGGTTTCAACTGGTTCTGCATGCTCCGAGGGAAACGTTGACCCTTCCCACGTGTTGGTCGCCATGGGGCTTGAAGAACAGGAGGCGCTCTGCTCGGTCAGGTTCAGCTTCGGCCGTTTTACCCGTTCGGAGGAACTCGACAGGGTGATCGAGCTTCTTCCCGCGATAGTGGAGAGGATAAGGACGCTTCAGGATTTCTGACGGGATGTCATGCCGGCGGGCAGCATGTATTACCGCACAAATTAGGGATAAAGCGGAACAGACTCAAGTCCCAGGCTCTCTGGAAGGTCAAGCATGATGTTCATGTTCTGTATCGCCTGGCCGGAGGCTCCCTTTACTAGGTTATCTATGGCGCAGACAATTACCGCGGTTTTTTTCTCTGGGTTCGTCCTCACACCTATGTCGCAGAAGTTTGAACCCCTGACCCATGAAGTGTTCGGAAAAGTCCCCTCGGGAAGAATCCTCACGAAGGGCGAGTTCTCGTAGAATTGTCCCAGGGCGTCCAGCAGTTCCCGGGTCTTATGGCTTCCCGAGAGGTTTACGTATATTGTCGAGAGCATCCCCCTGTTTATCGGTACGAGATGCGGGGTGAAGGCGACTTCCACCTTGCTGCCTAGAAAATCCGAGAGTCCCTGTTCTATTTCGGGAGTATGGCGGTGCTCGCCTACCTTGTAGGCTTTCATTGCTTCGGAGACCTCGCAGAAATGAAGATCAAGCGAAGGGTTCCTTCCCGCTCCCGAAGCTCCGGATTTGGAATCAATTATGATTCCCTCCGTCTCCACCATGCCGTTTTCAAGAAGCGGCGCGAGTGGAAGGATCGAAGAGGTGGGATAGCATCCGGGGTTTGCCACCAGTTTTGTCTCCGATATCCGTTCCGCATGCAGTTCGGGGATTCCGCAGACGGCGTTTTCGAGAAGATGGGCGCACGGATGATCCCCGTACCAGTCCCTGTAGGTCCCTTCCCTGAGGCGGAAATCCGCCCCGAGATCAATTATCCTTATATCCCTTTCGTAGATTTCCTCTATAAGCTCGGCCGATGCTCCGTGAGGAAGCGCGGCGAATACCACGTCGGTATCGTTCGGGATGAGCGAGGGATCCGAACTGCTGAGCTCGAGATCGGCTATTTCTCTAAGATGTGGAAAGACCTCGGACAGCGCACGACCCGCATTCTTTGACGCGGTTAGATGCGAAATACTTGCCCGGGGGTGTCCGTGGAGCAGCCTTATGAGTTCCGCTCCCGTGTAGCCGCTTGCTCCAAGAATACATACGTTAAGCTTCTTCATCATCGTGAAACGATACTACGGGAATCGGGAAAACTCAATCCGTCCCCGGCAATTCAGACATTTGTCCCGGGGATGATACGAGCAACCTTGAATTTTCGGTATCCGTCCCGGAATTTCCGGGGTTTTCTCGGGGAATTAGTCGGCGTTTTATTATCCGGTACAATTACCAACTTGAGACGGAGCGACCTTTCAGCTCACCCTCTCTGACGAACTTATATATATGGCAGTGGGAGCGGGGCCGAGAGAGAAAGATCAGAGAGAAACGCTTGCCCATTCACAGAACGGAGGTGTACGGAATTTTGAGCACGGAGAAATTTTTTTGAAAAGCCCTAAGGAGAAGTGATTATGGTAACAGAGAAAGAATTATTTGATTGGCTTATAACGGAATTGCTGGAAAGGGAGAGGGAGCTTCCCGAGGGTTCAGAAGAGAAGGCTTGATTTGGTGAGGCCGCCGCTTTTGTCTCTCACTTACAGGACAGCAACACATACGATGAGAGAGAAGAGCTGATGAATATTTGTAGTGTGGCTCTATGGGATGACAGGGCAGCGACCTTTTCCGACAGGCTTGCGGCTTGGTACATCCGTAAGCGGTTACGCAACAAGGAAACAGTACCGAGCGATGTTGAGGCTTTTATTCAGAAGCTTGTTGCCGGTGGTTAGGGATACTGACAGTGTTTCAGAGGCGGGGCCGTGGGACCGATGGGGTGGACTTATCAAGAAACACACATTAGGCGTTTTGAGGCTGCGGTTGACCGCAAACCGAGTGGGAACTCCGTTTAACAGGGAAGATACGGTTTCAAATCCGCAGGGGGAAAACCTGCCGATACCGAAAAGATATACTGCTTGATCAGTTTCCCCCGCATTCGGGGTCATAATTGAGCGTACACTAAGCATTCTCTATGCACATCGCCGATTTTTCAGTAAGAAATTCCTTTTTCGTGAACCTGCTGATGGGAGCCATAATACTTATAGGGCTTCTGTTTTCATTTTCTCTTCCCCTTGAACTGTTCCCGTCGGTAAAACTCGAAATGGTGACGGTGACCACATCTTTTCCGGGTTCTTCCGCCGAAGACGTCGAGAATCTTGTAAGCGTTCCCATTGAGCAGCAGATAAAGAACGTCTCCGGCGTCAAGATCGTAAAATCCGTTTCTTCCGAAGGGTTCTCGCGCGTTACGGCTGAGGTTTACCCGGGTGAAGACACCAGAAGGATCGCCTGGGAGATTGATTCCAAGATCAACCTGATAGCAGACGATCTTCCCGAGGACACAGAAGAACCCGTAACAGAAGAGCAAAAGGCGAGTTTTCCGCTGGTGAGCGTTTCGGTCTCAGGGGATATGCCAAGAGATATTCTCTATAGCAGCGCCAGAAGACTGCGGGATGAGCTTGGGCTTTTAGACGGCATTGACAACGTGACTTCCGTCGGACTGCCTGACCCGGCAATATGGGTGTATCTGGATTACCCGAAGATGGTGCGGTTCGGACTGGGGATTAAGGAAATTTCAGATGCCATCAATGCGAGAAATCTGGATATCCCCGGGGCGAATTTTACTCGGAACAGCGCTGATTTTCTGCTTAGAACCGAGGGAAAGATAAGATCTGTGGGGGATCTTCTCAATATTCCGGTTGCTAGGAGCGTTGAGGGTAAACATGTTCTGCTCCGCGATGTGGCGACGGTCACTCTCGGGGAACAGCGAGAGGACCTGAGATCGAGGATAAACGGCCGCCCTGCGATTACTTTCTGGGTGGAGAAGCAGAAAGACGTTGATATCCTCGATACCGTCGACCGCATAAGGGAGCTTACCGAAAAGTACGAAAACGAGCTTCCCGGAGATGTGGAGATAACCCTGGCGTTTGACAGGTCACACTGGGTGAAAAGCCGCCTTCAGACCATGCTTAAAAGCGGGGGTCTGGGGTTTGTTCTGGTAGTAATCCTTCTCACTCTTTTTCTTGACCGCAGGGCGGCATTCATAGCCGCCCTGGGGATTCCCGTTTCTTTTCTGGGTGCCGCGATATTAATGAAGATGACCGGCACAACGCTCAATGTCCTTTCCATGTTCGGTCTTATAATGATGCTGGGTATGGTGGTGGATGACGCCATAATCGTTGTTGAGAACGTCCAGAGGCATATATCAAGGGGAATGGAGCCGCTGAGGGCGGCGGTCGTGGGGACAAAAGAGGTTGCCTGGCCAGTGGTCGCTACGGTGCTTACCAATATTGCGGCGTTTACTCCCCTTCTTCTTGCCACGGGGCTCATCGGGCAGTTCCTTTCCGTAATTCCCAAGGTCGCTATCTTCGCTCTTTGCTTCTCGCTTTTCGAAGCCTTGGTGATCATGCCATCTCACTGCGCCGACTGGCTTCCGGCGAACGGCACGACGAGATCTCCTCGCGGAAACGCGCCGCTTCTGCGCGTAAGAGGCCTGTATCTGCGCGGACTTCTTTTTGCGCTTAGAAACCGCTACGCGGTAATAGCATGTTTCACGGTTATCTTTGCCGTTTCGGTCTTTATGTTTGTCCGGATTCCCAACGTGATGTTCTACCTTCATGATACTGAGGAGATAATGATAAGGGTTGAGAATCCCCCCTCATCCAGCCTGGGGAATACGGCTGCTTCCGTAGCTCAGGTTGAAGAGGCCGTGCGCCACAGCGTCCCCACTCATGTTCTGAGAAACACTTTATCAATGGTGGGCCTGGATATGTCGGACCCTGACAATATGTTTTCCACGGGGGAGCACGTTGCCACGGTTCTGGTTGAATACGAGGATTACTCCGCCAGAGAGGAAAACGCGCTCGAACTCTCTGAGATTGCGGAGAGCAGGATAGGGGAAACGGTGACGGGAGCCAAACAGGTTGACTTCGTAACGACGACGGGTCCTCCCACCGGGAAACCGGTGGATGTCAAAATAAGCGGGGAGGAGATACCGGTGCTGATGGAAATAGCTTCCAGGGTCCGGGAGTATCTGAGCAGTCAGCCGGGGGTGAGTGCCGCGACCAGCAATCTTGTTTACGGAAAGCCCGAGGCGAGAGTCGAGATAGACGAGAGAAAAGCCGGGGTGTTCGGTATTGACAAGTGGAGCGTGTCGCGGGAAATCAAGGTTCTCGGAGACGGTCTCACGGTCGCGAAGACCAGAGTGGGCGAGGAAGAGGCTGAGATAAATCTGCGATACGGAAGAGGCGAGTCCAGTGTTTTCTCGGTGAAATCGCACCAGGTCCCGACTCCTCTCGGAGGGCGGGTTCCTATCGGCACCGTGGCGGAGATAACGGAGTCCAAGACGCCGCTTGAGATAAGAAGGGAGAAGCTTCGAAGAACGGTCACCGTAACAGCCGAAGTGGATACCCAAACGACCACGTCAAGAGAGGTGAACGCAAATCTTTCGAGTCATCTCGACGGTCTTCTGGAGAACTACCCAGGCTACTCGTTTCGATTCGCAGGGGAGGATGAGCAGTATACTCAGGCTATAAGCGACATAAAAAAGGCGTCGCTTTTGGCTTTACTTCTCATTTATCTCATTCTCGCAAGCATACTGCGTTCCACTTTTCAGCCCCTTATAATAATGAGTGTGCTGCCTTTTTGCATTACGGGAGTGGTTATAGCTATTCTGCTACGCGGCGAACCCATGACGCTTCCAGCCATAATAGGAATGGTCGCGCTTCTGGGAATAGTGGTCAACGACAGTCTGCTGCTGCTGAATTTTATCAACCGGAGGGCGAAAAAGATGCCGAGCAAGGTGGTAGCGATAGTATTTTCCGCCAGGTATCGTTTCCGCCCTATCGTTCTCACCACGCTTACGACCTTCTCGGGGCTTTTCTCCCTGATGTTTGCCTACAAGGGCCAAGCGGGCATTCTCGCTCCTATGGCGGCTTCCCTGGGATTCGGGCTTGTTTTTTCGACCTTCGTCATACTTTACCTTGTGCCCTGTCTTTATCTAGTTCTTGACGATGTTTCAGGGAGATTGCGCTATCAGCGCTTCTCCGTGTTTTCCCGTGAAGCATCCTACCGCGGAGCGCAGTAATCGGGTCTGGACGATTTTTAGCGTGCAAACAAGGAAGTATCTCGCCAGAGAGGGTGTGCCGTTTAAGCGGGTCTCTCAAAATATTCAATCGGCATTCGATTCCATTTGTAAAATGCTCCGATAACGTGACGAAATGCCTCGTAGTCAATTTCACCGTCAATACGGAATATCTTGGCCTTGTGATAGCTTTTATCGCAATTCTTGAGACTCCGGTCAATGCGGTTCTCATAGTCGGATTTGCCGTATATACGCATAGCTCCGTCAAGGTGAGTAAAAATCTCTTTTGCCGGATCGAATATTCCGTGAACAAACCTAGTAAATATTTTCTCATCTGCCTGTTCCAAGCTCCCTTCAGCCTTATAGGGCAGTTCCTCCATGCTGAACTGTACCGTTGCATCTTTTTTCGAAGACCAGAGGAACTGAGTGTAGTGTCCGTCCAGAAAAGAATTGTCGGGAACATGCTCCGCCTGTTCTTCGCCCCGCAGTTCCCTAACCCACTCTAAACTGAATGGCCTGCCATACCAGTGCGCAAGCTCAAAATGCGGGGAAACATCCGAAACCGGCTGCTTTCTGAAACAGTCAGGCCTTATTTTAAGTTTTATCTTTGGATTCTTGATCAGGAAAAGCAAGCTTTCTGAGAGCTCAAGAGTCCCGTTGGAAGCGCTCGGTAGTGATCTTGAAATAAAAAAGGCGTTCTCCTTGAACTCAAGCCACTGAACAAACGGGTAGCCCTTTTCGGGAAGAAATTCTTCTCCGACGCTTAAAAGTCCCCGGTCGCGGCCGGTCCTCTCCACTTCATCGGCCAGCTGGGGGAAATTATTACTGAAATTTTCAATGAACCGGTCAAATTCCAAGAAAGATTCCTCATATTTTTTCTCTATGGATTTTTTAAGAGTTTCAATAATGAACCAAAGTTCCGGCTGATTCGGGAGATGGGCATATTTTTCAATATCAAACTTACCTGTTGATTCCTTTACTTCATCAATAAGAGAATTTTTCACGTTATCCAGCTCTTCAGGAAGTCTGAACAACCCAAAAAGGGGCTCCGTCCCTGTGGCTAAACAGTGGGATGTAATTTTATCAACACTATCAGGATTCATTTCAGTCTATCCCCTTAAAGTCTGATTCTCCATTCTGAAACACGACACAGAAGAAATTCAGTTGTTCAGACAAGTTCATACTCGCGAGGAATATTCCAGGCACGCTCAAGCCCGAACAGCATTTATAGTAAATCCACCTTGAGGCATTTTTGTCAAGCCCCTGATGCTACCGACAATTCCCGTTCCTATTTCACACGCATAATCCAGCGGACCGGAGAAAGGTTTACTGCCAGAGAGCAGAGAGCGGCACCGCCAGAAGCCCCTCTCCGAAGGAAACTACATTATTTCCTGCGTACAGCACAACGCCGCAAATAAAATCATCTTTCGTAATATCCCGAAGCGTTTCCAAGCCTTTGAAGTCGTCTGAATTGGTGCGGTCCGATGTTTTAACCTCAATGCCGGCAAGTGAACCGTCCGGACGTTCCAGAACAAAATCCACCTCTTCACCTCTATCTGTACGAAAGTAGCGCAGTTCAGCGCGGATACCGGAGAAGGACAATAGCTTGAGGAGTTCGGAAGCTACAAAATTCTCAACAACATGACCGTAGAGTTCAGGTCTACGGTCACGCATTTCCGCCAAATCCCAGTCAAGTAAATGACAAAGCAGAAGAGTGTCTACAAGATAGCCCTTCGGAAATCTAACCAACTGTTTGCCGATGTTGCGGTACCAGGGCAAAACATCATGGGTCAAGAACATCGCTTTAAGAATACTTCGATATTTTTTACTTGTAGCGAGTTTAAGTCCCATGTCGTGGGCAATATTCTCATCGTTTATAAGATCACCCGCACGTGACGCCAGAATTCTAAGCAATCTCGGCAAAAGATCGATTTTTTCAGCCTCGCCTATTATACGCGCCTCACGCTGAAGAATGGTCATTCGGTAACCGTCGAACCATTCGCCGCATTCGCGTTGCGGTTTTCCCGATATTTCAGGAAATGTAGCTGACCGAATTACGTCGTTCACAGATGGGCTGCCCTCGATGTCGACGAAATCAAGCGAAAACAATCTCTCGGGAAAATCACCCTTTCCTTTGAAAATCTCGCAGGCGGCAAACGGATAAAGGGTTTTAATGATCATGCGCCCGACCAGAGCATTCGAAAGTTCGGGCAAAACCATAATATTTGCCGAACCCGTCAGAAGGAACCTACCATTGCTCCGTTCCTTATCCCTGAGACGAGCTTCATCAACAGCGAGTTTAAGGGTGCGGAACAGATTCGGCACCATCTGAACTTCGTCAATGATCACGGGGTCCTTCAGGTTGTTTAAAAAATTTTCTGGAGAAAGCTTGGCAGCAACCACTTGCGATTCATCATCAAAAGAGTAGGTATTCGGCTGGGTAATCACTGCAAATCAGCATCTGTGCAAGGGTGCTCTTGCCTGATTGTCGTGGTCCGTTAAGAAAAACGACAGGGCTGTTTTTCAGGGAAAACAGAACTTTGTCGGACAATCTGCGCGTTACGTATTGCATGGTATTTCCTCAAGACATGTAAACAGAAGTCTTACAATCATTCAGGTTATCTGCTCCTATGATATCAATTTTGCCTTTTCTTTCCCAAGCCACAGAGTAATTTCTTTATCTCCTACAATCAACATGAGAGCTGGCATGCAATCCATTCTCATTCTGTCATCCTACCACAGTTAACTCGAGGATTCATGTGTGGTATATAAACACATATGCGAGTAGGGCTTCGACATTTTTCCGCAGAATCCATAGAATGGCTTAAAAAAGAGTCCCGGAACCCAGCACAGACCCGCTGCTCTCTGGCAAAAACACTGTGCGAGCTTGAGCAATGGAAAAATTCCAGAGGAAAACTCTGCCTCGCTTCAGCCCGCAAGGCTCTTCCCAGAATAGCAGACAAAGCGGGCTTTTCCCTTCCCCCTTCAAAACCCATGGTCACAGGCATATCCTGCGGAGCGGGGAGCGTGGAGATAACAGCCGATTTCCCCGACAACAAGGTTTCATGCCGTATCGATGAACTCCGGGGCATATCCCTTGAGATTGTGGAGGACAAGGACAAGAGCCTCTGGCGTTCAATGATGGCCTCTCATCATCCCCGGGGATGGAGCAGAACTCCCGGCAAGCAGATAGAGTACTGGATAAAGTCTGAGAACCGCGGAGTGCTGGGGGGCATAGGGTTCTGCGCGGCAAGCTGGAATCAGAAGGCAAGGGACGACAGTATAGGATGGTCCCAGAGGGCAAGAGCTCTGAATCTTGAGTACGTGGTGAACAACCACAGGTTTCTGCTGCTTCCGGGGGTGGATGTGAAGAATCTTGCTTCCTTCGCGCTCGGCGCGTCGGTAAAGCGGTTGCGGTATGACTGGGAGGAGAAGTTCGGAGTAGAGCCGTTGTTTGCCTACAGCTACATATCCTCTGACAGGGAAGGGACGGGTTACAGGGCCGCGGGGTGGGATATGTGCGACGGGAAGACATCGGGGAAGCCTCCGGGAACAAGGGAACCGGTTGAACGGAAGACGGTATGGACAAAGGAGCTTTGCAAGGGAGCTTCGGAGACGCTTTGCGAAGAGGGGCGAAGGAAGATGGGAACGATACCCTCGCCTTTTTACGCCGAAGACACTGACTGGGCGCGGATGGAATACGGGCGGAGCACTCATCCTGACGGCAGGGTGAGAGAACTTGTTATAAGGATGGGCAGGGCGTGGGAGCGGAGACCGGGAGCGCCGCTGCCGCATATTTTTCCTGGTAAAAACGAGCAGCGAAGCGCGTACAGACTGCTTTCAAACGGCAATGTGGAAGAGGATGACGTAATGGAACCCCACAGGGAGGCGCTTGTTGAGAGGATGAGGGTTGAGAGGAGAAGGGTGATGCTGGCCGTGCAGGATACCACGACGCTTAATTACAGCAATCTCGGCGAGGTGGAGGATCTTGTGAGCATAGGGGGCAAGGGGGAGGGGCTGTTTGTTCATATGGGGCTTGCGGTGACGGAGAGTCGTCGTCCGCTGGGGATTTACGAGGTTAATTCCACCATACGCAATAACGAGGAAGCAAAGAGCGAGAGCGCTCGCTGGCGCCGGGGGCTTCAAAGAGCGCTTGAGCTTGAGGAAGCGTGCGGAGGAACAAGGGTGGTGACGGTGTGCGACCGGGAGGCTGACATATGGGGTCTCATAGCGGAGGCGAAGGGTCCCTAGATGTCAGGGGAGTTGTCGGCGTGCCAATCTGACAAACTGACTGGTATTTGCGCTACCTCGCTCGGAAGAAAACACCGGTTCTAGGCGGCGGCAGGACTGGCTAACGCCGGATTATCCGGTAGAATTACGCAGAGCGTTTTTCGGGGCTTGGTTTACTGGAAACTGGGTGGAGAAATCGGGTAAAAATAACGCGGTCTGAGTGTCCGTGTCGATCTGCGCGGCGCAACGCGGCGATATGTCGGTTGTCCTGTTGAATAATGAAGGGCTGATATGTAGTTTTACGGAGCTAAAAGTCAAGTTTCGGAGGTTTTGCGATGTCCATCAGGGTTGGAATAAACGGGTTTGGAAGAATAGGAAGACATGTGCTCAGAATCGGTCTTGACAGAGAGAATCTCGAGTTCGTGGGCATAAACGATATTACGGACACCGAAACCCTGGCCCATCTTTTTAAGTACGATTCGGTGTTCGGCCGCTACCTGGGAGAGGTCGAGTGTAACGGCGAGGGAATAACCGTAGATGGAAAGTTCATAAAGGTGTTTTCGGAGAGAAACCCGGCGAATATTCCCTGGGCCGATACGGGAGCGCAGATCGTGGCGGAGGCAAGCGGCATTTTCAGAACCCGCGAAGCCGCGGCGGCGCACATGGGCGAGACCGTGAAAAAGGTGATAATTACCGCGCCGGCAAGCGGCAAGGTGGATTTCACCACGGTAGTGGGCATAAACGATGACGACTACGACCCCGAAAGTCACGATGTGATTTCAAATGCATCCTGCACGACCAACTGCTTCGGCCTGCTGGTCAAAGTTCTCCACGAAAATTTCTCGATCAGGCGTGGAGAGATGACCACGATACATTCCTATACGAACGATCAGAGAATACTCGACACTCCGCATAAGGATAAAAGAAGGGCCAGAGCGGCCGCCCTCTCCATCATTCCTACCAGCACGGGAGCCGCAAACGCCATACAGATCGTTTTTCCCGAACTGAAAGGGAAACTCTCTGCGGTAGCCGTAAGGGTGCCCACGCCCAACGTGTCGCTTGTGGATTTTACCTGCGAGGTGGAAAAAGGAACTTCCGCAGAAGAGGTGAACGCGAAGTTCAAGGAATCAGCCGAAGGAACGCTTAGCGGTTACCTCGCTTACGTCGAGGACGAAATCGTTTCTTCTGATCTTGTGGGAGATACCCATTCCTGCTCTTTTGACTCAATGCTGACTTCAGTGGTGGAGGATAATCTGGTCAAGGTTGTCGCCTGGTACGACAACGAGTACGGATACACTTCCAGAGTAGTTGATCTTATAGAACTCGTGGGAGAGACGCTTTGAAGAAAAAACTTCTTGTGACCGACCTTCCCTGCTCGCGGTACGAGGGGGAAAGAGTTTTCGTAAGGGTTGATTTCAACGTTCCGGTAAGCGGCGGAAAGATAAGAGAAGACTACAGGATAAGGCGCACTATCCCCACGATCGATTACCTTACGAGATGTGGGGCCAGGGTAATACTTGCTTCCCACATGGGAAGACCGAAAGGACGCAGGATAGAAGATCTTTCAATGGCTCCGGTGGCGGAAAGACTTAACGAATTCCTGGGGACAAATGTCCGTTTTCCGGGCGCGGTTGTCGGCAGGAAGGTTGAAAATGCCTCGAAAAAACTCAAAAACGGCGAAGTGATGCTCCTTGAGAATCTCAGGTATCACAATGAAGAAGCGGAAAACGATGCGGATTTCTCGCGGAAACTGGCCTCTTTGGCCGATATTTACGTGAACGAGGCTTTCGGCACCTCGCACAGGACCCACGCCTCCACCTACGGAATGACCGCTCACTTCGAGAAAAAGCTTGCGGGTCTTATGGTGGGAAACGAAATAAAGTTTCTGAGTCGTCTGATAAGGAGACCAAAAACCCCTTACTTAGTCATTGTCGGGGGCATGAAGATAAAGGACAAGATAGGGGCACTCAGGAACATAATAAAAAAGGCGGACAGGGTTCTCGTGGGCGGGGGAGTTGCCTATACTTTTCTTGCGGCGCGCGGGGTTAGCGTCGGGAAATGTTCCGTTGAGAAGGAGATGATTTGCTGGGCACGGGAAGCTCTTGAAACCTACAAGGAAAAAATCATTCTGCCCGTTGATCACGTGATGGCCGAGGCCGTCGGCGGCAGAAAGATGCGTGTGGTGGTTACAGGCGCGGAGATTCCCGACGACATGACGGCTTTTGACATAGGGCCGAAGACTGTAGAGAAATTCACCTCGCATATAAAAGGGGAAGGCACGGTTTTCTGGAACGGTCCCATGGGATTTTTCGAGGTGGACGATTTTTCAAACGGCACGAGCGCCATCGCCAGATCGTTTGCGCTTGCCACATGGAGGGGGGCCACCACGGTTCTCGGAGGAGGGGACAGCGTGGCGTCACTTAAAAAGTCCGGGGTCAAATTCTCCGAAGCGACCCACGTGTCGACCGGGGGAGGGGCCTGTTTTGAATTTCTCGGAGGATCTGATCTTCCGGGAATATCGATTCTCAGTGACAGCTAGGGCCCGATCAGGTATTTATTTCAGTAGGATCTTAAGATTTTTTCAAGGGAGAATCCATGGCCATAAAGGAACTCAAGAAAATCAGTGATATAGAGGCGGTGCTGGGAGAGGACTCGAAATACCTGCTCGGTCACAAGTGCACTACGATAAGCAAAAAGGACCTTTATCTCCCCGGTCCGGACTACGTGGATGAGGTGTTCGTGCAGAACGACCGGTCGCCCGCCGTGATAAGGAACCTGCAGACCATCCTTGACCACGGTCGCCTAGGGGGAACGGGATACATATCAATCCTGCCGGTGGATCAGGGAGTTGAGCACTCCGCGGGAGCGTCTTTTGCGGTGAATCCCATGTATTTCGATCCGGAGAACATAGTGAATCTTGCCATGGAGGGGGGATGTAACGGCGTTGCCTCGACCGTGGGAGCACTGGCTTCGGTCTCAAGAAAATACGCGCACAAGATTCCTTTTATAGCCAAGATCAACCACAATGAGCTTCTGAGCTATCCTAACACTTTTGACCAGATTCTTTTCGGAAACGTGGATCAGGCCTTTCAGATGGGGGCAGTGGCAGTCGGGGCGACTGTATATTTCGGTTCCGAGGAAAGCTCCCGCCAGATCCAGGAAATATCGGAGGTCTTCAGCCACGCCCATTCCCTGGGACTTGCGACCATACTCTGGGCTTACCTGAGAAACCCGGCTTTCAAGCAGGACGAGGCCGATTACCATGTGTCGGCTGATCTTACGGGGCAGGCGAATCACCTCTCGGTGACCATAGGGGCAGATATAGTCAAGCAGAAGCTCCCGGAGAACAACGGAGGCTTTACGGCTCTTTCTTTCGGAAAAACCCACGATAGGGTTTATTCAGATCTTACCTCTGACCACCCCATAGACCTTACCCGCTACCAGGTAGCAAACTGCTACATGGGGAGGCTGGGTCTGATAAATTCGGGAGGCGCCTCGGGTTCGGACGATCTTGCGGGCGCGGTAAGAACCGCCATTGTAAATAAAAGGGCAGGAGGGATGGGGCTGATAAGCGGAAGAAAGTCTTTCCAGAAACCCTTTAAGGAAGGGGTAGCGCTTCTAAGGAGTGTTCAGAACGTCTACCTGGAGCGGGAAATCACGATCGCCTGAGCAGTCTCGGGTTCCTACCTGAAGTGACCTATTACTTCTCCCGCAAGGGCATTGAAGGAGTATTCCAGGTCAGGGCTGAAATCCCTGATTATGAAGTGGGTGACTCCGGCTTCTATATATTCTTCGAACCTTTTTATCGCGTCGCCGGCCGTTCCGTATATAACGAAGTCGGACAGTATATCCCTCGTATAGTATTTTTCTCCCATCTGCCTGAATCTTGCTAGCATGTCCTGATCGTTGGGCATTATGCTCGTATAGGAAAGTCCCTTGTACTGCGGTTCTATTTCGAGGTCGTATCTGGCTTCCTCTATCACGTCGGGCCAGATTATAGCGTGCTTTATTCTGTCAAGGGTTTCGTAGGCGGTGTCCTTATCCTCGGCGACGGACACGAAAATATATATGCACTTCTCAAAGTTCTCTGCGGCGGCGTTCTCTCCCATGGCCTTTTCCACTTCGGCGAGTTTGCTCGAAAAAACCCATGTGGGCATCGCATTTGTTACCCATCCGTTTCCGAGCGCGCCTGCGACCCCGAGAGCCTTCGGTCCGGTTGCGGCTATGTATACGGGAACGTCCTTTCCGTTAACTGGAGGCACCCTTACTTCGGCTTCGCTGAGAGAGAAAAATTCCCCCTCGAAAGTTACCGTCTCCCCGGCCCAAAGCCTCCTCATGAGCGGCACGGATTCCCTGAGACGCGCAAGAGGCTTGTTCCAGCTTATGCCGTAGTAGTCAAGATTCATTTTTTCCCCGTACCCAAGGCAGCTGAACGCTCTTCCCCCGGAGAGGTTGTCTATGGTCGCGAGTCTGTGGGCGAACATCGCGGGATGGGACCTGTGAGGATCCCCTATGGCCCCAAGGCGGATTCTGTCCGTTTTTACCGCCGCGGCCGTGATTACCGACCATACTTCGGGAGTCAGTTTTTTCGCCATAAACAGTATGTGGTCTGGATACCACACGGCGTCGAAACCGGCCTCCTCGCAGCGGACGGCGAAGTCCACGAGTTCCGTAACCGGTTTTCCCGGAAGGGGGGCGGTAAGCCCGAAGCTTATTTTTTCACCCATTTTTACTCCTCCTCGGGTTCTTCGGTGTCTTTCAAGAAGTTGAGAAACTTACTTACCATGTTGTAGGAACCTATATATATGGGGGTTCTCTGGTGAAGTTCCGTCGGCTGAATGTCAAGAGTTCTTTCCGTTCCGCTTGACGACGCTCCTCCGGCCTGTTCCACGATGAAGGCCATCGGGTTACACTCGTAGAGAAGCCTGAGTTTTCCGTTGGGAGAATCCGAGGTTTTCGGATAAAGAAATATTCCTCCCTTGAGCAGGTTCCTGTGTATATCTGCTACCATGGACCCGACGTACCGAAGCGATAGCGTGGAATTGCCGTCTCCGTCTCTGCAGTGATCGAGATACTTCTTTACCCTGTCGGGGAATTTCGAATAGTTATAGTAGTTGACCGAGAAGATGTTGCCGTGGCTCGGGATCTTTATGTTCGGATGGGAGAGGCAGAACTCTCCTATCGACGGATCAAGGGTAAACCCGTTTACCCCGTGGCCGGTAGTGTACACCAGCATGGTCGAAGAACCGTATATTATGTACCCGGCGGCCGTCTGGGTCTTGCCCGGCTGCAGAAAATCTTCCTTGAGACACGGGGAAAACATCTTTGACGTTCTTCTGTATACGGAGAATATGGTTCCAACCGATACGTTCACATCTATGTTGGAGGATCCGTCGAGAGGGTCGATGGCTATTACGTATTTTGAGTTTCTCGAGTTCTCGTCGGAAAATGCTATAAAATCCTCGTTTTCCTCAGATGCCACCCCGGCGCATTCTCCGCCATGTTCAAGCGCGGTCAGAAACTTTTCGTTCGCGTAGGAATCAAGCTTTCTTACCTCCTCTCCCTGGATGTTCACCTGGCCTGTTTTGCCCAGGATATCCGCAACCAACCCGGCTTTGTTTACTTCCCTGTGAACTATTTTCGCCGCGAACCCTATATCCCGGAGCAGCCTGGAGAGCTCCCCGGTGGAATAGGGGAATTCATACTGATTTCTTATGATAAATTCGTCAAGAGTAGTTATCGAAACCATGTCGCGAGTTGTTCTAGAGAAAGGCCATGGACAAGACACCCCTCAAATAAAAGTTTAACTGAATCAGCGCGGTTAATTAAGAGCGGGATAACAACTTGGGCAGTTTATTACGAATTGGAATTAACAATTCTCGCTTTACAACTATTTTGGTAGCATATAACATTTGCTCCGTGAGGATCCAAAAGCCTTTCGAGGTTCCTAGTCTGAGAAAAGGCAGAATGTCATGAGGAGCATTACGCTTAAGAATTTCCGATGTTTCCGCGAAGAGCAGACAGCTAAGTTGGCTCCACTGACTCTGCTAGTAGGTGAGAACAGTACCGGTAAGACGTCTTTTATGGCAATGATTCGGGCTCTTTGGGATGTTGCCTACCGGTATCAGATACCGGATTTCAAGGAACCTCCATATGATCTTGGCAGTTTTGACGAGATTGCGTATAACAGAGGTACTAGGGGCGGTCAGGTAGATACGTTTGAGGCGGGGTTTGATCCTAACAATCTTATTGTGTTTAAAAATGATGCGACTGATAAGGTTCGTCCCTATCATTTAAATATTACTTTTGCAAAAGATGGAACTGTTCCAGTTCCAGTGCGGAGACGGATGACTTGTGAGGATTTGTGGATCGAAGAATTCTTGGAACCTAAAAACCGCGATTTCCGATTTCGCGTCGGTACTGAAAAGGGGTCGTGGGAGTTTAAGGCCAGTTTGGACTTGGGTAGTCCTTCGGATTTTGCCCATTACGCAGTAGACCCTTTCTTTTATACATTTCCAGAGGAAGCAGAAGGGCTTAGTCCACTGGAAGGTTCCGAAAAGATTACTAAGAAAGATCTGGAAAGACTCCGTGAATTTTGGGGTTTTTGCTTCACGGGCTTGTTCAGAAAGGCTGATCGTCCATACGCAAGTGCCCCGGTTCGTTCCGAACCAAAGCGCACTTACGACCCGGCTCGTCTCTCGTCAGACCCCGAGGGCGATTATGTTCCAATGTATTTGGCCAACGCATATGCCCGCCAGAGGAGGGTGTGGAACTATCTTAAAAACGAGCTTGAGAGATTTGGACAGGCTTCGGGACTTTTTGACGAAATCACTGTTAAGCATCTTGGAAAAACTTTAGGCTCACCTTTTCAGTTACAGGTGAGAAAATTTGCGGGCAGGAGGAAAGGGCCGTGGAAAAACTTGGTTGATGTGGGTTATGGTATAAGCCAGGTTTTACCTGTGGCGACAGAATTGTTTCGCCAAGATGCAGCGCCGTTGGTACTGTTACAGCAGCCGGAAGTGCACCTTCACCCCAGTGCTCAGGCTGCTCTGGGAACCTTATTCTGCCAAATTGCCGTACGAAGTTCTCAGCTAGTTATTGAGACGCACAGCGACTACATAGTTGACCGCGTACGCATGGAGGTTCGCGACAACAATATTCCGTTGAAGCCGGAGGATGTTTCAATTCTGTTTTTTGAGCGTAAGGAGTTAGATGTTCATATTCACTCTCTTCGGTTGGATGAAGAGGGAAATATTTTAGACGTTCCACCGAACTACAGAAATTTTTTCATGGAAGAGAGCCGGAGACTTTGGGGTCTATAAGAAATGGGTGCGATTTTGGATGCAAATGTCGCCCACGAGGTGTTCGGTGGATCTAATCGCCCGGAGGCAGGCAAGCAGTTCTTTGATCAAATTAACAGGGGAGAGGGTGTTCTGGTGGCTGGAGGAAAGTTGCTTCGGGAACTCTTGGTGACATCGGTCAGGAAAGGTATAGATGAAGCATTTCGTTCGGGGAGAATGAGGAAGATAAGTGATCAGAAAGTTGACATGTTGACAAAGCATCTTCAGGATAAAGAGGAATTTAAATCAGACGATCCCCATGTTCTCGCTTTGGCTCAAGCCAGCGGAGCCCGACTTCTCTATTCAAACGATAGTGATCTGCAGAAAGATTTCGGAAATAAGGAGTTGGTTGATCGACCTCGGGGTAAAGTATATTCCACAAAGCACGGTGGCGGGAAATTCCAAAGAAGTCATAAAACACTTCTCCTAGAACTTAAGAACGGGGATTTGTGTGGATATCCTAAGTAATTGTACTTTTCGCACTGTCTGGCTACTTGATCGGATAGTCTGAATTTCTTAAAATATATCCAGAGTTGCCGTGAAGGTTTCTCAATCTGTAATTGGTGTGGAATAAAGAGGTGTTCCTTTGCTCACTCAAAGTCTGACTTCTGTTTTTCTTCCCGCAGTTCCAAGAGTTTTTCCAGACTCTCGTCAAGATCATCCGGCGCCTGTTCCCTGATAATGTGATATCCGGTGATAACTTTGGGAGCCAGAACGGAATTCCTGAGGAAAGGAGCATCCTCATCCACAAACTGCTTGACCCCGGTTACTGCCAAGTAGCAAAGTAGTAGACCTATTATAAAGCCCACCACCCCGCCGAGGAGGTGATTGATCCATCCCATCTTGATCTTCTCAAGCAGGTCCGTCAGGAAACGGGAAAGATAGTATATGAGCATGTACACAAGGCAGGCTACGACCAGAAATCCTAGAATGTCTGCGATTCTCGGTTCGGCGATAATATTTTTTTCAAGCAGGATAGCCCCAAGCGGACTGTAGAAGAAAAAGCCCAGCGCTACTCCCCCTAATATGGAGGCCAGTGAGAAGACCTGTTTTATAAGGCCTGACTTGAGTCCTGCCCCGAAGGAGGACAGGATCATTAACAGGAGTAAGATATCGAACAGGTTCAAAGCGGTTTCCGTTATGTTCTTGAGAGCCGTTTTACGAAAAATTCATTTAAAAAAGGAAACTTACATCAGGTTAGCGGTGGTGTCTAGTCTTTGACTTGTCGGTGTTAGTAATAAATTGATTGTCCGTTTTCTTAACAAATGAACTGAGCGGTTTTAGATTTTTTCTTGTAGGAGAGATCTACAAACCAGACAGAGCTACCGCAGAAGATGTGGACGACGCAATTTGAGCAAGTATGTTACGCGCTAGGGTAGCGGAAATCATGGCGCGAAAGTGTAGACGAGGCTCAGAACGCCGGGCTCGCCCGAGTGCCGCGGATGCAGCAAGTGCCGCAGATGCAGGATGATGGAACCTTCGTCTGTCCTGTAGGCTTCCTGATACAGCGTCTTGAGGTGCGTCAGGTCAAAGGCATAGCGATCTGTCGGGTACGCTTCGCACGGGTCGTCGTTGGCGTCATGTGTCAGGGTGACGACGAGTTGGACGGGATCTGATTCCATGAAGCTGCCGTCTGTGACGAGTGTGAAATCGTGTACTTCACAGCCGCCGCTGTACGATACCGTGAGGGTCAGCGTGTCGTTTTCAATGACCGGTTCATGCTCGCCGTCTGTTTCAAGTTCATACGCGTCACTTTCTTGGAGCGCGATGGCTTTGTCTGTGCCGTCGTTGATGACGACCGACCCGCTGAGCGTGCGGTCGTCCGTAGAAGCGGGAGGAGTACTTGATTTGGCACCGTCCGGGTTATCGTCTGGCCCTTGTCCGCATGCTGTTGCGTACAGAAGCAAGAGGCAGAGAATGAACCTGCTTATTCTTTGCCAAGACATGTGATTGGGTTCCTTCAAAATGGTTGGTTGCCGGTAACTTAAATGGTTGTCGCACCACCGTCAAGGCATCTGTAAGGAGTTGTAATTAATAAACTGATTGTCCAGTTCTTTTTACTTTGCTATCGACAGTCTTTGACTTGGATGGTTCGTTCGTATAGTCTAAGCGTCCGATGGAGTTCTCAGACATAATTGAGATAATTCACCCTAGCCTCGCCGAAACGGAGAGGAAAATCGATGAATTCATTAAATCCGACGTTCCTCTGGTTTACGAAATAGCCAAGTACCTGCTTGGCGGAGGAGGAAAGAGAATCAGGCCTTCCCTCGTTCTTCTCTCAAGCGCCGCCTGCGGACTTACCGACGGGGAAGACCGGATTGCGGCCGCCGCGGGGATTGAACTTTTCCACGCCGGCACCCTTTTTCACGACGATGTGGTTGATCAGGCGGAGTTCAGAAGGGGAAACGCTTCTTCAAATATGGTCTGGGGGAACAAGCCCACCGTGCTCGTGGGGGATTTTATGCTGGCCCGGGGTCTTGAGCTTATATACAGCTGCGGCAGTATTGAACTCCTGAGAGTGGTTTCCAGGGCTTCATCGCGCCTTGCCGAGGGCCATGTGCTCGAGATTATGAGCGAAAGAAAAATGGTCGAGATCTCGGAAGACTTCTGTTTTTCCGTGATTGACCACAAGACGGCCGCGCTAATTGAGTGCTCGACCGAAACCGGAGCGCTTCTGGCGAATACTTCAAACGGAGCGGTCAGGGCTCTTTCGCACTACGGACGCAACATAGGAATAGCGTTTCAGCTTATAGACGATGCGCTTGATTACTGTTCTGAGGAAAACAAGTTCGGGAAAAAGACCGGACAGGACCTGGCCGAACGGAAGATGACCCTTCCGCTTTACTACTCGATTGAAAGCGCCCCGGAAGGCGTGAAACGCAAAGTGATCGAAACGCTTGATAAGGAAGATGATCTCAATGGTTCCGAGATAGCGGAGATAACGCAGATGGTAGCCCACTACCGCGGGGTCGACTTGACCACACAGCGGGCAAAAGAGTTTGTGGTTGAAGCGAAAAAGTCTCTGGACGAGATACCGCAGAACGATTACAGGGAATCCCTCGGTCGCCTCGCCGATTACGTGGCCGAGAGAAACTTCTGATAGTAGCTGTCAAGCGCAAGACCCATCACGTAGGCGTCCCCTCTTCCCCTGCCATAGTAGTTCTCGCGTGTTCTGAGAATTTCAAACCCGAGTTTTTCGTAAAGCGTGATCGCCGGGGTGTTTGTCGTTCTTACCTCGAGAATAACCGAGAGAGCCCCCATTTTTTCATAAAAATTAAACGTGTCCGAGAGCAGTTCAATCGCTACTCCTTTTCTCCTGTGGCAGGATGCCACGGCGATCTTGAATACGTGAATCTCGTCGTATACAAGGGTGGATATTGAGTAGCCCGCGACGTCCTCGTCCCTTCCGTTTATAGCTATATTGCAGAAGAACCCGGATTTTTTGATGTAATCCGCGAGCACCTGTTTCGGCCACGGGACTATGAAGGACTCGTTTTCGATCTTCACGATCTCGTTTATGTATTTTGGCGAGAGGGCTTTAATGATCATTTTTCTTGCGGCGACCGAGGTGGACGAAGCCCTTCAAAATAAAGATCGAGCAGATTCGCGGCTCCCGTGTAAGGATCCGTCTTTCCCTCCATTACCTCTTTTTCCACTTTGCCGAGCGTCTCTTTTATGAGGGAGTCCTCATAAAAGCTGTCCTCAAGATTCTGGACGAGCGCTTCATGCAGGCGGTGTTTAGCCTGCTTTCTTCTTTTCTCCATAAAGTATCCGTTTTCTCTGCAGAGATATTCATAGTCCATGACGCACTGCCAGATTTCATTTATTCCGTAACCCGTAACGGAGGAGCAGGCGTAAGCCTTGGGAATCCACCCGGATTCGGGCGGTCTGTGAAATCCCAGCGACTCTTCCATTTCCTGTTTCAGAAGCTCCGCCTTTTTCTTGTTTCTCCCATCCGCTTTGGTTATCAATACGGCGTCGGCACGCTCTATTATTCCCTTTTTTATCCCCTGAATGTCATCCCCCGCCCCGGTAATCATGAGCAGCATGAAGAAATCGACCATGGAGTGACAGGTAATTTCGGACTGCCCGACTCCCACCGTTTCTATAAATATCGTGTCAAATCCCGCCGCCTCGCAGAGAATCACGGCGTCGCTTGTCTTTTTTGCTACTCCTCCCAGAGAACCGGCCGACGGGGAAGGCCTTATATAGACGTTTTCGTGCCGGGAAAGCTCCTCCATCCTGAGTTTGTCGCCCAGAACGCTTCCCCCGGTCTGGCCGCTCGTGGGATCGATTGCGAGCACCGCTATCTTTTTTCCGCGCTCGCGGGCCAGATAGAGACCCAGAGATTCTATGAAGCTGCTCTTCCCGACTCCTGGTATGCCCGTAATCCCCACCCTTATGGATCTTCCGGACCGCGGCAGACACCACGTGATTATTTCCCGCGCAAGCTTTTTGTGCTCGGGCAGGGTGCTCTCCGCGAGGGTTATCGCCCTGCTCAGAGCGGGTATTTCTCCCCTAGCTATGCCCTGGCGGTAGGTTTCCGCTTCCGTTTTTCTTTGCGGCGTCATGTTCGGGTTTCTGTCAGGGGCACGAGTATGGCTTCGGCCGCTTCGGACAGCACGGTCCCTGGGCCGAATATCTGCGAGACTCCGGCGTTTCTGAGGTAGTCGTAATCGCGTTTGGGTATAACCCCTCCCGCGACCACCATTATGCCGCTGCCTCCCATCTCGTCGAGCTTTTTTATAAGTTCGGGGATGAGTGTCTTGTGACCGGCTGCAAGACTTGATATTCCGATTATGTGGACATCGTTTTCAACTGCCTGTCTCGCCGCTTCTTCGGGGGTCTGAAAGAGCGGACCTATGTCCACGTCAAAACCGAGGTCGGCAAAGCCCGTCGCTATTATCTTCGCCCCGCGGTCATGGCCGTCCTGGCCCATTTTCGCGACCAGTATTCTGGGTCTTCTTCCTTCCAGAGTGGCGAAACGGTCCGCGAGCTCTCTTGCCTTGGCAAATCCGGCGTCCTTCGAAATTTCCGATGAATACACTCCCGAAATCGTGCGCCATCCGGGCCGGTATCTTCCCCATGCCTCCTCGCACGCGTCCGATATTTCTCCGAGGGTGGCGTTTTCCCTTGCGGCCTCAACTGCCAGGGAGAGAAGGTTGCCTTGCCCCGTTTCTGCGCATTCAGAGATTTTCCCAAGCGCGCGCTCAACCGCCTCGGAATCCCTTTTTTCTCTGAGCTTCTTCAGTCTTTTAATCTGTTTCTCCCTCACCTTGCGATTATCCACTTCCAGTATGTCAAATTCTTCCTGCGCGTCCGAATTATAACTGTTGACTCCTACTATTATGTCTTTTCCCGAGTCTATTCTCGCCTGTTTTCGTGCCGCCGCTTCCTCTATCCTTATTTTCGGCAAGCCGGTTTCTATGGCTTTTGACATCCCTCCCAGTTCCTCTATTTCCATTATGAGTTCCCAGGCCCTTCTTGCCAGATTGTGAGTCAGGTACTCGACGTAGTAGGACCCCGCCCAGGGATCGATCAGTCTGCATACATCCGTTTCTTTCTGAAGGTAAAGCTGGGTGTTTCTCGCTATCCTGGCGGAAAAGTCGGTGGGAAGGGCGATTGCCTCGTCCAGAGCGTTCGTGTGGAGTGACTGAGTGCCGCCGAGCACCGCGCTTAGGGCTTCAACGCATGTTCTCGTCACGTTGTTAAACGGGTCCTGCTCAGTGAGGCTCCATCCCGAAGTCTGGCAGTGCGTCCTGAGCATGAGCGATTCCGGCTTTTTGGGCTCAAAGGTCTTGACGACCTTGGCCCAGAGCATTCTCGCCGCCCTCATTTTCGCGATTTCCATGAAATGGTCCATGCCTATTCCCCAGAAAAAGGAAATTCTGGGAGCGAAATCGTCAATGTTGAGCCCCGCCCCGACTCCCGCCCTTAAATACTCAAGACCGTCGGCGAGCGTGTATGCAAGCTCTATGTCCGACGTGGCGCCCGCTTCTTCCATGTGGTAGCCGCTTACGCTTATCGAGTTGAACTTCGGCATGTTTTTCGATGTATATTCGAAGATGTCGGAGACTATCTTCATCGAGAATTCGGGCGGGTAAATATAGGTGTTCCTTACCATGAACTCCTTGAGTATGTCGTTCTGGATAGTTCCGCTCAGCTTTTCCGGTCCCACTCCCTGGTGCTCCGCAACGACTATGTAGAAAGCCATGATCGGCAGGACCGCGCCGTTCATGGTCATGGAAACCGAGATCTGGTCAAGGGGTATCCGTTCGAGAAGAATCTCCATGTCGAGCACCGAATCTATCGCTACGCCTGCCTTTCCAACATCTCCCGAAACCCTGGGGTGATCCGAGTCATATCCCCTATGAGTGGGAAGATCGAAGGCTATGGAAAGCCCCTTCTGCCCCGCGGCCAGATTTCTTCTGTAAAAAGCGTTTGATTCCTCCGCGGTGGAGAATCCCGCGTACTGCCTGATGGTCCAGGGTCTCGTGATGTACATGGTCGGGTAGGGTCCGCGAAGGTAGGGCGGAATTCCGGAGACGAATCCCAGGTGTTCGGAATCGCTGAGATCATCTCGGACATAAAAAGTTTTAATGTCTATTTTCTCCGGTGATTCCCTTACGATGTCTTCGCTCGCACGCGCGTTGCCGCTGCCGTTTGAATCGAAGCCGAGATTTATTTTCGAAAAATCAGGTCTCATGGTCCTGCCTCGTCTGAGAAAAGCAGCTGCTGGTATCTTTCAAGCGTGTCGCGGACATCCGAATCCGCATCGATGAAATCATCCACACCTGCCTCGGCGAGCCCTTCCCGTTTGTCTTTTCCGCCGCCCGGAACGATGACTTTTATCTCCGCTACCTTGTCCTTGAGTTTCCTTGCGGCCTCCTCTGCAAACTGCTCGTAATCCTTGTCGGAGCCGCAGATTACTACCGCAAGCGGACCCTCGCGCAAGGCTTCCGCAATTCCATCATCAATGCCCGGATTGTCCGCTCCGTCGACTATTGAGAACCCTCCGCATCCGAAGAAATTCATCGAGAAAACCGATCTTGTGGCTGCCTGCGGCGAATCGCTGAGGTGAAGCAGAAAAACTTTGGGCGCCTCGCCCGTTCTCTCCGCGTATTGTTCGCTCAGAAGCCTTATTCTCTCAAAAACTTGGGCCGCTCTTGATTCCGAAAGAGGCTCTACCGTCGGGGTCGAACCGTTTTTCTCTTTTTCCGCGGGCAGGGTTTTCCGGATATCTCCCGCCATTTTTTCCAGCAGGTTGGGAAACTCGTTTGTTCCGACAAGCGTTTTTTTCCTCCGGAAAATGTCGCTCAGGACTTTTTTCCTGCTGACCTCGACCGCGTTCTGTATGAAGCCGCTTTTAAGGCACTCAAGGTAGCCTCCTTTTCTTTCTACTTTCTGGAACAGTTCGAGGGATTTCTGCGAAATGGACTGCGTCAGTCTCTCTATGTGGTAGGAGCCGCCTCCGGGGTCAGTCACCGCGTCGAGGCGGGATTCGTTTCTGGCGAGAAGCTGAACGTTCCTCGCCACTCTCCTTGAGAATCCGTCGGGTTCCCTGTAATGGGCGTCAAACGGCTCCACGGTCAGGGAGTCCGTCCCCCCGATTACGGACGCCATGGCTTCAAGCGCCGTCCGCAATATGTTTGTGTGCGGGTCGTAAACGGTTTTGTTGAAGGCGGCGGTGCGGCAGTGGATCCTCATTTTCGTGGATTCGGCGGAGGCGGGAGAGAACTGCCGGGCGACGTTTGCCCAGAGCGTCCTTGCGGCGCGAAGCTTGGCGATTTCCGCGAAGTAACTTGAGCCCGTGGAAAAGGAGAAGACGAGGTGGCGGCAGGCGCTGTCCGCATCAACGCCCCTTTGGCGAAGCATAACCAGATACTCGACCGCCGCTGCGGTGGTGAAGGCGAGCTCCTGGGTTATCGTCGCGCCTGAGTCTTTAAACGCTGAGCTTTTTACCGAAAACGCCGCGTAGCCGGGCGCGGTGTCTGAGAGATATCCGATGTTCTCTGCGATTTTATCCACATTCTCATCAAGCGGCGTCGCGCGGGATTCATGTTCAAGCAGATGCGACAGAGGGTCGAAGAACACGGCTCCGCTGAGTTCCTGCGTATCGATTCCTTTTTTGGCGCAGGAGGAGAGGAAAATGGCGCAGGTCTTTTCCGGATCTTCCCTCAAGGCGAAGTTTATGCTTATGCGCAGGGGATCTATATCCTTTAGGAGAGTTTCGAGGTCCTCGCGCTTCATTTCCCCCTGCGGGATGAAGGTAAGAGAATCCGCTCCGCCCTCTATTGCCGCAAGTGCCGCGGCTCCAGACTCTTTCGGCGTGGTGAGCTTTATATCTTCTGCAAGGAGCCAGCTGTTATCTTTTCCGCTGATTCCCCGGATGAACGGAAATTCTCCCGGAAGCGGACTTTCCCACAGAAAAGAATCCTTGGCTTCTTCTTCGGTGTAGAAGGGTTCAATCTCTATGCCGTCTTCGGTATGCCATATGAGATCTTCGTAGGAAATCCTCTTTTCGGCTTCTTTTTTCCAGTTTTCCTTCGAGACGCTTGGAAAATCATCGAAAAGAAGGACCTGTTCTTTCTCCGCTTTGCTCATGAAACCGCCTTTGCTTCCCCGATTCTCGGGTGAATAAGTATATAATTTTGATTTATTTCTGCCAACATACTTAAACCGTTTAAGCTGCCGTTTTCTCCGCCCGTTGCTCAGGACCGCTCCGCTCACGGGAATTGTTATTTGCTTTTTTGACTTTAATATTAAGGGAGTGTCTGGAAAAGCTGTGGTCATGGTTTCTGGAGGCGTGGACAGTTCCACTCTCTGCTACAAGGCGGTTCGGGAAGGGTACGAAGTCTTTCCTCTTACCTTCATCTACGGACAGAAACACGAAAAGGAGATCCGCTCCTCGGAGAAGATATGCCGCCGTCTGGGGCTTTCTCCCAACATAATCGATCTTTCTTCCGCAAGGACTCTTTTCGGCGCCTCCGCGCTTACCGACCGGGATGTTGAGATTCCGAGAGTTTCCGCGACGGCGCGCAATTACGAGACCCTCTCGGCGACAGTCGTTCCGAACCGAAACGCCATCTTTCTTTCCCTCTCGGTTGCCTATTCACAGGGCATCGGCTGCGACACTGTGTTCTACGGCGCGCATCGTTCCGACAGGGGAGTGTATCCCGACTGCCGGCCGGAGTTCGTTTCGGCTTTCGAAAAAGCGGAGAGACTTGCGACTGATAACGAACGCCTGAACATAATTGCCCCGTTTATGGATATGGACAAGTCGGGGATAGTAAGACTCGGCGCGTGTCTCGGGGTTCCTTTCGAAGATACGTGGTCGTGCTACGTGGGTTCCGGTATGCACTGTGGCACCTGCAGTTCGTGCCGGGAGAGAAAAAGGGCTTTTGTCGAGGCGGATGTGGACGATCCGACGCAATACGAGACGTGACCATGAAGGTAAGCGAAATTTTCTTTTCAATACAAGGTGAAGGAATCCATATCGGGCTGCCGACGGTCTTTCTCAGGCTTTTTGCCTGTGATCTCAGATGCGGATGGTGCGACACCATGTACGCCGTGGAGGGGAATGACTTCCGGGAGATGGAGACCAGCGAGGTTCTGAGCAAGATCCTTGAGTACGGATGCTCCCGCGTCTGCATAACCGGCGGGGAGCCGCTTATCCAGCGGGATGAAGTGGAGGAGGTAGCGGGGTTTCTCCTCGAAAAGGATTTCGCGGTCGTGCTTGAAACAAGTGGCAACAAGAAGCCGCCCGGAATCTTCTCCCATACCAATTCGGTTGTGAGCATGGACTGCAAGTGCCCCGGTTCGGGCATGGCTTCCAGGATGGATTTTTCGCTTTATGATGACCTGGGGGAAAAGGACCAGCTCAAGTTCGTAATAGCGGACAGTGCGGACTACGAATACGCAAGGAGCGTTATGGCGAAGCGTCGCATAAGGGCTTCAATCATATTCCAGCCCGTTTACGGTACGAAAGCGGACTGGATAGCCGAGAGAGTCCTGCGCGACGGCATGGAGAATGTAAGAGTGCTTCCGCAGCTTCACAAAATATTCTGGGGAGAAAAAAGGGGAGTCTGACATCTTCCGTCGTTTTAGAATTTTCTTGGTTCAGTTTTAAATTTTTAACTCTTTTGTTGCTATTATGTTAGAATTCAGGGTATAAATGGTGGGTTATGCGGGCGGGTCAAGAGCCGAGGAGAGAGACGATGGAAAAGCATATCGAAGATTACAATTATGAGCCTTTTGCCGATACCGAGGAATACAGAAAGGTAAACGGCGATATGACCAGGAGCTGGATCCAGATAATGGTTGACAGAGGGGTCGAGAGTCTCGACAGGTTCCTCGACATCGCTACGGGCGCGGGCACCATGGCGCAGCTTTTTTTCGAAATGCTTCCCGCGAATCTGAAAGAGTCTGCCGTGTTCTGCCTTGACCAGTCGGCAGGCGCCCTTAAGCTTACCAAAAGCAGACTTGAAAAAGAGATTGACAAGCTGACCCTTATCAATTCATCCATACAGGAGCTTGATCTGCCTCCGAAAAGTCTTGACGTGGCGGTATGGGGCAACGGCATACATTACCTTGGCGAAGAGGAACAACTGAAGAGCCTCGAGGTGATCAAAAAAACGCTTAAGCCCGGGGGCTGGTTTTTCTTCAACACCTCTTTTTACGAGGGGGCAAGACCCGAGGAGACCATACCTTTCTACAGAACCCAGGTGAGAAACGCCGTCCAGTTCCTGAGAAAGCAGGGAGTGAGGAGAGTGAAGGTTGGGGGGAAAACCGAAGCTGCAAAGTTTCACCCGCGCTCCTACTACGAAGAACTCGTGGGCAAGGTAGGATTTGACCTTATCGACGCCCGGGAATTCACTGCTGACCTCACGAAAGAAGCGTGGGAATACATAAGCTCTTTCCAGCAGTATGCCGCCGGCGCCCTTCACGGCTATCCGGATGAGGCCGTTTCCGATGCTATGAAAAATGCGGTTGAACCGGCAATTCTTCTCCACGGGGAAGTGGACGAGGACGGCAACCACTTTGTTACCAGAAAGTGGCTTTCCATAAGCGCGCGACGGGCGTGATTTTCCGCCGGGGGACGTTATTGGCCTGGAAGTTGTTTTCCACCAAGAAATTCGACCGTGTGTTAATGTTGCTGTAATTAAAAGATCTACTGGTCAGCATGTTGAAGCTGCTTTAGGTTTTTCATAGGTGCTTGGTTCGAGTTTATAACAGCTATAATCTTCTCATAGATGGAAGATGCTGTTTCAGGTTTTTCGTTGAATTCACCGGACAACCGCGTAGCCGCTTCTACAATCCTGTCGTTCATGATTAAAATCTGACGTCTTACGAAGTCCGTTCGAAACCCGAGCGCATCGCCCAGTTTTTCCCAATGCCGTGCGGTAACGTCTTTGAACCTGTATTTTCCTCCCAGTTTCATTGCCATTCTGGCTTTGTAAGCGTTTGAATAAATGACCGTGCAGATCAGGTCATAAAACGGGGAAAGAGATTCCGCCGCACCCTCTTCGTAAAGAATGGAGAAGTTTTTACCGTGAGCGTCGCCGTTGCCGATTAAAAAGTTAAAAACAACGCCGTGAAAAAGAGACAGCATGTTGCTGCCGGACATGGAACCTGAACCGATTCGTTCATCTAATAGAGCAAAACATTGTTCCAGAGAGGGGCCTCCTTCATTCTCGTACTTGGTCTCGGGCGAAATGCGCATGGCCTGGCAAAAGTCTTCTTGGTGCAGACGTTTGATGGTTCCGCTTTCATCCCGTTTCCGGTCGTAGCGCTCCACCAAGTAATAGGGTTTTTCTTCTAACCAGAGGATTTCTACTTTTGGAACTCTGAGACCAACGGCATCCGCGAGCTTCATACAGAAGAATTCATTGTGTACGGTTTCTTCAAGATTCTTGATCGGAGGCTTGATAATGTGCGTTGAAGGCGTATTGCCGGTTGGAACGGCTATCTTGCCGTCAACAAAGGCAATCATCAGTTTGTCCTGCGCGCCGGCACCGGATATCCTGACATCTTCCTCTCCTGCGAGAAGGGGTCTTGTGTCAAGCGAGGTCAGGACGTCATCCGCTTCGTTGTTTTCAAGCACCAGGTAAGTTGGTTCATCGTCCGCCTTGGGCGAAGAACCTTGCGGATAAACGGAAACGGCACCGGCACATTCCCCGCCGACCTTTTTTAGCAGAGCGAAAGTATTTCTTTCCGATATGCCCAGGTATTTTGCTAGCTGCGTGCGGACACCTCCCTCTGGAAGAAGTCCGGAGAAAAAAGCGGACGTTGCTTGATGATCAAAGACGGTATCGTCAAGAGGCAACGACACCGACAGCTTCGATGCGTTCTGATTGTCCAGATACTTCAGGTCATAGTTGAAGCTGAGCGTTGCGTTATCGGAGTAAAGTTTACCGACAAGCTGGCTGTGCAGATATACGTCCAGAATCTCTTTTTTTGAATGGTACTTCATATCGGTCAGTACCATTTTCTCGTGGAGGAAACGGATACTCCGAGCGTACGAAGTACCCGCAGAACCTTGCCGAGTTGTACGGTCTGCTTGCCTTTTTCAAGGTCAACGATGAACCTCCGCCCCGTGCCGGCCATTCCTGCCAAGTCATCCTGGCTCAGCTTTTGAAGCTTCCGCGCATTTCGTACAATTTTGCCCAAATCTTCAGTGTTCCTTATCCAAGTGTTCATTTTTAGTTACCGTTCGGTATCATTATAGTCGGTTTCAATACAGAAATCAACAGATTGATACCGATCGAACACAAAAAATATTTTTGGTACTCCTTCCCACAAAATGTACCCGTTCGGTATCATTATATAGTTTTTAACGGAAAAACCAACAAGTTGATGCCGATCAAATGCAAAGGGGATTATGTAGAGAAGCTGACAGAATTCTTCTATTTTCTTTGGCGGTATCCCCGCAGAAGTTTGAGTATCCGTTTGTCCTCTACTGTTCTGGATACAAGCCCCGTCAGTATGTCGTGGTTCATCTTGTCGAAGAACTTCTCAAGATCAAGATCAACCACTATACGATAGCCCGCGCGTATATGCTTCTGCGCGCATCTTACCGCCTGATGGGCTGAGCGTCTGGGCCGAAACCCGTAGCTGCTCTCAGAGAAACTGCTGTCCCACCGCTTCCCCAGCACCTGCCCTGCCGCCTGCTGGATAAATCGGTCAAGTTCTATTTTTCACCCGGAACACTGCTTTTCCTTAGAAAATCGAATGTGTAGAACCCGGTTTCGCACCAGTTCTCGCCTATGAACCTTATGGCGTAATTCCCGACGTACTCTATTCTCTCCGGTGCCATGTCGCTTTTTCCGAGGGGTATCCGTTTTTTAAACGGAAGTTTCCCGGTCCTGCTTTTCTTCCTGAGACTCCTGCAGGTGGCGCAGGGACAGATTTCCCTTAGCTCGTCATAAAAGAATATGCTTTCTTCACCGTTGTCCCAGACGATCTGAAGGGCTTTTTCGGTAAATTCGTTTATTTCCTTAGGTTTTGTGCCCACGACACGATATTTTACCCGCCCGCAGAAGCGCAATCGATTTAATTGTGTTATGGCGGGTTTTTCCGACGGATTTTGACGGGATGGAAGGAGTTTTTAGCATCCTGAATTCGCCCGGTATCGAGCGGGCTACGATCAATTTGCGGACAGTTAACGCGAGCGGTTATAATCAAAACCTGAAATGAGCGAGCAGGAACAGGATGCGCTCTCGGCAACGGTCAAGTGGATCCGGGAAGCCTCTCAGATAGTTTTTCTAACGGGAGTTGAACTCTCTCTTGAAGTCGGACTGCCTGATGTTTCGGATCTGAGCTTCAATCCCGACATAGGGAAATTCAAGAATCGCCAGGAGGTAAGGAGAGAGTACTGGGAAAAGATAAAGGATTTTTATCCCAGGATCTCGGAAGCCAGGCCTTCTCCCGCCCACGAAGCCATTTACGAGATAGAGTTTCTCTGCAATGTCGACTGCGTTCTTACCCAGGCGGCCGACGGCCTGCACAACAAAACCGGCAGCGAAAAAATAATAGAGATATACTCGACGATAAACTGGACCCACTGCCATGAATGCGGAAACGATTACCGCACTGATGGAATACTGCTTTCCCTTGAGGACAGCAAGACCGGCATTCCGAAATGCAAGGAATGCCAGAGCGACCAGATGAAGCCTCCGCTGTCCTTCCCGGGACAGCCGCTTCCTCACTGGGAAATAAGGGAGTCCTGGATGAGGCTTCAGCACTGCGATCTTTTCATAATCGTCGGGGCGAATCTGGATATCGAGCCCGTGGCTTCTTTTCCCTTTCAGGTAATGAACAAGGGGAATAAAGTGGTTATTATCGGAGAGAGGAACACTCCGGCCGACGATTACGTAAGCGCTGTCATATACGGAAGCCCGAGCCAGGTCATGCCTTACATAGTCGATAAACTCAAGGAAACCCATACGGTCTCCTGAACCGCGGGAGCCATGGGATGGGAACGGGAGAGCAGGCTTGTCCGCCGAGATAAGAATGGATGATAAAGAAGTTGCCCGCGAGATGGAGCGTTACGTTTCGAATCTCGACAGGGACATCTATACCATAAGCAACATTCCCGAGGAAGTCGTTGCCGTAATCTTTGCCTACGTAAGCAGAAGCCCCAAAAGTTTCAGGGAAAACATAGACACCGTGATAAGGGAGCAGGAGATGGGGAGGGACAGGGCGGAAAAGTTCCACGAAAAATGGGTTCTTAACTACGGTCACGCTTCTGTTGCCGAGCACGCGACCGTGCACATAGGAGTTGAGAGGGTCTCAAGGCTTTTTTCTTCCCTGCTTGAATGCGCAAACGAGTTCCTCTCTTTTACCGAATACTCGCAGAGATACCAGAGACCGCGCAAAGGCGATAACTATATTCCCCAGGAGCTTGACCCGCGCCCGGCCCTTAAAAAGGAGTTCAAGGAGCTTTGCGATTTTCAGTACGAGACCTACTCGAGGCTCAACATCGAACTCTTTGATTTTCTGAAAAAGAAGTTTCCCGTTCCCGAAGACAAGGAAGAAAAAGCCCACCTGAGGGCGCTTGAGAAAATAGCCTTTGAGGACGCGAGGTACGCCCTTAATCTTTCAACGCTTACGAATCTCGGCATGACGGCGAACGCAAGGGCCATGGAGCAGACCCTCTCCGCGCTTCTTTCAAGCCGCTACCTTGAGGCAAGAAACAGGGCCGAGGAAATAAAAAGCGAGGTCAGGTTCTCGGTTCCGACGCTTGTTAAGTACGCAGATGAGAAACCCTACATGGTCAGAACGCGAGAGGCGCTCGAGGAGTTCTCCCGTAGTCTCGGCGACGCTGGGAAAAACGCACCCGGTAACGGATCCTCGGTTACCCTTTTTGACTACACGGGGCGGGGAAAGGAAAATCCCCAGGCCGAGGCTTTAAGGGAGATCGCAAGAGGGCTTCTTTTTGAATTCTCGGGGCTTTCGGTCGGAGACATAGAAAGGCACCTTTCCGAAAACACCCCGGAGCTTGAGAAGATTTTTTCAATGGCCGTTGAAGAACTCGGAAAGCACGACAACCCGGCGGGCATATTCAAATCTATTAACTACGACGCCGAGTTCGTCCTGAGCGAGGCGGCGTGGCATCAGCTACTTAGGCACAGGAAGGTCAGCTGGACCATAAAGGAGCCTTCGGTGGGGGAGGGCGTGACGGTTCCACCGCATGTTACGGAATCGGGAACGGAGGATCTTCTGCTCGAAGCCGTCAGGCGAAGCGAGCGGTTCTACGGGGAACTCGTTGACGCCGGTTTTCCCGACGTGGCGAGCTACGTTGTCACAAACGCCCACAACAGGAAAGTCTGCGGCCGCTTCGATCTCTGGGAACTATACCACCTGACGAACCTGCGGATGTCGGAGGGGGCGCAATGGGACATAAAGAACGTCATTGGGCAGCTTGCCCGGGAAATTGGCAAAGTGCACCCGGTCTTTGTTCGTTCCGCTTTGAAAAGGGTTAGCTAAGAAAGAAAAAGGGGTAGTCTTATGTCGCTTCAGCCTGTAAGAAGATGTGAAGAGTGCGGTTACGAGACCACGGCGAAAACGGATGTATGCCTTTCCTGCGGAGAGAGTATGCGGCGCAGGGTGAAAGGTGGGATCAGGGGACTTATTCGAAGCCTGGTACTTATAGCGATTGCGGTTTACATACTTCTGTCCGCGTTTAAGGTTTTCGGATTATCGCTTGCGGTGGGATGCTGTGGCTGATTCGGGGCATGTCTCGAAGGTGAAAGAGGGTGCGGCCACGTGGAACCGGTGGCGAGAGGAGGAGCCCGATGCTATCCCGGATCTTGGCTGGGCGAATCTTAACGGGATTAACCTTGACGGCGCCGTGTTTGCGAACTCTACTCTCAAGCTTGCCTTCTGCAAGGGGTGCAGCATGGCAGGCGCGGATTTTTCCGAGGCGAACATGCGCGGAGTGAACCTTGAGGGTTGCGACCTTCGCGGCGCGGTATTCAGGGGGGCCAATCTTGAAGGGGCCCACATGCTGGGCACTGACCTTACGGGCGCCGATTTCGCCGGAGCTAACCTTAAGCTTGCGAATTTCGACGGGGCGATTATGAGGGATGCCAATCTTAGAGGCGCGAAGAAATTGCGGGCTACCCAGCTGTTTCATCTCAAGGACCTTGGGAATCTCAATGTCTCAGGCGAAATCCTTGAGAAGGTGAAAATCCAATCTCCGCATCTGTTTGAATGATTCCCGCGCTCAGAGCTTTTCACGCTTGAGGTGGAGAGTGTCCCTGGTTTCCGAAATAATAATCATAAAGTATTGAATAGTGATGTTTTACGCGTATCAATACGGAGACTTACATGAATAACAGGCATTCCCAAGGTAGCGGAGACCAGCCTTGACTTCCGAGATTATAATCATAATATATTGAATAGTGATGTTTTACGCATATCAATACGGAGACTTACATGAATAACAGGCGTCCGAGGGCAAACAATGTAATAGATGAGTTCGCTTCAGTGGGCCGGTACCATTTTACTACCGAGGAAATGCGTTCCGCGCTTGGCGTATCGGAAGCCGCTACCAGTCTCGCTCTTGCGAGGCTGGCGAAAAAAGGTCTGATCGCAAGTCCTGCACGCGGTTTCTATGTCATCGTGCCGCCCGAGTACAGGCGTATCGGCTGTCTGCCCCCGGACCAGTTCATCTCGCAGCTCATGAAGTACAAAAAGTGCCAATACTATGTCGCCTTGCTGTCCGCCGCACAGTATCACGGGGCGGCTCATCACCGCCCACAGGTTTTTCAGGTAGCCGTTGCGGGGAACCACAGACCGGTTTTCTGCGGCGCGGTAAGGGTTTTCTTTATCTCCCGTGCGCGCATTGCTGAGGTTCCCGTCCAGACTCGTGATACGCGATGCGGAACGCTTCTTCTTTCAACCCCTGAAGCGACCGCGGTTGATCTGGTGGGTTACGCCCGGCGTGCAGCGGGTTGGGACAATGTGGCGACGGTTCTCTGCGAACTTGCCGAAGAAATTGATCCGGAGCTGCTGTGCGAAGCCGCGCGTACCGCTCCGCTTACGTGGGCTCAGCGTCTTGGATATCTTCTGGAGCTTGTCGGCGCAGAGGACAAGGCGGGGCCGCTTAAGTCCTATGTGAGGGGCCGCGTCCGTGACTTCACTCCTCTCATTCCTTACGCGGCTGTGGATCATGCGTGGCGTGCCGATCACTGGCGGGTGCTTGTAAACGCCGATGTGGAGTCTGATGTATGATTTTGCATGAATACATTGCCGAGTGGCGTGCCTTGGTGCCGTGGGTGGATGATTTTCAGGTTGAGCAAGACCTGATCATAAGCCGTGTTCTGGTTGAGATATTTTCGCACCCGGTACTGGCATCCGAACTTGCCTTTCGCGGTGGCACGGCGCTCTACAAACTTTATCTTAAACCGCCGGGCCGTTATTCTGAGGATATCGACTTGGTCAGGATGCGTTCCGGGCCTGTGGGTCACGTGATGGATGCGTTGCGCGAAGTTCTCGACCCTTGGCTTGGCAAGCCCAAATGGAAACAGAGCAAACGCTCTGTTAAGTTTCTTTACAGGTTTGAGTCATCGGACACGCCGCCTTTACGCATGACTCTGAAGATTGAGATCAATCCGAACGAACATTTTTCCGTTTTCGGATACGAAAAAGTTCCTTTTTCCGTTGATTCTTCTTGGTTCAGCGGAAGTGCCGATGTTGTCACTTCAGCAATTCCCACTAAGAACTTACCGGGCTTGGGTTAGCGAACAAATTTCGGTTTTTCGAGATTCTGCCAGTATTCAGGGTGTCTGATCCCGCGTAGAAAACAGTTTTTCTTCATTGCGTAGGCCGGTTCCAGACCATTTTCCTTATCCACCTCAATCCCTGCGCATACCTCTCCCACACCCGCCAAAGCAAGTTCCCGACCACCTCGATAATAAAGACTGTATTTCCTTGTCATGTGCTGTCGAGAAGTTCTATACTGCTCCTGTAACCTTCCACTATTGCCCTGTACAAAAACTCCCAGCTCTCAAGAACATGTTCTCTGAACATGCCGCGTACTTTCTCTCTCAGATACTTGAGCCTTCCAATCTTATCGAAGGCCGCCTGAAACAACTTGCAGCAATGCGCCTCTATCTGATCAATAAGAAACGCAAGCAGCATCAGATTGCCGAACACGCTCGCAAGATTCCTGTTGCCGTGTCCGAAGTTGTGCTCAAAATGATAACCCTGATTCTTAAGCGTATTGAACGTCTCGTTCTCTATTCTCCACCTCGCTCTCCCCGCCCTCATTACCTTCATCAGATTATTGCGGTTCAACTGTATGTCCGTAACCCAAGAAAAACGCGTGGTCCTGCTCTCGGGCTTCTTCTTTGTCCCCGGCTTTGTCTCGTGATACTCAAGGAAGTTCACCTTCAATTCCCTGTTCGACTCGTTAAGAGACATGTTGTTTACGTATCTGAACCTGTGCCGTATTCCCCCTTCTCCCTCTATCTCCACTTCCTCCGTGTCAGGACTGCCGTCCACCTGTTCAAATAAATACTCGTGGTCTCCTTGCTTTGCTCCAAGTATAAATCTCAGATCATTGTTCATCAGGTGCCTTATATGGGGAGCGTTTGAAGCAAGCCCGTCTTCAAGCGCTATGAGCTTCAGATGGGGATGCTCCCTCCTTAAATCCTTTATGAATCTCTTCGCCGCGTTTCTCTCGCAGTCATTCTTCACCGCCCCGTCCGTCTTCAGTATCGGCTCGGGAGCAAGGGGAAACACCTCTTTGTGTTCGGGATGCACTATGGCTCCGCACAGCATGTGATGATAATACGTAACGCTGCCGTTGCGGTGATGCTTCTCGCAGCAGTTATCGCAGTGTACGCTCGGGGAGGAGAAAAACCCCGTGCCGTCCACTGAAAGCAGATAATGACCGTCTATATACTCATAGCCTTCAAGCCCCTTGCCCCTTTGCAGTTTCCCAAACAGCTTCCTGAAAGCGCCGCGTATATCTCTTGGGTCAAGCTCATCAAGACGCTTTCTCATCCCCGAATCTGAAGGAACATTCGAAACTCTGTACAGACTTTCGAGATTCGAGCATACCCTGTCCTTGTCCTCATCATGCGCGGCCTCGTCAAAAGCAAGCAGGGAAGGGTATTTCAGGGAAAACACGGCAAGCGCCGACATCAGGTAATCAGGCAGAGTGAAACTGCGGCCTGAGACGGCGTCATCTATTTTTTTAAAACTGTTGTGGGCAACGTGGAGCAGCCCCGGTTTGCTCAGCGTTTTACGCAAACGTTCCTTCATAGTCCACCTCCGGCAGTAAACTATAGGGCACTTCTAAAAATACCCTTATATTCCAGTTAAACTCTAAACAGGAACAAAGCATATCTGCCTCCCCCCGCCAAATTACAGGGCGGTGGGCACAGATACGATAAAACAATAACCGGAGGAAGGAAAGTGGAACAGCTGGATTTCGGAGAAAAGAACAGGTACGTGAGACTGGATGACAAGAAAGACCCCCTGGTCAGACTCAACGCAATAATTCCCTGGGAGATGTTCCGTCCCCTACTGAGGTCGGTGTGGCGGAAGCCGGAGGGGGAGCGCAAGTCAAGCGCGGGGCGCAAGCCGTGGGACGAGATAGTGATGTTCAAGACAATAATTCTGTGCGCTCTTTACAATCTGTCTGACGAACAGGTGGAGTACCAGATACTGGACCGTCTGTCGTTCACAAGGTTTCTGGGTCTTGAGCTCAAAGACAGGGTACCCGACGCAAGGACGGTATGGCTCTACAGGGACAAGCTCGCGCAGGCGGGGGTGATAGAGGAGCTGTTTGCGGATTTCGATGGTTATCTGAACAAAAGTGGATACAAGGCAATGGGAGGCCAGATAATAGACGCTTCCATAGTGTCGGTGCCGAAGCAGAGAAACACGAGGGATGAGAACAAGAAAATAAAGAATGGGGAAGTTCCCCAAGAGTGGAAGAAAGAAAAGCGCGCGCAGAAGGATACCGACGCGAGATGGACAAAGAAACGTGGGACAAGTTATTACGGTTACAAAAACCACGTGAACATAGATGCGAAGAACAAGCTGATAAGAGATTACGGGGTGACCGACGCATCTGTGCATGACAGTCAGATGTTTGAAGAGATACTGGATGAGGATAACAGTGGTGAAGGGGTATGGGCAGACAGCGCTTACAGGTCAAAGGAGATGGAGAAGAAGCTTCAGGAGAAGGGATACAGAAGTCATATTAACCGCAAGGGATCCCGGAACAAGCCGCTTGGGAAATGGGCTGAGTATGCCAACAGGATTTATTCGGTGGTGAGGGTGAGGGTTGAGCATGTGTTCGGAGCGCAGAGCAACGACATGGGAGGAAGGCTTTTAAGAAGCATAGGGATTGAAAGGGCCAGGGCGCACATAGGACTTAAGAATCTGGCTTACAACATGCGGCGGCTGGTTTATCTTGAGGGAACGGTATAAGGGGAAATAGGATTGGAAATGGTCATGAAACACAGAGAATTGCTTCTTATGGCACGAAAAATGGGACAAAAAGCAGCTTTGCATGACGAAAACCCTTTGAGTTGAAAGGGAAAATGGAAAGTTGTTCGCAATCCTGAACCGCAAACCAATTTTTAGAAGTGCCCTATAGTTGTTGTTCCAGACAATCAGTGTACCATACTTGGGAGAGGGAACGCTGGAAAAAGCGGGAGTTTCTGCTTGAAATCGGCTTGAAAGTTTACGAAAACAAAATCCTGAACCCCTTTATTTTAAGGGGTTTTAGGACTTAGTGGGAATTGCTGTTGTCACTTACTCGCTTGAAGAGCTTCTCGGCACGAAGTTGCGCGCCCTTTATCAGCGAAAGAAGGGACGGGATCTTTTTGATCTGGCAACTGCGCTTGACAGCGCGTCGGTCAGTCCGGGCCGTATCATCGCCGCTTTTGCCGAGTATCTGAAACGGGATGGTCACAACGTTACCCGTGTCCTGTTTGAACGGAACATGGAGAGTAAGCTCCAGGACCCGCGTTTTGAAGACGACATACTACCCTTGCTGGAGCCAGGACGGCGTTGGGATATGGAAGAGTCGGCCAAGAAAGTTTCCGCACGCCTGATCGAGCTTCTTCCTGGGGAACCGTGGAAAGGCGAGGGATGACTGGGTGAGTACAGCGGCAGCGGGGCAATTCAAATCAATCCTTACGCATAAGGGGGCTTTTACAGTTTAAGTTGGTCGAGCATGATCCTCTTGATCTATAGCCTTGCCAACGTATCTTCGACCGATTAGGTTAGGTTTGAGATGAGCAGAAAAATCTACAGCGTATCGGAACTCAATTCCTCGATAAAGGATGCGATTGAGCTTGAGTTCGGCGGGGAGATAATATGGGTCGCGGGGGAGGTTTCCGGTTTCAAGGGGCATTACGCAAGCGGCCACTGGTATTTTTCCCTGAAGGACAAACAGAGTCAGATCTCCGCAGTCTGCTTCAGAGGCAACAATCAGCAGATAAAGTTCACGCCGGAGAACGGGATGGACGTCATCTGCGCCGCCCGAGTAGGAGTTTACGAGAAAGACGGCAAGTACCAGCTGTATGTAAGCGCGATGGAGCCGAAGGGAGTGGGTGCCGACGCGCTCGCGCTTGAGAAACTCAAGCAGAAGCTTTTCGAAGAAGGACTTTTTGACGACTCGAAAAAACGTCCCCTTCCTTTTCTCTCCCGCAGAATAGGGGTAGTTACCTCTCCTTCGGGAGCCGCCGTGAGAGACTTTCTCAAGGTCGTATACAGGAGGTTTTCCAACGTCGAGGTTATTATTTCTCCCGCAAGCGTCCAGGGAGATAGCGCCCCGGCCGAGATAACAAGAGCTCTTGATAGGCTCTACGGCATGGATGACCTTGATCTTATAGTTGTGACCAGGGGAGGGGGGTCGAAAGAGGATCTCAGGGTCTTTAACGACGAGGGGGTTGCAAGAAAAATCGCTGCTTCCCCTTTTCCCATGATCTCGGCCGTGGGTCATGAAGTGGACGTGACGATAGCCGATCTGGTATCCGATGTGAGAGCGGCCACCCCTTCAGTAGCCGCGGAATTGGCGGTAAGGGAAAAAGGAGAAATTCTCGAAAATCTAGCACAACTTCGCCTTAGATTAAGCCGTTCCCTCACGAACCGTGTCGATATGTTCTCCATGCAGCTTGACAGGTTCGCAGCCGGTTTCAGGCATCATATGACCTTGCGGATCGAGAACCTTGAGCGGCGCATCGAGAATTACTCCGGGAAACTTACATCCCTGAACCCTTTCAGCGTTCTTGAGAGGGGGTACGCCATAGTCTCAAAAGAAGAAAGCGGAGAGATAGTGCAGGATTCCCGGACGCTTGAACTCAAGGAAAAACTGGTTTTAAAACTAGGCAGGGGCAGGGCGTTTTGCAGCGTTGAGGGAACGGAGAACGAACCGCAGGTCTGATCTTCAGGGAACGATCGAAAGACTGCTGAGCTTGACGACGGATATGTTCTGCGCAAGCAGCAGGTCTCTTGTTGTCTCCGGCGGCGGGGCATCTGTAAGCAGAAGCCTTATTCTTCCTCCGAGATCGCTTCTGAGATTTCCTCCCGAACCGTTTTCGCCCTGGAGACTGTTAACGACATTTTCGATCTTGGCACCCGGAAGAAAGAGCATAACCGGCATTATCTCGGGAACATCGAGGAAAAAGTCTTCGGTGCCTTCTGCAATGGCTCCTCTGGCTGAGGTCTGCAGGTTAAGCAAGTTGGCGAATTTGGAAAAAGAACCGCAGCCGGGAAGGTAGGAGAATGTCTGATCTTCGACTGAGATTTTTCCCAATTCCTGTTCTGAGAGGCGCAGCAGATCGAGTATGTCTCCATGGGAAAAGGTTTTGTTCTCGGCCGCCGCTGCCCCCGCGTCAAATATTACGGCCGGGGAGTCTTCATTTACAGATCTTCCAATCGCGCTTATTTCGTCCTTGAGCTTTTTCCTGCCGAGAAAGCCGAATTTCACGACGTTTGAGTAGCTGACTGTCCTTCCCTCCACGGGAATCTTTTCGTTTACGCTTAGAAAAACCTTTTCTATTTTTTCTCCGAGCGCTGGGGTCTCGACGAGTTCGCGCGCCTCATCCGCGCTTGCGCAAAGAAAAAAGCAGTTTCCGGATGAGTTCACGAGGATTTCCCCTGCTTCCTTCATATTCCTTGCGGGAAGACAGATTCCTCCCAGAGTGAATACCGCCAGTTCGAAAAAAAGACACGCCAGTGTATTGGGCGAGAGAACAACGATTCTGCTTCCCGTTGAGAAGCCCGAATTCAGAAGAAAGCAGGCTATGCTTTCAACCTCAGTGACGAGATCGGGCCAGGTGATCTGTTTCCAGCTCCATCCGTCTTTTTTCTGAAACAGCAGTCTTGAACCGTTTTCCTTTGTCCTTTGCATAAGGAAATTGCGGAAATTCTTTTCGTTCATCCTTGTCCGGACCGTCTTTGCGGATTGTGATTCGGGTAAAATTAAAAACTATAACTTAACTGTTTTGCACGCTATGGTGGCCAATTTATGAAAAGGGAACTTGATTTCGGGAAGAAAAATTTCGCGGGGGCGCTTGAGATCGTAAAGATCCTCGGGAATAAGGGGCATGAAGCTTTTTTCGTGGGCGGATGCGTGCGAGACGCCCTGCTCGGCGTTTCTTGCGATGAGATCGATATAGCGACAAGCGCGACTCCGGAGCAGGTGCAGCAGGCGTTTTCAAAGACCGTGGCGGTGGGGAAGAGCTTCGGCGTGGTGCTGGTGATAAAAGGAGACATGAAATTCGAGGTCGCCACTTTCAGGAGGGAATCGAGTTACGGTGACGGAAGGCATCCGGAACGCGTCGATTACACGAAAAGCCCGAAAGAAGATGTCCGCAGAAGGGATTTTACGATAAACGGGATACTCTACGATCCGGTTTTCGGAGAGCTCTACGATTACGCGGGTGGTATCGGGGACCTTGAGCGGAGGCTTATAAGAACTATAGGAGATCCCGGGGAAAGGTTCGGGGAGGACAGACTTAGAATGATCAGAGCGGTGCGCTTTGCGTCATGTCTTGATTTTGAGCTTGACGAAGCGGCCATTTCGTCCATACGCGACGAGGCCGCCGCGATATCCGTTGTAAGCAGGGAGAGAATACGTGAAGAACTCGTCAAGATACTCACCCGCCGGAATCCGGGAAACGGACTCAGGCTTCTTAGCTCAAGCGGTCTTCTCGAACATTTTCTCCCGGAAGTCGAATGTATGCACGGAGTCCGCCAGCCCCCCGAGTTCCATCCCGAAGGAGACGTGTTTGAGCATACCTGCCTTGTGATGGACACCCTCTACGGCAACACCGACGGTCTCTACTCGGAGGAGCTTGCCGTCGCCGCGCTTCTCCATGATGTCGGCAAGCCGCCTACTTACAGCGAGTCTGACAGGATAAGGTTCAACGGACACGACAGGGTAGGAGCCAAGATGTCTGAAGGCATCGGCAGGAGGCTCAGATTCTCCAAAAAACAGATAAAGAGAATTTCCGAGCTTATCCTTGAGCATCTTAAGTTCAAGGATGTTTTCAATATGAGAAAGAGCACTCTTAAAAGGTTTCTTTCCCTTCCGTATTTCGAGGAGCACATGCAGATGCATCTTGCCGACTGCATGGCAAGCCACGGGAAAACCGACGCCTACGATTTCATCAGGGAGAAGATGGAAGAGTATGGAAGAGAGGAGATAAAACCCCCGCCGCTTCTCAGCGGACAGGATCTTATAGATCTCGGATATTCTCCCGGTCCCGTTTTTTCGGAAATACTGGGAAGGGTTGAAGAACTCCAGCTTGAAAACACACTTTCTTCAAAGAATGAAGCTTTAGATTTTGTGCTGAAGAATTACCCAAAATAGCCGCAGCTGGCGGTTACGGTTCAAGTTTCGCTCATAATTCGGATAATTTCTCCTGTCCATCCTGCATGGGGTCGCGTGATTGCCTGTTAATGTTTTAACTGCTTTGGATCGCCGTGGCATAGATATCGATGTCCCTGGAGTTCATACCTAAGCGGCGAGCCGTGCTTCGCCAGTTTTTCAGAGCAGCCGATATTTCATCAATTACTGCTTCAGCCTGTTTCTTCTTCAGAGCGAAAAACGGTGCTGTCTCTCGTGCCAGATCGAGATCGGCTTCAGGCCCTTGTTCCGAGATCCAGGTTGTAAGTTCGCGGGCTTTTTCCACAAGCGGTACGGGATTCAGGTCGTAGGCGGGCGAGAGACGCCATCTGCCGTTGCGGTCGTAAAGGAATCCGTGATTGCGCAGGTGATCATCGAGGTTGCCAACAAGAACATTGAAAACAACCCTTTTCCAGAGTTCGTTCAAGTCTTGCGTCGGCGAACTTGAATGCATGCGTATGATCTCCGCGATGTCGGTGTAAGTTCCTTTGTCTCCGTCGTTCAGCCCTAAAAGGCTCATGGCCGAGAGAAACGGGATGCGTTGGTTTCTCACTCGGTCAAAGCGTCGAATCAGTGCCACTGGCCGGCCGACAACATCCAGCAGCCTGGCATCTGCCACGGTTAGCCCCACCTGGCGTGCCAGAGTCATCGCCAGCACCTCTCCATGAGGTATGCTCCTGTCGTCATCGGGTTTTGGAAACTTGGCGATTGCCAGAGAACAGTCTTTGTCCTCTACCGCGGATTTAGGGCGGGCACCGCCGAGCGGGGAGCCTTCATTCAAAAGCAGTTTAAGATCTTCCGCGGTTTCAGTATTAGTTTGCACCGCATCAGCCGCGTTGATAAGCGCCGGCAACTGGATCAGGGGAGGTATGCGAGAATTGGCGATATGATGATCAAAAGAGTCTTCTCCTTCGCGCCTGAAGCGCAACGCGCCGATACGCGTGTGATCCGTGACCCCTAGCAGGTAATCGATTTCTGAAAGGGTTCGTCTTTCCCCGGCTTTACCGAGGACGCGTCTGATAAGTTGCCTGCCCCACCGATCGGGTGCCGCGTCACGGAGTGCCCCCGGCAGCGCGGATTTATCCGAAGAAGTGTAAAACGCTCCTTCCCGGAGCGGCAGGTTCTCAGGATCAATCGCAAAAGCGTTTGTTCCGCGGAGCCATTCGTTTGCGTATTCGAACGCCGAACTTTGGCTGTGGCGCCTGTTGATATAGCGGAAGCGTCCTACAGTGCTGACGCCGTCGAGCGTATCAATATGGACTTCGATCGTATCATTCATCAGCGATTCCTTCCGCTTGCTCGGCGAACAGGCATGATTTTCTTGGGCAGGCGGTCTTCGTCAAGATCGAGACCTAAGGGGTCATTGATGCGGTCGGCGACTTCAGCCAGACCTCCGGCAAGACCAAGGATAGCCAGAACCGTCGCATAGATGCCCATTGAGACCGTGGGATCACCTTTTTCAACCTTGTAAAGCGTGGCGCGGCTGATGAAGGCACGTTCAGCCATCGAGACCGTCGAAATCCGGCGTTTCTTGCGCGCAACGACTATATCTGCGCCGAGTTTCACTAAAGCCTGTCGCGCCGCCCTGGGAAGCGTTTCTGGTGCTTGTGATTTCATTGTCTTATATTATTATCTGTTAAGCGTTGTTTGTCTATAGCATAAGACAATAAAACAAAGAGAGAACTTGTAGTTGTATTGATAGACCTAATGATTGGAGTTGGAAAGCTTTTTCGCAAGCTATATCTTGCGGGCGGTCTGCACAAGAGGCACCGCCGGTACAAAAAAGGCAAGACCCGCAAATAATGGGTTTTTTGAGTATCGGGCCGTGAAAAAACAGCAGATAATAATAAAACGGGGAATAATCTTTTTGCTTTGGTATTCCCCGTTTTTATCCTAATGCGCGTCAGATTTTTCCCTGAAGCAGAAACGCTATCAGCAGGGCGTAGATTACCAGGGACTCGATCAGGGCGAGACCGATAATCATGGGTGTCTGGATCTTTGCGGAAGCGCCCGGGTTTCTGGCTATGCCGTCAACAGCAGAAGCCGTGGCGAGTCCCTGACCCACTCCCGCAACGCCCGCGGCTATTCCTATGCCTACTCCGGCTCCGATTCCAAGTCCCATCTTCGCCAGTTCTCCCAAGCCCCCCTCAGTCGCGGCGAACGCGTCGGGAACGAAAGCGCCGAACGAAGCCAGTGCCGCAAGACCTATAAAAGAAAACAACCTTTTCATTTCTTACCTCCTAGATTTATGTCAGTGTTCATGCGCTTCGGCAAGCGCGATATATATGGTCGAAAGTATGGTGAATATAAAAGCCTGCAGAAAGGATACGAAAATACCCAGACCCACAAAAGCCATGGGAATCACTATATGCGTGAGGTTGGTAAACACCCCGAGCACCATATGATCGCCTGTTATGTTCATGAAAAGCCTTAGGGACAGCGACAGGGGCCTTACCAGATGGCTTATAATCTCGATTATGAGCATAAGCGGCGCGAGGAAAATTACCGGGCCAAGAAAGTGCTTGATGTAGCCGGTTCCGTGCTCCCTTATTCCGTAGTAGTTGTACATGACGAATATGAGAAGCGAGCACGCCACGGTGGTGTTCAGGTTTCCGGTCGGCGGAAGAAATCCCGGGACCATTCCCAGCAGGTTCGCGAACAGTATGAAGAAAAACGACCCGGCCAGAAGCGGAAAGTACTTCTTCGCCTTCTCCCGGGATCCGAAAACGTTCTCGATCGTGTTAAAAAGGAACTCAAGCCCCACGAGCTCGAAGAAAATGTTCATTGACGGCTTCTCTTCGGGGATTACCGATTCTTCTCTCGAGTAATGTTTTGTTACCCTCAGGCCGATAAACAGTATGAACAGAAGTACCAGCACTCCGCCCAGAATATGGTCGTATTCTATCAGACCGGCAAGGGAAAACCAGCTGAAATGTTCCATGTCTAACCCTTCAGACCTTTACCTATTATTACTATCACCACGGAAGTTAAGCCTATCATTAAACCATATATGTCCAGTTTTGCAAATACGAGTAAAACCGCTATTATCGCAAGCAGCGCGAGCATCTTCATGACCAGTATGAACATGGAAAACGCAAGTGAATACCTTTTTTCCGCAAGCGCCTTTACGACGAATTTTATGGCTACGTAATCCAGCAGGAAAAGGACCCCCGCAACCGCTATGGCCACCGCCATTTCCCTTTCCCCGATGGCGATATTCACGGCGAAAAGAAGTGTCGTTACCGCTAGGGAAAGCTTCTCAACGCCGCCGAGACTAAGATCCTTCATGGTTTCCGTTTTTTCCTTTCTGCCTCAGTTTAAGTGTCCGCAGAAGCAGGGTCAGTCCCGCTATCACCCCGCATACAAGACCTAGCAGGGTAAAGAAAGGGAAAGCGGTGTCAAGTTTTTCGTCTATGTAGTTGCCGAGGAGGAGCCCCGCTATGACGGAGAAGGCGAACTCAATTCCGATTACGATGAAAAAAAGCCAGTTAGGATTTCTGATTTCACTCTCCCCCGGAAATTTCCCGAAGCGACGTGCGGATTGCCTGTAGCGTAAGGTCTATCTGCTTTTTCGTGTGAGCGGTCGAAAGGAATACGCTTTCGAACTGAGACGGGGGGAACATGACTCCGTTTTCAAGAAGATTTCTGAAGAAGCTCGCGTATTTCGCGGTATCGCATCCGAGCGCTCCGGCGTAGTCCGTTACCTTCTGGCCGGTGAAAAACACGGTGAACATGGAGCCAACAGAGTTTACGGTGGCGTCAATGCCAAGCTCTGCTATTATCTCCCTTATTCCAGATACAAGGGATGCGGTCAGGCTCTCGAGGCGCCTGTAGGTTCTCGGGTTAAGTTCTTTTACTGTCGCAATTCCCGCCGCCATGGCGAGCGGATTTCCCGAGAGGGTGCCCGCCTGGTACATGGGACCTTCAGGGGAAACCATTCGCATTATTTCTGCGCTGGCCCCGTACGCCCCTACCGGGAGGCCTCCTCCTATTATTTTCCCGAGACAGGTTATGTCCGGGACTACGCCGAACAGTTCCTGCGCGCCTCCTCTTGCGAGGCGAAATCCCGTTATGACCTCGTCGAAGATGAGCACTGCTCCGTGTCTTTTGCATGCAGAGCGCAATTTCCTGAGGAAGTTTTTCTCGGGAGCTACCACTCCCATGTTTCCCGCCACGGGTTCGATTATCACTCCGGCAATCTTTTCGGGGTACTTCTCGAAAAGCCTTTTGACGGAATCTATGTCGTTGTACCGGGCAAGCAGCGTTCTGTTCACAAACGATTTCGGAACCCCGGCGCTGCTCGGATTTCCGAAAGTCGTGGCTCCCGAACCGGATTTCACGAGCAGAAAGTCCGAGTGTCCGTGGTAGCATCCCTCGAACTTGATTATGTGTTCCCTTCCCGTGACCGCTCTTGCAAGTCTTATGGCGCTCATGGTGGCCTCGGTTCCGGAATTGGTAAGTCGGACTTTCTCAATCGAGGGAAAGTGCCTTGCTATCAGCGTGGCAAGATCCGTTTCCAGTTCGCAAGGGGCACCGAAGCTCGTTCCCAGGGGAAGCCTTTCCCCGACGGCCTTTAGCACCGATGGATGCGAGTGTCCCAGGATCAGCGGACCCCATGAGGCGACATAGTCGATGAACCTGTTCCCGTCGGCGTCATATAGGCAGGAACCTTCGGCTCTTGATACAAAAAGCGGCGAACCTCCCACGGCCGCAAAAGATCTCACGGGACTGTTTACCCCGCCCACAAGAACGTTTCTCGCCCCGCGAAAAAGATTCTCTGAATTGGTGGTCTTCATGGAAAGGGTTCGGTGCCGGCCACGGGCGAAGCTTTTATTCTCCCGGCGCGGCCAAGGTCTTAAGGTATTCTTTCGCCGTTGCGGCTTCGGGTGAGTCCGGGTACGCCTCGATCAGCGATTCGAAAAAAAGACTCGCCTCGTTCGGTTTCCCTATTTTCAAGAGTGCGATTCCCTGGTTGAGCTGGCAAAGCGGGGTTTTGGGGCTGGCGGGCCAGATTTCGATTATGTTCTGGTATTCGAGGATAGCCTCCTCGTAGGATTTTTCCTTGAAGTAGGAATCCGCGATGAGGAACATCGCGTCCGCGGCCTCATCGTTTCTGGGGGCGGCGGCAAGGTACTCTCGAAGCGACGCCCTCGCGGCCTCATAGTTGCCGTCGGCAAACTCCTTCAGGCCCAGTTCGTAGTCCTCTTTGGGGTCTTTTTCCGCGGGGGCTGGTTCAGTTGCGGGTTCCCCGCCCGGACTTCCTGAAGCTTGCTCAGAAGCCGTGGCGGAAGGTGTCTGCGGCTGCTGAGCCGGGGCCTGGGATTTTGTCTCTGCCATTGCTGAGAGCCCGGTCTCTATTTTTTTGAACCGTTCTTCGGTCTGAGCATGCATTTCGCCTATTACCTGCTCGAGTTCCAGAAGCTTGTTTTCGAGTTCGAAAGTCTTTTCGTTAAGATCAAGGATATTGTCTTCTTTCTTTACTTCCGCTTTCAGCCAGTCGATATCCTTCCGCATCTTCTTGATGTTCGTTTCAGCTTCCCTTTGCCTCGAGTAAAGAAAATCCAGGTCTCCTTCCGATGCTACGCACCCGTACATGAACATGGAAGAAAACAATACTGCGGCGACGGCCAGATATTTTTTTCTCATCAGTTTTCCGAGGAATTATTGTCAGAGAGGGCCATGAAGTGTCCTCGCCTGTTACGGCTGTACGCCTCATCCGATGTTCCCTCTTGCCATATTTCCGTCTCTCCCTTGCTGATGGAGTGCAGCATGTCGGGAGACATCCCTTTTCCGATCATGTATTTTTTGATCTCGTCCGCTCTTTTCTTTCCAAGGGAGAGATTGTATTCCTCGGTCCCGCGGATGTCGCAGAAACCGAAGACGAGAATGAATTTGATCTTGTCTTTGTTTTTTTCGAAGATGCTTATGTTGCCGTCAACTGTCTCCATTGCATCTTCCGATATCTCCGCGCTGTCGAATTCAAAGAACACGTCCGAGGTGGAGAGGTTTATCAGGTTTTCCTTGGAGAAGGCGTCGCTGAGCAGGGATTTCCGTATTTCCTGGGCCTCTTCGTCAAAACCCTCCATGAAGGCGCCTTCCCTGGCGGCGCCGATTGCCTGCGTGGCCTTGAGTTCCGCCTGAGAAAGGACCTTCTCAGCTTCCTCAAGTTCCCCTTCGCTTATGAGGTTCTGGGCCATCTCGAAAAGCTTTTGCGCCTCTTCATACTCCCAGGTGTCTTCGGCACCCTCTGCCCGGGCTTCCTCAAGCATCTCCGACACCTCCATGACCCTGTCCTGAGTACCCGTCTCTTCAGCCGAGGGAGAAGTGGCGGGAACTCTCTTCGAGCACCCCGAGATGTGCAGGACACCAACGACCAGAAAAAGAAAAGCGACCGCCGGAATTATTTTTTTCATAGCTAGGATTTCAGTCCGTTTAAAAGGCGCTGCCGCATCGTAGCAGGTAAACTTAAAAGACGGGGTTACTATAGCACACGGGGGATGTTTTTTCAATTCTCCCGAGGTATTTTCTGCCGGGGATAAAAAAAGGAGTTTTTCAGTGAATGACGGGCCTTCGGTTGCCGGGGTTTTCTGGCATAACTGCCCTGTGGTGATCATAACCAGCAGGCGGGAGGATGAGATAAACGGCCAGGTGGCGGTGACGCTCGTCACCTCCTCCATAGTTCACACAGTACCCAGGCTTCTTATGGGAATATGGAAGGGAAATCACACCCACGGATTCATAATGGAAAGCAGGAATCTCGTGATTCATCTTCTCAAAAGGGATCAGATCGCCCTTGTGCGGAATTTCGGCTTTTATTCGGGCAGGGACAAAAAAAAGTTTATCGGCATAGACCATTTCGAGGGCAGAAACGGCTGTCCCGTATTAAAGGGAATACACTCCTACGCGGAGTGCTCGGTGCTAAACGCCATGGACGGCGGAGACATGACCGCTTTTCTGGTTAGCGTCGACTACGGAGAAATAATGAGGGGAGGGGAGTGGATGACGCTTGCGGACTTCTACTCCCTGGCCCCCGAGCAGTGGGTGATTGAGTACGGCCAGAAACTCATGGAGTCGGTGAGTTTCTCCATGCCGATAATACACAAGATAAGCCACGAGCCGTTTCAGCCCTGAGCGGGTGCCGTTTCGGATCTTCAGCGTATTATTATGGTTGCGGAGCCTGAACTTCTCTCCGCGTATTTCCTAAGCCTGCTTTGAAGTTTTTTCTTGAGCCGGTTCCTGGTAAAGGGAATAAGAAGGGAGAAGCCAAGAAGATCGGTAAGCAGCCCGGGTGTGAGAAGCACAACCCCTCCCACAAGCACGAGAAGACCGTTTATGAGGCTTTCCGTGGGCGGCCTGCCCTCGGCGACCTCCGCTCTTATCGCGCTTATGACCTGCGTCCCCTGGCTTCTGGCAAGCGCCGCTCCCAGCACCCCCGTCGCTATGACTATGAATATGGTCGGCCAGAGTCCTATTATGTTCCCGAGCTTTATGAGCAGCGCGAGCTCAATGAGCGGAACCACGGTGAACAGAATTAGGAGTCTTGCGAACATCTGAAGTCCTTAGAGAGAATTTCCGGTTATCTGTGCGGTATAATAATACATCTGGAGGAAAATGCCGAATTGCCGATGGAAAAGCCGTCTTCGCGAAGAAAAATTCTCATATCTTTTCTGCTTGTTCTGTGTCTGGCGGTGGGGGGATGCCGTCTCTTCAGATTCCTTGATGTAAAAGGCCAGCTCGGGGATTTCAGCGAGAATTTCAGCGTGAGCGACCACGACGGCCTCCGCCTCTCCTTCAAAAACCCCGTACTGCTCGCAGAAGACATCGAGTGGCTCATGGTCTACTCGCCGCCCGTAAAAACCCGTGTTGCCGCGGACACCCAGCTTTGGACCTATCATCTGGTGAAAAAATACCCGGGCAGAAAGAGCGAAACCGGAAATTTCGATCTGGCGATGGGGATGAAGCTTTGTGAGGGAAAGCTCTGCGAAATTATCTTTCCCGAGCGCTTCACCAAGTATATAACCAAGGAGGTTCTCGGGAAGATAATGGGCTCGGTGGGCGGCGCCGAAGTGAAAAAGCTTGAGAAGACAAGCACCGCGGCCGTGAGGTCCCTTGAACCCAAGGAAATTCCTGATTTCTCAGAAGTGATAGAGATTCTCGGTCACCCCTACGCAAAGTTAAACCAGCGCGGCGGCGGTGTCTTCGTCTACAAGTACAGGCTTCTGGAGAGGACCCCTGAGGGAAAATACATCGTGTTCAGGCTTCTTCTCAGCTTCGATGAAAAAACGGAGAAGCTGAAAAAACTGGTACTTCCACTCAGAAGCGTGAAGCTTACCATGAATTTCGAGCCGGGTGCGGCGCGAAAATGAGTTTTGTGAAGCTTCTCTCCCCTGCGAAGGTGAACCTGTTTCTCAGGGTCCTCCGAAAGCGCTCCGACGGCTACCATGAACTCCAGTCCGTCCTGCAGCCCGTAAGCCTCTTTGACGAGATAAGCCTTTCGGTAGAACTGGGAAAAGGGTCCGGTCTTTCATGCTCGGGGAGGGAAATGCCTTCCGGGAAAGACAATCTTGCCGTGGCCGCCTGCCATCTTTATCTTGAGCGGGCCGGGATTCAAAGAAAGGTCTCCATAGCGGTAAAAAAGAATATTCCTCTTGGCGCCGGCCTAGGCGGAGGAAGCTCAAACGCCGCGGCGGTTTTGGTGGGTCTTAACAGGATCCTCGGGAAATTTACCGACCGGGACCTGCTCCGGATGGCCGCATCTCTCGGAGCCGATGTTCCGTTCTTCGTAAGATCCACCTCTTCGTTTGTCGAGGGAGCGGGAGAAAGGGTGAGAGTGCTTTCTGATTTTCCGCTTTTTCACTATCTTATTCTTTTCCCCCGAAAAAGCCTCTCGACCCGGGAAGTCTACGAAAGCTGGGAGCGCCCGGAGCCCCCGCCCGAGAAGATAGAACCCGTTTCTCTCGCGGAGAGGTTCCGCGGAGGGGACTTTCCCCTTGAGAACGGCCTTGAGGCGGCGGTGTTTGCGGTATTTCCCGAGATTCTCTCCCTGAAGGAGATTTTCCGGTCGCTCGGCGCGCGCTTCGTGCTTGTCTCGGGAAGCGGGTCGTCGGTTTTTTCCGTTTTCAGAAAGCGGCGGGATGCTGAGGAAATCCACGAGTATCTGGTTACGTCTTCAGAGTTCGATGTTTTTCTCGCAAGCGGGATAAGCGGCTGGCACTTTCTTGCGGACTGAACCTCTTTTGCCCGGGCTATGGGCGAAGAACCTGTTTTCGGGATTGTCTGTTTTGCTGTTTTGCTTGACACGGATAAGGGAGCAACACTATAATATAGAAAAGAGCAATCTGGAAAGCAGGTGTGCTTATCAAGGAATTACGGAGGTTCAGGTGACAGGAAAACCCGGAAACGGACTATTGAGAAGGAAAATCGGTGAAACCCGAGCGGGAACAATGAGTCTGCCGCGCGTTCTGACAGCGGCCGCCGGATTTCTGCTTGGGCTTCTGCTCATGGGCGGACCCGCGGACGTAAGCACGCAGGAAACATATGCAGACGGGGATCTCAGGCTCGTGGATGCGAGCACGGATACCGTGGTGAACCTCCGTACGGCTGTTGCCCCTTCGGGCAGGCTTGAGATATTTGATGACCCTGATGACGACGGCGCGGGCGAATGGAAGGGCGTATGCGATGACTTTCTCGGGACTCTGGGAAAACCGCAGGACAACAATGTCCGCGTGATCGGCAGGCAGGAAGCCCGCGTGGCGTGCCGCCAGCTGGGCTTTTCGGGAGGGTCTCCGCTTGTCGGGCTTGTGCTTCCCTCAAGCGCCTCTCAGGATCCGTCCGCCTATTACCTGCTTGATGACCTTGAATGCTCGGGGTCTGAAGACAGGATTCTCGGGACGGACAAGTGCAAGCACCTGCCGCGCGGACAGAACGACTGCGGTAACAAGGAGGCTTTCGGCGTTACCTGTGAAGCCGCGACCTCAAACAACGATGCCGTGGGAAGGATAGAGATCAGGGGCACCGAACCCAAAACAGGGGTGACCGTGACCGCGGATCACTCGGGAATCACCGACGCGGACGGAAAACCCACGGACGCAAGCGCGTTTTCCTACCAGTGGATAAGGTCCGATATAATCTGGAACGAAACGATAATCACGGGCGCGACCGCTTCCACCTATACCTTCCAGGAAGCCGATGAGGAAGAGTGGATCAAGGTCAGGATCCGTTTCACCGATAACGCGGGCAACGCGGAAGAGGTGGAAAGCTTTGAAGAGGGGCCTATCTACACGAACAAGCCCGACGGCAGCCTCAGACTGCTTCCCACCATCAATCTCAATACCGGACAGGTATCCGGTTCCAACGAGGGACTGCTCCAGATATTTGACGAGCCGAGCAAGCGATGGAAGGGGGTATGCGATGATAGCTGGGACGATCAGGACGCGGGGGTGGCGTGCCGGCAGCTTGGTTATTCATCTGGGGGGACCGCGGACCGCGAGATAATCTGGCTTGGATATCCTCCGCTTCTTTACCTCCTTGATGAAGTGGGGTGCGACGGTACGGAAAACACGCTGCTTGAATGTGACCACGCGGGACGTGGAGTGCATGACTGCACCGCATGGGAGTACGCGGGCGTCACATGCGTGCCGAACTGATTTCCGGTGAAGATTTGGTTGGCGCTGTAGAGTTTTCGCCGCGTGAGACCCCGCGGCCTGGAGAGATACCATGAAAAACCTGATCTTTTTATTCTGCGTTATAGGGCTGCTGGGTGCCGTTTCCTGCGACTGGAATAACGGGGATGCGGACCCGGTCACCGCTGTCTCCGGAATATCGGATGAAGAGACTCTTGAGGAATTCGTAAGGTATGCGGCGTCGCGTCTTTCCGAGGCCACTACCTTTTCCGAGACTCTTGGAATACTGAACGGGTTCAGGGATGAATCGGGAGACTGGAATGACGGTTCCACTTACCTTGTTCTTCTGACAAGCGGGGGAGGGGTCTATGTTCACGCCAGGAACAGGGATATTGAGGATCAGGACTGGTCCCAGCTCGAGGATGCCGCGGGGAACAATGTGGGGCAAGAGCTTCTCAGCGGAGGACTTGTAACTTATGTCGGGAATGACGGTATCGAAAGGAAAGCTTACGCGCTCCCTTTTTCCGCTTCCGCTGTTCCGTTCGCCAATCCGCGCTCGTCCCAGGAAAACGGGTTTGTTCTCGTCGGTGGATTTGATTATGAGCCCGAAGTTATAGGTCAGAAAAAGTCCTATGAGGACCTGATCGAGTCAATCCCTGTTGAGAGACGTCCGCATCCGAGCAAGGAGGCCTGGCAGATAGGAAGCGCCGAGAAGGATGATGATGAAAAAAAGACCGAAGAGGAAAGAAGAGAGGAACTTAAAACCTTCGTGGAAGAGGCAATCATTTTCTTTACTTGGGCTATTGCGGTCCCCGATCTTGATCCCGTGCGGCTGCGCACTATTTTCAGGCTCGATAGAGGGCCATGGAGACACGTATCCACCTACATCTACATAATGGATGGCGAGGGCAACGTGATCTTTAACGGGGCGAACAGAAATATTGAGCAGACCAACCTGCGTAGCGACCCCGATGTCGGGGAGGATATTGCCCGGCTCATCGACGCGGCGAATATGCCCGGAGGAGGATTCGTGGAATACAACTGGGAAGACCCCGCCGTTGTGGGTGACGGGGAGCAAAGCGGAGGTCCCGGCGGCGATTCGCCGAAGCTTGGTTACACGAAAGCCCATTCATCTGACAAAGACAATCCTGACGCATCTGTCTATATTTTCGGTTCGGGGCTTTATCTCGGATCATCGGAACAATAACGGGCAATGCGCTCTTTCGGGCACGGCAAACAGGACTGAAGGCGTCCTTCTGAGCATGCTCCTTGCCGTATCCGCCGTGCTTTCCGTTGTTTTTGTCCGGCAAAAACGCCACTGGCCACCGATGTTTTCGTAACGCGAGTCTTTGCGGTTTTTCTTTAACAGTCGCCTGGATGTGGTAGCATAAAAGTTTTTCCCGACTGGGGCGTCGTCTAACGGCAGGACACCGGGTTTTGGTCCCGGTAGTGGGGGTTCGAGTCCTCCCGCCCCAGCCAGAAAAGACGTTCAAGAACCCGTGCCGAAAAATTCTCTTAAAGGACTTAATCCTTCCCAGATCGAGGCCGTAACCCACGGAGAGGGTCCGTTGCTTGTTCTCGCGGGTACAGGTACAGGAAAAACTAAAGTCTTAGCCCACCGGATTGCCTACCTGATAAATGATCTTTTGATTCCTTTTTGGAACATTATGGCTGTGACCTTTACTAACAAGGCCGCGGCGGAGATGAAAAAAAGGGTAGGACAACTTGTAGATGAACAGATAAGTAGTCCTTGGATCGGTACATTTCATTCGATTTGCCTTCGGATTCTCAACATAGAGGCGGATTCTCTTGAGGGCTATACGAAAAATTTCGTTGTTTATGATCAAGACGATCAGATGAGACTTCTTAAGGATTGCCTGAGGGAACTTGGCTACGGGGAGAATTTTCTTGTGCCGAAGAACATGCTTTCCGAATTTGACACCGTCGAGAACCGAAGGGATCCATCTTTCAAGGACGATTTTTACGGCCGCAGTCTTAGCGATCTTTATGACTTCTATAAGGAAGAGCTCGTAAAACGGAATGCTATGACATTTAACGACTTGCTTCTGCTTGCAAACAAACTTTTTTCTGAGAACGAGGAGATCCGCAACCGCTATCAGAACAGATTCTCTCACGTGCTTATTGATGAGTACCAAGACACAAACAACCTTCAATACCGGTTCGTAAAGATTCTCTCGCAAAACCACAAGAACCTTTTTGCGCTGGGCGATGACAGCCAGTCCATTTACGGATGGAGGGGGGCCGACATAAACAACATTCTAGACTTCGAGAAGGACTTTCCCGGTGCCAGGGTTCTTAAGCTCGAGCGCAACTACCGATCGACGAGCACGATACTTGGTATTGCAAACTCTATAGAGAGAAAGAATCTGAGGAGAAAGGAGAAAAACCTCTGGACCGAAAACCCCGAGGGAGAGAAGGTCTTGGTGTTTAAGGCCCTAGACAATGCCGATGAGGCCCGCTTTGTCGCGGAGCGGATTTCAGAGTTGGTCGAATCCGGAGATTTCACTTGGAGTGATGTGGCGATTTTCTACCGGGCTAATTTTCAGTCGAGGGTAATCGAGGAGGGACTTCGGGCCGCCAAAATTCCCTACAGGATGGTGTCGGGGGTCGGGTTTTACCAGAGGGCGGAGATAAAGGATGTGATTGCCTACCTGCGGCTGGTTCAGAACCCGAGGGACGACGTCAGCTTTGAGAGGATAGTTAATGTTCCGCCAAGAAAAATAGGGAAAGTCACACTGCAAAAGCTGCACGAGGTTTCAGAAAGTAGCGGGTTGGTTCTTCTGGACGCAGCTGAATACTGCAGGAAGCAAAAACTTTTACCTAGCCAAGCACTGCACGCGCTTTCCCGGTTCCTTGAAATCATAACGGAGCTTAGCTCGGCGGCTGAAAATCAATCGGTGGCACGCGTGATTAAAGCTCTTCTTGAGCGTACTAGTTACCTGGATTATCTGGGAGAGAACCACCAAAGGATTGAGAATGTCAAAGAGTTTTTAAATGCGACTGAAAACTTAGGGGAGACCACTCTCTCTGATTTTCTCGACCTCGTACTGCTTGCGGCTGATGAGGACAGGGGGGACTCCAGAGAGGAAAAAGTCTCCCTCATGACTATTCACGCGGCCAAGGGGCTTGAGTTTCCGGCGGTGTTTGTGGTCGGGGTAAACGAGGACCTTCTTCCGCACAAAAGATCCTCTGAGACCATTGTGGGCCTGGAAGAGGAGAGAAGACTCTTCTATGTAGCGGTTACCCGAGCCAAGCGGTTGCTCTACCTGAGTTACGCTTCATTAAGAACTGCTTCGGGTGGGACGTACTACGCCCGAAGGTCTGCTTTTCTGGATGATCTCCCGCCGGAACACGTAGTCTATGAATCCCGCAAGAAAGAACTCTCCGGGTGGGATTCCCACAGTTATTATGATCCGTCTTTAGAAAAAATAGCCTGTGATTCTAGTGGCGTTGGTTACGACTTAAGGCTGGGCCAGAAAGTTGCCCATCCGATTTTTGGTCCCGGGACCGTTAAAAAGATTGACGGAAAAGGAGATAGGGCGGTAGCTACGGTTGATTTCTTCGGCTCCGGCGTGAAAAAAATTCTCGCAAGCTTTTTTGCCGACTAGGAAAGACAGCTCACAACGAGGCTCTTGGCCCACTCGGGAGAGGCGCCCGCGTAGCTTTCATGCTCCGGCTGCTCCGAGAAGGGATTCTCGAATATTTTTCTCACTTTTTCTATCTCCGAGTAGTCCTCCCGCTCAAGAGCCTTCCTTATGGCGGTTTCCATTATATGGTTTCTCAAAACGTACTTGGGGTTGACGGAATCCATGAGCTTCTTTCTTTCGCGGTCAGGGAGCGAATTTTCCCGGAGTTCCACGGCGTACTCCGGGACCCACTTCCGCCATTTCTCCGAAGCCGCGCAGAGTTCCGCAAGCCAGGGATTTCCTTCAAAAGAGCCGTCGCGGCTTACGTCGGAGAGGCTTCTGAGGAAGATATGATAGTCCGTCCCGGATTCGGCCAGCATCCCGAGGGTTTTTTCAACAAACCGAAGGGATTCTCTTTTTCCCTCATCAAAGCCGAAGCGGCGCAGCATGAGTTGTCTGTAAGTCTCAGAAAAGGTCTTGTTATAAACCTCAATCGCGCGAGCGGCCTGTTCTTTGTCCGCCAGGCTTTCCAGGCACCTTGCGAATTTCCCGAGGTTCCAGCGCGCGACCGCGAACTGGTTTCCGTAGCTGTATCTGCCGAAGTGATCCGAGTGGTTAGAGACGTAATTCCCGTCGAACGTCTCCAGAAATCCGTACGGTCCGTAATCGAGAGTGAGACCCGTTACGGACATGTTGTCGGTGTTCATTACTCCGTGGGTAAATCCGGAAGCCTGCCACTTGGCGACGACGGTTGCCGTTTTTTCCGCCGTCGCGAGCAGAAAAAGCCCGTAGCTTTTCTTTGTCCCGCCCGGAATCTCGGGGTAGTGACGGGCGATTACGTAATCGGCAAGCGCCTGGATGCTCTCCTCTTCACCGCGGTAGTAAAAACCCTCGAACGAACCGAAGCGCACGTGGGTCTCCGCGACCCGGAGCGTCATAGCGGCTGGCTCCCGGGTTTCCCTCTCGATTTTCTCCGCGCCTCCCACCACGCAGAGAGCCCTCGTGGACGGAATCCCCAGATGATGGAGAGCCTCGCTTCCGAGATACTCCCTTATGGATGACCTGAGCGTTGCCCTTCCGTCAAAGCCTCTTGAGAATCTGGTGGCCCCGCAACCCTTCAGGTGAAGGTCCCATCTGCGGTTCCGCTCGTCGATTATCTGCCCGAGCAGAAGCGCTCTTCCGTCTCCAAGGTGCGGGTTGTAGACCCCGAACTGCCAGCCGGCGTAGTACATAGCCAGGGGGTCTGCGCCCGGAAGCGGTCTTTTCCCGCATAGATGCTCGGCAAGGAGGGGATTTTTCTTCTCATCCGGGTCTATGCCGAGTTCCGCCGCCAGGGTTTCGTTAAACGCCACCACATGGGGGATCTCAAACGGAACGGGATCTTTTTTCTGGTAGAACTCGCGCGGCAGTTCCGCGTAGGTGTTCTCAAAACGAAGGTCAGTTATTTTTCTCATCTCGCGACGGCCTCTGCGCTGCGCTTCGCATTATGCCGGCAGAGAACCGGGCAGCCGGAAAAAACTCCCGCACCCGGGTCCGTGTTACACCTCGGTACTGTAAGGAAGTATAATGTTTTCTGAAGAGAGAATGAAATACAGAAAAAACAAGATAAAAACCGAACATTCGATAATAAAGGGACTACGGCGTTTTCTCGAGGACAACATCTCGGACCTTGATCACGTGACGGGAATCATTCCCGGGGAGATAAAGGTCGGCCGCGCCACTGGGGAGAATCTCGCTGTGAGCTACAGGTACAGCACCCGAAGCGGTGCCAAGCTCATAGCGAGAAGCGGCACTTCGGTGCAGGAGGTGTTCGTTATCACGAAGGATCCCGAGGAGCTGAAAGCGCTTATAGAGCGTCTAGGCAAATGAGCTTTCCCTGAGGGTCACCGCGCCTTCCCCGAGCAGTCCCTCGATGTTTCCTATAAGCTCGTCCCCGAAGTCGACCTTGCAGTTTCCGACCCTCAGGACGGTCTCCGAGTGGTCGGTCTTCATGTCGATTATGACGGTTGAGTCTCCCGGGAACTTCTCGAGGATCTCCCTCAGTCTGAGTATGTTCTGCTCGTTTGCCGATTTGCGGGCGATGCTTATGCAGACAGCGGAAGTCGTTCTGGCTTCCCTGAGCGAGGATATGTCGCTTGCGAGAAGACGCACCTTGTCGTCCGAGACCTCGATTTTCCCCTTCACTATCACCGGTTCCACCTTCTGTTCCAGAAGGGAACTGGACGTGCGCAGGGTGTCGTTGAACACTATCGCTTCTGTGAAACCGTTCAGATCCTCCAGGGTGAAGTAGCCGATGAGGCCGGTTCCCCTGCGGGTGTTTTTGGTTTCGAACGATCTCACCACTCCCGCGATTCTCACCTCGGAGCCGTCTCTCGCCCGCTTTATGGATTCGGTGTCGTGAAGGCGGCTGTATTTTTCAAGCTCGCAGGAGTATTTCTGAAGCGGGTGGGACGATATGAAGAACCCGAGCACCTCAAGCTCGTTCTCAAGCCTGATGCGGTCATCCCAGGGTTCGGTTTCGGCAAGAGTCGGGGCGGCCACGGAATCTGGAAGGTCAAACAGCATTCCCTGCCCGTTCGCCGGCGTGTGCTGTTTCATGGAGTTGTACCCGAGCAGGGACTCGCAGGAAGCGAACAGCCGCGCCCTGTTTGGTTCGAGGGAATCGAAAACGCCTCCCTTTATCAGGCTTTCAAGCGCCTTTTTGTTCAGTTTCTTCGAATCCACCCTGGCGCAGAAGTCGAAGACGGATTCGAATACCCCGTCTTTTTCCCTGCTTCTGACTATTCCCTCGGTCAGGCCGTCCCCGACGTATTTGATTGCGGTGAATCCGAACAGCACCTTTCCTTCCGACACCGTGAACCCGGAGCAGCTTCGGTTTATGTCGGGCTGCAGGACGTCGATTCCGAGTTTCCTGCACTCGGTTATGCCGGAGATCACCTTGTCCACGTTATGTGCTTCCACGGACATGAAGGCTGCCATGAATTCAGCCGGGTGATGCGACTTGAGGTAGGCCGTCTGGTAGGTGACCATGGCGTAGGCGGCGCTGTGGCTCTTGTTAAAGGAATACTCGGCGAACTTCTCGAGGGTGTCGAAAAGCTCGGCGGCTTTTTTGCTCTCGAGGCCCTTTTTCTCCGCTCCCGTCAGGAACCTTTTGCGCTGTGCCCTCATTTCGCTTGATTTTTTCTTTCCCATGGCCCTTCGCAGGAGGTCCGCCTCCCCCATGGTGAAGCCCGCAAGCTCGCTCGCGGTCTGCATTATCTGCTCCTGGTAAACGAAAAGGCCGTAGGTTCCTCCCAGTATCTCCCGAAGCGCGGGATGAGGAAAATCGACCGCGCCCCCGTTTTTCCTCCGGGTGAACTCCTCCGCCATGCCGCTGTCAAGGGGGCCGGGGCGGTAAAGGGCCAGGGCGGCCGTTATGTCCTCGAATTCCGTGGGCCGCAGCTTCGCCAGAAGATCCTTCATTCCCTGGGATTCCACCTGGAATATACCCATGGTCGCGCCTTCGCAAAGCAGGGCGTAGACTTTCGGGTCGTCAAGGGGGACTCTGTCAAGGCTGAATTCTTTTTCATTGTTTTCCCTTACGTACTTAACGGCCTTGTCCAGTATGGTAAGGGTCTTTAGGCCAAGGAAATCGAATTTCACGTAGCCTAGCTTCTCTATGGAGTTCATGTCGAACTGGGTTACGATCTCGTTTTTGCTTCCCCTGTACAGGGGTATGTAGTCGGCAAGCGGCTCATTCGATATCACCACCCCTGCCGCGTGGGTGGAGGAATGGCGCACCATGTTCTCAAGCGACCTCGCAAGCTCCACCGCTTCGGCAAGCTCCTTGTTCTCGGAAAGCCGCTCCTTTATTTCCTTTACCTTGCTTACGGCTTCCTCTATGCTGAACACCTTTCCCCGGAAAGAGGGGATCATTTTCGAGAGCCGGTCGACTTCCGCGTAGGGAAGCCCGAGCACCCTTCCCACGTCCTTTATCACGGCTTTCGAGGACATGGTTCCGAAGGTGCCGATCTGGGCCACTTTGTCCGCCCCGTATTTCTCCGTGACGTATCTTATTACCTCGTCGCGGTGCTCACCGCAGAAATCGACGTCTATGTCGGGCATGCTCACCCTCTCGGGGTTAAGAAACCTCTCGAAAATAAGGTTGTGCCTTATGGGGTCGATGGCCGTTATGCCGAGAGCGTAGGCAACCAGGCTCCCTGCGGCGCTTCCCCGCCCCGGTCCAACCGGGATATCGTTTTTCCTGGCGTGGAATATGAAGTCGGAGACCACGAGGAAGTACGCGGAAAATCCCATCTTGCAGATGGTGTCAAGCTCCGAGTTAAGCCGCTCGCGGTAGGTTTCGTGGGCCTCTTCGGGTATTTCGTTTTCCCGGAGCATTTTCTCGAGATTTCTGCCCGAGATCTCGCGCATGAATTCGTCAAGCGATTTTCCCTCTGGAGGGACGTATTCAGGGAACCTGTATCCCTCGTTTCTGAATTCGAAGTCGCAGCGCTCAGAGATTTTCACAGACTCCTCAATGGCGTCCTCGAAACCCTCAAGTTCCTGCGTCATTTCCTCCCTTGTCTTGACGTAGAAATCATCGCTCTGGAACCTCATTCTCTTGCGGTCGGCCACCATGCTCCCAGTCTGGATGCACAGAAGCGCGTCGTGCGACTTGTAGTCCTCCCTGGTGAGAAAATGGCAGTCGTTGGTCGCCGCGAGCTTTATGCCCATGCTACTGGCGATTTTGCGAAGCTGACTGTTGATTCTGCGCTGCTCGGGAAGGCCGATTGCCTGCACTTCAAGATAGTAGCGGTCCCCGAATATCTCCTTGTATACAGAAGCGATTCTCATCTGCTCCTTCTGATCTTTTTTGAAAATGGCCTGGGAAAGTTCGCTGCTCATGCACCCGGAGAGGACAATGAGTCCCTCGTTGTGCTCAGACAGCATCTCGTGATCAACGCGCGGACGGCGGTAGAACCCCTCGAAGTATCCTTTTGTAACAAGTCTCGAGAGGTTCCTGTATCCCTGCTCGTTCATGCAGAGCACGGTGAGATGATAGTTCTTTCCGTCCGAAGGTTTTTCAAGCTTGAGGGTCGGGGTGACGTAGAGTTCGCAGCCTATTATGGGTTTTACGCCGCGGGCCTTTGCCTTTTCGAAAAACTCGTACGCGCCGAAGAGGTTTCCGTGGTCGGTCACGGCTACGGCGGGCATGGCCTGGCTCTCGGCTCTCTCGATCAGTTCGTCGAACTTTATCGAGCCGTCAAGAAGCGAGTACTGCGAATGCAGATGCAGGTGAACGAAGGAGTCTGCCATTGCGGGTTACGATGAGAATTATACATCTTCCTCCGGTTTCATCCAGTAGCGGAAAGAAATGACAACCGGGCCTTAATCGAGTAGACTGGATAGTCCGGTTTCCGACAAACCGGGTGGTTGAGTCTTTACGTCATGTACGAGGAAACTGAGTTCAAGCTGTCCCTTTCGCCCACCGTGGCGGATCGGATTCTGCGTCACAAGGGCCTTAAGTCCCTTCGCAGGGGCCGCCGTACTAAACGCCGCCTGGTGAGTACCTATTTCGATACTCCGCGCCACGCGCTCAGAAAATCCGAAATAGCACTTCGGGTGCGCGATAACGGCAATGGCAGGCAGCAGACAATAAAGGCGCCGTTTGCGGGTCCCGCGGGCCTTCAGAATTTCAGGGAATGGACCGTGGCGGTAAACGGCAGCGGTCCGGACCTTCGCGCCGTGGACGATTCCGTGCTTGCCCGCGAGTTCTCCCGACGGCGTTACGAAAAGCGCCTCGGCCCGGTATTCACCACGGACTTCGAGCGCGAGGCGGTCCGCATCAGGACCAATGGCGCCGAATTCGAGCTGGCGGTGGATCAGGGGGTGATTTACGCCGAGACATCCGGGGGGCGAGTCGAGGAGCCTATCTGCGAAGCGGAGTTCGAGCTGCTCTCGGGGGATGCGGCGCGGATGTTCGACGTGGCCATTGAACTCTGCGAGGCTTACGACATGCGCCTTGGCCACCTTACCAAGGCCCAGAGGGGCTACGCGCTCGCAAGGCCGGCCCTTCGGCCGAGACCAGTTAAGGCCCCGAAAGTCACGCTCACGGAGGAAATGAGCGTGGGAGAGGCGTTTAATTTCATCATTGCCGGCGCGCTTGAGCACATGTTCGCAAACGAGATTCCGACCCTGGAGGGAAGGGCGGAGGGAGTTCATCAGACGAGGGTGGCCATGAGGCGCGTGCGCGCGGCGCTTCGGGCCTTCAAAAGAATACTTCCATATGACAAGCGAAAGGCCTTTAACGGAGAGTTCCGCTGGTTCCAGCAGCGCCTGGCCCCGGCCCGCGACTGGCAGGTGTTTTTAAGCGAGACGCTTCCCGGGATAGCCTCCGCGGCGCCAGGGCAGGAGGAAGCGATAGAGCGCCTTCGGCGCATTGCCCGTGCAGAGCGCCGCCGCGCCGTCGGGGATGCGGCCGCCTGTCTTGAGAGCCGCCGCTACGCCCGTCTTCTGCTCCAGTTCGAGCGATGGGTCGCGTCTGTGGAGAAAGAGGTCGGCTCAAAGACTTTCAGCCAGCCCGTGAAGCCGTTTGCAAAAAGCGTGCTCAGGAGAACATGGCGCTATTTTCTCGAAGATACGAGGCCTCTTTCGCGTCTTCCCGACGAGGGTCTTCACGAAATAAGAAAGCGTGGGAAAAAGGCCCGCTACGCAACGCAGTTTTTCAACTCGCTCTGGAGCGGCCCCCAGGTTCCGCCCTTCATGAAGCTCATGGGACGCCTCCAGGACAGCCTGGGGAAGACAAACGACGCGATAGTCGCGCGGCACATCCTCGCGGCGGTCAAGCCCGGAAGGCTTGATCCCCCGGTGATCCGCCTCGCGCAGGAATGGTCCCAGGCACGGGTCAGAAAGTGCCTTCGCACGGCGCAGCCGCAGTGGAGGCGCCTCGTGAGAGTTACCCCGTTCTGGGAGACGGCGCGGTGAGACCGGCTTTTCACGCGGCAGGTAATTATGTAAACTCACGTGTTGTGGGTGTTAGGACGCTGAATGTTATAGTCCAGGGAGACTGCAGATGGCTTCTTCTGTAACGGACATCTCGAGCAAGAGGTTCCCGCTCCGCTCTTCTGAGCGGTATATCAACAGGGAGCTTTCGTGGCTTGATTTTAACCTGCGGGTTTTGGAGACGGCGGCCAGCAAGAATGTTCCGCTTCTTGAGAGGGTACGCTTTCTCTCCATCTCCGCGAGCAACCTCGATGAGTTCTACATGGTAAGGGTGGCGGGTCTCGCGGGACAGGTTATGGAGGGTGTGACCGACCGCAGCAAAGACGGCCTTACGCCCCCCCAGCAGCTAGAAGCCATAAGAGAGAAGGTACGCTTCCTGCTTGACAGCCAGTACGAGTGCGAAAAGGAACTGTTTTCCCTCTGCAAGAAGGCCGGAATCAAGATCGTAGCTCCCGAGAAACTCGACCGCTCGGGATCGAAGTGGCTTTCCGAGTGGTTCTCGAATAAGCTTTTCCCGGTGCTTACCCCGCTTGCCATAGACCCGGCGCATCCGTTTCCCTTCATACAGAGCGAGAGCCTTGTGTGCGCCGTGCAGCTCGGCCGCGCGGAGGACGGAAAGCGCATGAAGGGTCTCATAGTTCTGCCTTCCCAGGTGGAGCGCTTCATAAGGGTTCCGGGAGGGAAAAAGATCCAGTTTGTTCCGATCGAGAAGATCATTGAGCACAACATGAAATCCCTCTTTCCGGGTTTTGAAGTGGAGGACAACGGACTCTTCCAGGTCACCCGAGACAGCCTTTTGGAGATAGACGAGGACGCGGAAGACCTGGTCGAGACGTTTGAGACGGCGCTTAAGCAGCAGCGCAGGGGAGGCTCCGTGATCAGGGTTGACGTCAACGCGGACATGCCGGATGCGATAGTTGACTTCATAATGGAGAAGCTTGAGGCCCACGACGCGCATTTTTTCAGGATCAAGGGGATGCTCGGGCTTGAGAGCGTGAAACAGACAATACTGGATGAGCGAAGCGACCTTCTTTACAAGCGGATGAGTATCCGCTACCCCGAGAGGGTAAGGGAATTCGGAGGCGACGTGATGGCCGCCATACGGCAGAAGGATTTCGTCGTTCACCACCCCTACGAGAGTTTTGACGTCGTGGTTGAGTTCCTGAAGCAGGCCGCGGCGGACCCGGCGGTCGTCGCGATCAAGCAGACGCTTTACCGCACCTCGGAAGACTCCCCGATAGTGAAAAGGCTCATAGAGGCCGCCGAGGCCGGGAAATCCGTAACCGCCATGGTGGAACTCAAGGCCCGTTTCGATGAGGAGGCCAACATCCGCTGGGCTCATGACCTCGAGGACGCGGGGGTACAGGTCGTGTTCGGGTTCATCGATCTTAAGACCCACGCCAAGGTATCGCTGGTGGTGAGAAGGGAGGGTTCTGACATCCGCACCTACACTCACTACGGCACCGGCAACTATCACCCCGTAAACGCCAAGATATATACTGACCTCAGCTACTTCACGGCCGACGAGGCGCTCGGCCGCGACGCCGCCAAGCTTTTTAACTACATGACCGGCTACGCCACTCCGAAGAAGATGGAGAGGATATTCTTCTCTCCCGTCACGATGCGCCCGAAGGTGATTGAGCTGATAAGGGACGAGATAGACCACGCGAAGGCCGGCCGCCCCGCGGTGATATGGGCCAAGATGAATTCCCTTGTGGACAGCAAGGTAATAGACGCGCTTTACGCGGCGAGTCGCGCGGGGGTGCGAACCGAACTTTTTGTTAGGGGAATATGCTGCCTGCGGCCCGGGGTGCCGGGGCTTTCTGAGAACATCAGGGTAAAAAGCATCGTGGGACGTTTCCTCGAGCACAGCAGGGTCATCTGCTTTGGCGCCGGGGAAGGGCTTCCCTCTAATGCCTGCAAGGTCTTCATCTCGTCTGCCGACTGGATGCCCCGAAATCTTGACCGCAGGGTGGAATCTCTGGTTGCGATCGAAAACGCCACCGTGAAAAAGCAGCTTGTCGAGCAGGTGATGGTCGCTAACTTGAACGATGTCGCTAACAGCTGGGAGATGCAGCCCGACGGTTCTTTCCGCAAGCTTAAAAGCGATGGGGACAGCTTCTCGGCTCACAAATACTTTATGACCAACCCCAGTCTTTCGGGAAGAGGAAAGGCGCTTGCCGAATCCCGGCCCCTAATGCCGTCTGAGTTTGTGCAGGAATAATTCATGGCAGAGATTCTTTTCCCCGCCTCACCCTTCGGCAAAAACGGAAGTATGCGTGTATTATCTTAAGTTCAGGAGATAAAGCTGGCAGTGTATAGTGATTAAAAATCAAGCAATCTTTTACAAAATTTGAAACCACGATTAAAAAAAGGATAATTGTTATCAAGTTATTTGAGTGATTCAGGAGGAGATTTAAAACATGGACCCCGAGAAACAACTTAAGTCCGAGGATAAGAAGAAAGATATAGATGATCAGTCGTTTGAACATCTGCATCGTAATTTGTTTGACCATCCGAACGACGAAGAATGGAGTGCGACTCGCTCACTGGCCCAACCTTCATTTCTCAAGCAGATTAACAGCCACGGTAGTGCCCACAGCCAACCAATGAAGGTTTCCCCAACCACTTCCGAACAATAATGCCTAACCTTTCAAGCCGACACACTTGACTCTTTAGTATTGGCTGGGTATATGTACTGGTGTGCGGATAGGACTACGTCATTTTTCAGCAGACAGCATAGAGTGGTTCAAAAAAGCTGCGGCAGACCCTGAGCAGACACGCTACGGGTTGGCGATGGGGCTTTGCGAGAGGGACAACTGGCGCAACTCCCAGGGAGAGCTGTGTCTGGCGTCCGCACGCAAGAATCTTCCCGAGATAGCGAAAGCCGCCGGAGTCAGTCTGCCTGCCCCCGTGTCCCTGCCCAAGGGGATGATTTCCGGAAGCAAGACCCCGGCGCTTCGCACAGACTACCCGGACAACAATGTGATCTGTACTCTTGAATCTCTGGGAGAAGTTTCTCTTGAACCCGTGGAGGGAAAGGAGAAGAAGCTGTGGCGTGAGATGATGCAGACTCATCATCCCGAGGGGTGGAGCAGGGTTCCCGGCAAGCAGATATCCTACTGGATAACCACCGGGAATCATGGACGCGTGGGAGGCATAGGTTTTTGCGCTGCAAGCTGGCACCAGGGGGCGCGGGACAAGTGGATAGGGTGGAGTACGGAGGCGCGGGTGGAGAATCTCGGTCTGGTGATAAACAACCACCGTTTTCTTCTGCTTCCGGGGGTACGGGTAAAGAATCTGGCGTCCTGTGCGTTGTCGTTGGCAATTTCGCGAGTGGGGGTGGACTGGAAGGATATTCACGGTACGGAACCTGTGATGGCATACACCTACATATCGAGTGATCATGAGGGGAGCAGTTACAGGGCCGCGGGGTGGGAGATGTGTGAAGAGAAGACTTCGGGGCGTCCCGCGAGCGGGGGGATAACGGAGAGCAAGACGGTATGGATGAAACCCATTTTACGGGGGTGGAAGAAGGTTTTGCATAAAGAACCCCGCCGGGCAATCGGACAGACGCCGGAACCTTATTACGCAGAAGATGCTGACTGGGCGGATGTGGAGTACGGACGCAGTTCTCATCCCGACGGTCGAGTGAGGGATCGTATAATATATATGGGGCGCAGGTGGGCCGATAACCCCAAGGAGCCGTTGCCTGTGGTTTTCCCGGGAGAAGCGGAGCAGAGGGGGATGTACAGGTTGCTGTCGAACAAGAGGGTTGCGATGGAACATATACTTGAACCTCACACGGAAGCCGCGGTGAGCCGGTGTCGTATGGAGAGAGTGGTTCTGGCGGTGCAGGATACCACTACGGTTAATTACAGCGGGCATGAGGGGACCAGTGGGCTTGTGAGCATAGGGGGGAAGGGTAAAGGGCTGTTTGTTCATGTGGGGTTGGCGGTAACGGAGGGGAAGCGTCCTTTGGGGGTTTACGAGCTTGACGCCGAAGTGAGGGCAGTTGGCAAGAGTAACAAGAAGCAGGAGAGCAGGAGGTGGATAAAGGGGCTGCTCAAGGCTCGGGAGCTTGAGGGTGCGTGCGAGGGGACCCGCGTGATTACTGTCTGCGACAGAGAGGGGGACATGTGGGAACTTCTTCGGGAGGGGGTGCACAGAGGGGACGGTCTTTTGGTACGTTCAAAAAAGGGACACAATCGGCGTGTTGCGGTGGGGGAGAAGACAGAGAATCTGTGGAAGCACATTAATAGCAGGCCGGTGCTTGCCAGAAGGAAGATAGAAGTGGACGCGTGCGGAGGGAAGAGGAAACGTAAGAGTCGGGAGGTAACACTTGAGATACGCGCATCCAGGGTGAGGCTTGTGGCTCCCTTGAAAGAGGGGGCAGACGCGAAACCGCTTGATATGCTCGCGGTAAGCGCTTTTGAGCCTGATCCTCCGAGCGGGAAGGAAGGTCTTCACTGGGTTCTGCTTGCCACGGAAGGGGATGAAACTGCGGAGGATGCGGTGCGTACAGTTAAGTGGTATGAGGCCAGGTGGAGTATAGAAGAGTATTTTAAAGCTCTTAAGACGGGAACCGGAATAAAGGAAAGGAGATTTGATTGCGCGGATGATCTGCGCAAGTGTCTTGCGTTTGACGTTGTCACTGCGTACAGGGTGTTTGATCTTGAGAGGATGGCGAGAGAGAAGCCGGACATTCCGGCCCGTGATGTAGTGGGGGAGGAAGAGATAAATGCTATGTACAGCCTGCTTCTGTATGAGGGAATAATAAAGAACAAGCCTGATGAAATGCCCGACATGCGCACTTACGTGATAGATTTTGCGAGGTACGCTGGATTCAGACCCAGCAAGCAGCAGCCTCTTCCGGGTACGAAGAAGTTATGGCAGGCAACAGTGAAGTTCAAGATGGCGTATGCGGGCTTCAGGGCCGCACAGCAGGTTCAAACAAGGGGGCCATAAAAAATGAAGAGTCAAGTGTGTCGGCTTGAAAGATGCCTAACTGGTCAGAAGTACTGAACGAGATCAGGAATCTTGACGCTAAACTAATATCCCAGTCAGCGCCTGATCAGGTTCGTCGCAAATATCTTAAAAACCTGTTTGAAAAAACCGGTCGCAATACTGTTGCCTACTATTCGGGCTGGCTGTCAAAGCCCAATATAGAAGGTATTCATATTAACGACGAAGATAAGAACGGCTTTATGATGGCTGTTCATGAGCTTGACCGTTCAGTCGGACTTGACTTAATTCTGCATACCCCGGGTGGAGAGCTTCACGCAACGGAATCAATTATTCATTATCTTCACCAGATGTTTAATGACGACATTCGCGTTATCGTACCACAGATAGCCATGTCGGGTGGTACCCTTATTGCGTGTTCCAGCAAGCAGATACTGATGGGCGCTCATTCAAACTTGGGTCCGATTGATCCACAGTTACGGGGAGTGCCCGCATATGGTGTAATTGAGGAATTTCGAACTGCTGCGGCACAGATTAAGGAAGACCCCAGCAAAGTCCATGTTTGGAATCCAATTCTCTCCAAGTATCATCCGACATTTCTCAGCCAATGCAAAAACGCAATTGAACATAGCAGCGAAGTTGCCCAAAACTACCTAGAAAGAGTTATGTTTAAGGATGTTGCTGACAGGAGGAAGATTGCCGAGAAAATTGTCAAAGGTCTGACTGATTACTCAGGCAATAAATCCCATGCCAGGCACATTCATATCGATGAATGCAAAGCTATTGGATTAAAAGTTTCGGAGCTTGAATCCGATCAAGAGCTGCAGGAACTTGTTTTAACCGTGCATCATGCGTTTATCCATACCCTTATGAATACACCATCGGTTAAAATCATCGAAAATCACCTTGGTCGAGCTTTGATCAAGACTTTCGTATCAGGGTAGCAATAGCCGTTATGGCTAGACTGCTTCAAATAGAGAGTTTTTCCGACATTACGACAGGTCTAGGACGGATGAAGCTGCTTAATGCTATGGACAATCTGAATACCTGGAAACGAGGTGACAACCGAGAAATCCTTGCTTTTTCTATCTGCGCTTGTTGAGCAAGCCGGGAACAATCCATGACAGAAATCTCTCCTCCCGCCACGCCGTTCGGCAAGACCGGAACCGTGGCGGTAATTGACGTGGGATCGAATTCCATACGTCTTGTGATCTACAAGGGCCCTAGGCGCGCCCCGCTTCCGGTGCTTGATGAGAAGGTTCCCTGCGGCTTGGGGCGCGGGATGGATTCTCAGGGCAGGATGTCTCCGCAGAGCATGGACCTTGGCCTGCGAACTGTAAGCCGCTTTGTCGATATCGCGCGGTCGATGAGGGTTTCCGGCGGAATAAAGGCGGTTGCCACCGCTGCGGTGAGAAACGCCGCAAATGGCCCCGATTTCAAAAAGGCCGTTGAGCAGCAATGCGGGATTTCGCTTCGGGTCCTCTCCGGCATGGACGAGGCGAGGCTTTCTGCTCTCGGCACTCTCTGCGCTATCCCTGACGCTGACGGCGTAATGGGGGACATAGGCGGCGGAAGCCTTGAATTGGTGGAGATCTGCGAGGGGGAAATAGGAAATCACGCCACGTTGCCGTTGGGTACTATCCCGCTTCTTGAAAGCGGTCTTAGTCCCACAAAGGCCACTAAGAAACTGATCGCTCCCCGTCTTGAGGAACTTCCCTGGCTTGAGAACGCGAAAAAGAAAACCTTCTACGCCGTCGGGGGTTCGTGGCGAGCTCTAGCTAAAAAACACATGGAGTCTGAGTATTACCCGCTTCGAATAGTTCACGGCTACAGTCTTTCCAGATCAAGGGCAATTGATATGGCTCGGGAGATAGCCGAGATGTCTTCGGGTTCGCTTCAGGACCTCTGGATTCTAGGGCGAAACAGGGTGGAGTCTGCTCCTTACGCCGCCACGCTTATGAAGAGTCTTCTGAAGAAAACGGGCGTTAACAACCTTACGTTCTGCACGTACGGGCTTCGGGAGGGATGCATATACGACGATCTTTCCCCAAAGCAGCGTTCTCTGGATCCTCTAGTTGTCATGTGTGAGGAGATCGCCCTTAAGATGGGAAGATCCATTGAGGAGGGCAAGGTTTTCTGCAGGTGGATAGAGAGGGCGATTCCGGATGAATACTCTAGGGACCCGAGGCTGCGACTCGCTGCATGTCATCTCTCGGACATAGGAATTTCCGAGCATCCGGAGTACCGGGCAGAGCAGGTGTTTTTGAGGATACTGCGGATGCCGTTTGTGGGAATCACCCATCCGGAGAGGGTGAGGGTGGCTCTGTCGGTGGCCTCAAGGCACGCGGCGATTGGAAACCTGCTTCGCCGCTGGGAAGTTTTAGATTTTCTTTCTGGAGGCGATATTGAAGAAGCCAGGGTTACGGGGCTTGCTCTTCGCTTGGCTTACACGGTCTCGGGAGGGGTAGCGCGGATCCTTGAGAGTACTAGGCTTGAGAGGGCCGGAGAAAAACTTACTTTGCATATGCCCGATCAGATTCCTCATCCTGAGACTGTAGGGCGACGATTAGGGGCCCTTGCCAAGGCCGTCGGATGCGATTACGAGACGATTGCGCGGGGAGGAATCGGGAGAGAGGTTGTATAACCTATTTTCCGCGGAAAAAAATTCCTTGTTTTTCCGAATTTCCGCATTCCGGAATCATCATTCCTGCTGCTGAGGAACAAGACTGTCCCAGTAGTCCTGTTCCGTCATCCCCAGCAGCTCAAGCACTTCCTTCTGAACAGCTGAGAGATCGTCGCGGTACTCCGTCTCAACCTCATCCCCTCGCATAACACGATACACGCTCGTGTCATGGAACCGTTCAATTATCTTCGCAGTCGTAGGATGATACGCAAGACGATGCTCAGGATAAACCGCTATGGCGTCTATCTCCCTGGCCTTCATGGAGTTGCGCACCTCCCTCTCTATTACCGCCTGTATTATCAAAGCCATGAAAAACAGAAACATCACGGCCTCCACCCTGCTTGTCTTCTTGAACAATGTGGGAGCCGCAAGATGCACGCTCTTTAACTGCTCAAACCTCTTCTCAAGCCTCGGCTGATACTTGTACGCCAAAAGAGCCTCCTTCGCCCCCATCTCTCTGTCCGTACACAGCAACGGAAACAAGCCGTCAACATTCTTCTCCCTCTCAAGAGCTTCCCTGTCCCTCCTCCAGCTAAGCGAATACACCGTCTTTGATTCCTCCCTGTACGCTGTCCCCCTCCCAGGACGCCCTCTTCCTCTCTGCTTCCGCGTAACCTCTTCGTACTGCTCTATCGTAACGTCGTAAAAAGCCTTGACATCATGTTTCTTCAGTATCTTCTCTACCCTTTCCTGAATCTGCTCTTTCGTCTTGAGCCTGCGCTTGTTTAACCGACCGCTTATGTCAGCAAGAACCAGGGAAGCCTCATCCATCCGCCGCTCCCTCTGTTCGCTGTCCTGTCTTCTCTTCTCCGTGGAATATATCCAGTGAACCCCGTAACCACCCTTGTCTGTCTCATAACTTCCCCTGATCCTGTAGAAAGTCTCGAAACTCCCACCCCGACCAGACACAGGCCTGCGCATAATACGTTCCTTGCCCCTGGGATTCTCCCTCATGGATTCTTTGAACTTCTTCACCTCTCCCCGTGTCTTCGGAATTATCGTCACGCACCTGCCCCCGTTGCCCACTATGAATGAAAGCTGTTTCTCCGTGCACAGCTTGCAGTCAGCCACATACAGAAAATCACTTCTCCCCGCCATGTCGCGCAGGACTGTCCAGGTCTCAATGTGAGTGGTGTCGTCCGTGCGGTTGCCGGGCCAGGTCTTGCAGTGAACAGGCACTGCCCCGTCCGCGGAAATCGTGAGGGAGAACACTATCTGCCTGAGATCAGGACGATGGTCCTTGCTGTGTCCGTATTCAAAGGAAAGACCACTTCGGGTTCTCTGCGGCATCTTCCCCGTTGTTTTAACCGTGGTGGAATCATTGTGAAGCTGTGAGAGTTCAAGACCCGTTGAGCGAACCACTCCAAGCGTGCAGTCTGTAAGAAAAGAGGCCCTGTCAACAGAAAAGAGCTTGTCAAGAGCCCTTGCGTAACGATCATCGTTAAACACCTCCTCGGGCAAAGCGCTTTTACGTCCCAGTAACCGACCGTCAATGTCCGTGGTCCAGCGTCGGAGATCATACAGGGGCCAGCGACCGCTTGCGATGTTGAACACCAGAAGCAAAAGAGTGTCGGCCGCTGGATAGGTTTCATTGCCGTGGGGCGGAATGTAAGAGCGCAGCAGGCGGTCTAGCCCGAGTCGTCGAACCACATGCTGAAGCAGGGGGATTTCACCGATACGCGTTCGTTTGAGAGTGGTTGACATATCTGTACATTATATATACTATACCAAGTACAGATGTCAAGAATAAAACAGATTGAACAGCTGGGACTAAGACACGCTGAACTGCTGAACTCCATTGTCGGAATCAGAGGGATGATCAGGGGTTCGTTCAGCACTGTTTATCGCAAGTGCGGGAAGCCCAACTGCTGGTGTGCGAGGGGGGATGGTCATCCGTTGGATCGTATAGTTTTTTTCCAGGGTTCCAGTTCAAAGTCCAGAGCTGTTGCGAAGGGAGAAGTGCAGTGGGTTAAAAGCATGACGGAGAGCAGAAGAAGGTTCCGCAAGTACCGCCAGCAGCTCAGGGCAGTTCAGAAAGCGATTCAGGCGGAAATTGACGAGCTTGAGGCGGAGGTAATAAGCAGTTCGACCGAGAAGAAAGCCTGGTTGAAATAGGGTTTTGTACGGAAAATTCCTGGCAAAAAGGAGTTGAGAGAAAAAAAGGGTAGAAAGGCGTAAAAAAACTGTCAGGAATATGAGTCAGTTACAGAGCAAAAAATCGGGAAAACAAGAATATTTTTTGTGCGGAAAGTAGGGTATAAGACTTCAAATCTTAGAATATAGAATTAAGAGAGCGAAACTTTTTGATTCTGCTACAAGAGATATTGAACACTCTCTTCTACGTGCTTTCTGATCAGGTTGCGTAGCGATTAAATATTTCCATTACTGAATTTTGAAGCATACTGGCCGATCCCAATCACGGTATTTAGATTCGCAACTCTGTTCCTGATAACCCCGCATGCGACTTCGGGCATCCTTTGGCAAAGTGGACGATAACGCTTCTCGAAATCTCCGGTTTGCGGATATTTTAGCTGTCGCCGACTGAAGTCCGAAGGGCAGCACTTTAACTAATAGATGAAGCCCTATTTCTGTTTCAGACATCTTTCTTTTCACGGTACCATCTTGATTGCAGTAAAAGTTCCAAGTTGATTGACGCAAGACAAAGTGTGTATAAAAAACCCAAACTATAGTATTTTGATCAAGCAAAACATATCTTTCATCAACAGTGACGGGACTGAGCAAGCATCTTGGAGAAGGTTTTGAATAACTTCACCACATTGTGCATCAACTGCTCTCTCCCGAAAGAATTTCCCAAATCCTCTTGTAATCACTGCCTGAAAGCTGTGCGTATTCTGGACGTACGCCGTTCCAATCTTCTTTTCCCAGATTCTTAAGGAATGACCGTGCACGGCTTACGGAATAGCGGTCTTCTTCATCGTCGCTAACATCCCGATACAAAATTCCCAACGCTTCGGAAGCGCTACGGGGAACTGAGTTCATCCGCATCAAGACAGCGTCTTCGGAGCGGACCCCATGGTATACCATGGCCGGAACGGCGTTAATCCTGAAGCGCTCTGCCTCGGTCAGTTTGCTGAGATCCTTACCGGACATCTTGCTTAGGGCGGATATTCCCCAAGTACCGTTGCTCACGATTGCACGATAAATGGCCTTGCATGTTTTCGTCAGGTCATCAGTCATCAACTGTCCGTCATTTTTGCTGAAGTAGTTTTCCGCAATTTCCTTCAACCGTTTCCCGTTTACCCAGTCAACAGTGATGTTGGATAAATGAGAATAGTCAAACCCACTTGCGCTGATCTCTTCCAGATGTTTCTTAAGTTGCGGAACTTTGAGCATAACACCGAACAAGTCAGCCATTTTAGGGTTGTCGCCGAACAGGCCGTCGGGCGTCCAGTCGGAGAGATCCAGCCTGTTTTCAAGATTGCCGAGCCCGGTAATGGCCTTGCTGACTCCTTCAGGCGAAAATCCCGTTGAATCCGCAAGCTGCGCGATACCAGGTTTTTTCGCTAGGTCCCGGGCGTATTTCTGGGTTGCGTCTAATAGTGCTTCGGCCTTTCCGGCTTGCTCGGGATCATTGCGAAGAGAAGTATATCCGTAAGTCTGGCGAAGGAGCTGCTCGGAATCTCTGACAACTGTCTCAATATCTTTTTTCTCGGCGCACATGTGAGCTATGTAGCAACGGAAATCTTCCCATTGATCTTGCCAGAACACGCCGGACAGGTCATTCAGAGAACCCTGCTCGGCAAGTTCGTCAAGCAACGTCACAAGCCGTGAAACCAGCGCACCAGTGCTGCGGCTTACAAATTTGGTAATTTCTTCGGCATTTTCCCCCTTAGCGAGTCCGACCACGCCAACCGTATCATGATCAATCCGCCCCGCCCTGCCAGCTAGGTTCCAGAACTCACGCGGAGACATTGGAACCCAGAGACCGTCTTTGTACGTGGAGTGAGAAGCAAGGAATACCGAAGAAACAGGGAAATTAATTCCCTGAGCAATGGTCGATGTGGCGCACAAAACCTTCAGATTGCCGTTTTCGGCCAGCCATTCCATCAGGGAACGCACTTCGTCGGAAAGTCCTGCGTTGTGAACGCCGACACCATGATTCAGCATGGAGACCAGTTCGAAATCGGGGCTCACTTCCGTTCTCAGAAAATCTTGTACAAGCCGAACATTTTCGGGGACAGTTTCATATTCTGGAAGAGTCTCCGCGGCGTGTCTTGCCATATTCCAGATCCAGTTAATGTTGTTTGCCAAGGCAATGCTGGTCGCAGTGCTGGAGTGGCGGTCAGAAAGTATCGCGGCCATGGCTACGGTCTGTGTAATAAGTCCTTTTTGTTTTCCTTTGCTGTCAATGACCTTGCTGCGGGAGACAGACGGAATCGGACGGACTTTGCCGACGCGGTGAACGCCGCGCAGAGGTACGGCCTTTTGAGTAACCGTCAGAGTTTCGTAATTGAGCCGCCAGCCGCCGCGCTCGCTTTCATCCGCAACCGCGCTGTAGAGTCCTATAATCCGTTCGTTGGGTTTCCATGCGGTTGTACCTAGGCTGATCGCCCGCCCGGCGCTGATATCCTGAGCCAGCCAGTTGGCTATTGACTCTGTATCTTCCACATAAGGCATAAGGAGCAGGAAATTAGCTTGGGAACAGTCGCGCTTCACGGTCGCAAGCAAAAGCTCGATGCGCAGTCCGCGTCCTTCGGTCTCAAGGTTGTGTGCTTCGTCCATGACAACCAGTGCCAAGGGTCGCCCGATCTTTCTGTTCCTGATAACTAGGGAAAGTTTTTCGGGTGTGGACACCAGCACGTCAAACGAATCGTCGCTGTCGGCCAACAGACGTTCTTCAAACGCATCTACTTCGACGGCAGCGGTAAGCTGCTCAACCTTGACGTTGATAGGCTCGAAATCCCGGCGCAGGCGCCGGGTGATCTGAGCCGAGAGCGCACGGGTGGGGGCGACATAAGCTACCCAGCCATGGTCCGCGCCGAACTGGTTCAGGGCCTGAAGAATGCGGAACTGGGCGAGTAAAGTTTTCCCTCCGGATGTGGGAAGATCTATAACAATAGCAGTTTTGGCCTGATCCAGAAGTCCCTGCTCAAGCAGCGCGGCGCGTTGCGGCGGCAGCAGTTCAAACAACGCCCGATGTTCGTTTCTGGTAAGGGAACTGACGAAGTCCGAAGTTTTCGAGTTGACAGTGCGCGTAGCCCACCAGAGCGAATTGGTCACCATCATTCTGCCGGCGGCATGTAGCCAGCGGAGAGTCATCTCGTGCTGGGCGTCCCCCGACGCCGCGGCTGCCTTAACCGCGGCCTCAAAGTGTTTCTCAATCTGGCCGAAAACATCTGCCGGTTCTCCCTGCAGCATATAAAGCGCAAGTACTTCTGTGGCTTTGGCCCAGTGATACAGGGCCACTAGGCGCAAGATAACCGCACGGCCAGCGGATCGTGAACCGTTTTCGAGGTAAGATTCCTCATGAGTTTTCTGGTCATCCCGCAACCCCGCTACAATCTCGCGAATACGATCAAGATCGTCCCACCCTTTTTTGCGGAACAACCTTATCCAGCAGTCGAACAGGCGATAGAGAACTCGGCAGTCCCATGACACCTTCGCCACGCTGGGGATTTTCAGATATTCTTCATTTTCGTTGTACCAGCGTCGCAAATCAGACCATCGGTCGCCGCAGTATGCCAGCGCCGAGAGATGAAAAACTTGAAACAGGCGCTCCTGAGTGTCGGCGGAAACGGAAAGGACACGCCGGATATTAAAAGCGCTGTATGCGGCAGCGATAGCCTGATCGCGGAGTTCCTTGTCACTTCCAGAAGCCCTGCTAAGTTCTTCCAATCCCTCGATCGCTGCCATCTCATAGGCCAGAACAACCCGCTCCAGCAGGGCATCGTCTTCCTGCTCCGTATGGACGAAAGAAAAACTGATCTGTCTCCCGACCGCTTTTTGCACGAGACGTTCGCCTACAATTTCCTCCGCGCGGTTCAAGTCTTTACTTTCAATTATGGCTACGGCCCAGTGGGAACTGAGTTTTTCGATGGATTCTCTTGACAAGCTCATGTCGTGCCTACCTCTTTTTGTTCCGAAGTTCCTTTGCGACCGAGTTCCGCGATTTTACCTTGTGGCAGGTAGACTGCCAGCAACTCTATGCTGGTTCCTTCCGGGCAATTCTCCGCCATTTTGTCCACCCTAGCCCGTATATCTCCCCGGATTATTCACGTAAGGTAGCAGCATACCACAAGGCGAGGAATTTTCCGTATTTTGCGTAGCGCATAAGGAGAATTACCGGGATTTGAGAACCTCGACGCTCGATTTGTGCTACGGAAACAGTCTTTTCACAGGATTTCCCCGAATTCGGACTTCTTCAGACCTTTTTTGACCGCACCTCTCCCCCAAAGCCTGACAATATTTTTACAAACCGACGCCTTCGGGTCTCAGGCGCCAACCCATTGCATGGTACTGAGCTTCTCCCACAGCATCAGCCAGTACTCCTTGCCACTTCGGGCCACCGTGAAGACTATCCTCCTCGCGCTTCGCGCCACCCTCGCCGCGCAAAGCAGAACACGTTCCCTGTAGCGCCTGAGACTGAAACCCCTTCCGCCGACATCCTCAATAAGACACCGCCCCGTGTGCATTACTTCATACGCAAGCAGATTGAGCAGGAACAGCGCCTGATTCTGAGGATAAACTTCTTCCTTGTCCTCCTCCCGCTTCTCTTCTGTTTTCTCACGCTCTATATCCTTGCCCCTGTAATGGCTCTTCTCTCTGGGTGAAGAGCTGAGAGAAGGATTCAGCACGTCCATCATCTCTCCCATGTGCGCTTCGGTCTTACCTCTCTTCCTGTACAGAGCAAGAACGTCCCCCACGCTGTATTCTCTTCCAAGACTGGTTACGAGAAAGAAATGGTTTGTGATGAAAAAATCTTCAGAACTTTTCACCATCACAAGAATTACCCGTCTTTTGCGATTCCATGATTTAGCTCCGTACTCAAGCTCCTCACACCACGTTCCATGTTCATCGTAACAGGTCAGCAGGTTCCGATGTCTTACCCATGGAGCCGCCATGGTTTCAAGAACATTGTTTGATTTTATGCGCATCATGTACTCAACCCCCATACCCTCAAGCTCACCGCACATATCCCCGTCGCAGAAACCGGCGTCCATGCGAAGCGTTATGCTTTCACTCAGACTTTTTTTGCAGCGCTCTACAAGATCGCGTATGAATTCCACCGCTCCGTTCTTCGAAGAGACGTTTCCGGGACGCACAACTCCCCCGAACATGTCTCCCTCTTCGGCGTTGCTCGCAACCAGAGTGTGGTAGATGGTTTTTCTGTAGTGTCCGTTGTATACAGACCCAGGCTGATGGCCTTCGGTTTGTACCGGGAGTCCGTCAACGTCAATAATCATTGAATCTTTCTTTTTGCCGTTGTTTGCAAGAATAATGCGACGTCGGGCAAGTTCAAAGACACACTCATTGAGCACCCTCAGATTTTCCCTGGAACTCAGAACACCAAGAGCGCGAGAGAGTGTCGGCTGAGAGGGAAGATTCTTCAAAAGGGATTTTGCGCCTCGCTCGGTTTTGTTGCTCACAAGCATGGCGGGGTCGTCTGTTACCCTTTCTGTGTCCTGCTGGTCTGAGAGTCCTTGGCAGAGCAGGAGCATATAAGTGTGGAGGATCTCAGTGAGAGAGTGTTTGACTTTGTTTGGTTTGCGCGGGTCTTTCATCCTGGAAGCAAGCCACTTCATTATTCCCGTAGCTTCCATTGTTTCGCGGATAAGGAGGGAACCTGAGTGGGAGGTGAGGTTTTGTTCACCGAAGTTTACCTTGATTGATTTGTTGAAAGACGGGGAAATATCTGATAGAGTTTTTTCACCCATGGGATGATCCTCCTTTTTTGTGTGTTTTTGAGTTTAACTCACTTAAAACACTACATTATTAGGGGGATCATGTCAAGGGTTCCCGCCCCTACGTGAATAATACGGGATCTCTGACATCCGGTCGAACATCCCGGATCAAAACGCCGTAGATCTGTACATCGGACGGATTTTTTAAATACCGCCCGAAAGCAACTCGGAATCTCGACTCAGAACCGCAAAGTCTGACTCGGTGGGCCAGATACATAACAAGGTCTTTCCGTACACTGGGTTTGTCTCTTAAGTTCTCAAGCTGCCGCTTCATGCCCGTCCTACCGTACATTACCCCGGGCGGATAATTTCCATCGCTTGATGTCTTTACCTCTCCGAAAGCGAAACAGCCTCCCTCGCCGTCTGTTCCGAATCCCGCGAGGTCGGCACCGGGAAGGCTTGATCCGATGCTTTTTTTGTCACGGGCAGAGGGCCAAGGGAACTCGCAAGAGCGATGATGCGTCAGATAAGTTTCAGCAATCGCCTCCCCTACGCGCCAGTCCTCAACTTCTTGGGGGTCATTCAGCATATCATCAAGTGCCTTACGCTCAAACTCGGTCTCGGGAATTCCGGCAACCATTTCTCTGATACTGTTTTTACCAGATTCATCAAACAAGGCAGCGGCGACTGGCCCGTTGACGGCTTCGTCAAGTTCCTCGGATTTCCAAGCAATTCCGACTCCCGAGCAAGGAAATTTGCCATGATTATAGACCTCTTGCCCGACGGAAACGCTCATACGCCAGTCACCGCCCGCTTTTTGGTATCCAGAAAACAACCTTCACGGGAAAGAAGGGTTGTTAGAATCATGCTGTGACTCTGCACAAGCGAATCTTCCCGCATTTCTGAACGGGAAGTTGTGTCAAGAAAATTCTTCCCGATTTTTTCAAACGCGAGAACAGTTCCATGCGATGGCAAGACGAACCGGAGTGAAGGAACAACGCATTGGGGAAAATGAGAAATCCTGGTGAGTGCAGTGGGTAAAAACATTTGATTTGCAAATGCCGATGAGCATCAAAACGAAAACGGAATCGGTGGTGGATTGCCTACTGCCGAGCTTGGTAACCATTCCAAATCCAATTATACAACAATTTAAACGTAATGGGAATTCGGCAAAACAATCATTTCAAATCTTCTTCTGGTGGTTCTTTATGGCAGGAACTCCTCGGGTCGCAGGATGCTGTCGTTTTTTGGGTTTTTGATTTTCAGGAGGGCAAGTTTTTGAGGTGTACGTCAGATTTGCGGGAATTTGAGGGTTTGGTAGATTAATATTGCAAGTACACTAGTGTCCCAACGTTTAATCAAACAATTTCAGTTGGTTATGATACGCTGGGTCTGGAGACAAATCCAGCCCTTTCGTAAGTAGCTGATTTAACGGTATTTTTTCAAACAGGGTCAAGCTCAAAACCTGCAGAATTGTGTGGAAACTCTGCTCAAGCCCAAGACGCTTTTTTATGATGGCTATGAGCACATAAACCGAAACCGCTATCCATATCTGGGACTTCACGGCATTCTCCGAGGTTCCGTAGAAACTCTTGATTCTCAGGTGCTGCTTGATCCACTTGAAGAACAGCTCAACGTGCCAGCGATTTCTGTACAGTTCGCAAATGGTAATGGCAGGAAGCGAGAAGTTATTCGTGATGAAGATCAGTTTCTTATTACGTTCCTTATCCCGATACTTAACTGCACGCAGGTGTTCGGGGAAATCTTTGATGCTCTTTGGGCCTGAGAGTTTAATTGTCCAGTCGTAGATAAGTCCTGTGGAACGATCCACCTTGTGGGATTTAATCCGTCGGTACCGGGTGTTCTTTTTGGCTCGCAGAACAAAAAAGCATCTGGATTGGTGGAGACGATACAGGCGGGTGAAGTCGAGGTAAGCTCTGTCCATAATATAAAAGGCTCCGGGTTCGAGGATAATCCTGTCCAGAATATTGACATCGTGGAGTTTGCCATCGGAAATGTGAATGAAGGCAGGGATATAGGTTTGCAGATCAAGGAGGGTATGGAGTTTTACGGCTGATTTGGTTCTTCGGAAATTGGCCCAGGGAAACAAGTTGAGACAGAGGTCTATGGTCGAAGAGTCCAGTGCATAGATCGTATCGGGGATATCAAGCCCGCTTTCATCGTCACGATAGAGCAAGTGGGCTTTACGGATAAGGTGCTGTGCGAAATCTGCGTAGATTTGCCAGTTGCGAACTTTGTTTGCATTGGCAAGGGTGTTACGTGATACGGAACCTTTGATTCCTATATGGTAGAGTCGTGCTTGTTGGGCCCGAAGACATGATTCTACATCACGGAGGCTTTCTCTGTAGGTAAGCTGGGCAAAGGCCATGCAGCGATACTGTTCTGCGCAGAAGAATGATTTGACTTTATGATTGCCGTTGTAACGTTTTACGTATCTGTGGAAGGTGTCCCGCGGAAGATGATCCATGAGCTGAGAGAAAACCAGTTTCCCCGTGTACATGATATCTGCCTCCTGTTATGCTGATAGATACAGGTATCATGGGAAAACAGATTTTGAACTTCAAGTCAGACGCACCTATTAATCTATGGGTGCAAAACTTGGTTAGATTCCGGGTTTTCTTTGCCGGAACTGGAGTATGGGAAGTGATTAAGCCGGTTTGGAAGGTCCGGGATATTGAAGATCTTTCTCCAGCAATTCCCACTAAGTCCTAAAACCCCTTAAAATAAAGGGGTTCAGGATTTTGTTTTCGTAAACTTTCAAGCCGATTTCAAGCAGAAACTCCCGCTTTTTCCAGCGTTCCCTCTCCCGATATGGTACACTGATTGTCTGGAACAACAACTATAGTTTACTGCCGGAGGTGGACTATGAAGGAACGTTTGCGTAAAACGCTGAGCAAACCGGGGCTGCTCCACGTTGCCCACAACAGTTTTAAAAAAATAGATGACGCCGTCTCAGGCCGCAGTTTCACTCTGCCTGATTACCTGATGTCGGCGCTTGCCGTGTTTTCCCTGAAATACCCTTCCCTGCTTGCTTTTGACGAGGCCGCGCATGATGAGGACAAGGACAGGGTACGCTCGAATCTCGAAAGTCTGTACAGAGTTTCGAATGTTCCTTCAGATTCGGGGATGAGAAAGCGTCTTGATGAGCTTGACCCAAGAGATATACGCGGAGCTTTCAGAAAGCTGTTTGGGAAACTGCAAAGGGGCAAGGGGCTTGAAGGCTATGAGTATATAGACGGTCATTATCTGCTTTCAGTGGACGGCACGGGGTTTTTCTCCTCCCCGAGCGTACACTGCGATAACTGCTGCGAGAAGCATCACCGCAACGGCAGCGTTACGTATTATCATCACATGCTGTGCGGAGCTATAGTGCATCCCGAACACAAAGAGGTGTTTCCCCTTGCTCCCGAGCCGATACTGAAGACGGACGGGGCGGTGAAGAATGACTGCGAGAGAAACGCGGCGAAGAGATTCATAGAGGATTTAAGGAGGGAGCATCCCCATCTGAAGCTCATAGCGCTTGAAGACGGGCTTGCTTCAAACGCTCCCCATATAAGGCACCTGATGAACAATGATCTGAGATTTATACTTGGAGCAAAGAAAGGAGACCACGAGTATTTATTTGAACAGGTGGACGGCAGTCCTGACACGGAGAAAGTGGAGATAGAGGGAGAAGGGGGAATACGGCACAGGTTCAGATACGTAAACAACGTGTCTCTTAACGAGTCGAACAGGGAATTGAAGGTGAACTTCCTTGAGTATCACGAGACAAAGCCGGGGACAAAGAAGAAGCCCGAGAGCAGGACCACGCGTTTTTCTTGGGTTACGGACATACAGTTGAACCGCAATAATCTGATGAAGGTAATGAGAGCGGGGAGAGCGAGGTGGAGAATAGAGAACGAGACGTTCAACACGCTTAAGAATCAGGGTTATCATTTTGAGCACAACTTTGGACACGGCAACAGGAATCTTGCGAGCGTGTTCGGCAATCTGATGCTGCTTGCGTTTCTTATTGATCAGATAGAGGCGCATTGCTGCAAGTTGTTTCAGGCGGCCTTCGATAAGATTGGAAGGCTCAAGTATCTGAGAGAGAAAGTACGCGGCATGTTCAGAGAACATGTTCTTGAGAGCTGGGAGTTTCTGTACAGGGCAATAGTGGAAGGTTACAGGAGCAGTATAGAACTTCTCGACAGCACATGACAAGGAAATACAGTCTTTATTATCTATCGAGGTGGTCGGGAACTTGCTTTGGCGGGTGTGGGAGAGGTATGCGCAGGGATTGAGGTGGATAAGGAAAATGGTCTGGAACCGGCCTACGCAATGAAGAAAAACTGTTTTCTGCGAAGGATCAGACGCCCTGAATACTGGCAGAATCTCGAAAAACCGAAATTTGTTCGCTAACCCAAGCCCGGTAAGTTCTTAGTGGGAATTGCTGATCTTTCTCATGTTTCCGGGATACTTCTGCACGACTTTTTTCGCATTTTCCATTTCCTTCCTCACAACTTCCCTGTCAATGTTGGCAAAACTCTTCGCCAGAGTTTCCTCCCCTTTGAGAATAATCCGAAGATAATCCGGATTCTTAAGATTCCTGGCCAACGGCACATCTTCGGCCATGGTGGTCAATGTACGCTCCAGTGAGCAGTTGCCCCCCTTCCTGCGCTCGTCGCGTTTCATGCCTCGAAAGAACTGCTCCATCAGATTGTTGGTACGTTGCGGCTGAATCTCAATTGTGCCTCTGTCACAGCTAACGATAAGAGGTTCTGTAAAAAGCCTGTCCCAGTATTTGTCAATCTGCCTGATCATCTTTGCGTAATCCTTGTCTGCGGCCGCAAGACGCTTGATCTGTTCTTCATTACGAAACGCAACTACTCCATCCCTTATGATTTGCATATCCGTTTCCCCAGTATCATTGAGACCACCGTTGCTCTCAGGCAAGGCTATCCGCAACGCATCGCGAAGCCGGTCAAACACATCCATTTTTCTTCGCAGGCAACAAACCCTGTTTGAAACAACCGAATCATCAAGCGCGCTGCGAAGCGGCGACAGAACTATCTTCTTTGAAAGTGGAGAAGACATCCGTGCCTTGAGTTTTTGCAGCAGAACAGGGTAAGCCGACATCAACCGCTGGTAAATGTCGAAATGAGGTCGATCAAACGGAAACCCCAGGCCGTCTGACTGACTTGCGGCCTCCACAATCCATGCCGCGAGCACATAGACCTCCACAACCGCCGGCAAGTTCATTGCTTCCCGCCCCGCCTCACCAGCTCCCAGATAACATGACAGACTGTCTGCCCATGGGGGATTACAGTCAATCTCCGCTTTCAATTCTCTTATCATCTTTCGCAGCGTCCCGCGCACATTGTGCTTGCGCATCCGCCTGCGTATCGTATCGTACTCACCGGCCATCAGATCCTTTCCTATGTCTCTTAAAAAATGGAAGTGGCATATGGTATCGGGAACATCAGGGAAAACTTCTTTGACAGCCTTGCAGATTGCGCTTCCCATATCATGCGCCAGACAAACCGGGTCTCCGTAAGCTCTCCTTATTCCCTGAAGAAAGGAAATGATTCCCGCTGAATTCTCAGAGGGGATTTTAACCGCCCCGAGCACAAGACCCGATAATCCGTCAATACAGCACATCAGATGCGGACTGCTTCCCTCGCATGTGCCGTCCAGATGCAGAATATAGCCGCCATTTGACGCTTCCATAAAGCGCTTCAACGATGACTCGCTGTTGCGGTGCGTCCACCCGAGATATGCGATAAACCGCCTGCACAGAACATCTGTCTCGCGCAATGAGATGTCAATGCCAAGCGCCTCTAACGCAGACTGAATCGCCTGCCGGCTGCGGGAATGCTCAAAACGCGCCCGCCCGACATATTCGATCACGTCAAACCCGAATCGGCAATGCGGGGCAACGAGACGATCAAGCTCCCCGGGTCTTGACACATTCCCGCAACGACCACAGTACCGGTACCTGAGAACAGAGTGGAATTCGCCGATGTGCATGGTGACCACAGTGCGTCTCGCGGTCTTGTACTCCTTCAATGCGCCCCCGCATGGACAAACCGCCGCGTCAGGTCGGAATTCAAACTCAGGTGGATGCGGGAACAGACTGCGAATGCTCAACCCCGCAGCGCAAGCGTCAATTACACGGCGTAATTCTTTAATCAGGTATGTGGGGCCGTTTTTTTTCCGTGAACACAGAAAGAACCTGCTTGACCTGAGCCGACGTCACATAGCGTCCCCTGTCCCCAAGAGACCTGACAATGGAAGCGCTGTCCATCTCCACACTGTAATCGCGTATAGCCGTGGTCAGTATGTCGATAACCAGCCACACGGGCAGCTCTTCGCCGCCGCGGGTGAAAAACTGGTGCCGCGCCGTCTTCTGTTCTTCACAACGACCCCCCTCGCTGCTCAGATACAGATAGACGCCTCCTGAAATCTCCCGCGTAATCTTCCCCTCACGCACAAGATGCAAAGGCGCGTTGCGCACATTGATTCTTAATTGCGTATCCAGCTCATTGAGCGTGTATCCGGCAGGAGAACGATGTACCAGCGCGGCTATGGTGGCTTTAAGATTGCCGGCTTTGGAGAAACCTATGCCGTCATGCTGCCATAAGCCGGCCTCATCAAAGACCGGAACACTGCGCAGAGTGTAATAGATCCCGCGATGTGTGTAGCTTGAAAAATATCCCAGAGCATTCAAACGGTTGTAGACACTGATCCGTGAAGACGTTTGGAGTATCTTCAAGAGTTCAGGCAAAGTGGCGACACGGTTTCTTTTGAAATAAGAGCGCAGCACCTTTACTGAGTCTGAAATTGAGAGCATGCAGACCTCCCGGCTGTTTAATATATAGCCTATGTTGGTATAGTATACTATATAACACTTGACCCGATAAAACCAGAGGATTTAGTGTGTTTTGATTGAAAACAGGGTTTTTTAGAAGGAAACTGGAGGAAGTATTGCGTCTGACGGGTTTGATGTTGAACAGTCTACTATCTATAAATCAAGTAGATTCAGCAAGTTAGGACAATCTAACCAAGTTTTGCACCCATAGCTATTAATGGCTGTTTTATAGCTGTAATCAAGTGGTTACAATACATTTAGCTCAAAACGTTGGGACAGCAGTGTTGCAAGTACTATTTTCACCGAGATGAATTCCGGCTTTTACCGAACCCCACAACTATAGGGCACTTCTAAAAATTGGTTTGCGGTTCAGGATTGCGAACAACTTTCCATTTTCCCTTTCAACTCAAAGGGTTTTCGTCATGCAAAGCTGCTTTTTGTCCCATTTTTCGTGCCATAAGAAGCAATTCTCTGTGTTTCATGACCATTTCCAATCCTATTTCCCCTTATACCGTTCCCTCAAGATAAACCAGCCGCCGCATGTTGTAAGCCAGATTCTTAAGTCCTATGTGCGCCCTGGCCCTTTCAATCCCTATGCTTCTTAAAAGCCTTCCTCCCATGTCGTTGCTCTGCGCTCCGAACACATGCTCAACCCTCACCCTCACCACCGAATAAATCCTGTTGGCATACTCAGCCCATTTCCCAAGCGGCTTGTTCCGGGATCCCTTGCGGTTAATATGACTTCTGTATCCCTTCTCCTGAAGCTTCTTCTCCATCTCCTTTGACCTGTAAGCGCTGTCTGCCCATACCCCTTCACCACTGTTATCCTCATCCAGTATCTCTTCAAACATCTGACTGTCATGCACAGATGCGTCGGTCACCCCGTAATCTCTTATCAGCTTGTTCTTCGCATCTATGTTCACGTGGTTTTTGTAACCGTAATAACTTGTCCCACGTTTCTTTGTCCATCTCGCGTCGGTATCCTTCTGCGCGCGCTTTTCTTTCTTCCACTCTTGGGGAACTTCCCCATTCTTTATTCTCTTGTTCTCATCCCTGGTGTTTCTCTGCTTCGGCACCGACACTATGGAAGCGTCTATTATCTGGCCTCCCATTGCCTTGTATCCACTTTTGTTCAGATAACCATCGAAATCCGCAAACAGCTCCTCTATCACCCCCGCCTGCGCGAGCTTGTCCCTGTAGAGCCATACCGTCCTTGCGTCGGGTACCCTGTCTTTGAGCTCAAGACCCAGAAACCTTGTGAACGACAGACGGTCCAGTATCTGGTACTCCACCTGTTCGTCAGACAGATTGTAAAGAGCGCACAGAATTATTGTCTTGAACATCACTATCTCGTCCCACGGCTTGCGCCCCGCGCTTGACTTGCGCTCCCCCTCCGGCTTCCGCCACACCGACCTCAGTAGGGGACGGAACATCTCCCAGGGAATTATTGCGTTGAGTCTGACCAGGGGGTCTTTCTTGTCATCCAGTCTCACGTACCTGTTCCTTTCTCCGAAATCCAGCTGTTCCACTTTCCTTCCTCCGGTTATTGTTTTATCGTATCTGTGCCCACCGCCCTGTAATTTGGCGGGGGGAGGCAGATATGCTTTGTTCCTGTTTAGAGTTTAACTGGAATATAAGGGTATTTTTAGAAGTGCCCTATACTTTTACGGTCCTATCTGTAATATTCAAGCTCAAGCGTTTTTTATGTGAGCAACCACTACTTTGCGAGTGTGTTAATAACTTTGATTTCTGTAGAGGTTCGTTCCCCATCGCTTGGCGGATGCGGTGGCAGAGATACCAGGCCGTCTTGTAGGAAACCCCGAGAGTACGCTTCATCTGGTTAGCGGAGATCCCTTCTTGGATTCGCACATAAAATAGATGGCGACAAACCATTTACGCAAAGGCAGGTAGGAGTCGTGCATAATAGTTCCGCTCATAACGGAGAACTGGTATCCGCTTTGTTTGCCGCAAAAATCTCAATCAGATTGGCTACTCTACACGTCGTTGCCACTCCGTCCAGAGATATTTGAAAGCGGGGTTAGTACATACAGTAGCCATGATTTCGTCCGCCATACCTATCCACTTGTGACGGCGAGCTGCCTCTGCTGCTAGGACAGCTAAGATATTTTGGTAGGCTTTGGGAGCCGTCTTCCATCGGGAAAGCGCCCTTAGCCCATTTTCTTTCAGTTTTTCGGTTATCATCCTTTCCGCCCGAAATTCAAGCTCCTTCCAAACCAACTCGGATTCTTTGCGTGGTAATGCTAAAGAGTCGGTATTGAGAATTGCTTGGGATGATTGTAAAGACTTCCGGATATTTTCCTTGTCATCTTCATATATGTGCATGCTGTCGCTGATTTGATTGTAGGTACCGCATTCGATATTAAGCCACCCGGCGATAATTTCTTGAATGCTGGTGAATTGAACCAGATTATGCGGCAATCCTAAAAACAGATCGTTGCTTCTGATAATTTGAGACCACTCCAGCTTGCTGTCACGAACCTTCAGCATTGAAATCACGTTACAGGGAACATCCTTGCTGACCGGTGTTCCATCAGGTTTAGGCATGTCGATTCTGGAGTCCCAGATTTGCAGAACTACCTGCCTTGTATCGGGCTCGTGGTCGAGAACCTGATAGGCCCGCTCCAACTGATCCCGGCCGAGGTGGTGGCGAAGACGGTATCCATAGGCTCCGTGGAGTTCTGGTCCTGACCCGACAAAGTCCTGATACTTGGTGTTCCAGAATTTAAGGAATGCAAGATCCCGTCTGCCGTTCATAATCCATACGACTTCCGCAAGGGCGAATGCGGGATTCAGCGCAGGTCGCCTGGACATCACCCAGCGTTGCTTCGGATCAGAGATTGAAATTGCCACATGCAGAATTTCTTTCGTTTCACCGTTTTGACTGCGTTGAACCCGCACGACGCCGGAACGCTGGAATTCCTTGGCCAACCGCACCCATACGTCATCGGCCGAGGAACCGTTAAACACTGAGATCATTCCGTCCTCCCGCTGTGAGGGATCATATGGTTAATATTCCACTTGGGAGGGTACCAGTACTCAATGGGTTTTGCTGAAGGACGGTAGATTTGCTTAATTCGCGTCCGCTTGCTGACCCCTTTGATATCAGGATGTCTCAGGCGTGCGTACTTCGAGACTTCGCAGAAGAGATTCTGGCAGTCAATCAGTTGCAGAGGCCTGTCTCCCAAGGTACGGAAATTCAGTCCTGATCTCTCGAATTCCATTTCCTGACGATCCGTGATCAGTTTGATGATATCCGTCTCGTTCAGTCCTCCCAAATCGGAGAAGCACTTGTGAATGCCGTCTATAGCACCAGGTCCCGGGATTACGAATTCCATTTCGGAGAAATCCACCATTTCACTGTAATTGAGGTCCGTAATGAACTGGTATGCGAGAAAGTTCCCGATCGTCGGGTACGAGCGTAGCACTTCAAAAGCTCGGCGCATGTTCGGCGCATCGGCGATTCTCAGTGGCACCTCATCATCCATCATGCGTTTGATGAGCTCAAGGTGGTTGCTGTGTTTGCGGGCATGGCCAAACGCGCTTTTGCCCGAAGGCATCATATAGGCCGCCGAATAGATCCGTGCGCCGGACGAGATGGCCTCGGAGAGTATTCGGTCGTACCCGGAGAAAGAGTAATCTGCATAGCTGATTGTTCCCAGTCTGGATTTTAACATCTCCCATGTTTCTATTTTGTTAAAGAGTTTGAAAAGGACGGTACGAAAAAACACTTCTTCAGGGCTTGTATCTCCCTCGTAAATAACATTTCGGATCAGATACTGGCTCACGCGGTCTGATGCCCGGTATACGTTGGTGAACTTATGGCGGAGGAGTATCGGGTCGGCTGTCCAGGGACCGTCAAGCCTTTTAAGCTTGCGAAAGAATATCTCTTGGCGTTCAGCAGCGAACCGCCAGTAGCTGTCATATACGACGGTTGGCCGGGCCGGGGAGAGTTTTGCGAAGACATACGGCAATTTCTTTTGTCTGAGGACAGGAGGCAGCAGTTGCGGCTGATTCATAGAACTTTTCCGTCGGCACCGTTCCGCAGTTGGAAACCCGTATCTCGGAGCGCATCAAGCACCTGCTTCATGGATTCATCAACCGATGCATCGTTTCGGATCAGACGGGTCGGATGCCTTTCGCTTTCTTTTTCGTACAGGATTTCGTAGGCATTGCAAAGCCGTACGTGGTTGGGATCGTGAGAAGACGTATCCGAGCGGTCAACCAAGAAGACAATGGATGGTTCGATTTTGCCCCACTGCATGCGCTCCGCCTGAATCAGCGCATCCAGTACGGAACTATTTACAGAAGATGTGCGCCCGTACACCCAAGTTGACCACCAGAACCTGTCAAGCACTATCCAATGTCCATTTTTCAGCGCGGGCGCAATGTGCTGCTCGATAACTTCAAGATGCGCGGCGATATGCAGGGCCTGTAGGCTGGTGGGGGAAATGTTTCGCAGTTTAAATTTTTCGAGGGAATGATGTATATCGTAGACTAGGCGACCTATGGTTCCGGGGTCCTTGCCGGGAAATGACAAGTGTTTGCAAGAAATCCCTGTTTCTTCAAGTTTTTCCGCAAGGGCTTTGGACAGGGTGGATTTGCCGACGCCGTCGGGCCCTTCAAAAACTATCAACTGGCCGGCGGAGGGATTTTCAGACATGCGCACCTTCCTCGTCATCTTGTTTCGCTCTGTCCAAGGTTGCTTCGACCTTATTGGCGAGTTCCTTCAATTCCTTTTTCGTCACGTCACGTTTCGCTGGAGTCGCTATACAAACAACCTTGGACAGCTTCAGCCCCATCTCGTGAGCCATGAAACGGCCCAAACGGCATAAGCCAAGATAATTACCATAGGCACGCTCGAAGATATACTGAGTTGCGTAAAAACCGGTTACTTGCAGGTTGTTTTTCCCTGTATTTGCGAACGCCACTTGCTGCAGGCAGGGAAACCCCCTTTGGGGCTGGTGAGTGTGATCCTTGCATGGATCAAAAAGGGAAGCCTGCAATGCACTCTTGCGATGATTGCCACGTTCCCATGTGCTGATGATGTGTTCCAACTGGTTTAAGCCTCTTTTCTGCGTTTTCTTATCATAACCGAAAGAAATGAGGCGCTGGAAATAAACTCCGTACCGATTCCTAGGGTGTCTGCTGATGCGAGGAAAGGTTTTGAGATACCTTTCATACAGGCATTCCCTGCTCATCTCCGGGTTCCAAAGCGATAAGGGGAATATGGTGTTCGCAACTTCATCACATGACAGTCCGTTTTTTTTCTCCTTCAGCGCTGAATCAAGAACATCACGGATAGCGGGAATTTCGGGAGGTTCCCCGTTCTCCAAATCATTGATTGCCACTACCAGCGGAGAAATCTCCCCGCCCGTTGCATTAAAGACCTCCAGAAATGCCTTGCCCCACGCTACCGAAAGATTGTTCTCTTCAATAATCATTATTGTCTACTTCCTCTAGATGCCTGAAGATGCTCCGCCCGATAAAGCCGCTCCTGGATACCCTGACAAAAGCTGACCAGCCGGATCCATCTTCAAGTCTGCAAAGTCCAGGCTGACAAGCACGGATCAGCCTGCCTTCCTTTCTGTCTTCCACATGCTCAACACACACCCCCTCCAGAGCAGGCTGCCCGTGAACGAAGACGAGGTCGCCGATCTCAGTATCCACTGGTCTGCCTGTCCAATGCCCGTCGACAACCCAGACTGTGTCGGGTGTTTCCCAGCCAAGGGCCAGAGTCTGGGCTTGGCGAGGCTTAACCTTCAGAAGACGGTCGGCGTGCGATCTGGAAATCAACGAGAGGGCGACACTTAAGTGATGTATCAATGTCGTGTATCCGACCCCAAAGTAGTTGGATATCACATAGACCTGATCCGGTGTGCACTCTCTTATAGGCCACCTGCGAAGCGCGAAGGCTCTTTCAACGGCCGTTTTCGGCATCAAAAGAGCGCCCGCGAAACAGTCGGCAGCAAATTCCTTGGGATCAAACCGCCGATAACGTCCCCACTGCTCAACGAGTTCATCCACCTGCGTGCCGTCTCCCCGGCTATGATGCCCGAGTTCATGAGCGCAAGTGAAGGCGCGCCGCCCCGGGGGACGAAGAGACGAGAGGATAATGTGGGGAATTCCAGAATTACAATACATTCCTTCCATGCTCGGAATGTCCAAAAACCGGACTTCAACTCCAAGTTTCTCGGCCAAGTCGTAGACGCAGACTGACTCGTCCAGACTGTTTCCGGCTCTTTTTCGCATCCGAAGGGCGTCGGCAACCGCCTTTCTGGCTATATTTTTCCTGTCTGTAGTTTTCAACTGTCTTCCGAAGTCTTTAAGGCTTTAATAAGCTGCAGAAGGCGGTCAAGATCTTCCTCTTTCAGTTTGCCCAGTTCACGGGCCGCCAGTTCCACGCGGTCGCTTGTAGCCGAAGATGTCTTTTTCTCTCCAATGACCCAGGGTACGCTGACACCGTAAAGCTCCGCAATCCTAGACACTTCTTCGGCAGAGACCTTTCGGCGTCCGGCTTCAATTTCGGAAACCGTGGGCCTGTGCCATCCCAGATTTCTAGCTACCTGACCTTGGGTAAGTCCAGCCATCTCTCTTGCCAGACGAAGGCGGGACGCAATATCTTCTTTTGAAGCGGGTTGTTTGCTCATTTTTTATCCTTCTCTTCCTTGATGATTCTGGAAATGTCAGCGGAGATTTCTGCAATCGACAGAGCTCGTTTCCCTTTTTTAGAAACAAACAGAGTCTCAGCCGGGAGTTCACAGCCCAGGGATTCGGAAAGAATCACGGCAGCCTCCACCCCGTTCAGGCTGTCAAAGCCTTGGATACCTCCGACGGGTTTCGTGGCGGAGTTAATTGCTTCCAAAGGTCTGCCGCTCATCTTTTGCACTTCCGCAATGGCGTGGATTAATTTCTCAGTCACCTCATTTTTCTCCATAGACGCTTACTCCTTACTGATTGTAAGAAAATCTTACCTCGCTTCCTCAAAACGTCAAGCGCAAAAAGGATTTCCAAGAATCGGGAGGGAAAGTTTTTAATAATCCAGAGGGCTGAAACTATCTGATGGGTTTGCGTTTGTTGTGAGTGAAGGGAACGTGGAAAGTGATACTCGGGACCGGTTGGATTCTCTATTCATGGGGATTGTGGGGAAGACCATTCCCTATGAGGAATTGACTCACTAACTCCCTGCCAGATTCCAATTCGGCGATAACGATTACGCCTTATGGGTTACTCCTCCAGAGACAGAAGGGTTGTAGCTGACCCGCCAGGTCCAGACCACTCAGGAATACGATGATCATTGTACAACTGCATCCGTTGCAGGTTCATAGCGAAAAATACGTCATCAAGTGAGGGGTCGGATTCCCTCAATGCGGGCAACCGTGCCTTTGCCTCTAACAGGAACCGTTCGCTTGTTGCTTTTTCCCTGCAGTAGGCGTCGTCCCACCAAGTCATGATCCGGTCTTGCGCATTGCGGATGGTGGCGTTGTCGGGCAAATGATCTCTCTTGCTGAGGTTGGAGCTCTTGTTGGTAGGCATCAAATTCCAGAGATCGTCGCATGGCCACGCTCCCCAAGGGAGACAGTGGTCGATATGCATGCTGTCCGCGCGCAGCTTCCTGCCGGTCCATACGCAATATACCGATTGTGTACTCAGCAACTTCAGAGCATGGTCGCGAACTTCCTTCTGATTGCGCTCGGGTTCATACGGGCGCATCATCTGCCTTAACCGCAATTCGTCGACCTGTCTCTTCTGTGTATTTGCATATCTGTGGATCAGTCGGATCCATTCCTCGACCAAGGCAGGTTCGACCCAGACGCTATACCGTTGAAGAGCTTGCCAGAGATGGGCGGGGACAGTCATTTCCCCAAACTCCGAAAAGTAATCCTCGTTCAGCGTGATGAAGCGAGCGACCCTGAGTCGCTTCTTCCTTACCTTAAAAATTGGCCGCCCGTCAGGATAGTTGAGGTGTCGCACCGGCATCTTTTCGATGATTGTGGCGGCGTCCCGGAGCGATTTTGTCAAATCTGTTCCGAAGTCCCCGTGCAATGACACACCCGGTCGGAGCGGGATAGTCGCCTGCGAGCTGAGTTTATCGAAAGCAGCCTTGGCAAAGCCGAGGCGATGACCGCCATAAGTATTCGTCGGATTCTGCGGAATGTTTTCTTCCAGAAGAGGGAGGTAGAGCTGTATCCAAGAAAGAGCCACGACCCCCAGGGGAATGGTGACTTGGTCGGGTCCGGATTCGTGTGCGAAGCCGGGCGATATGCTGGCCACCCTGCACAGTGACCGCAACAGTCCGAGCTTGTAGGTTGAGGACTTGTCGTCAAGCAGCACGATCCGGCGAATTAGTGGCAATGCCCCAGTACCGTCGTCGGGCAAACGGATGATGATCTGGTGCCATTTCACTCCGCGCCGCCCGAGGAGATCGCCGGCTTCTTTGGTTGATTCTATGTAGGCGCCGTGCCGCTGGGCGAGTCCCTCGATTTCCGATACGGAAACGGGATGCATACCCCGGCGTGTCTCGCACGGTGTGCGAAGCGAGAGTGCTATGACGCCCCGAGGCTTCAGGAGGGCGATCAGTTTCCGAAAGCTGCGTTCCCTTGCTGCCTCGGGAATGAACATCCAGACAGCGTTGAGAAGAATCAAGTCGAACGACAGGCCGGTCCGGCAGGTTATTGCGAGGTCGGGCAGTCGGTCTGAGAACAGTGTGAACCCGGATCCGGAATGGAGTCGCTCGGCCTCCTTGCGCATACCGGATGACGGTTCCACTGCGACCACTTGGTGACCCTTCGACGCAAGCCAGGCAGCATCCCGACCGCTGCCAGCGCCGACATCTAGGATGCTGGCAGGCCCGTGTGGGATATAGGGCTCAAACCAAGCGTTGAGTTGTGCAGGGTTGATGGATTCGTAACTGGCCGCTCGCTGCGCGATCTCGGCTTCTTTGGATGTTGAGACCTTACTGCGGGTCATATGTCTGTCCTAGCCTTAGTTTTATTAGTGTACCATAGCGGCATACTTAAGATTCATTCCGCTCTAGGCGACTGATTTCTCCACGGTTACTTGAACATCTTTCCGTTTAATAATTGTGATGCCACTCTGTTATATATTCATTCTTTCAACCCAGTTTTGATCACACAACAGCGAGACTACATCAATTTTTCCCGTACGTGACTATATTGTTAACCTGTCATCCTACCACAGTTAACTCGAGGATTCATGTGTGGTATATAAACACACATGCGAGTAGGCCTTCGACATTTTTCCGCAGAATCCATAGAATGGCTTAAAAAAGAGTCCCGGAACCCAACACAGACCCGCTGCTCTCTGGCAAAAACACTGTGCGAGCTTGAGCAATGGAAAAATTCCAGAGGAAAGCTCTGCCTCGCTTCAGCCCGCAAGGCTCTTCCCAGAATAGCAGACAAAGCGGGCTTTTCCCTTCCCCCTTCAAAACCCATGGTCACAGGCATATCCTGCGGAGCGGGGAGCGTGGAGATAACAGCCGATTGTCGCGCTATAAAGGTTTCATGCCGTATCGATGAACTCCGGGGCATATCCCTTGAGATTGTGGAGGACAAAGACAAGAGCCTCTGGCGTTCAATGATGGCCTCTCATCATCCCCGGGGATGGAGCAGAACTCCCGGCAAGCAGATAGAGTACTGGATAAAGTCTGAGAACCGCGGAGTGCTGGGGGGCATAGGGTTCTGCGCGGCAAGCTGGAATCAGAAGGCAAGGGACGACAGTATAGGATGGTCCCAGAGGGCAAGAGCTCTGAATCTTGAGTATGTGGTGAACAACCACAGGTTTCTGCTGCTTCCGGGGGTGGATGTGAAGAATCTTGCTTCCTTCGCGCTCGGCGCGTCGGTAAAGCGGTTGCGGTATGACTGGGAGGAGAAGTTCGGAGTAGAGCCGTTGTTTGCCTACAGCTACATATCCTCTGACAGGGAAGGGACGGGTTACAGGGCCGCGGGGTGGGATATGTGCGACGGGAAGACATCGGGGAAGCCTCCGGGAACAAGGGAACCGGTTGAACGGAAGACGGTATGGACAAAGGAGCTTTGCAAGGGAGCTTCGGAGATGCTTTGCGAAGAGGGGCGAAGGAAGATGGGAACGATACCCTCGCCTTTTTACGCCGAAGACACTGACTGGGCGCGGATGGAATACGGGCGGAGCACTCATCCTGACGGCAGGGTGAGAGAACTTGTTATAAGGATGGGCAGGGCGTGGGAGCGGAGACCGGGAGCGCCGCTGCCGCATATTTTTCCTGGCAAAAACGAGCAGCGAAGCGCGTACAGACTGCTTTCAAACGGCAATGTGGAAGAGGATGACGTAATGGAACCCCACAGGGAGGCGCTTGTTGAGAGGATGAGGGTTGAGAGGAGAAGGGTGATGCTGGCCGTGCAGGATACCACGACGCTTAATTACAGCAATCTCGGCGAGGTGGAGGATCTTGTGAGCATAGGGGGCAAGGGGGAGGGGCTGTTTGTTCATATGGGGCTTGCGGTGACGGAGAATCGTCGTCCGCTGGGGATTTACGAGGTTAATTCCACCATACGCAATAACGAGGAAGCAAAGAGCGAGAGCGCTCGCTGGCGCCGGGGGCTTCAAAGAGCGCTTGAGCTTGAGGAAGCGTGCGGAGGAACAAGGGTGGTGACGGTGTGCGACCGGGAGGCTGACATATGGGGTCTCATAGCGGAGGCGAAGGGTCGCGGGGCGGGTTTTCTTGTTCGTTCGAACAAGAGAAACCAGCGGAAGGTATCTGTGGACGGCAAGAGCGTGGATTTGTGGGAGCATATGGAATCTCTCGGTGTTCTGGGCACAAGGAAGGTAAAGGTCAAGGCGAGAGGGGGGAAGCATAAGCGCAAGCGCAGAGTGGCGGAGGTTGAGATCAGGGCGGATGTAGTGGGGCTGCTGCCCATAAAGAAGGAGGAGAAGAACACGCCGGAGCCTTTGGAGATGATAGCGGTTTCCGCCACGGAGAAAGGAGGCAAGTCGAAGGAGCCTCTTCACTGGGTGCTGCTGTGCACGGAGGGGAGCGGTTCTTTTGAGGAAGCGAAGCGTATTGTGAAGTGGTATGAGGCGAGGTGGACAATAGAAGAGTATTTCAGGGTTCTTAAGACGGGAACCCGTATAAAGGACAGACTTGTCAGGCATGCGTTCAGTCTTCGCAAGTGTCTTGCGTTTGACGCTATTACAGCTGTAAGGGTGTTTGATCTTGAGCGTCTCGCTAGGGACAAGCCGCAGATGCCGGCTGTGGAAGCGCTGTCGGAATTTGAGATAGATGTTCTGTACACACTGCTTTTGCACAGGGGGATAATTCGCGGCAGACCGCCGCCGGGGGAGGTTACGATCAGGGAGTTCGTAACAGGCCTTGGGATGTACGCGGGATTCATACCGTCAAAGCGCCAGCCTCTGCCCGGTACGTTGAAGATATGGCAGGGTTACACTTATTACCAGGCGGGACTGGAATACGCTGAGGCAATGAAGAGGTCTGATCTGTTGTCGCATTAAGCAACGGGGGGTCCGGTGCGCGTAAAATCACCGGCTTTGTGGTGAAACTGTTCGATAATCCGGAATTTTCCTTCAAATCATCCATCCGCAACTTCTTATCTTCTTTCCAGTGACTTGATCTTATGTGTTATGATTGAAAATGAACGCCTGTTTCGGCTGGAACCGTAGAAAATCACCCGATTCTTCGAGTCAACTGTGTGGTAGTGACAGGATACAAACACTGTATGCCGTTTCGTTTGCAGAACTCCGCTTTTGTAACAATTAATTACCCGCTCTTTCTTTGTCATAGTGGTTTCTGAGAACTTGCAGCCCGGGCAAGAGAAAAGAAGAGCGGCAGGAGCGACTGTGGGCGGAAGGAATCGATCTTCTCTTTCCAAGACACTGTGTTTTTACCTTTTTAACTTGTAGCCGGCTTCTACCATGTCCCAGGTATCTTTCGTAACTCCCTGTTCCCGCAGCTTGTTCTTCTGGGTTCTCTGCGTGCCGGTCTTGGGGAAGGAATCTACGAACCTTATGAACCTTGGAATCATGAAGTAGGGCATCCTCGGCTGCAGGTAGTCCATCAGTTCCGGGGGATCTACCTCTTTTCCTTCCTTCGGAATCACTAGTATCATGAGTTCATCTTCCGCGTATTTCCCGGCTTCTGACTTTATGCCTATCGCCGCCGATTCCTCGACGTCGGGGTGGGAGTTGACGATTTTCTCCACCTCGAAGGAGCTTATGTTCTCGCCCCGTCTTCTTATGTAGTCCTTGACCCTGTCGACAAAGTATATGTAGCCGTCCTTGTCCATTCTTCCCGCGTCGCCCGTGTGGAACCAGAAGTTTCTGAAGTCCTCGACGGTCTTCTCGGGCATCTTGTGATAGTAGTGAAGCATCACGTTCGGGATTCTTGGGCGCACTATGATCTCCCCTATGCTTCCCCTCGGCACCTCCTCGTCTGTCTCCGGGTCGGCGACCTTTATCTCGTAGTTTGGGGCTTCCTTTCCGCAGGATCCCACCCTGAAAGGCTCTCCGGGCCTCATCCAGGTGCACTGGCCTATTTCCGTCAGTCCGTAACCTTCCATGAACTTTATCCCGAAGCGCTCCATGAACTCTTCTATCATGTCGTGGGGGGCGGGTGAGCCGAGAACGAGCTTTATTTTATGTTGCCCTTCCTCCGGCACGGGAGGGGTGTTCCAGAGGAAATACGACATGGTTCCCACGGTGTTGAACTTTGTCACCCCGTGGTCGACCATCCATTTCCAGAAGCGGCTTGAGCTGTATTTCTCCTCCACTACGGTTTTCGCTCCCTTTATCAGCGCCGGGTAGACGGTCATCACCATGGCGTTTGAATGGAAAAGCGGAAGACACGTAAAACACACGTCATGAGGGCCGACGTCCATTATCTCGGCATAGTTCCTTGCGCTGCTGTAATCGGCGGCGCAAGGTCTCATGACCCCCTTTGAGCGGCCCGTTGTGCCGGAGGTGTACATGAGTCTTGCGTAATCCATGAAGGTAACCTCGACGTCCGGTTCCCTGCCCGAGCCCGAGTTTATGAATTCTGAGTAGGAGATCATCTTGCGGAACCTGTATCCGTGTCTTTTAAACTTCTTGCTCCCGCTTCTTGTCCAGACTATGACATGGCGAAGCTTGGAGAGATTCTTCGCTATGGGGGGCATCCGGTCCAGGTACTCTTCCGCTATGAAAAGCACATCGGCATCCGAACTGTCGATTATGTATTCAAGAAAATCCATCTTGTAGGCCGTGTTTATGGGTACCATCACGGCTCCGGCCTTGAGGATTCCGAACCACGTTATTACGTAGGCATCGGAGTTCGGCATATAGACGGCGACTTTCTTCGCCTTTTCAACGCCGAGGGCGCAAAGGGCGTTTGCCACGCGGTTAGCGAGACGGTTTGTCTGGTAGAAGCTAAGCGGCTTTCTGTATCCGAACTGAAGAAAGGGCTTTTTGCCCAGCGCTTGAGCCTGTTCGCGAAGCACCTTCGGAAGCACCCAGTTCGACCTGTCTTCCTTGAGGTACCAGTTGACGTCGAATTTCCCGTTCTCCCGCTTGTAGGTGACGGGATGCATGAGGTCCTTAGGTTTTTTTCTTGTCATTTTTCCAGCAATTCCCACTAAGTCCTAAAACTCCTTAAAACAAAGGGGTTGGGGATTTTGTTTTCGTAAACTTTCACTCCGTTTTCAGGCAGAATTCCCCGAATCTCCGACACTTTCCCCATAAATCAACACAGACTGTGTTCGTAATATATGGTAAACTGATTTTCAGGAACAACAACCATAGTTTGCTACCGGAGGTGGACTGTGAAGAAAAAAACTGCGCGCAAATTGCGCAAAAAGCTGAGCAAACCCGGTCTGCTTAAAACTGTTCGTGACTGTTTTGAAGAAATAGATGACACCATCACGGGCCGGAGTTTCACTCTTGCGGATTACCTTATATCGGGACTTGCGGTGTTTTCCCTCAAACACTCTTCCCTTCTTGAATTCGATAAAGCCGTCCACTCAGAGAAAACAGTGCGTGCCAATCTGAAGAATCTGTTTGGAATCGAAGAAGCTCCATCGGATTCGGGGATGAGAAAGCGTCTTGACGAGCTTTCGCCCACAACACTGCGCGGAGCTTTCAAGCGTCTGCTGAGTGAACTGCAAAGGGGAAAGGGGCTTTGTGGATACGAGTATATAGACGGTCACTACCTGCTCTCATTAGACGGCACGGGGTTTTTCTCTTCTCCGAGTGTGCATTGCGAGAACTGCTGTGAGAAGCATCACCGCGACGGCAGCGTTACGTATTATCATCAAATGCTGTGCGGGGCTATAGTGCACCCTGAGCACAAGCAAGTATTTCCGTTAGCTCCCGAGGGGATACTGAAAACTGACGGGGCAAAAAAGAACGACTGCGAGAGAAACGCGGCAAAAAGGTTCATAGAGGATTTAAGGAGGGAGCATCCACATCTGAAGCTCATAGTGCTTGAAGACGCGCTAGCTGCAAACGCTCCGCATATAAGGCACCTGATCAGCAATGATCTGAGGTTTATACTTGGGGCGAAGGAGAAAGGTAACAAGTATTTGTTCAAACAGGCAGACAGCAGAGCTGATACCGAGGAAGTGGAGATGGAGGGAGAGAATGGAATACGGCACAGGTTCAGATACGTAAACAACGTATCGCTTAACGCGTCGAACAAGGGGTTGAAGGTTAATTTCCTTGAGTATCATGAGACAAGGCCCGGGACAAAGAAGAACCCACAGAGCAGTACCATGCGTTTTTCCTGGGTTACTGACATAGAGTTGAACCGCAATAATGTGATGAAGATAATGAGGGCGGGGCGAGCGAGGTGGAGAATAGAGAATGAGACATTCAATACGCTTAAGAATCAGGGTTATCATTTTGAGCACAACTTCGGGCACGGCAACAAGCATCTTTCGGGAGTGTTCGGCAATCTGATGTTGCTTGCGTTTCTGATTGATCAGATAGAGATGAGGTGCTGCGGATTATTTATGGCAACCTTGGAGAACATGGAGAGGCTCAAGTACCTGAGGGACAAGATAAGGAGGTTTATTCTGGATTTTATCGTCCCTGACTGGGAGACTTTGTATATGAGCATTGTACATGGTCATCAGCACACTGAACTCACCCCGAACGAGTAGTGGGTTCCGGGGTGGATTCCGTTTCTGTAGAGATGGATAGTTGCGTGCAGAGGTTAAAATGGTATTCAAAAATCGGTTGGAATATGTGAATGGCTACGGCAATTGAGGGATTATTCAGATCTGTGATGCTTGAATCATGGATGAAAATCATGAAAAACTACCAGTTGCTCAGCAACTGGTACCCAATACACCGATAGTGGGAATTGCTGGCATTTTTCTCTCCTTTTCCGCGTTGCGGCGGGGACTCCCGGTCAAGGGTCAGGTCTTTTCACTTAACCGAATTCCTCTCCGGCCGGTTCTGTCTCAGGTTTTTTCTTTGCGAATATTTTTGCGATAATTATTCCAAGCTCGTAGAAGATGAAAAGAGGAACGAGCATGAACATCATCGATACGGCGTCCGTGGTAGGTGTTATGAAAGCGGCGAGAATGGCGTTTATCAAAAACGCGTATTTTCTGTTCCTCGCGAGAAATCCCGCCGTCACAAGCCCGAGCCTTGAGAGGATGAAGACTATAAGCGGAAACTCAAACACGAGCCCGAAACCTATCATAAGCGCCGTAAGGAACGATAGCGCCTCCTTTATGCTGGGAAACGCCTTTACGTACTCTGTAGTGTATTCGCCGAGCAGAAACCGAAGTCCCTGCGGGGCGGCGACGAAGTAGCAGAAAAGCGCGCCGATGATGAAAAACAGCGTTCCGAACACAACAAGCGGAATAACGACCCTTTTTTCCTTCTTGTAGAGCGCGGGGGAAACGAAATGCCAGGCGTTATAGAGAATGAACGGAACGGAGAGAAAGAAGGAGAAAAACAGCGATACCTTGAGATAGGTAAGAAACCCCTCGGCCGGGCGCGTGAATATGAGGGAGCTTCCCTCGGGCAGGTTCCTTATTATGGGTCCCATGAGCAGAGAGAACAGCTCTTTTGAGAAAATGTAGCAGGGGACGAAGAAGACGAGTATCGGAATCAGGGAATATATGATTCTTTTTCTGAGTTCTTCTGCGTGCTCAAGAAAATTCATGCCGGTTTCTTCTTTCATTACGGCAGGTTAGGGTAACCCAAATCGCGGTTTTTAACAATTTCGCGCTTCCCTGCGGGTTCTTTTTGCCAGCTCCGAAAACGCGGCCCGGCTGATTGACATTGTCTTTCGTTTAACTATTATCTTAGTGGTTTTTATCCCGCCATCCCGGAGGAATCTCTTGAAAATACTTATAACCGACGGACTTGCCAAGCAGGGCCTTGAGCTTCTTAAGGCCGCCGAGGGGGTCGAGGTTGACGAGAGAAAAGGCATCTCTCCCGACGAGCTTGCAGAGATAATAAAGTACTACGAAGGCCTCGTGGTAAGAAGCGCTACGAAGGTTACCAGGGAAGTTATAGAGGCTTCGGGCGGCAGGCTTCGGATCATAGGACGCGCCGGAATAGGGATAGACAACATAGACCTTGACGCCGCGACCAGAAACGGGGTGGCCGTTATGAACACCCCCGAGTCAAACTCGATAACCACTGCGGAGCACACAATCGCACTGCTGCTTTCCCTCGCCAGAAGGATTCCCCAGGCCCACTCCTCGATAAAATCGGGCAAGTGGGAGAGAAACAGGTACAAGGGGGTGGAGGTCCACGGAAAGACGATAGGCCTTGTGGGCTTGGGAAACATAGGAAAGCTGGTGGCGGAGCGGGCTATGGGTCTTAAGATGAAGGCGATCGCGTACGATCCTTACCTGAGCAAGGAAGCCGCGAAGAAACTCAGCATCGAGCTTGTCTCCCTGGATGAGCTTTTCCGTCGCTCGGACGTTATAACGGTGCACACGCCTCTTACGGACGAGACGAGGGATCTGGTGAACTCTGAGTCTTTTGAGAAGATGAAAGAATGTGTGATAGTGATTAACTGCGCCAGAGGGGGGATAGTTAACGAGGCGGACATGGTCGAGGCCCTTCGCGAAGGCAGGGTGGGAGGGGCGGCGTTTGACGTTTACACAAAAGAGCCCATAGACCCCGAAAACCCTGTTCTCTCGGTCGATGAAAACATAGTGCTCACCCCGCACCTAGGCGCTTCTACGGAGGAGGCGCAGATAAAGGTCGGGACCACCATGGCGGAGCAGCTTATAGATTTCGCGCAGAAAGGGGTCGTCAGAAACGCGGTTAACATGCCGTCGCTTACAACGGAACAGCTTGCCGTCATGAAACCGTACATGTCAATCTGCGAGAAGATAGGCAGTCTTCACGGGCAGATCTGCAAGGGCGCGGTCCGCACTGTAGAGGTGACTTACGAGGGAGAGGCGGCCGAAATGGACTGCGGGTACCTGACGGTTTCGGTGCTGAAAGGCTTTCTCTCGCACATGATGGATATCTCGGTGACCTACGTTAACGCTCCGTCGATAGCCGAGGAAAGAAAAATAAAGGTAGTGGAGTCAAAATCCGCGTCCATGAGCCAGTACACGAACCTCATTACCGTGACCGTTACGACCCGCGAGGCGACCAACGAGATTTCGGGAAGCGTTTTCGGCGGGAACCACGGGAGGATAGTCAAGGTGAACGGAGTCGAGATCGACATCGTTCCCGAGGGATTCCTGCTCGTGAGCCACAACTACGACCGCCCGGGCTTCATAGGTTCCATGTGTACTGTTCTCGGGAAAAACGGCGTAAATATCGGCCGGATGCACCTTGGAAGAAAATCCGCCGGCGGGGAAGCCATAGTTTTTACCAATGTCGATACCGAGGTTAGCGAAGAAGTTATCCAGGAGATTTTGACCGTAGAGAATATTATTTCGGTAACCCAAGTCAGTTTTTCAGATGAATAGATTTTTGACACTGCCCCAGGGAGTGAAGGATTTCGGTCCCGTAAAGGCAGAGAACCTCAAGCGGATAGAGAGCGTGCTCCTTGAGGAGTTTTCCTACTGGGGGTACAGGAGGGTTATAACCCCTCTTTTCGAGTATCTTGACACCATGTCCGCGGGCATCGGGGAAGACTTCAAGCACAGGCTGATGAAGTTTGTCGATCCGCACACGGGTGAAATCGTGGTGCTGCGCCCCGACATTACTCCCCAGATCGGACGCATGGTCGCCACGCAGTTAAGCGATTATCGCTACCCCCTCAGGCTTTGCTATTCGGGAAGGGTGGTGAGGTACGAGGAGAAGGGCAGCGGCAAGGAGAGGGAAGTCTTTCAGCTCGGTTGCGAGATTCTGGGGCTTAGTTCGACTGAAGGGGATTCCGAGATAATCGCGCTGGCCCTTAAATCGCTTAACCGTCTCGGCCTTAAAAAAATAACCCTGAACCTCGGGCATACGGGCATTCTTGACGCGGTTCTTCGCGACGCCGGGGAAATAAGGGACGAGCTTGTCCAAGCTCTCGTGAAAAAGGACCAGGAGTGGATAAGAAGCATAGTGGAGCCCTCCGGGATTCCCGCGGACGTAAAGGATGTTCTTTTCTCCCTTTCTGATTACTACGGCGATGCCGGTATCCTTCGCAGGGCCGCCCGGAACGAGAGATTCAAGCTCTGCATCGAGGAAATCGTCTCTGTGATCTCAGTGCTTGAGGAATACAATATCGAATGCGACATATCGGTTGATCTTGTGGAGGTCAAGGGTTTTGAGTACTACACCGGAGTTACTTTCGAGGTAATATCGTCCGTCGCTCCCGCTTCCCTGGTTACGGGCGGCAGGTACGACGGCCTGGTCAGCCGGTACGGGCGCAGCGTCCCCGCCGCGGGATTCGCGATAGACGCCGAGGCGCTTATGCAGAACACCAAGAGCAGCGACGGCGAGAACCAGGTCCATTTCATAATAGTGCCCAAAAGCCAGGATCTAAGAAGTGACGCCATAAGGCTTGCCGAATGGCTGCGCTCAAGCAGCTTCAAGGTCATACTTGACTTAACCGGAAGCTACGCGGGCATGATCGATTCCAATAATTTCTTCGACGGGGACGGTTCGTTCGCCACATACGGAATCATAGAGCTTGAATCTTCTTCCGAGATAAAGCTGGTCGAATCCCGGACCGGGTCCATCAGGGAATTCTCCAATCTCGAGGAACTTCTTACCGAAGGAGGTCTCTAGGCTTGCCGAGCATAGTGGTCCTGGGTACGCAGTGGGGGGATGAGGGCAAGGGAAGGATAGTGGATCTCATAGCCTCAAGGACCGACCTGGTGGTGAGATACCAGGGCGGAAACAACGCGGGTCACACCATTGTTACGGACGGAAAGAAGATCATACTCCACCACGTGCCCTCGGGCATACTCAGGGAAAACAGCCTGTCTCTTATCGGAAACGGGGTGGTCGTTGATCCCAAGGTGCTGGTCGCGGAAATAGACGCGCTCAGAAGTGCCGGATATCCGGTGAGACCCTCTAATTTTCTCGTAAGCGACAGGGCCCACGTGATAATGCCCTATCACAGGGAAATAGACCTGCTCAGGGAGAAGCGGCGCGCAAGCGGAAGGAAAATAGGCACTACCGGAAGGGGAATAGGCCCGGTCTACGAAGACAAGTACGCGAGGCGGGGCATAAGGATGCTTGATCTTACCGAACCCGAAGCCTTTCGCCACAGACTCGTTTCCGTCATGACCGAGAGAAACGCGTATATAGAGAAGGTTCTCGGGGCGGAACCCCTTGATCCCGAGAGCGTGTATGAAGAGTACGTCGGGTACGGCGAGGTTCTCGGACCCTTCATCGCGGATGTCTCCGCGATTATCCGCAGAAGCGGCGATGAGGGCAAGAGGATCCTTTTTGAAGGGGCTCAGGGATCACTTCTTGATATCGATTTCGGCACTTATCCCTACGTCACGTCGTCAAACGCGGGTCTCGGGGGCGTGTTTTCCGGGACCGGAGCGGTACCGGCGCTCGTAAGCTCCATAGTGGGAGTCGCTAAGGCGTATACCACCAGGGTCGGGGAAGGTCCCTTTCCAACGGAGGAATCGGGCGAGATACAGGATGCCCTCAGAAGGGAAGGAGAGGAATACGGGGCTACCACGGGGAGAAGCAGAAGGTGCGGATGGCTTGACGCAGTCGCGCTTAACTATGCGCTTAGAACAAACGGCGTAACCGCCATTGCCCTTACGAAGCTTGACGTGCTTTCGGGTTTTGAAAAAGTAAAGATATGCACGAGCTACGGATATAACGGATCGAGCATGAAGGACTTTCCCGCAAGCCTCTCCGTTCTTGAGAACTGCAAGCCCTCATACGAGGAGATGGACGGGTGGGATGAGGACCTTGCCGGGATAAAGAGCGCCGAACAGCTGCCTCCAAACGCCCTTGGTTTCATAAAGAGGGTTGAGGAACTGACCGGAGTTCCGGTCTGGATCGTTTCGGTGGGGCCGCAGCGCGACATGTACCTGGAGCTGAAAGACTGCGTATTTTCCCGGTAGTCAGTCCTCTTTGAGAACCCTGATCGACTGCGCCGCAAGCTTGGGGTCAAACCTGTTCTCAGATGAGATGAAGTTGCTGTCGAAAAGGCCCGAAGCTTCCACTATGTCGCCCTCTGCAAAAGAGAGTTCTTTTTCCCAGACGACGGTTATGTAGTTTCCGTCGCTGTCGGCGAGCTTGAAAGTCGCCGATTCTGCCGGTTCTCCCATCGTTTCAATCTCCCACACCTTTCCTCTGACGCGCACTTCCTGCATCGTGTATACCGAAGGGTTAATTACGAGAACCGCCACGGATTTATCGGTCGAGATCATGGAAGTCGCCGGATTCTCCCATCTTTTGCACGAGGGAGCAAGAAGCATGGCTGCGAGAAGAAATACGGCGAGTGTTTTCATCTGTTTTCTCCTGTTACGGGGTACGTCCGCTGACATTATCCTTAATTTTTTCGTACGCGTCTATTATTTTCATTACGAGAGGATGCCTTATGACGTCGGTTTTAGAGAAATTGACGAACTCGATTCCCTTTATTCCGGAGAGAATGTTCATGGCTTCGATCAGCCCGGAGTTCTGATCCCTCCCAAGGTCTATCTGGGTGATGTCTCCCGTTATGACCGTTTTTGAGCCGAACCCTAGCCTTGTAAGAAACATCTTCATCTGTATCGCTGTCGTGTTCTGCGCTTCGTCGAGAATTATGAACGCGTCATTCAGCGTTCTTCCCCTCATGTAGGCTATCGGGACGATTTCAATCATGTTTTTCTCAATCAGCCTGTTTGCCTTCTCAAAATCCATCATGTCGTAAAGAGCGTCGAAAAGGGGCCGCAGGTACGGATTCACCTTCTCCTGGAGGTCGCCGGGAAGAAATCCCAGCTTCTCTCCGGCCTCCACGGCGGGCCGGGCGAGCACTATTCTGTTTACTTTCTTGTTCGTAAACGCCGAGACGGCCATCGCCATCGCCAGATAGGTTTTCCCCGTTCCCGCCGGTCCTATGCCGAACACCATGTCGTTTCTTCTTATGGCGTCGATGTAGAGTTTCTGGTTTATTGTCTTGGGGCTTATTATTTTTTTCCGTACGGATATGCAGACCGTGTCGAGGAATATCTCTTCGAGGGAGGCGTCTTTCTGGCTTAGAAGTCTCTTCGCTATCTTTATGTCAGAAGGCTGGAGAACGTACCCCTTCTCTATAAGAGAGTACATCTGCCCCATGAGCATTCCCGCCTCAGCGGTACTCTCCTCATTTCCCTTGAGAGTGACCTTGTTGCCCCGCGTGTGAATGCTTATGTCGAATTCGTTCTCTATTTCCTTGAGATTCGAGTTAAGTTCCCCGTAGAGGACCTTTACCGCTTCTATGTTCTCAAGTTCGAGTTCCCTGATTCCGTCCATAGACATTTAGGCTGTCGCGCGGGAGAAACTACGCATCGTGTTTAGAGTTCTTGCGGTATCCACCCGAAAACATATCGTCGTCTATTTGCCCCAAAATTCCTGGAATGTGGGATATGATCTTTGGTTCGCGTCTCATTGCTTTATAAAAAGATCTCTTGAAAAGCCAGACCGCTTTATGATCCTCTGGATGGTAGAAACAGGAATATCTTTATTGGCATGCTTTGGAACAATTACAGTTCTCCCTGCTTTTTTGTTTTCATATTTCATATGACTTCCTTTAGCACTTTTAAAAGCAAAAACCCATTGCATCAGGATTTCTCTAACTTCTTGAAAAGACAGTGGGGTCAAGCGGCTCAAGCTTCCTCTCTTCTGAGTGAAAGCTTCACGGAATTATAGCTTAACGGACGGGCAAGAGCTGCCAACTCTTCAATCTCCGATTCCGACAAGTCTTCAATATACAGTTCCATTGCTTCCTCATATGTATCCCCAAAAGTTGAAACTGATGTGATTGGACAACCAGTTACGTAAATGTTCTCCTCCTTCCATACCAGTACTGGGAAATCGCTCATGGTACGTGACTAATCTCCTGTTCTTCTGTATAACTAGAAAATATACCATGTAAGCATTTTTACAAGGAAGTCAAGAAATCAGACTTCTGTTGCGTAGGGAACTGTATAGAGAATTATCTCACCGCTTCGGCGGCTATATGGCCTGCGAGTTCCGTTACAAAGACATGGAGGCCGGTTGCCTTGCTCATCTCGACGTATTTACCGGTACGTGCGGCGGAGTGGGGGGACATTAGAACACATGCAGCCGAATAGAGTCGTTCCTGAACGAGTTTTTTGCAGAAAACGTCGTAGCGATCCGCATAGGAAGCATTCTGAAAATCCGGCAACAGCTGGAAATGGGGAGATCGATTTTTTACCGGGTTGCGGGATGCAGGCGTATCTTCAAGAAGAATAAGCCACCCTAGGAGTGGTCGCGACTGTTCACCGAATGCACCTTCACGATAGGCCGTCCACAGATCGACAGCGGTTCCTATAGCTTCCTCCGCGCGGTTGTTAAAATTGTTGCCGAATGAGGGGCCGACCTGTGATTTTAACTCGATGGCCGCAACTAGGCGGCCTCTCCTTAATATCAGCAAATCCCAGATCTTTGTTGGACGGAAATAACCGGGAAGAGTCAATACGCGTCCTTGTTTCAGAACTTTTGCATCCTTCATACCGTTTCTACGGACAAGACTGGAGACCAGGTCGAGAAAACCGTCCATATTCTTTCCGGCCGTGACGCTTGCGCGCTCCCCTTGATCGGTTCTTCCGGAGTCGACTTGTCGCTTGCGCGCTGCTTCTCGGTTTTTCCAGAACTTTCTTACCGCTGTTGCAGTTTTTTTCTCGTAGTTTGCAAAATCAAGTGCCATAATTTTTCAGTTTCCGGTTCCGCAGAAGGCAAGACGCTCATTTCCCTTCATTCCGTATAACTCAAAGATTGCTTCATTACGTTTACCGATGTCCCTGTTTTTGACTGTGGTGGCAAGTTCACAACGAAGATGTTCCGGCACATCTTCCCAGAACGGTATGCGTATGCGACGCAGGTACTGAGCCTGAAAACGGAGATATCCTCCGCGCATTTTCGTTGAGTAGGTGCTTACGAACAGTTCAGCGATACCTGACCGCAAAACGGCCTGCAGCACCTTCAAATCCCACCGTTTCGAGGTTATGTAGTAGAGATTATGGTGCGGGTAAAATATCCCGTCTTCGTATACTATCTGCGCTTCCCCTTTGATGTCCGGAATCAGCAGTTTCGGCTGTTTTGCCAGTGCCGGATAGATGCGGTCAATTGTTCTGTACCAGCTATGCGGACTCTTTCTGGAGATATGACGTTTCCTGATTTCATGCTCATGGCGCCTGAAATAATCTGCCAGCTTCGGATAGTCGTCTAAAGAGACAAGACCGCCTTCATCATCAAACGGGTTAATGACACCGTATCCCTGCCACCGCACTTGTCCCGAGACAATGTCGCGCGTAGTGACAAGGGGAAGCTTGCGACCCTCCTCAACGTCAAGTGCGTCAAACGGTGCGATGAAAAACTTGTCCGCACCTGTGGCTACTCCGATTCCCACATCGCAGCCGGCATCTTTGAGCGAAGGAAACTCTCGTTCAATCCGCCGTACTAAAGCCAATCTGTCAAAGGACTCCAATATCCATGGTTCGGTCCCTGCTGCGACTCCGCTAATTTCCTCCACGTCTTCTGTATCGGCTGTTTTTTGGGACAACATCTTCTGAGATAAAGCGGCCAGACCGTCAACGCTGATCTCAGGTTGGCGGGCGAGACGAGTTGGGCCTGAGGGTTCTTTGGAGATGATTGTTATCGCCGGATAGGCAATAACATCGGAATTGAAGGCAGGTGTATCAACCATGTCCACGTAGAATTTTAAGCGATAATTTTCTGCCACCAGTTTACGAAGAGGTCCCCCGTATCGGTTTTTCATCCACCTGTCCGCGCAGATAAATCCCAGTGTTCCATCTTTGGACAATAGCGACAGGGATTTTTCAATGAATGGGATATATATGTCCGCGCGGTCGAAAATCGTGGTAAACCGACGCCGGTATTCCTTCATCAAGACGTCGGGAATCATTTCATGTCTTACATAAGGCGGATTGCCGACCACATAATCAAAATGGCCGTTTATAGATTCCAAAAGAAAGTCTCCTTGAGTTAACCACCTGTTCAGTAATGCGGTCCGCGTCTCTGCCGTGAGTTTTTCCCGGGAGAGAATGTTGTCCAAACGCTCGCGAGTTCTTTCAAAGGTAGGGTGATGTAATTCCACCGCACAGATAGCATCTTGCAGGGCAGTGTCGGGAACTTCATAATTGCGCCAAGTGGCCAGAAGACGTTCCACGGCAGCCAGGAGGAATTCGCCATCGCCGAAAGAAGGTTCAAGCAGGCGCTGCTTGTAAAGCACCTTGTCAGTCGTGTATTCCGTCAGATCAAGAATGAAGTCCACTACTTCGCGACGGGTTGTAACTGCACCGCGCTCCTTTACCCCGCTTTCCGCCATTGTTGTCGCTTCGGCTTCAGCGGTATAAATTCCAGGCAGAAATGGTTGGCGTGTGAAACGGATTGCTCTGACCATTACCTCAGTTCGACTTCTTTTTCTCTAGGAATAACGCATCCTGTTCCTGACGTAAAACCATTAAGCATGTTACCATGCCTCGGGAGAAATACATTTGGAAGTACGAGTTATAATCGGGATTTCAAGCGAAAATATTTTCCGCGGGAACCGACAATTGACTGTAAGATGCCTTTAGACGTTTTTCATATAGCTTTTGTCTCTTTCAGGGTATGCCAAGCGGATCCGGGTAAATGAGTCTGTACCCGAGTGTTCTCTTCAGTTTTTCGTTCGAGACTATCTTGTATTGCGGGGGATTTTCCGTTTCGAAAAGCGGCGGCGGGATTCCGTATTTCTGGGCTTCGCGGGAGTAATACTCCCTTCTTGTGGGATGTTCGTCGCAGGTGGCGTTAAGCACAGTGTTTCTCACGTCAAGATCTATTACGCTTCGGACGATTGCTATGCAGTCGTCGCGGTGTATGAGGTTAAGGGGGCAGTCGGGGTTTAGAACCAGTTTTTTTCTTCTGATCGATTTTATTGGAGCCCTGTCGTAGCCCATGAGTCCTGAAAAACGTATCACGGTCGCATCGAGTTCAGGGCTATCCATTAAAAGCCTCTCCACTCCCAGAAGAGCCTTTCCCGACGGCTTGTCGGGATGGAGGGAGTCCTCTTCCCTCACGACTCCGTTTGTGTTCGGATAGACCGAGGTTGAACTGGCGAAGATGACCATTTTCCCCCGGGGGATCGGTATCGCTTCGATGAGATTTTCGATCTGCTTTTTATGGTAGGTCTCGATGTCGTCTCTTCGCTCGGGGGGAAAGTTTATGAAAAGAACGTCAGAGGAAAAGAATTCATCCCCCCTCTCCGCGTTTACCTCGGGGGCTATATCTATAAGGTAGGCCTCTATCCCCTTTTCCGAAAGGGCGGTGAGCCCCTCGGGTTTTCTTGCCGACCCTCTTACCGAAAAACCCGCTTCCTTAAGAGATAGGCCAAGGGGCTCTCCGAGCCAGCCGCAGCCAAGGATGCTCACGGTTTTCACTGATCCCGCTCCGCTTCGCGCTGCGTTACCTCACGCATGACTTCCGCTCTCTGCTCCTCTGAATAATCCTCCCAGCCCGCTATCTCCTCGCTTGTGCGAAGACATCCGACGCAGAGTCCCGTGTCCTCGTCCATTATGCATATGCCGTTGCATGGAGAATTCGTCTTTCCCAAAACCCTATCCTCCGCAGAAAAGCCTGAGCATCTCAAGATACTTTTCGCTTGTTTTCCTCACTATTTCGGGCGGGAGTTCGGGAGCCGGGGGGTTCCTGTCCCAGCCCGTCTGTTTGAGGTAATCCCTTACGAACTGCTTGTCAAAACTCATTTGCGGTCCTCCGGGTGCGTAGTCCGCAAGGGGCCAGAATCTTGAGGAATCCGGCGTCAGGGCTTCGTCTATCAGGATCAGTTCTTCTGTGTCTGGGTCTATGCCGAACTCGAATTTAGTGTCGGCTATTATCACTCCTTTCTCCTCGGCTACCCTGGCGGCGGCAGTGTAGATCCCGATGCTCGTGTCCCGTACCCTGTCCGTGAGTTCCCCTCCTATCATGTCGCGCACTTCACTGAACGTTATGTTCTCGTCGTGGTTTCCCTGCTCGGCCTTGGTTGACGGTGTGAAGATGGGTTCCGGGAGCTTCTGCGACTCAACGAGAGCTTCCCCCAGGGGGATGCCGCAGACGGAACCGGTTTTTTTGTACTCCTCCCACCCCGAACCGCTTATATAGCCTCTTACGACGCACTCAACGGGAAGCGGGTCGGTCTTTTTCACGAGCATGGAGCGCCCGGCAAGCGTCTCGGAGTGGTTGCAGAAGGGTTCGGGGAAATCACCGGGGTCTGTTGAGATCATGTGATTTGGGATGATATTCTCTGTTTTTTTAAACCAGAACTCTGAGATTCGGTTCAGGACTTCGCCTTTTGCGGGTATTCCGTTGGGAAGTATCACGTCGAAGGCTGAAATGCGGTCGGTGGCTATCATCACGATACGCTCGCCGAGATCGTAGATATCCCTTACCTTGCCCCTTCTGGCTTCTCCGGGCCCGATGAAGTCCGTGCTGAGTATAGTTTTACGAATGGTCCCGTCACTTGATTCCCGTTTTTGCGGGATGCTTTGACTGAATGGTGAAACTACCCGAAACCACAGTCATTCTCAAATGCGCGGAACGAGTTCTCGGCCCTGAATGTCAAGGAATTGGCCCGATTGTTGTCTTTGTGTTATATGGTCGTGTCGGTGTACTGATATGGTTACGTTTGCGAACATGCGGGATTGCTTTATGCTTTTTGCTGGTTAATATCCAACGCGTTTGTCTCAAGGCGGGAAAATGTCATTTAAACTGGAAATCAAGAATTTTGGAAAACTGTCTGACGCGGAAATACGAATAGGGCAGTTCACTGTATTCGCTGGACCTAACAACACTGGCAAGAGTTCTGTTTCAAAGTTGCTATATTCGATTTTTAACGGAATGAATGCCAATCACGCGTTGGTTTATTTCAATGTTCTGACAAAATCTCTGAGAGATGCGTTGTCTGGATTGAAAAGACCTGCTTACGAGGAAGAAGATTCTCCTTTGGCTGCCCTGAATACCCAGATAGACAGGATGGAGGAAATAATCAAGACATGCTCTATTGATAATTTTGAAGAGGTTGAGGGTCTGTTAAGCGAGGTCGTCAGAAATGCGGAAGAATTACCCCGAATGTTTGCAAACGCTGAACCGAAAGTCAAGAAGCGGTTGCGTAAACTAAGGGTTCCCGAAGATTCCTTTGATAAGAGTTTGGATGCGACAAGGGACATGCTTGATAAATTGTGCGAAGAAATTAAAGGAATAGATGGTCGGAAACTTCTTATCAATGGGATACGACACAGCATCTTTCGAAACTTGATTCATAATTTTCAGGTGTCAGGCCTCTCTTCTCTCAGAACAGAACCGAAAAAAGCTTCAGAGATTCTTATTGAAGGCGTCGGGAAATTTCATCTGAAAAATGGAGACTTTGTTGATCTTGATAAAATCTGGGTATCCGGTTTTAAAAGGCTTCAGCATTATTCAAGAGTTATTTATCTGGAGTCACCCGTTTACTGGAAATTGAAACCAGCTCTGGAGACCGCCGGGGAATTTCGGTATTTTTACCATCCTGCGGAAAGCGACAGATTGACAGGTGTTCCCGGTTATTTTAATGATCTGGCGAGGATCTTAAGAGTGCCGCGCTCTGGCGATGCTGCTTTCCCGAAACTGTATGAAAAGCTGGTACCAGAACAGGTTATGGGCGGAGAACTCGTGATTTCCGATACAGGAGAATTAGGTTTTCATGAAAACGGTCGCAGCTTTCCTTTGTCTCTGACCGCAATGGGAGTTATCAACCTCGGCATTCTTGCATTGCTTATCGAGCGCAAAATCATAGATGAGGGCACCTTTCTTTTTATCGATGAGCCGGAAGCGCACCTGCATCCTTCCTGGCAGGTTAAAATGGCCAGAACGCTTTTTGCATTGGCGCGTTTGGGGGTTAACGTTGTGGTTGCAACCCATAGCGTTGATATTCTTAAATTCCTTGAAACTGAAGTGAAAAATCATCCTCAAAACAAAGAGATTATTGCATTAAATCATTTTTCGGCGACCGGTGTTAAAGGCTATGATGATTTTGATTCCAAACTGGCGGGCATCAAAGAGGAACTAACCAAACCATTCACTGACCTGCACATGGAAGGGCTGTAATATTGAAATCCTTACAATATTTTTTGGGTCCACTGGAAGTTGAACATTTAAATAAAGATGTACAAAAGTTCCCCTTACAGGCCTACGCTGTTGACAAGCCTTGCGGCGAGGAAGGAATCAGACTAAAGGATCAATTTAAAATGGGAAGTTTTCATTCTTGTGATTACATTCTCGCAGAAGAAAATAGAGATAAAGTCCTGTTGATAGAGGACTCAAATCTTAGAAGAGCAAAAGAGGATCTGGAAAATAAGCTCTTTCGCTTTATGCAGGATGACGATCAGGCCAGAAAAATCCTGCACCGAAAAATCGTGGAAAAAATCAGGGATGAAAATCGTCTGAAGGCCTATGCAAGCCTACTGCTTTTATGTTGTCTTGTTTCAAAGGATGCGGACGCGAAAAATCTGATAGAAGGCAAGGAGATTCATTTCTGGGTTATAGTTACCGATGGGGTTGCCTCTGATTTTCGAGTGTTCGATGAAATTGGATCCAGCTTAACAGGTTCTCTGAAACCATTTGTCTCGGGCGTGGAGCTTATTCCCTTAAAAGAGGCGGAGCAAAAACTCAATGAATGGGCATAGCGAAAGAGTCCACTGGAGACCCTGCTTCAACGTTGTTTTTGTCCTTATTATGGATTAACTCTTCGCAGTTATTTGACAACCAAGGACAACTAAAAGACAATACCAAGTTTTTGAGCACGTAGCTCAGTGGCAGAGCACTTGCTTGACGTGCAAGGGGTCGCAGGTTCAAATCCTGCCGTGCTCACCATAGAATCCAGAGGAAGAATCGGTTGGATATACAGGTAAATATCGACGGAAAGCAGGGCACTTTTTCTTCGGGAACGACCGTCGGGGAAGCGCTCGCGGAGCTTGACACAGACAAACGCGCCGTAGGCGCCGTAGTGGATGGCCAGGTTGTTGATTTCTGGCACCGCCTTGAAGGCGACTGCGATCTTCTGCCCGTAAAAAGCAATACCGAAGCATCTTTGGGGCTTCTGCGGCACACCACGGCCCACGTTCTGGCCGAAGCCGTCCAGTCTCTTTTTCCCGAAGCCCGTGTCACCATAGGTCCCGTGATAGAGAACGGGTTTTACTACGATTTTGATTTCGAAAGAGGCTTTACTCCCGAGGATCTTGAGAATATCGAAGCGAAAATGCTTGAGGTAATAAAGAAAAATTGCCCTCTTGTAAGGAAAACGGTCCCCAGAGAGAAGGCCGTCGCCACTTTCTCCGGTGCAAACGAGAACTACAAGGTTGAGATAATAAACGATCTTCCCGAAGGGGAGGAGATAACCATATACGACCAGACTGACTGGTATGATCTCTGCAGGGGACCGCATCTTCCCTCTACGGGGCTCATAAAGGCCTTTAAGCTCACGAGTTCCGCGGGGGCTTACTGGAGGGGCAACGAGAACAACCCGATGCTCCAGAGAATTTACGGAACGGCATTCTGGGACAAAAAAGATCTGCGCAAGTACCTGCGCGACCTTGAGGAGGCCAAAAAAAGGGACCACCGCAAGCTTGGAAGGGAGCTTGATCTTTTCAGCGTGAACGAAGAAATAGGACCCGGGCTCATCCTCTGGCATCCGAGGGGGGCAAAGGTAAGAAGCGTGATAGAGGATTTCTGGAAGAAGGAGCATGTATCGGGGGGCTACGAGTTGCTCTACACCCCGCACATGGCCAAGCTCGATCTCTGGCGTACGAGCGGTCACGTGGATTTCTACTCGCAGAACATGTTCTCGTGCATGGAGGTTGAGAACTCCGATTACCAGGTAAAGCCCATGAACTGCCCTTTCCACATACTGATTTACAAGTCAAAAACGAGAAGCTACAGGGACCTGCCGATCAGGTGGGCAGAGATAGGAACCGTGTACAGGTACGAGCGCTCGGGGGTTCTTCACGGTCTTCTGAGGGTGAGGGGGTTTTCCCAGGATGACGCCCACATATTCTGCCGACCCGACCAGATACGCGAGGAGGTCTCCGGGGTGCTTCACCTCACTCTGGATTTTCTGAGGACTTTTGGGTTTGATAATTACGAGATTTTTCTTTCGACGCGCCCGGAGAAGTTCGTCGGAAGCGAGGAGAACTGGGAGAGGTCGATAGAGGCCATCGAGCAGGCCCTTTCGGATGTTGGTCTTCCCTACGGAGTGGACAGCGGCGGGGGAGCGTTTTACGGTCCCAAAATAGATATTAAAATAAAGGACGTGATAGGCAGGGCTTGGCAGTGCTCAACTATTCAAGTAGATTTCAACCTGCCCGAGCGGTTTGAAATGGAGTTTGTGGGTGAGGATAACGCTAGACATACCCCGATAATGATACACAGGGCCATATTCGGCTCGATCGAGCGGTTCTTCGGAATCCTGATAGAACATTACGGGGGAGCGTTTCCGCTCTGGCTCAGCCCCGAGCAGGTAAGGGTGGCATCCGTGGGACAGAACCAGGCCGAGTACTGCGAGGAAGTCTGCGCCGAGCTTCGCCGCCGGGGAATCAGGGTCACAAGCGATTTGCGAAACGAGAAGCTAGGATATAAGGTTAGGGAGGCGCAGGTAATGAAAATCCCCTATCTGCTGGTTGTAGGAGACAAGGAGGTCGAAACGGGAACGGTTGCTCCCAGAAAATACGGTGGGGGCGTCATGGAGGCGTTGCCTGTGGATGATTTTATCGAAATCGTCACCGGGGAGAACGATCCCTGCAGCTGGATGGAGGTAAAGGCATAGCTAGAAGGAGAAGGAGTAATTCCCGGGCCCGCGTCCCTGAGACTCGCGTTAACAGGAGGATTACCTCAAAGGAGGTCAGGCTCATAGATGTCGAGGGTGAGCAGCTGGGAGTCGTAAGTATTGAAGACGCTTTGCGGATCTCGGAGGAAAAAGAAGTCGATCTGGTTGAGGTCGCGTCAAACGCCGCGCCTCCCGTATGCAGGCTCATGGACTACGGGAAGTTCAAGTACGAGCTTAGAAAACAGCGGAGCGCGAAAAAACAGAAAGATCAGACGGTAAAGGAGATAAAATTTCGACCCAACATAGGGGATCACGACCTGGAAGTCAAGGTAAACCGGATGAGGGGTTTTCTTGAAGCGGGTCACAAAACCAGGATGAGGATATTTTTCAGGGGCAGGGAAATAGTTCATCCGGAACTCGGCCGCGAGCTTGCCAATGGGGTTCGCGAGAAACTGTCCGATGTGGCCTCGGTGGACATGGAGCCCAAAATAGAGGGCAAGAACCTGATAATGATTCTTGTACCGGCAAAAAAACAGTGAGGGATTTACCAGATGCCTAAGATGAAAACGAACCGCAGCGCGGCGAAAAGATTTTCCGTTACGGGAAGCGGGAAGATAAGAAGAAACAAGGGGGGCAAAAGCCATATAAACGTAAAGAAAAGCTCAAAGAGGATACGGAGACTGCTGGAGCCGGATTTCCTTGAAGGTTCCGCCGCCAAGAAGATCAAAACCTATGTTCCTTACCTGTGAGCTAATACAGACGGAGAATACCGATGCGCATAAAAAGAGGAGTCACTTCCAGAAGACGTAAAAAAAGAGTTCTTAAGCTTGCCAAGGGGTACTGGGGCAGAAGAAAGAACAATTTCAGAAGGGCTAAGGAAACCATACTCAGGGCGCTTGCCTATTCCTACAGGGACCGGCGCCGCAGAAAAAGGGATTTCAGGGCGCTTTGGATCATGAGGATAAACGCCGGCGTAAGACCCTTCGGCTTTTCCTACAGCAGGTTCATCGACGCGCTCAAGAAGTCGGGGGTCGAGCTTGACCGCAAAAGCCTCTCTGAGCTTGCCGTAAGAAACCCCGAGAGCTTCAAGGCCGTGGTGGAGTTTGCGACCTCGAAAAAAGGCTGATTTCCGCCCCGACCGGGGCTTTGTTCTTATTTCCCGCTAAAACAAACCCATTCAGGGACCGTGCGGGTCGTGCTCAAGCGGGCAGCCTTCGCAGCTGGGAGTTTTCCGGCAGTGGAGTTTCCCCGTTTTCACTATGAGCGCGTGGTACTCTCCGAAAACTTCCACATCAACGGAAAGGCTTCGTACAAAAAGTCTCTGCATTTCCGAGTAGCTTGCCCCCTCGGGGATCAGGCGGTGGCGTCGGAGAATTCTCCGGGAGTAGTTATCGACCACGAACACGGGTTTGCCGAGCGCATAGAGCAGTATCGAGTCAGCCGTCTCTTCGCCGATGCCGTTCACTGAGAGCAGCTTTTCCCTTAGTCTGTCGGTCTCCTCAGCCAGCATGTTCTCCATCACTCCTCCGTAACCGGCAAACAGGAAGTCGATGAAGTTTTTAAGCCTCTTGGCTTTTAAGTTGTGATATCCGCAGGGACGGATAAGAGCGGCGAGGTGCTCGTGCGATGCCGCTTTTATTTTTTCCGCGGAAAGCATGGAGTTTTCCCTGAGAGACTCCATGGCTTTTTCCACGCTCTTCCAGGAAGTGTTCTGAGTGAGTATGGCTCCCGTTGCGCACTCAAGCCTCGTCCGGGCGGGCCACCAGTTCTGCGGGCCGTATCTTCCGTAAAGAACTGAGTAGAAGTCCCGTATTCTTCGGGAGTCGCCTCTATCGGTCAACCTGCTGCGCCCCCGCCGCTTTTGCGGTTAACGCGGGAGACAATCATGAAAAAGGCGGCTGAAAGAGCGTATCCGACTGCCCACTTGGCTCCCGTTCCGAAACCGAGAGAATAGAGATTTCCCTCAACCGAGATTTCTCCCGCGTGTATGAAGCCGAAAAACGCCATCACGGCTCCCGCTCCCATCCACGCTGCCGCCTGGTTGAGCCTGCGTTCAACGAGGCAGACGGCTGTTGCGGCCCAGACCACCGACGAAAGCATGAATCCCTGGGAAAGTGCCACCAGCCCGGGCAGTTGAAGACCCGAAAAGACAAACGCGTTGAGGTTCTCAAACGCACGGGTGGCCACCGAACCGTCCGATATAGCGGCTCCCACCGCCGAGACGGTCTGGGAAACCACCACGGTTCCCCACGCCGCAAGTGCTGGTATCAGTCCCAAGGCCACGGCGGGAGCGTGGGAGCGGGGAGTGGTCTGAAACGCTTGAGATGTCATCGCGAGCCCTATCCATATAAGTATTATTCCCGCGGCCTCAATCGGCACCAGCGCCGAGACCAGGGAACCCAAGCCGATAAGTGATACCACGGCGAAGAAAATTCCGTTTATTACCGAGTATCCTCCTTTCGCTCCCATTTCTTTCCATCCCGGATGTCCTATATATATGGTTGTCGGGAAGCACGACCCGAAAAGTGAGGCGGCTATCGATCCCGCACCGTTAACCGCAAGGCACGATCCGGTGGGGTAGGGGTCTCCCGCGGCCTCGGCGGACTCTATGTTCTGAAGGGATCCGAGGATATTGTAAAGACCCATGGGAAGCACGACCGGAATCAGCACCGAGCGCACGAGGGGATCAGAAAGCCCTGCTACAAGATCCCCCAGGATCGGAACGGGCAGATAGAATCCCACGTCGCCGAGAGCTTGGCTCACGGCAGGTCCCGACACCGTTGTTTCCTCTCCGAATCCCGCCGCAAAAAGAAGCCACGCGGTGAATATTCCCAGGACGAGCGCTAGGCCGACTCCCGGAATTCCAAGCGGAAGCCTCGTTCTTGAGAGCAGGGCGAACAGCAGCACTCCCAGAGAGAGCAGGGCGACCAGGGGATGGGCGAAGCATCTTGCGGCGAAGTCCATGCAGAGAAACGCCACGGCTATTCCGGCAAGGGAAGTGAGCAGCGCGGCGCGCGGAGTTGCTTTTCTGACTCTCTCGGCTACAAGGGATCCTGCGAGTTCAATGATTCCGGAGAGAAAGCAGGCCGCGACCCCGACGCGCCAGGCCACAAGCGCGGCTTCCTGAGGGGGGACTCCCCGGCTTTCGGCCGCCAGTTTCGCCGGGATCATTACCAGTAAGATGAAGGCGAACAGGGAAATCGTGTTTACTCCGTAGGGAAGCGCCGTTACGTCTTTTCTTCCGGTGGCTGCCGAGAGTCGTTGTGCGAGCCAGGCGTAGTAGAGGTTGCCGATAATAAGCGATATCGCTATGGCCGGGAGGACCGAGGCGACGACAAACTCCCTTTGCAGACCCACGAGACCGGTGAGGAGTATCATGATCAGAACATACTGGACGAGATTGTCCACCATGAGGCCGAAAAAGCCTTCTGCGTCGGAGAACGAAAAAAGAGGCTGTGCCCCTGCGGGGAAAAAGAGGTTTCTCATGTCTTATTCCGGGGTTGCGCGGAACCGCAGAACCGAACGGCGAACCTGCGATCAACTATCGATTATAATGAAAAAGACACCGCAGGCAAAGACAGACCCCCGCGTCTGTGTCCGTAGCCGACGATCTTCCTTGTGTGTCTGGCAATGGATATCAGCTATAAGTTCACCCTTATCATTCCCTGAACAACTGATTCCTTGACCCCCGAGATCCCAAACTTGTTGTGCCAATACCACCACTCAATACCGACGTATACCTGCCCCTGCCGGTTTACCAGACGACCCGCATCCAGCAGGAGCTGGGGCTGCATAAGAAATTTTGTTTTTCATAAGCGGATGTTTCAGCCTCACCCTCTGAGCCGGCCCAGTCGAAATAGCCATCAAACATCCAGTGCGTCGGCCCCGTTTCGAAGGTAGCATTCCAAACTGTTACCTGCCAGGTTGTTCCGGCAAGGTCCGGATTCCCTCTTAAGTAGCCGTTTGTCTGGACGAAGTTAAACCCGGGCACATCAAGGTACACCGCGGCGCCAACGAGATAATTGGTAAAGCCTTCTCCCTTTTCCAAAGTGCCGGACAGAAGCACATCTTCCACCGGCTCTGCGGAAAAAGCTTTACCGCTTATTCTGGGGAAGCTCAGACGGGGCGACCACTCCCCATAGAATGAACTGTTACCTCTCAATGGTCGGATATCCACAAAGGCAAAGCTATCGCCATAGGCCCATCCGTTAATCCATTCCAGGGTGAGGGTTTCAGCTTTCTCGCGCTCCAGCTTGAAGTCCGTGTCATAGAGCAACTGGGCGTTGAACGCATTCCAGGTCTTCGCTACTGCCGGCGCAGACGGTAACAAGACAAGCAAACAGAGGCATACGGCGCAGACAATTATTTTAGGATAGTTCATCTTGCGTTCAGCTTCCGGCTTCCGCCCGCCCGGCACACGGCCTGCCAAGGCGGCATTGATGATGGTCTGTCCTAAATTTGGTATTCCGACTCCATTCAACCATGAAATCATTCAGTACGGAGTTTATCATAAAGACAATTTCCATGTCATATGTCCAGTTGTCCATTACGCGCAACGCTGCGGAAGGGGAATTTAGGGCGGTTCCCCTAGGTTATTTTGACAGTCCACTTTTTTGGATGTTTAATCTAGTATATGACTTACACCCCTTTATACGAAACACACAAGAGTTTCGGGGCGAAGATGATCGATTTTGCCGGGTGGAAGCTTCCTCTTCAGTTTGAAGGTATAAGACGGGAACACATGGCGGTCAGGACTGCCTGCGGCCTTTTCGACGTAAGCCACATGGGAGAAATAGAGATCACGGGGACCCAGGCTGAAGCCCTCTGCCAGAAGCTTAACACCAACGACATGGCGGGGCTTCGCGACGGCCGGGCCCGCTACGGTCTTTTCTGCTACCCTGACGGTGGGGCGATTGACGACCTTATAACCTACAGGTTTTCGGCTGAGCATTTCCTTGTGTGCGTAAACGCGTCCAACACCGAGAAGGTCTACCGCTGGGTCGGTGATAACTGCGAGGGATTTGATGTTGAGATAACCGATGCGAGTTCGGCCTACGCGCAGATCGCCGTTCAGGGGCCTCGTTCCGTATCAGTAATGGAAAGGGCGCTTGGCGAAGAGAGCGTGCGGGATTTCCCCAGGTTTTCTTTCAGGGTTCTTGAGGGTGATGCGACAGGGGTTATAGCGGCCAGGACGGGTTACACGGGTGAAGACGGCTTTGAACTGTTCGTGCCCGCGGGAGACGCGGTCGGGATATGGGAGAAGCTTTTTGAAGGCGGAAGCGAATTCGGGGTCGCTCTTTGCGGTCTGGGAGCGCGCGACACGCTTAGGATGGAAGCCGGATATCCTCTTTACGGAAACGAACTGGATGAGAAAACGACTCCGGTCGAGGCTGGCCTTAGCAGATACGTGAAGATGGACAAAGGCGATTTTATAGGCAGAGACGTGCTCTTGGAGCAGGTGGAGAGCGGAGGGGACAGGGAAAGCATAGGTTTTAAGATGCTTGACAAGGGGGTTCCCAGACACGGCTATGGGGTAGTGAAGAACGGAAAAAAGATAGGGGAGGTTACAAGCGGCACCATGTCACCGGTTCTTGGTATTGGCGTGGGCATTGCTTCGGTTGCCTCGGGTGAAGTTAAGTGCGGAGATGAGATAGGGATTGAGATCCGGGGAGATGTGAGAAAGGCGGTTTCTTCTGAATTTCCGCTTCATAAAGACGGTATGTCTTAATCAAAAAACATAAAGGAGCATTTAGGTTATGAGTGTACCGAAAGACTTGAAATACACTGAGGAGCATGAGTGGGTGAGATTTGAAGAGGACAGGGCCGTGATCGGAATAACGGATTACGCCCAGGAAGCCTTGGGGGAGATAGTTTTTGTTGAACTGCCGGTTGAAGGAGAAGAACTCGTTCGGGGAGACTCCTTCGGGGCGGCGGAGTCGACAAAGGCGGTTTCTGAGCTTTTCGCTCCGGTCTCGGGGGAAATTGCCGAGGTGAACGATCTTCTCGTGGATTCCCCGGAACTTGTAAACGCCGACCCTTACGGTGACGGATGGATCGTAAAGATTCATACCGACGAGCTTGACGAAAGCGAAGTCGAGAGTCTTCTTGATCCTTCCGGTTACGAAGAGCTGATAGAAGACGAGGAAGATGCCTGATATGTCCCGGTGGCATGGACGGGGCGATTATTGGGGAGAATTGTGATTGCGAAACGAAAACGGCATTTATGAACAAGAGGATTTTTTCTCGGCGAGGCATATAGGTCCCACGCCCGAGGAAGCACACGAGATGCTTTCGTGCACTGGGGCGGAGAGCCTTGAGGAACTGGTGCGGGAAACCATACCGGCTGAACTGCTTTCGGAGATTGAGATGGCCGTTCCCGCTGCCATGACCGAGAGATCCTATCTTGACCATATAAGGGCTATTGCACGCGAGAACACTATATTCAGGTCGTACATAGGCCTGGGTTACTATGACTGCGTGGTCCCGGCAGTCATATCAAGGAACATTCTAGAAAATCCAAGCTGGTACACCCAGTACACTCCTTATCAGGCCGAAATATCGCAGGGGCGACTTGAAGCCCTCCTTAACTTCCAGACGGTGATTTCGGAACTTACGGAGATGGAACTTTCAAACGCCTCACTGCTCGATGAAGCAACGGCGGCTGCCGAGGCCATGGCCATGTTTCACAGGCTGAGTGGTGCGAAACGGGAGAAGGCGGACGCCGACAGGTTTTTCGTTTCCCGAAGATGTTTTCCCCAGACCATCGATCTCCTGAAGACCCGGGCCGAGCCCTTGGGAATAAGCATTGTGGAGGAAGAAGAGGAGAAGGTTTCGCTTGACGGAAGTTTTTTCGGTGCGCTGCTGCAGTATCCGGACGCATTCGGAGAAGTCAGAGATTACTCGGAATTCATAAAAAGCGTTCACGCTCACGGCATCATGGTCGCGGTCGCGGCCGATCTGATGAGCCTCGTGCTGCTTACCCCGCCCGGGCGCTTCGGAGCCGACGCCGTCGTGGGAACTTCGCAGAGATTCGGGGTCCCGGTCGGCTACGGCGGTCCTCACGCCGGGTATTTCGCCACGAGAGACGAGTTCAGAAGGCAGGTCCCAGGGAGAATAATCGGGGTGTCTTTAGACAGGGACGAGAATCCCGCCTACAGAATGGCCCTTCAGACCAGAGAACAGCACATAAGGAGAGAGAGGGCCACTTCCAATATATGCACCGCGCAGTCCCTGCTCGCTATAATGTCCTCGATGTATGCGGTTTACCACGGTCCGGCCGGGCTGCGGCGGATTTCCGGGAGGATAAACACGCTTGCGAAGATGCTCGATCTGGGCTTTAAGGAGATGGGTCTTGCCCAGCTGAACGGGGCGTTTTTCGACACCCTCCTCGTAGATCTTTCCCCCTGCGGGGAAGAATCTTTTGAAGCGCTTCGCGCGGAGGCTCTCAAAAGAAAAATCAACTTCAGATATCTTCCGGACGGCAAGGTCTGCATATCGCTTGACGAAACGGTAACCGAGGAAGATGTAACTGATATACTTTCGCTTTTTTCGGACTCCCTCGAACTTGGCAAAGAGGGATCCGTCACCGTGGACCGCGCGCGCGCCATTGAGTCAGTGCCCGGGGACCTTCTTAGGGAGGGTGATTTTCTTGCCCAGTCCGTGTTTAACCGCTACCACTCGGAAACTCTGATGCTCAGGTATATAAAAAGCCTTGAGGGCCGGGATCTTTCCCTGGCCCATTCCATGATTCCTCTCGGTTCCTGCACCATGAAGCTAAACGGTACGACCGAGATGGTGCCCATAAGCTGGGAGGAATTTTCGAGAATCCATCCTTTCGCGCCCCGGGATCAGGCGGCGGGATACGCACGTGTAATTGATGAACTTGAAAAGTATCTCTGCGAAATAACCGGGCTTCACGCCTGCTCGCTTCAGCCCAACTCGGGAGCCCAGGGAGAGTACGCGGGTCTTATGGTCATACGTAAGTACTTTGAGGAGAGAGGAGAAACCGAAAGGCGCGTGGTGCTGATTCCCTCTTCCGCGCACGGGACCAATCCCGCAAGCGCCCGCATGGCGGGTATGGACGTCGTGGTGGTAAAATGCCGGAAAAACGGGGATGTGGACATAGACGACCTTCAGAAGTGCTGCCGGAAAAACGAGGGGAAAGTTGCTTGCCTGATGATTACATATCCTTCGACTCACGGGGTGTTCGAGTCCGGAATAAGTGAGATATGCGACATAATTCACTCAAGCGGCGCGCAGGTGTACATGGACGGGGCGAATCTTAACGCGCAGGTAGGCCTCTGTTTTCCCTCCGTATTTGGCGTTGACGTATGCCACATAAACCTGCACAAGACTTTCAGCATCCCCCACGGAGGAGGGGGCCCGGGAATGGGTCCCATATGCGTCGCTCCCCACCTTGCCCCGCATCTTCCCGGACACGCCGTTGTGGAGGGGGTAGGGGGCGAAAAGCCATGCGGAGCGATATCCGCGGCTCCCTGGGGAAGCGCGAGCATACTGCTTATATCCTACGGATACGTAAGGCTTCTCGGAAGGGACGGAATGAGCGAGGCATCGCGGTACGCGATACTGAATGCCAATTATCTTAAGACCCGGCTCGGGCAGCACTACGATATTCTCTACGAGGGAGAAAACGGAAGGGTCGCTCATGAATTCATACTTGACCTGCGCGAGCTTGGGAAAAGCGCGGGAATAACCGTGGAAGATGTGGCCAAAAGGCTCATGGATTACGGGTTCCACGCGCCGACTATGTCATGGCCGGTTACGGGAACCTTGATGGTGGAGCCTACGGAGAGCGAATCCATGGAGGAAATGGACAGATTCTGTGACGCAATGATAAAAATACGCGGGGAAATCCAGGATATCATCGACGGCGAGGCGGATCCTTCTGATAACGTACTCACAAATTCTCCCCACACGGTGCCGGATCTTGTGTCTTCCGACTGGGAACATCCCTATTCCCGCCAACAGGCGTTCTTCCCGCTTCCGTATCTGAGGGCCAACAAGTTCTGGCCTCCGGCATCAAGAATAGACAACGCCTACGGGGACAGGAATCTGGTGTGCACATGCCTTCCCCCCGAAGCTTACGCGGTGGAGGAGTAAGTGCGGGGAACTTCAGATCTTTATCTCTATGTAGGAGTTTTTCTTGATATCCTCAAGCCAGGAGGCTATGAACCGCTCAACCTTCTCCATGTAGAGCTGATGCTTTATGCGGTCTCTGTACCGAGAGACCGAGGATTCTCCTTCCTCGGTTCTTTCCAAAACCTTTACTATGTGGTAGCCGCGGGAGCTCTCTACCGGTCCCGCGATGCCGTTCACTTCGGTTTTCTCCACGGCGTTTTCAATCTCGGGAACCAGGTCTCCCTTGACGAAGTGTCCCAGCAGTCCGCCGCTTTGCGCCGATGATTCATCCATCGAGTACTTTCTGGCCAGTTCCCCGAAGGGCTCACCAGATTTTGCAAGTTCCAGCACTTCTTCCGCTTTGGAGAGGGCGCCCTCCGTTTCCTTATTGATCAGTATGTGAGCGATCTTAGTCTGCCTTCCGTAAGTGCTGCCTACTTCTTCGTAGTGTTCTCTGTGGTATTCCTCTATCTCTTCGTCCGTTACCGCTATGCTTCCCTGCGTGACCAGGTCAAGAAGCCTTCTTGAGAGTATCTGGTATTTCCACTGGCGGTAGAAAAGCTCCTCCGTCATATTCTGTTTTTTAAGCTCTTCGGCTATGGTTCCTTCATCGAGGTTAAGCGCTTCCTGCTGGCTCTTTACTATCGCTTTCACCTCTTCGTCGCTTACTGATATCTTCCTCGCGGCCGCCTGCTGATCGAGCAGGATACGATCTATCATGGCGTCGAGAATTTCGCGGACGTTTACTTCCGCCTCAGGATTTACGACTACTTCCTCCAGCTCCTGATCAAGTTCGCTGAGCGTTACTATCCTGTTGTTCACCACGGCCACCACTTTTTCCACGACCGCCGCCTGGGCGGGCATGGTCGTAAAAACCGCAAAAAGCGCTGCAACCGCGAACCACCATGGTTTTTTCATATGAAGTCTCCTTGCAAACCGTTTTTTCTACCACAAAGCTATACTATACATGGGCTTGGGCCGGTTTTTCCACCCTTTCCACCGCGCTTATCAGCGCCTCGTACCTGTCCTCGGAGGGAAGGGGAATGCTGAGTTTTTTCTCTCGCCCGTGGGTTTTCCCGTCCGCGAGACTCAAAGTCGCCGTGTTCTCCCCTATTTCAGCTTTTTTTATCAGCCTCTCCCCGAGCGCGATTCTCAGTTCCGCGATGAGAACGAGACGTTTCAGCGGATTGGGTATCGCACCGAACCTGTCTTCGATTTCCCCTGCGATTTCTCTTGCTTCCCCGCGTTTTCCTGCCGATGATATTTTTTTGTAGTAAAAAAGTCTCTCTGAACCGCTTTGAATATAGTGCTCAGGGATGAACGCGTCATCCCGCGTTTTTATTTCCGGTCTGATTTCACGGACATGGTCTTCGCCCCTTCTTTTACCTTCAATCGTATTTCTCAGCAGCTCGAGATAGAACTCAAGTCCTATATCGGCTATGTGTCCTGACTGCTTTTCTCCGAAAAGGGTGCCGGCCCCCCTTATCTGCAGATCGGCCGTGGCGAGCTTGAATCCGCTTCCAAGGTCGGTGAGTCGAGAGAGCACCTCGAGCCTTTTTCTGGCATCTTCAGTGAGGGAGTTTATGGATGGTACGAGAAAATATGCATACGCTTTTCTGTCCGATCTTCCGACGCGGCCCTTAAGCTGATAGAGATCCGCCAGGCCCATAGTATGGGCGTTGTTCACTATTATCGTATTGGCTTTTGGTATATCGAGTCCGGATTCCACTATCGCGGTGGTTACGAGCAGGTCTATTTTTCCGTCGGTGAACTGTTCTATGGTTCTTGAGAGACCCGTTTCGTTCATTCGGCCGTGGGTTACCCCTATTGACAGTTCCGGCATGAGTTTCTGGAGAAGGTCCGCCTTCTCGAATATGTCCTCTATCCTGTTGTGTATGAAAAAAACCGTGCCGTCTCTTGTGATCTCTTTTTCCGCGGCCTCCTTTATCGTTGCGGTGTTGAACTGCTGAATGTACACCTCTACGGGCTGCCGTCCCTCGGGAGGGGTATTTATCACGCTTATGTCTCTTACGTCGGCGAGGGAAAGCTGCAGGGTTCTGGGGATGGGAGTCGCCGAGAGCGTCAGCACGTCGACGGCGTTTTTCATCGACCTTATGGATTTTTTGTGATTCACCCCGAATTTCTGTTCCTCGTCTATCACGGCGAGTCCGAGGTTTTTGAGCTTTACTCTTTTTCCGAGGAGCTTGTGCGTTCCGATTATGACATCTAGGGAACCGTCCTCGAGCTTGTTTAGAATCTCCTTTTCTCTCTTGCCTGTTGTGAATCGTGAAAGCATTCCGATGCTCACGGGATAGCTTCTGAATCTCGAAAGTGCGGTTCGGTAGTGCTGGCTTGCGAGAAGGGTGGTGGGCGCGATCACCATGACCTGTTTTCCGTCAAGGCATGCCTTGAAAGCGGCCCGCAGGGCCACTTCGGTTTTTCCGAACCCGACATCTCCGCATATAAGCCTGTCCATGGCCTTTTCCGATTCCATGTCTGACATTACGTCCTCTATGGCCGCCGACTGATCCGGGGTCTCGCTCCAGGGAAATTCCATCTCGAACTCATTGAACATCTGATCCCTCGGGGAGAACCGAAAGCCTTTTCCGATCTTTCTTTCCGCGCAGAGTTCCACGAGCTCGGTCGCGACTTCCTCCACGGCCCTTTTAACCCTGCCGACGGTTTTTTTCCAGTTCGCGCTTCCCAGCTTTTCAATCTTCGGTTCCCTTCCGGCCCCCATGTACTTCTGAACCAGCGCCAATTTCTCCACCGGGACGAATATCTTGTCCCCGTCTTTGTATTCGCACTCGAGAAAATCGCCCTGGCTGTTCTCGAAGCAAAGCCTTCTTAGCCCCCTGAAGACACCTATTCCGAATTCCTTGTGAACTACGTAGTCCCCGGGTTTGAGCTGGCTGAACGAAGTGAGAAAAGCGGAGGGCATATCACTTCCCCCGAAGGCCGCGCCCCGGCTTCTGGTTTTCTCGACAAGGGTTTTCTCCGTAAGAAGGGCGATTTTGAAATCGTGAAGAATCGTGCTTTCGAAAATCTCTCCGACTACATGTACCATTCCCTTGTCTGGATGGTTCTCCGCAAGCTTGAGGAATTTTTCTCTTTCTGCCTGTGAAGTGAAAAATACGAACACCTCGTAACCGTCTTCGATAAGTTCTTCCGCCTTGTCAGTAAAGACCTTGAGCGAGGGTTTCGAAAACGATATCTCTTCTGTGCTGAACTTAAGGCTGTTTTTTCCTTCGGCACCTGTGCCCATCGTCCCCGGGTATGCGAGCCTTGATTTCCGGAGTTTTTCCGCAAGCTCTTTTCCTCCAAGGTATAGCATCTCAAACCGGGGAAGCGACTTTTCAAGTTTTCCCAGGGATTTTCTTCTTGCCTCGAATTTTTCCTCTAGTCTCAACAGCAGCGCTTCCTCGTCAAACCCGATTGGAAGGCTCACTATTAGATTCTCTTGCGGGTAATCGAGCACGCATTGGCGGGAGTCCCAGAAAAACGGCGTGAACCATTCAATTCCCCTGAAATGCGAACCGCTCTCAAACGCCTCCAAAAGAGGCTGCACTTCGCTTGAGGTAAGTCCCTTCTCATCGGCTCCGGCGAGAACCTGTCCGACCAGATCGTCCTTGCTTGTTTGGCGATAAACGGCGAATGAGGCCGGATTGATCACGGCTTTCTGTGTTTTTCCGACGGATTTCTGGGTTGCGGGAGAAAACTCCCGGAGCGAATTCACCCGGTCTGCGAAAAGCTCCACCCTTAGGGGATTCCTTGATCCGGGGGAGAAGAGGTCCACTATAGAGCCCCGGACGCTGATGTCGCCTCTTTTTTCCGTGAAATCCACCTCGCTGTAACCGATTTCAAGGAGCCTCTGCACAAGTTCCTCCCGATCGGTCCGCGCTCCCTCCTCAATGGTGAAGCTCTCGGCCTCGAGGGCGCGGGGCGGGGCCAGCACCTCGGCAAGCGTTGCCGCGTCCGCGCAGAGCACCCCGGTCTGCTTCCATCTGAAAATAGAGTGAAGCCTTTCGGGTTCCGTGATTTCCGTTTTCTCGAAAAGGGAGCGGGTTTTCTCCATTCCTCTTGAGAGAAGAACGGGGATTTCCGTTCCTTTTAAAGAAGAGATGCTTCGCGCCGCATGGACGCACTGCTCTCTTTTCTCGCAGACATGAAGCACCCTTTTGCCGGGGGCTTCGGAGATAAGCGCCAGAAAAAAATAGGCCGAGTCTCCGTAAAGACCCGTAAGATCAGTCGGTTCTCCGGGCGGGCACCCAAGAAACTTCTCCACCAAGGGGTTTTCAAGGTGAGATGAAAGTTCAAGCGGGGAGCTGTTACCGTTCACTTCCTAGGACCTGAATCGTTTTTTCTCACAGTTCGCCGAGTATGATAGATCCCATTTCCTCTGTCCCTACCCTTGTTTTCCCTTCCTCGTATATGTCGGATGTGCGGTAGCCATTGTCAAGGACCTTCCTTACGGCTTCTTCAACCTGAGTGGCGACCCCGTCCATGTCAAAGGAGTAGCGCAGCATCATGGCCATCGAGAGAATCGAGGCTATGGGGTTTGCTATTCCCTGGCCGGCGATGTCGGGGGCGCTTCCGTGAACCGGTTCGTATATAGCCCCTTCGTTGCCGACGCTTGCCGAGGGCAGCATTCCCAGGGAGCCGGTGAGCTGAGCCGCCTCGTCGCTTATTATGTCGCCGAACATGTTCCCCGCCAGCATCACGTCGAAATCGGCGGGCCTTCTTATAAGCTGCATCGCCGCGTTGTCCACGTACAGATGCTCAAGCGTAACATCGGAGAAATGGCGATCGTGGAGTTCCGTTACCGTATCCCTCCAGAGTACCATTGATTCGAGAACATTGGATTTGTCTATGGAAGTGACTTTGTTTCTTCTTTTCCTGGCAGTCTCAAAAGCCATTTTCGCCACCCGTTCTATCTCGGAAGTTGTGTAGCTAAGGGTGTTAAACGCCTTGTTCTCTTTTTCGCCGAGCTGCTCTGCTCCTCTCGGCTGTCCGAAGTATATTCCGCTTGTAAGCTCCCTAACGACCATTATGTCGACCCCTTCAACGACTTCCCTTTTTAGCGTGGACGCATCGGCAAGGGCCGCGTAGACGATTGCGGGTCTCAGGTTCGCGAAGGTGTCAAGCTGCTTTCTTAGCTCAAGGAGCCCTCTTTCGGGTTTTAGGTGGTGCTCAAGATTTTCCCATTTCGGTCCTCCTACGGCCCCAAGAAGCACCGCGTCACTCCGCTTGGCTTTTTCTATTGTCTCCTCGGTTACTGGGACACCGTGGGCGTCTATAGCGCATCCGCCGAGAAGATCTCTTTCAAGCGTGAATTCGATACCGTTTCTCTTGCCGACGGCCTTGAGTATTGACACGCTGATTTCGGTTACTTCGACTCCTATCCCGTCTCCTGGGACCACTAGTATTTTGGGCAATTTCCGTTTCCCTCTGTGTTTGTGATTTTTTCAGAGCATTAACCTACCTGAATCATTGTTAACTCAGAAGCTCCGTGCGTTCCCGCTAGACGCAAGGCAACCCGGATCGGTTACCGGGCGACGCAGTTTACGAGCCTTCCAATCCCCTCGATCTCCACTTCCACTACGTCTCCCGGGCTCATGGGGCTTATCCCGGAGGGGGTTCCGGTTGCTATTATGTCTCCAGGAAGAAGCGTCATCACCTTCGATATGAAGCTTACGAGTTCGGAGACACTGAATATCAGGTTTTTCGTGCTTGAGTTCTGTTTCAGCTCACCATTTAGAAAGGTTTTTATGCGAAGGTCGGCGGGATCGGCTTCCGTCTCTATGAAGGGTCCGAACGGGGCGAACGTATCAAACCCCTTGCCCCTTGTGAACTGTATGTCCTTTGCCTGAAGGTCCCTTGCGGTCACGTCGTTTATGCAGGTATATCCAAAGACATATTCAAGAGACTGCTCCCTCTCCACCATGTGGGCTCTTTTCCCTATCACGACTCCAAGCTCTCCTTCGTAATCTACCCTGCTCGACATGTGCGCCGGGTATTTTATCTCTTCTTGGTGTGCGATGACCGCCGTTGAGGGTTTCATAAACAGCATGGGATCTTCGGGAGGAGTTCTGTTCATCTCTTTTGCGTGATCCTCGTAGTTCAGCCCGACGGCTATGATCTTGGTCGGCATGCAGGGAGCAAGCGGTGTTATATCCACGTAATCGTATTTCGTGTCCGTTACGGAATATTCCCCGAAGATGTTTCCTTCTATCTCAAAAACCGATCCGTCTAAGTATTTTCCGAATACCGGTTTTTTTCCGATGTTGTTGAACCTGAGAAATTTCATGGCGACTTTGTTTAAACGCCTCTAATTATATACGGGAATTTCGTATAAGAGTATCGGTCTTTTTTTGGTTTCGGGATTCAGTAGATGACTTTTTTGAGAAATAGTCCACTGGGGGGAGCGGTGAAAACATTTTTTGTCTTTTTCCCTTCTGCGAGTATTTGAACGAATCCCTCGGGGGTGAGTTTTCCCCTTCCCGTTTCCACGAGGGTGCCGGTTATCATCCTCACCATTCTTTTCAGAAACCCGTCCGCTTCTATTTCAACCAGGATTGTTCCTTCGCGGGTTTTTCTGACGTGAACCCGGTTTACTGTGCGCACGGTGGTTTTCACCGTTACGTCGGCCGTGGCGAAAACGGAGAAATCATGCGTTCCCTCAAGATACGCGGCGGCTTCTTTCATTTTTTTTGTATCAAGCTTCTCTTGAATGTGCCACACTCTGTTTCTCTGAAGTGCGGGGGGATGCGGCCTGTTGAAAATCCTGTATTCGTATACCTTGCTTCGGGAGCTGAACTGCGCGTGAAAACCCTCCGGGACCTCTTGGGCCTTGATGATCGATATGTCCCGGGGGAGCGTGGAATTAAGCGCTTTTTGTAGGGTCCCGGGATCCATCTGCGTTTCGATGAAGAAATTCGCCACTTGGCCAATGGCGTGCACTCCCGCGTCCGTTCTTCCCGAACCCGTTATTTTTACATTTTCTCCGGCGATCTTCCGGATTGCGTCCTCTATAGTCTTCTGCACAGTGGGAAGACTCGTCTGGCATTGCCAGCCGTGGTAGTCCGTGCCGTCATACTCGATAATTATCTTTACGTTTTTCATTCTCGTCTGTCTTTGTCCGTTATCAGGCGATCGGTTCCTGCTTTCTGAGTTCTATTCTCGGATCAAGTATGGCATAGAGAAGGTCAACAATAAGGTTTGCTATTACGAGCAGAAGCGCGTAGACGATTGTTATTCCGAGTACAACGGAGTAATCCCTGTTTGCCACGGCAAAAACAAAAAACCTTCCCATTCCCGGTATCGCGAATATATGCTCGACTACAAAGGACCCCGTCACTAGGTAGGCGGTCAGAGGACCTAGCACCGTTACGACCGGTATGAGCGCGTTTCTCAGTATATGCTTTGTGAATATCTTCGTTCTTCCAAGTCCTTTCGCCCTGGCGGTTCTTACGAAAAACTGGCCCGACACGTCAAGCATGTTGGAACGTACAAGCCTTGAGATATAGGCGAACGGAGCCAGGCTCAAGGTCACTGCCGGAAGGACGATGTGCTTTGGCTCCCCCCAGAGGGCGGCCGGCAGAATCCCCCATCTGACGGAGAAAAAATATATGAGTGCCGCCCCGACGACGAAGCTCGGAACCGATACCAGTGATGTGGAGATCAGCACGGAGACAATGTCGTGGATGCTTCTTGGAAACAGTGAGGAAATCATTCCGATTGCTGTTCCCATGAAAAACGCCAGCGCCAAGGACACCAATCCGAGCCCCATTGAGACTGGCAGGGTTTCCCTTATTATGTCGGTAACCGGTCTGTCGTCGTATTTGTAGGAAGGTCCGAAGTCGCCGCGGGCCAGGTTCCCCATGTAGATGAAGTATTGTTTGTGCAGCGGCTTGTCCATGTGATATTTCTTTTCAATGTTCTCGAGTATGTGTGGGGGAATACTTTTCTCGGCGTCGAAAGGACCCCCCGGAAGTACTCTGAGCAGAAAGAAGGTTATGCTCGCGACCACGAGGATTACCACTGCTCCGGTCAGTATTCGAAAAGAGAGAAACTTAAGCATTACTCCACCCCCTGGACTTCATCCGCAGTCTTCGGTGCGTGCGCGATAAATATCCTGAATTCAGGAAAGGTCTTTTCTTATGGCCAGGGTTTTTCTGGATATCATACCCTTTTCGTCCTTGGCCACTATGGTGAAAAGGTTCATTCCTTCCTCGAGAGTTAAGGGGAAAAGCAGGGGAACGTTGTTTTTCCCCGGTGTAAAAAGCTTTACCTTGTCGTCTTTTTTCCAAACCGAGACGCTCTCTATGCGGTCAGTGTCCCTGACCGATCCTTCCACCGTTATCTTGGAATCTTCCGTGGACATGGGGAAATCCGAAATCATGATGAAAGGAGGTTCTTCAAAGGTTTCTTCAAGAATTGAAATCTCCTCCCAGGTGCCGTCGGTTCCGTTCTCATCCGACGCTTCACCGGACGGACCGTCATAGCTTGCCCGAGCAACCCTGATGGTTTTTTCTTCAACCCAGCCTGCTAGAGAATTTTTTCCCTCAACCCGTATCCATTGTCCTGAAGTACCGAGAATTTTTACCATGGAATTTTTCTGTGCCACAGCCACTTCGGGGGCAGCAGGGAAAGTTCCCCCGAGTATGGAACTTGAGTCCTTGAACAGGGCAGTTTTCTTTGCGGAAGTGGGGAAAAACGGCCTTTCCTGCTCGGAGACAGGCAGGATTATTCTCTGTGTTTTTATTTCCCGGAAGTCCTCATCCATTACGAGAAGCTCAAATTCCGTTTCACCACCTTTCCCGCTCTGCCTGAAACGAAAAGGCGCAAGTCTGGTTTCCCCGGGACGGAAGTTTTCAAGCTCAACTCTTCCTTTCTCAAGAAACACGTCGTTCCCCGAAAGATTCTTAAGAGTCGCTATCGTCTTTTCAGATGTTCCGTCTCCGGTGTTTTTCAATTTTATGTTGAGCACTACGGTTTCTTCAAGTTCCGCGCGGCCGTTCCCGTTGCCTTTGCTTCCGAATCTCCCGTCGTCCACTACTTCGTGGTTATGGGAATAGACGGGACGCTTGTCCGCCACGGTTTTTACGAGCAGGTTTTCTTCCGAAAAGGTTTTGTTCCCTGAACTCGTGAAAATGAGCTTGAAAATGTCCTCTCTGGTGGTGACCCATTTGGGAACGGAAAACTTGACCCTTGAGATTTTGCTCTGCCCGGGGAGCAGTTTCCCGAACAGAAGCTCCCCATCGCTGTAAATGCGGTTCGCACAGTCGGTAACGGCACTGAGCCTGTATACCGGGTCAGGGCCGGAATTCGTCACCTTTATCTTAAGAAAACTTTCTTCCCCGGCCCGGAAAACTGTTTTCGAGGGAACCGTCTGGACCGATACGGAAGGCTTTTTTGTTTCACCGGCAGACCAGTCGATTCCTGTGTTTTCAATCCGTCTTCTGATTTCTTCAAGCTGGGCGTTGGAAAAGTCGGTAGCTGTCGCATACATCTGTTCCCTGGTCTCTGCCAGAAGCACCCTCTTTGAAAGTTTTACGTAAAAATCATTCTTCAGCTTCTCAAGTTTCTGTGCTTTCGTAAGTGATTCGTCCGGCTGTATATCATCCTCGTCTTCTTCTTGGGGCGCCAGGCTCTCGTCGATGTACTTGATCGTGAATTCGGGGACCGGCATGTACGCCTCCTCTTCCCCGTTTTCTCTTTTTTCGGGCAAAGGGTTATAGACAACTTTATCTTCGGTTATCACCGATCCCTGAAGAAGAATGTCGGGGGTTATGCCGCTGTCCTGGATGGAGATATTGCCCGGGGTAAGATACTTTGCTATTGTGAGTTTCAAAGCGGCGCCGTCTTCGAACTCGAAAACCTTCTGGACCGACCCCTTGCCGAAGGATCTTTTTCCTATCACAAGTGCTCTTTTGTTGTTTTTAAGCGCCCCGGCTACTATTTCTGACGCACTTGCGCTTCCTTGGTCGACAAGCACTATCACCTTTCCCTTGTACTCAGGCTTCTTTGTCGTCGCTCTGTAGGTTTTAGCATAGTCCCTCGCTTTAGTTGTCATTATCGTTCCCGAGGAGAGGAAGAGATCGGCTACTTTCTCTGCCTCTGAGAGAAGACCTCCGGGGTTTCCTCTGAGATCGAGGATTATTCCGTTAACTGGGTAAGAGCGGCTACTTATCTCTTTTTTTAGATCCGAGGACGTGTTTTTCTGGAAATTTCTTATTCTCAGGTAAAGAATATCGTTTTCAAGGTCAAACCCTTCGACGCTTTCTATCTTTATCGTGTCTCTTACTATAGAAAATTTCCGGGGCTTGGAAAAATTTTTTCTCGAGATGAGAAGGTTTACTCTGGTTCCCTTTTTACCTCTTAGTTTCCCTACAGCTTCGAGAAGAGGCATGTTTATGGTCGACTCGTTTCCTATCTGCACGATCCGATCTTTGGTTTTTATCCCTGACCTGTAAGCCGGTGTGCCTTCTATCGGAGATATGACTGTCAACTGGCCATCTCTTATGCCGACCACTATTCCGAGTCCTCCGAAACTTCCTTCGGTGTCTATGAGAAACTCCTTGTAGATATCCGGCGGAATCATCGCGGAGTGGGGGTCAAGAACCTTCAGCATGCTGTCCGATATGGAATATTCTATGTTTTTGACTGTGCGGTCTTCGGTCCCCGTGTTAGAAAGAACAAAAGACACGACCTGGCCCAGAGTGCTCGTGACGTCGTTTGGGGATGGCGATTCTTTTTCCTTGAATTTCTTTGCCTTTTCCTTTACGTGAACAGCGAAGACATTGCCCTGGTCTTGTGGAAATTCCACCAGTACGTCGTCAAGAAAGGTTTCAAGGCTGGAAACCCCTTTTTCAAGCATTTTCGCATAGTCGATCTTGTTTTTGTCCAGATAAAACTTGTTTACGTGCTTGAGGGTGTCTTCGGCAACTTTTATGCTCTGACTGTTGTATTTGCGATCAAGACTGACTGGTTCGGCGACAAGAAAAAAAGATAGGGCGATAATGGTTCCCAAGGCAAGCGCCAAGTACCCGTTTTTGAGAAACCTAGGGATTTTTTCAGACAATTCAGATCACCGTCCCGGAAACTGTATTATCAATTATAAAGCGGATTATATCAAACCGCCTTGTTTAAGGAACTGGCGTAGGAAGGAAGGGAAAGACAAAAAATAACGGGCAGGGAGAACCCTTAGGATTCCCTCTGCCCGTTATTGGTAAATCAGCTAAAAACTATGAATCTTAGCCTGGTACTCCACCGAGAGGATTCCACTTCTCTGTAAGCAGAAGCATTCCCGGTATCAACAGGGTCACTATCGACTCTATTATGAACAGATAGGCTATCGGCTTGCCAAGATCCTTGCCCTGCGAGAACGCAAAGAAGCAGAGAAGCACCAGCAAAGCCCATGCCCAGCAGAAGTACGCAAAGTACGCAAGCCCAAGTGCCTGGAAATGAGCCCCGTACCATATAAACACCACCGTTGCGAAAAGACAGTACACTCCCAGCCCTTTCGCGTCATGTCCGTGTACGAATACCGCGTAGACTATCAGGTATATCAACGCAAATACCGATACAAGCGCGGTAGCCGCCGTAAGACCCAGGGTGTGCAGTTTCCAGGCGGCGATCGCTATAAGCACGCCGACTCCCAGATTGAGCACTCCCACTTCCTTCGCTCCGGTTTTACCCAAAAGGGTCATTCCGTTCGCGAAGAACACAAACCCCACGAGCAGCAACACGTAACCTAACAAAGCTTCTATTGGAACCATGCTAACCATACCTCCTGTATGAGATCATAACCGTTCCTGGTCCCAAGACAGGGACCGCTAGTTATGCTTTTATCACAGGTAGACACTCAATGTCAAGCATAATTTTGACCGAGAGGAATTCCAGAATTTGTTATTAACTTATGAAGTCAATAACTTCTTATCATCATCATTCAGCCCGATTTTTAGCTGGTTCAGGGTCATTGGAGACGATTTATCTTCTCGGAATCGTGCTTGTGTCTTCAAAACTGATAGGTTGTCTTATTTTACTATGATGCGATTAGCTCCTATTAACAGGCTGTTCCGCCCAATTTCTCCTCGTCTCAATTCGACTTTGCAAACCCTTTGACAAATGAAGGCCAATATAACCTGGGAGACAGTTTTTTCTTGTCGGATTTCGGTAAAATTAAAACAATGAAGTTCTTAACTTAAGGTTTTATGGTATAATTATCTCGTAAGAGAACATCTTTAACAAGGAAGGAGGAATGCTATGGTGGATGAAAAGACAAGTGAGGGGGTAAACCCGAATATCTGGATAAGACAGCCTGAGGGAAAAGGCGTCAAGAGCGGTATTGCGAGTACTGCACAGGACTTGAAGCCCGAAACGCTACCGAAATACAAAACCTTCGACGTACTCACGCTAAGGATAAGCAGTGAAGACTTCGAATTTCTCCAGAAGCTCGAAAGAGAGATAATGAAAAACCGTTCCAGGGAAAACAGAAAGGAGAGAATAACAAAAAACAGCATTATGCGGGCGATGCTTGCCTGTCTTAAGAACGTAGAATTCGACAAGAAAGACATTCCAAACGAAAATGAGCTTCGAATTAGGATGATGAGAGGCCTGAAAGACTTGCCTCCTTGGGTGTTTTAGCCTTTTCGCTTCATAATTATAGCTCCCAATATCTTGAAAAATTCATGAGTTTACAGGTTATTACTGCGGTAACCGAAAACTCTGCTTTAGGTCACAAAAAAACACTTGACAAAAGGGAGGGATGTTTGATTGAATGTAAATCGGGTGAGGTTGCGTCTATTCGCATCCAACAGAACAACCAACATTTTATCGACAGGGGAGAGCGGGTGAATGGAGAGGTATGGAATGGGTGGTTGAGTTTTGGCCCAAATCTACAATGAAGGAGGCTTAATTATGAGCCATAGTCATTTAAACGTCCCAACGAAGTACTGGGAGTTGACGAAAGAGGTCCCGCCCCCTCCGATAGAGCGGGATATCAAGTCGTGGATCATAGCGAATCCGTCGGATCCGCTGTGGGACATAGACGTGCTGCCGCTGACATACACGGACAGCAGGTGGTCAGCATTCGTAGTAAGGGTTGACGAGGCAACACGTAGTCGTCTGTGCCCTAATCCCCCGCTGCAGGTATGGGATGGCGAGAATGCGGACCTGGTAGAGTTTTGGTATGTGGATCACAAGAACACGATGTTAGGTCCATATCTTGAGTTTGGCGTAACGGTATCGGCGACGTACACGGATCCTGACGGGAACGTGTGGAGGGCAGGATACTATCCGTATATGTATCTTACGGGAGACGCGCCGGTGGACGCGGGTCGTGTGCTTGGATTTCCAAAGAAGATGTCCTACATCAGATGTACGGTACATGGTGGAGAGAAGGGCACGGATTTCTTTGGGTTTGCGATGAGTCGTAACGGTTACCTGATGCACAGCGCTACAGGTCAGTTTGATGACAAGCAGGTAACGCCTCCGTACTTCTACGGTAAGACGGATTGGGGTAAGTTCAACATGAAGGTAATAACGCGTCCGGACGTATCGAGTTCGGAGTGGCAGCTGACGTATCTGCCATCGGCGTTGCCGCCTCCGTTTGACAGCATGATAACGGGACACAGGTTCAAGATAAAGCCGGAGCATACCAGGACAGCAAGCGGAGACGCGATCAACTGGTTCATGCAGGCCACTCCGTTTGACAACATGGGAGCGGAGCTGAAGATTCAGGAAGTGACTGGATTGATTTCGTTTGTGTTCGACTTGGTAATACCGCCAGCGGTAGTACTGTGGACGGAGACATATGAGAGGCCGGCGAGTTATCGTGGATATGCCACGCCATACAAGTATGGATTGAGGCAGCAGTTCCCGATCAGTCAGGGTTCATAAGATAAATAAAGATTTAAGGAGGTAAAACCATAATGGGATTACATGCAAATGAGTACAGTTATCCTTGGCTGGATGAGGGAGAAGTTCCGCCATTACCGTTGGACAGGGACAGGATTCACATAATCAGTCAGGGAGTAGCGGACCCAGTGTTCGACTACGACATCATACCGCTGACGTATACGGAGAGCAGGTGGATGGCCTATGTGATAAGGGCAGACCTGAGCGCGATGAAAGCGGTAGTGCCGGAGCCGATAGAGGTTCAGGATGATGTAATAGAGTTTTGGTACGTAATACACAAGAACACGATGTTAGGTCCATACATGGAGATGGGCGTAACGTTTTCGGCGACGGTAGATGACGGAAGCGGACACATATACAAGGCGGGTTACTATCCGTACATGTATCTGTCGAACGACTCGCCGATCTTTGCCGGTAAGGAGCCATTCGGATTTCCGAAGAAAGCTGCATACATAGCCGGGTTCGAGCATGGTACCAACAACAACTATTTCAACCACTTGATGGAGCGCAGGGGGTATATACTGCACACTGCGAACGGGCGTTATTCGGATCGTCCGCTATCGGCCAGGCCGACATTTTACGGCAAGACCGACTGGGGAAGGATGAACTACAGGATAACGACGAGGCCGGATGTGGCGAACAGTATCCATGAAGTAACGTATCTGCCGTCGGATCTTCCGCCGGGATTCGGGACGGGGCACAGGTTCCAGCTGAATCCTGAGAGCGTAAGGACGGCTGTTACGGAGGATGTACGTTCGTGGTACATGTCAGGGACGCCGTTTGACTACATGGGTGGACAGATACCGGCGACGGAGGTAGTAGGGTTGATAAGCTTCACGTTCAACCTGATCATACCGCCGGCGTTGACGATATGGACGAGGACGGTAGAGAGGGGAGCGGATGACATGGGTCATGTGGTATACTCGACGCCGTTTGAGTACACGATGCGTCACAGGTTCCTGCTGCCGCAGTATAGCCAGGGATAATGGCGAAGGACTGGTGTCGAGAGACACTCGGTTCTTGATGAGTAAGAAAGAGGAGGGAGACCGCAATGGTTACCCCTCCTCTTTTTTTTTACCTGAATTGATTTTTCCTTAAACATGTTTTCTAATATAAAGCGATGCCTTCCAGTACCCTTATAGTGTATGAGCCTCTGGATTCTTTCAGGGAAAAATCTAAGTACTGGAGCAAGTATCTTAAGTTTTATGAGCGTTACTGGGGTGGTCCCACCTCTCCTTTCGGAATATGGTTCGGCAATGAGTACAGCGCGTTTCGCCAGGCGCTCTCAGACCATCTTGATCTGCCCCACGAAGACCTGCCCGACTGTCTTTTCATGAAGGATGAAGTCGGCAACTATTTTGTTGCACCCACTTCTGACTCCCTTAATTGCTTCTCGTCTGAAAACGTTGTTCCGTTTGAGTGGTTTCTTCTTTTTTCCGAGGAAGGAAGGAAAAATTTTTATACCCACTGGGGCTTTAACTCAATTCATTACAATTCAACTCTTGAGCAGTCAAAAAGGAGACTGACCTCCTCGCGGGAAAAGATCGAAAAGACGATGTCCGAAGACTCTGCTAATCCTCTTAAGCTTTTTCTGCGCAATCTTGACCGAAGTCTGGAAGACCTTAGAAAATGGCTTGTCCAGTTCGATTCCCAAAGCTATCTGGTGCTTAATTACGGCGATATCTGCAATTACATACATCCCTACACGCTGAAAAATGAAAACAGCGTACCGGAAGTTGCGAGAATTCTGGAACTTATATCACTGTCCGGCTTCGGCGAGGCTGAGCTTGCACTTAAGGTGTTTTTCCAGAAATGGGAGGATATAGCAGGTAAGTGTGCCGGCGGCACTGAAGACTCCCGAATCCAGTAAAGACCCGCTCTAACTTAGATGACCGAAAAACTCGAGAGTAAAAACATCGGAAAGGTACTGGGAACGCTTAGAAAAGAGGCCGCCGGATGGAACGTTCCCGTGGTTACACTTACGGCCGTTTCCTCAAAAAGTCCTTTCAGAGTCCTTGTTTCCACGGTACTCAGCCTGAGAACCAAGGACGAAACCACGGCCCGGGCCTCCGCGAGGCTTTTCCGCGAAGCTTCAACCCCGCAGACGGTACTGGAGCTGGGGGAAAAAAGGGTAAGAGATCTGATATATCCCGTCGGTTTCTACAGGGTAAAAGCACAGAACATCATCGGGATATGTGAAAAGCTGATAGACGAATATGGCGGTCGGGTTCCGGGCAGTATTGACGAGCTTTTAGAATTCCGTGGGGTCGGGAGAAAAACTGCCAATCTGGTTCTTTCTCTTGGGTATGGAAAACCCGCTATCTGCGTTGATATTCACGTGCACAGGATTTCAAACAGGTGGGGTTACGTAGATACCAAGAATCCTTATGAAACCGAAATGGCTCTTCGGGAAAAACTGCCCCGCAGATACTGGATAGAGTATAATTCCCTTCTTGTCGCCCTCGGGCAGCAGATCTGCAGGCCCTTATCTCCTCTTTGCAGCCGTTGTCCCGTGAGCGGTTACTGTCCGAAGAGGGGAGTTTCCAGAAGCAGATAGAGTCCCCCGGCCGGTTTGACTCTGCCCGCATTATAACTATAATTGATTGCCAAATCTTTTTCCGGAAAACCCGTTGTCTCATACTGTCCTTTTTTATATTTTTTCTACGCTTGCGGTACTCGGGGCCGTTATGGTCGTGAGCCACAAAAACCCCGTTTCAAGCGCTGTTTCGCTTGTTCTTACTCTTTTTTCCACCGCGGTGCTTTTCGTTCTTCTCCACGCCCATTTCATCGCGGCGATACAGATACTGATTTACGCAGGGGCGATAATGGTCCTTTTTCTTTTTACCGTCATGTTCCTCAATATAAGGGACAGCGAGCTCAGGTTTGACAGTATGAACATACCGAAGAGGATGACGTTTCTTTTCCTCTTTATCCTTGTTGTCGGATTTTTTGCCTCAAAGCTTTTCTCGTCTTCTCCGGTTGCTTTTCCGAAGCTTGGGGACCCTGAGAATTTCGGTACCGTGGCCGAAGTGGGAAGATCCCTTTTCAGTGATTATCTGCTCGCGTTTGAGCTTACCTCGGTTCTTGTGGTGATAGCAATGGTGGGTGTCCTGGTCATAGCCAAGGGGAGGGAATCGTAAGATGGAAATTGCGGTCACTCACTACGTAGTCTTGGCCTGCGTGCTCTTCGCGATCGGGGTTTACGGGATAATTACCAGAAAAAACATACTGATCGTGCTTATGTGCCTTGAGCTCATGCTTAACTCCTGCAACCTGCTTTTCGTTGTTTTCTCAAGGCTCTATGAGGGCGCCACGGGACATGTGTTCGTTCTGATGTCAGTAACGGTGGCGGCGGCCGAGGTTGCAGTCGGCCTTGCGTTTGTCGTTTCGATTTACAGGCAGAAAGAGAGTCTTGACATCGATCTGCTGAAACTGCTTAGGGGTTAGTATTTATTCTCGGAGGTTTACCTGAGTGCTTGCTCTCATAGTTCTTGCGCCGCTTGCTGGGGCCGTTTTTAACGGGCTTTTCTTCGCCACTGGACTTTGCCCCAAGCTTGCCGGGACTGGAAGACACACAAGTGACAGGGTTGTCGGGACAGTGGCGTGTGCGGCTGTCTTGGTCTCCGCTCTTTTGTCCACGCGTCTTTTCCTCGATCTTCTCTCGCAGAGCCCTGCGGGAGCCGAGCCGATTACGACCGAACTTTTCACCTGGATGCTCTCGGGCACCCTTAACGTCAGCTTCGAGTTTCTCTTTGATTCCCTCTCCGCCGTAATGGCCCTTGTAGTAACGTGGGTGGGATTTCTCATACATGTCTATTCGATCGGCTACATGCACCACGACCGCTGCTACGCGCGCTATTTCACTTACCTGAACATTTTCGTTTTCTTCATGCTCGTTCTGGTTCTGGGAAACAACTTCCCCATGATGTTTATCGGATGGGAGGGAGTGGGCCTTGCATCCTATCTGCTTATAGGGTTCTGGTATGAAGACTCGTTTAGGGTTTATGCGGGAAGAAAGGCTTTTGTGGTGAACAGGATAGGGGATTTCGGGTTTATCCTCGGCATCTTCCTCATTTTTACCGTTTTCGGATCTCTTAACTATCAGGATGTTTTCTCCCAGCTTGCCGACCCGGTTTTTGTTTCCGGGCTTTCGCAGTCGCTTATAACCGCAATGGCGCTTCTTCTGTTTGTCGGTGCTGTCGGGAAATCGGCCCAGTTCCCGCTTCACGTGTGGCTTCCGGACGCGATGGCGGGTCCGACCGCAGTGAGCGCCCTTATTCATGCCGCAACAATGGTTACCGCCGGGGTTTACATGCTTGCCCGCTGCTCGCCGCTTTTTGACCTGAGCCCGGTTGCTCTGAACGTTGTTTTGATCGTGGCAGCATTCACCGCGTTTTTCGCCGCGACGATAGCGATCACCCAGAACGATATAAAGAAGGTGCTTGCCTACTCGACAGTAAGTCAGCTCGGTTACATGCTGATGGCCGCGGGGGCTGGGGCGTACGTGTTTTCGATATTCCATCTGGTCACCCACGCTTTTTTCAAGGCGCTCCTGTTCCTCGGGGCGGGAAGCGTTATACATGCCATGGCCGGAGAGCAGGACATAAGGAAAATGGGAGGGCTTCGCGGCATGATTCCCGTAACGGCTGTCACTTTTCTTGTGGCGACACTTGCAATTTCCGGCTTTCCTCTTCTATCGGGGTTTTTCAGCAAGGATGAGATACTGGCTTCGCTTTACGGCGGCGGCCATACGTTTTTCTGGACCGCGGGGCTTATTACTGCCGTGCTTACCGCTTTTTACATGACAAGGCTCTACGTGCTTACGTTCGAGGGAGAGGCCAGGATGGATTACAAGACGAAAAGCCGCGTGCACGAATCCTCGGCCGTAATGACCGTACCTCTCGCGATTCTCGCGGTTCTCTCCGTTTTCGGGGGTCTTCTTGGCGTGCCGGAATTCATGGGCGAGGTCGTGGGTTTTCATTACACCGATCTTATAAAGAAGTTCCTTTCTTCTTCAGTGGTGGTGCACTATGGAGCGGAACATGCCTACTCCCACTATTTTGGTCACTGGACCCTTGTAGGGTTTTCGGTACTGGCAGCGTTTGTGGGAATAGCGGCCGGTGTTTTGATCTACTACCGCAGGCGTGGAGAAACTGCTGTGGCGGGGGGCAAAACGGCTGCCGCGCTTAAAAACGGGTCCTTTAACAAGTGGTACGTCGATGAGATCTACGAGGCGGTTTTTGTCTCTCCGTTTAACTATATTTCGGGACTTTGCTCTGACTTTGACCTCTCCTTTATAGACAGCTCGCTTGACGGGCTGAGCGATTTTGTGAGGAACTTATCAGGACGCCTGAGTGCGCTGCAGACAGGCCTGCTCAGGTATTACGTGGCGGCCATGGTAGGCGGGGTCGCCGTAATAATAGTGCTTCTTTTCATCTACGGTTCCACAGCTTCCTGACGGACGAACTTTTTTCCGCTCCGATCTGAATTCAGATCACTCTTTTAGCGAGACTTGTTCTTTACGAAGAATTCCGTTTTTCCGTTATACTTCAAATATGCGTGTTATTCGAACCCCGGAAGGGCTTTACCAGAGTGTTGAGTACGCGAACGAGGCGGATTTTGAATCCGGTGTTTTTCAGGGTAGTTGTCGCATAAATTGTTTCATTCGCCCTAACGATTACCTCCAATAGTCTCCATGTCAAATTGCTTTCGCTCATATCAAGCTGCTCTCTTGCTGTTATCAGGATTAAGAAAAACCTCCCTTATCTCAGACCAGTCTCTCGTCTTGCCTGACCAGCGGCTGGGGTTCTTTGCCCTTGCCTGTTCATAAACGCTGGCCCGCCGCGAGAGTATCTCTCCATCAAGCCCCTCGTGACGCTGCATGGGCGTAACGAACTTTATGGCGCTGTGCAGATGCTCGGTGTTGTACCATCTGACGAAGTCGTCAACCCATCTGCGCGCCCGCGCTATGTCTTCAAATCCCTTCCGCGGGTAATACGGCACGTATTTCATTGTCCTGAACAACGACTCCGAATAAGCGTTGTCACTGCTTACTCCCGAGCGGCTGAAAGACGGAATCACTCCGAGGCGCTGCAGAGTCACAAGCAGAACCTCCCCTCTCATAGCCGCGCCGTTATACGAATGCAGCGTTACCTGATCAGCTTCTACTCCCTCCCTGTAGCAAATATCAGTCATGAGATCCGCGGCAAGAGCGCTTGACTCCTTCTCATAGACCTGCCACCCGACTATCTTGCGGCTGTATATGTCCATCACCATGTACAGGTTGCGGTAGGAATGCGAGTTTCCTCGCACCCCCCGCGCAGTTCCGTACGTGCGCGTTAACGCATACGGCTCCTACCTCAGGTATTTGACGGCAAACCGCTTATTTGGCCACGGGTGCAGTATCTTTACCGGTACCCATTTCGCCTTTGTCAGCTTCTCCAGCCTCTCCCATGTAAATCGGTCTTTCTGTGACCTACGGCGCAATACCTTAAGCCACTTCCTTTTAAGCCGCCAGATAAACTTCTGCAGATATTCGTAGCTGGTCGGCACCGCGTAGTACCCTAGCCATCCCCTTACCACGCTGCCAAGCCATTGCGCTACGTCCTTTACCTTGCCGTTTATCCTTCGCCGCAGAACTTCTCCTATCCGTTTGAGTGTCCGTGCCATCCGCTTCGCTATCGGCTTGCGCCCCAGTACGAAGCGCCCCTTCCTCGTCTTCCTGCAATAGTGCGTGAACCCAAGGAAGTCAAACGTCTCCGGCCTCTTCTCCCCTCGCCTCTTCCGATCCTCTATGGCGTGTCGCCCAAACTCTATGAGACGCGTCTTGTCCGGGTGCAGATTCAGCCCAAACTCCGACAACCTCTCTTTTATGTCCTCAAGGAACTGTTCCGCGTCCTCTTTACACTCAAAGCCTACTACGTAATCGTCCGCATAGCGGACGATTACCGCTTCTCCTTTTGCCTCCCGCACTCTCCACTTCTTGTGGAACCACAGGTCAAGAACATAGTGCAGGTAGATATTCGCTAATACGGGCGAAACTACAGCACCCTGCGGGGTGCCCCGCAAATCGTCCTTCCATTCCCCATCTTCCATTACCCCGGCGTTTAGCCACTTGGCTATCAGACGTATTACCCTTCTATCCCCTTTCCGGTGCTCAAGAAACCGTATCATCCAGTCCCTGTCTATCCGGTCAAAGAACTTCTGGATGTCTGCGTCCACTATCCAGTTGACCTTACGCTTCTCTATGCAGTAGGCAAGGGCGTCAAGCGCGTCATGCGCCCCTCGCCCAGGCCGAAATCCATAGCTGAATCCGAGAAACTCCGCCTCGTATATCGGCTCAAGTATACAACTCACCACCGCCTTCTGGACTATCTTGTCCTCAAGTGCGGTTATGCCGAGCGGTCGTGTTCCACCGTCAGGCTTAGGTATCTCTACCCGCCTTACCGGCTTCGCCCGGTACGTTCCTTTGTGTACTCGGTCGTTGAGGTCGAGCAACCGCTCTTCCAGCCCTTCCTCGTACTCTTCCCATACTACTCCGTCTACCCCCGCGGCCTTCCCGCTCTTCAGCGAGTAATAAGCACACCGCAAGGTGTCAGGCGTTATATGGTGCAGTAACGCCGTGAGTCTTTCCTTCGGATTCCTCGTTACAGCTTGCCGTATCCGCTCAACCGCCTGGGGCACGGTTCCCCGGCCCTGTGTCCGGCCCGTGCTTTGGTCTTGCGGATTCCCTTTGGTTGACGTCCTTCCCTCCAGAAGCTCCGCCGGTGCTTGCGCCCCTTTGTTCGCTGCCTTCTTCGGTACTATGACGTCATCCGACTGCTTCACTTCGTTCATCTTCATTTCGGATTACCTCCTTCTTTCTGCGGCCCCGGTACGACCCCAGGGCAAAGTGAAGCTCTCCCAAGTCCCGATGCTGGGCGTACGTACGTGCCTGAACTCCTTCGACACCGTGGAGCCCTGTCGTTCCTTACCATCGCGGATTCGCCAGGTGTTGCCTTCAACCATTTACAGAGCCTCGGCACTCCAGATGATATGCCTTTCGGTGCTCAATCATTCCGCCCGCACGCACCGCTACCGACGCTTCGCCTGCACCCTCACGAGTGCACACGCACGGCTCGCGGCAAGGTGTGGTGGTTAGCCTTTCACCTCCGCCGGACTTCCACCGGCTACCCAATCATCAGTTAGCTTGGCGCTCGTAAAAGTACATTCCGGCAATCCTTGCGGGGGTCCACGTTATATCCCAGCTGTAAACCTGGTTGGGGCCTTGAGCCTTGATCTCTCGGGGTTTCTTTTTGCTCCTGGGTTTTGAGCTGTGGCGATGGGTCATCTGTCCCCGCTGTTTGAGAACCCTGTAGAAACCCGATTCACTGGCTATAGGGCACTTCTAAAAATTGGTTTGCGGTTCAGGATTGCGAACAACTTTCCATTTTCCCTTTCAACTCAAAGGGTTTTCGTCATGCAAAGCTGCTTTTTGTCCCATTTTTCGTGCCATAAGAAGCAATTCTCTGTGTTTCATGACCATTTCCAATACTATTTTCCCTTATACCGTTCCCTCAAGATAAACCAGCCGCCGCATGTTGTAAGCCAAATTCTTAAGTCCTATGTGCGCCCTGGCCCTTTCAATCCCTATGCTTCTTAAAAGCCTTCCTCCCATGTCGTTGCTCTGCGCTCCGAACACATGCTCAACCCTCACCCTCACCACCGAATAAATCCTGTTGGCATACTCAGCCCATTTCCCAAGCGGCTTGTTCCGGGACCCCTTGCGGTTAATATGACTTCTGTATCCCTTCTCCTGAAGCTTCTTCTCCATCTCCTTTGACCTGTAAGCGCTGTCTGCCCATACCCCTTCACCACTGTTATCCTCATCCAGTATCTCTTCAAACATCTGACTGTCATGCACAGATGCGTCGGTCACCCCGTAATTTCTTATCAGCTTGTTCTTCGCATCTATGTTCACGTGGTTTTTGTAACCGTAATAACTTGTCCCACGTTTCTTTGTCCATCTCGCGTCGGTATCCTTCTGCGCGCGCTTTTCTTTCTTCCACTCTTGGGGAACTTCCCCATTCTTTATTCTCTTGTTCTCATCCCTGGTGTTTCTCTGCTTCGGCACCGACACTATGGAAGCGTCTATTATCTGGCCTCCCATTGCCTTGTATCCACTTTTGTTCAGATAACCATCGAAATCCGCAAACAGCTCCTCTATCACCCCCGCCTGCGAGACCTTATAGAACGGCTTCGCTATGACAAGACCATGCGCCGGCTTTGCGGGGGGTACAATCCATGGGAAGTGCCCTGTGAATCAACGTTCTCCCGGGCTTTCGGGGAATTTGCTGAAAACAACATCCCCGCTTTGCTTCACGAGGAAATCATAAACAATTTCCTCTCAGACGAAGTAGTGCTTCATGTATCAAGGGACTCAACATCTATAGAGGCCAGGGAGCGTCCCGCTTCCAAAACAAAACAGGACAAGCCGAAACGCAAGCGGGGCCGTCCGCCCAAGGGGTCTGAACCTCCCAAGGAACCGACGCGCATTGAACGCCAAGGGAGTATGAACCTGAACGAGATGCTGCGAGATCTTCCCGACAAATGCGATGTCGGAACGAAGAAAGACTCCAAGGGTCACAAACACATTTGGGTGGGATGGAAACTGCACATAGACTCAGGCGATTTCGGCATTCCGCTGAGCTGTATACTGACATCGGCTTCCGTACATGACAGCCAGGTTGCGATTCCATTGGCGGCCATGACAGCCCGGAGGGTGGTAAGCCTGTATGATCTTATGGACTCCGCCTACGACGTGGAGGCCATAGGTGATTACAGCAGATCGCTTGGACATGTCCCGACCATAGACCCAAACCCCCGACGCAATTCGCAACTCAAGGCCGAATTGAGAGAGGAAGCAAAGGCGCAGGGCGTTACGGGGATAACTGACGCCCGAAGACAGCGTTTCAAGCAACGCTCCACGGTTGGGCGAACCAATGGACGGTTAAAGGACGAGTTCGGGGGGAGACATCTTAGGGTGCGGGGACATGCCAAGGCGTTTTGCCATCTGATGTTCGGCATCCTGGCGCTTACTGTTGATCAGCTTATGCGATTGCTCTACTGATTTTTACTTTGTTCTTCCCTTTTATCTGCTTGTGTGGGTATGCTGGCGGGAGCCTCGTGCTCTGGAGCTTGGGTTATCCGGAATTGCGGCAAATTTGTCCCAAAAACAGAGGTAAACCGGGTTCTTCTCGCACTTTGTCTGTTCTGTTCACCATGGAAGTGGTAAGATTCTTCAGACAGCCTCTTGACTCAATAATTTTGCAAGAGGCTCAAAAGAAAAAAATTACTGATAGCAGTTTTGATAATAGGCACCGGACTTTATTTTGTTCTCGGACGTTACGACGTCTCGGCTACAAAGCCGCATCCGGCCATTGTAAGCATGGCCTTCCACAGCGTTACCGAAAGATCGATACAAAGAAACTCTGCGAATCTAAAGATTCCCTACGACATCAATGACGAGAACATTTATGTGAAGGGTTTTAGGGAATATGAGCACATGTGCGTTCAGTGCCATGGAGCGCCCGGAGTCGAGCCTTTACCGATCGGCAAAGGTCTTTTTCCCGAACCTCCCAAATTTCCTAGCGAAGAACTCAATGAATACTCTCTTAAGGATATTTTCTGGGTCACCAAGAACGGGGTTAAGATGACGGGAATGCCCGCTTACGGACCCACGCACGAAGACGAGACGATCTGGGCAGTCGCCATATTTCTTGACAGGTCGAGAAGTTTATCCGAAGCGGAATATAGAAAGCTCAGGGATAAGTATTTGGATACGCACCGCTAACGGTGCCAGCTTGAGCGGGCGACCTCCTTCTGCTGACTGTTTTTGCCCCTTGACCGCAACAGAGGAATAGATTGAGGAGATTTGAAATCATCCTGGAAAGAGTTTCTTTTCCGCCCCGGTTGACTTTGTCTAAATAATGGTAAAGATTACCATCTAGATAGCTGTTTTATGGATATATAAAGTATAGAATAACGTTATGCAGGTAAGCAGAACACTTGATTACGCAGTCAGATGCCTTATCCATATGGGAGGTAATCCGGGTTTTAAGTTCAGCATGAGGCAGATATCCGAGACCCAGCACATTCCGCAAAATTACTTAGCTAAAGTAATGAGAAGGCTCGTTAATCGCGGGATACTCAGGTCGAAGGTGGGACCCGAGGGCGGATACATGCTCCGCAAGTCCCCGTACGAGCTCAGCCTGAGAGAGGTATACGAAGCCATAGAGGGAGAGATAAGGATAGTCGACTGCATGGACGAAGACGGTCCCTGTGCCCTTTATGAGAACTGCGGGCAGCTCCCTCTCTGGGATAAGCTCAAGGTTTCGATGATAAGGATTCTTGAAGATACCACTATCGGGGACATGGTGGAGGAAGTTCGGGGCGGCAGAAGTCACTAACAGGAGGATAATTTCTTAATGAGCGTTGACCTTGAAAAACTCGCGCAGGAGGAATACAAGTACGGATTCGTAACTGATGTAGAGCAGGAGATTGCCCCCAAGGGGCTTAACGAAGATATAATCAGGATGATCTCCTCCAAGAAAAATGAACCTGAGTGGCTTCTCGAATGGCGCCTCGGAGCTTATGAGCGCTGGAAGAAGATGAAAGAGCCTAGATGGGCTTTTCTAAGGTATCCGGAAATAGATTTTAACGACATAAGTTATTACGCCGCGCCGAAAAGCAATCCTAGGCCGAAGAGCCTTGACGAGATAGACCCGGAGATAAAGGAGACCTACGACAAGCTCGGTATTCCGCTTGAGGAGCAGAAGATGCTGGCAGGCGTCGCCGTCGACGCGGTTTTCGACAGCGTTTCCGTCTTTACCACTTTCAAGGAAAAACTCGCCGAGGAAGGGGTTATTTTTTGCTCTATATCCGAGGCGGTGGAAGAATATCCCGATCTTGTGCGCAAGTATCTGGGTTCGGTCGTGCCGCGCGGGGATAATTTCTATGCGGCTTTGAATTCCGCGGTCTTTACGGACGGTTCCTTCGTCTATATCCCCAAGGGAGTAAGGTGCCCAATGGAGCTTTCTACTTATTTCCGTATAAACGCCGAGAACACCGGACAGTTCGAAAGAACTCTTATAATCGCCGAGGAGGGCAGCTACGTAAGCTATCTTGAGGGTTGCACAGCTCCGCAGAGAGACCAAAACCAGCTCCATGCCGCGGTGGTTGAACTCATAGCCCATAATGACGCCACCATAAAGTATTCGACAATACAGAACTGGTACCCGGGAGACAAGCAGGGCAAGGGCGGAATATACAATTTCGTAACCAAGCGGGGAAGATGCGTCGGCAGGAGTTCAAGGATTTCTTGGACGCAGGTTGAAACCGGTTCCGCTATTACCTGGAAATACCCGAGTTGCGTTCTTGAAGGGGATAATTCGGTCGGGGAGTTTTACTCCGTTGCCCTTACAAACAGGCGCCAGCAGGCCGACACCGGAACCAAGATGGTTCACGTGGGAAAAAACACCAGCAGCACGATTATTTCCAAGGGCATTTCCGCAGGCGAGGGGCAGAACATATACAGGGGACTTGTTGAAATTGGTAAAAATGCCGAGAAGGCGAGAAATTACACGCAGTGCGACTCGATGCTTATAGGGGACCGCTGCGGAGCACACACTTTTCCATATATAGAGGTCAGAAACTCCACGGCCCACATGGAGCACGAGGCTTCTACCTCTAAAATAGGTGAGGACCAGATGTTTTACTGTCGCCAGAGAGGGCTTTCCGCCGAAGACGCGGTTTCGCTCATAGTAAACGGTTTCTGCAAGGAAGTTTTCAAGGAGTTGCCGTTTGAGTTCGCGGTTGAAGCTGAAAAACTGTTGAGCGTAAGTCTTGAGGGAAGCGTGGGTTAATAAGGGTTCCGCCGTAATTCTGAAAAAAAGATTTTTAGGAGGAGCGAAACATGCTCGAGGTGAAAAACCTGCATGTGCAGGTAGATGACAAGGAAATACTGAAAGGAATGAACATCGCTGTGGCGCCGGGAGAAGTCCATTCAATAATGGGCCCGAACGGTTCTGGAAAGAGCACCCTTGCTCAGGTTCTTGCGGGTAAGGAGGCTTATGAAGTTACTGAAGGGGAAGTAACTTTTCAGGGCAAGGATCTTCTCGATCTCGAGCCCGAGGAAAGGGCGTGTGAGGGGATATTTCTGGCTTTCCAGTATCCCGTCGAGATTCCGGGGGTCGCGAACACTTATCTTCTTCGCGAGGCCCTTAATGCGAAAAGGGAGTACAGGGACGAAAAACCGCTTAAGCACGTTGAGTTTGCCAAGCTTGCCAGAGAGAAAATGAAAGCGCTCGGTATTGACGAGGATCTTCTTAAAAGGTCGGTGAACGCCGGATTTTCGGGCGGAGAGAAGAAAAGAAACGAGATATTCCAGATGCAGATACTCGAACCGACGCTGGCGGTGCTTGACGAGACGGATTCCGGTCTTGACATAGACGCGCTCAAGATAGTGGCAGACGGGGTAAATTCAATGAGGGACTCCAGGCGTTCCTTTATAGTGATAACCCATTACCAGCGGCTTCTTAACTACATAGTTCCCGATTTTGTCCACGTGATGGTTGATGGAAAAATCGTAAGATCGGGAGGGAAGGAACTTGCCCACGAGCTTGAGGAAAAAGGCTACGCCGGGTTTTAGAGCCTCGGCCAGCCCGGAAGGAGCATAACACTATGGCTATTGTTTTTGACGGTACGCGCGAAAGTTACGTCGAGAGACTCTCTGAGTTCCTCGATAGAGGGCAAAAAGATTCCCCCGAGTGGGTAAACACCCTTCGTCGTGAGGCGATTTCAGGATTCGCCGAACTTGGATTTCCGACGCTTTCTGACGAAGAGTGGAGATTCACCAACCTTGAGGCACTTCGGAGAGGTTCTTTTTCAATTGCCGAGAATGGAATCTGCAGGGTTTCTAAAAAATCCGTGGATTCCTACGGGTTTCCCGGGCTTGATTGCCCGAGGCTTGTATTTGTAAACGGTCGTTTCGCTCCTTCCCTTTCAGACACTGTAGATGCCGGGAAAGGAATACTGGTAAAAAGCCTGTCGGAGGCAATCTCTGAGCAGGGCGATCTTGTGAAGGATCACTTGGCGAGATACGCAGATTATGAAAAAGACGCGTTTATTTCCCTTAACACATCCTATTTTGAAGACGGAGTGTTTGTTTACGTTCCCGACGGGACCGTCTTCGAACAACCCATACATGTTCTTCACGTATCGACAGATGAAGGCCGTCCTTTATTCATAAATCCGAGAAATCTCATCATAGTCGGGCAAAGTTCGGTCGCCAAGGTAATAGAACATTACGTGTCGGCATCCCAGAGCGTCTATTTCTCAAACGTGGTCACGGAAGTTGTCTGCGGAGAAAACGCGAATCTTGAGCACTACAGACTTGAGTTTGAAAGCCAGAAGGCGTTTAATTTCTCCACACTTAGGGTAAATCAGCAGAAAAACAGCAACATCGCTTCTCACTCGGTTCTCTGCGGAGGGGCCATAGTGAGGAACAATGTCCATCCCGTTTTGGCCGGAGAAGGATGCAACTCCGACATTTACGGCCTTTTCATATCCGAGGGACGCCAGCACATGGATAATTTCATGCGGGTTGAGCACGCGAGTCCTCATTGTGACAGCCGCCAGTTCTATAACGGCGTACTTGATGGTCGCTCAAAGGGAGTTTTTCACGGAAGGATACTGGTTCACGAAGGCGCCGAGAAGACAGATGCGAAGCAGACCAACAGGAACCTTCTTCTCTCCGACACGGCCCAGATAGACACGAAACCTCAGCTTGAAATATACAACGACGACGTCAAGTGCACTCATGGAGCCACGATCGGACAGATGGACGAAGAAGCCCTTTTTTATCTATGCTCAAGAGGGATTTCCATGAGGAAGGCAAAGATCATAATGCTCCACGCCTTTACTAACGAGACTCTTGAGCATATGTCGATCGACTCCGTGAGAGAATCTATTGAGAGTGTGGTCATGAGATGGTTTGAACAAAGACTCCAGAACCGCAAGGGGGAGGGGTAGGTTCATGTCCGGTTACGAAAAAGTAGCAACAGTTTCGGACATAGCTGAAGGAGAGGTGGAATCTTTTTTCATCGATGGAGATGCGATTGCCATATGCAGCGTAGAGGGGAATTTCTACGCCTTTCGGGATGAATGCACCCACCAGTGTTTTACTCTTTCAGATGGCGACCTTGACGGAGAACGCATCACCTGCTGTTATCATGGGGCTGAGTTCAACGTCAGAACCGGAGAGGTGCTTTGCCTTCCGGCGGTCGAACCCCTAGAGATCTACCCGGTGAAGATTGACGGGGACGACATACTTATAAAGCTTGACGACTAAATATCTCCACCTTTTTATTAGCTAGCAGAAGTTTACCGTGTTAATTTTCTAACTGGCTGATTTCACTTTGTAAATGGCTGGATTCTGTATGACCTACGAGGTCATGTATTTTCCCAGGTCAAGAGTATCGCAGAGTGCCTGCTGAGACTGATTCATATGCGTGTGCGTCTTATGCAGCTGAGGCTCCTTGCACCACTTTGAAGGCGGATAAAACAACATAACTTCCCGAATACCGCCAAGCTGCTCAAGTATCTCATGAGTCGACATCTCAAGCCCACCCCCGCGAACCTCCCGCCTCAGGAGACTGCACAGCATGAAAGCCAGCACACAGCACAGAACATGAACCCTGATCTTCTGGTCAGTCCAATGATATTGAGGACGAAGCGCTATATGATGAACATTCTTCATATCCCGAAACGCGCTCTCAACGTGATACTGAGCCCTGTAGCCTCGTACAATCTCCTCATCGCTCCAGTGATGATTGTCAGTGAAGATCAAAGTCTTGCCCAGAAGCGTTGACCGCAACCGCTCCCATTCGGATTTGTTGAACCTGTAGTGAAGCGTGGTGAATCCGTCTACTTCCGTAATATCAACACAGAACAGATCCTTCATGTGACGAGCCTTGAGCCATTGTTCAACCTTCTTTTTTGTGCCGGACACAGCAGGTCGACGCCCCGCTGTGATCTTTCCCGAACGCCATTTGCGCAGACGACAGGCAAGGTCACGCAGCAGCTTGCGCCGTCTGGCTATCTCCCTGAGAAGAGTCTTTACCTGGGAGTCGTACAGATTCTTGTTCCACGTAACAAGCACAGTCTGCTCCACTCCCCACACCTCATGCCTGCTGCGCCATGCCCTCACCCCCTCAATCCCTTCAACATCCGTAAATCTGTGCTCGGGAACCGCAAGCAGTTCCGGGTGATGGGTGGGCACCAGAGAACCGATTACGTGGTAGGGACTTCTGTTCACGGCCTCAAGGTTGTCGCGGGCGTTGTTCCCCTTGTCAAACACTATCGTCACATTCTCTGCCTGTTCTGAAATCTCCCGGTAACGTTGCACCAGGGAGTCCACAAGCCCCCGAAACATCGGAGCGTCCGTCTGGTTTCCCTGATAGGTGCTATGCAGAAGAGGAACAGGCCCGTCAGCGCTTACAAGCAGAGCAAGTCCTACAATGCGCAGGGACTTGCGTCCTTCCTTGCTGTGTCCCCTCTGGGCAAGAGTACAGCGGTCGTTAAAGCTGTTTATGAAGGTGAAGAAATTCGTAGCGTCAAAAAGCACCTGGGAGATGTCTACATCAAAAACCCTTACCATCTCCCCAACGCAGTCACGCTCAATTGATGAAATCGCTTCGGGGGATACGCGATCCATGTTGTCCCAGAAACGCTGGCTTGTGAGCTGCCGGGGTTCAACATCTATGAACTGCTCAAGCACGGTGTCTGCAAACCACCGAGCGGTAGCAGCCTTGGAACTCGGAGCTACGCAGCGGTTAATGATGGAAGTAAGCAGATAGGTTCCCACGGAAGGAGAGGTTCGTTTGGGGACGTGGTGGTCTATGTGTTCACAGAGTCTGAGTTTGCGCGCGATGTCGAGCAGAGCGACGACCGCGCCGAAGTCTCTGACGCTTACCTGCTGCGGGACGGGTGGTTTTGAGAGTGTGGATATAATATCGTCGGCTTTGCCGAGGTATTTCTGCCAGATGATTTTGGGTTTGCCGTCGATTCTGGCGGATTCTCTAGCGTAGTAGTAGGGTTTGCCGCGGATAATTTTTTTGGTAATGCTTGCCATGTTAGGACATACTATAAAGGGTATAAATAGTGATGTCAAGTAGCAGAAGAGCACAATATATTGTTCAGTCTTGTGTCAAGTAATTAGGTCATACAGGTTTCACGCGAGATAAATCTGTACCTGTGCCGCAAAAAAGATCAGAATTTAAATGAAAACAGGTGGTTACGACTTGCCGCCGTTGACAGGCGCTTGTAATCTATGGCAAAATCAATCGTGAAGACGGTAAACTCCCGCTAGACAGAAAGAGAAATGGGCATATCAAAGGATTTGGTAGAAATTATGCAGTTTTTGCTGCCGGGATTTGTTACGGCCGCAATATTCTATAATCTGACATCTTATCCTAAGCCTTCTCAGTTCGAAAGGGTAATTCATGCCTTGATTTTCACGCTGTTTATTAAAGCTGGAGTAGAAGTCATAGAATATTTATTTGGCGAGATAAGCCAACTCTGGAGTTCCGTACAATGGAATGAGACATTGTCTGTGCTTTTTTCTATATTAATCCCGGATTATTCACGTAAGGTAGCAGCATACCACAAGGCGAGGAATTTTCCGTATTTTGCGTAGCGCATAAGGAGAATTACCGGGATTTGAGAACCTCGACGCTCGATTTGTGCTACGGAAACAGTCTTTTCACAGGATTTCCCCGAATTCGGACTTCTTCAGACCTTTTTTGACCGCACCTCTCCCCCAAAGCCTGACAATATTTTTACAAACCGACGCCTTCGGGTCTCAGGCGCCAACCCATTGCATGGTACTGAGCTTCTCCCACAGCATCAGCCAGTACTCCTTGCCACTTCGGGCCACCGTGAAGACTATCCTCCTCGCGCTTCGCGCCACCCTCGCCGCGCAAAGCAGAACACGTTCCCTGTAGCGCCTGAGACTGAAACCCCTTCCGCCGACATCCTCAATAAGACACCGCCCCGTGTGCATTACTTCATACGCAAGCAGATTGAGCAGGAACAGCGCCTGATTCTGAGGATAAACTTCTTCCTTGTCCTCCTCCCGCTTCTGTTCTGTTTTCTCACGCTCTATATCCTTGCCCCTGTAATGGCTCTTCTCTCTGGGTGAAGAGCTGAGAGAAGGATTCAGCACGTCCATCATCTCTCCCATGTGCGCTTCGGTCTTACCTCTCTTCCTGTACAGAGCAAGAACGTCCCCCACGCTGTATTCTCTTCCAAGACTGGTTACGAGGAAGAAATGGTTTGTGATGAAAAAATCTTCAGAACTTTTCACCATCACAAGAATTACCCGTCTTTTGCGATTCCATGATTTAGCTCCGTACTCAAGCTCCTCACACCACGTTCCATGTTCATCGTAACAGGTCAGCAGGTTCCGATGTCTTACCCATGGAGCCGCCATGGTTTCAAGAACATTGTTTGATTTTATGCGCATCATGTACTCAACCCCCATACCCTCAAGCTCACCGCACATATCCCCGTCGCAGAAACCGGCGTCCATGCGAAGCGTTATGCTTTCACTCAGACTTTTTTTGCAGCGCTCTACAAGATCGCGTATGAATTCCACCGCTCCGTTCTTCGAAGAGACGTTTCCGGGACGCACAACTCCCCCGAACATGTCTCCCTCTTCGGCGTTGCTTGCAACCAGAGTGTGGTAGATGGTTTTTCTGTAGTGTCCGTTGTATACAGACCCAGGCTGATGGCCTTCGGTTTGTACCGGGAGTCCGTCAACGTCAATAATCATTGAATCTTTCTTTTTGCCGTTGTTTGCAAGAATAATGCGACGTCGGGCAAGTTCAAAGACACACTCATTGAGCACCCTCAGATTTTCCCTGGAACTCAGAACACCAAGAGCGCGAGAGAGTGTCGGCTGAGAGGGAAGATTCTTCAAAAGGGATTTTGCGCCTCGCTCGGTTTTGTTGCTCACAAGCATGGCGGGGTCGTCTGTTACCCTTTCTGTGTCCTGCTGGTCTGAGAGTCCTTGGCAGAGCAGGAGCATATAAGTGTGGAGGATCTCAGTGAGAGAGTGTTTGATCTTATTTGGTTTGCGCGGGTCTTTCATCCTGGAAGCAAGCCACTTCATTATTCCCGTAGCTTCCATTGTTTCGCGGATAAGGAGGGAACCTGAGTGGGAGGTGAGGTTTTGTTCACCGAAGTTTACCTTGATTGATTTGTTGAAAGACGGGGAAATATCTGATAGAGTACTTTCACCCATGAGATGATCCTCCTTTTTTGTGTGTTTTTGAGTTTAACTCACTTAAAACACTACATTATTAGGGGGATCATGTCAAGGGTTCCCGCCCCTACGTGAATAATACGGGCTTAGTTCTCCTTTTGTATCGTTAATTAACCGGCTGGTTCCCCAAAACCACCGTGCTGTGAGCAGACACTATCCCCCCGTTTCCATGCACAACCGCAACCTCAGGGTCCTCAACCTGCCTTGACCCCGCGTCTCCCCTTAACTGCAGAGTGGCCTCAACCACATGATGCATGGCCCCAAGGTGGGCCTGGGAGAGCAGTCCCCCGTGGGTATTAACAGGAAGGTCCTTCCCTATCTCCATCCTTCCCTCAAGTGCAAACGCTCCTCCCTCTCCCTTGGGAACAAATCCCAGTCCCTCAAGTTCAAGAAGCACTGTTATGGTGAAGCAGTCGTAAAGAAACGCTATGTCCACGTCCTTGGGTTCTATCCCAGCAGTGCTGAACGCCTTCTCCCCCGACCTCTCAACCGCGTCGTATATCTGGTCAAGGTTCTCTAAAGAGGTCAGGTACTGGTGAGAGTATCCCTGTCCCATTCCCCAGAGGTAGGCAAGGTCGTTTTCTATTCCAAGTTCCTTCGCCTTATCTTCCGTAGTTACTATGAAAGCGGCTCCCCCGTCAGAGATAATCGAGCAGTCATACTTGGTAAGGGGCTCCGCTATCACCCTTGAATTAAGAACGTCTTCTATCGACAGCGGGTCCTTGTTCATCGCGTTTTCCTTGTCGGCCGCGTGCTTTCTCATGGTAACCGCCACAGCGGCGAGGTGTTCTCTTCTGGCGCCCCAGTCATGGAGGTATCTCTGCGCCGCGAGGGCGTATCCCCCGGGAGTCGTAAGTCCGTACGGGAACTCAAACTCCGCGTGACACATCTCCCTTATAAGCGCAAGCATTCCCGAAGACGATATCCCCGAGAGGGTGTTGTCCCCCCTTACGCAGAGTACCACTTCAGACTGTCCCGAGGCTATTGCCATTGCGGCTTCCGCCACCATCCACACCGCGGTGGCTCCCCCCACGGCTACCGAGGAGAAAAACCTCGGGTTCATGCCGAAGTAATCGGCAAAGGTAGTGCAGTGCATGAAAGTGTGCTCAACGAGGGAGAAGGCCGTTACGAGGCCGTCCACGTCGTCTTTTTTAATCCCCGCGTCCTCAATAGCGAGCTTTGAGGCTTCGCTCAGGAAGTGAAAGGAGCTTTTATCCGGGATCTTGCCCTGTTCCGTTTCGCCCACCCCGGCGATAACCACTTTTTTGTTTTTCAGAAGTTCTCGGGTTTCCTGTATGCCCGGAAGGTTCTTAGACATTGTAATGCTTCCTCCTTACTTAGTGCTCTTTAATGTTCAAAATCCGTATCATATTACTACATACACCGAGATTTTGCCAAACTTTACTAGCAGAGACCCCTGCGCAAAACACTCTCTTTTTACGTTCAAAGGGAGTATAATGTTCCGGAAATGGAACTAGGGTATTTCACGATGCCTCTTCATCCGTTCGGCTCTTCCCTTTCCGATACGCTTGAGACGGACATGGAGCAGATGGTTTTTCTTGACGAAATCGGCTTCAGGGAGGCTTGGATAGGGGAACACTTCACGGCGGGCTGGGAGAACATACCTGCTCCCGATCTTTTCATAGCCAAAGCCGCCGCTCTTACCGAGCGGATAATCTTCGGTACGGGGGTTTCGTGCCTGCCTCAGCATGACCCTTTTATGCTTGCGCACAGAATCGCGGTTCTTGACCATCTGCTTAAGGGGAGATTCTACTGGGGAGTGGGAGCCGGAAGCTTCATCGGAGATTTCGAAGCGTTCGGTATAAACCCGAAAACAGGGGAGCAAAGACAGCTTATGAACGAGTCTCTTGAGATGATACTTAAGCTCTGGAACGATCCGAGCCCGGGCGTCTACGCCAATTCCCGGTGGAAGTTTACCGTTCCCGGTCCCGTGGAAAGGGTCGGTCTCGGAGTGCATACGAAACCCTACCAGGAGCCTCATCCTCCTATAGCGGTTGCGGGAATCTCGGAGAATTCCGCGAGTCTCAGGACGGCCGGGGAACGTGACTGGATACCTATGAGCATAAACTTCGTTATCCCCGATGTGCTTAGATCTCACTGGGCGGGATACGAGCAGGGCGCGGAGGCCGCCGGTGGAACGCCGGAGAGGGCGAAATGGAGAATCGCAAGGGACGTCTACGTCGCGCAGACAACCGAAGAGGCGAGAAAAGAGGTAATAGAAGGCACGCTCGCAAGAGATTTCCGGGATTATTTTTTTACTCTCGTTCCCATGATAAGAGACAACCTGAATCTGTTTAAGATCGACAAGTCAATGTCGGACCGGGAAGTGACCATGGACTACATGATCGAAAACATGTGGCTTGTGGGAAGTCCCGAGGATGTCGCCCGGAAAATAATCGAGCTTCACGAATTCGTCGGGGGATTCGGAATGCTTCTGGTCATGGGGCATGAGTGGAACCCGAAGGAAAAATGGCAGAAATCGATGAGGTTGCTCAAGGAAGAAGTTCTTCCGATTGTGAAAGAGAATCTGCTGCGGGGGATCTGAGAGCGCCAGCGGTTCTTTAGGACTGCGGTTCGTGACTGAAGTGAATTCCGCATTCCTTGTCCGAGCCCTGCTCCCACCACCACCTGCCGGCCCTCGGGTCTTCTCCCTCCTCGACGGCCCTCGTACAGGGGGCGCATCCTATGCTTGGATATCCCATGTCGTGAAGCTTATTGTATGGAACGTCGTTTTTCCTTACGTAGTCCCATACCTGGTCGATGGTCCAGTCGAGAATAGGGTTTATCTTGAGCATTCTTCCGTGCAGGTAGTCGATCTCAAACTTGCTTGACTCTGCCCGTTGCTCTGTCTGATCCGCCCTTATGGAAGTAATCCAGGCGTCCAGGGTTTTTAGGTATCCGCTAAGCGGATTGGTTTTCCTCACTTGGCAGCAGAGTCTTCTGTTCTCGACGCTTTTGTAGAAAAGATTTACCCCGCGACTGCCCACCATTTCCTCCACTTCAGTCGTATCGGGGAAAAGCACCTCGATGTTGATATTGTACTTTTCTCTTGTCCTGTCCATGACGTCATACGTATGAGAATGAAGCCTCCCGGTATCAAGAGTGAAAATTCTTGCCTCGGGGTCTGCCTTTGCGAACATGTCGAGAACCACCATCCCCTGAACCTGAAAGCTGGTCGCAAGTGCCACCGAGCGGCCGAGGTTGCCAGAAGCCCAGGCGAGGATACCCTCGGGAGAACTTCGCTCAAACTCGCGATTAAGATTTTTTACGTCTTCCTCAGAGAACTTCATCTAACCCAGAAAACTCAGATACGACGACAAGCCGTACTTTATGTATACGAGGGATATGCAGTAACTTACCCCTACGGTTATCACAGGAACAACAAACCAGAAAAAAGCGATTTTTACAACATGACTGTTTTTGGAAGTCTGAGCGAATCCGTGTTGTGCGCACGAAAAACCCACAACCCCGGCCGTTACTATCTCGGCGATCGAAACCGGAATTCCGTATAACGAAGCGAGCAGTATTATTACCGCAGCCGTAAACTCAACCGAAATAGCCCTTATGATGCATATCTCCGTTATTTTTTTCCCCAGTGTTTCAAGTACCCTGCCTCCGAGCAGAATTGCTCCCACCCCCATTGCGACACCGGCAAGAATCGCTCCCGGATAGGAATCTATCAGCCCCAGGCTTACTATCGGCCCTATGGCGTTTGCGGAATTGTTGGCGCCTCCCGAAAAGGCGATAAAAGTTCCGGATATGGTAATAAGCACGGTCAGGATAACGTTGACTCTTTTCTCCGAGAAGTTGCTTGCGAGATAATGGACTATCCTGAAATAGAAAAACTTCGCCACGGCGAAATTTATTAACCAGGCGACTATCGGCGCCAGAATCCACCATTTGAGCACCCGGATGAAGCTGTCGGAATTAAGCGTCTGAGTATAAAGACCGATTCCCACTATGGCGCACACTATGGCGTGGGTGGTGGCTATGGGCGTGCGGACCACATTCGCCCAGGCGATGAAACCTATACCCAGAAGCAGAATTATAAATATGAAGCCTATATCAGATGAGAGCGTCTCGGCGGGCACTATTCCCTTGCCTACGGTTTCCACCACGGGAGCTCCGGCAGTAAGCGCCCCGAGGAGAGCGAAGATAGCTATGAGCCACACGGCCTGTCTTTTCGATCTTACGCCGGCACCGTACGATGTCGCCATGGACGCCGCGGAATTGTTGGCTCCTATGTTAAGGGCCAGAAATGCCGAAAGCACGAGTGTCGCAACAAGTAAAATGCTCAATAAATTGTCTCCCCGCCTAAATATCGGCGGCAGTAATTACGTAAAAATCAAATAGCATTCCGGTTTGTGCGGAAAACAAAAGGGTTTTGCGTGGAGTTTTCTAGAGAAGTTCCGAAACTCTGAATATGGAAAAAAAGCTGCAGCCCCGCTCAAGGAAGATCTTTTCTGTCTCCTCTCCCCTGTCGACGACGCAGAGAACCCCGCGGACTTCGGCTCCGGCGGATTCGACAAGATCGATGGCTCTCAGCACGGAACCGCCGGTCGTAATCACGTCCTCAACTATGGCTACACTATCTCCTTGGGTGAGTGCGCCCTCTATCATGTTCCCGGTCCCGTGTTCCTTCTCCTTCTTTCTTACTATGAATCCGCGAAGCGGCATGTCCTGCTCATAACTTCTGGAAATGATGGCTCCCACCATCGGATCGGCGCCCGTGGACGGTCCTCCGACGGCCGTTACGCCTCCCTGAGCGGCGATTTGGCCCAGGAGTATTTCCGATATCAGGTGGGCGCCTTCAGGGTCCAGAGTCGTGAGCCTGGCGTCAATGTAGTAGGAACTCTGCTTTCCCGATGCCAAGGTGAAATTTCCGAGCAGGATTGATTTGCTTTTTAGAATTAGTTTTAATTTTTCTCTGCTCTTGTTCATCTTCAGGGATTCCGAACTGAATGAAATATTATTTTCGTAATTGTACCTATTGATGGGGAAAATCAATAAACCGGACCGGTTCCTTCTTCTGTGCGGAACAGCCATTTTTCTCCTGCTTGGGGCTATCGCTGAAATCTCCCCGGAACTCTCCTCAGGGGCTTTTAAGAAAGACCTGATACCGGTTTTCATATCGCTTCTGATTATTGCCTCGGCCGTCTACTTCGCGGCGGTGGGAGGTTTCAGAAAAAACCGCGCGTGCTCGCTTCTTCTCATAATTCTTTTCGGTCTCGGGTTCCGCGTTCTGTTTCTTTTTTCAACCCCGATACTTGAAAACGACTATCACCGCTATTTCTGGGACGGTGCCGTGGTTGCAAACGGAATGAATCCCTACGAATACTCCCCGGAGGAAGTGGCGGAAGGCGGGGGGAACGAAAAACTTAGGGAACTCAAGCGCCTCTATGGCGATACGCTTGAGAAGGTAAACCATCCCCACGTAAAAACCATCTATCCGCCTATCGCGGAACTCTTCTTCGCCATATCCTGCAAAATATCTCCCATGGGCATCACGGCGTGGAGGATTCTGCTCATGGTGTTTGACCTGGTTACTCTAGGGTTTCTGCTTGCTAGCCTGAAGAAGCTCGACATTCCTCGTCAATATTCCATTATCTACTGGTGGAACCCGCTACTGGTAAAGGAAATATTCAATTCCCTGCACATGGACGTCCTTGCGTTTCCGTTTGTACTGGGAGCGTTTCTTCTTTTCCTCTGCGAAAGGAAAAGACTCTGGACGCTCGTCCTTTCGTTCGCGGTGGGAGTCAAGCTCTGGCCGGCGCTTCTTTTCGGGATGTTTTTAAACCCCCTCAAGGAGAAACGGCAAACGCTGCTGCAGATCTTTATTTTCGCCAGCGCGGTCTTGATCATATTTATTCCCATGGTTGTATTTAGGCTGGATTCGGCTTCCGGCATCGTAGCGTACGGAAAAAGCTGGCAGAACAACAGCCCGTTCTTCACGGCGGTTCTTTCGGGGTGGGAGTTTGTTCTGGAGGCGTTTGATGTTCACCCCGGACATGCGCAGGCACATTCAAGAATCGGTCTTGTCGCGATTTTTCTTCTCTGGAAGTTTTACGTGGCGTTTGTATGCAGGTCTTTAGGTCTCCACAGAAAAGCGCTTCTCATAATTGGAGGTGTGTTTCTGCTCGCCCCGGCACAGTTTCCTTGGTACTACACGTGGCTTCTTCCGTTTCTCTGCATAGCTCCGAGCCCGGGTTTCCTTGCTTTAACCGCACTGCTCCCGCTTTATTATCTTCAGTACTATTTTCCTTCTCACCCGGAGGAAGGTGGAATATTCGGGAACGTGGTGATATGGATAGAATTTGCGCCCGTGTGGATTCTTCTCGCCTGGGAATGGTGGAGATTCCGGGCTTCGGAAAAAGCCTCAGCCATCCGAACAGACATTGTTGACAGCGGCTGAGAGTGAGGGATTATCCAGATTGCCGAACGGCTCTTATGATGACTACTGGACCGGAATTCTGCTTTGTATTGCGTTTTTTACGGCCTTGTAATCGTTTGGAAGTTCCACCGGAACGTTGCTCAGCTCAGAAGATATTCCTTCAAGAACGGACCTGTGGTAGCCGGCTTTGAACTCAACGAATTTAAGCCCGTGAGCGGTGGAAACCACCACTATTCTTTCCCTGGGGGAAAGGATCTTCTTCTCAAGCAGTTTCAAAAACACCGCGAGTGCAACTCCCGTATGCGGACAGTTAAACGTGCCTGTCCTGTCCGCCATCGCCGAAGCGTGGGAAAGTTCGTTTTCCGACGCCTGCTCCACGACTCCGTCAAATCGCCTGAGGATCGAAATTGCCTTGTTGATGCTTACCGGGTTTCCGATCTGTATGGCGTTTGCGAGGGTTTTTTTCGCTGTTACGGGGGTAAATTCCTCGAATCCCTTAAGATAGCTCAGGTAAAGAGGGTTCGCGTTCTCGGCCTGCGCGCAGACTATTCTCGGAAGTTTTTTTATGACGCCGAGCTCGTACATCATCAGGAATCCCTTCCCGAGCGCAGACACGTTGCCCAAGTTGCCGCCCGGAATTATTACCCAGTCCGGGACATCCCAGTCAAACTGCTGGCAAAGTTCTATGCTTATGGTTTTCTGTCCCTCTATGCGCAGGGAGTTGATTGAATTTGCGAGATAAATGTTATGCTCGCTGGTTATCCTCTGGACCATCTCCATGCAGCCGTCAAAGTCCGTATCCAGGGAGAGAACCAGAGATCCGTTCGATATGGGCTGGATCAGCTGGGCAATGGATACCTTGTCTTTGGGAAGAAAAACTATGGAAGGAATGCCTGCAGACGCGCAGTAGGCGGCCAGGGCGGCCGATGTATCTCCGGTTGAGGCGCAGGCTACCGCCGGGATGCTCACGTTGTCGCTTATCATCTGGTTTACGGCCGATACGAGCACGGTCATCCCCAGATCCTTGAAGGACCCCGTGTGGCTGTTGCCGCACATCTTTATCCAGAGATCTTCAGCGCCTACCTGTTTCCCGAACCTCTCTGCCCAGAAAAGGTTCGTGCATCCCTCGTACATTGAAACTATTTTCTCGTTTTCGATTGAGGGCATGACCCATTCCTTCTTCCCCCAGACGCCGCTTCCGAAAGGCCAGACCTGCTTTCTGTACCTGCTGTCAAAAAGCTCCTTCCATTCCTCGGGCGCCTTTTTCCCCAGAGTTTCCATGTCGTGCTGAACGTCAAGAAGATTGTCGCACTTCCTGCACCTGTAAATGATTTCGTCGATGGGATAAGTTTCAGAGCAGTTCTCGTCTATGCATCTGAAACGGGATCGGTACTCACTCATTAAGAAAAGAAAATACATTTTGCCTTTTTCTCTGTCAACGCCGCGCGAACCCTTTTCTCCCGCTCCGGTGCTTACTTTAAAGCCTCGAATCTACACGAATCTCTACGTTCATTGACACAGACAGAGGCTTTCGGTAGTCTGGAAGAACGGGATGGAACGAAGAGCCGTTATCCTGGTGAAGGGAAGGGTACAGGGAGTTTTCTTCAGAGTCTCGACGGCCCGAACAGCGACTGAGCTTGGCATCAAGGGACATGTGGAGAACCTCGTGGATGGGAACGTCAGAATAGTCGCTGAAGGAACTACCGAGAATCTTGAAAAGCTGATTGAGTGGTGCGGAGGAGGGCCGCCCCGCGCAGAGGTAGAATCGGTTGAATTCAAGTGGCTTCCACCCGAGGGCGGATTCATCGATTTTCGTATAAACAGAACTCAAAGGAGATCAGATTGATAATAAAATGCATCCCGGGCGGGATATTCATTGAAAACTGTTACATCATAGGGGATGAAGATACGAAAGAGGCCATGCTTGTTGATCCCGGAGAGCAGATAGCGGAGATATCCGAGGAAATCGAAAAATCGGGGCTCGAGGTAAAAAAAATAGTTAATACCCACACGCACCTGGATCACGTGGCCGGTGTCGAGGCGTTCAAGAAAATGCTTGGCATACCCTTTTACATACACGAAAAAGAACAACCCGTCCTTGATTTGCTTCCCGAGGCGAAGATGAGGTTCCCCGGATTTGACTTTGTCGAAGTCCCCGAGGTGGATGGTTACGTGAAAGAAGGAGAAACTCTTTCTGTGGGGGATCTCAGGGGAGAGATACTCCTTGTTCCGGGACATACCTGGGGGCATATATGTTTTGTTTTCGGAGAATCGATAATAGCCGGAGACACTGTTTTCGCCGGGAGCGTAGGAAGGGTGGACCTCACCGGGGGAACGAGCATGACAGAGCTTGTCGGGTCGATCCGCTCCGAGATTCTTAAATATCCCGACCATTACGAAATCCATCCGGGCCACGGTCCTCAAACGACAGTGGGAATTGAAAAACAGACCAATCCTTTTCTCGTGGGAACTTTTGCTCTTTAGAGGACATATGAGACCGCAAAGATTCATCAGGTTGGCTGTGTACTCGGTGATTGCCGTGGTGGTGGCCTTGATGTTTTTCAACGAGATTTCCAAGGTCTATTTTCTCAAGAACGAAAACAAGAGGATAGAGAAGAGGATAGAGGGCTTAGAAGCGCAGAACAAGGCGTACAGAGAAGAAATAAAGGCCCTTAAGCAAGACGAAAGATACATTGAGAAAATACTGAGAGAGGAACTGGGGATGATAAAAGACAAAGAAAAAATATTCAGGTTCAAAGAAGAATAACTTTGGGATTATATACTTGACTAACCCGCATCATCATGACTGCTAAAGAAATACGCACGGTAGAGTTTGTCGTTCTGCCTGTCTCCAGGGCGAAGGCAAGGAAGATGTTCCAGATAGCGGGAGCCTGTCGATATGTCTGGAACCATTTCAGAGAGAAAAACCTTGCTGACTACCAGGCATTCAAAAACGGCAAGGGGCAGAGACCACATACCAGTTATTTCTCCCTCGGCGTTGAGTTCACCAAGCTGAGACACAAGACGGACTGGATGCTTGAGCTTCCAGCCAATCCCATAAAACATACTCTCAAGTATTTTGCTGACGCACTGAAAGAGGCAATGGCCGGCAAGAAGGGATTCCCGAAGCCGAGAAGCAGAAACAGGCACGTACTCACCTTCACGCTTCCAAGCAAAGAGAACTTCAGGATAATACTCTCTGCTTCTTATCCCCAGGGTCGGCTGGGTAAAGATGACCCGCAGGGGAGGCAATCCCTGGAAGAGCGGTACACCGAAACAGGTGGTGCTCCGCCATGACGGACACAGGTGGCGTGCCTTTGTTTCCTGCGAGGTTGAAGTGGAGAAAAGACCGGATGACGGTGAGGTTTTGGGAGTTGACATGAACGCACGCCAGGTCGCCACTTCAGATGGACGTTTCTACTTCCTGCCCGATTTAAAGAAGAAGGAAGCAAGGCGGAAGCGGTATCAGCGGAGGATAGAAAGGCAGGTCAAAGATTCAAACAGAAGAAGAGACACAAAGAAGAAACTCAGAAAGGTAAGCAGAAAGATAACCAATACACGAAAGGACTGGGTTCACAAGACAACAGGTGAGATTTCAGAGAAGTGCGGAACTATTGCAGTGGAAGACTTAAAGGTTAAGAACATGACTGCTTCCGCAAAAGGAACGATAGAAAATCCGGGGAAGAACGTGAAGCAGAAATCAGGGCTTAACAGGGCGATGCTCGATACCGCCATGGGGGAGATAAGAAGAAATCTTGAGTACAAGTGCGGGAGACTGATAAAAGTGAATCCCGCGTATACATCTCAGACGTGTTCGCGTTGCGGACACGCAGAAAAAGAGAACCGCAAAACCCAAGCGCGGTTCCAGTGTGTGAATTGCGGCTATGTGTCCAACGCAGACACGAATGCTGCGATAAACATAAGGCGTCTGAGAATGGCGCAGCTGCACGGCGAGGAGCGTTCCGTCCTTAAAAGGACTCCGACGACCCGTGAAATCGATGCGAGGCAGCCAGATGGTTAGTCAAGTATATAATTCCCATAACTTTACACTTTCATTCTTTACTTCCATATTTAAGAGCTGTTCTGAAACAGTATCCGCTTTAAACGGATGGATGATATGAAGGGGGAGCAGATATTCCGTCAGACTAAGAGGCTTGGGCAGAATTTTCTGAACGATCCCAACATACTCCGTAAGATATGCGCCACCGCAAAGCTCCACAAAGAAGATCATGTGATTGAAATCGGACCCGGCAAGGGGAGACTCACGGAGCATCTCGCACACGGTGCTGGCAGAATCACGGCAATTGAGAAAGACAAGAGGCTGGGGACCTTTCTTGACGAGAGATTCGGGGAATCTGCAAACGTCAGATTTGTTTACGAAGATGTCCTTAAAATCGATTTCAGTCGTTTTTCCGACGGAAAAAAGACGAAACTTGTATCCAATCTTCCCTATAACATATCCACTCAGGTTCTAATTAAGCTTTTCGATGAAAGAGAACTTTTCTCAAAGATAGTAGTGATGCTGCAAAAGGAGGTGGCGCAGAGGATCTCTTCCGCAAAGGGGCGGAAGAGCTACGGTTCCCTCTCGGTACTTCTCCAGAGCTGTTTCAGCGTAGAGCTTGCCTTCAAGGTTTCCCGGCGCGTGTTCCGTCCGGTTCCCGAGGTGGATTCGGCGGTGGTGGTGCTCAATCCGCTTAAGGAGCCCGTGTTTTCTATATCGAGCGAGAAGACCTTCAGGACCGTTACCAGGTATGCGTTTTCCTCGCGGAGAAAGACCATAAGGAATTCCTTTGGCAATTTCTTTGAGAGGGAGACCGTTGAACGGGCACTTTCAGACTCGAGTATCGATCAGCGAAGAAGGGCGGAATCCCTTTCGGTTGAGGAATTCGCGAGATTGGCCGACAGCTTCCACGCGATAAATCAGTAGACAAGTTCTCTAAGAAGCAGGTTCTGAAGTCTCTTTACCCTTGTTCCCATACCGTTTGATATGATGGAAAAAACATAAACCCGCCCGTTTTTTGCGAATGCGTAGCCGGATAGAGACCTGGCTCCTTCAAGATATCCGGTTTTCGCGTAGATTCTTCCCTTGAGGGCGCGAAATCTTTTCTTGAGAGTTCCGTCAACTCCGGCGATCGGAAGGGACGCAACGAACTCCTCCGAAATGTCCGGATCGCCGTAGGCCACGTGGAGCGCCTCGGTTATATCCTCGGGGGACACTCTGTTTAGCCTCGAAAGACCGGAACCGTCGGCGACGGAGAAGTTTCCGTTAAGACCAATTTGCCTCAGATGATTTTCAATCACGCGCGTTCCGGATTCCCATGAGCCCGGGGTGCCGGAGAACTCGGCCCCGATCGCCTTCACTATGCTCTCTCCTATTATGTTTACGCTTTCTTTGTTGTACTCATGGATAATAATGCCCAGGGGTTCTGAGTAATGGGTGAATATTTTGCCGGTCCACCGAGGCACTCTCCCACGCTCTATGGGTCCGCTTACCTCGATTCCTTCCTTCTCAAGAACTTTCTTGAGCGTCGCCCCGAAGTAAAAAAACGGGTCTTGCACCGAAATCTCCAGGGTTTCGGCCTTTTTTCGGGAGGAGACGTATCCGGAGATGCTGAGTTCGTTTCGTTCGTTGTATACTGCTCTAACGCCCGACCTTTTCAGCCTGGTGGAGACCCTGTTTCTAATCGGGAAGGGAAACTCCGCGGGTTCCGTTCTTACTATTGCGGGTACCCCCTGCACCCTGGACGCGGAAATCTTTATCTTGGCCGAGTTGTAATTAAACGAAATCGCCGTTACGGGAGGGCAGAATCCTTTGTCGAACCACTCAGGGTCCCAGCCCTGTCCGTAGAGAATGTCGTCAAAATATGAACCGTCGAGATATATTCCACCGTCGATTCTGGTTATCCCGAGTGCTTTAATCTTCCCTGCAATCTTCCTTAGCTTCTCGATGTCTATAGTGGGGTCTCCGAACCCTTTTACGTAAAGACCGCCGTGGCCGACTCCCGAGTGTATTCCTCCGCCGAGGTAGAACTCCGTCTTGAACCGGAAATTCTTTCCGAGGATGGAAAGCGCCGCTATTGAGGAAAGTATCTTGTTGTTGGAAGCGGGGATGAATTCTTTTTTGCTGTTATAGCGGAAAACCGTTCTGCCGGTATCGGCCGAACGGACCATGATCCCGATCTTCCTCTGCGACGGGGCGGTTTTTGAGAGAAATGAGAGGATTTTCTTGTGGTTTACATCGGCATGGGATGATGCCGTTGGCAGAAAGGCGAAGAGTAAAACGAGCGTGCGCAGAATCAGGGTCTTTATTCTGGAGTCCATAGTTGCTGTATTTTTAGTGAGCTTCGGCCCAGTTCTCTGCGGCGCGCATTTCCACTTTGAGCGGAACCTGAAGTTCCCAGGCGTTTTCCATGTCGTTTTTTATATGAATTCCCAGTTCTTCAAGTTCCGTTTCGTGAACCTCGAAAAGAAGCTCGTCGTGAACCTGGAGGATCATCTTCGAGCGGAATCCTTCTTCTTCAAGCCTTCTGAATATGCGGATCATGGCCAAGTTTATTATATCCGCCGCTGATCCCTGTATCGGAGTATTTATGGCCTCACGCTCTCCTCTTCCCCTCTCTACCCTGTTTCCCGAAACAAGTTCCGGTATCGGCCTTCTTCTCCCGACAAGCGTCTCCGTGTAGCCCCTGCTTCTGGCTTCTTCAACCGATGACCGCATATAGGTTTTCACTTCGGAATACCTGTCAAAATATCTGTTTATGTAATTTCTTGATACCGAGACCGTGGTACCGAGTTGCTTTGAGAGCCTGAAAGCACTTATACCATATATTATCCCGAAGTTTATGGTCTTGGCGAGATTCCGCATCTCGGAGGTGATCCGGTCTTCGGTTGCGTTAAAGATTTCGCAGGCCGTCGCGACGTGCACGTCCTTATCGTCTCGAAGAGCTTCGAGCAGGGTCGGATCCCCGGAGAAATGAGCGAGCAGGCGAAGCTCTATCTGGGAATAGTCAGCCGACAGTATAACGCAGCCGTCTTTTGCCACGAACGATTTCCGTATTCTTTTTCCGTCCCCGGTTTTTATGGGGATGTTCTGAAGATTAGGGTCCCTTGAGCTCAGTCTTCCGGTTGAGGTGCCGGCAGGATTGAAAGAGGTGTGGATCCTTCCGGTGACCGGATTTATGAGCCTCGGAAGCTGATCGATGTAAGTGGATTTCAGTTTAGAGAGAAACCTGTGTCTGAGTATGAGACGCGGCACCTCGTGGATCGTCGACAGGTCCCTCAGAACTTCGGAATCGGTGGAAAAGGCGCCTTTCGCGGTTTTTTTCCTGGCGGGAAGTCCCAGCTTCTCGAAAAGCACTTCTGAGAGCTGCTTTGTCGAATTTATGTTGAACTTTCCTCCGGTTTTTTCATATATTCCGCCCTCGATGGAATCGAGATCCTTTTCAAACTCCTCAGACATTTTTCCGAGGATAGAGGTGTCGACGCTCACTCCGGTGAACTCCATGTCGCAGAGAACCGGAACAAGGCCCAGAACATTTTCCCTGTAAAGGTCCCAGAGACCCTCTTTCTTCAGAGTCTCAAGAAATTTTCTCGAAAGAACAAGCGTCACGTCCGAATCTTCGCACGAGTACCTTGCCGCCGTCTCGATATCAACTTCGGCGAAATTCTTCCTTGATTTCCCTTTTCCGGTAACGTCATCGTAGGAAATCATCCTGCGGCCAAGCTCGGTTCTTGAGAGTTCGTCAAGCTTGTAGCTTCCCTTGGAAGCGTCGAGCAGATGCGCGGCCAGCATCGTGTCAAAATAAATTCCCCTGAGGCTGACACCGTGATTTTTAAGTACGAGCATATCGTATTTTATGTTCTGTCCTATCTTCCTTATGTCCTCGGATTCAAGGAGCGGTTTCAGCAGAGAAAGTGCGGTCTCAGGTTTCATCTGCCTTTCGGCTTCCGTGGTTCCCGCGTGTCCCACGGGAACGTAAAAAGCCCGCCCCGGGGCCGTGCACAGCGAAAAGCCGACTATCCCTGCGTTCATCGGCAGTTTGGAATCCGTCTCGAGATCTATTGAGAGTTCTCCCGCGTTCTCTGTCATGGTTATGACCCTGCCGAGGGATATCTCATCGAAAACAGTTTCGTACGAATCGTATTTGACCGCTTCGCTTTCGTCTGGCGTGCGGGATGCGTCGATTTCGTCCAGGAGCTTTTCGAATTCAAGTTCCGAGAATATTTCCTGAAGATCTTCGGCCGAGTATCCACCGTACCTGAAGCCTTCGATCCCGGTTCCCACTTCGACATCAGTTTTTAAGGTAACGAGCTCTCGGCTGAGGTACGCGTCGTCTCTGTGCTCTATTAGTCTCTTCGCGACACCGGGGCGAAGTTCTTCCAGGTTGCCGTATACGCCGTCAATATCCCCATACTTGGATATAAGGTCCGAAGCGGTTTTCTCCCCCACGCCCGCCACTCCCGGGATGTTGTCGACCTTGTCTCCCACAAGAGCGAAGAAATCAATCATCTGTCCGGGCTCGACCCCGTACTTCTGGCGCACTTCTCCCACTCCGGTTACGCGTTCCCTCATTGTGTCAACTAGGGTCACGTTCTCAGACACCAGCTGGCAGAAATCCTTGTCTCCGGTGACCAGAACCACCTTTGATGTTCCCTGTGCTCTGGCTATGGTTCCTATGATGTCATCGGCCTCGTATCCTTCCATTGCGAGCATCGGTATTGAGAATGCCCGCACCAGTTCGAAAATCTTAGGGAACTGGAGCTGGAGGCTTTCCGGAGCCTCGTCCCTGTTGGCCTTGTACTCAGGGTATATTTCGTTTCTGAACACTTCTCCCTTGGAATCGAATACCATTCCCAGGTACCTCGGTTCGTACTCCCTGAGAAACTTAAGAAGCATGGTTGCAAATCCGTAGACGGCGTTGGTTGGAAACCCGTAGGAGGTGGAAAGATCGGCCCTTACGCCGTAATACGCCCTGAATATATATGAGCTGCCGTCAATCAGATAGAGCGGGTGCTGGGACATGAAAGAAACCACTTACGCGTTATTCGTTAAGTATACCCAACAGTACTTGCGGGGGAGAATAGAAGTGTTTTTGGTCGGCGCCGGAGACGACGTTATTTTTCCGCGCTGTAAACAAACGCCGGAGGAAAATTGGACCAGACGGTTTTCGACTTAACGACGCTTGTGAACTTGTTTCGGAGCGTCGAGCGGAATCTTCTGGCGTTTGGAATCATCATGCTGATTGAATAGCTGAAGGTGATCATCCTGCCACCAGGTTTAAGCACGTCCCAGATGACGTCAAGCAGTCTGTCCTGGGTTCCGTGGTCAAATACGGCCCAGGGGAGACTTGAGATAATGCAGTCGCAGGAATCTTTTCCGTGCTGCTCGAGATATTTTCTCATGTTCTCCGCGGAATCTCTGTAGACTGTCGCGGAAGGACATCTTAATTTGGTCGCTTCGCAGAACTCGGGATTGATCTCTATTGCGAAAAACAGTGCTTCCGGGCTTTTTTTCTCAAGGATCTTCTCGGTAAAAACCCCGGTTCCAGAACCGAGTTCCACCACGGTCCCCATTTTGTCGAGTCGGGCGGTGTCGGTGACAAGCTCCGACAGTTCTTCGTTTGAAGGCCCTATGGAACCGGTGCTCTTCGGATCTCTTAGAAACTGTTTTATGTAACCGTATGCTCCGAGTTTCAACGGCGCCTCCGACAAACCATCAGTGCGGCTAAGTATAATGACTGGGACAGCTTTGTCCACTGAACTTTTTGTGATGGCTTCTACCATGCGGATATTTCCAGCATGGGAGCGAGTTTATCATGTGTCGGAGCCGCCGCCGCGCACCCCCTCCCAGTAATGGGAAGGGAATACGCCGTAAAGCTTATAACTGAGGAGGACAGGAGCATCCAGTCGCATTGCAGGCCTGCACAGCCGCTCGATAGCTCACTATAGTCCCATCAGGAAGGTCAGGAACCGGAAATCTATGTCTATAGGTTGTGCTCGTGGTCCTTCCGACATGATCCGCAGTGGGGACAACGTCGCAACCTGGTCCATTTCTCCTGTAAGAAAGAGGAAAAACGGCAGCACCAACATTGATATGCACTTTATAATCAGTCGCCTCTGGAACTCTGCTGTAAGTGATAATTACCTCACCTGATCCTCCAGGTTGTAGTTCTTGTGGCGAAATTCGGTGATTCAACACTCTCGGGTGAGAGGGTACTCTCCCAGAAGTGTCGGGTGGAGTGCCAGTTCCGCCATCGTCTTCTCCAAAGCCCCTTCCGGGCGTCCAATCAATTCCAGCGCTTTCGGCCGCTTGCTCGCAGATATTCACGCCGTTAATGCTGATAACTCCGCTTCCACTTCTAATACTACCGCCCTGATTACATGAACCATCGGGATTTAGTTTTACCGTCTGGCCGGAAACTCTAACCGTACAGCTTTGACCGTCCGCGTTACCTGTACCACATTTGGATGTAGTAGCAGGTTCAGATCCTTGCGGCATGCCGGGACTCAATGCGCCCCATACGCCCAAGCCGGCAACTTCTCCGCCAGCCGTTGTAAAGCCAAAGGTTCCTCCCACTGCTCTTGGAATTCTGTTCCCGTTTCCGAAAAACTGTCCACCCCATTTGCCTTCCTCTCCCACTATACTTGGACTTGAATGTGCCAAATCCGTATTACCTCGGAAGAAACCGCTGTCTGAATTCCCGATATCTGTCTCTTCCAGTGTTACTGTTCCTTCAATGGGATAGCCTTCTTCATCAAGAAAGGAATGAATCCTCCCATTCACGGTTCCGCGATCAAAATCAACGGTCAAAGTCACTTTCCCTTCAGCAAAATAAATACTGCCTTCTGCAGAATACATAACGTAAGCGTCCCCTTCATAGGTCACAGGGTTGCTCACGTTCAGGGCGGAGAGATTTTCCTGTATGAAGGGGTCGTTGCCATCTCCGAAGACACCCAAGTCTAAATCGTCAATTTCAGTGGCGCTGTCCGGCACATATATCCAGACTCCACCGGCTATGTAATCTTTTCTCTGCCTTGTTCTTTCCTCCGAATAGACATCGACGTAAAGATATCCTCCCGGCAGTCTTTTCATCAGTTCAATCCCGTCCCAGTTGTTTCCTCCAAGCTGGGCAAACCGGTTCAACACTGTATCTGTGGTGCTGTCAACGGACCATCCGGCGCTACTGTTCCGAACAATGTATCGAACTTGTCCTCCACTGTATGAAGCCTCAACTGAAACCCTGTCTGTCGTGATGCCGTTATTGGCATTTGAGGATTGGGTAACGCTACCCACGCTCGGTTCATTCTCTGAAGCTTCGGAAATTTCATCCCCGGCGTTGTTCTTATCAGCTTCTGATACGACGCTGTCCAGTACATCCCCTGCGGATGGTCGAGATGAACCTCCTTCTCCCCCTCCGCAGCCATACAAAGGAAAAAGCCCCAGAGCAAGGGCAAGGATGTAAACACGCAGAAGCCTGCCGCATACCCTTGACAAGAATCTACAGCAAGGGAGGTTGAAATCAACAAAGCAAAAGCGGACAACCCGCGTGCTATAAAAACGGACAGTTCTATTTGCTATTAGCAACATATCTTGCGTGGAAAATAAAAGGCACTTCTAAAAATACCCCTATATTCCAGTTAAACTCCAATCAACAATAAATATATGCTCTCACCCCCCCCCAGTCAAGTTGCGGGGCGGCGGGCGCAGATACAAAACAATGCCGGAGGAAGGAAAGTGGAACATCTGGATTTCGGAGAAGAGGACAGGTACATGAGGCTGGACGACAAGAAAGACCCTCTGGTAAAACTCAACGCAATAATTCCCTGGGAACTGTTCCGTCCCCGTCTCAGGTCGGTGTGGAGGGAACCGGAGAGGGAGCGCAAGTCAAACGCGGGACGCAAGCCGTGGGACGAGATAGTGATGTTCAAGGCTATAATTCTGAGCGCTCTTTACAATCTGTCAGACGAACAGGTCGAGTACCAGATGCTGGATCGCCTGTCGTTCACGAGGTTCCTGGGCCTTGAGCTGAAAGACAGCGTTCCCGACGCAAGGACGGTGTGGCTCTACAGGGACAAGCTTGCCCGGGCGGGAGTGATAGAGGAGCTGTTCGCGGACTTTGACGGTTATCTCAACCGTCGCGGGTACAAGGCGATGGGAGGCCAGATAATAGACGCTTCCATAGTGTCGGTGCCTAAGCAGAGAAACACGAGGGATGAGAACGAGAAGATAAGGAAGGGAGAAACCCCGGGAGAGTGGAAGAAGCCAAAACGCGCTCAGAAGGATACCGATGCGAGATGGACGAAGAAGCGCGGGACAAGTTACTACGGATACAAAAACCATGTGAACGTGGACGCAAAGAACAAGCTGATAAGAAATTGCGGGGTGACCGACGCTTCGGTGCATGACAGCCGGGTGTTTGAAGAGATGCTGGATGAGGGAAACGGCGGCAGGGGAGTATGGGCCGACAGCGCTTACAGGTCAAAGGAGACGGAGAAGGTTCTTAAAGAGAGGGGGTACAGAAGCCATGTGCACCGCAAGGGTTCCCGGAACAGGACGCTTGGAAGGTGGGCGAAGCGCGCAAACAGTATTTATTCGATGGTGAGCGTGAGAGTCGAGCATGTGTTCGGGGCGCAGAGCAACGACATGGGAGGAAGACTTTTGCGGAGCGTGGGGATGGTGAGGGCCAGGGCGCACATAGGTCTTAAGAATCTGGCGTACAACATGCGGCGGCTGGTTTATCTTGAGGGAGCGGTGAGCGGGGAATAAGCCGGAGATAAGGGAGAAAATTGCTTCTGAGGAGCGGAAACCAGGACAAAAAGCAGCTTTGCATGAAGAAAACTCCCTGAGTTGAAAGGGAAAATGAGAAATTATCCGTGATCTTCAGTCGCAAACCTATTTTTAGAAGTGCCCTAAAATCCAAGGTATAATTGCTGGTAGAATGAATGTCTCTGATTACAGGAAAACCTCAGGGTTTTCTGATTTAAGTATCTACAGTGCTTTTTTTGTCCATCCCCCCACATAAGCGTCGTTTGCTACCTCGTGATCATCCCATACAGCGATGAACGGATGTGTGGCATGAAGAGCCTGAAGCTGCGGATCAGTTCTGTATAGGGCGTAACGCCTTCGGTAATCGTCAAGCGTCAGGATTTCCTTATCGCTGTATTCCGGAAAGTCCCTTCCGGCTCCTTGGGAATTATCTTTCCCGGAATCCGGCGCCTTGCCGTACTCGTAGATATAATCGCCGAGGTGTACCACGGCATCGATGTCAGCCGTTTCCGCCGCGTGGCCGTAAACGTTAAAGTAACCGCCATGAGAAGTAGGATAGTTCGCGCATGAAAACACCGCCAGCCTGACCGAATCCACATCGCCCCGGGGTAAGGTCTTGGTACGGCCGACAACGGATGCGGTCTCACCTGAGCGAAAACGGTAGTAATAAGCCGTTCCTGCCGAAAGGCCCTTGATGTCAACCTTGATAGTGTAGTCGCTCTCGGCCGTAGTGCTCTTAACAGAACTGTAAACAACGCTTTCGAACTTCTCATCCGAAGCGACTTCAATCCTTACCCTGACTTCTCCCTAGGATTCCTGCGGAGTGACTCTCGTCCAGAGAATAACCCTGTCATCCAGAGGATCATCGCTTGCGACACCATGCAATATCTCCGCTGAACAGAAACCCGGCTATCCGGCCCTGCGAACACGTATCTGTCGTCTTATCCGGGAAACACCCACAAGACTGAACATGATCAAAAGCAGGTTAAACGACCCGCTTCCCCGCGTTTCCGCGGAAACAATCGAACATCCCCCGCCGCCTCCTTCCTCCGCAACCGGAGGCTCGGAAACCTCAACAAACACTCCCACAAGCGACGGAAAAGACGACACGTCGGCGCACACAGACTCAATATCGTTAACAGTCTCTGTGCTCGACCCCGAAAGAAGAGTCCATTCCCGCTCCTCTTTGTAACGGTAAAGCCCCGGCATCGATTCCTCATCGTCCTCGAAGGAAGAGGGAGCGGGCAGACACACCGTCACTTCCTCACCTTCCCCGAGCAAGGCATCCCCAGTACCCGCTTTTGCTGCAGTCCCTTCCAGACGAAGCCGCCCTTGCGGCGCTTCACCATCTGGGGGAAGCAGGTCGACACGTACCACATACCCCTTCAGACGAAGCCCTTGCGGCAGTTCTTCTTCCGAAGGAATTTCGAGGTCGAAGGAGACAGTCCCAACCCTCTCAAAAAGGGGCGGCGAAAGAATTATTGACGGCACCTCTTGGGGCTCTCCGTCCCCATCCGGGACGCTTAACTCAATTGTAATAGTATATTCTTCCCCTTCCTCGCCGCTGATTCTGATCGAGCTTGTGCCCGCGCCCCCGGGACTTATGGCCAACCCATCCTCCCCCCTGTCTTCTTGCAGACCATCAACGGGAGTTGTCGGAGTTGTCGGAGTTGTCGGGGTTGTCGGAGTTGTCGGGGTCGTCGGAGTTGTCGGGGTCGTCGGGGTCGTCGGGGTCGTCGGAGTCGTCGGAGTCGTCGGAGCTGAACAGCGGGAACTCCTAAAATTAATACCGGCAAGCCAAGTCTTGAAATTTTCATTGTCCGGCACTCCCACCCCGGTGGAACTAATGTCCAGTTCATTCACGTAACTATATTCACCTCCCAGACTGACAGGCAACTCCCCCGTGAGACCGCAGTTCCCTGAAAGATTCAAAGTCCGAAGAACCAGCAGACCTGAAAACGCATCGTCAACAGACCCTCTCAGATTGTTGCTCCGAAGATCAAGTCCCGTAACAAAGCCGTTGTCATTGAGGGTTACCCCGTGCCATTCGCTCAACGGTCTTTCCGGTTCATCTTCTTCAGGAAACCAGTTCTCATTGTTTGTCCACTGCTCCCCATTGTTGTTTTCATAGATAAATCTCAGCGCCGCTCTGTCATGCTCGGAAGTAAGTTCATGTCTCAGGGTTTGAACCACAAGCTGCGGATTTGACCAGAGCGACAGTTCAACAAGATTGGTTAAGTCGACTAATTTTTCAGGTATGCTCCCCCTTAACCGGTTTCCGTTGAGATATAAATACTGCAGGGCTGACAAGTCGCCTAGAAAGCTCGGCACTCTCCCGGTTAACTGGTTTTCGTGTAAATACAGCCACTGAAGATCTGCCAGGTTTCCCAGTTCAGCCGGAATACTTCCGCTCAACTGGTTTCGTGAGAGAAGCAGTCGCTGAAGGTTTGTCAGCTGCCCCAGTTCAGCCGGAATCTCTCCGCTCAACTGGTTTTCGTGTAAATACAGCCACCGAAGGTTTGCCAGGTTCCCCAGTTCGGCCGGAATACTTCCGCTCAACTGGTTTCGTGAGAGAACCAGCTGCTGAAGGTTTGTCAGTTGCCCCAGTTCGGCCGGAATCTCTCCGGTTAACCGGTTTCCCCATAAATGCAGGTGCTGAAGGTTTGTCAGCTGCCTCAGTTCAGTCGGAATCTCTCCGCTCAGCTGGTTTTGCGAGATCCACAGATGCGTAAGGTTTGTCAGTTGCCCCAGTTCGGCCGGAACTCCTCCGGTTAACTGGTTTCCCCATAAGGCCAGGTGCTGAAGGTTTGTCAGTTGCCCCAGCTCGGCCGGAATCTCTCCGCTCAGCTGGTTTTGCGAGATCCACAGATGCGTAAGGTTTGTCAGTTGCCCCAGTTCGGCCGGAACTCCTCCGGTTAACTGGTTTCCCCATAAGGCCAGGTGCTGAAGGTTTGTCAGTTGCCCCAGTTCGGCCGGAATTTTCCCGGTTAGCCGGTTTCCCCATAAATACAGCCACCGAAAGTTTGTCAGTTGCCCCAGTTCGGCCGGAATACTTCCGCTCAGCATATTATCGTCGAGAAGCAGATGCGTAAGGTTTGTCAGTTGCCCCAGTTCGGCCGGAACTCCTCCGCTCAACTGGTTCGCCGCGAGAGACAGTCGCTGAAGGTTTGTCAGGTTCCCAAGTTCAGTCGGAATTTCTCCGCTCAGCTGGTTTTGCGAGAGAAACAGCCGCGTAAGGTTTGTCAGTTGCCCCAGTTCAGCCGGAATCTCTCCGCTCAACTGGTTTCGTGAGAGAAGCAGCTGCTGAAGGTTTGTCAGTTGCCCCAGTTCGGCCGGAATTTCTCCGCTCAGCTGGTTTTGCGAGATCCACAGATGCATAAGGTTTGTCAGGTTCTCCAGTTCAGCCGGAATCTCTCCGGTTAACTGGTTGCTCGGTAAAGACAGCTCTGTGACACGGCCATCAGTATCAGTTGTGACCCCGTACCAATTTTCAATGGATGTCGCGTTTTCCAACCATCCTTGGTTATTTGTCCAGTCGGCACCGCCCGTCTCGCAGTAAAGTAATACCAACACCTGCCTGTCCGTCGGCGGGTCTGATAACATGTGTGTATCGCATGTCTCCGCCCGCACGTTTCCCGGGAAAGCGAAAAGCGCTAGCGCAAGGCAGACCAGAACGTACCTCACAGCAAACACAGCAACCTTCTCTGGCTTAGAAACAGTTTCGTTCTTTCATGCTGAGGGTTATGGAAAAAGTCATCCGGGTTATTCTGCTCTACTATTTCGTCGCCGTCCATGAAGATGACACGGTCGGCCACGGTTCTTGCGAATCCCATTTCGTGGGTAACGCATATCATCGAGATTCCCTCGCTTGCAAGCTGGATCATTACCTCGAGCACTTCCTTAATCATTTCTGGGTCAAGCGCCGACGTTGGTTCGTCAAACAGCATGATCCGGGGTTTCATGCAGAGGCTTCTTGCGACCGCGACGCGCTGCTACTGGCCGCCTGAGAGTTGCCCTGGGTACTTGTGCGCCTGCTCCGGAATTTTCACCCTTTCCAAGCACCCTAGATGTCAGGGGAGTTGTCGCTTTTTTTGAGTTTTCAAGTTTCAAAGAACGGAATAAAAGGCACTTCTAAAAATACCTTTATATTCCAGTTAAACTCCAATCAACAATAAATATATGCTCTCACCCCCCCCCAGTCAAGTCAAGTGAACTTTGCCACTGTGTCAGTGCAGGCTCTCGAATCCCTTATTGCCTTAATTGCGGAAAGATTGTATTTCTTAATTCCGGTATTATATAAATTGCAGTCGTGACCCTCAGGATCTTGGAACCAGAGCTCAGCGAAGCGATGTTTGAAGGAATCTCGAAAAAACTCGGCACCACCCTCAAGAGAATAGGGGGCTACGGAAAACTCAGCGAAAAGAACATAGAGGACGCACTTCGCGAAGTGCGTCTCAGCCTTCTTGAAGCGGATGTCAATTTCAGGGTGGTCCGCCAGTTCACCGAGCTTGTCAAGGAAAGAGCACTGGGCCGGGAAGTCGAAAAGAGTCTCAACCCGGGACAGCAGTTCGTAAAGATAGTCAAAGAAGAACTTGCCGGCATTCTGGGGAGAGAAAACGAGCCCCTGAATTTAAACGTCGCGCCGCCCGTGATAATAATGCTGGTTGGGCTTCAGGGTTCGGGAAAAACCACCACGGCGTCGAAGCTTGCCAAGTTTCTCAAGGAACGCCACGGTAAGACCCCGCTTCTGGTTCCCGCCGATATCTACCGTCCCGCCGCGATAGAGCAGCTCAAGGTGCTCGGAGAAAAAATAGACGTAAGCGTCTACGATACCGCGGCCGGTTCAGACCCCGTGGACGTGTGCGCGGATGCGGTCTCTGCCTCGGCGAAACATGGGGCAGACGCGGTGATCATAGACACGGCCGGACGCCTTCATCTTGACCGCGAGCTAATGGATGAACTGGGAAGCATAAAGAAGAAGGTAAATCCCCATGAAATCCTCCTTGTTGCCGACTCAATGACGGGACAGGATGCCGTGAACGTTTCGCAGAGTTTCGATGACGCCGTTGATCTCGACGGCGTAATTCTCACGAAGATGGATGCGGACGCGAGGGGAGGGGCAGCCCTTTCGATAAAGGCCACCACCGGCAAGCCTATAAAGTTTTTCGGAACGGGAGAGAAAGCCGACGCGCTTGAGGTTTTTCACCCCGAGAGAATAGCCTCGAGAATCTTGGGAATGGGAGACGTTCTCAGCCTCATAGAAAAGGCGGAGGATGCCTTTGAAGAGGAAAGGACGAAAAAACTCGCGGAGAGAATATCGAAAAAGCAGTTCTCCCTCGAAGATTACAGGGAATCGATACTGGCCATGAGCAAGCTCGGTTCAATAGAAAGCATAGCCCACATGGTCCCGGGCATGAAAAAGGTTACCGACAACCCCGAAGCGATGGCGAAGGCTGAGGATGAGATAAAAAAGAGCCTTGCGATAATCAATTCCATGACGGTGCCCGAAAGAAGGAATCATGCTATCCTAAACGGCAGTCGCAGAAAGAGAATCGCCAAGGGAAGCGGAACTACGGTGCCTGACGTGAACCGCATGGTAAAAAACTACATACAGATGCGAAACATGATGAAAAACATGGGGAAAATGGGTAAACTAGCAAAAAGAATGGCGAAATTCAGATGACGGGAACATATATTTAACCCCGAATTTAGGAGGTAACAGCAGTTTGGTCAAGATAAGATTGAGCAGGATAGGATCTAAGAAGAGACCGTTTTACAGGATAGTCGCTGCGGATGTCCGTTCCCCGCGCGACGGAAAGTTTCTTGAAATACTGGGACATTACGACCCGCGGAAAAAACCTCACGAACTCAAGGTAGACATGGAAAGAGTGAAAGCGTGGATGGATAACGGTGCCAAGGCAACCAACAGGGTGAGCAAGCTCATATCGCAGGTTACGTAGCACATTTTCTTCCACGTGAAAATTCATACACAAAGATTATAGTTTCAGGAGGGATGCTCCTTATGAGTCAGCTCAGAGAGTTTGTCGAATTCATGGCTAAATCCATTGTTGACAGTCCCGAGAAGGTCCAGGTGACAGAGGTGGCGGGCGAGAAAACTACGGTTATTGAGCTTAGAGTAGCCTCCGAAGACTTGGGGAAAGTGATTGGAAAACAGGGAAGAACGGCAAAGGCGATTCGCAGCATACTGAATGCCGCGGCCGCGAAAATGAAAAAACGCGCCGTCCTGGAGATCCTTGAATAGCATTGCCGGAAAGCGCAAAACAAAACCTTATTCTCTACGGGAAGGTAACGAAAAGACACGGCCTTCACGGTGAAGTGAAAATGTTCGCCTTCGGCGGGCATCCCGAAACCCTCTCCGGGACAGGAAAAGTCTATGTGGAAGTCCCCGACCGGAAAGAACCCCGAAGATTCAGTCTGTCCCGGATAAAAATCCAGAAAAACGTCGCGATTGTTAAGCTGAAGGACATTGATACCCCCGAGGCTGCCGACGCACTTAAGAATCTCCGTGTTCTGGTCGAAAAAAACGATCTGCACCCCCCGGGAGAAGATGAATATTACTGGGCCGACCTCATCGGGCTTCGGGTCCGCACCTCCCGCGGAGATAATATCGGGGAGGTAAAGGATCTTATCGATTCGGGCGGACACGACATTCTCGTGATAAAAAGTCAGGAACGGGGCCGGGAATTCCTGGTTCCGTTTGTCGAAAGGTTCGTAACCGCGGTGGACCTTGACGGTTCGATGATCACCGTGGAACCGGTGGAAGGGCTCCTCGAGTAGTCCGGCGATACTGCGATGAAGTTTGACATAGTGACAATCTTTCCCGGTTTTTTTGACTCCGTTTTTTCATTCGGGGTGATAAGCAGGGCCGTTGAGAGCAATGCGGTTGAGGTAAATGTCCATGACCTGAGGACTTATTCAGCGGAGAAGCACGGAAAAACGGATGATACTCCGTACGGAGGGGGAAGCGGAATGCTTATGACCCCGGAGCCGATAGGGAATGCCATCAGCCGCATAAGGGAAAAGGGGCTTCGCTCCGCCGTAATTCTGACTACTCCCAAGGGAGAGGAGTTTGATGACCGCAAGGCGCAGGAACTTTGCGGGTTTGAGCAGCTGATAATCCTCTGCGGCCGGTACGAAGGGATGGATGACAGGGTGAGCGAACTTTACGTCGATATGAAGATATCGACCGGGAAGTACATAAATTCCGGGGGGGAGTACGCATGTTCCCTGATAGTGGATGCCGTATCAAGATACCTTCCAGGGGTTCTCGGAAACGCTGAGTCTCTTTCCTCCGAGTCTCTTACAGACGGGCTTCTTGAGTATCCCCAGTATACGAAGCCGCGTACATACAAGGGAAAGAAGGTTCCCGAGGTGCTTCTTTCAGGAGACCACGAAAAAATAAGGAAATGGAGGAGGCGGGAGAGCATAAAAACCACTTTCATGCAGAATCCCGCTTGCCTTGACGACGCCCAACTTTCCAAAGAAGAAGACGCTTTCCTAAAGGAACTCAAAGTCGGCAATTCTCCGGATTTCAGGGTTTACATAGCACTTGTGCATTATCCGGCATATAACAGCCGTCTCGAAGTCGTCTCGACTGCCTTTAAGAGCATAGACGCACACGACATATCAAGGGACGCCACTACGTACGGAGTCAGAAAATTCTATCTGATAAACCCCGTCGAAGAGCAGCGCCGCCTTGCGGGCAAACTCGTTGATCACTGGATCTGTGGAGAGGGGAGGAGTTTCAACGAGACCAAAAGCAGGGCTTTCGGCATCATAACCATAATGAGTACTATTGAGGAGGCCGTCGGGCAGATAGAGGAAATCGAAGGGAAAAAACCGAAAATAGTGGTTACTGACGCCCGGTTTTCAGACGACATGACTGGCTACCGGGTACTTCGGGAAAAAATATTCGAAGACACGGAGCCTTTTCTGATTCTTTTCGGTACGGGATGGGGACTCACTCTTGAGACGATAAAAGCGGCCGACTACGTGCTGAAACCCATAAGCGGCTACAGTGAATTCAACCATCTCTCGGTCAGAAGCGCGGCCGCCATAGTGCTCGACAGGCTGCTTTCCTGCGGAGCCTGATCCGTCGAAATCGGCTGGGACGGACGTCTCGGGAAGCTTCCTGAAGCAACCGAAAAAAAGCCCTTTTAATATTTTGACAATCCCCATGAGGTTCTGTATATTCAACATCCCGCGAAAAGGAAAATTGAGAAAATGGGAATTATAACAGAGATCGAAAAAAAGCACCTGAGAACGGACCTGCCGGAATTCCGGGCCGGGGACACGGTATCGGTCCACTACAACATCAAGGAAGGTGAAAGGAGAAGGATCCAGGTTTTTGAAGGTACCGTGATAGCCAGAAAGGGTTCGGGCTTCAGGGAGACCTTCACGGTAAGGAAGGTGTCCTACGGTATAGGTGTCGAGAGAATCTTTCCCCTGCATTCCCCCCTTATAGGAAAAATAGAAGTAAAAAGAAAAGGCCGCGTGAGAAGAGCCAAGCTTTACTATCTCAGAGGCCTTTCAAAGAAAGCCAGCCGAATAAGAGAGAGAACATCCTAGTCCGCGACTTTTTCAGTTCCGTCACCCCCGCCATTTTCGACTTTCTCCATCTTGCCCATTACGTGAACCATTCTCTGTATTGAGGTGTAGAAGGAAAAGACAAAGAGAAAGATGATTGAAAGCTTCAGAAGGTGATCCCTGTTTCCAAGCCCCATAAGAAAGGCAACTATGTTGCCAAGGAAGTTAAACGTCGAGAGTACCCCCAAGTAAACTACCCTTTCGGTTCTCTGCATTATCCCCACTTCGCAGTCGATTCCAAGCCCCTCGGCTCTGGCCTTTGTGTAGCTGACCATCATGGAACAGCTGACCGTGAGGAAGATGATATAAACGAAAAAAGTGTCTCTGAAAAAGCTCAGAAGACCCAAGTAGATAAGAACTTCTGAATATCTGTCCACGCACGAGTCAAAAAAAGCTCCCTTGGGTGAATTAAGACCCTGGGCCCGTGCCACCCTTCCGTCGAAAATGTCAAAAGTCGAGCCGGCCAGCAGCAGAACTCCGGCTATGAAGATCATGCCCAGATGGAAAAACCACCCCGCAAGCGCGGAAACTATCAGGGTGGTAATGGTGAGTACGTTGGGGCGAAACTCTCTTTCTATAAGAAAGTCCTCTATGGGTTTCATAAGAAAGACCCACCAGGACTTGATCCCGCCCGAGAGAAGCTTGCTAGAGTCCGGTTTTCTCCCGGTTTTAGACCTCTCGTCAGCTTGGGAATTATCTACTTGACTAAGCATCTGGCTGCCTCGCATCGATTTCACGGGTCATCGGAGTCCTCTTAAGGACGGAACGCTCCTCGCCGTGCAGCTGCGCCATTCCCAGACACCTTATGTTAATCGTAGCGTTCGTGTCCGCGTTGGACACATAGCCGCAACTCACACACTGGAACCGCGCCTGAGATTTACGGTTCTCTTTCTCTGAGTGTCCGCAATGCGAACACGTCTGAGATGTATACGCGGGATTCACTTTTATCAGTCTCCCGCACTTGTACTCAAGATTTCTTCTTATCTCCCCCATGGCGGTATCAAGCATTGTCCTGTTAAGTCCTGCCTTCTGCCTTACGTTTCTCCCCGGATTCTCTATCGTTCCTTTTGCGGAAGCAGTCATGTTCTTAACCTTTAAATCTTCCACGACTATAGTTCCGCATTTCTCGGAAACCTCACTTGTGGTCTTGTGAACCCATCATGGCGAAGCACTACCTGTTTCTGTGTGCCGCTCTCCCATGGATTGCCTCCCCTGCGGGTCATCTTTACCCAGTCGACCCTGGGGATAAGAAGCAGAGAGTATTTCTTATCGATATTCTTTATCCTGAAGTTCTCTTTGCTTGGAAGCGTGAAGGTGGGTACGTGCCTGTTTCTGCTTCTCGGCTTCGGAAAACCCTTCTTGCCAGCTATCGCTTCTTTCAGTGCGTCAGCAAAATATTTGAGAGTATATTTTATGGGATTGGCGGGAAGCTCCCGAAGCCGGTGCGTATTGTGTCTTAGCCTTGTGAACTCAACGCCGAGGGAGAAATAACTGGTATGGGGTCTCTGCCCCTTGCCGTTTCTGAATGCCTGGTAGTCAGCAAGGTTCTTCTTCCAAAAATGGTTCCAGACGAATCTGCAAGCTCCCGCTATCTGGAACATCTTGTTTGCCTTGGCTCTCGTGGAAGGCAGAACGACAAACTCTACCGTGCGTATTTGTTTAACAGTCATGATAATGCGGGTTAGTCAAGCATGTAATCCTCTTCGTTTCCCATGGGGAAATAATACCCTGTAACTACCTCTGTAGTCTATTCCTACGGGCACTCCTCCGCTCAGTCATTAACAGTTACGTAGAACTTGAAATCCCTTTCTTTTTCCTTTATTTCATTTCCGTACCCCCGCGCCTGTTCCTTGGATTGAAAGGTTCCTATCCTCACTCTGTAGAAAGTTGTGATTTCAGAAGGCGAGTACTCCCTTATAAAAGCGGGATATCCCTTGTCTTTGTAGAATCTCACGGTTCGGTTAGCGACTTTCTTGCTCAGGAAAGAGCTGGTCTGAATTGTGTATTTATGGTCAGGATTGATCATCGCCGACAGGTACTTGTCACGGGTGGATGTGTTTTTTTCATCCGGAGTGGCGGCCGGTTCCCCTGCTTCGCCGCTTGGGGTTTTCTCTTGCGAGACGAACGAAAACAGTTTTTCCAGCAGTCCGGGAGATTTCTCCGCCAAGACAGGCTCGTCCGCGGGGATGAATTTTTTCCCCACCACGACTCCCAGGGAAAACACCATTGTGAAGATAACTAGAAAAACCAGAGAAAGCCTCAGAACCCGGGGATTTTTTTCTTTTTTTCCTTCAGTCATTTTTACATGCTTCTGGGGGCGTTTATTCCGAGAAGACCGAGGCCGTTTTCTATTACCACCTGTACGCAGCATGCCAAGTAAAGCCTTGCGGAGGCCATGTCGGCATTCTCCGGGTCCAGAATTCTCGTCTTATTGTAATAAAAATGGAACTCGGCCGCCAATTCCTGAAGATAATAAACCACTTTGTGCGGGGAAAGCGATTCAGCCGCCGAACGGACTACATCCGGAAACCTGAAAAGTATTTTCATTATGGCTCGTTCCTCATCGTCTGAGAGGAGATTAAGATGCTCATCCGAGGCGCTAATCCCCGCTTCCTCGGAGTTTCTTGTCAGGCTTGAGATTCTGGCGTTTGCGTACTGAACGTAGTAAACGGGATTTTCGCTGGACTCCTTTTTCGCCAGTGAAAGATCAAAATCAAGGTGGCTGTCGGAGCTTCTCATGAGCAAAAAGAATCTCGTGGCGTCACATCCAACTTCGCGAAGCACTTCGCGGAGAGTAACGAAATCTCCCGTTCTTTTCGACATCGGAACTTCCACACCGTCTCTTACGAGCCTCACGAACTGTATAAGGAGCACATGCAGGGAAGATTCATCCAGGCCGAGAGCCTTCATAGAAGACTTAAGACGCGATACGTGGCTGTGGTGGTCGGCTCCCCAGACATTTATTAGCCTGGAAAATCCTCTTGAATATTTATCCATGTGGTAGGCTATGTCGGATAGAAAGTAAGTCGGAGCACCGTCTTTTTTTATTATTACCCAGTCCTTGCCGTCCCCGTACAGAGAAGCCTTGAACCAGAGCGCCCGTTCCTTTCTTTGAACTGCACCAAGGTCCTCGAGCTTGGCAATGGCGCTGTCGAGCTTCCCCTCTTCAGAGCCGCGGCCGTGTATTTTGATTCTCTCGCTGTACCAGTTGTCGAAATTCACCCTCAGGTCTAGAAGGTCAGTTTTCATTTCCTCAAGAAGCCTTGAGTAAGCAAACTCCCTGCAGAACTCGATAGCTTCCGATTCATCCCCGGGCACCTGAGGGCATTCTTCCGATTCTTTTATTTCCCCGGCGAGTTCTGAAATGTACTCGCCGCGATAGCCGTCTTCGGGAAGCTCTCTTTCGAGTCCGTGGGAGCGTGCGAGGGCCGAGTATACCGACTCGCCGAGCATATCCATCTGCCTGCCCGCGTCATTTACGTAGAATTCCCTGATCACCTCGTACCCGGAAAAGGAGAGTATTCTGCACACCGAGTCTCCGACGACAGCGTTTCGGGCGTGGCCGAAATGAAGATAGCCCGTGGGATTGGCGCTTACAAATTCAACTATCACTCTCTGCCCGGATCCCTCTCGGGAGGCTCCGTACTTTTCGCCGAGACGAAGAATCTCTCTGAGCTGTGATTCAAACAGGGTTTCGTTAACGAAAAAATTTATGAATCCCGGCCCCGCAATATCAAGCCTTTCTATGAAACCGTGCTGGCGCTGATCTATGGCCTCGACTATTTCTTGCGCGACCTCGCGGGGATTCTTGCCCTTCATGCTTCCTATAACAAGCGCCGCATTCGTGGAGAAGTCACCGAATTCCTTTTTTTTCGGTATCGATACCTCGAACTCTGTCTCGTTCCCCGTCGGGCTTCCGGGTAACGCGAGCGAATCCACGGACTCTTTTATGATTTTCAGTATTTCGTCCTTCATGAGTTTTTGCTGCCTGACTTACTCCGCGGGAGCGTCCAGGTGATCGATATCGTTAAAGGATATTATAACGAACCTGTCGGCGTATACTTCAACAACGCTTTTTGAGGCCTCATCCACTATGCAGTCGCGCAATTTCTTAAGGGAGCTTCCGGTAAAACTGCAAAACAGTGTCCCTATGACCATATTGTGGCTTACGACCACTATGTTCTGCGATTCGAAGCGGTTTTTGATATCTGCTATGGCGTCAAGGGCCCTTTGCTGAACGCCCTTCAATGACTCTCCGCCTGGTAACTGCAGGGTTTCCGGGTCTTTGCGCCAGTGTTCAAGCACGTCGGGATACTTCTCCCTTATATAGGAGAAATCAAGCCCCTCAAAAATTCCCTGATCCATCTCCCGAAGATCATCCCTCATATCAATGTCAATTGAGTGGTACGCGGCGATTTTCTCCGCCGTCGCCGTCGCCCTTACAAGGCTGCTCGAGTATATGCGGTCGATACTCTCGTCCTTAAGAGAGAAAGCCACTTTCTCCGCCTGTTCTATTCCGGAGGGGTTAAGCGGAACATCACTTATTCCCTGACATCTTCCGGCTTCGTTCCAGTCTGTTTTTCCGTGTCTTACGAGTATCAGCCGCATGACAGTCACTTTTTGCTTTCACAGGAAATGACAAAGAAATCCGACTTTATCCTTTCTCTCAACTCGCTTGGCGGAGGGGGAAGCGGCGAAGCGTCGTTTACGGCTTTTATACAGTAAGAATCGAACTTCAGGCTTCCGGAGCTTCTTTCTATTCCCACATCGTAGACCTCGCCGGTTTCTTTCATGTAAAAATTTACCTGAGCCGCGAGAAGCATGCCGGAATCTATGTTAAGCGGCAGTATCAGGCTTCTTTGTATCCGTTTCGATATTGTTCTGTAATAAACGTCAAGCACAAGTGAGATGACTCCCGGAGCGGATTCTCTGGGAGCCGTTTCGACGGACGCTTGTTCGGCACTTTTCTTGATGTTGCTTAAAACGGATTCCTTTTTGATGTTCCTGATCACTTCTTTTTTCCCGGATTCAAGAGCTTTTTTCTCGGAGGCCGCCTCTTCCTTCTCCGTTTCGGGTTCTGTGCGCGGCGGTGTCTCTTTGTTTGCTGCTGGAGGTTCTTCCGGCTTCTTGTCTGGTTTTGTTCGCGGCGTAGGGGGATCCGGGCTTTTTTCTTTCTCCGCCGTCACCGGGTCCGCTTTTTTCTTTTTCTGGGGAGATTTTACTTGCTCCTTGGCGGGTTTTTTGATTTTCTTTGCGGTTTTCTCCGGTTTCTTGGAACGGCTGGGAGCCCTAACAACTGATTTTTTCTCGCTTGCGTGCGGAATCTGGGTCGAGAGTGACACCTCTATTGATTGCCCGGGGGAAACTTGCCCGTGCCTTCCGACCCCAAGAGCAAGCAGACAGACAACCAGCAGATGAAGACCCAGGGAAATAAAAAGCCCTTTGCGAAAATTATTCTTTTCTCCCTTCATCTTTTTGCATGTCCGCTTATTTGTCCCTTATGTTTTTCGATTCCGTGATCAGGCTCAGCTTTTCAACACCGGTTTTCTTTATCTCGTCTATGACCTTTACCACGAATCCGTATTTGACTGATTTATCAGCTCTGAGAAAAACCCGTCCGCTCTCGGGCGTGGTTCCCTCCGCCGCCATTAATTTACCGAGAGCTGTGGCGATTTCTGAAAGGGAGTAGCTTGTGCCTTCGAGAAATATATTTCCGGACCCGGTTACGGTCACGGTTATCTGCTTCTGGTTTTTGACCGGGATTTTAGAAGATGCCGTTTGCGGAAGGTTCACCCTGATTCCCTGATAAAGTATCGGGGTGGTGACCATGAAAATAACCAGAAGAACCAGCATTACGTCAACAAAGGGAGTGACGTTTATCTCTGAGAGGACTGGCCTGCGCCAGCCGGTATTGAATTTTCCCGCTGCCATGAGGCGAAATTCCCCGCTACCTGTTTAGATACCTTTCCGCCGTGTTAAGGAATCCGGCGCAGAAATGCTCCATTTCCACCTCCATGGCCCTTACCCGGTTGACAAAATAGTTGTAGGCTATTGTGGCGGGGATGGCGGCCGCAAGACCGATGGCGGTTGCTATAAGAGCCTCCGCGATTCCTGGAGCCACGACCTCAAGCGAGGGAACCCCCTTGCTTCCCGCAAGTCCTATAAAGGAGTTCATAATGCCCCACACGGTTCCGAACAACCCTATGAACGGAGCAGAACTGCCGGTGGTTGCGAGGAAAACCAGGGACTTCCCGAGCTTTGAAGCTTCTTTGGTCATCGCCCTGTTAAGCGCCCTTTCCACCAGGTCTACGGATTCGGAACGGGAGGAAATATCTCCGGACCCCTCAGGGTCGAGTTCTCCCCGGCTTTTCTTCTTCTCCGTTTTCACCACTTCCGCGTAGCCTGCCCTGAACAACTCCGCAACCGGGCCGCCTACTTTCTCCGAGAAGGAGAGAAGCGCCCTCATGTCTTCGTTTGAATGGTAAAGGTTGAGAAACGCGGTTGATTTCTTGGAAGAACTTCTTAAAAGGCGGAATTTCGTGTAGATGATCGCCCAGGAAACAACCGACATGAAAACTAAAAGCAGAAGCACGGCCTTGACCACAGGCCCGGTGCTTACAAGCAGCATTAATATGTTGTTTGTTCCTTCCGTGAACAGATTCATAAAGGGTGCTTAGGCGAAATTCGAAAATTCCGGTTGCGTCGGTAAATTTCTCAAGCCATGTCGCGGGCGGCAGGCGGCCGGATAACCAGATGCCGCGCGAAAAGATAACTGCTGATAAAAATCAGACAGAAAACCTTAGTTCAATTATTCTACCCGTTTTGGGGAATTAAACATAACTTTGCTGTCAGGTAGAATTGAAAGACTGCGCGGGGTTTGCGAACATCCGCGAATAATCCGCTCAATGGAGGGATCAGAGTGTCAAGAAAGTACTGTTTTTCAGCTGTTTTTATCCTGATTTTTTTCCTCGCGACCGTCTCGGCGGTTCACGCGGAGGAGGGCAGGTACACGATCGTGGTGGAGGAAAGTTTCTATACCGTGGCGCCGGAGAACCGCGAGGAGTTTCTCAGGGTGTACAGAACTCGTCTTTTTCCTTTCTGGCAGGAAATGAAAAAGATGGATATCACCGTTGACGATTACAGGATGTATTCACAGAGAATACATACCATAAAGCCGCTTTGGACCTACAAGACCGTGGTTAAGTTCAAGAACTACGCGGCGATAGACAGGTGGCTTGAGATAAGAGACGAGGTGTACAGGAAGCTGTTTCCGGGGGAGTCAGGGTATAAGGAACCGAGAAAGATTATAAACTCCATTTCCGGGAATCACTGGGACGAGTTCATAAGGGAAATCCCGCTTGACTGATGGTCTTCTGATTTTTCGTGCGGATCAGAGAAGCTTGGGATGACCCTGGTTCGGGGCGAGTCCCAGATGCCTGTAGGCAAGCTGGGTAGCTTTTCTTCCCCTGGGAGTTTTTTCCACAAGCCCTTCTCTTATAAGGAAGGGTTCGTAGACGTTTTCTATTGTATCTTTATCTTCGCTTACCGCCGCCGAGATGGTGTCTATTCCCACGGGACCGCCTCCGAATTTCTCGATTATCGCGGCAAGTATTGCCCTGTCAAGATTATCAAGGCCCATTGAATCGATCTCGAGCATCGAAAGCGCGTCCCTGACCACGGTTTCGGTTATACGCCCGTCCGATTTCATCTGCGCATAGTCTCTTACCCTCTTAAGAAGCCTGTTGGCTATCCTTGGAGTTCCCCTGGCTCTCGAGGTCATCTCCCGTGCGCCCTCATCCGTTATCCCGACTCCAAGAATCCCGGAGGATCTTTTCACTATGCTTGAGAGCTCTTCCGTGCTGTAGTAGTCAAGCCTGAGTTCGACCCCGAAGCGGGAGCGGAACGGGGAGGTAAGGAGCCCCGTTCTGGTCGTCGCTCCTATCAGCGTGAACCTCTCGAGGTTTATTTTCACCGATCTTGCCGTCGGGCCTTCTCCTATCATGAGGTCGATGGTGAAATCCTCCATGGCGGAGTAGAGATATTCCTCGACGACCCTGTTTATCCTGTGTATCTCGTCGACGAAAAGCACTTCCTTCTCGCCGAGGTTGGTAAGAATGGAGGCGAGATCTCCGGTTCTTTCGAGAACGGGTCCCGAGGTGAGGTGCAGACCCACGCCGAGTTCGTTTGCGAATATGTGCGCGAGAGTGGTCTTTCCAAGTCCCGGGGGACCCGAGAGAAGCACGTGATCTAGGGCCTCGCCTCTTGCCTTGGCGGCACCGATGAATATGGCGACCTGTTCCTTAACGCTCGGCTGCCCGATAAAGTCCCGAAGAAGCGCGGGACGGAGATTTACGTCCGTAAGCTCGTCTGTTTCTGTGTACTCGGGCGAAACGTTTTTTCTTTTGTCCTGTGACATTTAGCTCCTGATTATCTTGAGGCAGTCCCGAAGCGCCTCCTCTATGGAATCCGAGGCCTCTATGATTTTTCTTATCTCCGGGGTTTTCTTTTCCACCTCGGTTCTTGTGTAGCCAAGGTTAAGCAGCGCGGAGATCGTGTCGTTAAGAATGGTGCTTGATGCCGGGGACTCTTTTTCCGTCGCAAGTTCATCAAGCTTGTCCTTAAGTTCGTTTACTATCCTGGCGGCGGTTTTGGCGCCGATGCCGCGGATCTTTCTCTGTGCCAGGTTGCCGTTCATTATTAACCTTACTAGTTCCGAGGTGGAGACGTTCGAGAGCATGTTCGTGGCCGCTTTCGGTCCTATGCCGGAGATGCCGATGAGTTTTTCAAACAGTTTTTTCTCCGCTTCGGTGAGAAATCCGAACAGCTCAATGCTGTTTTCCCTCTGGCTTGTGTGTATTCTGAGCTCAACATCCTCCCCCACGGCTCCGAGATCGTAGTAAGTCGAAAGCGGAACGGTAACGCCGTAACCGACCCCGTTTACGTCAATAACGACGGTTCCGATTTCCTTACAAGCGATTGCGCCTCTAAGCAGATAGATCATTTATGGTGAATCTCTTTTTCCTGCGCCGGTTTCCTGCACTGCCAACAGTCCTGTCAGGCAGTCCGTATTTTGAAAGATTTAAGTGGCAGATCGCGATCGCGAGTGCGTCTGACTCGTCCGTGCTTTTAAATTCGCTGACTCCGAGCATGTAGGAAAGCATTTTCTGCATCTCTTCCTTGCCCGCTCTCCCTCTGCCGGTCAGAGCGAGCTTTACCCTGGTGGGCGCGTACTCGCTCACCGGGATTCCTCTCTGCGCTGCCGCCAGGATCGCTATGCCTCTTGACTGGCCGAGTTTTATGGCGCTTCTCGCGTTTTTGGCGAAAAACATCTCCTCAACTGATACGACCGAGGGAGCGTAGTCATCGATTATCCTCAGGATTCCGACATAGATGTCGTTCAGTCTTTCGGGGGCGGAATCCCCGGGCGCAGGAGCGATTGTTCCACTGGTTACGTAGCTTAACCGGTTCCCCGCACCGTCCACGATTCCGTAGCCGCAGGATCTTGATCCGGGGTCGATTCCCATGACCCTGGTGTCGGAAGTCTTATCCAATTGCCTCGAGTAACTGCTCGTCTATGTCGAAGTTGGCGTACACGTTCTGGACATCGTCGCTGTCCTCAAGTGCTTCCATCAATCTTATCATGTGCTCGGCATCCCGGCCTTCGATTCTGACGTTTGTCTGCGGTATCATGGTGACTTCGGCTGATTCGTACTGTATTCCGGCGTCGGAGACCGCTTTTTTTACGGGTTCATAGTTCTCTGTGGGTATTATAACCACGATGTCGCTGTCCTCGGTACGCACGTCATCAGCCCCCGCGTCTATCACCAGATCGAAAAGAGCATCCTCATCAACCGAGTCTTCGCCAAACGCGATCCTTCCCTTAAGATCGAACATCCACGCCACGCAGCCGTTTTCCCCGAGCCCTCCGCCGTGCTTGGTGAATATTCTTCTTATTTCGGAGACGGTTCTGTTCTTGTTATCGGTAAGGGTCTTTACGTATACGGCGCTTCCGCCGGGTCCATACCCTTCGTAAAATATCTCGTTGTAGACTACTCCCTCGATGTCCCCGGTGCCCCGTTTAATGGCCCTGTCTATAGTATCGTTGGGCATGTTGGCACCCTTCGCGGTCGCTACAGCCGTGCGAAGACGGGGGTTTGATTCCGGATCGCCCCCGCCTTCCTTGGCGGCGACCGTAAGCTCCCTGATAAGCTTGGTGAATATCTTTCCCCGCTTGGCGTCAACCGCGGCTTTTCTGTGTTTTATGTTCGCCCATTTGGAATGGCCCGCCATCTTGGCTTACCCCCTTGTTTCCGCATTTCTATACATCCTTACATCCTTGCCCAAAGTATAACCGAAAACTCCCTCAGATTGCCACAGTGCCCTAGATATCTGCACGATAATCCTATTCTGAATTTGAGCACATACAGAATAGGATTACTGTGAGGATCGCCGTGAGATATCTGTTTACTCTTTAAGGAAGTTGGTATACTTTTTTTCATGTCAACGGACGCTTGACGTTGCGTAAAAGATTGCCATGGAATTAGACCCTCAACAGATACTCGATCTGATTCGTGAGAATCAGAAAAGCATAGAGCAAGTACGCCTAGAGTTAAGCCAGATTAAATACTGGATAGCTGCGGCAGCTCTGCTTGCTATTCCCTATGCACTTTTTATTCACAGGTATCTCCATCCTACCGAACGGTTTTTTGAAAAGAAAATGGAAGAGGTAGACAAATTAATTCAAGAAGCTAGAAAAATTATATTTTGACCTTAGCACCTCCACATGATTGACGGGAACCTCTCCACAGGAGAGAATATTCTAGCTTTTCGGCATTGCCCTGGTCTGCTGCCCTGCTCCCATGACGTGCAGGTCGGGCAAGTTGTCGGTGATCATCACCCCGAAAATCGACATGTTCGACGGTCCTGAGATCAGAATCGCCTGATCATGACTCTGGTCTGTTTTGAGCCCGCTATCGCGGCGAGATCGCAAATCGTCCATGTCGCCAGAGCCTGAAATTCCGTGTTCGCCGTACCCGATATCATTATTCCCTCGGCGCTCCGCGGGTCTGTCTTCCCGTGACGCAGAGATCGAACAGGCAGTCTGTGACCAATGTTGCGAATGGAAGTTGCTGTGTCTGGCTGACAAGAATACTGGGGGGGGGGGTGGAAATCAGTTTCTCGGAAGCAGCCTCGTTGAAGGGTCCAAGGCGTGAAGGTCCGCCGGAAACTGTGTTATCATCACCTCGAAGACCGTCCGGTTGGTTGGAGCGGTGATCAGCACTGTCCGCCGCGGGGGATGGCCCTGCATGGCTGGTTTGTCCCGGCCGCGCAGAGATCCGGGAGCGACTCTGTCGCCATGGGTGTGAAGACTGTTCGGTTGCTTGTTCCGCTGATGAGTATTGCCCCCCCCCAGTTTTCCGAACATTTTTGAAACGGTTTTCACTGAAGAGAGAATCCTGTCATCCTCGTAAAGCCAGATTTTTGTAAACGGCCGATAGAGCACCTCTCGAATGCGGGATTCGTCAAACTCTATCCTGTGCCCCCGTCTCAACGACTGCTTAAGGGTATCCGTCCATTTGATTACGGAAAGATTGTTGTTGACCGTGGCCTCATAGTATGAAACTCCGTCTTCGGCCACGAACCGTCTAGCTTTTTCGTACGCATCAATCAGAGCTTTTATCCTTTCGATAAGAACTTTCCGGCTGAAAGAGTACACGTAGGCATCGCAACTGGTTCCAATACCCCTTGCATGATGGCGAACCACGGAATGATCTGAGATCTTTGAGGAACACAACGGCATCATAGTCTCGAAAGTTCCGTCCGTAAGGTTCTTCCAGTCATGACGTTTGTTTACGGGAACGACGGAGAACTCCTCGCTCAGCACATCGCCAAGCCGGTTAAGCCACTCAAGCTTTTGTTCCAGAGAGGAATACTCAGGAACTTCCGCGTAGCGAAGCTCAGCGGGCTTGTCGGGCGGCTTTTTCGGGTCATGGACTAAGATCGTAATCTGCACGCCGTTTCGCGAACCCTGACCGAAAATCTCTTCCCCCTCTTTGCGACGTTCTTCTCCTGATTTGTATGCGTCGCCGAGAAGATTCACAACATAGATGTCTGAGAACTCCGCGCGCAGGGCGGCGCGCATTCCCGCAAGAGAAGTTCCGTCCGTAAGGGAGTTCGGATGAATGAAGGCGATCACCGAACCACCCCGCTCACCGTCTTCGGCAGATGGGCGAATTACGCGGTCAGAAGCCCAGCGTATTGCCTGAACATACAGATTCCCCGAACTGTTTCCTCCCGCAGACCTGCCGGTTATTTCCTTGTGATATTTCCCATAAGTTCCTCTCACCCTTTTTTCCAAGTCAGGATGGTTCATGTTCGGATTGTCATCGCCCGCTGATTTCTGTCCGGCTGACCAAGGGGGATTGCCCATGATAACCCTGATCGGAAGCCGACTCTGGCGATTGGCCCGCTCATAATTGGGTTCAAGCCAGACCCTGTTAAGGCTTTGCTGACTCCTCTTCGTGTTCGTAGCGAAGGTGTCCATCAGGGTTATTCCGCCGAACTCGCGGTAATCATCCTGCGGGCAGCGTTGCCGATAGCTCTCTTCAATTTTCAAGGCGGCTATGTAATAGGCCAGCATAAGAAGTTCGGCGGCCAGTATCTCCTTTTCGTACTTGTATCTGAAATCAGCGTCTTTTATAATCGGTCTGCCTTCGGACCCTTTTATCGTAAGAAGCCTGTGGATAAAGGTTCCGGTCCCGGTGAACGGGTCGAGAATGCATACGTTCTTGTCGCCCAGCCCAACTCCGAATTTCTTGCGACACACAGCATCCGTGGAGCGAATGATAAAATCAACCAGAACCGTTGGAGTGTAGACAATGCCCAGCTTCTTTGTTTCATCCGGCATCGCGTGCTTGAAAAAACTCTCATACAGGTTCAAAAGTATCTCAAGGCGGGCTTCGGAATCGGTAACGTCTGAGAGCTGTGTTTTCGTCTGTCTGTAGAAAGGCTCAAGCTCCCTGGTTTCACCTGAGAAGCCACCGGAAGTTGACTTTTCAAGCTGCCCGACAATCCTGTCCATAGCCTGGGATATGGGATTTGCTCGGCGGAACTGGTCCTGAGAAAACAGCGCTTCAAATACGGGCATGGTAACTATGTGATGAGAAATCATCTGAGCCAAGTGATTTTCATCTATGCCGGGGTGAAGGGCCGCTCTCATCTCCTCAAGGAATTGCTTGTAAGCAGATGACAAAGACGCGTCCTGCGTCGCGAGGTCCGTTATCCTTGTCTCCACTTCGCGGCTGATCCGCGCTACACGCTGACCCCAGCGGGGCCAGTATTGCCGGTCACCCACTTTTTCCACTATCGCTGATGCTACGGACTGGGGCAGAATGTTAGGCAGAGCCAGTTGAAATGCCCCCGTCTGAGTATTTCCCACGTCTGATCTCTGCTGTCTTCCCTTCTCGCTGTTGTCGATAAGGATAATATTCGGAATTTTTTTCGCCAGATGTACGGAATTGACATAGGCATCAAGCCGCTCGTCATGGGAACGCAGAGCCCGCAGCACATCCCATACCCGGGCAAAATCCGAAGAACTGAGGACTTTTTCAGATTCCAGAGCACATCCCTCCGGAACCAGCACAGGAAGAACGATATAACCGGTCTGCTTTCCGGGAGCTTTTCGCATTACCCTGCCTACCGCCTGTACAATTTCAATGTCGGAACGTTTCGGGGCAAGAAACAGAACCGCGTCCAGAGCGGGAACATCCACACCTTCGGTAAGACACCGCGCATTGGTAACGACTCTGGCTTCGCCTTGTGTAGGATCTGCGCGCAGCCAGTTAAGTGCCTGATGTCTCTTGTAGGCATTCATCGTTCCGTCAATATGCTTTACTTCAAGGTCTAATGACGTGCGACCGGCTTCCCGATAACTCTGAGGTCGGACTCCAGTGGTAGCTTCCACTATCTGGGACCAGTGACCTGCTACATTTTTTGACGACGATATTGTGTTTGAAAAAGCTATGGCGCGCTGGCATATTTTCGTCGCGTCGGGATTGACAATACCTGCGGGACGATTTCTGTCCGGGCCGTTGGTTTCAGGGTCGGCCAGAGCATCCCAGCAGCCGATCATCTGTATCCACTGTTCCGTGGAAATATTCGCTCCTTTTTCCGTCACGTAAGAGTTGTGAGCGCTCACAACCTGAGCTTGATCATAGCCGATGACCACCACCTGATAATCTGATAGAAGTCCACGGTCTACGGCCTCACCAAACTTCATGTCGAAAAGAACAGCACCATAAGCGGCTTCATCATCCATCGAGTAGAGATCAGCGTTTCCTCCAGCAGCGCGGCGTTTCGCAGCTGGAGTGTAGATTCGCTGGGTGGCGGTCATATAGAGCCGACGCCTGGCACGCAGGCAAATTTCATCATGGACAATCAGGAAGGGACTGCGCCTGTCCTCACTCTCCACTCCGGCAGTCCTGTGAGCCTCATCGCAGATCACCAGATCAAAGGCGAAACCACTTCCCGCCTGCGCTTGTGCTTCACAGACCACTTCAAGGGACTGATAAGTGCTGAATACTACGGTTAAGGCGTCCTCGCATGATTTTTTCAGCTCATCCGCCACTTTTTCCACCCTTGTCGTAACAGGCATGGCGAGTTCCGTAAGGTCTGCATCTTCGCTATTTCGACCGGCCTTCGTGTCGGAACAAACACCTATGTAGCTATGCGGCAGGCTTCGCTGGGATGCCCAGACACGCATAGTCTGTCCCATGAGGGCAATGGAAGGTACAAGATAAAGCACTTGTCCCCCATTTCCCACGTTGCGCTCAGCGGCCCACATTGCCACAAGCGATTTGCCCGTGCCGCACGGCATTATAATCCTGCCTCTCGGCTCTTCGTCCGAGTACCATCGCTCTATATGGCGAAGCGCTTCTTCTTGGTGCGGAAAAGGACTGTGCCTGATCCGCTCAAGCACAGCTGTTTCCGGTTCTCGGAGCAGTTTTTCCACTTCGCCCGCAACTTTCCACTCAGCCAGATTTCCCGAGGTGATAACCTCGACATTGTGTTCCTTGAGCTTACGGGCGGCGTAATCCGAGTAATCGGAAGTAGCGACGAGAATGCGCGATGTCCATCTCGGGCCTGCGGCGGCGAGAAACTTGTCAATTTCACCGTTGGGAATGATTGCTGAATCGTAGCATTTGCACTGAATCGCGCAAAGACCGCCGTCTGTTTCTTCACCGACGATATCAATGCCGAAATCTCCTCCTTCCCTGTCCGGCCAATCATTCCAGAGCCACAGATGGCTGAATCTGTTCTCACCGTAAACCGGGTGCTGATCAAGCGCGGTTTTCACCAGCCGTTCAAAACGCCTTCCTTTGTCAGCGGAGCCGGAAGATTTTTCTCTGATTATTTCAAGCAGATCAAGAACAGATGACATAATGATTTACCTCTGTTTTTCCCCGACCTCGGGAGTGTCGTTTACGTCATCGCCAAGCGAGGGAGGCAGAGAATCTATTATTTCCGCGGAACGGATACCTATAAACGCGCACCGGCGCAGATGCCGTATGAGTTCAAATGGATCATCAGCCCAGACATGCCAGCAGTTTGGATCGTCGACGATCCCCGAATTTCTATCTTCTTTTAACCGCAGGCTGTCCACGGCCCATTCGAGTGGGGAGCGTCCCGAAATCTTGTAATCAAACGCTCTTTGAGGGATACTCATCAGCGAACACCGGTCGTTCACCTTGAGCGTCCACGTATCCGCCCCGCTGTCCCGTTCTAGCCGCATTCTTTTCTCAATCCGGAATGCTTCGGGCGGCAATTCAGTTTCATCCTTGAAAAGACCCGTGTAAACTGGCTTTCCGTCAATAACTGTGCGTTTGTCTACAGCACAGTCAATTCCGGCCTCCTCGCAGGTTTCATAACCTGTGTGCAGATCCATCAGTTCTCTGCCTGCGACGCAAAAGGCTTTAAAGTCTGCGGCAAGCGGGATTCTGGGGAGATTGCGCTGCAGATCGTGCCTGTAGCGGTTACGCCAGTCCGGAGCGTGCATAACTCCGTAGATATAATTCCAGATGTCGTCTTTTGTTAGGTCCGGACCGTATTTTGAACGGAACTGCTCAAGGCACCAGTCGGTGATATTATCATCTGCCCCCCCCCTAAAATCAGGGAACAGACTGCGGGAAGAAGTTGTCATTCTGGCCTCTTTTTAAGCTTCGCCATACGGCAAACCCGAAGTATGTATTGCGGGAATTAAACTTCATTCCGCCTGTATAATTAACCGCAAGAAATTCCATATTGTCAAACTTCCGAAAACCTACACAGTGCCTTGGAGATCGCTTGGAAAAGCTGAAATTGGGAACGAAATCTCTTGACATTTTTTCTCATTCATGTATTTACTAGGGGGTAATTGCAGTCGTACAGTCCTGCGAGGTCAGGCAGGTTTGCTAGGCAGGGCAAGGGATCTTTTCTTTCTGGTTCGGTTTTACACTGTTGACAAGTCCGTTACGCGGCAATAGTATTAACTGCATAAGTTGTACTGATTTTTCACTTTGAATTCTTAAATGCACGCGATTGTCGTGCTCCTGACACTTCAAAAGATTTCGATTGTTTTTTTGAACCGAGAAATTTAACAACAATGCCTTAGCTATAAGGAGTTTTACCGCATGGCAAAAGTTTCTAAAGCGGAAGCTGCCGACGCTGTCCAGAAAAAAGGAGAGCAGAAAAACGGAAACGGCAAGCTGCTTTACCTCAACGATCTTCGGGCGAAAAAGCCCTCGGACCTGATAAAACTTAGCAGGCAGGCAGGCATTGAAGATACCGCCAGAATGGCGAAGCAGGATCTTATCTATTCCCTGCTCAAGGCGCAGAGTGAGAACCATGGTTCCATAATAGCCGAAGGGGTGCTTGAAATTCTGGCCGAAGGTTATGGTTTCCTCAGGTCTCCCAAGTACAGCTATCTGCCCAGTCCGGATGACATATACGTCTCGAAATCCCAGATAAGGTCTTTCAGCCTGAAAACCGGGGACACGATAAAAGGCCTTGTGAGGCTCCCGAGGGAAGGGGAGAAAAATCTGGCCCTTCTCAAAATAGAGGAAGCAAACTACGATTCTCCCGAAATATGCAGGCAGAGAACGCCTTTTGAGAGCCTGGTTCCCCTTCACCCCGAAGAGAAAATAGATATTGAATATGAAAAAGACGAGTTCTGCTCCAGGGTGATGAATCTTTTCGTGCCCGTTGGGAAGGGACAGAGAGCCGTGATAGTGGCTCCTCCCCGCACCGGCAAGACAATAATAATCCAGAGAATAGCCAATGCGATAACCGCAAACCACCCCGAAATCGAGCTTTTCGTTCTGCTCATAGACGAGCGCCCGGAGGAGGTCACCGACATGCAAAGGTCGGTCAAGGGAGAAGTCGTGAGTTCGACTTTCGACGAACCGGCGCAAAGGCACATACAGGTTGCCGACATGGTGATCGAGAAGGCTAAAAGATATGTCGAACACGGAAAGGATGTCGTTATCCTGCTCGACAGTCTTACCAGGCTTGCAAGAGCGAGCAACACGGTGACTCCCGCAAGCGGGAAAGTGCTCTCCGGAGGAATAGAGGCGAACGCTCTTCAGCGGCCCAAGAGATTTTTCGGGGCGGCTAGAAACACGGAGGAGGGAGGGAGCCTTACCATAATAGCTACCGCCCTTATAGATACCGGAAGCCGCATGGACGAGGTTATCTTCGAGGAGTTCAAGGGAACGGGAAACATGGAAGTGTACCTTGACCGCCGCCTCGCGGAGAGAAGGATCTTCCCCGCCATAGATATTCAGAGATCGGGAACCAGAAAGGAAGAGCTTCTTATTGAGGAGTCCGAGCTTAACCGCATATGGCTTCTTCGGAAAATCCTCAATCCGATGAACACCACCGAGGCGATGGAATTTCTGCTTGACAAGCTCCGGGGAACTAAAAGCAACACGGACTTTCTCAATATGATGCACCAGTAAGACGGTCTGGTGCCTGAATCTGTTCAGGGGAACTGCAATACCTCCACATAAGCTTCCCAGCCAGCCTGTGCGTTTTTTCCTGAAGACAGTGTTGTGTTACCTTCTGTGTTACCTTCTTGACTCTGAACTGACTTCTGGGGTAGAGTAAAGTGGGGCTTTATACTGATTCCCTTATTAAAAAGTCGCTGAAATTCCGGGGCGAGGGGCAATTGTCTTTAAGGAACCCGGCGCGTTTAAGATTTCGCCTAGCCTGCACAAAAGGAGAACGTTATGAGAATTTCCACAAAGATGGTTTCCACGGCAAAAGGCAGAAGTGGACTGATGTTTTTTATATGCGCGCTTGCGTTGCTTGTTTTCTTCTCCGGTACAGTTTCCCTTGGCGCGCACGAGGCTGAAGGGCATATTGAGGGCTATAATGTCGAGGAACATCCTTACACCGCGACCGCCAGCGACGTTGACCCTGCGGACCGGGAAAGCGTTTACAACTTTCTTCTGCATGTGAGGGCCCACTTTAAGGATCCTCCCAGTCTTAATATACTCACGGCATTGAAAGAGCTGTCGTCGACGGAAGGAGGGGACTGGAGGAACGGCACAACTTATTTTATACGAGTGAATGACGAAGCCAAAGTGATTTATCACGCATACTATCCTGTGACGCAAGACGGAAGCCTGGATGGTTCAAGCGTTGTGCGGAATCTTGTCGAAGTTGCGAACAAAAAAGAAGAAGGAGACTGCGTTCCGTATTCTCTTGACGGAGTGGACAGGTGGGCTTGCGCGGCTAAATTCAGGTCCGTGGGGTATAATCCCGGAACCAATCTTGTCTGGATAGCGGGTTTTCACCATGATTTCGAAGAAGTGTCCTTCGCCAAGAACACATGTCCCTACTACGTTCCCGAGACCAGCGCCATCGACGTAAAGGATACCAAGACCCTTAAGAAGTTTGTAGACGAATTCGCGGAACACTACAGGACGCAGAGAGAAATCGTAGGCGAGAGAATTACGATTGTGCAAAGGCACTGCTGGAGAGTGCTGCCCTGGAAGTACGGTCCTATATACCTGTTTATGATAGCTCATCCAAGCAAGCGCGTGATTTTCAATTCCAATACCCCGACGATTGAAGGCAGGACCCTTTATGCAGAAGACGAAAACGGCTGCGATTCCGCGGAAGAGATGGACAGGATACTGGCGGGAGAGAAAAGACAGTGCAAGAGTCTGGGGTATCTGAGCGAGGATGACAAGAAGGAAGCCTTTTTTGAATATCTCTGGGAAAACCCGGACGTAGGAGGTGACGAAATCGACATCGATACCGAGTGTCCGAATGGTCCACGCACCTGCGCCCCCGGAAGGTCGCACAAGGTAGGCTATTTCACGACAATTGAGTCTTTACAGAAAGAAGGCGAGACGCGTATCATCGGTTCGGGGTTTTATCCGGAGACGCAAGAGGACCGGGATGATGGGGACGGGTGCGCTATTGCGGGGGCCGGGCATAAAGTCCAGGGAGCCGCGCTCAATCTGTTTCTGATAGTCTCCGTACTGTTTTCCGCGGTTTGGGCGGGAAACCGCTACGGGGGAAGACGGACAGTCAGAAAAAAAGAAGGAGCCGGGAGAAGCGTGTTTACAGGCCTTTTTGTGAGCGCGTTAGCATTGCTGGTTCTGTTCTCATGGGGAAGCACCGCGATTGCGCACGAGGGGCATACCTACGCTGTTACTGCGGGGGAGGCTGGCGAGACGGACGAGGGGGATATGAAGGAATTTGTGCTGCACGCTAGGGCCCACTGGGCGGGTATCGAAACCCCCGGTGAGAACATAAGGTTTGAACAGGGTCTGGCTGAGGAGGGGGGTGACTGGAACAGCGGCACCGTATACCTGATGGCGATTACTGAGGATGGGGTGATTCTTGTTCATGGGGAAGACCCGAGTGCGCAGAACGGGACATTGCGTCACTACAGGACAAACGAGAACGAGTTCGGGGGGCGGGAGAGCTTTCTTCCCCGGGAAGTGCAGGGACTTGTTGACGCGGCAAAGGGAGACGAGGAAGGGGGTTGCGTTCGATACGGTCACGAGGAAGAAGAAGGCCATGGTAGGAGGGTGGCATGTGCGGTCAAATTCAAACATCCCGTGTGGAACGCAAACAGCGAAAGCAGTCTCATTCTGATAGCGGGATATCACCACGATCATGAGGAGGATGAAGATGCGGAGATAAGTTTTGCCGGTATACAATGTCCGTACTTTGCTGAGGTAAGGAACGAATCACCTTTCTTCTTCCAGGGGACAAGTGCCAACGAGGTTGTGGACAACGAAACGCTGAAGGAGTTTGTAGACCAGTTTGCTACGCACTTTGAGGAGCAGGTGAACTTGGCCGGAAGGGATTTGGCTGGGCTAGCCGTTATTCGCAACTGCTGGAGGGTGTTGCCTTGGAAGTATGAGGATAGCGGCACCTACATTTTCATAATGACAGAAGACAGGCTGGTGTTTTTCAACGGGCTGGACCCCGCGCTTGAGAACGACACATTGAATCCGGAAGATGAAAATGGCTGCGTAATCGGGGATGAGATAGTGAATGTGGTGCTTGGGGGTCCGGACGCGAGGCAATGCAGGCACCTGGGATTGCTGCCGGAGAGTTCCGAGGGTTTTATAGAGTATCTGTGGGACGACCCATTGAATCCGAATGACGATATAGACGTGTGTCCGGACGGTCCGAGCACGTGTTCCCCCGGTACAACGCCCAAGGTGAGTTATCTTGTGCCTGTAGATTTTCTGGGACAGAAATTCATAATCGGTTCCGGGTATCATCCCAGAAACGGTGGAGATGATGGTGACGGGTGTGCCGTTGCGGGGAGTGGAAGCGGGGTTAGGGGAGCGGTTTTCGGTCTGCTTCTGGCTGTATCGGTATTGTTCTCAGTGGTCTTTTGGAGAAACCGCTGGACATGATGGTTTGAGTGCGAAGAGCACCCTGAAAGGTCAGGCTAAGGACTGAGAATATCCGTTGGGAATTCTCCAGAGCCTTTCTGAAAAACCGGGAGGCATGTGCCCGCAGAGTTAATCTTTCCCGTTTAGTTTACCGTCGCGTACTCTTGCCTGCGTCGACTTTCTGTCTGACCCTGCGTAATCTGGGCTCTGTAATCCTGCTCCTGCTCACCGTTAAGCCATGTTCCGACAGGCACTGCACGGTGAGACCGAGCAGTTCTTCGGTCATTTGATGTCTCAGCAGGAAGTGGCGGAATTTGCAAATAGTGCTCTCGTCCGGAATTCTCTGCATTGACACGCCGGCAAAGCGGCGCATGGACTCAACGTCATAAAGGCTTTCTTCCATTGCCGGGTCCGACAGGCCGTACCATTGCTGCATCAGATAAATTCGCAGCATGATCCTGGGCGAAAAAGGTCGGCGCCCTCTGCGCGACTTCGGATATCCGCTTAGTATGGGTTCAAGCAGTGGTTCCCACGGCAGGATTTCGTCCATTTTTTCAAGGAACCGCTGTTTGCGGGTTATTTTCTTTTTGTTTTTGTAGGCTAAATCAGAAAAACTGGGCTTATTCGGCATCGCCCCCATCCTCACTTCTCCATAATTATACCACAGCGGCCCGATTGAGATTTATCGCATTGAGTTAGGCCCTTAAATCGTAGATACTTAATAACCCCTAAGTCCGGTGATGAATATGAGCGAACCCAAAGACAGGCAGCTTGACTTAAGCGAGAAAGGAAGAGGGGGCGAGTCCCTTGACAGAAGGCTTTTCGTGCAGTTTCTGGGTTTCGGGGGTATTGACCCGGCGCTTGAATCCCTTTTGGTTCGCGATCTTGAGAGATCCTCCTTAACGGCGGTTCTTTATTCTGACGCAAATGATTACAAAGGCGCGGGTCTTCTGACCATGAGCGAGACTCCCGAGTTTTTCGTCACGGAGCTCAGGCGATTTCTCTCTGACTCCTCTTTTGCCACGCTCAAGCCGAAGCCTGAGTACACGATGCTCGGAAGAACTTACTCGCTCGGTTATGAGAAGGAACTCGAAAGAACCCTGATTTCGGGCCCGAAGCAGAAAATCTTTGACCCGGAACTTGTCTGGGCCATCTGGTACCCGCTCAGGAGGGCCAAGGGCTTTGAAACCCTTCCTTACGAGGAGCAAAGAGCTGTTCTCGGGGAGCACGGCAAGGTGGGGTTCCAGTTCGGGGACGCGGGATACGCAAAGGACATCCGTCTTGCGAGCCACGGTCTTGACAGAAGCGACAATGATTTCGTGATAGGGATTCTGGGCAGAGATCTCTATCCTCTTTCCGCGCTGGTGGAGAGGATGAGAAAGACTCAGCAGACTTCAAGATACCTTGAAAGCCTGGGACCGTTTTTTATCGGCAAAAAACTGTTTTCAACCGGACATGCCACATGAAAGAGATTGCTGAATTTTTATCGGGACTTGGAACCCATGTCAATCTGGAGATTACGATCCCGGCCGCGATAGCGGTAGCCGCGCTTGCGGCGGTTTATTTCCTATTCGGGAAAAAAGAAGCTGCGCCGGAGACCGCGACACGGCAGCAGCCCGAGGCCGTTTCCGCCGAACCCGAGGAGGTGGAGCCGCCTCCCGAACCCCCCGCTCCCGAAGTCGCGCCCGCGCAGGTTGCCGAGTCTGTCCCTGAGCCGCAGTTTGCCGCGCCCGAACCCGCGGCGGTGGAAGAAAAAGATGTTGTGACCCCGCCTGCGGACCCCGTACCTGCCGCTGAACCGGTCGAGATTTCCGAAGAGCCGGTTTCCCCTGAAGAGACTGAACCTGAACCCGAAGAACCGAAAGCGCAAGAGGAACCGGAAGAAACTGAGGTTCCCGAAGGGCCGGAGGATGAAGTTGCTGCGGAAGAAAAAGAAGATGATACGGAAGGGGACTTCTTCTCGAGACTCAGTCTCGGACTTTCCAAGACCCGCAGGGGGATTTTGCAGAATCTAGAGACTGTTTTCTCATCCGGGAGAATTGATGACGCGGCCTGGGATGAGTTCGAGGAGGCGCTCATAATGTCGGATATGGGAGTTGCGACCACCGCGAAGCTGCGAGAGAAGGTCTCATCCGCTGTTGGGGCGGGGGATGGCGGAGACATGGAGCGAATAAAAAGCTTCCTCGAAAAAGAGATCCTCGACATCCTGAAGGGAGTCGAGAGTCCGGTGGCTGAGCTTTCCGCCAAGCCGACGGTTTTCATGGTGGCGGGAGTCAACGGCGTCGGAAAGACTACTTCCATAGGAAAAATCGCCAACAGGTTCGCGCGGGAAGAAAAAAAGGTGATGGTAGCCGCCGCCGACACGTTCAGGGCGGCCGCGGTTGAGCAGCTCGAGGTGTGGGCGGAACGGGTGGGAAGCGATTTTCTTCGCGGCCAGACCGGGGCGGACCCCTCCGCCGTAGCTTACGATGCGGTAAAGGCGTCAGTTTCAAGGGGTATTGACTTGCTTATAATAGATACCGCCGGGCGGGTTCACACGAAAACGGGGCTTATGGACGAACTCAGCAAGCTGAGAAGAGTGATCGCCCGTGAACTCGAAGGAGCCCCCCATGAAACTCTCCTTGTCGTCGATGCCACTACTGGGCAGAACGCCGTGGAGCAGGCCAGGGTTTTCGGCGAGGCAATCGGGGTGACCGGTATAGTGCTTACCAAGCTCGACGGAACCGCCAAGGGGGGAATAATAGTGGCGATAGCGGAACAGCTGGGTCTTCCTGTGAAATACATAGGAGTTGGGGAGGGTCTCGGGGACCTGCGCGAATTTGACGCCGAACAGTTCACAAAGGCGCTCTTCACGTCGGACAAGGAGGCTTTGCACTAGGTTTTTTGATGTCCGCTCGAGATGACAGGGAATTTATGAAAAAAGCCCTGAGGCTTGCCCTCAGGGGAGAAGGGTGCACCAGCCCCAATCCCATGGTCGGCGCTGTCTGCGTAATTGGGGGACGGATTGTGGGCCTCGGCTACCATAAAAAAGCCGGGTCCCCGCATGCGGAAATAGAAGCATTCTTAGATGCCGCCAAAAAAGGAATTTCTCTTAAGGGTGCCACGCTTTACGTGACGCTTGAACCCTGCTGTCATACCGAAAAGCTTACTCCTCCGTGTACCGACGCCATAATAGCGTCGGGCATATCGGATGTTGTTGTGGGAGCCATTGATCCTAACCCCAAAGTAAGCGGAGAAGGGGTGGCCAAGCTCCGCAAAAACGGGATAGAGGTAAGAACAGGGGTGCTTGAGAGGGAATGCGCGGAAATAAACGAGTTTTTCAACAAGCACGTCACCTCGGGGCTTCCCTTCGTAATCTTGAAATCCGCCTCGACCGTTGACGGCAAGATAGCTTCCGCAACAGGTGATTCCAGGTGGATAGGGAGCCTGAGGCAGAGGAAAATGGCCCATCGTCTGAGAAAAAAAGCGGATGCGGTAATTGTCGGGATAAACACGGTGCTTACGGATGATCCGGGACTTGACGTTCGACTCGTTAGGGGAAACGTGCGGCAGCCGGTTCCGGTGATTATGGATTCAAATCTCCGTATTCCACCCGAAGCGAAGATTTTCAGCACTCACCCACGCTCCATAATAGCCACTACGCAGAGGCCGGGGAAGCTTAAGGAAAATAAGTTTCGCGACCTTGGTGCCGAGATCCTGAGATTAAAATCCGATTCAGCGGGCCGCGTATCCGCGGCGGACCTTCTTAATGAACTCGGAGCCATGGGAATGTGCGGAGTTCTGGTTGAAGGTGGGAGCAGGGTGGGGGCCTGTTTTCTCCGTGAGGGACTGGTTGACAAGGTGGTTTTCTTTTACTCGCCGAAGATTATCGGAGGCGACGGGATGAGCATGATCGGGGACCTTGGAAAGCAATCGATTGAGGAAGCGATCAATATCAAGAATATTAAGGTCAGAAGGTTCGGCGATGAAATGATGATAGAGGGTTACATATGAGGGTAGGGCTTATGGGCGGTTCGTTCGACCCCGTGCACGCGGGTCACCTGAGGGCCGCCGAGGAGATAAGCGAAAGACTGAAGCTTGACGAGGTGGTCTTCATTCCGACTCTTGTCTCTCCTCATAAAAGTTCAGAAACCATGGCCTCCCCCTCCCACAGGTTCAACATGCTTAATCTCTCAGTAAAACTTAATCCCCGTTTCAGGGTTTCCGACATGGAACTCCGCAGGGAACCTCCTTCCTACACTGTCGACACCCTCAGGACGCTTAACGAAAGCAATCCGCAGAACCAGCATTATTTTATAATGGGTTCCGAACTTTTTGCGGAAATAGACATGTGGAAAGATTTCTCGGAGCTTTTTAACTACTCAAGCTTCGTCGTTCTTCGCCGACCCGGTTACGACTCTGCTGATTCCGCCAGTCCAATTCCTCTTGCCCTCGAAAATGACTTCCGATATTCTTATAATGACAGGGGTATGGATGTTTTTGCTCACAAAAGCTCAAATGAGCTGTTTTTCGTAAATATCGCCGGCATAAGGGTTTCTTCCACGGAGGTCAGGGAACTCGCGCGCCGGGGCAGCTCCCTCAGGTATCTGGTCGCGGGGGAAGTGGAGGGATACATAGCGGAAAACGGCCTATACCAGCTGGAGGAAAAACCATAGAGCCCAAGGAAAAAGCCTTGTTTGTCGCCCGAGCCGCCTGGGAGAAAAAGGCGGATGATCCCGTAATTCTGGAAATCAGGGAAAAAAGCGACGTGGCGGATTATTTCGTTGTGTGCAGCGCGAACTCCGACAGGGGAGTGCGGACCATAGTGGAGAGCGTTGAGCGGGAACTTAAAAAACACGGAGTAAAAATATTCGGGACCGAAGGCGTCTCCGAAGGCCGATGGGTGCTGCTTGACCTCGTGGACGTGGTTCTCCACGTGTTCTACCGGCCCGTCCGGGAATTCTACGACATTGAGGGGCTGTGGATCGATACCCCGAGGGTGGACCTGCCGTTCCTTAAGGAAGGCAGATCCGAGGTTGTCTGACACCGCCCGGCGCGTTCTCAGCGGGCGGCGATTCTTTCCCTTCTTCTGACGAAAGTCGGTATGTCCAGGTCTTCCTCTATCTCTTCGGGGCTGTGCGTCTGTTCCGAAATTATATCGGTCGCCCTTTTTTCGATGTAATTTTCTATCCCGGTCGCGACCACGGTGATTTTTACGAAATCCTTGGCCTTTTCATCGAAGACCAGGCCGAAAATCAGGTCGATATCGCCGGTTGCCCTTTCCCTCACGTGATTGCACGCTTCGTTCAGTTCCTCGATTCCGAAATCCTCCGAGGCCGTTACGTTCATCAGCATCCCCTTGGCTCCAGCAATGGACACATCCTCGAGAAGAGGACTTGTTATGGCCATCTGCGCTGCCTGAGTCGCCCGGTTCGGACCCTGTGCGAACCCGGAACTCATAAGGGCTTTGCCTCCGTGATTTGCCATTACGCTTTTCACGTCGGCAAAATCGACATTGATGTATCCGGTTCCCGTAACGATGTCGGAAATTCCCTTTACCGCCTGGTAAAGAACTTCGTCCGCCTGACGAAAAGCGTCAAGAATGCTGACCTTGTGTATGGCCGCAAGCTTGTCGTTGGGAATCACAATCAGCGTGTCGACATGTTTGTCCAGCTCCTCGATTCCGTAATCGGCGTTTTCCCTTCTTGCAATTCCCTCGAATTCAAAGGGCCTTGTGACTATAGCAACGGTGAGAATATCCCTCTCCTTGCACACCTGGGCGATTACGGGAGAAACGCCGGTACCGGTTCCGCCTCCCATTCCTGCGGTTATGAAAACCATATCGGCCTCTCCGAGAACATCCGCTATCTTCTCTCGGTCCTCAAGAGCGGCTTCCTTTGCAATCTGGGGATTTCCTCCTGAACCGAGGCCCCTAGATATACTTTCTCCTATCTGGAGCTGCGTCGGCGCCAGTGATTTGTTCAGATCCTGGAAATCCGTGTTTACGGAGACGAACTCCACTTCTTTAAGTCCTCTGCTTATCATGGTGTTGACGGCGTTTCCGCCGGCCCCACCTGTTCCTACAACCTTGATTCTGGCTCTGCCTAAGCCATCATCGACATTCTCAATCCTAAAACTTGCCATATGTTTATCCCTCCGGTTGGATTTTTCCTTTAAAAAAATTCGTTAAACCATCCTTTCATTCTCGTAAAAACATTTTTCTGCGTCAGCACCCCTGCCGGAACGCCGGATTCTTTATTTGAACTTGCATATTTGATCAACCCCACCCCGGTTGAGTATATGGGGTCGGTGATAATGTCCGTGAGACCGTTTACGTCGCGGGGTATGCCGATGCGAACCGGCATGCCGAGTACCCGCTCGGCAAGAGTCGCCATCTCCTGCATCTTGCTGCTCCCTCCCGTGAGCACCACCCCAGCCGGAAGCATGCCGATGAACCCCTGCTCTAGGAATTCTTTTTTTATCAGAGTAAAGATTTCCTCCATTCTCAATTGGATTATCGTCGTAAGGTCTTTTTTCAGAATACGCTTGGGTTCGCGCCCCGAAGCGCTTTTTACCTCTATTCTGTCGTCGCTTATCATTTCATTCGGATTGGCTGTGGCCACGCCGTGATTTTCCTTGAGCCTCCTTGCCTCGGGGAGCGGCACGGAGAGTCCGAACGCGATATCCCTGTCGAGATGGTCTCCCCCGAGGGTGATACTCTCGGTATATTTGACGCTTCCGTTCATAAACACCGCTATATCGCAGGTGCCTCCTCCGAAATCTATCATCGCTACCCCAATTTCTTTCTCGTCATGCGTAAGAACCGCCTCGCTTGAAGCTATCTGCTCAATTACCATGTCAACGGAAGTCATCCCCGACATCTCTATGCATTTTATGATGTTCCGGGCCGCGGTCACGTCCCCCGTGACTATGTGGACGTTTGCCTCAAGCTTTAATCCGTGGATACCGACCGGATCGTTTATGCCGCTTTCCCTGTCAACCGTGTATTCCTGCGGGATGGCGTGGATAATTTCCCTTTCCGCCGGAATCAGAAGGGCGTTTGCCGATTCTATGACTCTATCGATGTCCTTGGGAGTCACCTCCTTTTCCCGCAGGGTGACCATTCCGTGCCCGTTCATTCCTTTTATATGCCCGCCCGCTATTCCTACTATGACCTCCTTTATCTCAAGGCCGGACATGTGTTCTGCTTTCTCGACCGCGTTCTGTATGGAGTCCACGGTTTTCTCTATGTTGACCACTACCCCCCTTTTGAGTCCGTGGGAGGGATGGTTGCCGACGCCGATTATCTCGATTTCGCCGTTTAGGTCGGATTCCCCAACCACTACGGAGACTTTTGTCGTTCCTATGTCGAGACCAACTATCGGTAGCGAGCTGTTTTTTCTCTGCGCCATTTCGTGATATTAGGAATCGTAGCCTATTACGCCTACCTCTCCCGAGCTTATGTCTATGTCTTTTTCCACTAGGTTGTTCTTGCGCGAGTGAACTATTATCCTCTCAACCTTGTGCCACTTGCTTTTCATGTTGTTTTCTCCGAAGGTTACGAGCCTGCGGTCAAGGGTTAGGAGCTTGATGCCGAAGTTTTCTTCCACTACTACCTCCGAAATCTCCGACCAGTCAAGAGCCGGACTTGACTTGGAGAGATTGAGAATCTCGATTGCCTGGAGCATGAGACCCGGACTGATTTCCTTTTTGCTTGAAATAACCGGGAAATCAAGACCTTGCGACGGTTCTGCTACGCCTAGCCGTTTTCCCTTTACGTCTACGTAGTGTGGCTTAGCTCCCTCCTGGGCCACTATGCAGAAAGGTTCGGTTTCGTAGATCTCAACTTTTATTTTTCCGTGAAGGAGCTTTTTCACCCGCACCTCGCTTACCCATGGATTCTCAAGGATCTCCTGCTTTGCTTTGGAAGTGGGAAACAGCATGGATGTTGAACCGGCTCTTATTCCGGAGCGTTTTATGATTTCCGAGGAACTTATCTTGCTGTTTCCCGTGATGACAATCTCTTTTACGGTAAGATGCTCCGACGGCTCTATTGCGAAAAGAGCAATTCCGCAGACCGAGAAGAAAAAGACCGCCGATATTCCCTTTGTCAGCATGTTCATGTGGCTCTCGCCTCCTTGCCCATTATTTCGACTTCGGGCTCAAGAGTTATGTTCCGTTCTTCCAACGCGGCATCCCTCGCTTTTTCGATGAGCGTGATGATATCGTCGGCTTTTGCCCTGTTGAAGTTCACGATAAAATTCGCGTGGATTTCCGAGAACTTGGCTCCGCCGACGCAGAGCCCCTTGAATCCCAGCCCTTCAAGCAGTTCTCCCGCGCTGACCGTTGGCGGGTTCTTGAAGACCGAACCCGTGTTGGCCATCTTTACGGGCTGCGTCCTGTTCCTGTAAGCGAGGTGCTGTCTCACATTCTCTTCGCTTTTCTTCCTGTCTCCTTCGCGCAGTTCGAACACGGCTTTCGTGACTATGGCGCCCTCGGGCAGGTTGCTTTTCCTGTACTGGAAATTTATCTCTTCTCTTGACAGTTCTTTTTCCTCACCCTCGTGCCATACGTAAACTTTTTTTACCGCGTCCTTTATCTCTCCCCCGTTTGCGCCGGCGTTCATGTATATGCTTCCTCCGACCGTTCCGGGTATACCGGCGGCGAACTCGAACCCTGTGAGTCCGAGGCGGATCGATCTGTTCATTATGGATGAGAGCATTGCGCCGCATTCGGCTTCAACGCGCGTTCCGTCCATGCTTACTTCCTTCAGTTTTCTCGTGCTTATGACTACGCCGTCTATTCCCTGCTCGGTTATTATGGTGTTGGAACCGGCTCCGAGCACGGTGACTTTCTCCCCCGACTCGTGGCAGCGCCTTAGCAGTTCAAGGAAACTTTTCATGTTCTGCGGATACACGAGGCGTTTCGCCTCACCCCCGACTTTTATGTACAGGTACTTCCTCATCGGGTAGTTGTCCAGTATTTCAAGGTCGTTGTTCTGAGTTGAGTTGTTCATACGATCCGATCCGCGATCCTGTCCCCGTACTTCCAGACGTTCCCGGCGCCCGAGGTAAGCAGAATGTCTCCTTTTTTGAGCTCGCTTGCCATGCGGTCCACAAAGGCATCCGGGTCATCCACGTGACATGCGTTCGCATTGCCCGCCTTTTTTATGTCTTCGACCAGCTTTTCTGAAGTTATTCCCTTTACCGGTTTTTCCCCGGCGGGATATATATCAAGAACGTATAGGCGTTTTACTTTTCCTAAAACCCTGACGAAATCGTTGTAAAGAAGCTTTGTCCTAGAAAATCTGTGGGGCTGGAAGAGAAGAATCGGTTCTTGGGAAAACGCTGCCTTAAGAGCTTCTATAGTGACTTCCAGCTCACTCGGGTGATGCCCGTAATCGTCTATTATTCTTACACCTTTTTTCTCGCTTTTCAACTGCAGTCTTCTTTCCGTGCCCTCAAAAGTCGCAAGACCCTCTTTTATCTTTTCGAAACTGAAGCCGAATTCCATTCCCACGGCTATTGCGGCCAGGGAATTCAGGGCGTTATGGGCTCCCAGAGTGCTGAGATCCACTTCTCCGAGCAGGTACCCTCCGTATGTTACTTCAAACGTTGTCCGCAGCTTGGAAAAGCGTATGTTCCCGGCCATCAGGTCCGCGGGGCTTTTTATTCCGTAAGTCAGTATTTTTTTGTTGAATTCCCTGTTTATCTTTGCGGTTCTCGGACAGTCGGCGCATGTTACCGCGAGTCCGTAGAAGGGAATTTTGTGCAGGAAGTTGGAGAAGGCAAGCTCGAGGGCCTCCATGTCTCCGTAGTAATCAATGTGCTCTTTGTCGATATTTGTGAGCACCGTGACGACCGGAGAGAGTTTTTCGAATGATCCGTCGCTCTCATCGGCTTCCACCACCATGAAACGTCCGGTTCCGAGATGGGCGTTTGAGTCTATGGTCCGCAGCTTTCCTCCTACCACTATGGTCGGATCGGCGCCGCAGTGGGAAAGCACCGACGCTATCATGGAGGACGTGGTGGTTTTCCCGTGGCTTCCGGCTACTGCGATGCCGAACTTGAGTCTCATCAGTTCCGCGAGCATCTCCGCCCTGGGTATGAGAGGAACCCTGGCCGCGGCGGCGGCGATCATCTCGGGATTGTCCTTCCTGATGGCCGATGAGTATACGACCACCTCGCTTCCCTTGATGTTCTCCGAGCTGTGACCCGCGTGAACGACGGCTCCCAGAGAAGCCAGACGTCGGGTTGTCTGGGTTTCCGCGAGATCGGAACCGCTTACCTCAAGACCCATGTTGATCAGCACTTCGGCTATACCGCTCATTCCTATGCCGCCTATGCCGATAAAATGGACTTTTTCTATCTTGCCGTACATTCGATTACCCGATCATATCCTCGATTCGGTTCACTATCTCCCGGGCGGCGTGTGGCCGCGCGAGTTTTCTCGAGTTTTCCGCCATGCGACCGAGGGTTTCCCGCTCAAGGGTTTTCTCAATAACCGCGCAAAGACCTTCGACCGAAAGTTCCTTTTCCTCAACCACCGCCGCCGCCGCGTCTGATTCCAGGGTCCTGGCGTTTTTCAGCTGATGGTCATGCGTGGAAGAGGCAAGCGGGATCAGTATTGACGGTATGCCGAACGCCGTTATCTCGGACAGCGTTCCGGAGCCGGCCCTGCAGACCACGAGATCCGTTTTTTCATATATCCGCGACATGTCGTCCGTAAATCCGAACACTTCGGCCGAAATACCGAGCTGGCGGTAGGTCTCCCTCACGCTTTCTATGTGTGCTTCCCCGGTCTGATGTGTCACGTTTACCCGGGTGCCGAGTTCTGCCAGTGACCGGGGAACGATTTCGTTCAGTTTCCGCGCTCCCTGGCTTCCTCCGAGTACGAATACGTTTCGCCGGGCGCTTTGGCGGGCTTTTTTCTCCGCAGCCACATGTGCGAGATCACGTCTTATGGGATTTCCAGTGAGCACGGTTTTTTCCGCCGGAAGATGCTTTTTGCTTTCTTCAAAGGTTATGAATATCTTGCCGACGAACCTCGAGAGGATTCTGTTGGCAAGCCCCGGGACGCAGTTCTGTTCGCAAACGGCGGTCGGTATGGAACTTATCGAGGCGCAAAGCAGGGTAGGTCCGGATGCGTATCCACCGACTCCTATAACTACATCGGGCCTGAAATCCCTGAGTATCCTGAGGGAACTCAGCATCGCTCCTAGTATTGAAATCACCGCTATCACCTTCTGGAAAAAACTTTTCCCTGCAATTCCCCTCGATTTTATGAATTCGACTCTGTATCCCTTCTCTCGAAGAATCCTTTTTTCGATTCCCTCTTCGGTGCCCACGAACATAACCTCGTTTCCGCTGTTTCTCTCAAGTATTTCTTCCGCGATTGATATCGCGGGAAAAACATGTCCTCCTGTTCCTCCTCCGGCTATTATCACTCTCATCTTTCCCTGGCACTGAATCTAGAGACGCTCAGGATGATTCCGAACGCCGCAAGCGTCGATACAAGAGAGCTTCCTCCGTAGCTTACAAGAGGCAGCGTCAGTCCCGTTGTGGGGAAGAGACCGACCGCAACTCCCATGTTAAGCGCCGCCTGGAGCGTTATGAGCGCCGTGAAACCGAATACCATGTATCTTGAGAAAGGATCTTCCGCCCGCATGGATATCCTTACGCACCTTCCCAGAATCAGCAGAAAAAGCACGATTAACGTTATTACCCCTATGAATCCGAATTCCTCGCCTATTATCGAAAAGATGAAATCCGTGTGGGCCTGGGGGAGGAAAAGCAGTTTCTGGGAACTGTTTCCGAGCCCGCTTCCGTATATTCCGCCGAGACCGAAAGCCATGAACGACTGAACAGCCTGGTATCCCGAGCCGAGCGGGTCTTTCCACGGGTCAAGAAAGGACATTATTCTCTCCATTCTGTAACCCTCGTTAATGATAGCCAGCACGAGCAGTCCCACGGCCCCGGTTCCGATGCTGAACAGATAGCGGAGTTTTGCTCCTCCGACAAAGAGCATTATGAAAAGAACTGCCAGAACGAGGAAAGAGGTTCCTAGGTCTGGTCCCGCCAGTATAAGTCCCACGTAGGCGCCGCCGGCAAGCAGGGGAGAGAAGATGCCGATCCAGAAACTGTCCATCTTGTCCTCCTTCTTGAACAGGAAGTGCGCCATGTAAATGACCAGCATGTACTTGCAGAACTCAGACGGCTGAAACGAGAATCCCCAGACCGAAATCCACCTTCTTCCCCCGCCGACTTCCTTTCCTATCTCGGGCAAAAGCACGATTGCGAGTAAAGCGAATCCGAGCAGATAACCCGGGTAAACCAGCTTTCTTACAAAAGACGGCTTCACGTGCATCAATGTCACCATGGCCGTTATTCCAACGAGAAGATATATGACGTGGAATTTGAGAAACCGCATTGAGTTGTTATAGGTTTCAAGCGAGTATATGGAGCTTGAGTTGTATACGGCCAGCGCCCCGACCCCCGCCACTATGAGGACGAGCCCTAGGAGCAGTATGTCAAAATCCCTGTTTTTGAAATCAAACATCCCTTACGATCTCCTTAAACAGATTCCCCCTTTCCTCGTATGAGCTGAACATGTCAAAACTTGAACACCCGGGCGAAAACAGGAGCGTGTCTCCGGCATTTGACAGTTCAAAAGCGTTTTGCGTCGCCTCTTTGAGGGAGCCTGCGCACGTTGTCTGCGCCGAGCCGCCCAGCTGGACGCGCATTTTCTCTCTTGTCTCCCCTATCAGTACCAGGGCTTTCACCTTGCTTGCCACCGCGTCCTTAAGGCAGCCGTAGTCGATTCCCTTGTCCTTTCCCCCTGCAACCAGTATGATCGGCGAGGGGAGGCTCTCGATTGCTCTCAGAGTGGCGAACGGGGTTGTGGATTTTGAGTCGTTGTACACATCTACCCCCCTTGTCGTCAGCACGAATTCCATTCTGTGCGGAAGCGGGCGGAATTCGTTTATGCTTTTCTGCACCGGACCCCGCTGGCAGCCCAGTATTCCCGCGACGGCCACCGCTGCCATTATGTTTTCCTTGTTGTGTTCTCCGGCAAGGGCCGAGTTCCGAAGACAGAAGGAAAGCTCTCCGAACACTATTTCATCTTCCCTGCAGCAGATGTCGGTTTTCTCCTGCCCGGTTCCGAAAGATACTTTTTTCGCCCTGAAGCTGTCCGAGCCCTTAAGCACCGCCGGATCGTCCGCATTGAATACCGCCCAGTCATTTTCTCTCTGGTTTGCGAAAAGCCCGAGCTTGGCCGCTTCGTATTCTTCCATGCTCGAATGGTGGTCCAGGTGGTTTGGTGATATGTTGAGGATCACCGCGACGTGGGGAGAGAAATCCTTTATTCCCTGGAGCTGAAAGCTGCTGAGTTCAAGCAGCAGGAAGTCGTATTCGTCGTCTTTTTCAGCTACCGATATAAGGGGCGTTCCTATATTTCCCCCCGTAAAGATTTTCATTCCGCTTCGTTTGAGCATTTCCGAGAGAAGGGACGTGGTAGTTGTCTTTCCGTTTGTTCCCGTTACGCCTATTACCGGTTTTGATATGAAGTTCCACGCAAGCTCGATTTCGCTTATTACCGTTTTTCCCGCTGCCTGGGCGTCCCTGATCTCGGGAAGATCGAACCTTACCCCCGGACTCAGCACTATCGTATCGGCCCATTCGAAGAATTCGGGTGCGTGAGTCCCGCAGCGGATTTCCATGCCTCCCGTCGCGAGTTTTCCCACCACGGGTCCGAGTTCCCCGGCTTCCCTCGAGTCTGTTGCTTTCACCGGGACTCCCTTGGAGCGGAGGAATTTTGAAGTTTCCACTCCGGTTATCCCGAGTCCCACGATCAAGAATCTGTTTTCCCCGAGCTCCATTTGATCACCTTATCTTCAGACTTGAAAGAGCGATAATAGAAAGAACCACGCATATTATCCAGAAACGCACCACCACCTTCGATTCCGCCCATCCGGCAAGTTCGAAGTGGTGATGAAGGGGAGTCATCCTGAAAACCCTCTTGCCCGTAGAGCGAAACGAGATCACCTGGATTATCACCGAAAGCGTTTCCACGAAGAATATTCCCCCTGCCACTATCAGGAGTATTTCCTGCTTTATCATCAGGGCGCTCAATCCTATAGCCGCCCCAAGCGCGAGGGAACCCACGTCTCCCATGAAAACCTCGGCAGGGTGGGAGTTGTACCAGAGAAAACCCAGGCATGCTCCTCCGACCGCCGCGAGAAAAATGGCTATTTCCCCGGCTCCCTGCACGTGGGGGATCTGCAGGTAGCTTGCGAACTGCAGGTTTCCGGCGAGGTAGGCGAAGATTACGTAGGTGGTGGTTACGATAGCGATCGAACCTATGGCCAGACCGTCAAGGCCGTCGGTGAGATTCACCGCGTTTGAAGAACCTACGGTGACCAGAAGGGCGAAAAGTATGTAGAGATATCCAAGATCCACGACTGCCTGCTTTATGAACGGAAACACCACCGAGGTCGAGGAATACACCGCGCTTTCACCGGCCCTCATGGACATTGAGAAACTTCCGCTTTCGTTCATGCAGAGAATGACCACGAAAATCACGGCTATGAGCGTCTGGCAGAGAAACTTTACTCTTGCCCTTATACCCTTTCCTCTTTTTATCTTCATGAAATCGTCGAAAAATCCCAGAACGGCAAAGCTTGCGGTGAACAGAAGCACGAGTATGATCTTGTCTACGAGGAAGTTCGTCCAGAGAAGGGATGAGATCATTATGGCCATTACGATGAATATCCCCCCCATCGTCGGAGTTCCGGCTTTTACGCCGTGACTGCTGGGACCTTCTTTGCGTATGGTCTCCTGGAACTGCGCCGTTTTCAGCAGGTCAATCAGCTTTTTCCCGAGGAGGACACACAGGACAAACGAAGTCAGCCCGGCCCCGAAAGAGCGGAAAGTTATATACTTGAAGACATTTAGAAAAATAAAATCGTCTTTCAGAAGATGCAGAAAGTAGAGCATGGCTTAATTTTCGTAAAGCATCCGTATTACCGTTTCCATCTTCATTCCCCGCGACCCTTTTACAAGCACTAAGTCGTCCTCTTGACACGCGTCAAAAAGCAGGTCTGCCGCCTCCCGCGGGCTCTCCGCCACGTGACACGCCGTCTGCCCCCGTACGGATGATACGAGCGACCGGGAGAATTCTCCCATGGCTATTAACACGTCAAGACCGAGCTGCGAGATATGTTCTCCGATCATCCGGTGTTCTTTTTCGCTGCTTTCTCCTAGCTCAAGCATGTCCCCGAGAACCGCTACCGCCTTCGCCTTGCCGTGCCGGTGGGCGACGAGTTCATCAAGCGCCGCGCGCATCGAGTCGGGATTTGCGTTATACGAGTCGTTTATGACTCTGAAGCCTGAGGGGGTGCGGATAACCTCAAGGCGCATGGCGGAGGGAACGTATTTCTCAAGACCTGCCAGTATCTCGCTCATTCCGCATCCGAGAGAATGCGCAAGAGCGGAGGCGAAAGGGCGTTTGAAACATTGTGAGATCCTATTCCCCTTATTCTCGCTCTGGCGGACTGGTTGCCGACGTGTATCGTAAATTCAATGAACTCCATTTCCTCGTGGCTGATATCGTCCGCCCTTATGAAAGCCTCCGGAGAGGCGACTCCGTACGTGATCTTCCGGCAGCGCGCGCGGGCTGCTATCTTCTCCACCCGGGGATCGTCAATGTTTACGCAGAAAGTGTTTTCCTCTCCGAAGTTTTCAACCAGTTCTCCTTTAGCCCTTGCGACTCCTTCCAGGTCTTTCACTCCCTCTAGATGAGCTTTTCCTACGGTGGTGATCGTTCCCACATCGGGCGAGGCGATATCCGCGAGGGTCCTTATTTCCCCGAAAGAGTTCATTCCCATCTCAAGCACGCAGAAATCGTGGCTCTTCTCCAGCTTCAGAAGGCTGAGCGGAAGACCTATCTGATTGTTCAGGTTGCCGCGGGTGCTGAGCACGCTGCCCGATACGGACAGTATGCTGTGGGTCATGTTCTTGGTTGTAGTTTTTCCGTTAGAACCCGTAATGGCGGCGACTTTCAGCTCGGGAAACGAATTTCTCCAGTGTCTTGACATCTCGAGGAGGGCTTTCTGCGTGGATCCGACCTTTATTACCGCGCCGCAGTTGCGTTTTGAGCCTTGTATTTGCGGATATTTTTCCACTATTGCCCCCGCAGAACCTTTTTCAAAGGCCTCGGCGACGTAATCGTGCCCGTCAAAGTTGGGCCCCTCTATGGCAACGAAAAGCTGGTTTTTCTCTATACTTCTGGAATCGATGGAGACCCCCGAAGCTCCGACCGGCATCTTGCCGCCGACGAGGTTCCCTCCCGTGGAATTTAGCAGAAATTCAAGTCTGAATCTCAAAGTTCTCTCCTGTCTCTGGCTTCAAGGTATTTTTCCGCGATTTCCCTGTCGTCAAAATGAATTTTCTCAGTGCCGATTATCTGGTAGTTCTCATGACCTTTTCCCGCTATAAGGACCGTGTCTCCGGGTCCGGCCTTATCCACGGCGTGCTTTATGGCTTCTTCCCTGTCGGTTATTATCACTACCCCCTGACCCTGGAGATCTACCCCCTCTGTCATATCCTCTATTATCCTCTCCGGATCCTCCGTTCTGGGGTTATCCGAAGTCACTATCAGCATGTCCGAATACCTGCGTCCCACAGCGGCCATAAGGGGGCGTTTTCCCCTGTCTCTGTCTCCTCCGCAACCCACGACAGTGATGAGTCTCTGGGCGCAGAAAGGTTTCAGACACGCAAGCACGTTCTCAAGCGCGTCGGGAGTGTGAGCGTAGTCCACAAAAACGTCTGTTCCCGAGGCGGTCTCGATTTTCTCGAGTCTTCCCGGGATGCGTCTGAGTTCACTCAGCGCTCTCCCGGTTGTCCCCGGGGACGAACCGAGAGAGAGGAGCGTTCCGGCTGCCGCCATCATGTTATAGAGGTTATGTTTCCCCATGAGTTTTGAATCAAGCTCCACCTTGCCCCACGGGGTGGCCAGTGAGGCCTTTACGCCTCCAGAATCAAGCGTGAAATTCTCCGCGAATACAACTGAATCTTTTTTTTTCGTGGAAAACGTTATCTTCTGACCTTTTTTCGAGGCGGATACCCTGTTTGCTAAAGGATCATCCGCGTTTATTATCGAAAACACCTCTTTTTTCGCGCTTTTTTCGAGAATTTCCGAGAAAAGCCTTTCTTTAGCCCTGAAGTAATCTTCAAGCGTCTTGTGGTAGTCCAGGTGATCCGGGGTGAGGTTCGTGAATATCGCCGCGTCGAAGTGACATCCGTCAACCCTTTTCAGATCAAGGGCGTGCGAGGATACCTCGAGCGTGACGTTTGTCACTCCCGCGTCTTTCATTTCACGCAGCATGCTCATAAAAGCTACGGGATCAGGCGTTGTAAGGGATGCAGGTTCGGTCTTACCCATGTATCTGTTCTCTATGGTTCCCAGAAGACCCGTGTTTATCCCGTCGGTTTCCCAGCCGGCTTCTATCATGTGGGACACCGTGGTTTTCCCGTTTGTCCCTGTCACGCCAACGACTTTCATTGCAAGGGATGGGTGGTCGTGGAAATTAGAGGCGACGATAGACGCCGCTGCCCTGGAGTCGCTTGTTTTCGCGAAGGGAACTCCAAGGTCCGGGATTTCCGCTGAAACCTCCTCAAGCAGAAGCGCCGCAGCTCCCTTTTTAACAGCGGAGGCGGCGTAATCGTGCCCGTCGGTGACTTTGCCCCTGATGGCAATAAAAAGGGACCCCGGTTCCACGTTCTGCGAGTTGAGAGTTATTCCCGTAATTTCCGTATCTCCCGGATTCTTAGATCCAGTTAGAGTTTCAATTCCCGCGTTCCTCAGAACATCTGCTAATCTCATATGTTCTGCTCGAGGGTAAAAGTGCAGTCCGTTCCCCTTCTTACCTTTTTTCCCGAGGGTGGATGCTGGCTTACCACGTAGCCGCTTCCTACGAACCTGACCGACACTTCCTCTTTTTCCGCCCACTTCATGACGTCTCTCGCGCTTTTGTTCACCATGTCAGGCATGACGGTTTCTTCAATCTTTTCCTTTTGTGGGGGGATTTTCATGTAGAACAGGACTTTTTCGGTTATGGACTTGAAAATGGGCGCCGCTACTATCCCCCCGTATGTATGTTTTCTTGGGTTCTCGACGATTACGACGAGGGCAAGACGCGGGTTGTCAGCAGGGGCGAAACCGACAAACGACGAAAGATATCTGTTTTCGTGGTAAGTGCCGGTCTCCGGATTGGGGATTTGCGCCGTGCCTGTTTTTCCGGCGACCCTGTAGCCGGGAATACCGGCGTTTTTGCCCGTGCCGTTTTCCACCACTTGTTCAAGAATTCCGGTGACCTTCGAAGCCGTATCATAGGAAATGACTCTTTTAACAAGCTCTGGGGTTCTTTCCGCGAGAACCCTCCCCTCGGGCGAGACTATTTTCTTCACTATGTAAGGCTTCATCAGATATCCGCCGTTTGCGATGCTCGAAAGCGCGGTTGCCAGCTGGATTGCCGTTACCGATATTCCCTGCCCGAATGATATCGTCGCCAGTTCCAAATCCCCCCAGTTCCTTAGACTCTGTATTTTTCCTTTAGCTTCCCCGGGAAGGTCCACTCCCAGCGTCTTTCCGAAGCCGAAATTCCTGAGCGAATCGTGAAGCTTTTTCTTTCCCAGGGTCCTACCCATTTTCCATGCGCATATGTTGCTTGAATACGCTATGGTTTCGGAAACCGTCAGGATTCCGTGGCCGTGCACGTCTTTTATTACTTTCGGGCCGATTCTCCGCTTTCCGTTTTCACAGTCATACTCGGTATTCTCATCCCCCATTTTTTCTTCAAGCAGCGTCGCCGCCAGAAATACCTTCAGCGTGGAACCGGGCTCGAAGGACATCCACACGGGGAGATTCTTCCTCGTTTCCTGAGAAAACTCGCCAAAGCGGTTAGGATCAAAAAACGGATAGGAGGCCATGGAGAGTATCTCGCCAGTTTGAGGATTCATCAGGAGGGCGGCTCCCCTATCCGCTTTCATTTTTTTTATGCCTTTCTCAAGCGCGGCTTCCGTAATGTGCTGTATGCTGGAATCCACGGTAAGCAGCACATCGTTTCCTTTTGTAGACTGTTCTTTCGCATTTAGCAGGACGTCGGATATGCGATTTCCCCTTCCGTCGGTTCTGATCCTCACCGTGGCAGGTTTGCCGGCAAGCATCTTTTCGAAGCCGTATTCAAGACCCTCCACTCCCTTGAGATCTACGTTGGTGAATCCAATCGCCTGCCCTAGCAGGGAACCGTTGGGGTAAATTCTTTTCGGTTCTTCGGCAAAACCGACCCCCGAAAGACCCATGGCCTCTATCTTTTTTGCTGTTCCGGGATCCTCTCCTCTCTTGATCCATACAAAGCGCTTATTGGAACGCGTAAGACCGGTTAGTTTCTTGCGGGACAGACCCAGCGGTTTCGATAGCGCCCGCGCAACTTTGTCCGGGTCTTTCACCTCCCTGGGATTCAGATAGATTGAAGTTGCCCAGACGCTTGTGGCCAGAGGCTTTTTATTCCGGTCAAAAAGTGTTCCCCGTACCGGAGGCATCTTGTAAACCCTGCTGTGCTGTTTCCTGGCCCCGGCGGAAAATTTCTCGCTTTGGAGCACCTGGAGTTCAAAGGACCTGTATCCCAGAGCCACAAAAAGGCCTGTGATAAAAATCGTGGTAATATAAAATTTCCATCTTCCTTTTTTTGACTGCTTCATTCTGCCTTTCCAGCAAGCACTACGTCTTCAACGAAAACGACATCTTTGTAAGTGGCGAACCTGAAACCCATTTTCTTTGCCACGGGTTCCAGAAATTCACGAGACTTCAGCCTTGAAAGCTCGTAGCTAAGAATCTGGCCTTCCTTTATGAGATCCACTTCCTTTTCTTTGTTCCTTGAGATCTCGTAACCGGTCCTCGTATGCTCAATCTTGACGCGCAGAAAGCAAAGGGCCGTTACAAACAGGACCCCGAGAATGATCGCTGTGCGCAGGGGAAACCCTCTTTTTCTTCTTTTCCTCACGGCAAGCTTCTTTCTCATTTGTGGCTATACCCCCTCTGCTACTCTCATTTTTGAACTTCTGGCCCTGGGATTCTCCGCCACTTCTTTTTTCCCGGGCCTTACGACCGAGCGGGTCACACTTCTTACCTGCTGAATTCTTCCGCATGCGCATACGGGAAGGTCCGGAGGACAGGCACACGGGGAATCGAGTTTCCTGAACATGTTCTTGACCATTCTGTCTTCAAGCGAGTGAAAGGAGATGATCACTAGCCTCGCTCCCGTATTGAGGATCTTTACGGCTTCTTCAATGAAGATCGCCAGATTGTCGAGTTCGTTGTTAATCGATATCCGGAGCGCCTGAAAAGTCTTGGTTGCGGGATGCGTTTTTTTCGGATGAAACTTTTTGGGAATTGAGTTCGAGATTATCGAGGCCAGTTCAAAGGAAGTCTGTATGGGCTTTTTCATCCGGCTTTTCACTATCGAGTTAGCGATTCTCCGCGCGAATTTCTCTTCGCCGTATTTTCTCAGCATGTATTCAAGCTCTTCGCTTCTCATCTCGTTTACGAGATCGTAGGCGGAGAACTGAAGACCCGCGTCCATTCTCATGTCGAGGAACTCGTTTCTGTTGAAGCTGAACCCCTTGCCACTGCGCTCGAGCTGAAAGGATGAAATTCCCAGATCGGCGACGATGCCGTCCACGTATTCTATTCCCATGGAATTGACCGTGTTTTTAATGTGTATGAAATTTCTGTTCACTATCTCTACTTTTTCCGCATTGGCGGAAAGCCTGCCTCTTGCAAGAGAGATAGTGGCCTGATCGACATCCATGCCTACCAGCTTCGATATCGAAGGGTATTCCTTGAGAATGTGTTCGGAGTGTCCGCCGAGACCCACGGTCGAGTCGACCACGATCGCGCCCTCCGGCAGGTCTAGGTATTCAGCCACTTCTCTTACCATGACCGGGGAATGGAACTGTTCCTGCGGTTCAGAACTTGCGTCCGCGACTCCTATTCTCTTAGAGACCATATTCGGCGAGCACCTCTCTGCTTTGTATGAAAGTCTCAAATGCCCCTGAACCGTTTTCCTTCTCCCATATCTCCTTTGACCATATTTCTATTTTTTTCAGCATGCCGACCAGAACGACTTCAGTTTCAATGGCAGCGTATGAGCGTAGCGACTGAGGAATCAACACTCTTCCCTGGTTGTCTGTGGGGCAGTCAATCGCATTTCCCATGAGGTAGCGTATTGAAGACGTCACCTTGCTGTCGGTTATGGATATCTTGGAGAGCTTTTTTTCGAGTTCGTTCCACTCCCTCATGGGGTAGGCGATGAGGTAGCGGTCAAAGTTCGTGATTACGAAGATCTCGTCGGAATATTTCTTCCTGCAGACCTCCCTGAACTTCGAAGGAATACTGACCCTTCCGGTCTTGGTCATAGTGTGTTCGTATCTTCCTCTGAACATCTTATGCTATTTTCTGCCATTATATGCCATAATATATCCCTGTCATGCCAATTCATAAATTATAAAAAAACATGTAAAAAGTCAAGTAACATTTTGAAATAGTTAGTCTTTTCAGCGTTTGATCGGTAAGAATATAAGGCTAGATATTACTTTAATAATGGATGCCGCTTCGAAGGAGTTTAAGAAAAGATACTACCCGTTGGGGCCGTAATTCTACTTGTTGGCTTATTTTGTATATACTCTCACCCTAGGACACGATGGTTTGGAAAGCTATATCCAGATGGGATCGCTTCAGAAAAAATGTCGGTTTTTTTCATAAAACTTGCTGACAAGAGTTCCAATGTTCTTTTGCAGGCGATACTCGGCACCTACGGGCACCTGATGTGGGTGAGAACAGAGGTTCCGGAGGAGATGATAGTAAAGGTGATTACCACTCCTGAGCTTGCTTCGGAAACGCGCAGGGTGCTTGAAGCACTCAGAGCGGAAGTGGAGTTTGATTTTGTCGACCCTCCCGATAGCGGCGATCTGCCGGGGGACTAGGATTTTCATGGAAACAAGGGAAGATCATAGGCGCAAGTGGGGGTTAGTAAGTTTTCTTACCCTGTTGAGCAGGGTCGTCGGATACCTGCGGGACGTCGTGGTGGCGGCGCTTTTCGGAGCGGGTTTCCAGACCGACGCTTTTTATGTGGCGTTTCGTATTCCCAACCTGCTGCGACGCCTTTTCGCTGAAGGTTCTCTGGCGGCGATTTTCGTACCCATATTCTCGAAATACCTTGAGTCGGGGGACAGACGGGGGGCAAAGGACGCCCTGCGTTCCGCGTTCACTGTGCTTTTCATCATTCTTGTTTTAGTCGTGGCGCTGGGGATAATTTTCTCCCCCTGGCTGGTGAAGCTCTTCGCCTATGGATTCGATCAGAAGACCTTCGATCTGGCAGTCTATCTCAACAGGCTTATCTTCCCCTACGTGCTTTTTATATCTCTTACGGCTCTCGCGATGGGGGTTCTTAACTCCGTACGGCACTTTTTCGCTCCGGCTTTCTCTCCGGTTCTTTTCAATCTGTGCGTAATAGCAAGCGCCCTGTTTCTCTACAGGGAATTTGAAGTGCCTATAGTTTCTCTCTGTTTCGGGGTACTTGGCGGGGGGGTGCTCCAGCTGCTGCTCCACCTGTTTTATCTTCGCGAAGAAAAGTTCATGTTCGGCTTTACAAAAACCCTCAATCACCCCGCGGTCAGGGGACTTGCGGTTCTCATGTTCCCCCAGCTTTTCGGAATAGCGGTCTACAACCTCAACATACTCGTAAACACCCAGTACGCGTCCTTTATGTCCGAGGGAACCGTTTCCTACCTTTATTTCGCGGAGAGGATAATAGAGTTTCCCCTCGGAGTTGTGGCTGTCTCCCTGGCGACCGTGACTCTTCCCGCGCTCTCGGGCTACGCTGCGAGGGAGGATTACGGGGGTTTCGGCAAGGAGTATCAGCGCTCCCTCAGGCGCATGCTGTTTATAATGGTGCCCGCAATGGTCGGAATAGTGGCTCTGCGGGTACCACTCTGCAATTTTCTTTATCAGCACGGCCAGTTTGATTACGTGGCGGTCGTAAATACTTCCCAGGCCATCCTGGGCTACGGACTCGGCCTTTTCGCGGTGGGGGGAATCCGAATCACCGTGCCCGCCTTTTTCGCCCTTCAGGACACGAGGACGCCGGTCAAAGTGGCGTTTTTCTGTTTTCTGCTCAACGCGGTCTGCGGGTTCGTTCTGGGGTTTGTCTTCTCGCTTGACCACTTGGGCCTTGCGCTTGCGAGTTCAGTCTCCTCGGTGGCGAATTTCGTTCTGCTGGTTGTATTGCTGAATGGCCGTCTGGAACATTTTCTCTCCCGCGACATCCTCTTCTTTTCGCTCAGGATTCTCGCAATCGCAGTAATCATGGGTTTCGCGGTAAGCGCCGTCGCCGGTTTTTCTACTTGGAGCGAAAGCGGTTTTTCTCTTGACAAGGCGCTGGTTATGGCCGCCTCGATAGGTTCAGGCGTCATTATTTATTTCCTGCTTGCCAGACTCGTCGGCATAAAGGAAGTGGAGATGTTTTCTTTTCTGAAAAAGGGGTAGCTACGGGCCGAGACGGCATCTCGGTTAGTGTTGTCCGCCCCAATGCATTGCGGTATTCTTGGTAAGGCGGAGCCGATTCGATTTCTGCGTATACTATTACCCAGAGTTGGTTGAGAAGCGGCGCGGCGATTACCGGGATTTGTAAAAACAACAAGGCTTATGGACGAGCTTAATACTCTGAGTCAGGGTGAGCTTGAAGCGCTCAGGGAAAAGTACGAATACACCTTGAGGATGTTTCCCGACTCCGATTCGCTTCTCGCGCTGGCGGAAGTTCATCTCGCGCTTGGAGAGGTGACCAAGGCGAGGCGCACGGTTTCCGATTTTACGGAGAAAAAAGGTGATAGCAGCCGGGCGAGACTCATTCTGGCCCGGGCGCATCTTATGTGCTGGAATGCCGCAGCCGCGGAGGAGGAACTCAAAAAAGCGCTTTCTCTGGATCACCGGAACACTCAGGCTTCAGACCTGTTGATACATGTATACAGAAGCGCTGGCAGAACAGCCGAAGCCTTCAGGGTCTCCCTGTCGCCCGTTCCGGATCCGTGGCGACGGGGGGAGGAGACCAGCGAGCCTGAAGAGCCTTCCCCGGAACCGGAGGAGAAAAGCAGACCGCGGGCCGGAGTTTTCGAGACGGACACGATGCTTAACCTTTACGTTTCCCAGGGACTTTACGAGGACGCTCTGGGGATAGTTGAGGTTCTCTGCGAGGTGGAACCCGATAACCCGGTTTACAGAAACAGACGAGAAGAAATAATGGGTCTTCTTGGCAGATAGAAACCCCGTTTGGTTTTTCTCAGTCTTTTAATTATCATTACTCCCGGTATTTTGTCCCATGGAAATACTTGTCATCAACGGTCCGAATCTCAATATGCTGGGCAAGAGAGAGCCTGAGATTTATGGAAGTCTTACCCTTTCTGAAATTGAATCTTTTCTTTCTTCAAACCTAGATTCTCTAGGCGGAGATGTCGGACTTTCCTTCTTTCAGTCAAACTCAGAAGGGGAGATAGTCACCGCCATACAGGATGCCTACGGGAAATTCGACGGGGTAATCATAAACCCCGGCGCCTATACCCATACAAGCGTAGCCATAAGGGACGCCATACTCTCAACCGGAATGCCTGTTGTGGAAGTTCATATTTCCAACATATACAAAAGGGAGGACTTCAGGCAGAAATCATTTGTCTCGGGAGTATCGCTCGGCGTGGTATCGGGTTTCAGGGCGCACAGTTATTACCTCGGGCTTCTGGGACTCGTTGAACACCTCAGAGAAGAAGGCGCCTCTTCCTGAATTCCTCCCCGCGGAATTCTTATGAAGAAGAGAAAATGGGTAGTAGCAAAACCCGCTAAAGGGCCGGTTGAGAGGCTTTCGGCAAAGCTCGACATCCTGCCGATAACTGCGGGACTTCTGGTGAACAGGGGAATAAGTTCCGCTCAGGACGCCGAGGCGTTTCTTTCCGCATCCCTCTCGGACCTGCCTTCTCCCTTCCTGATGAAAGGCATGGAGGAGGCGGTGGCGCGCCTTTGCAGGTGCGTTTACGAAAAGGAAAAAATCGCCGTTTACGGAGACTATGACGTTGACGGCGTCACGGCGACCTCTCTTCTGACGGGTTTTCTGAGAGCCCTCGGCTGCGACGTTACCTACTATATTCCCGACAGGTTCAAAGAGGGCTACGGGGTGAACTCCAAGGCGCTTCGCGATCTTAAAAAGAGGCGGGTAGCTCTCGTAATCTCGGTTGACTGCGGAGTTACGGCGGTGGATGAAGTGGCGCAGGCGCGCGCGCTGGGAATGGATTTCATAGTCACGGATCATCACAGCTTCTGTGGCCAGCTGCCCGAGGCTGTCGCAGTTCTCAATCCCCGTCAGGCGGACTGCAGGTACCCGGGAAAAGAGGTTTCGGGCGTCGGAGTGGCGTTTAACCTCGCTCTTGCCCTTAGAAGAACTCTGAGGGAGGAGGGATTCTTCGAGACCGTCGAGGAGCCCAACATGGGGGATTTTCTTGATCTTGTTTCGCTTGGAACAGTCTCTGACCGCGTGCCGGTGGGGAACGTGAACAGGATCATGCTGAAAGAAGGTCTTAAAAGAATGCGCAGTCCCAAGCGTCTGGGCCTGCGGGCCCTCAAGGAGGTAAGTGGCATAGGCGATGGCATAGAGGTGTTTGATCTCGGCTTTCGTCTCGGTCCCAGGATAAATGCGGCGGGGAGGCTTGATTCCGCGGACAAGGCGGTTGAGCTTCTTCTCGCCGAGAGCGAAGAGGACGCTTTCTTGCTCGCGGAATTTCTTGACAAACGCAACTCCGAGCGTCGCGGTATTGAAGAAAGAATACTGCGTGACGCGACACGAATGGTTGAGTCGGCGCCCGAATACTCAGATAGCAATTCCCTTGTTCTTTCGTCTCGCGGATGGCACAGGGGAGTCGTGGGTATCGTGGCTTCATCCTTGGCCGGATCTTGCGGAAAACCCGCTTTCCTCATTTCGGTGGACGAAACCGGCGTGGGCAGAGGAAGCGGGAGGTCCTTCGGCGGAGTCAACATATTTTCCGTTCTCTCAAAGTGCGGGGATATTCTCGTTGAATTCGGCGGACACGCCTACGCGGCCGGGGTAACCATTGTTGAGGGAAAAATCGATCTTTTCAGGGAGAGATTTTCTGAGGAACTTGAAAAAAGCGGTCAGAAACCTGAAAGCAGGCTTGATATAGACTCAGAAATCAACCTTGCTTCCATAGATGACACCCTTGTTTCTGAGATTGAAAGCCTCTCGCCTTTCGGAGATGGAAATCCCGAACCCCTTTTTCTCTCGAAGGCCGTTTCTGTAGTGGGTCAGAACCTGCTTAAAAAGCAGCATGTTATGTTCAGGGTGGAGGAAAACGGCTCTGGGCTGAACTGCATCTGGTTTTACGCTTCCCAGAAGCGTCTTCCCGAAAAAATGGACCTGGTTTTCGCCCTGCGCTTCAACGTGCGAAACGGGCGAAGAGAACCGCGTCTTTTCATAAAGGATGCGAGGGAAACGCACCGGTAAAACCGCTACGGAACCCCTGCTATATTAACTGCAACTGCCTCGATGTTTTACTGATGCTGTATTTATATTCGTTTCCCAATTCTGCCGCCAACCCGTCAATATCCAAGGCCCTGAGCAACTGAACTGTAATTGGTCTTTTACTGTCCCAGAAAACAAAAGACCTGTAAAAGATATTCGCTACGCCCGAGTTCAGCAGTTCGGCTAACCGGTAAGATTCTTCAAAGTTTTCCATGGCGATAAAATTTACGGTATCATCGAATACAACGGCTTTATCCTCGCGAGGACCTACAACAAAAAATTTAAGTTGCTTGTAAAGTGCGGGAATAGCTACTTTCCAACTGCTGAACGCATAATCTCCTACTCCAAAAACGGAGAATCTTGGTTTACCTTTGTATATCGAACTCGCTCTCCGGTCCAGCAGGTAGCCATATTTTGTCAAATATTCTAACGTCTTGGGAGCCACCTCCGCCAAATATTTTGTTTCCTGTCCGATTTTTGTTTGAGGGACCAGCATGAATTTCTCAGGGTTTCTCCCATTCGCTAGGTCGGAACCCTTCAGCAGCGGATAAAGGCATAAATCTTCAAGCTCGTTTATCTCACCAAGCCCGTTTACGTATAATCCTTCCCCCGTTTTTTCCAATTCCATTACCTTTGAACAGTCATGTTTAATCCCGGTTCTCCACTTGTAATGTCGGCCATTTTCGATCAGGTGCTTTGTTCTCTCATAACCGTGAATATCGGCAACAAGAAAATAGTCCCGCAATCCTATTGTCTGCGCCGGGTTATCCTCCTCAATGTGCTCGTACACTTCGCACTCTTTGTGTTTTTTGTCAGAGGAAGTTACGGTCAGCAGGCATGCGTCAGCGGAAATCTGGAAATGAAGTTTCGAGTCGATTAAGTGCATAGTAGCAACTTCCATTTTCTTGTCGTCTTTCCATGCGTCCAGCAAAACTTTTCTTGCAACCGAAGTTTTACATAACATTGCTACCGTTCCCTGCTTCTTCTGGAGCCATTCAATCATCCGGTTTATCATCCACTCCGATATGTCAAAATTACTTTTTCCAGTTAAAGCATCCAATCCTTTCATTTTTTTATGATTAAGCTTTGCAGGCAGGTTATCACTTCCTAATTGACCAAGCTGTGAGTTTGTCACCCATGGAGGATTTCCTATTACCAGAATAGGTTCCGGCAGATTACGCAAGTCGGATTCCCAGTCTTTAGAGAAAAAATCGGCCGTTTCAATTCTGGCCGGAGTGTGACCTGAATAACCCGAGAACTTGTTTTTCAACACTTCAATATACCTGTCATTAATATCGCAAGCGTACCCCTCCCTTGCTTCGTCAAATGTGCTCAGCGCTTCCATGAAAAAAGTGCCTGCCCCGCAAGTCGGTTCAATTATGCTTCTTGGAGTTATATTGCTCTTTTTTAAGAATCCGCAGACCTGATGGGCTAGTTTTTCCGGTGTCTGAAAATCACCGTATTCTGCTTTCTTGGCGTTTTTGCTCATTGTGTTGATTCCAACAATCTATGTACTCCTTTAACGTTTCCGGCCACTTCGATTATGCGGCCGTACTGCAGTCTCCATTGCAACGCGTTTGAAATAGTCAGGTAGCCTTGTTCAGGTTTTTTCTTAAGGATTTCCTCTGCGATTTTGCTGGCCTGAATATCATCAATGGGTAGATTTCTCTCATACATAAATGCTGTTAGATCATCACTGTTGCCTTCATTGTCCAATATATTGCGGAGTCCCTTGGTGGTCTGGTAGTCGCCCGTAATTTCCTTTTCCACAAAAAATTGTGTGCAGAAAATTCAGGCGGCCGGTTTTGTTTTTATGATCGTCTATTTTCTCGTAGACAAAAACCAGAAGAGAGTATCCTAAACCATAAATTTTTTGCCTTGCTGATCTGTAAGGACAGGATGATTGAGGCTGTCTTATGCTTGTGACCTTTATGTCAATTTCCAACTCTGGGAAATCAATTCCTTTTGCCGAACTTCCGAATTTGAATTCATAGTTTTCCGCGAGATACTCTCTGAACTTGCGTTCAATAAAAGTACCCACCGCCTTGCCATCGGTTATTCCATAAATTTCAGGAAAAGTTATCTTTGAGTAAACTGGGGAGAAGGCTTTTGCTCCTTGCAGAAGTCTTTTTCTTGTAAGTTTCGATTTTTTCACACAAGTATTATAATGTATGCACACATAAGTATCTAACGGAGGTATTAGATGAGAGTGAGGAGGCAGTTGCCCAAGCTTAATATTTTTTATCCGATAATTTTTATCCTGCTGTTTTTTCTGGTGACGGGGATTTTCGTGATAGTGGAAAGCGGACATGTTGGAGTTGTGCGGACACTTGGCGCCGTGCAGCCCAATGCGCTTCCCGAGGGATTCCATCTGAAAAAACCTTTCATGGATAAAATTGAACAGATCGATATCCGTCTTACCGCGGCGAGTGCCAAAGCTGTTTCCGCTTCCAAGGACCTCCAGACGGTACAGACCCAGGTTACTCTTCAGTATTCCATTACCGGGGACCTCGCTCCCGTTATATTTCAGAAGATAGGGAAAAGAAATACCGTGTCGGTCACGCTTATAGAGCCTGCGATTCAGGAATCCGTAAAGGCCATTACCGCCAAGTACACCGCCGAGCAGCTGGTTACCAAGAGGGCCGAGGTGAAAGTCGAGATACAGGAGGCCATAAACAATTTCATATCAATTACTCTGGACGAGAAGGGGATTTCTCCCAATGCTCTTAGAATAGCCAACATCGCCATAACGGACTTCGATTTCTCTGATGAGTTTAACAAGGCGATCGAACTCAAGGTGAAAGCGGAGCAGGAAGCGCTCCAGGCCAAAAACGAGAAAATAAGAAGAGTGACTCAGGCGGAAGCCGCCGCGGAGGAGAAAAAGCTCGCCGCGAGCGCCCAGGCTTTCGAGATAGAGGTGGCGTCCAAGGCAAGGGCCGATGCGATCGAGAGGGAAGCCAAGGCGCTTCGGAACAACCCGCAGATTATTCAACTTCGAATAGCGGAGAAGTGGGACGGCACCCTTCCCAAATTCTCGGGTGGTGACACTGTGCCTTTGTTAAACGTGGATTCTCTTCTGAAAGAGGAATAGCGCAGGGAGGCACCATATGTATCCGGTACTTTTAGATCTCGGCGGAGGTCTGGTCATCTATTCGTATTCGGTGTTTCTCGCACTCGGATATGTGGTTGCATATTGGGTGGTATCCGCAGAGGTAAGCCGCAGGAAAATGGATCCGGCACTTCCTTCTACCCTTCTGCTTGCGTGCTTTATCGCGGGGCTTGTGGGAGCCAAGGTCCTTTTTCTTTACCAGAACGCCACTTTGACGGAATTTCTCGCTAACCCGATGCGCTACTTCATATCGGGGTACGCGTCGGTAGGGGGTCTGATCGGGATATTCTGTGCCCTGTGGATTGTCTCAAGCCTAAAAAAAACGAATTTCCAGATGCTTCTCGATATAGTATGCCCAGCACTCATTCTTGGTCACGGAGTCGGAAGGATAGGATGTTTTCTAAACGGCTGCGACTACGGAACCGTGTGCTCCCTGCCTTGGGCGGTTTCTTTTTCCGAGAGAGTCGTCAATGTCCATCCCACTCAGATCTACGACACCCTGTTTATGGCCCTGCTTTTTGTGTTTCTCTGGAAAATCAGAGCCCAAAACCGCCCCGTGGGCTTTATCTCGGCAGTGGGATTCGTGATTCTCGGCACCCAGAGGTTTCTGATCGAGTTTATAAGGGAGACTACCCCGAGCTTTGTAGGGGGTCTTTCCCAGGCGCAGCTTGCGGCCTTGCTTTTAGTGGTTGTCTTCGGGATAAGGCTGTTTCAGCTTTCCGGCAGCGTTCTCGGGAAGCAGACACAGAACTAGTTTGCTGTTATGCAGAGAATTCTGATAATAGGTCTGGGGCAGGTTGGAAATTTCCTCTCAAAGGAGCTTTCCAAGAGTCAGGAAGTTGTGGTTATTGAGAAAGACTCCGAACTCATAGCCAAGGCCAAGGAGACCCAGGATGTCTTGGCAATTGAGGGGAACGGGGACGACCCCGCCGTCCTGAGACAGGTGGAAATAGAAAAAGCAGACATAGTTCTTGCGGTTACCGGGGATGACAGAACGAATATACTCGCTTCGTTTATCGCCCACGCATCGGGAGTCAAAAAGATCGTTGCCGAGGTAAGAAACGCGAAGTATGCCGAATATGAGGGAGTCATAGAAGATTCGAACATCTCGCTAATAAGCTCAAGCAGCATAATCTCGGAAAAGATAAGCGCGCTTATAAGCGCTCCTTTTGCGGGGAGGGTGGAGTTTTTCGCAAGCGGACAGATAGAGCTTCTCAAACTCCGGGTGGATGAAGGGGTGCCCATAATAAACGAGAAGCTGAGAAATTTCGTCAGCAGCCCGAGGAACTGGACTTTCGTCGGGCTGCAGAGGGATCACAGGATAACTATTCCGCGGGGAGATACGGAACTTCGCCCGGGAGATTTTGTATTCGCTCTTGGGGTTCCTTCGGCACTTGAGAAGCTTAAGAAGCTTTTTAATCTGAAAATCCAGAAGGTCCACTCCGTTATCATAGTCGGCGCGGGCAGGGTGGGGTGCGAAGTGGCTTCCGCACTTCATGCTAACGGGCTTTCCGTAAGACTCATTGAGAGCGATCATGAAAGGGCCAGGGCTGCGGCCGAGGAGCTTGTCGGAGTGATGGTGTTTGAAGGTGACGGAACCGATCTCGAGATACTTAAGGAGGCGGGAGTTGAAAAAAGCGATTACCTGCTTGCGCTTACCGGCGACGATGAAAACAATGTTCTCAGCGCGCTTCTCGGGAAAAATCTCGGTATTGATCGATGCACCGTGCTTTATTCGAATCCCGATTACGTGGAAGTGCTCGAAGCGATCGGTATCGACAGGGCCATAAGCGCGAACATGGCTGTGGCGAATAGTATCCTCAACTCGCTTCATCTCGGCGGAGAGGCCAACATATCGCTTCTTTACGAGGGAGCGGGAGAGATTCTCGAGTTTGACGTAACCGAAAACACCAAGATCCTCGGGATACCCCTTTCCGAGTGTAAAATGCCGCATGAATCAGTCATAGGCATCTGCATAAGGGACGGGAAACCGATATTCCCCAGCGGGGATTTCGTCGCTCAGGTCGGAGACCGTCTCGTGGTGTTCTCCCTGCCGGCAGCGGTGCAAAAGGTTGAAGAGATATTGGTTTCGTGAACGTTAGGTTCTGTTTTCAGATCACGGGAAAGTTCGTGATGTATCTCGGGCTGCTGATGCTCGTGCCGGCTGTCTGCACGCTCTTTTACCCGGAGGACGATCTCTCTGTCTTCCTGATCTCAGCGCTTATAACATCACTTGCGGGTCTTGCGCTTATGGTTGCTTGCCGCATTCCCGAAACTCCGACTGAGATACGAAGAAGGGAGGGTTTTCTGATCGCGGCACTTTGCTGGGTTTTTGCAAGCGTTTTCGGCGCCATCCCTTATCATGTTTACGGGGTGTTCGCCAGCCCGGTCGACGCGCTTTTCGAATCGACCGCGGGTTTTACCACCACAGGGGCCACCGCGCTTGCGTCCATTGAGTGGCTTCCCAAGGGAATTCTTTTCTGGAGGAACTTCACTCAGTGGCTAGGCGGCATGGGAATAATAGTTCTGGGAATCGCGATTTTCCCTAGGCTTTTTGTCGGCGGGGCGCAGTTAATGGGGCTTGAGACCACGGGACCGACGACTGAGAAGTTCGCCCCGAAAATAGCCGAGACGGCCAAGAAGCTCTGGATTGTATACATCGCTCTTACGGGGGTGTTGACCGTACTTCTCCTTTTCGGCGGAATGAGTTTTTTCGAAGCTCTGACGCATTCTTTCAGCACCCTCTCAACCGGGGGTTTTTCCTGCAGGGATGCAAGCATAGGGGCTTATGACAGTGCCTACATACAGGGGCTGATTACGTTTTTCATGTTCCTCGGCGGAACCAGCTTCGTACTTCATTTCTACTTTTTTACCGGGAAGCCCGGGAAGCTTCTCAGGAACTCGGAGTTTCGGTTCTATCTCTTTTTCGTAATTGCCGCGACGATGTTTATTGCTTTGGAACTCATCCGGACCGGTGTTTACGGAACCTTCTCCGAGTCCCTCCGCTACGCTTCTTTTCAGGTAGTTTCGATTATCACCACAACCGGATTTACCACCACGGATTTTGACGCGTGGCCGGCTTTTGTGAAATGGGTGATTTTCATGCTGATGTTCTTCGGTGCGTGCGCGGGGTCGACTTCAGGATCGGTAAAGGCGCTGAGAATCATGGTGCTTTTCAAAAAAGCTCACAGAGAGATACGAAGACTCGTTTATCCGAACGTAGTTTCTCCCATAACCATAGAGGGAAAGAGCATAAACGAGAAGGCGGTCGCAAGCATAACGAGTTTCTTTATCCTTTACATTTTTCTCTGCGGTTTCATTGCTCTTGTGGTTCTTTCCCTTGAGGACATATCTCTGGAATCTGCCGTCTCGGCTGCGGCTGCTTCCATGACTAATGTCGGACCCGCTTTTGACGAGGTCGGTCCGGCAAATCATTATGCCCACCTTGGGTCGCCTACGAAAATCATTCTGTCGCTGGCAATGATCATAGGAAGGCTTGAGCTCTACACGATTCTGGTGCTTCTTATGCCGTCTTTCTGGAGGAGGTAGAAAAAGTTGCCGGCCAGCTTAACGGAATAGTTTCTCAGCTAGAAACCATGCAAAGATAATGGTTTCATGAATTAGGAGGAATTTTTTCATTCAGCTTTAAATTAGGTCTAGAACAGATAAATTCCTTTTGAAAATTGGCAAAGCTGAATGTAATCTACTAGGCATTAGATGCTAGTATTGCATTCTTTCCTTCCCCGCATCCGGCGGGTATTTGTTTTTTACGGTATCGGTTTTCGGAAAACATGAAGATTATCTTTGATCCCAAGCAGCCTCTGGATTTCGAGACCTCGGCGGGCATTGGAAATTTTGACGGCATTCATCTCGGACACAAAGAGATAATAGAGGCTGCAAAACTCCGCTCGCGGGAAAATTCAACGCGTTCCTGCGTAATTACATTCAATCCCCATCCGCAGAAAGTTCTCGGCAGAAAGGAGCTTTCTCTCCTCTTCCCGCTGGACAGAAGGTTCGAGATGCTTGAGGCCACTGGGATTGACGTGGTTATCTGTCTTAACTTCACCCGCGAACTCTCAAAGGTGAGCGCGGAGAATTTCATAAAAGACATCCTCCTTGAGCGCCTCAGGATAAGGGACATAGTAGTGGGTCCGGGGTTTTCTTTCGGACACAAAAGGAAGGGGAACGTCAATCTCCTTCGCTCCATGGGAGAAACTTACGGCTTTAATACGGTAGTTGCAGAGGTGGCTCGGGTAGATGATCAGTTGGTAAGCAGCAGTGCTATAAGGAGTCTTGTAAAAGACGGGGAAATCAGCGAGGCGAACCGGTTTTTCGGTTACGATTACTACATAGAGGGCGTCGTAGTGGAGGGCGAGAGAAGAGGCAGAAAACTGGGTTTTCCCACGGTTAACCTTGATACCGAATCGGAGATTCTTCCCAGACCGGGGGTCTACGTCACCTACGTCAGGCTTCCCGACGGCTTCCACGAAAGTATCACCAACATAGGGATACGCCCGACATTTGAGGAGAACAAGCTTACGGTCGAGACCCACATATTTGATTTCAATGACAATCTTTACGGAAAGAAAGTCAGGGTGAATTTCGTCAAAAGACTGAGGGACGAGAAGCGTTTTGCGAGCGTGGATGAGCTTGTAGCACAGATTGAACACGATGTTGCTGCGGTGCGGGGAATTCTTCGCGACCACCCGAAGGACGAGCGGATTTGGAAATAAAAGCCACAACGCGGATATACGGCATTTTCGGTCATCCGGTATTCCAGAGTCTGTCTCCCGCCATGCATAACGCGGCGTTCGAGCATCTGGGGCTTGACTGCGTTTATCTGGCCTTTGACGTGGACCCCCGGAACATAGACAAAGCCGTAAGTTCAATAAGAAACCTCGGTCTTTGCGGAGTTAACGTCACCATTCCTCATAAACAGTCCGTTATGGCGGGTCTGGACGAGATTGCTCCCGAGGCATCCATGGTCGGAGCGGTAAACACCATAGTTAACGAAAACGGCAGGCTCAAGGGTTACAACACGGATGTTTCTGGAGTGCTGAGAGCTCTTCATTCTGAACTCGAGTTCGTTCCGCAGGACAAGAATGTTTTTATCGTGGGAGCCGGCGGAGCCTCAAGAGCGGTAATAGTGGCGATGTGTACAGGCGGTGCCCGAAGCGTCGCGATTACGAATAGAACCTACTCGAAAGCGCAGAAGCTTTCCGAGGAATTTTCTCCGCGTTTTGGAGACGTCGGATTTTCCGCGGTGTCGCTTGAGGACGAAAAGCGGATAGCGCAGATGATGGAGCAGGCGGATATCGTGATTAACTGCTCTTCCGCGGGAATGGGCGATATCGAACCCCTTTGTCTTCCGCTTGCCCTGCTTGGTCAGAACTGCGTGGTCTACGATCTTGTCTATAAGCCTCCTGTTACTCCGCTTGTAAGGGACTCCAGGGCCCTGGGGCTCAAGGCGGAATCCGGACTCGGCATGCTCCTTTACCAAGGAGTTGACGCTTTTGAGATCTGGATGGGCGAAAATGCCCCGGTTGAGGTGATGAGGGAGGCACTCTCTGTTTCCGGGTGATATAATAAACTAGGAATTTTTAATCGGTCACGGGAGAACTTTGATGAAAGTAACCAGTCCAGCGGGGGATTTTGAGATAACGGTGACGGAATCATCCGTGGAGGGTGATTTTATCGTAATAAGCGGGCAGATGGGAGTCTGGGATTCGCAGATATACATGAAGCCCTCCGACCTTCTTGGTTTTGCGGGGGTATTATTCAACCTACAGGTTATTTTGTTCCTCGCGAAGCAGCCGTTTAGGTGGATTTTCCGCGGAAAGCGGGACTAGCGACGGTTTTTTTCGGGGATAAGAAATCCCTATGCCAACCTGCTTCAGGTGTCTTGCTGATTGCGTTTTTTTCCTTGTCAGCAATACAAGAAGATTGGACGAACAAGATTGAATTGTCGGTTTTCATAAGTACCTTTTTTCCTGGAGAAACTTAAGGTCGGAGGAATCTAGGTGATCGCAAAAAACTTCAAGTGGTTGACGAAAGAAGGGGAGCTTGGAGAATACGGACTTTGCGGTCGGTGCTGGCATCGTCTGAGAGCAGGAACATTCAGGGCGTCTGGCTTTTTCTCCCGTCTGAATTTCACTTTTCGCGCCGCGGGACTGTCTCTGCTTGCATGCGCCGTGCTGCTTTCGGCGGGCGGTTGCGGTGGGGGTGCGGAAGAGGGTATGCCTCCCTTTACAGAAGACCCTCCCCCTGTTGGTACTGCCTTGCCCGCAAGGCCAAATCCCGTTGAACTTGAATTCCGTGAGACGCATCTCGAGTCTCCGGACATGCCGGATGGCGAAGACTATAAGGATGATGAATTCATGGCCCATTGGGGATTGACCGCCATCTATGCCGATGAGGCCTACGGCCGGGGGTATTTTGGTCAGGGAGTGACCATTGCGGTGGCGGATGACGGTATGGACCTAACTCATCCGGACTTGGCCTCAGACGGCAAGATCAAGACGCCGTGGCATATTCGCAACCGGAATGATATGGTGAGTGAAGCCTATAGAGAGGGAGTACACGGCACCTATGTGGCTATGATTGCGGCGGGAGCAAGGGGCAATATTGACGGGAGTTTTGAGATAACCGTTGACGATGGCGCGCGAATACCTACCAGGAACATTCACGGAGTTGCGCCGCGGGCTTCAGTCATGCCGATAGCAATGTCAGATGGCGCAACTCCGGTAGAGGCAATACGATACGCAGTTCGGAACAAAGCGCATATGGTGAATCTCAGTATAGGCATATCTACTTTTTATTATGGGAAATACACGGGCAGAGAGGGAGTATGGCTCACCCAGCTTCTTCCCTTCTTCAGACCGCTTCTCAGCATGGATATGATCCAGGAATTTGCGGAGGTCGCCGGGGTACTTGAAAATCAGGACATTGTCCTTGTGTGGGCAGCCGGGAACGAAGGATGGAACTCTTATCACAGAGACGCTGTTGTCAGCATGTGCGGGAAGAATTTCATTGACGAGGACGGATGTCTGCTGGGAGAGATGCATGTCTCTCAGCAGGAATTCATGGAGAATTTCATGTGGGTCTACGACGAGAACAATCCTGATGACACCATTTCTTTCAAAGGCATGTGGGGAGAAGACTGCGGAGAAGATAACTGCGCAGAGTACAATTCCAGCGGAGAATGGAGGGAAGCCCCGTTGTTTGAGCCCGGATTGCTTGGAAAATGGATCGTGGCTGCCGCGTCGGATAGAAGCGGCACGATTTCCTCGTTTTCCAACGGATGCGGCGCGGCCAGAAACTGGTGTCTGGTGGCGCCCGGAGAAGGCCTGACAATTAATCCCGGTGATTCGCATGGGCTTAGCGGTACGTCTTTTGCGGCTCCCATGGTGAGCGGTGCCCTTGCGGTGCTCAAGAGCCGGTTTCCCGATATGCCTATGGATGTTATACAGGCCATATTGCTCGTTTCCGCGGACCCGGTCGGAATTCGGGAAGACAATCACGAGGAACCGGATCCTGTCTATGGCTGGGGGCGACTGGACCTGAGAAGCGCCGTTATCAAGCAGGATGCCGTACGTCTTCCGTATTCCGTGCCCGGGACTGCCGGGGCGACGCGGGCGATTTCTCCGGGACACTACCGTCCCCCTCTGCTTCCCGCCTCAGTTCAGACTCACACAGGCAGTCAGAACCGCGGCCTGCGGCAGAGCGTGTCTCCATATGAGATTATCCGGCGATACCAGAATCGAAACGGAAGACCTCGACAAATGATTGACAGAAGCGGAACCTGAGAAGTTCCTGAATAGTTCTCAAGCTTGGAAACCAGGGAACTCAGCCACAGCCGTAAAGGTCTGCGGGCAATATTTCTTATCCGCTGGCGAACGGATCGGGAATATCGGGATGCCAGCGCGCGAAATGGTTTTTATGCGCTTCCGTATAGGCTCCGGGCGGGTAGTACTTGTCGTAGAAATCCAGGTCAAGATGATGGGCCTGCACCATGAACCGAAGGAACATGGGGTCGGAGAAAGCCGGGAACCTTCCGTATGTATCGTAGACGTAATTGCAGATATCCTTTACAACCTGTATTTCGTCTCTGCTGGGCCTTTCAACCTCCGCGAGCACGCCGGTCGGATCCTTGTAGGGAAGCTTGTGCGATTCCCAGTTTGTCCATTTCATGTCGTTAAACGCTTCCACTGCTTCTCCCATGTCCTTGTAGTACGGCGGGCAGAACGCCTGAAACAGGTCGTCCCGGCCCACGGCGACCGGGTTGGGATTTCCCGTGTCGCCCTGTATCTTTGGAGTTGCAAACCGGAAACCCAGACCCCTGTGAAAAGGTGTTCCTCCGAGCATGAACATGCTCGCGAATCCGCTGAAAAGCCATCCTCCGAGACCCAAGGTCTGGAGCGTCAGGACCATGTTCTGTCCCATGAAGGCCTGTTCCGCGATGTAGCCGTTTGCGAAGCGAAGTTCCGCTTCGACAAGCGGCATTCTTTTTGACTTGTCAAGAAAGCCTTCCTCAAGCCAGTGCGCGGTTCCGGGTGGTCTCAGGCTGTGAAGCTCGTCGACGAAGTTAAACCTGTGGTCAGGCCTCATGTAAAAGAAGTAAAGGTTGATTATGCACGCGGAAAGATCCGTTACCGGCATGAACACCGTCGTTCCGGGCTTGTTCACGTTCCAGAGATTGTGGGCGGCGATTCCCGGGGGTTTTGACGGCAGGTCTGCTCTTCCATCAGAAAGCTTGATCTTGGATTCGCGGAACAGCTCGAGTATCCTGTCCACTCTCTGGTGGCGGGTCATTTTCTCGAGACCCTCAAAATCCTCGGCACGCCGATCATGCATCTTTATCATGTAGAGCCCCTCGTCATTCGTGTAGAAAAGCTCCGTTCTGTGCACGTCCCCCAGGGCGGGGATCGTCTTGCTCGTAAACTGCATCTCAAGGTCAAGACCCACGTGAGGGGGAAAATCAGAGAGGTTTATGTTCTTTATGCCAAGGCCCGTCCACACCAGTATGGCTTCCTCAAGTTCTGACAAGGGAACCGGGTCGTGCTTCGATTTGTACTGTAGGGGGCCCTTTTCGATCTCCATTCCAAGGCCGAAGCGGCGGGACCTTCTCTGGAAAACGGCATCATAGAAACCGTGGTCTATGGCGTGATCAAGACCTTGTGGATATTCGCTCATGAGTTTCTCCTTAAGTTAATCTTTTACCCCCTGTGGGCGGTGTCATTCCTGCTCCTCGGAATCGGATTGGGTCACAAGTTTCATGTATTCTTTTTCGGTAATTATCTCCAGAGGGCTCTCAACCCTGTCAAGAAACACCACTCCGTTTATGTGGTCGTATTCGTGCTGGAACACTCTGGCAGTGAAATCCGATAAATCTTCTTCAACTAGATTGTTGTCTCTGTCCCTGTAGGAGGCGCGGATCGACTTGTATCTTGGCACAAGCGCCCGTATTCCGGGGATGCTCAGGCAACCCTCCCAGCCTTTTTCCACTTCGTCCGATACCGAGACTATCTCGGGGTTGATTACCACCCTGACTCCTGTCTCGGGGGCATCGGGATACCGTGAACTCGGGAACCCGGCGATTATGAAGATGCGGAGAGATTCAGATATCTGGGGAGCGGCGATTCCGACGCCGTTTGCCTCGGCGGCTGTAAGGATCATATCATCAATCAACTCCTGGGTTTCCGTGTCACTTATGTTTTCCACTCTCGGGGCCATCTGCCTGAGTACGGGGTTTCCCAGTTCGGTTATTTCACGTTGGTTTGCCATGGTTTTACTGGTTGAAAATGGACTGCCGTCCCCGGCCTCTTCATATAGATTGCGGGCCGGCGCTAAAGATTCTATTATTATAAAACAAAAACCCGGGAGGTTAAAGATAGCTTCGTGTCAGGAATCGAACTTATAAAAAGGGCAGGAGAATTTGGGCAAAGGACCGCGGTTGAGGACTGGACGGGAAATTTCACTTACGCCGACTTGCTTCGTGTCTCACGCTTTGCGGCGCTTAACCTTCTTGGCGACGAGAAAGATCTTGAGGAAAGAAGAGTTGCGTTTTTAGTTCCCCCAGGGTTCGATTACGTGGCGCTTAAGCTGGGCGTATGGATGGCGGGAGGAGTGTCGGTTCCCTTGGGTATCGCTCATTCTCCGAGAGAGATAAAGTACGTCATAGAGGACTCCTGCGCGGAGAAGGTTGTTTTTCACCCGGACCTCGCTCAGAAACTCGAAGGGGTTTTATCCGATGCCGACGTGCGGTTCAGGAAGCTTCCGGAAGTTTTGCAGCCTGCCCTGGGAGAACTTCCCGTGATTTCCGAAGAGAGAAGGGCGATGATCGTATACACAAGCGGCACTGCCTCTAAACCCAAGGGAGTAGTCTCGACTCATCTCGGCATAAAAGCCCAGATAAACGGCATGACGGAGGCGTGGGAGTGGGCCCCTGAAGACTCGATACTCAACGTCCTGCCCCTTCACCATCTCCATGGAATACTGAATGTCGTTCTCTGCTGCCTGTGGTCCGGCGCCAGATGCGTTATGATGGACGGGTTCAACGCGCAGGAAGTATGGAAGAGGTTCAAAAAGAAAGACCTGACCCTCTTTATGGCCGTTCCCACTATCTACTCCAAGCTGATAGATCTCTGGGATGATTTTTCCGTTGCGCAGAGAAGGCGCATGAGGGATTGTCTTTTGGGCTTTCGTCTCATGGTTTCCGGTTCCGCGGCTCTTCCCGTGTCCGTTCTTGAAAAATGGAAAGAGATAAGCGGGCAGGTGCTTCTTGAGAGATATGGAATGACCGAGATAGGAATGGCTCTTTCGAATCCTTACAGAGGCGAAAGGCTGCCTGGACATGTGGGCTTCGCAATGCCCGGGGTCGAGGTGGGAATTTTCGACGGGAACGGCAGACCGCTGGGCGTCGGAGCGCAGGGGGAAATCAGGGTAAGGGGAGAAGTCGTGTTTCTTGAGTACTGGGGAAAACCGCGGGAGACGGAAAGTGCGTTTTGTGACGGATGGTTCAAAACCGGAGACATCGCATTTTTAGAGCGCGGAGGTTCCTACAGGATACTCGGGCGGGAATCTGCGGACATAATAAAGTCGGGCGGATACAAGATATCCGCCCTCGAAATCGAGGAAGTGCTGATGGAGCATCCGCTTATCAGAGAGTGTGCTGTGGTAGGGGTCGCCGACCCGAGCTGGGGAGAGAGGATAGGGACGGCTCTCGTGTTAAGTGAAAGCGCCTCGATTGACCTTGAGGAGCTTCGAGTCTGGGCTTCCGACAAGCTTGCCCGGTACAAGCTTCCCACCCGGCTTTTGCTACTTTCCTCGCTCCCGAGAAACTCAATGGGAAAGGTAACCAAAAACCGCATTAAGCAGTCTTTTCAAAATAGTTTATAATTTTTCTGTAATCCGAAGTCAGTCTTTTTTTTTTAAAGATAAAGCGGAGAGAAATATGAACCGGGCTGAGAACTTACCCATGCCTTCAAACGGCAGTATCCGTTACGGTCCCGACATGAAAGTCCTTATCGTCGGCGCCGGCGTTGCAGGACTTACGCTCTGCGGGCTTCTCGAGCAGCGGGGCTTTCGTCCTACCCTTGTAGAGAGGGCTCCAAAGTTTGGGGATGTGGGATACGTGATAGTGGTCTGGCCTTCAGGCAGCAGAATACTCAAGGGGCTCGGTCTTTACGAACTGCTCAGGGAGCGGGGCTGCGCCTTTACCGATTACAACATTTCCAACTACAGGGGCAAGGTTATAAACAGCTACACGATTGATTCCGTGGTTGAGAAGTACGGCCCCATAATAAGCATTTATCGCCCTGACCTGGTAGACATACTCCTTGGGGCGGTAAGCGATGATTCGATCAGGATGGACACCACGGTCGTCTCTCTCAAGGATACCGGGGACGGAGTCGAGACGGTATTCAGCGACGGTACCACGGGGACTTACGATCTGGTTATAGGGTGTGACGGGATAAGGTCAGGAGTCAGAAAGGAAATCTTCGGCGACGTACCGCTTCGCTACAGCGGCATGTCCGGTTGGGGGTTCTGGGTCAACCCGGATCTCTGCAAAAGCGAAGGGATCATGGAGTACTGGGGGAGGGGGAAGTTTCTCGGGATGTGGCCGACGCGCGGGCGTCTTGCCGTTTTCACCAGCGTGAGAAGAGAGTCCGGTGTCCGGGACAGCGTTGATACTAGAATAGATAGCATCCGGCGGAGCTTCGCCGAGTTCGGATGTGTGGTGCCGGAAATCCTGCGCAGTCTTGATGACCCCCGAAATATTTACTATGACGAGTACAACGACCTCAGAATGAATAGCTGGTCGCGAGGAAGGGTGGTGCTTGTCGGGGATTCGGTTCACGCGATACTGCCGAATGCCGGCGCCGGCGTGTCAATGGCGATGGAATCGGCGGCCGTCTTGGCCGAGGAACTTTGCAGAACAGATTCAGTGAACCTCGCTCACGCCTTCCGGCAGTATGAGTCAAGAAGAAAGGGGAGGGTGAACAAGGTTCAGAACCAGTCGAGGATCATGGGGAAATTCATATACACCGAAAGCGGCGTTCTCTCGTCTATCCGTGATTATATTGTGAGGCTGTATTCGAGCAGGCAGCTTTTCAGGTACTGGGACAACATGCTGAAAGATCCCCTTTGAGATCAGCGTCCCTCGATTAAAAATTTTTTGTATCCGTATTTCCTCAACAGAAAGTCCCTGCTTTTTCATGGTTTGCCATTGCTTGTACCTGCTCAGCAACCCCGCCAAGATTTTCAGCTTGTCTGTATAGATTATCCCGTATGCATTTCCTGCAGTTCTGACCGGAACAGGAATACAATATCAACAACTTTTTTCGACCAGCGAGGTTGAGCGTCCTCACCTTTAAACCCGGATTATTCACGTAAGGTAGCAGCATACCACAAGGCGAGGAATTTTCCGTATTTTGCGTAGCGCATAAGGAGAATTACCGGGATTTGAGAACCTCGACGCTCGATTTGTGCTACGGAAACAGTCTTTTCACAGGATTTCCCCGAATTCGGACTTCTTCAGACCTTTTTTGACCGCACCTCTCCCCCAAAGCCTGACAATATTTTTACAAACCGACGCCTTCGGGTCTCAGGCGCCAACCCATTGCATGGTACTGAGCTTCTCCCACAGCATCAGCCAGTACTCCTTGCCACTTCGGGCCACCGTGAAGACTATCCTCCTCGCGCTTCGCGCCACCCTCGCCGCGCAAAGCAGAACACGTTCCCTGTAGCGCCTGAGACTGAAACCCCTTCCGCCGACATCCTCAATAAGACACCGCCCCGTGTGCATTACTTCATACGCAAGCAGATTGAGCAGGAACAGCGCCTGATTCTGAGGATAAACTTCTTCCTTGTCCTCCTCCCGCTTCTCTTCTGTTTTCTCACGCTCTATATCCTTGCCCCTGTAATGGCTCTTCTCTCTGGGTGAAGAGCTGAGAGAAGGATTCAGCACGTCCATCATCTCTCCCATGTGCGCTTCGGTCTTACCTCTCTTCCTGTACAGAGCAAGAACGTCCCCCACGCTGTATTCTCTTCCAAGACTGGTTACGAGGAAGAAATGGTTTGTGATGAAAAAATCTTCAGAACTTTTCACCATCACAAGAATTACCCGTCTTTTGCGATTCCATGATTTAGCTCCGTACTCAAGCTCCTCACACCACGTTCCATGTTCATCGTAACAGGTCAGCAGGTTCCGATGTCTTACCCATGGAGCCGCCATGGTTTCAAGAACATTGTTTGATTTTATGCGCATCATGTACTCAACCCCCATACCCTCAAGCTCACCGCACATATCCCCGTCGCAGAAACCGGCGTCCATGCGAAGCGTTATGCTTTCACTCAGACTTTTTTTGCAGCGCTCTACAAGATCGCGTATGAATTCCACCGCTCCGTTCTTCGAAGAGACGTTTCCGGGACGCACAACTCCCCCGAACATGTCTCCCTCTTCGGCGTTGCTCGCAACCAGAGTGTGGTAGATGGTTTTTCTGTAGTGTCCGTTGTATACAGACCCAGGCTGATGGCCTTCGGTTTGTACCGGGAGTCCGTCAACGTCAATAATCATTGAATCTTTCTTTTTGCCGTTGTTTGCAAGAATAATGCGACGTCGGGCAAGTTCAAAGACACACTCATTGAGCACCCTCAGATTTTCCCTGGAACTCAGAACACCAAGAGCGCGAGAGAGTGTCGGCTGAGAGGGAAGATTCTTCAAAAGGGATTTTGCGCCTCGCTCGGTTTTGTTGCTCACAAGCATGGCGGGGTCGTCTGTTACCCTTTCTGTGTCCTGCTGGTCTGAGAGTCCCTGGCAGAGCAGGAGCATATAAGTGTGGAGGATCTCAGTGAGAGAGTGTTTGATCTTATTTGGTTTGCGCGGGTCTTTCATCCTGGAAGCAAGCCACTTCATTATTCCCGTAGCTTCCATTGTTTCGCGGATAAGGAGGGAACCTGAGTGGGAGGTGAGGTTTTGTTCACCGAAGTTTACCTTGATTGATTTGTTGAAAGACGGGGAAATATCTGATAGAGTACTTTCACCCATGAGATGATCCTCCTTTTTTGTGTGTTTTTGAGTTTAACTCACTTAAAACACTACATTATTAGGGGGATCATGTCAAGGGTTCCCGCCCCTACGTGAATAATACGGGTTAAATATCCATGGATTATAGTTAGAATACAGGGCATGGACTTCATAAAAGAGAATTGGCAAGTAATTTCTTTTGCTGTTCTCATTGTTACGGTTGCCTGGAAAGCTAGAGGTTGGGTTTCTTCAGTAGACTCCAGGCTAAATACGCTAGAAGAAACTGTAAAAGGTATCAAGAAAAATGCCGAAGACATTTTTGATCTTTTATTAAAACGAGGATCTCCAGTTACAGGAGGCGAGAGCCCTACAACTCTAACAAGCCTAGGGAAAGAAATCGCAAAAAAAATCTCTGCTCGTGAATGGGCACATAGTCTTGCAGATATCTTAATTGCCGAAGTAAAAGGAAAGCACTATTACGGAATGGAGGAATTCTGCTTTCGGTATATGAGAGGAGAACCTATGCTTTCTGAAGAGATGAATCAAAAAGTCAAAAAGATTGCTTATGAAAGAGGGATAGCACAGAGAGATGTTCTAGATGTTTTGACCCTTGAGCTGAGAGACGAACTCATTGTTCGTGTAACCCAATAATTTCTTCCCTGTCAACTTACAATAGATGATTCCCTAAAATTTTTTGATTCTGGAGCGTAATTTTGATGAAACTACTCAGATATCCGCTTTTTTTCTTCATCGTGACGGCCGTTTTCTCTTTTCCTTCACATGAAGCTCTTTCCCACGGCTTCTCAGAATCGATCTCGCCCACGGTAAAGCGACTTACCCCTTCGGTCGTCAATATAAGCACAACAAACGTGGTAAGAGCTTCGCCGTACCAGGATGAATATTTCAAGAAGTTTTTCGAAAAGTTTTTCCCAGAGCAGATGCCGGAGAGGGAATTCAGAAACAAGGGACTGGGCTCCGGCTTCATAATGAGTTCCGACGGCTACATAATTACTAACAACCATGTCGTGAGAAAGGCCGAGGAGATTGAGGTGATACTCGAAGGCGGCAAGAAATATACTGCCAAGATAGTCGGCACCGATCCCGTGACGGATATTGCTCTTCTGAAAATCGATCCGGAAGGCTCCCTTCCCGCCGTGGAGATGGGTGATTCTTCGACCCTTGCCATAGGAAACTCGGTGTTTGCCATCGGAAACCCCTTCGGCCTGGGTCACACGGTCACCGCCGGGATAGTAAGCGCGAAGGGAAGGGCTCTTGGAATCGGGCGATACGACAACTTCATTCAGACCGACGCGGCTATTAACCCCGGAAACAGCGGTGGACCGCTTTTTGACTATGAGGGCAAGGTGGTGGGTGTGAACACCGCGGTCATGGCCCGCGGCCAGGGCCTTGGTTTCGCCATACCGATAGACATGGCTAAGACCGTTGTTGAGCATCTCAAGGTTCATGGAAGGGTCATAAGGGGCTGGCTTGGGATAATGATTCAGGACATAACCCCGGAAATCTCAGAGGCTCTCGGAATCAACCGCGACAAGGGAGGGCTGGTGTCAGAGGTCAAGGAAGGAAGTCCGGCGGACAATGCGGGCATCAGAAGGGGAGACGTTATTGTTTCCGTGGGGAGCGAGAAAATTCCGGATGCCGCTACGCTTGCAAGGAAACTGGCGCTTACCAGTCCCGGGGTTGATACGGAATTCGCGGTACTTCGCGACGGGAAGGAGATGGTCTTTACCGTAAAGCTTGTTGAACATCCGGAGAACGAGAAAACCGAGGAATTCCACGACAAGCTGAAAACGGAGGAGGAACTCGGCATAGAAGTTAGCGAGATAACCGAGCAGTTGAGAAGCCGCTTTAAGATCAAGACCTCGGACGGAGTTATTATCGCAAGGGTTGCACGCGGGAGCCTGGCATCCGAAGCGGGGTTTCGCCCGGGCGACGTGATAGTGGAGGTAAATCGGGATGCCGTTAGTGGACTCGATGAATACCATGGAGCGCTTGAGAAGCACGGTTCTGGTGGAACCCTGCTTTTTCTTATCGAGCGCAAGGGAAGAACAATATATCTTGGCGTAAAGATGGCGCGCGAATGATGATAGAGGAAAAACTCGCAGAGCTTGGAATAGAGCTTGCGGAGGAAGTTCCGGCCTTGGGAAGCTACGTTCCCGCTACGGTGTCAGGCAATCTGATTTTTGTATCAGGCCAGCTTCCCGTCAAAAAAGGAAAGCTTCTTTTCATGGGCAAGGTAGGATCCGATCTTACGGTTGAGGATGGCTGCGAGGCGGCCAGGCTCGCGGCGATAAACGGCCTTTCCGTGATCAGACATACTCTGGAAGATCTTCGCCAGCTGAGCAGGATCGTGAAAGTGACGGGTTATGTGGCAAGCGCCCCCGGATTTACGGAACAGCACAAGGTGGTTAACGGCGCCTCAGAGCTTTTTTCCGACATGCTCTCTGAGAACGGACGCCACGCGAGGGTCGCGGTTGGGGTTCCCGCACTTCCGATGGATTCCCCGGTGGAAATTGAAATCATAGCCGAGTTCTCACCCGGCTATGATTTCTGAGAAACAGGGGGTTTGCCCTGATGTTCCCCGTATACCTTTATTCAGACAGTCCCCCGCACTCGCTCGTAATGCGGGGCGTGAAGGATTTCCTCTCGGATCTGGGTCTCTCGGTTGAGTTTCGCGGGGACTTCCTGAGCTACCTCTCGCTTGAGGCCGAGGAAGTGGCTGAACTTGAATCCTTTCTCTCAAAAGCCAGGGTTTTCGACATTGAAACGCCTGTTGACTTCTTCGAAACTCATCTGCCGTCCGAACCGTTTGAAAAGGAGCTTTATGACGGTTTCTGGGTTCAGAGAATATTCTCGAGATTTTTTCTTAGAAAACATCCCGGCGAACTTGCGGAAAACGCTTTTCACGCGGTTATCACGGACAGGCTGCTCGGCACCTACGGACCCCGTAGATACCATGCGAGGGTTATAATCTCGGGGTTTCCCTCCTTTATTTCAACCTCGGGACTTGTGGAAGGTCCGGCAAGACCCAGAGAGTATTATTTTCTCAAGGCGGAATTTACCCGTTCGGGAAAGAATCTCTTAGAGCTTGACGAGGCGTTTCGGGGAAAGTTCGTTGATTACGGAGACGAGAGGATAACTAAGATAACAGGCTCCTACGTACTTCAGCCTCTCCTGCACAATTTCTCCGGGAAGGAGTTCTGCCAAAATGGCAGATGTGCGCTTTTTAACTCGCACTGGCAGAAAGAAGTTCTCGATATGCAGTACTCGGGTTTTTTGTGCGCCGAGTGCGAGAGCGAGATAAGAAAAATAGGAAAAAGGCGGTAGAAACTGCGCCCCGCTACGCTGCAATGAACGGGAGACCGCCTCGATTTCTAGTCCATTTCATCAAGTATGTTTATCGCTGCCTGGGCTACCTTTTTTCCGGAAAGCAGCATTCCGCCGAAAGTGGGTCCCATCCTCGGAAGCCCGAAGGTGGTGTTAACCGCCATTCCGCACGCGAGCAGGCCGGGGTGTACTTCTCCAGTGTATTCAACGAGCGCTTCTTCCGATTTCTCGACCCACATTGATCCGTGGCCTGGAAGTTTTCTGTAAAGGCCCTGCTGGGAAAGCCTGGAAACGCAGTAGGCGTCGTGCCCCGTGGCGTCTATTACCAGTTTTGACTCTATTGCTACGGGGTCAAGGCAGGTTATTTCCTTGGGCATGTTTGCTATGGGCGTCCAGTTGATCACTATCCCCGCTACCCTTCCGTTTTCCCTGTACACCAGATCGTCAAACAGCGTCATATTCCTCACTTTCGCTCCGGCTTCACACGCCGTCGCTATAAGCTTCGAGCAGGCGTAAGGGCCGTCGGCCACGAAAAGTCCTTCCGAGACCTCTTCATACGGCACTTCGATCTCATCGAGAACCGTCTGTCCCGGGGCGCGCACGGTGACCTTGTTCATCAGGTATCCGCCGATCCAGAATCCCCCTCCTAAGTAGTTCATTCTTTCAACAAGCAGTACCTTGTACTTTCTTTTCGCTATGTCCTTTGCCGCGACGAGTCCGCTTGGCCCCGCGCCGACGATTATGACGTCGCTTGTAATGTATTCGCTGAATTCATCCGAGAATCCCTCGACTATGGCCCGGGTGACCTCTTTTTCTCCTACCGGCGCGAACTGCGGGGTTTTCAAACTGTCTGACATGTGATTTTCCTCCGGAAAATGTCAATAAGGTTCCGCTTTTTACTCCTGTTCCTCTTCCTTCACTACGTTCACGGTTAGCTGGTGCGTTACGTCCGTATGAAGTTTCAGTGCGACCGTGTATGTTCCAAGTTCCTTCAGAGTTCCGTCAAGCAGTATGTCTCTTCTTGATATCTCGAATCCTTTCTCCGCTAGCGCGTCGGAAATGTTCTGCGAGGTGACCGATCCGAACAGCCTGTCTTCCTCCCCGGCTTTGGCGGGTATGGAAATCTCAAGGCTCTTGAGTTTTTCCCCAAGCGCCCTGGCGTTCTCAAGGACTTCGGTTTTGCGCAGTTTTATTGCCTCTATTCTGCTTTCCCAGGCCTTAAGGTTCGATTCTGTTGCCTTTATCGCGAGCTTGCGGGGAAAAAGGTAGTTCCTCGCCATCCCGTTTTTCACTTCTTTTATGTCTCCGACGACTCCTATGTTCTCCACGTCGGAAATAAGAATTACTTTCATTGTCTACCTCCGCGCATCGGTTAAGCGGTATCCGGGAATCACTTGTGAGTTACCGTGTACGGCAGAAGCGCCATAAAACGGGCTCTTTTTATCGCGATTGCCACTTTTCTCTGTTCCTGTCTGGAGAGCCCAGTGTTTCTTCTGGGCAGTATTTTCTTTCTCTCGGTTATGAACTGCGAGAGAAGTTCCGTGTCCTTGTAATCTATCTGCTTGCCTTCCTTGGCAAGATCCCTGGGTTTTTTTCTGCGCGAGTAAAACCTTCTTCCGCCTCCCCCTCCCATAGGTCTTCTGCTCATGACTGTTTGTCTCCTTGAGTCTTTTCTTCGTCTCCCTGAACCTGCTCCGCGGCTTCCTGAGATGGTTCGTCGCTTTGCTGAACCTGCTCCGCGGCTTCCTGAGATGGTTCGTCGCTCTGCTGAACCTGCTCCGCGGCTTCCTGAGATGGTTCGTCGCTCTGCTGAACCTGCTCCGCGGTTTCCTGAGATGGTTCGTCGCTCTGCTGAACCTGCTCCGCGGCTTCCTGGGGCTGCTTGTCGCTGCCTTCCCCCTTCTCACCAGGTGCTGAAAAGGGAGTCTGAAATGCGCTCTGGTCCTCTTGCTGTGACGGCCGCGGAGGAACGTTCACCGCGGCACCTGCGGATTTTTGCTCCTCCTCGATGTACTTTACGGTCATGAACCGCAGAACGTTATTCTTCGAGAGGTTGAAATACCTTTCTATGTCCGTTACGGCCTTGGGATCAGCCGCGTAAACGGCTATGTAGTAGGTACCTCTGGTGTAATTCTCTATTCTGTACGCAAGATCCCTTTCGGCCCATTTTTCGGATTTTATCATCTCCCCGCCGTTTCCGGCCACGCTCTGCTCGACCCTGTTCTGGATCGTAAGAAGATCGTCTGGGGATATGTCCGGCCTTACGAGATAAAGCGTTTCGTACTTACTTGGCTCGATAGCCATCCTTACTGCCTCCTGTCTCGGTCTTAGGCCCCTGAGCGTTTCTGCTTTGAAGTCAGGAGCAACAGAAAAAACTACTATTACTGGTTTTTGGGAACTGCGCAAATTCGGGCGAGACCGCGGCCCCGCCCGAAGGTAGACGTCCGTTTTATATTATAAGAAGAGGAGCTACCACAAGCGACACTATTGACATCAGCTTGATCAGGATGTTCATAGCCGGTCCCGAGGTATCCTTAAACGGATCTCCTATCGTGTCTCCGACAACGGCGGCTTTATGGGCCTCCGATCCTTTTCCCCCCAGATTGCCTTCCTCTATGAACTTTTTCGCGTTATCCCAGGCTCCGCCCGAGTTCGCCATCATAAGCGCGAGCATCACTCCCGCCACGACGGCACCTGCGAGAAATCCTCCGAGGGCTTCTTCTCCTAGGGCAAAACCTATTATGAGCGGTATCACCACCGCGGTAATGCCCGGCAGTATCATCTCTTTTAAGGAAGCGTCGGTGCTTATCTGCACACATCTAGCGTAGTCCGGGGTGGCTTTTCCTTCAAGAAGTCCGGTTATCTCCCGGAACTGCCTTCTTACTTCCTCAACCATCTGCTGCGCCGACCTTCCCACGGAACCCATGGTCAGGGCGCCTATGAGAAACGGGATAGTTCCTCCCACAAGCATCCCCGCCACTACCTTTGGCTGGGTAATGTCGATCGAGGTGAGTCCGACGGCGTTTGTATAGGCGGCGAAAAGCGCGAGGGCGGACAGGGCCGCGGAACCGATGGCGAATCCTTTTCCGATGGCCGCGGTGGTGTTGCCCAGAGAGTCAAGCTTGTCCGTGATCTTTCTCACGTCCGTGCCGAGTTCGGACATCTCCGCGATGCCGCCCGCGTTATCCGCTACGGGACCGTAGGCGTCAACCGACATCGTTATTCCTATGGTCGCGAGCATGCTGACCGCGGCTATTCCTATTCCGTAAAGTCCCGTGAGCCAGTAAGACAGAACGATCGCCACCGCGATTATAAGCACCGGGTAAGCCGTGCTGTACATTCCCACCGCGATTCCCTCGATTATGTTGGTTGCGACTCCCGTTTCCGAGGCGTTTGCTATCTTCCTGATCGGTGGCCCCGAGGTGAAATGCTCCGTGATCTTTCCGATCAGTATCCCCGCGAGCAGACCCGCTATGGAAGTAATCCATATGCTCAGATATCCCTGTGTTCCCATGGAGGGGAGGTTCTCCACCTGCGCGAGCCCGTAGAGTGCCGCCAGTGAAATCGCGCAGTACACAACCGCGGCGAATATTGTGGATCTCTCAAGCACGGCGCTCGGTTCTCCTTCCCTCAGCCACCCCACCGCCTTTGACCCGACAAGTGAGGAGAGGCTTCCTACTACGATTAGTATCAGCGGGACCGACATCATGGCGAGCTGGTTTGTCGCCATGCTGGCCGCGATCACTACGGTAGCGATTACGGCTCCCACATAGGATTCGAAAAGGTCGGCGCCCATTCCAGCCACGTCTCCGACATTATCTCCGACGTTATCTGCGATCGTGGCCGGATTTCTCGGATCATCCTCCGGTATTCCGGCTTCCACCTTTCCGACGAGGTCCGCTCCGACGTCAGCGGCCTTGGTGAATATCCCTCCGCCTATCCTTGCGAAAAGAGCCACGGTGCTGGCTCCCATTGCGAACCCTCCTATCACTCCTCCGAATTCCTTTAAGAACGCGGTAAAAGCAGAGGCGTCTTCAGGCTTTGTCTGAATGTCGATTCCCAGAAGAAAAACGACTGAGAGTCCCAGAAGACCAAGACCCGCGACCGAAAGCCCCATCACGTTTCCACCCCGGAAAGCCACCTCAAGGGCCTTTCCCTGTCCCTCGGTCGCTGCGGCCTGTGCCGTTCTCACGTTAGCTTTCGTGGCTGACTTCATGCCGAAAAATCCGGCTATAAGCGAACAGACCGCCCCGCCGAGATAAGCTGCTCCGGTCTCAATTCCAAGAAACACCGAGAGCAGAACGAAAACAATCGCGGCGAAAAGGCCGATTATCCTGTACTCCCTTTTCAAAAACACCATCGCTCCCTCGTGAATCGCAGAAGCGATCTGTTTCATTTTGTCGTTTCCTTGAGGAAGCTTGTCTATCCCCCTGTATACAAATAGCGCGTATAGGAGCACGATAAGACCTACCACGATTCCCACAAGTCCTATATTGCCCGCCAGTACTTCACCCATACCCATTGGTAAATTCCTCCTAGTAGAGAATTGTTTTTTTCAGTTCAGTCGACTGTTAAACCTGTTCATCGCCGAGTCCACCCCGGCATTTATTATCTCAAACGTCGCCTCGACCGCGGTCTCGACCATTTCCGCCGCCGTGTCTTTCTCGTTTGAGGCGAACGTTGAGAGAACGTGATCCCGGCCCTCTTTTTTCCCCGAGGGTTTCCCTATGCCGATCCTTACCCTGCAGAACTCCCCGGAACCCAAAGAAGCCATCACGGATTTTATTCCATTATGCCCGGCCGAGCCTCCTCCCCTGTTCACCCTTATGTTTCCCAAGGGGAGATCAAGCTCATCGTAAACCACGATTATCTGCTCGAGCGCTATCCTGTGGAATTCCTTTGCTTCGCGAAGCGCCTCGCCGCTTGCGTTCATGAAGGTCTGGGGCTTTATTATCAGCAGCTTTTCATCCGAGTAGACCGCTTCTGCGCAGAGGCTTCTGAATTTCTTTTTCCCGATTTTTACTCCCAGGCGTTCAGCCGCGCGTTCAGCCGCGCGGAAGCCTATGTTGTGTCTCGTGTTGTCGTAGGCGGAACCGGGATTTCCCAGGCCGGCAATCAGGTATCGCATGGATCTGGCAAATTATTCCTGGGTTTCCTCGGCTTCTGTTTCCTGTTCCTCTTCTTCTTCGTCCTGCATTTCCTCTGTCGAGCGCTGCGCTATCACCTGGATGACTTTTTCGCTTGTGTCTCTGATCGGTTTTACTCCCTCGCCGAGTGAAAGGCCTTCTATGTCCACGAATCCCCCTATGCCGAGAGAGCTTACGTCTATTTCTATAGAATCGGGAATGTGGCCCGGCAGGCATTCAAGGTCAATGGTTCTCATCAGTTTTTCTAGCCTGCCCCCTGTTCTCTCCCCTTCGGACCTTCCCCGGGTGTTTACCGGAACCTTTACCCTTACGCTTTTTTTCATGTCGATAGCCAGGAAGTCAAGATGGATCACCCTGTTTTTAATGGGGTCTCTCTGGATTTCCTTTACCATTGAGAACCTTTTCGCCGGGGCTTCTGAGCCGTCTATCTCAAGTTCCAGGACGGTGTTTATTCCGGCGCTGTTTGAAAGCGCCCGCTTAAATTCGTCGGGACGCACCACAAGCGGTACCGGATCCTCCCCCTGTCCGTAAAGTATGGCCGGTATGTTTCCTTCCTTTCTTACTTCCCTGGCTCCGCTTTTGCCGATTCTTATTCTGGGTTTTACCCGAAGTGAACTCTGTACCATGTTTTTCTCCTGGATTTCGTTTAGGTGAAAAGCGCGCTTATCGATTCCCCGAGCGCCGTTCTCCTTATGGCCTCGCCGATCAGGTCGGCGATGCTGAGCACCGTGATTTTCGCGCTTTTTTTCTGGTTTTCCTGCTGGGGAATGGTGTTTGTGATTATTACCTCGTCAATATCCGAGCTGTTTATCCTGTCAAGAGCGGGTCCCGAGAGGACGCCGTGGGTGCAGCAGAGCGATACGCTTTTCGCGCCTTTGCTAAGAAGCACTCTTGCGGCTTCCGTGGCGGTTCCGGCCGTGTCCACCAGATCGTCTACGATTACCGCGTGCTTGTCTTCCACGTCGCCGATTATGTTGCTGATCTGCGCGACGTTGGGCGCGGGTCTTCTCTTGTAGCAGATGGCGATTTCGGAGTGGGTCCTGTCCGCGAACTCAGTTGCCCTCTCAACCCCTCCCGCGTCCGGGGAGACGATTACCAGTTCGCCGTCGGGGTACTTTTCCCGCAGGTAGTTGATTATCACGGGCGTGGCGTAGAGATGGGTTACCGGAACGTCGAAAAACCCCTGTATCTGGCCGGCGTGCAGGTCCATGGTAACTATCTTGCTCGCTCCCGCCACGACTATCAGGTCCGCGGCGAGTTTGGCGCTTATCGGGGCGCGCGGCTGAACCTTGCGGTCCTGCCTTGCGTACCCGTAATACGGTATGACTGCGGTTATGGATCTTGCCGATGCCCGCTTGAGCGCGTCGGCGATCACGAGAAGCTCCATAATGTTCTCGTTTACGGGAGGGCACGTGGACTGTATCAGAAACACGTTTGAACCCCTCACGCTCTCCCTTATGTCGACGAAGATTTCCCCGTCGCTGAAACGGGTTATCTCCATTTGCCCGGGGGAGACGTCAAGATAGTCGCATACATCCTCAAAAAGGGGATGATTCGACATGCCGCTGAATATTTTCATGTGCTGTATTTCCATGGCAGACCCGAAAATATAAAAACCCTGTATTATAGAGTAAAGTTTGGATAATTCAAGCTGGGGAAACGGCCGCGCACGACAATCCTATTCTGAATTTGAGCACATACAAAACCTGAATCCGGGTTGTTTTTGCGACATTTCAAGCAGTTTTTTCTGCTTCACAGCGATTCCTGCTCTCCTTTTTTCCCTTCTCACACACAGAACTGCTACTTTTTCTACAGAGCGAGATTATCCTTTACGAGAATAGGATCACCGTGACGGCCGCGCAAGACTGTTCTTGCCTGTTCAGTTATTGTCGGCAGTTTCAGATAAACTGCCGGTATTGCAAGAAGGTTCCTACATGTGTCTTCTCAAAAAGACAATTGGAACAAAACCAGACGCTACCTAAGCTGGTTATCTTTTGAGCCTCTTGCACAAATAATTGGGACTTGTACAGTCAGGTTTGTTAATCTTTCCCTTTTCTTGTTCTGGCTGGGTCATCAAGTAAGGGTTGCAGTTACCTTGCCCTTTTAATCTGCAATCAGAGGTTACGTTTTTAAATCCACTTGGAGATTAGCAGTTTAGTCGCTTTTAGGAAATTTTCTAATCCACGCGGAGTGCCTGTTTAAAGTAGTCCAGTATTACACGACTCTCTTTATAGTACATCTTTACATCTTCGAAAGTTGCATTGGTTCTCCCACCATGTGCAACACTATTGCGATTAGTCAGGATACTGTCATATTTTGTTGCTGCCTGTTCGTTATTGCTGATTCTTTGCTGGAATGTCTCTTTGTAGGATGAATCGAACTTCCCTAGCAGTCCGGAAAGATCTGTTATCTTCAGGCTCTGTATTGCTGACCTCTGCATATGGTCGCTTATATAGTTTTTAATAGCCTTGTCTGACACTGATGCGCATCGCTGTGTTAAGAAATTCATGATTTCTTTTTCAAACTGTGCACATATCAGGATCAGAAGAGCTTGCGTCAGCAGGTTTTTGATTCTCTCGTTTCCTGAGAACTCTTGTATGTCCTCCAGTGCCTGATCAATTTCTTCTATGTTCATGATTACGGGAGGAGTAATCTATTCGGGAAATAGCAGATCAGATGCTAAACGAAGCCGTTCCCTTACTGTTTCTTCGTTAGTAGTTGAACTCTTTATGCAACGCTTGTAACCGTCATCACCTATTAGATTTTTATAGCGGGACTTAATATCTGATGGTACTTCTGTTAAGTTACTGGAAAAAGCATGCATTACGGAGTCGAACACCGCTGAATTCATTCCTGCGCTAATGTGGAATGGTTTTTCGCCAAGTGAATCTACAACATCGGCGCATGTCTTTTTGAATGTTTCCTCCATTACAGACAGGGTTTCCCCAGAAGCGTTTCTGTGTTTTTCCATAAACACTGAGAGATAGTCCTTCATGGGCCTTTTGTATTCCGAAGGGTCTGATATGGCTAAAAATCTTAAAATGAGTTCAATATCTTTTGAACGTTTGTCTGGACCATCCTTCCCCAGAATCTTTCTCCAGTCTGAAAAACTGTTCAGTTTTTCAAGGAAGTCGACAAAATCGCCATGGTAGATGCAGTTGCGAATTTCTTGGTTTGCAAGCGAAGTGCCTCCTGTATTAAGCCTTTCAAAAATATGATATATGCTGCTGCTATCCTGCGGGTCGATCTGCTGGACGATAAATGCACGTAATACAGAGTTTTTGAGATTTCTTTGGTCTGCTTCGTTGAGTTCTTCAAAACTCTTCCCGCAGAACCGGCTTTCCTTGTTCAAACCTCTCAGACGAAATGCTTGGGTTTCAGAAGAGTATCTCCCCTCCAAGTAAAAAAATACACTTTTCAGGCGTTGCTGCCCGTCAATAACCAGGTATTCTCCAGTTTTACGTTCCTTGTATAGAAATATTCCGGGAACCGGCAATCCCAGAAGAAAAGACTCAATCAGTTTACTGGCTTGGGGTTTGCTCCACACAAACTGCCTTTGGAAGGAAGGGATTTTTATTTCCTCTGATTTCCATTGCTGGTGCAATACCTCAAGCGTGAAATCTGCCGGATAGTTTATTATTCTGTATTCTGGTGGAGAACTGCGGTAATCTTCCTCTTCGGATTCTATGGGTTCAATTTCAATTTCAGATAGATGGCTGTTTGAATTGGTATTCATTTCTTATCTTGTAGTTTTGTTACGTGCATAAAAATTTCTTAAATAACACATTGTAATTTACCACAGCGGTTTCAAACTTAAAAACCACAACAGAAAAAACACACGGGGACTCCTCTTAACCCGAAGATTTCTGAAATTACCGCCTGCATCCGGCACAGGCTACTTTCCGTAGCGCGAGAAATCGGGCGGTCTTTTCTCCACAAACGCCTTTGTTCCCTCGGCGGCCTCGTCAGTCGTTTTGAAAAGGTCAAGGGATGCCTTGCCCATGCTCGATATTCCGAAAAGGCCGTCGGTCTCAGAGTTAAAGGAGTACTTGGCAAGCTTGAGGGCGGTAGGGCTTTTGGACAGGATTTCCTCGCACCAGAGCCTGACCTCCGAGTCAAGCTCTTCCGGGGGAGCGACCCTGTTTATGAGTCCCATCTCGAGGGCTTCCGCGGCAGAGTATCTCCTGCATAAATACCACATCTCCCTTGCCTTTCTCTCCCCGATGAGTCTTGAGAGGTAAGCCGTTCCGAAGCCCGGGTCGACGCTTCCGACCCTGGGTCCCACCTGCCCGAAGATCGAATCTTCTGAAGCTATGGTGAGATCGCAGATGAACTGCAATATGTTTCCTCCGCCTATCGCGTAGCCTCTGACCGCGGCTATGACCGGCTTCGGAATGTTTCTTACGAGGTAGTGAACATGGGAGAGGTAGTCTCCGACCCCGAGGAGGTCGTCCTCTCCTCCCGGGCCCGGTTTTTTCCTTTTAGGTCTCCTCCGCTTGAAAAGGCCTTGTCCCCCGCGCCCCGCAGGACCACCACGCCGACCCCGGCGTCTCCCCACGCGTCGGTAAGGGCCGCGATCATCTCGCGGAGCGTCACGTCCCGAAAGGCGTTAAGCATTCCTGGGCGGTTTATGGTAACGAAGGCCACACCGTCCGTTTTTTCGTAGATTATGTCTTCGAAATTCACAGGCTATCCCTTGTACCACTTCCCGGCGCTCTCTCCGGTAAAGATATTTACGCACTTGGTCTCAAGGTAGTTGTCTATGCCTTCCGCCCCGAGTTCCTTGCCGACTCCGCTCTGCTTGAATCCCCCGTAGGGAGTCTCGGGAATTATTCCCCCGTAGGTGTTTACCCACAGGTATCCTGCCTTTACGGCCTTCGCGACCCGAAGCGCCCGGTTTATGTCCCGGGTCCAGATTCCCCCGGCAAGCCCGTACTCGACGTCGTTTGCCATTGCGACGGCCTCTTCCTCGGTCCGGAAGGGCATAACGCATACCACGGGCCCGAAAACCTCCTCGCGCACGAGGGTTGAGCCCGGCGGGACATCCTCAAGAACCGTCGGCGCTATGTAATAACCCCTCCCGAACCCCTCTGGGCGGTCTCCGCCCGCGATCACCCGCGCCCCTTCCGAGACGCCTTTTTCTATGTAGTTAATCACGCTCTCGTAATGTTCCTTCGAGATCACAGTTCCGAACTCGGTTTCGGGATCCTCGGGATCCCCGATTCTTATCCTCGAGACCCTGTCCAGGTAGGCGGAGAGAAACTCGTCGTATATCTCCTCGTGGAGCATGAGCCTGGTAACGGCGGTGCAGTTCTCTCCCTGGTTAAAGAAGCCTCCGCGAAGAGATGCCTCGACGGCCCCCTCGACATCCGCGTCAGAAAAGACTATGCACGGGGCCTTGCCGCCAAGCTCAAGGGACACTCTCTTTATTTTGTCTGCGGCCGTCCTCATCACGCTTTTTCCGACCTCGGTCGAACCCGTAAACGCTATCTTGCCTATCCCGGGGTGCTCGGTAAGCGCCTGGCCCGCCACCGCTCCCTCTCCGGGCACCACGTTAAGCACGCCGTCTGGGAGTCCCGCTTCTCCGCAGAGCTTGGCCGCCTCGAAGATTCCGCATGAGGTGAGTTCCGCGGGCTTTATTACCACGGTGCATCCGGCTACCAGCGCCGGGGCTATTTTCCAGAAGGAAAGAAGGAGGGGAAAATTCCACGGGATTATGTGCGCCGCTACCCCCACGGGTTCCCTTATGGTGAGAGATATCTGGTTTTCGTTTACCTGGATGGTTTCTCCGTTAAGGCGGGTGTGCGCTCCCGAGTAGTACTCAAGCGTTCTCACCGAACCGCCTATTTCGACCATTGCGCTCTCGCGTATGGGCTTTCCCGTCTCGCGTGTGTTTACAATGGCTATTGCGTCTTTGTTGCGAGAGAGAGTCTCCGCTATCCGGAGAAGGTACCTGGCTCGCTCCGACGCTGGGAGTCTCGACCACGCCGGAAAGGCGCGCTCGGCGGCTCGAACCGCTGCGTCAATATCTTCCGGCCCTCCCTGGGCGACCTCCGCCAGGGGCTCTTCCGTCGCGGGGTTCTCCCTTAGGGAGTAGACACCGCCTTGCGGCTCCCTTTCTTCGCCGTCAATGAAGAGATTGCACTTTATTTCCGTACTTGCCATGTCTTGAGAATTATAACAGACAGTTCCTCACGCGCATCCGCCCGGGAGCAGCTCGATGTTTTGTCGCCTCGTTTCGGGATTGTTAATAAAGTGCGTTCAAACGCCGGAAAAAACAAGAGCAGTCCCCAAGACTGCCCCTGTCAGATCAGCCAATACCGGAGCAAGGAAAGTGGAACAAGCTGTATTTCGGAGAAGAGTGAAGGCATATGAGACCGGATGAGAAGAAAGGCTTTTTGTTCAACTAAACGCAATTATCCTCTGGGAACTGTTCTTTCCCCGTCTCAGGTCGGTGTGGTAGGAGCCCGCGAGGGGGGAGGGCAATTCAAGCGCCGGACGCAAGCAGTGGGACGAGACAGTGATGTTCAAGACGATAATTCTGTGCGCTCTTTACAATCTGTCTGATGGACAGGTCGAGTACCAGATATCGGACTTCCTGTTTCAGAGGAACCTTGCTTTTACGAAAAATCATAGGGTGTTCCGAGCAGAATATTCTTAACAGATGTGTCCAGCAAGTCCTGCACAAGGTCTTACGTTCTTCAGATTTGTTCATCGTTTCCCATCCAAGAGCCTCGCCTGTGTCGAAGCCGGCTCCGGCACAGGCTTATCCGCCGCCAAGAGAGCCCGCAGGCACCGGATGCCTTCATCGCTCCCGGCAGTCTGTTTCATCTCCCCCCGCGCTCTCGTCCGCCTCGGTTCTGAAATGCTCGGCAAGCAGATACTGATACAGATCGATCGCCATTCCCTGTTCGTGTTTCTCCATCCAGATCCGGGCACTGGGAGTGAGCAGCATTGCGGAGCATGGCTCGTCCGCGACTATCGTCGTTTCCGTGTCGGCCGACGGGTTGGACGGCCAGATCACGTCGCCGGGGCCGCACTGGCGGAGTCGCAGGCCCGCGGAATTGTAGACGGACGCGCGGCCCGACAGCAGCAGTTGCAGGCCTTCGCTCCGGAGGTCCGGTCCCGCGATGATATCCTCGGCGGCATAGTTCCGGGGGACAAGCCACGGCCGAAGCGTTTCTATGAGGTCCTCGAAGCGGACCTGCCGCTCCAGGTAGCGTTCAATGTCATCGACGGTTTGTTCAAGCAGCGAGGCGTGCTGCTCCGCCGTGGCCGCGCCCGCCTTCCACGCCCCGATGATGAGATCCTCGCAACGCTCCAGGCTGTGATCGGCGTTTGACTCAAGCCACAACTCCGCGAACACCGAAGAATCGATGTTCTTCTCGAGACTGAAGCGCAGTTTCTCCGAAAGGCCGCTCAGGACCACGCGCACCCCCGCCGCGTTTGCCCGCTTGACGAATCGGGCCACCACGCTCACAGCCGAAAAGTCGAACCCGGAGACATCGGAGAAGTCGATTATCAGGCAGGTGGGGCGCGACGGGCCGTCCAGGGACTCCCTGAGACGGTCGGCCAGGGTGCTGACGCTGCCGAAGAAGATATAGCCCTGAAGCTTGTACGCCTGCACCCGGCCTCCCTCCGCCCGCAGGATGGCGCGGTCGGGAACCGGGCGGACCTTGTTGCTGCGACGCTCGCGCGCGGTGAAGTGCGACTCGATCGTGTCCACCCGGCTCAGACGCACGGCGAAGAACACCATGGTGGCCGCCATGCCGGCGCCCACGCCCTCCAGCAGGCCGAAAAAGATGATGACGATGAAGATCAGGAGGATGATTGCGTATTCCGTCCTGGGCAGGCGTTCACGGGTCTTCACCAGTCCCTGGTCCAGCATGACGAGGCCGGCAAAGACCAGCATGCCGCCGACAAACGCGGTCGGCACCAGTTCCAGCATTCCGTCGCCAAACAGCAGCGCAACCCCCACTACGCAGGCCGCGATTACTCCTGTCAGCCGCGTGGTAGCGCGGAATATCTTGCTGCGGATCGATGCGGAAACGATTATGGTCGCCGCTGTTCCCCCGCCGGATCCGGCAATGATGCTGGCAAGGCCCGTCGCCCGGAACTCGCGGTTCCACTCCATATCCTCGCCCACGGCGGCCTCGAGTCCGGCGACATCCACGATGACGCAGATCAGGGCAATAAGAATCAGCATCATAATGTTCGGTATCTGTCCGATAATCGCGGACCAGTCCACGTGCGCGAAGTCGCTCGGCCACAGCGCCGGCCACAGGCTTCCCTTCGCCGTGCTGACAAGAAGCAGTCCATCCGCCCTTGCCTCGGCGCCGGAAATGCCGAGGGCCGAGAGAGCAAGATGGTACGCGGCGATCGCGAGCAGAATGCTTGCCGGAAGGATCACGGGATTTCCCCAACGTCTGACGGCGCCGTAAAGGAGCACCCCGTAGGCGACGCCCGGGAACCATGTCCACAGCACAGTCGGCTCCAGCAGCGCCGTCCCCCGCCAGCCCGGACCTGCCCCCATCAGGGACAGGGCCGCCAGACAGACGACCCCCCCGATCCCTGCAACAAACCCTCCTGCCACCGGATACGGGATGAAGCGCAGCAGGTTGGCGAGCCGGAACTGCCCGACCAGAAGGCAGCACGTACCCGCGGCCACGGCGCTGATGATCAGCGCGCAGGCCGTGGTCACGAAGAGCGCCTGGGCATCCGTTTTCATCGTGGCCGCAATGGTTGCCATCACGGGCACAAACAGGGGAGAGAGCCCAGCGATTGTGCCGCGGTAACCTCCTATAAGAGCGATAAGCAGGCACGCGGCGAAATTTCCGAACAGTATCAGGCCGATGCCCTGGGAGGAATACGGGGCCAGCGCTCCGGAGAATATGAATGTTCCGAAGGCAATCTCAATGACCAGCAGACAGAGACCCGCGGTGACCCCGGCCGACAGCGCCGGAAGCGCAAGAGAGAACAGGGTTTCGTCACCGCTTCCGCCCGCAAGATGCCTGAGAGACAGTTTCACCCTGCGAACCTCTCGCCTCGCCAGCACCAGGGATTGTCGTGGTGGTTCGCCACCGGCAAGGAATCGCTAAAGCCGATACTGCATCCCAAGCCCGTATTGTCAAAACATTTTTCTTCGCCTGAAAATGTTTTCTTCATCTCTCATGCCTGCTTCGACAAAGACTTAAGAGTTAAATTCGAAAGGCGCTGTCTGGCACTTTGCCGGGAATTCTGAGAGCAGTACGACGGCAACTGGCCAGTCAGCAAGAATTTTTATTACCAAATATAACATTGTGGGGACTAAATCAACAGCATCATTTTTTTTGAGGCATTTGCGCCGTGCCAGGGAAAGGTGCTGGGGTCTACGACCTAGCTGTAAATTTTTCGCAGTGTGCCGGCGGGTTCGAATCCCATCCGGCAAAGATAAGGTCAGTCAGCCGGAAGCGAGTTTTACATGGCCCGCGGCGACGCATGTGGTGGAGCGTAAACAGCGGGCGGCAAAGCGCCGCTAATTATAACAGGGAGTTTGCAGGATACGGCTGCCGGAAAATGTTTCGATACCGAATGTACTGATTTCCGGGTTTGGCATCAGGATGTTTTAAGAACCTGAAAAAACAGGGGCAGCCTCAAGGCCGCCCCTGTTCAGCAGATATTTACCGGCAGTCTTGTTTTGGAAACCGGTATTCTGGAAACCTTCTACGCGCGCCTTCTCAGGAAAACGACCGGGAACAGAACGGAAGCCATAACGAACAGGTTAAGCAACGCGCCTTTGTAAGTATTTGCCGCACCCGCAATCGCACATCCCCCGTCATCATCTTCTTCAACCTCGCACGCATCATCTCCGGGATAAGTTCCGGAACCGAAGATGTAGAGCTGCGGAGGGAGGTTTGTCACCATCGCGGTTATGCTTGCCACCTCGATATAGCTTCTCTTGCATGAAGTGCCGGGAACCTTTTTGTTTTCAAGAAAGTTTGCAACGTTATCGTCAGGATTCGCGGGGTCATCCCAGTGATAATTTACGTAAGCGGAACTTCCGATTTCTACGTTTCCCAGTTCCTGGCTGAACAGTTTCGCTATATTCTGTTCTCCTGACAGCCTGTCATCGTTCAGATCCAGGTTGCTGCCGTTAAGATCAAAATTGTTTCCGTTTATAAGCACCGTGGCGGGTTCTTCCGGATCCGATTTCGCCTCCATTATGAAGGTATATATGTTTTCATGCCTGAGATCTCCTATCCTGTAGCAAGCGGATTGGTCACTCAGGTTTGTGAGTGTGTTTAACCGGATTTGGTTCTGATCACCGCCTGCTCCTACTGCTGCCAGAAATGCGTTTTGAAATTGCTTTTGAGCTACCTCTATAACCTCTTTCACGTAAGCTTCAAGATTCCCATCTGTAGGGTCTTCATGTACATACTCAGCTGAAGTCTCAAGTGTGAACCCTGTACATTCAGGCTCCGAAAAAGCGGTGTCATCCCCATCGTGGTGAAGACCCGCTATGAACGTTATATGTCCGCCGAGGTTATCCAGCACCTTGCGCGCGCAGGCTGCTCTTTCGGCTTGGCCGTAAGTTTCACAGTGATTCTCACCGGGCATTTCGTTTGCTGCGCCCTCAATTAAACTGTTTATAGTGCCTGAGACATCGGAACCCGAGGCATCCGAGACGAACCTGTAACCGAACAGGTCGGGATATCCCGCGTGATTCGTTACTATATTTCTGTTGTTTATGCTCAATGAATAAACTTCACCGTGCTTGTAGTCTCCTTCCTGCCTTACCGCCCTGTTGTATAATGTGACTTCTCTGATGAGCACATCGAGGTTGTCCGGGTCAAAGTTTGCGTTATAAACTTCTTCATAATCATGTACTACCTTATCGAGAAATTCGCCCACTTCCATCTGGTCAGTAGGATCAACCTTTTCCGCAACTCTACCCGTATCGTCCCCGTCGCTAGCGGATGCCTCAATGCCGAATGAAAAAACAAGCCCCCCCCCTAAGACAAAAAACAAGCCTAGAATCATTCTCTTGATTCTTAAATTTATCCTCATCATTACCTCCATGGTTTTTCTGCATGCTGAAATGGCAACCTGAAACCCAGCATAGCATAGCCTTATGCACATAGTAAATCATAAAAGCCCCACTGAATTCAAGTGGAAAAACATCGCCGTTTCGTCTGCTCAGGAGGTTTTAACGCGCGAGAACAAAAAAGACTGCCCTTCGGGACTCAGGAATCCCGAGGGGTGAACAGAAATTTCCCCGAGGACAAGGCGCTTCATCATATGAAAAACCGGCGGGACGGCGCCTTCGTTCAACGGGCGCAAGTATTCCGCTTAACTCGCGGGGATACTGTCCCTGCCTTTGTTCCGCCGCCCAGTTGTTTGACAATCCCACCTGTTTCTGTAACCTAGACTTTCCTAGACTTAAGACTCCGAGGTAACTGAAATGGATATTCTTGACGCGGTTTCCGGAAAGCTTCTCAAAAAAGAAAAAGACATAACCTTCTCTGACGCCCTCGCGCTCTCGGAACTTCCCGCGGAGCGTCTCTCGGAACTCATATCGCTTGCGAGGAAGGTGACTCTCAAGTACAAGGGCGACGGGGTGTTTCTGCGCTCGATAATAAGCGCACAGACGGGGAACTGTCCCGAGGACTGCTCCTTCTGCTCCCAGTCGGCCCATTTCGACACGGAGGTGGAAGCTCATCCGCTGATGGCTGCCGAGAGGATACTTGGGGCCGCGAGGCAGGCGGAGAAGATGGGCGCCATGGATTTCTGCATAGTGATAAGCGCCAAGGGTCCGACGCCGAGGATATTCAAAAAGGTTCTCGAGGCCGTTGATCTTCTCTGCGCGGAAACGAACCTCAAGGTCGGCTGCTCCCTCGGCGATCTTACAAGGGAACAGGCATACGAGCTCAGGGACCACGGGGTGTGGAGATACAACCACAATGTCGAGACCTGCAGGAGCCATTTCCCGAGCATATGCACAACCCACAGCTACGACGACAGGCTGCGCACCGCTCTTCTGGTAAAGGAAACCGGAATGAACCTCTGCTCGGGCGGCATACTCGGCATGGGGGAGAGCATACGTCAGAGAATTGAGTTCGCTTTCGAGATAAGGGATCTTGATCCCACCTGGGTTCCGATAAACTTCCTTGACCCGAGACCCGGAACTCCGTTTGAGAACCTTGAGACCATAGAGCCGCTTGAAGCCGTAAGAACCATCTCGATTTTCAGGCTCGTGCTGCCGGACAAGATAATAATGACGGCCGGCGGAAGAGAGGTTACCCTGAGAGACCTTCAGGCCATGGGTCTTGTGGCCGGGGCGAACGCCATGATCCTCGGCAACTACCTTACCACTCCCGGACGCACGCCCCAGGAAGACCTCCGGATGCTTGATGACCTGCAGATGCCGGTCAGGAAAGAAATTCTTAACTGACCCCGTCGCGGCATTTTCATGATATTCTTTTCACTCGGGGCATCCTCTAGCTCCTTACGGACCGAGATGAGCGACAGATCAAAACAGATAGGTTCCTACGACAGGGAGTTCGTCTGGCACCCGTTTACCCAGATGAAGGATTACGCGAGCAGGGATCCCATAGTGATCGAGCGCGCGGAGGGATCGTATCTCGTGGATTCCGAGGGAAGAAAATACATAGACGGCGTCTCGTCCCTTTGGGTCAACATCCACGGCCACGCGGTGCCCGAGATCGACGGGGCCATAAAAAAACAGCTTGAGCTCGTGAGCCACAGCACTCTTCTCGGAATAACCAACCCTCCGGCCGCCGAGCTTGCGAAGGAACTTGTCGAGATATGTCCCCCGGGACTGAAAAAGGTTTTTTACTCGGGCGACGGGGCAAGCGCCGTCGAGGTCGCGCTCAAGATGGCGTTTCAGTACTGGTGCAACAGGGGCAGGCCGGAGAAAAAGGCGTTTGTGTGCCTTGATAACGGCTATCACGGAGACACACTGGGAGCCGTATCGGTAGGGGGAATCGACATTTTTCACAAGGCTTTCTCACCCCTTCTGTTCAAGACCTACAGGGCTCCTTCCTATTACTGCTACAGGTGTCCGCTCGAAAAGACCTGGCCCGGATGCGGAATCGCGTGCGCGGATGAACTTGGGGAAATCCTGAGGGAGAACCGCGAGGAGATAGCCGCCGTCATACTTGAACCGTGCGTTCAGGCCGCGGGGGGAATGGTGGTGTCTCCCGACGGCTATCTTGCGAAAGTTAGGGAGTACTGCACGCGCTACGACGCGCTCATGATAGTTGACGAGGTGGCTACCGGATTCGGAAGAACCGGGAAGATGTTCGCGTGCGAGCACGACGGCGTGACGCCGGACATTATGGTTTTGGGAAAGGGGATGACAGGGGGGTACCTCCCGCTCTCGGCGACTGTTACGACCGATGAGATATACGAGGAGTTCTTGGGAGACTATGAGGAGTTCAAGACCTTTTTTCACGGTCACAGCTACTCGGGCAACCCTCTTTCCTGCGCGGCCGCCATGGGAAATCTCGAAGCCTTTCGAAATAACGACACCTTGGCTTCCCTTCCGGAAAAAATTGAGTTCCTTGAGAACGAGCTTCGCGAGTTCGAGGGCCTCTCCCACGTCGGGAACGTAAGAAACAAGGGGCTTATGGTCGGAATCGAACTCGTTGGCGACAAGAAGACGAAAAAGCCCTACGAGGCTGGAGAGAGAATGGGGTGGCGGGTCGCCGAAGAGGCTCTTTCGCACGGGGTTTTGATAAGACCGCTTGGGGACGTGGTCGTGCTCATGCCTCCCGTGGGAATCGGGATGGACGATCTCGCAAAGCTCGTGCGGGCGACCTATCTCTCAATAAAAAAGGTAACTGAATAGAGCGGTTGTTCCGTGGACTGGGAACCCCGCCTCCCAAATCTGCTGCAAGGCGACCGGATGAATCTGCGTTGGGTAGACACGGGAAAGAGGCAAGCCTGACAGATGCAAGCGGTATTCTCTGCCGCCCCCGCTTGCCTCAACTCCTTGTCCTTCCATCTCCGGCATGTCTGCTCAAATCGCATCGTCCGCATCTTCTGCAGTAACTTTGTCCGATTCATAGACCTCCTAAACGAAAAATCTAGACCCGGTCAATTCACTTGCTACTAACAGTATATGATTATGGGTATAATTCTTGCGATAAAGATAGAGAACACGGAACCGTTTGAGCAAGAAGACGGGGAAGGTTTATAACAAGATAAGGACGAAGAAAGCAAGGAACCGCAATCCGGGGAGTCTGGAGAAGTATCTTGGTTTATGCGAGGAGATGGTAAGACGCGCGAACGAGCTTGTATGCGAACTTCTAGCGGTAGGGGCGCCTGCGTGGCGGATACAGAGGATAAACTACTGCAAGGGGCATGCGATACGGCAGGTTGACCAGGTACGCAGGCGTATTGTGTATGGGGAAGTAATACCGCAGGAGGAGAAGGTGTTCTCGGTGTTTGAACCTCATACGAGGTGGATAGCGAAGGGGAAGGCGGGAGTGCCGGTGGAATTCGGGGTTCCTGTGTGCATAGTGGAGGATCAGCACCAGTTCATTCTTAATCACAGGGTGATGTGGGAAGAGAGCGATGTGGATGTGTGCGTGCCGATTATGGAGGAAACCAGGGGGATGTACCCTGAGCTTGAGAGTTGCAGTTTTGATCAGGGGTTCCACAGTCCGAAGAACAGGAAGAGGCTTGATGAGATACTGGAGGGGAACTATCTGCCGAAAAAAGGGAAGCTCGGGGAAAAGGACAAGGAGAGACAGAACAAAGAGGAATTTACAGAAGCCAGGAAGCAGCATCCCGCTGTGGAGTCTGCGATAAACGGGTTGAATCACAAGGGGTGTGACAAGGTAAGGGTTCACGGGAAGACGGGGTTTGCGAGGAGCGTGGCGTTATCGGTTCTGGCGTACAACATTCATCGTCTTGGGGTATTGGTGAGGAACAAAGAAAGGGAGAAGTGGAAGAAAAAGCTCAAGCCGTGCTTGCTTGTAGCTGCTTAAGCAGCTTGGGAGCAGAATGGGTAAGCTGTTTGGTAGGTGGTAGGGAGGAGGTTTGTCTGAAAATCGGAGAAAATGGATGATTTAGTGATTTTGTAGTGCATTTGAGTTCTGAAGGGGGGTCGGAGCTCAGCAATTCCCACTATCGGTGTATTGGGTACCAGTTGCTGAGCAACTGGTAGTTTTTCATGATTTTCATCCATGATTCAAGCATCACAGATCTGAATAATCCCTCAATTGCCGTAGCCATTCACATATTCCAACCGATTTTTGAATACCATTTTAACCTCTGCACGCAACTATCCATCTCTACAGAAACGGAATCCACCCCGGAACCCACTACTCGTTCGGGGTGAGTTCAGTGTGCTGATGACCATGTACAATGCTCATATACAAAGTCTCCCAGTCAGGGACGATAAAATCCAGAATAAACCTCCTTATCTTGTCCCTCAGGTACTTGAGCCTCTCCATGTTCTCCAAGGTTGCCATAAATAATCCGCAGCACCTCATCTCTATCTGATCAATCAGAAACGCAAGCAACATCAGATTGCCGAACACTCCCGAAAGATGCTTGTTGCCGTGCCCGAAGTTGTGCTCAAAATGATAACCCTGATTCTTAAGCGTATTGAATGTCTCATTCTCTATTCTCCACCTCGCTCGCCCCGCCCTCATTATCTTCATCACATTATTGCGGTTCAACTCTATGTCAGTAACCCAGGAAAAACGCATGGTACTGCTCTGTGGGTTCTTCTTTGTCCCGGGCCTTGTCTCATGATACTCAAGGAAATTAACCTTCAACCCCTTGTTCGACGCGTTAAGCGATACGTTGTTTACGTATCTGAACCTGTGCCGTATTCCATTCTCTCCCTCCATCTCCACTTCCTCGGTATCAGCTCTGCTGTCTGCCTGTTTGAACAAATACTTGTTACCTTTCTCCTTCGCCCCAAGTATAAACCTCAGATCATTGCTGATCAGGTGCCTTATATGCGGAGCGTTTGCAGCTAGCGCGTCTTCAAGCACTATGAGCTTCAGATGTGGATGCTCCCTCCTTAAATCCTCTATGAACCTTTTTGCCGCGTTTCTCTCGCAGTCGTTCTTTTTTGCCCCGTCAGTTTTCAGTATCCCCTCGGGAGCTAACGGAAATACTTGCTTGTGCTCAGGGTGCACTATAGCCCCGCACAGCATTTGATGATAATACGTAACGCTGCCGTCGCGGTGATGCTTCTCACAGCAGTTCTCGCAATGCACACTCGGAGAAGAGAAAAACCCCGTGCCGTCTAATGAGAGCAGGTAGTGACCGTCTATATACTCGTATCCACAAAGCCCCTTTCCCCTTTGCAGTTCACTCAGCAGACGCTTGAAAGCTCCGCGCAGTGTTGTGGGCGAAAGCTCGTCAAGACGCTTTCTCATCCCCGAATCCGATGGAGCTTCTTCGATTCCAAACAGATTCTTCAGATTGGCACGCACTGTTTTCTCTGAGTGGACGGCTTTATCGAATTCAAGAAGGGAAGAGTGTTTGAGGGAAAACACCGCAAGTCCCGATATAAGGTAATCCGCAAGAGTGAAACTCCGGCCCGTGATGGTGTCATCTATTTCTTCAAAACAGTCACGAACAGTTTTAAGCAGACCGGGTTTGCTCAGCTTTTTGCGCAATTTGCGCGCAGTTTTTTTCTTCACAGTCCACCTCCGGTAGCAAACTATGGTTGTTGTTCCTGAAAATCAGTTTACCATATATTACGAACACAGTCTGTGTTGATTTATGGGGAAAGTGTCGGAGATTCGGGGAATTCTGCCTGAAAACGGAGTGAAAGTTTACGAAAACAAAATCCCCAACCCCTTTGTTTTAAGGAGTTTTAGGACTTAGTGGGAATTGCTGGTCGGAGCTCGAGTGCTATCTGAAATTCTGTCGGAAAATCGGCGGAAAAAGGTCTTTTCTGACGGGCACTAATTACCTGAAAAAAGCAACAATCCGGGCAACAAAACTACCAAGCAGATAGTTCCCGAAATGAGCGAGCTTGATGTTGAGGATGTAATCTCGATACTCATGGGCGGTGATCCCGTCTCGTATGTGCAGATTGAATACGTTAGAAGACGAAGGTTCAGAGGAAGAATCTGATTGAAATTAAGGTTTGTCAACTAAAAAGTATAATTCCCTTCACCAGTGTCTTGATGTTAATCAAACAATTTCAGTTGGTTATGATACACTGAGTCTGGAGACAAATCCAGTCCTTTCGTAAGTAACTGATTTAACGGTATTTTTTCAAACAGGGTAAGACTCAAAATCTGTAGAATTGTGTGGAAACTATGCTCAAGCCCAAGACGCTTTTTTATGATGGCTATGAGCGCATAAACCCAAACCGCTATCCATATCTGGGACTTCACGGCATTCTCCGAGGTTCCGTAGAAACTCTTGATTCTCAGGTGCTGCTTGATCCATTTGAAGAACAGCTCAACATGCCAGCGATTCCTGTACAGTTCGCAAATGGTCATGGCAGGAAGCGAGAAATTGTTTGTAATGAAAATGAGGGTCTTATTACGTTCCTTATACCGATACCCCACTGCACGCAGGTGTTCGGGGAAATCTTTAATGCTCTTTGAGAGTTTAATTGTCCAGTCGTAGATAAGCCCCGTAGAACGGTCCACCTTGTGGGATTTAATACGGCGGTACCGGGTGTTCTTTTTGGCTCGCAGAACAACAAAGAAGCACATTGACTGATGGAGACGATACAGGCGAGTGAAGTCCAGGTAGGCTCTGTCCATAACATAGAAGGCTCCGGGTTCGATAATAATCCTGTCCAGGATATTGACGTCGTGGAGTTTGCCATCTGAAATGTGAATGAAGGCGGGGATATAGCCTTGCAGATCAAGCAGTGTATGGAGTTTTACGGCTGCTTTGGTTCTTCGGAAATTAGCCCACGAGAATAAATTGAGACAGAGGTCTATGGTCGAGGAATCCAGTGCGTAGACAGTGTCGGGGATATCAAGCCCGTTGTCATCGTCACGATAGAGCAAGCGGGCTTTGCGGATAAGGTGCTGTGCGAAATCCGCGTAGATTTGCCAGTTGCGACAGCAAGAGTACTGCGTGAGATGCCGCTTGAGATTCCCATGTGATAGAGTTTTTTGGCTTGGGCGCGCAGGCAGGTTTCTACGTCACGAAGGCTATCTCTGTAGGCAAGCTGCGCAAAGGCCGTGCAGCGATACTGCTCCGCGCAGAAGAACGATTTGACTTTGTGATTGCCGTTATAAGTTTTACGTATCTATGGAAGGTATCCCATGGAAGATGCTCCATGAGCTGAGAGAAAACCAGTTTCCCCGTGTACATGACATCTGCCTCCTGTTATGCTGATAGATACAGGTATCATGGGAAAGTGAACTTTAAACTTCAAGTCAGACGCATCCTTTAACGGCTGTTTTATCTTTATAGTCAGGTGGTTACAACACACTCAGCTCAAAACGTCGGGACAGTAGTGAATTCCCTTTTATTTTATTACCAGGCCCATGAGCAAGGTTTAATGATGAAGGAAAATATGGACAAGCTGTTAAGGCGGATTGAGCTTGGGGAGGATTCTTCTCTTGAGTTGAAGGATCTTCGGTATAGGGGAACCCGGGTTTCCAGCCCGCACCGAAAGAGCATGGCCGACGAACTGGCCGCAATGGCCAATACCGCGAGTGGTGTTTTTGTCCTCGGCGTTGATGATAAATCTAGGTCACCGACAGGTATTCCAGAGGAAAAATTGGACATAGTCCAAGCGTGGATTGAAGACATCTGCAATGATTTGATTGATCCTCCTTTGCTATGTCGAATCAGGAAAATGCCAGTTTCTTTCCAAGGCGATGAAGAATCATTAGTAATAATTTGCGTGGATATACCTAAAAGTGTCAATGTTCACCAGAGTCCAGGAGGGTATTTTCACAGGATCGAGAGTTCAAAGCGCCGGATGACGACGGATGTGTTAACTAGGTTCTTGCGACAGCGAAGTCAAACCAGGATTATCAGGTTTGATGAGCAGCCTGTCCCCTCCGCACTGTGGAACTGTCTTGAAAAGGAACTTTGGGAGAAGTTCAGGACGCCGTTGTCACCAAGCGACGACGAAGAATTTCTGCTGAAACTCGGGCTTCTTGCAGAGGACGAGGACGGGCTGATTTCTCCAAGCGTAAGCGGCATATTAATGGCTACCAGATATCCCGGAGAATTTATCGCAAACGCATTTGTTCAAGCCGTTTGTTATCGTGGTACGGAAAGAAATTCATCTCGTCAGATAGACGCAAGAGACATTAGCGGTCCTTTAGATGTTCAGATTGCCGAAGCATGCGAATTTGTTGAAAAAAACATGCGGGTTTACGCGGTGAAAGATCCCGCCCGGCACGATATTCCGCAATATTCCATGCAGGCTGTGTTTGAAGCCTTGGTTAATGCCGTGGCTCACAGGGATTATTCGATTCAAAGTTCGAAGATTCGGGTGCATATGTTTTCTGACAGACTGGAATTTTTTTCACCGGGCGCAATTCCGAACACAATGACGATTGAGAGTCTTAAGCTACGTCAGGCCTGCCGTAATGAATTGCTCGCAAGCCTGCTTGCCCGCTGCCCAATGCCTTCCGGGAATCTTTCCGGCAAACGCCAGCACATCATGGATAAACGGGGTGAAGGGGTGCCCATAATTTTTTCCGAGAGCGAAAAACTGTCCGGGCGATTGCCGGAATACCGCCTGATTGACGATTCTGAACTTATGCTGACCATCTTTGCCGCGAGGCCTCCTGCCAGAAAAGAGGTTTCCTTAAGTGAATTAAAAGAACTCTCAGCGGAAAAACTGGTCCAGACGCTGGCTGCCCATGAAAGGAATGGATTAGCCGAAAAAGTCAAGCAGCTTATCAAGACATCACCTTTGCTTTATCACGTCAACCTTATGAGATTCAAAGATCTCGACCTTGCTTACGTACATGCCGTTATAGAGGCATACAGCGAGCTCTGGAAAGAAAGAGCCCATATTCCATGGAAGGAAGTCTGGCGTTCCCTGCTGGAATTTTGTTCCGAGGTTGTCAAGCCTGAGTCGCACGGTGAAGAAGGGGTTTCTCACCGTTACGAGGCCTCCGCGGTAAAGAGAGGCTGGGTGGTAAGCGAGATAGCGCAGTTGCTTGAATCAGGAGCGAAGTCAGACGAGTACGCGTTTGATGAAGATATTCACGAACGTGTCGAATCACTTATTGGTTGTCTGCTGGATAACGAAAAGGGAGAAGAGTTCAGGGAAGAAGACGACAAAGTGATCACCGCGATTAACAGCCCTCGGGGACGGTGTATTTCGGCGCTTATAAGCCTGACGCTACGATCGTGCCGACTGTCGGACATGGAGAATGACAAGGATCATTCCGGAGTATGGGGAAATTTCCAGCATTACTACGATGCTGAACTCAGACGGGCGGATATCGGAGAGTTTGAATTTTCCGCTCTTGTAACGATGAATCTTCCCAGCTTTATGTATATGTCACGTGAGTGGGTCCGTGCCAATCTCAAGGTGATTTTTGATCAGGAAAATTACATGAAATGGCTTTGCGCCATGGAAGGATACTACTACGTAACGGATGTGTATGAGGAAATCTATCGTCATCTGAGGGAGAACGGCGATTTCTTAAAAGCGCTTGATGACAACAGGGTTCAGCAGCAGGTAAAGAGCAGGATTATAGAGAACATAGCCATTGCCTACATAGATGACCTTGAGAGACTGAAAGACCGTAGCAGTCTGATATCTGCGCTTGTTGCACGTGAAGATTCTTGGGAACTCAACAATCTGATCAACTTTGTCGGGAAATACCCGAAAGTGGATGACGACAAGTTAAGAAAAAAGATTTACGAGTTGTGGCCGTTATTAGCGGATTTAACGGACTTCTCTACTGAACAGGACAGAATGCTGGCATCTGGCCTTTGTCGTTGGGCCGATTTCGTGGGTTATCTTGATGACGAAAGGAAAGAACTACTTTTGGATGTAGCTCCTTACGCTGATGAGTCGCACAATTCACACTCATTGCTGAAGAGCATTGTCCGTTTCAGCGGCAAGCAACCCTTTGAAGCCAATGAGGTCTGGCTGAAGATGCTGGATGGCGCTGCCCCGACTTACCCGGAAGAAGCAATTCTGCAAATTTTATCAAACTTGCTAAGCCAGGGTGAAGATGGGGAACTTGCCGCAAGGAACACTGTCGACAAATACATGAAGCGGGGAGTGGAAATTCCGTCGAAATTGTTGTCGGAAGCAATGGGCGAATCTTGATTCATCTTCTGCCGGTTTCCTGAAAACAGTCTCGCGGCACGTAAAAAAACGGCCCGACTCAGATGGGTTGTATAGTCAACCGAGGATTTGGAGAGGTCGGCGTCTGGCAAGAAACTTGCTTAAGGAGGGTTAGTGCGGATGGAAGCTCCCGATTCTCTTGAGTGGATAGAGGATGAATTAAGGGTCATCCGGGGAAAGAATCTTTTCAGGACGCTTACGGAAATCGCCTCGGGGCAGTCTCCCGAGATAGTAATCGGCGGGAAAAAGCACATACTCCTTGCTTCCAACAACTATCTGGGTCTCTCGACCGACCCGAGGGTGGTGGAGGCGGCCGCCCGTGCCCTCTCTGAGTACGGTGCGGGCTCGGGAGGTTCCCGGCTCGTAAGCGGAAGTTCCGACCTTCACGCCGAGCTTGAGAGGAGGATAGCTGAGTTCAAGTCCACAGAGGCCGCGATTCTTTTCTCAAGCGGCTATCTCGCCAACGTGGGAACGATCGCGGCGCTCGTGGGGGAAGGGGACACGGTGTTCAGTGACGAGCTTAACCACGCTTCCATAATAGACGGCTGCAGGCTCTCCCGGGCCAAGGTAGAGGTCTATCCCCACCTTGACACCGAAAGTCTCAGGCGCATGGTTTCCGCAAGCCGGGGCGGAGGAAAGAGACTCATAGTCACAGACACCGTGTTCAGCATGGACGGGGATCTCACGGACATCGGGGAGATCTGCTCGATCTCCGAGCGCCACGGCTGCATGCTCATGGTGGATGAGGCTCACGCGATGGGGGTTCTTGGAAAAAAGGGCAGCGGGGCCACGGAACACTTCGGGGTTGAGCGGAGGGTTCCCGTGGTCATGGGCACTCTCTCAAAAGCCGTCGGGTCCCTGGGGGGATACGTTGCCGGCAGCCGAAGCCTTGTCGACTTCATCCGCAACAGGGTGAGAAGCTATATTTTCGACACGTCCCTTCCCGCAGCATCTCTTGCCGCTTCGATCGAGGCGATCAGAATCATAGAGAGTGAACCGCAGAGGAGAAAGCATCTGATGGATCTCGTGGACAAGTTCAAGACGGGTCTTTGCGACATGGGATTTAACGTGCTTCCGTCCCGAAGCGCGATCGTGCCCGTGCTGACCGGAGAACCGGAAGCCACGCTTGAGCTGGCCTCGGCGCTTCGCGAACGGGGAATTTACACTCCCGCGGTAAGACCTCCGTCAGTTCCCTCCGGAAAATGCAGGATAAGGGCGTCGCTTATGGCGACCCACACAGAAGACCATATATCCCGCGCTCTTGAGGGTTTCCGGGTTTCAAGGGCGCTAGCGGGGATTTCCTGATTTCCGCGCCGGATGCTCCGAGAAAAGCGGGGCTTTCGATGTTCTCTCAGGGATAGGTCTGTGGTTGTGCGCAGTTCTTAAGCGGAACCGTCGGAACCGTCAGGCTGCCTTTCCTTATCCACTCTTTGGAGAGTTCCAGGCGGTGTATTACGTGTTCTTCCAGGAAGTCCCCCGACGTGGAGTAGTCAACTCCGCCGTTTGCGAGATCGTGTCTGAGCGCGCCTCCGCGGAACTCCCCGTTTTTCTGGGCTTCGATGATGTTGTAGACCGCCACGTCTACCCTTTTCAGCATTGAGGTCAGTATGTGGTCCCTCAAAGATTCGTCCGCGGTGCGGTACTGGTCGGAATCGACACCTATGGCCCAGAGATGTTCTCCTCCTTCGCTTTTATCCGCCGCGGCCCTGAAAAGACCGGTTCCCGAAGCCCCCGCCGCGTGAAAAATAACGTCGGCACCGTTTTCGAACATACCGCCCGCAACCTTTTCTGCCTCTTCAGTATCGTTAAAGCCCGAGAGATCCTTGTGGGAGAGGTATTCTGTTTCAATTTCGATGCCCAGTTTCCATATCCGCGCCCCTTCAACGAATCCCGCCTCGAATTTTTCGATGATCCTCTCAGGCGTGGAGCAGACTCCCCCTATGAATCCGACCTTGTTTGTTCTGGTGATAAGCGCGGCGGCTGCGCCCACGAGAAAGGCCCCCTCCTCTTCACTGAAAAGCATGCTTGCGAAATTTGCCGGAGGGTTGTTTCCCTGCCGAATGTCCACTCCGGCGAAATTCGTGCCGGGGTATTCGGCGGCGACCTTTTTTATTGAACTGTCAAAGGAAAACCCGACCGCTATAACCAGGTCGTTATCAGAAGCGAGAGATCGGACAAGCTCCTCGCGGTTCGATTCGGACCCATCCGTTGTTTCTTCGCTCACAAGGGCTCCGAGTTCCGCCTCGGCTCTCTTTATTCCCATATAGGCGGATTCGTTAAACGACCTGTCCTCCTTTCCCGCCGTGTCGTAGACTATCCCCACCGTGAGGCCGCCCTCGCGCGTGGCGCTCCCGTCATCGTCGCCGCCGCCGCAGGAAAAAACCGTGAAACACAGAAGCAGCGCGGCAATCAGTGAAAACGCGTTTGCGCCCGGGGTCCTTCCTAAGATTTTTCCAGCCATTTTCCTCCTCCCGCGTGTTTATGAAAGAAAAGCTCTCCTGAGCGAGGCGTCTTTCAAGTTGCCCGCGCAAAGAAAATGTTCATCTAGGGCAAGTATATACCGTAACGGGGGAGACTGCACTTCTGAGCGCATGAAAAACCCGCGGTCTGGAGTTCTTCGCGTGTTTGACATACAGCGGGTTGTGCTCTAGAGTTTAGCGAAGCCGAAACGGGAGATACGCGTTTTTATGGATTGGGGAATGAAAAACAGGATGGCCCGCATTATAAGGCCCGATACAGGGAGGGCGGTAATGCTTGCCCTTGACCATGGTTACTTCCTCGGCCCGACCCACCGCCTTGAGGTTCCCGAGGAAACCATAACACCCCTTCTTCCCTACGCCGATACCATAATGCTCACAAGGGGAGTGCTCAGAACCTCGGTCTCCCCGGATTCGGGGGCAAACGTGGTGCTCAGGGTCTCGGGGGGAACCAGCATTGCAGGGCCGCATCTTGAGAACGAGGGCATTACGACGGATTTCGAGGAGGCCATACGGCTCAACGTTGCGGGGGTAGGGCTTTCAGTCTTTGTCGGGACCGAGTTTGAGAAACAGACGCTTCTCGGGCTCTCTGAGCTTGTGAACCGGGGAGAGAGATACGGCATTCCGGTTTTGGGGATAACAGCCGTCGGCAAGGAGCTTGAAAAAAGGGATTCAAGGTATCTTGCGCTCTGCTGCAGGATATGCGCCGAACTCGGAGCGCGCATAGTCAAGACCTATTACTGCGAGGATTTCGAGAAAGTAACCGGAAGCTGCCCGGTGCCCATAGTGATCGCGGGCGGTCCCAAGCTCGATACCGAGATGGACGTTTTCAACATGACCCACGAGGCCATATCCCGGGGCGCCGCGGGAGTGGACATGGGAAGAAACATTTGGCAGCGCGACAACCCCGTGGCGATTCTAAGGGCGATTCGCGGCATCGTTCACGAGAACATGACCCCGAAGCAGGCCCACGAGCTTTTCACGGAACTCGGGGAGAAAGGCTCGTGACATGCTCGCCGCGGTCTATCACACAAACAGCGACGTAAGGATTGAGGAGTTTCCCCGCCCGGAGCCGGGAGAGGGGGAGATACTGATCAGGATCAGGGCGAGTGGAATCTGCGGAAGCGATCTTATGGAGTGGTACAGGGTGCCGAAAGCTCCCCTAGTGCTGGGTCACGAGATTGCGGGGGAAGTGGCTGAAGTTGGATCGGGAGTGAGCCGGTTCCGGGTAGGCGACAGGGTAGTGGCCACTCATCATGTTCCCTGCAAAAAGTGCCGACACTGTCTTTCCGGAAGACATACCAACTGTCCCATGATAAGGAAATCGGGGTTTAACCCGGGCGGTTTCTCGGAATTTGTATGCGTTGCGCCGCCGAACGTGGAACGGGGAGTTCTTCATCTTCCTGACAACGTGTCTTTTGAAGAGGGATCGTTCACGGAGCCCCTTGGCTGCGTCACGAGAGCGATTCGCAAAGCGGGGCTAAGAGGGGGAGAGAGCGTGACGATTCTCGGAAGCGGCACGGCTGGGCTTCTCTGCCTTCAGTATGCTCTTCACCTTGGCGCGGGGCCGGTTTTTATGACTGATTCAGATGAATTCAGGCTGTGTAAGGCCATGGAGTTCGGAGCCGCTTCTGTTTTCAGCCCCGAGGACGACATTTCTTCGCTTGTAGTGGAGAACAACTCAGGATATCTCTCTGACATGGTAATAGTCTGCACGGGGGCGCGGGCCGCTATAAAAAGCGCCTTCAGTCTTGTCTCCCCCTCGGGGAAAATACTCTTTTTTGCTCCTTCTGACCCGGAGTTCACGCCGGATATTCCCTTTAACGAGTACTGGTGGTCGGGAGTCAGTATTGTGAGTTCATACGCCGCGGCTCCCGGAGACCTTGAGGATGCCCTTTCTCTCATAGAGAAGGGGGCTGTGGATGTGGGCGGGATGATTACCCACAGATTTTCACTGCGGGATATCCAGAGAGGTTTCACACTTGCCGGAAATTCTGAAAAAAGCCTTAAAATCATGATAACTCCCTGATTGGATTGAGCATGTATGTTATATAGCATAGTCCAAGATATATTGGCAATTCTCCGCAAGAACAGAGTTTTGGACCGTTGCCAATAGAGGTTTCGGTGTCTGCTGGCGACCAAACTGTGACTGCAAATCTGAGGAATTCAAGGACGAACGATGACCGGGCCGAATTGTAAGAACCGGATGCTGGACTACCAAGATTCGCACGACGAAAAACACCGCTACTGGCAACAGTGGGACACATCGGTTCTTGGTTCCAAAGTCTGCTTGACCATCCTGTTTAACCCGACCGGGAGGAAACGGGCGGCGGGGAAACATGGAGCAACGATAAGGAATTGCCTCCAGTTCGCAGAGCAACACGGATGTGGAGCGCTACGAACCTGCAATCTGTTCAGCCGGAAGGACTGCCCTGACGGGAAAACCCGTGAACGGTTGCCTGATTCTCCCGACCCGCTAGAAATCCGAAAGGAAAACGACCAGCATATAGCAGCTGAGATTGCCAGGGCCGACATAATCCTCTGTGCTTGGGGGAATGGCCCAAGGCGTAATATGCAGCGGACAACCGAAAAACGAGCGAATGAAGTTCTCACGATCCTTGCGAAGGGCAATACAGACAGGAAGTTGCATGTCTTGGCGATCAACAAAAGCGGACAACCAAAGCATCCCGCTAGTGCCTCCATGAAAGCTTTCCCAGTGAGTATCGCGGACGGGAAGCTGGTGAAGATACCCTTTTTCTCGTAGAAAAAAGAACCGTGGATGTGGGAAAGATAATTTCCCACAGGTTTTTGCTGCGAGACATCCAGAGAGGTTTCACACTTGTCGAAAATCCCGAAGAGAGCCTTGAAATCATGACAACTCTCTGCTTATATTGAGAATCTATGCTATATACGCTTGCAATATATTTTGATTTATATACAATGTGTATATAGCAATTTCAAGGAGGTGAGATAATGCCTGTTAAAGGATCAGTCTTCAAGAACAATCGAACTCAAGCCGTCAGGCTTCCCGCTGAGGTGCGCTTTCCAGACGACGTCAAGGAAGTTATTGTGAGAGTGGTCGGTCATGACCGCATACTTTCCCCTGTTAACCATGCTTGTGATAGTTTCTTTTTGTCTGAGGAGCGCGTGACTGACGATTTTATGACTGAGCGTGCCAGTCAGGAGCAGCCGGAAAGAGAGCCTTTCGAGTAATGCTGAAGTATATGTTGGACACCAACATTGTGATTTATGTCATTAATCGTCGGCCGATTGAGGTGTTGGATGTTTTTAACCGTTATCTTCCACGAGCATGCATAAGCTCGGTAACCTTGGCTGAATTGCTGCATGGCGTTGAGAAAAGTTCAAGACCGGAGTACAACCGGAGGCAGGTTGAAGAGTTTGTTTCCCTGCTAGATATTCTTGAATACGGACCAGCGGCGGCATCCCATTACGGAGAGATACGTGCCGACTTAGAGAGGCGAGGAGCTTCTACAGGAGTGAATGACATGCACATCGCTGCCCATGCCAGGAGTCAAGGTTTAACGCTTGTCACAAATAATCTGAGCGAATTTGCACGCATTAGAGGTCTAAGTCTGGATAACTGGATCGAGAATCATACAGCCTGATCTTGTCAATTCCTCTCTATTTCCTTTATCCTGTCGAGAATCCTGTTCGCAAGTTCGAATTTGCTTATGAGCGGAAGTTCCTCGACTTTTTCCCTGTCCACAAGCCAGGCAATGTTGGTGTCCTCTCCGAAGCCCGCCTGCGGGGCCGTGACGTCGTTTGCCACAACGAGGTCAAGGTTTTTCTCCTCAAGCTTTTTTCTTGAATTGCCGACTAGGTTTTCCGTTTCGGCCGCGAATCCCACCAGTATCCTGTCTTTCTTGTTTTCTCCGAGCGACTTCAGTATGTCCCGGGTTTTCTTAAGGGGGATGGAGAGCTGTTTTCTCGATTTTTTTATCTTCTGCTCTGATCTCTCTCGGGGCGAGTAATCGCTTGCGGCCGCGGATTTAATGACTACGCGGACCTGTTCAAAACGCTCGTGGATTTCCTCGTACATCTCGTCGCAATCCGTTACCCGCACTACTTCCACTCCATGAGGGTCCGGAAGAGAGGAGTGTCCCGAAACCAGTGTCACACGGGCTCCGCGAAGCCACGCGGCCCGGGCTGTCGAGTAGCCCATTTTTCCGGTAGATGGATTGGATATGAACCTCACGGGGTCTATGTGCTCTCTGGTCGCCCCGGCGCTTACCAGTATGTTCTCCCCGGCGTAGTCCTGCGGCGTGACCGCCTTCTGGGCTTCAAGGACGATAACCTCAGTTTCGGCGAGTCTTCCCCTGCCGGTCCACCCGCAGGCGAGATCTCCCTCGCCGGGTTCCACTATGGTGAATCCGTGGCGCCTCAGTTTCTCCATGTTTTCCTGCACTATGGAGTTTGAGTACATATTGGAGTTCATTGCGGGACAGACGATCACGGGAGCCCTGGTTGCCAGTATGACGTTTGCGAGCAGGCTGTCGGCTATTCCCGAGGCAATTTTGCCTATAAAGGACGCGCTTGCGGGCGCGACCACCACTACGTCGGCCTCGTCGGCGATTTTTATGTGACCTATCTCGGATTCTGAAGTGAGATCAAAAAGATTAGAAGAGACCTTGTTTCCGGAAAGGGTCTGGAGGGTGAGCGGGGTTATGAAGCTCTCGGCGTTTGCGGTCATTACGCACCGAACCTCCGCCCCGTCTCTCACGAAAGACCTGACGAGTTCGCAGGATTTGTAGGCGGAGATGCCGCCCGTTATTCCCACTACGACATTTTTTCCCTGGAACCACTCCATGGGATAAAGTATATTGCCACCCCGCAAATAGGCAATACACCTTGCGCGGCGACGGAGCTAGGCCTTGTCGGTTACCGCGCCATGGGAAGCGGAGGAAACAAGCCTTGAGTATTTCGCGAGCACGCCGGCTTTTTCCTTCGCCTCGGGCTTTTTCCAGGCTTTTCTTCTTTTTTGAAGCTCCCTGTTCGGCACGTTAAGGCTTATCTCCCTGCTTTTGGCGTCAATAGTTATCTCATCCCCGTTCTTTATGAGCGCCAGGGCGCCGCCGTCAACCGCCTCGGGCGTTATATGTCCCACGACGAAGCCGTGAGTTCCCCCCGAGAAACGACCGTCCGTGATAAGAGCCACGTCTCCTCCGAGCCCCTTGCCCATAACGGCCGCGGTGGGGGCGAGCATCTCCCTCATTCCCGGCCCTCCTTTGGGACCCTCGTACCTTACCACTATCACGTGTCCTTTCTTCACCCTGCCGCTGAGAATCGCCTTGAGGCTCTGCTCCTCGGAGTTAAACACTATGGCCTTTCCGGTAAAGGAGTCCCCTTCCTTGCCCGTTATTTTTGCCACCGCTCCCTCAGGCGCTATGTTTCCCTTGAGAATGACTATGTGGGCCGATTCTTTTATCGGTTTCTTTACTGGGTGAACTATCTTCTGCCCCCTTGGATACCTTTTAACTCCCCGCAGATTCTGCTTCAGGGTCTTTCCGGTTACGGTCATGCAGTCTCCGTGCAGGAAGCCTTCGTCAAGGAGAATCCTGAGAAGCGGAGTCAGTCCCCCTATCTTGCAGAAATCAGACATCATGTACTGCCCGCTTGGCTTGAGGTCGGCCAGCACCGGAACTTTTTTCCCGACCCTCGTAAAATCGTCTATCGTGAGCCGCACCCCGGCGGCGTTCGCCATAGCGAGCAGATGGAGCACCGAGTTGGTTGAACCCCCGAGCGCCACGACTACCGTTATGGCGTTCTGGAAGGCCTTTTTCGTCATTATGTCCCGCGGCGTTATGTTTTCTTTTATGAGGTTCAAAACCGCCGCCCCGGCGTTTTTGCAGTCCGCTACCTTGTCTTTTGAAACCGCGGCCTGTGCCGAGCTGTTGGGAAGACTCATCCCGAGGGCCTCTATCGCCGAAGCCATGGTGTTCGCTGTGTACATTCCCCCGCAGGAACCGGGTCCGGGAATCGCGCAGGACTCTATTTCCTTTAGCTCTGAATCGGTGATGTCTCTGTTTGAGTGCGCTCCCACCGCTTCAAACACAGAGACTATGTCAACGTCTTTGCCTCTGTAATTGCCCGGAAGTATGGTTCCCCCGTAGACGAACACAGACGGCCTGTTAAGCCTCGCCATAGCCATGAGGCACCCGGGCATGTTCTTGTCGCATCCCCCTATGGCCACGATGCCGTCAAAGCCTTCTCCCGCCGCCACCGTTTCAATGGAATCTGCGATGACTTCCCTTGACACGAGAGAGTATCTCATTCCCGGTGTCCCCATCGATATTCCGTCGGACACGGTAATCGTGTTGAAGATTATGGATTTGCCTCCGGCCCTGTTCGCCCCCGCGGCCCCGTGTCTTGCGAGCTGGTCTATGTGCATGTTGCAAGGCGTTACCATGCTCCAGGTTGACGCTATGCCCACGACGGGTTTCTTGAAATCCCTGTCTGTAAAGCCCACCGCTCTCAGCATGGAGCGGCTAGGGGCCCTGTGTGCTCCTTCCACGTAGATTGAAGAGTATTTCCTCGGGGTTTCTTTTTTTCTGGTGGTTTTTTCTGCCAATAGAGTGCTCCTCCTTCTTGTTTTGTGTTCAGTTAATCAGCGTTTTCAGTGAATTTTAACCAGTACCATTCTAAAGCTTAAATCGAGAGAAAAAAACAAAAATCGAATTTATAATTAAATTCACGGGTTGCCTGACCGCGAGCTGCCTAATTTTTCTCCCAGAGCATGCGGAGCGGTACAGCGTAGAATCCTTCGCCGAATCCGACTGATACCTCTCCGTCGTAGAGCACCACTCCTCCCTTGAACCGGCGGCTGCCTACAGCATCCCTGAGTCTGCGCAGACCTCGGAAATCGGCCGTGGTTACCGTTCCCGATGCCTTCACCTCTATGCCCGCCACTTCCATGGTTCCGCGTTCAATAACGATGTCGACTTCCGCGCGGTCACGGTCGCGGTAGTGATAGAACGACATGAAATCATCACGGCAGATCGCCTGGCGCCGCAGTTCATGGAAAACGAATGTCTCAAGGAGTTGACCCAGGAGCGGTCGGTCAACTTCGAGGCCCGCGGCATTTATACCCAGAAGGGCGCAGGCAAGGCCCGTATCGCCTATATGAAGTTTCGGCGTTTTGACAAGACGGCTCCGGCGGTTGCTCCGCCAGGGGAGCAGCCTCTCTATCAGGAAAGAAGCCTCAAGCAGCCTTACATAGCCTCCTATGGCCGGTCGGCTCAGCTGAAATGATGAAGCCAGACTTGAGAGATTGAACAGTCCCGCAGTCTGGGCCGCGCACGATTCCAGCAGCTGCGGAAGGGAATTCGGCATGCTGATACGGGAAAAATCAAGTATGTCTGTCTGCAGTTGATGCAGGTAATCCCTGTACCATGCTGTCTGCCGCAGGCCGGATGGTAAAGCCAAAGCGGCGGGGTATCCACCCGCCGCGATACGTCTGAAGAGATTCCTGCCGAGACGCTCTGTTGTTTCAATCCTGAACCCGTCTCCGAAAAGGGCGTCAAGAAAGCGGGGGGAAGACCGGCTCTCAAGTTCGCATTGCGAAAGAGGATACAGGCGAATTATCCGCATTCTGCCTGCCAGCGAGTCTGAAAGTTTCGGAATCTGCAACACGTTTGCAGAACCCGTCATTACAAATCGGCCGGGCATGCGTTTCCGGTCTACCTGTATCTTCAGAGCGGAGAAAATTTCGGGCACGTGCTGCACCTCGTCCAGAATGACGCGCTCGGGAAGCGCGGCAACGAAGCCCATGGGGTCTTTCTTGGCGGTTTTGGATACTGTGCTGTCATCAAAATCAATATAGTGATACCCGGAAGCTCTTATTGTCTGTGGGGCATTCGTCCGGCTCTGCGCTGAATCGGTTCCATGCTGCTTCAGATACATGGGAGCACACACCATCTGCGCCAGAGTTGTTTTTCCGCATTGACGGGGGCCGTGAATCAAGACGACCGGCGAATCTTCAAGAGCCTCGGTCAATCGTGGTTCTATATGGCGTGGATAAAGCATTACGTTGTTCACGGGGAAATTATAATTTTTATGTCGCTGATTGCAAGGTTAAGGGGTCACTGATTGCAGGGTTATACGATGCTTGTCCTTGGGTTCTCAGTGTTGTCAATTACAGGATTAATAGCTTTCCTCCTTAAAACACAGGAACTTTATGTCGCTGATTGCAAGGTTAAGGGGTCGCTGATTGCAAGGTTAAGGGGTCGCTGATTGCAAGGTTAAGGGGTCGCTGATTGCAAGGTTAAGGGGTCGCTGATTGCAAGGTTAAAAAGAATATTTAGCGCTTAGCAGGAAAATAGGGATTAGTGATATCGGTATGTTGCGACTCCAGACCGTCAAAGCCTGAACGATTTTATTTGCTATCAGCGAATGGGCGCCGCGTACAGAATTCCCCCCGATTTCCAGGAAGCGTTAAGTCCTCTCGGAAGCGCCAGAGGAGTATTGAAGCCCAGATGCCTTTCGAATATCTCCCCGTAGTTGCCTACGGCTGAAACCGCGTTAACGGCCCAGTTCTTTTCAAGACCGAGTATCTCGCCCATGCTGCCTTCGGTGCCCAGGAAACGGTTCATGCTCGGATTGTTTCCGGGCTTTTTAGCGAGACCCTCGACATTTTTCTGAGTGATGCCCATCTCTTCTGCGATAATCAGCGCGTTAACCACCCACTTTCCGATATCGGCCCAACGGTCATCGCCATGGCGCACCGCGCCGCCCAGCGGCTCTTTTGAGATGATTTCGGGAAGAATTATGTGTTCCGCCGGATTTTTAAGCGCCGCCCGCGTAGAGGCTAAAGCCGAGGCGTCGGTGGTGTACACGTTGCATCTTTTGCTTTCGTACATTATGATGCTCTCGGCGTTGGTTCCGGTATTGAGATGCTCATAATCCATTTTGTTGAATCTGAAGTAATCCGCCAGATTAAGTTCCGTGGTGGTGCCGACCTGGACGCACACCGAAGCCCCGGACAGCTGTGTTGCCGACGTCACCCCGAGATCTCTGCGAACTAAAAAGCCCTGACCATCGTAGTAGTTAACGGGCAGGAAGGTCAGTTTCAGGTCTGCGTCGCGACTCAGCGTTTCGGTGGTGTTGCGGAACAGTATGTCGCCTTCGCCTGCATTTAGCTGGGCAAAACGCGTTCTGTTCGTAGACGGTACGAAATTTACCTTGTCCCCGCTTCCCAGCACTGCGGCGGCTACGGCGCGGCAGAAATCTACATCAAAGCCCTGCCAGCCGCCTTTTCCGTCTGGAGAAGCGAATCCGGCCAAGCCCGATGAAACAATGCAGTTGAGCCTGCCCCGCGCTTTCACATCCTCAAGGGTGCCGGCATCAGCCATGACTGTGAACGAAAACAGCACGGCAGCAATTGCCAGAAACTTCGTCACTCTCATATTCACTATCTCCTTAAGCAGGATGAAACGTCTTGAGTTTGAGGATGAAATCAGATTTCTGCCCCATCCCTTACGTAAAGCAGTCATATTTCCCATCAGTGGTCCAGTATCTGGCTTAAAAACAGCTTCGTTCTTTCATGCTGCGGGTTAAGGAAAAAGTCATCGGGGTTGTTCTCCTCGATTATTTCTCCGTTGTCCATGAAGATGACGCGGTCGCCGACAGTTCTTGCGAATCCCATTTCATGGGTCACGCATATCATGGTGATCCCTTCGCTTGCAAGCTGAATCATCACGTCCAGCACTTCTTTGATCATTTCAGGGTCAAGTGCCGATGTGGGTTCGTCAAACAGCAGTATCCGGGGTTTCATGCAGAGGCTTCGCGCTATCGCCACGCGCTGCTGCTGGCCCCCGGAGAGCTGACCCGGGTACTTGTCCGCCTGCTCGGGAATCTTGACTCTTTCCAGGTATTTCATGGCAATCGCGTTTGCCTCCGCAAGAGGCATCTTGCGGACCCATATGGGAGCGAGGGTACAGTTCTCAAGCACCGTCAGGTGCGGAAACAGGTTAAAGTGCTGAAAGACCATGCCCACCTCGCGCCGGATGATTTCGATGTTCTTGATATCATGGGAAAGCTCTATTCCCTCAACGATGATTTCTCCCTGCTGGTGTTCCTCCAGCCGGTTGATGCATCTGATCAACGTTGATTTTCCCGAACCCGATGGGCCGCATACAACGATTTTTTCCCCGACTCTGACATTAAGATTGATGTTTTTAAGCACATGGAACTTGCCGTACCATTTGTGCACATCCCGCATTATTACCGCGTAGCTCTCTTCGGCCGATTTTGTTTTCTCATTCGTTGGGTCAGATTTTTGGGTCATCTGCGCTATGCTCCTTATCTTTTATGATCGGTTTCCAGCTTGCTTTCAAGGTGCTGTGAATATCTTGCCATCCCAAAACAGGAAATAAAAAAGAATATTGCCACGAACAGGTAAACCTCGGTTGAGAGCCCCGTCCATCTTGTGTCCGCGAGAGACGCCCTGCCTATCCCGAGAGGATCCAGAAGTCCGATAATGATTACCAGTGTTGTATCCTTGTATAATCCGATAAAAGTATTCACTATGCCGGGTATGGAAATCTTCATCGCCTGGGGCAATACGATCAGCCGCATGGCGGACCAGTAGCGAAGCCCCATTGAATCCGCGGCCTCGAACTGTCCTTTCGGTATTGCCTGCAGGCCTCCGCGGATAACTTCCGCCATGTATGCCGACGCGAAAAGGGTAACCATGATCAGCACGCGCAGCAGAAGATCGAAAGTCACTCCCGGAGGGAGGAAATAATTAAGCATCGTTGAAGCTACGAACAGAAGAGTGATCAGCGGCACTCCACGGATAAACTCGATGAAGCCTATCGAAAATATCTGGATGACGCGGAGCCTCGACTGACGGCCCAGAGCCAGCAGAATCCCGATCGGCAGTGAAAATCCGATGCCGGTTATCCCGATGACCAGGGTAAGCATGAAACCGCCGAACTGGTCGGTTTCGACAGGCGTAAGACCTAGTCCTCCGACCAGAAGCCACGCGGTGACGAACGGGAAGGCGACCGCGATATGAAGAGCGTACTTGCGATAGGGCGCTTTTTCGAAGAGTATAGGAATGAGGGTGAAAATCAGCAGGACAAGCGAAAGATTCACCCGCCAGCGTTCAGCGACCGGGTAAAAACCATAGGTGAACAGATTAAGACGTTCTCCGATAACCGCCCAGCACGCACCGCCGGCCTTGGCTCTGCACTCGTCTCTGCTTCCCCCGGTAAACGCCGCGTCAAGAAACAGCCAGTCCGCAAGCGCGGGAATGGTTTCAATCAGAAACCAAAGCGACAGAAGCGTTAAGACTATGTTTGTGGGACTTGAGAAAAAATGTTTTCTAGTCCAGGCGTAGATTCCTATTACGTTACGAGGCGGCGGAAGATCGGGGTGTTCTCCAACTCTGTAGGTTTCCTTGTTTATGACTGTTCCCTCCTAACGTTCAACCAGCCTGGTCCGTTTGTTGTAAATGTTCATCGCGAAGGATATCAGCAGGGATAGCGAGAGATACAGCATCAGCACGATGATCATGCATTCCATTTCCCTGCCCGTCTGGTTAAGCGTAATGCCGCCGATGGTGGCGACTATGTCCATGTAACCGATCGCGATGGCCAGAGATGAATTCTTGGCAAGATTAAGATACTGCGAGGTAAGCGGCGGTACTATCACCCTAAGCGCCTGGGGAATCACGACCAGGTTGAGCGTTCTGCCGTGATTTATCCCAAGGGCCAGGGACGCTTCGGTCTGCCCGTAATTGACGGAGATGATGCCGGCTCTTACTATTTCGGCGATAAACGCGGCTGTATACAGGGAAAGCGCAATCCAGAGCGCGGTGAATTCAGGTCTGATCACAATACCCCCGCTAAAGTTAAACCCCGTCAGCGCGGGCATCTCAAACGTGATCGGACCGCCTATCAGAAAATAGGAGATGAACGGAATTCCGAGGATGGCCCCCAGCGATATCCAGAACACCGGGTAGTGCTCCCCCGTTTTTCTCTGTGTATCCGCCGCATATCTGCGGAACCATATTGTGAAAACAATTCCCGCGGCGAACAGCCCCAGAATCACCAGGAACAGAGGTTCAAAAACCGGTCTGGGAAGAAAAAAGCCGCGATTAGTCAGAAACGCTATATCGCCGAGACTTTGCGCCTCTCTGGGCACGGGAAGCGTATTAACTATGATCCCGTATACAAGGAGTATGTGGAGCAGTACGGGTACATTTCTTACATAATCAATATAGATGTGGGCAAGCTTGCTTGCCAGCAGATTTTTCGACAGCCGCAGAACGCCCAGCGTGAATCCAAGAATCGTCGCCAGAACTATACCGCTTACCGCTACCAGAAGGGTGTTCAGAATTCCCACCAGCATTGCGCGGAAGTGAGTGGAACGGGACGTGTATTCTATCAGATGCTGATTTATGTCATAGCTTGCGGGTTCCCAAAGATAGCCGAAACTGAAACCTTTGCCTATTGCCTCAAGGTTGACAACGGCATTTCTTACTATGTAGGCGAACAAGCCGAAAAGCAGCACGACTGCGACGACCTGAATAATAACGGACCGGGAATGCTCATCCCTCCACAATCGAGACAGAAAAGCTTTCGGATCCATCACATTCGTGCTGCGGCTTCGGCTTGAGTCATTATTGACGTTTACTCGCGATCAGCGAATGGGCGCCGCGTACAGAATCCCTCCCGATTTCCAGGAAGCGTTAAGCCCCCTTTCAAGCGCCAGAGGGGTCTTGGGCCCCAGATGCCTTTCGAATATCTCCCCGTAGTTGCCTACGGCTGAAATCGCGTTAACGGCCCAGTTCTTGTCAAGACCGAGCATCTCGCCCATACTGCCTTCGGTGCCCAGGAAACGGTTCATGCTCGGATTGTTTCCAGGTTTTTTAGCGATATCCTTGACATTCTTCTGGGTGATGCCCATCTCTTCTGCGATAATCAGCGCGTTAACCACCCACTTTCCGATATCGGCCCAACGGTCATCGCCATGGCGCACCGCGCCGCCCAGCGGCTCTTTTGAAATGATTTCGGGAAGAATCACATGATCTGAAGGCTTTTTCAGCGCCGCCCGCGTAGAGGCTAAAGCCGACGCGTCGGTGGTGTACACGTCGCATCTTTTGCTTTCATACGCGACGATGCTCTCTTCATTGGTTTCGGTATTGACAGGTTCGTACTTCATTTTATTGGCTCTGAAGTAATCCGCCAGGTTAAGTTCCGTGGTGGTGCCGGTCTGGATGCACACCGAAGCCCCGGCCAGCTGTTTTGCCGACGTTACCCCAAGGCTTTTGCGAGTTAAGAAGCCCTGACCATCATAGTAGTTAATGGGCAGGAAGGTCAGTTTCAGGTCTGCGTCGCGACTCAGCGTTTCAGTGGTGTTGCGGAACAGTATGTCGCCTTCGCCGGCGTTTAGCTGGGTAAAACGCGTTTTATTCGTAGTCGGCACGAACTTCACCGAGTCCCCGCTTCCAAGCACTGCGGCGGCTACGGCGCGGCAGAAATCGACATCAAAGCCCTGCCAGTTGCCCTTTTCGTCCGGAGAGGCGAATCCGGCCAAGCCCGATGAAACAATACAGTTGAGCTTGCCCCGCTTTTTCACATCCTCAAGGGTGCCGGCATCAGCCATGACTGTGAATGAAAACAGCACGGCAACAATTGCCATAAATTTAATTACTCTCATAACTACCTCCTTTGAGCTTAAATGGTTTTGAATTATCGGTTAAACCAGACTACTTTCCTCAATTTTAAAGTCAATCATATTTCCCGGCGTTTTGCAATGTAGGAAGTTTAGGTGGGATGAAAAATTCTCCTGAGTAAAGGTTAAGTCACGTTACCCATTCAGCGGACAGCAGCTCTGCCTGTTCAAGCACGGTGCGGGTCGCCTTTTCCTGTTTGTCGGGAGGATAGCCGTGGCGCCGCAGGACCTTTTTTACAAGCAGGCGCAGTTTCGCGCGGACGCTTTCGCGTAGCGTCCAGTCGATCTCAAGGTTTTTCCGCACGGTTTCCACAAGCTCCTGCGCTATGGCGCGCAGCGCCTGATCTCCGAGAACCCTCACGGCGCTGTCGTTTGTCTCAAGGGCGTCGTAAAAGGCGAGTTCCTCTTCCGAGAGTCCGAGTTTTTCTCCCCGGGCGGCGGCCTCGCGCATCTCTCTTGCGAGTTCAATCAGTTCCTCAACGACCGCGGCCGCCTCTATTGAGCGGTTCTGGTAGCGGCGGATTGTCCGTTCAAGCATCTCGGTAAACGACCTTGACTGAACGACGTTCTTGCGTCTGCGGGCTGATATCTCGCTTCTGAGGAGTTTCTGAAGGAGTTCGACCGCGAGATTCCGCTGCTTCATTTCCCCCACCTCGGAGAGAAACTCGTCTGACAGTATGGAGATATTCGGTTTCCTGAGCCCGGCTGCGGCGAATATGTCCACTATTCCCTCGGGGGCAACGGCGCGCGAGATTATCTGGCGTACCGCGTGGTCAAGCTTTTCATCAGGAATCTCGGTGTCCGGGGAACGCTTTGCCAGACTTTGCCCCACGGCCTGAAAGAACCCCAGATCATCCCGTATTGCGAGAGCCTTTTCGTTAGGCACCGACAGGGCGAAGGCACAGGAAAGTTCGCGCACGCAGCTGATGCAGCGTTCCTTTCCGTCTTCCTGCGCGAGTATGTGCTCTTGGGCCTGGGGAAGCAGCCGCAGTTTCTCCTCGGCGGACCCCCCCGTCCATCCCGACCAGTCAAATCCGTGGAAAAGCCCGAGGCATATCTCGTATTTCTCAGTCATCACGGCCACGGCCTCTTTCTGATCAAGGGTGGTCTTTCCCTTGCCTCCGCTTTGCGTGTAGTTAGCGAGCGCGTTTTTAAGCTCGTTCGATATTCCGAGGTAGTCGACCACGAGACCTCCGGGCTTGTCTCCGAACACCCTGTTGACGCGGGCTATCGCCTGCATCAGGCCGTGGCCGCGCATCGGCTTGTCAAGGTACATAGTGTGAAGACTGGGAGCGTCAAAACCGGTAAGCCACATGTCCCGCACGATAACGACCTGAAAGCGGTCGTCGCTGTCCCTGAAGCGTTTGGCGAGCTCTTCGCGCCTTGTCTTGTTGCGTATATGCGTCTGCCAGCCCGGGGGGTCGGAAGCAGAACCTGTCATGACTATTTTCATGTTCCCCTTTTCGTCGTCTTCGTGGTGCCAGTCGGGACGAAGCCTCGCGATCTCCTCGTAGAGGTCGACGCATATGCGCCTGCTCATGCAGACGATCATGGCCTTTCCCGAAATGGCCCCGAGCCTTGTCTCGAAATGCTCCACAATATCCCTCGCCACCAGTCCCAGCCGCTTTTCCGTGCCGATTACCGCTTCAAGCTGCGCCCACCGGGTTTTGAGTTTTTCCTTTCTCTCTATCTCCTCTCCTTCCGTCGCCTCCTCGAAATCGGGATCAATTCTCGTCCTCTCGTCCTCGTCAAGTACGACCTTCGCGAGTCGGCTTTCGTAGTAGATCGGCACCGTCGCCTCGTCTTCGACGGCGCGCTCTATGTCGTAGACGCTTATGTAGTCGCCGAATACGGCCCGCGTGTTCGCGTCGCGAAGTTCGATCGGAGTTCCCGTAAAGCCGATGAAAGACGCGTTCGGAAGCGCGTCGCGCATGTGTCCGGCGAACCCGTCCTCGAATTCGTACTGGCTTCTGTGGGCTTCGTCTGCTATCACCACTATGTTGCGTCTACGGGAGAGCGTGGCGTGGCGGGACCCCTTTTCGTCGGGAAAAAATTTCTGGATCGTCGTGAAAATCACTCCTCCCGATTCCACCGAAAGCCTGTTTCGCAGATCTTCGCGGCTCTCGGCCTGAACGGGCGGCTGGCGCAGCAGGTCCGTGCAGCGGGAAAACGTTCCGAAAAGCTGGTTGTCAAGATCGTTTCTGTCCGTGAGTACCACGACGGTGGGGTTCTCCATCGCCGGTTCGCGTATGATCCTTCCCGCGTAGAATACCATCGTGAGGCTCTTTCCCGATCCCTGGGTGTGCCAGACCACCCCGACGCGCCGGTCGCCCGGGTCTCCCCCGTGTCTGCTGTAAGGGTCCTGATTTTCTTCGTGCGCTTCCTTGCTTAGTCTCGCGGCGCGAAGAGTCTCTGATACTGCCACCCTGACAGCGTGGAACTGGTGGTAGCCGGCCATTTTTTTCTCAAGCTCCCCCCCGCCGTCGTCTTCAAAGACGGTAAAGTCGCGCAAAAGCTCACAGAACCGGTTTTTCTCGAAAACGCCTTCAACAAGCACCTGGAGTTCCGGGTAGAAGGTCGGAGCGGGGCCTTCGCCTTCGATTGTACGCCAGCGCTTGAACCACTCAAGACCTGCTGTGAGGGTGCCTATGCGCGCTCCTACACCGTCTGATACGACAAGCGCCAGGTTGAAGACAAAAAGCGAGGGAATCTCTTCCTTGTAGGTCTGTATCTGGTTCCACGCGGATGAAATTGTCGCGTTTTCGTCAACGGGGGATTTAAGTTCAATCACGGCGAGGGGAAGGCCGTTTACGAACACCACGATGTCGGGGCGGCGGCTGTGGTTGTTTTCGGACACTGTGAACTGGTTAACCGCGATCCAGTCATTGTTGTCGGGGTCGTCGAAATCAAACACCCGCACATGGGTGCCACGGATTGCTCCATCGTCCCCTCGGTACTCGACCGTCACGCCGTCTGTGGCCATGCGGTGAAACGAGCGGTTTCGGGCCTCAAGGGTCGGGCCCTCGGGATTTTGCACTTTGCGCATTGCATCGTCTATGGCTTCTGCGGGAAGTTCGGGGTTCAGCCGGGAGAGCGCTTCGCGCAGAGTTGTGGGGAAAAGTATGTCTTTGTGGGTTTCGCGGAGGGAGTTTTCGCCCGGAGGCATGTCCGCTCCGCCGATTATCAGATAACCGATCTCGCGGAACCATCCGAGAGCCGCTTCTTCCACTACTGATTCCGATAACAGTGCCATGTGCTATATCTCCTGATGTTCCAGCGGGACGACGGCCTCAATGCGTGAGAGCCATCGGTCAAAATGTTGACACTCAGACCGCATGCGGTCAATGCCTATCTCTGCTGAGACTCCCGCGCCGTGGGTGACTTTCCTGTATCTCGGGCGCAGAAGGTTTTGAAGGCGTGCCGAGGGGTGCGTGTCAGCCCCGTCGTTTATGTGCTCGGGGCTTTTCGCGTTTTCGCGTATGCTCGCGAGTTTGCCGGCGAATGCCTTCCATTCCGGTTCCGCTCTAACGAAACCGGTCGTGTCGGAGAACAGCAGGGCTTCGAATTCGTAGGGCTGAATGTGTGGAAAAAAGCGTTCGGGCAGGCACCCGGCCTCCCGGATGACGGCATTGTGAAGCGCTGTTTCAATTTCTGTTGCGCGGTCGAGCGGGTCCATTATTGCGGAGGTATCATCGAGCCCCGGGAAATCCTGCGGCAGGGCAAACAGGTCGAAAAACGTAGCGACATAGGTGTTTTCCCGTTCCCGGAGGGTGTTTCTGAGGTAGCGGAGCACACGTTTTCCGCTCAGCACACCGCCTTTTCCAAGAGGCGAAGTAGAGATGATGCGGGGTTCCGGAAACACTCCTTTGGGCCAGAGTTCGGGATAGAGGAGTTTGTTCACAAAAACCTCTTCGGTTTGTCCTTCACAGACGACAATGATTTTCTTCATGGCCCGGGCCTGCCGCCTAACACGTTCATTCTCCAGAGGTCGCCCAGTGCGTAGTCTTCAAGCCAGTCGCTCAGATCTTCAGGGTCAAGCCTTTCGAAAACGGACTCGCCGTCCCTGCGGTTGACGACCACGACATCCTCGGGTTCAAACTGGCTGACAAGATCCGCCGATTGCGTTGAGACTACGATCTGGCGCGAGTCAGCCGCCTGCTTAAGCATCTCGGCAAGAAGCGTGAGTGCGTATGGATGCAGTCCCAGCTCCGGTTCGTCAATAAGAATCAGGTTCGGCTGACAATTTTCCGGCTGGTTTAACAGAGCGGCAAGACAGATGAATCGCAGCGTGCCGTCTGAGAACTGTCGGGGACCAAACGGACTGTCCAGGTCTCCCCATGCTTCGAACCATTCAAGATCCATCCGGTCGCCTGGATTCTTTCGGTAGACGAAATCCCCGAAGAACGAAGCCGAGAGCCGCACTGCTTCAATGATCCTTCTATAGTGGTCAGGGTGGCGTTCTCGGAGATGACGCAGAAAAGGCGCAAGGTTTCCGGCGTCCGGCTTTAACCGAAGGTTGTCGCGCACATCCGATAGCAGCCGCACCTGGGCCGTATCACTCATGTCCTGAAAGTGAAACACGCGCCACTGCTCCATATCTGATAGGACATAGGATGCGAATTCTCCATGATTGATATCCGCCACGCGTGCCTCGCTATGTCCGCCTGGCCATACTATGGTGCCGGACTCTGTCTTGGAACTGTCAGCAACGGTGTCTTCAGTAATTTCTGGGGAGAGTTTCTCGCCGGAGAAGGCTACTGAGCCGGATGTCGGTTCAAGTGAAAACTCGTATTCGTAGTGGTTGTTTTCGAATGACAGAGCCACTTCAAGCCTTGAAGTCAGTTTTCGTCCGCCGAACAGCAACGCGTCCGGTCCACCCTCGTTTTTGACAAAGAGTTGAAGGCGCTTTTGTGAAAGGCCGGACAGCATTTCAAACAGACCCAGAAGGTTGCTTTTCCCGGCTCCGTTGGCGCCGATCAGGACATTTAGGTGCCTTAACTCGAAATTTTCGAGTTTGCGGATTGATTTAAAGCCGTGGACAGTGATTTGTCTTAGTCGAGACATGAGATTTTCATGGTTTTTTTTGTGAAAGATTTGCAACTCGAGAAAAGAAACAACGCAGGAGCATACATAAACCAACACCTTTTCTATGTGAATACTTCGATGATGGTGGAGGGTTTGGTGGCAGAGCAGGTCTTTTGTTTTTTGGTGGTTTTGAATTTGGAGCCTTTTTACCCATTTCCCATCTCATAGAGTTTTTTGCTGGTCTTCAATTGATACTACAACAGGTGATTTTGTGGAAGCTTCCACGATTATAAAGCCCATTTGAAAAAGATATTTGCTAAGACATTTCTCTTTTTTCAGTGCATCAACCAACTCCGCCGATAGGTTCAGATTATTCGAAGCAACAAGTTTAAACTCCATTGGATCAGAAGTTTTTATTCCTTTTTCCTCCAATTCATGCTGTACTTCAACAGGTTGTCTCTCAAAATACAACTGATGCTTTTCGATCTCGTATATTAGCTTGTCGCCCCATATACGGCATAGAGCACTTGATCCATCAGACATCATTCCTCCACCGATTGGTCTAGTTAAGTGACCCTCAAACTGTGGACAGTGATTAACGTTTTTTCTTCTTAGTTCTTTTTTCTCTCTATCTGTTAGTGTTGTTTCTGATTCCCCTTTGAGAAGCAAGGGTTTAATCAATTCCGGCCAATTTGAATGTAGGATTTGTAGGAGGTCTTGGCGGATCCATAAAAGTTCTTCAGGGTCTAGGTGTGATCTTATGTCTAGAAAGTATGCGTCGGTGTCTGCAATAATTGCAAAGAGCAAATAATCCGATCGTTTGACAAAACCGGATTCCTCAAGTTGTGTGCTAAGGTGGAAATGGTGCATACCGAAATCCCAGAGAAGTCCATCTTTCTTCTCAGAACCATTGATGCTTTTGCTCAAAAATTGCGTGACATCTTGGCCTTTTTCTAAAAAGTATCGGATGTAGAAAACTGACCTCCAAGCTTCTAATGCTTTTTCTTTTTGCTCTGCGTTTACTTCCCCTGAAAGTTTTCCTAAAGAATTGTGAATCTGGTTAGAAAAATGTACTCTGCGAGGTACTGGAGCAATTTTCCTGATTTGTATTTCACAGTGACGAGCTGCAAAATAGCTAGCATCTCCATCTTTTCTGTATGAAATATTATCCGTGTTTAGTTGGGATTTTATAATGTCAAGGAAATCCGACTCAAAGTTCATCTCAAATCTCTTTGGGTTTGCAACAACGCTAGAATTAGTATTCTGATACTTGCAATTTACCTGAAATCATCTTTTTACAACAATGCATCATGTGTGGGCTTTTATCTCCCCGGAGAGAGTTACATTTTAAAAGAATGTATAGGCAACTCTCCATTTACCAGCTTCGGCAAGAGGGTATCACGTATTATGGAAAGATATCTAGATTCTAGGCAATTTGAGAATAAACGATGCATTAATTGAGATATATTTTTGTCAAAAGTTAAGATGACATCTAGAGTAGGAAGAAGTATAGGAAGACATTTCACACCAACCTGATTGATTCCCGGCTGGGCAGAATTCGAATTCAAACTAATAATTTCTTGAGTTACCCAAGGCTGGTCAAGCCAGAAGAATAGGTACTTCTGCATCTCAGGTCTTTTCATCCTTAGAATGAATACATGTTCATTGACTGCACATTGAGAATGTGGAAAACCTTGATCAAAGTAAGTCTTGCGACCGATCTTAGCACCATCTTTGTATAGCAATACATCCCCATTTTGCAGATTAGCTTTTTTTGTCTTAAGTTTTTCAAAAAATTCAGCAGGAATATACTTTTCTTTAGAAAAATCATAATGTCCTAGTCCGACAACATTCTCAGCTCCGATACTAGGTATACCTGTTTTAACAGACCCACCCCTGGGTCGTGACCCCGAAACTAATTCTGCCAGACTTTCACCTAAAAAAGTTAGTTTCCATCCGTTAGGAATTTCCCCTAACTCAGAATCTACAAGGCTGTCCGGGAAAAGTTCCCATAAATCCGCAGGCAGTCCGGGAAGCGATTCGCCACGGCGCCATCGACCTTCCATTTTTGCCCGTACAGGGTCAAAATCAACAAACCATGATTTGAAAAGCGCTTGGGCCATTTGCTCCAGCGTCTCGCTCATTTTTCTGTTTAGTTCTATTTTGTCGTCTAATGCTCCTAAGACGCTTGCAATTGTTTGCTGCGTGGGAAGTGAAGGTAAATGCAACTCTATATTTTTTAGTGCTGAACCAGAAAGTTCGGAGAATGTTGATCCGGAGGCACGCCGTTTCAATTCTTCGGTATTCTGAGTTAGCCAGTAGTACAAAAACTCTGGAGAAAAGCCTTTTTTCACTAAGAGATTGCGAAACCCCTGATTAGTAGAAATCGGATTCTTTGCAAGAGCTACATAGCCAATAGGTGCTCTAGTGGAAAGTAGAACGGATCTGGCCGGGACGAGTTTGGCAGAAGAATTCTCTAACCCTTCTTGGGACAGATCTCTCTTTCCACGACCTATGTAACGATCATGATGTCCAGATAAGTCTTTTGGTGTTAACCATGGTATATTACCGTCAAAATTTTCAGGTTTTTTTGTTGAAGGTGTTCCTCCTCCTACGATGTCTGCAACCTCTCCGATTGTAAATTTTCTCCATCCGTCTTTGTGATTTGTTGCTTTCTGAACAACAATACATTCTTGCTCAATTATTTCCCGAAAACTTTCAGAGGCAGAAGCCCAGTCCACAATGTCTACTATATAAGGCAGGTTGGATTCTATAAAAGCTTCCCGAAGTGATGCCATGCGTGAGACATCAAGCGGTTCGTCGGTCATTAAGACAAGATCAAGGTCAGAGTATTGCCGTGCCGTCCAGCTGGCGCGAGACCCGAAAGCCTTGACTTCAAGATCGGGCACATGTTCCGCGAGAATTTTCCTTACGGTTGTAAGATCGTCTGGAGAGATGTCAAGCGGTTCTTTCAGTTTATAGTCGTCTCTCTCTTCCTTAACGTTTCTTCTATCGGATATTTGCAGGGGGACTTTCTGGAAATCTATTATCTGTCTGAAATCATCGCTTACGTTGTTGATGTCCACAATGTCTACTGTGTAGGGAAGGTCCGAATCCTCGAATGCGTCTTCCACTGTTGACATACACTGAGAATCCAGTGCGGAGTTGCCTTCAAGTGCTATATCAAGGTCTGAGGAATCTTTTGTTGTCCAGTCAGAACGGCTTCCAAATATCCAGACTTTGATGTCTTCGGGCAGATGCTCGCGCAGAATGTTTTTTACTATTTGCAGGTGATCGGGACGGATATCAAGTGGCTGCGTCAAGGGATTCACCTTTCTTTTGAAGCTGATAAACGAGATACTTGGCTTCCTCAAGGAAACTGGGCGCATATTGAAAAACCATCTGAGCTTTCTTCTCGTCGTAAGTATGGCTGGTTATGCCACGATACCTCCTGTAGTCTCTCCACTTCTGAATGTCTGATCGAACGAGATCTTGCACAAATGCTTGCCTTAAGAGGTTATTGAAGCTTAACTTGTCAACTTCGGCTGGACTGACTGATACCATTTCAAGGTAGCGCCTAATCATCTTGAAAGAGAGTTCATAAGTGAATTCAAACGCCTGAATTGCCGCAGCTCGAAGATGTCGTTTGAGGCGTGGATCGCTTTCAGAGTCATGAATATCGATTGCCTCTTCAAGTTGATTTACAGCATCTTTTAACGGATTTATATTAAGTTTCATTCCTCCCCCCGTGCTCGCAGCTTAATCATATCCCAATTTCTTAAGATTGGAGTCTATGGTCGTGTCAAGCTTGGCCGCTTCTTCCCGCTGTTCTTTAAACTTAAGAATAAGCCGCTTCATTTTGTCTTCAAACGGTTCGCTGTCGTCTTCATCCACTTCCGTTTCCACATAACGTCCAGGCGTAAGAACATAGCCGTGGCGGCGCACTTCGTCCAAGGTTGTGCTTTTGCAAAGCCCCGGGACATCTTTGTACTCTCCGGCGTTCTCCTTGCCTCTCCACGCGCGATACGTTTCGGACACGCGGCTGATTTCCTCATCGGTAAGTTCCCTGTGCGTACGGTCAACCATGCGTCCGAGCCCCCGCGCGTCAATGAAAAGAATCCCCTCTTTTTTCTCTCGGGAGAGAAACCACAGGCACGCGGGAATCTGCGTTGAATAGAAAAGCTGCCCCGGAAGCGCCACCACGCAGTCGACGATACCCGCCTCTACAAGATTTTTTCTGATTTCGCTCTCGGTGTTCTGGGAAGAAGACATGGAACCGTTTGCCAGAACGAAGCCCGCCGAGCCGCCGGGCGCCAAGTGGTGTACCATGTGCTGCACCCAAGCGAAATTAGCATTTCCCTTGGGCGGAGCGCCGTATTTCCAACGCTTGTCTTCCCTCAGTCTTTCTCCGCCCCAGTCACTCACGTTAAACGGCGGATTGGCGAGAATGAAATCGGCCCTGAGATCGGGGTGGCGGTCATTGTGAAAGCTGTCGCCGTGAGCAATCTGAGCTTCAATGCCGCGAATGGCCAAATTCATTTTCGCAAGCCGCCAGGTCGTGTAATTTGATTCCTGCCCATAGATTGAGATTTTGGGCTTGAAGCCCTTTGGAAGTTTGGATTTTCCCCTGCCGCTTCCTCCCGCGTGCGCCGTAATGAATTCGATTGATTGCACAAACATGCCCGAAGAACCGCAGCATGGGTCATAAACCCGTCCCTTGTACGGTTCAAGCATCTCCACCAGCAGTTTCACCACGCAGCGCGGGGTGTAGAACTCGCCTCCCTTCTTGCCTTCGGAGTTTGCGAACTGCGAGAGAAAGTATTCGTAGACCCTGCCCAAGACATCCTTTGACCGCGCGTTCCTGTCGCCGACTTTTATGTTGCTCACAAGGTCAATTACCTGGCCGAGCCTTTGCTTGTCCAGCGCAGCACGGGCGTAGTCTTTCGGCAGAACGTCTTTAAGCTCCCCGTTTTCCCGCTCGATTCCCGCCATGGCGTCATCAACTAGTTTTCCTATGGTGGACTGCCTTGCCTGCGCCTTTATGTCCTGCCAGCGTGCTTCGGTAGGAACCCAGAATATGTTTTCCGCGCGATATTCATCTGGGTCGTCCGGGTCCGACCCCTTGGATACCTGCGTTTCAAGCTCACGGCGTTTTTCCTCAAACGCGTCGGATATGTACTTGAGAAATATGAGTCCCAGAACGACGTGCTTGTATTCGCCCGCGTCCATGCTTCCCCGAAGCGCGTTGGCCATGCCCCAGAGTTCTGCCTCATACCCTACTGTGGCGCCGCTTGCTTCCGGTGCCGTTTTCTTCTTTTTCTGTTTCATTCCATGTTTGCCGTGATATTCCGGATAAGAAGAGCAACTTAAGACGACTCTTATTCTTTTATATTCTACCTTGCCTTACCCTGTTCATAAAACCTTCAGATGGTCTTTCGTCTTGAATGTCGTCGGCTGAGTCGAGCCCTGATCAGTGATTGTCAATAGCATTCCATATTGATAATTCTGCTTTCCCGATTACATTCTTTCTGCGCGAGGAGAAACTGCGCTTCCCGAAGCGTTGTATCTTTTCGGAATTGTCTGATGAGTACATGCTCTGCCGATTGTCGCGCTATATGTGATATGAAAGTGCCGGAACACAGAAGGAAAAACCGGATCGAGGCATATCTGATATGAGCGAATACCAGTACTACGAATTTCAGGCTGTAGACCGAGCGTTGAGCAAGGAAGACAGGGCGCAGCTGCGGGGAATCTCAAGCCGCGCACAGATTACGGCAACAAGCTTTACCAACCACTACGAGTGGGGCGACCTGAAAGCCGACCCGACGGATATGATGAAACGCTGGTTTGATCTGCATCTCTACCTCGGCAACTGGGGCTCACGCCGTTTTATGATCAAGCTGCCGAAAAAATTCGTTGACCGTGACAGGTTTGAGGATTTTCTGCCCGGCATGGGCTGGTTAACCATAATTGATTCGGGAGATAATACGATCATTAATACCGGTATTGACGAACTGCCGGAGGACTCTTATGAGTGGGATGACGGTTCGGGCTGGCTTGCCTCCCTGGCGTCGCTCAGGGCTGATTTGCTCTCGGGCGACTTGCGGGTTCTGTATCTTGCGTGGTTGATTGGTGTCCAGTGGGGCATTGTTCCTGGTGATGAGGTGGAGCCGCTTCCCGGCATTGGCAAGATGAACGGCGGTCTTGAGGCTTTCGCCGATTTTTTCTGCGTTGACCCTGATTTGCTGCAGGCGGCTTCGGAGTCAGGTGCCGTTTCCGAGACTCCTGAGCTTTCGCCCGAAACATTCCGTGCGGCTCTTGACACCATACCGGATGAGGAGAAGACCTCCTGGCTTTACAGACTGGTTCAGGGAGACCCTCGCGTGGCTGCGGAAGTGAAAAGCAGAGCTGAGAAAGTCTTGTCTCCGCCTGAGGGTTCAGATACGCAGACGGGTCTTCGTACGGTATCCGAGTTGCGCGCTCGCGCGAGCGAGATAGGGAAGGTTCGCGAAGCCGCCGAGGCCAGGAAGCGTGAAGAGTTGCGGCTTGAGTCTGAGCGTCGCGAGGAGAAAAAACGCAGAGAGCATCTTGGTTATCTGAGGCTGCGTGGTAGAGAAAAGGTGTGGGGCGATATCGAAAAAGAGATAAGCAGTCGGGATGTTTCAGCTTATGAACGTGCCGCGGCCCTTATTTCCGATATGCGCGTGATTGCTGAAGAGGATGGCGCTTTGGATGCGCACTCAAGCCGCCTTGATTCTCTTCGGGAAAAACACAAGCGCAAAGCCCGATTCCTTGAACAACTGGACAGGGTTTGCAGAGACTGAATTAAGTCCTCCGGTTTCGAGACGGGTCTGCCCGGCCTGAGCGGGACCCGGGGGTTCTGGGGTCATTTCAGAAGACTTTCTGCAACTCTTCCGATTATTGGTTCTCTTCTTCCTTTATTCTTGAGAAAAGATTCTCTCCGTTCACTACGGACGTTCCCGGTTCCGTATGTCCCCACTCAGCATTCTCGACACCTGCATCCGCGGGCAGACCGATTTTCCCTCTGATCTTCAGCGAGGTTTCCGGAAGAAACGGGCAGATGAGAATGGAAATCACCCTTATGCTCTCGGCAAGCGTCCAGAGCACCGTTTCAAGCCTTTTTTCCTCCCCTTCCTGCTTCGCGAGTTTCCACGGGGCCTCGCTGTCCACGTACCTGTTTTTGAATCGCTTGCCTTAGTTTTGCAGGAGGTTCTTAGCTAAACAGAAACCCGGCTACCTGGCTCTGTGAGCGCAAATCTGCCGTCTTCTCCATGAAACACCCAAAAGACTGAAGATGATTAAAAACAGATTAAACGCCACGTTAAATAACCCGCTTCTCCCTGCTTCTCCAGAAACAACCGAACATCCACCGCTTTCTCCCCCAAAGTCGGACTCCGGTGTTGAACAGTATGAACTGGTAAAACTAATACCAGCAAGCCAGGCCCTGAAATCCTCATTGTCCGGCACTCCCACCCCGGTGGAACTAATGTCCAGTACATCCAACTCCAGATTATCCATCAAGCCTAAAGGCAATTCCCCGGTAAGGCCACAGTTCTCGGAAAGATTCAAAGTCTCAAGAGCCAGCAAGCCTGAGAACGCGCCATCGATAGATCCTCTCAGATTGTTGCTCCGAAGATCAAGTCCCGTAACATGGCCGTCGTCGTTAACGGTTACCCCGTGCCAGTCCCCCAACGGTTCAGCAGACAACCAATTGTTATTGTTTCTCCACTGCTCCCCGTTGTAGGTGTTGTAGATAATTCTTAGTGCCGCCCTGTCCTGATTGCCCAAGAGGCCTAGGTCTTGGGTTTGAATCATAAGTTCCTGATTTGACCAGATAGAAAATTCCTCAAGGTTGGTCAGGTGGCCCAACTCCTCAGGTATCTCCCCGCTTAACTCGTTTTCGTGGAGATACAGGCGCTGAAGGTTTGCCAGTTGCCCCAGCTCCTCAGGTATCTCCCCGCTTAACTCGTTTTCGTGGAGATACAGGCGCTGAAGGTTTGCCAGTTGCCCCAGCTCCGCCGGAATTTCTCCGCTCAGCATATTATCGTTGAGACACAGGCGCTGAAGGTTTGCCAGTTGCCCCAGCTCCGCCGGAATTTCTCCGCTCAGCTGGTTTCCCCATAAAAACAGGCGCTGAAGGTTGGTCAGGTGGCCCAACTCCTCAGGTATCTCCCCGCTTAACTCGTTTTCGTTGAGATACAGGTGCTGAAGGTTTGCCAGTTGCCCCAGCTCCGCCGGAATTTCTCCGCTCAGCTGGTTTTGCGAGAGATACAGGTGCTGAAGGTTTGCCAGTTGCCCCAGCTCCGCCGGAATTTCTCCGCTCAGCTGGTTTTGCGAGAGATACAGATGCTTAAGGTTTGTCAGTTGCCTCAGCTCCGCCGGAATTTCTCCGCTCAGCTGGTTTCCCCATAAATACAGGTACTGAAGGTTTGCCAGTTGCCCCAGCTCCGCCGGAATTTCTCCGCTCAGCTGGTTTTGCGAGAGATACAGATGCTTAAGATTTGCCAGTTGCCCCAGCTCCGCCGGAATTTCTCCGCTCAGCATATTATTGCTGAGATTCAGATCTTGAAGGTTTGTCAGTTGCCCCAGCTCCGCCGGAATTTCTCCGCTCAGCATATTATTGCTGAGATTCAGATCTTGAAGGTTTGTCAGTTGCCTCAGCTCCGCCGGAATTTCTCCGCTCAGCTGGTTTTGCAAGAGATACAGACGCTTAAGGTTTGTCAGTTGCCCCAGCTCCGCCGGAATTTCTCCGCTCAGCATATTATTGCTGAGAATCAGATCTTGAAGGTTCGTCAGTTGCCCCAGCTCCGCCGGTATAGTCCCGGTCAAGTTCTTGCTAATTAGCTGCAGTATTTCGACGCGGCCGTCGTCGTTAACGGTTACCCCGTGCCAACTTCCAAGGTCTGTAACGTTGTCGTCCAGCCATCCTTGCTTGTTTGTCCAGTTGTCACCGCCCGTCTCGCAGTAAAAGAATATCAGCACTTGCCTGTCCGTCGGCGGGTTGGATAGCCTGTTCGAACCACATGTCTCTGCCCGTGTGTTTCCCGGAAAAATGAAAAGCGCCAGCGCAAGGCAGACCAGAACGCATCTCGGAGCAAATACCTCGGATAATTCCTTAACTGACTGAAAACCCACGCGAAACTCCTCCCTGTTCATGATGTCACACCTCCCAAGTGGAATCATACTGAAAATACCGCATAAACTGAAAATCCTGTGCAGTATCCATATATGATTTAGAAGATAATACACAGTGGTTCTATTCTCGTAAAGGATAATCTCGTTCTGTAGAAAAAGTAGCAGTTCTGTGTGTGAGAAAGGAAAAAAGGAGAGCAGGAATCGCTGTGAAGCAGAAAAAACTGCTTGAAATGTCACAAAAATAACCCGGATTCAGGTTCTGTATGTGCTCAAATTCAGAATAGGATTACTGTGGGAGATAATATGATCTTTGACGTCGATATTGGGGAGATGCCGGAGGATTCCTATGAGTGGGATGATGGTTCGGGCTGGCTTGCCTCCATGGCGTCGCTCAGGGCTGATTTGCTCTCGGGCGACTTGCGGGTTCTGTATCTCGCGTGGCTTATTGATGTTCAGTGGGGCACTGTTTTTGGTGATGAGGTGGAGCCGCTTCCCGGCATTGGCAAGATGAACGGTGATCTTGAAGCCTTCGCCGGTTTTTTCCGCATTGACCCGGGTGTACGACAAATTTGTGGGAATCCTGCTATCAACTGGCCGCACGGCGTCGGTGTTTCCACCACGAGTCGAATCGATTGCTCATTATTGCCGCTTTCAAAGCAATAATCGCATTGGCTCCAGGAACAGTCCAGTGCATCCCGCCCCGCTTAAGTCGGTTCCCTACAATAGATTTACAGCCTCCCTCAACCACACCGGTAGAAACACAGAATCCCATCCGCCGGAATTCCGGGTAATTCATACGATGACGGTTGTTGTTAATGTAATTGATGCATTTCCTCGCCTTCTCATGCCCGTGCTCATGCTGCCTGAGCGCCTTTATAATCTTGTCCAGCTCTCCTCTGTCAAGCTCATCCATACGCTCCTTTGCCCACTGGGTGCAAAGATCATTCCCCGCCCCGTACAATGACTTGGCCACATCGCAAAGATGCTCTTTCGCGTGAAAGATGTCCACAATCTCTATTGCCCCGGGAAACAGCTCCGCGCACAGATTCCATATCCACGCCGCCCCGTCCCCCAATACAACCTGCCGCTCGGCAGACCCGAAACCACTGCGTTCACTTTCCCTCATCACACGTCTGGCAAAAGGCGAAAAATCTCCATCCTCTCTCTTTACAGTCTCAATAGCCGCGTTGTAGCTCACAGAACCAGGATCCCGTACGGGCCTGCCTTCAGAATCCCGCTTCTCCGCAGTCCACACTACTACAAGCTTTGCTTCCCGACTCCTCGATGACCCGTCAGCCTGCTTGCCCGACCGTCCCTCTGTCTCTTTGCTTCGCATCGGAACCCCCGTACCGTCAATGCCCATATAACAGGTCTTCGCGGCGCACTCTCCTCTTTGAACCCTCCGCTCTTCGTCAAGCGCTATATCCCTCCCCAACTCCTTGGCGTTACGCTCTACCTGCTTTGACTCTACTTCAACTCCCCCAAGTTCCTTAATAAGCCCGCTGGCCTCCCCAAAACTGCTCTGCGCCGCGCTTATCCCCACCATGCGTAAAACCCCGGGGGAAAGAGAATCATTCAAAAGACCCAACTCCCTGTCCCGTGGACTGAAACCCGCATTGCAGCCCTCACAGTGATACCACGCCCTCTCAAGCACCATGGGACCAAGCACCGTAATGAACTGCTTCTTGCGACGACCCGCGTACTCGGCAATCTCTCCGCAACCGCAAAACTCTCCCCCCTCCCTTTTATCACTGTGATCTGAATTGAACCGCCGCTCTATAGCCTTACCCATAACCATAAGCGCTGTTTTCCTGGCTTCACATTCTATCTTCTCAAAATCAGAATGAGCAAAAAAGCAGTCCCCCGTCAGCCTCGCCGCTTCCCCCGTGATCTCTTTTTTGACCGAGTTGTGGAAATCGGAGTTTTTTTTTGATGCTCACCCCCCGCATCCAAATCATGCAGAGCGCGGCTTAATTCATTGCTGGCCTCAATGAACTCCTTTGAAATCTCCCGGAAACGCTTGTACTCTGCCATCTGCTCACGGGTCTGTTCCAGTTGGTTCGCCTTGATCCTCCTGGACTTCTGTTTGCCATTGACCGAATAATTCAACAGGTAACTTGGCCCGTGCTTCTTTCCCTCTTCTATGGCGCAATGGCAGTTCGGTTTCCCGCACTTGCGGTAAGTTTCTACCAAGGATCCGGAACACATGTTCCCGAGAGTAGCAAACTCATCAATGGCGCAGTTACGACGCTTGATGAGGTTTTGAATATAAGAATCGGTCATTGGAAGTCCCCCTTAAGCTGGTATTTAAAACAATATACCAGACTAAGAACGGAAAACCCAATATTAACCTACCAAAACCTCAGGTTCCCACAAATTTGTCGTACACCCCATTGACCCTGATTTGTTGCAGGCGGCTTCGGAGTCAGGTGCCGTTTCCGAGATCCCTGAGCTTTCGCCCGAAACATTCCGCGCTGTTCTTGACACCATACCGGATGAGGAGAAGACCACTTGGCTTTACAGGCTGGTTCAGGGGGACCTTCGCGTGGCCGCCGAGGTGAGGAACAGGGCTGAGAAGGCCTTGTCTCCGCCTGAGGATTCAGATGCCCGGACGGGTCTTCGTACGGTATCCGAGTTGTGCGCTCGCGCGAGCGAGATAAGGAAGGCTCGCGAAGAAGCCGAGGCCAGGAAGCGTGAAGAGCGGCGGCTTGAGTTTGAGCGTCGCGAGGAGAAAAAACGCAGAGAGCATCTTGGTTATCTGAGACTGCGTGGTAGGGAAAAGGTGTGGGGCGATATCGAAAAAGAGATAAGCAGGCGGGATGTTTCAGCTTATGAACGTGCCGCGGACCTGATTTCCGATATGCGCGTGATTGCTGAAGAGGATGGCGCTTTGGATGCGCGCTCAAGCCGCCTTGATTCTCTTCGGGAAAAACACAAGCGCAAAGCCCGATTCCTTGAACAACTGGACAGGGTTTGCAGAGACTGAATTAAGTCCTCCGATTTCGAGTCGCGTCTGCCCGGCCTGAGCGGGACCCGGGGGTTCCGGGGCCATTTCAGAAGACTTTCTGCAACTCTTCCGATTATTGGTTCTCTTCTTCCTTTATCCTCGAGAAAAGATTCTCTCCCTTCACTACGGATGTTCCCGGTTCCGTATGTCCCCAGTCCGCATTCTCGGTATCTGTATCCGCCGGCAGCCCGATTTTCTCCCGGATGTTCAGCGAGGTTTCCGGAAGAAACGGGCAGATAAGAATGGAAATCACCCTTATGCTCTCTGCAAGCGTCCAGAGCACAGTTTCAAGCCTTTTTTCCTGTCCTTCCTGCTTCGCGAGTTTCCACGGGGCCTCGCTGTCCACGTACCTGTTTACAAGCCCTATGAATTCCCATATTCGCGACAGCGCCCTGTTAAACGCAAGCTCCTCAAGGTCCGAGCGCACCAGCCGGTCAGTCTCGCGGTAGGAATCCTCTATCTCTCTCTCCCTTTCCGAGAGTTCAGCGGGCTCAGGAACGATCCCTCCAAGATATCTCTCTATCATTCCCAGAGAGCGGCTCACAAGGTTTCCGAGTCCGTTAACAAGTTCTCCGTTCACCCTGTTTACGAGCGATCTTTTCGAGTAATCCCCGTCCTGCCCGAAAGGTATCTCGCGGAGCAGAAAGTAGCGGAATATCTCGGAACCGAACTCCTCCACCACCCGATAGGGATCAATCACGTTTCCAAGGGATTTCGACATCTTTTCTCCCTCGACCGTCCACCATCCGTGGGCGAACACGGTTTTTGGAAGCGGGAGTCCCGCCGACATCAAAAAAGCGGGCCAGTAGACGGCGTGGAATCTGAGTATGTCTTTTCCCACGAGGTGAATGTCCGCGGGCCAGAATCTCTCGAAATCACCGGTTTTCCCGGGGAACCCAAGCGACGTAAGATAATTGGTGAGGGCGTCGAACCAGACGTAGACCACGTGTCCTTCCGGGCCGGGAACGGGGATTCCCCACGAGAAATTCGTCCTGCTTACGCTCAGGTCTCTGAGACCTCCCTCCACGAAACTTACGATTTCGTTTCTTCTGTAGCCGGGTTTTATGAACTCGGGGTGTTCGCTGTAGTGACGAAGAAGGGGCTCCTGATAACGAGAGAGCCTGAAGAAGTAGCTTTGCTCCTTTATCTTCTCCAGTCGCGGGCGGCTTTCTTCAGGAAGCTTCATTATCTCTTCAAGCTGGGTTTCGGTTATGAATGCCTCGTTTCTCACGTCGTACCAGCCCTCGTACTCGTCAAGGTATATGTCGCCGCTTTTCTCAACGAGGTTCCATATTTCGGATACAGCCTCGCGGTGGCGCGGCTCCGTGGTTCTTATGAAGTCGGTATTTGAGATGCCGAGGAGTTTCCAGAGATCCTGGAACTTGACTACCACCCTGTCTGCGAGCTGTATGGGAGCTTCTCCGTTCGCTTCGGCAGTCTGCTCTATTTTTCTTCCGTGCTCGTCGGTTCCCGTGAGAAAGTAGACTTCGTGTCCCGAAGCCGCCTTGTACCTGGCGATCGTGTCGGCCGCTATGGTCGTGTAGGCGTGGCCGATATGAGGCACGTCGTTTACGTAGTAAATCGGAGTTGTTACGTAGAACTGTCTTTTCTTCATGTGTTTTCGTGATCCTGCAATTATGGATTGACAGGGAGTAATAAAACACAACAGACGGGCATTTCAATTTTTTATGTGCGCAGTAACCCTGACCCGCGGCATATCGGGCCTTTTCGGCGGGGATTACATTCTGGCGTAGAAGGTGCTGGATCAGGCATTGTTGATTATGGATTCGGCATATTCGAGCTGCTCCATTATCCACCCAAAATCCGGCGCGTCTCCGAAAAGCATTTCCTGCATTTCCGCGTAATCCCGCTCAATCACGGCTCGCGGTTCTTCCTGCGGAAGCAATCTTAAAGATCCGGGTACGGCCTCTTCAAGCTTTTTCCATGCCTGCCGGAAAGCCAGCATGTTATGGGCTCGCACATCATCCAGCAGATCCGTATCGGACAGTGCCGATCTGGCGATATCTGTTGCCGTGATCATCGCCGCGTCGTAATAATGGCGTGAAATACGCTGTTTTTCTCCCGGAAGTCGCCCGGCGTCACAGTAGCCGCAGTGCACGCCATGGAGAATAAGAAGCTTGTCAAGATAAGTCCGCTCGGGTGCTATAACCGTTATGTTTTCCACCTCAAGTGACCAGTCGGGCAGTTCATCGGCAATGTACGGAGTTATGGAACAGATAAGATTAGGATCCAGCGCCGACCTTGCTCCGGCTTCGATTTTCACTTGAGGCACCACGTAGTCGCCTTCTCCCGTTGCATACATTGAAGGATATCCGACTAATAAGGTTTGACCGTCCTGGTCGTTTGGATCAGGGAAGACTCGACATCCCGGCGCGACCTCATCAGCCAGCATCGTCAGGTCTTTTTTCATATCTTCAAGAATATAGGTGCTGCATGCCGACCTGAGTTCTTCAAAGAGTTTCTTTCGTTTTTTGTTTGAAAGATTTTCCGCGACGGTTGGATCCCGCTCCCCCTCAAACCCCAGATCTTCGCGATAGACGACTATGTCTACGTCTTCTGAGAACCGCCGTATGAGGCCGAAAGCCTTTGAAAGGGAAGTTCCGCCCTTAAAGAGAAGTTTCGGATGTTTCTCGGGAAGGCCGTTATAAAGTACGTCAAGAACAAGACAGACCCAGAAGTCTTTCTCTATGTACTCGGGCAACGTTCTGAGTCGTTGTGCTGTATCCACGAACAAAGCTGCCCTGTCTTCTTCAGGGGTGGACAGAAATGATTTAAAGGCACCGTTCATGATCCAATCATCTTGTCGTTCGTGACGTCATATGCAATCGGCCGCATCCAAACGGGCATGTAGCGGATACCTTGCGAGAGATCAAGCTTGACGTAGTCAGGGAGTACCCGCTTTAGAATCGGAATTACGTCGGGATCCTTGCTGGCGTAAGGGCCGAGCCACCTGAGTGCCTGAACGACCACCGCTCCAGGTTTCCCTGCCCAGCGCATGACACTTGGGGGTGCGTGGCGAAAGCGCACAGAGAATCCGGCGATGTTTAATATTCTGGATGTCCCGTCCGTATCGTAGATGACCTTTGCGGGTACCTGGTTAGTAAGGCCGAGGAGGTTTGCGTACACTGATCCGCTACGCATAATTCTGGCATCGTCCCGTCTTGTGACTGCCGCAATTGCGGAATAGAGATCAGCGGGCGCTAACCGCTTGAGCAGATTGCTCATCCTCGGCACATCGTAAAGGCCACGCCCAACCCGGCGCAACTGTCCTGCCTTGACCAGACGGTACAATGCCTGGTCAACAGCCGCGCGGCTTCCCATATCCAGAAAATCCTTCGGCGTACATACCCATCCTGTTTTCTGTTCTGACAACCTCTTCATTATCTGGTCAGCTATGCTGGGCACTTAGTGAAACTCCTTTAGCTTCTGCCGGTTTAAAATCTGTTAGAAATTTACAGTATTTTTCTAAAACTGTCAATTCTCTGAACAGTCATTCTGATTTTTCCATAGCTGGATTTTTGTCAGAAATTTACAGTATTTTTCTGACAAAAACAGGAACTGGAAGACAAAAGTATTTCTTCATACCGCAGGTAGACTGATTTGGAAAACAGGTTTTTCGGGAAGCCAGGGTCAGTCTTCGGGGCTGCTTTTCAATAAGGTTGAGGCGACCTTTTCTGTTTCCTTGTTTCGTGAGGGTGATTGCCGGTACTTTCTCACTCGGTATTTTTACGCAATGGCTGTCTCGAATGATGTGGGTGGCGCAACTCGCGGCGAAGTCCCGCCCAGATACCGAAAAGCATGACGATGAACAAAATGGTAAGCGGAAAACTCGCGACGACAACCGCGGCCTGAAACGATCTGAGTCCGCCCGCAATCATAAGCACCGCGGGCACCACTCCGGCTATAAAGCACCAGAATTCGCGTTGCGGCACCGGCGTCTCCATTTTGCCCCCGGCCGTTATGGAGTCAACGGCCAGAGATCCCGAGTCAAGAGAGACGACGAGGAAAAAAAACAGCAGCAATACGCTTAGAATACTGAACAGCCTTGTAAGCGGAAGCGCTTCCAGCAGTTTGAACAGGGCAAGTTCAGGACGTCCCGCGTCGACCGTTTCAATCACTCCCGCGTAGCCGTCAAGGAGAAACTGAAAAACCGCGCTGCCCCCCAGGGCGTTCATCCAGAGTACGCAGAAAACGGTAGGAAGCACAAGTACGAAGAAAAGGAACTCGCGCACGGTTCTCCCCCTTGAGATGCGCGCGATTAGCATTCCGACAAACGGCGCGTAGCAGAACCACCAGGCCCAGTAGAAAACTGTCCAGTCATGTATGAAGTCCATGTCTTCGCGTCCCGTCCAGAGGCTTAGGGGCACTATGTTGGCCGCATAGCTCGCGGTTGAGACCAGACAGTGGCGGAGAATATCAAGCGTCGGTCCGGCCGAGATGGCAAACAGCATCAGCGCCACCGCAACAATTATGTTCATGCGGCTCAGGAGGCCGATTCCGGTATTTATTCCGGTCAGTAGCGCCGCCATGGCCGTCAGCATTACAAGAACGATCAGTATTATCTTGGAGAGATCGGAGGGGGGAATTCCGAACAGATATTCAATGCCGCCTGTTATCTGCTCGGTCCCGAAACCTATGGATACCGCGAGGCCGAACAGGGTCGAGAATACCACCAGCGTTTCGATCAGGTGCCCGGTCCAGCCCCACACTCGGTTGCCAAGAACGGGATAAAACACTGAACGCAGGGAAAAAGGCATGCCCATGTTCTGGGAGAAGAGGGCCATTGACAGGCCCGCGACGGCGAATATGGCCCATCCGTGGAATCCCCAGTGAAAAACAGATCCCGCGACGGCGATGGCAAAGGCGCTCTCGGTGTCGGAAGGATCAATCCCGAGCGGAGGGTTCTGGAAGTGATGCACGGGTTCCACCACGCCAAAAAAAACGAATCCGGCGCTCACAGAAGCCGCGAACAGGATCGCGAACCAGCTTGCGTAGGAGTAGTCCGGTTTTGCGTCTGCTCCGCCCAGACGCACCTTGGCAAGCGGGGAGACCATCACCAGCAGGCAGAAAAGCAGTATGATGTTGGCGGAGGTCATGAACCACCAGTGAAAGAGGGTTACGACAAGGTTGCGGACTTGCGCGAAGATCTCCGCCGTTTTCTCCTGAAAGACCGTCCCCGCCACGATGAAGAAAATGATTACAAAAGAGGAAATGACGAATGACGGGGCATGAAAATCAAGCCTTAGTATCCTGATATTTTCCCGCCCGCGCAGGTATGGGCGTCCCTTGTGGATCTTCTGCGCGCGCGCCGGCTCTTTTTCTCGTTTCATTTTATGAAAAGAGTTTAAGCTACCGTGTTCGCACTTGCAAAATTTCCTCTGTGCGTGTCAGCGGGTCTCGCTTCTAATTCCCTTCCATATGCTTACAGTCATCAGGATGAGCAGTATTGAGAAGGGAAGTCCGGCTATCAGCGAGGCCGCCTGCAGGGATTTGAGCCCTCCGCCGAGAAGCAGGGCGATTGCAAGCGCGCCCTCAAGGCTGCACCAGAACACCCGCTGCGAAGCGGGAGCATCAAGTTTTCCCCCGGATGAAGTTATGTCAACGACAAGCGAACCCGAATCCGATGAAGTGACAAAGAAAACCACAAGAAGGAGGACGCTTGCAAACGAGAGCAGCTGCGTCATCGGAACCTGCTCAAGCATTTTGAACAAAGCAAGTTCGGGTTTCCACTGAGTGATTATCTCCGTAACGCCGGTGTAGCCGTCAAAGAGAAGCTGATGGATGGCCGTGCCGCCGAAAACGCTCATCCACAGCAGACAGCAGATGGTCGGCAGAACGAGTACGCAGACAAGAAATTCGCGTATGGTCCTTCCCCTCGAGATGCGTGCGATGAACATTCCCACAAACGGCGTCCATGAAATCCACCAGGCCCAGTAAAAAGTAGTCCAGCCGTGCAGAAAACCCGTGTCCTCTCTTCCTGTCCAGTTGCTTAGGGGGACGATCTTCGCGAAATAGTCCCCGAGTCCCGCAAAAAGCATGCTCAGTATGTACTGCGTCGGTCCCGCGAAGAAAACGAACAGGAGCAGAAGCAGGGCAAGCACGATGTTGAACTGACTCAGGCGCTTGATTCCCACGTTGAGACCGGTTAGCACCGAGATGGTGGCCAGGAAAGTGGTCAGGGCTATGAATACGACATGCGCAAAGTCCGTTACGGGAATTCCGAACAGGTAGTTAAAGCCCGCCACAGCCTGCTTCGCTCCGAGACCGAGCGATGTCGCAAGACCGAACAGCGTGGCGAATATGGCCAGCGTATCTATTATGTGCCCGCTCCAGCCCCACACGCGATCTCCCAGCAGAGGGTGAAACGCCGAGCGGACCGTAAGGGGCAGTCCCCTGTTGTAGGCGAAAAAAGCGAGAGCCAGACCCACGACTCCGTAGAATGACCACGCTGAAAATCCCCAGTGAAAGGTTGCCGCGGATATGGCGATGGCCTGGGTCGCACTGGTGTCGGACGGATCGATCCCCAGAGGTGGATTGAGCAGGTAATAAACAGGCTCAAGCACTCCGTAGAAAAGCAGGCCGATGGCAACTCCCGACGTGAAGATCATGGAGAGCCAGGTGATCCTTGAGTACTCCGGGCGCGCGTGAGTGCCGCCGAGCCGTATCTTTCCCATGGGAGACACGATGAGGAGAAGACAGAACAGGAAACATACGCTGCCGGTGATCATGAAAAGCCAGTCGAACTGGGTGGTAATCCAGACACGGGCCGCTCCCAGAACTTCCGTTGCCTGCGCCTGGAAAACAAGCGCCATGATCGTGAAAACGAGTACGGAAATGCTGGATGCCGCGAATACCGGGCCGTTTACATCAAGACCGAATATCCGCAGGTTGCCCTGTCCTGCCGGGTGCCCTTGAGTCTTGTTCATCTGTGTCTCCTCCGGTTTTTATTCGTAAAGGGTGAAATAGTAGCCCACGTTAACGTTAAAGCGTTTTTGCCACTCGTTGTTTCCGCTGGCGCCGAAATCGTTTACCCCGTAGATGCTGCTGTAGTCATCTCCCTCGCCGCCGACGAAGAAGTTTCCGTCGCTGAGGCCGAGCTCGGTGTAGATGTAAAGGGAACCCCAGTACCACATAGTCCCGAAAGTCCAGAGGGAGCTGCTGTTAAGATCGCCTTTTTTGTTCATGATGGAACTCCACTCAACATAAGGGGTGACGCCGTCAAGCCAAGAGATATCCGCTGCGTTAATACCGTTGTACCTGAGGGAAACCGCCGGTATCCACGCTTCTGACGCCACCGGCCAGGCAAAGTCAAAGGCTCCCATTGGGATAAGGTCGCCCGTGCCCCACGGAGTGTCGTCCGTAATGTCGTAGCTGTAATAGGAAATCTGCGAGTGAAGCGAGAAATCCCGAAGCGGGGTCACCGCGTGAGCTGAAACCGCCAGATGGCTGGCGCCCGAGTCATCCACGCCCGTTCCCTCAAGCCCTCCGTACTGAAAGGACATGCCGATATCCCCTATGCTCCCGGTTGAGTAGATCAGGCGCAGGTTCACCTGATGTTTTTCCTCAAAACCATTTATCGGCCCGTCCGAAACTGTCCCTTCCGCATCAGCGGTTTTGCTCCACTTCACTGGGTCGTAACTGTACCGGGCGCTGTCTTTGCTGCTGCTGCCGTCCCAGTGTCCCTCGTCCTCAAGATAGTAGGCAAGATCGACCGTGAGGTCGCCGAAAGCTCTCGTCCACCTCACCCCGAGATCCATGTCGTCCGAAAGCCCGACGTAGTAGTGCTGATCGAAGAACCAGCTGTTTGAAACTCCCCAGGCACCCGGTCCGAAAGGAACGCGGACGATGCCGGCCTTAAGGGTGCCGAGACCGTCTGCCGTGTATCCGAGCCACGCGGTGTGCATCATGCTGTAATCGTCGTAATAGCGGTATTCGGCCCTTCCGATGACACCGTTGTAGTCAAGGTCGACGTTGAGGCGAAGGAGTTCAAAATCCGAGTCTCCGATGTTCTCGCCCCTGCGGCCGTCATAATCGCCGTAGGCATGGTTTGCCCGCATCGCGCCGCCGATTCTTATCGGACTTTTCTTCGGCTCTTCAGGCTGCTTTGCCAGAGCAAGGGACTCTGACTCCGCGAGTTTCTGCCGGGTCAGTTCAAGTTCCCCCTCAAGGTCTTCTATACGTTGTTTTAATGCCTCGTTTTCATCCTCTGTCCCTCCGGCAAACGCTACGGGGAGGGCAAGCAGAAAAACTGTCATTGCTAGAATCAGATTACGCATGTATCACCTCATTTCTCTTGATAAATTCCGAACATCTTAAAATTCCATTGTACACAAACTTAACGAGAAAGTCTAAGGAGAAGATTTTCGAGAGAAAGTTCGACGTTCGCGTTGTTCTCCGAGATCCGCGCCATGGTCTCCTCAAGAGCGGCGAACTTGCCCAGAAGTTCGGATACGTCCCTTTTTTCCGAATATTCGCTTAGCCGCTTGACGAGGTCGGTGTTCACTATCTCCTCTTTTTTCCCGGAAGTCTTGAGAATCACGGAATCCCGAAGCCATGTCGAGAGTATGTCAAAAACCGTTTTCAGTTCTTCTGCCCCCCCGCCTTTTATCTCTTTCTGCATCCTCTCCACGGAGTGAAAAAGGGTAAGCGGTTTTCCTGCATCGACGGCCATCAGGCAATCTAAGTATTCAGTCCTTTTCCGAAGGTAATCCTCATCGGTGCCAAGCGCCCTTGAGATGCTTCCTCCAGATATCCTCGAGACAAGCTCCGGGTCATTCTGCCCGGCCCCTTCCTTTTCCAGAAATCCTCTTACCTGCCCCGTCTCAAGGGGCTGGAAGACCACCGACTGGCACCTTGATCTTATGGTTGGCATGAGCAGGTCCGCAAGCGTCGTTATGAGAATTATGACGGAGCGGGGCGGCGGCTCTTCAAGGGTTTTCAGAAACGCGTTCTGGGCGTTGAAGTTCATTCTCTGCGCGCCGTCGATTATGAAGATCTTGTACGGGTTTTCATAGGGCGCCAGGTGAATAAGCCTCTCTATGTCCTGTCTTACGTGATCCACCTTTATTGTTTTCTCGCCCGGGTATCCGAACACTAAAACGTCGGGGTTAAGGCCTTTTTCGGTTTTTGCGCACGAGGCGCATCCGCAGTCAAGGTTCTCAGTTCCGCCCTCGGCGCAGTTTATGAGTTTCGCGAAGCCGGTTGCGACCAGTTTTTTCCCCACGCCCCCGGGTCCCGAGAAAAGGTACGCGTGCGAGATCCGGTTTTTGCGGACCGAGTTGCGAAGAAATTCCTTCTGGGGTTCGTGTCCTATGATCTGCGGAAATCCCATGGTCTTTATCTTACCGGCAAGCACGGGCATCTTCTACGAACGGTAGATGGCTATTTCGCATCTTCAGCCGATATGCATTCTTCGAGAAGCAGAGCTATGTGAACCGGAACTGCCCCGGTGAAATGGGAGACCTGCTCGAGACATGATATGCCCGTTACGCAGACCCTTTCCGATTCTCCCAAATCTCTTATTTCCGGGAAAAGACCGCATTCCCCCATGGCTTTTGATATCTCGTAGTGCTCTTTTTCGTAACCGAAGCTTCCCGCCATGCCGCAGCACCCGGCGTCGCTTGATCTCGCGTCGTAGCCCAGGCTGTTTAGAAGCGACAGCGTCTTTCCGAAATCGCCAGCTGATCTTTCGTGGCAGTGTCCGTGAACCAGCATTCCTCCGCGTCTTTGTTTTCCGGGGTCGAGGCAGTTATCACCTTGCGCCCAGACAAATTCGCAGACCGAGCGTGTGTTCGGAAGGAGCGTGTCCAGTGATTCGTTACCTGGAAGAAGATCGGCGTATTCATCCCGAAACGCGGAGAGGCAGCTGGGTTCTGAAAAGACCACCGGGATATTCCTTCTGGCGTAATCTGAGAGAACTTTTACGTTGTGAGCTGCGTTCTCCCTGGCTTTTTCCACCATGCCGGTACTCAGCATCGGCCGCCCGCAGCATTTTCTTTGTCTCTCCAGGAGCACCTCGAAACCAAGGCTTTCAAGCACCCCGATAACGGCTTTTCCTATCTCGGGATAGAAAAACTCAGACCACGTGTCATGGAAATAAACTACCTGTTTTCCATTCCGGGGATTTTTCTTCCTTTTGCGGAACCACCCGCTGAAAGTATCTTCGGCCATCGGGGGAAGTGACCTTCTTCGGGAAATTCCCGCAAGCGAAAGCAGCCCTCGGGAGAAAGGACTCTCAAGCGTCCGGTTTAAAAAGCGGGGAAGGGCGCTGCGCGCGGAACTTATCTCGTGCACCCGGGCAAACAGCATGTCTCTTGCCGTAAACCCGTTTTTATTCTTGTAGAGCGCCAGGAACTCGGTTTTCATCTTGCCCACGTCAACCCCGGAGGGGCATTCACTCCGACACGCCTTGCATCCCACGCAGAGATCGAAAACATCGCAGAATCCTTTCTCGTAGACCATCTCCTTGTCCATGTCGCCCAGCAGAAGCTCCCTAAGAAGGTTTGCCCGCGCCCTTGTGGTATCGCCTTCGTCAAGGGTCGCCCTGTAGGATGGGCACATTATGCCTTCGGCGGTTCTTCTGCAGACCCCCTGGCCGTTGCACATTGCGGCCGCGGCGGCAAGCCCTCCTTCACGGGACCAGTCAAGAAAAGTGTCAATGCTCTTCTCAGGCTTCTTCACCCTCAGATTTGAAGAAGAATCAGCCCCACGGACTACTTTTCCGGGGTTGAGCACTCCCCGCGGGTCAAATATCTGCTTGAGACTTTCCATTACGGAGTAAAGCTCCTCTCCGAACAGCCTTTCATTTAGATAGCTTCTCTGGATGCCGTCTCCGTGCTCGCCGCTCATTACCCCCGAGTGGCGAAGGACAAGCTCGAGGGTGCGTTCCGAAAGCGCTATCATGTCGGATACTCCCTTTTGCTCCCGGAGATCAAGAAGAGGCCTTATGTGCAGGCATCCGGCACTTGCGTGACCGTAAAAAGCGGCCTTGAGACCGAACTCGTCAAGAAGCGAGATTACGTCCCTTGCGTATTGGGCGAGGTTTTCCGCGGGAACCGAGACGTCTTCTATGCAAGGCACCGGTTTCTGCCTGGCCCTGTCGCTCATCAGGATGCCGAGCCCCGCCTTTCTTATGTCCCAGATTTTTTTCTGTTCCTCCCGCCCGAGCACCGGAAACGCGGTTGCCCCCATGACCGCGGACTCCGCTGACCTCACGAGGTTTTTCGCCTTCTCGCCGGTCTGCCTTTCGTCGTCTCCCTGGAATTCGACCACGAGGATGGCTCCCGGGGTCTCCTCGATGAAGGAAACGGCGCGGGAGAATCCTTTTTTCTTCCTCGCAAGGCCGATCAGCGTTCCGTCGATGAGTTCAATTGCCGAGGGGTTCCGGGAGAGGATTTCTGAAACCGAGTCCATTGCTTCGGGGATTTCGCGGAACGAAATGACGCAGAGCGCGCTTGAGAGAGGTATCTCTACGAGATTAAGCTTAAAGTCGGTTGAGACCGCGAGGGTTCCTTCCGAGGAGGCAAGAAGTTTCGCGGGATTGAACTTTTGGTCCAGAAAATAGTTAAGCGAGTATCCCGAAGCCCTTCTCCAGTGCCCAGGGAAATCGTTTTCTACAAGCTCCCAGTTTTCCTTTATAAGGGAGGCGAGTTTTTCGAAGAGATCTTCCGCGATGCCGTTTTCTCCACCGCGACTTTCGTAATTTTCACGGGAAAGCTCGAGGGAAGAGCCATCCGCGAGCACGACATTTGAGGAGATGACGTGATCGCCCGCCATTCCATACAGTATTGAATGGGCCCCCGTGGCATTGTTCGCCACGGCTCCTCCGACGGTGGCGACGCTCGCGCTTGAGGGGTCCGGTCCGAACATAAGTCCTGAAGGCGCGAGGCTTCTGTTAAGTCCGTCAATCGTGATTCCGGGCTCGACTCTTACTTTTTTCCCTCCGGCGTCTACGTCGATTACCCCGTTCATGTACTTTGAGAGGTCGAGGATTACACCTTCTCCCACGGCCTGCCCCGCAAGGCTTGTTCCCGCCCCTCGCACCGTGACCGGGATATCACGGGCTGATGCTTCGGAAACTGTAATTTCTATGTCCTGGCGGTTTCTTGGGATTACGACAGCTTCTGGAAGGACCCTGTAGTTGCTTGCGTCCGTACTGTAGATGGTCCGGTCAACGAGGCTTTCTCGTACCTCGCCCCGGATCTGTCCGCGAAGCTTTCTGCTCAGTTCTTCAATTCTTGATTTCTCCATGGGAACCGATGCCGGCCGGAGCGTTTCGGGACAAAAGATGGCGTGTGCGAGAAAAAGTCTTCAGGCCCCGCCGTTTTCAAACGTTTTGAGTATCCCGTAGGTCGTGTCCCGTTCGGCCGGGATTCTGCCTATTTCTCTGGTGAGTTTTCTGAACTCCTCGGGCGGGAAGTACTGTCCGTAACTCGCGCCGGCGAAACGGGATATCTGCTCTTCCATGAGCGTTCCCCCGAAATCGTTTGCCCCTGCGGTGAGAGAGAACTGGGCGAACTCGGGTCCCTGCTTTACCCAGGAGACCTGTATGTTGTTTATCCATCCCCGAAGCATCATGCGGGAGACTGCGTACATTTTCAGCTGGTCAAGATCGGTCGGACCCTTTCTCACCTTTCCCTTGGAGTGAATAAACAGCCTCGTGTTCCAGGGAATGAACCGAAGCGGCACGAACTCCGTGAACCCTCCAGTCTCTTTCTGTATGTCCCTCAGGATTCCAAGGTGTATGGCCCAGTGATGGCGCTTGTCCAGGTGGCCGTACATTATGGTCGAAGTGGTTCTCATTCCCTCCCTGTGGGCTTTTTTAACCACCCTTATCCATACCTCGGTCGGTATCTTCCTGGGGGCGATCACCTTTCTTACTTCTTCAACCAGAACCTCGGCCGCGGTGCCGGGAAAAGTGTTGTGACCGACATCCTTGAGTCTTCTTATGAAATCCTCTTCCTCTATGCCGAGAGTCTTTGCGCCGTAGTAGATCTCGTAGGGGGAGAAAGCGTGGGTGTGCATCTCGGGCACGGCTTTTTTTACCGTCTTTATGAGCTCGACGTAGAAATTGCCGTCTATTTCGGGATGCATGCCTCCCTGCATGCATACTTCCGTCGCGCCTATCTCCCAGGCTTCAACGGTTCTCTCCGCGACTTCGTCCATCGAGAGGAAATAGGCCCTCTCGTCCCCCTCGTCCGCCATAAAATTGCAGAAACCGCAGTAGACGTCGCAAATGTTCGTGAAGTTTATGTTCCTGTTAACGACGTAGGTGACCACGTCCCCGACATCTTCCTTTCTTATCCGGTCGGCCGCGAGGGCCAGGGCGGATATCTCGTCTGTATCTTCTATGTCGAAAAGATGGATCCCGTCTTCAACCGAGATCTCCTTTCCCGAAAGTGCGTCCTCGATTATGCGGCCCGTCGTGCCGTTTATGCGCGACATAACTCCGTCTGCGCCGATGGGCCTTCTTTCCTCTATTGAGTCTATTATCTTGTTTATGTCTTCCATTTTTCAGTTTACGGGAACGTATCCCCTCTCATCAACGCGCTCCCTTACCTTGCCCAGAACGTAGGGGTCTATCCACCGCTCGTCTATGTACTCTGGATAGACGGGAAGTCTCTCCCGAAGTTCGTAACCCAGCGCGTTTACCTCCCTTTCCATTCTCTCAACCTGCGGCCACGGGGCTTCCGGATTGACATAGTCTATCGTAAGAGGCGACACGCCGCCCAGGTCGTTTATGCCGGCTGTGAGGTAGAAGGTGAAATTCCTGTTGTTGAGGTTGGGGGGTATCTGTATGTTCATGTCCCCTCCGAATATGAGCCTTGAGATGGCGACGGTCTTCAGCATCTCGAGAAAATCGGCGGGAGGGCGCTCCTCCATCTTTATTCCTTCCTTGGGGCTGAAGTTCTGAATTATTATCTCCTGCAGGTGACCGTACCCGCGGGAGAGTTCCAAAAGGGCGTAGAGCGAGTCAATTCTCTCCTCGAACGTTTCCCCGATTCCGACCAGAATGCCGCTTGTCCAGGGGATGTTGAGCTCGCCCGCGTACTCCATCGTCTCCATCCTGAGTTTCGGGACCTTGTCCGCGCAGCCGTGGTGGGCGTTTCCCTTCTTGAGCAGCCTCTCGCTTATGTTCTCGAGCATGAGGCCCATGCTTGGGTTGCTTTTTCTGAACCCGGAGAGCTCTTCGGGGGTCGAGAGCCCGAGATTCGTGTGGGGAAAAATTCCGTGCTCAAGTCCGGTCTTTCCCATGTCGATCAGATAGTCCGCCGTTGTTTCGTAACCGATTTCCCCGAGCGCGTCCCTGTATACCTGATAGGCGAGTTCCGGCTTGTCGCCCGTTACGAAAAGAAGTTCAGTGCATCCCGCCTGCGCTCCTTTTTTCGCCATGTCAACGACTTCTTCCGGGGTCATGAACAGCTCTCCCTCTCCCGGTTCTGTTTTAAACGTGCAGTATCCGCAGCGATCCCTGCAGAGCTGGGTCAGGGGCACGAAAACGTTTTTGGAGTAGGTTACCGTTTTTCCCTTCGAGCGGTTCCTGATCGCAGACGCGGCCAGAAGAAGAAAAGGGATTTCCCTGGGAAAAAGCTCCGCAAGGCAGAGGGCGTCTTCGCGCGTGACGCTTTCCCCCCCAATGGCTTTTGATATTATTCTCTCAAGTTTCGCGGATGCGCGAAACTCCGAGAAGTCGCTAGCGCCGAACGTATCGAGCAGCATGGCGCTTTCATTTGCGCCGAATGTTTTTTTCCATGTCTCAGCTAAAAGAGTCATATAGAGAAACCACCCGTTGCGCTCCCCCAGAGGAAGCAATTTTCAACACCGCCAACCCCGCCTGTAAGTATCTTATACGGAGGCCGTTTTTGTCAAGGAATGTATGGAGAAGTGTGGAGAAGCTGTAAGGCTTTCCAGTTCAAAAACGTGCCGAATTAGTGTATTATTGTTACCAATGACCGCATTAAAGTCAGAAAGACCACCGGGCCCGTACGCTACGGCGTGCCGGGACGGTATCCGCATGTGGAGAAGCACCTGTTTTCTGCGTCTCTCCCGCGTTTTTTGCGGTCCCGCACGGGTCGCTATGGGCCTTCTCCTCCTTGCCGCCATCACCCTCGGCGTGCGACTGGATCTGGTGCATGCGCAGACCACCGCCACATACGATGTAACGTTTACAGGCAACTGGACCACTAGCAGTACAACCGTCGCGGTTCCGCGCAGCGCACATTTTACGACGCTGATCGGCGCCGTGCACAACAGCGATGTGACCTTCTGGGAGTCGGGCGGCACGGCCACAGCCGGCGTTGAGCTTGTGGCGGAAATTGGCGGTACGAGCATGTTCAGGACGGAAATCGGCAATGCCGAAGGAGGGACCGTAAAATCCACCGTCAGTGAAAGCGGGGTCGGTGCCACGGGCGAGAGGGAGTTTGAACTCGAATTCAGCCGCACTCATCCCCTGCTTACCCTCCTGTCGATGATTGGTCCCAGCCCGGACTGGTTCGTGGGCGTCTCCGGTTTGTCCCTGCTTGATTCATCGGACGCCTGGCGCTCCTCTCACACGGTAGACCTGTTTGCCTACGACGCCGGAACCGAGGACGGGGAAAACTTTCGGCTGGGCAATCCCGACACCAACCCCCGGGGAACCATCACAAGTCTCAGGAACATGGGCAAGTTTACCAGTACACGCATGGCGAGGCTGAGTTTCACGCTCAAGACGCCTCCGCAAAACCGAAACAATGCTCCCGAATTTTCGGGTATGAGCGCTACCCGGAGTTTTACGGAGACCGTGGGGGACGCGACGGTGCGGAGCGCGGGGGACATCGGCGCGGCTGTAGCAGCCATTGACGACGACAACGACACGCTCTCCTACACTCTGGAGGGGACGGACAAAGACAGTTTCACCATTGATTCGGGCACGGGACAGATAAAGACAAAGGTTGGAAGCAAGTACGACAGGGAGGCCAAGGGAAGCTACTCGGTGACAGTGAAGGCTGATGGCCAGAACGGGGGAACGGATATGATCGCCGTGACCATAAACGTAACGAACGTAGAAGAAAAACCGCTTGCTCCAGCCGCGCCTTTGGTATCGTCGGGGAGCACTACGAGCGTTAACGTGATGTGGACGGCTCCCGGTAACGCGGGCCGCCCGGCAATCCAGCACTACGATCTTCAGTATCGCCAAGGGACGGGCGGAAGCTGGACTGACGGCCCCCAAGACGTTACCGGCCCGGGTTCTATGATCATGAATCTCATGGAGGGCACGGGGTACCAGGCGCGGGTCCGGGCGACCAATTCGGACGGGGATGGTCCTTGGTCGCAGCCCGGAACTGGTCAGACCAACATGCGGGGGAACAGGATGCCCTCATTCACGGGTATGAATGCGACCCGGAGCTTTACGGAGACCGTTGGGGACGCAACAGCGCGGAGCGCGGGGGACGTGGGAACTCCTGTGAGCGCCACGGATCAGGACAACAACACTCTTGTCTACAGCCTTGGAGGCGCGGACGCAGTGAAGTTCATAATGGTTTCCACAAGCGGCCAGATCCAGACCAAGGTCGGGGAGAGTTACGATCGGGAAACCAAAGAGAGCTATTCAGTGATTGTAATGGCGGATGACCAGAACGGGGGCACGGATACCATAATGGTGACCATAAACGTAATGAACGCAGAAGAAAAACCGCTTAAACCTGCTCAGCCGGCCGTATCGTCGGGGAGCACTACGAGCGTTAACGTGATGTGGACGGCTCCCGGTAACGCGGGCCGCCCGGCAATCCAGCACTACGATCTTCAGTATCGCCAAGGGACGGGCGGAAGCTGGACTGACGGCCCCCAAGACGTTACCGGCACGGGTTCTATGATCATGAATCTCATGGAGGGCACGGAGTACCAGGCGCGGGTCCGGGCGAGCAATTCGGACGGGGACAGTCCGTGGTCTGATCCGGGAACCGGCCGGACCGATGTGCAGAGCAACAGAGCGCCTGCCCTGCCACCCCCTTCGACTGAAGCCGCGCAGGTGGATACCGACGGTGAATTAAGGGAATTCGTGGAGGATGCGGCGGCGAGAATTGAAACCTCGGACACCTTTGGGGAAACGCTTAGACTCCTTGAGGAATTCAGGGACAGAGAGGGATACTGGAATGATGGTTCCATGTACCTTATTCTTCTCACCAGAAGAGGAGGGGTGTACTTTCACGCCAACAAGAGGGAGGTTGAAGACCTCGACTGGTCCGGAGTTCTTTTCTGTGATGATGAAGGAAGAAGGAACGTGCTCGACATACAAGGGGGATGCTTCATTGAGTACGATGACGAGAAGAGCGGTTACGCCCATTTGTTTTCCGCTTCGCATGTTCCCTTGGCGCACGGCGAGGATGAGTTCATCCTTCTGGGCGGTTTCGATGAAACTCCTGAGGGGAAAGCTTTTCCTCTCACGGGGGCGCTCGACGAACCGTCAACGGCGGCCGGGGATGTGGATACCGACGGTGAGTTAAGGGAATTTGTGAGACATGCAGGAAGAGCTCTCATGGGAGCCATTGTGAATTCTGAGATTGACCCCGCGGAACTGCGGGGGATTCTGAGACGGGAGGGACCATGGAGAGAAGGGGACGTTCACATTTGGATTATGGATGAGAGGGGAAGAGTGATATTTGACGGGGAGGACAGGAGCAGGGAGCAGAAAAACGAATACGCAAAGCAGTACGTCAGGGACCTTATAGCGGAGGCGGACGAAGGGATTGTCGAATACAGGGAGGACGGCTTGCTCATAAGGGGTTACGCCGCAAGAGTAGAGGCTCCTTTGGATGAGGATGATGATGAAGCCAGCCGTGTATACGTCGTGGGTTCCGGGTACCGCGTGGAGGAATTGTCGGGCGGGAGTGACAGCGGCGGTGGAGGCTGTGCTGTCGGAGCAAGCGGCAGCGACGGCACATTCGGCCTGTCTATGGCGGCGGCGTTGGGACTGCTTCTTGCGGTCTCGCTTAGGAGTGGGGCGGTATTATCAGGAGTTGGCAGATACCCGGGGTCTGCCACGAAACTTTCTGGCTTGCCGGAACCGGACAAGTGATCCGGTCTTTGTGGTGAATATTCACCGCCTGGAGTATAATTACTCCCTAAAAACTGATATCATGCGGTTCAGTTTTTAAAGTTCCTCGCAGGTTTTTTGTGCGACGGGGCCCACAGAATCGAAAAGATTTCTCAGGCAAGTTCTCAAGAAGTTAGTGAAGCCATGACAAAGCCCAAAGTTTTTCCACCCTCAGAAGCTGTTACCGAAGGAGCCCTGGTAAACAGGGATGAATATAACTGGATGTATCGTCAGTCGGTTAGGGACCCGGCGAGGTTCTGGGAAGCCTGCGGCAAACGGATTGACTGGATCAGGCCCTATACGGAGATAAAGGACGTAGACTACGGTCCGGGGGAAGTGTCGATCAGGTGGTTCTATGACGGAACCCTTAACGTGTCGGCGAACTGCGTTGACCGCCACGCGGAGAGAACCCCCGACAAAATCGCGATCATATGGGAAGGGGACGATCCCGCTGAAGACAAGAAGTTCACCTACAGGGAATTAAAAAGCGAAGTCTGCCGCATGGCGAATGTTCTTAAGTCTCTCGGTGTCCGCAAGGGTGACAGGGTAACGATATACATGCCGATGATACCCGAGGTCGCCTTCGCCATGCTTGCCTGTGCGCGTATCGGCGCCATTCATTCGGTTGTGTTCGGAGGCTTTTCACCGCACGCGCTTGCGGGGAGGATTTCCGACTGTTCTTCAGAGGTGGTCATTACTGCGGACGAGGGGATTCGCGGTGCTCGCAAGGTGCCCCTTAAGCTAAACACGGACAAGGCGCTTGAGGAAGAGGGTGTGGATGCCATTGTGAAAAAGGTTCTTGTAGTGCGCCGCACGGGAGCTGACATTCCATGGGACGGAAGCCGCGATGTCTGGTATCACGAGGCCGCCGCGGAAGTCTCCGATGACTGCGCGGTTGAGGAGATGAGCGCGGAAGACCCGCTTTTCATTCTTTACACTTCTGGTTCGACCGGAAAGCCCAAGGGGGTTCTGCACACGACCGGTGGCTATCTTGTTTACGCTTCAATAACCCACCAGTACGTGTTCGATTACCACGAGGGAGAGGTCTACTGGTGTACGGCCGATGTCGGCTGGGTAACCGGCCACAGCTATATCGTCTACGGACCGCTTGCAAACGGCGCTACCACGGTCATGTTCGAGGGAGTGCCGGGTTATCCGGACATCTCGCGCTTCTGGAGGGTCTGCGACAAGCACAACGTCAGTATTTTCTACACGGCTCCCACGGCTATCCGCGCGCTTATGCGCGAGGGCGACGGGCCGGTTGAGGAAACCTCGCGTGCCTCGCTTCGCATTCTCGGAACCGTGGGGGAACCGATCAATCCCGAAGCCTGGATGTGGTACTACGAAGTCGTCGGCGAGGGGCGTTGTCCGATAGTGGACACCTGGTGGCAGACTGAGACCGGGGGTGTCCTGATAACCCCGCTTCCCGGTGCTACGGAACTCAAGCCGGGTTCGGCCACGCTGCCGTTTTTCGGAGTTCGCCCGGAACTGGTTTCTGACGACGGCAGTGTTCTGGAAGGCGCGGCGGAAGGAAATCTCTGCATAGCCGATTCATGGCCGGGACAGGCGCGTACCGTGTACGGCGATCACGACCGTTTCGTTGAAACCTATTTTACCGCCTATCCGGGCAAGTATTTTACCGGCGACGGCTGCCGCCGCGACGAGGACGGTTATTACTGGATCACGGGACGTGTCGATGACGTTATAAACGTGTCGGGTCACCGTATGGGTACGGCCGAGGTGGAAAGTGCCCTGGTATCGCACGGAAGCGTTGCCGAGGCCGCGGTGGTAGGCTATCCGCACGAAATAAAGGGCCAGGGAATCTATGCCTACGTGACGCTTAGCGCCGATTCCGAGCCCTCAGAAGAACTTCGAGGCGAACTGGTTAAGTGGGTGAGAAAGGAAATAGGGCCGATCGCTTCTCCCGATCTTATACAGTGGGCCCCCGGTCTTCCGAAAACCCGCTCGGGCAAAATAATGCGCCGGATCCTGCGCCGCATCGCCGCCAACGATTATGCTGATCTTGGCGATACTTCAACGCTTGCTGACCCATCGGTGGTTGACAATCTGATTGATAACCGGATGAACCGCTGAACTGCGTGAGTGGTACGACCTGCCGGTTTTCAGATTTAGTACCAATCGGAAGGAAATAAAAACTTTACAAATTCGGAATTATATTCCATAATTGTAAAGAATATGATAAGTCGTACGATAGAAACCAAGCTTCTAGGTCTGGCCCGTCAGTATCCTGTTATAACGATTACGGGACCTCGCCAGTCAGGAAAAACGACGGTGTCGGTGAAATGTTTTCCGGAGCACCTTTATCTCAGCTTGGAAGACCCCGATGTGCGGGAGCACGCTCGGAAAGACCCGAGAGGATTCCTAGCGCAATCGGAAATAACGATTATAGACGAGGTTCAGCATGTTCCCGATCTGGTCTCTTATATTCAGGGAATCGTGGACCGTAGCGGTCAGGCCGGACAGTTCATTCTGACCGGGAGCCATCAGTTCAGTCTGACGGACATGGTTTCCCAGTCGCTTGCCGGAAGGACGGCGCTTGTAAACCTGCTTCCCTTCTCGCTTGAGGAACTGGAGGAAAAGTCCTCATACGAAAATCTGATCTATCGGGGGTTCTATCCGGCAATAATTGACAGGAACCTGAACCCTACCGAGGCGCTTTCGTTTTATACCGATACCTATATACAGAGAGACCTGAGGGATATAAGGGAGATTAAGAATTTAAGACAGTTCGAGAGTTTCCTGAGATTGTGCGCCTCGAATGTCGGGCAGATGCTCAACAAGACCCGAATGGCCAATGATATAGGGGTTGACGGCAAAACTGTAGACGCATGGATCTCGGTTCTTGAGGCAAGCTATATCATTTATCTTCTTCCGCCGCACTACAGAAATTTCAGGAAACGGATCGTGAAAACGCCGAAGCTTTACTTCTGCGACGTGGGACTTGCTTCCTATCTGCTTGGGATCAGCACAGTTGAGCACGTGAAATCGCATCCGCTTAAGGGGATGCTTTTTGAAAATCTGGTCGTAATGGAAAAGGTCAAGCGGAAACTTAACAACGTCGAGTCTCCGTCTCTGTATTTCTTCAGGGACAACACGGGCAACGAGGTTGATCTCTTGGAGCAGGATGGCGCTGATATGGTTTCCTATGAAATAAAAACGACGCAGACCCTCAGCTCCAGTCTGTTCAAGGGGCTTAATTTCTATAAAAAACTGAACCCCGACAACAAGAGATCGGTTCTTATCTATACGGGTCGTGAGAAAACAGACCGGTACGGACACGAATGTTTACCTTTCTGGAATGCTTGAAACCGCACGGTAATCTCTGAATATTGCGGACTTAGAACCGGACAATATATCGTGTAGTGACTCCAACGACTTTGGGTCGTGTGATTTCAGTACGTTACAACTCTAAACCGTCGAAGTCAGGAAAACCCGCTCGGGCAAGATCATGCGGCGTATTCTGCGCCGCATCGCCGCAAACGAGTATTCCGATCTTGGCGACACTTCAACCCTTGCCGATCCGTCGGTGGTTGACAACCTGATTGATAACCGGATGAACCGCTGAGGTTTTTGAGGAAAGAAAACCTGCCCGGGTACTGAATTGCGTTTGCCTTGGTCATCACGGCTGCTTTTCCAGCATCCTATTCTTCCTGCAAGGTGCACTCCTCAGCACTGGCCACAAATGTATTTATTACTTCTCCATACTGGATTTGCCTTACGGTTTCCTGGTCTTCACCGCTTAACTGCACACAGAAGATCGCGCCTGGGATCAGGTCAGCGCGCAGACATAAATCAAGGTATTCCAAGTCTCCGGTTGTAACATCAGTTACTACCCAGTTGCCGACGTAATCAGGCAGAGTTTCAGTGCTGAGATCGCATGCTTCCTCGGCAATCCGAAGGAGCGTGTAGAGATCATCGTCGTCACTTCCTGTCCATGTGCCGGATACGGTTCCGTCCGCATTGTATTTTACATCTTCATCTTCACAACGCAGGAATGTTCCTTCTTCTGTTATTAATTCATCTGGGTGGGTTCCAGAGGGGAGAGGTTCAACATGGTTGAAATCAGGGTCGTTTAAGCAGTCAATGTCATCAGGCGTGAGACCATCCAAATTCAGATTCTCACCCCCCCCCCCCCAGTACCGCAACTGACTATCAGGAAAAGCGAAGCATAAACCAGAATTGAGAAATTTTTCATTACTACCTCCAATATGTCGGATATGTCGGATTTGTGAAGCTGAATTGTAACACGAGCCGGGGTTTTAATCCAGACAGAAACGGACTTCTGGGTCGCCGAAAGCTCATTAGATGAGCCTTTCTCAGTTTCAGCAGTGCTTTGTCCTCGGATTTCCGTGCCGATGCTCACGGCATCTGGTACTATTTTGCCCTGCGGGCACCGATATTGCTGATATTCGCTCTATTGTACGCTTAACATGCTTTTCAGAAACTGGCGGTACGGAAAATGAGACTTAACAGATTTCTTTCCGAGTGCGGAGTAACGTCAAGAAGAAAAGCGGACAACCTTATAAAGGCGGGACGGATAACCGTAAACGGAGAAGTTGTTCGTGTTCTCGGTTCCGTGGTGGACGAGACTGCCGACGCGGTTGCCCTTGACGGAAAACCCGTGAGCAAGGAAAGAAAAAGGTACGTGATGCTTAACAAGCCCCCTTTTTATCTCACTTCCCTTAAGTCTCTTGAGGACGGAAAGAAGACGATAACTTCGTTTCTCGGGGGTATAGAGCAGAGGATTTATCCTGTAGGGAGGCTTGACTACGACTCCGAGGGACTGCTGCTTCTCACAAACGACGGGGAACTCGCAAACAGAATACATCACCCCAGATACAAGGTGATAAAAACTTACCTTGCGGAGGTTTCAGGGGATGTGCCGGAGAACCTTGAAGCCGTGCTTCGGGGCGGAGCGGATATCGAAAAGCGGTTTGCAAGACCTGATTCGGCGAAGGTTCTCGGGGCGTCGGGGAGGCGGGCGAAGGTGAGCATTTCCTTTCACGAGGGACAGAAACATCTGGTGAAAAAATATTTTGAGGCTTTCGGGATCAGGGTTACGAGGCTTAAGAGGATTTCATGCGGAAACGTACGCCTCGGCGGACTTGCTAAAGGAGAGTGGCGGGATCTGGGCCCGGCGGAGCTCAGGGGACTGCGCAGGATGACGGGACTAGATTCCCGCGACCAGTGAGCGGTACGGGAATCGCGCGAGGGAATCTAGTCTGCCGTTTTCGTATCAGCGATAAAAATTTGCTATAATTCAGAGAAAGCGGTTTAAACGGAAACATGAAGCAGTTCCTGGCGGGAACTGTTTTTAAAAGAAGTCAGGAACTGCTTTGGAATATTCTCCCGGCATGGCAAGCAGGATACTGCATGAGGAGTTTGCGACATGAAACAGATTGAGGTTACAGAAGTGCTTCTCCAGCAGATGGTGGAAGTGATAGTAAATGAAGCGGACCCGGAGCAGGTGATACTCTTTGGCTCACACGCTCGAGGCGACGCGTCTGCTGATTCGGATGTGGACCTGGTGATAGTGGAATCCGACCCGTTTGATGAAAACAGGGACCGCCGTGCGGAAATTGTACCTCTCTCCTGGGCGCTGGCGCACTTCGCCGTTCCCAAGGACATACTGGTCTACAGCAGAGACGAAGTGGAATACTGGCGCGACTCAATCAACAATATCCTTGCTCGCGCGCTTCGCGAGGGAAGGGTGCTGTATGAAAGACACTGAACAGGTTGAGGTGCTTCTCGGTGCGGTCGAGCGGGATTTTTCGGCCTTGGGGGCAATGGATGAGAATCCTGATTTTGCCGATGAAATTTTCGGTTTTCACGCACAGCAGACAGCGGAGAAGGCTTTCAAAGCCTGGTTGGCTATTCTGGGTGAAGGCTATCCTCTGACTCATGATCTGGTCCGGCTTCTTAAGATGTTGATGGAGCGTAGTACGGACGCGGAGCGCTATAAACCTTTGGCTGATTACGGCCCCTACGCCGTCCAGTTCCGTTATTTGGTTGACCCCGACGTAAAACCGCTTGACAGCAATGCGGCCCTGGAGCGCTTGGGAGAATTGATGGAGCATGTGCGGAACATGTTTGCGGAACTGCAAAGCAGGTGATGGTGAATAGAATCTCATGCCGAAATCAGCGTCCCGGGGTTCTTCTTATAAGGTTCCGGTGCAGCCTCGCTTCCGGAGAAACTGTATGAGACTGCGTGAACCTGACAGCATTATGGTATAGCGGAATGGGAAAATTCATCACGTTCGAGGGTGTAGACGGAAGCGGCAAATCTACCCAGGCGAAGCTTCTGGCCGATTACCTCTCCAGCAAGGGAACCAGGGTGTTTTTTACCAAGGAACCGGGCGAGGGCAAGCTCGGCGAGGCGATAAGAAACGAGATTCTCGACCGGAGGGATGTCGATATTGAGCCCTACGCCGAACTTTGTCTTTTCTGCGCCGACAGGGCCCAGCACGTAAGGGATCTCATACTGCCGAAACTAAAAGACGGTTACACGGTCATCTGCGACCGCTACTACGATTCGACCCTTGCTTACCAGGGCTCTGGAAGGGAGCTTGACCCTGACCTGGTTTTCCGCATGGCCGTGGCATCAAGCCTAGGCGTTGAACCGGACATCACGTTTTTTCTTTCGATACCGGTTGAGCGGGCGCTTTTGAGACTCAGGGACCGCAGTAAAGAAAGAAACAAGATGGACGAGGAACCGTTTGAGTTCCACAGCCGAGTGGATGAGGGTTACAGACAGCTGATTGAAAAAAGGATCCCAAGGATCAAGGTAATAGAAGCTTCCGGTTCCCTCGAGGAGACCCAAGGGGAGATAAGGCGCTTTTTTGGGTGATCACCCGTCTCCGACTGAATCTGCTGTCCTCTCGACAAGCTGCTCCACCCTGGGATACATGTAGATCTGCAGGATGATTCCTATTATTGAGAAAGGGATCATATCCTGGGGATTTTTGCTCAGAAACGCGAGCACGAATCCAAGCAGCACGACGGTCTCGTTTATTCCCCAGGGAACCACATGCGGGAGCAGTAGACGGTTTGAGAGTTCCTCAAGCCTTTTTCCCGGCTCCCGGCCCTGCGTTGAGAGAAATTTCCTGCGAAGCGATTTCTGAGAAAGGGTAAACCTGTATATGAGAAGGGAAATTACTCCAAGTGCCGCTGCTCCCAGAAGGAATGCTGCCTTTATGTTTTCTCCGATATCCGGGGCCTCGGGCGAGCTGAAAACGAAAACCACCGCCGTATAGGCGAACATGGCCAGCAGCAGGGCGGACCAGACTATTTTCAGGGCGCTCTGGTTCTTTGCGACGGATGGGGCGCGGTTTTTCCTGTTCATGGCTCTGGGCCGGGGGCGAGATTATGTGCTCAGGATGTGATCTTGGCGAAAATCACGCTCAGGATTATGAGCGCGACTAGGATTCCCATCATGTAAAAAGGCACGCTTGTGTTATATCCCTTTTCTATGTTCGGAACCCTTTTCTGGGACCAGATTACGGGAACCGCCTCGCTTTTATTTACGGTTTCGGCGCTTTCTTCGGTTTTGCTTGCGGCTTCTGTATTTTTCTCCGGCGCTTCGGTTTCATGCGCTTGGGGCTTCTGCTCTACCGCTTCTTCTGTTTTTTGCTCTTCGGTTTCCGCCATTCTAAGGTTTCCTGGAACTGCGCGTTCGGAAAAATTATCACGCAACCCTTCCCGAAAATCAAGTTTCCCGCGGGGCCTGGTGCCCCCTTGGATGCTTTCTTGAAAACCCGGTCCCGTATATTTATACTTACCTGTAATATCGTAAAAGGCTGCGCAGCCGCGTGGCCGAACGGAGGTTTTAAAGATGGCGGATTACGCGAACCCTGACGTTCTGGTGAGCACGGACTGGGTAGAGGAGCATATAGACGACCCCGATATCGTTATAGTGGAATCGGATGAGGACATACTGCTTTATGAAATAGGACACATAAGAAATTCGGTGAAATTCGACTGGCAGACCGAGCTTCAGGATCAGCTTATAAGGGACTACGTTAGCAGGGAGGATTTCGAGGCGCTGCTTTCGGAGAAAGGCATTTCAAACGACCACGCCGTGGTTTTCTACGGGGACAGGAGCAACTGGTGGGCCTGCTACGCATTCTGGACCTTCAAGGTGCTCGGACATGAAAAGTGCCTTATAATGGACGGCGGCAGGCAGAAATGGGTCGACGAGGGAAGAGATATGGTAAAAGAGGCTCCCGAAAGACCGAAAACCGATTACAATGTGTCGGCTGTCGATGAGTCGATAAGGGCTTTTCGCGATGACGTTCATGGACACATGAAATCGGACAAGCCGCTTGTCGATGTCCGTTCCCCGAAGGAGTATTCGGGAGAGCTTCTTCACATGGAGGCTTACCCACAGGAAGGCGCGCTTCGCGGAGGACATATTCCGGGCGCGGTAAACGTCCCTTGGGCTACGGCCGCGAACGAAGACGGAACTTTCCGCTCGGCCGATGAGCTTGTCGAGATATACGAAAAGGGGCAGGGGCTAAGCAAGGATCAGGACGTGATTGCCTACTGCAGGATAGGGGAGCGCTCTTCTCACACCTGGTTTGTCCTTACCTATCTCCTGGGGTTTGAGAACGTGAGGAACTACGACGGCTCGTGGACCGAGTGGGGGAACCTTGTAAGGGTTCCGATAGAAAAATAAAAGGAGAAACGTTTTTTGCGTGAATGAGAAAGGGTGTGGTCTTACTGGTCCGCACCTTTTTTTTTGAAGTTGCGGGAAAATGGCGAGAATAGAGGAAATAGTCAGGGAATTTCAAGGGGCGGACCGTCAGGAAATGATAGAACTCCTGATAGATTACTCGGAAGACCTTCCCGGGATTCCAAGTAGGTTCGCCGAACGTGTGGACAGAGACCTTCACCAGGTGCATGAGTGTGAAACCCCTGTTTTTATCTGGGTCGAGATAGAAGACGGCAAGGCACGCATATTCGCTGACGTCCCGGAACCGTTTCCGACCGTTAGGGGACTTGTGTCGATTCTCGTGAGCGCCTTTGACGGCCTGAGCCCTGAGGAGATCGAATCCGCGCCGGTGGACTTTATCTCCCAGCTCGGAGTGGCCCAGAAACTCGGGATAAGAAGAGTAAGGGGTCTCAGCGCGGTTTACGCGAGGATAAAAAGCGAGGTAAAAAGGCACGGTGCGGTCACATGATTGAAGAAGAAAGAATGAAAATGATCATGGATCACTATGAGAATCCGAGAAACTTTGGTCCGCTCAAAAGCCCCACTGTTACTCTCAGGGGCGGCAACCCGAATTGCGGAGACACGCTGAATATCTATATCCGCACAGGCGACGGGGGAGTCATAGAAGATATAAGTTTTGACGGGGAAGGCTGCACGATAAGCCAGGCCGCAGCTTCTCTTCTTACGGAATTTATAAAGGGAAAGACCGTGGAGAGCCTCAGGGAGCTTGACTCTGATTACATCAAGGGACTTCTCGGCAAGGATATCATGGTAACCCGCCCGAAGTGCAGCCGCCTCGCTCTTGAGACCCTGAAATCATGGGCAAGGGATTTTGAGAGGGGAAAAACCGCCTGATTTTTGGTATACTTCACTTTATCACTCAACCAGACTCAAGGAGATTCAAACGATGAAAAACGGCAAACCCGACAAAACGGTTCTGAACGAGAGAATTGAGGAAGCGCTTAAGTACCCGCTTTTCGATTCCATATTCAACAGACGCTCAAGGAGGTTCGGTCTTGGAATGGAGCTTAAGAATAGCAGCCTTGAGTTCAAGTCGAAATACGACCCGGTTCCTCTTACCGAGGAAGAGGAAGCGCTTCTGGTGTGGGCCGGAACGGGGCTCACCGGGCTTTGCCTCGCCGACCTGCCGCCGGAGAACGGGATAGACCTTCTGTGCCAGTGGACGGGAAGGACCTGGCCTTCTGCGTGCAACAACCACGGAACTGAGCTTTTTTTCACAAACGACAACGGCCTCTACCATGTGGACGTGAAGAACATGCTTCCCAAGGAGCATGAGATCGATCTGTTTTTCAAGCTCTCCCGCGAGGAGAAAATCGCGAGGGTACTGGAACTTTACAGGGAAAGCCTTAACAAACTTGAGGACGGAAGGGCGGACATGCCTGATAAGATGCCGGGGCTTTTCGAGTTTAACCAGTGGAATGCAAACAAGCCCGGCTCCACGCTTTTTGTTCCCGTAACGGACGTAACCGAGGAATATCTGAATCTTCTTACCCTTTACTGTGCTCACAGCTACGGATTCACTATTATCGACGATCTTACCGGAAAGCCCGCGGGCGTTGAGAAGTGGGTGGAGAGTGGCAGGCTCAAGGGTGAAATCAAGCTTTCTCTGTTTGACCTTGAGGTAAGAATCCTGACGGGACTTAACGTTGAACAGGCGTTTATTACGCAGAACATGGCCCTTGCCCTGCAGCCCCTCGGGCTTGCGGGATGGGCGTTTACGGGCTTCATACCGAGATTTGCCATGGGAGCCGCTCCGAACCTGTTCAGAGGACTTGGATTCCGGTTCATCCAGCCGAAAAAGGGTACGATCGATCCTCCCACTACCGTTCCCGTGGGAAAGGACGGGGTTTTCGAAGCCTACTGTCCGCCTTACTACGAAAACATGGATGATGCGATCGATCACTTTCTGGCCCACAAGTGGAAAGCTTGGGAATCCGACAAGCCTTTTCCTTATACGGAACCCGACAGGCATCTCATGAAGGCCCCAAGACCGACAGAGACCACCATACAGATTGTAAGGGATGTCGCGAACTACATTTATGACACTTACGGCAGATTTCCCGCGTTTATTGATCCCATGTACATGAGATTAGTTTTTCAGGCGATGCACATAGACGTGGATTTCTACGATCAGTATTATCCGAAGGGATCTTATTCGGACAGGCATCTGCAGGCTTTTCTCGAGAACAATCCGGACCAGAGAGAGCGGTTCGAAAAGTAGCATCTGCCCTGTGCGTAGAGTTTAACTCGGTTAGGGGTAGGGGAGAAAACCAGCCATGCGAGTAGCGATTATCGGAAATGGGGTGACCGGGGTTGCAGCTGCCCTGAGCATACGCAGGCTCCAGCCCGACTGGGAGATCGCCATGATCTCGGGGGAGTCCTCCTTTCACTATTCCCGCCCGGCGCTCATGTACATATTCATGGGCCACATGAGCTACAAGGACACCAAGCCCTACGAGGACAGTCTCTGGAGGAAAAACCGCATTGATTTGATAAGGGGCTGGGTTACCGAAATCGATGCTGCCGGAAAAAAGCTCATTATGCACGAAAAAGATCCCGTTTCGTTCGACAAGCTTCTTATCGCCACGGGATCAAGGTCAAACAAGTTCGGCTGGCCAGGTCAGGACCTTGGAGGAGTACAGGGGTTCTACAGCCTTATGGATCTCAGGCTTCTTTACGAGAACGTAAAGGGGGCCCGGAATGCCGTTATAGTCGGAGGGGGCCTGATAGGGATCGAGCTTGCTGAGATGCTTCATTCGCGCAATATCCACGTCACATTCCTGGTGAGAGAAGAATCCTACTGGACCAACGTCCTTCCGATTGAGGAATCGCGGATGATAAACCGCGTTATCCTGGAGCAGGGGGTCGATCTCAGGCTCACCACGGAACTAAAGGAGATAGCGGGGAACTATTCGGGGAGAGTGCGGGGAGTTGTAACCAGCAAAGAGGAGTTCATAGAATGCCAGATTGTCGGTCTCACTGCGGGAGTAAGTCCCAACATACACCTTGCCAAGGCAAGCGGGATAAAGACAGGCAGGGGGATTCTGGTTGACTGGAGCTTCAGGACCGATACCCCGGATGTGTTCGCCGCAGGGGACTGCGCCGAGATAGTCACCGAGGGGGAAGGCAGGAATCTTATTCAGCAGGTCTGGTACACGGGTAAGAACCAGGGAAAAGTAGCAGGAGAGGTCATTGCGGGCCGCCAGGGCGGGTATGATCCCGGAATATGGTATAACTCCGCCAAGTTTTTCGATCTTGAGTACCAAACTTACGGCACCGTGAGAAATATTCCTGCTGAAGGGGAGGACAATTTTTACTGGGAGCATCCAGATCACGACCGTTCGATAAGAATCGTTACAAAAGACGGAGCCGTCTGCGGCATAAACGTCATGGGCCTTCGCTACAGTCACAGGACCTGCGAGAGCTGGGTGGCGGAGAAAAAATCCCTTGACTATGTGCTTGATCATCTGGGGGATGCCAATTTCGATCCGGAATTCTACGAAAAATGCGAAGCGGAAATAATAAAGGAGATAAGGAAACAGGCCGCCTGATGGAACAAGACGTTATAGATTACGATTTTAATGAAGAAGCCCTTGGCTTTGAGGAACCGGAGAAGGCCCCGGGCAAGCCGCTTGGAACCGGAGAAAAGCTTTCTCTTGCCGTTTTGGGTTTCGGAATACTGATGTTTGCACTTCAGTCCATGGGCATGCCTCCGGGTGGCACATGGGCCGGATTTCTCCTGGTATTTCTTCCTGTTTTTGTCGGTACGGCCTTTTACTTCTACCTTAATTTCAAAGGCACCGTTGCGGGAATAAAGCATGATAACATCTACTTCAGGGGGTTAACCAGCAGGGGAATTCTCGGATGGCTTGTAGGCATTGTGTTCACCGGTTTCTACATAGCTCTCTACTGGTTTCCCGAATACTTGGCGGGTGGAATAAAGATCGTAAACCCGCTTTCTCTGGCCCTTTCAGGTTCTCCTGCCAACAACTGGTTTTTCTACGGTTTTCTCTACACCGTAGCTGTCTTTGTCTTCGGAGCGAGAATGTTCATGAAGTACAGGCATAACCGCTACCAGCAAATAAGAACGGCTTCCGTGATGTTTTTCCAGCTTGGGTTCGCCTTTCTTATCCCCAACATACTTATGCTGTTTAACCAGCCTGAGTTCTACCTGAGCTACTTCTGGCCGCTTAAGCCGGAGTACCTGTTTCCAGGCACATTCAGCTATTTTGTGAATCATCCCGGCGGACTTGGAATGTTCCTTGTTTTCTGGGGAGCCGTGATGACCTTCGTTGCCACTCCGCTTCTTACCTACTATTTCGGCAAGAGGTGGTACTGCTCCTGGGTGTGCGGATGCGGAGGGCTTGCGGAGACCATGGGAGACCCTTGGCGCCAGCTTTCTGACAAGTCTAAAAAGGCTTGGCGCGTGGAGCGCTGGGTCGTGCATTCCGTTCTGGTTTTCATTGTCGTTACGACGGTTCTTCTCTGGATTAACTCCGCAACCTCTGGGGCGGTGTTCGGAGAAGCCTCGATGTCCCTTAAGAAGTGGTACGGGTTTTACATAGGGGCTATTTTCTCGGGGGTCATAGGCGTGGGTTTTTACCCCATAATGGGAAGCAGGGTGTGGTGTCGGTTCGGTTGTCCCATGGCGGCTATTCTAGGGATTTTCCAGAGGTACCTTTCAAGGTTCAGGATTACCACAAACGGTGAGCAGTGCATGTCATGCGGGAACTGTTCAACTTACTGCGAGATGGGCATAGATGTCAGGGCTTACGCTCAGAAGGGTAAGAACATAGTGAGAGCGTCGTGCGTAGGATGCGGAGTGTGTTCGGCCGTGTGTCCCAGGGGCGTGCTCAAGCTTGAAAACGGTGGGACTTTCAAGGATCGGTTCTCCGGTTCCGACAGACCGCTTGGGGCGCTTGTCGATTCGCTCAAGCATGTTTAGGTCGGGAATAACAGACAGGCAATGGACCCCTATTTGATCTCTGTTGGACCCCTGTTGGACCCCTCTCTCGATTTTTGTCAGGATTTGTTGGGCCCCTAATCGACCCCTATTGGACCCCCAATAGACCCCTGGTTTTTTCTGGGCAACCCAAGGGAAAAGTTTTTTATTGGGCTTTTGATAATTTCCAGCGTGCTCCAGCCCCCCGTCCCGTGGAAACTATTAAATCGCGATCTTTCAACATCCTTAAAGTCCTTTTTACTTGACGTTCAGTGACATATGGAAGCATCTGTATGTGAATATGGCGCAGGGTCAATCCATCAGGCGCACGGTCCAGCATGGCGAGAATTATTTCCCGACGTTCGGCCGGATCACTAAGCTGATGTCGTGAAACTACATGTTGACCGTGCCGGAAACGCACTGTCACATCTCTTCCATCATCCTCAATTTCGGGGCGCGGAAGACGCGCGGACTCCATTGTATCCGCCATCTTGATAGTTCCGGTTCCCCACTTCTCGATAATCCCGCGGCGGTAGAACGTATTGGCGATCAGAGGATTCCACGGCTGGGACTTGTGAGGAGAGAACAGATCTTCAGGAGTCAATCCAAAATGCAGAGGGCCGGGGGATGTTACTTCCAAACGGTCATCGTAGACCGCCAGATACATAGAACTGCCGGCAATGATGTAGTCGCGATGGCATAACGCGTTTATAATCGCTTCCCGCGTCGCTTCGTGCGGGTAAAGCGGTTCGTCAATCCGTGCGAAGCGGCCCGGTTCAAACCGTCCGGCGATGGGCAGAGTGTCGCGCAGAAAACGTTCCGCATCTTCGAGAAGCTTGAAAGCGTTGCCCTTGAACTGGCGATTGTCCAGAAACTCCCTTTTGTCAAAACCCCGGAAGCGGGCAACGCAGAGCAGGCACTGAGGCATTCTGCGGGCGATGAGGTCCTCCTTGCCGAACAGCACGACTGCCGCCTGGAGCAGTTCGTCGTCTGGTCCAAGAAGCTCCAGACCGCGCAGCAAGTCAGACAGTTCCATGCTTACAGGGGCTTTCAGGCGGTTTTGCCTGATTGCCTCCTGCACCGTAATCCGAATCTCGTTTGCGTCAAGGTCTTCAATCGACCACTCCTTGGCGGGCAGTTTTTCCCATCGATATCTTTCGTGCTCTTCCTCGATGAGCATCTGCCTGACCTCCCAGCGCGACATTTCCACAGTGGTGTTACCGACCCTGCGATACTCTTTTCTCTTATAGGCATATGGCTTGGAAGTGCCGGGTTCCACGCTTATTACCACCACTTCTCGGTCTCCTTTTACCCGTACCCGCTCAATCGATAGAGAGACCTGAAATTCAATGTTCCGGATCTCGGAGCTTAGTTGCTCAATGGTCCGGTCAGACACCTGCTGGCCTTCTATTTTTCCTTCCGAGGATACGCCGAACAGCACATGGCCGCCGCGCTGATTGAGCATGGCGCACACGGTTTTCATCGCATCACTGCGCCTTCCGGTTGAAAGCTTGAACTCAAGCGTTTCGGATTCGCCTTTTGCTACCAGATCTTTTATTTCTTCAGGAGTCATGAAATTATATCCATTGCGTGCATTTTCGGGTTCAGTCTGTTCGCAGTCACTTGTGGCTTTTCGGCAAGTAAAATACCAGCTAATCCAGTTTCAGCTTGTTGGATACGACGGAGAGCAGTTCGTCGGTCTTCTTAACCGACTCAGGGTCGAAACAATATTCAGATATTGAGAAACTTGACGGATTCCATGCTTTCCTTTTTCCCTCGGTCGACTCTTTCGATTACCTCGCCGTTTTCTATGTCAAAGACGAAGCAGGATATACCGGAAAGTATTTCCATATTAAACTCTAGGAAATTGTTGACGTATATTCTGGAGTCTTCAATGATTTCCTTCCTGTCGGCCTTGTCCGGTTTCCTCACAAGAATAAAATACGCGCACAGAAAGTCCGGAAGGTCGGCATTGTGGGCGAATACGGCCTTTGAATCGTACTTCAGAATTACGTTATTGTTAAAATAGCGCTGGTATCCGGCGATGAGCGGCTGGTTCAGGTGAGACAGTGCGTAAACTATCGCGACGGCAATCTTGCTCTGGTTCTCAATCATGAAATCAAGCGCTTCCTTGTTGAAGCGCTCAAGTGTTTTTTCCGGTTTTTCCTTGTCTCGTGGTTCTCGCATTTCATCCTCCTTGATGCGGTGCCTTCAGAAGAGTATTTTTCTTTTCTAATATACCATAAAGCTAAAAGCGGTTTTCCTCTCCTTACGACGCGTACGCGGTCGCTCTGCTTTCCCTTATGACCATGATTTTTATCTGTCCCGGATAAACGACTTCTTTTTCTATCTTCTTCGCTATTTCGTGGGAGAGGATAGCTCCTTCCTCGTCGCTTACCTGGTCGCTTTCCACTATCACCCTTACCTCTCTTCCGGCCTGAATCGCGTAGCATCTCTCAACGCCCGGAAACGAACTTGCGACACCTTCTATGCTCTCGATTCTTTTCACGTAGTTCTCATACGTTTCTCTCCGGGCGCCCGGGCGAGCGGCGGAGATGGCATCGGCCGCCTGTACGAGAAGCGGCAGGATTCCCTGGGGTTGGGGGTCATGGGTTTTTTCGAGCGCGTCAATGATTTCGGGGGGTTCGCCGTATTTTTTGACGATGTTTGTCCCTATATCTACGTGGGAGCCTTCAACCTCGTGGTCGACCGCTTTTCCTATGTCGTGGAGCAGTCCTGCTCTTTTGGCGAGTTTCTCGTTGTAACCGATCTCCGAAGCGAGCATTCCGCAGATGAATCCTACCTCAATCGAGTGATTGAGTATGTTCTGCGAGTAGCTCGTTCTGTATTTAAGCATCCCGAGCTTGTTTATCAGTTCCGGGTGCATGCCGCTTATGCCGAGATCAAAAAGAGCCTGTTCCCCCTCTTTCTGTATTTCCTTTTCTATTTCCTTTTCAACATCGGTTACCACTTCCTCGATTCTTGCGGGGTGAATTCTCCCGTCTGCTATCAGCCGCTCGAGCGAAATTTTCGCCACTTCCCGCCTGATGGGATTAAAGCACGAAATCACAACCGTCTCGGGCGTGTCGTCAATAATGATGTCCACCCCGGTACGAAGCTCTATGGAGCGGATGTTCCGTCCTTCGCGCCCGATGATCCTTCCCTTTACGTCGTCGCTCGGAAGATTGACGACCGACACCGTTTTCTCGCTCGTGTAGCTTCCGGAATATCTCTGGATGGCAAGGGATATTATGTCCTTCGCCTTCCGCTCGGCCGAGGAATTGCATTCTTCTTCTATCTGCTTGAGTCTTTTCGCCGCCTCGTGTCTCGCGTCGTCCTCAATCAGTCTTACCAGTTCGGATTTCGCCGCCTCGCGGGTAAGACCTGACACCTCCTCTATTTTTCCCTTTATCTCTTCGATGTTCTCATCAAGGGTTCTCTGCTTTTCCTCAAGAGCCAGGTCCTTGTTCTCTATATCCGCCTGTACTCCCTCAAGTTCCGTCTTCTTTCTGTCAATTTCCTCGTATTCCTTGCCAAGTTTCTCTTCCCTTGCCTTCAGCTTTTTTTCGGTAGCGGAAAACTCTCTGCGCTTTTCGCTCGACATCTTCTGCATCTGGGAGTTTCTGTCCTTGACGAGCTTCTTCGCCCTGTTCTCGGCCCTGTTTCTTATCTCTTCAGCCTGTTTCTCGGCCTTTTCGATTATGGTCCGGGCCTGACTCTGACTTTTACGGATCCCGTTTTTCTCCCTGATCATCCTGTAGATGAGATGGGCGGCAAATCCAAGTCCGAAGAGCAGCAAAAACAGCAGTATTGATTGTGCTTGCATCTCAGTCTCCTTCTTTTTCCAGACAGTCGATGTTTCCGTCTTCTGTGATTATGCGACCCGTCTTAACGTCGGTTTCGTGCGAAGGGATGCTTTCCAGCACCTGGAACCGGTAGGCCAGTCCGAAGCGGATCTGTCTGGGTATATCTTTTAAAAACCTGTCGTAAAAACCTTTTCCGTACCCGATTCTGTTTCCGGAGAAATCAAAAGCCACTCCCGGTACCAGCACGAGGTCAAGCTCGTCGCCGCGGGCGCGTTCAGCGTCCGCCGGGGGTTCTGGGATGGCAAAGGCCCCGGGAGTAAGTTCCTCAAGATTCCTTGTTCTCAGGAAAACAAGACCGGAGCCTAGGGTTTTCGGAAAAAAAACCTTTTTTTCGAGATCAACGCATTTTTTGAATATTTCGCGGGTGTCGACTTCGCCGTTTACGGGGAAGTAAAGAGCGACGCCTGATGCGTCGGAGAAAACCTTCTCGGAGAGAAGAACCTTGAGAATCAGGGCGGATTTCTCCCGGCGCAGAGACTGGGGAAGATTCCTTCTTTTCTCGAGAAGATCCCTTCTCAGCCTATCTTTTTCCTCAAGGACGGAACCCTGCGGGCTGGTTTCCCGGGAACCGTTTACGTATGTGGAACCGGAACGGGTCTCAGAAGCTGTTTCCTCTTGATCTGAAAGGGTCTTCGGGGCTTTCTTCAATAAGGACGGGTTCTTTTTGGCTTCCGGGTGATTCGAGCAGTCCGACCAGTTCTTCTGTTTTTCTTTCCGCGGTTCTTTTGAACTCATCAAATTCCCTCTGCAATGCGAAGAAATCATCGACGATCTCAAGAGAAGCCAGAAAAACGGGGGTAGGGACAGTTACAGGTGCGTTGTCTTTAGCTGCCTTGGTAATCTTTTGTTCAAGGTACTCTACAATTTTCATAAGGTAACTTTTTTCGGCATCCGTAAGGACCGAATATTCCTTGCCAAAGAAAACTACTTTTATCCTGTCTTTCATACCGATTCTTCGCCAAGGTGCTGTTCGATTATCCGTATCATGTTGTCAACTCGTGTTCCGAGGCGTTCCTTTTCGGCTTCAAGCGAAGCGACATTCTCTCTGAGCACCTTAATCTCTTCAAGCAATCTGTTGTGTTCTTCAGCAGTCCTGGCGTTTTTATCTACAAACTCTCTGATTTTTCTCTCAAGAATCTCCAGTGATTCCATAATGAGCATAAATGTATCACCATGATGATGTTATTACAAGAATCACGCCTGAAGTGCATTTACAAGGAATCACAAATTCATCTTTTTTTATTATCCATTTTAACTCAGGCCTTCAACGTCAAGTTCTACGCGACTATGCACCAGAGACAGGTTAAGTTTGTGCACCGCGGATCTATTAATAAACTACTGTGCATGACGGAGTATGAGCATCTGAAGATCTTGGATAAGAAGTGCGCAGATCTTTGCCAGTGCCACGGACACCTGTCACCATCGAACGGAATACCGAACTTCCGCTTACTCTACTCATCGGCAAAGACCTTCAAGACGCATGGAGGCGTTATGTTCCTTGGGACGAATCCGGGAGGATGTGCGGAGAATGCCAAGGAAGGTCACCGACGAAATCCCTTCGAAAAGCCGGGATGGTCAGCCTATCTTGATGAGGACTGGCACAACCATGCTCTCCAGCCTGCGGCGAAAAAAGTTGCTGGCATCTTTGCCGGTCCGAGCGAATCAGGCGAGCATGTTCTGCGGCGGAGTCCAGCTGGAAACCTAATTCCGTTCCGCTCCGAAAAACTATCCAAATTGCCAAAGCAGCTAAGGAATGATGGGATTGAAATCGGGGTGGAACTTATCCGACTGGCAAAACCCAGCGTCTTGGTTCTGTTTGCAAGCAATCAAGTTATCTGGGGTCAGTTAATGGAGGCACTTGACCGATCACCAGAAACAACATGTTGCAAACGCCTCGACGATTCTGGATTCACATTTCGCGAGTCGGTCGGCGATGAGATGCCGAGCTACGTATTTGCGCTTCCTGGAGTGAACGGCAAAGTCACAGGTCGCAATCAGGAAGTGATTGACATCTTGCGTAGGCGCTGCGAAAAAAATCTTAAGCAGGATCCAGAAACCAGTGCTTATATCATCCCGGCAGAACCTTAAAAAGTCCCATTGCTTCCAGCAAATTCGAGCGAAACTCCGGAATCCAATCCTAAAAAGTATCCCCTCGTCCCGCTCTGTGAGAAATGCGGGACAGAGATTATCTTTGTCGCTCGGCTCTTTCGGTGGCTTTTAACTCGATCCCTACTCCTCTGGATTGCAGTTCAAGCCCTGTTTGCAAGGGTGGGGCGCTCCAAAGCCAACGAGCGATTTTTTAACGTCATCTTGAATTTGATACTTATGCAGGCTGGAAAGGTATAAAACCTCGTTTTCTTTACGTTGCTTTTTGTCTATAATTCAGCCATGCAACCAAGTCCCGTTGAAGACAAAAAACTGTTTGAAAAGCTTGAGGAACTCGAGCGGAAGTTCGTCGAACTTGAGAGGGTGCTCGGAGACCCTGACATCTCTGCCCAGCAGAGAATCAAGTGCTCCAAGGAACATGCGGAGCTTGAGGACATAGTCTCTGTCTACGCGCGGCTAAAGGAAGTCGCAGAGGCTGCCGAGGAGAACCGCAAACTGCTCGATGACACGGAGCTTGCGCCTCTTGCCCGCGAGGAGCTTGGGGAGCTTTCCGAGGAGAAAAGCGAGCTCGAAGCTAAACTCAGAAAGCTTCTTCTGCCTAAAGATCCGAATCTCGGGAAAAACGTGTTTCTTGAGATAAGGGCCGGAGCCGGAGGGGAGGAGGCGGCACTTTTTGCGGCCGATCTCCTCAGAATGTACTCCAGGTACTGCGAGAACCGCCGCTGGAAATTTGAAACCATAACGCTTAACGAAACCGGGATCGGAGGGATAAAGGAACTTGTGGTAAGGATCGAAGGACGGGAAGTTTACGGCAAGCTCAGGTATGAAAGCGGGGTTCACAGGGTTCAGCGAATACCCTCGACGGAGGCCGGCGGGAGAATACATACGTCAACGGCGACAGTCGCCGTGCTTCCGGAGGCCGACGAGGTTGACGTGGAAGTGGACGAGAAGGAACTCAAGGTAGATACTTTCAGGTCTTCGGGCCCCGGGGGGCAGCATGTCAACAAGACGGATTCCGCGATAAGGATAACTCATCTTCCAACGGGAATCGTCGTTCAGTGTCAGGACGATCGCTCGCAGCAGAAAAACAGGGTCCATGCGATGAGCATGCTGCGCGCGAAGCTTTACGAGATTGAGGAGCAAAAACGCGCAAGCGAGATCTCGCGCACCAGGAAAACCCAGGTCGGAAGCGGGGACAGAAGCGAAAAAATAAGAACCTACAACTTTCCTCAGGGGAGAATAACCGACCACAGAATAGGTCTCACTCTCCATAAGATAGAGGCGGTACTGGGAGGAGAGCTTGATCCTCTGCTGGAGCCTCTAGCGGCCCATTTTCAAGCCGAAAGTCTTAAGAATCTGTCAGAAGGCTGACGACTTTTCCCGATTTGTATTTGCCGGGCCAAGCAATAGAATATACCTTAATGAATGTCATATATCTGATTTCCGCTCTTTACCTGCTTTCTTCTCTTCTTTACGGTACTTACCTCTGGTCGCAGAAAAGAAAAATCTCCCGGGCGGGCATTTATTTCGCCATTGCGGGGGTGCTTACTCATACCGCGCTGCTAGTTGTTTTTCTCATGCGCGGCGACGTACTGGCCGGAAGTACTTCAAGACCTCTTTTTATTTTCTCGTGGCTTATAACGCTTGTCTTTTTAGTTTCGCAACTGAGGTTCAAGACCCCCGTGCTCGGCGCGTTCGTGCTCCCCGTGGCTTTTCTCGGAACTTTACCCTACGTGATCATTCCGGATGGGATGATCACCCAGGATCCGACGCTTGCAAACCCGTGGGTGCTGGCGCACATACTGTCCATTTTTCTTGGAGAGGCGTTTTTCGCAATATCTTTTCTAGCGGGCGCAATCTACATATTCCAGGAAAACCAGCTGAAATCGAAAAGAATCGGAAGCAGTCTGAAAAAGCTTCCTTCCCTGATAACGCTTGACAGAATAAACCACCTGAGCCTCCTGCTCGGGTTCCCGCTTCTCACCGTGAGTCTCGTGATCGGTTTCATACTGGCAAAAGAAATATGGAGCGATGTGTGGACGTGGGGAGCCAAGGAAACTTGGTCTACCGTTACGTGGCTTCTTTACGCTTTTCTGATAAACGGACGTCTTTCCCTCGGATGGAGAGGCAGAAGGGCGGCGCTCGGAGCCGTGATCGGGTTCTGCATCGTGGTGGTGACGTTCGTAGTGGGATATATCTTTCCGGGGCAGCACAGATTTGAGTGATATTGCCTGCTGTTTTCCGCGGCACCCTGTCTGCGGAGATTCTCAAATGGCCTTACGGTGTTGTGCGAGACCAGGCAAAGACTGGATGTAACATAGCGGTGATAAGAACTTACAGATGAGGAACAGCATATATCTGGTTAAGTATACAATTCCCCGTTATAATATAGGCCCCGAATTAAGGAGAAAACTGTTTTAAGGAGGATTACGATGGCTGTAGCTAGAGTGACAGAGGTTATAGGATCATCCGACAAATCATGGGATGACGCCGTGCAGGAAGCTCTTGACAGGGCGAACTCAACCCTGAGGGGGCTCACCGGAATCGAGGTAACGAAAATGAACGCCCACATAGAGAACGGAAAGATCACCGAGTACCGTTCCCATGTCAGGATCACTTTCATTCTGGAGGATTAACGTTTCCTTCCTGAATACTTTCCCAAAACTGAAAACGACGTGATGAACTGTTTCGTAAAATCACACGGGTTGGGAAATGATTATATTGTCTTAGACAGCGCCGAAATAGATTTTGATCTCGGCAAATCCGCCATAGAACTCATATGCCACAGGAATTACGGCATAGGTTCTGACGGCATACTGCTTCTGGTCCCACCCGCGAGGGGGGACTTCGGGCTCAGAATTCTCAATCCTGACGGAAGCGAGGCGGAAAAGAGCGGAAACGGGATCAGGATTTTCGCCAAGTACCTCTACGAGAGGAAAAACGCTTCAAGCAGGACTTTTTCCATAGATACTCCCGGCGGTCTTGTTACGGCCGAAGTCGAGGAGAAAGGCGGGAAGGTCCACCACGTCACGGTGGAAATGGGCGCGGCGACTTTCAGGGCGGACGAGGTTCCGGTAGATATAGGAGAAGGAGAGGCGGTGGGGCGGCGCCTTGTTCTCGGCGCATCAGAATTTGATTTTACCGCCGTTTCGGTGGGAAACCCCCACTGCGTTATTTTCTTCGAAGAGCTAAGAGAAGATCTGATAAAGAAACTAGGATCCGAGATAGAAAACCACCCCATCTTCCCGAACAGGACTAATGTTCAGTTCGCCCAGGTGGTCTCGCCCGAGAGCGTTCGTATTCTGATCTGGGAGAGAGGGGCCGGCTACACTCTTGCCTCAGGAAGCAGCTCCTGCGCGGTCGCCGCGGCGTGCGTGAAGTCCGGTTTTACGGACCGGAAGCTGAGGGTGTTGATGCCCGGCGGGCATCTGGACATAAATGTCGGAGAGGACTGGGCGATCACTATGCGCGGCGAGGTGGAAGAAGTCTTTTCGGGAATGTTAAGCGACGACCTTCTTCACAAACTGAGAAATCCTTCCACTATAAATCTATAGAGCGACCGATTCATTTTTTGATGGAAAGACTGCTTTTAAAGGCGGATGTGGTGATTCCGGTAAGTTCTGAACCGATTCGCAATGGAGCCGTCGTCGTGGACGGGGGACATATCATTGACATCGGAACATCAAGGGAAATCGAAGCTGCCTATCCCGGCTTGCAGAGAATAAGAAACCCGAACTCCATAATACTTCCCGGGTTCGTAAACGCCCACGCCCACCTTGAGCTCAGTTGTACAGAGGGGAAAATCACGGGTTTTGAGGATTTTACCGGATGGCTTGAGCGGCTGATCACTCTTAAGTCCGGCGGAATTGACCAAGATATTGTGGAGGATTCTATGAGGGCGGGGATTCGCGACGTCATCAAAAGCGGAGTCACTACGGTAGGGGAAATATCTTCCCTGGATTCCGGCGGGAGGAAGATGCTCAGAAGCTCGGGCATGAGAATCATCGCGTTTCTAGAACTTTTTGACCGCATCTCGCCTAGACTTTCCTCGCTTGAATTTCGAAGCGAAGACCTCTACGAGGAAAGACCCTTTCCGCACGCGCCCTATTCCTGCGGTCCGGAGCTGCTGGAGGCGGTTTTTGCCCGCGCGCGCAAAACCCCGGTTGCGACGGGAATACATCTGGGCGAGAGCCCTGATGAAGTTGATTTTCTGAAGAACCTGCCCAATGAATTTGAACGGAAAATCTTCCCGCTCATAAAAAAGAAAACCTTCAAAAGGCCGCGGGCCGATACTCCGACACTCTACATAAACAGATTTCTTCGCGGAAAAGACATAAAGCTCTCCGCGGTTCATATGGTCCAGATGGTGGATGAGGACATGGAGATAATCCGGAGCGCCGATATCGGCATTATTCTCTGCCCGAGGAGCAATGTTTTCCTGAAAGTGGGCAAACCGGACCTGCGCCGGATGCTTGATCATGAAAGAGTGGGTCTCGGGACCGACGGGCTTTCGAGCAACTCAGACCTTGATTTCTTTCGGGAGATCAGATTCCTGCACGACATTATGGTTGAGCAGGGGATACGGCAAAGCGCCCGTCTGGCGGTTTATTTCGCTACTCTGGGCGGGGCGAAGTCTCTTTTTATCGAGGAGAAGACGGGGAGTCTTGAGATCGGAAAAAGCGCCGACATCATATGCGTTGACTGCGAGGGGGAAGGTGCACCAGATCCCTATTCCTGCGTAGTGTCTTCAAAACCGCAGGATCTCCAGTTCTCAATGGTAGGGGGGAATTTCGTCTACCGAAAAGATTTCTGCGCCCCTTGTGAGCATTAATTCCTTCAGTCTCCGCGATGACCGAATCGAAGCCCGAAAAGCTTTTCGTCTATGGAACCCTGCGAAAGGGCGGGACAAGAAGCGGGCACCTTGAGCGATGCAGATTGCTGAGGATGATGAAAGTTCCCGGGATTCTTTACCGTACGACTTCCGGCTATCCGGCAGCCGTGTTTGATGAGGCTTCCCCGCTTGCTGTCTGGGGAGAGCTTTATGAACTTCCCCCGGATTCCGGACTCTTTATCAGAAGCGTGGACAGACTTGAAGGCGTGGATGAAAAGCTCTTTTCAAGATCAGTTATCCGCTTGGAAGAAGAGTCTTTTTATGCCTATGAACCCGGCCCGGAGCTCAGAAGACAGATTGGCGAAGCGGACATAATAAAAAGCGGCAACTGGTTCTCCGGTTCCGCACTCTGCGGAGAGGACCCCTTCTCTTTTGCTGTCAGTTTTGAGAATATCCAGAGACGGTATTACAGGATGAAACCCGACGGTCGCTCTGAAGAGAACATTTTTCTTGAAGGCACGGTCCCGGTTCTGGTTACCTGTCCGCACTCGACCGCTCACACGAGAATGGGGAAACTGAAGCGTCATGAGTTCTACACGGCCGCTCTCGGCGCCGTGCTGCATCTGGTTCTCGGCTGCCACTGTCTTTACGCGAACAGGGAACAGGGAACAGACCCGAATTACTATGACGACTGCGGGTTTAAGTCTGTGCTTGAGAAGGTTCTCTCCGAAAGGAAAATAGATCTGGTTGTGGACATACACGGTACCGGAAACGAGAAGCCCGAGGACCTGTTTCCGGGCGTGGGCGCGGAGAGGGAATTTCTTCTCTCGGCACCTGATGTTCTTGACAAGTTTTATCTTGTCGCCGAGGAGCATGGAATCACGGCCGGAAGCGCCGACATATTCCCCGCGGTAAGGCAGATGACCGTGGCCAAGTTCGTCGCGAAGCGGTTTTCGGTTCCCGCAATCCAGATTGAGATAAGCGACAGGCTCAGGATGCCGTGGAGACGGGAAGAAGAGTTTCGTCGTCTCATAGGGTTTCTTCTCGGATTTGTTGAAAAAGTGATCTCAGAGAAAATGGACTGGGACGGATAACGGGTGGTGTTTTCCCGGGCTGAAACAAAATTACCCGCAGAGAATATCAAGCATCGGGTTCTCGGCTATGATTCCCTTTGCTCGGGCTTTTTCAAAAAGATACTCAAGAGCCCCGGTTCCGCTTTCGCCAAGATCCTTGGTCCACTCGTTTACGTACATTAAAACGAATTTCTCTCCCGTATCCTCGCTCATCCCCCTTCCAAAGCGCATCGCATAATCAAGAGCCTCTTTTTTGTTCGAGAGGGCGTACTCTATGCTTTCTTTGTGTACCCTAAGAACTTCGGCATCAAGCCCCCGGGGTATGTCTCTTCGAAGGACGTTAAGTCCAAGCGGCATCGGAAGATCGGTCTCCTCGGCCCACATCGCTCCAAGATCGAAGAGAAGCTCAAGTCCCGTCTCTTCGTAGGTAAGCTGTCCTTCATGTATAACAAGGCCCGCGTCCGCCTCTCCCTCAAGCACCTTGTCCATGATCTTGTCAAAAGGCGCTTCTACCGGAATGAAATCGTCCGCGTAGAGACTCAGAAGGAGATACGCGGTGGTAAGCTTTCCGGGTACCGCTACGGTTTTTCCCCTGAGGTCGGGAATCTTCTCCGTGGCGACTACTATGGGGCCGTAGCCTTTTCCCATACTGGCTCCGCAGGATAGAATCCGGTAGCGGTCCTGCACGCTAATGTATCCGTGGGCGGAGATAGCCGTAACTTCGAGTTCCGCTTCCATGGCTCTTTTGTTAAGAGACTGTATGTCTTCAATCACGTGCTCGAAGTCGATTTCTTCTGAAAACACCTTTCCGTTGGCTATGGCGTAGAACATGAACGCGTCGTCTGCGTCGGGGCTGTGTCCCAGTTTCATGACCTGTTTTCCCATCTTTGTCTCCTTTCGAATTTCGTCTACGACGGGTCTGTATAGAAATCGATTTCGTTTTTCTTTTCTATTTCGTTCAGCTCAAAAAGAAGGTCGCGGTATTTGACAAGTCCGTCAATCTTAGGTCCGTCAAGGTTGTATTTGATTCTTTTCTGAAGATAAGTCAGACACTGTTCCCTGCTGAGTCCAAGTTTTCGAGATTCTATATCCACTATTTCCGGGATGAGACCCACTCCCCGCTCTCTTGTCGAAACGAGACATCTACAGCCTTCCGCGGTAGCGTCGTCCCCTTTTTTGATCGCCATTACCGCGTATACGAAGGGAAGGGCCGTTTCCCTTGTCCAGAGTTCTCCCAGGTCGTACGTGAAAGCGGATTTTTCCGCGCAGATGTGACGGGCCTGAAGCCCCGCGTTGCCGATAAGCATCCCGGCATCAACTCCCTTGAGGAAGCCGTTTCCAGGCTCTCTTTCTACGTATTCAGGCCTAAGACCGAGAAAAAGTTCCAGAACGATTCTGAGCAGGGCCGTTGAGCTTCTGGATCTGCTGTCGACCGATACGCTCCTTATTTCCGTTATCTTTTTGCGCGCCTTGAGTATGACGCTGTCGACTTTTCCGAAAGAAGATATGGAGATGCCGGGCAGAATGCAGTAGTCGTCGGTTCTTAGAAATTCAACCGAGGGAATGGGCGCGACATCCACCACTCCTTCCGACAGATTCTCGGAAAGAAGGAAGGGGTCAAAATACATTATATTGAAGCTGTGCTCGACGACCCCTTTTTCCAGAGGATAAATGAGCGGCTGCATGTTAAGAAAAGGCGCTGCTCCGAGATTTATCAATGACCCGCCCCCCTTTTTTCCGCTCATATGTAAGTGTCCTGTACTTCCTGGCCTTTTCTCCATCTGCTCGGAAGAAATATTTTCTGGTAAAGCGCTATCGCGTAGAGATCTGTCATTCCCGCTATGAAGTCGCATACCGCCCTTTGCAGCGTTTCATCCCCCCGTGGGGGCATCTTGCAGAAGCTCTCACGGAAGACCTTCTCGTTCTCGCAGAAATACAAGTAAAGCTCCTTCACGACTTTTTTGGATTTGTTGTGAAGCGAAAGCAGCCGCTCGCTTACGTAGACATTCTCGTAGAGATAGGTTCTGAGCCCCAAAAGCGCCTCAAATACTTCCTCGCTCATCAGAACTCTCATCCGGCCTCTTTCGATGGTCTGCTCCACGATGTCGGCCACCATCGTGTTTATTCTCTGCGAAGCCGTATCTCCGAGGACCGAGATATATTCCGCGGGAACGTCACCGGCCGATATGATACCCGAGCGGATTGCGTCATCAAGATCGTGATTCGTGTAAGCGACAAGATCCGAGATCTTGGTTACCTGGCCCTCCAGGGTAAGCGGCCTGTTCTCCTCGGTCTCTATTCCCTCCCTTCCCCAACCCTTGGAATGTTTTGCTATTCCCTCCCTGACTTCGTGCGTCAGGTTGAGTCCCGCTCCGTCGCGTTCCAGCACATCCACGATCCTTATGCTCTGGTGAACATGCTTGAACCCGCCGGGGAACACTTCGTTCAGTCCTTCCTCGCCGGAGTGTCCGAAGGGAGTGTGACCGAGGTCATGTCCGAGCGCTATGGCTTCGGTCAGATCTTCGTTAAGCATAAGCGCTTTCGATATAGTTCTGGCTATCTGGGAGACCTCTATTACATGAGTCAGCCTCGTGCGGTAGTGATCGTTGGTCGGAGAGATGAATACCTGGGTTTTATGCTTGAGCCTTCTGAAGGCCTTGGAGTGGATTATCCTGTCCCGGTCCCTCTGAAAGCACGTTCTTATGTCGCATTCGCGCTCGGGATTCGCTCTTCCCTTGGATTCGCAGCTAAGGGTCGCCATCGGACTGAGCAGCTTTTTTTCGTTTTCCTCGGTCTGTTTTCGTATGAGCAAGATATATTCACCCTCTTTTTACGGCAGTCTTACAAGCACCCCTCTCTCCGACAGGAACTCCTTCGCCTCGTTTATTGAATACTTGCCGTAATGAAAAATCGAGGCGCACAAAACGGCATCCGCCCGTCCCGTTTCCACCGCTTCAACCAGATGTTCAAGCCGTCCCGCGCCCCCCGAAGCTATAATGGGAATGCCGACGGTCTCAGAGATGGTTCTTGTGAGTTCGAGATCGTACCCGTCCTCCGTGCCGTCCCTGTCCATGCTCGTGAGAAGGATTTCTCCCGCTCCGAAATCCTCCACCCTTGCGGCCCACCCGACGGCGTCTATTCCGGTCGGATTGCGTCCGCCGTGGGTGAAGACTTCCCATCCGCCGCCGTCTCTTCTCCTAGCGTCTATGGCTATGACTATGCACTGGCTTCCGAACCTGTCAGAAGCCCGTTTTACGAAATCAGGGTCCGCTATTGCCGCGGTGTTGATCGTAACCTTGTCCGCCCCGGCCAGCAGAAGTTCCCTTACGTCTTCCACGGTTCTAAGCCCCCCTCCGACGGTCAGGGGAACGAAGACCTCGCTTGCGGTCCGCTCGACCACGTCTATCATGGTTTTTCTCTTTTCGTGAGAGGCGGTGATATCGAGAAACGTTATCTCGTCAGCTCCCTCTTCGCTGTACTTCTTCGCTACCTCGACCGGGTCTCCGGCGTCCCTGAGGTTAACGAAGCGAACCCCTTTCACCACTCTCCCGTCCTTTACGTCAAGACACGGAATTATTCTTTTTGAAACCATCTTTATTGAAACCTTCGTATGCTGTCTTCAAGATCGACGGAACCTGAGTAGATGGATTTTCCAAGTATCGCTCCGGACAGATTGTCATCCGCGATGGACTGTATGTTGCTGAGGTCGGCAGGCGACGCGATACCTCCTGAAACGATTACGGGAAGGGGGCAGATGGAGAGAAAGTTTTTTATCGAAGCCGCGTCTATTCCTTCCATGGTTCCGTCCCTGTCAACGTTTGTGTGAATCACGAGCGATACTCCTATGTCGCGGAATTCAAGCATCGTCTGCGCGATGTTTGTGTCTATAGTTTCCTTCCATCCCCGCAGGGCGATTTTTCCTCCCTTCGTGTCTACACCGACGGCTATTCTCCCGGGAAATCTCACGCAGACATCCTCAAGAAACTTCCTGTCGGTAAAGGCCGAAGTGCCTATTATCACCCTCTCGACGCCGATCTTGAGGTATCTCTCGACGGTGGCGATGTTTCTTATTCCACCTCCGGTCTGAACCTTTGAGGAGACGGAGCGGACTATTTCTTCTACAGCTCCGAAGTTTCTGGGATTTCCCCTGAAAGCCCCGTCAAGGTCCACTACGTGAATCCACTCGGCTCCGCACCGCTCCCACCTTTTCGCCGTATCAGAAGGGCTGTTCGAAAACACTGTCTCCGTGCCTTCTTCTCCCTTGAGAAGCCGCACGCAGTTTCCGTCCTTTAGGTCTATGGCGGGGATTATGAACAATTCAGAACCTCGTTGAACTTAAAACCACGGGAAATAATACACAAGCGGGAAGGTTATTATAAGGATATTTCGAAAAAATACCGATTTTAATTTATCTTCTACTCAGTCTTGAGAATCGCGCAGTATTTTCTCCCTGATTTCCCCGAGTGCGAGTCTGCGTGATTTAAGCTCGTTTATTGTATTTACTTGCTCTTCAGGACTGGGTGCCTTCATTGGCGCATGAGAGCTGCTCAGTATTTAATATTCGCATGAATAGAATCCTCGTTGGCATTGGCGATGATTTTGGCAACCGGTTGTTTTTTGATGCTTGATACAGGTATTATTACCCGTTACTCGCGTTAATTTCGCCGGGGACAGATAATAAAAGTGCTGGAATTTAGAATCAGGAGGTCTGGGATTTTTATGAAAGGTCATCCATCTCGCGTTGTGAACCCGTACCGTGCTTTTACGGTATTCACCATCTTTATTTTTTTAGCGTTTTTAATGACAGGTTGTGGAGGCGGTTCGTCAGATAAAACGTCACCTCCGTCAACCTCTGGAACGTCACCCCCGCAAACCGCTGGGTTGATTCTCACAACTGCTGATGGAAGCAGGTTGGAAAGAGACGGGATAGAGTATTACGGCAAGGTATATTCCGGAACTTACAGAGCCCCTGACGGCGTATCCATAGACGTATGGGTTTCCGTTCGAGAGACGGATACTGAAGGCATTGGTACTGTTAACCGTGTGGGCGTCGTTATTCAGGGCGGAACGGGCGCTAAGGTTACGGATCTGCTCACTGACGATGAAGGATTGCATACTCTATGGGTTGCGATAAACTACCGCGGGTCAAGCCTCACTAACATTAACGCTGAATGGGAATGCATACCGGGTGCGGAATTCATTTCCTGTCTGAAAGAGCATGATACTTTCAGCAAAATCAACCCCAAGCTAAACGCTCAGGATGCCAATTCCGTAATACGTTTATTTACAGACAACGGGGAAATTACCGTTGATGAAGATACGATGAAAGCATCCGAGTTTGTGCCTTCTGGGACTGTCCGCTCATCCGTGAATCTTTATACCAGTTCATTCGGGGGCGTCATCGTAGGCTACATGCTTGCCGAAGAGAACAGGCCTCGGTTGCACAATGTCTTTTTTGAACAGGTCACTGTTCCGAATGAACGTCCCATATCGGATGGTCTTAACAACGCGGCTCGCATGATGGATATTCTTTTCAGAGCGTGCGAAGAGGATGTTTCCTGCCGTGACGCCTATCAGGACATACGTGTGAATTTTCGCGGTTTCATGGACACGTATCATTCAACCTCCATTGAGATTGACGGTGAACGAGTATACGCGGGAGGGGTTTTCGACAGAATCGTGGCCATTACAGAAGAAGGCAATGTAGGCGGAGCAATAAGATATATTGGCGAAATAGCGAAAGCACATGCCGACAGCAGCACTGCGATAACTACGAGATATGGGCCGGAGGAATATGAAAGTCCACTGGGCGAACAGACCCGGGCGACATACGGGCTTCCGCAGCTAGACGGCGACGGCTGGCCTAGTTTTCTTAGGAGACTTGAGGGTTTTTTCCCTGGAATAACTAACCGGACCGGTATGATCTGCTCTTTCGGCATAAACCGGGCTGATAATCCGGACAGTCTGGATCATTATAACGATGTGAAAGCAGAAGAACTGCCGGGAGACAGAGAAGGAACGAAAGAGATGTTCGGGTATGGCTTTCTGGTCGGTTACAAGACTTTTCTGAGCGTGTGTCCCCAGCTGACCGAGCAAACCGGTAGGCTTGAGTTGCCGGATGCTTCGGATATAGATGCGGCAAACGTAATTGTTTATCGCGGGGGACTGGATATAAAACACTACTTTAACCCAGATCCGAGTCAGGATGAAATCATGGCTTATTTCACAAGTTCGCCCAATCATCGGCGCGTTATTACACATGAGTTTCTTGGTCAGAGGCTGGGCCAGGATCAGGAGTGCTTGGAGACTATCTTCAGGAATTTCTGGGGTGCGACCGATACCACCAATCGGGGCCTCGGCGATGATTGCGAAGAGAGCAACGATTTACCTGCTAGCCAACTGGCAGGGTGGTAACCTGGTTCTGGATATACGGCTAAACGGCGGTTAAGTTCATATTCCAGACTTTCCGGATTATTGAATTATGAACTACTGGCTTGTCAAATCGGAACCGTTCAAGTATTCATGGGAGGAGTTTCTCCGAGACGGATGGACGTACTGGGACGGGGTCAGAAACTATCAGGCGAGAAACAACCTCAAGGGCATGAAAAAGGGAGACCAGGTTCTTTTCTACCACAGCAACAAGGGCCTTGAAGTGGTAGGCATATCCGAGGTCATAAGGGAATATTACCAGGATCCCACGACGGAAGACGAAAGATGGGTCGTGGTTGATCTCAAGCCCGTGGAAACGCTAGAGAGCCCTGTATCTCTCAAGCGGATAAAGAACGACGAAAGACTTGAGGGCATTTCCCTTGTAAGGCAGAGCAGACTTTCGGTCATGCAGATTGAAAAGAAGCATTTTGATGTAATCGCCGAGCTTGGAAGAAAAAGCCCCTGACTTCCGCGAAAGTGCATGAAAATCGTTTACTCCCGCATGTAGTCTGCCAAGGAGATCCGTTTCGGCGAAACGCTGAACGGAAGTTCTAACCTGCCGGCAAACCTGTTTTTTTCATATCGGCCTCTTACGGTTATACTTGTCAAAATAACTGATTTATATTTCAACATCCTATGAATACTCAACTTATCATCAACTCGCTTTTTAACGAAACGAGGATAGCGGTCTTGGAGAAAAGCAGGCTGATCGAACTTTTCATCGAGAGAAAATCCAGTTCTTCGCTGGTGGGCAACATCTACAAGGGAAAAGTCGAGAAGGTAGTCCCCGGAGTGCAGGCGGCGTTTGTCGGCATAGGAGACGGAAGGTCCGGGTTTCTCTCCGCCGAGGATGTGTACGAAGAATCGCTTAGCGAACTTTTTCTTGAAGAGGAAGAGACGAAAAAGGTTTCAAGAAAAAACCACCAGCCGATACAGAAAGTGCTGCGTCAGGGTCAGGATGTGATGGTTCAGGTAACAAAGGAGCCCACGGGGAACAAGGGTCCCAAGCTCACCTCTCACGTGGGCATACCGGGCAAGTATCTTGTTCTGCTTCCCGGGTCAGACTCGGTGAACCTGTCCCGCAAGATAACCGACAGAAAAAGCAGGAAAAGATTTTCCGAAATCATGCGCAATAAGCCCGAAGACATGGGCTTTATAGTGAGAACGGCGTGTGTGGAAGCGGACGAGAAGGACATCAAGACCGAGATGAGAGCGCTTGTAAGAAGGTGGAGAAGGATAAAGAAAAAGTATGAAGAATCGAAAACCCCTGGCGTGATATACGAAGAAGCCGGCCCCTGCATCAGGGTCGTCAGGGACCTTATGGGAAACGGCCTTAAGAAAATTGTAGTCGATTCCCCCAAAGCCCACGGACAGATTACCAAGTACTTCTCCGACAAGATTAAGAAGGATGGATTCAAGATCGATATTTACGATAAAGAAGAACCCATATTCGACAGGTACGGAGTCGAGAACCAGATCGAAAAAATGTACAGAAAAAAGGTCTGGATGAAGTCGGGAGGTTACCTGATCATAGACGAAGCCGAGGGGCTTACCGTGATAGACGTTAACTCAGGGAAACTCGTCGGAGAGGAGTTTCAAAAGAAAACAATAATGAAAACGAACGAAGAAGCCGCGGTTGAAGCCGCGAGGCAGATAAGACTTCGCAATCTGGTCGGAATCATAGTTATCGATTTCATAGACATGCAGGCTGTTAGATCCAGAAAGAAAATAGAATCGCTTTTTGCGGATGAGATGAAAAAGGATAAGGCGAGGACCACGATCCAGGAGATATCGTCTTTCAGCGTGACCCAGCTTACCAGACGCAGGGTCAGGGAAAGCATACTTTCCGACTTGACCGAACCCTGCGATACCTGCGAGGGAAGCGGACGGATAAAGTCGATACACACCACCTGTTACGAGATAATGAGGGATATTGATCAATGGACAAGGCAGAGTGCCGAAGGGCCTCTTGTCGTGCAGGCCAACAAGAGAATCATAGCGAAGTTAAGAGAAATAGAAGGAAGATCCATAAGGAAAATCCAGCGGGAGAGGGGGGTAAAGATAAAATTCAAACCGGTTGAAGATCCTCCCGAAAAGTACGCCATTTCCAGAGAGGGGGCTTCGGGTTAGCCCAGAGGAGAGTGTTCTGACCAGAGGAGTGTTCTAAGTTGAGTAAAAACGGATTTCTTTATCATGTGGCGATTGCCGTGGAGGATATCGGGAAAGCTGAAGATCTTTACTCCAAGCTGCTCGGGCTTCGGGTTGTCCACAGAGAGGATGTAGTTAACTATGGGGTCAAAACATCGATGCTTTGCTCCGAATCGGAAGAGGGCACTGCGGTAGAACTTATCGAACCTTTGGACGAAAACTCTCCGATTTCTCAGTTTCTGGAAAAAAGAGGGGAAGGTGTTCATCACATCTGCTTTCTTGTGGATGATATAGAGTCTTCTCTCCGGGCTCTCGAAAAAGAAGGCGTCAGACTGATCGATGAACATGCCAGGCCCGGATCTTACAACTGTAAAGTTGCCTTCATACATCCCAAGTCAACGAACGGAGTGCTTGTGGAACTTGCGGAGAAGATAAAGGATTGAGGAAAGGGTTTTTGATTAGGTGCCGCTTTGCCCCTCTTCCTTGCTGTCTGAGTCGTCCTCTTTTAGAGATTTTCTGAACCCGCTTATTCCCTTGCCGAGCGAAGATCCAATATCTCCGAGCCTGCTCGGACCGAAGATTATGAGCAGGATTGCCAGTATCAGGATTAACTCCCATATGCCGAATTGTCCGAACATATCGTGGAGATTGTACCCGAATCCCCTGGCATTTCAAATGATGCTCCGGATTTACACGTATTAGGTGTTGCCAAGTTGCCAAGCGGATACGCTTGTTCTTGACATTTTGCATTTTGAATGCAAAATTTTGACTAAAAAGGTTGCCGACAATGAATATGTCGTATATAGAAAGATCACTTGAGACCGTACTTATAAGGGCTGTTTCCCAGTTTCCAGCCGTGCTTGTCAGTGGGCCGCGCCAGTCCGGCAAAACAACCCTGTTGCGGCACCTCTTTGGCGACAGTCATCTTTATGTTTCTCTTGAGTCACCTGATATTTGTGAGCTGGCGACGGAAGACCCCCGCTCCTTTCTCGAGACCTATCCGCCCCCGGTGATATTCGATGAAGCCCAGTATGCTCCTGAACTTTTTTTCTATATCAAAGAAAAAATTGACGCTGCCCGGCACCAGAAAGGCCAGTTTTTGTTAACCGGTTCCCAGAACTTGGCACTCACGGAAAAAGTAACCGAGTCGCTGGCTGGTCGCGTCGCCGTGCTTAATCTGTTGCCGCTTTCCAGGCGGGAAATGGATGCGATGCCCGGGTTCCCTTTACCATGGGAACCCGGGGAAGGAATGCCTGCTAAGAACTCTTGGTCTTTTGCCAAGTTGTGGGCAGGATTGCTGAGGGGCGGATATCCCGAACTTGTCTCTCAGCCCGAGATGGATGAGTTTCTTTGGCACGGAGGCTATATTCAGACCTATCTTGAACGTGATGTGCGCTCACTACGCTATGTTGCGAATCTCGCCCTTTATAAAAAGTTCCTTCAGGTTCTCGCGGCGAGAAGCGGACAACTGCTTAATCTGGCTGATGTATCCAGAGACTTGGGTGTCTCGGTTAACACAGTTAAGGCGTGGCTCTCGGTGCTTGAAGCCACCTATCAGGTGATCATTCTTCAGCCCTATTTCTCTAATGTGGGAAAACGGCTTGTCAAAACCCCAAAGGTATATTTCACCGACACTGGCACCCTGTGCTACATCGCCGGGCTGAAGGACCCTCAGCACGCAGCTTTGGGACCCATGGGAGGCGCTATTATGGAAACTGCCGTGCTCTCGGAGATTGTAAAGACGCTTACTCACCGAGGGGAAATTCCAAGGGTTTTTTTCTGGAGAACAATGGCAGGAAGTGAAGTGGATTTCGTGGTTGAGACGGAAGGCAGGCTCGTTCCTGTGGAGGTAAAGCTATCTGCCACGCCACGACAGATCATGGCTCGGTCAATAAATGCATTTTGCGAAGATGCCGGAGAAACTGCTGTGCCCGGATATGTTGTACACCCCGGTGAAATGCATCTCCCTCTTGGTCGTAACGCAGAGGCTTTGCCCTTCAAGCAACTTTGATATCTCGTGTTTTGGTCGGATTGCTGTGCACGCTCATGGCTTTGGAATCCTCTTCTACTTGTCGGTGGTTCGACAAGCGGGGCATGCTCTGCCACAATAGTCAAGATGACGGAGGAACAACTTCACGGCGTGGTGGTATGGGCAGTCATTGCTGTGGCTATCCCGGCATTCCTTTGCCTGTTCCGTAAGACCGCGCCCTATGGCCGTCATTACACAGGCGGGGGTGGGGGCCGCACATTTCCATCAGGCTCGGCTGGATCATAATGGAACTGCCGGCAGTTGTCGTCTTCTTGGCCGTAGATTTAACGGAAACACCGCGTTCCACATCGTACCGTTGCTCTTTCTGCTTATGTGGCAGAGCCACTATCTGAACCGGACGTTCATTTACCCGTTTCGGATCAGAGTAAGCGGGAGAAAAACGCCGTTGCTGGTGGTCGCATCGGGTTTTTTCTTCAATGTGATTAACGCTTACATCAATGCCCGATTTATTTCGGAATTTGGCGAGTACTCCACTCAATGGCTCACCGACTCTCGTTTCCTGATAGGTGCTGGTGTTTTTCTGGTCGGGATTTTTCTCAACCTCCACGCCGACAATATCCTCATTCGTCTGCGCAGGCCGGGCGAGACTGACTACGTGGTTCCGCAGGGTGGCGGGTTTCACTTTGTCTCGTGCCCGAATTATATGGGCGAAATCCTCGAATGGGCAGGCTGGGCGCTAGCGACGTGGTCGTTAAGCGGCCTCGCCTTCTTTTTGTTTACCTTTGCAAATCTCGTTCCCCGGGCGCGCAGCAATCATCGATGGTACGTGGAAACCTTCAGCGATTATCCGCCGTCCCGCAAGGCCCTGATACCGGGGATTTATTGATTAACACGGGTATATGGATTGGTACAAATCCTGGCAAGAGCGGACATCGCGTTGAACACCCAGTCGCCTGACGGTTGGTTGCGGGTCAGATTTTCGAGAAATCGGCAATCATGAAAAACAGATCTTTTATTTCGTTGAGCAAAGCCAGACGGTTGTCTCTGACCTTCTTGTTTTTATCCATTACCATTACCGCGTCAAAGAAACGGTCTATTGGCGCAGAGAGTGTTTTTATCGATTCAAGCGCTTTCAGGTAATCGCTTTGCCCGGCGGCTTTTTCAGAATCGGCCAGTCTTTTTAGAACGGCTACCTGCGTCTTGGTAAAAGCTCTATGGAGATCTTTTTCCTCTTTTTGCCTGAACAGCTTCCTGTCAAGCGGTGAGGACGGTCTGGTTTTCGCTATGTTGAAAACTCTTTTGAAGCCTGTAGCCAAGGCTTCAAAATCCTTTCGTCTTGCGAATTTCCCAAGCGCGTTTATTCTGCGGTAGGCGTCAAAGGGATTGTCGAAACCTGCCGAGATTACGGGTTCGACAATATTCCTCTCGTAGCCCGACTCCGTCATCAGGTTGCGGAACCTCTCGGAGAAAAACGCGAGAATGTTCTCTTTAAGTTCTTCTTCGGACAGTTTGCCGTCGCGGGCTTTTTGCGCGTCCATGGAATCGAGCACGAGCTTTATTCCGCGTTCAAGGAGCGTGGAGAGAGAAATATCAAGCTTCTTCTCTATGGCGATTCTTATTATTCCCAGTGTCTGTCTTCTCAGCGCGTAGGGATCGGAAGACCCGGTGGGCGCGAGGTCCGCGATGAAGCACGAGCAGATGTTGTCCGTCTTGTCCACGATGCTAAGCAGTGCTCCGGTTTTCGTTCGCGGGAGTTTGCCGGTTCTCGCAAGCGGCATGTATTGTTCCTCGATCGCGTTCGCGACAGCTTTTTTCTCCCCGGAAGCAAGCGAGTAATACTTGCCCATCACGCCCTGGAGTTCGGCGAATTCAAAGACCATCTGGGTCGCTAGATCGGACTTTGAGAGTTCCGCGGCCCTTTCAAGATCGGGGCTTGCAAATATGTCGGCGGCAAGCATCCTCATGCGCTCGACTTTTTCCCTGTAAGTCCCGATATCAGATAGGAACACCATGCTCTCAAGATCTTCTGCGTAGACCCCCAGGCTTTTCTTCGTATCTTCAGAGAAAAAGAATTCGGCGTCGTTAAGTCTTGCCCTTATCACCCTCTCGTTTCCCCTTATAATCATCTGCTTGTCCTTGACCGGAGTTCCGCAGACAAAGATGAAACCTGGGAGCAGTTTCCCGGTCTTCTGGGAATAAACGGGGAAATATTTCTGGTGGTTCTTCATCACGCTTATAAGAACTTCCTCGGGCAACTGCAGGTATTTTTCCTCGAACTCTCCCACCAGAACCGTCGGATGCTCCATCAGGTTAACCACGGTTTCAAGCAGTTCAGGATCTTGCTTTACGGTTCCGCCTATCTTTTCCGCCGCCGCTTCAGTGTCTTTTCTTATTATTTCCTTTCTTCTCTCGGGATCCGCTATTACGTTGTTTTTCTCAAGGGTTTTCAGATAATTTCCCCAGGATGCCACTCGAAATGGTTTCGGGGAAGTGAACCTGTGACCGAAGCTTCGGTCGGAACTTTCGATGTTCCCGACGCTGAATTTTACAGGCTTGCCGTCGTAGAGCGCCGCTATCCACCTTATAGGTCTTGCGAAGGTCAGTTCTCCGTCGCCCCATCTCATTGATTTCCGGAAGGGGACTGATGAGATCACTCCCGGAAGAATTTCCTTCAGGACGGATGAAGTTTTTTTTCCTTTTGCCGTCTTCCTTACGCATAGGAATTCTCCGTTGTCCCTTTTCGCGATGACGAGTTCCTCAACGTCAACCCCCTGGGATCTGGCGAAACCCGCAGCTGCCTTGGTGGGATTCCCGTCTTCGTCAAACGCTATGCGCCTAGGCGGTCCGAAGTTCTCCGTCGTGCGGTCTCTCTGCTTTCTCCTGAGTCCGCTTACCCTTGCCGAGAGCCTTCTCGGGGTATAGAAGATTTCCAGTTCCCCGAATTCAATGCCATTGTCTCGGAGCTCCCCGCTTAGAATATTGCCCAGATCCTCCCGGGCTTTTTCAAGGAACAGAGCAGGTATTTCCTCCGTTCCGATCTCAAAAATCAGTTCTTTTTCCATGGGTTGTTTCTCAGAAGGGGGAATCCCAGGTTTTCTCTTGTCTGCAGATACGAAGTCGCGCACAGATTCGCAAGCGCCCTTACCCTCGCTATGTATGAGGCCCGCTCGGCCACCCCTATCGCCCCCCTTGCGTCAAGCAGGTTGAAGGTGTGCGAACTTTTAAGACAGTATTCGTAAGCGGGGAGGGGAAGCCTCTTTTCAATAAGTGATCTACATTCCCGCTCGTACATGTTAAACAGGTCGTTTAGCATCGCGGGATCGGATTCCTCGAAGTTGTACTTTGAGAACTGGACTTCGCTCTGATGATGAATCTCTCCGTACGTTATTCCCTTCGTCCACTCAAGATCGTAAACGCTTTCGACTTCCTGCAGATACATCGCTATTCTCTCAGTTCCGTATGTTATCTCGGCCGATATCGGATCAAGATCTATTCCGCCCGCCTGCTGAAAATACGTGAACTGCGTTATTTCCATGCCGTCAAGCCAGACCTCCCAGCCAAGTCCCCACGCTCCGAGCGTCGGGGATTCCCAGTCGTCCTCAACGAACCTTATGTCGTGCTCAAGCGGATTTATTCCGAATGACTTCAGGCTGTCGAGGAAAAGTTCCTGAATATCATCGGGAGAAGGCTTTATTATCACCTGGAACTGATAGTAGTGCTGAAGCCTGTTAGGGTTGTCTCCGTATCTCCCGTCAGTCGGTCTTCTCGAGGGTTCGACGTAAGCCACGTGCCAGGGCTCGGGGCCTAGGCAGCGAAGAAAAGTGGCCGGGTGGAAAGTTCCGGCGCCTTTTTCTATGTCGTAGGGCTGAACCACCAGGCATCCCTTGGATGACCAGTAATCCTGGAGAGCCAGAATAAGTTCCTGATATGTCATGACCGGCAAAATACTACCATTAAAATAGAAGAATCAAATACGCCGGCACGTTTGTAAGGGCTTTACCCGTGCGCATGCTTGTTATGAGGTTGTTTGTTGACCAGTTGTTTTATGACGGTCCGATTTCTCAAAGGGAGGAAGATTGAGCCAGTAGCGCGTGTGGCGTCGCTGACCGGTTCTGCGAAGTGCTCCCATGGCGACCATATTGGCTAGGTCGCGCGTCGCCGTTGAGGCCGTCGCCCCGGTTATTCTTTGATAATTTTGCGCGCTGAGACCGCCCTCAAAACCGTCCGGTTCAGCATTGAAGAGCCGCAGAAGGATTTTTTCCTGCCGCGGGTTCAACGAACTACGGAGTCGATCAAGCAACCGTGTTTGCTGAATTGACCGGATCAGGCGGCGTTCGCTCCAGATCTGGGCGTCCAGCACAGTTTCCGCAAACCACACAAGCCAGTTGGTGATATCAAGCGATCTGCCACTCTCATCCAGAATATCATAGTAGGACTTGCGCCTTCGGGCGATGGTACGGGAAAGCGCAATCAGGCTCTGTTCGCCGAGTGACTGGGCGAGGGCTTTTTCCGCCAAGGCACGGGCTATACGGCCGTTTCCGTCCTCGAAGGGATGAATACGCACAAAGTACAGATGTGTCGTCCCGGCCCATGCAAGAGAAGAAAGCCTGTCCCCGATGGACGCAGCCTGACCGTACCACTCTATGAAACGTTCCATCTCCTCCGCCATCCGCCCCGAAGGTGGCGCTTCATAGTGAATCCTGGGTTTATAATCAGGCCCGGAAACGACCTGCATAGCTTCGGAGTGGCGACGATATCCACCGACAACCTCCAAGTGGGGGCGGTCACGCATGAGCATCCGGTGCCAGCGCCACAGCGTTTCGTGATCAAGCGGGCGGTCAAACTCGCGGTAGAGCGTTACCATCATTTCAGCTACCCCTTCTTCCTCCGGTGAAGCGGTTTTCCTGCCGGCGGTTAATCCGAATCGTCGGCGGATGGATGATTGCACTGATTCCCGGTCGAGAATTTCACCTTCAATCGCGGATGTCTCGACGGCTTCGCCGCTCAGCCACTTGATCCGCAGTTCAGACTGGTCTTCATAGGTGAGCTGGCGCCAAGCGCCGATCCTGCGGCCTGACTCATGCAGGAAACGTTCTTCGAAAGGTATCAGAACAGACCGACCCCACGTGAAATCTGGCCAGTTAGAATGTTGCCATACCCATTTCATGAGTTATAAAAAGGCCTCCTATAGCCCACATTTTTACCTGTTTCTGGGCTATAGGGCAAGCCCTGTGGTTTCAGCTGTGGAAGTTCAAAGAAGCAGGTTTTGCGATCCTGTTTGAAGATTAGAGTTGCCCTTTTGTCATCCACTGAAGGAATAATATCGTAAGCGTGCTCGTTCGCTTTTTTTCTCAGTGTTTCACAGACAAAACTTTTGTCTTTCAGTTCCTGCCTCTTCCCCAGGCAACGGCAGCAAGCGCCAGCGCGACCATAACGAACTGGTAAGCTCCCTCTTTGAGTCCGCCCGAAGCAACAGCGCATCCTCCCCCGGCCTGCGCAGGCTGTTCTGCGGGTTTCGTTTCATAACATCCATTATCAGTAAACATGATTAAGCTCTCAAGCCACATCCGAAATGCTGTATCATCAGGACATTCCACCCCTGTCCCGCTTATATCAAGAGATGTTACAGAAGGCAACTCCATAAGACCCACGGGAATTTCTCCCTCAAGACTCGGGTTATCAGAAAGATCAAGCGCGACCAGGGAAGAGATTTCTGCTATCGCTTTGGTGATCTCTTCGCTTAAACCAAGACCTGAGAGGTTGAGTTCCACTACCCTTCCATCCATCTGCTCTACTCCCTCCCAGCCTGAATACGAGAAGTAATCCGCATCCTCTCCGGGGAACCATCCGTCTATATCTTCTCCTCCGTTATCTTCGTAAAGCGCCCGAAGCGAGGCTCTGTCAACCCTCTTCTGGAGATCACCTGTCACCTCTCCCGCAAGCCCTGAATTGCCCCAGAGCGCAAGCTCAGCAAGTCCCGATTCTGAAAACCGCGTTGAAGAGATTTCACCTGTTAGCACGTTATCGTTAAGGTAGAGATGGCGAAGCCCGGCAAGTTTCTCCGCTTCGTCGAGAACATCCTCTATACTTCCCGAAAGATTGTTGTCGCTCAGGTAAAGTCCCGTAACCATGCTGTTTTCATCCACCTTGACCCCGTGCCAGTCGTCAATCGGAGCATCAAGGTTCCATCCCACTTTCCATCCGTCCCCCCCGGCCGCCTTGTATATTGCCACTAGCGTCCCGCGGTCAGCGCTGCTGTCCTCAGGGTTTTCCAGATCATCATCCATGACGGTTACCGTTGCCGTCGCGGCTGTAGTTGAAACCGTGTAGCCTCCGCCAGCATTAATTGTCACAGTTACTGAACCGTCATCTTCATCATCGTTGTCATTCAATGTGGGTACCTTGTATTCAGTGGATGTTCCGCCTGCGGATATCGCCGTCTTCTGACCTTTTTGCCCATGAGAGAAAAAGTCTCCAGTTCCGCTTACCGTAAGGCTTACTTCGGTATCCTCTGGCGCGGCAGTCGTTGACTCTAACATGAAAACTGCGTCTCCCCCTTCCGTCACAAAGCTTTGCGCCGGACTTATGCTTATCACCGGAACATCCTCCTCCACGGTATCCGTCGTACTGTCATTGTCAGTGACGCTTACCGTGACAGACGGGACGGTTATCCCGCCGTAGCCGGTTACGCTGTGAGAAACACTCACCGTCTCATCCGTTGTATCTCGGTCCTGTTCCGCCGTTACCTGTAATGTTTTCGGTCTACTCCAGTCACTGCTGTCAAAAGCGAGCGTTTCGGGGGAAACCGTAACAGCGGTCGTATCGTCCCATGATACTGAAATCGAAACACTTCCGCCCGGGTCAGAGTCAAGCTTGACAGTGTAGGTTCCGCCGGTTCCTCCCTCTCTTATTACGAGACTGTTTTTCGATACCGTCACACCGGCAGTGTCGTCGTCGGTGATGGTCACCGTGGCTGAAGACGGCGTGCCGAGGTTGACGCCCGTCGGGGGATCGCTTAGCGTCAGGGTCAGAGTCTCGTCGTCAAGGTAGTCATTGGTCGTGGCTACGGTGATGGTTGCGGAAGAAGCATTGGCGGCGATGGTTACCGTCTGGTTCACCTCGGCGTAGTCTGTGTTTTCCGCTGTGCCGCCTGTTTTCACCTTAAGGACTGTCGGCGAGGCGCGCGTAGGAGTGATGTTCATCGTCACTGTGACGCTTGATCCCTCATTGCCGCCGTAGGTTGCCGATGAGAAACTCACCGTCGGATCCGGCGGTGGGTCGTTTATGGTGAAGAGTAAGCTGCCTGTTGGTGTCGCCGCGCCGCCGCCTAATCCCGTGGGCGTAGCTATGCCCGGATTGATATTCACAGTTTCTCCGTCAGGTTCGGTTACGCCGTCTGAGAGCGCACTCAGCGTAAGAGCAACTATGGTAGCGGAATCGTCCGCGCTGCCGGTGAAAGTCACCCTGGCATTGGCGGTGTTTAGATTTGGGCAGGTAACGCCCGTGGCACTGGCGCAGGACAGAGTGTAGTCTCCGGTTGCCCCGCGCGTTGCCGTGCCGGCGAAGGTGAACGGCACATCCAGGCTCTCGCCTTTGCGAAGGCCTCGTCCCAGGGTCACCGTGAAGATTTTTGTCCCGCCCTCTGAGATGTTCCCCGACGCTCCGGCCAGGGTCACCGTGGTAGCGTCATCGTCGTTCACGGTTACGGTGGCCGTGGATGTGGTTCCCACCGAGTAGCCTCTGCCCTTGTTGACCGTCACCGTCACCGGGCCGTTGGGTTCGTCCGTCGTCTCGTCGGCGCCGCCTGTGGTCGGGACGGTGTAGGTCGCCGAGGAGGCGTTGGCCTTAATGGTGACGGTCTTGCGGCCGCCCTGGTGGCTTGATGCCAGGAAGTCCGCGTTCGGGGCGTCCGCCACCGTGAGGTTCACCGTAATGCTGCTTGTCGGTACAGGACTCGCCGTCAAAGTGAAGGTCGCACTGCCGCCCTCGGTCACAGATGCGGTATCCATCGCAATCGAAATCGACACCACCTTCCTGAAGGGCTTCATGTCGTCGGCGGACAGCAGGGCGTCGAAATATGCGATCCGGTTCGGGATCGTGCGGAAGATCTTCGTCTCCCAGCTCCGGCTTATCCTCGACGGTACATACCGGGCGGCAAAATACGCCAGGAAGGACTCCGCCACGTCCTCTTGGCTGGGACGGCTCTTCGCATAGGTCGAGATATAAGCCCCGTCGGCCGTCTGCGCCGCTTTCCATTCGGGATCCGACAAGACCCCATTGTCCAGCGACACATGCGCCGCCTCGTGAGCCAGCACTTCCTCGTGAAACGCCTTTGATCCACGTTCCGTATGGATAGAAATACGGCCAAACGCCCTGGACGCAGACTAATTATGACTTTTCTTGTGGATACTGACTATACGAATACCTGTCGCCGTACCGATTCCGGCGCGCAGCACCTTCGGCAGGCGGCCGACATCCTTGCCGTATTTCTGGGCCATGCCCGCCGCTTCGATCTCCGTGAAGTCCGGATGAACACGGATCTCGAAGCTGTTCGCTCCGCTGTTGCAACTGGCGTCGAAGAGCCAGGCATTGACCGATTTCGCGGAGGCGTAGGGCCCATCCTCGGTCATGTAGCGGATACCCCTGGGCGGGCTGGCCGCCTTGACCGTGCAGGCGGAGGAATCGGAAGACGTGATGACGCTCGAACTGACAGACACGGCCGAACTTACGCTTGCAAGCGCTCCGGCGGTCTCCTTCGCCGACGAGAGAACCAGACATGCCGCGGCCATGGACACCAGAAAGACCGCATGCGCCACTTTCCGTATTATAAGCACTTCTAAAAATCCCCTTATATTTTTGGTTAAGCTTCAGACAGCAAGAAAATGTATCCGCTTACCCCCCCCCATCAAATTACAGGGCGGTGGACGCGGACACGAAGAAACAAAAGCGCGCACAGAAGGATACAGACGCGAAATGGACAAAGAAGCGTGGGGTTAGTTATTACGGTTACAAAAACCACGTGAACGTGGACGAGAAGAACAAGTTCATAAGATGTTACGGGATGACCGACGCTTCGGTGCATGACAGTCGGGTGTTTGAACAGATACTGGATGAGGATAACAGCGGCGAAGGGGTATGGGCAGACAGCGCTTACAGGTTAAAGGAGATGGAGAAGCCCTATGGTCAGGTTTTTACAACTCAAGCACGTTAATTTCTATCTGAATTCGGGTATTACTTCTTTTGCGAAAAGCTCTATGGTCTTGGGGTTGCAAAACGCGTTCTCCACCTTGTAATGTTTGCCGGCAAAAGAGGCGGTTTCATCCACCCATATCAGTTTGAGTATCGTGACCGCTTGTCTCAGCATCTCTATTCTTTCTTTCGTTAAGGGGAAGGGATATCAGTAAGTGCGAAATTCCTCTTCAAACCCGGCCAGTTAGAATTTTGCCATACCCATTTCATGAGCGATAAGAGGGTCGTACGCACGTATGCTATCGGTGGCTCTTTGAGCGATAATTTCACGCTTTTTTCCTTTCCCCATTTTTCCTTCGACCTTGGGGAAAAGCCCGAAGTTTATGTTCATCGGCTGAAAGGCGGTTTTTCCGGGGGTTGAGATGTACTCAAGCAGGGAGCCTGTGGATGTTTCCCTTGGGATGTGGGCAGGTGCGAGTCCGAGCAATTTTCTCGAGGCATTTATTCCGCAGACGATTCCGGTGGCCGCGGACTCGACGTATCCTTCAACTCCCGTGATCTGTCCGGCGAAAAAGACGCCCGGACGAGAACTCAGGGAAAGGTCTTTCTCAAGGAGTCTCGGGGAATCTATGTACGTGTTTCTGTGCACGCTTCCGTATCTCAGGAACTCCGCCCTTTCAAGCCCCGGGATCTTTCTGAAAACGGTTCTTTGCTGAGGGTATCTGAGCTTTGTCTGAAACCCCACCATGTTGTACATCGTTTCCTCGCTGTTCTCCGTTCTTAGCTGCAGGACGGCAAAGGGGGTTTTCCCGGTCCTCGGATCAACCAGGCCGACGGGTTTCAGGGGACCGAACCGAAGAGTATCTCTTCCTCTCTCGCACATGACCTCAACCGGCATGCAGCTTTGGAAGTAGAGCGCTTTCTCAAACTCCCTGGTCTCCACTTTTTCTCCGCGAATCAGGTCGTCCACAAGCTCGTAGTACTGGTCCTCAGAGAGCGGACAGTTGAGATAATCCCCCTCTTCAGAGTCTCCGTGGCCGTATCTTGATCCCCTGAAGATTCTCGAACGGTCGATTGTATCCGCGTCAATTATCGGCGAGATGGCATCGTAGAAATAAAGATATTCGGATTCCGTGAGTGAAGAAATCTCCGCGCAAAGCGCATCCGAGGTAAGTGGACCGGTGGCCACGATCACGGTCCCGCCTTCGGGTATTTTCGTTATCTCTTCCCTTTTCAGGTCTATAAGTTCGTTGCTCTGGATTTTTCGCGTTATGTAATCCGAGAACATTCCCCTGTCGACCGCAAGAGCTTTTCCGGCTGGGACCCTGGACGCTTCGGCCGCCTCTATCACGAGTGAGCCGAGGCGCCTCATTTCCTCTTTAAGTATTCCTGAGGCGTTCTCCATGGATGCCGATTTGAGAGAATTGCTGCACACAAGCTCCGCGAGATCCGAGGTTCTGTGCGCGGCGGTTTCCCTAGTGGGCCTCATTTCATAGAGAGTTACCCTTACTCCAAACTTTGAGATCTGATTTGCGGCTTCAACCCCTGCGAGCCCTGCGCCGATTACTGTTATTGACAATTGCTTATACCAAGATCCTTGAACTTGAGTAACCCTTTTGTGAATTCAAGCAGTTCAATTTTAACAGACTGCGGAAGTTTCGCATCTGCCACGACTCTTTTTGAAGCAAGTCCATACATAAGATATAATTCCCCAAGATTATGAGCTACGGAGCAGTTGTATTTGACCTTGACGGAACCCTGATTGACTCTCTTGAGGATCTTGCTGATGCCGTGAATCAGGCGCTCGGAATAAACGGGTTTCCGCCGCGCGCGACCGGGTGCTACAAGTACTTTATAGGAAAGGGTCCAAAGGTTATGGTGTCCAGGGCCCTACCCGAGGACAAAAGAAACGACGATGCTGTCGTTGAAAAATGCCTTGCCGATTTCAACAGCATCTACAGCCGTGCCTTTAATATAAAAACCACCCTTTATGATGGCATACCGGATCTTCTGAACGAGCTTTCCGAAAGAGGTCTGAAAAAGGCGATTCTTACCAATAAGCCGCACGTGTTTACCGAAAAGTACGTGGAGGATATGCTTGCGGACTGGAATTTCGAGGCGGTCATAGGGCAGAGGGATGAGATTCCGAGAAAACCGGACCCATCGGGAGCGCTACGGATATCAAGGGAACTCGGAATTGACTCGTCACAGATGGTTTATCTTGGAGACTCGGGGGTGGATATGCTTACCGCCGTCGGGGCGGGTATGCTTCCGGTGGGAGTTCTCTGGGGTTTCCGGACGGGAGACGAGCTTCGTGAAAACGGAGCCGAACATCTTATAGAAACTCCGATGGAACTGCTCTCGATTATTGACTTATAGCTTCCGGCGTATAATGGCCATGGATTTTGAACATGTAAAACTGGGAATTCTTGGAGGCGGTCAGCTCGGGAAAATGCTCTGCCTTGCCGCGAGCAACTGGAACCTCGACACGTATGTTCTTGACCCTTCGACCGATTGTCCGGCAGTGTCCGTATGCACCGGGTTTACCCATGGAGATTTCAGAAATTACGAGGATGTCTATGGGTTTGGCAGAAATGTCGACATCCTGACAATAGAGATTGAGCACGTTAACCTTGAGGCGCTTTTCCGGCTTCGGGAAGAGGGGGTCGTCACAAGGCCTGAACCCCACGCGCTTGAACTCATACAGGACAAGGCGAAGCAGAAGAAATTCTATGTATCAAAGGGGCTTCCCACGGCCGATTTCTCGGTCTTTGCGGGAAAAGAGGCTATAGTCGCAGCCATCGGGTCCGGGGAGATAGAAATTCCTTTCGTCCAGAAACTTTCAAGGACAGGCTATGACGGAAGAGGAGTTTATGTCGTAAGAGAAAAGGAACAGCTCGACGATCTTTTAGAAGGAGAATCCGTCATTGAAGACCTCGTTGACGTGGAAAAGGAGATTTCCGTTATAGTCTCTCGCAATTCATCTGGAGAAATGAAATGTTTTCCTCCGGTAGAAATGCTGTTTAACAGCAATGCAAACATAGTTGAGTTCCTCATAAGTCCCTGCGAGCTTGACGATGCGATGTCCGCTCAGGCATGTGAACTTGCCGAGCGCACGATAAGGTCTTTTGACATGTGCGGGATACTCGCGGTTGAGATGTTTGTTTCCAGAAAAGGCGAGATTCTCATAAATGAATCTGCTCCGAGACCCCATAACAGCGGGCATCACACGATTGACGTGGCCCGCACCTCGCAGTACGAGCAGTGCCTGAGGTCGATTCTTGATCTTCCCCCGGGCGATACTGAAATAGAAACTCCTTCTGTTATGATTAACCTTCTCGGGCAGCCGGGTTTCGAGGGCGAGGTAAGATACGAAGGGCTTCGCGGGTGCATGGGTGTTGAAGGAGCCAAGTTCCACATATACGGCAAGACCCTTACCAAGCCTTACAGGAAGATGGGACATGTCACCGTGCTTGACGACGATGTTGCAGGCGCGCTTGAGAAAGCGAGATTCATAATGAACAATCTGAGGGCGATAGCATGAAACCTGTTTTGGTAAGCGTTATTATGGGTTCTGACTCGGATCTTCCGGTCATGGCAGAAGCGGTTGAGGTTCTGGAACAATTCGGCGTAGGACATGAAGTTACCATAGTCTCGGCGCACAGGACTCCGCAGCGGCTTGTGGATTTTTCAAAGAAGGCTCATAAAAGAGGAGTTAAGGTCATAGTAGCCGGGGCGGGGGGTGCGGCGCATCTTCCGGGAATGGTAGCATCCGTTTCTCCTCTTCCGGTCATAGGCGTTCCGATAAAATCCTCAAATTCGATTGACGGATGGGATTCCGTGCTCTCCATCCTGCAGATGCCCTCGGGCGTTCCGGTCGCCACGGTAGCTCTCGGCGGGGCGAAAAACGCCGGCATCCTTGCCGTTGAAATTCTTTCCGTTGCTGATCCGGAACTTTCACGCGCAGTAGCAGAGTACAAAAAGAAACTTTCTTCCGAAGTAAAGAAAAAGGCAGCACGACTTGAAAAACTGGGTGCCTCGGTCTATCTTGAGCGGGCTGGCGAAAAGAAAGAGTCTTCCTGAGACTTGCACCCTCTCTCGCTGCCTTTGATCATCTCGCTGAGAGGGATTTCTGTTTGAATGTGAGGGCCGTTCAATGCCTTTCCCTGACAACAGGTATTCTGCAGGGAAGATAACTCCGCCTTTTTCGCAGAATTTCAAGATTTTCCGGTTGGCTCAGCAGGTAGAGCAGATTGTCCATGACTTCATTCTGAATCATGTGCCCCCGCTCCCACTTGCTGAGGGTTTCTTTGTCGATTCCTGTTTCGCGGGAAAATTCTTCCTGAGACATGTTCGCGCGCTTTCGAATACGGGTTATCTCTTCGGGCGTCAGCACCCCAAGGTAATTGCATACGGCTTCATGCATCAAGGCATCCGCCCTGCTGTCTGTATACTCAAAGGAGCACTTATTGCAGCTGTAGACATCCACAACTGCGCTCAGAAAAATGCGTGGTTGAAAATTTCCGTACTCAAATCTGTTCTCTTCTTTTCTTATGTGCACATCAGAGGGTCCACACATGTGGCAGGTGATGCTCTCTTTATCCATTTTTTCGGTTCCTTTTTAATTGCTATCGCTCTCTCCGCCGCTCAATGAGAACTTGTAGCTGCTCACCCCCCTCCCCACTGTGAGCGAATATAGCGCGACAATCAGGATTGCACTCTTAGTGTCGCGCTATAGTTGAACTCGTGAAAAACACCGAACTTAACAAAGTCATTTCTTCCTTTACAATTACATTGTCGAAACACATAATAAGCACAATAAAGAAATGGTTTGGCAACAGAACCACTTTTTGGATTTAAGCAAATTATTTTTACAGTCATATTGCTTGCCACACCCAGGTAGGAGAGCCTGATGCTGACGAAACTAACTGTCCGTAACTTTAAATCGCTTGACGACGTGACAGTCGAATTACCGCGTCTTGCTGTTCTCTTTGGACCAAACGCGGCAGGCAAGAGCAATCTTCTCGACGCTATTCAGGCGCTTTCGTGGATGGGCAATGCGCGCACGTTGCTTGATGCGCTTGGAGGACCACTTCCTGTCCGAGGTCTTTCCTTTGAAGCGTTTTCTTTCCCTTCGGATGGATTACCAGCATTACTGCGAAAACGGTCTGCACGGTTCACCCTAGAAGCCGATTTGGTTACAAAAAACGGGAAATACCGATATCGTATCGAACCGGAAATCGATTTCAAATCGGGTCGTTTAAGCGTTGCCGATGAGTACCTCGCCCAACTGGGTGTTGCTGGCAATCCAAAGGGAACGCCTGCTATCGAGCGCGTAAATTCCACTCTACACATTCGGCGCAAAGGCAGAGCATCTCCTCCTCGACGGGAACAGCTCGGGTTGAATCATTCGATTCTTTCCGATCTAAGTCTTGTCGGGAAGGATTATCCTTGGTTCGAGCAAGTGCGCATGGAACTTTATAAGTGGCGCACCTATTATCTTGAGCCGCGAATGGTGATGCGTGTCGAGGAACCCCCTGCTGATGTTTCAGACATTGGTGTTCACGGACAGTATATTGCGCCGTTTTTATACAAGCTTCAAACCGAGTACCCCAAGCATTTTAATGCTGTATCTCGAACATTACGATCAATAGTTCCAAGCATAGATAAACTTACTGTCGAACTGGATGAGAAACGCGGCACGCTGAACCTCCTGATTCGGCAGTCAGGTATAGAGTATTCATCTCGTGTTCTATCCGAAGGAACGCTACGGATCCTCGCACTTTGCGCAATTGCCGTTAATCCTTGGGAAAATTCTCTTTTGGCGCTTGAGGAACCCGAAAGTGGAGTTCATCCGCGTCGACTTGAACTGATAGCTCAGCTGTTACTGTCTTTGACCAAGCAGCCCGGTCGTCAGGTCATTGTCACAACCCACTCCCCGCTGTTTGCCGATGCGATACTGAAGGCGAAGCGCGAGTCATCGTCACCTGATGATATCGGGCTGTTTAACGTTCGCCGCGTAGAGCGAGCCACCGTGATTGAGCCCTTTAATATAAGTGGTCCGCTGTTTAAGGATATGGAAATTACCGCGGCGCTGGCTGATGATATGGACGACGGGGCATTTGAAAGCCTGCTGTTACGAGGCCTTATTGATGAGTAATCGAGTGGTGGTCGATCTTTTCGCCGAGGATTTGGCACATGAAAAGTTTTTGGAACCAATGCTGAATCGGGTTGCCCGCGAAGAAGGTGTCAAGGTATGGACCAGAGTGGTTTCCGCCAAAGGCGGACACGGCAGAGCCATTAAAGAATTTGAACGTTATCAGCATATCAAAGACAAACTTGACAGAGAACCGGGGGCTTTGGTGGTGGTTGCCATTGATGGGAACTGTTCCACATTTGTTAAGGCGCGAGGGGAAATTCTGAATTCTACAACTCCAGCGTTGATTGACCAACTGGTCGTAGCATGCCCGGACCCGCATGTTGAACGTTGGTATCTCGCAGACCCAAAGTCATTCGAGATCGTTGTGGGTTATCGTCCCAGAATCATCCCTAATAAGTGTGAACGTGATCACTACAAACACTTACTGTCGGAAGCGATCCGCAAAGCTGGCCACCCGGCTCCGCTGGGTGGAATTGAATTCGCCCCGGAGCTTGTGGAAGAAATGGATCTCTATCGAGCTGGGAAGTCTGATTCATCTCTAAAGGCGTTTCTGGATGACCTTCGAATCAAATTAAAGACAATTTCTAAGACCTAGATCCTAAAAATTTATAGACACGGGTCGGGTTGCAATACAAATGATAAAGGGGACGAACACGAAACTGGTGAATGCTATTGAGGCGTACTTCACCGAACTTAGGCAGGTGCGTGCGTCAGGTGGCGCGACCGGAGAACGGTCGAGCTATGGGCCACTTGCCAATCTGCTGAATGCTATTGGGACGATGCTCAAGCCAAAGGTGTTCTGTGTTGTCGAGCTTGCCGACCAAGGCGCTGGCCATCCCGATTTCGGTCTCTATGCGGCAAAACAGGTTAAGAAGGGGCAACCGCGCTATGGCCAAATGCCGGAACGTGGCGTGGTTGAAGTGAAAACTACCGATGACGATGCGTGGCTTACTGCCGAGGGTGATCAGGTAAGCCGTTACTGGAACCATTACCGGCTGGTGCTTGTGACCAACACCCGTGATTTTATACTGGTGGGTGAAGATGGTTCAGGTCTTCCGGTGAAACTCGAAATCTTCCAACTGGCAGAGGGTGTAGACAATTTTAATCGAAAATTAGATAAGCCTCTTGCCTTTGCCCGCGAGGTCGGTACTGGCTTCGGTGAATATCTTGCACGCGCCCTTTCACATCAAGCCACACTTGCTGAGCCGGGAGATTTGGCATGGTTGCTTGCTTCTTATGCGCGCGACGGTCTAGAACGAGTTGAAGCGGCGGACGACACTCCATCGCTCAAGACAATACGTTCGGCATTGGAAGAAGCTCTGGGAGTTCAATTCGAGGGCGAACGCGGGATGCGTTTTTTCCATTCGACACTGGTACAAACTCTGTTCTACGGAGTCTTCTCGGCCTGGGTTCTTTGGTCTAAGAAATTAAAGGCCAATGAAGGTCCTCTGTTTGAGGGCAGTTACAGACCCGCGCAATTCGACTGGCGTGCTACGGTCTGGAATTTGCGCGCTCCAGTATTACGAACCTTGTTCCAGCAGATTTCCGATCCCGGACGCCTGCAACCGCTTGGCCTTGTTGAAATCTTGGACTGGACGGCGGCGGCACTAGACCGTGTGGACCGCGTTGCCTTTTTCTCTCGGTTCCAAGAGGGTGAAGCAGTGCAGTATTTTTATGAACCGTTTCTGGAAGCATTTGATCCAGAGTTGCGCAAGCAACTCGGCGTCTGGTACACACCTGCCGAAGTAGTCCGCTACATGGTTGCCCGAGTGGACAAGGCGTTGAAGGATGATCTCAATATTGCGGATGGACTTGCGGCGGAAAATGTTTACGTGCTTGACCCGTGCTGTGGTACAGGGGCTTATCTGGCGGAGGTGTTGCGTCGCATAGCAGCCAATCTTGAAGGACAAGGTCTCGGCGCACTTGCGGGTGTCCGGGTCAAGCAGGCGGCCGTCGAACGGGTATTCGGATTCGAGATAATGCCTGCGCCCTTTGTTGTTGCCCATCTGCAGGTCGGATTAACCATGCAGAATCTGGACGCATCGTTGGCAGATGATGGAACCGAACGCGCCGGTGTTTTTCTCACTAATGCTCTTACAGGTTGGGAACCTCGCACGAACAAGCCGTTGCCCTTTCCCGAGTTTGAAGAAGAGCGTGATCGGGCGGAACGAATAAAACAGGAGACGCCAATTCTGGTGATCCTAGGCAATCCACCCTACAACGGTTTCGCAGGCATGGCGGTGGAAGAAGAACGCGAACTGTCGAAGGCGTACCGCTCAACAAAGCATGTCCGCAAACCAGAAGGCCAGGGTCTGAATGATCTTTATGTTCGCTTTTTTCGAATGGCGGAACGTCGTATTGCGGAGAAGACTGGGCAAGGAATAGTCTGCTTTATCTCCAACTACTCATGGCTTGATGGTTTATCTTTCCCTGGGATGAGAGAGCGGTATCTTGAAGCATTTGACGCAATACGCATCGACTGTCTGAACGGAGATGTTCGAAAGGGAGGAAAGACACCCGAGGGAAAACCAGATATGAGCATTTTTACTGTTCCTGGCAGTTCAGGGGGTATCCAAGTTGGCACTGCGATCACGACGCTGATACGTAAAGCCGACCATGTGACTACAAGCGATATTGAGTTCCGACACCTTTGGGGAAAAGCTAAATCAGAGGAGTTGATTGCGACATCCGAAACTGAACCGGACACACTTTATTCCAGAATCAAACCTATCCTTCCTCTAGGTCTTCCCTTCACGCGGACGGCCGTGAGTGACGGGTGGTTTGACTGGCCAGAGCTGCCTGATTTATTCCCCGTATCTTTTCCCGGAGTCCAAACCAGCCGCGACGGCTTTCTGGTGGATGTTGATCTCGACCGGCTTCAGGTGCGAATCGGGGATTACTTCGATGCGACTTTGAGCCACGAAGAAATTGCGCGGCGTTATACAGTAGCGATGAAAACCACTGCACGGTTTGATGCCCGCGGGGTGCGGGACATGCTGTTAAAACGAGGAGGACCGGATAAAGCGGGTTTCATGCGTTTCGCCTACCGTCCGTTTGACAACCGGTGGCTCTACTGGGAAAAAAATACCGCTCTCTTGGATAGGCCACGTACCGACTACCGGCCTCATATATTTGAGGGGAATTTGTGGCTTTCCGCCGCACAGCACCTAAGAAAGGGTGCGGGAGAACCGCAGACCTGTTTCGCGAAGCTAATGGCTTCACGACATTTAATTGAACGCGGAGCCAACATGTTTCCCGCTTGGTTGCACGATCATGGACTCGGGTCCGACTTGGGGAATTCCCGTCGGCCCAATCTTTGCACTGCGGCAGAAAATTACCTCAAACGTATTGGTGCTGGTGTCGAGGATCTTTTCTATTGTGTTCTTTCCGTGCTCCATGATCCAGTATACCGCGAAGCAAATGCCGACGGGCTTCGTATGGGGTGGCCGCGCATTCCGCTTCCAGGCTGGCCGGACGGCAAAGTTGAAGGTGCTGCAGCAACCTTTGCGGATTTAACGACAAGGGGTCGGGCGATTGCAAGCTTGCTTGATCCCGATGTACCTGTTCCAGGTGTTACGCAAGGCCCACTGCGTCCAGAGTTTACAGCTATAGCCGTTCCGACTACGATAGACGGGCGCAACATGACAGGCGAGGATTTTGCGGTGATGGCAGGATGGGGTTATTGCGGTCAAGGTAATGCAATTGTGCCTGGTCAAGGTACATATGTGGAAAGGCCTTTCACACAATCAGAACGCGCGGTTTTAGGTGATAAACAGTCGGTGCTCGGCGAAACGACATTCGATGTCTATCTTAACGCTAGGGCCTTCTGGAGTAATGTTCCTCACGCAGTTTGGAATTACAGACTCGGCGGTTATCAAGTGCTTAAGAAATGGCTTTCTTATCGAGAACATGGTGTCCTCGACCGTGCGCTTTCACCCACGGAGGTTCAGCATTTCTCAGATATGGCACGGCGGATAGAGGCTATGATTTTGACAGATCACCCAAATGCGTATTAAGCTGAAGTTCCCCCGTCCCTTCGGGGCAAATTCCATTCCGTGAAGACGGATTCATCTCGACTGCTCTTCTGCTGTGCTTGGAATAAGTTGTGTTATATCAGATGGTTGGACTGAATATTCTGTTTCGCAGACAGCAATGTGCCCCACCTGGACAGGCGAGACGGCCAGTTAATTTCTTTTGTACTCCACTGGGTACATATCCATAAGCTCAAACCCTACATGGGTACACAATCTAAGGCAGAAACAACGAATAATTCAGGTATATCAGTGGATTACGTCTGTTTTTGGGAGAGAAACAGGGGGGAACTTCAGATTAAGAAATAATCGACTTTGGTGTCTCGGTCTATCTTGAGCAGGTGGGTAAGAGGGAATAGAGTTCCTGAAGTTCCGGCTACTGTATGGTCTTTTTATCCGGTTCGTAACCCCGTACGGGAATCGGCGATGCGTGGTGAAAGATCATAAGCCATCTGCCGTCCTGCTTCTCGAATATATTGGTTGACTGAGAGAGGTTAAACATGACCGGATCCCTTTTTATGTATACCATCTCCTGAAGACAGGTAACCCAGGCGATATTGTCGCTTATATCCACAGTCACGTTTGAGATGCTGATGTCAACCTGATCCTCAGGATCAAAAACGCTTTCCCAGCTCTGCCGTATGGCTTCCCAGTTGCGAAGAGCGGTCCATCCCGGATGGACGCACCCAGACCTTGAGTCCTTTACCCAAATCTCTCCCATCAGCTCCAGATTTCTGGTCCCCAGAGCCTCGTAAAAAAGGCTGTTGATGCTGAGTATTTCTTCGCTGTCTTTCTCCACGGCCATCGGCTTGCTCCTAAGTAATTTTACCGGAAAAGGTCTAAAATTCTGCCGAACTGCGAGAATATGTCTTCGCGCATCCTCATAATGTCGTTATACAATGCCGCCGCCATGATGAAAATCAGAAAGGAAAACCCTATTCGCTGGGTTATCTCGAGGGTTTTTATGCTGAGCGGTTTTCTCTTTATTTTCTCAATCGCCAGATAAAGCAGATGTCCTCCGTCAAGCATCGGTATCGGGAGGAGGTTTATCAGCGCGAGATTTATGCTTATAAGCGAGGTGAACTGAAGGAGGTTCGATATGCCACTTTGAGCCACGTCTCCCGACACCTTCGCTATCAGGAGTGGCCCAGCTACCGTTTTTCCCGCTGTCGCGAGCGCTATTTTTCCTGTTACGAGCTTGAACAGGAATCCGAAGAAAAGAATGGTAATCTCAACGGTCATGCGTGCCGCTTCCGCTATTCCCCTGCTGAGAGATTCGAAAAAACCGTACTTTTTAAGCACTCTGTCTGTGTCTGGGGAGATGCCGATTATGTAGCGTTCGATGTCTTTCTGCATTTCCGCCGCCAGGCGAAAATGCATTTTCTCTTCCCCACGCTCAATCGTGAAATCAAGTTCCTTGCCCCTGCTTTCGGCTATTATGTCCGACATATGATTCCAGTCCGTAACCTCTGCGCCGTCTATCGCCTTGATTCTGTCTCCCGGACGTATCCCCGCTCTCCAGGCGGGGCGGTCCTCAGCCACTTCCGCTATGGTTGCTTCTATGGGTCTTGCGAATCCGGTCTCTACCCTGCCATCGGGACCGGCTTCCGCGAAAAAGGAGAGAGTCCTGGTTTCGCCTCCGGCTCTCACCTTGAACTCAAGCAGCGAATCGGGGTTTGAGTGAACGGCTATGTTCACGTCTTTCCAGTTCTCCACCTCTTTTCCGTTTATGGTGAGTATCCTGTCGCCCGCGGCGAATCCCGAGAGATGGGCGGGAGAGTCCTTTTTTACGTAAGTTATGTCAGGAGGATCCTCAAGATACCCTGAGACGCTTATGCCGAACATGAACACAAGGGGCATGAAGAAAAATGGAATTATGAAATTCATAGCGGGCCCGGCTATGACCACAAGGAATCTGTCTGTAAGAGACTTGCCGGAGAACCCCCTGTGGTAGTCCTTTTCGTAGTAAGCCTCTATACTGTGAAAGGCCGGATCGCTGACGGTGAGAGTGTAGACTTTCCCATCTCTTTCAACTTCAAGTTCTTTTTCCCGCCGCGGGTCTGACTTTAGCGCGTAGAGAAGCTTTCCCCAGTTTCCATACTGCTTAAGACTGAATCCTTTTATCCCGACAATTCTGTCACCTGAGGCAAGTGGTGACTCAGTGTCCGAAACGCTCTCGACAATCACGTTATCTTCCTTGCCCTCGCCGTACATCTTCACGTATCCGCCGAGGGGAAGGGCCGAAATCAGGTATTCCGTTTCGCCTCTTACAAAAGAAACGAGTTTCGGGCCGAAACCCAGAGAAAATTTTTCGACCCTGATATTGCTTCTTTTCGCGAGCAGAAAATGTCCCAGCTCATGAAAAAAGACCAGAATTCCTATTACGAAAATAAAAGCCAGAATAGCAGTCATCACTAAGAAAAAAGTCTCTCCATTACAGAACCGGCGGTGCTCCTAGCCCACCTGTCCGCCTCTAATATATTGTCAAGACATCCCGAGTCAAGTTTGTCGTGACGCTCGAGAGTCTCCCTGACTATCGGGATTATATCGGTGAATTTTATTGCCTCGCGAAGAAACGCGGTTACCGCCACTTCGTTTGCGGCGTTTAGCGCGGTTGGATAAGTGCCGCCCATTCTTAGACATTCGATTGCGATCGCGGGAGCCTCGAACTTATCTGTGTCCAGCTTCTCAAACGTGATATCCGAGAGGTCGTCCGGCGAGGTGTCGGGGCGCCCGAGGTCGAGCCTCTCGGGATAGGAGAGTGCCTGGGCTATCGGTATTTTCATGTCGGAGGCGGAAAGATGGGTTATGAACGAGCCGTCAACATACTCAAGGATTGAATGCACGATGCTCTGGGGATGTACCCAGATTGACATTTTTTCGGCGGGCATGTCAAAAAACCACCTCGCCTCTATGATTTCAAATCCCTTGTTCATCAGCGTCGCCGAATCTATGGTTATCTTCTCTCCCATTTTCCATGTGGGGTGGCAGAGCGCGTCGGCGACCGTAACCTTTTCCAGTTCCTTTTTCGGGGTTTTGCGAAACGGCCCACCCGATGCCGTTATAATGATCCGTTTAAGAAATTCGCGGTCCTTCTCAGCAAGCGTCTGGAAAACGGCGCTATGCTCGCTGTCCACGGGGAGGAGGATAACGTCCTGGTTTTTTGCCTCGGAAATAAGAAGTCCTCCTGCGACCACAAGAGATTCTTTGTTTGCTATCCCGACGTTTCTTCCGGCCCGTATTGCGGACAGCGTAGGCAGAAGTCCCGGAAAACCTACCATGGAGGATATAACCAGATCGCAATCGCCTTCCCTAGCAACTGCGATATTCCCCTCGTCTCCGTAATATATCTGTGTTTTCGGACCGGTGATCTCCCTGAGTCGTTCCGAGTCGTCCTTTCGGGTAACCGATACGATCTTCGGGGCGAATTCCGTTATCTGTTCTGCGAGAAGATCAATGTTTTTCCCCGCGCAAAGGCCCGTTACCTCGAACCTTTCGGGAAATCTTCGTACTATTTCAAGGGTCTGCGACCCGATCGAGCCGGTTGATCCGAGTATGGAGATTTTTTTCAATCTAGCGTCCTTTTTCCCGTATCTGCTCTCCTGTCAGTCCGAACCTTCTTTCCCTGTTACGGTAATTGGCGATGGCCTTTAGCAGATGCCTTCTTCTGAAATTCGGCCAGAGTGTCTTCGTGACGTATATTTCGGCATAGGCCAGTTGCCACAGCAGAAAGTTCGAAAGTCTCATTTCTCCCCCGGTTCTTATGAGCAGATCCGGTTCAGGCAGGCCGGAGGTGTAGAGATATTCCTGAAAGTCCTTCTCGGAAATCGGTTTTTTCTTTCCCTCCCCGATTATGCTGTTCACGGCGTTGATTATTTCCTCCCTGCCCCCGTAGCTAAGAGCCAGGGTTATCGTGAGGGAGTCGCATTTCTCCGTCATTTTCATCACGCGCCCGAGAAGCTCACGTATGTCTTTGGGGAGGTTCGAGAGATTCCCGATCGCGTTTAGCCTGGTGTTCTGCGCAAGCAGCTTCTCGCCTTCATTTGAGAGGTACTGCCTTAAAATATCCATTAGGGCGAGAACCTCTTCCCCCGGCCTCTTCCAGTTCTGGGCGGAGAACGCGTAAAGAGTCAGATATTCTATCCCGATCTCCCGCGCGGCACGGACCACCGATCTTGCCGATTTTATTCCTTCCCTGTGACCGATCATCCTGTCGAGATTCTTTCGCTTCGCCCATCTTCCGTTGCCGTCCATTATTATGACAACGTGTCTGGGGATAGGACCCGGTGTGGAAATGTTACGGTTTTTCTGCATTACGAGACATTGTTTGAGAACTTCGCTGACAACCGTCGCTTCAGCTCGCCGCCCGATAGATGTAAGAAACGGGATATGCGATCAGAACGACCGTAGCAATTACCACCATGGCCACGATCAGGGCGACCGGGTATATGAGAAGTGCCCCCAGGTAGAAAAGGGCTCTTTTCAGCGGAACCCACTCCCGGGATGCTTCGGGAAGGTCGGAAACGCAGCTTTTGACAAATCCTGATATTATTCCAGTAAAAAGTGTGGACATATAAGTAAACCGATTTACCGTAAACCTATCTTATTTCCCCTTTTTCATCAAGGGCGAAAATCCTGCTTTACTTGCTTAGTCCAAAAAAAGTTCCTTTCAGGTAAACTACAGGAAACGTAGGTCGCAATGACAAAGCTCCGCTTTTTTTTCATAGTATATGCGTTAATTCCGGCTTCTCTTTTTTCAACCCCGCTTCTCGCAAAAGAAGATACGTACAGAGGCCTTTCCGACTTTGCAAAGGCACTGAACCTTATAGAGAAAAACTATGTGGAGGAGGTCTCCTCCGAGCAGCTGACCCAAAGCGCCATAAAAGGCATGTTCGACTCCCTTGATCCCTACTCGGTTTACCTTTCATCCGAGAGCTTGAGAAACCTGGAGATAGGAACTATGGGGGAGTTTGAGGGCATAGGAATCGAGATCACGGTGCGCGACGGGGTTTTGACCGTGATATCTCCGATTGAAGGAAGTCCTGCGCAGGAAGCCGGCGTGAAGTCGGGAGACGTGATCATCTCCATAGACGGAGAAAGTACCGAGAAGACCAACATAGTTGACGCTCTGGACCGCATAAGGGGCAGAGAAGGGACTGAAGTTGACATCGTCGTCAGAAGAAACGGAACCGAGGAAACTCATAAGTTCACCATCACAAGACGGATAGTGAAGCTTAGAAGTGTTGAGTCCAGGTTGATCGAAAAAGATATAGGTTATATAAAGCTCTCGCAGTTCCACAGGGATTCTGCGGATGAGTTTCTCAGTTCCTACAAGGGGCTTGAGGAGGAAAACGGTGCGAAGCTCGGAGGACTTGTGCTTGACCTCAGAAACAATCCCGGAGGATTGCTTGAACAGGCGCTTGCGCTTAGTGACATGTTCCTGGATAAAGGGCTTATCCTGAACGTGAAGGGAAGGTCTGAACTGACTTCGAAGGAGTATTTCGCCAGGGAGGGGATGGATATACCGGCCAATCACGTTGCCGTAATCGTAAACCGGGGGAGTGCGAGCGCTTCCGAAGTTCTTGCCGGAGCGCTTAAAGACAGCGGCAGGGCGAAGATAGTCGGTACGAGAACATTCGGCAAGGGTTCAGTTCAGTCCGTAATAGAACTTTCGGGGGAAACGGGAGTGAAGATAACCACGGCGAGGCTTTTCACCCCCAAGGGGATTCTGATAGATGACAAGGGCATAGAACCTGATGTTTTTGTTGAAAGCGTCGACAAGGACGCCCCCTCGGACCCGCAGCTTGCAAGGGCGTTGGAAACTGTAAAGCACATGTGAGGAGATAGGAGCTTGAGTCAGAAGAAGCGAACGAGAAAAAGACAGTCTACGGCAAAAACCGGCGATAAGAAACGCACTACAAGACTTACCCATGCAGTTCTGGTCCTGGCTTTCTTTTTCGCCTTTTCGATTTTCGGCCTCAAGCATATCGAAAGATTTTTTGACGGATGGTCACCCCGGGAGGCTACGCCTGCTGCGACGGATAAGATTGCGGAGAAAGATCCCCGGCGTCCGGGGGTCGTCCTCATAATAGATGACTTGGGCTATGACAAGGAGTCGATTGACAGAATACTCAGGATCAAACAGCCGCTTAACTTAGCCGTGCTTCCGCATCTTCCCCATTCCCTGTACGCTGCGCGCGCTGCTTACCGCGGGGGAAAGGACGTGATTCTCCACCTCCCCATGGAACCCAAGTATGCCTCCGGTTATACGGCCGATGACGCTGGTGAAGGAGTTCTGCTGCTCGGCTTCTCGATGGACCAGATGAGGGAGGAGCTAAGAAGAAACATCATGGCCGTCCCCAACATAGTCGGAGTCAACAACCATATGGGCTCTAAGTTCATGGAGAATGAAGAGCCGGTAAAAACAATAATGCGGGAACTGAAGGCTAGGGATCTTTACTTTGTTGACAGCCTTACGACCTCCAACTCCCGAGGATACAGCGTAGCGAGGCGGCTTGGAGTAAAGGTGCTTAAAAGGGATGTTTTTATTGACCAGAGCGAGCGGGGCAAGGAATATACTATGGAGCAGCTTGACCGCTTGGTAAGGATTGCTGAGAAAAAAGGCATAGCGGTAGGTATAGGCCATCCTTACCCGCAGACAATAGAAGCTCTTGCGGAGTATATGCCCAAGATTGAGAAAAAGGTTGAATTTATAAAAATATCGGCACTCGCTTTGAACTGAAACGGTTGCGGAGAAATCACCTGAAAGAGGATTGTCATGGGACTTGTGGATGAAATCAGAAACAGGCGGGATTCCTGGAACAGCAGACTGGAGGAGCAGAGGGTTTCCCGGGAGCCCTACGACCATGAATTCGAGAAGGGAAACGCCCGCAGAATCGAGGAAGAGATAAGAAAAAACCGTGAGATGGTTGGGAAATTCCCGTCCGTGGAAAAGCAGTCAGAATAACCGGATGCGGCCTGTGTTTGATTGACAACGCTATTATTATCTTTTAAACTCCTCACTCCAATTGAGGATGGAGGTTTTGTTTTTTGCCAGGAATAACAGTAGGTAGCAGCGAAAGTATTGACAGCGCTTTAAAAAGGTTTAAGAAACAGGTTGAAAAGGGTGGGATCCTTTCTGAAGTAAGGAAGAGAGAATACTACGAAAAACCGAGCGAAAGGAAAAAAAAGAAGCTGTTTGCCGCCAAAAAGCGCAGTTCAAGCAGGAAGAGAAGATAAACCGTCTCAACTTGCGCGGTTTTCGCCGGAAATTATTTCTGAAGGCCCCACCGATTAAGCCGCTTTGAATGAAGAACTATTCTTCCACATCAGCGATAGCGGATATAAAGGCAAAGCTCAGCATAGTAGATGTCATCCAGGGCTTTGTTGCCCTTAAAAAATCTGGGAAAAACCATGTCGGGCTCTGCCCGTTCCACGACGACAACAACCCTTCCATGCAGGTAAATGATGAGAAGGGTTTTTTCCATTGCTTCAGCTGCGGAGCCGGAGGAGATGTGTTCGGCTTCCTGATGAGATACAGCAATATAGGTTTCCCCGAAGCCTTAAAGGAACTTGCGCAGAAAGCCGGAGTCAGGCTCCCGGCTCCGCGTCCGCGCACCAAAAGTGAGAAGAAAAAAGAGGCCACTTCAGCGAGGTTTTTTGAGGTAAATTCTCTTGTCTGTTCGTTTTACAGCAACAACCTTCGCAGTTCAGGAAAAAACTCCCGCAGTTCAGGAAAAAACTCCGCACGGGCTAGAGAGTACCTGGAATCAAGGGGAATCAGTTCGGAGATAATCGAGGAATTCAAGCTCGGCTTTGCCCCCGACAGATGGGATGCCGCCGTGAAATTCGCTTCCAAAAACAATATCGGTGTCAAGGAACTCGAAGAGCTTGGTCTTGTCGTTGCGAGGGAGAGCGGAAGCGGGCACTACGATCGGTTTCGAAACAGAATTATTTTTCCCATAACCGAGATAACAGGACGAATTTGCGGTTTCGGCGGCAGAATCCTGAGCGAAGACGACCCCAAACAGCCGAAATACATGAATTCTTCCGAATCCCGGATTTTTGACAAAAAAAATATCCTTTACGGACTTTACCACTCAAAAAATGAAATCCGAAGAAAACGGAAAGCCGTTTTGGTTGAAGGCTACATGGATTTCATAAAGCTCTACGCAAATGGAATACGCAATGTGGTTGCCACATTGGGAACGGCCTTTACGAATGAGCACGCCAGATTTCTGCGACGTTTCTGTGAGGAGGTGGTGATTGTCTACGACGGTGATACCGCTGGGATACGTTCCGCCGTCCGGGCCGGAGAGATTCTTCTTGAGCAGGGGATTTCTTCAAGTATTTGCCGTATTCCCGATGGCCTCGACCCCGATGATTATCTGGAGGAGCACGGACCTGAGAGTCTCGCCGAGCTGGTCGCGGCCGCCGTTGATGTTTCGGATTTTATTATTGACGACACTTTCGCAAGGTACAGGGAAAAGAAAATGTCTTCCCGAGAGTCGATAAAATTTCTTGTGGACTTGGTTTCAAAAATAAAGGATCCGGTCCGCAGGGCTGAAGCTGTTTCCAAGGTGACGGGGCTTTTCGGGATAAGGGAGTCTGAGCTTCTCTCTCTGGTAAAAACCTCGAATCCGGGAAGAAACCGCGGGTCGCTCGCACCGACGACCTTGATTCCGGAAAAAAGCATTCACGAGAGAGAAATTGTGAGGATACTGCTTAAATTCCCCCACCTGATGAGCGCCGAAAAGATTGAGAATATTGGCAGGGATTTTGAAAATGGCGATTTAAAGGTTATTCTCAAACGTGTGGGTGAAGGGGAGTTTACCGAAGTTTCCTCCCTGATGAGTTCTTTTGAGAAAATCGAGATGCAGCAGCTGCTGAGCGAGTTAGTTTTTTCTTCGGATGATTTGATAGACGAAACGACTTCGGAGAGAATACTGAATGATTGCGTTAAGGAACTTGAACTGAGAAATATAGCTTTTAAGCGTAATGAGGTAATAGAGAGAATCCGCAATCAGCGTGATTCTTCGGATAAAACCCTTGAAAGAAAACTTGTTGAGCAATACAGGGATCTGGTGAGTATGGAAAAGACCATAAGAGGAACTGCAAGTTGAATCCAAACGACGAGACTAACGGGTTGGGGAACGAAATCGACGGGCAGGACGAAGGGGGATTCTCTGAGTCCGCACAGAGTTTTCAAAATGCCCCGTCTGATTCTCGAGCGGAAGACAAACTCAAACACGTAAAGAGCAATGATTCCGATCAAGACCCTATAAGATCGTACATTCTCGCTATTGCGCAGCACTCACTCCTTTCCAAGGAGGAAGAGGTTGAGATAGCAAGACAGATTGAGAAAGGCAAAAAAATAATCGCAAGAATGATAATAGGGAACCCCTTCATGATGAAGAAGGTTCTCAAGCTCGAAGAAGAGATAAAAGAAGGGGCACTCGGTGCGGGCTACCAAGGCGAGGACATAGAATCCCCCGCTGACGGCGAAACATATAGAAATTCCGCAAGGAACTTTCTTCCAATCAGAGAACTTTTTGCTGAGACTGAAGAACTGAGAAAAAAACTTGATGCTTCAGCTCTTTCAGATACCGAAAGAACCAAGATCTCCAAACAAATCAGAAAGAATAACGAACGGACCGTAGAACTTCTTGACGAAATCGATTTTTCCTCTACGCAGGCCAGCAGGATATACAATCTGGCTGTCGAATATGTGGACAGGATTGAGGGCGGGGTTTGTGACTGTATGATGGATGGTTCAGACGATTCGATGGGCAATGGTTCTAAATCTGAATATTCCGAGGAGGAAATCGCTTCTCTTAAAAAGGTGCTTAGAAGGTTTGAAAGAGCAAAGAAAGCTGCTAAGAAAGCCAGAAAAACACTTGTCGAGTGCAACCTTAGACTTGTAGTCAGTATAGCGAGAAAATACGTTAACAGAGGATTGCCGTTTCTCGACCTGGTTCAAGAAGGCAATATGGGGTTGATGAAAGCGGTTGAAAAGTTCGAACATGGAATGGGGTACAAATTTTCAACCTGCGCCACGTGGTGGATAAAGCAAGCAATTACGCGTGCAATAGCCGATCAGGGAAGTCTTATAAGGATTCCCGTTCACATGACCGAAAATATAAACAGGCTAAACAAGATCTCTAGATCCCTGATGCAGAAATTAGGGAGAGAGCCCAGACCGGAAGAGATAGCCGAGGCAATGGACATACCTCTTGATAAGGTTTTGAAGATCATGAAGGTGTCACGCGACCCGATTTCTCTGGAATCTCCGATTGGCGAGGACGACTGCAGGCTAATGGATATTATTTCGGATCCGGATTCCACTTCTCCGCTTGACATGCTCGAAACCAAGGAATTGAACCGGATCATGCGCAACGCGCTCTGCACCAACCTCAGTAACGGGGAGGAAGGAGTTGTTAAAATGCGTTTTGGCATAGATGAGGACAAGGAATACACCCTTGAAGAAATAGGGAAAAAACTGAACGTTACCCGCGAGAGAATAAGGCAGATCGAGGTAAAGGCCATTAAGAAGCTCAAAAGGTTCGGAAGAGCTCTTCCAGTACGAGGTTTTAATACTGACTGATATTCTAGCTTGACATTATTTTTTTTCAGTGGTAGTTTCTCACTTCTAGGGTGGCTATGCTGAAGGGGAAGCACCCGGTCCCATCCCGAACCCGGAAGTTAAGTCCTTATAGGCCGATGATACTGCTCCTTTCAGGAGTGGGAAAGTAGGTGGCTGCCCTTTTTTTTCTTCCCTTGCTTTCTCAAGTTTCCGGTGCCTGCGATGTCAAAGACCAACGTTGCCGTGTTTGTTTCCGGAAGCGGAACAAACCTTCAGGCGGTGATAGATTCCGGCATAGAATCCGCAAGTATAGCCGTGGTTGTCTGCGATACTCCTGGAGTCATGGCGATTGAGAGGGCTAGGAAACACGGTACTCCCGTGGAGCTCGTAAACAGCAGGGATTTTGAATCAAGGGGAGAGTTCGAAAGACAGATAGTCGCGCAAATCGACAGATATGACATAGGCCTTGTCGTACTTGCCGGATTCATGAGGATACTTACTCCTTATTTCATAGGCCGTTTTGCGAACCGTATCATAAACATTCATCCTTCCTTGCTTCCTTCTTTTCCGGGAACAAATTCGGTAAGACAGGCACTTGACTACGGAGTGAAACAGACGGGTTGTACTGTCCACTTCGTGAGAGAGGAAGTTGACGCGGGCCCCATTATTCTTCAGGCCGTTGTTCCGGTTACGGAGGAAGATACGGAAGAGACCTTGCTTGAGAAAGTCCATGCTGAGGAACACAGGATACTGCCTGAAGCCATAAGACTTTTCTGCGAGGGAAAACTGACTCTCAGTGGAAGAAAAGTCCTGATTTCATCCTGAGATCCGAGAAATCCCTAAACTGTTCTTCCAATAGCTTCGGCAACGGGAGCAGCTTTTTCCATTAGGGTTTTGAATGTTTTCGGTTTAAGGGACTGTGCTCCGTCACTAACGGCGACCTCCGGGTTGTTGTGAACCTCGACTATTACTCCGTCCGCTCCGGCGGCTATTGAGGCTAAAGTTACTGGAATTACGTACTGCCAGTAGCCGGTTCCATGGCTTGGGTCGGCGAAAACAGGAAGGTGGGTTTTTTCCTTGAGTACCGGGATAGCGTTCAGGTCGAAAGTGTTTCTGGTCGCAGTCTCAAAGGTCCTTATCCCCCGTTCGCAGAGCATTACGTTACTGTTGCCCTCCGACAGTATATACTCTGCGCACATGAGAAACTCGTTTATGGTTGTTGACATCCCCCGTTTTAGCAGGACGGCCTTTTTTGACTTGCCGACATGTCTTAGAAGCGAGTAATTTTGGGAATTCCTCGCTCCGATCTGAAGCACATCCGCGTATTCCTCGACCAGTTCAAGATCGTCCGGGCTCATTATTTCGGTTACTATGGGCAGTCCGGTCATTTCTTTTGCCTTGATGAGAAGTTCCAGTCCCTCTTTCCCAAGACCCTGGAAAGAATAGGGGGAAGTTCTGGGCTTAAACGCGCCCCCTCTTAGCATTGAAGCTCCTGAATCTTTTATTGAAGCCGCAATTGTCATTATCTGTTCTTCGCTTTCAACCGAGCACGGTCCTGCGATTATGGGGATATTCCTGTCCCCTACTGCAACGCCTTCCACGTTGAAAACGGAGGTTTCATCGTTCACTTCCCTGCTTGTTAGCTTGTAGGGCTGAAGCACGGGAACGACCTTTTCGACTCCCTGTAGCTGTTTGAGAATGTCGAGTTCATGCGGCTTCCCTCTTTCGTCTCCGACCACTCCTATGACAGTCCTTAGAATTCCTTCGATCGGATGCGGCGAATATCCAAGTTCCTTTATAACGGATTTGACCTTGTCTATTTCTTCCTTGGTCGCCTTTTGCTTCATTACTACTATCATTTAAAAAACCTCCATATTGTGTGCAGAACGGACAAACTTAATACATAGAACATCCTTAATGTCAATTATAATGTTTTTATATGTTGACGTATTGAGCTTGTTTGCTGGGGAAGGTTTAGAAAAACGGCACTGAATATCTTTTGCGAGGCTTCCCTGAAATGCTTTTCGAATTTCGTTTCTGTTTCTCCTCTTCGAGCCTCGACGAAACCGGGTGGAGGGTGCACGGGACGGAACAAGCGACTTTTTTTGAATTCGGACACTATCTGCTCAATGTAGCTCAACTGATCGGTCTTTATTACGGTCCTCCCGCTTCTCCTAAGCGTTTTTGCCAGGCAGATTATAAATTCCCGGTTGAACATTCTGTGTTTTGAATGTCTTTTCTTCGGCCAGGGGTCGGGGAAGTTCACTAGAACAAGGTCGAACATTCTTTCTCTGAAGACCTGCCTGAGTGCGATTTCAGCTTCAATGTGAAGGAATTTTAAGTTTTCCAGGGAGAGCTTTTCCGCAACGCGCACCGCTTTTCGGAATCTTCCTCTTTTGATCTCTATACCAAGGTAGTTTCTGCTTGCGTCGCATCGAGCTGCGTTTATGAGAAATTCTCCTTCTCCAAAGCCGATTTCAAGTACTAGGGGTTTTTCGTCGCGGAAGATGTCTTTTTTGCCGATGGGAAGCGAAAACGAGGATATGTCCACCGCGGGACCGGTTAGCTTCATTTTCCGTGTCAGGACCTGAAAGCGGAAGTTATGGTCTGCTCCCCGATTTTTATTCCGTAATCTCCCTCATGTTCTTTCATCTTGCCTATGCACTCGGGAAGCGACATTTTTATCTTTCCTTTTCTGGCTTTCTTGTCGACCTTCATGACATCCACAATTTTCCCGACATTTACCCCGCGTGGAGGTTCAGTAGGAAGTCCCGCTCTCTCCAGGAGAAGAGTGAGCCTGCCCTGCTCTTTTTCGCTCCATCCTGTTTCGCCCAGAGCAATTTTTCCTTCAATTACCATTCCCGCGGAAATCGCTTCTCCGTGGGAGATTGTATAGTCGGAGAGCTGCTCGATTGCGTGGCCTACCGTGTGTCCGAAATTAAGGATTTTCCGCAGGTTCTGCTCCTTTTCGTCCTTCTCGACCACTTCCGCCTTGATCCTGCAGCTGGTCTCTATCACCTCGAGCAGCGTAGCGTCGTCGAATTCATAGATTTTCTCGATATTTGCTTCTAGGTACTGGAAGAAATCCTCACTCCTTATCACACCGTATTTAATTATTTCGGCGAGTCCCTCTGCGAGTTGCCTCGGTTTGAGGGTTTTAAGCATGTCTGTGTCCACATACACCCGCCATGGTTGATAGAAGGAACCGATGAGGTTTTTTCCTTGAGGGGTGTCTACAGCGGTTTTTCCTCCCACCGAACTGTCAACGCAGGCAACTAGGCTTGTCGGCACCTGAACGCAGGGTACTCCCCTCATGTAAGTGGCGGCCACGAATCCTGCTATATCTCCCACGACTCCTCCGCCGAGTGCTATGACCGAGGAATCCCTGCCGAATCCCGATTCGAGCATCCTGTCTTCTATGAAGGACTTGATTTCTCTGGTTTTGCTTCGCTCTCCCGCCGGAAAAACAACCATACTGACTTCTGGGAGCACCTCCCCAAGATCGCTCAGAAGTTTTGCTCCGTAGAGATCCGCCACGTTTGAATCGGTTACTAGGGCATGGGAGTGAGCTATGGATGCCTCGACCAGATCGCCGGCAATCCGGCTCAGAAGACCTTGGCCGATCAGGATTTCATAGGAATTATCTTCGTTTGACCTGACTTTGACTTCTATCTTTTCCAATTTTTACCCCGGCATTTTAAGTAGGGACCAGACCGGATGAGGGGAAAGAGCCTCGGCCCCCTTGAGTCCCGTGAGTTCTACAAGAAAGAGGTACCCGGCGACGCTTCCGCCTAGTTCTTCCACCAGGCGCCCGGTACTGTGCGCCGTTCCCCCCGTGGCCAGAAGATCATCGACGATTACTGCCCTGCTTTTACCGTTTATCGCGTCTTTGTGAATTTCCAGAATGTCTTTTCCATACTCAAGGTCATATGAAACGCTTGCGGTGTCGCTTGGCAGTTTGCCGTGCTTCCTCACTGGGATCAATCCTTTTCCAAGCTTATAGGATAAGGCGGAAGCGAAGATAAAACCTCGGCTCTCGGGCGCGACAAACGAGGTTATCTCCTTGCCGGCGAGCATTTCCGCCATCATGTCAACGGATTTTCGAAAAGCTCCGGCGTTTTTAATCAGCGTGGTTATATCGTAGAAGAGTATTCCCTTGCTCGGGAAATCGGGAACGCGTCTTATGTGACTTCCTATCTCTTCCAGCGCCGTTTCTTTTTGCTTGTTCGGGGAGGTTCTCATCAGGCCCTTTTCCTGAGGGAGGATAGCTCAAAAGCTGTTCTCACTGCTTCTTCCGGGGTTTCGCATTTGATAATTTCCTCAGAGACATCCCAGGTGTCAAGCCCGATAACGGGAATTCCGGACTTAAGTGCAAACGATATCTCCGACAGGGTGCCGAAACTGCCTCCAATGGCGATTATAGAATGGCTTGACTTTGCTACTATCACGTTTCTTGCTTCACCCATCCCTGTAACTATTGGTATGTCGATGAATCTGTTGGCCAATGAGGCTTCGGGGCCGGGGAGAATCCCGATTGTGGTGCCTCCGGCTGATTTTGCTCCTCGGCACGCGGCTTCCATAACTCCTCCCATTCCGCCGCAAAGCAGAAGACAACTTCCCTTGGCAACAAGAACTCCGACCTCTTCCGAAGTTCTCTTTTCCTTTTCACTCGCCTTAGCTGCTCCGATTACTCCTATGATCGTTTCCATTAAAGTTTCACCGTGCTGCGTTTAACAAGCTTGTATAAAACAGTTAAAATCACAGATTCCAAAGTATACCACGGGTTTAAGCGATTTTTATCACGGGAAAACCTTATGCATTGCGCAAGAATTTGGCTGACGCTTGTTTTTTCAGTTTGCTTCTTCTTTCCCTTTCCTCTTGAGGGAAGCCAGGTGAATCTCAGGATTCCTCACGGTTTTGAATTCGGGATTTCTAAAAAAGACGCACTTAATCTGATCGAATCTTCCAAACTCAAGGTTATTTCTGATCGCGAATACTCAAACGATCTACGGAAAGTCGTTCTGGACGGTTCCTTGTCCGGAGTTGTTCTTGACCCGTCGCCCGACCATGAAACCCGGCTTGAATTCTACAAGGACAATCTCATGTCAAGTTCCATCTTGTTCAGTTTTGAGGATGAGACCCGTTTTGCATTCGCAAAAAGCGAACTTGTCGGTGATCTCGCTAATGTTTTCGGCGACGCCTTCGAGCGGGAGAAAATGTTCTCTTACGAGGTTCTGTCGTGGAATCTTTCGGACACAGTAGTACTTGCAAATGTGAACTCTAAAAAAAGAACAATAGAAATTGAATACATTCATAAACCTGTTCTGGAAAAAAAGACGGCGAAGGATCTGCACCGCAAACGCAGGGAGGATCCGGGAGATCCTGCCAGGCAGATGTTTATTGATAATAACTTTTCAGCGCAGAAAAAGCGCTAACCCGCAAAAACAATGGTTTTTTCCTTGGGTCTTGCGACCTGTCGCGATTAAAAAACCGGATTGGTTGAATTTGAGAGCGTGTCTGTACTGACACAGCAAGAGAAAGCTACGCGGCCCTCCTTATTTTTCTCTTTGCGCTTTACGAAGGTCTTCCGTAAAGATTCAGAAGCGTTCCTATGTGGAAAGCCAAGGCTACATATATACCGCAGAGAAAAAGCTTCTGATAGCCGGCAAGGTACTTGTTTACCAGGAATATAAGCGAGAGAAGCAGCAGGAACCACCCTATGGTTTCCAAAATTAGATGCGCAAGCCTCTGTACCGGCACTTCAGAACCCCCGCTGGCCCTTGATCTGAAAACCTCCGGCAACTGCATGAAAACAAGGGAGAAGAAAATCCCCAGTATATATGTACCGGCGAAAAATCCGACCAGAACAAACAGAATGAGCAGCAAAAGCTCCATGGTTAAACGACCTCAGTAAAAATAATATCATATTACCGTATTATTATGTACAAGCGGTCTTGTTTTTTCCCGCTATAGCGAATTGTTGCTTCTTAGGCGGCGTGGGCCCGGCAATTCTGTCAATTGTCTCTTGGTCCGGAATCGCTATGCATGTGGTTTTACCCGTGCGGCCGGTTATTGTTGACTCTTGTACAGTTAAAGTGTCTATATCTGTTTCTGACCTGTCGGTTTTTTCGGTTTGTTCTTGTTAAAATCAGTTTGTCCTTGTTAACATTAATGCAAATGGATAGCCCTACATCTTCTTTTTCTGACCGCAACTATAGCAGCAACTTCCCGGGTGAATTCCTTTGCATACCTCAAAGCGTCGCTTTTCTGCTTTCGGGACTTTTTTTTCTTCTCGTGCTTTTTCCCTTGGCTTTGGATGTTAGAGCCGAGAAAGCGGAAAAGGACGAAACGGTTTTTATCTCCGGGATCAAGATAAAGGGGTTAAAAGACATAGAACTCGAGAGAATAAAGGACTCCATGATAACTCCTTTTCCCTCAAGGAGACCTTGGAGAAAACGTCCGGAATTCAACGAGCAGTTTCTTGAGGACGATATAAAAAGAATAGAGCAGGTTCTCAGGGAACATGGTTATTACGGTTCTAAAGTAACCCATACATTGGATTTCCGGGATGGAAACCGAAAAGTGGATATAGGAATAAGGGTGGAGCAAGGGGACCCCGTAATAGTGAAGACTTTGAACATAGCAGTTCTTGGTAATCACCCGGACGATTACGTCTCCGATGTCTCCGAGGTAATTCTCTTGGAAGAGGGGAAACCTTTTTCCCAGATAAGCTACCAGAAGTCAAAAGTTCTTATCACGGAGTTGTTTTCCGATAGGGGTTATCCTCTGGCGGATGTAAAATCCGAAGCGATTGTGAGCCTGAGGAGCAGGGAGGTTAATGTTGAATTCACCATCGGTCCGGGTCAGAAATATTATTTCGGCGACGTGATATTCAGAGGAAATTCCGATATTGCCACCGGACTTCTCGAGCGGGAGATAGGGTACGAGCAAGGAGACCTGTTTTCCCTCAAAGGGACTCAGAAATCGCGGGCGAACATTTTTGAAACCGGACTCTTCAATTCCGTTATAGTGGATACTGAATATGACGAGCAGAACTTCGAGGTCCGGACTATATACAGCGTTACTGAAAGGGAACTCGGAACGATAAGGCTTGGAGTTGGATACGCCACGGAGGACAATCTAAGGGCACAGCTGTCTTGGAGCCAGAGGAATTTTTTCGACGGAGGAAGGGCTCTGCAAATTACTTCCAGTTATTCATCCCTGACGCGAGGTTTACTGGCCAGACTTGATCAGCCCCACTTAGTTGGCAGAAATTCCAGTCTTCTTTTTTTGCTTGACGTGAGAAGGGATGATTTCCCGGGCTATGAGGGCTTGAGTTTCGATTTCAACAGTACTTTGTCCAAGGAGTTCTTTGATTATCTCACGCTTTTCAGTTCCCTGAACGTCGTATTTGCGGATATAGACTCTCAGGTGGTAAGAACGCCGATTGAAAGTGCCCGCGACAGCGTTTTCCTGACGGCTGTTGATCTGGGAGTTGAGTATGACCTGACCGACAGCCTTATAAATCCTACCAGTGGAATGCGGCTGTTTTTCTTCATGGAAAGACCGATTCAGACCACTAGCTCCGCCCGCACCGATTACCTGAAGTTTCTGGCCGAGTTAAGATACTACAAGAGTGTTTCCGGGATCGTTCTGGGAAAAAGGGCGACGATTGGAAATATAAGCACACTTGGGGGGACTGACCCGCTTGACGTGCCGATTTTCAAAAGGTTCTTCGCCGGAGGCAGTGCAAGCATGAGGGGTTATTCATTTCAGCACCTGAGTCCGCTTAATTCGGACCGGGACCCTCTTGGGGGCAACTCTATGATCATTGGCAACGCTGAAGCCCGCTTCGGGCTTTTTAACAAGCTCGGAGCGGTAATTTTCTTCGATTACGGAAATGTTTATTCAAAGAGTTTCGGTTTCAGTGCTTCCAACCTGAAGTACGCGGCCGGTGCCGGATTGAGATACCATACGATTATCGGGCCGATCAGGGCGGATTTCGGCTACCTTCTAAACCCCGAGGATGAAGAGAGAAACGATAGATTCAAGATTTTTATAAGTATAGGACAGGCTTTTTAGTAGCCGTGGGCACTCTGAAGAAGCTTCCTAACTCCCCTTGCCGCCTGAGTTATTCTGTTTTCGTTCTCAACAAGTGCGAGTCTTACGAATCCTTCTCCGTAGTTTCCGAATCCTACTCCGGGGGATACAGCGACTTTTGATTTCTCTATAAGAAGTTTCGAGAATTCAAGCGACCCCATTTCCGCAAACTCTTCAGGTATCTGTGCCCATACGAACATAGTGGCTTTCGGTTTTGGGATTTCCCATCCGGCCCTTGCGAATGATTCGATCAGCTTGTCTCTTCTGGACCTGTAGGTTTCCCTTATGCGCTCCACAGGTTCCTGGGGTCCGTTGAGAGCGGTAATTGCGGCTATCTGGATCGGCTGGAATATTCCGTAGTCAAGGTAACTTTTTATCCTTTTGAGCGCGGAAATGATTTCTGGATTTCCCACCATGAAGCCTACCCTCCAGCCGGGCATGCTGTAGGTTTTGGAAAGTGAATAGAATTCCACCGCGGTGTCTCTGGCTCCCTTTACCTGCATTATGCTCGGGGCCTTGTATCCGTCATAACACAGCTCTGCGTAAACCAGATCATGCACTACTATAAGACCCGTTTCATGTGCCAGGTCACAGACTTTCTCGAAGAAATCAAGGTCCATGACTTGTGTTGTCGGGTTGTTGGGGAATGAAAGAATAAGCACTTTGGGTTTTGGCCACACTTCCTTTATCGCTTTTTCTATTGACTGTATCAAGTCTTCTTTTTTCCCCATGGGACAACTGTGAGTGTCTCCTCTTGCTATGATTACGGAGTAGCTGTGTATTGGGTAGGAGGGATTTGGAACTATCGCCATATCTCCCGGGGAAAGTATGGAGGCCATTAAATGCGATATGCCTTCTTTTGATCCTATAGTGACGACGGCTTCGGAATCCGGGTCAAGGTCGACATCGTATTTTCTTCTGTACCAGTCGGTTATGGCCAGACGGAGTTTAGGCAATCCGGCTGAAGCGGAGTATCTGTGGTTTCTGGGTTCTCTTGCTGCCTCGCGCAGTTTCTCCACTATGTGGTCCGGCGTTGCCTGATCAGGATTCCCCATGCCGAGGTCGATTATATCCTCTCCTCTGGCGCGCGCTTTGTGTTTAAGTTCGTTGACTACGCCTAGTACGTAAGGGGGAAGTCGGTTTATCAGGGAAAAATTATAATCCGGCCGGTTCATCGTATCCGCCTGTTTTTTGGTGGCACTATTTTATTATAACCGCTTATAATCTCAAGACTGCGGGCGGTAGAACAGGTGGTTCCAGCATGTCGGTGTCTGCAAGGGAATCCGTTATGGTAAAATAAAAGCTTATGATCTGGGTCAGATTTGCTGTCTTGGTTGTATTTTTTGCGGTCGGTTGCTCTTTTTCTTCAGGTCCCCCGAGGTGGGAAAGCCGGGATCTTCACCGACCCAAGTCGACGGATACCGTGCAGTACGGCAAGGCTTCCTGGTATGGGGACAAGGAGCATGGAAAGAGGTCCGCAAGTGGCGAGGTATTCAATAGAAATGCCTATACCGCGGCGCACAAGGAGCTTCCTTTCGGTACCGTCGTACGTGTTACCAATCGCGAGAACGGCAGGCAGGTAAGGGTCAGGATAAATGACAGGGGTCCTTACATACAGGGCAGGGTGATAGATCTCTCATACGCGGCCGCCAAATCCATCGGACTCGTTAGAAGTGGTGTTGCGGAAGTGAAAATAGAAGTGCTGTCGACGCCCTCTGAAAGGTCAGAAAGCCTTTTTGTCTCCCTCTACACAGTCCAGGCCGGTTCTTTTCGAAGCAAGGCGGCGGCCAGTGAACTCAAAAGAAAGCTTTCGCGTGTCACGGACGAGGATGTGAGGGTGGAATCTTTTGCCTTCGAGGGGAATACTTATTACAGGGTGAGGGTTGGCAGGTTCAAGAAAAGGAAAGACGCCGAGACGCTTCGCGTAGTTTTGAGGAAGCGGGGATACTCGGCCAGAATATACGTTGAGTGATCCCCCGCAGTTTCGAAAAAGAGATAGAGTCGAATAATGAAGAAGCTTAGAACAACTGATTTTCGTAAGATGAAGGAGCAGGGCGAGAAAATCGCCATGATAACGGCGTACGATGCTACGATTGCCGCGATAGTGGACGCGGCGGGAGTAGATGTGGTTCTGGTTGGGGATTCTCTAGGCAATGTGGTTCAGGGCCTTGAAGATACCCTTTCCGTTACGCTGGATGAAATGATTTATCACACGAAGATTGTTTCAAGAGGCGTGAACCGGGCTCATCTGTGCACGGATATGCCCTTTCTTTCCTATCAGAAATCTCCCGAAGATGCTTTAGAGAGCGCCGGAAGACTTTTAAAGGAAGGGAGGGCTGAGTCGGTTAAGCTTGAAGTGAATGATGCATACGTCGATACCGTGTACCGTATCCAGAAAGCCGGGATTCCGGTTGTTGCTCATATAGGGCTTTGTCCGCAGTCTGTTCACGTAATGGGTGGTTACAAGGTACAGGGAAGTCTGCCGGGCGAGCGCGAAACGCTTTTAGGTCTCGCCAAGTCCTGTGAGCAGGCGGGCGCTTTCATGGTGGTCATCGAAAGCGTTTTGTCCGAGGTGGCCGGAGATGTTGCCGAGAGCCTAGGAATACCGACAGTCGGGATAGGATCCGGGGGGGACTGTGACGGACAGGTGCTTGTTGTAAACGATATGATCGGCCTGACGCCCGAACCACTCCCCAAGTTCGTCAAGAAATACGCGAAGGTTGCAAAGACAATCTCCGATTCAACAAAAAAATACGTGAAAGAGGTAAAAAAAGGGGCTTTTCCTTCACAGGAGCAGTCTTATGGATAGTGCGGGGGCGCTTTCTGTGCTCAACTGCCCTTCCGACATGAAGAAGATTTCCGATGCTTGCAGGAAAGCGGGCGAGAAACTCGGGTTCGTTCCCACTATGGGGGCCCTGCACACAGGGCATATTATCCTCGTGGAGGAATCGGTTAGAAGGGCGGACGTGACAGTCGCAAGTGTTTTTGTTAACCCCACGCAGTTCGGACCCGGTGAGGACTTTGATCGTTACGAAAGGGACTACGAAAGCGACGTGGAAAAACTCGCCCGCTGCGGCGTTAACTATCTGTTTTTTCCGGATATAAGCGATATTTATCCCGACGGCTTTCAGACCACGGTTTCTGTGGGAAACCTTGGGGACTGCCTCTGCGGTCCTTTCAGGCCGGGACATTTTGACGGGGTAGCAACTGTTGTGCTTAAGCTGTTTAACATTGTCCGTCCGGATTTTGCGGTGTTTGGAAGAAAGGACTACCAGCAGCTTAAGATTGTTCAGAAGATGGTACGGGATTTCGATATGGACATCGAGATAGTGGAAATGCCGATAGTACGGGAACCTGACGGACTTGCCATGAGCTCAAGAAACGCTTACCTAAGCGCGGAACAGAGAATCAGGGCGGCTTCGGTGAGCAAAGCTCTGCGAGAGATCAGAAAGAAGTTCAAAAGCGGTTGCGATGACTGCAAAATTCTGCTTGCCGAGGCAGATAGGGTATTGCGTATGGCTCAAATTAATGATATTGATTATATTGAAATAAGAGACTCTGAGACTCTGGATCTCCGGCACAGAGCCGCGGAGGGTGACTTGGTGGCGCTGGCCGTGAGGCTGGACGATACCAGGCTTATCGATAATATTGTGCTTTAATGAGGTTGGTAATGCAGAGAGTACTCCTTAAATCCAAACTACACAGAGTTACGGTAACTGATGCCGAGCTGGATTATGAAGGGAGCCTTACGCTTGATAGAAATCTCATGGACGCGGCGGATCTGTTTCCCTATGAAGAGGTTCACATTTTCAATCTGACCAATGGCCACCGTTTTTCAACCTACGTGATTGAAGGCGCGAGAGGTTCAAACATAGTTTGTGTAAACGGTGCGGCGGCGCATCTTGCGAGAAAAGGCGATTGCTTGATAATAGCGGATTTTGCAATCTATGATGAAGAACAGAGCCAGACACACAGACCCAAGCTTATATACGTTGATGAGATGAACAATATAATCAGCATAAAATCTGGAATTAACGGTCTTAAACTTGCGACCGATGGGTGACTTTCCCCTTGTTTCAGCCAGAACCCGCGTAAGACTTGCGGATTCAAGCTCTGTTTGACATACATAACTCCTATAGTTACATTAGCTCCCGGAGGATGTTGAAGAATTAAGGCGTTATTCCTCGTGTTTTTCACCGGGGTTATCGTCTCTTTTCTTGATTCCACGGGTGTATGACTTTCTGTTTAAGAAATCTGACTTATGAAAGCTATAATACTTGCAGCGGGTAGGGGAACTAGACTATATCCCTACACTCATGACAAGCCCAAGTGTCTTCTTGATATTGGGAATATATCCATACTTGAACACCAGATAAACCTTATAAGGGACTGCGGCATAAACGAAGTTGTGATCGTCGTGGGTTTTGGTTTTGAGAGAGTCGAGGATTTCCTAAGAAATTACGATGGCCTGGGAATGAGAATCAACACCCTTTACAACCCATTCTACCAATCTACAAACAGCCTTGTGTCTCTCTGGATAGCCAGGAGCGAGTTTGACGAAGATTTAGTGGTCATGAACGGAGACGATGTGTACGAGATAGGTGTTCTGGACAAGGCGCTTGGAGTAAGGGATGAAAAAATCTGTCTTCCGATAAAAAAGAGATCTCGGTATGAAAGGGAGGACATGAAAGTTGTTGTCAACGACAGCAGAATCACGAAGATAAGCAAGGAGATCTCAAACGCCGAGACCTCCGCCGAATCAGTCGGTATAAGAGTGTTCAGGGATACGGGTGTTGAACTGCTCAAAAGGGCGGTTGAAGAGGAGATGAGGAATCCTGGTGCCGAAGGCAAATGGTACATTTCCTCAATACACAGGCTTATAAGCAAGGGGTATAAAATCAAGCCCCTCGATATAGGCGAACTTTACTGGATGGATGTTGACTGTCCACTGGATCTTTTCAGGGCGAGAAAACAGGCTGACAGATTCTTGAAAAAGGAATACCGTGCCCCAAACCTTCTGAGAGTTGTTGACTCCTCTGAATAATCTGCTATGAAAGACGCTATTGTACTTTGTTCTGGCACAGGAACAAATGGCGAGGATCTATCCAAATTTCCAAGCAAATCGATAGCGCAAGTCCCTCAACTCAAAAGAATTATAATAAATTGTCAACGTGCCGGAACTGAGCAGTTTCATATAATTACCGACAATGCGGGTCTTCTAAAAAACCTTCTTGTTGATGACCCGAGAATCACATCGGACATAAACTGGGTTCCATCTGGAGGGTCGGTGTCGATAGATTCGGGCAGGGTTCTTATTTTAGAATCCTCTCTGGTTGTCACAAACTCCAGTTCCCTTGAAAAATTCATTCGTGATTCATCTGATTGCCGCGAGGATGAGTTTTCTGTGCTTGTTCAGCAGGACGCTGATCCTGTTGTTGGCATGGACAGGGAAACCGGTTACGTAACCAGGTATTTCGGTGGAGGAAGCAGTGTCTTTGGCGCTTTCTCCGTAAATTCCACAGAAGTCCCATCTGTGCTTTCGGCTGCCGGGCTCAATACTTGGCTTGGTGACGAGGCCACGCGGAACCGTATGAGAATCTTCAGTGCCGACAGCGGGTACTGGTACCGTCTTTCGGATACCAAGGAATCTCGAAAAGAGGCGGAAAGAATCATTTTTTTTCACGTAGGTAAAACGGCTACCGGATGGATAGCCAGAAATATAAACGGCCGGATGTCTCTTCCTTTGAGCAAGCTCCTGATAAGAACATCTCTTACGCCTAACGCTGTCAGCGTTCTGATTAACCTGATAGGAGTACTCTGCGGGCCGTTTTACGCCCTTGGTTATCCGGTGCTCGGAGCCCTTTTCATGCAGGCGGCAACTGTTTTGGACAGGTGTGACGGAGAAGTTGCGAGAATAAAGCTTATGGAGACGAAAAAAGGGCAGTGGGTCGATACCATAAGCGACCAGTTTACAGTGCTTTCCTTCCTGATCGGAGTTCCCGTTGGATATTATCTTCAGACCGGAAGCACAGTTGCGGTGATCCTCGGAAGCTATAACATCATAGTCTTCATCCTCTTTCTTATATGGTCGTTTTACTTTCTGATAAAGTACACGGATTCCGGCAGCCTGGTTGCGTACTTTGAAGTCGACAAGCATATCAATTCCGAGGACCTTTCCCTGCTAAGGAAACTGCTTGCCCGTCTTCGCTTTTTGGGGAGGAGAAATTATTATTCGGCCGGGTTAGTTCTCATAGCGATAATCGGAGGAAATTCCCTGGTTCTTTTCGCTACGTCTTTTACTCTTACTCTCTTTTTGATACATCAGCTTGAAGACGTTATAAGAATTCTCCGTATCGGAAAACCCAAGGAAGTTCTTCAGAAAGAAACGGAACAGGGCTAAGCCGGCAATACCTGCTGGTTACCGATCAGGGCCGCGGAACATCTTAAGGTGCTACCGCGGCGGCTACTTGGGGTTTCTGTGGAATTTTATCAGGCAGAAAGAGAGAAGGCTCAGAACACTTGCCCAAGAGATGAACATGAAGAGTACAGCGGCGAAATCCATTATCTTTCCCTCCTGCCGGCAATATAAACCATAGCTAAAAGGAAAACAAACAACCCTGCAATATAAAGCCTGGCGAACCAGATATTCCAGCTGGTCTCTCCGATTATCGAAGGCAGACTGCTGTATCCCCACCACGACATGAGAATCAGAAGGAAAAAGGGTGTCAGATATTTTAGGATGTAGTAAAAAACCCGCGGCGCCTTTATAAATCCCCCCGAGTTTATTTCATTCCAAGCTTTGTCGGCCCCGAATACCCACATGAACATTACAATTTCAATGAATCCGAATACGACGAGCATTATGGTGCCGGCCCAGAAATCCCATTCGTCAAGGACCTGGCTTATCAGTATAACCGGCAGCACGCTTACAATTATTATCAGCATGGTGTATACGACAGCTCTTTCTCTCGAGATGCCGAACTCATCCTGAAGGAAGGTTACTACGGGATACGCTATAGCTACGGACGAGGTCATGCCGGCGAAAAACAGGAGAAAAAACCACAGAAATCCGAAGACTCTGCCCGCCTCAACCCCTCCCAGGCTTCCTGAAATGCTGCTGAACACTGCGGGGAGACTTACGAATCCCAGGCTGAATGCACCTGATTGTGCTACGGTCACCACGCTTGCGACTCCGAAGAACGCCACTGCAGCCGGAATGGCTATCGAGCCCCCGAGAATCACCTCCACTGTTTCGTTAACAGTTGCCGAAGTCAGGCCGCTTAGGGTTACGTCATCATCGATCCTTATGTAGGATGCGTACGCAACTATTGCTCCGAAAGCCAGGCTCAGCGTGAAGAAAATCTGCCCGGCCGCCGCTATCCATACTTTCGGGTTCTTAAGGGCTTCGAAGTCGGGATTCCAGAGAAAATTAAGCCCATCTATCGCGGTTCCGTAATCAGTTTTGAGCGTCAGAGTTTTCACTACGAGTATTATCGCCAGAACAAACAGCATGGGGAGGGCATACTTGACGAATATCTCTATGCCTCCCGATATTCCTCTCAGCATGATGTAGAAATTTGCAGTGACTGTGATTACAAAGGCGGTAATAGCCATTTTGGAAGGGGTGAGGAACACCCCGTCTCCCGCACCGAGATAATCGGCAAGAAAGCTGCTGTAGGGTTTTACGTACTCTGCGGCGTTTGAAACCGACCCAGGGTCTAGGCTGGGATTGCTTCCCAGGAGAAAGTGCAGAGCGTATCCCAAGGTCCAGGATTCAATGTAAACGTAGTAAATTGTTACGACGAGGGGTATCCAGAGCCCTATAACGCCAAGGGTTCTGGAAACGGGGCTTTTCCAGAAAAGATTGAATATCGCGGGGGTTGTTCCGTGCCCGCGAGACCCTCCATACCTTCCCATACCCCATTCCATCCACATGATCGGAATTCCTATCAGGATAAATGCTATGAAATAGGGGATCATAAAAGCGCCGCCGCCGTTTTCCGCGGCCTGCGTTGGAAATCTGAGAAAGTTGCCGAGGCCTATGGCGTTGCCCGCCATGGCTAATATAAGACCTGTCTTGGTCGCCCAAGCATCTCTTTTATCAGAACCGTTTTTCATTTCGGAAGGGTCGCAATTGAGAAAACTATATTATCACCGAGGCGGGGAATATGACAAGATAATAGTGCCCAATTGGTCGGCAACAACCGGTATTGACAAAAGGAATAATAATTTTATCTTAATTCACCCTTGAAAAATCTAGACTTTGATTACCAGAGGAGTCAGCGTGCCCAGAGTAAAGAAGGAAAAACCTGAAAAAAAAACCTTGAAGAAAAGTTCCTCCGCGGCGACCGGGACAAAAGCTAAGTCGAGGAGGACCAACCCCAGAAAATATACAAAGAAGTTTCTTAACCAGATGACTGCCATGCTTAAAGAGATGAGAAAGAAACTGCTTGAAGATGTAACCCGATCAATGAAAGAGGAGTCGGATCATCTGCGTTTCAACGTCGGAGATTTTTATGATCACGCATCCGAAGACAGGCAGAGAGAACTTGCCCTTACCCTTTCGAACAGGGAGCGCAGCAAACTGCATCAGATAGATGATGCTCTAAAGAGGATTAAAAACGGGGAATATGGTTTCTGCGAGGTTACAGGGGAAAAAATAGGCGAAGAGAGGCTGATGGTCATGCCCTTTACCAAACTGAGTGTCGAAGCCCAGGAGGAAATCGAAAGGGGAGATTACTGATCTTTCTTTTTAAGTCTGCCGAGAGATTCAGTATAGGGTTTTTTTAACAGTCCGACTTCAGTTATCAGGCATTCGATATTTTCGGCCGGTGTAATGTCAAAAGCGGGATTGATTGCGGTCACTTCCGCACTTATCCTTTTCCCGTCTATGTGCGTTACTTCTTCGGATTCCCTTTGCTCAATTATAATGTCCTCTCCGCTTAAGCATTCGGTATCTATGGTTGAAGTGGGGGCCGCTACGTAAAAGGGAATGCCGTGATGCTTGGCCAGGACAGAGAGGGAATAGGTTCCTATCTTGTTTGCCGTATCTCCGTTTGAAGCTACTCTGTCAGCCCCGACCACGACCGAATTCACGATCCCCTTACTCATCAGATGCCCGGCCATGCTGTCGGTTATCAAGCGGACCGGGATGCCGTCCCGCTCAAGCTCCCACGTAGTGAGCCTCGCTCCTTGGAGAACTGGTCTTGTCTCTGATGATATTACGCTTATATTCTTGCCTTGGTTAAAGGCTGATCTTATTACCCCTAGGGCTGTTCCGTAACCGGCGGTGGCGAGTCCTCCGGCGTTGCAGTGCGTGAGGATGACGGAGTTTTCTGTTATGAGACTGGATCCGTTTTCCCCGATCTGCATGCATGTCTCAAGGTCTTCTTTCTGTATATTAATCGCCTCGGTTATGAGAAGGTTCTTTATCTCTTCAACTTCTTTGCCTCTGCAATTGGAAATCAGTCTGTTCATTCTGGCGATGGCCCAGAAGAGGTTTACGGCCGTCGGTCGCGTCAGGGCCAGGTGCTCCGATATGGTTTTCATCCGCTCTTCGAAATTCTCATAGGAGCAATCGTTTCCGATACCCGTGGCTCCGAGAGCCATTCCCATGGCGGCCGCTATTCCTATCGCCGGGGCTCCCCTGATAACCAGGTTCCTTATACATTCGGCCACCTCTTCAAAAATAGTGCATTCAACGTAGACTTCCTCTCCCGGAAGCTTTCTCTGGTCAATCATCAAGACCCTGTCGTCTTTCCATTCTATAGTTTTAAAGGAGTTCATCTTTCGGGCTTCCTCGTTTTTTCCAACCTAAGGAGCAGTCCGGCCCATCCCCCTTCGATCTTCCCACTGACAATATCATAACCCGAGTTTCCGTAAATTTCGGCCACTTCACGTTTCTCGTTTGCCTGTATGCCGGACACTATAAGATGTCCCGGAGGGAGAAGTCTCTCTTTTAGATTCTCCCTCATTGAAATAAGAGTATCCTTGGATGTGTTGGAAACAACAACATCGAATTTTTTCCGTGTGCAGTCCGCGGAACCACACCAGACTTTTACCTTGTCGGAAGTTGCGTTTCTTGCGGAGTTCGAGATGGTTTCTTTTGCGGCCTTGAAGTCAGTATCTGCGCAAAACGAAATGTATGCTCCCAGTTTGATCGAGCAGATACCCAGGACGCCGCTCCCGCATCCCACGTCAAAAACAGAACACCCTGGGGATTTTTCGATAATTTCATCCAGATAACTTACGCATATTCTTGTTGTTTCGTGATGTCCCGTGCCAAAGGCGTTTCCCGGATTTATTTCAACTACCCTGGTTCCCCGCTCCGCCTTGTATTGTTTCTCCCATGGAGGTTTGATAACTATCCGACGACTTGCCCTTACCGGTTTCAAATAAGACTTCCAACCTTCCCAGTCTGCTTGATTGATGTGTCGGGTGGTGAACCGCACCGCCGCATCGGCGTTTTCGCCAAAAAGCATAGAGAACTCCCTTATGGTTGTTATGATTCTCGCAATGTCCGTTTCTTCCTTAAAATACGCATGAATTAATGGTTCTCCGTGGTCTCTTTGCTCCTCGCTAACGGCTCCGGCTTCAAGACCCAAAAGCAGATCCGAAACAAGTGCAGCCATTTCTCCCGGCAACTCAATCGTAAGTCTTTTCATTCTCACCATGGCGGATAATTAATTATATTTGTCGCGCTTCGTCAAATTTACAAAAAAGCGTGGGTATATATAATATTCCTCATGAAGGCGGAAACCAGGGAGACGATAAGAACCATCCTGATTCAAAGAATGTCCGATATACTGGGCATTGCCTATGATACTGTTGATAGGATGAGTAAGGGATCCAACTCTTTCCCAGATCCACTTGACAGGGCGCTATCCGAGTCAAACAGGGTTCTTGAACTGCGGGAAAGGGACAGGGAGAGAAAGCTGCTTCGGAAAATACGCGACGCGCTTGCGAGACTTGAAAATGGTTCTTACGGAATCTGTGAGGTGTGTGAAGAGGATATCTCGGAGCAGAGACTGATTGCAAGACCGGAGACTACTCTTTGCATAGAGTGTAAGGAAGAGCAGGAAGATATTGAAAAGAAATTCGGCTAGTTCTTAGTTATCAAGAATCATAGTTCCGCTGAGCAAGTTAAGCATAGACTCCTTGGTTATTCTCCACTTTCCCAGCACTTTCGATAAGTTAACAACCTCTTTGGCTTTATATGTCATTGAATAATTATCTACCTTCACGTCAATCGAAGAGAGCATCATTACCCTTGCGTCTTTTCCGTTGATGTATATGTATCTTTCGGATTCGCCGAATGATACCGCGTCAATGGTGGACACCTGATCCTTGAACCTGCTTACCAGCTCGTGCTTGTCAACAACTTTTTCCCCCGAAGTTACCCTGTAATCTTCGTGTATGCACTCAGAATACATTTCAGGGTCTTTTAGCTGAAAGGACCTGACTCTCTTGTCCAAAAGTAGGTTTATCTCCTCTTCATCAGAAGACCCGCAGGAGGCGAGAAAGATAATCGCGACTAGATATGCAAGCAGCTTGTATGTCTTCACCATTTCTGTTTTTTTGTTTGAGTGGAATTACATTGTTTGATTAAGACGCGCGCTCCGGACCGATACGCACAGCCGTCAGGCAAACTGTCTTGTCATTAAATTCACGGGGCGGACTGCTTGCCCGCAGTTTCTGGGAAAGGTTTCTCCTGTTGCTAGGATGACTGCTTGGATAATTTTTCCTCGGTCTCTCTGAGGAGTTCCCTGGCTTTCTCGGCGTATTCGGTGTCGGAGTAATTTTCAAGAACGTTTCTGTATCTTTGCGCCGCCGCCTCATAGTTCTTTTTCTTCTGATAGAATCTCCCTATGTAGATTTCTCTTTCCGCGAGCATTCCTCTGGATTTCTCGATTTTATCCTGTGTCTGCTCAGCGTACGGGGAGTCGGGGTAGGTCTTATTAAGCAGTGTAAACCACTTTATTGACTGAAGCCGTTTTGAATGGTTTCTGTCCTTCCCCGCTTTCATCTTATAGTAGGAGAGTCCGAGGCGGTACATCGCGTAATCAAGTTCTTTGTGACCCGGATGGTTCGCTATGAAATTTTCGTATTCCTCAGCGGCTAGAGTGTATTCCTTTTTTTTTAAATAAACATCGCCGCTTCTGAGTTCGGCTAGCGCGGCGTACTTGGTATAGGGATAGCGGATCTGTATTTCCTTGAGGATGTCGAATACCTTGTCGTAATTTGTTCCACCGAATATCCAGGGAAAACCGCCTTCCTTGTTAAGCTCTTCAACCACTTCGTTATTAAGCTGTTCTGCTGTCCCTTCGTAAATCGCCTGCTTTCCCCCGCAGGAAACCGTAAGTAGCACGGCGATGGTGATTAATGATTTTACCGGATTTTTCATAACTTTTTTTTGTGAGTCCGTCTTTTTATGAGGACAAAAAAGCTCCTTTAGTTCTGAAGTAAAAGGTCTCTGCAAGTCATGTGATCTGCTGTCCCGGTTCCAAGGCAACCACGCTCAGCGAATCCATGCCCTTGGTCAGCGACTTCAGTTCATCCGGAGTTCCCACCAGAAGCGGAAAAGTTCCGTAGTGCATGGGGATGACCCATTTCACGTTAAGCAGCCTGCATGCGTATGATGCCTCAAGCGGAGACATCGTGAAGAGGTCTCCGATGGGCAGCATTGCCAGCTGCGGTTTGTATATCTCCGATATAAGTTTCATGTCACCGAAAATGCTCGTATCTCCGGCGTGGTATATTGTGTAGTCGTTCTCAAATTTTATTACGTAACCTACAGGCTCTCCACCGTAGACAACCGTCCCGTCTTCCTCCTTCATGCTGCTGCTGTGCTGAGCGTGGGTCACTGTGAACCTTATTCCGTCTATGACCACGTTGCCCCCTTTGTTGCACGGCATGCAGTTCTGAACCCCCTTTGAACTCAGCCAGTCGCAGATTTCCCAGTTCGCTACAACTTTCGCATTGTACTTTCTGCAAAGAGGGACCACGTCACTTATGTGGTCAAAGTGCCCGTGCGAGACTGTTATGATGTCAACATGGCCCGGTTCGCGAAGTTGTTCCGGACAGGATGGATTTCCCTCAAGCCAAGGGTCAATCATCACTGTTTTGCCGCCGGGAGATTTTACCGAGAAAGTGGAATGTCCAAAGTAGGTTATTTCTATTCCGTTATTAAGTATTTCCATTACGTACTCCCCTTATCGAAGTTTTTTCAGATTCATATATCCGGTTATTAAACCCGAAAAGAACCTTTTGTGCAAAGTCTCGGGATGTTTGAAAATATCGGCTTTGAGTGTAAGTTAAACACCTGACTTTTGGTTTCTTCAAATTCTTGCGGAGCATGTGTTTTAAATGCTGGATCCTAAATTAATCGAGCGAAATATTGATCTTGTGGGCAAAAAACTCGCTACCAGGAGGTTCGATACTGATCTCTCGGAGTTTGCCGTACTGAATTCCCGCAGAAAAGAGATAATAAAGAGGGTGGAAACTCTCGAACACCAGAGAAATGAGGGATCAAGGAAGGTGGGTACTCTTAAGAGGTCCGGGGATGAAGAAGAGCTTTCAAGACTTTTGCCGGAACTCAGGTCTCTCTCGGAAGAGATAAAGGATCTTAACGAGAAGAAAGCGGAGACGGATGGGCTCCTCAGGGAGTTTCTCCTGACCGTTCCCAACATGCCCGATTCCTCGGTTCCCGAGGGTCCGGACGACACGGCAAACGTCGAGATAAGGAAGTGGGGAGAACCGAGGGATTTCGGCTTCGAGGTAAAGGACCACGTACTGCTGGGAGCCGAGCTCGACATACTGGATCTTCCTAGAGCGACGAAGATCGCGGGTGCGCGGTTTGCGCTTTACAAAAACGCGGGCGCGCGGCTTGAGAGAGCCCTTATAAACTTCATGCTCGATGTTCATACCAAGCGGCACGGTTACACGGAGGTTCTCACTCCTTTCGTAGCTAACACCGAGAGTCTTACGGGAACGGGGAATCTCCCCAAATTCGAGGAAGATCTTTTCAAGCTTAGCGATACGGACTATTACATGGTTCCCACTGCCGAGGTTCCCGTTACCAACATTCACCGCGACGAGATAATTCCCCCGGAGATGCTTCCGATTAAATACGTGGCCTACACTCCGTGCTTCAGAAAGGAAGCTGGTTCTTACGGGAAGGATGTGCACGGGATAATCAGGCAGCATCAGTTTAACAAGGTGGAGCTTGTACGCTTCGCCGACCCGGAGAACTCGTACGAGGAACTTGAAACGTTGACTGCCGATGCCGCTAAGATTCTTGAACTTCTGGGTATTCCTTACAGGGTTGTTCTCCTTTGCACGGGAGACATGGGATTTTCTTCCGCCAAGACTTATGATCTTGAAGTATGGGTGCCGAGCGAAGGCAGATACAGGGAAATATCGTCCTGCAGCAATTTTGAGGCGTTTCAGGCTAGGCGCGCCAACATAAGATACAGAAAATCAAAGGGGTCTAAGCCGGCCTATCTTCATACTCTTAATGGTTCCGGGGTGGCTGTGGGCAGGGCTCTGCTGGCGGTCGTCGAGAACTTTCAGACCGAAGAGGGGACTGTGGAGGTTCCCAAGGTGCTGGTCCCCTATATGGATGGTGTCAGGGTTATCGGCCGGTAATCCGCGCGGTTCTCAGATTTCCAGTATTTCTTTTTCTTTCTTTCCAAGCAGGACGTTTAGCCTGCTTATCCTCTCATCTGTCAGCTGCTGTATTTCGGAGAGGGCTTTTTTTATTTCATCTTCCGGAAGGTTCTCTGTTTTCCCGGCTTTCTTTATGAGGTTGTTCGCATCTTTTCTTATCTGCCTTACGGACACCCTGTGTTCTTCGGCGACTTTTCCCGTGTGCCTGACGAGCTCCTTTCTTCTCTGCTCCGTCAGGGGCGGTATAGTAAGCCTGATCGTGTTTCCGTCGACCGACGGAGTTATTCCGAGTTCGGACTGCGCGATTGCCTTTTGAATTTCCTCAACCGCGCCCGGATCCCAAGCCTGTATGAGTATGGTCGAACTGTCGGGCACCGAAACGTTGGCGAGTTGGTTAATAGGTGTCTGGGCACCGAAGTAGGAAACTCTCATCGTGTCGACAAGAGCCGCTGACGCCCTGCCGGTTCTTATTCTGGAGAGTTCCTGATCGAAAACGCTTATTGTCTTGTCCATCCTGTCTTCGGCGTCAATATAAAGTTCTTCAACAGACAGTTCTTCGCTCATTGTTCCGTACCGCTCCTTACAATAGTACCTACCTTCTCTCCTCTTATAACCTTCTCTATGTTGCCTTTCTCAAAAAGATCGAACACTACTATGGGAATATTCCCCTCCATGCAAAGAGAGATTGAGGTTGCATCCATGACTTTCAACCCTCTCTTCAGAATTTCCATGTATGTGAGATCGGTGAACTTCGAGGCATCTTTGTTTTTAACGGGATCCTTATCATAAATGCCGTCAACTTTAGTTGCCTTCATTATGATATCCGCTCCCATCTGCAGCGCTCTTAGGGTTGCGGCCGTGTCGGTCGTAAAAAACGGATTGCCTGTTCCCGAGGCGAATATGACTATTCTTCCCTTTTCAAGATGACGTATGGCCCTTCTTTTGATAAAGGGTTCGGCAACCTGTTTTATTTCAAGCGCGGTCTGCACCCGCGTTGACATCCCTTTTTTTTCAAGAAAATCCTGCAGGGCAAGCGCGTTTATCACGGTTGCGAGCATTCCCATGTAGTCGGCCGTGGAACGGTCCATTCCCTTTGAAGAACTGGAAACACCTCTGAAGATATTTCCTCCACCTATGACTATGGCCGTCTCTACTCCGAGTGAGTAGATGCTTTTTATTTCTTCGGAGACGTATTCAATTACGTCGGAACTGATACCAAACTGGCCGGGACCCTGAAGAGCTTCTCCGCTGAGTTTCAGCAGTACTCTCTTATATTTCGGGATGGTTTTTTCAGAGGATCCCATTGTCCGGTTTTTTCATTCGCCCAGCTGGTATCTTACGAACCTTTTTACAACTATGTTTTCGCCGATCTTGGCTATCAGGTTGTTTACAAGGTCCACGACTTTCATCTTGGGATCTCTTATGTAGGGTTGCTCAAGAAGGCATATCTCCTCGAAAAACTTGTTTATTCTTCCCGCAACCATTTTCTCCGCTATATTCTCGGGTTTTCCCGATTCCATAGCTTCTGCCTTGAGAATCCGCCTTTCATTTTCTACTTCTTCTTCCGAAACCTCTTCCTTTCTTACGTAAGTCGGATTGTTTGCCGCTATCTGCATGGCGACTTCCCTGCAGAGGTTCTGAAACTCGTCGTTCCTGGCCACAAAATCCGTTTCGCAGTTAACCTCGAGCATTACGCCGATCTTGCCGCCCGCGTGAACGTATGAGGATATGATTCCCTGGTCGGTTTTTCTGGTAGTTTTTTTGGAAGCTTTCGCGACGCCTTTTATTCTCAGTACCTCGGAAGCTTTTTCGAAGTCCCCGTCGGTTTCCGAAAGCGCGTTCTTGCAGTCAATAAAAGGAGCTCCTGTCTTTTCTCTTAACTCCTTTACCATTATTGCCTTGATTTCAGCCATTTTTAGTCCTCTTTTTTATCTTCTGTATTCTCCGATATCTCTTTCTGTGCCCGAGCGTCTTCACTTTGCGAAGATTCGGAGATCGCTACGGAAACAAAGCTTTCCTCATTGTCTTCGGACTCAGCTTCCTTGAAAACAAACACCTTCCTTTCTACCACTACGCCATCAAGGCTGTCTTCTTTTACCTGTTCGACCTCTCCGCTCACCAGTTTTTCCTGGTAGATGTGAGTTCCTTCAATGCAGGCGTCCGCTATTTTTGAAGTGAACAGCTTTATCGCCCTTATGGCGTCGTCATTGCTCGGAATCGGGTAATCCGCGTTTGCGGGGTCGCAGTTGGTGTCCACGATCGCTATAACCGGTATCGATAGGTTCCTCGCTTCTTTTATGGCTATATGTTCTTTTTTTGTGTCTACGACGAAAATAGCGTCGGGAGCCCGCCTCATGGTCACTATTCCACCCAGAAGACCCTCGAGTTTTACTGTTTCTCTTCTGAGGTTTTTCGCCTCCCTTTTCGGAAGCATCTCCATCTGCCCGTCTTCCTCAAGTTTCTTCAGTTCCAGCAGGTAATCAACCCTCGAACGTATCGTGTTGAAATTGGTGAGGGTTCCGCCCAGCCAACGCGTGTTTATGTAGGGCATGCTGCATCGGACCGACTCTTCCTCGATTATTCCCCGGGCCTGTTTCTTGGTCCCCACCAGCAGAACGGTTCCTCCGTCCGCCACTGTGTCTTTCACGAAATTATACGCCCTGTTAAAAAGCGTGACGGTCTGCTGAAGATCGATTATGTGAATGCCGTTTCTTGCTCCGAAGATAAAGGATTTCATTTTCGGATTCCAGTGGCTTTTCTGGTGTCCGAAATGCACCCCGGCTTCAAGCAGGCTTTTCATGCTGAGTTTTTCGCTGGCTACGGCTTCTTCTGTCATTAATTTCCTCCAAAGTCCTTTTGCAAATCAGACTTTAATACCAGAAAAACAATTGTTAATCAAGTTGCGGGGTGTCATAATGTTTCGTAACCACCGATTCCGGGAGCGGGAAGACAGTATGAAATACCTCGTAATAGCAAACCCCAAGGCGGGTACAAAGGCGCTTGGCCCAACGCTTGAGCAGATCCGCAGCGCTTTTGAAGCAAGAGAAATTGTTTGCGAGGTGAGATCCACGCAGTTCCCCGGGCACGCAGCGAAGCTTGCCGCAGAAGGCCTTCGTGAAGGCTTTACCCACATGATTTCTGTTGGAGGAGACGGTACGTCAAGTGAGATCGCAAGTTCGATTCACGGAACTGAAGCTGTTTTGGGAATTGTTCCGGGCGGGAGCGGGAACGATTTCTCGAAAGCTGCCGGTATTCCGCTTGATACGCAGGCGGCGGTCGACAATATCTTTTCCGGCCACCCCAGGAAGGCCGATGTAGCTTTTGTCGACGAAAAATGCTTTATAAACGGCTTCGGGGTAGGGATGGACGGGGCCGTGGCGCACGATTTCGGGGACCTGGGCCTCAGGCGCTTCGGTTCCTTCGGCTATGTCGTTGGAGCGGTGATCGAGGCGTTTCGGTTCCAGGGGTTTTTCTCCGAGATGGATGGAGAAGTCGGTGCCGCGGGCGAGAAACTGCTTCTCTTCGGCGCTTCAAACGGTCCTTTTCAGGGTGGAAAGTTCAACCTGGCTCCCGGGGCTGACATATTCGACGGATATCTTGATATCCATATAATAAGTGACATGAGTCCTCTGGGAAGGCTTTTTAAGATACAGAAGGTGCTTAAGGGCCTCCACGAAGGGCTTCTAGAGGTCAGCATTGTAAGGGCAAAGCAGTTGCTGTTTGAAACCTTTACAGATCTTCCGGCTCACATGGACGGGGAGACATTCCTTCTTCGCTCAGGAAAACATGATATACGGATCGGGGAGCAGGGAGTGAACATTATAGTTCCCGCATAGGCCAGAATCCCGGAAACTCTTTTTGCGACGCGACGGAGCAGCGGTGATGAACAAAACAAGAAGCATTGTGGCGATGATTCTTTCGTCCCTGTTTACGGCGTTATGGGGCAGCGTGGGAATTTTGGTGTCACTTCTCGCGGTAAGGCATCTTATAAAGTGCTCCGTTCGGCCTTGGGGGAAAACGGTTCTTTGGTCCTGCGGAGTAAGGCTTGACGTAGAAGGGACAGAGAATTTCCCCCAAAGTCCCTTCATAGTTATGTTCAATCACCAGAGTTCCCTAGACATACCCGTTTTTTCCGCGGTGCTGCCTTTCGAATGGAGGGCAGTGATGAAGAATGAAGTCGCCTCGGTTCCCTTTGTCGGCTGGGTGTGCTCACTTAGCGGACAATATTTCGTTGCCAGGGACGGTTCGGTCGGAGATACGAACAGAGTCCGGGAAATCGTGAGAAAAATAAGAAATGGACCTTCGGTAATTGTTGCCCCCGAGGGCACAAGAAGCGAGGACGGAGAACTTCTTCCCTTTAAGCAGGGCGGTTTTTTCATGGCTTCGCTTTCAAGGGTGCCGGTTGTGCCGATGATCATATGGGGAGGCAAGGATATAAGAAAAAAGGGTTCCTACGAACTTAATACCGACAGGGATATTGTAGTCAGAATTCTTCCTCCTGTAGATACCGCAAGCTTTCCGAAGGGGAAAGAGGGCGGCGAAAAACTTGAAAGTGTCGTTCGCGAAGAGATGCTTCGCGAAATTGAAAAAATCCGCGCCAGGCGTTAGACTCTAGGTTGTCCGGACTTGGTTGGAACTTTCGTTTGCTCTGTTTTGTTTACCCCTGTCCCTGTACTCTGATACGGGTTGCGTGAGGTTGTCTTTTTTATGAACGATCATCAGGGAATTGCGGATTTAGATCTGCGGACCATAGCGGCGCTTGCCGGAATGCCGAAGATAAAAAACCTGGTTAATCCCAAAAATCCAACTGAGATGTCGGAGCGGGTTATAGTGACCTTCAAACCGCTTCCGAAGAATTATCCGGACACCGAGATAAGCGCGTACAGGGAAAGGCTCCGCAACTCGCTTCTGAGCAACGGGGTAAACGTAATTTCCTGGGAAGACGCGACAACCGAGGACGGATCTTACGGAATGTTCTCCAGGCTCATGGGACTTAGGTCCGTAAGGAGAAAGGTAAACGCCGTAATAGACGTTAAAAAGAAACTTTCCCCGATCAGATGGCTCCTGAGCAAGGTAGCCGAGAACATCTACAGGATTGTCAGGAAAGACAGCCTTTCAGTGAGCAGCATACTGAAGATAAGCGGCTGGGCGGACGATTTCACCGTCGGCTATCTCCAGGATCCCTACAACACCCAGGTTATCACGATAATGTCCCTTGATCCGGAGTTTGAAAATGAGGATACGACCTATGAAAGAAAAATCTCCCTAGGTCTGAAAAACCTGATAACCAATATGTCGGAGATCGTTATAGGGGTTTCGCACAGCAAGTTCGGGATAACAAACATGAATTTATCCGATTCCATATACGCCCATGATCAGCTTGATGATTTCGTGCTCTATTCGCTTATTCCGAAGATATACGCCCCTATAAAACCACCCGTTCTGACGCGTTTTTCCGTAAGCGAATACGATCCGAAGGAATTTGAGTACGCCAGGAAGCTGTCTGCCCTGGGCGCGGACCTCAAAAGCACCGAGCTTTTTCCTGCGGGGTCAAAGTTTTCAGATGCGATAAAGCGCCTGTCGCACAGAGATGTGGCGAACAAGATACTCGATGGGAGAACCGGAGTTTCGTACGGCTTCATAGCGCTTGCCGAGCCTCCGGGATACGATGGGGATAAATATATTGACGAGAATATGTGGAACTCCCTGCAGGAGATTCCGAGTTACAATCCCGACGAGCTGAGAGCGGCCTCAAACGACAGATGGTACGTTAGAACCCTTCTCGGTGATGAGACGGTGTACCAGCAGGTTCCTGACATATGGATTGTCACTTCGAGGTCAGGATGCGATAAAACAAACCTGAATCCGGATTCGGATATAGTCAGAATCGGCCTTGTGAAGGGGAAGCTTCATCTCGAGATACCCAGGGGAGTCGACCTGGGAAGAAAAGACATAAGGCCGTCCTTTGATACTTACGTGATACTCTCCCAGGCGCTCTCCTCCGCTCTTTACGCCCCTTCTCTGATTGAGAAGGAGATGTCCATTCTGCATTTTCACGGCTACCCCGACCCATGCTGGTTCGGCGCGAGCGAACATCACGCCGGAGCCCGGAATCCCTCTCTTCCCTGCGGCACCGTGGAGGCTGCTCTTCTTAACTATTCCGCGGTTTATGAAACCGCAACCGAAAACGGCAGCGACATAAAGCTTCTGTGCCTTGTCGAGTCAGACCACGGGGTTAACGTTATAGGGCCCGACAGGGAATATCTCGTGCAAAGGCTCCTTGCCGGTTCAAGCGAGGGTCACATAATCCTTGGCGGGAAATACCTTCCCATGCTTAAGCGGCAAAGCGTCGCATCGCAATAGCTCTCAGCGCAAATGAGTGGAATAAGTCCCGAGCAAAGTTCGATAGGTTGGATAGGAACGGGGATAATGGGCGCGCCCATGTGCGGACATATCCTTCGTGCCGGATACCGCGTTTTTGTTTTCAACAGGACAAAGGAAAAAGCGGGAGAACTGCTCGGAGAAGGTGCCATCTGGTGTGACTCGCCCGCCGAGGTTGCCCGCCAGGCCGACGTTATCTTTACCATTGTCGGTTACCCGGATGACGTAAGAGAGGTGTATTTCGGTCGCGACGGCCTTCTGATTGAGCCCGAGCCCGGCCGCATCTTCATTGACATGACCACGACCGAACCGACTCTCGCGAGGGAGATATACGAAAAGGCGTATGGCTTCGGCTGCGCTTGTTTGGACGCGCCGGTCTCCGGGGGAGACGTAGGAGCCGTGAAGGGAGAGCTTTCAATAATGGTTGGAGGAGATGAGGAAGTTTTTGATTCGGTGAAACCGCTTCTGGGGCTCCTAGGAAAAAACATCGTGCACCAGGGAAAAGCGGGTTCGGGTCAGCATGCGAAGATGTGCAATCAGATCACGGTAGCTGGGGTAATGATAGGAATCTGCGAGAACTTGATCTATTGTCAGAAGGCAGGGCTGGATCCCCGTACCATGCTTCGCTCCGTGGGGAGCGGCGCGGCCTCGAGCTGGCTTCTGAACAACCTCGGTCCCAGAATAATGGACAGGGATTTCGACCCGGGCTTTTTCGTTGAACATTTTATAAAAGACATGGAGATTGCTCTCGGGGAATCGCAACGGATGGGGATTGATCTTCCGGGGCTTGCTCTTGTTAAATCCCTTTATGAAAGGGCGAGCGAGCTTGGGCACGGGAGGCTCGGAACGCAGGCGCTTTTACTTGCGCTTGAGGATCTCTGCGGAGATAAAAACCGTAACTGAAGGAGGTTTTAAATGAGTTCTGATGATTTCAAGGCGATGGTTGTAAGCAGGGATGAAAATGAAAAATTCACGAGGGAAATCACGACCAGAAAACTAGACAGTCTCCCGGATGGGGAGGTGCTCATAAACGTAAAATATTCGTCCCTCAACTATAAGGATGCTCTCTCAGCCATAGGAAACAGGGGCGTTACCAGGAATTACCCCCATACGCCCGGCGTTGACGCCGCCGGTGTAGTCGAGCGTTCAGAAAGTGCAGAGTTTGAATCTGGAGACAAGGTTATAGTGCATGGCTACGACTTGGGAATGGATACCTCCGGAGGGTTCGGACAATACGTGAGGGTTCCGGCTGACTGGGTGGTTAACCTGCCTGCGGGGCTTGATCTAAAAGAGTCAATGATGTACGGGACTGCGGGTTTTACGGCGGCACAGTCAGTGTTAAGAATCGTGGAGGGTGGAGTAAGCCCTGAAGACGGAAAGATTCTCGTAACCGGGGCGACGGGAGGGGTAGGCAGCATGGCCGTCGCTATTCTCGGAAAAGCCGGTTACAGCGTGACGGCTTCGACGGGAAAAGCGGGGCAGAAACAGTTTCTTGAGGATCTGGGAGCAGAGGAAGTAATCGGGAGAGAGGATTTAACTGACCCTTCGGGCAGGCTGCTGCTTAAGGGGCAGTGGGCCGGGGTGGTTGATACCGTGGGCGGAGAGATACTTGCCACCGTTATTAAGTCCACGAGACAAAGAGGAGTTGTGACTACGTGCGGCAATGTGGCTTCCCATGAACTCAACACGAATGTCTATCCATTCATATTGAGGGGAGTTACGCTTGCGGGCATAGATTCTGCAAGCTGCCCGATGGGAAGAAGGCGGCTTGTATGGGAAAAGATATCCGGCGAGTGGAAGATCGATATTCTTGAGCGGATCTGCAGAACAGTCTCCCTCGAAGATCTTGACCCTGAAATAGACGTTATACTTAAGGGCGGCCAGGTTGGAAGAGTGGTAGTTGATCTCTGGAATTAGAAATCTTATGGTCCCGGGTTAGGCCCATCATAACGCGCCGCTCAGAGTTCTGTCCCAATATCTCTTGGAATTGGTTCTGTTTCTTTGACTCCGGTCAGTCTTTCTCCACCTTTTCGGACATTCCAGTGAAGTGGCGATTCTGAAAAAAACATGTACTTTAGATAAGCAATCGTTTTCATGATTAAGGGTTCCAAGATGATAATAATCAGGACATTTTCCTTGCTTTTCATAGCCGTGGCCGTGTCATGGAATATGGCTTTTGCGGAGGAGTATTTTTCCGAATCTCCTCCGGGCGCCAAGGTGTACATCATTTCTCCGAAAGACGGAGAAGTTGTCAGCAAGACCTTCACCGTGAGATTTGGGCTTGTGAACATGGGGGTCGCTCCGGCCGGGGTCAAGGTTCCAAATACCGGGCATCATCATCTGTTAGTTGATCTTGAAAATCTGCCGGACATGGAAAAACCTCTTGCCTTCAGCGAGAACGTAAGGCACTTCGGAGGCGGACAGACGGAAACGGAGATAACCCTTGCTCCCGGGAAGCATACACTGCGTTTGCTGCTGGGTAATTATTTGCACATACCTCATAAACCTCCCGTGCTTTCAGAGAAAATAACTGTTACAGTGAAAAATCAGTGAAGTGCGTCTGGTTTATCTGTATAATCTGACTTTTGCCGGAGGGCTGGCAGAACGGCTATTGCACCGGTCTTGAAAACCGGCGTCCGAAAGGACTTGGGGGTTCGAATCCCTCGCCCTCCGCGGCAATCTGTGGGAAACAGGTCTTCTTATCTTGGAATAAGGAGTACATATAGCAAACCGCTTTTTATGTCTGGATGTTTGCCGAATAACAGCATGTTTGGAAAACTCTTCGTAGTCTCTACCCCGATAGGGAATCTTGAAGACATGACTTTGCGGGCTGTAAACGTTCTTAAGATTTGCGACGTTATAGCGTGCGAGGATACGAGAAACACAAAAAAACTCCTTACCCGGTACGGGATCGAAACCCCTCTCACGAGTTATCATGAACATAACGAGGTTGAAAAATCGCCCAAGCTGCTTGAAAGACTCAAAGACGGCAAAGACGTGGCGCTAGTTTCCGACGCCGGAACTCCTTCGGTCTCCGACCCCGGTTGGAGACTCATAAGTCTCTTGATTGAAAACAATATAGAAGTGGTTCCCGTACCCGGTCCTTCGGCTGTTCTCTCCGCGCTTGTTGTTTCGGGGCTTCCCACGGACAGTTTTCTTTTTCTCGGTTTTTTTCCGAAGACCGTGGGCAAGAAGAAAGAGCTTCTAAAGGACGTAAAACGCTATCCTAACACCTTGGTTTTTTACGAATCTGCCAGGAGACTTCCACGCACCTTGAGCCTGATGCTGGAAATTCTAGGCGACAGGAATATCTGCGTTGCTAGGGAAATGACAAAACTTTATGAAGAAGCACTCAGGGGATCATTCTCCGAGGTGATTTCTGTTCTTTTGGAAAGAGAAACTCTGAAAGGGGAGGTAACGGTAGTTGTGGAAGGAAGCAGGGAAGGGCACAGCGAACCGTCTGCTGATGCGGCTCAGAGGATGCTGTGGCTTCTCAGGGAAAAGGGATTTTCGCTGAGCGAAGCCGTTTCTCTTGCAAGCGAGGCCTTCGGAGTTTCTAAAAACGGAATATACAGAATGGCTCTTGAAATCTGGAACGGCGACGGGTCGGTTGAGTGAAAAAAGGAGAGGAATTCTTTCTCCGGTTTGCTATCCCGCCGGCTGTTTTATCAACTGTCGCCGCAAAGGGCCGTCATAACCGCACCTGCGTCAACGATGTATTTATTATGCAGAAAAGCATTATGTTAGAAGTGGACCCCAAAAATTAGACAGCGTCTTAAGTGTATTTCTTTGATATTTTAATAAGTACAGGAGGTACACAATGAGGAGTAAGAGGCGTAATCATTCACCGGAATTCAAGGCGAAGGTAGCGTTGTCAGCGCTAAGAGGAGATAAGACGGTAGCGGAGCTTGCCCAGCAGTTCAATATTCACCCCAATCAGATAAGCATGTGGAAGAAGCAGCTGCTTGGGAACGCGGGCAAGGTGTTCGGTTCGGGAGCGGACAAGAAGGCTGCGGGGGAGAAGTACATAAAGGAGCTTGAAGCCAAGGTAGGTCAGCTGACCTTGGAGAACGATTTTTTATCCAAAGCGCTCGGTCGTTAGATCGGGCGCGGCGCAAGGAATTCGTAGTGCGTGGCCAGGCGCTTTCCATGGTGAGGCAATGCGAGTTGCTGGATATAAATCGTTCAAGCCTGTACTACGAGAGAACAGTGGTATCCCCTGAGGACGAGGAGATCATGAAGAAGATTGACAGGATCCACACGGAGTATCCGTTCAAGGGTTCTCGGAGGATAGTGTACGCGCTTGGGAAGATGGAAGGCGTGGAGGTGAACCGTAAGCGGGTGATGAGGCTCATGAAGCTTATGGGGATACGGGGGCTGGCCCCTGGACCCGAGACTACGAAGAGAGGGGGCGCTGAGCACAGGATATACCCGTATTTGCTGCGAGGGAAGGCGATAGAGCGTCCTGGGCAGGTATGGGCCGCTGACATCACGTATATAGCGATGAGCAGGGGTTTTGTGTATCTGATGGCAGTAATGGACTGGTACTCGCGGAAGGTGCTGAGCTGGAGGTTATCGAACACGCTGGATACGGAGTTTTGCGTTGAAGCATTGGAGGAAGCGCTATACGTGTACGATGAACCTGAGATATTCAATACGGATCAGGGGAGCCAGTTCACAAGCGACGAGTTCACGGGGGTGCTCAGCGCCAGAGGTATTGATATAAGCATGGACGGCAAGGGGAGTTGGCGGGACAATGTTTTTGTGGAGAGGCTGTGGAGGAGTCTTAAGTACGAGGAAGTGTATATGAAGGCGTATGAATCAGTAGCCTCGGCGAAGGCAGGTATAGGGGAGTGGATAGGGTTTTACAATGAGAGGAGGCCACATCAGGGGCTTGATATGGAAACTCCGGATCAGGTTTACTATGGTTTGGGGGTGGTGGGGAAGCAGGTGGCTTGAAGTGATGAGAGAGATAGAACAGAGTTTATGGTTCCGGGAGTCTGAAACTCCAGTCGGGCTACGCCCTCCTTCCGTTTCAGACTCCCGAAAGCTTTTCTGCGTTGGTCGGAATACACTTAAAAAAAGAAAAAAGCTGTTTAAAAAAAGGGTCCACTTCTGTTTACCGACATAATAAATTTCGAAAAACTACTTCTGACTGATCTTTGATGTATCCGACAAACTGAAGCTTAATATAGTCAGGGGAGTCTGATTGATCAGGAACGCTGTTTGGACTGTTCGTCGGCCATTTTCCCTCCGACTTTTACGCTTTTTTCCATTTTCGCTTTTTCCCCGGCGGCTTCAGCCTGAACGCTTGCCTTGCAAGGATCGCATATGGTATCAGGGGAAGGCTTGCCGCACATCATGCATTTCTTGTCTTTACTCACGGTCGTTCCTCCTTGTTAAAGAGCATACTGCGATTATAACACATCCGCGGTGAAAATAAGCAGACGGGCTGTTGCCACCCGCGGGGTATGTACTGCTTTTCATGGTACCCGAAGCGGGTGCTTTTCCTGTTTATTCGCAGGCTGCCATGCCGTTGCGTGAAAAGAAGCTTCATGTTTCGACAATAACATGCTTTTGTGCCGGGGTGTATCCCGGGTCGCGATTACCCAGGTGGGGCTATCTCTTTTTCGTACCACTTCGTGCTTTGCTCGTAAGCATAGGCGACATTGAGCACCGTCTGCTCGTCAAAGGGTTTTCCCATTATCTGAAGCCCTATGGGAAGCTTTTCCGAACTGAATCCGCAGGGAACGGATATTCCCGGCAGACCCGCTATGTTGCAGGGAATGGTAAGTATGTCGGACAGGTACATTTTAAGGGGATCCTCTGCTTTTTCACCTATTCTGAAGGCGGTTTCAGGGGAAGTGGCGCTTGCTATGACGTCAACTTTTTCCCAGGCGCTGTTAAAATCCCTTATTATAAGGGTTCTTGCCTGCTGGGCTTTCAGGTAATAAGCGTCATAGTAGCCCGTGGATAGGGCGTAGGTCCCGAGCATTATTCTTCTTTTCACTTCGTCCCCGAATCCTTCCGAGCGGCTCCTGAAAAACAGGTCCCTCAGGGTTTCCGCATTTTCGCAGCGGTATGTGTATCTTACTCCGTCGTATCTTGCCAGATTCGAACTTGCTTCCGAGGGGGCTATTATATAGTAGGTTGAAACCGTGTAGCGGGAGTGAGGAAGCGAAATTTCCACAATTTCCGCTCCCAGGGTTTCAAGCTCGGCAATGGCTTTGCGGACGGATTCTTCCACTTCGGGATCCATCCCCGAGATGAAGTATTCCTTCGGTATGCCCACCCGGAGTCCCTTTATATCCGCACTGAGCGCGTTTGCGTAATCGGCCGTCGGAAGGTTAACCGATGTTGAGTCCATCGGGTCATGGCCAGCTATGGAAGAGAGGATTATGGCTGCGTCCTCCACGGTTTTCGCAAGCGGTCCCGCCTGATCAAGGGAAGAAGCGAATGCGATCATGCCGTAGCGGCTTACCCTTCCGTAGGTGGGTTTCATTCCCACTACTCCGCAGAGGGAACCGGGCTGTCTTATGGAACCCCCGGTGTCTGTTCCGACCGACGCGACGCAAAGGTTCGCCGCCGTGGCGGCGGCGCTGCCTCCGCTTGATCCTCCCGGAACCCTGTCGGTGTCCCAGGGGTTTTTTACCGGTCCGAAGTAAGATGTTTCGTTCGAAGATCCCATGGCGAACTCGTCCATGTTGTTCTTCCCGAGCACCACGGAACCGGCTGCCATGAGTTTTTCGGCCACGGTGGAATTGTAGGGAGAGACGAAATCCCGCAGCATTTTCGAGCCGCAGGTGGTCCTCGAGCCCTTTGCTACGAAAATATCCTTAAGCGCTATCGGGACTCCATGGAGAGGTCCCAGATAGTTTCCTTCGGATATTTCTTTTTCCGCCTTTCTGGCGGCATTCAGGGCCGCTTCTTCCCAGACGGTTATGTAAGAGTTTATTCTTGCGTCCTCGGAGGATATGCGCTCTAGAAAAAGCTCGGCAAGCTCCACCGGGGAAGCCTCTTTTCTCTCTATTAACGCGGCTGCCTCTTTTATGGTTCTTGGAATGGACATTGGGTTAGCTCTGGTCCTCTATGATTTTCGGGACCGTGAAAAAGTCGTTTTCTCTGCCGGGCGCGTTGCGAAGGGCGTCTTCAGAAGTTATCAGCTGGTTCACCTCGTCTTTTCGGAAGGGGGTCGAGAGTTCAAGCACATGCGATGTGGGCTCCACGTTTTTCGTATCAAGCTCTGCGAGCTCATCTATGTGGACAAGGATGTCCCCGAGCTGGCGGGTGAATTTCGAGAGTGTCTCGTCGTCAAATTCGAGCCTTGCAAGTTCGGCTGTGTTAAGCACGTCTTTTTTGGATATTTTCATTGTCAGAGTCCTGAGTCGGTTTTTTGCCCGGAAATTTCTAACTGCTCTCCAGATTCCCGCGGATAATGCTCTCAGCGAAATCGACTATCTGCGATTCAAGTTTGGCCCCGCTGAAGAAATTTATTTCCTGAACGCATGTCGGGCTCGTGGTGTTGACTTCGGTCAGATACCCTCCGACTATGTCGATTCCGACTAGGTAGAGGCGGTCCTCCATGAGTTTCCGTCTGAGGCCGTCACATATTTCCAGATCCCTTTCCGTAAGAGTGGTTTTCTCGGGATGTCCTCCGGAGTGGAAATTGCTTCTGAATTCCCCTTCTGCGGCTATCCTCATTACGGCTCCTATGGGCTGGCCGTTTAGAATTATAACCCTTTTGTCTCCTTGCGAAACCTCTTTTATGAATTTCTGGGCCATCACGTAGGTCCGTCCGAAGTCGGTTATGTTCTCTAGTATCACGTTGAGGTTAGGGTCATCGGCCCTTACGAGAAAAATTCCCTCCCCGCCGTAACCGTCAAGCGGTTTTACCACTATTTCGTTGCCAGTCTCGTAGAGAAACCCCTTTAGCTTTTCGATGTCCTTTGAAACCAGGGTAGGGGGTATGTAATCGGCGAAATTAAGGCTATACATTTTCTCGTTAGACTCCCTTATTCCGGCCGGATGGTTGATCACGTGAGTTGCGGACTCGTCAACCCTGCTTAGTATGTAGGTTGAGTAGACATAGTCCATGTTGAAGGGAGGATCTTTCCTCATCCATACGATGTCGAAGTCGTCAAGAGGAGAGCTTTCCGTGGAACCCTTCGAGTAGTAATCGCTTTTTCTCTCAAGGCGAAGTTCCGTTGAATCCGCCCATGCCCTCGAGTCCCTGACGAAAAGATCCTTGAGTTCGCAGTAGCGGATCTCATGTCCCCTGGCCTGACATTCAAGCATTATAACGAAGGTGGTGTCCTTGTTTATGTTTATGGATTCGATCGGATCCATTACGAAAAGCATTTTCGACATGGTGATACTCTATAGAAATCGAGCATGTAGTTTATTTAGACTTCACTCCTGCTCCGTCTGCTGTGACCGATAGTGCTCGACGTTGATCCCGTTTTCGCCCTTGCGCGCTTGCGCCAGATCGTAGGTGGTCTGGCGACGTAGCCAGAACTCGGCATTGGACCAGCCCGCTTTCTCCAGCCTGATAGCCATCTCCGGTGAAATTGCCGCATGGCCGTTCAATACGCGCGAAAGCGTATGACGAGCAACGCCCAAAATTTTCGCCGCTTCGGTAACGTTCAACCCAAGTGGGACCAAGCAGTTCTCCCTAATGCTACGGCCGGGATGCGGTGGACTGTTCATCGCCATATTGCTGTTTCCTCCTAGTGATAGTCAACTAAGTTAACGTCGTAGACATCGCCATCGTCAAAGCGGAATATAACCCGCCAGTTACCGGAAATCGAAATGCTCCAGAATCCCTTCAGAGCACCTTTCAACGGATGAAGACGGTAACCAGGCAAATCGAGATCCGAGGGTGTGCGTGCATTGTCAAGATCAGCCAACGCAAGTGCAATGCGTTCCGCCTGATCCGCGCGCACTCGGCTCGGGTCACCACGCTCGTACAACCGCTTGAGGCCTCAATGGCGAAAACTTTGAACCACGAAGCAATGTACCGCATGCCGGTACATGCGTCAATAAGAATTTCGTAATTGTAGTTTGAAAGAGGGCAAATCAAGCCGCAACCCAGTTGTCAAGAGATAAACCGTCCACGTTTGAGAAGTGCTTGTAGTTGTTTGTTACCAGTGTGGCGTCAAGAGAGATAGCATGAGAAGCGATCATAGCATCGGTATACCCGATCGGTGCCCCTTTCTTCAGCAAGGAGGACTGAACGATGGCAAACCGATCAGCGCATGTAGTGTTCCATTCGGCTATATAGTCAAGCCGGTCGCAGATCGCATCGATCAAGTTATGATATTTCGCAGAATCACGCCGTTCTGCCCCAAAGCGCAGTTCTTGGTAGGTGATCACTGAAATGCAGACAATATGGCCCGCACGCATCTTCTCGTCCAGGATTTTGACAATCGATAAAGTGCTATAGCGCATGATGTAACTGAAGGTGTCTGTATCGAGCATGTAGTTCATTTGAACTTTACCTTGTTTTCGTCAATAGCAAACAAGTCAGGGCGGTCAGCCAGAAAATCATCATCTGCTCCTAGCGGCTCGATCTCGTCGTATAGAGTTAGCCAGGATTTGCGCACCGGTTCTAGGATTAGCTTTTCGCCGACTTTCTTGACAGTCAGTTCCGTTACACCTTCGTAGGCGAAATCCTTCGGTATACGGACAGCTTGGCTACGGCCGTTTTTGAAAATCTTTGCGATGTGCATAGCCACCTCCTATGTTAGTATATGACAGCATATACCATATAAACAGCATATGACAAGTATTTACCCACCCCTTCGTTTCATTTTATAGAGAGTCGGCAATTTTATTGCAAGTACTTATTCTTGCCTTCCTTCCTTCCTTTTTCTTGGTATAATACTTCGTAGCTTGAAACAGGCAAGCTAATTCAGCTTTCTGCAGGAGGAATTTATTCAGATGAAATGCCTTTATGATCTCTTGACCCCCCCCCCTTGCCGTAACACTGGCTTTAATAACTTTTTTCTTCACAGTTACGGCTTCGGCCGACGGCACCCACGACGGTGCCAGGACAACTGCCGTAGAAGCAGCTGCCAATAAAAATAACGAAACCACAATCAGAAATTTTGTGCTGCACGCAAAGCAGCATCTTGACACTGCTAACTCGCAAAGCTTGGCACATAGTGCCGAATTCTTCAGGCAGACAAGAGAGGAAGGAACATGGAATCATGACTCGGTATACCTGATCGTGCTGAGGGAGGAGGGTAGCGTGATAAACCACGGGCTCTATACATCCACTCTCTACGGCGATTCCCTTGGAAGCCTCGATACTATAGCGACGCTGATAGACAAACTGAAGGACGCCGGGGATGAAGCTGTTTGTGAACCGTATACATACGGCGATGTTTCAAGACAGGCCTGCGCCGTTGAGTATGAGCCTTTGCAGTCTTTCCAGGGGGGCGCAAGCACAAAAAATATCTTGGTCGGCGGCTTTGATCACGATGTGGAAGAGGGCATAGTGCCTCTTGTTTGCCCTAAATACGAACCCGCGGTAACCGCGGCGGAAGTGCAGGAAAGACAGACCAGAGAGAGCCTTGAGGATTTTGTAGAGGGGGCGATCATAAGGTACAGCGACGCTCTGGGGCTTCTTACTGAGGACAGGGAAGAATTCGCCAGAATACTGCAGTGCTTCTCAAAACCAGGGCCCTGGAAATCCGGTTCCATTTATCTGTTTGTCATGACCGCGGATACCACTGTGATTCTAAACGGTCTCAATCCGGAGCTTGGAGGCTCTCCATTTCAGGATGTTTTTGACGAAGACGGAGTTGATATCGGCAAGGAGATCATTGATACAGCGGGAACGGATGGAGCTGACGGCTTTGTTGAATACAAATGGGACGATCCGTCTGAAAATGGAGACGAAGTTACCGGATCCGGGAGGTCTCCCGGCACATCGCCCAAGATAAGCTACGTCAAGGGAACGTCTTTCCCCACATCCGCCAGACCGGATACAGTTTATATCTTCGGTTCGGGCATTTACCCGAAAGATGATGACAGCGATAACGACGGATGCGCGATTGCGGGGGCGGGCAATGAACCCGGAAGCATTGTTTTCAACATGTTCCTGATAACGCTCTCCATGGTTCTCGCGGTTTCGCTGGCAAGGTTCCGCAGAAAATAGAATCTGCATGTGTATGTGTGGCGCCCTGTTGAGAAAAGCCAGGCCGCGCGCATACGGAACTCAAGCAGAAACAGAATTTGCAGCCGCAATATCAGCTGCCGAACCGCGAAAGCGCTTTTTCCCCTATATCGGTCCGGTAAATGAGGCATTGTTCGGAGACAGAGTCGACAACCCTGTACGCCTTGTTTATTGATTCCTCTATAGTGGTGCCAAGGGAGGTGACTCCGAGAACTCTTCCGCAGCTTGTAACCAGTCTGCCCACGGAAAAAGCGGTTCCCGTGTGAAAAACAACAGTTTCCGCAGTATCCTCAAAGCCTCTGACTTTCCTAAACTCACCCCCCCCTTGTAGTAGCTCGGCAATTGTTTTTGCACTAGCATCAATTATAATTAACAGTTCAAACAGGTTAGCAATCACAATCGCTAAAAGAGCTGTGATAACAACAAGATATGCCAGCACCGACACACCAGCTTGATGCAAAACGGTTGAACCACGAATAATACTTAACAAAAGGTCCTACGGCTTTTCTTTGCTCCCGAAACTTTTATCTGCACTTGGGATGTTCTGAAAAATTCCGTTATCCGAAAAATGACAGCAGTTCCGCTGAGGTCTCCCGGGGTTTTTCCTCCGGGACAAAGTGGCCGCAGTCAAGCGGTTTTCCCGAAACGCTGAGCGCTTTTTCCCTCCATACGTCGAGCACGTCATAGGTTCTGTGAACGAATCCTTTTCCGCCCCAGAGGGCAAGAAGCGGGCACGTTATTCTGGCGTCCATATCTTCTTCATCATGGATAATATCTATGGATGCCGCGGCTCTGTAGTCTTCGCAGCTCGCGTGGATTGCGCGTGGGTCGCTGAAACAGCGAACGTACTGTTTTACGGCCTCGGGATGAAATTTTGCGCCAGGGGCACTCCAGCGTCTGAGCTTTTCAAGAAGATAGTATTCAGGGTCAGCCCCTATCATTCTCTCCGGAAGTTCGTCGGGCTGAATAAGAAAAAACCAGTGGTAATATCCCGTGGAGAAGTGCTTGTCCGCGGTTGTGAACATATGGTGGGTAGGGGCAATGTCCATGACGCAGGCCTTTAGGACTTTTTCAGGGTGATCAAGACACATGCGGTGAAGCACCCTGCCTCCCCTGTCGTGTCCCGCGGCGTAGAACTCGGAGAACCCCAGAGTTTCCATCACCGATACCATGTCCGCGGCCATGGCTCTTTTTGAATAGTTTGAGTGATCTTTTTCCCCGGCAGGCTTGGAACTGTCTCCGTAACCCCGTAGATCGGGGCACACGACCAGAAAATTCGAGGCGAGCGTACGCGCTACCTCGTGCCACATAACGTGCGTCTGCGGGTAGCCGTGCAGGAGAAGCAGGGGCTGTCCCTTTCCTCCCCAGACGGTGTTTATCTCGACTTCCAGAGTCTGGATTTTCTGCTTTCTGAAGTTTTTGCTGAACATGTTTTCGTGTATTCTAACCGAATGTAATCGCTTTCTTAAAAACCGCGGGAGTGAAAATCATGATTGAATACAAGAGTTATGTTGCGACGGTTGAATTTGATGATTCCGTAGGGCGTTTTCATGGAAGAGTTGTCAACAGCGGCAGTTATCCGATCGCTACCTTTGAGGCGACAGGACTTGAAGGGATTCAAAAAGAGTTTCGCCATTCGATTGACGAGTATATTGCTTCATGTAAAGAAGACGGGTCAGAACCCGTAAAGCCTTTGCGGGTCGCAACTTAAAGCGGTGGGGTAAAAATAACAGAGAGTGGCTCTTCAACTGAAAATGTCTGACGCGGCACAAGTAGTCAGAATGATTTCTGATGACTTCTACGGCAATCACCTCGATCTGTCCGAAAGAGGTATAGAGCCCCATGACCTGTGGTCACAGATGCCGGCGGAGAAACTTGCTGAAGAGATGCGTGATTCCGGCAAATCCGAGCGCACCGTGCGGCTGTTTCTTACTTTCGTTTCCGCAATGGACCGTATGCGAGAGGCAGACAGTCTCTGGAAATCGGCAGCGGAACTTTTCATGTCATGCCCGGAACTATTCGAACCCGCCGAGGTGGTAAAAATCCCCCTGGAGACCCTCAAATCACGTTTGTCTAAGAGCAGGGTAAGCAGGTATCACACGCAGGACTCAGAAGCTTGGCACGTTATCTCCGCCAGTCTTGCTGTAGGCGATAGTCCGATCCGCCGCGTAATAGACAGTGGCCTTGGAGACTCTTTGGAATTGCTGAAAGCGCTTAGGAGCAGGGACGAGACGGGCCGCTCCAGATTTCCGCTTCTTCGCGGTCCGAAGATAGGAGCCATGTGGGTTCGGATAATGGCGAATCCGGGCGGAGCTGAAATAAAGAGCATAGAAAAGGTCCCCGTAGCGGTGGATGTTCAGGTTCGCCGCGCGGCGGAGAATCTGGGAATCACGGACACGCAAGTACTTAAGCTTAGAGAAGCAAAACCGATAATACAGAGCGTCTGCCGCAAAGCGGTCGCCGAGGCCAAGATAGGGGGACCGGACCGGATTGCGGGAACAAGCGCGGCGCTTGATCCGGTGCTTTGGTTCTACGGCAAATATGGTTGCAGCTATTGCGAAAAATCAAGCAGACAAGTGCCTATAGGCAAAGCTTGTGAGCACTGTAGGCTTTAGCGGGGTGTTCTGTTCCCATGCACCGTAAAGGCGACTTGATAAAAGACCTTGAAATACTCTATTCCGCAAAACCTACTCCTGTAAGAGAAGCTTTTCGTATTCAGAAAGAGCTTTCCCGAAGGGTTGTACAAACTCCTGATCCGAAGCCTATTAGCACGATTGCCGGCGCCGATATCGCTATCTGCGTCAAGGAGAGAAAACTTGTCTGCGGAATGATTCTTTTTTCCTATCCTGAGCTGGAGGAGATCGAAAGGGTATGGACTGTCTCGGATGAAGTATTTCCCTATGTTCCCGGACTTCTGGGTTTCAGGGAGGCGCCTTGCGTCATAAGGACTTTCGACAAGCTTCGTGAGCACTGTGACATGATTATGGTGGACGGGCACGGACTTGCTCATCCAAGAGGCTTCGGACTTGCCTGTCATGTCGGAGTTCTGCTCGATATTCCGGCGATAGGTGTCGCAAAGAAATGTCTTTACGGGACTTTCAGTGAACCGGGTCTCAGGAAGGGTGAAAGAGAGTTAATAAGAGGCAGGGACCGTAAGGTCATTGGCGCAGCTTTGAGAACCAGAGACGGTGTTAAACCGGTTTTCGTGTCTATTGGGAACAGAACTGATCTCTATACCGCTATTGTGGTTGCCCTTGAGTGCTCGCGCGGTCTTAGGATTCCCGAACCTACAAGGCTTGCAGACAAATATGTAGGGTTGCTTAAAAGAGAGGTGTGCGGATAAATTGACCGCATGCCCCTAAGTGGACACGTGAACCGATACCGTTTCTGCGATGATTAGTTTTCATCGAAGTGACGCGTGTAATGGGAGTATCCGGTCAGTTAAACTCATATCGCTCTAGGGAGGAAGAGAATATGCAGGAACAGAAGATAAAGACCCCTTCGGATATACATGCTCACCTGTACAAGTTACTCAACGCAAAAATGAAAGAAGAAAGACTTGAAGGACTTGATGAGAAAGCGGAACTTACGTTGCGGACGATAGAATTTCTTGAGAAACACCTGGAAAGAGAAGAAATGGGGTAGTATGTAGGGAACAAAAGCTAGATGAACGGTTCTGTGGACCAGCATATTGTGAATTTCAATAGATCTATTGAATCTTGGAATGCTGGGTATCTGTCGTTCCTGAACGACTACGCAACCTGAGTGCTTACGCTGAAAAATCTTCCATCATCTCGATGAAGTTTCTGAAAAGATAGGAAGAGTCATGCGGCCCGGGCGAGGCTTCGGGGTGATACTGGACGCATGAGAGTGGATAGTCTTTGTGTTTCAGTCCCTCGACGGTCTGATCATTCAGATTTATGTGTGAGACAGCAACATTGCTTTTAAGCGAATCGGGATCCACGGCAAAGCCGTGATTCTGCGAAGTTATCTCCACTTTTCCGGTCACAAGATTCTTGACCGGCTGGTTTCCTCCGCGATGTCCGAATTTTAGCTTGAAGGTTTTTCCTCCAAGAGCAAGACCCAAGATTTGGTGCCCTAGGCAGATCCCGAAAATGGGTTTTTTCCCGATAAGTTTTTTTACATTCTTTGAGGCGTATTTAACCGCGGCCGGGTCCCCGGGTCCGTTTGAGAGAAAAATCCCGTCGGGGTCGAAAGCCAGTATGTCTTTAGAGTCCGTTTTCGACGGAAAAACCGTCGTTTCGCATCCAAGATCGTGAAGCTCCCTGAGTATGTTTCTCTTTATTCCGAAGTCGTAGACGGCGACTTTGAATTTTCTGGAGGGTTCGGAGTTTTTGTCCCTGTTGTGGCGCCACTTTCCCGTTCCCTCGTCCCATGCGTAAGGCTGCGCGCAGCTTACTTCCGTTACTAGGTCGCGTCCAACTATTCCCGGCGAGGAGTCGACTTTCTCGGCAAGAGCCTCAGGGCTTGTCTCTACGGTTGATATAATTCCCTTTATCGCTCCACCGATTCGTATGATCCTCGTAAGTTCCCTGGTGTCGATTCCCTGTATGCCGGGTATTCCATGTCTTGAGAGAAAACTGTCGAGGCTCTCTTTCGATCTCCAGTTGCTCGGGTGATCCCAGTATTCCTTTACGACGAAACCGCTTAGGTGAGGTTTCTCTGATTCGAAATCCTCGGGGTTGATTCCGTAGTTGCCTATCTCTGGGTAGGTCATTACGATTATCTGACCGTTATAGGAAGGATCCGTGAGTATTTCCTGGTAACCTGTTAAGGAGGTATTGAAAACAACTTCGCCTACTGCCTCTTCTTGGGCTCCGAAGCTTGTGCCTTCAAATACTTTTCCGCCTTCAAGCGCTAGGTAAGCTTTTTTCATTGTTCAGGGGGTTAAAATATATATGCCTGTGGTAATGTCAAATCTTCCTTCCCCGCGGAGACTGACACGACGTGTTCCAAAGTGCTTTCAGCGAAAACCCGACTTATTCCAATTAGCAAATTCTGTTGTATTATTTCTGGTCTTAAGGAGCGACTGCATCCGGAAGCTTGCCGCTTTTGATGTAGCGCGAAAGTACCGATATGAACTGGGATCTTACTTCTTATTTCACCGAATTTCAGGGAGTTGAATATAGAGAGTTCAAAGAGAATCTCTCAGGAGGCATAAAGAGTCTCGACGAGAAGGCCTCGGCTTCTGAACCTCTTTGCGGGGAAAATCTGGCGTTCTGGAAGGATGTCTTCCTGGAAACCGAGAGGCTGATAAGCCGATATTCCCATATACGTTCCTACGTGGGATGTCTAAGCGCTTCGGATTCCAACAGGGAGGATTATCTGCGCGAGGAAGCGGCGATTTCCCTTCTCGGTTCGGATCTCGAGAAGCTTGAGGTCCAGCTGCAAAGAGCGCTTCGGGGTGCAGACGAAGATCTGCTTTCCGAGTTCGTCTCTTTCCCGGATATCGAGTCAGCTTCCTATTACGTGAGGCGCGTTTGGCGAAATTCCCGGTTCATCATGTCCGCTCCGAAGGAAATTCTGGCCTCGGAGCTGGGAGTCGACGGGATAAGCGCCTGGGGGCGGATCTACGATACCGTATCTTCCAAGATGACGTTTGAGATGGCTTACCCCGACGGGACGAAGAAAAGGCTTCCCATGTCCCAGAGAAGATCGCTTATGGAAAGTCCCGACAGAGAGATAAGAAAGGCCGCTTTTTCCGGGGGCAACGAGGCCTGGGAGGATTTTGAAGACGTGGCCGCCGGTGCCATAAACGCCATATCGGGAACCAGGCACACCCTCTACAGGCACAGGGAAATCGGTCATTTTCTCGATGTAGCGCTCTTTGACGCGGCGATATCGAGACAGACTCTGGATTCCATGATGGAGGCAATACGGGAGACGGTCGAACTTCCAAGGAACATCCTCAGGCTCAAGGCCGAGACGCTGGGGCTCGACGGGATATCGTGGTACGATCTGGGGGCCCCAATGAATCTTGGCAAAACCGGCGGAGTTGACTGGAGCGGTGCGAAATCCATGGTTTCCGATTCCTTCTCGGCCGCCTACGGCCGCCTCGGCGGGTTTTTTGACCACATATGCCGAAGCGAGTGGATAGACTGGGAAGTAAGGGAAGGAAAAAGACCCGGGGGATTCTGCACGGGTTCTCTTCTCACCGGGGAGTCAAGGATATTCATGACTTATAACGGCGGGGTAGGCGACATACTTACCCTCGCTCACGAGGCGGGCCACGCCTTTCATTCTCACGTAATGAGAGAACTTCGTCCCTATGCGCAGTTCTACCCCATGACGCTTGCCGAAACCGCCTCGACTTTCGGGGAAATGCTGCTTGCCGAAGGGTTGCTGCGTGATCCTTTGACCAGCGTTGAGGACAAGGTGCTTGTGAGGGACGCGGAAGTAAACCACGGGGCCATATATCTTCTGGACATCCCCGTGCGGTATGAGTTCGAAAGAAAGCTTTACGAACGGCGCGCCGAAGGGGAACTGACTGTGAGCGAGCTAAAGGAACTTATGACCGGGACCCAGAAGGAGATTTTCGGAGACGTGCTTTTGGAATGCGACCCGTTTTTCTGGGCTTCAAAGCTTCATTTTTACATAACCGGCGTAAGCTTCTATAACTTCCCCTACACTTTCGGCTACCTGCTGAGCAGGGCCCTTTTTGAGAAATTCAGGCAGCATGGGGAGGAATTTATTCCGGTTTACGAAGAGTTTCTCGCCCTCACCGGTTCTGACGATGCGGAAGGGGCGGTGAAGAGGTCAATCGGGGACGATATAACGAGCAAGGATTTCTGGAAAGAGGCGATTTTCACCCTTTCGCGGCCGCTTGAGGAGCTCAAAGAACTTCTCCCCTCGGTTGCTATATAAGATTCCCGATAACCCTTTCCACGGGGGAAAGCGACTTAACCAGTATGTCAACCACTATGCCCAGCATTATGAGAAGCATGTAGATGATTGAAGCCGAGAATGCCCTTCCGTAGCCACGGTTGGCGAAAACGCTTCTTAGCACCAGGTAGTTAAAGTATATTCCGGCTACCGCGGCGAAAGCCGCAAAATAGACGGTGTTTGTTCCCGTGAGCCAGAGGATGAAAGTCAGAGGTACGAGGGAGAGGGAGTAGATGAGTATCAGCATGTTGGTGTACTTTGTGCCTAGGGCTACGGGAAGAACGTTTATCCCGGCTTTTTCATAGTCCTTTCTGTATTTCTGCGCGAGCACCCAGAAATGGGGAGGCTGCCAGAGCATCATGAATATGAATACTATCATTGCGTCGAGCTGCAGAACGGGTTTTATGGCTGTGTAGCCTATAAGCACGGGAAGGGCGCCCGGCACTCCCCCGAGCACGGTACCGAAAGGAGAGGTTCTTTTAAGGAAAAGGGTGTAAATGAGGGTGTAGCTCAGAATTGCAAGCAAAATAAGCGCTGCGTTTACATAATTGAAGCAAGAAAGCGAGATGAAGAGAGCCACGGCCATCATGAGTATCGAGATTATCCACGCGTTTCGGTCTCCGAGAACTCTCAGGGCCTCAACCCTTTTGTTAAGGCGGGTCATCTGCTTGTCGATTTTCTTATCAAGCAGGTTATTCAGAATTGCCGCTCCGCCGGCGCTGAGAAGAAGGGAGACGACGCATAGAAAAACCGTCTGTGCGGAGGGAAATGCCCGGTTGGCCACCACCATTCCCGCAAGGCCCGTAAACGCCACGCTCATTATTATTCCGGGCTTGGAGAGGATAACGGCGGAAACCGCCATGTTTCCCACGGATTTTTTCTGCGTTTCACCCATTGCTAAAAAGTTTTTTCGGCGATAGTGTCTTTACTTATATACCCGAACCAGGTGAGAAGGCAGAGGGAAAGTATCAGAAGACCTATTGCGAGATGAACGGCGGTGACGTAAAAGAGAAGCTTTGAGGTTACGACCACAATTCCAAGTCCGATCTGAAGGAAAAGCAGGGCTACTGCTCGAGACATGTTTTTTCGGGCTTCCCTGAATCTTTCAGATTTTCTGGAGAGAATCAGCACGAAGATGAATACCAACGTGAGCAGGTAAGCGACCGCCCTGTGCGTAAAGTGCGCCAGCACCTTGCCCGAGAGCTCGGGCGGAATCCAGTAGCCTAGACACGTGGGAAAATCAGGGCACGCAAGCCCCGCTCCGAGATGTCTTACGTAAGCTCCCAGGGAAGCCTGGATGAATACAAGCAGAAAAAGCGTGAAGAAAAGTCCGGCCGGGCCAGAGAAACGGAAATCGGGCTTTTTAATGACGCCGTCGAAATACACCATATAAAGTGTAATTGAGAAGATTATGATGGCGTTTGTGAAATGGATAGTAGTCAGGTCCACGGGAAGCTTGGTGAGAACCACTATTCCTCCAAGCACAATCTGAAACAGAAGAAGCAGCACTACGAGCAGCGGAAGTACTCTGTAATTTTTTCTGTACGTGCGGAATCTTCTGTAACAGAGGATGAAAAGCACTATGGATGTTATGCCGCCTATTACGCGGTGGGAGAACTCAACGTAGATGTCCCACCTGAAAGGCGGGATAATCTCCCCGTGGCAAAGCGGCCAGTCGGGGCAAGCGAGTCCGGCCTTGAGTCCAGATACCGCGTTTCCCCATATAAGAAGTATGAAAAGAAGGGCTAGGGCGATTTTTGCAAGCATGCCTGTTTTCTTACGGCTACTTTATTACCGGTACCCTCGTGAAGGTTTCCATCATAGTGAAACCAATGAGGAGGAAAAGCAGGAAAAGTGGATACAGGGCGTATATCCATGTGAGCTTGTCTTCAAACTTAAGATGCATGAAGTAAAGGGCGACGATCGCTGCTTTTACAGACGCTACTAGCATTGCTATGACAATATTGAAGTCGCCGAAATCAAATTTCGCTACGTAGACCGTAACTGCCGTCAGGACGAACAGCGCAAGACATACAGCGGCGTATACCCGAAGACCGGTGTGATGTTCCTCAGTGTGATCGTGTGTGCTCATTTTCTTTCTCCGTCTATCCGATTAGATACAGTAGCGGGAACAGATATATCCAGATAAGGTCAACCAGATGCCAGTAAAGCCCTCCTACCTCAACCGGGGTGTATCTGTTTCCTTCTTTGAATCTTCCCTGCTTGGCCATTATTATCAGGGCGAAAATTATGCCCATTCCCACAAATACGTGGAGCATGTGAAGTCCGGTCATCATGAAGTATAAGGCGAAGAATATATTCGTATCTGGGAATATATCATGGTGGAACTTCGCGCTGTACTCAAAGTACTTGTTTACCCCGAAAGCCGCCCCGCATATGAAAGTTACGGAGAGCAGTATCATAAGCCATTTCCTGTTTCTTTTCTGAGAGGCCGACACCGCAAGAGCCATCGTGAAACTGCTGAAGATTAGCACTATGGTGTTTATGGCGCCCAGAGTCACGTCCAGTTTCTTGTGCGATTCGTAGAAGAGATCCGGGTATTTGGCCCTGAAAAGCGCGTACGCCGCAAAGAGCCCCCCGAAAAGAAGAATTTCCGTTCCGAGGAAAAGCCACATCCCGAATTTTGCCGCGTTGTGCGTTACGGTCTCTCCGAGCCCGTGTCCGTGCGCGTGGCCTTCGGCGTGTTCTGCTGTGCTGCTCATTTTTTTACGTTAGCCTCCGATCTATTTTTTCCCGTAAGAGTAAGTCCAGTCAGTTACCGTTGGTATTTCGTCAAAATTCTCATGTGGCGGAGGCGATGGAACCTGCCACTCAAGAGAAAGAGAACCGTAGGGATTTGACGATTCTGGCCGACCTTTTTTCCAGAGCGGTATAAGCAGGTTCACGGTCATTATCAGAATGCCGAGTCCGAGTATCCACGACCCGTAGGTTGAAAGGGCATGATACGATATATACTCTTCGGGATAGGTCGCATACCTTCTGGGCATCCCCTGAAAGCCCATGAAAAACTGCGGGAAAAACGTCACGTTGAATCCTACGAAAACCAGGAACCAGGCTGCTTTTGCGACAAGTTCATTGAATACCTTTCCGAACCATTTCTGATACCAGAAGTGAAGGGCCCCGAAAAATCCCATCACGGTCCCTCCTATCATGACGTAGTGCATGTGGGCTACTATGAAGTAAGTGTCGTGCAGATGCACATCAACGGCTAGAGCTCCCAGATAAACACCGGTGAGCCCACCGACTGTAAAAAGCACTATGAAAGACAGCGCGTATAACATGGATGAGTGAAAGTCTATTGATCCCTTGTACAGGGTTGCGGTCCAGTTAAACACTTTTACTGCTGTCGGGATGGCGACAAGCATGGTCAGAAATGAGAATATCGCCGCCGCCGTTTCCGATATGCCGCTTACGAACATATGGTGCAGCCAGACGAAGAAGCTTATTATTGCAATCGCGAAGCTTGAATACGCGATTGCTTTGTATCCGAAGATGGGTTTTCTTGCGAACACGGGGATTATCTCGGAGATAATTCCGAAGGCGGGAATAACCATTATGTATACGGCGGGGTGGGAATAGAACCAGAAAAAATTCTGGAAGAGTATGGGGTCCCCTCCCTTGGCCGGATCAAAAAAGCCTATGTCAAAGGCCCTCTCCGCTATCAGGAGAAGGAGCGTGATTCCCACAACCGGCGTTGCGAGCAACTGCAGTATCGCGGTCGCGTAAGATGCCCATATGAAAAGCGGCAGTCTTGACCAAGTCATTCCAGGAGCCCGAAGCTTGTGGATGGTCACTATGAAGTTCATTCCGGTGAGGATCGATGAGAATCCTAGGACGAAGACTCCCAAGGTTATCATTATTACCTTGGTGCCCGTCTGGATGCTGTAGGGGGTGTAGAATGTCCAGCCCGTGTCAGCCGGTTGCAAAAGCGCGCCAAGCAGTATTGCCGTTCCGACAAGATATATCCAGAAACTCAGCAGGTTGATTCTGGGAAACGCCACGTCCCTGGCCCCGATCATAAGCGGTATAAGGAAATTGCCGAAGCTCGCCGCGATTCCCGGGACGATGAAGAAGAAAACCATCAGGGAACCGTGAAGCGTGAACGCTACGTTGTATTCCGTTGCGGTCCTGAAGAAGTCAAGCTCGGGAGTCATAAGCTCATACCTCATTCCAAGAGCCGTCAGGCCGGCGATCATGAAGAAAAACGAGATCGTAACGAGATAAAGGATACCTATGCGTTTGTGATCCGTTGTCAATATCCACGACTTTAAACCTTTCTGGGCTAAATATGGTATATGCTGGGTTTGCGTCATGACTCCGTTTGCCATTTTCTTCTCCTTGGTGCTGCTACTTCAACGTTTTTATATACTCGATAAGAGCGGTTACTTCTTCCTCAGACAGTATACCTTTGAACGAGGGCATCGTTGGCGGATAGCCCTCTACCATTTTTGCCTGGGGTTCGTAAATTGATTCCCTGATATAGTTCTCGTCTACAAGTACCGATGAACCATCCGCAAGTTTTTCTGTTTTCCCGTAAAGATTTTTGAAAGTCGGCCCTATGACTTCCTTGCCGTCTATGCTGTGGCATGCAAGGCACCCCCTCTGGGAGTGCAGCTCTTTTCCTCTTTCCGCCGGGGATACGCTGGTTGTTGCCAGGGCCGCTCCGTCTTCAAGCTCGTCTCCTTTTTCCCATCTTGCGAAAGCCTCCGGGCTCAGAACGTTTACCCTGGCAAGCATCTGCGAGTGCCCCGAACCGCAGTATTCCGCGCACAGAAGATCAAAAGTTCCGACTTTGGTTGGAGTGAACCAGAGCTGCTGATAGCTGCCCGGGAGAATATCCTGCTTTACCCGGAACTGCGGAACGAAGAAGCTGTGAATAACGTCCTCTGATCTCATTATTAGCCTTACGGGCTTGTTCTGCTGCACGAAGAGTTCATTCAGCGATTTCTTCCCGGTGAAATACTCGAATTCCCAAAGCCACTGCTTTGCCACGACGTTAACTTCAATCGCTTCTGGGGGCGGATTGCGAAGTTCCTTGAAGGCTATCCATCCCCATGCGAAGATGACCATAAGCAGTATGGTCGGGATTATGGTCCAGATGGTTTCAATGACCGGGTTGTGAGTTATGTAGGCGGTTTCCTGATCTTCGCTTTTGCGCCTGTACTTGATTGAGAAGGCTACGAGTACGGCCGAAATCAGGACGAAGAAAAATACCGATACGATTGTTACGAAAAGAGTTATGTTATCAACGCTTGCTGCGAGATTTGAAGCTGATTCCGGTATCCAGGTGGACATTTATGATTTACAACCTCCGCAATGATTAATGGGTTTTTCTTTCTCTTCTCCACATCAGGCAGAGAAACGCTACGAGAACCGTAAGGGTTACCATTCCTCCCGCCTTGACGACGTTAAGAGCTGCAAGCGCATATCTTTTCCCCACAGGGTCAAACTGATAACAGAACATAATAACTTTATTAAGCAGTTCCGAGGAACCTATCTTTCCCTCAGAAGCCTCTATTAGAGATAATTTGAAGTTGCGGGGATCATACTGGACTCCGTAGAGGTATCGCGAGATTGTCCCGTCCGGCGTGAGTATGACTATTCCCGAAGGATGAGCGAACTCCTCACCGTCTTTTTTGAAACGGAATCCCACCGAATCGGTAAGCCTCAGTATGTTTTCCGCCGTTGCCGTTAGAAAGTGCCAGTTTTTGGCCTCTTCAGCCCCGCCCGCAAGTGCTTTTTTGTATCTTGCGGATTTCTCGCCGATAACATCAAGGGGCTCCTCCGGGTCAAAGCTTACGGTTACCACTGTGTAGTCCTTTCCCGGCCTGAAGGCATTCATCTGGTTTATGACTTCCAGAACTCCGTCCGTCCCAAGAAGGCAGAGCCTAGGGCATGTGAAGTAGGCGAGACTCAGAACCACCGGTTTTTCTTGCCCGAAAAAAGAGGAAATGCTTACCGCTTCTCCGCTTTCTGTGCGAAATTCAGCGTCAAGATCTATGGAAGACGCAAGTTTCTCATCAAAACCTATCTCTTCTACGTCGTTTACGTTAGAAAGTGCCTGAACATCTGGTGTGAAGAGAGCCGGAACCGCGCTCGAGATATACATAACACTGAGAAAAATGAAGAACCTCCACATGAAAGGAGCCGTTTCCTGGCCGTTTTTTTTAATGAAAATAATTGTTTGGAGGCTTCGGGGGAAAGGAATTTCCCCTTTCCCGCGCCTCAAATAGGCGTAGATTCTATCTGATGTTAATTCTCTGTCAAGAACCGTTCTCTTTACGCTTATTCGGGTTTTCGGACTCTGTTTATTTTTTTCTCAGGCAAAGAACTATACCGATTCCGATGAAGGCAGCGAGGGTTGAAGAACCGCCGTAACTGATAAAGAAAAGAGGGGTGCCGATGACCGGCATAAGTCCCGTTACCATAGCGATATTTATCACGGCGTGCCAGAAGAGCATGGCTGCGATTCCAAAGCACGCGATCATTGCAAAGCGGTCTTCTAGGGATGTTGCGATATTAAGAATGAAAAGAATTATGGAGAAATACAGAAGAAGTATGAACACTGATCCCCGGAATCCCCACTCCTCGGAAATCACCGAAAATGCGAAATCTGTGTGGTGCGCGGGAAGAAAATTCAGGTTAGATTGCGAACCCAGAGAAAAACCTTTTCCGAAACCCATGCCGGAACCTATGGCAATCTGGGACTGAATCGAGTTGTAGCTTACACCGAAAGGGTCGGTGGAAGTGTCCATGAAGGAATATATTCTCTCCTTCTGGTAGTCCTTGATCAGAAGATGCCAGGCCGGCACGATAGATATCAGCGCTATGATTATTATTTTAAGCAGCGTTTTTCTGCTGATTCCCATAAGCAAAATGATGCTTGAACCTATGAGAAGAATGGTAATTGCGGTTCCCATGTCGGGCTGGGCAATTACTGCTGCGGTGGGAACAAGCAGAAGAGCCAGAGGCTTGAGAAGTTCGGCCGAATTGTAATTTTCCTTTGCAGCCACATCGTTTGCGTAGTAATTGGCAAGCATCATTATTATGCCGATTTTAATAAATTCGGAAGGTTGAACGGAGACCGGACCTATCTGGAACCAGCTCCTGGATCCCGATACCGTTTTTCCGAATACGAAAAGTAACGCCAGCAGCGTGAGGAAAAACAGGTAGAAAGTAACCGAGTGGGTTTCCAGGGTAAGGGGTCTTAAGCGACTAATGATCGCCACAGTCAAAAGTCCCGCGAGAACCCATATGAGTTGTTTCTTGAATGCACCCAAGCCGGCCAACAGCGAGACGCTGTAGAGATTCAGGAGCCCCGCCAAGCAAAGCAAAGCGGTCAGCAGCAACAGCCAGGAGTAGCTACTCAGATATGGCAATTCGAACTTCATCTCGTTCCTTCTTGAGTTTGAAATAGGTTTCAATGATTTTTTTTGCTATCGGGGCCGCGGCCACGCTTCCGCTTCCCCCGTTCTCAACGAGGACGGTTACGGATATCTCCGCCGAATCCGACGGTGCGTAGGATGTGAACCAGGCGTGATCCTGAAACCGTTTTTCGGTCGACTCGAATTTTGCCGACACGACCTGAGCCGTACCCGTCTTACCCGAGACGGACGTGATCTTTGATCTTGCGTAAATCCCGGTGCCCCGGTGTTCGTTTACGGCACCGTAAAGTGCTTTTTTCAGAAAAGATACTGACTTTGCGTTAAGGCGCTGGCCCTCTCCGGTTATCCGAAGTGGTTTTTTTTCATCCGTTTTTCTTATCTTCGGTTTGACTATAGTGCCTCCGTTTGCTATTGCCGAAGTCATAACACTTATCTGAAGAGGGGTTGCGGTAACGTATCCCTGACCTATTGCTAGGATTGCAGTTTCGCCTGGGTACCAAGGTTCTTTCAGATGCTTTCTTTTCCATGCCTTGGATGGGTTCACTCCCCGTTTCTCGGGCAGCGCTATGCCGGTTCTTTCTCCAAGTCCGAATCTCTTGAGGTAGGGGTAAAGGCCGTCAACACCAAGCTTCTGGGAAAGTTTATAGAAGTATACGTCACACGATTCGACAATCGCCTTGTGTAGGTTCATATCCCCATGGCCTTCTTCGCGCCAGCAGTTAAAACGTTTCTTGTTTATAAAATAGTGACCCGGGCAGTGTACCGACGATTTCGGATCAGCAGTTTTTTCCTCCAGCAACGCAAAGGCCGTGATTATTTTGAGCACTGACCCGGGCGGATAGGTTCCTTGGGTTGAGCGATTTAGAAGGGAAAAGGATTTTTTATTTTTTATTTTTCTTCTTTGCTCGGGAGAAAGTTCCTTCGAGATGTGCTCGGGACGATAGGATGGACGACTTACCATTGCCAGAATTTCTCCGCTTCTTACGTCCATTGCGACTATGGCCCCATTCTCTTTACCCAAAGCGTTATAGGCGACCTGCTGCAGTTGCGCGTCAATGGTGAGGTGGATGTCTTTTCCCTGGACCATTTCCCTGCTCTTGCGACCTGGCAATAGTGTGGCAACAGAGTCTGAGATCACCTTTCCGTGTGCGTCTACCATGACGTATTCAACACCGTTTGTTCCGCTGAGTTCGGTGTCAAAGACCTTTTCGACACCCATTTTCCCGAGTTCGTTCCCCGCCTTGATCCGACCGTAGGTTCTTACCTCTTCTGCGTCGGCGATTCCTGTGTATCCCAGAAGCACGGCGGCTGCCTCTCCATGCGGATAGAATCTCTTGTGCCCCACTTCAAGAAATATGCCCTCTAGCGCTTCCTTGTTTTTTTCGACCAGAAGAAGCTCCTCTCTGCTTATGTCCTTGGCGATTGTAACGGGATAGAAACTTTTGAGGGTCCTTATTTTTCGAAGTTTTTTCAGGAGTTCTTTCTCTGGAACGTTTGTTATCTCCGCAAGTTTTTCCGCGAGCTCCTCGACATCCGTTATTTCTCTCGGAAATACTCGTATGTTAAAAGACGGTTTGTTATAGAGAATTTTTTCGCCGTTTCTATCGAAAATCCGACCTCTGGGCGCAGGAAGTTCAAGTGCCCTCAGGATATTTCTTTCCGAAAAATTTCTGTATTCCTCGCCCTTGTATATCTGGAGGTAGAACAACCTCGCCGAGAAGACGACAAAAAACAGCACAATTAGGGATGAGGCTATTGTGAATCTATGTTTTAGGAATCCCATCCAGTTTCCTCAGAAGCATTATTATCGGAACGCCGACCACCGTATTAATGATAGCCTGATAGAAAGCCAGCTCAACGCTGAGAAATGCCGCCTGTCCGCTGTCTTGTCTAAACAGAAGCAATATCAGTAGCAGCAAGTGCATGAGCAGGGTTCCTATAAAAAGCGGCAGAGGTAGGAAAAAGAAGTTGTTGCGGTTGTAATTAAGATTGTGCATGCTCACTCGCAGAGTAAGGAACACGGCGAATCTTGTGATCGTATGGAGCCCTAAAGCTCCGGCCGAAAAAACATCCATTAAAAACCCGTTCAGCATGGCAAGTGTGAACAGATAAGGTATTTCGGTTCTGATTGTCAGGCATATTATCAGGATCAGGTTGAGGTCGGGGGTGAACTTGCCCAGAGAAGATGTCGGGATTACCGATGTCTGGATAATGATGAAAAGAAAAGAGCAGAGTAGATAGAAAAGAAAAGAGAAATTTATTCTCATCATATTCCAACTGGATTCAGTTGGGGGGAGCTAATTGAGATGTATGAGCACCTCTTCAACCCTGCTCACATCGATTACCGGTTTTATGATGGCCTTTTGAAGTCCTCTGTCCAGCTCAATTCTTATTACGGTTCCTATAATAATATTTTTTGGGAAAACATTGTCTTTTCCGGATGATATAATTTTGTCTCCGACTGTAATATCTTCCTCTTGCTCAATGTACTTCATAACATAATGGTTTCCCGCTCCGGCAACTATGCCTCGTGCACGGCTCCTTTGTACAAGTGCATCCGCCACGCTTGAGGGATTCGTCATTAGCATTACCAGGGAGGTTTTTTCATTTACCGAGTGCACGGTTCCTATGGCCCTGACGTTGTTAAGCACCGGTGCCCCCTCATTTATCCCGGAAGACGATCCTTTGTCTATTATAAGGAAGCCAGGCCCCGCCAGCGAAGGATTGCTCCCTATGACCTTTGCTCCCACCACTTCTCCCTTAAAGGAACTTCTATAGTTAAGAAGACTTCTTAACCTTTCATTCTCAAGTCTTATTTCCGTTAGCATCAACTCTCGTGCTTCCATTTCCTGTAGCTTTGCTTTCAGGCGGGAATTTTCAACGCTTGTATCGACGAGGTCTATATAATGATCCCAGTAGTATCTCACACCGTCTTTAACGTAGTTTGCGAAAGCGCCGGAACCGTAGTTAATGCTAAGCATCAACTTTGTTGTGTAATTATTTTCTTTCTTTGCCAAGTCAAAAGTGACGGGCAATAGATGAATTAGAGCAATTACGAGGATAAAGGACAGAAACAGTTGATTTTTACTGAAAAACTTCCTCATTAAGCTTCCCTTCCGGTCGGAAACACTTAATTTCGATTCTCACAAGTGGCGGAAAGAATCACGTCCACATTATAATGACAGCCATTACAAGGGGTTACGAAGCGCTAAAACAATAAGCCACTACTGAACCACTGTAACACAAAACAATTCAGGTTGCAAGGGGGAATCAAGGAGTAATCCGTCTTGAAGCCTGATTGCGAGAGCAGACACAAACCAAGGCCGAACTCGGCACTTGTGACTCAATAACCGAGATATTATGGAATCTGCCTGATATCACGGGTGTATAATTATATAGCGACGGAGGTTAGAAGATCTATATCTTCGAGAGCTTTTCCGGAACCCATAACGACGCAATCGAGTGGCTGTTCGGCCCTTTTTATATGTATGCCGGTTTTTTGCTCTATGCGGTTGCGCAATCCTCTTAGGAGCGAGCCGCCTCCGGCTAGCGTTATTCCCGACTCAAAGACATCTGCAGAGAGTTCCGGCGGGGTTCTCTCCAAAGTCTCCATAATTGCATCGACTATCTGGTTTATGGTTTCTTCTACCGCCTCTCCGACTTCTTCCGCGTCAATTGTAAGCATTGAAGGGACACCGGAAATGTTGTTTCTTCCGGTTACTTTCATTTGCGTCTTGCTGCCGCTGTTTATTTCCGGGTGTTTAGAAAACTTTTTCTTAAGTTCTTCGGCTGTCCTGTGTCCAATTACTATGTTGTGATTTCGTTTCAGCCACTGCTGTATGGCTTCATCCATTTTGTCTCCGCCGGTTTTGATTGATTTGCTCACAACTATCCCGGACAGTGCGATAACGCCTATTCCCGTGGTACCGCCTCCTATGTCGACCACCATGTTACCCGAGGGTCTATGCACTTCTATCCCAGACCCTATCGCGGCGCACATTGTTTCTTCAATGAGATATATTCTTCTGGCCCCTGCCGCCTCGGCCGATTCTTTTACGGCTCTTTTCTCTACTTCGGTAATCTCAAGGGGAACCGATATTACCACTCTCGGGCGCACGAAGCTTCTTTTATGGTCATTGGATTTTTTTATGAAGTACTCGATCATTTTCTGAGCCGCTTCGAAATCGGCGATAACACCGTCACGAAGAGGTCTTATGGCCCTGATCGACTCGGGGGTTCTTCCTACCATCTCCCTGGCCTGTTTTCCTACAGCGATGAGTTTTGATTTCTGTCCCGGAATGTTCTGCACTGCTACAACCGACGGCTCGTTAGACACTATTCCCTTGCCTTTGAGGTATACAAGGGTGTTCGCAGTTCCGAGGTCGATCGCCAGATCGTTTGAAAAATATTCCAGAAACCTATCCAGTATCATTATTTACAACTACCTCTCCTTTAAGTTAAACCATAATCAAACCCGAAAATACCCGCCTTATGTAATTGTAAACCAGACGAGTCTACGGCCAAACAGTTAACTGCTGAATTATAGCATTTTTTTAAATTATTCAAAGCGGCTATAAAAAGGCTTTCCCGTTGTTTTTACGGTGTTCGGCGTTTTGTCGGCGAGGTCTTCCCCGCCAACGGATATTTCTCCCTGAAAATCGCGGAATTCTCTCCTTATATAGCCGATGGAGATGCTTTTCCCCAGAGTGGGAGAGTATGTTGAAGAGGTTATTCTCCCCACTTTTTTCTCCTTAACCCAAAGTGTGTTTCCTGGTAGTGCGCTGCCGTCTTGCTCGGCCTCGAAATACGCGAGGTGCCAGTTTACTCTTCCTCTCCACTTTATCCTCGCTATTACTTCCTGTCCCACGTAGCAACCCTTTTCAAAGTCAAGAGCATCCCATATGCCGGCTTCAATTGGTATGGTGGAGATGTCCATATCTTTTCCGTAAACGGGGATTCCGGCTTCTATTCTCAGGGTTTCGAGAGCCTCTTGTCCGCAAAGTCCGGGGACCGGCGGATTTTCAAGAAGAAGTTCCCAGATTCTCTTAGCCTCGCGGTTTTCAAAAAGAACGTCAAAACCGGTTTCTCCCGTTCTGTTGAGCTTCATTGCGGTCGCCTCTCCACAAGCCCGGTGATCATATTCCTTCATCTGCTTAACGTCGATGCCGAGGCGCTTTTCGATTAATTTCCCGCAGCCGCGACCGCAGACGTGAAAAACGCAGTAATCTTCCGTAACGTCAAGCACCTCGACTTTGTATGAAAGTCTGAACTTGAGAAGAAGCTCCGCTATGTTCCCGTTCGCGCCGGGTTCTGTGTCCATGTAGACTGAGTCTTCATTTTTAAAGACCCTCATGTCTGAAATCATTTTTCCTTTAGGGGTGAGTATTGCCGCGTAGGCTCCTGTCCCGGGGGTTTTCTCCTTTACGTCGTTTGTGAGCATTCCCTGCAGGAATTTTATGTGGTCGGCCCCCGACAGCATGAGTTTTCCTCTGCTTGAAATGTCTATAACGCCCACAGATTCTCTTACGGCTTTTGCTTCCCCTTCCGGGTCACCGTAGCTTTTTGGAAGAAACAATCCGCCCGTCTCGCCGAATACGGCTCCCCGGGCTACGTGTCTTTCATAAAGCGGAGTTTTCTTTGCGGATTCCATTAGCGTAAGCACTTTCGGAAGAGGCTTTTGGCCGCCTCTTTCGTTTGTTTTGTCTCTTGAAAAACCACTGCCTGAATGTAGTATAAAGTGCCTGTTCTAAAAAGAAATTGCAGGAGTGCGAGTTGAGTGAACTGAAAGAAAGCTACAAGGTGGTCATCATGGGTTCCGGCCCTGCCGGGCTGACCGCGGCTCTCTACACGGCGCGAGCGAATCTTGAGCCGCTTGTATTTGAAGGTCCCGAAGCCGGAGGGCAGCTTACCACGACTACCGATGTTGAGAATTTCCCGGGGTTTCCAAACGGAATCATGGGTCCTGAGCTTATGGATCTTATGAGGGAGCAGTCCGAACGTTTCGGGGCACAGTGCTTACAGAAGGCCGTAACTGCCGTCGATTTTTCCAAAAGGCCGTTTCTCGTGTCGACGGAAGACGAGCAGATACTTGCGTCAACATTCATTATTTCTTCGGGTGCTACGGCAAGGATGCTCGGCCTGCCTTCGGAACGTGAGCTTGTGGGTTACGGGGTTTCCACATGCGCTACATGCGACGGATTTTTTTTCAGGGATAAGGAGCTTGTGGTTGTCGGGGGAGGCGACAGTGCCATGGAAGAATCCATCTTCCTTACCAAATTCGCAACCCGGGTTACGGTGGTTCACAGACGCGACAGGCTCAGAGCGTCGGTGATAATGCAGCAGCGCGCCAGAGAAAACGAAAAAATAGATTTTATATGGAACGGTGTCCTTGAAGATGTGCTGGGTTCAAGGGAGGACGGAGTAACCGGGGTGCGGATAAAGGATGTCGTGACCGGGGAGAGTTACGTTAAGGGATGTCAGGGCATGTTCGTGGCGATCGGGCATACTCCCAACAGCGAAATTTTCAAGGGACAGCTCAATATGGACGATAACGGTTACCTGATTACCAATAACGGCACTTCTGAAACAAGTGTCGCCGGCGTTTTTGCCGCCGGAGACATACAAGATACAAGATACAAACAGGCTATAACTGCGGCGGGAAGCGGGTGCATGGCGGCTATGGACGCGGAAAAGTTCATAGAAGAGCATGGACTCTGACCGTTCCGTCTCTTAATCTTGGACAAAGAGTTTTTATTCGGTTATACAGATTGCCTGCTTTTTTGCGTTTTTGCGGGCGGTTAGCTCAGCGGGAGAGCACCTGCCTTACAAGCAGGGGGTCACAGGTTCGAATCCTGTACCGCCCACCATCTGATTTAAACGGGGCCGTAGTTCAGCCTGGTTAGAACGCTGGCCTGTCAAGCCAGAGGTCGCGGGTTCAAATCCCGTCGGTCCCGCCACCCCGATTGAAGAATCGCACGGAATTCCGCTTAGGGATTAGGGCAGTTTTTAGCTTTTTTATGTATAGTTTTCGTGTCGGAGTCTGTCGCAGGAAATTCGTATCTTGGATATTCAAAAACAGATTGAACGCTTCAAAAAAGGTTATTCCTTCCGCAGGCTCCTTCGCCCCGCGACAGTCGGCGACGGAATAAGAAAACTGGAAGAGTATGAGTCCCGGGTGCTCCAGCAGCAATACGAGGAATCCCTTCCTGAAATTAGTGTGTGCAAATTCGTTCCGGCATCGGGTGCGGCCTCGAGAATGTTTAGGGACCTCGGTATGCTTCGGGAAACTTTTTCCTCGGACGAAGCGGCTTTGGATTCCGAAGAGAAAAAGATACTTGAGAAATTCCTCTCAAACGCGGCAAGATTCCCCTTCGCGGATCTGCTTGAGCAAAGACTCGGGGGAAAAATAGAAAAGATTGCCTCTTCGGGGAATTTCAGACTTGTTCTCGACACACTTTTGGGAACCGACGGCCTGGATTACGGAAACATTCCCAAAGGGCTTGTGCCTTTTCACAACTACCGCGGGGAGCGGAGGACAGCTTTTTGCGAGCATTTCAGAGAAGCCATAGGGTATACAAACTCACACGGTACAGTCTCGATGCATTTTACAATTCCCCCTGCCTTTGCGGAGCGGTTCGCTCTGGAGGAGAAGGAGGCAGCTTCTCTTCTGTCCTACGAAGGGGTTTCATTTGACGTAACATACTCGGTTCAGGACCCCGAAACGGATACAATCGCGGTCGCAATGGACAACACGCCTGTTACTGACGCCGACGGATCTCTGCTCAGAAGGCCCGCTGGGCACGGAGCGCTGCTGAAGAACCTGAATGAACTTTCCTGTGACTGTATTTTCGTAAAGAACATAGATAACGTGGCGAAAGAGGAGTTTCTCCCCGATACAGTTAAGTGGAAAAAGACCCTGGGGGGATCTCTCTTCTCTATCCAGAAAAGAGTTTTCCTCTACACAGAAGATCTTTCTTCCTCCTGGACCTCTGAGGCACTTGAGCGGGAGATAATTTCTTTTTGCCGGGAAAAACTTTTCATGGACCTTTCCCAGGAACTTTCAGGGCTGTCCGGAGCCGGCAGGAGGGAGTTCCTGTTTCGGGCGCTTCACAGGCCCATCAGGGTATGCGGTGTCGTAAAGAACATGGGTGAACCGGGCGGCGGTCCGTTCTGGGTGGAAGGAGAAAGAGGAAGAGGAAAATCCCTTCAGATAGTTGAAAGTGCCGAGGTTGACCGAGACTCCTCTTCCCAACGGCATATCTGGGAGGGCTCAACCCATTTTAATCCTGTGGATATTGTCTGCGGAGTAAAAGATTTTAGGGGAGAGAAATTTAATCTGACCGGCTTTGTCGACCCGGAAGCCGGAATTATTACCGAAAAGACCCTGGGCACAAGGAAGATAAAGGCGCTTGAGCTTCCCGGGCTCTGGAACGGTTCCATGTCCGGGTGGATAACGGTTTTCGTGGAAGTCCCATCCACAACGTTTAATCCCGTGAAAACCGTATGGGATCTCCTGAAGGAGCCCCATCAGGTAGAGTAAGACTCAGAAGCTGTTCTGCGACTCGGTTCTCAAAATGCCTAAAGAAAATCTTTACTGCCTTATTCTTGCCGGGGGACGGGGAACCAGGCTCTGGCCTCTCTCAAGACGGTCTTTGCCCAAGCAGTTCCTGACCATAAACGGGGATGAATCACTTCTGCTTGCTACGCTTAACCGTGCCGCCCGTCTTGTCGCTGAAGAAAACATATTTGTTGTGCTTGAGGAAGAACAGCGTCCGCTGATTGAAGAGAACCTTCGTTCCACGGATTCTCCGGGAAAGATAAAAATTATGACCGAACCTGTGGGCAGAAACACTGCTCCGGCGATTTTGCTCGGGACTCGAGAGATCGCCTCAGAAGACGAGGATGCGGTAATAATGGTTTTCCCCTCGGACCATGTGGTCGGGGACGATGAGAATTTCCGTGATCACGTGCGAAGGGCGGTTTCGCTTGCCGAAGACGATTACATAGTGTGTTTTGGAATCACCCCCTCTGGTCCCGAGACCGGATACGGATACATCGAGGGAGGAGAGCCGCTTCACGACGGCGGGCTCAGAATAAAAAAGTTCGTAGAGAAGCCCAGTGCCGAAGTTGCGAGTGAATACCTGCTTTCAGGAAATTTCTTCTGGAACAGCGGAATGTTCGTTTTCCGGGCCCGTACCATGATTGACGAATACGCGGCTTTTTGCCCCGACGTGTATGAGCCGATCCACGAAGCTTCCCGTGGGAAAATCAGCAGGGATGTTTATGACGGGATTCCTTCCGTTCCCGTTGACCGGGCGGTAATGGAGAAGACCCCGCGCGGAGCCGTAATACCGTCTTCTTTTCCGTGGAGCGACGTAGGGTCATGGCGGCTTTTCTACGAGTTTTTCCCGAAGGATTCCGAGGGCAACGTGACGGAAGGAGACGTGATCCTGAAGGGCACGGGGGATTCCGTTGTAAAAAGCGGCTCGAGGCTTGTCTGCGTGTCCGGTCTTCGCAGCGTTGCCGTGATTGAAACTAAGGACGCCGTTTTTATCTCCGATCTTGACCGCTCGAATGAGGCGGGCGAGTTTGCGAAGGAATTAAGAGAACGGGGGAGGGATGAGGCAGACCGTCCGAAGATAGTTCACTATCCTTGGGGCAGCAGGGAAGAAATTGAGAAAGGAAATTTCTCGAGAGTAACGAAACTAACTGTTTTTCCCGGCAAATCGGCAAGGACTGAGAACACCTCTTCTCATGATCTCCGACTCCTGATTCTCGAGGGAGAAGCTCTGATAATCGGCGATGAAGGTAGCGACGAGCTCTTCCAGGGGCAGGCCGTTTTTTTTGAAAATGGAGAAAATTGTACCGTTGAGAACAAAGCAGACAGTACTCTGCTGATTCTTGAGATTTCCTCGGTTAGAAAAACGGGGAGAACGGAGCTTTGACTCTGTTTTCCGTTGGGTTATCATTTTTTTACCGAGCGGGGAGAGGTGGCCGAGTGGTCGAAGGCGCTCGATTGCTAATCGAGTAAGGGGTGAAAGCCCCTTCGTGGGTTCGAATCCCACTCTCTCCGCCAATCCAGTCTTGTAACTTTTTCGGTTCATTGTTCTTTAAGCTCATAGTCGGGGAGCATTTCAAGGGTTTCAACTTGTACGAATTGCCCGTCTTTCGCTTTTTCCACTAAGAGTGTTATCAGCTCCTCAAAATCCTCCGGCGTAAAATTCTTAGCCTCACCCCTTATCGGATTCCCTTTACTTTGTTTTGCCAGTGCAAGTAGGGGTAGAGTTTCCCCCGTTCCCTCCCCATCATGGAGCAGATAAAGAGCGGTAGATTCTCCATTCGTAACATACTCCACAGAAAAACTGTAATCGTGCTCATGCTTAATTCTCCTGTTATGTCTGTATACACTTCGGGAACCTTCAACAGAACAATCTCAACAAACTTTTCTGGTACGCCAGGAGGAGCTTGTAAGATTTTATGGGAAAGGCTTCCTTCCGTTTCCTCATGAAACCTGTTATACAAAACAGGGGGTGAGAAAAGAACTGCTCTCTCAGCCATTGCGTCGTTCGAGAATTACAGGCCGAGCAGTTTTTCCATCAGCTTCGGAAGTGAAATAATAGTTGTATCTTTTTCAATCGGAAATTCATCACAGCCGCCGTAAACAACAAATTTTCTGGTGGCGCTGATGTCTTCAGACGCTTGATGAAAGCCGGGTCTTATCTTGGGAGCGATGCCGTATTTGATTTCAATGGCCCATAACTCCTTGCTTGATATCCTGAGAACAAGATCAATCTCCGAGCCGGAAGACGCACGATAGTAATAAGACTCCACGCTGTTTGGCAGGATGGAGATTATGTTTTCAATCACAAATCCTTCCCAGCTTTTTCCAAGAACCGGGTTTGAGAGCAGCGCGTCATAATCCGCGATACCAAGCAACCTGTGCAGGATTCCGCTGTCCCTCACATAGAATCGAGGTGATTTGACCAGTCGCTTCTTGACGTTTCCGTACCAGGGATCCAGCCTCCGTACAAGCAGCAGATCAACCAGGATATCTAGGTAATGGGTAACGGTTTTCCCGTCAACTTCGAGATTGTTGCCCAGTTTTGAATAATTCAGTCCTTCTCCCTGCAGATGGGCGAGCATTGTCCAAAGCATTCTCAGGCGACTGGATGGCACTCGGAATCCCATCTGCGGAACGTCTCGCTCCAGATAGGTTCGGATGAGCATTTCAAGCCATTCCAGACTCTCAGCGTCCGATGATGCCAGGTAGCTTTCGGGGAAACCGCCCCTAAGCCATAGTTTATGAAAATCATTCGGGTCGGCATGAGGGACCTCAAGAATATTAAGGCCGTTCATGTAGATATAGCGGATGCGTCCGGCAAGACTTTCAGAAGATTGGCGAAGCAGGTCCATCGTTGCGGAACCAAGCAGCAGGAACTGTTCAGATTTCTTGCCTGCCTGTCGATTTTCATCAATCAGTCCACGCAGGGTCATGAACAGATCGGGGGCGCGTTGTATCTCATCCAGGATAATTAGTTTTTCCCTGCTTCCGGAAAGAAAGGAAACGGGGTCGCGTAGCTTCAGCAGGTCTTTGGGCGACTCCAGGTCCAGATAGATGGAATTGCTCTTCCTGGCGATTTCTCGTGCCAATGTAGTTTTGCCGACTTGGCGCGGTCCAAGGAGGGCAACCGCGGGGACGCTTTTTACAGCTTCATCAAGTTTGTCCACAATCCATCTTTCCAACATGCATGTATTTTAGGAGGCAAGCTCCGGAATTGCAAGGTTTTTTTCATCTTAGATACATAGAGACTGATCTTTACTGAATGATGCGGAGATTTCTGTTCAGGGATGGATTGAAGTAGGCAGGATAGATTCAGGAAGGCGATTCAGACGGCGGTCGCGTAGGCAGTTTCATTCTTTACATCCTCTATTTTCACCCTTATTTCCGCTCCGGTATCGATTCCGCCTTCAATCAGCTTCACGTTTATGTAGTTTTCCGTTGTGCAGTTTGATCTGCTCTCGACAATTGCGTCAAGGGTTTTGCCTATGAACGTTCTGTAAAAGTTTTCCTTCTTCGTTTTTCCAAGCGCGCGAAGCTCTGCCGCTCTTTGCTTTTTCACCTGCGGGGGAATCTGGTCTTTCATGTTGGCGGCCGGGGTCATTTTCCTTATTGAATAGGGAAACACATGGAAATAGGTGAGTTCCGAATCGGCCGCGACATCGCGGGAATTTTCAAACTGCTCCTGCGTTTCGCCTGGAAATCCGACCATTATGTCCGTACCGATCGAGGCCTCAGGCAGAACGCTGCGTATAGTGTCGGTGCACTCAAGGAATTGCCCGGGGCTGTACCTTCTTCTCATTTTTCTGAGGACTTCTCTGTCTCCGCTTTGAAGCGCTACGTGGAAGCTTGGACAGACAGTCCCCGATTCTGAGACAAAACTGATCAGCTCTTTTGTGGTATCTGCGGGATCAAGCGAACTCAGTCTTATCCTGCGTACCGCCTTGGATTGCTCAATTTTTCCGAGCAGGCCGACTAGGTCAGAACCTATATCCCTTCCGTAACTTGCCAGATGAACGCCGGTCAGGACTACTTCCCTGTATCCTGCGTCCGCAAGAGTTCTCAGCCTGGAGATGATTTCATCAGCCTCAAGGCTGCGGGACCGTCCGCGCGCCCTCGGTATCACGCAGAACGTGCAGGCGTAGTTGCACCCGTCCTGCACCTTGAGAAACGCCCTTGTCCTGTCGGGAAAGAATCTGATGTCCGGGGTGTCGAATTTCCTTTTTTTCTCTTTGAAGATATCGGATATGAGAACCTTCGGCTCGCTTTGAACCCCTCCCCGGCGTATAATTCCAAGGAGGGATGAGAACTTGTGGGAATTTCCGATTACATAGTCAACTTCCTCCATGGCCGAGAGCTGCTCGGGGGAGATCTGTGCGTAGCAGCCCGTCACTATTACCACGCCGCGGGGATTTGATCTTTTTGCCCTGTATATGTAGTTCCTCGCTTCTGAATCCGCCTTGTGCGTGACGGTGCAGGTATCTATTACGTACACGTCGGCAGGTTCGTCGAATCTTTCGTTCTTTGCAAACTCAGAAGACGGCAGGTGGTTGAGCAGGGCGGCGGTGTCGTACTGGTTAACCTTGCACCCCAGAGTTACGACGGAGATCCTCTTCACTGGACGCGCGCTCCTTTTATCCAGCCGCCGCCCACCACTGTTTCATCCCTGTAGAAAACGATCGCCTGACCGGGTGTTACGGCCTTCTGCGGTTCGGAAAAACTGACCGTTGCCTCCCCGTCGTCCGTGAGAGCCACCTTGGAAGGAACCGCACCATGGCGGTATCTTATTTTCGAGCATACTTCGATCTCTCCTTCGGGAGGTCCGCTTACCCAGGAGAGATTTCTCGCGGCAAGGAAGCTGCTGTAAAGGTCCTTTTCCTCTCCGACCCTTACCTCGTTTTTCGCCGCGTCGATACCGACAACGTACATCGGCTTTCCCTTCGCGAAACCGAGTCCGCGTCTCTGTCCGATGGTAAAGGATGCGATTCCCCTGTGCCTGGCGACGGGGCGTCCATCCATGTCCACTATGTCACCCTCTATTTTTCCTCTCTTTAGGTAGGGCTCGAGAAATTCCCTGTAGCCGTCTCCCGTGATGAAGCAGACACCCATGCTCTCGGCCTTTGTGGCGACCCTGAGTCCCATACTTTCGGCAATTTTTCTCACTTCGTTTTTTGTCTTGTCTCCCAAGGGGAAAATGAGCCTCTTGAGTTCCCTCTGGCCCAGGGTGAAGAGAAAGTAAGACTGATCCTTGGCGGGATCAACCGCCCGCCGAAGGAAGTACTCGCCGGTTTCGGCGCTTCTGGATATCCTTGCGTAGTGGCCCGTGGCTAGAAAATCCGCGTCAAGCTCAAGGGCCCGCTTCAGGAGGAAGTCGAACTTCATGAACTGGTTGCAGAGCACACACGGTATGGGAGTTTCTCCCGAATCGTACTTGCTTACGAAATCGGAGACCACAAGCTCCCTGAAGGAATCCATGTAGTTCACCACGTAGTGGGGTATGCCTATCTCGTACGCAACCCTTCTCGCGTCGCAGACCTCATCCGCGGAGCAGCACCCTCCCTCGCTCTCTCCGTAGTCCCAAAGCTGCATTGTCATTCCTATGACTTCATGCCCCTGGGACTTAAGAAGGGCGGCAGTGGTAGCGCTGTCTACCCCTCCGCTCATGGCTACTACGATTCTTTTTCCCATAACGCAAGGATTCTACCTTAGAAACAAAGGCGGACAAACGGAAAATTCGAATGACAGAAAACCGGCGGAAACCTGAACGGAGTTCAGCCCCTTCGTTTCAGACACCACCCCGGAGTCCCGTCCTTATTGCCGTGCGAATCTCAGGTTAATCTGCGCGGCAGACTGTAGCAGTATCCTAATCTGGTCGGATTGCTTTCGTTATCGGCAAGATATTTTCTAAGCCCCGGAGCCATCTGTGTCATTTCCGCCCCGCAGCTGTCTCCATCCAGCGCTTCTCTCGGCACAAGTACGTACGGGCATATCACAATGGAGTTCTCCTCGAGACGGATGGCTTTGCCTCTCCAGTGACCGGCAAATATGGTCGCCCCGTTGCCGATTTCATCATCGGTTTTTGAAACGATATAAAGGGTTCCCACGCTGTGATTTTCGCCGCCGCTTTCAAACAAGTAGGATGCTGCAATGGTCTCTTCAGCCTCGTCACCCTTGCTTTTGATGATTTTCGTTCCCTTGTAGGTGAATTTTGAGTCAGGGAAAGTTGGGCTTGTGGAGATGATCTTAACATCAAGCCTTCCGGTGGATTCATCCCCTTCTAAATACACATCGGCGTCCTCGTAACCGCAATCTACTGTGTTTGTCTCATCAATGCTCAGAAAAAACCCTCTCATTTCCACCGGTTCTGCTTCATCATCATCGCAGGATGAAAGCAGGAACAGCTCTGCGATGCAGAATGCCGCTGACAAAAACAAAACACCGAAATTCCCTGGTTGCATCTATGAATAACCTCCCTAGAACGTATATAATCTCGTAATATTACATTGTAACGGCGTAAAGGTGTGAATTTAGGAATTACCTAGCGATGCATACGGTCTCTAACACGGATACTGATCAGGTTTCATGCTGCCATGTTCCTTCTCCCGGCGACCCGCTTAGAGCCAGCCGAAAGCTGAAAATCTCCCTCGCTCTGCTTCTCTTCCTGGTCGCCGTTTCCTTCCTGCCTCCTCTTTCGGCCCTTAATGCCTCCCTTCTGGAATATCTCCGGCTGCTCGCCATTCCGCTTGCCGCGGGTTTTCTTCTGGGCGGGGCCGTAGACTATTTCGTTCCCGATGGGTTTATATACAGGTATCTCGGCAAAACGGGCAAATCATCGCTTCTCTACGCGCTTGCGGGAGGTTTTCTTATGTCTTCCTGTTCCCACGGAATACTCGCCATAGCAATCCAGATCTACAGAAAAGGGGCAAGCACCCCAGCCGTGATAACATTCCTGCTCGCTTCTCCCTGGGCGAATTTTCCCGTAACCATTCTTCTCATAAGCGTTTTCGGGTGGAAGGGGGTTCTGTTCATAGTCACGGCCGGATTTATTGCCGTTCTTACGGGTCTTGTCTTCGAGGTGCTTGAGCGGGGAGGCTATGTGGAGAAAAATGACGTCACGGGTCTCGAAGAAGGGTACGAGTGGGAGAAGATAAGGAATTTTTCCCTGAAGGAAAGCATTGCGGGAGTTCTCAGGGGCAGTCTCAATCTTTCCAACATGGTTCTCTGGTGGCTTATAGCGGGCCTTATGGTTGCGGTCCTGATAGACGTATACGTGCCCGGGGAATTTTTCATGCGCTACCTGGGCCCTGACACGGGTGGCCTTCTGCTCACCCTTGCGGGAGCCACGGCGATTGAGGTTTGCAGTGAGGGAAGTTCGGTTATTGCGTTTGAGATCTATGACAAGGTACAGGCATTCGGAAACCCCTTTGTTTTCCTGATGGCAGGGGTTGTGACCGACTATACGGAAATCGGGCTTCTCTGGACCGGCATAGGCAAAAAGACGGCACTTATGCTTCCCGCGGTTGCCGTTCCCCAGGTGCTTTTCTTCGGGTTTCTTTATAACGCCATTCTTTAAACGGGAGGCGGAGACGGAATGCGCAGATGTCCATGGTGCGAGAAAACAGATATTGAGAGGGATTACCACGACAGGGAATGGGGAGTGCCGGTCTTCTCCGATGCGAAGCAGTTTGAGTTTCTGGTTCTCGAATCCGCCCAGGCGGGCCTAAGCTGGCTTACCGTTCTTCGCAAGAGGGAGAACTACAGGCGTCTTTACGACGGGTTCGATCCGGAAAAAGTTGCCCGCTACGGAGAGGAAAAGATACGGGAACTCATGTCGGATGACGGAATAATACGCAACCGCAGGAAAATAGATGCGTCGATAAACAACGCCGCGCGCTTTCTCGAGATACGGGATGAATTCGGGAGCTTCTCCGATTATCTGTGGAGGTTTGCCGGCGGAGTTCCGGTTACGAACATCTGGGAGAAAATGTCGGAAGTGCCCGCCTTGACGGAACTTTCAGTGACGGTGAGCAGCGACCTTAAAAAAAGGGGCTTCCGCTTCATGGGGCCCACTATCGTCTACGCGCATCTTCAGGCAACAGGGGTGGTTAACGATCATCTGGTCTCGTGTTTTCGCTACGAAGAGATTCTGGGCTTAAGCAAGGGAATCAAATAGCCGCATCAGGTAATCTCCGCTTTCCCCGCTGAAGCGAATTATTTCTTCAATGTCTTCTTCGCCAAGATCCTTTTCAACTCTTCTCACGGTTTTTTTTATGGCCACGGAATGCGCCGGGTCCTCCTTGGCGTGAATCTCTATGAAGGTTGAGGGACCTGCGGGTGTTTTCACCTCGGGAAAAAGAAGCCCCGACACGTTCTCAAAAAGGTAGGAATGGCCGAGTATCGCCAGAGGAAACCGTTCGGCAGACTCCTGGAGAAATCTGTCGTATTCCCTTACGATTTCAAGACAGAACGGGTTTGTTTCCTTTTCTCCCAGGTCCTTTAGGTCGCGAAGGGCGATCTCGGCATGCCCGAGTTCTCCCTGGGCGCAGGAATGAAACCTTTTGCTTAGATAAGGGTCCGAGTCTTTCGTGCTTATGCTTGCCATGTTGACGGCTCTCTGGCTTAGCAGTTCGATTATATAGAAAGTGAGCAGAAATCTCGCGTAGGTTTCCCTGTCCATTTCCCCGGAGATAAGTTTTTTTGTTTCATCCCTGTTTTTTACCGTTTGCAGGTAGGTTTTGACTTCAATATCAAGAAGCGATTCGAGTTTTCCCATTTTTTCCTTCCCAAGAAGAAATTCAAAGCGATATTATAATACAGAAATCCGTATTGTTAACAGTTCTTCCCCTTTTTCCGGGTTGACTGCGCCATCCGTCTCAGGAACCATTAGGGAGCGTTGTTTTTCCGCGCCCGTAGCCCAACTGGACAGAGCGCTTGACTACGGATCAAGAGGTTGGGGGTTCGAATCCCTCCGGGCGCGCCATTCTTCAGTATCAGACGCATTTACGGATCTGCCAAACGGTTTTTTCAACGGGCGGGGCACAACAAAGGGCTTTAATCCCTTCAGCTCGGGGATTCCCGATAATTCATAATATTAGATACGGTCCAAGCGGATGCCGCTAACAACTGCAGACAATCACCCAGTTCAAATGATCCGTAGGCAATAACGGAAACGAACCAGGACGAACTGGCAATCAATTGGCATAACCACGGTATCCTTATACTGGCCTTAAGTTTTTTCTGAACTAATTCTTCTTGCATCAGCAAACACACTTCTCTCCGCAACAGCTCAAGTCATCCAGATAGAGACCTTCATTGCGATATGTCTCAAGCAGCGTTGTATCCATCCCCAGTCGTTTCCCGATTGCATTGGCGACAACACCAAATCTCTGCCGATACTTATAGATAAAACAAAAAATAAGATCATCATGACGAACTTGTGGACCAACAAGAAACAATCCTGGAGTTTTGGTTGATTCATCCTGCTCATTCAGCAGACAATAAGCTTTATTCTTCTCCCAGTCAAACAAGTCTTTAATGACGACCAGACTACTTTTAAATCCTGTTGCCAAAATGGGCGGCGTGGCGCTTTGATAAGGCAATGACCTGCCTCTTACATAAATCGAATACTTGTCCCGCTCCAGCCTTACCTTCCTGACCATGGATTTGCCTACAAGTTCAATCCTGTTATGAACTATTTCCTGCTTCAGCCTCTCCAGCGTAAAAGGCGATAAGTTCTCACTTGGGTCGGTTGTTTTTTTACTCCAGCTCTCATCACGGTCCAACACATGAACCTTCTTGCCCAACCGACTTAAGTGGATGGCTGCATCAATGCCGCTCTCAAAACCGCCGATAATATAGATTTCATCGTCTTTAACGTGTTCCCAGCTCTTCACCCGGCTGTTATGCAAACACAGTTCAGCCCCCGGAATGGAATTTGTATTCGGGTATTGAAATTCTCCGGCCGCCCAGATCAAAAAGCGGGACTCTATAGGTTTTCCTTCTGTAATGTGAATCTTAAAAGAGCCTTCGGAATAAAGCACTTTCTCTACATTTGCATTTTCTCTAACCGGCAAATCAAAATATTCTGAAACCTCTTTTAAATACAGCGCATACTCCTTGCCGGTAGGGTGTTCCTTTCGAAGCATATATGCTGGCGAGGTTCCGGATACAACCGCATTAAGGTCAAGATGACCATAAAAGTTAGTTGTAAATGAAGGGGTTATGAGTTGCATTTCCTTCGGCCATTTATCGAAAGTCGCGCCGACTTCCTCTCTCTCAAGAACAGTCATTCGCTTTATACCCAAATCCTTAAGTATGGCAGCAACCCCTATCCCCGCCGGACCGGCTCCAACAACAACAACATCAAATTGTCTCATCTCTCCAACCTCCTGATGTTTCATATCGAAAGGATTTACTTAATGACAACTGTTTCATTGAAACATTCCTGATATGGGGCACTGAGCTGGTTCGCAAACTCCTTGCCGGGGTGCGTACAATAAACTCTTCTTATCTTAAGTCTTCTGGTGCCAGTTTGCTACCCTGACCCCTCGTATAACCAGTGCCGTTGCGGTATATGACAGGATGATAATCGGTCCGGCGGGCATATCGAATGCTACGGCGAAGGCGATACCGCAAAGAACCGCAGACACTCCGCAGAGCCATCCAATAAGGTGTGGCCGTTCGACTTGTACCGCGGCCAAGGCCGGGAGTATAAGGCTTGCGAAGACTACGTAAACGCCGACCAGTTGAACCGATGAAGTGATGGCGAGAGCGAAGATCAGGTAAAACCCCATGTTGTTTCGCACCTCTGGCTTGGAGAACCAAGCCAGCAGTATCAACGCGTAAATGGGCGCGTGTTTCGCTACATCTGTCCATGTCACAAACAGCATCTGTCCCGAAAGCAGGTGCTTTACCTCATTTCCACCGTGAGGGTGATCGGCGAGAAGCAAAAGTGCCAGCGATGCGGCAAGCACGAAAGTGCACCCTATGATCGCCTCCTGTCGCTCTGGCATTGCAGTTTCCACCTTTCGGAAAAACAGCCCTGCCGCGACCGCGCAGCCAAGCGCTGTGAACTGAATCAGCCACGGAGACGGATCATTGATAAACATATTGCCGACCACAAGCCCGAGGCCCGCAATCTGCGCCACCGCAAGATCAATAAAGATGATGCCGCGGCGGAGCACTTCAATGCCCAGGGGAGCGTGGGTGAGCGCAATCATGAGGCCGGCAGCCACTGCCGGCCCGATGATTTCCAGAAGTTCACCGATTAACACGATATGTCTCTTTCAACAAAGCTATAGTCCTGTCAAACAGTGCAAACAGGTCGCCGCTCTGCTCGTCGCCGCCAACGGTGTAAGGAAGCACGATTGCCTTTGTCCCGGTTTTCTCCGACAACCATTCACTCGCGTCGTCCGGATCGTAAGGAGTACGGATAATCACGTCTGCCGGGTTGCTTCTTAACTTTCGCAGCAGATTCTTCAGGTGAGAAGTTGTCGGTGGAATGCCGGGTTTTGGTTCAAGCGTTCCCACTCGTTTCATTCCAAGCCAGTCAATCAGATAAACAAACGATTGGTGATGAACCACAACCGGTTTTCCTTTAAGCGTGGCAGCCTCGGACTCCCACCGGGAAATCGCAACGCGAAAACGCGACGAAAAATCCCGGTAACTATCCTCATAAAAAGAGGCGTTTTCAGGATCTATCGCCGAAAGCCGGTCAGCGAGAGTCTCACCCACCGTCACCAGGTTGTACGGATTCAGGTGCACGTGGGGATTGCCTTCCGGATGTATATCTCCCATGCTGCGGTCGACCACAATCGGGACTTCAAGCATGGTGACCAAATGCGCCGCTATAAGGTGACCGATGGAACCGGGCTGGAGGTCGGAGCTTGCCTTCTGAAGCAGAATCGGAAGCCAGCCTATCTCAAGACTTGCGCCTGAGCAGAGCAGCAAATCGGCTTTGCGCACTTTGGATATCAGGCTTGGGCGCGCCCTTATATAGTGTGGATTCTGCTGGGCCGAGGTAGCCGAAAACGCTTCCACCTTATCACCACCGATTTCTTGGGCCAGCGCCGCCCATTCCGGTTCGCAGGCAAATACTCTTACTTTCTCCTGGTCAGAAGCGGCGAAAGCGGGGATGTGAGAAAACGGCAAAACGGCAAAAAACGCGGTTATAACCGCAAAACGCAATATATTCATTTTTTCCTCCTTAAGTTTGAAAAGAAAACTCCACTGCCCGCACGTATGCGCGGGGAATAAAAAGTCTGTTTACAGCTGGGGAGGTCCGCGAGTAATTCCCGCTTCGCAAGTGTCCCGAACGACGATAACGTCACCGAGTGGCTGCGGGACTTGCTGTGCACGGTGAAGAGCGTGGACTTCACTCGTGGCGCCGGGATCTGTATAGTCCTGATACCTGGCGTTCAGGCATATCTCGCATTCAGTTCCCTCATGCTTGTACTCCCGGGAACCGCACTCGGCCGCATGGGCAAAGGAGAGCATCTGCGCCCCCAGAAAAACGATTGTCAGTAGTAAGGAAAGTGACTTGCTCATCCGCCATTATTAAATGAGAAATATTTTCATTTAGAACCTACCATACGAGAAAGTACAGTGTCAATATGTTGCACTTGGGGCCCTTAGTTCCTCCGATTTCTTGGGCTGGTGCCTCCCCATTTCGGCTCGCAGGCAAATACTTTTACCTTTGCGAAGGAATATGCCGGGGCCACGAAAAGCAGCCCCGGCAGGAGAAAAGGAGAGTCAGTTAACGCTTCGTCTTACGGTTGCTTTTAGTATTTATGCGCGGCGTGGGCACCTATGCTCATTATGTACTGGAGCAGGAACTGGTTGTCGCTTAGATCCTCTCCTAATTTTTCGTAGTTGTACTGAAGACGTATGCGGGAGAACTCGCTATTTGACCAGTCTCCCATGACCGCTACCGCGTAGGGATCGTGATCTATCCCTGAATCCTCGGGAGAGTATAGCTGGGAATAGCGGGTGCCGATTCTCCATTTCGGCGAGAACTTGAAAACCCCTTGCGCGTACCAGCCGTGGCTTCCCCCGTCGAGATGTTCTTCGTGGATCTCGCCTCCTTCCTCAAGAATGTAGACGCCTTCTTCGTCACGCCAGAAATACTCACCTTGGAGAAGCACCTCTTTCTGGCGAGAATTTCCGGTGGGAGCCCAAGTGTAGCGAAAATCAATCGCGTAAAGCCTCGTGTCGCCCGTGAACATGCCGGCGGCGAAGAACTCCTCGAGATTCTCCTCATGTCCATGTTCGTCTTCATGTCCATGTTCGTCTTCATGTCCATGTTCGTCTTCATCTTCATGTTCGTCTTCATCTTCGTGTTCTTCCTCATGACCATGGCCGTTTCCAGCAGCATGTTCGTCTTCGTGTCCATGTCCGTGTCCGCCGCCGCGACCGCTTGCCTCTCCGTCAAGCAGATAGCCCCCGATTCTCCAGGATGAATTCTTCCCTATATCACCGCCTACCCGCAGAAAGGCGCTGAATGAGTTTATGTCACTACCCTCAGCCCCTGCAAACGGGAAATCGTCTCCGCGGAAAATACCGCCTCCCGCCTCGACATAGAAGTCGGTCGGAAGCACGTATGAGATCTGCACTCCGGTATCATTGAAGGACTTGTCGAGAAACACCCTGTAAGGCAAGGGGCGATCGGCGAAATCGTCAGCGTGAGCGTGATGCTCGTTCATGTATCCCAGAGTCCAGAACGCGCGGCCCATTCTTATGGTCGCGCCCGTTGGAAGCCCGAAACCTGGAAGGGTCTCCACGTATGCTTCCTCGAGCTCGATCTCGACCCCGTCTCCATGGTCTGCAAGAGCCGTGGTTATGTGGCCGTAGAATTTATGGTCAACACTTGTCGAAAGATTAAGTTCGGTTTCGCCAAGAGATATTCCTTCCGCCCCACGTTCCCCCTCGTGTCCCAGGACGAACCCGGGAATTTCACCCTCATCCGAAGAAAAGGCGGCGAATCGTCCGCCCAGTATCGCTCCGATTGAAGGGTTGAGATTGTTGTTGTAAATGGCTTTGCTTGGGTAGACGATATCTTTGCTCTTTGAGTAAGTCGTTTTGGCCTGAGATGCTTCGGTTTCCATCTCGGCGAGTTTTTCTTCCATCTTTAAAATCCGGTTCTCATATTCCGACCTCATCTCTTGTATTTCCTTCTTTAAGGCTTCTACCTCCTGATCGGAGGCGGCGAAAGCGGGGATATGAGAAAACGGCAGAACGGCAAAAAACGCGGTTATGACCGCGAAACGTAGTATATTCATTTTTCCTCCTTAAAGTTTGAAAAAACCACTGATTCCTGCTTGTATGCGCAGGAAATAAGAAAATCTCTTTACTTCTTTAGGATGAGAGTGGAGGTCCGCGTGTAATTCCCGCCTCGTAAGCGTTGCGAACTATGATAACGCCAATGGGTGACTGCGGGATATACTCCGCGTGGTGAAGAAAGCAGGTTTCACTCGCGGCGGCGGGGCTTGAGAAGCTCTGATACTTGGCGTTCAGACAGATCTCGCAGGCAGTTTCCTCATGCCCGTGTTCCGAGGAACCGTACTCGGCCGCATGGGCAAAGGAGAGCATCTGCGCTCCAAGAAAAACGATTGTCAGTAGTAAGGAAAGTGCCTTGCTCATCTGCGTTGTTAAATGAGAAATATTTTCATTTAGTTTACCATACGGGAAAATTCGGTGTCAATGATGTAAGTGAGGTCGTGAGATATTCGGTCAGGCGAGGCAGGATTTTATTTCCTGCAGGGGTCTGCCAAGGGCCTGGGGCGACGACCCCTAATCCCGTATCTCATGTTGAGTATCTTCGCTGTTTGAGTAACATTACCGCACGCATCGATTTCGGAGGTTAAGGTGAGCGTAAGACCCATTCTGGTTACCGGAGACAGACCGACAGGAAAGCTTCATCTGGGACACCTTGTGGGTTCGCTTCAGAACCGCATCAGGTTTCAGAGCGAATACGACTGCTTTTTTCTGGTTGCCAACCTCCACATGCTGACCACGCATTACGACAGGGCCGTCGAGGTTGAGGAAAACACGGTCGAGATGGTATGCGACTGGCTTTCCGTGGGAATGGACCCTGAGTGCTCAGTTTTCTATGTCCAGTCCCAGGTGCCGCAGATAACGGAACTCTCAACCATACTCTCGATGCTTTGTCCTGTGCCGAGGCTCCAGAGAATCCCCACACTCAAGGAGAAAATTCAGGATATGGGAGTTGGGGACAACTACTCGGCCGGGCTTCTCGGATACCCTGTGCTGATGGCGGCCGACATACTGATGTTCCGGGCGACCAAGGTTCCCGTGGGCGAGGATCAACTGAGTCACGTGGAACTCACCAGGGAGCTTGCCAGGAGGTTCAATTTTCTCTACGGCGATTACTTCGGAGAGCCTGAACCGCTCATCAGCGAAGCGTCTCGCCTCGTAGGCACCGACGGGAACAGGAAGATGAGCAAGAGCCTTAACAACTGTATATACCTCAGCGACAGCGAAAAGGAAGTTGAGCGCAAGGTAAGAAGCATGTATACCGACCCGAAGAGAATAAGGGCCGACATACCGGGCACTGTGGAAGGCAACCCGGTTTTTATCTACCACGATCTTTTCAACGACGATACCGAGGAGATAGAGGACCTCAAGGATCGCTACAGGACTGGAAACGTCGGTGATGTAGAGGTGAAGAAGAAACTCGCCCGCGCCATAAACCTTCTCCTTGAGCCCGTCAGGGAAAAGAGAGCGCAGTACGAAAAAAGGACGGACGAGGTAAGGGACATACTCCGCGAGGGAACCTTCAAGGCGAAACGGATAGCCGAAGAGAACATGGAGGAGATAAAGGAGAAAGTCGGTCTTTTCCGCACGTAAAAGTCGGGGATCTGTTGATGGGGATGAGACCTGTTCTATATTCTGCCAGATGGCGCCGCAAAAATATTATCATGAGATTGGCGCACAGTCCGGTCGGACTCAAACATCTGTTCTGATTGAATTCGGACAGCAATTATTTATATATTTCAGCCACTTAAGTGTTGATAAACTCTCTTTCCATGGTACAATGACCCCTATGAAGTCAACCTTGGAAAAAGCAACGATGGTTGCGCGTTATACCCTAGTAGGGAGCCTTGGAGGTGAATAGTGGCCACAAGCGATGCCGAGATTAGACAACGGCTACGTCTGGGTGAGGACAGCTCCTGGGAATTCAAACAGATAGAGTTCAAAGGGAACCGCCCGACGAGTCCCCGGCGGGATGAATTGGCGGACGAGATGGCTGCCTTCGCCAACGCAAGCGGAGGCATACTTCTTTGCGGCGTTACTGACGAAGGCCGGATTCAGAGAATGTCCCCGGAGCAGGTGGCCGCAGTTGACAGACTGCTGGTTGAAATAAGCACAGATGTGGTGAAGCCTGCCCTGCGAATTAATGTTCATCACCGGGAACTTGACGGAGACGCGTTCGTCCTCGTCGAAGTGCCTCGGGGCGACACCGTTTATGAACGGGACGGGCGCGTGTTTATTCGTGTCGGCGCGACCAAGCGACGTCTGGATGGCGACGAGCGCCTCAGGCTTGTGCAGAACAGAGCACAAAGCCGTTACCTTTGGTTTGACAAGCAAATTGTGCCCAATACGGGCTTCGAGACGCTCAGCGAACGGCTTTGGGAGCCACTGCTCAGCGTGGCCGGAGCGGATGAGCCTCGCAGGGGCTTGATGAATCTCAGGCTCCTGGCCCAGGATGAAGCCGGTGTACATCGCGCGACAGTCGCGGGGGTGTTGCTTTGTACCCAGTCGCCTCAGGAGTGGTTGCCGCAAGCCGTGATTGCGGCAACGCATTACCGCGGACAGGACCGTGCCTCCGGTCAGCTGGATGCACAGGAAATAATCGGTCCGCTTCCTCTGCAGATCGCCGATGCGGTTAAGTTTGTCGCGCGCAACATGCGGGTCGCGGCGCGAAAGTTGCCGGAGCGGGAAGATGTGCCGCAATACAGCACAGCAGCCGTGTTCGAGGCGGTGGTCAACGCGGTCGCGCACCGTGACTACTCCATATCTTCCCGCAGGATCCGACTGTCGATGTTCAGGGGTCATCTTGAGATTGACTCGCCCGGTCAGCTTCCCAACGGGATGACAATTGAAGGCATGGAAACAAGCCAGGCAACGCGCAACGAAGTGATCGCTTCTGTGTTCGGACGAATTCCCGTCGGCGAAGTCCCGGGAGCGGGCCATCGCCGGTATCTGATGGAACGCCGAGGGGACGGCGTATCCATTATCAAGACGCAGACCCAGGAAGCTACCGGCAGTCTGCCGCAATACGAAGTCGTTGATCGTTCCAGCCTCGTGCTGAAAATTCCTGCGGCGAAACTTGAACTGAGTCCCGCCGACTCCACAGTAACGGTGCACTCGCAAGGGGAGACTCTGTCTGGAGTTGAGGTGTTGGCGCTTTTTCCGAACAAGACCTGGCAACGGGCGACGACCAGCGAAGCTGGCGAAGCGGCACTCGATCTATACACAACACACCTTCCGATGACCGTTTATGCGGCGGCGCCGGGCTACTGCGGAGGACTGGAACGAGAATGGTTGCCGAATCGGGGCGGTCTGCTGATGGAACTCAACCGCCTTCCGACCGGAGGTTCGGCCATATTCCCTAAGTCCACCGGAAATCTCCCCGGCCTGCGCGGGAGGCTTAATCCTATACGCGACACCTCGGACCGGACTTATCTGTATGCGGACAATATCGCCATAGAGGAGGGCCGGCAGCAACCGGTGTCTTTCCGGCTGGGCAGGCCGATGAAGCTTACGGACGCGTTTGGCTCCGAGCTGTCCGTGACAATTATTGACATTGTCGGACGGTCCGCGTTGGTGGAGTATCGTTCAGTCAAGCCGTGAGCCGGTGCGCTAAAGAGTACAGAACCCGCGTGTTTGTTGACAGAGACGCAGTCTATTCTATATCCTGCTTAAAGAAGCAGTTTGTATTTATGACGTTTTTCGCGACGGAAGGGGATACGGAAAATGAACTCCATCGAAGAAATTATTGATGACGTAAAACAGGGCAAACTCGTAATACTGGTCGATGACGAAGACAGGGAAAACGAGGGAGATTTTGTCATACCCGCTGAAAACGCTACCGCGGAAATGATCAATTTCATGGCCACTCACGGTCGTGGCCTTATCTGCCTCTCCCTTACCCAGGAAGATGCCGAGCGTCTGGCTCTCCAGCCCATAAAGCCCGAGTACAATGAAGCTCCGGAACACACCGCTTTCACCGTTCCCATAGATGCGAAAAAGGGGGTTACGACCGGCATATCGACCCATGACAGGGCCTCGACGATAAGACAGGCCATATCCGAAGACTCAAGACCTGAGGATTTCGTGCGTCCCGGACATATTTTTCCGCTCATAGCGAAAAAGGGCGGAGTGCTTGTCCGCGCCGGCCACACGGAAGGCTCAGTCGACATATCAAGACTGGCGGGTTTTCACCCGGCTTCAGTTATCTGCGAGATAATGAAGGAGGACGGCGACATGGCGCGTCTTGAGGACCTAATGGCTTTCTCGAAACGCCACGGCATAAAGATCGCTACCATAGCGGATCTCATAAGGTACAGGATAGGCAAGGAGAGCTTCGTGCGCAGGGTGGCAGAGGCGGAAGTGCCTACCGAGTACGGGGTTTTTCGCGCCATCGCTTTTGAGAATGAAATAGACGGTCTTCAGCACATGGCCTTTGTGAAGGGGGAACCAAGCCCCGAGGAGGACACGCTCGTCAGGGTGCACTCCGACTGCGCCATAAGCGATATTTTCGGTTCGCTTTACTGTCACAGCAGGGCGAAACTTACCCAGTCCCTAAAGATTATAGAGGCAAACGGCTCCGGAGTTCTCGTCTACATAAACCAGGAGTCAAGCAACGGGGGATTCGCGAAAAAGATAAATCGCTATTCAAACGGAAAAATAAAGGAGATGCCCGTCCTTGTTCCGGAGAGACAGGAACTCAAGGCTGAACTCAGGCATTACGGGGTGGGGGCCCAGATACTCAGGGATCTTGGAGTGCGCGACATAAGGCTTCTCACTAACAACCCTATAAAGGTAAAGGGGCTCGAGGGATTCGGGCTCAGGCTGGTCGGAAGCGTTCCCATAGACATTTCGGATTACACGGAAAAGGAAATCGCAATGGGAAAAAGCGCTGATTACGGTAATATTGTCTCAATATCAAAGTAAAAGGGGAGTAGATGCCTGAAACGATAGAAGGAAAACTGAGCGCCGGGAAATTCCGCTTCGCCATAGTGTCAAGCAGGGTAAACAGCTTTGTCACGAACCCCATGACGGAGGGAGCGGTCGATACCCTCGTTCGCCACGGCGCGGGCGAAGGGTCAATAGACGTGATAAAGGTGCCCGGTTCTTTCGAGGTGCCTTTGGCGGTGAAAAAGGCGGCGCTGTCAGGAAAATACGATGCTGTCGTGGCGGTCGGAGCCATAATAAGGGGGCAGACTTCCCATTTTGATTTTCTCGCTTCGCAGGTGACAAAGGACCTCGCGGCGGTGGCTCTTGAGACCGGGGTGCCCGTCTGCTGCGGCATAATAACCACTGAGACCACCGAGCAGGCCATTGAAAGGGCGGGGGTCAAGGCGGGAAACAGGGGAAGCGAGGCCGCTCTCAGCGCGCTTGAGATGGTTAACCTCGTAAAAGCGCTTTCCTAGATTCACCAGATGGGGAAGAGAAGGTTATCAAGAAAAACCGCCCTTCAGTTTCTCTATCAGGCTGATTCAGCCTCCGGGGACGGTTCCCTGCGTTTATCCAACCTGCGTTCCGATTTTGAATCCTTCTGTTTACTTCATCACGAAGCGGCGGACGGCGAAACGCTTGAATTCGCGTTTGCACTCTGCCGGGGCGTTTTGGAGAATATCGACGCCATCGACAGCATCTTAAACAGATATTCTGAACACTGGAGGGTGTCGAGAATGTCCATGATAGACAGGAACATTCTGCGCCTCTCGGTTTACGAGATCGTTTTCTTGAGCGATATACCCCTGCCTGTTACTATAAACGAGGCGATCGAAGTGGCCAAGGAGTTCGGGTCGGAGACCTCCGCCGCGTTTATAAACGGCATTCTCGATAAAATCGGAAAAGGCATGGAAAAAGGCGAGTTAAGCAATGATAACTGAGGTAATCTCAAAGCTTGTGGAAGGAGGGGACCTCTCGGAAAAAGAGGTGGCCGCGGTCTTTGACCTTATGATGGAGGGGGAACTTCCCGAAAGCCAGATGGCCGCCTTTCTTACGGCGCTTCGCATGAAGGGGGAGACCGTTTCCGAGATAACCGGCGTTGCGAAGGCCCTTTTGGGTAAGGCCGAAAAGATAGACTGCGACAGGGAAACCGCGGTGGATCTCTGCGGAACCGGTGGTGACGGAAGCGGGACGTTTAACATATCCACAACCGCTGCCTTCATAGTCTCAGGAGCGGGAGTCACGGTTGCAAAACACGGAAACAGGTCGGTTTCAAGCCCGGTCGGAAGCGCGGACGTTCTTGAGGCGCTTGGAGTGAAAATAGGTATTTCTCCGCCTCTTGCGCAGAGATGTCTTTCGGAAACGGGCATAGCTTTTCTTTTCGCTCCCGTATATCACCCCGCCATGAGAAATGTAGCAAAGTGCAGAAAGGAACTCGGAATAAGGACTGTTTTTAACCTGATAGGTCCCGTGGTAAATCCCGCGGGAGTAAAAAATCAGGTTATGGGAGTCTACTCACCGCAGCTTCTCGTTCCCGTTGCCGAAGTGCTTAAAAACCTGGGTTCGCAAAAGGTCATGGTGGTTCATGGAGAAGGGTGCATGGACGAGATAACCGTTACGGGAAGCACGAAAGTGGCCGAACTTCGAGACGGCGAAATCGCCGAGTACGGTCTGCACCCCGAAGATTTTGGTGTGAAAACCGGCTCGCAGGAAGAACTCAGGGGCGGCGCGAGCGCGGCCGAAAACGCGGAGATAACCCTTTCTGTACTGAGAGGAGGGGAGAACAGTGCGAAAACAGACGCGAGCCTGCTTAACGCGATGGCGGCCATATACGTTTCGGGTAAGGCGGCGAGCCTTGCGGAAGCACTAGCTCTGGCCAAAGATTCTCTTTTAAGCGGGGCCGCGCTTGGAAAGCTTGAGATGCTGATCGAAATTACCAGCCGGAACCAGCCGAATGATTCTTGACGATATAGTTGCGTATAAAAGGCAGGAACTGGATGAGGCGAAAAAAAAGCTTCCTCTCGAAGAACTCGTGTCCGCAGCCGCGGACCGTTCCCCGGCAATTGATTTTGCCGTTCTTCACGCAGAGACCCGGGGGGTGAAGATAATATCGGAAATAAAACGGGCTTCTCCTTCCAAAGGCGTCATAAGGGATGATTTCGATCATTTCTCTATTGCCCGGGAGTATGAAGCCTCGGGGGCTTTTGCGCTTTCGGTTCTTACCGACCGCAAGTTCTTCGGAGGGGATATTTCCTACCTCTCCGATATAAGAACTCACTCGGCGCTTCCGATTCTGAGAAAGGATTTCACCATAGACCCCTACCAGGTCTATGAGGCAAGGTGCCACGGGGCCGACCTCGTGCTTCTTATAGTCGCCGTACTGGACCGCGGGCAGATAGAGGAATATCTTTCTCTCGCAGGTTCCCTGGGAATGAACTGCATAGTGGAGGTGCACGGCGAGGAGGAACTCGAGACCGCCCTGCTGGCGGGAAGCGAAATAATCGGCATAAACAACAGAGACCTTCGGACATTCGACGTTTCACTTGACGTGTCAAAGAGGCTTTCCTGCATGGTGCCTGAAGGAAAAATCATAATAAGCGAAAGCGGCATATCGTCGATCAACGATATGGAAGGACTTATGGCCTGCGGTATAGACACTTTTCTTATAGGAGAAACATTTATGAAAGCCAAAAGCCCCGGGGAGGCTCTTCGCGGTTTTCTTTGCTGATGGAGTGCTTGTGGAGCATGCGTGGAGAAGGAAGAAAAAGACCTTGGCTGGCAGTTCTGCTTTCCCTTTTTTTCCCGGGACTGGGACAGATCTATAACGGGCAGTTTGCTAAGGGCATCTCGATATTCGCCCTTATAATAATAGTGAATATCCTCTCTCGCGAACCGCTTGAGGTTTTCCTTGAGTTTGCGGATACTCAGACACTCGAAGATATTCCCCGTTCTACGCTTACTCTTGTTGCGGGGTACTCTCTTGCGACGATTTTCATTGCGGGGATATCGATTTACGACGCGAACGTGACAGCCAAGAAAATAAATCTTGATATTGAAGAAAAACAGCTTTGAGGAGGAAAAAGCCAGATGGAAAGAGATGATGCGGTAAAGATGAAAGGCAATCCGATTACCCTTATCGGTCCTGAACTGAAAAAAGGCGATCAGGCTCCCGATTTCAGGTGCGTGGAAACCCTGGGAAGCGAGGTAAGCCTTGAGAATTTCGGCGATGACGTGAAGGTGTTCAACGTGGTGGTTTCGGTGGACACGCCGGTCTGCGATGTCCAGATCAGAAGGTTCAACGAGGAAGCGGCGGCGCTTTCTGATTCGGTCCAGATAATAACGGTGAGCATGGATCTTCCTTTCGCGCAGAGCCGCTACTGCGCGGCCGCAGGAGTGGAGAGGGTAAAGACGGCGTCAGATTACCAGTACGCCTCTTTCGGAGAGGCCTACGGGGTGCTCATAAAGGAGAACAGGCTTCTTGCCCGCGCGATTTTCGTTGTGGGTCGTGATAATGTTATTGAGCACGTTGAGTATGTTGGAGACATAGTGAACGAGCCAGATTACAATGCGGCGCTTGAGGTGATAAAATCAACAGGATAGAGGGGAGTTATACAGATGATTCACCAAAGGTTGTATAAAACAATGAACAATTATGGGAAGGAATCTTGAGATAGGGAGCCAGGCCCCTGATTTTGAAACCGAAACCTACGGAGCGGAGAAGGTAAGATTGAGCGACTTTTATTCTAAAGGGACCGTGGCGCTTTACTTTTATCCTAGGGACAACAGTACGGGCCGTGTTTGGGAGGCTTGTTCGCTTCGCGATGCGGAGCGGGAACTTGCATCTCTTGGAGTGCAGATTCTGGGGGTAAGCACAGACGGGGTAAAGTCCCATGAGAAGTTCAGAGACAAGTTTTCACTCAATTTCCCGTTGTTGAGCGACAAAAGAAGGAAGATAGTGGATCTGTACGGGGCAAGGTGGAGGTTCATCCCCTTCGTTGCTCGCAGGACCACATTCCTTATAGAAAAAGGTGGCAGGATAGCGTATATTTGGCACAAAGTTAAACCCTCGTCCCATGCCGAAGAGATACTCAGCAAGGTAAAAGAACTAGGTCTTTGAACGGTGAACAAAGCATATGATTTTCTATAGGAAACAGGGATTACCATGGAGTTTCTTGGACTGGCGATTGCGTTTATAGCGGCTTTCTGGGTTTATACGGATGCGAAAAACAGGGGTAAGAGCGCTGGGAAGGCGTTTTTATGGTTCCTCGGCGTGTTTTTCGTCCTCATATTGTTTCTGCCGCTGTGGCTTATCACGAGACCCAGGGTAAAGCTTTGTCCTTACTGTGGCGAATACTACGAATACCGAGAGTCTGATGGTTTCTGTCCCAGATGCGGTGTTGAGTTGCAGGCTGGGGAATGATATTTTTTAAGTAAAGGTCTTTTTTCGATGAGCGAGACGACTGAAAAATTCGAAGTTACCAAAGATGACGTGATGGAGGTTCTCGGCGACATATACGATCCCGAGATACCGATAGATATAGTCAATCTGGGGCTTGTTTACCGGGTTGCCGTAGAAGATTCCCAGGTGAATATCGATATGACTATGACGTCTCCCGGATGTCCCGCCGCAACGCAGATAGTTGCGGAGGCCAAGTACCTTGTCGAGGAGCTTGACGGGGTCTCCGAGGTAAACATTGAGATCGTGTGGGATCCTCCCTGGGATCCGGGAAAGATGAGCGAAGCGGCAAAGGAAAGTCTGGGGATGTTCTGATTCCCCGTGCTTTTCCGCCGTGACCAAGGAGGTTGGAGATGGGAGAAAATCTTGAGGTAGGGAACCAGGCTCCTGATTTTGAAGCCGAAACCTATGGGGCGGAGAAGGTAAGACTGAGCGACTTCTATTCAAAAGGGACAGTGGCGCTTTACTTCTATCCCAGAGACAACACTCCGGGCTGTACCAAGGAGGCCTGCTCGCTTCGCAATGCGGAGGAGGAACTTATGTCTCTTGGAGTGCAGGTCCTGGGGGTAAGCACAGACGGGGTTAAGTCCCATGAGAACTTCAGAAACAAGTTCTCACTCAACTTCCCGCTGCTGAGCGATAAAAGCAGGGAGGTAGTGGATCTGTACGGGATAAAAAGCAAGTTCGATACCGCCCGCAGGGTTACTTTCCTTATAGAAAAAGGTGGCAGGATAGCCCATATCTGGAAAAAGGTAAAGACCTCGTCTCACGCTGAAGAGGTAACCGAGAAGGTAAGAGAACTGGGTTTGTAGTTTTCCTGCCGCGAATTTGATGAAGGATATTCCCAAAGCCGTTTTCATAACCGGTACCGACACGGGAGTGGGAAAAACCGCGGTCACTGCGGCGCTCGCGGCCCTTCTATGGGAAAAAGGTCTTGTGACCGGAGTAATAAAGCCGTTTCAGACTGGAACGGATACCGAAGGCCTGAGCGACGCCGAGTACATCTACGCATTTCTGGGAAAAGACTGCGTGCTCTCGGAGGTTTCTCCCTGCCGCCTGAAAGTTCCCCTTTCTCCCTATCGAGCTGCCGCGATTGAAGGGGTTGATATTCCTCTTCGGGACATAATAGATTGATCTTGGTGCCCCGATGGTTATAGTCGCCCGTCCGGGGCTCGGCACTCTTAACCATACCGCTCTTTCGCTTGAGTACGCCAGGCAAAGGGGCGCACGTGTGCTCGGGGTAGTGATAAACGGATTTCCGGAACCTGCGGACGTGGCTTCAGCGACCAACCCGGCCGTCTTGCAGGATGTTTTCTCGGTGAACATACTCGGGGTCCTGCCCCATTTGCCGGGGCTTGACGTAGAAGGCGGCTCCTTTTCGGGACTCAAGGGTATTGGGGAGAGCTGTCTTTCCCCGCTTTTCGGTGGAAAATTCTCAGCGGATGCCTTTTTGAGCGAGCTTTCGGAGAAAACACGGCGGTGATTTTCCCCGGGCTGTAACCAGTCTCCGCCGGCTTTTTTCCTTAGAG